>NZ_JBBOCW010000001.1:170000-3327500 GCF_038002625.1 Bacillus sp. FSL K6-1284 | reverse complement strand
AGTGAAACTCATGCAAATAGAGGAGCAAAAGATGGATGTTCCGGAAAAGGGATTTTGAGGTATTGAACAGTTTTAAAATTGACAAATGAAGGCATATATTTTGAGCCGTACAACACTCATTTTCAAAACACGCCGCTTGGTATTAAGAGTTGGGATAGAGAGAGTCGAGAAGCCAAATACATTGCTTATCGCTCGAAAAGGACTTAAAATTGTTTTGAAAAAATCAATTCGAATACAAATTTGCTATGGGGAAAAGACAGGAATTCACGGAGCGTCTGAAGAACCTATTATAAGCAGTACATAGGGATAAATGTTGCTCTGAAGCTTTTGATGCAATATACGGATTAAGCGCAACGATGTGTGCACATTCGTCTTGTTATGATAGAATAAACTGAAAATAAAATTTTTTTAATATAGCCTTTACAAATGGGTGTATTCCCGTATATAATAGTCCTTGTCAGATCGAGAGTTACTCCAACAACTGACGAGGAGGATTAGCTCAGCTGGGAGAGCATCTGCCTTACAAGCAGAGGGTCGGCGGTTCGATCCCGTCATCCTCCACCATTCATTTTGGAATGGGCCGGTGTAGCTCAATTGGTAGAGCAACTGAATCGTAATCAGTAGGTTGGGGGTTCAAGTCCTCTTGCCGGCACCACGATTTTATGATACAATATAAAAGTTGCTGAAAAAAGACAGATAGCTTTCGAAAAAGTCTTCAGTTTTCATTGCAGTATTGGAGCCATTAGCTCAGTTGGTAGAGCATCTGACTTTTAATCAGAGGGTCGAAGGTTCGAGTCCTTCATGGCTCACCATTTTCATGCGGATGTGGCGGAATTGGCAGACGCGCTAGAATCAGGCTCTAGTGTCTTTTAAAGACGTGGGGGTTCAAGTCCCTTCATCCGCATTGCCAATCTATTTTGCGGAAGTAGTTCAGTGGTAGAACACCACCTTGCCAAGGTGGGGGTCGCGGGTTCGAATCCCGTCTTCCGCTTGATCATCTATGCGCCCGTAGCTCAATTGGATAGAGCGTTTGACTACGGATCAAAAGGTTAGGGGTTCGACTCCTCTCGGGCGCGCCATTATATAACGGGAAGTAGCTCAGCTTGGTAGAGCACATGGTTTGGGACCATGGGGTCGCAGGTTCGAATCCTGTCTTCCCGACCATTATTTGGGGCCTTAGCTCAGCTGGGAGAGCGCCTGCTTTGCACGCAGGAGGTCAGCGGTTCGATCCCGCTAGGCTCCACTTTGTTATCTTTAATATTCACCATGGCGGTGTAGCTCAGCTGGCTAGAGCGTACGGTTCATACCCGTGAGGTCGGGGGTTCGATTCCCTCCGCCGCTATTAAAGGACCTTTAGCTCAGTTGGTTAGAGCAGACGGCTCATAACCGTCCGGTCGTAGGTTCGAGTCCTACAAGGTCCACCATTGTTACGGAGGAATACCCAAGTCTGGCTGAAGGGATCGGTCTTGAAAACCGACAGGGGTGTCAAAGCCCGCGGGGGTTCGAATCCCTCTTCCTCCGCCATATATCTATATTATTGTTTTGATCATCGCGGGGTGGAGCAGTTCGGTAGCTCGTCGGGCTCATAACCCGAAGGTCGCAGGTTCAAATCCTGCCCCCGCAACCAAATTTAAATTTATTGCCAAAATGGTCCGGTAGTTCAGTTGGTTAGAATGCCTGCCTGTCACGCAGGAGGTCGCGGGTTCGAGTCCCGTCCGGACCGCCATTTAATAAAGGCTCGGTAGCTCAGTTGGTAGAGCAACGGACTGAAAATCCGTGTGTCGGCGGTTCGATTCCGTCCCGAGCCACCATTTTACAATTTTATATATTGCGGCGGTTGTGGCGAAGTGGTTAACGCACCAGATTGTGGCTCTGGCATTCGTGGGTTCGATTCCCATCAACCGCCCCATGCGAAATGCGGGTGTAGTTTAGTGGTAAAACCTCAGCCTTCCAAGCTGATGTCGTGGGTTCGATTCCCATCACCCGCTCCATTTGCATATCATGGGCCTGTAGCTCAGCTGGTTAGAGCGCACGCCTGATAAGCGTGAGGTCGATGGTTCGAGTCCATTCAGGCCCACCATGATATTCCGCAGTAGCTCAGTGGTAGAGCTATCGGCTGTTAACCGATCGGTCGCAGGTTCGAATCCTGCCTGCGGAGCCATGGAGAAGTACTCAAGTGGCTGAAGAGGCGCCCCTGCTAAGGGTGTAGGTCGCGTAAGCGGCGCGAGGGTTCAAATCCCTCCTTCTCCGCCATTTTTTTAATAAGGCCCGTTGGTCAAGTGGTTAAGACACCGCCCTTTCACGGCGGTAACACGGGTTCGAATCCCGTACGGGTCATCATGTTAAACTCTGCATCATTATGATGCGGAGTTTTTTTATGCCTGTATGACTTCAGTCAATGTTCAAAAAGGATATTGTTGAACTTTGTCAATAAAAAGAAGCGCTTTCATGAAAGGGATCAAGCCATATTATGCGAATAAAAGAGTAATCTTTAAATATAGTGGCAGAAAGGATGAAATCAATGGCTGGTGTGAGTGCCTCGGATATTAAAGCGCATCTCTTTCATGACGGTCGGCTTTATGAATGCTACAGATTTTTCGGCGCTCATCAAATGGAACAGGACGGCCGCCAAGGTTTTCGCTTCTGTGTTTGGGCCCCTCATGCGAAGGAAGTTCGAATCGCCGGAACGTTTAATGGCTGGTCCGGTGCCCGGCATCAAATGGAGCGTCATCAGGAAGGCATATGGGAACTGTTTATCCCCGGCATAGGAGAAGGGGAGCTGTATAAATATGAAATGATCACAGCCGCAAATGAAACAAAATTGAAGGCCGATCCCTATGCTTTTTTTTCTGAAGTCAGGCCGAAAACGGCATCGATCACTTATCAATTGGCCGGATACCCATGGGGCGACCGAAAGTGGCAAAAGAAAAAGAAACAAAAAAACGTATATGAAAAACCGATTTCCATCTACGAGCTTCATGTCGGTTCGTGGAAAAAGAAAGCGGATGGGCGTTTTTTCACATACCGGGAACTGAGCGAAACAGTCATTCCTTACGTTAAAGAACACGGATTCACACATATCGAGCTGATGCCGTTGACAGAGCACCCGTTTGACCGTTCATGGGGCTATCAGACAACGGGGTACTACAGTCCAACGAGCAGATATGGCGAACCGCATGACTTGATGTATTTTATCGATCAGTGCCATCAGCATGAGATCGGCGTTATTATGGATTGGGTTCCCGGCCATTTCTGCAAAGATGACCACGGCTTGTATTTGTTTGACGGTATGCCGCTGTATGAATATTCACATGAGCATGACAGGGAAAATTGGGAATGGGGGACCGCCAATTTTGACCTCGGAAAACGAGAAGTTCGCAGTTTTTTAATCTCGAATGCGTTGTATTGGATCGAGATGTATCATATAGATGGATTTCGAGTCGATGCAGTTGCAAACCTCCTGTATTGGCCAAACCGTCCTCAGGCTGAAGCGAACGGCTTTGCCGTCGAATTTATTCAAACTTTAAATGAACAGGTTTTTGCAAAAGATCCCCACTTTTTAATGATTGCTGAGGACTCCACAGACTGGCCGCTTGTGACGCATCCGACCTATGCAGGCGGTCTCGGGTTTAATTATAAGTGGAATATGGGTTGGATGAACGATGTATTAACCTATATGGAAGCTTCCCCAGAACAAAGAAAACACCTGCATCATCTTGTTTCATTCTCCTTAATGTATGCCTACTCAGAAAATTACATCCTGCCGTTCTCCCATGATGAAGTGGTATACGGCAAAAAGTCTCTGCTTCATAAGATGCCCGGCGATTACTGGCAGAAATTCGCCCAGTACCGCCTGCTGATCAGTTATTTTACGCTGCACCCGGGAAAAAAACTTCTCTTTATGGGCGGTGAGTTTGCTCAATTTGATGAATGGAAAGACGAAGAAGAGCTCGATTGGTTCTTGGACGATTTTGACATGCACTGCAAGGCCCGGATGTTTACAAAGGAGGCTCTTCACCTCTACAAAAAAAGCCGTATTCTGTATGAAAATGATCATCGGCAGCAAGGATTCGAGTGGATTGACGTCAACAATGCGGAACAGTCGATTGTATCGTTTATCCGCTATGGAAAACAGCCCGGTGAAGCGTTGATTATCGTCTGCAATTTTACGCCTTCCGTTTATCACGAATATCAGGTCGGCGTCCCTTTTCAAACCGAATATATCGAAGTGCTTAACAGCGATGATGTAAAATACGGAGGTTCACACCAAATCAACCCGAAACGCCTTCAAGCAAAAGCAGGCGTTCTGCATGGCAAACCATACAGCATCAGCATGACAGTCCCTCCGCTGGGAGCTGCGGTTTTCAGAGCAGTCAAAAAGAGAGGAGCGAAAAAGGGATGAAAGAACAATGTGTGGCTATGCTTTTGGCTGGCGGCAAGGGAAGCAGGCTGAATGCCTTAACGAAAAACCTCGCAAAACCGGCCGTTCCATTTGGCGGCAAGTACAGAATCATCGATTTTGCCCTCAGCAACTGCGCCAACTCGGGAATTCATCATGTCGGTGTGCTGACTCAATACCAACCGCTTTTATTAAACTCATATATCGGCATCGGCGAGCCATGGGATCTTGACCGCAATGACGGCGGGGTCTCCATTTTGTCCCCTTATGCAGAAGCGTCAGAAGTGAAGTGGTACAAAGGAACGGCAAGCGCGATTTATGAAAACCGCCATTTTTTAAAAGAGCTTCAGCCTGAACATGTACTCATCCTATCAGGAGATCATATCTACAAAATGGATTACGGAAAAATGCTCGAATACCACGTGGAGAAACAGGCTGACGCCACCATTGCCGTCATCGAAGTGAGCTGGGCAGAAGCCGGCCGTTTCGGTATTCTTCATACGAATGACAAGATGGAGATTACAAGCTTCGAGGAAAAGCCGAAGTACCCGAAGAGCAACTTGGCATCGATGGGTGTCTACGTTTTCAAATGGAGCGTGCTTGAAGAGGCGCTTGAACGCGATGAAAAAAAATCCGGCTCAAGCCACGATTTCGGTAAAGATATCATACCGGCTCTTCTCGAGGAAAAAAAGAAGCTGAACGCTTATCCGTTTAAAGGGTACTGGAAGGATGTCGGTACGGTCAGAAGTTTATGGGAAGCTAATATGGATCTGCTTGGAGATCATCCTCCACTTGACCTGTTCGAACGGAACTGGCGGATTTATTCCGTCGCTCCGAACCTACCGCCGCAGTTTGTTGCCGAGCAGGCGGACATCAAAGAATCGCTCATTAGCGAAGGGTGCGCCGTATATGGGGCTGTCACCCGTTCGGTTATCTTTCAACGCGTTGCAATCGGCAGACATTCCGCGATCAAACGTTCAGTCGTGATGCATGACGTTTCAATTGGAGAGCATGTTGAGATCGAAAATGCTATTGTATCGGCAGGAATACGAATTCCGGACGGATTTCACGCGAAGGCGGAAGATGGCGAAATCCTGCTGATCACAGAGGAATATGTCAAAAAACATAAGGTTGTTTAAACAACACGGAGAGGCGGATGGTGCCAATGAATAAACAAATGCTGGGGATTATTGATGCAGCTGTCAACCAGCACTCTCTTCAGGATTTAACGGCCGGACGTTCGATCGGAGCCGTTCCGTTTGCAGGAAGGTACCGGCTGATCGATTTTGCGTTGTCAGGCATGGTTCATGCAGGCATTCGGAGTGTCGCTGTATTTTCCAAGTCTCCGTACCGTTCCTTGATGGATCATTTAGGATCGGGAAAAGAGTGGGATTTAAACAGGAAAAGGGACGGTCTTTTCTTTCTTCCGTCTTCGATTCCCCATGATGAGCATGTCGGGCTTGGTTCGTTTCGGCAATTTGCCGAGCATCTCGATTATTTTCAAAGAAGTACTCAGCCATATGCTGCTGTGGCAAACAGCTATACGGTCTGTCACATTCCTTTTCAAGAAGTGCTCAACCAGCACCTTGAATCTGGGTGTGATCTGACTGAAGTTTGTCAAGAAGGAAAACCTTTAGGTTTGTATGTCACGAAAAAAAGTCTGTTGAGGGAGATGGTTGAAGGGCATTGCGCCGGAGGAGCGCAATCTTTTGAGGAAGTCTGCCGGAAAGAGCGTGGTTCGCTATCCGTCAACAGCTATGAGCATTCGGGGTATACCGCCGTGATCGACTCTCCTGAAAGCTACCTTTTTCATAGTTTGAACCTCATCCAGCCTGTGTTTCGGGAGCAAGTCTTTCATATGAGCCAGCCTGTCTACACAAAAATAAAAAACGATCCTCCAGTAAAATACGCTAAAAACAGCAGGGTAAAGCAATCGATTATCGCTAACGGCTGCGTCATCGAAGGCGAGGTTGAAAATTCGGTCTTGTTCAGAGGAGTTCACGTAGGAAAAGGAACGACCATTAAAAACAGCGTGATTATGCAAAAAACAAGGATTGGAGAAAACTGCCGACTGGAGCACGTCATCTGCGACAAGGATGTCAAAGTCGGCCATCATATCGAAATGTCCGGCACTATGAGCCTCCCTTTCATCATAAAAAAAGGAGCCGTACAAGGAGCGCTGATGAACTCTTGAAAGTCTTATTCGCTGTCTCTGAATGTGTGCCGTTTGTTAAATCAGGCGGGCTCGCCGATGTCGCCGGTGCGCTCCCGAAAGAACTCGCCCTTTTAGGAATAGAAACGGCTGTCATGATGCCGAAATACAGCTTGATTGCGGAAGATTTCAGAAGAAGGATGGTTAAAACGGCTGAATGCGAAGTTCGCGTCGGGTGGCGCAGGCAGTTTTGCGGCATTGAACACCTTGAACATGACGGAATTTCTTATTATTTTCTAGATCATGAGTATTATTTTAACCGGGATTCCCTCTACGGCCATTATGATGATGGAGAACGGTTTGCTTTTTTCTCGCGGGCCGTTTTGGAAGCATTATACGCGCTGAATTTTGATGCTGATGTCATCCATACCCATGATTGGCACGCAGGGATGATCAATTATTTATTAAAAGAGGAATATCAAAAAAAACCGTTCTATCAGCGCATGAAAAGCGTATTCACCATTCATAACCTTCAATTTCAGGGAATTTTTCCGAAGGAAGCGGTCCATGACTTGCTCGGCCTTGACATTTCCCACTTCACAACGGAAAAGCTCGAGTTTTATGGACACATCAATTATATGAAAGGCGGCATTATTGCCGCTGACCGGGTGACAACGGTCAGTCCGACGTACAGCAATGAAATTTTGACTCCATACTACGGCGAGCGGCTTGAAGGGGTGCTGGCAGACAAGAAGGATGTGCTTACCGGCATTTTAAACGGGATTGATGATGAGCTGTACGACCCTTTAAATGATCCTCACATCGATTATCATTACGATGCCGTCAACCGTGACGGAAAACGGAAAAATAAAGCTGTGATCCAGAAGACATTCGGTCTGCCGGTGAATGAAGACATTCCGCTCATCAGCACGGTGACAAGGCTGACGAAGCAAAAAGGCATCGATTTGATCAAGCGGGTATTGCACGAACTGTTTCAAGAAGAAGACATGCAGCTGCTCGTTTTAGGAACCGGAGAAGCGGAATATGAAAATTATTTTCGCTATATGGAGCAGGCTTTTCCGGAGCGGTGCAAGGCGTATATCGGTTTTCATGAACCGCTCAGCCGCAAGATTTATGCCGGCAGCGATCTTTTCCTGATGCCTTCAAAATTCGAGCCGTGCGGTCTTGGGCAGCTGATTGCCCTTAGATACGGAGCGGTTCCGGTTGTCAGGGAAACAGGCGGGCTTCACGATACAGTGACCGCTTACCAGGAAACAAACGGTGAAGGCAACGGTTTTACGTTCGCCCATTTTAACGCCCATGATATGAAGTATACGATTAAAAGAGCACTGTCTATATATCACCGGAAAGAAGAATGGGGCAGTATCGTTCAAAAAGCCATGACACATGATGTCAGCTGGGCTTTGTCAGCCCGTCAGTATCAGCAGTTATACAGCCGGGAGATAAAGGGGGAAGCGCCATGTTCTCGTGTAAAGAAAGCTTTAAACAATGCTTTTTGAAGCGTCTTGAACGGTTGTGCGGAAAAAGCTTTCGGGACTCTTCTACGCTTGACCAGTATCAGACGCTCGGCATCATGGTCAGGGAACATATCAGCGCAAACTGGATCAGGACCAATGAAAGGAGCCGCTCCAACCAAAATAAACAGACCTATTATTTATCGATTGAATTTCTTCTGGGCAGACTGCTCGGCCAAAACCTGCTCAACCTCGGCGTCCGTGAAGTTGTCCAAGAAGGTCTTTCCGAGCTTGGCATTTGTCTTGAAGACATCGAAGAGGCCGAAATGGATGCAGGCCTTGGCAATGGCGGATTGGGCAGGCTCGCGGCGTGCTTTTTGGATTCACTGGCTTCGCTCGACCTTCCCGGGCATGGGATGGGGATTCGCTACAAGCATGGCTTTTTCGAACAAAAAATCGTTGACGGTCATCAAGTCGAACTGCCTGAACAATGGCTCAAACATGGGTACGTCTGGGAAATCCGCAACGCCGATCAGGCTGTTTGTGTTCGTTTCGGCGGGCGGGTCAAGATGGCGCAGGAAGGAGGGCGCCTCCGCTTTTGGCAGGAAGAAGCGGAAGTGATGACAGCCGTGCCTTACGACATTCCGATCATCGGCTATGAGACCGAGACGGTCAATACCCTCCGGCTGTGGAATGCGGAGCCTTGCTCGCTCCATCATGAACCGAATATTTTGAAGTATAAGCGCGAGACAGAAGCTGTATCTGAATGCCTGTATCCGGATGACACGCATGACGAAGGCAAGATTCTCCGTTTGAAACAGCAATATTTTTTAGTATCGGCAAGCCTGCAAAGCATTGTGAAATGCTATAAGAAAAATCACCCGTCACTCCATGATTTTCATCAAAAAGTTGCGATCCATATCAATGACACCCACCCCGCTCTGGCTGTGCCGGAATTGATGAGAATTTTGCTTGATGAAGAAAAAATGACGTGGGATGAAGCGTGGCATGTTACCGTACATACGATTTCATATACGAATCATACGACGCTTGCCGAAGCGCTGGAAAAATGGAGGATCGATTTAATTCAACCGCTTCTGCCGAGAATTTTTATGATCATTGAGGAGATCAATGAGCGGTTTTGCGGCTGGCTGTGGGAAAAATACCCGGGTGAATGGGGAAGGATCGAAAAGCTAGCCGTCATCGCCCACGGCGAAGTGAAAATGGCCCATCTGGCGATTGTCGGAAGCTACAGTGTTAACGGCGTAGCCAACATTCATTCAACCATATTAAAAGAGCGGGAAATGAACGACTTTTATTCTGTATTCCCTTTTAAATTCAATAATAAAACGAATGGCATCTCACATAGAAGGTGGCTGTTAAAGGCAAATCCGCCGCTGGCGAACCTGATAACTGAAGCGATAGGAGACAGGTGGCTGAAAGAACCGGAAAGCCTCTTGGATCTTCGTCCGTTTGTGCACGATTCCGCGTTTCTTGAAGCATTTCAGCGCATCAAAAGGGAACGAAAGCAGCTTTTGGCAGACATGATGAAAGGCAGCATCGGATTCGCCATTAATCCTGACAGCATCTTCGATGTTCAAGTCAAGCGTCTCCACGCTTATAAGCGCCAGCTTTTAAATGTGCTCCATATCATGTACTTGTACAACAGGCTGAAGGAAGACAAAGGCTTTGCCATTTATCCGCAAACATTTATTTTCGGGGCAAAAGCATCGCCGACTTATCATTATGCCAAAAAGGTGATCAAGCTGATCCATTCAGTCGCAGATAAAATCAATCATGATCCGGATGTCAGACAATCGATCAATGTCATCTTTCTGGAAAATTACCGGGTATCAACCGCCGAGCGTATCTTTCCGGCGTCAGATGTCAGCGAGCAAATATCTGCGGCAAGCAAAGAAGCCTCCGGTACAGGAAACATGAAGTTCATGATCAATGGGGCTTTGACGATCGGCACGCATGACGGCGCCAATATTGAAATGCTTGAGAGGGTGGGGCACGAGTGTATTTACACGTTCGGTTTAAAGGCGGATGAAGTGCTGAACTACACTGAAAAAGGCGGCTATCTGTCAAGGGAATACTATCAGCATGATGCAAGGATCAGACAGACGGCCGATCAGCTGATCAATGGTTTTTTCGAAGGGGAAGCCGGCGAATTTGAGCCGATTTATGACTCGCTGATCGCTTATAATGATGAATACTTTGTTTTAAAAGATTTTGCTTCTTATATTGAAGCGCAGGAACGGATTCAAAAAGACTACTTGAATAAGCGTCTTTGGGCCGAAAAAGCCGTCACAAACATCGCGCATGCCGGATATTTTTCAAGTGACCGCACGATCAGGGAGTATGCGGAAGACATTTGGGAAATTGAGCCGTATCACCGCCGAATTTAAAAACGCTAAGCCCCTGACCCGCGGGGCTTAGTCTTCTTCAGTATAAGGATCCTTTTCATAAGCCGGGAGATCACCGAAAGAGGTCATGATGCCTTCTTCATCAAGAAGGTCTTCATATTTTTCGTGTTCTTTCGTCGGGTAGACGGTTACTTCTTTTCCGGTAATGTCTGTTGCGGCATAGTTTTCGTAATCTTCGACGTATCCGAGCGGCTCTTCATATTCCATGTACATCTGGCTGTATGAAAGCGGCGGAACGGCCAGATCCTGAGGTGTTTCAGAATTGCCGTAGCGTTCGACGTCCTGGTAAGCGTCTTCTGAATCGTATGCGACGTTTTCGTCGTCTTCGTCTTTTTCAAAATGTCCGAACGGGGGGTTCAGCACTTCTTCTTCAATCGGACGGTCTTTTGAAACGGAGACGGTTGACGAATGTTCGCTGCACGTCGTTGCGGTTGGCAGTACGGACAGCCTTTCATACGGGATATCCTTTCCGCATACTTCACAGCGGCCGTATGTTCCTTTTTCGATCAAAGCCAGAGCATGTTCGATATCGTGCAAATGCTCTCTTTCATGTTCAAAAAGAGCAAGATCTTTTTCGCGTTCGTACAGTTCTGTACCTTCATCTCCTGGATGGTTGTCATAAGCCGAAAGATCGCCCGTCGAGTTGAACGGATGCGTCACATCGATGCCAAAATGTCCGTTTTCTTTAAAGCGGCTGACGATCTGTTCTTTCCCGGCTTTCAGTTCATTTTCGAGTTTTGTCAACTGTTCTTTTGTTAGCACATGCATCGCCTCGTTTCTTTAAAGTGCTCGCGTTTTTAGTATGAACGAATTCAAACAGAACTTTCTTGTAAATAAAAGCAAAAAAAAGAGCCGTAAAGGC
Organism: Bacillus sp. FSL K6-1284; assembly: GCF_038002625.1. Classification (NCBI taxonomy): domain Bacteria; kingdom Bacillati; phylum Bacillota; class Bacilli; order Caryophanales; family Bacillaceae; genus Bacillus; species Bacillus sp. FSL K6-1284. The sequence continues at coordinate 3,316,183 of NZ_JBBOCW010000001.1, read as the reverse complement.
TCCTTTTTTAAAAAATATACTGAATGAGCAGGGCAATGGCGAGCAAAAGGCCGAAAAAGGTGTTCGTCTGCGCCGTTGATTTCATGGCGACCATCAGATCCGCCGGTTTTTCTTTTTCCTTGAACTCCTGGATGGCTTTAATCGGTTTCGGCAGGCTTAATAGAACAATACAGCTCCACAGAGAAACGATCTCAAAGCCGATGTATATACCGATCAATATATAGGAAACAGCAAAAACCCAGCTCAAAATCTGTACGGCATTTTTTCTTCCAGCCAAAATCGGCAGCGTCTTCCTTCCGTTTTCTTTATCTCCGACCATATCGCGGATATTATTGGAAAGATTGATGCCTCCGACTAAAATCGTAATCGGAATGGAGATCAGAAAGACGTTCCAAGTCAGCCCGCCAGTCTGAATATAATATGAAATCAGAATGATGACCATTCCCATAAAAACGCCCGACATAATTTCACCGAACGGCGTATAGGAGATTGGAAACGGTCCGCCCGTATAAAGATAGCCGACGGCCATGCATACCAATCCGATCAACGCAAGCCACCAGCTTGAAGAAGCGCAGATGTACAGGCCGAGTAAAACGGCTGCTCCAAACAGTCCGTATGCCAGGTATAATACCGTCTTTGGCTTCATTCCATAGCGGACGATAGCACCGCCGATGCCGACCGAGTTTTCATTATCAAGTCCTCGTACAAAATCAAAATACTCGTTGAATAAGTTCGTTCCGATTTGAATTAATATTGATGCGGCCAGCATAGCTAAAAACAGCCAGATATCAATTTTTCCCGATTCAAGGGACATTACGGTCCCGAGCGTTACAGGGACAAAGGCTGCTGTCAGTGTATGGGGTCTTGTTAACATCCACCATACGCGCCATTTTTCCGGCTTTATTTCAGAAACACTCCCTGAAAGTGATTGATGCTGCATATAGTATGACTCCTTTAGTTTTAATACGTACACGTCCATACTAAGTTTAGAAAAAGTTAAAAAAGGTGTCAATATAATGGGTGATATTGTTAGAAAAAAAGCGGCCGTCCAGCAATTCAAAAATATTAAATGACCTTGTCTTTTTCAATCGGCCGATTACGTTTATAATAGGTAAGGGCAGTTGTTAATAAAGTGTCGTTTTGTTGACACATACCGTTCACAGGTGTATGGTTATAAAAGCATTTTACGGATTTTGGAGGAATGTATCATGGTGACAACAGTGCAGCGCACTTTCCTAAGGGAAGCGCCTGAAGCATTAAACATCGTCAAAAAAGTCAACCATGCTGTTTTAATAAGTTATTCCAGAAAAATTGAGAGCATAGATGCTCTTTCCTTTTTCATAAATGGGGAAGAACAATTTGCCGGGAAACGGTTCTTCTGGTCTGATCCCGACGGCGGACTGACGCTTGTCGGATTGGGAAAGGAAATTTCGGTTTCCACAGACCTGAAGGATGCCGGACGTTATCAGGCTGTACATGAAAAATGGGAGCGCTTAAAAGAGAAAACCTTTCACTTCCACGAAGATCAATGCACGAGTCAGGCAGCGGTGGGGCCATTGCTGTTTGGCGGTTTTTCATTTGATCCGCTGGAAGATCGCAAGCAGCATTGGAACGGCTACCAGGAAGGCGCTTTTTTTATTCCTACCGCTATGCTGACACAGGACGGAGAGGAAACGTTCATTACGGTCAATAGATGGAAGGCTCCTGAAGAGGATGTGCGCAAAGTACTTGAAGAAATAAAGGGTGCTGCTTCACAGCTGATCAAGGCGGACGCTTCCCGTTATCCCGAAAACGGTCATGCGCGATTTACCGCCAAGGAGGAGCTTGATGTTCCTGAATGGCTTGAAGCGGTCCGGCGGGCGACTGACGACATTAAAAACGGGAAGTACGATAAAGTTGTGCTCGCCAGAGAGATCCTTTTAACGTTCGACCAGCCAGTCGAACTTCACAGAGTATTATTCAATCTGATGTCTGAACAAAAAACGAGCTATATTTTCGCTATTGAAGAAAACGGCAAAAGTTTTGTCGGCGCGTCACCTGAACGACTGGTCAAAAAAGACGGAGACAACGTGCTGTCGACCTGCCTTGCCGGTTCAATCAAGAGAGGCGAAAGTGAGCAGGAGGACCGGATGCTCGGTCTTGAGCTGTTAAACGATGAAAAAAACCTTATCGAACACGACATTGTCGTCAATATGATTCATCAGGCGCTATTGTCAAATTGCAGCAATATCAAAAAGCCGGCCAAGCCGGGACTGTACAAAACAAAAAATGTGCAGCATTTGTATACGCCGATTGTCGGCAAAATGAATGCGGAGTCCTCGCTTTTTGATTTAATCGAGAAGCTTCATCCAACTCCTGCACTTGGAGGAGCGCCTCAGCAAAAAGCGATTGAGGTCATCAGAGTGTTGGAGCCGATGTCAAGGGGCTGGTATGCGGCACCGGCGGGCTGGATCGACATGTCCGGCAATGGGGAATTTGCGGTGGCGATCAGGTCAGGACTTATCGATTCAAAAGAGGCCAGAATTTTTGCCGGCTGCGGGGTTGTGGCTGATTCCGATCCTCATATGGAATACGAAGAAACGCAAATTAAGATGAAGCCGATGCTGTCTGCACTTGGAGGCGATATCCGTTGACTGAAAATCCAATTACAAAATATATAGGGAATTTTATTGATGAGCTTTCTCTTGCAGGCGTGACAGAAGCGGTCATCTGCCCGGGATCAAGATCGACGCCCCTTGCGATTTTGGCCGCGAGTCATCCGGACATCAATGTTCATATTCATGTGGATGAAAGATCCGCTGCGTTTTTTGCAATGGGCATGGCAAAAGCTATGCGGAAGCCTGTCGCATTGATCTGTACATCCGGAACAGCTGCGGCGAATTTCTACCCGGCTGTGATCGAAGCTCATTATTCAAGAATACCGCTTATCATCTTAACGGCTGATCGGCCGCATGAACTGAGAGAAGTAGGAGCACCTCAGGCGATTGATCAGCAATTCTTATTCGGAAACTTTGTTAAGTTTTTCACAGACTCGGCTTTGCCTGACAGTCATCCCGAAATGCTGGCGTACATCCGCTCTTTGGCAGCACGCGCAGCCGGAGAAGCCAAAAAAGCGCCGCGCGGTCCCGTGCATATCAACTTTCCGCTGAGAGAGCCGCTCATGCCGAACCTTGAGGATGAACCGTTTCAAAGGTTGAGAAACGGCAGTCATGTGGCGGTTGAAAGCGGCCGCTTTCGCGCTGACCGGCATCAGCTTGAAGCGCTGAGCGCTCTGATCAAAGAGACGGAAAAAGGCATGATCGTCTGCGGAGAGCTGCAAGATGATAACGCCAAAGCACATATTGTATCCCTCTCTCAGGCAGCGGGATATCCGATTTTGGCTGACCCGCTTTCAAACTTGAGAAACGGCAGCCATTCAAAAGAAACCATCATCGATGGATACGATTCATTATTGAAAGAAGAACAGCTGAAACGGGAGCTCATGCCTGAGCTAGTCATCCGCTTCGGCGCGATGCCGGTTTCAAAGCCGCTTTTTCAGCTGCTAAAGCAAAATCCGAGCATCAGGCAAATCGTTGTTGACCCAGATGGAGGGTGGCGCGATCCGACTCAGCTCAGTGCACATATGCTGCATTGCGCGGAAGAAGAGATTGCGGCTGCTGTGGCTTCCGCTGTCCATTCAGAAAAAAGATCAGGCAGCTGGCTGGAGAAATGGCGGTTTGCCAACAGCCGCTTCCGAGCTCTTTTAAGAAATCTTGAAGCTGAGGATCTTACCTTTGAAGGAAATATCTACCGGAACCTGCAGCATTTGATTCCGGAAAACAGTTCCCTGTTTGTCGGAAACAGCATGCCGATCCGCGATGCGGATACATTTTTTGAAAATCAGGAGCGATCATTTCGGATTTTCGCCAATAGAGGGGCAAACGGTATTGACGGCGTTGTCTCGACTGCGCTGGGCATATATGCCGCAACGAAAGAACCGGTAACTCTTGTCATTGGCGATCTGTCTTTTTATCACGATTTAAACGGCCTTCTTGTCAGCAAAACGCTCCACATTCCGCTGACTGTCGTTCTTGTCAACAATGACGGCGGCGGCATTTTCTCATTTCTTCCCCAATCTGCTGAAGAAAGGTACTTCGAGCTCTTGTTCGGAACGCCGACGGGGCTCGAATTCGAGCATGCCGCCAAGCTGTATGGGGGACGCTATGTATGCCCTGAGTCATCCGCTCATTTTGCCGATGCGTATTTGTCCTCCGTCAACCGCCGCGGCTTGGATATCATTGAGGTGAAAACGAAGCGCGATGATCGTGTAGAGCAGCATCGCCGACTGCTTGATTCCGCAATGTATGAAATAAGAAAAGAGTGGCCGTTTTGAAATTAACACTGAAAGACGGCGTTTCCTATAAAATAGAAGACAATGGCCTGTCTGCGGAAAAAACGGCGGTGTTTTTGCATGGCTTTACAGGAAGTGCGGCAACATGGGACGGGATAGACGGCTATTTTCAGGGGCTGCGTCTGATCAAGCTGAACCTGCTCGGACACGGCGGAACAGACTCGCCGGCAGACAGCAGCCGCTACACAACAGAGAAGCAGGCAGCCGATCTGATCGAGATTTTTGATCAGTTAAATGTGAAACAGGCTTACCTCATCGGTTATTCAATGGGCGGCCGGCTTGCCTTATCAGTGGCGATGATTCATCCGGAGCGTGTGTCCGGTCTTGTGCTGGAAAGCAGTTCTCCGGGGCTTGATTCGCCGGAAGAAAGAAAAATGCGCAGGGAGCAGGACAGCCGGCTCAGCAGACGGATACTTGAAGAAGGAATCGAGTCTTTCGTAGATTATTGGGAAGGCATTCCGCTGTTTGCATCCCAGCTGTCAATGGACCCTTCGAAAAGAAAAAAAGTGCGTGAAGAACGTCTGAACAACAATCCGGTCGGGCTTCGAGGCAGCTTAATCGGAATGGGAACCGGATCACAGCCGTCCTGGTGGAACAGATTGAGCGGAATCGATGACCCGGTGCTTCTCATTGCGGGGAGCCTGGATCGGAAATTTATCGCGATCAATGAAAGCATGGCAAAGCGAATTCCAACCGCCCGCCTCGAGATTGTTGAACATACCGGTCATGCGGTTCATGTGGAAGAGCCCGATTTTTTTGGTAAAATAGTAAGTGAATTTATTTTAAAATAGGAGGTACACATCTATGACTGTAGAATGGAAAAGCGAACGTCAATACGAAGATGTATTATATGAAACATATAACGGCATCGCCAAAATCACGATCAATCGCCCTGAGGTACATAACGCATTTCGTCCAAAAACGGTTTCGGAACTGATCGATGCGTTTGCATATGCGCGGGATGATGCCAATATCGGTGTCATTATCCTTGCAGGGGCCGGCGATAAAGCGTTTTGTTCAGGAGGAGACCAGAAGGTAAGAGGACACGGCGGCTATGTTGGCGAAGACGAGATTCCACGTCTGAACGTTCTTGATCTTCAGCGGCTGATCCGCGTCATTCCGAAGCCTGTTGTTGCGATGGTGTCAGGCTATGCGATCGGCGGCGGCCATGTGCTCCACATCGTATGCGATTTGACGATTGCTGCAGACAACGCAATTTTCGGACAAACAGGGCCGAAAGTCGGCAGCTTTGATGCAGGCTACGGATCAGGCTATCTGGCGCGTATCGTCGGTCATAAAAAAGCGCGTGAAATCTGGTATCTGTGCCGTCAATACAACGCTCAGGAAGCTAAGGAAATGGGCCTTGTCAATACGGTTGTACCGCTTGAAAAGCTTGAAGAAGAAACGATTCAATGGTGTGAAGAAATGCTTGAGAAAAGCCCGACAGCACTCAGATTTCTTAAAGCGGCCTTTAATGCCGACACGGACGGGCTTGCAGGCATCCAGCAGTTTGCCGGAGATGCGACACTGCTTTATTACACAACAGATGAAGCGAAAGAAGGCCGCGATGCGTTTAAAGAAAAACGCCGTCCAGATTTCGGACAGTTCCCGCGTTTTCCTTAAAAGACGGAAGAGAGAAACAGCTTAGTGCGACTGAGCTGTTTCTTTTATCATTCAAGATATTTTTTGGAGATGATGATATGCTGATGGACCATCCGAATTGGCTTAAACAGCGAGCAGAGCTGACTCCTGACAGGATGGCTGTGATTCAGGGGGATCACAAGCTGACTTTTAATCAATTATTTCATGAAGCAAAAAAAACGGCCGGGCAGCTGAAGAGCTTTGGTCTGAGGAAAGGGGATACAGCGGCTGTACTTCTCACCAACCGGCTGGAGATGGTTATCGCCGTCCATGCCTGTTTTATTCTCGGAGTTCGCATCGTTTTGCTGAATACGAAGCTGTCAATGGCCGAACGAACATATCAAATTGAACACTCGGAAGCAAAGCTATTGCTTACAGAACAGCCTTTCCTGGAAGAGCATAGAGAGGGCAAGCCGGCCCGCGCTGTTGACATTGAAGACGTTCAAAACGCCGCCGGCCCTTCGGTTACGGAAATCGAGAGCATTCATTTGGACGATGCGGCCACAATTATGTATACGTCCGGAACGACAGGACGGCCGAAAGGGGTTATGCAGACATTTGCCAACCATTATTTTAGCGCGGTTTCATCCGCTTTGAATTTGGGGCTCCAAGAACACGATCGCTGGTTGATCGCCTTGCCGCTTTTCCACATCAGCGGCTTATCGGCTCTTTTTAAATCGGTCATTTACGGAATGACAGTTGTTTTACATCAAAGGTTTGACGCGGAAGAAGTTCTCCGTTCGATCAAAGACAATCAAGTAACGATTGCATCGGTCGTTCAGACGATGCTGTCAAGGCTTGCGGCAAAAGTCGACAGCTGCCCCGAATCATTAAGGTGCCTGTTACTGGGCGGAGGGCCTGCCCCGCTTTCTCTCCTAGAGGAATGCAAAAGAAAGAGGCTGCCTGTCGTACAGTCATACGGAATGACTGAAACGTGCTCACAGATTGCCACCCTCGCCCCAGAATACTCGATTGAAAAGCTCGGTTCAGCCGGCAAGCCGCTGTTTGCATCAAGCATTAAAATCGAAAAGAACGGCACGGAATGCCAACCCGGAGAACATGGAGAAATAACCGTAAAAGGGCCGACCGTTATGAAGGGCTACTTAAAAAATGAGGCGGCAGACAAAGCCTCATTCAATGATGGCTGGTTTAAAACCGGTGATATCGGGTATCTTGACGTTGACGGATTTTTATACGTGCTGGACAGGCGTTCAGACTTAATCATATCAGGGGGAGAAAACATCTATCCGGCTGAAGTCGAGGCCGTTCTTCTGTCACACCCCAAAGTTGCGGAAGCGGGGGTAAAAGGGGTCGATGACAAAACTTGGGGAAAGGTTCCCCACGCCTATCTTGTCGCCGCCAGCCCTGTTGATGAAGAGGAGCTGAGCGACTTTTGCAAAGAACGGCTTGCTTCCTATAAAGTGCCTAAAGCCTTTCATTTTGTCGGCAAGCTGCCGAGAAATGCTTCGAATAAACTGATGAGACATCAATTGTAGAAGGAGAGCGCCATGATTCAAATCAAACAGCTGACATTGTACCATCTCAGCATGCGGCTGAAAAAGCCTTTTAAATCAAGCTTGGAAACCTTTCAGGATCGCAAGTTTATCATCATAGAAGCTGCTGACCGGGAAGGGGTGACAGGCTGGGGGGAAGTATCCGCTTTTTCATCTCCGTGGTACACAGAAGAAACAACGGAGACATGTTACCACATGCTAAAAGATTTTTTGATTCCGGCTGTGCTGCGCGAATCATTCACACACCCTTCAGAAGTGCCCGAGACGCTTCGCGGATTCAAAGGCAACAGAATGGCAAAGGCCGGCCTTGAAGCCGCCTTTTGGGACATTTACGCCAGGAAAAAAGGGATCTCTTTAAGAGAGGCGCTGGGCGGAGTAAAAACAGAAGTTCCTGCCGGGGTCGTCGTCGGTCTTGCTCCATTGGATGATATGCTTGAGGAAATTGAACAATATGTAAAAGAAGGTTATCAAAGAATAAAAATCAAAATTCAGCCGGGGCAGGATATAGAGCTTTTAAAGGAAATACGCCGGCATTTTCCGAAGGTGCCGCTGATGGCGGATGCCAACTCTTCTTATGAATTAAAAGATATCAGCCGGATCAAAGAGCTTGACGCATTTAAATTAATGATGATCGAACAGCCTTTGGCGGATGATGATATCGTAGACCACCGCCATCTGCAAAAACATATCAAAACATCAATTTGTCTTGACGAAAGCATCCGTTCTGCTGATGATGCGCGAAAGGCAATCGAGCTCGGCAGCTGCAAAATTATCAATATTAAGCCGTCCCGAGTCGGCGGTTTGACAGAAGCTCTGAAAATCCATGACATCTGCAAAGAACATCAAATGCCTGTCTGGTGCGGCGGCATGTTTGAAACCGGTATTTCAAGAGCACACAATCTTGCGCTGAGTTCTCTTCCGCAGTTTTTGATTCCCGGGGATCTTTCTTCATCCTCAAGGTATTGGGAAGAGGATATCGTAAAACCGGAAATCCGCATCGAAGGCGGCTATATTCAGGTTCCAAGCCGACCGGGAATGGGCTTTGAAGTGGATACTCATGTTTTAAGAAAGAATTCATCTAAAATAGATGTTTTCAAACAGTAAAGGCTGTTTTAAACGCTGATTTCCAGATTTTTAAGCTTTGTTAAATGGACGGCCTCTCATGTATAGTAAAGCTGTACATTATTCCCTTCTCGTTTGGACCGGCTTTCAAGCCGGTTTTTTTAAAAATATGAAAAGAGCTGCCTTTATGACAGCCCTTTCCTTTAATCGCCCAAAAGCAAATCTTCGTGTACGATCTGTCCGATCAGCCGGTCCGCTTGATCCGGCAGCCCGTCCAGACATCCGTATTCATAATCCCATAAGTTCATGAAGGAGCAGGCGGCTTTTTGAAATGCGGTTTCGTCCGCCCCGTGGATTTCCTGATAAAAAGCCTGTAGCAGCGACTCTTTATTCATGACTGTCCCTCCTTCATTCATCCGCTTTAATGATGTTCAGGTTTAAATGTTTTACAATCCGTTTCTTTGCTATTAGAAGCTTTTTCACCTTCAGCATGGCTGACGACATAAATGGCGTCGGCTGTACACTTGTTTCCCTGGCCCCAATAGGTGCAGTTGCTGACTTCACACAGTATTTTTTGTTCCATATCATTTTGGCCCCCTTTAAAAGTTGTACACATTTAGCTTAACCTTATTCATGCTGTTTGATGTACCTCTTGTCCTTCATGAACAATTTCCAGAAATAATAAAAGCCGGGGAATAAAATAATAAAACCGACGATATAGGAGATGAACAGCGCCCTGAATGTCTCCGGCGCGGTGAAGCCTGATTGAATCGTGACATCAGGATAGACCATGTAAGGAAGGTGCGCTCTCCCGTACACATAGCTCGCCGTAAAATACTGCAGCGTAATGGCGATGACGGCGAGGCGAGGCTTTCCCTGCCGGTCGCTGTTATGTCTGTTTGGCAGAAACAAAGCCGCAAATGCGACGAGAAACAGCAAAAACGATAAAATCAGCCACGGAAGCCCGTCCATCATTTTTGTATAAAGCCAGCGGGCTTCCGTCCTCATGGTCATCATGATGCTGAATGACATAAGCAAAGCGAGCGGGCCGGTGATTAAAGCGTTTCGGCGGTAGACCTGATACGCGTCTTTTTCTCCGGCTACATTTGAAAAATCAGCCAGCAGCAATGAAGACAGAAACAGCGTGCTGAAAATGGCAAAGCCCATAAAAGAATAGGCATGAGGGCTTAAAAACAAATTAATAAAATCCAATTGGTGGTTTCCGTCTACCTGATATACGAAGTTGCCGTGTGTCACGGGCAAGACAAGGATTAAAACAGCCGGAATGATAAAGCCGCTGATCCCTGAAACGTAAGTCAACGCCCTTTCATAATCTTTTGCAGCGTGCGAAAAGACCAAAAATCCGCTTCGAATCGCCAAAAGCAATAAAATAATGCTGCCAGGAAGCAAAAGCACCGTTCCCAGCACAAAAGTGCCGCCCGGGAAAAAGCTGAAAAGGGCCACGACGATTCCGACGATGAAAACATTGGTCACTTCCCAGGTCGGGGAAAGGTAGCGGTTTGCAATATTGGTTGCTTTCAGCTGTTTTTTGTTCATATAGATCATCGACCAAAATCCCGCTCCAAAATCCATTGACGCCATCACAGCGTAGATAAATATAAATCCCCAGACGATCGAAATAGCCAGCAGGGCATCTGTTGTTCCATCCAGTTGCATCATATGACTTCCCTTCTGTTTTTTTGTGCATTCAGCTGCTTTTTAAATCTTCTTCGACAGGGTGGCGTTTAAAGTAATATTGCAATACGAACACCACCGCTGCTCCTAAAATGATGTAGACGATAAAGAACAAAAGAAACAATATGCCGATCGAGCCGGAGGATGTCACTACTTCGGACGTTTTCTGCATATGGTAAATAACCCAAGGCTGCCTTCCGGTGCAAGCGAACACCCAGCCCAATTCGATTGCAAGCAAAGCGAGCGGGCCGCCGGTTATAAACACGGCCAGCATCCAGCGGGGAAAGCGGTCTTTTTTCATGACTTTTCTCCAAATAAAACCGACAGCGGCATAAACAATCAAAAGGCTGCCGATAAAAACCATGCCGTTGAACAAAGTATGAATGAACAGAGGAGGCCACTCATCCCTTGGAAAGTCATTCAGTCCTTTTACAACGGTGTCAAAGCGGTTGTCGGCCAAAAAGCTTAAAGCCCAAGGAATCTCAATCGCCCATTTGACCGATTGCGTCTTTTCATCAGTAAATCCGCCGATCGCAAGTGGAGCGTGGGACTGAGTTTCAAAAAGCCCTTCTGCGCCCGCCAGTTTTTCAGGCTGGTAGCGGTGAAGAAGCTGTGCGGATTCGTGTCCGCTCAGAGCCGTGACCAGAGAAAACGCTCCTCCGACAATCAGCCCGAGCAGCAGCGCTTTTCTATGAAGGGCGTAGACTTTTTCATCACCGCGGTTTCGGAGCATTTTGTAGGCGGCTATCGTCGCAATAATAAACGCGCCCGTCATAAAAGCGGAGACGACAACGTGTCCTGCTGTAGCCACAAAGCTTTTGTTGAAGAACGCCGTCCACGGCTGAACATCTGTAATTTCGCCGTTTACGATTTTGAAGCCTTCAGGCGTTCCCTGGAAAGCGTGCACATTTGTAATTAAGATGGCTGATGCGGCTGCTCCGATAACGATAAAAATGACGGCTGTAATTCTCATAAGGGGAGTCAGCCGATCGGCTGCGTAAACATAAATGGACATAAATAATGCCTCAATAAAAAAAGCGTAGATTTCAATTTGAAATGGGAGGGACATGACTTTCCCGATCACTTCCATGAATCCCGGCCAAAGCAAGGCGAGCTGCGTTCCGGCAATGGTTCCTGTCGGTATGGCGACCCCGAGCAACACGGCCTGTGCCTTCGTCCATCTTTTGGCCATAATGGCGTAGTGGGGATCTTTCGTTCTTTGATAGATCAGCTCGGCCAGCAAAATCATTAAAGGAATTCCGACACCGAGCGAGGCGAAAATAATATGGAACCCCATCGTTGTTCCGAAAAGGCTTCTTGCAAAAATCAAGTCATTCATCCGGAAAACCACCTTTCATTTACACCATTTTGCTTTTTATTGTTTACCGCCTTTTTTAGATTATTCTTCCTGTGAGCGGTTAAAATGGATAAGGTGATCAAAACATGGCAAATGAACATTCATTTTTGACACAAGCATATGAAAGGTATATAATAAAACGTAATTATTACGTTTTGTTAGGAGGAATGGCATATGAAACCAAATATTCATCCGAAAACTTATCAAGTGATCTTTCAGGATGTAAACAGCGGGTACCGTTTTTTAAGCCGCTCAACTAAAACTTCCGATGAGACGGCCGAGTGGGAAGACGGCAAGACGTATCCCGTTATAAAAGTTGAGGTAAGCTCAGACACCCATCCGTTTTATACCGGAAGACAGAAATTCAACGAAAGAGGCGGAAGGGTCGAACAGTTCAAGAAAAGATTTAATATGGATTAAATGAAAAAGACCGGATGTTTCCGGTCTTTTTTCGTCCATAACAAAAAACAAGCGCATGAGGTCTCATGCGCTTGTTCTTTGTTATTTGTTTGATAAAGCTTTTTTCAAGACGGTCAGGTTTTCTTTCATGATGGTGGTATAATCTTTGCCGCTTTCAATGTCTTCTTTTGTTACAGATTCAAGGTTTTTCATCGTCAGACTTTCGGCTCCGATTTCTTTTTTGATGATCTCGGAGATTTTGCTGCTGACATTGCTTTCAAAAATGACGTATTTAATATTATGTTCTTTCGCTGTTTTAACAATGTTTTCAAGCTGCTTTTGTGAAGGTTCCTCAGTAGGCGAAAGGCCGAGAACGCTTATTTGTTTAATGCCGTAGCGTTTTTCCCAGTAGCCGTAGGCGGCATGTGAGACGAGAATTTCTTTTTTATCAGCTCTGTCAACGGTTTGTTTAAAGTCTTTGTCAAGCTGCTCCAAATCTTTTTTTAGAGACTCATAGTTTTTCGTAAACGTTTTTTCGTGTTCCGGATCTAATTTTACGAGTTGGTCTTTAATGTTTTCGGCCATTTTTTCAGCAAGGACAGGATCAAGCCATACGTGCGGGTCATGATCTCCATGGTCGTGATGATGATCATGGCCTTCGGCTTCTCCGTGTTCATGTTCTTCTTCGTGAGCATGCTCATCGTGGTCACCATGTTCTTCTTCATGTGCATGGTCATCGTGTTCGCCTTCTTCTTCACGTGACAGAAGGTCAATGCCCTCTCCGGCTTTGACGATTTTGACGTTGCTGTTTTTTAATGTGTTTACAGCTTTGTCTGCGAATCCTTCTACACCGACTCCAGAGTATATAAAGGCATCCGAGTCGGAAATTTCCGCCATCGTTTTTGAGCTTGGCTCGTAAGTGTGCGCTTCAACGTTTGGCGGGTAAACACTTTTGACGTTCACATATTCTCCGCCGACCTTTTTGGCGAAGTCTTCAAGCGGATAAATGGTTGTATAGATATCCAGCGTGTCTTTATTTTCTTTTTGTTCACTGGAAGTGCCGTTGCTTGAACAACCGGCTGCTAATCCGGCAGCAAGAATGAATGCAGATGCTAATCCGAATGTTTTTTTCATGGTATTTCTCCTCTCAATGTAAAACTGTAATGGTTCCGATTTAATGGTCCTGTATCATTGTATCGTAATAATTACGATTTGAAAAGAGGAAATGATAGTTAAATATACTCAGGCAGTGAATCATGGAAGGCCGACCAGTCTGAATTCATTTCTTTATCTGTAAGAAGGGTCTGATCCAGGGAGCGGATCACGTCTTCCTGATTCATGTCAATGCCGATAAAAACGATTTCCGTTTTTCGGTCTCCGTATGTTTCATCCCAGTCCGTTTTTAAATGGGGATCCTCTTCAAACACGAGCTTTTGTTCTTCCTCGGGAGACGCTGCAATCCAGGGGCCTGCGCTTTGGATCATCAGAGAAGAGCCTGCCTGGGACAGAAGGCCTGCTGTGTCATTTCGAGAAGCAAGCCAGAAGAAGCCTTTTGCTCTGATAATATGAGGCGGCCAGTTTTCAAGCCAGCGCTTCAGTCTTTCAGGATGGAAAGGCCTTTGTTTTTGATAGACGAAGGAAGAAATTCCGAATTCCTCTGTTTCAGGTGTGTGCTCTTCATTCAGTTCTTTGATCCACCCCGCTGATTGACTCGATTTTTCAAAATCGAACGATTTCGTATTCATGATGGCCGAAAGCGGCACTTTTGCGAATGTCGAGGAAATGATTCTGCAGTCCGGATTCAGTTTTGTCAGAGACCAGAAAAGCTTTTCTTGCTCTTCTTTATTGAGTAAATCAGTTTTATTCAAAATGAGGACATCGGCAAATTCGATTTGCTCAATTAAAAGATCGGCCACTTCACGGCTGTCTGTTTCATCTGCCGCCTGTTTCCGTTCCAAAAGGCTTTCCCCCGAAGCGAAGTCCTCAAAAAAACGGCTGCCGTCGACGACGGTGACCATTGTATCAAGCCTGCAATATTTGCTTAAATCAATATCCAGCTCCTCATCTTTGTAAGTAAAGGTTTGGGCAACGGGAATCGGCTCGCTGATACCGGAAGATTCGATGAGAATATAATCGATTCCGCCGTTCTCCGCCAGCTTTTGGACTTCGATGAGCAGATCGTCTCTCAGCGTACAGCAAATGCAGCCGTTCTGCATTTCGACAAGCTTTTCATCCGTGCGGATAAGATCCCCTTTTTTCACGAGGGAGCCGTCGATATTAATTTCACTCATGTCATTGACGATCACGGCGATTTTCATGCCGTGCGCTTCATGCAGGACATGCTGCAGCAGCGTCGTTTTCCCGGACCCGAGATAGCCGCTTAAAACAGTGACAGGAATCAGGTTTTGCGTCATGTTTTCACTTCCTTTAAAACGTAATTATTTCGATTTGCACAATGGGAATCTTACTTGACTTATGAAAAAAATACAAGAAATATGTTATATTTAGATATAAAAAGCGTTTAGAAAGGAAATGAGCCATGAAACTTTTGGAGAACATTCTACAGTTCAATCAACAGTTTGTTGAGCGGCAGGACTATCAAAAATACCAAACAAGCAAGTTTCCCGATAAGAGAATGGTGATTCTGTCTTGCATGGACACAAGGCTTGTCGAGCTGCTTCCTCATGCCATGAATATGCGGAACGGGGACGTGAAGATCGTTAAGAGCGCGGGTGCACTCGTGGCTCATCCTTTCGGGAGTATTATGCGGAGCATTCTCGTTGCGGTATACGAACTGAACGCTGATGAAGTATGCGTGATCGGCCACCATGACTGCGGAATGAGCAAGCTGAGCTGCGACAGCTTTTTGGATAAAGTCGTTAAGCGAGGCATTCCAAAAGAACGGATTGAGACGCTTGAGTACTCCGGCGTCGATTTTGAACAATGGCTGAAAAGCTTTGATTCTGTAGAGGACAGCGTCAGGGATAGTGTAAGCGTGATTCGAAACCATCCGCTGATGCCGGAGGAAGTACCTGTTCACGGACTTGTCATCAATCCGGAAACAGGCAGACTGGATCTTATTGTCAACGGATATCCGGAAGAGCGTTAATCCTTTTGCTTTTTTTCCGGAACGGGATCTATCCCGCCGGGATGGAACGGATGGCATTTCAGAATCCGCTTAATGGTGAGCCATCCGCCTTTACATGCGCCGTGCTTTTCGATCGCTTCACGGCCGTAATTGGAGCATGTCGGATAAAAACGGCATGTCGGCGGAAGAGCCGGTGATATCCATTTTTGATAAAAGCGGATGAGCAGCAGGAATAAGGTTTTCATGTTTTTCGCACCTTTTTTGTTTTGATCTTATTATAATATAAGCAAAAAACTCATAAAAAGGAAAAGCATTGACCTGAAAACTTATCGGTAAAGTATGATATAATACAAAAAGACCGATTAGAGGGGAGAGAGGAACCATGCCTTCAGTTGAAAGTTTTGAACTTGACCATAATGCAGTAAAAGCGCCTTACGTCAGACACTGCGGCGTCCATAAAGTGGGATCGGACGGCGTCGTCAACAAGTTTGACATCCGTTTTTGCCAGCCGAATAAACAGGCGATGAAACCTGATACAATTCATACTTTGGAGCATCTTCTTGCATTTACGATCCGCACGTATGCGGAAAAATATGACCACTTTGATATTATCGACATTTCGCCGATGGGCTGCCAAACAGGCTATTACCTGGTGGTGAGCGGTGAACCGAAAGTGGAAGAAATCGTTGATTTGCTTGAGGATACGTTCAAAGAAGCCGTTGAAGTGACTGAAATTCCGGCGGCTAACGAAAAACAGTGCGGCCAGGCAAAGCTTCACGATCTAGAGGGCGCAAAGCGCATGATGCGTTTTTGGCTTTCGCAAAATAAAGAAGATCTGCTCAAAGTGTTTGGATAAAACGTTTGAAAAAAACCGGCTCAGAAAAGAGCCGGTTTTCATTTTTTGTTCACAAAGAAAATAATGCCATATATCCCTGAACTTTGCTACACTTTATATTGTAATACATATCATAGAAGAAGGGTGATAGGATGCGTTTGGGAAAATGGTTTATTCTCTTATGTTTAGCAGTCGGTCTTTCAGCCTGCAGCCAGGGGGACAAGCAGGCGGCATCGGATGAGGAGCCCAAAGTGCTGACGGCAAAACTGGCGGCTCCAGAAGCGGCGGCCAAAAATGAAAAGGCTGTCATAAAAGCGACCGTGCGCTATGGGGACGAGCCTGTTGCAGATGCCGATGATGTGGAGTTTGAATGCTGGAAGGCCGGGAGCAAGGAAGATAGCGAGCTAATCAAAGCGAAGAATGAAGGAAAAGGCGTATACAGCATTGAAAAAGCGTTTCCTGAAGATGGCCATTACAAAGTTCAAGTCCATGTCACGGCGAAAAAACAGCATACAATGCCGGTTGCAGACATTAAGGTAGGGAAAGCAACGGATGTGACTGATGAAGATGAAAAAGAAGAAGCCCACCATCACTGATGAGGCTGTTCTTCTTCCCGCGACGGAAGGGGATCGACTTCATGCTTGTAGTCATAAGCTTTTGATGTTGTGACAAGCGATACGGCCAGAACGGCGCCTGTAATCAGAATTCCTACAATAATCCAAAAGAGGATCATCACTTACCTCCGAATAGCTTTTTCCAACAGTTTACCATATCAGGCAAAGAAAATCATGATAAAGAGTAAAAGAAATGTTTCCTGCACAAGCTAAACGGGTAAATCAAAAGTAAACGAAAAGGAGGACGACCTTATGTCTGAAAAATTGAAAGCAACCGTCAACAAACAAGTCGCAAACTGGACCGTTCTATATGTAAAGCTACATAATTATCATTGGTATGTGAAAGGGAAAGATTTCTTTACGCTGCATGAAAAATTTGAGGAACTTTACACAGAAGCTGCAGAGCATATCGATGATTTGGCTGAACGCCTTTTGGCTATACAGGGCTCCCCGGTCGGAACGATGAAGGAATGCCTGGAAATGTCCGCGATTAAAGAAGCGGACGGAAGCGAGTCTGCTGAACAAATGGTGCAAAATATTTATAATGACTTTTTAACGGTGGCTGAGGAGCTGAAAAGCGGAATGGAGCTTGCCGATGAAGTCAATGATGAAACGACGGGAGACATGCTGCTCGCGATTCATCAATCGATCGAAAAACACAACTGGATGCTGAAAGCCTACTTAGGGTAAGAATAGCTCGGGCAATGCCTGAGCTTTTTTTATTTTCGTTCTTTTTAAAGCCTTTTTTAGAAATTGTCAAACAATTCATCCAAGCCTTTCAAAGTCTTTTTTCATAGGATAAGCTATGAAAAGTCTTTTTTGAAAGGATGTTGAAGCATATGTTTAAGGACTTAAGCATCTTTTCGCTCTTTACAATCGGTTTATCAGCCATCGGATTTTTGTTTGGCCGAATCGAATATTTATTTATGATCTTAATAACGCTCATGGGAATTGAATTTGTCAGCAAAAGCTTGAACGAATGTGTGGAAGATCGCTTTACAATGAAGAGGCTGTTTACAAGGCTGGCGAAAAAATTGGTGACGCTCTTTCTTATATCCGTTGCCCACCTTTTTGATCAGATGCTGCAAACAGGCAGTTCGATCCGCGATTTTTCTATTATGTTTTATATTTTATATGAAGCGTTTCAAATCATAAGCACGGCTCATTCGTTAGGAATCCCCGTGCCGCAGATGTTATTGGATATTTTAAATACCATAAAGGAAAAACTCCGGGGAAAGCCGTAACATTTTAACACAACTGGTCATACTAACACGAAAAAGGATGATTGGCCTTGGAAAAAAGGACATACTATGTTTCGGTGCAAGATGGAATGATTTCACAGAGCTCAGACGCTTCCCCGTGGGAATTTCAAATTTCAGCGACAGATGATGACATCATTATATTAAGGGAATATTTTGATCAGCTGTATTCAGAAGACTGGATAAACTTTTTCAGAGCTCACGTGCCGGCAGTCGAATACCATTATGACAGTGCAAATGACAAAATGGACGAACTGCGCAAAGACATTTACTCGATGCTTTACCGTCTGGGCAATGAAGAAACCAAGTCGTTTATCAGTGAAAACGGCCTTGCCGAACTCAATTCAGCAGATTAAACGAAGCACCATTAAGCACGGAGTTACCCAGCCTTGCCGCCTTCTCACTCAGAAATGGACACTGAAGTTCCCGAGGGAACGATAAAATTACTGAGCTGAACTGGACAAAAACTCTACCGAAAGAACCAATATATGATATGATGAGTGGAAGAAGCAAGGAAACGGATAAGAGGGATTAGGATGTACGAATTTAAAGATTTTTACCGTAATACGGTTCAGCTTTCTTTTGAAAAGGAACCTTTTTCAAAAGAACCAAAGCATGTATGGGTGATCTGCCGTTACGAAGATCAATGGCTGTTGACAAATCATAAAGACAGGGGCCGTGAATTCCCAGGCGGCAAAGTCGAACCAAGCGAAAATGCTGAGGAAGCGGCTTTGCGGGAAGTAAAGGAAGAAACAGGCGCTGTCGTAAGAAAGCTGACCTATCTCGGACAATATAAAGTTCTTGGCAGAGAGAAAGTGATCGTCAAAAATATTTATTTTGCCGATATCGAAAAGATCGAAAAACAGCAGACATACTATGAGACAAATGGCCCTGTTTTGCTGAAGAGCCTCCCGAAAGATATCGCTAAAAACAGAAATTACAGTTTTATAATGAAAGATTCCGTCCTGACGATCAGTCTTGAAAAGCTGAAAAAGGCCGGCATCATCAAATAAAAAGCCCTGCATTTGCAGGGTTTTTTCATGTTATACTCTGCCTTTCATCCACTTTCTTTCCAACAGCTCGACACCCTGATACATCAATGTTGCAAAGACGGCGATGATCAGGAGGCTCAGCATGACGAGGTTGAAATTAAAGACTTGAAAGCCGTAGATGATCATATAGCCGAGGCCTTGAGCCGACACTAAAAATTCTCCTACGATGACGCCGACCCAGCTTAAGCCGACATTGACCTTCAGTGTAGATATGATTGTCGGAATGGAAGCGGGCAGAATGACTTCTTTGAAAATCTCGCGTTTCGTTGCACCGAATGTTTTCATGACTTTTAAATAGTTTTCATCGATTTCTTGAAAGGACGTGTAGACGACGATTGTCGTAATGATAACGCTGATGATGGCGCCCATTGCAATAATACTCGTCAAGCTGGGGCCGATCGCCACGATGAGAATGGGGCCTAGCGCCACTTTCGGCATCGCATTTAAGACGACAAGATACGGATCCAATATTTTGGAGAGCCTCGGGAACCACCATAGGAGGGCGGCCAGAAAAGTTCCAAGCAATGTTCCGGCCAGAAAGCCGAGGATGGTTTCAAATACGGTGACACCGATATGCCCCGGCAATGATCCGTCTCCCATCTTTTCGAGGAAAAGCGCCCAGACGGCTGAAGGAGAGCTGAAGATCAGCGGATCGATCCACGCCAGACGGCTTGCGGTCTCCCACAGTGAAAAGAAAACGATGAAAATCACGATTTGATAAAAGCGGACCCGCCTTTTTTCGGCTTGCTGCTCCTTTAAAAAATCCTCATGAAGGAAGTCAATTTTTGATTTCAGATGTTTGTTATTCAAGGTCATTGAGCTCCTTCCATATGTTCTGAAAGAGGGGCTGAAATTCCGGTTCCTGTCTCGCTTCAAACGGTGTCAGCTTCCTGATCGCTTCAGGAACGGCAAATGTTTTATGGATGGTGCCCGGCTGCTTTGAAAATAGCAATATCCGATCGCTCATCGCGATCGCTTCACCGATATCATGAGTCACGAGCACCGCTGTTTTTTGATACGTCTTTAACGTGTTGAACACCAAATCTTCGAGGTTTAGTTTTGTCTGATAGTCAAGGGCTGAAAAAGGTTCATCAAGCAGGAGGATATCGGGGTCGACAGCGAGTGTGCGGGCAAGCGCCGCCCTTTGTCTCATACCGCCTGAGAGCTCTTTTGGATACTTTTTTTCAACCTCGTAAAGCCCGAATTTTTTCAGCAGGCCGAGAGCGGTCTCCTTTGTTTCAGGTCCGAATTTTTTGGAAATATGCAAACCGATTAAGACGTTTTCCTCAATGGTTTTCCAGGGAAATAAATAATCCTGCTGGAGCATATAACCGATGTGCCGATCCTCTTCGTCAGGCGTGCGCCCTTCCACCAAGATGCGTCCTTCCGTGGGGGAAACGATGCCGGCGATGATCGATAAAAGTGTTGTTTTGCCGCATCCGCTTGGGCCGAGAAACGAAACAAATTCGCCCTTTTCGACTTCAATGCTGACGTTTTCCAGCGCTGCTGTTTTTTCCTTTAATGAAAAGTAAGTATGTGTGACATCCTGAACTTGCAAAAAAGACACTGCGGCCACCTCCTAGTGATTTTTTGTGACCTTTTCGGCGATCCTTGTATTGACCAGCTCTTGATGAGGGGTGCGCTTCGGCAGCTCGCCGGCTTCATCCATGATGGTTTGAAGCTGGTTCCATTCTTTTTCAGCCAAAACAGGCTCAAGGGCAAAAGACCGTTGTTGTTTATACCGTTCGATTGAAGATTCAATGATTGAAAGCTCGGTATCTTTAAAATAATCTTGAATGCTTTCGGCAGCTTCTTTTGCAGAGTGCGTCTCTACCCACTGCTGCGCTTTGTAAACCGCGCGGGTGAACTTTTCGACCGCTTCTTCGTTTTTTGTTAAGTAGCTTTGTTTAGCCATGAATGTCGTATATGGAATTCGGCCCGATTCTTTTCCGAAGGAGGCGACAATGCGGCCGATGCCTTCTCTTTCAAAAATGGAGGCCTGGGGTTCAAATAATTGAACATAATCGCCTGTACCAGATGCAAAGCTGTTTGCGATATTCGCGAAATCAATCGTTTGGATCAGGTCCACATCCTTTTTGGGATCAATGCCTTTCTGTTTCAGGACAAATTCGCCCGCCATCTGCGGCATTCCGCCTTTGCGCTGGCCAAGGAACGTTTTGTTTTTCAAATCATCCCAGCTGAAATGCCCCGCATCGTTCCTGGCGACGAGGAATGTTCCGTCCGTCTGGGTAAGCTGTGCAAAATTAATCACCGGATCGCTTGCGCCCTGGGCATTCACGTATATTGACGTTTCCGAGCCGACAAGCGCAATATCGGCACCGTTTGACAGAAGGGCAGTCATCGTTTTATCTCCACCCCATGTCGTTTTCAGTTCAACATCAAGGCCTTCTTCTTTAAACAAACCTTCAGACAAGGCGATATATAAAGGCGTATAGAAAACGGAACGGGTCACTTCCGCGAGACGGATCTTTTCGGGCTTTTGACCGCCGCATGAAGCGAGGATAAACAGCATCATAATGAAGGATAATATGGTAAAAAAGAAACGCTTCAAACCGATTTCCCTCCTTTGATTTCGGTTATTTTCGGCATAAAATAGTTTATGTTATATACTAAACAGGTGTGAGGGGCAGCTGCGGATTAAAAAAGAGGTGACGTGATGAATGTGGTTAGAAAAAAGAAGGTTTCCATCGCCGAACAAAAAGGTGCGTCTGTTTTCCGTCACATACCTTTCACAAGGACTCAAGGTTAAGGGGCTCTTGGCGGAACCGGCCGCTCCCGGACATTATGACGGATTTTTGTATTTGCGCGGCGGAATTAAAAACGTCGGGATGGTCAGACCGGGCCGAATCGTCCAGTTCGCTTCACAGGGCTTTGTCGTTCTTGCTCCGTTTTACAGAGGCAATCAAGGAGGAGAAGGCGATGAAGACTTTGCGGGTGATGACCGGGAAGATGCTTTTGCCGCTTTTCGTCTTCTGCAGAAGCATGACCTGGTAAAAGATGGACGCGTACACATTTTTGGCTTTTCCCGCGGCGGGATCATGGGTATCTTAACGGCAATCGAAATGAAAGAAGCTGCAGCTTCGTTTGTGTCTTGGGGCGGTGTCAGCGATATGGTTATGACCTATCGCGAACGCAAAGATTTGCGGCGGATGATGAAGCGGGTCATCGGCGGGACGCCTGAAAAGGTTCCTGAAGCGTACGAATGGAGGACGCCTTTTGACGAGCTGGAGAAGATCGAAGCGCCCGTGCTTTTGATCCACGGAGCAAACGATGAAAATGTCTCCATCGAGCATGCGCGGCGTCTAGAACGCGAACTTCTGCAAAGAAACAAGTCTGTGGATACGTGGTATTTCAGTCGATATACCCACTATTTTCCTCCGCGGGAAAATAGGCGGATTGTAAGAGAATTGTCTCAATGGATGAAAAGCCGGCCTTGGACAAGTTATGGTAAACTAAAAGAAAAGAGAAAAGGAGGGGGACTTTAGGTGGGAATGCCAGTTGAATTTAATACAATGATTGTGACAAAAGGAAAAGAAACACGGGTTGAGGAAAATGTGTTTACACTTGAAAAAGAAGGTTATCGGGTTTACCCTCTTCATGTGCCGCTTGAAGTCAGAAAGACTAAGCGGGGCGACATTACCGGCACCGCGCAGGCGGAGCGCCTTGAATGGTCAGACGGACGGACTCATTTAACATACAGGCTCGTATCATTAAATTCGACGAATTAAAAAAAGCCAAGGCGCGGATAGCGTCCTTGGCTTTTCTGTATTATGCAGGCACATCTTCCTCTTTTCCGATTCCTTTTTTGGAAGTCAGCCTGTGAATCAGCATGGTGAGAGCGCCGTCTCCTGTCACGTTCGTTGCTGTACCCAAGCTGTCCTGAGCAAGGTAAAGTGCGATCATCAATGATACGCTGGTTTCATTAAAGCCGAGCATCGACTGCAGCAGTCCGGCCGCGGCCATAACGGCACCCCCCGGGGCACCGGGCGCTGCGACCATTGTGACGCCAAGCATTAAAATGAACGGCATCATGATCGAAAAAGTCGGTGTTTGACCGTTTAGAATCATTACGCCCATTGCACAGCTCGTCAGTGTAATCGTGCTACCTGACAAATGAATATTGGCCAGGAGCGGAACGGCGAAGTCAGCCACTTTTTGGCTTGCTCCCGTTTTTCTGACTTGTCTCAACGTGACGGGAATCGTTGCCGCTGACGATTGTGTGCCGAGCGCAGTGAAGTATGCCGGCGCCACGATTTTCAACAGCGACAGCGGATTTCTGCCGTTTGCAGCGCCCGCAACGGAGTACTGAATCAAAAGTATGACGAGGTGAAGCACGATAATCATCACGAAAACTTTAGCAAATACGGATAAGATTGTCTGCACCTGACCGCCGAACGTCATATTGGTGAAAATACCGAAAATATGAACAGGCAGTAACGGAATAATAATATATGATATCAGCTTTTCAACGATCGTTTGAAATTCATCGAATGCGTTTTTTAATGTTTTTCCGGGCAGATAAGCGATTCCGATTCCCATGATGAAAGCAAAAATCAGTGCGCTCATCACGCTCATAAACGGCGTCATTTCAATGGTGAAAAATCCTGCTTGCAAAACTTCTTCCGGATTTTTAAATTCCTGCAGCTGATGGCCGGAAATGATCGCGGGGAGAAGATTTGATCCGACAAGGTACGCCAGGAGGCCGGCAAAAATGGTTGACGTGTAGGCGATACCTGCTGTAATGCCAAGGATTTTTCCGGCGCCGCGGCCGATTTGTCCGATGCCGGGAATAATAAAAGCGATAATAATAAAAGGAATGACGAATTTAATGAAGTTTCCAAAAATATCATTGAAAGTAGCGGCTGTTTTGACAAACCAAAGCGGAGCAAAGCTTCCGACGATAACACCAAGAACAATTGCCGTCATAATTCTCGGCAGTAATCCAAATTTCATAGATGTGTCCTCCTGATATATACAAATGTTTTTATCATATTATCATATGAAAGATTTCTTTTGTTAAAAATAAAAAAAGTCTGTATTTTCAAATAATAACAGCCGCAAATTGGAAGCGTTTTATCACAGGCCGTGCTTGATTGTCGTTTTAATCATTGTCCAGAAAATGGCATCGGCCGCTGACAGGCGAAGCGGATTTTTAATAAACTGCAGCAGCGCAGAATACCTGCGCTGCTGCAAGCGGGTTGAGTTATACGAGCGGTCCTCCGGCTTTTTCAATGTTTTCGGTATTAGAGAATTTTTTGAAATTCTTTTTGAATGCATTCGCCAAGTGGATCGCTTTTTCCTCGTATTCGTTTTCATCTGTCCAAGTTTTAGCCGGGTCAAGCACTTGATCAGGCACACCCGGAACATGGACCGGTGAATGAAGTCCGAAAATGCGGTCAGTCTTCATTTCGGCGTTATCCAGTTCTCCTTCTATCGCAGCCTGAACCATCGCTCTCGTATAAGCAAGGCTCATTCTTTCCCCTGTTCCGTATCCGCCGCCGGTCCAGCCTGTATTGACGAGAAAGACGCTGACGCCGTGTTCATCGATTTTTCTTCCGAGCATTTCAGCGTACACATGTGCAGGGAGCGGAAGGAACGGGGAACCGAAGCAGGTCGAGAATGTGGCTTCAGGAGCGGTGATCCCGCGTTCGGTGCCGGCGAGCTTGCTTGTATATCCGCTCAGGAAATGATACATGGCTTGTTCTTTCGTTAACTTGCTGATCGGAGGAAGCACGCCGAAAGCATCTGCCGTCAGAAATACAATGGTCTGCGGGTGTGCTGCGATGCTCGGCTTGACGATGTTGTCAATCGCATCAATCGGGTAAGCCGCTCTCGTGTTTTCCGTATAGAATGCGTCGGAATAGTCCGGCTCCCCGGTTTTGCCGTCAACCACGACATTTTCAAGAACGGAACCGAAGCGGATCGCATTGTAAATCTGCGGTTCTTTTTCTTTGCTTAAGTTAATGCACTTGGCGTAGCAGCCTCCTTCAATGTTGAAAACGCCTGTGCTGGACCAGCCGTGTTCGTCGTCACCGATCAGCTTCCGTTTCGGATCGGCGGAAAGCGTCGTTTTGCCTGTGCCTGACAATCCGAAGAAGAGAGCTGTTCCGCCTTCCTCGCCAATGTTTGCCGAACAGTGCATCGGTAAAATGTTTTGTTCAGGAAGAAGATAATTCATAATAGAAAAAATCGATTTTTTCATCTCTCCGGCATATTCGGTGCCTCCGATTAAAATCGTACGCTTTTCAAACGACACGATGATAAATGTTTCAGATCTGGTCCCGTCAATGAGCGGATCGGCTTTGAAATGCGGAGCGGAAAGAATCGTAAACGGCTGTTCTTCAGGTTTTTTATCATGTTCTTCAGGTCTGATGAACAACTGTCTTGCAAACAGGTTGTGCCAGGCGAACTCGTTGACAACTGTAATCGGAAGCCGGTATTTTTCGTCTGCTCCTGCAAACCCTTCAAATACATACAATTCATCGCGTTCCTTTAAATAGCTGAGCACTTTTGTGTACAGCCGGTCAAAGGCGGATTCTGAAATCGGCTGGTTTACTGCGCCCCAATCGATTTTGTCCTTTGTGCTCGCTTCTTCCACAATGAATTTGTCTTTTGGCGAGCGGCCGGTGTATGTACCGGTTGTAGCCCGCACGGCTCCGGAAGATGTTAAGACTCCTTCTTTGCGTTCAAGGACTTTTTCAACCAAAAGGGGAACGGATAAGTTCAGCTGAACGTTTTCGCCCATTAATAACGTTTGTAAGTCAGTTGTTAAATCTACAGAATTCATAAAAAACCTTCCTTTGCGTGTTTTTTAATGTGTATAACATTAATGTAGAATTAGTATAACACATTTACTCTTATAGTCTATACCGTTTCTTCATTTTTCGTTCGGGTTTTTTCTCGAAAGACAAGTTTAAATTTATTGCGGCCGATATTGACATAACAAGCCATTTTAAGATAAGATATTTCATTGAGCGGATACTCTTATCCCGAGCTGGTGGAGGGACAGGCCCAATGAAACCCAGCAACCGGTTTCTCTTATTAATGGAAAAAAACAGTTTCTGAGACAACTACGGTGCTAACCTGATGCAAGGTGTTCAATACCTTGAGCGATAAGAGTGAAAGGCACGCAATACCAGACCCTTTCCTCAGCGAATAGGAAAAGGTTTTTTTATTGCATAAATCGAGATCCAAAAATTGCTAAAAAAACTGCCTTCAGGAGGAAGGTACTGGGCGTTTTTCACAGGACGTGAAAGGTTTTAGCCGAGTATCAAGCAGGAGGAAGGTACTGGGCGTTTTTCACAGGACGTGAAAGGTCTAGCCGGGCAGCCAGTCAGGAAAAATTCTATTAAGAGGAATTTTGACTTAGAATCTCGTCAAGAATAGCATATGGAAATTGTTTCAAAACGAGAGCGTATGAAGCCCGAGTATCGTCATATAATCAAGAGGGACGAGATCCGTATCATACTTAAGATCACGGCTGATCTTCATATACAGGAGGAAACATAAATGAGCAAAAACCGTCGGTTATTTACATCAGAGTCAGTTACGGAGGGACATCCGGACAAAATTTGCGACCAGATTTCGGATAGTATATTAGACGAAATTTTAAAGAAAGATCCGAATGCCCGCGTTGCCTGTGAAACATCTGTGACAACCGGATTGGTGCTGGTAAGCGGTGAAATCACGACGTCCACTTACGTCGATATTCCGAAAACAGTCCGCGAAACGATTAAAGAAATTGGCTACACACGTGCAAAATACGGTTTTGATGCCGAAACTTGCGCGGTCTTAACGTCTATAGATGAACAGTCGCCAGATATTGCAATGGGAGTCGACCAGGCGCTTGAAGCGCGTGAAGGAGCAATGAGCGACGCTGAAATTGAAGCGATCGGAGCCGGAGACCAAGGTTTAATGTTCGGTTTTGCCTGCAACGAAACAAAGGAACTTATGCCTCTGCCGATTTCGCTTGCTCATAAATTGTCTCGCCGTTTGACAGAAGTCCGCAAAGAGGAAATTCTGCCGTATCTTCGTCCGGACGGAAAGACACAGGTAACTGTTGAGTATGATGAGAACAACAAGCCGATTCGCATCGATACAATTGTCATTTCGACTCAGCATCACCCTGAGATTTCGCTTGAACAAATTCAGCGCAATCTGAAAGAGCACGTCATCAACCCGGTAGTGCCAAAAGAGCTGATCGATGAAAACACGAAGTACTTCATTAATCCTACGGGCCGTTTTGTTATCGGAGGACCGCAGGGGGATGCCGGTTTAACAGGACGCAAAATCATCGTTGACACCTATGGCGGATATGCCCGTCACGGCGGCGGAGCGTTTTCCGGTAAGGATGCGACAAAGGTTGATAGATCTGCAGCTTATGCTGCGAGATATGTAGCGAAAAATATCGTCGCCGCAGGCCTTGCTGATTCCTGTGAAGTGCAGCTTGCCTACGCGATCGGTGTCGCACAGCCGGTATCCATTTCAATCGATACATTCGGTACAGGCAAAGCCAGTGAAGAAACATTGATCGAAGTGGTTCGCAAAAACTTTGATCTAAGACCTGCCGGCATTATTAAAATGCTCGATCTTCGCCGTCCGATTTACAAACAAACGGCAGCTTACGGACATTTCGGCCGCCTCGACCTCGATCTGCCTTGGGAGCGCACAGACAAAGCAGATCAGCTGAAGAAAGATGCATTAGGAGAATAACAACCGCATAGCCGCTTTCATAAGCGGCTTTGTTTTTCGATGGCAAAAAGCGGGCGGATGTGAAACGTTTTTCTTTAAACACTTGTCTAATCAAGAAGCAGACTTTGATTTCTGCACGAAATTTAAAAAATCGGAGGCAATACTATGTGTGGATTTGTAGGGGTATTCAATCATCGCCCATCATCCGAGACAGCAGCCCAGGAAGAACTGATTAAACAAATGAATGAAATGATTGTACACCGCGGTCCGGACGATGATGGGTACTATCATGATGAGCATGTAGGCTTCGGATTTAGAAGGCTCAGCATCATCGATGTGGAAAACGGAGGACAGCCTCTGTCTTATGAAGATGATTCCTATTGGATTATTTTTAATGGAGAAATCTATAACTATATAGAACTGAAAGACGAACTTATTTCAAAAGGATACGAGTTCAAAACCGATTCAGATACGGAAGTTTTGCTTGCGACTTACCGCCACTACAAACAGGAAGCTGCTTCCAAGCTGCGCGGAATGTTTGCTTTTTTAATCTGGGATAAAAAAGAACAGCTCCTATACGGAGCGCGCGATCCGTTCGGCATTAAGCCGCTCTATTTTACGAAAACGGACGGCCATGTTTATTTTGCGTCAGAAAGAAAGAGCCTGATGGCTGTTGATGCCGATTTGGAATTGAATGAAAAAGCGCTTCAGCAGTATACGTCATTCCAATTTGTACCAGAGCCTGAGACGCTTGACAAAAAGGTGCAAAAAGTAGAACCGGGCCATCAGTTTACTGTCCGCCCGGGCGAGGATATTCAATTTAAAACATACTGGAAAGTTCAATTCAAGCCTGTTCAGACCGAAGAAGACAAGCTTGTTCAGGAAGTAAGAGACGCGATCTTTGATTCCGTAAAAGTCCATATGCGAAGCGATGTACCTGTAGGTTCCTTCCTTTCCGGAGGCATCGACTCTTCTTTTATCGTGTCGGTGGCAAAGCAATTTCATCCCAACTTAAAAACGTTCTCTGTCGGCTTTGAACATGAAGGCTTCAGCGAAGTTGACGTTGCGAAAGAAACCGCTGATAGGGTCGGCGTGGAGAACTTCAGCGCGATCATTTCCCCTGAAGAATATATGAACGAGCTTCCAAAGATCGTCTGGCATCTGGATGATCCGTTGGCAGACCCTGCTGCAATTCCTTTGTATTTTGTCGCGAAGGAAGCGAAGAAGCAAGTTACGGTTGTTTTGTCCGGAGAAGGAGCAGATGAGTTGTTCGGCGGTTACAATATTTACCGGGAGCCGCTTTCATTAAAGCCGTTTGAACGAATTCCGTCCCCGCTGAAAAAGATGCTTCTGCACGTAGCTTCAGCGATGCCGGAAGGAATGAAAGGGAAAAGCTTTTTAATGAGGGGCTGTACACCTCTTGAAGAGAGATATATCGGCAACGCAAAGATTTTTGAAGAAGGCATGAAATCAAAACTTCTTCGCCAGTATGACAGCAACCTCTCTTACTGTGACGTGACAAAGCCATATTTTGAAGAAAGCAAGTCCTACAGCGAAATTAACAAAATGCAGTATGTCGATATCCACACATGGATGCGCGGTGACATTTTGCTGAAAGCCGACAAAATGACGATGGCCAATTCACTGGAACTCCGCGTTCCGTTTTTGGACAAAGTCGTATTTGAAGCGGCTTCCAAAATTCCGGAAGAGCTGAAAACGAAAAACGGCACGACAAAATATCTGCTTAGAAAAGCGGCGGAAGGCATCGTTCCAGATCATGTCTTAAACCGCAAAAAGCTAGGGTTCCCTGTGCCGATCCGCCACTGGCTGAAAAACGAAATGCATGACTGGGCCGTGAACATCATTAAAGAGAGCGAGACAGACGCATATATCCATAAAGATTACGTGCTTCAGCTTCTTGAAGACCACTGCGCCAACAAAGCGGATAACAGCCGCAAAATCTGGACGGTTCTCATCTTTATGATCTGGCACAGCATTTTCGTTGAAAAGCGCTTTGTACCGGAAGAACTGAACCATCAGCCAAAAGAAGTCATTATCGTTTAAGTGAAAAAAGAAGGTTTTCGTTAATCGAAAACCTTCTTTTTTTATGCCGGTTTTTCAGCTGATAAATCTGCTAGCACACGTTCACATTCGGAGAAGAGATTGTCAAAAATCACTTCCCACGACTGGGTAAGGGCATAGCTTCTCGCATCGTATGACATCCGTTTTTTTAACGGCACATTGGAGAGGACGCGCAATATATTTTCGGTGAATGCATCCGGATTTCCAGGTTCGGAAAGAAAACCGTTTCTTCCGTTTTGTATAAAGTCTTTCAGGCCGCCGGAATCTGCCCCGATAACAGGCGTCCCGCAGGCGAGCGCTTCAAGCGCGGAATTTCCGAAGGTTTCCGTCGGAGAAGGAAAGACGAACAAATCTGAGCTTGCATAAATGCTTGCCAGCTCTTCTCCTTTGACATAGCCGGCAAAAGTCATATTGAGGGGAGCCCGCTTCTCAAGCTCTTTTTTTAACGGGCCGTCTCCCGCGATCAGCCAGTGGACGCCATCTTTCAAATTGGGGTGACTTGCGATCTTGAGCAGCGTCTCCAAATCTTTCTCAGGTGCAAGCCTTCCGACATAGCTGAGGATATAGGTTTCCTTTATGCCGTATCGCTTGCGGATGTGTTCGGTTTGATGCGCCGGACTGAACAGCGAGCAGTCCACGCCGCGCTTCCAGATGGAGAGGTTCCTGAATTGTTTGGCTTTGAGCTGCATAAACGTTTCGCGCGAAGGGACAAAAATTTTTCGAAAATCTTTATGAAACCAGTGCATATATTTCCATAATAGTTTGGAAAACATTTGAAGATCATAATATGAAAGGTACTGGTCAAAATCGGTATGGTAAGAGCCTACGACAGGGATGTTCCATTTCTTCGCAAGCTTGAGCCCTGCCAGGCCGATATTAAAAGGAGTCGCGATGTGAATGAGATCGGGATTGAATTCGCGGAGTTCTGATTTCATTTTGATGAGATTAGGAAGAGCGATTCTGCACTCGGGGTATAAGAAGAACGGCATGCTCGTAAAACGGCGGATGCGGCTCGAAAATTGTGTTTCATGCGTGCTTTCCGGCGCAAATACTTTATAGGACATCCCGTTTTTTTCAAGATAATCCGTATACCTTTTCAGCGTTCTGGCGCATCCGTTCACATCCGGTGTAAAAGTGTCCGTAAATATCGCAATTTTCATCGTTTCCCCTCCTGTCTGTGATGTAAAAAATCAGTGACGCTTTGGAAGAAACGGCCGGCTTAGAAGACCAGCGCCGACAAAGTTCCGACTGATACCCCGAGGGCCGTGCCTGCCAGAACGTCCGAAGGATAATGAAGACCGAGATAAATTCTGGAGAGTCCCACACTGATGCCTACCGGAATTAATAAAAGCGCGAGTATCGGAAAGAATATCATTAGCGGTGTAATGACGGAAAATGCCGCGGTCGTATGGCCGGATGGAAAAGAATGATCCTTGAGCGGATTTTGCAAAACCTGTGTTTCCTTTAGCGTTAAATACGGCCGCTTTCTTGGATACAGCTTTTTGATCAGCATGACTTGAAGGTGGCTGACCAAAAGTGCAATGGCGCTGGCGATCCCCGCTGTACGAACACTTCCGGATCCGAACAGCAAGAGAGACAGGCTAGCGGAAATCGTGCAGAATGCCCCTCCCAGATGTGTTGAGGAACGAAAGTAACGGTTTAGTGCTTTTTGGTGAAATAAGCTGTTCATACCGAGGAAGACCCGGCATTCAAAGTTGTAGATGCCGACCATCAGTTTATTCAAATGTCATAACCCCCTTTACATGAATGGCTGCTTCATGTTTATTGTAAAAAATGAATGTTTAGCAAATGATAAGTATTTGTAAAGATTTCGGAAAAGAAAAAAGCCGCAGACGCGTGCGGCCGAAAAGGTTATTGCTTAAATTATCGGTGGAAAAATGGTAAAGTTGTAGCAAAGCTAATCTTTTTTTTGCAAGGATTTGTAGTATTGTCCTTTTTCAATATATTCTTTGCGAATTCTTTCCATTTCCTGTTTATCCTTGTCGGTTAACGGGCGGATGACTTTAGCGGGCCTGCCGAATGCGAGGTGCCCGGCCGGGATCTTTTTGCCAGGCGGGACAAGACTGCCTGCCCCGATAAAAGCGCCTTCCCCGACTTCCGCTTCGTCAAGAATAACCGACCCCATTCCGATAAGGGCATGCTTTCGTATCACGGAGCTGTGCAGTGTAACCTGATGGCCTACCGTCACACCGTCTTCAATCACAAGAGGGCGCTCAGGGCTTTGGTGCAGGCAAGAAAGGTCTTGAATGTTCACGCCTTTTCCGATCCTGACCGGGGCGACATCGCCGCGGATAACCGAAGAGAACCAGATGCTTGATTGCTCTCCGATTGTTACATCTCCGGTGATGACCGCGTTGTCGGCGATAAACGCCGTTTCATGAATAACGGGTTCCGTTTTTTTATAAGGGTAGATCATTGGTTTCATCCTTTCATTTATAAAATTGTGTGAGGTGGTCAGCATGTGGTGCATGGAAGCGGAAAGACCTGTTGCTTCAATCGTCATCATTCACGGTGCATGTGAGCATCACGGGCGGTATAAATGGCTGTCCGAAATGTGGCGTTCATCCGGGTTTAATGTCGTCATGGGGGATTTGCCCGGACAGGGAACTTCGACAAGAGAAAGAGGACATATACGCTCGTTTCAAGAATATATTGATGAAGTGGACAAATGGGTCGCCAGGGCGAAAGCATTTGAACTGCCTGTATTTATGCTCGGGCACAGCATGGGCGGCCTGATCGCGATCGAGTGGTTTAAGCAGCAGCAAAGCGGCATTGCCGGTCTCATTTTATCATCCCCTTGTCTCGGGCTGCAATTAAAGCCGAACAAATTTTTGGACTGGATTTCCAAAGGGCTAAACGTTTTGGCTCCGTCCATGCGGTTTGAATCCGGGATCACGCCTGATAAAGCGACGAGAAACAAAGAAGTCATCGAAATGGACATCAACGATTCATTATATATCACAAAAGTTTCTGTCAGATGGTATCAAGAAATGTTAAAAGCGTTGAAAAGCGCGATGGAGCCGACGGACGCCTTTCTCAACATCCCGCTCTTTGTCATGCAGGCGGGCACAGACTGGCTTGTCGACAAAAAAATGGTCGTCAAGTGGTTTAACGAGCTTGCTTCTCACAATAAGACGTACAGGGAATGGGAGGGCTTATACCACGAAATTTTTAATGAGCCTGAGCGGGAAGACGTTTTTAAAGCGGCCAGAGCGTTTGTGGAACAGTATATGACATAATGGAGGTGCATTCTTTGGCAGTACCGGAGCATCCTTTTGGATTAATGGCTAAAGTATACAGAGAAGTTTTTCCCCTTGTTCATCAGGAGTTGGACAAGTGGAAACGAAAAGCTGAAACGATTCAAAATCCCGAGCTGAAAACGCAGGCGAAAGCCAGCATCAGGGATAAAACCTTTCACTGTGAAGGCGGCGGCATTATGGCCCTCCTTTCAGGCGACAAAATCGAGCAGTCGATCCGGTTTATTACGGCGTATCAGACGATAAGCGACTATCTCGACAATCTATGCGACCGGAGCACCTCGCTTGACCCGGATGATTTTTCCATGCTTCATCAGTCAATGAAAGACGCGCTGACCGTCGGGGCTGAATTGAAGAACTATTACCGGTTCAGGGAAGACCAGGATGATCAAGGCTATTTGCACGACTTAGTGAAAACGTGCCAAG
Source organism: Bacillus sp. FSL K6-1284 (assembly GCF_038002625.1). NCBI lineage: Bacteria > Bacillati > Bacillota > Bacilli > Caryophanales > Bacillaceae > Bacillus > Bacillus sp. FSL K6-1284. Next base: position 3,282,779 of record NZ_JBBOCW010000001.1, on the reverse strand, counting down.
ACGTGCTTGCGGAAATTGAGAACTATGATCTGATCAAGCAGCACCTGCTTGAGCTTTGCAGCTATTACTGCGATCTGCAAGTTCATAAACACGTTGTGGAGCATGAGCGTGTCCCCCGGCTCGAAGCGTGGTTTGAGAATTATAGATCGGCCTTGCCGAAAATGGAATGGTACGAGTTCTCAGCCTGTGCGGGTTCAACGCTCGGCATCTTCTGCCTCGTATCGTATTCCGTCCGTTCCGATTTTACTGAATCGATGGCCGGAAAGATCCGCGACAGCTATTTTCCGTACATACAGGGACTGCACATCCTGCTCGATTATTTAATTGACCAGGAGGAAGACTTAATCGGCGGAGATTTGAATTTCTGCACGTATTACCCATCACATTCAGATATGATGGAAAGGCTCGAATATTTCATCGAAATGGCGGATGAACATTTGCGCGGGATTCCGCACGAAAACTTTCACCGTTTGATCAACAGAGGTCTTCTGGGTGTTTATTTATCAGACGATAAGGTCGCGGGTCAAAAGGAAATCGGCCGGCTGGCGAAGCGCCTTATTAAAGCGAGCGGAAAAACTTCCTACTTCTTCTATATCAACGGAAGGGCCTACCGCAAAATTCAAAAAATGCCGTGGATGAAAAGTTCATAAAGGAAAGCTCAAACCGTTCATCGGCTTGAGCTTTTGCCGTTTACAAGCTTTCCATCCGGTATTGTTTTTCAAGTACAAAACGCTTATTATACCGGAAGCTTTTTTCCCATTTTGAAACAACGATGCAGGCGACAGCATGACCCGGCACGTTCACGCCTGTTCGCGCCATGTCCATCACGCGGTCCACTCCCGCGATAATCGCGACTCCTTCAGCGGGAAGGCCGACTGCGTTGGCGGTAGCCAGAAGGACGACGAGCGAGCCAGATGGAACGGCGGCGATCCCTTTGCTTGTCATCACTAGCACGAGCATCATGAGCAATTGCTGTGAAATGCTCATGTCTATATTGAAAGCCTGCGCCAAAAAGATACAAGCGACAGATAAATATAGGCTGGAGCCGTCACAATTCAGCGATAAGCCTGAAGGAACCACAAAGGAAACGACCCGTTTTGGGCAGCCGTATTTCTCCATGCGGTCCATCAGCTGCGGCAAGACTGTTTCTGTGCTCGTAGTGGAGAACGCGATCAGAAACAAATCCCAAATCATTTTCAGGACTTCGAAGTATTTAATTTTAAAAATAAGACCGACAATCGGAAATAAAACAAAAAGAACGAGAAACAGTCCGAGAAAAACAGTGCCGACTAATTTTAACATAGGAAGCAGGAGTTCGATGCCGTATTGCCCGACGGATGCGGCCATAAGAGCAAGCACGCCGATAGGGGCTGTAACCATAACCATCTGCGTCAGTTTGAACATGATATTGGCAACAGACTCAAAAAATTTCATGACAGGCTCTGAGGCTTTGCCGATCCCGGCAGCTGCGACGCCGAACAATATCGCAAAGAAGATCACGGCAAGCAAATCATTTCTGGCCATGACGTCAACGATGTTGGTAGGAATAATATCGAGGATCATTTGTTTAAGATCGACCACTTTTTCCGTGTAGCCTGAGAGCTCGCCGATATCTTTTTTGGCCAAATGGGAGAGGTCAAGGCCGACGCCGGGCTTTAGCACATTAGCCAAAAGCAGCCCGAGTCCGAGCACGAACGTCGTAATCACTTCAAACCAAATAATCGTCTTGATGCCGAGACTGCCCATTTTTTTCATGCTTCCGCTTCCGGCCGCTCCGATGACGATTGTAGAAAAAACGATCGGAACGACGATCATTTTAATCAAGCGGATAAATCCGTCTCCGACGGGGCGCAGCGCCATTCCGAAATCAGGGAAAAAGTGTCCGATCACTGCTCCAATGGCGAGTGCGATCAAAATTTGATAAGCGATAAATTTTTTCAAAGCGAAATCCCTCCGTATTTTACATGAGTTTTCAATAATTTCGTGACAAAGAGTGAAACACCTTTTCTTTTTAGAAAATTGCGAAAAATTTCTTATATTTTATTTTGATATCGCTTACATTATGTTTGGATGAAAAAAATCCTCCTAATGGAGGATTTTCAAGATATCATTTTTGAGCCGCTATTTTCTTTTCAATCGCAATGATAAAAGGCGGATCGTTTCGCTGGTTTAAATATTGGTAACAGAGGGCGCGGGCAGTATCTTGGTCGAGTGATGTGCAAAATTCGAGCAGGGCGTCCTTTTCCCGCTTTCCTTCGGGATGGCCATGGTAGACGACCAGAACGATCAGCCCCTCATTTTTCAGGATTTTGAGAAGCTGCTTGATGCTGGCGATGGTTGAATCGCTTTTTGTCGTCACCGATTTGTCGCTTCCCGGAAGATACCCGAGGTTAAACACAGCTGCTGCCACCTTGCCTGAGATGTCGTCAGGAAGCGAAGTGATGAGCTCATCATGGCTTTTTTGAATCAATGTCACCCGGTCTTTGTACTCGTTTCCAAGTCTTTCGGCAGTATTCATAAGAGCTGTTTCTTGAATATCAAAGGCATAGACATGTCCGTTTTCACCGACAAGTTCTGCTAAAAAATACGTATCATGTCCGTTTCCCATTGTCGCATCAATGACGATGTCTCCTTCGCCTGCGGCTGTTTTCAGCAGTTCTTTCGCATACGGGAGGATCTTTTTGAGCTTCATGTGGCGATGCCTTCTTTCTCTTTGTTGAACCATTTCCCCTGATAGCTGCCGCGCCTTTCCAGTTCTCCATTGATGGCATTTAAGACTTCCCATTTATTGACGCTCCACATCGGTCCGACCATCAATTCGATCGGTCCGTCACCCGTAATCCGGTGAATGATCATTTCCGGCGGAAGAATTTCAAGCTGATCGCAAACAAGCTGGACATAATCATCTTGCGAAAGGAACGTTAATTTTCCTTTTTCATACTGCTTCACCATTGGCGTTCCCTTTAACAGGTGAAGCAGATGGATTTTAATCCCCTGCACATCCAAATCGGCGACCGCTTTTGCGGTTTTCATCATCATGCCGCGGTCTTCGAGAGGCAGCCCGTTAATGATGTGAGAGCAGACGCGGATACCGTGTTTCCTCAGCTTGTTCACGCCTTCTACATAGCAGTCGAAATCATGGGCACGGTTGATCAAATCAGCCGTCCGTTCATGAACGGTTTGAAGGCCGAGTTCCACCCAGAGGTATGTTCGTTCATGAAGCTCGGCAAGATATTCGACAACATCGTCAGGAAGACAGTCCGGCCGGGTTGCGATTGAAAGGCCGACTACGCCGTCGAGGCCGAGGACCGTTTCGTATTTTTCGCGAAGAACGCTGACAGGAGCGTGCGTATTCGTAAATGCTTGAAAGTACGCCATGTATTTGCCGTCTTTCCATTTTTCATGCATTCTGTCGCGGACTTCATTAAATTGGGTCAGCAGATCGTCGGCTCGGTTTCCCGCAAAGTCTCCGCTCCCTGCGGCGCTGCAAAATGTGCATCCGCCGTGTGCGACCGTGCCGTCGCGATTCGGGCAGTCAAAGCCTCCGTCAAGGGCGACTTTAAACACTTTATGACCGAAATGATTTCGTAAATGATAATTCCATGTATGATATCGTTTTTCACTGTTCGTATATGGAAAAGGGTTGTTCTGATGCAAACAAAAGGACCTCCTTTTAGTATTACGCATCCTAAAATTGTAGCAAATAAACACGATAAGAACAAACCGATTCCCAATTATTTTCTTCAATGATCACGGCTGTGATGGCCAAACTAATCACGATGGATTTTTCCATTAAGGAGGGGTTTTCTTTGGCTACAAGACAATCCGTCGGAGAGCACATCCAAAGAAGCGAAGATGCTTATGATTATGCTTTATCTCAATTTGAAACTGCAAGCAGGCAGGAACATTACAATGAGACAGAGTACAGCGATGCGCAGCTGATGCTTGAAAACGCGGTCAATGAATTAAACAAGCTTTCGCTGTTTGCCAATGAGCAACAAAGGGAGGAAATTCACCGCAAAAGGCTTCAGCTGCAAACCCTTCAAAACAATATGATTCTGCAGAGATCGTATGAAAGATGAACCCTTTTTGAAAGGGTTCATTTTTTTGAAAAAAGTGATTGACAAAAAAGGACGATGTATTTAATGTATTAGGTGTACTATATCGAGTAATACAATTAACACACACATGTAAAGGAGTAATACTCATGAGTGATAAACATAAAAAAATAACGCCGATGGTGGTCGTGGCGTTTATCATTGCCTGTTCGTTCTTGTTTGTTCTTGCGAAGCTGGGCTTTATAATTCAAGAAAATTTGGGATACGTGTTTTTTTAAAAGTGAATGACCTGAGATTGAACGAGAAAGAAGGGAGATAGATGATTCAAATCGATCCGAGAAGCTCTACCCCGATCTATGAGCAGATTATCCAGCAGATGAAAGAGCTTTGCTTAAAAGGGATAATCAAGCCTGGAGATAAACTTCCTTCTGTCAGAGAGCTTGCAACCATTATCATTGCAAACCCGAATACTGTCAGCAAAGCCTATAAAGAACTTGAACGGGAAGGAATAATTGAAACGTTGAGGGGAAGAGGAACGTATATTTCAGAAAACGCGAAAGTTACGCTTGATGAAGGGAAGATTGCGATGATTAAAGAGCAGTTAAAGCAGCTGATCATCGATGCGCATTACGCTGGGATCGACACTAAAAAGCTGCAGGAGTGGATGGCGGAAATCGACAAAGAAGTGAGAGGAGGGGAAGTGAATGATTGAGCTCAAATCTGTATCAAAAACCATTGACGGAAAACAAATACTCAAAAACATCTCCTTTAAGCTTGAGGAAGGAGAGATTTTCGGACTGCTCGGCAGAAACGGCTCAGGGAAAACGACGCTTCTCCGCCTGATTCAGCAAATCCTGCTGCCTGATGAGGGAGATATCTACTTCGGCAGCGTCAAGGTGAAGGACCATCCGCTCGTCAAGCGCAATATCGTCTATATGCCCGTTCAAAACACCTATTTCGAAAAATACAATTACAAACAGCTCGTCAATATTTTGCGAAACATTTATCCTGACTTTGATGTTACATACGCTAATGAATTAATGAACCGCTACGATATTCCCGAAACAAAAAAGTACAGGGAATTGTCTACAGGATTGAAAAAGCAAATGTCGCTGATCTTGTCATTTGCGATCCGGCCGGCGGTCATCCTGCTCGATGAACCGACAGACGGCATTGATGCCGTCACAAGACAAGATGTTCTCCAGCTGATGGTCGATGAAGTGGCTGAAAACAACACGACGATTCTCATCACATCCCACCGGCTTGAGGATATTGAAAGAATGTGCAACCGAATCGGTTTTCTCGAAGACAATACATTGTCGAACATCATGGATCTTGATGAACTGAAAGGCGATTTTATTAAAATCCAAATGGCATTTGAAGAAGATGTCAATTTGAAAATCAGGGAAAGGGAAATCCCTGTTTTGGATCACACCGGCGTGTTTTATACGGTGTTGATTCCGAAAGCAGACGATGTGAGCAAACAATTTCTAAAAAGTTTGTCTCCGAAAGTTTGGAACGAGCTTCCGGTCAGTCTTGAGGAAGTATTCATCGCAAAGTATGGAGGTAAGCGAAGATGGTAGACCGCGGACTTTTATATAAAGAGTGGAAACAGCATTTCTGGATTTTTTTAGTTGTGTTTGCAGCGGTGATGCTGAGTGAACCGTTTTCGATTTTAAATGATTATTTTCAGTATCAAGGATGTCTTGCGGAACAGAAAAAATTTCCCGATATAGAGTGCGTTTTATATAAAGATTATGAGATAAGCGGGGTCATGAGAATGTTCTGGATTGGCGGAGTCGCGCTTGCACTCAGCCAGATCGGGTTTGAACGGAGCAGAGGAACGCTTGATTTCACACTCGGGCTCCCTTATAGGCGAGGCATCATTTTCAATACGAAATATTTCTTTGGTATTACAATTCTTTTAACAGCCCAGCTATTATCTTACTTGTTATCTTATGCCTTAGTTGTTTTGTATAAGGTTGACGTCGTCAACTTTCACGAGTATTTTATCGGATCGGTCATATTCTGCTTTATGGTCTACTCGCTTGTCATGGCGGCGGGCGCGATGACCGGCAATCCGCTGGCCCAGATGATTGTTGCTTTTTCAACGTCGATTCTGCCTTATTTGCTGATCGGCCTTCCGGTGGCAAACTTGCAGATTATCATGAGTTTCTTTGGGGTTAATTCTGCTTTATTTTCTCAGGATTCATATTTTTTAAATTATATAACGCCGATTGTGTACCTCGACGGTTTCGGCGTCCATAACGGCGGCTTGGCCTTTACGCTGTTGATTCCGCTGGTCATGGGGATCTTGTTTTATATAATCGGCTATTTTTGCTTTATCAAACAGCAGCTTGAACGGAACGGACATTTTTTTCTCTGGAGAAAAATGGATCGCCCGATTCAGATTCTCGTGATTTTATTTGGCATCTGGGGATTCGGCGCAGCCACTTCTTCTAGCCTGTTCAGCTATATCTTCGGTATGTTGATCGGTTCGGCAGTCGGGTTTTTAATCAGTTACTTCTTGATTTTTAAAAAAATAAAACAGCTGTAATCCATAATGGAGAGGAGATTTACAAATGATCAGTGTAGAGCATATTCACCACTCATTTAAAGTCGGTAAAAAGGGGAGAGAAAATGAAATTAAAGTGTTAAAGGATGTCTCGCTTACCGTCGAAAAAGGCGAAATTGCCTGCATTGTCGGACGGAGCGGTTCCGGAAAATCGACGCTGTTGAACTTGATTTCCGGCTATATCGCCCCGACAAAAGGTAAGATCGTCATTGACGGTACGGATGTCACAAAGTACAGCGAAAAAGAATGGGCGGCATTCAGGCTTGAACATTTCGGCTTCATCTTTCAAAGTTTTCAGCTGATTCCGAGCTTGACGACTTACGAAAACATCGAACTGCCTCTGACTTTAAAAGGTGTTCATCCGTCTGAGCGGAAGCAGCGCGTCAATGAGATGCTTCACCGCGTCGGCCTTGAAAACCACGCTGGACACTATCCGAATGAGCTTTCAGGCGGACAGCAGCAGCGCGTCAGCATCGCCCGCGCTTTGATTTTGAATCCGTCAATCATTTTAGCCGACGAACCGACAGGAAGCCTGGACTCCGAAACAGAACAGGAAATTCTCGAATTCATTCGGCAGCTGAACAGGGAACGCGGGATTACATTTGTCATCATCACGCACGATGACGAAGTGGCATCGATCGCCAATACGAAATTTCAGTTATCTGACGGCGTGTTAGAGAAAGGGGAAGAGACTGTTGAAGTTTAAGGATCAGTTGAAGTTTATTAGAAGAAATATGAAGAAAAACCGCCTGCGTGTATTCATGACCATTCTCGCAACAACGGTGGCCTGCGCATTCTTAATCGTGCTCGCATCGGTCGGGTTCGGCCTGCAAAAATCGCTGACTGAACAGCTGATGAAAGAGCAAATCGTGACTGAGATAAATGTTGTCGGAAAAGAAGGGCAAAGCGATCAGAAAGTTCAAAAGAAAGACTTGAAAGAATTCGAAAATCGCAAAGATGTGTCCGCGATTATCGAGCGCACGCAGGTGTTCGCACCTGCTGAAGCAAAGTTGGGCAACAGGACAAACAATCAAATGTCGAATATCACGATTACTGACATGGCTGCTGAACAAAAAGCCAATATTAAACTCGATCGCGGCCGCGTAGCGAAAACACCGAATGAAATCGTCGTCGGCTACCATTTCGGGAAGAATCTCTGGACGAAAAAAGAAGCCCAAGATTATGAAAAGCAGATGGAAAATAATGCTGAGGAAGTAAAAGAACCAAAAGGATACGCAGAAGATATTCTCGGCAAAACAATTGAATTAAAGATCTCAAAAATGGATGAAAAAACAGGAGAAGAAGGGAAAGCGAAAACATATGATCTGAAAGTTGTCGGAGTGACGAAAAAACCTTCTTATGAATGGGCAAGCGATTCAACAGTCTATGTCAGCAACGACATGCAAAAAGACATCACCGGATTTCTGAAGGCGGACAAAGACAACGGCACGATCGAAAAAAAGCTTTCTGTTTACGCGGATAATTTTGAACATGTCGGACAGCTGACAACAGATTTGGAGGATGAAGGCTACTACGTCGATTCAATAACGAAAAAACTCGAAAGCATCAATCTGTTTTTCATGGCTTTTAAAATCGGTCTGATCTTTGTCGGAGTCATTGCCGTTTTGATTTCAGCGATCGGGATTTTCAACACGATGACAATGGCGGTTACAGAACGGACGCAGGAAATCGGGATTATGAAAGCGATCGGGGCAAGCCCGAATGTGATCCGCCGAATGTTCCTGCTGGAAAGTGCCTATATCGGCATCTTAGGATCTGTTTTAGGTATTATCATTTCATACGGTGTCAGCTTTTTAGTGAACAAGATTATTCCTGTCATTTTATCATCGGTTTCAGAAGGAGAAGCGAGTGCGGCAGAGCTCAGCATCACCTTCTCGCATATTCCGGTCAGCCTTGTACTCATCGCCACCTTGATCAGTGCAGGCGTCGCCATTCTTTCAGGCCTGAATCCGGCCATTAAAGCGACAAGAACGAACGTGCTGACAGCATTAAGAAGAGAGCTGTAAGAAAAAAGCCGGCGGTATGCCGGCTTTTTTAACGTTTCGGAGGTCTGTACCCCGCATCACGCGCCTCCTGTTCTGTGCAGAACCAGCGGGCGACGTTTTTCGTGCGGTCATAATATGTACTTCCCGGTGTATGATAAATATGGTTGACGCTACCTTTGATTTTGCACTCCTGTTTGCTTTCACCGCTGTTTTTCTTAGGGGAGGGCGCGCTGTGTGACGTTCCGGCCTGAGCGGTGGTGTTCTTTTCTTTTACAGTGGCTTCGGTACTGCCGCTTTTTTCTTCAGCCTTAGCCAGTTTTTCTGACAGTGATTTTGTTTTTTTCGTAAGCGAGTCTTTTTCTTTTGTCAGTTTTTCATTTTCTTTTTTTAATGTGTCATTCTCCGTTTTGGCTGCCTTCAGTTTTTCGTTTGCTTGATTGAGCTGCTGCTTTAATGCGGTTTGCTCCTTTTGTACAGCGCTGTGTTCAGTTTTCAGTTCCTGAAGCTCGGTTGTCAGGTCCTCTGTTTTTGTCTCATCGATGGCATATGTTTCCTCACTGTAATAAGGCGCAGAGATGATCAGGAGGAGAAGTCCGCCTGCAAAACAAGGATAAAAGAGTTTTCTGGAAAAACTTTTGCCTGGAGAAAAGATTCTTCTGATCAAATGAAATACAAGATAGCAGATGGAAAAAATAAAGGATAAAAACCCGATCAGCATGATAGATTCCATGATTCGTCTCCTTTCGTGTTTGATAACTATATTTTAGCTTAAAAAGAAAAAAATGTTTATACCAAAAAACTTCTTGCAAATCTAAATATTCAAACGTAAAATAAAGAAATCATTTAAAAAACCGAATATGCAGCTTATAAAGAGAGATGGAGGGACTGGCCCGGCGAAATCTCAGCAACCTGCAGCAGAGCAAGGTGCTAAATCCAGCAGAATGTCAGGCGCATTCTGAAAGATAAGTTGAACAACTCTTTCAGGCGCCGAAAGAGTTTTTTTTTATTTTGGAGGAGGAGATGTACATGAACAAGATATTAAAATGGACTTCCGTGCTGGGACTGGCCTTGAGCATGGCGCTTCTGGCCGCATGCGGAAACAATGCCGAAAGCGATGGTAAAACGATCAAAATAGGCGCTACTGCAGGACCGTATTACGATATGGTCAAAAAAGCGATTCAGCCTGAACTTGAGAAAAAAGGCTACAAAGTTGAAGTGGTCGAATTCACCGACTATGTACAGCCGAACACGGCGTTAAGCGAAGGCGAACTCGACGCCAATTTGTTTCAGCATGAGGTTTTTATGAAATCATACAATCAAGAAAACAATAAACATCTTGCTGCACTCATTTCTGTGCCGACCGCTCCGATGGGTCTCTATTCTGCCAAATATAACGACTTGAACGATGTCAAAAACGGGGCGGAAGTGGCTGTTCCAAACGATCCGGCCAATGCCGCCAGGGCACTTTTAACGCTCCAGGATCAGGGGCTGATTCGGCTGAAAAGCGATGTCGACACATTGAAAGCCTCTGTGCAGGATATTGCGGAAAATCCGAAAAAGCTGACATTTAAACAGCTTGAATCCGCCAATCTTCCAAGAGCGGTCGATGACCTGGATATCGCGGCTGTCCCGGGTAATTTCGCTCTCTCCGCTAATATGAAGTTGCAGGACGCGCTGGCGCTTGAGAACATGCCTGACCGCTACCGCAATCAAGTGGTAGTGGATGAAAAAAACAAAGACAAGCCATTCGCCAAAGATCTCAAAGAAGCGGTAAAATCCAAAGCTTTCGAAGATGCGATCGATCGGGAATTCGCCGGTTTCGGAAAGCCAAAATGGATGACGCAATCATAAAAAAATTCCCCCTTTAAAAAGGGGGTTTTTTATGTTGAAAATCGAAATCGTGTCAATTGAAAAAAATGGGCAAAACGAATAGAATCTAGAGGGAATGCTAAAGAGAAAGAAGGAAACGCTATGCCGCGCACATTATGGCTATTGGTCATCGGAATGTTTATCAATGTCACAGGGGCATCTTTTTTATGGCCGCTGAATACCATCTATATCCATCAGCATTTGGGAAAGTCGCTGACAGCGGCCGGATTTGTGCTGATGCTGAACTCAGGGGCAAATGTGCTGGGCAACCTGTTCGGGGGATATCTATTCGATAAAATCGGCGGATTTAAAACGGTCGTACTTGGAATTGTGATCACGTTTGCGAGCCTTTCAGGCCTCGTCTTTTTTCACGAGTGGTTCCAATACATTCTTTTCTTAACACTGGCCGGTTTCGGATCAGGGATCGTGTTTCCGGCATGCTATGCAATGGCCGGCTCGGTTTGGCCGGAAGGCGGCAGAAAGCCGTTCAATGCTGTATACGTGGCGCAAAATGCAGGGGTGGCAGTTGGTTCAGCGCTCGGCGGAATTGTCGCGTCTTTTTCATTTACGTATGTTTTTCTGGCGAATGCAATGCTGTATGCCGTCTTTTTCATGATTGCAATTTTCGGATTTAGACGCATCCGGTCTGAAAAAGCCATGCAGTCTTCTGTTTTGGATCATGCCGATTCAGTCAGCGGGAAATCTAGATTCTCCGCGCTTTTGGTTATATGTACGGGCTACCTGCTCGGCTGGGTCGCTTATTCGCAATGGTCCTCGACCATCGCTTCACACACCCAGGAGCTGGGGATATCTCTTGGGCAGTACAGCGTACTTTGGACAGTGAACGGGGCGCTCATTGTTTTCGGTCAGCCGCTGATCGGTTTTTTTGTGAAACGGTTTGCCGAATCGCTGAAAAACCAAATCGTGATCGGATTTGTCATTTTTATGATGGCATACGGAATTTTGTTTGGCGCTGAACGGTTTCCGGCGTTTCTTGCCGCGATGGTTGTGCTAACCATTGGCGAAATGCTTGTATGGCCGGCTGTGCCGACAATCGCCAACCGTCTCGCTCCGAGGGGAAAAGAAGGGTTTTATCAAGGGTTTGTCAACAGTATGGCGACCGGCGGAAGAATGATCGGGCCGCTTTTTGGCGGAATGCTGGTTGATTATTTCAATATGCAGCTTTTGCTCGCGGTTCTGCTCGTATTGCTGCTGTTCGCAATAGGAACGGCGTTTTTATACGACAGGAAGGAAAAGCAGCTCTCCGCTCAATCAGATGCATAAGTGATATAGAAAAAATAGGTAATTGTAATTATATGAAAATGAATCGAAGGAATCAAGATTATCAACCAAATCTTCACATATAATGGAAGAAACAAGCTTTTTTTCTTCTCAGACAGAACACATTTTCTGTATGGTAGTATCGAATATCATCGCAAGGGGTCTAGGGGGGCTGCTCGATGGCCTGAAGTCGCTTGACTAAACTAAGGGCTTTAGGAAGGTGATGAAGATGCTGCATCAAGTTTTGGTTGCTTGTTTGATTGGAGGGATTATGGGGGTTCTCGGGCACGTTAAAAAAAGAGGGCGCCTCGAGAAACCGAGAACAACGAAACGATTCATTTACCTTGGATTTTTTGAAGATATTCTTGTCGGAATGGTTGCTTCTATTTTGCTTGTTTTATCTGCGGAACCTGATTCTGGAATTCAGCTTGTCGTGTTATCGATCATTGCCGGCTACGGTGGTGAAGCTGTATTGAGAAGCTTTGACTTTGTCAGAGAACAGCAGGCAAATGTACAGAACTCCGAACGGCAAAACAAATCTCCACACGATTAAGATCCTCACTCTTACCCTTTTTTCAGCACATTCCCATTGTATACAAACCTGCTTGCACTTATGAACAGAATTCTATAAAATACAGATAAGATTACGGTTACGGCAAGAACAGTGAAGAGGAGCAGTAAGAAGCCCATTTTGTTTCAGAGAGTTGACGGCTGGTGAAAGTCAATCAAATGAGCTTCCGAACTCGCCTCAGAGTTGCAGCAGTGATGAGCTGCTGCCGCGTATCTGCGTTACAGATATCAAGTGAGTGTGCCCCATGCACACTAACAAGGGTGGTACCGCGGGAAATCTCTCGTCCCTTCTTAGGGATGGGAGAGTTTTTTTGATTTTAGAATAATCTGAATATAACGCTGCCAGTCCCGTCCATACTTGAAGACAAAGAAGCCGTACTCATATTCAAAGGAGGTTTTTACAATTGAGTTTTGACCATCAAACAATCGAGAAAAAGTGGCAGGACTATTGGCTTGAAAATAAAACGTTCGCCACGCGTGAAGATAAATCCAAACCGAAATTTTATGCATTGGACATGTTTCCGTATCCGTCAGGCGCAGGCCTTCACGTCGGACACCCTGAAGGCTATACGGCAACTGACATTTTGTCCCGCATGAAACGGATGCAAGGGTACAATGTCCTCCATCCGATGGGCTGGGATGCATTCGGGCTTCCTGCGGAACAATATGCGCTGGATACGGGAAACGATCCTGCCGTCTTTACCGAACAGAACATTGACAACTTCCGCCGCCAGATCAGAGCGCTCGGCTTTTCGTATGATTGGGACAGAGAAGTCAATACAACAGATCCGGACTACTATAAATGGACGCAGTGGATTTTCTTAAAGCTTTACGAAAAAGGTCTCGCTTATGTAGATGAAGTCCCTGTAAACTGGTGTCCTGCGCTTGGAACCGTTCTTGCCAATGAAGAAGTCATCGACGGCAAAAGCGAACGCGGCGGCCATCCTGTAGAACGCCGTCCAATGAAGCAGTGGATGCTGAAGATTACCGCTTATGCCGACCGTCTGCTTGAAGATCTGGAAGAACTCGACTGGCCGGAAAGCATCAAAGAGATGCAGCGCAACTGGATCGGCCGTTCCGAAGGGGCGCATGTTCATTTTGCGGTCGACGGCACAGACGAAACGTTTACGGTTTTCACAACGCGGCCTGATACATTATTCGGTGCCACATATGCCGTTTTGGCTCCGGAGCACGATTTGGTTCAAAAAATCACGACGCCTGAACAGCAAGACGCGGTCGACGCCTATATCGAAGAAGTTCAATCAAAGAGCGACTTGGAGCGGACAGACCTTGCCAAAACAAAGACAGGCGTCTTCACAGGTTCTTATGCCGTCAATCCGGCAAACGGGGAAAAAATTCCGGTCTGGATCGCGGACTATGTCTTGGCTACATACGGAACCGGAGCGGTCATGGCCGTCCCTGCCCATGATGAGCGGGACCACGAATTCGCATCAGCATTCGGGCTGCCGATCAAAGAAGTCGTCAAAGGCGGAGATGTTGAGAAAGAAGCTTATACAGGCGACGGCGAACACATCCATTCAGATTTTCTGAACGGCCTTGATAAAGCGGCTGCGATCGAAAAAATGATTCAGTGGCTTGAGGAAAACGGGAAGGGCGAGAAAAAGGTAACATACCGCCTCCGCGACTGGCTGTTCAGCCGTCAGCGCTACTGGGGCGAGCCGATCCCGGTCATCCATTGGGAAGACGGCACATCGACTCCTGTTCCTGAAGAAGAGCTGCCGCTGATCTTGCCGAAAACGTCGGAAATCAAACCGAGCGGAACGGGTGAGTCCCCTCTTGCGAACATTAAAGAATGGGTGGAAGTGACAGACCCTGAAACAGGCAAAAAGGGAAGACGCGAAACGAATACGATGCCGCAATGGGCGGGAAGCTGCTGGTACTTCCTGCGCTACATCGATCCGAAAAACCCGAACGAACTGGCTTCCCCTGAAAAATTACAGGAATGGCTTCCTGTCGATATGTATATCGGAGGGGCGGAACACGCCGTTCTTCACTTATTGTATGCGCGCTTCTGGCATAAATTCCTTTATGACATCGGGGTCGTTCCGACGAAAGAGCCGTTCAAACAGCTTTATAACCAAGGAATGATTCTTGGTGAAAACAACGAAAAAATGAGCAAATCTAAAGGCAATGTCGTCAATCCGGACGAAATAGTGGAGACTCATGGTGCGGACACGCTCCGACTGTACGAAATGTTCATGGGGCCTTTGGATGCATCGATCGCCTGGTCAACGACAGGACTTGACGGCGCCCGCCGCTTCCTTGACCGCGTATGGCGTCTGTTCATCGATGACAATGGCGGGTTAAACGAGAAGATCGTTGAAGGAGCCGGCGAAACGCTTGAGCGCGTCTACCACGAAACAGTCATGAAAGTAACAGACCATTTCGAAGGTCTGCGCTTCAATACAGGTATTTCTCAGCTGATGGTCTTCATCAATGAAGCATATAAAGCTGATCAGCTTCCGAAAGAATACATGGAAGGCTTCGTGAAATTGCTGTCTCCTGTCGCGCCTCACTTGGCTGAAGAGCTGTGGAGCCGACTTGGACATGAGGAAACGATCACGTATGAAGCATGGCCTGTCTATGATGAAGCAAAGCTCGTTGATGACGAAGTCGAAATCGTCGTTCAGCTGAACGGAAAGGTGAAAGCGAAACTGAACGTTCCAGCCGACGCCGACAAAGAACAGCTTGAAGAGCTGGCGAAAAACAATGAAAAAGTAAAAGAACAGCTCGAAGGAAAAACGATCAGAAAAGTGATTGCTGTACCTGGAAAGCTTGTAAATATTGTCGCAAATTAATGGAAAAGC
The DNA here is from genome assembly GCF_038002625.1 of Bacillus sp. FSL K6-1284. Lineage (NCBI taxonomy): Bacteria > Bacillati > Bacillota > Bacilli > Caryophanales > Bacillaceae > Bacillus > Bacillus sp. FSL K6-1284. The sequence continues at coordinate 3,267,592 of NZ_JBBOCW010000001.1, read as the reverse complement.
CCCTTCAATCCGAAGGGGCTTTTCAGCGTGCCGACAAACCCGCGCATTCGTTGGCAGGCCTGCTAAGCCGGTGCTTACGATAGGAGAAAAGATCAGGCGGCTAACCGCCTAACACCGCCGTCACCACATCCTGTGGAAGACCGCTCCGATGCTCGGCTTTCCCAGACTGCAAGGATTGCGGGACAAAGGATGACAAAATCCCAAAACTATAAGCCGTTTTGGGATTTTGTTAATAATCTGAAAGCTCTGTCATTCCGCCGAAAGGATGAAAATATTTCAGCCGTTCGCTTCGTTTCAAATGATCCATGACCGCTTAAAATGGGAAAAAAGGAGATGATTAAGATGCATTTTTCCGATTTTTCCGCCGTACAGGTCAGAATCGCCCGGCCTACAGACCGTTTTGACGAAATCGTTGCGTTTTACGAAAAGGGGCTGGGCCTGAAAAAGCTTGGCGGTTTTTCAGGACATCAAGGGTATCATGGCGTCATGTTCGGCTTGCCGAATGTCCAATATCACCTTGAATTCACCTCCCATATCGGAGGCAGCCCTTGTCCGGCACCGACCAAAGACAATCTGCTCGTTTTTTATATTCCTGATCAGAAGGAAATCAAGAGTATTTTAAAAAGGCTCGCTGACATGGGCCATCACGAAGTGCCGCCAGAAAATCCGTATTGGAAGGACAAAGGGGCAACAGTGGAAGATCCGGACGGCTGGCGGATCGTGCTGATGAATACCGAAGGCATTTAGATATAGGAACGTTATGCCTGTGCCCAGTCTCTTGCTTTCGTGCGGACGATATCTGTAAAAGCCGCCATTGCAGGAGAAAGCCATTTGTTTTTATGATAAGCCATTTGAGTGGAAAACAGGGCGTCGCGGACCAGCGTGCCCTGAAGCTTTCCTTCTTCGATATCAGTGCGCGTTGTGATCAAAGGAAGAAGGGATACGCCCAAACCGCACATCACGCACTGTTTAATCGCTTCGACACTCCAAAATTCCATCGTATGGTCGGCAATGACTCCCCTTTGACGTAAATACTCCTCAAAAAAATCACGGTAGCTGCAGCCGTGCTCCGTATATAAAAACGTTTCATTTGCGGTAAAAGTCAAATCATCAAGGGCCTTTTGTCCTGCCGGGTGTTCCTTGGGAAAGATGAACACCATCGGCTCATTGACCAGCTTTTCAACATGAAGGTCGTTTTCTTTCCGATCGTTGTCCAAGAGAAAAGCGACATCGATTTTTCCCTGCTTCAATTCATCTCTCAGCTGCCAGCACGTGGAAGACTTTAATGTGACCGTGACCTGCGGATACTTGTTAGTAAATTCGTGAAGAATGGCAGGCAATCTGTAAACCGTTAAAGATTCCGAGGCGCCGATGATCAAGTTTCCCGACGGCTCCTGGTCGTTTTCCGGAATGTGCCTCGCTTTTTCATACAGTTCGACCATTTCTGCGGCATAAGGGAGAAGGTGTTTTCCTGCTTCTGTCAGCATCATTTTTTTCCCCAGCCTGTAGAACAGCGGCTTTCTTAATTCTTGTTCGATTGCTTGAACGTGCGAAGTCACAGTGGACTGCGCATATCCCAAATAATCGGCAGCACGGGTAAAACCGCCGATATCCACGATGGTTTTGAATGTTTTCAAATGTCGGATCTCCATCTCGTCATCCCCCTTTTTTATCTTATATCGAAAAATTCGAAGTTGCAGATCGATAATATCTATTTTACTGATGAATTAAACAAGATTACAATCATTTTAAACGACTTTGCGAAAGGATTGTATCAGTATGAGAGAAAAAAAGCTTGGCCCTTTATTATTAAGCGGGCTGATGACGGGGCCTATTTTAGGGTCGGGAATCATTCTGCTGCCGCCGATGATTCATCAGACAGCGGGGGACTATGCGATTTTTGCATGGCTGTTGATGTTGGGAATCGGTTTTTTATTTGCCTGGATTTTTGCCAGATTGAGCGTCGAGTATCCGAATGATGCCGGGATTGCTTATGCGGCTGAAAAAGCGTTCGGTTCCCGTGTTAAAAAGTTGGCAGTCTTTTATTTTATCATGGCTGCGAGCTTCGGCCCCGCCGCCGTATTAATGACGGCCGGCGAATATATTCATTCTCTTGCGGCCGGCACGGCATTTCCTGCTGAACTGTACGGCTTCATTTTTTTTATCTTTTGTATGGTAGTCCTTTGCTTTAATCTTTCATTTGTCGGCATGGTTGCACTCATTTTTTCCACTGCCGCGGCCCTCATTCTGTTTGGAAGCAGCGCGGCTTCTGTGCCTTACTTTCGTGAGGGGCCGCTCGTAGACGGAACATTTCAGTTTGCCGATTTTGGCCGCGGATTGCTGCTGCTGTTCTGGGCATTAGTCGGATGGGAAATCGTCGGCAACTACAGCATGGAAGTGAAAAACCGCGGGAAAACGATTCCCCGGGCCGTCGTGATCAGCAGCCTGACGGTAACGCTCATATATGTGGCGACTGCGGCAGCTGTTCAATGGATTGATCCGGGGTTCTTTGCAAACGGACAATTGAAGCTGGCGATGATGCTGACGCCGTTGATCGGATCTTTTGCATTGCCGGTAATCGCAGTGCTCACCGCTGTTCTCTGTATGTGCGCTTATTTTCAGGTGACAGGCGGAGCAGCCAGGCTGGTGGCATCGCAGGCCGGCGGGCTGTTTGCCCGCAGATCAAGGGGAAATCAGCCGATGGCAGCACTGGGGCTTATGTTTTTCATTCATACCGTCGTTTTTGTCTGCCTGATGTTTCACTTTCTTAATGTTGAGACACTGGTCCTGATCGCAAACGCCTTTTTCATCTGCAACTCGCTGTGCGGTCTTGCCGCTGCTTACAAGCTGCTATCCGGTCGCGTTTACAAAATAGGCTGCCTCTTTCTCATGGGGTGCTTCTCGCTGCTTCTTTTGTTTTCATCACCTTGGATATTACTGTTTATCATGCTGACCAGCGCCTTGTTTATGGTGAACTTCCGTCAACTTATCATCTGGAAAAAGGTAAAACGCCCTTTCAAATCGTATTAATGAATCAAACGGAAAAAAGAAAGGGGAACACGATGCGCAGTCAACTTTTCAAACTGCTCGGCGATTTGCCGGAGAAAAAAAGCATTGATGTGAGCACTCTTAAAATTGAAGAAAAGTCATCTTTTATTCTTGAAACGCTTTTGTTTGATTTAAACGGAATTGAAGCGGTACCGGCCTATTTTGCAAAACCGAAACAGATGAACGGCAAGCGGCCGGCCGTGCTTTACTGTCATTCACACGGAGGACGTTACGAAAGGGGAAAGGAGGAGCTGATTGAAGGAGCGGATTACTTGCAAACGCCGCCGTTCGCCGAGGAATTGACGGCCTTGGGATTTTCCGTGCTTGCGATTGACCATTGGGCTTTCGGAGACAGGCGGGGCAAAACGGAGAGTGAGATATTTAAAGAAATGCTTTGGACAGGACGGGTGATGTGGGGAATGATGGTCTTCGACAGCATCAGAGCCATCGATTACCTGAGCATGCGTGAGGACACAGACGAAAGCCGCATCGCTTTATTCGGCATGTCGATGGGTGGTCTGATGGCCTGGTGGACCGCTGCATTGGATGAACGGGTCAGCGTATGCGTTGATATATGCGCGCAGGTGGACAGCGAAACATTAATCAAGACGCAGAATTTGGACCGTCACAATCTCTATTCGTATGTTCCAGGGCTGGTCAAGCACTTTTCAACCGCTCAAATCGAAAGCCTGATCGCTCCAAGGCCCCATTTAAGCCTGGTCGGAACCGCAGATAAACTAACGCCAGTTCAAGGAATTGACCTCATTGAAGAAAAGCTGTCCGATGTGTATAAAGAAAAAGGCGCCGGTGAACGCTATGAAGTGTTTCGCTCTCATTCAGGGCACTTCGAGACAGCCGGAATGAGGCATAAAGCGATCGGTTTCTTAAAAACATGGCTGTAAAACAGGAGGTGAATCACTGTGAAAAAGGTGACGATCATCGGAGGGAACGGCACGGTCGGCCGCGTGTTAGCGGGCGGATTGGCAGGCGAAGGATACGAGGTGACAGTGCTGGATTTAAAAGAACCGGATGAAAAGCCGGCTGTCCGCTTTGTCCGGGTGGATGCGGCAGATTACAATGAAGTCGTGAAAAGCATTCCTCTGAATACGGATGCGGTGATCAACCTTTTGGCTGTCAAGCCTACAGGCGATTTGCTTGACCGGCGGGAGTTTGAGAAAATGACGGATATCTTTTTTAAAGCGACATATACGATTTTGCGGGCGGCGGCGGAGCTCGGCGTGCCGAAGGTGGTATTTGCAAGCAGCAACCATGTGACAGATGTGTATGAAAAGAACGGCGATTCTCTGCTGGGGAGGAAGATCAACACGGATGACTACCCGCATTCCAAAAGCTTGTACGGCTTGCTAAAATTGGCGTCCGAAAATCTCGGCTATCTTTTCTCGCACCAATCAGACGCCAAGGTTTCCGTGATCAATCTGCGGATCGGGACAGCCGCTGAAAATGAGCAAGAAACGCTGCGCGCAAAACCGAGGAGCAAAAAAACGCTGTTATCCCACCCCGACCTCGTCCAAATCTTTAAAGCCGCAATCGAATCCGGCAAAACATACGGTACATATTATGCTGTCAGCGACAATAAGGGGCGGCCGTGGTCGATCGATTCCGCCATTCGGGAACTGGGGTTCAAGCCGAAAGTCAGCACCTCAGACATCCTTGATGAAGACTGACGTATCATCTTCTAAGGTGATGATCTTTTTCTCCGCTTTTCTGATCCTGCTTAAAAAATGATTATAGACGCTCTCCTTTCTGTTTGCTACATTTTAGACACGATATCGTAATATTTTGACAGCGCTTACAAGGAGGGGGAAATGACGATCAGGCATTCTGCTGGAAGCCGCGTGTTTGACATATTGAATTATTCATTTTTAACAGGGTTCGGATTGGTTTGTGTGCTGCCGTTCATTCATGTTATCGCAGCCTCTTTTGCGACAGTTGAGGAGGTCATTTCGAAAAAGTTTATCTTAATACCGACAACTTTTTCGCTGGATGCGTACAGGTATATTTTTTCAACTGACATTGTGTACAGAAGCTTAATCATTTCTATTCTTGTCACAGCCGCAGGGACGGCGGTCAGCATGTTTCTATCCTCTTTAATGGCATACGGGTTGTCGAGAAAGGAGCTGATGGGAAGGCGCGTCCTCATGTTCTTGGTCGTGTTCACGATGCTGTTCAGCGGAGGGATGATCCCGACCTTTCTCGTTGTAAAATCGCTCGGCTTGCTCGATACCTATTGGTCTCTGATTCTTCCGACGGCCATCAATGCGTTTAACTTGATCATTTTAAAGAACTTTTTTCAAAACATACCGTCAAGCCTCGAGGAATCAGCCAAAATCGACGGCTGCAATGACATCGGAATTTTCTTCCGCATCATTCTTCCGTTGTCTTTGCCGGCGATTGCGACAATTTCGCTGTTTTACGCCGTCACCTATTGGAATACGTACATGCAAGCGATTCTGTACTTGAGCGATGCGACAAAATGGCCGATACAAGTTTTGCTTCGCCAGATTGTCATTGTATCAAGCGGTATGCAAGGGGATATGACGGAGATGGGAGCAGCCGCGGCGCCGCCGGAACAAACGATCAAAATGGCGGTCATTGTCGTTGCAACCATACCGGTGCTGCTCGTGTATCCGTTTATTCAAAAGCACTTTGCAAAAGGCGCTCTTTTAGGGTCAATTAAAGGATAAAAACGGAGGGGACAATATGGGGAAAAAATGGCTGATCGCGATTTTTGCGTTCGCGCTTTTGGCCGGCGGACTGTTTGGCTGTTCGAACAGCGGAGCAGATCAGGCTTCTACAAAGGATGAGAAAGTCGATCTGAACTCGCCTTTGGACTTGAGCTGGATGGTAATCCTTTATCATCAGCAGCCGCCGAAGGATACGGCGATTAAAAAAATCGAGGAGCTCACCAATACAAAGCTCGATTTAATGTGGGTGCCTGATGCAGTAAAAGAAGACCGCTTAAACTCAGCGCTCGCCGCCGGAAACCTGCCGAAAGTCGTCACCATTCAGGACATTAAAAATTCATCTGTCATGAATGCGTTCAGATCGGGGATGTTTTGGGAGGTTGGTCCTTATTTAAAGGATTATCCGAATTTAAGCAAGATGAACAAGCTGATCAATAAAAACGCTTCAATCGACGGAAAGCTTTACGGCATCTACAGGGAGCGCCCGTTATCAAGACAGGGGGTTGTCATCCGTAAAGACTGGCTTGACAACCTTGGGCTCGATATGCCAAAGACGGTTGATGAACTTTACGAAACAGCGAAGGCATTTACAGAAAAAGATCCTGACCAAAACGGAAAGAACGATACGATCGGCTTTACCGACAGAAACGATTTGATCTACGGCGCCTTTAAAACATTGGGGTCCTATATGGGCATGCCGACTGACTGGGAGGAAAAAGACGGCAAGTTCACGCCTGACTTCATGACAAAAGAGTACATGGATACGATGAAATATATGAAAAAACTGTATGATGAAGGGCTGATCAACAAAGACTTCCCGGTTACGAGCAAAACGCAGCAGCAGGAGATGTTTTCACAAGGGAAAGCCGGCATTTATGTAGGAAATATGGTCGATGCCGTCAATTTAAGAGACCAGTCTGTCGATGATAAAATGGAGCTTGAGATCATCAATCGGATCAAAGGACCGGACGGAAAGGAACGCGTCTGGGCATCAGGCGGGCATAACGGAATCTTTGCCTTTCCGAAAACAAGCGTCAAAACAGAAAAAGAGCTGAAGAGGATTCTGGCCTTTTTCGACCGGATCGCCGAAGAGGATGTTTACAGCCTGATGACTTACGGGATCGAAGGGGTTCACTATAAAAAAGAAGGGGAAAAACAATTCAAACGAATTGATGAAAAACTGAAAGACTGGCAGGCGGAAATTCAGCCGCTCGTCTCTCTCGTCGGCATTGATAAACAATATTTGAAAAATACGGGAGATCCGCTCCGCACAAAATATGAAGAGCTGACAGAGGACAATAATGAGATCATCGTCTCAAATCCGGCCGAAAGTTTGTACTCACCGGCCGCATCTGAAAGAGGCGATGAACTGCAAAAGATCATTGATGATGCCACATATCAATTCATCCTCGGCAAAACGGATGAAAGCCAGTTCGAGAAAGCGGTTGAAAAATGGCGAACGAACGGCGGAGATCAAGTAATAGAAGAATATGAAGAGTCATTTAAAAAAGCAGAAAAATAGAAGACAATCCCGGGAAGCCGGGATTGTCTTTTTATGCCGAATGAGTTTTCAGCTCGCGGTATTTGCCGGGCGTGATTCCTTCCAGCTTTTTAAATGAGCGGATGAAATTCTGCGGATTTTTGTATTTCAGTTTTTCAGAAATTTCTTTTACGGACAGCGTCGTTTCTGTCAGCCAGTTTTTCGCGATATGATGCCTGTAGGATGACAAGTATTCGCTGAACGATATTTTCATTTCTTTCCTGAAGATGCTGCTTAAATAGTTGGGGTTGTAATGAAGCCTTCCTGCGATCGATTCGAGCGTCAAGTCCGTGTCGAATTCCTGCTGGATAATATGGACGATTTTTTCTGAGATGTTTTTGTATTGCGATTCTTCTCTGATGCTGAGGGTATCGATCATTTTGACGATGATCTGCGCGTTCAGCCAACTTTCGATCTCCTCGATGGTCGTCAGCTCAAAGACGTCGTCGTACAGCATCGTATTTTCGTTCGGTTCAAAAATTTCGATTCCAAGCAAATGCATAAATTCAATCAAGTTGTTCAAGAGCCTTGCAATCGCTACCTGGCAGTGATGCGGATTCATGTTTTCAGAACAAATCGATTCAAGGAGAAGGTGAAGCTGTTCGGCCGCTTGTTTACGGTTGCACGTTTTAATAGCTTCAAACAGTTCATTTTGGATCTGCTTTGGAAACTGGGTTAAAAACGCTTTGTTACGGTCAAGATGCTCATAGAAAATCACCGCGTGTTTTCCTGATTTCAGACGGTATGTCAGCGCTTCAAGCCCTTCCAAATAAGCGCGCTTCGACATTGCAAGGCTTGTAAACGGCTGGCTGATGCCGATGCTGACGAACAATCCAAGCTCCTCATGAATTTTATCCCTGATGGATGATGCTGTATGCTCCAAGTCCTCCTGAAACCTGTCCAGCGGCTGTCCGCGGTTCAGCATGATGATGGTCTGCGTTTTATCAATGACAACCGGCGGGAGGCGCTTATTCTTGGGCACAGATCGTTCGACAAGGCTGTTGATCGCAAACAGCAGGACATCAAGATCCTTTTTATCATATGATGTGTCTTTCAATGTATCAATTTGCAAGGCAAAAACGGACAGGTGGCTCCAATCTTCAGGGAAGCCGAGCCCTGTAAAGCGGTCTTTGATTTCTTCTTCGCTCAGCTTGCCGAGCAAAAGCCTTGTTAAAAAATACTGCTTCAGCTGGGTGACCTGCTGTTCGACGCGCACCTTCAGATCATGGTTTTTATTTTTCATCTCTTTAATATTCCGTTCAATCAGTTCAAATTCGTTTTTCGGTTTCTCCTGGCCGGAAGCGGCCCCCGCAGAAAAGCCTGAGACGGATTCGTACAAAACCTTGATTGGCCTGTAAAAATGACGAGAACCAAACCAGGAAAATAGGTATGAAAGCGCTAACAAAATGACGCAGATCGTAAACGTAAACCAGCCGATTGATGCCGTCTGCTGATAGAGTTCCGGAATGGTCGTTAACGAAATGTATATCCAATTATTGTAATCTGATTTCTGGTATGTAATGTTATAGGCGGTGTCGTTGACTGTTGTATCAAACTGGCCGTTTTTTTCCTGATGCCGGCGGATCGTTTTGAAATAATCGTCTTGTTTGATCGATTGCCCAATCATTGACGGGTCTGAGTGAAGGATGATCCGTCCGTTGTCATCAAGCACCATCATGCTGTTTGTTTTTGAATGATGCGGCATGCGCTTGACAAGCGAACAAGAAGGAATGCTTGCGATCGCAAGGCCTCTGTTTTCCATGCTGTTCAGCGGAAGCTGTTTGACCAGATTGACGTTGTACAGGCAGTTGCCCGAAGTCCCTTCTTTTGTGGCGACAAGGTCGTTGTTTTTTTCAAGCACCCAGCTGGAGCGGCTTTTTAAGGCGTTGTAAAGCGAGATCGTGATGGCTTGTTTTCCCTGATCTAAAGGATATAAACCGGAATTGTTGATATACCACTTTTTTTCTTGGCTGATCAGCGTGATATCCGACAGATCGGTATCGAATGTCTGCAGTTCGTTTAATTCCTTGTTGATTTGGTTATACAGCTGAAAGCGTTCTGGTGTAATGGTGCGGCTGAGTGTCTGAATTAAAGGATAGGAACGGACGTAATTGGTGAAGGAATGGTCAACCGTTTTTAAAATATGCTCGATATTTAGCTGTGTCTGGCCAACGGTTTGGAGCTTTTCGTTTGTAACGTTTTGTTCAATGGTTTCCGCTGATCTCTGATAGGAAAAAAAGCCGACGATGATGACCGGAATGGTGCTCAGAACGAGAAAGAAGGTCACCAGCTTATAGTAAAACTTATATTGTTTTCTCTTCATAAATTCCCCCCCAACAAATCTTCGTTTGAGTTGTTCATATATAATTAATCCGACTTTTGTGTGAATTTGTCAATAATCATTTTCTAACCATCGTTTCATTTTATTAGGTTTTGCCGGCTGCCGGGCGAGGTGCGGCCGATGTGATGATATGATTGTAGATTTATTTTTTCATGGTGGGATAAAGTGAAAGCAAACATCACGAAGGGAGGCCGTTTATGAAAGCAGCCGATGTCCAGACCGGAAAAAATCCGGCCCATATTGTTGAAAAAAAACGAAAGACGCGTTTTTGGGAAAAGCTTCTCCAGCAAAAATATTTATATTTGATGATTCTGCCGGGACTGATTTATTTTTTGCTTTTTAAGTATGTGCCGATGTGGGGGATTGTCATAGCGTTTCAGGATTACCAGCCGTTTCTCGGCATAACGGGGAGCGAATGGGTGGGTTTTAAGCATTTTGAAAGGCTGTTCACCGAACCGACGTTTTTTATGCTTCTGAAGAATACATTGATTTTGTTTTTCCTCAACCTTGTTGTATTCTTTCCGATACCGATTATTTTGGCGCTTTTATTGAATGAAGTCAGAGTCGCATTGTTCAAAAAGTTTGTCCAGACGCTGATCTATATTCCGCATTTTATGTCATGGGTCATTGTGGTATCGCTTTCATTCGTTCTGTTGACGGTTGACGGAGGATTGATCAATGAGATCATCGCCTACTTCGGCGGAGAAAAGATCAACTTTTTGCTGAATGAAAGCTGGTTCAGGCCGATGTACATTCTCCAGGTCATCTGGAGGGAAGCCGGCTGGTCGACGATCATTTATTTGGCGGCGATTACCGCTGTCGATCCGCAGCTTTACGAAGCGGCGAAAATGGACGGGGCCAATCGCCTGAGGAGGATGTGGCATGTCACACTACCTGCGATCAGAAGCGTCATCGTTGTTTTACTTATTTTGAAAATCGGCGATACGCTCGAACTCGGCTTTGAGCATGTGTATCTGCTTTTAAATGCAACGAACCGCGAAGTGGCCGAGATCTTTGATACGTATGTATACACGGCCGGATTAAAGCAGGGGCAGTTCAGCTACAGTACAGCCGTCGGTTTATTTAAAGCAGCTGTCGGTCTCATTCTTGTCATATTTGCAAACAGGATGGCGAAGAAGTTTGGAGAAGAAGGAATATATTAATATTTTTTGATGAAAGGAATTGAATGACATGAATCAATCTCTCATCACAAAAACGCCTCTTTACATTGCCGAAGAAGCGGCCAAAACAATAATGAAAGCGTATACACCAAAGGAGCTGCCGCCGGCCGGACGCTGGCACTACCATCAGGGTGTATTTCTGTGCGGCTTGATTCGCCTCTGGGAAGAAACGGGGAAAAAAGCATATTTCAACTATGTAAAAGAATACGCCAATGAGCTCATTGACGGCTGCGGGAATTTTTATTTCAGGAGGGATGAACTGGACGCCATACAAGCCGGACTTATCCTTTATCCTTTGTATGATGAAACGGGCGATGAACGCTACCGTAAAGCCGCCAAAAAGCTGAAGGGCCTTTTTGATACGCTGAATCAAACAGAAGAAGGCGGGTTTTGGCATAAAGATAAATATCCTTACCAAATGTGGCTTGACGGGTTGTACATGGGAGGGCCTTTCGCACTTAAGTATGCAAGAGCGTTCAATGAGCCTCAAATGTACGATGTGGTCATCCTCGAAGAAAAACTGATGAGAAAACATACGAAAGACTGCCGGACGGGATTGTATTATCATGCGTGGGATGAAAAGAGGGAAATGCCCTGGGCCGACCCCGTTTCAGGCTGTTCTCCCGAATTTTGGGGAAGGTCAATCGGCTGGTACGCGCTTGCACTGAGCGATATGATCGAACTGCTCCCGCAGGGGCATGACACGAGACAGGAGTGGACCCGGGTGCTTCAAGAGATGGTCAAAAGCATTGCCAATTTTCAAGATGAACGCACAGGGTTATGGCACCAGGTTGTCGATAAAGGCGGACTTCCGGACAATTGGCTTGAAAGCTCCTGCTCGTGTTTATATATGTACGCGATGACGAAAGGAGCTCGCATGGGCTATATCGATTCATCATATATTGATAGAGCCGCAAAGGCTTTCAAAGGACTCGTCGAAGAGAAAATCGAGCTGAGCGCAAAAGAAGGCTTGCTTTTAAAAGATATTTGCGTCGGAACTTCTGCAGGGACATACGATTATTATGTCGGGCGGGAAAAAAGCACCAACGATCTTCACGGTGTCGGCGCATTGATCATGGCTCTTGTAGAACTTGAAAAGACCGGCCGCTTTTCCCGCGAGGCAGTGAAGTGAAGAACTTCGCTTTCTCCGTCCTTCTATTTGCAGCAGTGCTTCTTTTTTCCTCATGCGGAAAGGATGGGGGCGGGGGAACAGACGTATTGATCTTTTCGGATGCACCGGCTGAAATAAAGGAAAACGTCCAGCGCGCAGCCGGGAAAGAACAGCTCAACATCACCGTTTTCCCGGCTGCACCGGAAAAACTTCTAGTTGAAATTGCGGCGAAAGAAGGAGATCTGTTTATCGTTCCAGAAGACATGTTTAAACCTTTTTACGATCCTGAAGGACTTCAGCCATTGAATGTTGCTTCGGAAGAAAAAGAGCCGTACAGCGCTCCGGGCAAAAACGGGGACGTACAGCTGTATGCGGCTGTCATTGAAAAAGGAGAAAAACGTTTGAACGGCTATACGTTTCAGCTGAATACAGACATGGCAGCTTTCATACCGGTCTATGCGAAGAAAACCCCTGAAGCGACGGAACTCATCGAAGCGCTTCGCTGAAAATGAAAGGGGGAGGAACCGATGAAAACATATGCGATATGCGGTCTGAGCGGCCGCGCTTTTAACATGTTTATCGAGCCTCTAGTGGGAAAATACGGGGAAGAACACCGCATCACCGCGCTCCTGGACAGCGATCCGCTAAGGGAAGAAGTCTGCAAAGACAGGTTTCCGGCGCTTCGTCCTGTCCCGTTTTTCAAGGAGAAAGCGTTTACCGAAATGCTTGATAAAATCAAGCCGGACGCCATTATTGTAGCAGGCCGTGATGATACGCATGTCCGCTATATATTGGGCGCCTTACAGGCGGATATCGATGTGGTCACTGAAAAGCCGATGGTGACAACAGCACGGGATGCGGCAGCCGTATTAAAAGCTGAAGCCGCGAGCAAAGGAAAAGTGACCGTTTCGTTTAATTACCGCTGCAATCCGTACCACCGCAAGATCAAAGAGCTGATACTTGAAGGAAAGCTCGGCAAGATTACGTCGGTTGACTTGAACTGGTACATCGATACGTATCACGGCGCAAGCTATTTTAAACGCTGGAACAGGATGAGAGCATACTCCGGCGGGCTTTCCGTCCATAAGTCAACCCATCATTTCGACCTTGTCAATTGGTGGCTTGCTCAAACGCCTCGCGAGGTTTTTGCCTATGGAGGCCTGTACTACTACGGACCCGGCGGCGAAATGAATCCTGAAAAAGGGGAAAAACGCTATTGCGGAACATGCCATGTCAAGAAGAAGTGCCGCTATTATATGAGGTGGCAGGCAGGCGACCCGCAGGACGACCATGTCAAGACCAACGAAAGCCAGCAGCTGCTCTATACCGATTACAGGCCTGACGCGTGTATTTTCGATGAGGAAATCGATATCGAGGATACGTATGCAGCCGTTTTGAAATACGACAAAGGGGCGCTGCTGAATTACTCCGTCCATTTTTCAGCCCCGTATGAAGGCTACCGGCTTGCAATCAACGGGACAAAGGGAAGGCTTGAAACGCAGGAATATCATGCGCCGGCAAGGGTTCCATTTGAAGTTCCCGAACAGACCATCGATTATTATCCGCTGTTTGAATCGAAAGAAACGATTCGCGTCGTCAGGCAGCCCGGCGGGCATGGCGGAGGAGATCCGCTGCTTTTGGAAGAGCTGTTTGGCGGAGAAGACCCGTTGAGGAATTACGACATTCTGGCCGGTGCCGAAGCAGGCGCCTATTCAATTGCAGCCGGCGAGGCATTATGGCGCTCCATCAAAGAAAAAAAGCCGATAGGAATCAGTGAACTTCTGTATACCCGGCAATATACATAAAGGGGGGGAATTCGTGGAACAAAGCGTCTCCATGGGAAGGGTGCTGAGTTTTTGTGAATGGGTGCTGAAGTTTTTTTACGCCAATCTGCTGTGGTTTGTTTTTACGCTGCTAGGCCTTGGCGTCTTCGGGTTTATGCCGGCGACGACTGCATTGTTTTCCGTGATGAGAAAATGGATTATGGGCAAAACCGATATTCCGATATGTAAAACGTTTTGGCAGGCGTACCGCGGCGAGTTTTTTCGTTCCAACGTCATCGGTCTTATTCTGGCGGCAGTTGGCATCATCATTTATGTTGACCTTGCTTTTATTTATCCGGAGCATTTCCTATTGCACGTTCTCCGGTTCGTCATTATGATTTTTGGGTTTTTGTTTTTAATTATGCTGTTTTATATGTTCCCGCTGCTCGCCCATTTCGATTGGAAGAAGCGGATGTATTTTAAGTTTTCGCTGATTCTGGGCATATCGTATTTACAGTATACATTAACAATGATGGCGGTTGCTGCCGTGCTTTATATCGCTTTTGCCTTTCTGCCCGGAATTGTTCCTTTTTTCAGCGTCAGCCTGCTCAGCTATGCGGTCATGTGGCTGGCATATCAAGTATTGAAAAAAGCGGAGGCCGTAGAACAGAGGGGAACTGTCGTAACGACAAGACACACCTGAACCTTTGCTTCAGGTGTGATGAGAGGAGATGGCCCACATGAGTGAAGAATTTGAAAAACGATATCTTCACTGGATTGATCAAGCTGTAAAGGAAAGCGAAAAGAAAGACGACTTCAAGTCCCTCCCCGGTTTTGGAAGACCGCTCAGTAAAGAGGCGCTCGAAGGGGATGCGCTTTCGTCAACTCTTAAAAACGCCCGTTATCTGCCGGAGTGGCTGAAGCTGCAAAAGGAAATTAAACAAGAGATTGAAAAAGCGATCAAATCGAATCAGCGCGAAGCGCTGATCGATGCCATCAACCTAAAAATTAAAAAATACAACCTCACCTGTCCGAACCAATTCCAAAAAGGCCTTGTTTCAGCCAAAAACCTCGAAAGCCAGCTCAAATATTGGAGCTGATGCCACTCCTTGCACTTATTCATAAAAATAATTGCCAATAACAATTATTTTCTGTAAAATAAAGTTAATAAATGTAATTTTTGTGTTTTTAAAAAGAAGAAAGGATGAATGAAGAAGTGGAAGCGAAAGCGGCATACGAAAAAGCGGCCGGGCTCTTGAATCAGTGGTACACCATGATCAAGCGCCATGAAGCGCTCCAGGCTGTATCTTTGAGATACGAGATCCGAAACCTGCTCTCTAAAATGGAGAAAAACAGAGATTTGGAGCTCTATTTTCAGCTTTTGGACTACCGCTGCAAATTGATGATGGAGCAGTTTGCAGAATCAGCCGAGCTCTTCCGGAAGATTAAAAGGCAGAAGGAAACGGTTAAGAACGCGGATGACATCATTCAGTACTATTTTTTCTTTTTTTCAGGCATGTATGAGTTTTATGAGAAAAACTATCTTGAGGCGATCAGCTGTTACAAAAAAGCGGAAATGAAGCTGCATAAACTGACCGATGAAATTGAAAAAGCGGAATTTTACTATAAGATCGCGACTGCCTACTACCAAATAGATGATCATTTCAGATCGTTGAACTACTCCGAAAAAGCGCTCTCACTTTTCAGCAAGCATAAAGAATACATAGACAAAACGATCGGGTGCGAAATGATTCTCGGGTCGGTTCAGTTTGAACTGTTCCGCATCAAACAAGCCGAGGAACACTACGGCCGGGCGCTTGATCAGGCCGTTTCCCTCCAAAACCGGCGAATCATCGGGCTGATCTATCATAATATGGGTCTGAACTACGCCAAATGCAGCATGCCGCTTTTGGCGGAGGAGCACTATAGAAAAGCTCTTTCAATCGGTGTCCATGAGCAATCGGTTTTTGGCATTAACACCCTTTTTGAGCTGTCCCACCTCTTGTACAAAAACGGTTCTCCCGAAGAAGCGAGACGTCTCTGCAAAGAGGGATTTACCAGAGCGGCGGAACAAGGAGAGGATGAATACGCGGCGAAATTCAGGCTGATTTTCGCCCTGTATGACGCGGGCCATCCGCTCGATATTGAACTTTCGCTTGAATACATGAGCGATAAACGGCTATGGCCGCATGTTGCCGAACTGACAAAAGATATAGCCGATTACTACATGAAGTCCGGCGACCATGAAAAAAGCGCGCTTTACCTGGAAAAATCGCAGCATGCCAAGAATCAAATATATAAAATGAAGGAGGGGCTCATATGAAAAAATCCATTTGTTTTTTCACCGTCATGCTTGTTTGTCTGATAGGGGGAAGCTTCACAGGCGATTCTGCAGCACAGGACGGATCGTTCCAGACATTGGGAAAATCAGTGTTTCCTGACAGTGGACGATAGAGAAAACCTGCTGAAATAGAAATTGCCTCCCGACTTTTGCTATAATAGTCTCACCTAAAGGCAATTGAAGGGAGCAGTAACGATGACGATAAAAGAGATTTCGGCTGATGAACTGAAAGACAGGCTTGCAAAAGGAGAAACGCTGAACATTATTGACGTCAGAGAAGATGAAGAAGTGGCTGAAGGAATGATCCCTGAAGCCGTTCACATTAAAATGGGGGATATTCCTGAAAAACTCGATGTCTTCCAAAAGGAGCAGCCTTATATTTTTGTCTGCCGATCAGGCAAGCGCAGCGAAAATGTCTGCCTCTATTTGCAGGATAAAGGCTTTGATGTCACCAATATGGTCGGCGGCATGCTCGAATGGACCGGAAACACAAAGCCGAAAACAAAATAAGCGGGTCCGGCTTCTTATCTGTACAGATAAGAAGTTTTTTATTTATCACATGTCAGGAAACGCTCGGAGCCTCCTGCCGGCGACCTTCAAGGTTCTTTCGATCAGGATTTTAAGCATAACTTCGGTTGTGTGCGAATACCTTTCATTATAGAAAGGAGAGAGCGTATGCTGAAGGTAGCCGTATTTGATGAAGAACACGAAAAAGATTTGCAGCATGAGATCAATGAATTCTTAAAAAAGCTGTCGGAAGACCAGCTGGTCGATATAAAATATGACGTATCAGCCGCATGCGATCCTCAAGGCGAACAGCTTTACTGTTTTTCTGCGTTAATTTTATACAGGACATAAAAAAACAGCTCTTCAAAGGAAGAGCTGTTTTCGTTTATGCTTTTTTCACCCTCGGGCTTCTTGGCTTCTGGAATTTCTCAGCCTGTTTAATTTCTTTCCGCTCTTGTGACAGAGATTTATACAACGATACAAGCATGAAAATCACGACGACTGAGAACGGCAGTGCGGCCAGGATGGCGGTGTTTTGCAGGGCCGATAGTCCGCCTGAATACAGAAGCGCCGCAGCCATTGCTGACTGGATGATGCCCCATGATACCTTGACCGAATTCGCAGGATTCAGTGAACCGTAAGTCGTTTGCATGCCGAGAACAAATGTTGCCGAGTCTGCGGAAGTGATAAAGAATACGGCAATGAGCACCAAGGCAATGATAGATGTAATCATCGCCAGCGGATAGTGGTCAAACATGCCAAACAGCATCGTGTCTGTAGACAGTTTTGCAACGTTAAAAGTCCCTTTTTGCTGAAGATCCATCGCTGAAACCCCGAAAATTGAAAACCATAGAAACGCCAGCACAGTAGGGGCAAACAATACGGCAATCAAAAATTCCCTTATTGTGCGCCCCCTTGATACGCGGGCGATGAAAATACCGACAAACGGCGACCAGGAGATCCACCAAGCCCAGTAGAAAATCGTCCATGAATTGATCCATTCACGGCTGTCCGGATCATTAGGCGCAAGGCGGAAGCTCATTTGCACCACGTTGGAGATATACGTTCCGATCGTGTCCGTAAACGAGTTCATAATCAACACTGTCGGTCCCACGAACAGCATAAAGATCATCAGGATGCCGGCCAGCACCATGTTCGTATTGCTCAAGTACTTGATGCCTTTTCCGATACCGCTCCATGCGGAAATTAAGAACAGCACGGTAACGACTGCAATAATTGCCAGCTGCACTTGAAAGCTGTTCGGCACTCCGAATAGATAATGGAGTCCGCCGTTGATCTGCGTGGCGCCGATTCCGAGGCTTGTTGCTACACCGACGACGGTTGCGAAGACAGCGATGCAGTCAATCCCTTTTCCAAGCGGTCCGTTGACTTTGTCGCCGAAGACCGGAAACAGCGTCGCGCTGATCAAGCCAGGCGCGTCTTTTCTGAATTTAAAGTACGCGATGCAAAGAGCAACGATCGCATAGATCGCCCATGCATGCAATCCCCAGTGGAAAAATGTATACCTCAGAGAATCTCTGAAGGCCTGGGCTGTTTCTGTTTCACCTGATGGAGAGCTAATGGCAAAATGGCTGATCGGTTCAGCCGCGCCATAAAATACGAGACCAATGCCCATACCTGCGCTAAAAAGCATGGCAAACCAAGATAATCGAGAGAATTCAGGTTTTTCTTCAGGTTTCCCTAATTTGATCTTTCCGATCGGACTGAAGATCAAAAAGATGCTGAATGCCACAAACAGAGAAACCACCAATAAATAATACCATCCGAGTGTGTTCGTAACATAACCTTGAATCGAAGTCGTTAACGCCTGAAGGTTATCAGGAGCAACGATTCCCCATAATACAGCTGCTGCTGTGATAACAATCACAATCCAAAAAACGCTTGAAATATTTTTCAAAATCATCCTCACCCTCTAATCATTTTTCGTCCTTACTCCCATCATTATGTTTAGTATGAGTTGCACATATAAAATTCATTCTCTCTCAGGAAGTTTGACCTAGCTTCCCCTATTACCCCACAATCAGGTGAAACAAAACTCTTTAACCGTAACATACTTTTCAAAAAAGGCACAAGTCTCAGCACTGCGCTGAAACTCTGCCATTCCACATTTGTCAAGGGTTTGGAGCAATTTTATTTTTTTCTTCGGCAAAGTGAAAATTCGCCTGCATTCATGCCTGCAAGTCTGCCTGTGACAAGCGCGGATGTGATATTGTACCCGCCCGTATAGCCGTGAATATCGAGGATTTCCCCGCAGAAATAAAGCCCCTCCTTTTTTTTGGACGCCATTTTTTTAGGATCGATTTCTTTTACGGAAACCCCTCCGCCGGTCACAAAGGCTTTGTCAAGCGAAAGAGTGCCGTTCACGTTGACGGTAAACTCTTTACAGTCTTTGACGAAAGCTCTGAAACGGTCTTTGGAAAGGGATGAAAACGTTTCAGAAGGATCAATCTTGTTGCGCTCGAGAAGAAACAGCAGATACCTTTCCTGCATCCAAGGCTTCAGCATGTTTTTGAGTGATTTTTTCGGAGCGTCCTTTAATTCTTTATGCATGTTTTGAAAAAGCTGTTCTTCATGAATGTCAGGGAACAAGTCGATTTTCAGCCTGACTTTTTCCTGCTTTTTCAACTCTTTAACGACAAATTGGCTGCACCTGAGGACAGCGGGCCCAGAAAGTCCAAAATGGGTAAAAATCATATCCATTTGGTGGGTGATGACCGGTTTTCCTTTTTTGTTCAATACGCTGAGAGCGACGTTTCTCAATGATAGGCCTTGCAATGTTTTCTGCTTGATAAAAGGTTCGTCAGACGTAACCGGAACTTCTGTCGGGAACAGTTCCGTAATCGTATGGCCAGCTTTTTCCGCCCATTCATAGCCGTCTCCGGTCGATCCTGTATGCGGGACGCTTTTCCCGCCGACAGCGATAACGACAGAGCCCGCTCCAATTTCTTCGCCGCTGCCTGTCACGATCCCGCACGCTTTTTCTTCATTGTATAGGACTGTTTTCACTTTTTCGTTTGTCCGCACGCTTACATGAAGCTGTTCAAGCCTTGTTAAAAGTGCATCCACTACGCTCTGCGCCTTGTCGGAGACAGGAAACATTCTTCCGTGATCTTCCTCTTTCAGCTTGACGCCAAGGCGCTCAAAAAATTTGATGATGTCCTCGTTGTTAAATTCAGAAAAAGCGCTGTACAAAAAGCGTCCGTTTCCGGGAATATGCCGGATGATCTCATCAACCGGCAAGCGGTTCGTCACATTGCACCGTCCGCCTCCCGAAATGGCCAGCTTGCGGCCGAGTTTGTTTCCTTTGTCAATCAAAAGTACGTCCGCCCCCTGTTCACCGGCCGCGATGGCGGCCATCAGCCCGGAGGGGCCTCCGCCGATGACGATGACATCAAAATACTTCATACCAATATCCTCAACTTTCCTGTCTTGTAGAGCCTGCATTCTGTGCAGGCGGGAGGGATTTCATCAGATAATATCCGCGCTCCATCTTCTTATTATAACGAAAGATCGGCTGGATGAAAAAACGTTAAAACATGGGGATGTTAAAATTTAGCCATGTTATTATTACCTGAGTAATGCGCCTGTATGTTAAAATAGAAAAGTTGAATCTATTGAAGAAAAATGGTGATTGGGAACATGTCAAGCAAACTGTTAAGAGGCACCTTTGTATTAACGCTTGGTACCTATATTTCAAGGATCCTCGGAATGATTTACTTGATTCCGTTCGGAGCCATGGTCGGTGCCACCGGCGGTGCCCTGTTCCAGTACGGTTATAATCAATATACGATTTTTTTAAGCATTGCGACCATGGGATTTCCGGCGGCCGTGTCCAAATTTGTTTCAAAATATAACTCGATGGGCGATTATGAAACAACGAGAAGGATGCTGCGCGCCGGAATGTCGATGATGCTCGTCACAGGCATCATTGCTTTCTCCATTCTATATTTGTCTGCCCCGTTTTTTGCGGAGATGGCCCTCGGCGGAACAGAAAACAACGGGCTGACGATTGAACATGTCGTGTATGTCATTCGCATGGTCAGTCTCGCTTTACTTGTTGTGCCGATCCTGGCGCTGATCAGAGGCTTTTTCCAAGGTCACCAGATGATGGGGCCGACAGCCGTTTCACAGGTCGTTGAACAAATTGCCAGAATCGTCTTTCTATTAACGGCTACTTATTTGGTGATCAAAGTATTAGACGGAGGGCTTGTCGTAGCTGTCGGCTATGCGACTTTTGCGGCTTTGATCGGCGCATTCGCGGGGCTGTTCACGCTTTATTTTTCCTGGCAGAAAAGAAAAGGGGCGCTTTTGGCGCTGAAGCCGAACCTGGTTCCTTCCGCCAATATTACGTATCGGCAAATGTTTAAGGAGCTGTTCAGCTATGCCGCCCCATACATCTTTGTCGGATTGGCGATACCGCTTTACCAGTACATTGATACGAATACGTTTAATAAAGCGATGATTGCAGCCGGCTATCAAAACATCAGCCAGGATTTGATGGCGATCGTGACGCTGTACGTGCCAAAGCTTGTGATGATACCGGTATCTCTCGCGACGGCATTCGGCCTGACATTGATCCCGGCGGTGACTGAAAACTTTACCAACAAAGATTTCCCTGCTTTAAATAAACAGATTGATCAGGCGATGCAGATCATTCTTTTTATCGTTCTTCCTGCATCAGTCGGTATGGCTCTTTTATCGGGTCCGGTTTACACGTTCTTTTACGGCTCGGAAAGCCTGCTCCCTGAAATGGGACGAGATATTTTGTTCTGGTACGCGCCCGTGGCGCTGTTATTCTCGCTCTTCACCGTCAACGCTGCGATTTTGCAGGGGGTGAACAAGCAGAAATTTGCGGTTGTCAGCCTGATGATCGGGATTGTAATCAAAATCGGGCTTAACGTTCCGCTCATCAAGCTGTTTCAAGGAAGCGGATCGATTTTGGCAACGGCGCTCGGCTATTCAGCGTCACTCCTGTACGGATTTATTATGATTAAACGTCATGCCGGCTATTCGTATCGCAAACTGTTTAAACGGTTTTTGCTGATGCTGATCCTGACGGCGGTCATGGGCATCATGTTGCTGCTTGTTCAGGCGCTACTCAGTCTGTTTATTTCATATGAAGGCGGGCAGATCAAATCTGCTGTCGTCATTTTCATCACAACCGCGGTCGGTGGATCGGTTTATCTGTACTTGGCTTACCGTGTGAAACTACTCGAAAAAATGTTCGGTCAGCGGTTGAATCGCTTTTTCAAAAGAAAGGCCTCCTAAAAAGGGCTTTTCTTTTTATGTAAAAAAAGGGAGTGTCTTCATGAGATTGGATAAACTGTTGTCAAACAGCGGCTACGGTTCGAGAAAAGAAGTCAAAAAAATGCTGAAAAACGGGGCGGTACGCGTGAATGATCAACTGATCAAAGACGCAAAAGAGCATGTAGACCCGGAATCAGACGACATCACGGTTTACGGCGAACCCGTCGTTTATCAGGAATTTATTTACTTGATGATGAACAAGCCGCAAGGCGTGCTGTCAGCGACAGAAGACAGCCGCCAGGAAACGGTTGTTGATTTGCTCGATCCGGAGCTGCTGAGGTTTGAGCCGTTTCCGGTCGGAAGGCTTGACAAGGATACCGAGGGGCTGCTGCTTTTAACGAATGACGGCCAGTTGGCACACCAGCTTCTATCGCCGAAAAAACACGTGCCTAAAACGTATGAAGTACATGTCGATAAGCCGATTGATCAGGCGGCTCTCGATCAGCTTGAAAAAGGGGTCGATATCGGTGAAGGATATGTCACAAAACCGGCTGAAGCGTCGCTTTTGGCAAGCAAAAACGGCGTGGAACGTCTGCTTTTGACAATAACGGAAGGAAAATTTCATCAGGTTAAAAGAATGCTGAAGGCGGTCGGCCGTGACGTCATCTATTTAAAGCGGCTGAAAATGGGGGATGTCGATCTTGATGGAGAGCTTTTGCCGGGGGAATACAGAGAGCTCTCTGAGCACGAGCTTGCCGCATTGCAAAACAAAAAGACACTCTGATTCGTCGAGTGCCTGTAGAGCTGGTTTATGGGGCATCAAACTTCATCGGGTTTGATGCTTTTTATGTTTGATGGCTGTCCTATATGATATTCAGCGCTAAAGTTCAATTTTTCAGAATATTACTATGAGGAGATTTTCACTTTTTTTCTTGTAGTCTCCCATTTGCCTCTGCTGGGGCTGTGTACTAGATCGTTGTATGCCAACACATTCAGATCACGCTGGATTGTTCTCGGTGTAGTGCCAAATTCATCAACCAGTTCCTGGGTTGTAACGAGTCCTTTTTCTTGAATGAACATGTATACTGATTTGATCCTGGTTAGCATTCGGTTTGTTGAAGGTTTCAAACAACCACTCCCTATCGTATGATCGAATGGACTTGACTACCACAACTTACGACTCCAAAATGCAGCATGGACGGTTAGCGACCATTTCTTGAAAATGATCAATAAATATTATACACGATCTCTTTGCCAAATATCCAGAAAAAAGCCGGAGCCAAATTAATGAAAAAATGAAAATCGTGAGCAGAACATGCAGTACGATCACGTTTTTTTGCCAAAAAAATTTTAAACTTTTTCTAGCTTCATACGTAGTAAAAGAGAGGTGGTAAAGATAATGAAATTAAAAGTGCATATTGAGAAATCCGGTTATGAAGAAAAGGAATCGGCGATCGAAAATATATCGTTTACTGTGGGGGAAGGCGAGCTTGTCGGATTAATCGGACCGAATGGAGCGGGGAAAAGCACGACAATTAAAACGATACTCGGTTTAACAAGGCATATGGCCGGGCAGGTTGAATGGGCTGAAACGTCAAACTATGCATACATACCTGAACAGCCCAGTTTTTACGACGAATTGACTTTATGGGAGCATATCACGGCTTTAGGGACGTTTTTGCAGGAGGACGAGTCCTCGTTTTTGCCGAGGGCGAATCGGCTCATCGAGCGATTCTCGCTGGAGCATGCGCTTCATGATTATCCGGGGAGCTTTTCGAAAGGGATGCAGCAAAAGCTGATGCTGATCCATGCTTTTCTCATGCAGCCTGATCTATATATTATCGATGAACCGTTTATCGGGCTCGATCCGATCGCAAGCCGCCTCTTTTTGGATATGCTGAAAGAAGAGCAGAAGCGGGGAGCGGGTATTTTGCTTTGTACGCATGTGCTGGATACCGCCGAGAAGATCTGTGACCGTTTTTTGCTGATTTCAAATGGCCGTCTGATGCTGGAAGGTACGCTCGAAGAGCTGCAGGAGAAAACCGGCCTTTCGGGTGGCTCGCTGCTTGACTGCTTTTACTTTGCTGTAAAAGGTGCGCCCGCATGAGCGGCCGGGCTCTGTTTATCAGCAGGCTGAAAGCGGACTGTCTTTATCAGCTCCGGATCATCAAACTGGTCATCGATTGGACGGTTGCGCTGTATATTGTACTGCCTGCGGCTGGAATCGGCGTTTATCAATATATCAAATGGCTGAATGGAGGGTCGTTTGATAACGGATGGCAGGCCGGATTGATTGTGCTTGCTCCGGCCGTTTTTACGCTGTTTGGGTCTGTGAGGACATTTTTAATGGAAGCTGATCAGCTTTATTTGTTGCAAAAAAAGACACTCGTGCTGGACATGAAAAGGTGCGGCTATTTATATTGTCTGTTTATCCAGTTTTGCAAATGGCTGTTGGCGGCGGCCGTGTTTACTCCTCTGTTCGTCAGACAATTTGGGATTGAACTGCCCGCTTGTCTCGCCGTATTCTTTTTTTATTTCTGTCTCAATTCCTTGATCACCGTCTTGAAGAGGCGGAACATCGGATGGCAGTACAAGCTGAAACACCGGGTGCTGAACGCCGGACTGATCTTTTTCGTGTGGCTGTCGGCTTGTGCAGTTGTTTTGTTGTTTTCCTGGCCGGTTGTAATCTTGAGCGGCATGGTGCTGTCTGTGGCCGCGCTGAAGACCGCCTGCGGCACTCTCGGCAACATGTATCTATTTTATGAAGAGGTTGAATTTGATAACAGAAGAAAGCTGAGACTCGCAAAATTTTTCCTGTCGCTGAACCTGGATGGAAGCGTGCCGAAGCAGGGGAAACGAGGGGCAAAAAGGCCGCGGTTGTTCTTTAAAAAATCTCGGAACATCTTTAAAGCCCGTACAGTGCAAAATGGCCTTAAGGAAATCTTTTTTAAAGTGATGCTGCGCCATCCGGACTATAAAAGACAGGTTATGCAAATGATCGGCATTTTTACGGCGCTGATCATGGTTGGACCGATCTGGATGAAAGCGGGCGCTCTCCTGGTTTTTGCCTTCGCTTATCGAAGTCTGTTGTCCGTCCATTTTGACAAGGTGATGGAACGCGTTTTTTTGCTGGGGGCAGACAAAGAAAGCGACGCTTTTTATGAAGCCAGGCGGAATTCCATTGACTGGTTTTTCTATCCGGGGTTGATCTGGTGCTGCCTCGTCATCGCGCTCAGCCTGATGCTGAAAACCCCGTCTTTTTAAAAAAGACGGGGTTCAGTCGTTTAATGCCCTTCCAAAAAGAAGAGGTGTATGAAAAAGAGAACGGCAAACACGAAGACAAGCGGATGAATTTCGCGCCATTTGCCTTTCGCGGCTTTGACAATCGGATAAGAAATAAACCCGAGGGAAATGCCTGTCGCAATAGATGATGTCAGCGGCATTGTCAAAATGACGAGAAAGGCCGGGAATGCTTCGTCAAGCTCTTTCCAGCGAATGTTGGTGACAGCGCCGATCATCATGCTTCCTACAATGATCAATGCCGGCGACGTAATCGCTGAGATCCCGGAGACCGCGCTCACAAGCGGGCTGAAAAACAGCGCCGCTCCGAAAAGCACAGCGACTGTTAAAGACGTAAGCCCTGTTCTTCCGCCTGCGGCCACCCCTGCGGATGATTCGATATAAGCGGTCGTCGGGCTTGTCCCGAACATTGCGCCGATCGTCGTTGCTGTCGAATCGGCAAGAAGGGCTTTTCTTGCATTCGGCAGTTTGTTGTTTTTCATGAGTCCGGCTTGTTCGGCGACACCGATCATCGTTCCTGTCGTATCAAAAATCGTGACGAGCAGGAACGAGAAGACAACCGAATAAAGGCCGTAGTGGACGACATCTCCAAAAGCGGCGAAAGGGTTTGTGACGATCAGTTTTTCCGGCAGATGAGGCATTGACAGAATCCCTTTGGTAAACTCAAGCTGGCCGGTAAAAAAGGCGATCAGGCCGGTTAAGATCATACCGAAAAATAGAGCGCCGTTCACATTCATGACCATCAAAACGACGGAGAAAGCCAAGCCGATTAGTGCCAGGATCACTCCGGGCGAGTGCAGATTGCCGAGTCCGACCAAATTGGATTCATTGGCGGTAATGATTCCGGCTCCTCTCAGACCGACAAAAGCGATAAACAAGCCGATTCCGGCGGTAATCCCGTATTTTAGATTAGCCGGAATGGCTTCGATCAGTTGTTTTCTAAGAGGTGTTAGCGATAAGATAATAAAGAGGATACCGGCCGCGAAAACAGCGCTGAACGCTGTCTGGTAAGAAATTTCGCCGTTGGACGAGCCGACGACTGACACTGCAAAATACGCATTCAGCCCCATCCCGGGTGCAATCGCGATCGGAAAGTTGGCGGAAAGCGCCATCCAAAGCGTTCCGACGACGGCAGCAATGATTGTGGCAGTGAACACTTGATCAAACGGGACGCCTGTACCGGATAGGATACTAGGGTTGACCACGACGATATAAACCATTGTAAAGAAGGTTGTAATACCGGCGAGAATTTCTTTTTTGACTGTGGTTTGGTTTTCTTTTATGTTAAACATCATTTCCTCCAATAACGAACATTATAGCAAAACAATATCTATATTATTCGTTATCGGGTGTTTTTGCAAGGGTTTTTGGCTAAACTAAAAAAAGAAGGGGCGAAATTATGAACTGGGAACAGAAAGTGTCAAAAAGACGGAATGAGATCGTAGAGGATATTCAAGGTTTTTTAAAAATCAACAGCGTCCTTGATGAAGAGACGGCGGGTCCGGGTCGGCCGTTTGGAAAAGGAATTCAAGAATGCCTGACAGCGCTTTTGAATAAAGGGGAAGAAAGCGGATTTACGGTCAAAAATCTTGACGGGTATGCAGGCCATATCGAATGGGGGAAAGGCGAGGAGATCATCGGCGTGCTTTGCCATATTGATGTCGTTCCGCCCGGAGATGGCTGGACGAGCGATCCGTTTGCTGCAGAAATTAGAGACGGCCGCATCTATGCAAGGGGAGCGCTTGATGATAAAGGGCCGACAATGGCCGCGTATCATGCATTAAAAATTGTCAAAGACTCCGGCCTCCCATTATCAAAGCGAATCAGAATGATTATCGGCACTGATGAAGAAAGCGACTGGCGCTGTGTGGAGCATTATTTTAAACACGAAGAGATGCCTTCGGCCGGTTTTGCGCCTGATGCTGATTTTCCGATTATCTATGCGGAAAAAGGCCTGATTGACGCGGCTTTAAAAATTGAAACTGATCAAGCGGAAACAGGTGCGGACTTAACATTGGAGACTTTCCGGTCCGGCCGGCGTCTGAACATGGTGCCTGATGACGCCGAAGCCGTCCTGGAGGGGTCTGCCCCATCAGGTTTTGAAGAGTCATTTGTCCGGTTTGTAAAAGAAAAGCGTGCAGAAGGGCGTATTTTTCAAGAAGACAGTAGACTGACATTAACCGTGTACGGCAAATCAGCTCACGCCATGGAGCCTAATAACGGTGTCAATGCCGGCCTCATTTTGTCCGAGTTTTTACATACCCAATCCCTTGACAGAGCCGGGCTCCAGTTTGTTCAAACGGTTAGCGGGGCTTTTGCCGGAGATACGAGAGGGAAAAAAATCGGCATCGGCTGCCGCGATGACATCAGTGGAGAGTTGACGTTGAATGTCGGCCGGCTGCAGTATGAACAGGAAAAAGGCGGAGAAGCCCATATTAACATCCGCTATCCTGTGACTGAAGAGAGCGATCGGGTGAAATCCGGGCTTTCGCAAATAAAGGGCGCCCGGCTGGTGAGCTTTAAAGACAGCAAGCCCCATCATGTAGCAAAAGACCATGAGCTGATCCAAACGCTGCAGCGGGTCTATGAGGAGCAGACAGGGGAAACGGCACAATTAATTTCGATCGGAGGGGCGACATATGCACGGTCACTGGGAGCCGGCGTGGCATTTGGACCGCTGTTTCCAGGCCGTCCCGACGTTGCCCATCAGAAAGACGAGTATATGGAAATTGATGATCTGCTGAAGGCTGTATCGATATATGCACAGGCCATTTATGAATTGGCGAAGTAGCAAAGAGAGTGATGACATGAGTCATAAGCGAGGCGTTTTATTTGAAATCCCGAACGGGTACGGGCGCTTTCTTCTCGATATGCTGAAGCCGGTTGAACCGGCCGATTTCAATTGGCTGCTTGCCGATGGCGAATGCTATCTCGTAGAAAACGGTGAATTGTCAGATGAAAATCTTTTTCCTCAAGATCCGCAGGTGATGACAGGAGAAGCATTTAAAAAAAGGCTGGAAGACGCAAGGTACTATCTCATCTTCGCCGATCTGAAGGCTTTTCCGAAGGATGGCCATCCTGAAGATGTCAGCACATATGAATCATATATGAAAAGCAGCTGCGAGCTGATTGTGCTTACAGCCGATTCGAGTTTTGTCACGATATACTGCAAAGATCAAAAAAAACTGGAGCTTCTATATCAAAATGCAAAGGACTGCGGTTTCAAGCGGATTGAATATATAACGGATCACAACGATGCCAGGACAGGAATGCATGTGTAGCATAACGAAGACGGCCGCTCTCTAGAGCGGCTTTTTTGCTGTTAAACATTGCTGTTTTCAGGAGAGGGGCTTTTTGAAGCAGGAAAAGGAATTGCTGCATGTGAGGAAACGGTTTTATTCATTTTATTTTTTGTTCTTTTTCGGTTACGGGCGTTTTATCCGCTTCTTTCCGTGTCGTCAGACCCTCGCATTCGTTGTCAGGCCTGCTAAGTCGGTGCTCACGAACAAAAGAGAAACGGCGGCTAACGGAGCAGGCGTCGTCCTGCCTGAACACTGCCGTCATCACAATCCTGTGAAAACCAGCTCCAATGCTCGGCCTTCCTAGACTGCAAGGGTTGCGGTTCACGCTAAAAAGATGAAAAAATCCCAAAACGTCTCTTAGCTTTGGGATTTTTTCAACAATCTGAGCCTGATTTCACAACAGAAACCAGGCTTTTCTCTCTTAATCAAATTGAAATAAATCGCTTGATAAATAGCGTTCTCCTGTATCGGCTGTCATACAGACGACCACTTTGTCGGGAGGGAGCTTCTTAGCTGTTTCAACAGCGGCGAAGCAAGCGGCCCCAGAAGAAGGGCCGACAAGGATTCCTTCTTCCCGCGCCAATCTGCGCGTCATCTCATAGGCTTCTTCGTCCTTGATCTTTAAGATTTCGTCATAGACGTTTTCGTTTAAAATGTTTGGAATAAATCCCGGACTTGTCCCGACAAGCTTGTGCTTTCCCGGTTTGCCCCCGGATAAAACAGGCGACCCTGCAGGTTCTGCCACATGAACGGTTATCCCCGGAAATAACGCTTTCAGCTTTTCGCCTGTTCCGGTAATCGTTCCCCCTGTTCCTGCTGTTGCAACAAATGCGGCAAGCGGTTTGCCGATTTCTTCTATTGCCCGGGCAATTTCCAGAGCGGTTGATCTCCGGTGAGCCTCCGGATTGGCTTCATTATCAAACTGCATCGGAATAAAGCTGCCCGGAATTTCCCGAGCAAGCTCCTGCGCTTTTTTGATGCTGCCCGGCATCCTTTCATCCCCCGGCGTCAGGACGACCTCAGCTCCGTACGCTTTCAGAAGGTTGATCCGCTCTTTTGTCATCGTATCAGGCATAACAAGAATGGCTTTGTAGCCTCTTGCCGCAGCGTTCATCGCAAGGCCGATGCCGGTGTTTCCGCTCGTCGGTTCGATGATGGTTGAACCCGGTTTCAGCAGGCCTTTTTCTTCGGCATCCACAATCATTTGGTAGGCCGCGCGGTCTTTCACGCTTCCGCTCGGATTAAAAGATTCAAGCTTGATATAAACTTGGGCTGCGTTTTCGGGCTGAACGCGGTTCAACTTGACAAGGGGCGTTTCCCCGATTAATTCTGCAATATTGTGAACGGCTTTCACGGCTGTGCACCCTTTCCAAAAAACATGATTCTGTCATTATCCTATCATAAGGCCTCGGAAAGTGGAAAATAGAGAGGTTATAAGTCCTTATATTTTTTGTTAAAATATAGAGAAGACGAATGAGGAGGAAGCCATACATATGTCAGTCAAACCGCATTACTTTATTGGAATTCCAATTCCGGCGGAGCTTAGTGAGCCGCTTTATCGAACAGTCAGCAGCCGTCCGGAATTTTCTTTTCATAGATGGGTGCATCCTTTGGACTACCACATCACCCTCGTGTTCCTCGGCTCCGCTGAAGAAGAGCAGCTGGCTATGCTTGCTGACAGCCTCAAGCTGATCTCCGCTGAGACGGCTCCGTTTCAGATTGCCTTGAAACGTTTCGGAACCTTCGGCAAGCCGTCGGAGCCGAGAATTCTTCATGCGGAACCGGAATACTCAGACGCTCTCTTTCAAGTGAGGGAACGGGTGAAGCATGCTGCAGATGCGGCGGGATTTGAAATTGAAAAACGGCCTTTTCATCCACATATGACGGTTGCTAGAAAGTGGAATGGATCGGCTTCTTTTAACGGCCGCCTGGAGCCTCTTGAAGACGCGGTGTCTTTTACGGCCGGGCATTTCACCATCTTTCAAACTCATTTAGACAGGCTTCCCAAATATGAGCATCAAGCCGTTTTCCATTTCGGTGAACGGCCGGCTGCAGAAAAGCAAGATTCGGAGATGAACGCAGATGGCACAGATTATTAAAATACAGGACTGCATTTCAAGGTATGAACAGGATCCTTATCATTATATCAACCAGTTTATCCGCTTGAAAAAGCAGCGCTGGCAGTCAATTAAAGAGATGGCTGAGAAAAAGAAAGACAGCCTTCATTACGATAAAGAAGCCGCCGATGATGAAGCGGTCGGAAAAAGAAAGAAGACATTTACATTAAAGAGAAAAAAAGAAGCATCCGATATTAATAAAGGAAAAGAAGCCGATGAATGGTTTAACGGACTGGATGGAGAAACGGATGAAAGCTTGATTGCAAGAATTCCTGCGGCAGGGGAGGAACTCGTGTCGTTTTTCAAAGAATACGTGTACGAGTTTCAGCTGAAATGGGCAAGCTCGACAATCTCTGACATATCCAGGCTTTCCCGGGAAATAAAAAGCGATAAAATCCTGCACATTTTGGCACAGCAGCTGCCGGATTCATATTTCATCATGTATCGGCCGGTGCTGCAGGTGAATCAGGCTGCGGTAGAGCTCAGCGTCTTGATTCTCACACCTCTTGAGATCTACTGTATATCATTTCTCGAAGGCGAGAAGGACAGCGCATTTATCGGTTCCAAAGATCGTTTTTGGAAAGAAAAAACGGTAAGAGGAAGAGAACGGTCCCTGTTAAATCCGGCTGTTGAGCTTCTCAGGACAGGCACGGTTCTTTCCGGCTTGTTAAAGGGATCGGGGATTGAACTGCCTGTGCGCAAAGTCGTTGTCAGCCGGACATCGTATATCGATTATCCGGAACCTCCTTACGGTATCAGCATTTGCGACAAAAGACACTGGAAAGAGTGGCTGGAGAAGCAGCAAAAGAACTTCGCCCCGATTAAAAGCCAGCAGCTGAAAACGGCGAAAATTCTGTTGTCGCACGGCGTCTCCGACTCGATGCGGAGACAGGAATGGCTGAGCTGACCGCCAGAACGTTATCCCGGCTTTTTCATACTATAAAATGGAGAATGGAATCATGAGCGATTGGTATATCATCATAAATCCAAAGGCGGGAAATGCGACGGCCTTCAGAGTATGGAAATCATTGCAGAAAGACCTTCAAAAGGCAAATATATCGTACCGCTCATTTATGACCCAGCATCCCGGGCATGCTGAAGTGTTGGCAAGGCAAATATCAACGATGCAGGATGACAGGCTGAAGCGTCTGCTGGTGATCGGCGGGGACGGAACCGTCCATGAAGTGCTCAACGGCTTAGTCAGCTTGCGGGATATTCAGCTGAGCGTCATCCCGTCGGGCTTAAATAATGATTTTAAACGCGGCTTTGCCGTGAAAAAATCGAATGTCATTAAAGAAATGAAGCGAAAAGGGCAATCGCTGACCCGGACCTATGCCCTCGGAAGCTTTCATACGAAAGACAGTGAAAACGAACTCTATTTTGCCAATCATCTCAGCCTAGGATTTGATGCCTGCGCCGTCAAAAAGATGACTGCTTTGCCGAAATGGACGGCTGCTCTCAGGCTGAATCATTTGATTCAGCCGCTGATTTTCTTTGTTACGGCGTTTACGTTTAAACCGTTTGTTCTTTCGTATGAGAATGGGGATGACAAGCGTACGTTTAAAAAAATCTGGTTTGCGTCGGTTTCAAATCACCCCTACTATGGCGGAGACATGAAGATTGCACCGAACGCGAATCCGCGGGATGAGTTTTTAGACGTGATCATTATTGAAGACCGCTCCGTATTGAAAAAAGCCGGCCTCTTGTTTGCAATGATATTCGGCAAACACATCGGTAAAAACGGTGTTACGGCGTTTAAGACGAAAGAAATTTATTTTCATACGAATGAGCGGGTGCTCTTTCAAGCGGATGGAGAGGTGATCGGCTGGGCGCCCGTTTTCATAAAAACAGGGACCGAATCTCTTCGGTTAAGAGCATAAATCTTTCGAATGAAGGAGAGACTGATATGCCGGGTATCAGCCGCCCCTTTGAAGCTTATCTCGATGAAATGAGAACGATCACTGTTTTAGTTCCGAAGAGCCGCGCGTCAAGCTGCAGCCCCCCTTTTCTGCTTGAAGATGATCAAGGAGGGAAGATAGAGCTTTCGGTAAAAGCGACGGAGGAGCTTGAGGAGAAATTCAAGTATGTTCTCGAAAGCAGCCGCCCCGTTCCATTCGGAAGAGTTCATAAAGTATGCTGTGAAGAAAGCGTCTGGACAGACCTGCAAATTGGTTCTGTTACCCGAAGTGCGGCGTTTGACAAGGCTTTTTTTTATGACGGCCGTCTCGGTGCTTTTTATTCAAAAGAGCGTACTTTATTTAAGGTATGGGCGCCGACCGCGAGTACGGCAGCGATCAAGCTGGAGAGCCCTGATTCGCTTCAAACAAATACTTTTCAAATGATGCGCAGAGAAAAGGGTGTTTTTGAGGTAACGGTCGAAGGCGATCTGAACGGCTGGTCCTATTTATATAAGCTTTATGTAAACGGGACGCCGTTATTGACAGTCGATCCTTATGCGAAAGCTGTTACGGTAAACGGGGAAAAGGGCGTTGTAATAGATCCTGAGGAAGTCAAAGTGAAAAAATACCGTGCGCCAAGCCTTCACAGTCCGTGTGATGCGATTATATATGAGGTTCACATCCGCGATTTTTCGATTCATGAAGACAGCGGTATGCGCCATAAAGGCAAATATCTTGCTTTCACAGAGGACGGAACTGAAACGTCCGGCGGCTTCTCAACGGGAATTGCCTATTTGAAAGAGCTCGGCGTCACCCATATCGAGGTTCTGCCCTTTCACGATTTTGCCGGAGTTGACGAGCTGTCTCCGGACCAATCCTATAATTGGGGCTATAACCCCCTTCATTTTAATGCGCCTGAAGGAAGCTATTCGCTCGATCCGCAGAACCCCAAAAGCAGAATCACCGAGCTGAAAACGATGATTCAGACGCTGCACAAACACGGCTTCTCCGTGATCATGGATGCCGTATATAATCATGTGTACAAGAGGGAAACATCCCCTTTTGAAAAAACGGTTCCCGGGTATTTTTTCAGACATAATGAATACGGTTTTCCAGCCGACGGAACAGGCGTCGGAAATGACATTGCATCTGAGCGGCTGATGGTGCGAAAATATATTCTCGATTCTGTCCGCTATTGGCTTGAAGAATATGATGTCGACGGAATTCGTTTTGATTTAATGGGCATTCTTGATATTGAAACCGTCCGCCAAATCAGTAAGCTTGCCGAGAATGTGAAGCCGGGCGCGCTCCTGTTCGGAGAAGGCTGGGATTTAAATACCCCGCTTGAAAGCGGGCAAAAAGCAACATTGCAAAATGCCGGGAAAGTTCCGGCGGTCGGCTTTTTTAATGATCGGTTCAGAAACGCAGTCAAAGGGAGTACATTTGAGCTCGGTGACCGTGGATATGCTTTAGGGGACACTGGAAAAAAAGCTGAGCTTCAACATGGAATTGCCGGCTCACCGGGATTCTTGCTGCCGCCACAGTCAATCAATTATGCGGAGTGCCATGACAATCATACGTTTTGGGATAAGATGGCCTTCTGTTCGGAAGAAGATGCCTGCACAAAACGGCTCAGGCAAAGGCTCGCGCTGTCGATCGTCCTGCTTTCGCAAGGCGTTCCATTTCTTCATGCCGGGCAGGAATTTTGCCGAACAAAGAATGGGGACAGCAACAGCTACAGGTCGGGAGATGGCATCAACAGGCTCGATTGGGAAAAGCGGGCGGAGCTTTGCGAGGACGTCGAATATGTGCGCCAGCTGATCAGGCTGCGGAGAAGCCATCCCGCTTTTCGTCTGCAAAAAGAGGAGGAAGTCAAGGAACATCTTTCTTTTATGAGCGGTACAGGAGAAGTGACGGCCTACAAGCTGAAGAACATTGCAGCATTTGATCCCTGGAACGAAATCATAGTGGTGCATTGTCCGTCTGCAAAAAAGGAAACGCTTGAGCTGCCCGCCCAGAAACAGTACTTGCTGCACTGCGATCCTTTTACGTTCTTCAATGGGAAGGTTCAAGCGGAAAAAAGGCTTCGGCTAAACGGCATCGGAACCTATGTTCTATACGAACCAAAAGGGATTTTTTAGTTTTGCTTGACGAAGTTTGGCGTCTAGCGCTAAAATTTAAAAGACGGCTATTGTTTAGCACAAATGACTCTCAATAGCCGTCTTTTTATTTGAATATAAAGAGACGACAATACAAGCGGTTTGCTGCCCGCTCTAGGGAGCAGATGCTTTTTAAAATCTTTTAATGAAATGATGGGTTGAAAATCGATATGAACTGGTTGGGACAATTACTAGGTAGCGAATGGGAGATTTCCCCCGCAGGAGGAGCTACAGGAGACGCATATTATGCAGAACATAATGGACAGCAGCTTTTTTTAAAGCGCAACAGCTCTCCTTTTTTGGCTGTCCTGTCCGCGGAAGGAATTGTTCCTAAGCTCGTTTGGACAAAACGAATGGAAAACGGGGATGTGATTACAGCACAGCACTGGCTCAAGGGAAGAGAACTGAAGCCGAAGGATATGAACAGCCAGGCGGTGGCTGAGATGCTTCGGAAAATTCACAGCTCCAAAGAGCTTTTAGACATGCTGAAGAGACTCGGCAAGCAGCCTTTTCAGCCAAGCTCTGTAATCACTCAATTGAAGCAGTTTATCCAGGCCCGGCAATATCCGATACCGCAGCTTGACCAAGCCCTTTTGTATCTGGAGCACCATCTCGATGATGTACAGTCCGGAGAAAAGGTCGTCTGTCACTGCGATGTGAATCATAACAATTGGCTTCTTACAGATCAGAACCAGCTTTATTTAATCGATTGGGATGGAGCGATGATTGCAGACCCCGCGATCGATCTGGGGCCACTTCTTTATCATTACGTTGAAGAGCGGGAATGGGGAAGCTGGCTCGAACGCTACGGCTCTTCGTTAACGGACAATCTCAGGCTGAGAATGGCTTGGTACGTATTGGCGGAAAAAGCAATGACAACACTCTGGCAAGAAGCGAAAGGCAATCAGGAAGGCTTTCACCAAGGGCTGGAACAGCTTCACGCATTAATGAAGCGTCTCGCCGGAGCTTCATGAAAATGAGCCGATATCTTCCACCCATTGTGTGAGATGATCCTGGTGTTCCTGAATGTGGCTGTTGATTGAAGCGGACGATTTTCCCCTCTGGCTGTACAAATAAATGTCTTCGAGGACGCCTTTTAGGCCGGCGTCAAGATTCGTATTTGCCATTAAAGACTTGATAATCCGCTCCATCTGTTCGCACTCAGCGACGGTTCCGGTGCAGTCTGCCTGATGGTCTGAGAGAATATCTTTTAATAGATGAATCTGATTTTGCTGATTTAAGCCCATAATATTGGCACTTCCCTTCATTCTCGGAGTATATGGATTAAAATGTTCAGAAAGCTGTAATTTATACGCGAAAGACCCGGAGGCCGATCTTCGGTCTTTTTTGCTTTGGAAGAGGCCTTGCGGGATTCCGGGATTTCATGGTATGTTGTAAGACGATATAACAAATAGAGGTGTAAGTACATGCGAATGCGTCACAAGCCTTGGGCGGATGACTACCTGGCTGAAAACTCTCATATTGTGATCAGCGAGCCGTCTCAATGTAAAGGGAAATGGCATTCCATTTTTGGAAATGACAACCCGATCCACATCGAAGTAGGAACCGGAAAAGGGCAATTTATTTCAGGAATGGCCCTGCAAAATCCGGATGTAAACTATATCGGAATCGAATTATTTAAAAGCGTCATCGTAACCGCTGTTGATAAAGTAAAGCAGACAGAGGCGCCGAATGTAAAGCTTTTGAACATTAATGCCAATATGCTTTCAGACGTTTTTGCAGATGGGGAGGTCGACCGGGTCTATTTGAATTTTTCCGACCCGTGGCCGAAAAAACGCCATGCAAAGCGCCGTCTGACCAATCAAGCGTTCTTGAAAAAGTATGAGCAGGTGCTCGGAGGCAAGGGAGCGATTCATTTCAAAACCGATAACCGAGGATTATTTGAGTACTCCCTTACCAGTTTTTCCGAATACGGACTCGTTTTGACGTTCGTCAGCCTTGATCTGCATCAAAGCGATTTTCAAGGAAACGTGATGACCGAATACGAAGAAAAGTTCGCCGCTAAAGGCCAGCCGATCTACAGAGTAGAAGCTGAATGGCGAACATAAAAAACAGACTGCTTCCGGCGGTCTGTTTTTTTGCTTTCAAATGAAGCTTCGGGTTGCGTTTTTTGCTACGATAGGAGAAGGAGGGATGATCATGGAAACTTTAACAATCGGACGAATCAAGCTGACATGGCTGAACGGAGGCGTTACACATATGGACGGAGGCGCCATGTTCGGCGTTGTGCCCAAGCCGCTTTGGTCTAAAAAGTATGAGGCCAATGAGAAAAATCAGATCGAACTGAGAACAGACCCTATACTTGTTCAGAAAGACGGCACAAATTTGCTGATCGATTCCGGTATCGGACGCGGCAAACTGACGGATAAGCAGAAACGAAATTACGGGGTCACCGAAGAATCGTCAATTGCTGACTCGTTAAAAGCACTCGAGCTCTCAACGGAAGATATCAACGCCGTTCTGATGACACATCTCCATTTTGACCATGCATGCGGATTGACGCGCTATGAGGGAGAAAGCCTTGTTTCCGTGTTTCCGAATGCAGCGATTTACACGTCTGCGATCGAATGGGAAGAGATGAGAAATCCGAATATCCGCTCGAAAAATACATATTGGAAAGAAAACTGGGAAGCAGTTCAGCATCAAGTGAGGACCTTCGATGAGAAGCTTGAAGTTTTGCCGGGAATTACGATGCATCATACAGGCGGCCACAGCGACGGTCATTCCGTGATCGTTCTTGAGGATGCCGGCGAAACGGCCCTTCATATGGCTGATATTATGCCGACGCATGCCCATCAGAATCCTCTCTGGGTGCTGGCGTACGACGATTATCCGATGACATCGATTGCGGCGAAGCAAGCATGGCAGGCGAAAGCCGCCGAGAAAAACGCCTGGTACATTTTTTACCATGACGCCATTTATAGGGCATTAAAATGGGATGAAAACGGCGAGATTGCAGAGTCAGTAAAGAGAGAAAGGCGCTAAGCTATTTTGGTGAATGGTTTGCTTTGTAGTTATCCATCCTAAGGATAACTAACTTTTGAAAGGAAGACGACGGGTGAGCCACAATAATCTGAATGAACAAGTGATCGAGACGCAATTAAGAGGATTTGAAGTCCTTGCAACGCCCCTGCTGAACAAAGGGGTTGCCTTCCCTCCGGAGGAAAGGGAAGCTCTCGGCTTGACAGGATTGCTTCCTCCCAAGGTGCTGACGCTTGAAGAACAGGCAAAACGGGCGTATAAACAGTTCCAATCACAACCTGATGACTTGAGCAAAAACGTCTATTTAACGGCGCTTCATGACCGAAATGAAGTGCTGTTCTACAGGCTTCTGAACGACCATATGACAGAAATGCTGCCGATTGTTTATACCCCGACTGTCGGAACGGCAATCCAGCAATACAGCCATGAATACAGAAAGCCGCGGGGGCTGTTTTTGTCGGTTAATGACCCTGAAGGCATGAAAACGGCATTTGAAAATCTGGCCGCTAAAAAAAGCCGGATCGATTTGATCGTGGCCACTGATGCTGAAGGGATTCTCGGAATCGGGGATTGGGGAGTCGGAGGCATCGCCATTTCGATCGGAAAGCTTGCCGTTTATACTGCGGCTGCGGGCATCGATCCTAACAGGGTCCTTCCCGTTGTCATTGATGCGGGGACGAACCAGGAAAGGCTTCTCAATGATCCGCTTTATGTCGGGAATCAGCATTCAAGAATCAGAGGCGAGCGTTATGAATCGTTTATTGATCAATACGTTCAAATCGCAACCGAGACGTTTCCGGGCGTTTTGCTGCATTGGGAAGATTTCGGAACGCAAAATGCACGTCAGATTTTAAAAAAATACAAAGACAAAATTTGCACCTTTAATGACGACATTCAAGGCACAGGAGCAGTCACCCTTGCAGCGGTGCTTGCGGCCGTCAAAATATCGAAAATGCCCCTGAAAGATCATAAAGTGGTCATATTCGGAGCGGGGACGGCCGGGATCGGCAACGCAGAGCAAATTCGCGCCGCTCTTGTTCAAGAGGGGGTGTCGGAAGAGGAATCATACCGCCGTTTTTGGTGTGTTGACCGGAACGGTTTGCTGACAGATGATATGAACGACTTGCAGGACATTCAAAAGCCGTATGCACGGCCTGCCGACGAGGTCAAAGACTTTAGCCGGAACGGCCCGGGGGATACAATCGATCTGCTTGAGGTGGTAAAACAAGTGCAGCCTACCATTTTGATTGGAACCTCTACTGTATCGGGCGCATTTACAGAAGAAATCGTAAAAGAAATGGCAAAGCATGTGAAACGGCCGGCTATATTTCCGATGTCCAATCCGACGCCGTTATCTGAAGCAAGACCAGAAGATTTGATCAAATGGACGGAAGGGCGGGCGCTCGTCGCCACAGGAAGCCCGTTTGCGCCTGTCGATTACAACGGCACCCGTTATGCGATCGGCCAGGCGAACAATGCCTTTGTATTCCCCGGTCTCGGTCTCGGAACGCTCGTATCAAAAGCAAGGCTGATTACGGACAACATGTTTTACGCCAGCGCAGCTGCGATCGCGGGTATGGTTGACACCGGCCGGCCCGGCGCAGCGCTCCTTCCGGAGGTTGAGGATTTGCGCACGGTTTCCGCAACAGTAGCAACGGCTGTCATTAAAGCAGCCATAAAAGACGGAGTTGCAGAAAATGAGCCGGGCGATGTGATTCAAGCTGTGCAGGATGCGATGTGGCATCCGGTCTACCGGCCGATTCGCGCCATATAAAAAATGCGGCCATTTCAGGCCGCATTTTTTTGATGCTATGCTGCGGTATCAATCACATCTACGATCATGCCTGTCTTCGCATCAACCATGACTTCGTACTGTTCAAGCTCTCCGAAAGCAGAACGTGTAATGCCTGTTTTGTACACCATGACGGTTTCGCCGTTTACGGTATAGGCTTCCGGAACGGTATATATCCATGAACCGTCGATCGGGCCTCTCTGTTTAAAAGCGGACTTGACGATGCGCAGCGCTTTTTCAGAAGAAATGTAAGGCTGCATGACATATTGTTTGACAACAACGGCCGCGGCAATGCCGATGCCGGCCCCAAGAAGAAAATGGCGCAGTTTCATCTTTTCAGCACCTCCAAAGCTTGTTTTTTTCATTATACAGAACATGTCCGTCCGTGTTAAGGATGGGCTCTCTTCTGGAAACACATCGCACACTTATGTAAAATGTAGAGAGATACATAAGAAAAGAGGGAAACAGATGAATCAGGAAACGAGAACGCTTTTTCAAACGCTGACGGAGCTCCCCGGCGCCCCGGGAAATGAACATCTAGTCCGCCGTTTCATGAAAAAAGAGCTTGAAAAATATGCTGATGAGATCCTCCAGGACAGACTGGGAAGTGTGTTCGGCGTTAAACATGGACCTGAAGGCAGTCCGAAAATTATGGTGGCCGGCCATATGGATGAAGTGGGATTTATGGTGACATCAATCACAGACAACGGACTGCTTCGGTTTCAAACACTGGGCGGCTGGTGGAGCCAGGTTTTATTGGCTCAGCGGGTGGAAATCCATACGGACAACGGGCCGATCCCCGGCGTCATCGCGAGCACGCCTCCTCATCTTTTAACAGATGAGCAGAGGAGACGTCCAATGGATATCAAAAACATGATGATTGATATTGGTGCGGATGACAGGGAAGATGCCGAACGCATCGGTGTCAAACCAGGCCAGCAAATCGTGCCGATCTGTCCGTTTACCCCGATGGCAAATGAAAAGAAGATCATGGCGAAAGCATGGGATAACCGCTACGGCTGCGGACTCAGCATTGAGTTGCTGAAAGAACTGCAAGGAGCAGAACTTCCGAACACGCTTTACTCAGGCGCGACCGTTCAGGAAGAGCTCGGCACAAGAGGCGCGCAAACTGCGGCCAATATGATACAGCCTGACTTGTTTTTCGCGCTTGATGCAAGTCCGGCAAACGATGCGAGCGGCGACAAAAATCAATTTGGCCAGCTCGGCAAAGGGGTGTTGTTAAGGATTTTCGACCGGACGATGGTGACGCACAGCGAAATGAGAAATTTTGTGCTGGATACGGCAGAGACTCATGACATCCCGTATCAATATTTTGTTTCCCCTGGAGGAACCGATGCCGGTCGTGTTCACATCTCAAATGAAGGCGTTCCTTCGGCCGTGATCGGCATTTGTTCAAGATATATCCATACATCTGCTTCCATTATCCACGTTGATGACTACCTTGCTGCAAAAGAATTGCTGCTCAAGCTTGTCAAAGCTTGCGACAGTTCTGCCGTACAGTCGATTTTACGAAATGATTGAACAAAGAGACCCTGTGCCGCTTTACGCACAGGGTCTCTTTTTGATGATACAGCTACCGGCTTTCAAATACGTACGACAACGATTTAATCGCCTGATTGACAGTTTCTACGGTAATGTTCGCTTTGTTTGACAGTTCTTTTAACGGATGATGGAGTGACTCAGGACGGATGATGATCAGCGGCTTGCCTTTGGCAATCGCGTATGAAGCATCCATCGCCGTGTTCCATTGCTTGTATTTTTCCCCGAAAAGAGCGATGACCACATCCGCTTTGTTCATTAAAACGGAAGTTCGAAAATTATTCAAATCCGAGGCTGCATCATCTTTCGCGATCGAATCAGCCTGCTTGCCCATAATTTCTTCACCGATGTTGTCGGAGCGGTCGTGATTTTCCATCGGTCCGACAAACGTGATCGGCAGCTTGAGCGATTTTGCTTTTTCCTTCACTTCTTCACGCCAATTGCTATGTATTTCTCCGGCAAGATAAACGATAAATTCCATACATGCTCCTCCTGACTGTCATGGGATCACGGCGCAAGGCGCCTTAACGGATATTTTTACCCTATTACTTACCATGTTAAACGAGAATGGCTTGATAAAGCAAAAAAATTATGCTTATGATATGAAAGAGGATCGGATCGTTAAGATTTTCCCTTTTTAAAACGGGTAAGATACATAAAGAATCGTCCATCTTTTAAAAAAGCAGGTGGACAGCAAAAGGCTGGATATGGAGCCGGTTGTCTGGTATGATCCGAATGGATGATAAGAACATATATTGGAGGCGTTGAGTGATGAAAACGATCGAGACGAATGAAGAACTGCAAAAAGTTGTGAAAGACGATTTATCCTTGTTGATGTTTTCGGCTGACTGGTGCCCGGACTGCCGTTTTGTAGAACCGTTTTTGCCCGAGCTTGAGGCGAACTATCCGGAATTTACATTCTATTATGTTGACCGTGACAAATTTATTGATACGTGCGCGGAGTGGGACATTTTCGGAATCCCGAGCTTCCTCGTATTTAAAGAAGGAAACGAAATCAGCCGCTTTGTCAGCAAAGACCGAAAAACGAAAGAGGAAATCGAGCAATTTTTGACAGATTCCCTGAATAAGTAGCCGAAAGGAGAGTTCCTCTATGAAAATGACGTCAAGGAAACTTTCCGATATATTAAAAAAACGTTTGCAAAATGACAACTGGTCCTTTCATTTCGACAGGGAAAAAGACACCTTGAGAATCGAGGATAAAAATACAGGAAAAGGCATTACACTCGAACTCCCGGGGATCATCGCCAAATGGGAGCAGAAAAAAGATGATGCGATTGACGAAGTCGTCTATTATACTGAGGAAGCACTCAATGCCATGAAAGGCCAGTCGCAGGAAATGGAAGGGCGGGAAAGTCTCATCTATCCCGTCATCCGCTCGACTTCCTTTCCCGAGAAATCCAGCGCAGGCGTTCCCTTGATTTTTGACGGCCACACGGCTGAAACACGAATATACTACGCGCTCGATCTTGGCAACACATACCGGCTGATCGACGAAAAAATGCTTGAAAAAGAGGGCTGGACAAAGGAAAGGATTCGGGAAACGGCTTCCTTTAACCTTCGCTCGCTCCAAACCGTTGTCAAAGAAGACGCAGTCGCCGGCAATCACTTCTACTTTTTCAGAGCAAATGACGGCTATGACGCCAGCAGGGTGTTGAACGAATCGATTCTCGCAGAGTATGAGAAAAGCGCGGAAGGGACACTGGCGGTGTCAATCCCGCACCAGGATGTGCTGATTATTGCCGACATCCGCAACAATGCCGGATACGATATTCTCGGGCAAATGTCGATGAGCTTTTTTGCAAACGGAACAGTGCCGATCACTGCGCTTTCTTTCCTTTATGAGGATGGAAAGCTTGAACCGATCTTTATTCTGGCTAAAAACCGCCCTAAAAAGAAATGATAGAAAGGAATTTTTCTCATGAACGCATTTTATAATCCAGAAGGCGTAGGCGATACGCTACTCATCTCATTGAACGATATTCCGCGCGAAGAGATCGCTTTTGAGCGCTGCGGAGACGTCGTGAAAATTTTTCATAAAGACACAAAGGAAACAGGAGGCTATAACATTTTTAATGTCTCCTCATATTTAAGCATTGAGGAAAGCGGAGCTGTTGCGCTTTCCGAATCCTTTGTCCAGGATGTGAATGAAATCCTGGTCCGCAACGGTTTGAAAGATGAGCTGACCGTCGATCTTTCTCCGAAGTTTGTGGTCGGATATGTCGAAGAAAAAGAAAAGCATCCGAATGCCGATAAACTGAGTGTCTGCAAAGTGAATGCAGGGAGCGAGACGCTGCAAATCGTCTGCGGAGCTCCTAATGTTGAAGCCGGCCAAAAAGTCGTCGTAGCCAAAGTTGGAGCCGTGATGCCGAGCGGTATGATTATTAAAGATGCGGAACTTCGCGGAGTGGCGTCAAGCGGTATGATTTGTTCTGCCAAGGAACTGAACCTCCCAGACGCGCCGAAGGAAAAAGGCATTCTTGTCCTTGATGACAGCCGTAAAGCAGGAGAAGCTTTTACATTTTAACGGCATAAAATGAACAAAACTTTCGAATAGATGTAAAAAAGAAGCCGCTGGGTAGACAAACTTGGCGGCTTTTTTATTCGGAGGGCGGACACATGAGAAGGACTTGTCCTTTTCTGGGTGGGGAAGCAGTGGTATACTTAAAACCGTCCCCGAAAAATTTAAGGGAGTTAGAGAGTGATGATTCATGAGCTGGTTTAATAAAATGTTCAGCCTGTTTTTAGGCGATGATGAAGATAATGAAAAACAAAAAAAGCACATAGAAGAGTTTGAGGCGGATTCATTTATAGAGAAAGACGAAGAAATGCCGCAAATTTCCGACGCAAAAGTCTTATATGAATATCCAAAAGGGAAATTCCGCTTCCCGGTTATACCTGATCAAAACTCGCGGCCGCGGGAAAAGGATGACAGCCGCGAACAAAGGACCCGCCGCCCGGCAGGCCGGCACACAGCTTCTCAGCCGAAACCCGGAAATTCCTATCATCATGAAGAGAAAGCGGCGAAAAAACCCTTTAGGCCGTCCGTCATCCCGTCACCGGTTTACGGCTTTCATGAACAGAAAAGAGTCAAACCGGAAAATTATACATATCGTGCAAACAAACAAATGGAAGCGCGTGTCACGCTGTTTAACGAAGAAATTGAAAAAGAGCAGAAGGTTGCCGGAAATAAGCAGCCGGTACGAGAAGAACCTTCCTTGCAAACTGAAAAGAACGGCCGTCCGCTGACTAAAAGCGAGAGTCGCAATCCGACATGGCGAGCCGAATTTGAAGATGTTCCACATATGTCGGAGGAAACGGATTTCCGCCGAGAGCAAATCACAGAAGGTGGCGAAGCCGCTGAAGAAAAAGTGCTGCGGCATGAATCCGAACGAACGGAAACCCCTGTCTCAACGCATATTCCGGAAAAAACAGAATTCCGCCCAGAGCAAAAGACAGAAGGCGGCGGGCTCGTTGAAGAGAAAGCGCTGCGGCATGAATCCGAACGAACGGAAACCCCTGTCTCAACACATACTCCGGAAGAAACGGAAATCCGCCAAGAGCGAATGACAGAAGGCGGCGGGCTCGCCGAAGAGAAAGCGCTGCGGCATGAATCCGAACGAACGGAAACCTCTGTCTCAACACATATTCCGGAAGAAACGGAAATCCGCCGAGAGCGAATGACAGAAGGCGGCGGGCTTGCCGAAGAGAAAGCGCTGCGGTATGAAGCTGAAGAAGAGACAGCCACCGCATCATGGAACATAACGGAAGAAGAAGCAATTCCCGCCGAGCAAACGCCGGAACAAATCGAAAAGCTTTTGGATC
Organism: Bacillus sp. FSL K6-1284; assembly: GCF_038002625.1. Lineage (NCBI taxonomy): Bacteria > Bacillati > Bacillota > Bacilli > Caryophanales > Bacillaceae > Bacillus > Bacillus sp. FSL K6-1284. The sequence goes on along the minus strand of NZ_JBBOCW010000001.1, from coordinate 3,222,813 downwards.
AGATCGAGGAAACCGGAGAAGAGAAGGAAACTGCAGAGGATGCAGAGACCATCGTAGAAGAACATGGGGAGACTAACGGCTCGGACGAAATGCTGCCTGACCCGGAAGCTTCAATTCCAGAAAAGCAGTACACTGGCCGCAGTTCTGAAGTATCCGACCAGAGCGATGGTCCTTCCGATAACAAAAACCGGACAGATTCCAACACGCCGGCTGACGCTCGTGAAGAAACAAGCGGAAGCAGCCAGGCTGGCTGGAGACATGAGCATGCATCATTTTCACCGGAACCGGAAGAGACAGCGTCAAGCGCGGGTGAACCCGAAAACAGCGAACAGGACCGGGAGAGTACAGGGACAGTTGAGGGGCGGCCTGAGGCTCCGCGGAAACGGGAAACAGGAGCTTCTCCGGGATCGAAGAAAGGCTCTGTTCCGTTTAATGTCATGATGCTTGCATCAGATAAACAAAAAGAAAAAGCGCCTCAAGGGTATCAGTTCCCGAATATGTCTTTGCTTGATGTGCCTCCGGCGCAAAAGCAGGATGATCAGGCCTGGATACACGAGCAGCGCGAGCTGTTGGACGTCACGCTTGAGAACTTCAATGTCAAAGCAAATGTCGTTCATGTCACCCAGGGGCCTTCTGTGACAAGATTTGAGGTGCATCCTGAACCCGGAGTGAAAGTCAACAAAATTACAAATCTGTCAGATGATATTAAACTCAGCCTGTCAGCGAAAGATATTCGGATCGAAGCGCCGATTCCGGGAAAAAATACGATCGGAATTGAAGTGCCGAATCTGCATAGTAAAATGGTTTATTTGCGCGAAATGATCAGAAGTTCGGAATTCAGAACGAATCCGTCCCCTCTGACCGCAGCCCTCGGACTCGACATTTCCGGAAAGCCCGTCGTGGCAGATCTGAAAAAAATGCCCCACGGGTTGATTGCCGGGGCTACGGGATCAGGGAAAAGCGTATGCATCAACACGATCTTAGTCAGTCTGCTGTTCAAATCGGCGCCGAGGGATGTCAAGCTTCTGCTTATCGATCCTAAGATGGTGGAGCTTGCTCCGTATAATAAAATTCCTCATCTCGTCAGTCCTGTCATCACAGATGCCAAAGCGGCAACTGCTGCATTAAAATGGGTTGTCGAAGAAATGGAGCGGCGCTATGAATTATTTGCCCATTCCGGTGTTCGGGAAATTGAACGATTTAATGAAAAAGTCCGGGAACAGAACATGGGTGAAAAACTTCCTTATCTTGTTGTCGTGATTGATGAACTTGCCGACTTAATGATGGTCGCTCCGAATGAAGTGGAAGAAAGCATCTGCCGAATCGCACAAAAAGCAAGAGCGTGCGGTATCCATCTTCTGATCGCGACGCAGCGGCCTTCAGTTGATGTCATTACCGGCTTGATTAAAGCCAATATACCAACAAGAATAGCGTTTTCTGTATCAAGCGCCGTCGATTCAAGAACGATTATCGATATGGCGGGAGCTGAAAAGCTGCTTGGAAAAGGGGATATGCTGTTCCTGGAGAACGGTTCAGGCAAACCGGTCCGCCTGCAGGGTAACTTTGTTTCCGACCGGGAGATTGACCGTGTCGTTTCACATGTCAGACAGCAGCAGGAGCCGAACTATTTATTTGAACAAGAACAATTGGTCAGACAAAATCCGGCCGGATTTGATCAGGATGAACTGTTTCTGGAAGCGTGCGAATTTGCCGTGGAACAAAACAGCGCCAGCACTTCAAGCCTGCAGCGGCGCTTTCGCATCGGCTATAACAGAGCTGCCAGATTAATCGATATGATGGAAAGGGAAGGCATGATTTCTGAGGCGAAAGGAAGTAAGCCGAGAGAAGTCCTGATTACAAAGGCCGAGCTGGAACAGTTAATAGAAAGTAGTTCACTTTTCGGCTAAACATGGTATGATAGCAGATGGGCGTGTTTTTTTTAGAGCGCCGCATATTAAAGCGCCGGCAGCGGCGTTTTAATCCGTTTTTAAGAGCACTTCCGTGAAAGGGTTCAAAAAAATCCTTTACGCAGGAGGTTTATTCACTCTTGAAAATGTCTGATACTGAATATAATGATGACTTTGAAGAAAACGATGCGGCCGAGCTTAGGTTGCAAATTGAAATAAGCGTCATATACTGGGAAGCAGATAGACGTTTGTTGGAGGTACAATTATGACTGTTTATCATTTTGTCGGAATAAAAGGGACAGGTATGAGTCCGCTTGCCCAAATTCTCCATGATAATGGATATAATGTCCAAGGATCGGATATCGAAAAGTACATTTTTACACAAACCGCTTTAGAGGAGAGAAATATCCCGATATATCCGTTTAATCCGGAAAATATCAAGCCGGGAATGATTGTTATTGCCGGAAATGCTTTTCCCGACACCCATCCTGAAATTGAAAAAGCGCGAGCGGAAGGCCTGCAAGTCGTGCGGTATCATAAATTCCTCGGTGACTATCTGAAGAAATTTACGAGTATTGCCGTGACAGGGGCACATGGCAAAACGTCAACGACGGGTCTTTTATCCCATGTCATCCAGAAAGCAAAACCGACATCTTATCTGATTGGAGACGGAACTGGAAAAGGCTGCGAAAACAGCGAGTACTTTGTGCTTGAAGCCTGTGAATACAGAAGGCATTTTCTGAGCTATCAGCCTGATTATGCGATCATGACTAATATTGATTTTGATCATCCCGATTATTTCGCGAATATCGATGATGTATTTGACGCATTTCAAACGATGGCATTACAGGTGAACAAGGGAATTATCGCATGCGGCGACGACGAGTATTTGATGAAAATCCATGCGAACGTTCCAGTCGTGTACTACGGCTTTGCCGAGGAAAACGATTTTCAGGCGAGAAATGTCATCAAAAATACCGAGGGCACAACGTTCGATGTTTTCGTCAGGAACACATTCTACGATACCTTCTATATACCGGCATACGGCAGCCATAACGTTCTGAACGCTTTGGCCGTTATTGCACTCTGCCATTATGAACAGGTCGATGTCGATATCATTAAAGAAGGATTGCAAACCTTTGGCGGCGTTAAACGCAGATTTAACGAAAAACATGCCGGCAGCCAAGTGTTGATTGACGATTATGCCCATCATCCGACTGAAATCACGGTGACGATTGAAGCAGCCAGACAGAAGTATCCGGAACGGGACGTTGTCGCAGTATTTCAACCGCATACATTTACGCGTACGCAGTCGTTCCTGAATGAGTTTGCCGAAAGCCTCAAGAAAGCCGATTACGTATATCTTTGCGATATATTCGGATCTGCCCGGGAAAATGCAGGAAAGCTGACGATCGGCGATTTGCAGGAGAAAATCCCGCAGGCGAAGCTGATCGATGAAAATGACACATCGATTTTAAAGGAGCATGAAAATGCAGTGTTAATTTTCATGGGCGCAGGTGACATTCAAAAGTATTTAAAAGCATATGAAAATGTATTAGCATAATGAGAAAAAGGCAGTGTGAGTCAATCCGCTGCTTTTTTGTACATATGGAGCCGGGAGTTTCTGTTAAAGGAATTCTCCTGTGCGTGTAGAAAAAGTAAATATAAAGGTTTACGATTTAAACAATTGGGTATACATCAATTGTAAGACCTTAGCTCGAGGAGGATAAGATGATTATTATTCTATATTTAAGCGCCGCACTCATCGCTGTCAGCTTTCTTATTCTGGTTATCTATTTATCAAAAACATTAAAATCGCTTCAAGTCACACTCAATCATGTTGCCGCAACGCTGGAAGGTGTTGAAGGACAAATGAAAGGCATCACAGCTGAAACAACGGAGCTCCTGAATAAGACGAACCGGCTCGCTGATGATATTCAGGAAAAATCTTTGAAGCTGAATACGGTCGTGGATGCCGTTCAGGAAGTCGGCACATCGGTCAGGCAGTTTAACAGCTCCATTCAGCAGGTTTCAGAGTCCGTCACATCAGCCGCAGAGCAAAACCGTGAAAAAATTTCTCAAGTTGTCAGCTGGAGCAATGCAGCTTTGGAAATTTGGAATAGATGGAAACAAAAGAAGATGAAGGAGGAATAATTTATGAGTAAAGATGGAATGAATACTAAAGATTTTTTAATCGGCACGTTTGTAGGCGGAATCATCGGGGCAGCCGCAGCTTTATTTTTAGCACCGAAGTCAGGGAAAGAGCTTCGCGATGACCTCGGAAATCAGGCTGTCGTTTTAAAAGATAAGACCGGAAAGCTCACAAGCGAAGCGAGGGAGAGAGGTTCTGAGTACGTCAGCATCGCCAAAGAGAAGACATCTTCGATTTCACAGCTTGTTGCCGACCAGTCTTCACAGATCATGGATAAAGTCAAAGACTTGCGAAACAAAGGTGCTGAAAAAGCTGATGAACTAAAGGAAGAAGCATCGACTAAAATCGAAGAACAGGCTGAAGAAGCCAAAAATGAAATAGAAGATGAAGCAAGGGAAACAGCGGATACCGTCCAGAAATAATGGAGGAAAGGGAGATCACCGTGTCGAAACAGCTCATTCAAACAGAGGATGAATTTAAAAAGCTTCCAAAAAACAACGATACATTTATCTTTTTGAAACATAGTGTGACATGCCCGATCAGCAGGCGCGCGTTTGAAGAATTTGAATCATTCGCCAATCAGCATGAAGACATACCGGCTTATTATCTAAAAGTGCAGGAAAGCCGACCGCTGTCAAACTATATCGCTGAGCAGTACGGAATTAAACACGAAAGTCCTCAAGCCTTCATTTTTACAAACGGGAACGTGAAATGGCACGCCTCCCATTCGCAAATTACAGCTCAAGCACTTGCGGAAAACAGCAGATAATCCGCAGGTAAAAACGGCCAAGACGTATAGCGTTTTGGCCGTTTTCTATGTTGTTATGATGCTTTTGCCTCATGGAAATGCCTTTTTAGGATAATGTATCGTTTGATCCATGGTTGTACGTTATAATTAATAAAACAGGAGGTGATGAGTTGAACACTGAATTAAAGGACATGCTTCAATCCGTTCTAAAAGAAGAATTGAGTCCGATCAATCAGCGTCTTGATGGAATCGACAAGCGCTTAGACAAAATCGACGCACGCTTCGTTGAGGTCGACAAGCGCTTCGATGAAGTGGATGCACGCTTCGCTGAGATCGACAAGCGCTTCGATGAAGTGGACGCACGCTTCGTTGAGATCGACAAGCGCTTCGATGAAGTGGACGCACGCTTCGTTGAGATCGACAAGCGCTTCGATGAAGTGGACGCACGTTTCGTTGAAGTAGATAAGCGCTTTAACGCAATCGACAAGCGCTTCAAAGAAATAGACGGGCGCTTAAACAAAGTAGAAAACCGCTTAAACGCAATGGACAAGCGGCTGAATCGGCTTGAAACAGATATAGATGAACTGAAAAGAGGGCAGGAGAGGCTCCCGAAAACGATCATCGAGAACATCGGACAATTTACGGAGAACATTGTCGAACATGCCGATGATAAGGCGGCTGCCTTGAATGACAGGGTTTTTAGCGTCGAAACCGCAATACAGAGAATATACAGGTTATCAAGTTAAAGAATCAAACGAGATTCTTTTTTTTTTATTCTTCCGACAAACACCCGCACAGCAAGGGATAAACCGCATATAATGCTTTATCGCTTAAAAGCGTTTTGGTAATAAAGAATTTTTTCGTGACATTTTAAGAAACATTGTTTATAATAAACCCTAATCAATTGAATCATTCTTATTCTCATAGAGGGTGAAGTTAAAAAGAAAGGATGGATAACATGAGCAACACTGAACTTGATTTGCTGAGGCAGCAGGCGAATGAATTAAACTTGCAAATATTAAAGCTGATTAATGAGCGAGGAAGAATCGTTCAGGAGATTGGAAAAGCGAAGGAAGCGCAAGGCATCAACCGCTACGATCCAGTCAGAGAAAGAGCGATGCTGAACGAAATTATTGAAAATAATGACGGACCGTTTGAAAACTCGACGATCCAGCATATTTTCAAAGAGATTTTCAAAGCTGGACTTGAGCTTCAGGAAGACGATCACAGCAAAGCACTGCTCGTTTCCCGCAAGAAAAAGCCTGAAAATACGATCGTTGATTTGAAAGGCGAAAAGATCGGCGACGGAGAACAAAGATTTATCGTCGGTCCGTGTGCGGTTGAAAGCTATGAGCAAGTAGCCGAAGTTGCAGCCGCAGCTAAAAAGCAAGGCTTGAAACTGCTTCGCGGCGGAGCCTTCAAACCCCGTACAAGCCCGTACGACTTCCAAGGCCTCGGTGTTGAAGGCCTGCAAATCTTAAAGCGTGTTGCTGATGAGTATGATCTTGCCGTCATCAGTGAGATCGTGAATCCGCAGCATATTGAAGAAGCCATTGATTACATTGATGTTATCCAAATCGGCGCCCGCAACATGCAAAACTTCGAGCTCTTAAAAGCCGCCGGTTCAGTGAAGAAGCCGGTTCTGCTGAAGCGCGGACTTGCCGCAACGCTGAAGGAATTCATCAATGCAGCGGAGTACATCATGTCACAGGGCAATGATCAAATCATCCTTTGCGAACGCGGAATCAGAACGTATGAGACAGCGACTAGAAATACGCTTGATATCTCAGCTGTGCCGATCCTGAAGCAGGAGACTCACCTTCCTGTATTCGTGGATGTCACTCATTCTACCGGACGCCGCGACTTGCTGCTTCCGACAGCAAAAGCAGCGCTTGCGATCGGAGCTGACGGCGTCATGGCCGAAGTTCACCCTGATCCTTCTGTCGCGCTTTCCGACTCTGCTCAGCAAATGGATATCCCGACATTTGAAAAATGGTTAAATGAACTGAAGCCGCTCGTTCAAGTAAAAGCATAAGATTCGTTTATGGACCGCTTTCGAGCGGTCCTTTTTTTAGTTGTCATCAAAAATTGTCGAAAAAATGTCTTATTTTTAATTAAAAAGCTGTTTATTCTTATTTAAATTAATTATAAAAATAAAGGGAACGTTTTCATATTAGGTAAAACCGTGTATAATTTCAGAGAGCCCCTTTTGTTTTGGCAGGTTATGAAAAATAATGTAAACTTGAGTTCTGTTTATTTTACATAAAGTTTTACATTTTGACATTTCTCTACATGAAAATGTTTATGCTATAGGAAAAGAAAAGTGTACCCAGTTGAAGGAGTGGTAAAAATGAGTAATGTGACAATATATGATGTAGCACGCGAAGCAAATGTAAGTATGGCAACCGTTTCCAGGGTTGTGAACGGAAATCCGAACGTCAAGCCGACGACGAGAAAGAAGGTGCTTGAAGCCATCGAGCGTCTTGGCTATCGTCCAAATGCCGTGGCAAGGGGTCTTGCAAGCAAAAAGACGACGACTGTCGGCGTGATCATTCCCGATATTTCCAGCATCTTTTATTCAGAGCTGGCGAGGGGAATCGAAGATATCGCAACGATGTACAAGTACAATATTATTTTGAGCAACTCCGACCAGAATATGGACAAAGAACTTCATCTTTTGAATACGATGCTGGGAAAACAAGTTGACGGTATCGTCTTTATGAGCGGAAATGTCACTGAAGAGCATGTGGAGGAGTTTAAGCGGTCACCAGTTCCGATCGTGCTTGCGGCATCTGTTGAAGAAAAAGGGGAAACGCCGTCCGTTGCGATCGATTATGAACAGGCGATTTATGATGCGGCTACCATGCTGATTGAAAAAGGCCATAAGCGCCTTGCGTTTGTATCAGGACCTATGACTGAGCCGGTCAATCAAGCGAAAAAACTTCAAGGCTTTAAAAGAGCGCTTGAGGATAAGGGGCTGACATTTAAAGAAGAGTATGTCGCAGAAGGCGATTATACGTACGATTCAGGAATGGAAGCGCTGGAGGCGCTAATGAAGCTGGATGAAAAACCGACGGCCGTCCTGTCAGCGACAGACGAAATGGCACTCGGCGTTATTCACGCAGCACAGGATAAAGGACTGGTTATTCCGGATGACCTTGAAGTGATCGGCTTTGACAATACAAGGCTTTCATTAATGGTTCGGCCGCAGCTGTCGACTGTCGTCCAGCCGACGTATGATATCGGTGCCGTAGCGATGAGACTTCTGACAAAGCTGATGAACAAAGAGGAAGTCGAAGAGCATATTGTCCAGCTGCCGCATCGCATTGAACTCAGACAATCAACAAAATGATCATGATTAAATAAACGAGAAAGAAAGCAAGTGTTCACAGCTTTTTTCGTGAATTGCTTGCTTTCTTTTCCATGAGCTGGAGAGATTATGAAAAAATGAAACGATTTGATTATCTGACACCGGTCGGTTTGATTTTGGGTATTTTCATTTTAGTAATCGGCGTTGTCTCTGGAGCGGGGCTTTCCGGTTTTTATTCATTTATCGATTTGACGTCTTTCTTTATCGTGACGGGCGGATTGTGTGCAGCTGTTTTCATCAGCTTTTCCCCGAAAGATTTAAAAAGAGCGCCGGCTGTGCTGAAGCAGGTCTTTATTTCGGAAGAAGACGATGTACGCGACTTGGTCAAAACCTTTGTCAGCCTGTCTGAACAGGCGCGCAAACAAGGAATTTTATCATTGGACGCCAATATCAATGAAATGAAAGACCCGTTTCTGAAAAAAGGTCTGCTTCTTGCCATCGACGGATGGGACGAGGAGACGATCCGCAATGTGATGAACTCGGAAATCGCCGCGATGGAAGAAAGGCACAGAAAGGGAAGAAGAATCTTTGAAAAAGCGGGGGAATTTGCCCCTGCATGGGGAATGATCGGAACCCTTGTCGGACTCGTCATGATGCTCAAAAACCTGAACAAGCCGGAAACGCTCGGTCCGAATATGGCGATCGCCCTTTTGACGACGCTTTACGGATCCCTTTTAGCCAACATGCTGTTTATACCGATCGCCGCAAAGCTTGAAGAAAAGACTGAGAATGAAATCTTTAAGAAGCAGGTCATGATCGAAGGCATCATCGGCATCCAGTCGGGAAGAAATCCGCGAAATCTGGAAAGCCAGCTTGTCGTTTTCAGTTCAAAAGAAGAATGGGCAAAAAAGCGGGCGGATCATATAAAACAAAAGGACAGGGCTCATGAAGCTTAGACATGAACGAAGAAAGCGCGAGCAGGGGCGCAAATCGTCAAACTGGATCATCACGTTTTCGGATTTGATTACGCTCATCCTCGTGTTCTTTATTTTACTGTTTTCGATGTCGCAAATCGATTTAAACAAATTTAAAGCAGCAGTCGGTTCATTTCAAGACAGGGCCGACGGCAAATCCGCCGCAGAGCTGAAAAAAGAAAACGCGGACGATCAGAAGGCTGAAAAAACGGCTAAAAGCCAAGAAGATTTATTAAAGAAAATCAACGACTATATTGAAAAAAATGAACTGTCAAGTTTGATAGCGGCCAAGCGTGATGAACGGGGCATCATCCTCGTCCTTCAGGAAGCGGTTTTGTTTGATTCGGGAAAAGCGGATCTGAAAGACCAGGCTCACCCGCTTTTGCATAAAATCGCCGTCCTTCTCAAATCAGTGTCCAACCCGATCCGTGTGGAGGGGCATACGGACAGCCGCCCGATTTCGACTTACCGTTTTCCATCCAATTGGGAGCTTTCTGCGGCAAGGGCGAGCACTGTGATCGGCTACTTTACGTCGAAAGAAAAGCTCGACTCTTCACGTTTTCTTGCCATCGGTTATGCCGATACAAAACCGGTCAAGGACAACCGCACAGAGAGCCATATGAAGGAAAACAGGCGCGTCGAAATTGTCATCGCAAAAAAATAAGTGAGAAGAAAGCAAGGTCTTGCATAAAAGCAAGGCCTTTTCTGTACGCCGGGATTTTTTGCATTAAGTGGCGCGCTTGGCAGAGCGAATCGGATAAAGAGCTTTGGCAACGGTTTGGGCGTTTTTTTCCGTTATTTCGGATTTTCTTGGAATCGAAGGATACAAATCTGCCGGGTCGGACCAGTTGGCAGGAAGTCGGACAGATGCCTGCTTCCCCCACTTTTTCAGCCATTTTTCAGGCATCTTATCCTCAGGTTTCATTCCTTTCATTTCAAGCCAGATTCTTGCCCATGCCCTCGGTACGACGCGCCAAATGTCGTACCCGCCTCCGCCGACAGCGATCCATTTTCCGTTGCAATAGGTGTGTGCAAGTTCGTGAGCGAGCTTTGGAATCTCTTCGTAAATCTTCATCGTCGTGCACAAGTGTGTCAGCGGATCGTAGTAATGCGCGTCAGCTCCGTTTTGCGACAAAATAACGTCCGGTTTGAAAAACTCGGCTATTTCAGAAACAGCCGTCCGGTAGGATTCAAGAAAAGACTCATCTTCTGTGAAGGCATCGAGCGGGATATTAAAAGCGTAGCCGTAGCCTTCGCCATGACCTCTTTCCTGTACTTGCCCCGTTCCCGGGAAAAGGTAGCGGCCGGTTTCATGAATCGAGACGGTACACACGGAAGGATCATCATAGAACGTAAACTGCACCCCGTCGCCGTGATGGGCGTCCGTATCAATATATAAAACCTTCGCATGATATTTTTTCTGCAAATATCGTATCACAACTGAACTGTCGTTATAGACGCAAAATCCTGAAGCTCTTCCTCTGAATCCGTGGTGAAGCCCGCCTCCGAGATTGAGGGCGTGTCTTGCTTTGCCCGTCATGACATAGTCTGCAGCTGTCAGTGTTCCGCCCACCAAAAGGGAGGCGGCTTCGTGCATCCCGGCAAAGACAGGGGTATCTTCTGTTCCAAGCCCGTAGTTTTCGCTTTCGGCTGCCGGGAGTTTTCCCGCCCCTGCAAGCTGGACAGCCTTGATATAATCGCCTGTGTGAACAAGGCCGAGCTCGGCTTCTGTCGCTATGCGCGGAGCAATCGTTTCTCCCGGTTCAAATGCGCCGACCGTATTCAAAAGATCGTATGTTACATAGACTCGCAGCTGATTAAACGGGTGATCTTGATGAAATTGATAGGTTTGGTAAGAGGGAGAAAAAATAAATACGCTGTCCTTCATGGCAAATCCCTTTGAACAGCCGGCCAAAGAACCTGATACCCTTTGGACTTCACGTCTTTGATGATAGAGGCGGGATTCATCGTTTGAACGCGAAACACGAGTATTTTCGAATCATCTTCATCACCGGGATATACGAGCACGCTCAATATGGCGATTTGGCGCCTGCTGAAAATGGCGCTGATATCAGCGAGGCTACGGGCGATATGATCGGTTTTGATTTCGATTTGGGAGCCTGGAAAATGGGCTCCTGTCAGCTGGACGAACGTATGAAGCAAATCGGATTTTGTCACAATGCCGACAAGCTTCCCGTTTTTTACGATCGGGAGGCAGCCGATTTCGTGTTCGAAAAAAATAGCTGATATTTCTTCGGCAAAATCAAGCGGGTGACCGGTGATCACTTCTTTTGACATAATCAGTTCCACCGGCTTTTTTAAATCTTCGTGAGATCTGTTTTGGGCAAAAATACTCGGACTTGCTGTTTTGACGTCCCTGTCCGTGACGATGCCTATGACCGTTCCCCGTTCATTGATGACGGGAAGGTGTTTAATATGAAATGTTCGCATGCGTTTGATCGCTTCTTCAATCGTATCCGTTCTGGAAAGTGTCACAACATCCCGTTTCATGATTTTTTCAACAATCATATTCAGGTCCCCTTTGCTCCCTTAATACATAAAACGATTGTGGAATCTGAGTCTGTCAAAACGCTCGATCGACTCCTGACTGACCTCTTTTCCGATGCGGGCCATTAAACAGTTGGCGGGATGGGAGCTGATTTCCGGATCGTCTGTCGCAAACCAGACAAGCCCTCCGGCATTCATCATTTTCTCCATCATCTTTCTGTATTCCCAAACATCTTTATTAGTCCCCTTTAGATCCCAATGCCAGTAATATTCAGTCGTGATGATGATATATTTTTCCATCTGTGGATCCATCATGCTGACCGCAAGCAGCGTCTTCCCGACAGAGTGACCCCTGAACGCCGGAATGACTTCGATGGCTCCAAGCTCAATTAAATTTTCCATGTTTCCTTCAGACCATCTTTCAAGCGGGTCTGGATAAACATATGTCACATAGCCGACAATGGTTTGCCGGAAACGGGCGATGATGATCCGTCCTTCGGGAAGCCCTGCGATTTCGATTAATGCTTCATGTTGTTTTTGAGATGGGCGAAAGGCTGTAAGCTCGTTGTGAAATTCATATTGTGCGAGTTTTTCGGGACTGATAGGGCCCTCTATCAGCACGGAGCCTTTCTCGGTCTGCAATTCTTTGGCATGATAAGTTTTGTGATGCTCCACGTATCCACCGCCTTACATCTTAGTTGAAGTCTTTTATACATAACATACCAAAATATTAAGCGTTTTCATAGGATGGAAGAGTATTTTTTAAAAATTGAGAAAATAAAAAATCTATACTATAATATATTTTGATGAGCGAACAAAGGGGGATGGGCATGGAATTGAAAGCGTTGCCAGCAGAAAAGGGAAACTACAACTTGAAAGACTATGATGAAGCATACCGGACATTTGACTGGAAGGATGCCGAAAAACATTTTTCATGGCACAAAACGGGAAAAATCAATGCAGCTTATGAAGCGATCGACCGCCACGCTGAGTCAAATTTGAAAAATAAAGTGGCATTTTACTACAAAGATCCGGTCCGCGAAGAAAAGTACACCTTCAGAGAGATGAAAAATGAAACGAATAAAGCCGGGAATGTCTTAAAGCAGCATGCCAATGTGGGAAAGGGAGACCGTGTGTTTGTTTTTATGCCGAGATCACCCGAGCTTTATTTTATTCTTCTCGGCGCTGTCAAATTGGGAGCGATCGTCGGGCCGTTGTTTGAAGCATTTATGGAAGGCGCTGTCAAAGACAGGCTTTTAAACAGCGGAGCGAAGGTTATCGTGACGACGCCGGAATTGCTTGAACGGGTGCCGGCCGGCGAACTTCCGGATCTTGAATCAATCATTGTCGTTGGAGAAGGCGTAAAGGAAGAAGGGTCTGTCATCGATTATTACGCGAAAGCGGCGGAAGCAGATACTGATCTTGAGATTGAATGGATGGATCAGGAAGACGGGATGCTGCTTCACTATACATCGGGTTCGACCGGCGCGCCAAAAGGGGTTCTCCACGTCCACAAAGCAATGATTCAGCATTATCAAACAGCCAAATGGGTTCTTGATCTGCACGATGATGACATTTATTGGTGCACGGCTGATCCAGGCTGGGTTACCGGAACGGTCTACGGGATCTTCGGTCCGTGGCTGAATGGAGCAACGAATGTCGTCGTAGGCGGCAGATTCAGTCCCGAAGCATGGTACGAAACGATTGAAAAAATGGAAGTGACGGTATGGTACAGCGCGCCAACGGCTTTTCGGATGCTGATGGGTGCTGGCGACGATCTCGTGAACAAATATAATCTGAGCTCATTACGGCATATTTTAAGCGTAGGGGAGCCGTTAAATCCTGAAGTCATCAGATGGGGGCATAAAGTCTTCAGCAACCGGATTCATGATACATGGTGGATGACCGAAACAGGAGCGCAGCTCATCTGCAATTACCCGTGCATGGAAATTAAACCGGGATCGATGGGCAAGCCGATTCCAGGCGTAGAGGCTGCAATCGTCGATCACCAGGGAAATGAACTGCCTCCTTACAGAATGGGAAATCTCGCCATTAAAAAAGGCTGGCCGTCGATGATGCATTCAATCTGGAACAATCCTGAAAAATACAGCTCCTATTTTATGCCGGGGGATTGGTATGTGTCAGGAGATTCCGCCTACATGGATGAAGACGGATACTTCTGGTTCCAGGGAAGGATCGACGATGTCATCATGACATCGGGCGAGCGCGTCGGCCCGTTTGAAGTGGAAAGCAAGCTTGTTGAACATCAAGCTGTCGCTGAAGCAGGCGTCATCGGCAAACCGGATCCCGTCCGCGGTGAAATTATTAAAGCATTTATCGCCTTGAGGGACGGTTATGAACCGTCAGATTCGTTAAAAGAAGAAATCAGGCAGTTCGTGAAACAAGGTTTGGCCGCACACGCCGCGCCAAGGGAAATCGAATTCAAGGATAAACTGCCGAAAACAAGAAGCGGAAAGATCATGAGACGCGTCCTGAAAGCTTGGGAGCTGAACCTTCCGGCAGGCGATCTCTCATCGATGGAAGACTGATGTCTCATTGACAATGCAAAAATATTATGTTAAAAAAGATTTAGTCGAATATTCAAAAGGTGAAGACTGAGATCAGTAAAACGCATCCTTCCCTGTCTTAGAGAGCTGATGGCCGGTGAAAATCAGCACATATGGATGGTTTGAATTACACTCACGAACCGCTTTTGCGAAAAAAGCCTCCCGGGCTTTGTGTAGCAGAAGAACGGAAGCTTTTCCGTTATCATTGAGAGTGAAAAGAGCGCGGCCATGCGTTCTTTTAAGCAGGGTGGTACCGCGATTTTTATCGTCCCTTCGTTTTTGCGAAGGGGCGTTTTATTTTTGGAAAAAAGGAGCTAAATGATGATGACACACTTACTTGATGATTTGTCCTTCAGGGGACTGATTCAGCAGCAAACCGATGAAGCAGGCTTGAGAGAACTGCTGGATAAAGAAAAAATCAGCTTATACTCCGGATTTGATCCGACAGCTGACAGTCTGCATATCGGACACCTGTTGCCGATATTAATGCTTCGCCGCTTTCAGCTGGCCGGACATCGTCCGATTGCGCTCGTAGGCGGAGCGACGGGCCTGATCGGCGATCCGAGCGGAAAGAAAGCGGAGCGCACGCTGAACAATGAAGAAATCGTCCGCGAATGGTCGCAGAAAATCAAAAACCAGCTTTCGCGTTTCCTGGATTTTGAAGCTGAAAAAAATCCGGCGATTATGGCGAACAACTATGACTGGATCGGCAAAATGAACGTCATTGATTTCCTGCGCGATGTCGGCAAAAACTTTGGAATCAATTACATGCTTGCCAAAGATACGGTAAGCTCCAGAATCGAGACGGGCATATCTTATACTGAATTCAGCTACATGATCCTACAGTCTCTCGATTTCTTGAATTTGTACAGAAACCAGGAATGCAAGCTGCAGATCGGCGGAAGCGACCAGTGGGGCAATATCACGTCAGGCCTCGAGCTTATCCGCAAATCTGAAGAGAATGCAAAAGCTTTCGGATTGACGATTCCGCTTGTGACAAAAGCAGACGGCACGAAGTTCGGAAAAACGGAAGGCGGCGCGATCTGGCTTGATAAAGAGAAGACATCGGCATATGAGTTTTATCAGTTCTGGATCAATACCGACGACAGGGATGTCGTGAAATACTTAAAATACTTCACTTTCTTGTCCAAAGAAGAAATTGAAGATCTCGCTGAAAAAGCAGAGACGGCGCCTGAAAAACGCGAAGCGCAAAAGCGCCTCGCCGAAGAAGTGACCGTTCTTGTACACGGCCGTGAAGCGTTTGAGCAGGCCGTCAACATCTCAAAAGCACTCTTCAGCGGAGATATTAAACAGCTGACTGCTGAAGAAGTGAAGGTCGGCTTTAAAGGGGTTCCTTCCATGGAACTTGAGAAAGCGGATGAACTGCCTCTTGTTGAGGTGCTCGTCCAATCCAAGCTGTCTCCGTCTAAACGCCAGGCGCGCGAAGATATCACAAACGGCGCGGTATACGTTAACGGCGAGCGCCGCACCGATGTTGCGGACGTCCTCACCGGCGACGACCGCATCGAAGGACAGTTTACCGTCATTCGCCGCGGTAAAAAGAAATACTTCCTGCTGACTTATAAATAATCAAAAAGCTCTTGCCAAACGGCAAGGGTTTTTTTGTGTCCGTATGTTTCATGTATGTTCATTCAGGAAATGTCAAAAATATAGATGTAATAGGTAGAGCATTTCCATCGTTGAAGAGGGAGGAATGTAGCATGAACCTGTTCATTGCGGCGAAAGAAAAGTTTATGGAAGATTACAACAAGCAGCTGGAAACGGAACGAAAACAAGAGGCGCAGCAGTCAGCTGACGGATACAATCAATTGAATCAGACGGAAAATGCAGCAAAGCGGCTGAAGTAGAGGGTCTTTAGGGCCCTCTTTTTTATGAAAAAAGCGGACGGCGGATTCTTCACACGCCCGTTTTATTAATAACGATCGACAGTTTATAATTTGCATGATGGTTTAAGTCTGTTAAAAATTGATCCAACAGTTGATTTGACGGAAACTTGCATTCGAGAAGATAACAGCCGTCCCCGCTGATTTTATAGTTTTGAATGATGTATTTCTGCTGTGCTTTGATAAACGAAAGATAAGGCTTATGATAAGTGCTTTTTGTATAGATATTGATAAAAGCGTGAATAAAACACCCGAGTTTGTCTTGATTCACTTTTATGGTATAACCTTCAATCACTCCTTGATCCTCTAATTTTGCAACCCTTGAGGAAGCCGCCTGCCCTGTCAAATGAACTTTCTCTCCTAATTCCTTCATGGTCATCCGGCTGTTTTTTGATAATTCCTCTATGATTTGCCTGTCTGTATGATCCAGCATTTCATCAAATCCTCTCAAAAGAACGTTTTTCAAAAATCAAGTCAAATGCTAAAAAGACTTGACTATATCTATTTAAATGATGATCGGTCATAGTATAAACTAATCGTAAATAAAAGGAAAGGCATGATAACCATGGATATTCAACAAATTCGAAATGCAACATTAACCGTTAAATATGCTGGCAAAACATTTTTAATAGATCCGATGCTGGCTGAGAAAGGCACTTATCCTCCTTTTCCGAACTCAGCAAGACAAGATCAAAACAACCCTTTAGTCACCTTGCCTGTGCCAACCGACGAGCTCGTCAAGAATACCGACGCAGTCATCGTCACTCATCTGCATTTAGATCACTTTGACGATGCTGCCAAAGATCTGTTGCCGAAAGAAATCAAACTGTTTGTCCAAAATGAAGCAGATGCTGAGGAAGTGAGAAAAGCAGGTTTTCAAAATACAGTGGTTTTAACAAAAGATACGGTGTTTGAGGGGATTCAATTAATCAAGACAAAAGGCGAGCATGGACGAGGAGAGATAAAAAAGCTTGCCGGAGAAGTGTGCGGCGTTGTCTTCAAGCACTCAAAGGAGAAAACGCTGTATGTAGCAGGGGATACGGTTTGGTATGAAGGTGTCCGGGAAGAAATCGCTGCGCATCAGCCGGACATCATAGTCGTTAACGGAGGAGACAATCAATTCTTTGAAGGAGGGTCTCTCGTCATGGGGAAAGAGGATATTGCTGAAGTCTATCAAGCCGCTCCTGACGCCACAATCATTTCCAGTCATATGGAAGCTGTCAACCATTGGACTTTATCACGGGAAGAATTGAAGAGTTTCATTCAGGAAAAAGGAATGTCTTCACGTGTTTTTGTGCCGGATGACGGCGAATCTTACACATTTTAATATATGACAGGTCAAAGCCGTAAAAAACAGACAGTGAACTTCTGTCTGTTTTTTGACTTCTTCCTCGAGAACAAAGATCAATGCCTCCGTCGAGATTCGAACCCGCACTCACTCGTAAGCATAGGCTAGGGGAGAACACGCTTCCCTACGGACTTTCACCGACAGGAATTCCACCTGTCTCAGCTATTTGCTTTTCGGTGCTTCTGAAACCCTTGCCTTGCGACCCGTTCCTACAATGTTTTACGGCGCTCTTCCCTTCTAGAGCTACAGAGGCGAAATGGATGATTCATATTATACAGAAGCAATGGTGAAATGAGAACTGAAATTTTGAAAAGGCACAAGCTCAAATTCCAATTAAAAAAATGTTCCTCTAAGATGACTTGGGAGCATCCTTCAAGTAAATGGTCGATAATGATATTTTATGGTATAATTCATATGTTTTTCGCAAATTTATAGATTTGACAATGGAGTAACTTGTATGAAGTGGTTTTGGAAAGGCTTGAGGAATTATGCGAATTTTGAAGGGAGAGCAAGACGAAAGGAATATTGGTTGTTTCATTTGTTTAACGGTATCATATGTTTTATTTTATTTATCTTAACAGTAATGATCGTAAGTTTATTTATTTCAGGAATCATGACAGCGGAAGGATATGATGGATATCAAGTAGGATATATCATCGGGTATGGCGGTGGATTCCTCGGGTACGTCCTGATCTTAATTTATCAGTTGGCTGTTTTGGTGCCCTCTTTGGCTGTCAATGTCCGCAGGCTGCATGATACCGGAAGAAGCGGCTGGTGGATTTTAATTGGCTTGTTGCCGATTATCGGTGCTGTCATTCTGCTGATTTTTTACTGTCAGGCTGGCGAAACAAAAGAAAATCAATATGGACCAGATCCAAAAGTAAATGTATCGTAAATTGCACCCCAATTGTTAGACAATCATCTGGCGATTGGGGTTTTTTATAGTCTGAAGAAGACCGAAGGGGAACGACTGTTAACTTGATTTTTAATGAGAGATGCCCGTATTTCCGAAGATTGTTTGGCATATCAATTTCAGTGACGATTCAAGATGGTTTTGAGATACCGGAGACAGTCAAATGGGCGAGGCTAAAACAAAAGCAGTCACTGAAGTTCATGCCCCTCGTATCGCGAGACGGATCTTGGCCCTCATCGAAGCCTTCCGGGAGTTTTTTATAAATAAATCGCACACCATCCCGCTAACACCCCCATCACAAAGCAGTCGTTGCTGTCCATTTTCTTACCGTGTTTAACAAAGACATTCAAAGCCCAATTCAGTTTAGTGCCATCTTCAGTCTTTGCAACCCATTTTTTGCTGATATTGTAGTACATGACTTTGAAAATGGCGAATGCAGCTAAACAGAACAAGTAGAACAAGAGAAACTTACCAAAAAACATAAGCATTTGTTGGTCACTCCTCCGTTTTCATTCTTTAACCAACGATTTGATTTTACCGAATATATGCATAAGAGAAAAGGAGACGTTTGTCATATCTTGCTTGTGAGGAGGTATCTTGCAAGAAAAATCATCTATTAAAAACTTGACGCTTATGAGCTGGGTCCGTTTTATTCCCGGCTTATCAACAGCCCGCAATCTCCCCGAATCAACGGGGGAAGAAGAATACAACAAAAAACCCTGGAATCGCTGATATATCAACAATTCCAGGGTTTTTGCCAATGCTCTTTAAAGAGCATTTTCTATTAACGAGAGTAGAATTCAACGATCAATGCTTCGTTGATCTCAGCAGGAAGCTCAGAACGCTCTGGAAGGCGAGTTAGTGAACCTTCAAGCTTTTCAGCGTCAAAAGTCAGGTATTCAGGAACGAAGTTGTTCACTTCAACCGCTTCTTTAACTGCAGAAAGGTTTTGAGATTTTTCACGAAGTGAAATCGTTTGGCCAGGTTTAACTTGGTAAGACGGAATGTCAACGCGGCTTCCGTCAACAAGAATGTGACCGTGGTTTACCAATTGGCGTGCTTGGCGGCGAGTGCGCGCTAGGCCAAGACGGTAAACGATGTTGTCAAGACGTGCTTCAAGAAGAATCATGAAGTTTTCACCGTGTTTACCAGCCATTTTCGCAGCTTTGTCAAAAAGGTTGCGGAATTGGCGTTCGTTCACACCGTACATATGGCGAAGCTTTTGCTTTTCTTGCAATTGCAAACCATATTCTGATAGTTTTTTACGCTGTCCCGGACCGTGAGGACCTGGTGCGTAAGGACGTTTTTCTAATTCTTTACCCGTACCGCTCAAAGAGATGCCTAAACGGCGGGATAATTTCCAGCTTGGACCTGTATAGCGAGCCATAATGTGACTCCTCCTTTGGTTTTATTTTTGTGAAAATAAAACCCATCTGTTCAATTCAGCCATGTCCATTTTGTTTTCATGTATCCTCGCTCCAGCAGCAAAGAGTTACACGATACACCTTAATAGATAAGGAACAAAATGAAACACAGAAGCAGAACAAAAAGGCTGCATTATTTCACACAAAGAAGATTATATAATGTCCGCTGTGCAAAGTCAACCATTCTTGGACTGTCCCAAAGAGCCCGAATCGTTAATAAGTATAAAGTCCTGTTTTTTATGATATAATCAGAAAAATAAAATACATAAAACGGATTTTTTTAAGGTGATGACCATGAACAAACAAACTGAAGACCTATATCTGTCTTTTCATCAGAAGCTGTTCCAATTTCTTTTAAAAAAGCCGGCCGTCTCGTACGATGACTCTGTTGCCTGGCTAAAAGCGGCAGCAGAGTCATTTTTTTCGTTTATATCACTTACATTGCGTCCTTCTTCAAGACCGCAGGGAGCGAACGGCCAAAGCGGCCAGATCAGCAGAGTAAATGATTATTATATCATTATAACAATAGAAGAAAACAGCAAATATATAGAACTTTTGTGTCTAAAGAATTATAAAGTACCAGAACGTCTTGCTGAATCCATCCGCCTGTTTTTAATGCATTGTCTGAAACTTGATGCATTATTTCATGAGGAGCTCAATAAAACAAAGATTTATGAAAAGACGGCGCTGCTGCATGAGCTGATGGATCAGGAGCAGGTGCTCAAGACAATGGTTGAAAGTTTAAGGGATGTTTTTCCTTTTTTGGCATATTGTCTTTTCTTGTCATACGACGAGGACCAATACATCAGCCTTCCTGCGATAGAGTTAGATGTGCAAAGCGAATCGACCGATTCTTTCGCCTTAGAGGCATACTTATCAGGACAGGCGAAGAGCAAAAATGAATCGGAAGTTTACATTCCGATTAAAGGCCGGCAGGGAACGTATGGCGTTTTGAAGGCTTTTGGACCAGGGGCTGCCGATACGGCAGCGGATATATGCATTATTTCGAATGCGGCAGGGAAAGCATTTGAAAATTCCCGGCTTTACGAACAGTCGCAGAATATGATTTCAAATTTGGAGCTGATTAATGAAACATCGCATCAGCTGAACCGGACGAAACGCCTCCCTGATATGATGAAGAGTTTGTCCGAAAGGCTGATCAGTTCATTTGGCGCCGAAGAGGTGGGCTTTTTTTATAAAAATCATTTGGACGAGGAAACCCTGCTGCCGGGAAGCACCAGTTTTTTTCAGACGGATGCGGCCCTTCCATACATCCGCTATGTTAAAGAAAAGATTTCAGAGGAAAACGGGGTATTTGTCGGAAACGGTTCTTCGTTTTTTGGAAATGACGGTTATGCTTCATTAATGGGCGTTCCGATGCTGGAGAATAATGAAAACAAAGGATTTGTCATCGTATTGAAAAAAAACGTCTGCTCTTTTTCATTTGAAATGTTTAAGTTGTTTCAGACGCTGATCAGGCATTCCACGCTCGCCGTGTCGAATTTGATGCTGCGTGACCGGCTGAAGTATCTTGTTCAAACAGACCGTTTGACAGAGCTTTACTCGAGAAGCTATTTCGATGAAAAAATCGGGTACAGTATGAAAGCGGATGAGAGCGGCGTACTCGTATTGATTGATATCGATGATTTTAAACAGATTAACGATACGTACGGCCATCAGAAAGGCGATGATATTCTCATTCAAGTCGCCAGGGTGATCCAGCGAAACATCCGCGACCAGGACGTCGCAGCAAGGTGGGGAGGAGAAGAGCTTGCGGTATACTTGCCGAAAGCAGGGCTGAACACCGGTGAAATGCTTGCTGAGAGGCTGATTACGCTTGTCAGGGAATGCACTGATCCAAAGGTGACGATTTCGTGCGGGGTATCCAATTGGTCTCAGGATCGTCCGAAATCTTTAACCTGCCTTTTTAAAGAGGCGGATGTCGCGCTGTACAATGCAAAGCGAAACGGGAAAAACAGGTTTATGACACATTAAAAAAGAGCCGGATTTACCGGCTCTTTTCGCTTAAACGCTCTCCAAGCATCTCTGTGAACTTTTTCAAATAATACTCATCTGTTTCATCGAAGCGGTTTTTAATCGGGCTGTCGATATCGAGCACCCCGATGATGTTCCCGTCAACTTCAAGCGGAACTACGATTTCGGATTGGGATGCCGCATCACACGCAATGTGTCCGGGGAACGCGTTCACATCTTCAACGCGCTCGACCCGGCCGTTTGTATAAGCGGTGCCGCAGACGCCTTTCCCGAACGGGATTCTTACGCATGCAGGAAGTCCCTGGAACGGACCGAGCACAAGCTCGCCGTCTTTGGCAAAATAAAAACCCGCCCAGTTGATGTCTTCCAATGATTGATATAAAAGAGCGGAGGCGTTTGCTGTATTGGCGATCATATCAGGTTCGCCTTCTGTCAGCGCATCGATCTGTTTGAGGAGAAGCTCGTATTTTTTTTCTTTGCTGCCTTCTGTTTTTTCGACATGAAACATGATAATTTCCCTCGCTTTTTCTTTGAAATGGCAAAAACACGCTTGCCGTGATGCTATTTGTCGAGCACTTTTTACAGGAACAATTCCGCTTGAAGTGGAATTGTTTTAAGTAAGAAGGGGTGAAACAAGATGGGATCAAACGCTATTTCAACCACGAAGGACAGGATCATCGAATCTGCCGTGGAGCTGTTCAACCAAAAAGGTTTTTCAGGAACATCCGTCCGCGAAATTGCCCGAGCAGCCAATGTCAATGTCGCCCACATCTCCTATTATTTTAATGGAAAAGGCGGTTTAATGGAGCATTTGATATCCCGTTTTTATGAAGGCTATTTAAGAGTCCTTGAAAAGGGTTATGAACGCCTTCCGGATGCAGGTGCAACGGATTGCCTTCTTCAATTGGTTTTTGATATTCTATCGTATCAGCATGAGCACCGTCAATTAACTCGGTTTGTTTATCGCGAAGTCACGATTGATTCCACACTGAATCGCGAAGTGATGTCGACATATTTAACAAAAGAAAAGTACATTCTCCACCTGATCATTGAAAAGGGAAATGAGGACAACGAATTTTCCCGTTTTCCCCTTTCCCATTTTATGATTCAGCTGAAGTCGCTTTTAATGATGCCTTATCTGCAGCCTCAATATATTTCAGAAGTGCTGTATGTACAGCCGCACGAGCCGTACTTTTATCAGGCGTATTACAAGGAAGTCAAAACATGGCTTCTCAGTCTGTTGTACAGAGAAGGTTGGCAAGCCGCCGTTATTTAGCCAAGCGGTTCTCAAAATGTTCGTAACCAAATCCGGCATCCTCTGCTTGGTGGGCATCAGACCCAAAGACAAGCGGGATGTTTTTTTGTTCCGCTTCTTTTATCATCCATTCTTCCATATAGACGTCGCCTGCATAAGGCTTGCGGAGGCCGGACGTATTAAAGTCAAGTTCGTATCCGCGCTTTGCGGCTTCATCCAAACAGGAGGAGACCGATTTTCTGACGCTTTCTGACATCGAATACGGAAACAGCTTCACAAATTTTTTCGCCAGCGTGATGTGGCCGATTCGTTTTGGCTTAAATGCTCCCAGCGGTGATACAATAGAAGAATAAATTTCGTCATAATAGGCGAGATAGACCTGTTCTGTGCTGCCGTAGCAGCCGATCAGCTGCTGAAACGCTTTTTCATCGTAGTCAAGGCAGATGTGCGATGATCCGGCCGGCAAAAAATGAACGGAAAGAATGCTGTCGTCAAGATGCGTGCCGTATTGATCGAGAAAAGCTTTCGTTTCGTGTTCAAAGGTGCGGATATAATCGACTTCAAGACCGATTAAAACGTCGAGCTGTCCTTTGTATTCTTCCTTCAGTTCGGTCAGCCGTTCAATATAGCGGTCCAGCTCGGAGATCGGCATGGCGCTGTCTTTCTCCGGGGTCGGATCCATGAATGAAGGCGGAAGCGGCGCATGCTCGGTGAAGGATACGGATCGGAAGCCTTTTTTGCATAATTCTTCTATATAATATCTGAATTCGTCTTTTGATCCGTGCGGACAAAAGGGAGAATGAACATGACCGTCTCGTTTCAGCATGATGTCACCCCGTAAAAAAATAGTCAGATGTTGTCACTTTGATGTAAAAAAATTAAAAATTCTGCTCAAAAAATGTTGGTTACATGGTATCATAAGAACAATGAAAACGATAGTTTAACTTCATTTTTACATAACAATTTCAAATACATACCCTGACAGAACAGATAAACAGCAAGGGGGCTCATTATGGAGTTTGTCATTGGCTTACTGGCGTTATTTTTAATCTTATTCGCTACGGGCTACTTATTCAGAAAAAATATATATAAAGAGATCGACCGTTTAGAAGCTTGGAAAATCGAAATCATGAACCGATCGATCGTGGAAGAGATGTCAAAAATCAAGCATCTGAAAATGACGGGGCAGACTGAGGAATTCTTTGAAAGGTGGCGCCGGGAATGGGATGAAATCGTCACCTCGCATATGCCCAAAGTCGAAGAGCTTCTGTTTGAAGCCGAGGATTGCGCCGACAAATACCGTTTTCAAAAATCGAAACAGGTGCTCGCGCATATTGAGAATCTTTTATCAGCGGCTGAATCCAACATTGAAGACATCTTAAAGGAAATCGCCGATCTTGTCTCGAGCGAAGAGCAGAACCGCAAAGAAATCGAAGAGGTAAAAGAACGGTATACAAAAGTGCGGAAAAACCTTTTGGCATACAGTCACCTGTACGGAGACCTCTATGAGAAAATTGAAACCGACCTCGATACCGTGTGGGAAGGCATTAAACAGTTTGAAGAGGAAACAGAAGGCGGAAATTATATAGAAGCCAGAAAGGTGCTGCTCGCCCAAGACCGTTTGCTTGAAGAGCTTCAATCATACATAGACGATGTGCCGAAACTGCTTGCAAGCTGCAAGCAGACCGTTCCGCAGGAACTCGCCAAATTGAAAGCCGGCTATCAGGAAATGATCGATAAAGGGTACAAGCTCGATCATATTCAAGTGGAGAAGGAGCTCGAAAACCTTTTGAAAGAATTGAAGCGTGCTGAAGGTGCGCTTTTGGACGAACTTGATTTAGAAGAAGCCGCCGCAATCGTGCAGATGATTGATGAAACGATCCAGACGCTGTATAACCAGCTGGAGCATGAAGTCGAAGCAGGGCAGGAAATTTTGGGGAAAGTGCCTGAGCTTGCCGCTGCATTGGAAAAGCTTGAAGCCTCCAAAAAGGATACCGAAGCTGAAACCGAACTCGTCAAGAAAGGCTACAGACTGACAACCGGAGAACTGGAGAAACAGCAGTCATACGAAAAGCGCCTTGAAATGATCGAAAAGCAGTTCGAACAAGTGAAAGAAAGGCTTGATCAGAAACATGTCGCCTACTCGCTGTTAAAGGAAGAGCTTGCGGATATCGAAAAGCAGATGGAAGCCGCTCAACGGGAGCATGACGAATACAGGGACATGCTGCAAATGCTGAGAAAAGAAGAGCTTCAGGCAAGAGAGCTTCTCAAGCAATTAAAGCAGACGATCAAGGATACGGCTCGGAGCCTGGAGAAAAGCAATGTTCCAGGGATTCCGGAAGCCATAACCGAAAAGATCCGGCAGTCGCAGACGACTGTGCAGAAAGTGACAGAACAGCTGAATGAGCTGCCGCTGAACATGGATGCGGTGAACGAACGCCTTCAAGAGGCGGAACAGCTTGTCACAGAAGTGAAAACAAAGACGGATGAACTGGTTGAAATGGTTTTGCTGATCGAACGCATCATCCAATATGGCAACCGCTTCAGAAGCCAGGACCGGATTCTTTCCGAACAGCTCAAAGAAGCAGAAAAAAGTTTTTATGCATATCAGTATGAAGAGGCTTACGACATTGCCGCCAGAGCGGTCGAAAAAGCATCGCCGGGAGCAGTTGCCCGGCTTGCAGCGGACGCGAAGCAGCCTGAATAGAGCAAAAACCCGGCACGTGAAAAGGCGTGTCGGGTTTTTTTGTCTATAGCTGCAATGAAAAATAAAAAAACCGGCCCTGTTTAAAAACAGAGCCGGTTTTTCAAAGATCAGCTGACTTTCTTTAATTTGTCTTTCGGCGAAGCGATGAAAAATGTCACAATGTAACCGATCACCGCGCCGATAACAGCCGGAATGACCCAGCCGACACCCATGCTGAACAGCGGGATGTTCGCTTTTAAGATATCGTTTACCGGACCCAGCGGAATTTTCGCCGCGTTTAATCCGTCGATGATGCTTAAAATTCCAGTCGGGATAAGGGCACCGATATAGACTTCGCGTCGTTCAGCAAACAGCTTGTCAATGAAAGAGAGCAAAACGACGACGATCGCAAGCGGATAAATCGCCGACAGAATCGGAACTGAAAACGAGATGATTTCTGTCAGTCCGAAATTGGCAATCACAAGGCTGAAAAGCGTCACGATGATGACAACAGCTTTGTAAGAGAGCTTCGGAATCAGCTTTGAAAAATACTCTCCGCAAGAGGAAACGAGTCCGACGCTCGTCGTCAGGCAGGCGAACAAGATCGCGATACCGAGCACGGCATTTCCAAGCGAGCCGAATAAATACGCGGAAGCTTTGGACAATATTTCGCCGCCGTTGTTGAGCGAACCGACGGTTTCAACACTTGTCGCCCCTAAATAAGCGAGAGAAACATAAACGAGTCCGAGACCGACTGCAGCGACGATCCCCGCTTTGATGCATGAAGCGGCGATTGACTTTGGATTTGTAACGCCGCGGTCTTTAATCGCGGTAATAACGACAATTCCAAATACGATTGAAGCGATCGCATCCATCGTTTTATATCCTTCTAAAAATCCGACAAACAGAGGTGCGGATTGATAGGCCTCTGTCACAGAGCCGATGCTGCCCATCGGGGTGATAAACGCTTTGATGACTAATATTGCGATTACAGTCAATAATATCGGTGTTAAAATTTTACCGATGCGGTCAACAAGCTTGCTTGGGTTTAAAGCCAGGAAATAAGTGATTCCGAAAAATATCAGGGTAAAGATAAACAGATAAAGACTTGATGAATGTTTCCCTAAAAACGGCTCCACCGCTATCACGTATGAAACATTTCCTGTCCTCGGAATAGCAAACAAAGGTCCGATCGTCAAATAAATGCTGACGATTAATATCGTGCCGAAGACCGGATGGGCTTTGTCAGCTAGGCCTTTTGCACTCCCTTTTAGAGCAACCGCGATGACGCCGAGCAGCGGAAGACCGACGCCTGTCAGCAAGAATCCGATGATAGCCGGCCAAACATTCTCTCCGGCAGCTTGACCGAGCTGGGGAGGAAAAATCATATTTCCCGCTCCGAAAAAGAGGGCGAACAGCATAAGTCCAATCGCCGTCGTTTCCTTAGCGGATAGTGAAGTTTTCATTAAAAAGAACCTCCTGGTTTGTTGTTTAAATTTTCTGTCAATTTATTTTCGTGATATAATATGACAAAAGTCCAAAGACTATTATATTTTAAAAATCAGAGAAGTCAAACATTTATTTTTAATTTTCAATTACAAGTTGATATGATAACATATACAGTCATGAAAAAGAACGTTCATTTTTAAAGGAGTAGATCATGATTTATCTTGATAATAGTTCAACAACAAAACCATATCCTGAATTATTACAAATTTATGAACAAGTAAATCAGCGCTTCTTCGGCAACCCGTCGTCACTGCACCGCCACGGCATTGAAGCGGATCAATTGCTTTCAGAAGCGCGGAAACAGATCAAAACGGCGCTTTCGCTAAAAAGTCATGATATCGTGTTTACGTCCGGGGCTTCAGAAGCCAACAACATGGCGCTGAAAGGCATTGCTTTGGCACATATGCAAAAAGGAAAACATATTATTGCTTCCTCCATTGAACACCCGTCTGTGACGGAATCTTTGGAGCAGCTGAAGACAGCCTTCGGCTTTGAGGTTACATATCTTCCTGTCGACAGCCGCGGATTTGTTTCGCTTGAAGATCTGAAACAAGCGCTCCGCAAAGACACGATTCTGGTGAGCATCATGCACGTCAACAATGAAACAGGTGTCATCCAGCCTGTGGAAGACATCGGCAAAATCGTAAAAGAAAACACAAGGGCATACTTTCACGTTGATCACGTTCAAGGCATTAACAAGGTTCCGCTGGACATCTCCGGGGCGGACATTGACCTTTGTACGATATCGGGCCATAAATTTCACGGCTTAAAAGGAACAGGAGCGCTCATTCTGAACGAACGGATTTCGCTTTTTCCTTTGATTTCCGGAGGAGAACAGCAGAACAACAGGCGTGCCGGAACTGAAAATACCGCCGGCGCTGTTACGCTTGCAAAAGCGATCAATATGTCAAAACAGGATTATAACCATTATATAGAAGAAATAAAGGCGGCAAAATTGGCTTTTATCAAGGAGCTAAAAGAGCTAAAAGGTGTTATATTAAATACGCCGGAAGAAAACAGCGCGCCGCATATCATTAATTTTTCCGTGCCGGGATTGAAGGCCGAGGTCCTTTTGCATATGCTAGAAGAGCGGGGTATTTTCGTATCGACGACATCAGCATGCTCTTCAAAACAGCATAAGCCGAGCAAGGTGCTTTTAGCAATGGGAAAAGGTGAAGATGCAGCGGCAAGCAGCATCAGAATCAGTATGACATACCGGGACAATCAGGAGATTGTCGGCCCGTTTATGACGGCCTTAAAAGAAAGTTTACACAAACTAAAAGGAATTATGAGGTAGAGACACAATGAATGAAGACTATATTTTAATCAGATTTGGCGAAATTTCAACAAAAGGAAAGAACAGAAAGCTTTTTGTCGATCGCCTGAAAAGAAATATCAAAATGGTCTTGCGCGATTTCCGCAACGTCCGTTATGAGTCAACACGTGACAGAATGACTCTCGTATTAAACGGAGAAGACGCGGAAGCCGTAATGGCCCGTCTGAAAAACGTTTTCGGCATCCAATCGTTCAGTCTTGCCGTGAAGTGCCGGACAGATCTGGAAAGCATTAAAGAGACGGCGCTCGCGTCTGTTCAAGAACAATACAAGCCCGGAGATACCTTTAAAGTATCGACAAAAAGGGCTTACAAGCAGTTTGAATTAAATACAAATGAGATGAATGCCGAAATCGGCGGACACATTTTGCGCAACACCGATGATCTTACCGTTGACGTTCATTCCCCGGACATCCATTTGCGGATCGAAATTCGGGAAGATGCTACGTATTTGACATTCCGGGATGAAAAAGGTGCGGGCGGACTGCCGGTCGGAAGCGGAGGAAAAGCGATGCTTATGATATCCGGCGGAATTGACAGCCCTGTTGCCGGGTTCTATGCCATGAAGCGCGGGCTTGAGATCGAAGCTGTTCACTTTTTCAGCCCGCCATATACAAGCGAACGGGCCAAGCAAAAAGTGATTGATCTCACTAAACGCCTTACGGCTTTCGGCGGAGACATCAAGCTTCATATCGTTCCGTTTACGAAAACCCAAGAGCTCATTCAAAAGCAGATTCCCGAAAACTATTCCATGACGGCGACCAGAAGGCTGATGCTGCAGATCGCCGACAAACTGCGCGAACGACATAACGCGCTTGCCGTTTTTACAGGAGAAAGCCTCGGCCAGGTGGCAAGCCAGACGCTCGAAAGCATGTATGCCATCAACGCGGTCACGAGCACGCCGGTTTTGCGCCCTTTAATCGGCATGGATAAGACGGAAATCATCGAAAAAGCGAAGGAAATCGATACGTACGATATCAGCATACGTCCGTACGAAGACTGCTGCACGATCTTCACGCCTTCTGCGCCGAAAACGCGTCCGAAAAAAGAAAAAATCGAACACTTTGAAAGCTACACAGATTTCGAACCGCTCATCAACGAAGCTGTGGAGAACACAGAAACGATTGTTTTGAGCAGCAAAGCGGAAACGAAAGATCAATTTGCGGACTTTTTCTAAAGGAATATTCGATCAAACGCCTTTGTCTGTTTTTGCATACAATTACCAAACATTCTTTGTATGAAGTCATGTGTTTTTACACAATCTATACTCACAAGGAGGTGAGAACACATGGCTCAAAACAACAGACAAAGCAGTTCTAACCAACTATTGGTTCCTGGTGCTGCTCAAGCTATCGACCAAATGAAATTCGAAATCGCTTCTGAATTTGGCGTTAACCTTGGAGCAGAAACTACTTCTCGTGCAAACGGTTCAGTTGGAGGAGAAATCACTAAGCGTTTAGTTTCTTTCGCTCAACAGCAAATGGGTGGAACACAACAATAATTAAAATTAAAAAGCAATGGATAATGGGTGGGGTTTAATCCCCACTCTTTTTTATGTTCTGCAAAATAGGCATTTCGGAATACAATTGTATGAAAGGATTATGTATAATAAAAAGATGGCACAAGACAAGGAGATGGATGGGTTGAGAAGAGAAGATTTGATTGCGCCGGAGAAGTATAACGCGGTTGATGAAATTGAAAAATTTAAATCTTCCCGTGATAAAACCGCTTTGATCTGGGAAGATGAATCAGGACGTCAAGTGTCTTGGACTTATGAAAAATTAATTGAAAGGGCTTACAAAATCGGCAGCATATTGACCCGTTCTGGACTGAAAAAAGGTGACAAGCTTATCGTGATGATGCCGCGGATCCCGGAGACGTATGCCGTCTACATGGCCATTTTAAAAGCCGGAATGGTGGTCATCCCATGTTCCGAAATGCTCCGGGCGAAAGACTTGGATTACAGGATCAAGCATGCCGGCGTCAAAGGAGCCGTCGTATATTCAGCATTTCTTGATGCTTTTCTAGATGTTCAAGCAAAAGATGAGCTGTCGTTATTTGCCGTCGGAGAAAGCAGAGAAGGGTGGATCAACCTGCTTGAAGAAATGAATCAGGCCGTTGCCGCGGATTTTCAAGCGGCTGATACCTCTCGCGATGACATCGCATTTTTATCTTACACATCAGGCACGACCGGTCAGCCAAAAGGAGTTGTACATACACACGGCTGGGCTTATGCTCACTTAAGAACGACAGCTTCCGCATGGCTTGACATTTCAGAAGGGGATCTCGTCTGGGCAACAGCGGGGCCGGGCTGGCAAAAATGGGTATGGAGCCCGTTTTTAGCAGTGCTCGGCAGCGGTGCAGCCGGCTTTATCTATCACGGGAAATTTACGCCGGAAACGTATTTGCAGCTGATTGAGCGCCATCAAATCAATGTGCTGTGCTGTACGCCGACAGAGTATCGATTCATTGCGAAAGTCAATGATTTGTCTCGCTTTGACCTGTCTTCTCTGCACAGCGCTGTTTCGGCCGGGGAGCCGTTGAACAGGGAAGTCATTGATACATTTAAAAAGTATTTTCATATTGATGTGCGGGACGGATACGGACAAACGGAAAGCACGCTGTTGGTGGGGATTTTAAAAGGAATGAAAATCAAGCCTGGAAGCATGGGAAAACCGACGCCTGGAAACCTGGTTGATATTATAGACGGGAATGGAAAGAGCTGTCCGCCGGGCGTAACGGGCGATATCGCCGTCCACTTAAGCACGCCGGCACTCTTTAAAGAATATTACAAAGATCCAGAACGAACGCTCCGCCAAAGAAGAGGAGATTACTTTATAACAGGGGATAAGGCGCGAAAGGATGAAGACGGCTATTTCTGGTTTGAAAGCCGCAATGACGATGTGATCATCAGTTCAGGATATACAATCGGCCCGTTTGAAGTTGAAGATGCACTGATCAAGCATCCTGAGGTCAAAGAATGTGCTGTGGTGGCAAGCCCTGACGAAATCAGGGGATCGATCGTGAAAGCATATGTTGTCTTAAAGGATCGATCCCGCGGAAATGAACAACTGACAAAGGAATTGCAAAACCATGTAAAAGCCATGACGGCCCCTTATAAATATCCCCGGGAGATAGAATTCATCGAAGAACTGCCGAAAACGCCATCGGCGAAAATTAAGCGCTTTGAACTAAGACAACGGGAAATCGTTCTTAAAACAAAAGCTGAATAACCACACAAGAGGGGGGGAATATCCTTTGGGGCATGACTCACTCCGAAACATCGAGAAGGAAATCGCGCTTTTAGTCCGTCTGACGACGGCCTACAGTCCGCGGTTCGGAAGTCTGGACCGCTCGGAATATCTGCTGTTAAGCGAGCTTGATAAGCAAAGTCCTCTTGCCATCAACTCGCTGGCTGAAACCTTAATGCTGAATCTTTCGACAGCGAGCAGACAGGTTGCAGCATTGGAACGGAAAAAGCTCATCAGGCGTTTTCCCGATCCCAACAACGGCCGGATCAGCCTTGTAGAAATGACTTCGGAGGGC
The DNA here is from genome assembly GCF_038002625.1 of Bacillus sp. FSL K6-1284. Taxonomy (NCBI): domain Bacteria; kingdom Bacillati; phylum Bacillota; class Bacilli; order Caryophanales; family Bacillaceae; genus Bacillus; species Bacillus sp. FSL K6-1284. The sequence goes on along the minus strand of NZ_JBBOCW010000001.1, from coordinate 3,190,734 downwards.
ATTGATACTCTGAAAAAAGTGCAAAAGGCTCGCTATCATGTATACACGGAGGTTCTTCAAGACTGGACAAAAGAAGAACTGAGCACATTGGAAACTTATTTGATCAGACTGAATCAGGATTTTAAAAAGTGGAGCAAATAATCGGCTAAAGGCTGTTGGTCAGACGATCACCAGCCTTTTTCTTTTTAATCTGTTGATTTATAGAAAAAAGGATGCGTAATACAACTTGTAATACGATATATAAAAACCGGAAGGAGGAGCACTTTTGAGGCAATCCGATGTGTCGATATTAAATTCGTCCGCCAAAGTGCTTGCTGCCCGGCATGAATGCGGAAATGAAAATTTCGTGATAAACAACCGCAAAAAGGAGCAGGAAGAACATCCCGCTCTTTATTAATGAAAAGGTTTTCAAAATTATAGAAATGTGCGCCTTACTTTTTCCCAAAACGAATTGTCTTTTAATTTAATGGTTTTGATCATCTTGCCTGAGAGGCTGACTTCGACTTCTTTTACATGCATCGTACTGAAGGCTTCGTTATCAAGGCCGATGATCGGATAGTCGTTCCCGTCTTGGACGATTTTTAATGTCAGCTTTCGATCCGCACTTAAAATAAACGGAGATCCGAGCGTTCTGTATGTGTTGTTGTTCAATGAAGCGAGCTCTGTCACCTGTATGCATGGAAGCAGCGGATCAACGACGGCCCCTTCAACCGATTTGTTATACGCGGTGCTTCCGGTCGGAGTGGACACGATCATTCCGTCCCCGCGGAATGTTTCAAAGTGAAGATCATCAATATAGACGTCCATCACAAATGTTTTAATAATGCTTGAACGGATGGATACCTCATTCAGACATCGAAAGCTTGTCCCGTCAACGGTTACATCGATCAGCGGATATTTTCTGACCTCGATTTGTTCAGAGTTTGTCGCTTCAATCATTTTATCGGTATCATGTATATTAAAATCCGCATACAAATGAGCTTTCCCCTTTTTGGCCACGCCAACGTACAGGCAGTCATCCCTGAAATTCGTCTTTCGAACCGCCTGCAAAAATGTCCCGTCCCCGCCGATGCTTGCGATAATATTGGCTTCATTGTGATGGTGAACGACGCGAAATCCGTGTTCTTCTGCAAGTTGTTTCAGTTTTTTGCACTGCTCGTCGGTTTCTTCGCTTTTTTTGTAAAAGAAATAAATGTTCCGGCGGTCTGTCACAATCATTCTCCCCTTTGTCTGTTAAGTTTAGATTTTTCTGCCATCTAACATGTATGTTAAAATGACCTGTGACCCTTAGTTTACCATGTCCAAAAACTTCTTGTATATGAAGCGGCATCATACTGAACTTTTTCTCTTCATATACGTACTAAGACATGCAGCTTTTTTTATTCAAAGGAGGAGAACAGACAAAATGAATGCGAAAAGATGGATCGCACTTGTCATCGCGCTGGGCGTTTTTGCGTTATCTGCGGTGGTGAGCCTTTTGCTAGCAGTATTTGACACGATGGGGAATGACGGAAAGATGCAGTTTGGCCTTAATGACACCCAGGAAGAAACGGTGCTTGAAGAAGGAAACAGCTCAAGAAAAATCGCCGTGCTTGAAGTGAACGGAACGATTTCCGACAATGGCGGCGCTTCTGGCTTGTTCAGCTCTGAAGGCTATAACCACAGATCGTTTTTGCAAATGCTTGAAAAAGCAAAAGACGACTCTGCTGTAAAGGGCATTATTCTGCGCGTCAATTCTCCGGGTGGCGGAGTATACGAAAGCGCCGAAATACATAAGAAGCTTGAAGAGATCAAAAAAGATACGAAAAAACCGATTTACGTATCAATGGGCTCGATGGCTGCATCTGGAGGCTATTACATTTCAACGCCTGCCGACAAAATCTTTGCAGCGCCGGACACGCTGACGGGTTCACTAGGGGTCATCATGGAAAGCCTTAACTACAGCAAGCTTGCAGAAAAGCTTGGATTGAAAACGGAAACGATCAAAAGCGGTGAGTTTAAAGACATCATGTCACCGACGCGCGATATGACGAAAAAAGAAAGAGAAATCATGCAGTCAATGGTCGATGACGCGTACGAAGGATTTGTCGATGTTATAGCCGAAGGACGCAGCATGTCCGAAAATGACGTGAAAAAAATTGCCGACGGACGCGTTTATGACGGCCGCCAGGCGAAACAGAACCATCTCATTGATGAGCTCGGCTACTATGAGGATGCGGTCAAAGCGATGAAAAAAGACCACAAAAACCTTGCCGGAGCGTCTGTTGTCAGCTATGAAGAATCGGCCGGCCTTGCGTCGCTCTTTTCGATGACTGCAAATAAGATGTTTAAAAGCGAAGCCGATTTCTTAAACATTAAAGAAGCAATTTCTCAATCCGGCGCACCGAGACTCATGTATTTATACGCTAAATAGGAGGGGACCGAAAAAATGGATGTGACTTATGATGGAAAGGATCATAATGAATTATCACCGGACGCCGGTGTTTCCAGGGAAGAATCGGCCCCGCATGTAGAGCATGCATATGCCGGTTTTTGGATCAGGCTGTTTGCCTTTCTGCTTGACGGGATTGTTGTCGGCAGCATCAACAAATTAGCGGTTTCACCTGTTTTCAGCCTGCTGAATCTCCCTAAAGAATCAGGGTTTTTCACCTTTTCGCTTTATTCTTTTGTAACGGCGGCAGTATTTTTCGCTTATTTCGTCCTGATGACGAAGTATTTCGGACAGACGTTGGGCAAGATGGTATTCGGGCTGAGGGTCGTGTCGCTTGTCCCGGAAAAAGGGCTGACATGGGATGTGATCTTGTTTAGGGAGCTTATCGGCCGCTATATCAACAGTTTGTATATTACGTATCTCGTTGCTGCATTTTCGCCAAAGAAACAGGGGATTCACGATTTCTTTGCGGACACGGCGGTTATTCATGAAAAGCTGTATCGAAAAAAAGACTGAGCGTATCAAACCCGGCTGCTGAAAGACAGCCGGGTTTTTTTGCTGCCTGGAATAAGCTCCGTCTATGTTTATTTTTTCAAATTTCTTCCTATAATGATTAGTATAAGAGGAAGTGAAATCATGATTTACATATGGATTGCGGGAGTATTCCTTCTTTTGGCAGCGTTAATGATGATGAAAATCCGCATCGCGATCGAATATCTTCATACAGACGATGACGACCGGCTGACCTTTAAAGTTCGAACAGGTTTTGGGCTTCTGCGCTTCAAAAAGGAAATTCCGGTGATTAAAATCAATCAGCAGGATATGACCGTTGATGTAAAAGAACAGACGAATACGGCTCTAAAAAACGATAAAAAGAGGAGAAAAGTCGGCTATCGGGAAGTGTTCGATAATACGAAGCAAATCAAAAAATTGGTGGAACAGGTCATCAATCTGCAGCCGCTTATCCGCCGATTTATGAAGCGGATTCACATCACGAAGCTCGAATGGACCTCAGTCCTCGGCTTTCCTGATGCCGCTTTAACCGGAATCGTCACGGGAGGCGCCTGGTCTCTGAAAGCCGGCACGATGGCTCTCTTGCATCAGATTTTTTGCTTTGACAGCCAGCCGGAATACGAAGTGATTCCAGTCTTTAACAGTCGCTCCTCTAAAACGCATCTGACATGTATATTCCATTTTCGCGTTGGCCATGCTATAACCGCAGCATTTAGAATCGTGATGAACTGGAAAGGGAAAATGCGCGGCTTATTTAAGCTGCCAAAAAATCTGTCAGGTTCAACAAAGAATGATTCATCAGTATAGGAGGAATGGAATATGGCTGAACATCCAATTCAAGGTTTGATGAAAACCGCAATGGAAAATTTAAAGGAAATGATCGATGTCAATACCATTATCGGAGATCCTGTAGAAACACCTGACGGCAGCGTCATCCTAACCGTCTCCAGAGTGGGATTCGGTTTTGCGGCTGGCGGAAGCGAGTTCGGCGGAAATAAACCGGCCGAATCCAAAGCGAGCGATGGAGATCGTGAACGAAAAGAATCGAAGCTCCCGTTTGGCGGGGGAAGCGGGGGAGGCGTATCGATTACGCCGATTGCTTTTTTGATTGTCGGATCATCAGGCGTTAAAATCCTGCATTTGGATGAAAACACGCACGTCATCGATAAGATTTTAGACGCAGCCCCGCAAACGATCGAACGGATTCAGCATATGTTTAAGAAAAACGATAAGCAAAAGCAAAATATGAACCGCCAAAACCAGACGCCTCCATTTTAAAAGCTTCGGCTTTCCGGCCACAGAAGTTAACTGTTCCTGCAGCAGTTAACTTTTTTTGTCTCGGCCGGACTTAAGCTTTGCAGTTTGTCCTAAACTCTTTTATAGTAGAGTCATACATAAATGAAGGAGGAATGATGATGGCTTCAATTACATTTAAAGGAAACCCGGTGACACTGGTAGGTTCAGAAGTGAAAGTCGGAGACCAGGCGCCTGATTTCACTGTTTTGTCCAATTCGCTTGAGGAAGTCACGCTTCAAGACATTAAAGGCAAACCAGCCGTTATTTCGGTGATTCCGTCTATCGATACAGGTGTTTGTGACGCGCAGACCCGCCGCTTTAACGAAGAAGCCGCAGGCCTCGGTTCAGTGAAAGTGTATACGATCAGCGCGGATCTGCCGTTTGCACAGGCTCGCTGGTGCGGAGCAAACGGAATTGAAAATGTGGAAACATTGTCAGATCATAGGGAAATGTCTTTTGGGGAAGCATTCGGGCTTTACATTAAAGAATTGAGATTGCTTGCCCGCGCCGTATTTGTGTTAGATGAAAACGGAAAAGTCGTCTACACTGAATACGTCAGCGAAGCGACAAACCACCCGGACTATGACAAAGCCATCGAAGCTGCCAAATCACTCGTTAAGTAAATTCAACTCATAAAAGGGCTCCAGGTGATCATCTTGCCGGAGCTCTTTTCATGGCTTTGATTTTTTGATAAGGAGAGACATCATCATGCAAAACTATCCAGTCGAAACGATTTATGAATGGCTTGACAAAGGAGCGGAAATCATCGCACGTGACCTGCAGATCCCTTACATAGAAGGATTGGCGGAAGCAGGAGAGGCATTCTTTACAGGGTCCGCGGACCGCGGGCTTTCCGAAAAAGCCGAACAAAAGGTGAAGGATCTGCTCGGCCGTGCGCGTTTTTCAGAATGCAGCCATGAGGCGATCCGAAAAGCCTTCCAGCTTGCCATCCTGAAAGGCCAGAAAGATATTCCCCATCCGAACCGGCAGATGACGCCCGATACAATCGGTTTATTTATCGGATATCTGGTGAACAAATTCATCGGACCCAAAAAAGAATTGACGCTGTTTGATCCGGCGGTCGGCACTGGAAACCTGCTGCTTGCCGTCTTGAACCAGCTTGCCGGTGAAGCCGGAAAAGCGTTCGGCTCAGAGATTGATGACGTTCTGATCAAGCTCGCCTATGTCCAGGCAAACCTGCAGGAAAAGGAAATCGAGCTTTTTAACCAGGACAGCCTGCAGCCGATTTTTATGGAGCCTGCCGATGCGGTCATTTGCGATCTTCCCGTCGGATATTATCCTGATGACGAAAGCGCGCGCGCTTTCGAATTAAAGGCAGATGAAGGCCATTCTTTTTCACACCATTTGTTTATTGAGCAAAGCTTGACCTATACGAAACCGGGCGGCTATTTATTTTTTATGATTCCGAACCAATTGTTCGAAAGCAGCCAAAGCGAAAAGCTGCGTACCTTTTTAAAGGACAATGCGTATATTAATGCAGTGCTTCAGCTTCCGCTGTCGATTTTCAAAGATGAGGCACACGCGAAGAGCATTTTGGTTTTACAAAAGCATGGCGAACAGGCGAAAGCGCCTAAACAAGTTCTGCTTGCACAAGTTCCGTCATTCGCCAATCAGGATGCGATGCTGAAAATGACAGCCAAACTCGACAACTGGTTTCAAGCTGAAAAAAGATAAGCAGATCAGAGAAGATATATTCTCTGATCTGTTTTTATATTCAGAAAATAATAATTTCTTTGTGAAAGCGTTAACATGTCGGATCGTGACTTGAAATGCACTCTTTTGAGTGTTTAAATGAGAAAGGCAGATATTTTTTGAATTTACTAAGAACGATTTTATACATATTTTTTATGATCCGGGTTGAACATAATGTCACCGGACTATAGGTAAAAAGGAGCGTCATTTTATGTCCAAAATTATTGCAATCAATGCTGGAAGCTCATCATTGAAATTTCAACTGTTCGAAATGCCCAGCGAAAAAGTACTAACAAAAGGCCTTGTTGAGCGAATCGGGCTGGATAACGGCATCTTCACGATTTCCGTCAACGACGAAAAAAAGACCGAAACAACAGATATTCCGGATCACTCCGTAGCCGTAAAAATGCTGCTGGATAAACTCACAAAATTCGGCATTATCAAAGATTTAAATGAAATCGACGGAATCGGACACCGCGTCGTACACGGCGGCGAAAAGTTCAGCGACTCCGTTTTATTGACGGATGAAATGATCCATGAGATCGAGGAGATTTCAGAACTCGCACCGCTTCATAACCCGGCTAATATTGTCGGAATTAAAGCGTTTAAAGAAGTACTTCCAAATGTTCCTGCCGTGGCCGTTTTTGATACGGCATTCCACCAAACAATGCCGGAACAATCTTATCTGTACAGTTTGCCATACGAATACTATGAGAAATTCGGCATCCGTAAATACGGTTTCCATGGCACATCTCATAAATATGTGACTGAACGCGCGGCAGAGCTGCTCGGCCGTCCGATTGAAGAACTTCGCCTGATTTCCTGCCACCTTGGAAACGGCGCGAGCATCGCAGCTGTTGAAGGCGGCAAATCAATCGATACATCAATGGGCTTCACACCGCTTGCAGGTGTGGCGATGGGTACGCGTTCAGGAAACATCGATCCTGCGCTTATCCCGTTCATTATGGAAAAAACGGGTCAAACAGCTGACGAAGTCCTGAACACACTCAATAAAAAGAGCGGTCTTTTAGGTATTTCCGGATTCTCAAGCGATTTGCGCGATATTGTCGAAGCAACTAAAGAAGGCAATGAACGTGCGGAAACAGCCCTTGAAGTATTCGCAAGCAGAATTCATAAATACATCGGTTCTTATGCAGCGAGAATGAGCGGAGTAGACGCGATCATTTTCACTGCCGGCATCGGGGAAAACAGCGTTGAAGTCAGAGAGCGCGTTCTTCATGGTTTGGAATTCATGGGTGTCTATTGGGATCCTGCGTTGAATAACGTCCGTGGAAAAGAAGCGTTTATCAGCTATCCGCATTCACCTGTAAAAGTCCTCGTCATCCCGACGAATGAAGAAGTGATGATTGCAAGAGACGTCGTTAGACTGGCTCACTAAAAATAAAAAAACAGCCTTCTCTTTACAAGGAAGGCTGTTTTTTTATGCATCTTCCCCTTTATAATGAAAAAAGACTGTATAAAGGAGGCTATTTAGCCATGAGTGTTGAGGAACATAAAAAAGAAGCGCCGGACCGCGTCAACTGCAAAGTTATTACTGTCAGCGATACAAGAACGGAAGACACAGATAAAAGCGGCCGGCTTATGAAAGAGTTTTTAGCGGAAGACGGTCATGAGATCGTTTCCTATGAGATTGTAAAGGATGAAAAGGAAATGATTCAAAAAGCCGTGCTGGAAGGCTGTCTTGATGACCGTATCGATGCCATCCTATTAAACGGAGGGACGGGCATTGCCTCTAGAGATGTAACAATCGAGTCGATCGTTCCTCTTTTTTCGAAAGAAATTCCGGGATTTGGGGAGATATTCCGCATGCTGAGTTATACAGAGGATATCGGAGCGGCTGCGATCCTTTCAAGAGCTGCAGCGGGTGTTATTCAAAATAAAGCCGTGTTTGCAACACCGGGTTCAAGCGGGGCGGTTAAGCTTGCAATGTCAAAGCTGATTGTGCCTGAGCTTGCCCATGTCATCAGAGAACTGAGAAAAGATATGAAAAAATAAAGCCGGAAAGCCCTCCGGCTGAACGCTGAATATGCACTGAACTTCATTCATAAAAAATGAATGAAGTTTTTTTTATAAAAAGGTTGAAAAAACCAGACTTCCTTGTTAAAGTGTATACATATTAAATGTATTTTTATTAAATAAAATTTATTTTTATACAAAAAAGAGCACCGAGATGAGAGGAGTTTTTCAAAATGACGCAAAAGAAAAAAGTGGTTTTAGCATATTCAGGAGGACTTGATACTTCTGTCGCGATAAAATGGCTGCAGGAACAGGGATATGATGTAGTGGCCTGCTGCCTTGACGTCGGGGAGGGGAAGGATCTCGCATTTGTTCAGCAAAAAGCGCTTCAAGTCGGGGCTTCTAATTCATATGTTATCGATGCAAAAGAAGAATTTGCGAAAGAGTTTGCACTGACCGCCCTCCAGGCCCATACGCTTTATGAAGGAAAGTACCCGCTTGTATCAGCTCTGTCCAGACCGCTGATCGCCAAAAAACTGGTCGAAGTGGCTGAAAAAGAGAACGCCCAAGCCGTGGCTCACGGCTGCACAGGCAAAGGAAATGACCAAGTGCGCTTCGAGGTGTCCATTAAATCGCTCAATCCGGATTTAGAGGTGCTGGCACCTGTGCGCGAATGGAAATGGTCGCGCGACGAAGAGATCGCGTATGCAGAAAAGCACGGCATTCCGATTCCGATCAATCTTGACAGCCCGTATTCAATTGACCAGAACCTGTGGGGCAGAAGCAATGAATGCGGAGTTCTGGAAGATCCATGGGCGGCGCCTCCTGAAGGGGCTTATGATTTGACGAAGCCGCTTGAAAAAACACCGGATACCCCCGATGTGATCGAAATCGCTTTTGAAGAGGGCATTCCGGTTTCCATTGACGGCGCTCATTACTCGCTGTCAGACTTGATTTTAAAGCTTAATGAACTGGCGGGCGCGCATGGAGTGGGGCGCATCGACCATGTTGAAAACCGCCTTGTCGGCATCAAATCACGCGAAGTGTACGAATGCCCGGGCGCGATGACTTTGATTAAGGCGCACAAAGAGCTTGAAGATTTGACATTAGTAAAAGAAGTGGCGCATTTCAAACCTCTGATCGAACAAAAAATGGCTGAAGTGATCTATAACGGCCTGTGGTTTTCTCCGCTTAAAGACGCGCTTTCCGGTTTCCTGAAAGAAACGCAGAAGCATGTCACGGGCGTCGTCCGCGTCAAGCTGTTCAAAGGCCATGCGATCGTTGAAGGGCGTAAATCCGAATACTCCCTGTATGATGAAAAACTGGCGACGTATACAAAAGACGATGCGTTCGATCATCACGCTGCCGTCGGCTTTATCGAGCTGTGGGGACTGCCGACGAAAGTAAACAGCATCGTCCAAAAAAAGGAGCAGATTAAAGCATGAAAAAGCTGTGGGGAGGCCGGTTCCAAAAAACACCGGAAAAATGGGTCGATGAGTTCGGCGCATCGATCCACTTTGACAAAACGCTCGTGAAAGAAGATATCGCAGGGTCTCTCGCTCATGCTTCCATGCTTGAAAAATGCGGCATTTTAACCGAAGCAGAAGCGGTCAAAATAAAAGAAGGCCTGACATCCCTTTTGCACAAAGCGGAAAAAAACGAACTCGATTTTTCAGTCGATTACGAAGACATTCACCTCAACCTTGAAAAAATGCTCATTGACGAAATCGGGCCACTCGGCGGAAAGCTTCATACGGCCAGAAGCCGAAACGACCAGGTGGCGACGGATATGCACCTGTATTTAAAAGGGCACACAGAGCATATCATCGAGCTGATTACGGCTTTTCAACACGTGCTTATCGAAAAAGCGGAAGAACATGTGGAGACGATACTGCCGGGATACACCCATCTGCAGCGGGCGCAGCCGATCTCGTTCGCGCATCATTTGCTCGCTTACTTCTGGATGCTTGAGCGCGATAAAGAACGCTATCATGATTCATTCAAGCGGATTAACAAGTCCCCCCTTGGATGCGGGGCGCTCGCCGGAACGACATTTCCGATCGACCGTGAATATTCAGCAGGTCTGCTCGGGTTTGACTCGATATATGAAAACAGCTTGGACGGCGTCAGCGACAGGGATTTCATCCTTGAATTTTTAAGCGCGAGCAGCATTTTGATGATGCATCTGTCAAGATTCTCCGAAGAAATCATTCTTTGGTGTTCGCAGGAATTTAAATTCATTGAGCTTGATGACACTTATGCTACGGGGAGCAGCATGATGCCGCAAAAGAAAAACCCGGACATGGCAGAGCTTATCCGCGGGAAAACCGGACGCGTATACGGTGATCTGATCGGCCTCCTGACGATTATGAAAGGGCTCCCGTTAGCGTACAATAAAGATTTGCAGGAAGACAAAGAAGGTATGTTTGATACTGTGAAAACGGTCGAAGGAAGCCTTGAGATTTTTGCCGGCATGACGAAAACGATGACAGTGAACAAAAATATGATGAAAAAAGCAACGGAGCAGGATTTTTCAAATGCCACCGAACTTGCCGACTATCTGGCGAAAAAGGGCATGCCGTTCAGAGAGGCGCACGAAGTCGTCGGGAAGCTTGTCTACACTTGTATCGAAAAAGGCATTTATCTCAGCGGCCTGCCGTTTGAAGAGTTCGAAAAGGCAAGCGAACTGTTTGAAGAAGACGTCTACATCGTGCTCGACCCGCACCATGCCGTCGAAAAAAGGATGAGTGAAGGCGGGACGGGATTCAAAAAGGTGGAAGAAGCCATTCAAAAGGCGAAGCATTGTTTGAACAATTTTTAACACTTCCCGATTCGATTCATAACTGTGCGGCTTCATACGCAAAATAGATTTGTGAATCGAAAAGGGGTGTGGCAATGAAACAAGATCAGTCAAAACACGCATACATGTATGATGCCGACGGCGATAAAGAAACCGTTCAGCAAATCTCTGATGCCTATTTCAGCGGATTTGTCGCGCACGATGACGCACAGCCGTTAGCTGATGCAGATAAACAATAGAAAGCTGGAGCCCGTAACAGCGGGCTTCAGCTTTCTTCTGTCCAGCGGCGATTGCAAATTTCCCGATGCTCCACATGTGATATACTCTGGCTTTTGTAGTAAAGTATAGGTAGATACATGCAATCATTTGCGAATACCGAGAACCAATGCCTGGGAGGGAAAGATGTGCGCCATGCGTTAATTACTGCCGGTTCAAAAGGTTTGGGGCGTAAAGTGACGGAAGCCCTGCTTGAAAAAGGCTACTCAGTGACGGTGAATTACAGGCAGGACGAAGAAGCTGTCAGCCGCCTAAAAGAAAAATGGCGGTCATCCCTTGACCGTTTACAGTTTGTAAAGGGAGATGTCACCAAGAAAGAAGACCTGCTCCGGATGGTGAATGCCGCACTTGAGCGATTTGGAAAAATTGATCTTCTGATCAATAATGCCGGCCCATACATATTTGAACGAAAAAAGCTTGCAGATTATACTGATGATGAATGGTATGACATGCTTGAAGGAAACTTAAGCTCTGTCTTCCATCTGTTTAAAGCGGTTGTTCCGGTGATGAGGCGCCAGCGGTTCGGCCGCATCATCACATACGGATTTCAGGGGGCCGACCATGCGCCGGGCTGGCTGCATCGTTCCGCTTTTGGAGCGGCGAAAGTGGGGCTGGCTTCTTTAACAAAAACGATCGCCATTGAAGAAGCGGGCTCCGGCATCACAGCCAACATGGTTTGTCCAGGCAACATCGTCGGGGATATGAAAGAGGCCTCGATTTCAGAAGCGAGGGCGTCACTTGATGAGGAAACGCCGATCGGCAGGTCGGGAACCGGTGAAGATATCGCAAGGATCATCACTTTTCTATGCGATGAACATTCCGACTACATTACGGGAACAGTCATTGAAGCGACAGGCGGCTTGAATGTGATTAACCGTCATTCTCTTTAGACGTGCGAAATTAAAAAACAGGGGTGGATATGATGAAAGTGACATATCATGGTCATTCAGTGGTAACAGTTGAAACGGGAAATCATCAGTTGATCTTCGATCCGTTTATTACAGGAAATTCTTTAACCGATTTAAAGCCGGAAGAGGTTAAAGCGGATGTTATTTTGCTGACCCACGGTCATAACGATCATGTCGGCGATACCGTCGAAATCGCCAAGCGAAATCATTCGCTCGTTGTAGCTCCGAATGAACTCGCGGTCTATCTGGGATGGAAAGGCCTGAATGTCCATCCGATGCATATCGGCGGCTCCCATCAGTTCGATTTTGGCCAAGTCAAGCTGACGCAGGCTTTCCACGGATCGGCTTATACGGAAGAAGACAGCCAAAAGATCGTCTATACCGGCATGCCGGCGGGAATCCTCTTGACTGTGGAAGGAAGGACGATTTTTCATGCAGGAGACACCGGGCTTTTCTCAGATATGAAGCTGATCGGTGAATTAAATCATATCGACCTCGCTTTCCTGCCGATCGGCGATAATTTTACGATGGGCCCGGAGGATGCCAAACTGGCCGCAGAATGGCTCAGGGCGAAACAGGTTGTACCGGTTCACTACTCGACGTTCCCCGTCATCGAACAGGACCCGCATGCATTTGCGGACAGCCTTCCCGGCGGCGTCGGAAAAGTGCTTGAGGTCGGTGAGTCAATCGAATTTAAATAAACTTGTTTTTAGAGGACCCGAATCCGGGTCCTTTTTTCGGTTGAACCGGTTATATGTCTATCAAAACATGTTAATGATGATATAATATAGGAATCGGATTGTTCTTGGGAGGATATTATGAGGGTATTGAAATACGCGATTTTGGGGCTCCTTGATCACGGGAGTTTGAGCGGCTACGATATGACAAGCCGCTTTAAAGCCGAATTGGGCCAATTTTGGAGCGCCAAGCACAGTCAGATTTATCCCGAGCTGAAAAAGCTGACTGATGAAGGATTTATTGAATATGAAACGGTGATCCAAGGCTCAAAATTAGAAAAGAAAATGTATTCCATCACAGAGGCCGGAAAGCGTGAACTTCACGGATGGCTTACGGAATTCAAACCGGTCCCCGATACGGTAAAAGATGAATTTATGCTGAAAGCTTATTTTATCTCTTCGATGGAACGTGATGAAGCGAAAAGGCTTTTTGCCGATCAGCTTCAAAAGCGGGAGGAGAAAGCCGTTTTTTTAAAAAATAAGCTCGAAGAATTGAAGCGCGAAGCGGGTGAATCGATAACTTTCCGCTCGCCTCATTTCGGCCATTACCTTGTATTGACCCGGGCGCTGGAGCGGGAAAACGGCTATTGCTCATGGCTTGAAAAAGCGCTTCTTCTGATGGAGAATGATCGCTCTTAGACGGACATGATGTTGCGAAGGCGGATTGCGGTTCAATTGCACAACCATTTATAATAAATATATCTAGCAGTCAGAGGATGAAGGTGAAACGATTGGCGACAAAACACGAACAGATTTTAAAATATATTGATTCTTTGTCCGTCGGCGAAAAAATCTCCGTCAGGCGGATTGCGAAGGAAATGAAAGTCAGTGAAGGAACTGCTTACAGAGCGATAAAAGAAGCCGAGAATAAAGGGTTTGTCAGCACGATCGAAAGGGTCGGAACGATCAGGATCGAGCAAAAGAAAAAAGAGAATATTGAAAAACTGACATACGCTGAAGTGGTCAATGTCATTGACGGCCATGTGCTTGGCGGAAAAGCAGGGCTTCATAAAACGCTCAACAAATTCGTCATCGGAGCGATGAAGCTTGATGCGATGATGAGATATACCGGGGCGGGCAACCTGCTGATTGTCGGCAACCGAATCGATGCGCACCGCCAGGCTTTGGAAGCGGGTGCTGCCGTGCTGGTGACCGGCGGTTTTGATACGGAGCCGGAGATTATTGAGCTTGCCGACAGGCTCGAGCTCCCGGTCATTTCTACAAGCTATGACACGTTTACTGTAGCCGCGATGATCAACAGAGCGATTTATGACCAGCTCATCAAAAAAGAGGTCGTGCTTGTCGAGGATATTTTGACCCCTTTGGAAAAAACGGTCTGCTTATCCCCTCATGAAAAGCTCGAAAGATGGTATGAGAAAAACTTTGAAACGGGGCATGGACGTTTTCCCATCGTTGACGAGCAGATGAAAATCCACGGCATTTTAACTTCAAAAGATGTTGCCGGATATGACCGCTCTGTATTGATTGAAAAAGTCATGACGAAAAACCCGATTACAGTAATCGGCAAAACGTCAGTCGCTTCAGCGGCGCAGATGATGGTCTGGGAAGGAATCGAAGTGCTTCCCGTCGTTGACGAGCGGCAAAAGCTGATCGGCATGATCAGCAGGCAGGACGTATTAAAGGCGCTTCAAATGATTCAGAAGCAGCCTCAGGTCGGCGAAAAACTCGATGACATTGTGACCGGCGGTTTCAAAGAATCGGACAATGACAAAAACAAGCCGGATCCGGTTTATCAATACGAAGTAACGCCGCAAATGACAAACCACTTGGGAACGATTTCCTACGGCGTGTTTACGACGATTTTGACCGAAGCTGCAAACCGTTTTTTGCGGTCGCGCAAAAAAGGCGAACTCGTGATAGAGAGCATGACGATTTATTTTTTAAAGCCTGTGCAAATGGAGTCTGTCATTGAAATAAAACCGAACATTCTCGAAGCCGGGAGAAAGTTCGGAAAAATGGATATAGAAGTTTTTCACCAGGGTGCTCTCGTCGGCAAAGCGATGATGATGGTTCAGCTGATGGAAAGAAGCTAAGGGACGCGGCCAGTGTCCCTCTTTTCGCTTATGCGTTTTCCCGTTCGTTTTCTTTCGCAAGCAAAGGGACATAGTGCTTATAGGCTCTGTAGCCGGCCCACATGCTCCCGAGCCCGGTCAGCATAAAAATAACGCCGATGACGACAGCCAGCGTGCCGCGGTTTAAAAGCAGCTGATTGGCGCCGAAGAACATGATAAACAGGCCCAGACTCATGCTTGACTTGGCCGAATAGTATTCCCGTTCAATCGCTTTTTTGGTGCGCACATACCTTACTTTGAAGTACCCATAAGCTATCGCTGAAAACACAATGAAAAAAACAAAAAACGGCATAATCGACATCCTCCATTGTAAGTTTTACAAACCCATTGTATACATAATCGGGTTCGCTTTCTACAATAAAAAGTCATAACTTTCACTTTCCACCAACAACAGATTATGATTTAATGGTTAAAAACAAAGTAAAGAAGGGGCGCGTCATGAAAAAAGAAATCATCAGAACCATATCATTATATGACACGATCATTATACATAGACATGTGAGACCGGATCCCGATGCCTACGGATCCCAATGCGGCCTTGCGGAAATCCTGAGGGCAACCTATCCTGAAAAAAATATTTTCGCGGTCGGAACGCCCGAGCCTTCCCTCGCTTTTTTGTACACCCCGGATGCGATTGAAGACCCGGTGTATGAAAATGCACTTGTCATCGTCTGTGACACGGCCAATCAAGCGAGAATTTCCGATTCGCGCTACAACATGGGCGACAAGCTGATCAAAATCGACCATCATCCGAATGAAGACCAATACGGCGACCTTTTATGGGTGGATACGAATGCGAGCTCGACGAGCGAGATGATTTACGAACTGTATTTAGCGGGTAAAGAACAAGCGGGATGGACGCTTCCGACAAAGGGTGCCGAACTGATCTATGCCGGCATTGTGGGGGATACAGGGCGCTTCTTATTTCCGAACACGACAAAAAAGACATTGAAATATGCCGGAGAGCTGATTGAGTATCCTTTTAATTCTCAGGCGCTTTTTAATCAATTGTATGAGACGAAATTAAATGTTGTGCGGCTGAACGGTTACATTTACCAGAATGTTTCTCTGTCCGAAAACGGTGTGGCGTCGGTATTCATCACCCGTGACATTTTGCATCAATACAATATTACGCCGTCTGAAGCTTCACAGCTTGTCAGCACGCTCGGCAATATTTCAGGAATCAAAGCATGGGTGTTTTTTGTGGAGGAAGCCGACCAGATCAGGGTTAGGCTTCGTTCAAAGGGGCCGATTGTCAATGAAGTCGCTAAAAAATACAACGGCGGAGGCCATCCGCTCGCAGCCGGTGCTTCCATCTATGACTGGAAAGACACCGATCTTGTCATCGCTGACTTGGAGCGCATATGCAAAGAAAACAAATAAGAGGGGAAGTCCCTCTTTTTTTGTGCAGTTCAACTGCAAGCGTTTGCATTATATTTTGCGAAAAAGTAAGCAGCAAAGTGTAAGCAGATCATTTTACGCATCACAGCTGCTGCTTATTCAGGTATAAACCATGATCCGATATCTGTTACATCCTCATAAACATGGATGTTTTGGGCTCTTAACTCTCTTTTGATAAGGGACGCGAGACTTTCGGTTTCCGCATAAGCCGAGTAGCCCAGCTTGATCCGGTTGACTTTATCTCTTGCCAGCTGATGGTAACTGTAAATGTACATTCTGCTTTCCTCCCTTTTTAAAAAAACTTACATATCGCTTACTGTCAGTTTAAATTAAAATATGGAAAAAAGCGACGAATGCATGTAAATCGTAAAAAAAAATCCATAATTTTATTCGGAAAAAGAGATTTTGATTTCAACGGAAAGCCGTGTATAAATCGTCAGTTCGGTGACTTTCGCTTTGTACGTTTTATCGTTTATCGTATACTCTTTATTTTCAATCGTCCGCTTTAAAAGCTCCTTCGTCCGGTAGACGCTTTCGATATCCTTTGTGATGACATCGGAAATATTATCCCGGATATGCTCTTCAAAGTTCATCATGTCGGGCTGTGACAATTTGTATTGCTTGCCGTTGATCAGCTTGACGTCGACGCTTTGAATCAGCAGTTTTCTTTTATTGTCTTCATTCAGCTTATGAAGGTCCTCCCGGTAAATGGTGATCTGGTCATTTAAATCATTGATGCGCTCTTTCTGTTCTCTTATCAAGACGACCTGCTTCTCCTGAAAGGTGCCGTATGTAAACAGGAACACGACCCAGCTGATGATGGCTCCGCACATCATTCCCGCAAAAAAACGCTGCCAACCCGGTTTTTTATAATAAGGAGGGATTCTCATGAGGAAATATGCTCCTGTGTGAGCCAATTGATGATCAGATAACCGGTCTGCGCTCCTCCCATCGCCGAAAGAATCAGGAGAAGCTGTTTTACGATGTCTCTCGTATTGCCTTCGATAATGCCCCTTTCAAAGCTGTAGACCGCGTCAAACGTGCCGCCGATTGCCGCAACCAGCGCCCAGATTTTTAGACGGTTTGCGAGGCTTGTAATAATCGTTAAAGGCGGCTGTCCCGACAGATAGGCGCCGATCCCTCCGATTAAGCAACCGCCGAGAAGCACTCCTAGCGCAATAAAATAACAGCTGATAAAGTTTGGAAAAAAGGGCTGTTCAGGATCCATTCCGATCACCTCACCTTATCACACTATATGGATAAAGAAAGACAAGTATGATTGTTGATCAAAGAAAGAACATTTGTTTCTCATTCGATCCCATCATATAATGAAAAGAGACGGCTCGAAAAAGGAAGGGGTGACAGAAATGCCTTTTGTTCACCTGCAAGTACACAGCGGTTACAGCTTATTAAACAGCGCCGCTTCCGTAGAGGACCTCACGGCTAAAGCCAAAGAGCTGGGCTACAGCGCAATGGCGCTGACGGATGATGAGGTCATGTACGGGGCGGTGGAATTTTATAAATCATGCAAAAAACGCGGCATCAAGCCGATTATCGGGCTTACAGCCTCAGTTTTAACAGATGAAAAAGAACAGCTTTCATATCCGCTCGTTCTTTTGGCGAAAACAAACAAAGGCTACCAAAACCTGCTGAAAATCAGCAGCGTGTTGCAGTCGAAATCAAAAACCGGCATCAAAGAAAAATGGCTCAAAAGTTATCATGAAGGGCTCATTGCGCTGACAACGGGCGGGACAAGCCATGTTGAAGCGCTGTTGAAAGAAGGGCTGATCGAAGAGGCGAAGAACGCCGCCCTCCGCTGTCTTTCGATCTTCGGAGAGGGCAGCTTTTATTTGTCGTATCAGCCGTACAAGGGCGACCCGCTTCTTTCTGAACGCATTCTGGAGCTCAGCGAACATACGGGAATTCCGATTGCCGCAACCGGCGATGTACGCTACATCGAAAAAGAGGATGCGGCAGCTTATACGTGTTTAAAAGCGATTAAAGCGGGCGAGAAGCTGAACGAAGACATGAAGGCCGAAGGAGATCTGCATCTTGAGCTCAAGCCGCCCGCTGAAATGCTTGACATTTACAGGGATCGTCCGGACGCGTTGGAGAATACAGTCAAAATCGCGGATCTGTGCCAGGTGGACCTGAGCCTTGGCCAGACGCGCCTGCCGAAATATCCGGCGCCTTCCGGCAAGAATGCTGACGATTATTTGGCTGAGCTTTGCTTTCTCGGACTGGAAAAACGGTTCGATGCCGCTCCGAGGGAGTATGTCGAACGGCTTGAGTATGAGCTGAAAGTGATTCGCGACATGGCGTTCAGCGACTATTTTTTGATCGTCTGGGATTTCATGAAGTTCGCCCACGACAACGGCATTATCACAGGGCCGGGGCGGGGGTCGGCGGCCGGCTCTCTCGTCGCTTATACGCTGTTTATCACAGATGTCGATCCGATCAAGCACAAATTGCTGTTTGAACGGTTTTTAAATCCGGAGCGCATCAGCATGCCCGATATCGATATCGATTTTCCCGATACGAGAAGGGATGAAGTCATCCAATACGTGAAAAATAAATACGGGGCACTGCACGTAGCGCAAATTATCACGTTTGGTACATTGGCCGCAAAAGCGGCGCTCCGGGACGTCGGCAGGGTGATGGGCATCAGTCCGAAAGAAGCCGACCAGCTGGCGAAATTGATTCCGTCCAAACCTGGAGTGACGCTGAAAGAGGCGAGAGCTCTTTCTGTTGAACTGGACAAGCGCCTGAACGGGTCCAAGAAGCTTCAGGACATATTTAAAACGGCTCAGAAAATCGAAGGGCTTCCGCGGCATACGTCCATTCATGCGGCGGGCGTCGTGTTGAGCGAGGAGCCGCTGACGAATATCATACCGATACAGGAAGGACATGACGGTGTATATTTAACGCAATATTCGATGGGCTATCTCGAAGACTTGGGACTATTGAAAATGGATTTTCTCGGCTTGCGCAATTTAACGCTCATTGAATCGATCAAAACGCTGATCGAAAAAAGCGAGCGGGTCACCATCGATTTTTCGGCGATTCCCTATGAAGATGAACAGACGTTTAAGCTGCTGTCAGAAGGAGATACGACAGGTATTTTCCAGCTCGAATCAGCCGGCATGAGAAACGTTTTAAAAAGGCTCAAGCCATCAAGCCTTGAAGACATTGTCGCTGTCAATGCCTTGTACCGCCCGGGCCCGATGGAAAATATCCCGCTGTATATCGAACGAAAGCACGGACGGGTTGCCGTGTCTTATCCGCACGAGGATTTGGCCGAGATTTTGAAAGATACATACGGCGTGATCGTTTATCAGGAACAGATCATGATGATCGCATCGCGGATGGCGGGTTTCAGGCTTGGAGAAGCCGATCTTTTGCGAAGGGCGGTCGGCAAAAAAAACAAGGAAATTCTCGATACAGAGAGAAATCATTTTATTAGTGGATGCTTGAAAAAAGGGTATTCCGTACAAGCGGCTAATGAAGTATACGATCTGATTGTAAAATTCGCCAATTACGGTTTTAACCGGAGTCATGCGGTTGCATACAGCATGATCGGCTACCAGCTCGCTTATTTAAAAGCGCATTACCCCCTCTACTTTATGTGCGGCCTCTTGACGAGTGCGATCGGAAATGAGGAAAAGCTTGCTCAGTACATCTATGAAGCGAAAGGGAAAGGGCTGCATGTTTTAGGTCCTTCCATTAATAAGAGCGGCTATCCGTTCGTCGTGGAAAACGGGGCGCTGCGCTACAGTTTAAGGGCTGTTAAAGGCGTCGGTATTTCGGCTGTGAAAGAAATCTACAGGGCGAGAAAAGAAAAGCCGTTCGCAGATTTGTTTGACTTTTGTGTCAGGACTTCTGTGAAAAGCGTGAACCGGAAAACGATTGAAGCTTTAATTTTTGCCGGAGCAATGGATGAATTCGGTGAAAACCGGGCCACTTTGCTCGCTTCTGTCGATGTCGCGCTGGAGCATGCCGAATTGTTTGCAGGAGACAATGATCAGCTCGGCTTCTTTCTCGATGAAGGCTTGACAATTAAGCCGAAGTACGCCGAGACGGAAGAAATGCCGCTCGTCGACCTGCTGGCACACGAGAAGGAGACGCTCGGCATTTACTTTTCTGACCATCCGCTGAGCGTTCACCGCAAGAAGCTGGACCGTGCAGGTGCGCTGCCGATTATTCAGCTGCTCGCCTCCAACCGTAAAAAGGCGGCTTTGGGCGGACTTTTGACGAAGATGAAGACGATCCGTACAAAAACGGGACAGACGATGGCTTTTCTGGAGCTGAGCGATGAAAGCGGGGAAATCGAAGCGGTTGTTTTTCCTGAACAGTTCAGACAGCTTTCCCCGATCCTGGAAGAAGGCGTATCGCTTTTTGCAGAAGGACGTCTTGAGACAAGGAATGAAAAGCGCCAGCTGATCATCGCCGGGGCATCGCTTGTCGAATCGCTTCATGCTAAAAAGCAGCCGTCCGTCTATATTAAAGTGGAGGAAAGTCAGCACACCCACGATATCTTTAAGAAAATCAGCAGCATCCTGCTTGAACACAAAGGGGAAACGCCGGTCTGCGTCTATTATGAAAAACGGAAACAAACGATGCAGCTGCCGGAAAGCTACAACATCAAGGCTGACCACTCTGCCCTCTACAGGCTGAAAAGCGTTGTAGGTGAGAAAAATGTTGTGCTCAGATAGCAGGTATTTTGAGCATTTTTGATCAAAAAGGCGGTCAATTGTGTTATCATTTTTAAGATTCTAGGGTTCGTCTTACAAGAATCTTAAGCAGAAAACGAAGCAAAGTTTTTGGCAAAATTCCCTTGAAGGAGTGTTTGTTAACATGTCATTGAAAGAAAAAGCGCTGCATATGCACAAAGTAAACCAGGGCAAATTGGAATCAAAATCAAAAGTGCAGGTTCGCAATGCGGATGATTTAAGCCTTGCATATTCTCCGGGTGTGGCTGAGCCCTGCAAAGCGATTTACGATGATAACAGCAAAGTATACGATTATACAATGAAGGGAAACATGGTAGCAGTCGTCTCGGACGGAACGGCAGTACTCGGTCTCGGCAATATCGGCCCTGAAGCCGCCCTTCCGGTTATGGAAGGAAAAGCGGTTCTTTTCAAAAGCTTTGCCGGTGTGGACGCATTCCCAATCTGTTTAAATACATCTGATGTCGACAAAATTGTTGAGACGGTCAAGCTGCTTGAGCCGACATTCGGCGGCGTCAATCTTGAAGACATTGCAGCGCCGAACTGTTTTGTCATTGAAGAACGCCTCAAAAAAGAAACAAAAATCCCGGTGTTTCACGATGACCAGCACGGTACTGCAATCGTTACGGTAGCCGGTCTCGTCAATGCGCTTAAGCTGTCCGGCAAATCGATGTCTTCCGTCAAAGTCGTGGCAAACGGCGCCGGAGCAGCGGGAATTGCCATTATCAAGCTTCTTTATCATTTCGGCGTGCGCGATATCATCATGTGCGACACGAAAGGCGCGATTTACGAAGGCCGTCCGAACGGCATGAACGCTGTTAAAGATGAAGTCGCAAAATATACGAACAAAAACCGCATAGACGGATCGCTCAAAGATGTGATCAAAGACGCCGATGTCTTTATCGGAGTTTCCGTCGAAGGCGCTTTGACAAAAGAAATGGTTGAAAGCATGGCTGACAAACCGATCATCTTCGCCATGGCGAATCCAAATCCAGAAATCATGCCTGCTGAAGCGCATGAAGCCGGAGCAAGCGTCGTTGGAACGGGACGCTCTGACTTCCCTAACCAAGTGAACAACGTTCTCGCATTCCCCGGCATCTTCCGCGGGGCGCTCGACGTCCGCGCGACACATATTAACGAAGAAATGAAAATCGCCGCGGTTGAGGCGATCGCATCACTCGTTTCCGACGAAGAGCTGAGCCCCGAATATGTCATTCCGGCTCCGTTCGATCCAAGGGTCGCACCGGCCGTTGCCAAAGCGGTAGCGAAAGCCGCGATGGAAACAGGTGTTGCACGAATCGATGTCGATCCTGAAGAAGTCGCTGAAAAGACAAGAAAGCTTGCAGTAATTGAAGGAAAATAAAACTCCATTTTTGTGATCAGCGCGTGATTGCTCTGGCCTAAAGAGCCGTCACGCGCTGTTTCTCGAATATGATGTACAGTTTTTCCTCTTATTGGGGACACTTGTAAGGGAATATGCGGGCTGTAAAAAATTTTTTCAAATCGCTTTTCCGGACTTTTGTATCCGCTCTCAAGGCTGATATATCAATTTGTCAGTCTCTAACCGCATCAAGTGCGATTCGGCTGTTTGCCGGTCAAAAATGTCGAATTGAGGATGACACCGTTTGACAAAAAAAGTACAATAGTTTCGGTATAGTGATGTTCTAGTCTATAAACAGGACAGGCATACATGAAGAAAACCCTTCAGAAAAGGGAGGTAATCTTTTGTTAAAAGATATATTCAGCAAAAAGAAAAAAAAATACGCTTCCGTTCCCGCGGAATCAGCAAAGCAAGA
Organism: Bacillus sp. FSL K6-1284; assembly: GCF_038002625.1. Classification (NCBI taxonomy): domain Bacteria; kingdom Bacillati; phylum Bacillota; class Bacilli; order Caryophanales; family Bacillaceae; genus Bacillus; species Bacillus sp. FSL K6-1284. The sequence continues at coordinate 3,168,066 of NZ_JBBOCW010000001.1, read as the reverse complement.
TGTACCGGAAGGGATCATGACAAAATGCCCGGATTGCAAAAAAATCATGCTCACAAAAGAGCTGGATAAAAACTTAAGGGTCTGCATGAACTGCGGTTACCATCTTCAAATGAACGCGAAGCAGCGTATAAAAAGCCTGCTGGACGATGGCTCCTTTGAAGAATTCAATCAGGATATGATGTCTGAAAACCCGCTGGAATTCCCAGGATACCTTGAGAAACTGCAAAAAGACCGGGAAAAAACATCGCTGAATGAAGCGGTTGTCACCGGAAAAGGGACGATTGACGGATCTCCGGCAGTCGTTGCCGTGATGGATTCATCTTTCAGAATGGGAAGCATGGGGTCTGTCGTAGGCGAAAAAATTACGCTGGCGATCGAAAAGGCAAGAGAAGAAAAAGTGCCTTTCATTATTTTTACCGCATCAGGCGGTGCGAGAATGCAGGAAGGCCTTCTCAGCTTGATGCAAATGGCTAAAACAAGCTCCGCTTTAAAGCTGTTCAGTGAAGAGCAGGGCTTGATCATTTCGGTGATGACACATCCGACAACAGGCGGTGTATCCGCAAGCTTCGCATCCCTCGGCGATTACAACCTTGCCGAGCCGGGCGCGCTGATCGGCTTTGCCGGAAGAAGAATTATCGAACAAACCATCCGTGAAGAACTGCCTGAGGATTTTCAGACTGCGGAATTTCTGTTAAAGCACGGACAGCTTGATTCCGTCGTTCACAGAGCAGACATGAAAAAAACGCTCGGCAGCATTTTGAAAATGCACCAAACTGGAGGTGATCTCGAGTGGCTGGAGAATTAGAATTTGAAAAACCGGTGGTCGAACTGCGTGAAAAGATCGCCGAATTGAAAAGGTTCACACAGGATTCCGATATGGATTTAAGCTCTGAAATTACGAAGCTTGAAGCTCGTCTTGAAAGGCTTGAAGAAGACATTTATACAAATCTGAAAGCCTGGGACAGAGTCCAGATTGCAAGGCATCCGAACCGTCCGACAACGCTCGATTATATCGAACATCTTTTTACCGATTTTTTTGAATGCCACGGAGATCGATATTTCGGTGATGATGAAGCGATTGTCGGCGGAATTGCCAAGTTCCGGGGCCTTCCTGTGACAGTGATCGGCCAACAGCGCGGCAAGGATACAAAAGAAAACATCCGCCGCAACTTCGGAATGCCGCATCCGGAAGGCTACCGCAAAGCGCTCAGGCTGATGAAGCAGGCCGATAAATTTAACAGGCCGATCATCTGCTTTATTGATACAAAAGGAGCATACCCTGGAAAAGCAGCTGAAGAGCGGGGGCAAAGCGAAGCAATTGCCAAGAATCTTTTTGAAATGGCGGGACTCTCTGTGCCGGTCATCTCGATCGTCATCGGGGAAGGCGGCAGCGGGGGAGCGCTTGCGCTCGGCGTCGCAAACCGCTTATTGATGCTGGAAAACTCAACTTATTCGGTGATCTCTCCCGAGGGAGCGGCTGCTATCCTCTGGAAGGATTCAGGACTCGCGAAAAAAGCGGCAGAAACAATGAAAATCACCGCTCCGGACCTTAAAGAATTGGATATTATAGATCATGTTATAAAAGAAGTAAGAGGCGGAGCACACCGCGATGTAGAGCAGCAGGCCGCCTACATCGATGAAGCGCTGAAAAGCGAGCTTAAACCCTTGTTGAAACTGGATAAGAACGAGCTGATTCAACAAAGATATAACAAGTATAAATCAATTGGGAAAATTTCGACTGAAAACCAATTTGTTGGATAAAATAAATAAACGTGAGGCCTTTGGCTCACGTTTATTTTTTATGGATAAAGGTGAAAAGTGAAAGGATTGTGTCTTTCACCCGCGATTTTTCAAAGAGTTTGCTTAAAATTTATTTAAAAACTTTTTGTTTAATTGTATAATGAGTAAGGTTTTATAGGGATTTTCGGAAAATTTTCATCCCTTTTTCATTGTTTTAGCGGCAATGAACGTGTTAAGGTAAATTATATATGTTTTCGAGGTGAAAAAGATGAAACGTATCGGAGTATTGACGAGCGGCGGAGATTCCCCGGGAATGAACGCGGCGGTCCGCGCGGTTGTCAGGAAAGCGATCTACCATGACGTAGAAGTATACGGAATTTACAACGGGTATTCAGGTTTAATCAGCGGAAAAATAGAAAAGCTTGAAATCGGTTCTGTCGGAGATATCATTCACCGCGGAGGAACGAAGCTATATACAGCAAGGTGTCCTGAGTTTAAAACGGTAGAAGGACGGGAAAAAGGAATAGCGAATTTAAAAAAATATGGTATAGAAGGATTAGTCGTCATTGGCGGAGACGGTTCTTATATGGGAGCGAAAAAGCTGACAGAACACGGTTTTCCTTGTGTCGGAGTGCCGGGAACAATCGACAATGACATCCCTGGAACAGATTTGACGATTGGATTTGATACGGCGTTAAATACCGTTATCGATGCCATCGATAAAATTAGGGATACAGCTACATCCCACGAACGTACATACGTGATTGAAGTAATGGGCCGCCATGCCGGGGACATTGCTTTATGGTCAGGTTTGGCAGGAGGCGCGGAATCCATTTTGATCCCTGAAGCTGACTACGATATGGAAGAAATTATTGCAAGGCTGAAAAGAGGGCATGAGCGCGGCAAAAAACACAGCATCATCATTGTGGCGGAAGGCGTCGGAAGCGGCGTTGAATTCGGCAAAAGAATTGAAGAAGCCACAAATCTCGAAACTAGAGTATCGGTGCTTGGACATATCCAGCGCGGCGGTTCTCCGACTGCAGCAGACCGTGTATTGGCAAGCCGTCTAGGGGCATTTGCGGTTGAACTGCTTCTTGAAGGAAAAGGCGGACGCTGTGTCGGAATTCAAAATAACCAGCTTGTGCATCATGATATCATTGAAATACTCGATCATAAACATACAATTGATCAAAGCATGTACCGCTTGTCTCAAGAACTGTCAATCTAGTGTAAAACCCGAGGAGGAAGCAATATGAGAAAGACTAAAATAGTTTGTACAATTGGGCCGGCCAGCGAAACTGTTGAAAAGCTCACCCAGCTGATGGAAGCCGGAATGAACGTGGCGCGCTTGAACTTTTCCCATGGAGATTTCGAAGAGCACGGCGCAAGAATTAAAAACATTCGCGAAGCAGCCGGCAAGCTGGGAAAAGATATCGGTATCCTTCTTGATACGAAAGGTCCGGAAATCCGCACGCACACAATGGAAGGCGGTTCAATCGAACTGGAAGCGGGTTCTCAGCTGATCGTGTCAATGGAAGAAGTCATCGGTACGCCTGAAAAAATCTCAGTTACATATGATGGGTTGATTCACGATGTATCAATTGGTTCAACGATTTTGCTTGACGATGGACTGATCGGACTTGAAGTCACAGATGTCAACAAGGACAAGCGTGAAATCGTCACGAAAGTAATGAACAGCGGAACGCTGAAAAACAAAAAAGGCGTGAATGTGCCGGGCGTCAGCGTCAATCTTCCGGGAATTACGGAAAAAGACGCTAACGACATTGTGTTCGGTATCGAGCAGGGTGTTGATTTTATCGCGGCATCTTTTGTGCGCCGTCCGTCGGATGTTCTTGAAATCCGCGAACTTCTTGAAGAGCACAATGCGGCAGATATTCAAATCATTCCAAAAATCGAAAACCAGGAAGGCGTTGACAACATCGATGCCATTCTTGAAGTATCAGACGGTCTGATGGTCGCACGTGGAGACCTTGGTGTTGAAATCCCTGCTGAAGAAGTGCCGCTCGTTCAAAAAGAACTGATCAAAAAATGCAATGCGCTTGGCAAGCCTGTTATCACGGCTACCCAAATGCTCGACAGCATGCAGCGCAATCCGCGTCCGACACGCGCGGAAGCGAGCGACGTTGCCAATGCGATCTTTGACGGAACTGACGCGATTATGCTTTCAGGTGAAACTGCTGCGGGAAATTACCCTGTTGAAGCCGTTCAGACGATGCACAATATCGCTTCCCGTTCAGAAGAAGCGCTCAACCATAAAAAGATCCTTTCTGCACGAAGCAAGCAAGTCAGCATGTCAATTACAGATGCCATCGGCCAGTCTGTGGCGCATACGGCAATCAACCTTGACGTGAATGCCATCGTCACACCGACAGAAAGCGGTCATACGGCGAGAATGATTTCCAAATATCGCCCGCAGGCGCCGATTGTCGCAGTTACGGTAAATGATGCGGTTTCAAGAAAACTGTCTCTAGTCTTCGGTGTTTTCGCAACAAGCGGACAAAACCACAGCTCCACTGACGAAATGCTTGAAAAAGCAGTGCAAAAATCTCTCGACACAGGCATCGTACGCCACGGCGACTTGATCGTTATCACGGCCGGAGCTGTCGGTGAAGCCGGCACAACAAACTTGATGAAAGTGTATGTTGTCGGAGACGTGGTCGCAAAAGGCCAGGGAATCGGACGCAAATCCGCGTTTGGTGAAGTGGTCATCGCTCAAAATGCACAAGAAGCGGATAAAAAAATGAAAGATGGCGCCGTTTTGGTTACAAAAAGCACGGATCGTGACATGATGGCGTCCCTTGAAAAAGCGGCTGCGCTGATTACTGAAGAAGGCGGTTTAACCAGCCACGCGGCAGTCGTAGGCTTGAGCCTCGGCATCCCTGTCATCGTCGGAATGGAAAATGCGACTTCCATTCTCAAAGAGGGAGAAGACATTACGGTCGACTCCGCCCGCGGAGCTGTTTACAAAGGACGTGCAAGCGTACTTTAATCGCTTATTGAAGAAGAAGGGAAGCTTTTCCCTTCTTTTTTTGCAGGCGGCACAAGCAAAACAGGGCGGCCGTTCGCTTCCATATTAGAATTATGAGGTGAAGACAATGAAGTTTTTCTTATTATTTCTCGTCATTTTTCCAGCGAGTGAAATCGGTCTGTTCCTCTTGTCCGCTAATTGGATCGGTGTCTTGCCGACCGTTTTGCTGATCATCTTGACGGGATTTCTCGGGGCCGCTCTCGCCAAAAAACAAGGAATCGAAGTTTACTACAAAGTTCAGCGCGATCTTCAGTACGGAAAAATGCCTGGGGATGCGATTTTGGACGGGCTTTGTATTTTCATAGGCGGCATGCTGCTTTTGCTGCCCGGCTTTTTATCGGATATCATCGGTTTACTGCTGCTGCTGCCGGCAACGCGCAGCCGTTTCAAACCGTTCATATCCCGCAAGCTGAAGAGGATGTCTGAAGGCAGGCGGATCAACATCATCAAATAACCCGATAAGCGGCGGCCCGCATTGGAAAAAGCAGGCTGCCGCTTATTTTTCATTTCCTTTAATAAACTGCCATACGTCTTTAAAAATACCTGTTGTAAAGAGAGCCTGAATGAGAACGAGAAGGGCGGGACCCATGATCAATCCGAGAAAGCCAAACAATTTGAAACCGGCAAACAGCGCGATCAATGTTCCCAGAGGGTGAAGTCCGATTGACCGGCTCAAAATCTTCGGTTCGGCCAGCTGCCTGAAGACGAGCACGACGATGTACAGGACTCCGAGGCCGATCGCGAGCGGCAGCTGCTTGGACGCTGCTAAATAGACGATCCACGGCACAAATACAGACCCCGCTCCCAAATACGGCAGCAGGTCGACCAGCCCGATGAGAAAAGCGATGGCGACAGCATGATTAACCTTCAACACAGAAAGCCCGATCAACACCAGCACCATCGTCATCGCCACAAGGGTAAGCTGGGCCTTCACAAAGCCTGCCAGCGCTCTTTTCAATTCCGCATAGACAGCCGCTGCACCCGAGATCAGCCGATCAGGAAGAACAGACCGCGCCTTGTTTTGTATTTTATGCAAATCTTTGCTGATAAAAAAAGTGGCCAGGAGCGAAAAGATCAGCACGGCCGCCATATTCGGCAGAAAGGCGAAAAAGAGGGGCACCATCTCAAGAATTTTTGAAAGAAACAAAGCGGTGCCTGATGCGAGTTCACTGCCCAAATTTTGGACCTGTGTAATGATCGATTCCTGCTGGGCGGCTTCGAGCCCGTCAAAAAAAGCGGCAAGCTGATTATACAGCGGCATGATTTGATTCGTAAAAAACGATTCGATATAAAGAGCGGCTTTATTAAACTGGACGGGGAGTATTTTAGCCAAATGAGCCGTTCCAGAGACAATCTCGGCAACGACCAGTGTCAAAAAGCCGGCTCCGGCGATCAAAAAGCCGCATAGCACGATGCCGACATTAACGCCTCTCGGGAGCCCGGTCCGCTTATCGAGCCATTCCACAAAAGGGTTGATCATGATGGCGAGAATAAGCGCAATCACAAAAGGATAGGTTAACGGAAAAGAGTAGTAGCCGACCGCTCCGCAAGCAGCGGTCAAAAACAGCACATACACTGCCCGAAGCGCAGCTGTGAGATAGGATTGATTCAATTCTGCATCCTCCTGATATTAGAAAGCATGTCCTTATTTCATTTTATTCTTGAGTCCTGTTATTATGAGAAAGGTCATAAAAAAATGGAGTTGAATACAGCATGTTTACTCAAGCTAATTTATTTTTGATCCTGCTTTTGGCCATCGCATTAATCGCGAAAAATCAGTCGTTGATCATCGCGGTATCCGTCCTGCTTTTGATCAAGCTGACCGGCCTCGATCAAAAGCTGTTTCCGGCCATCCAATCCAAAGGGATTAACTGGGGAGTTACCGTTATTACAATAGCGGTCCTTGTGCCGATTGCCACTGGAGAGATCGGCTTTAAACAGCTTGGCGAAGCGATGAAATCATATTACGCATGGATCGCACTCGGGGCGGGCATTCTCGTAGCATTGATCGCCAAAAACGGGATCACATTGCTCGCGGAAGACCCGCATATCACCACCGCTCTTGTATTTGGAACGATTTTAGCGGTCGCTTTATTCAAAGGCGTTGCCGTCGGCCCGCTCATCGGTGCCGGGATCGCCTATCTTGTCATGCAGGCCGTCCAGCATTTTACATCTTAGAAATGCGGGCCAGCTCCCCCTGTTTCAGGGGGTTTTTTAGTTTGAAAAAAACGTTCGCAACTAAAAATAAACATACATAACGCAGTTAAAACTCCTAAAAATCTGTAAATAGACGTCAGCTGGTGCAAAAAAATAAGGCCCTCTATAAAAGAGGGCTGAGTTTGTCAAAAACCTGTGTGGGGAAATATGACCGTTTATTTCGAATTTGTGGGTTTTTATTTGTGGAGTCTTCAGCAGGTAAGCTTGGATAAAAAGAAAAAATGATCTATCGTCTCTTTCGGGCTGAAACGCTTGCATCAGTTATCGCATCCTTTATTATGATGGCTGTCGAATTGCGAGTGCTGTTCAGTGCCGGAGAGTTTATTTTTTCTGCTAACTGAGACGTCGGATATGATTGCGGCGCGGACGACAGCAAGTGATTTTAATGAACGAAAAAGAAAAATTGATAGAAAACAGAAAGAAATTGAGGAAACCATCAAAAAATTGAAGGATATGAGATGTCATTTTCACAAAAGAAAGAGAACTAAAGAAGCAAAAAAAGCAAACCCAGGAAGAGGGCTGTCATCATCTCGATAAGATTGTATAAAAGACTAATCATGCCAACAACTCCTCATTACAATCATAAGAGCCTGGTTAGGTTGAGGCTGCAGGCTCTTATCATTTTTGACATTATTTTTTTGTATAACGCACCCAGTCGTAATGAGCGTATAGAGGTGTTACACCGTTGTAGGAACCGAGCCAGTCATCGACACCAATACCATTCCACAAGTTCATCATGATCTTTCCTGGCGTAGTCGGAATTTGGCTCGTCGCGGTATGTTTTAATTGCCCATCGACATACCATTTAATCGAGTTTGGCTGCCAATCGAACGCATACGTATGATAGGCATTGGATGCATCAAATCCGAGATCCACAAGCTTCTCATGGTTTCCTACACCATTCGTATAGTAGTTAAACTGAACCTTTGTTGTGTCTTTTCCTAAAAATTCGATATCAATCTCATCCCAAGGAGTTCCATCTGTTGGACCTGTGTAAGTGAAGAACGATGAAACGATCCCTACGTTTTTAGCTGGTTTCATTCTGACTTCATAAAGTCCATATCCATATGTTTGAACAGAGCGATTTTCCCCGCAGTCAAACTTGTTATAAGATGGACTTGTTAGCCCCAAACGCATTTCACCTAATGATGTCATTGATACGTTATTTGCACGCCAAGTGCAGTTGAACACACCTCCATTCGAATAACCATTTGCTTTCTGCCATACACCGGAGTTATAGCTGTTAAAAGTGTCAAAAAACGATCCGCCTGCTTGAGCCGAGGCAGTAGAAGTGACTGCAGACAAACTCAAAAACAATCCAGTGACAAGAAGCAGCAACACTCGTTTCATACGATAAGGCATGTGGCATTCCCCTTTCTTTGAAAACGTTTTCTTTATCGATCATACCTGATTCTTTTAAAAGGGAACATCAGTCAAAATAATGATAATAACTTTTCATTCATAAAAACTCCCCCCGTTTGTTTTAAAACGGATGAAGGGGATTTCCTGTAAAGTAACAAGTAAAAGATTTTATCTCTTTTTCTTTTGTTTATAAATTTATTATAGGTGAAAATCATAAACCGATTAGTATGAAAGAACTGGAGGAATACGTCTGTCCACTTTTAATAAAAATCCCTTCCCAAAACCTCCCTCAAATAGATACAGAAGAATACATGATTCTACAAAGCTGTCGATTGATAATAAATAACTACGAACCCTTGATTTATAAGGCTTTGAAAGCATTTTTGATCAAAAACCTACAAATTTATCAGATTATTGTTTATAATATAAATATGCTTAATCTTTATTAAGCATATCGGAGTATCGAACGGTATATAGAAACGCACGATTGTTTTATTTGAAAAACGATTTAATGTAAGCATTTTCTTTTTGGGTTGAAGAAGATGTATACAACATGCGTTGTTTTTGCTCCTAGGTTTTGGTTTAATTTTAAAAGGGGAAATTTTTAAAAAAAGGGAGAGATGAGTATGACAGCAACACGCGGCCTTGAAGGGGTAGTCGCCACTACATCATCAGTAAGTTCAATTATTGATGATACTCTTACATATGTAGGGTATAACATCGATGATTTGACAGAAAAAGCTAGCTTTGAAGAAGTTGTTTATCTGCTTTGGCATTTAAAGCTGCCGAACAAAGAGGAGCTCGCAGAGCTTAAAAAACAGCTTTCTGAAAATGCCGGTATCCCCAAAGAAGTGATTGACCATTTCAAATCCTACTCGAATGGAAAAGTCCACCCGATGGCAGCTCTTCGGACAGCCGTTTCTTTACTCGGACTGTTTGACGAAGAAGCAGATCAAATGGATGCGGAAGCAAACTACAGAAAAGCGGTGCGTCTCCAAGCGAAGATGCCTGCGCTTGTCGCTGCTTTTTCAAGAATCCGCAAAGGGCTCGAGCCGATTGAGCCGAATCCGGAACTCGGTTTTGCCGCCAACTTTCTCTACATGCTGAATGGAAAAGAACCTTCACCTGTTGAAGTGGAAGCGTTTGACAAAGCCTTGATTCTGCATGCGGATCATGAGCTGAACGCATCTACGTTCACAGCCAGAGTATGCGTCGCGACGCTTTCAGACGTCTACTCAGGGATCACGGCCGCAATCGGGGCCTTGAAAGGTCCGCTTCACGGCGGAGCAAACGAAGCAGTTATGAAAATGCTTTCAGAGATTGGCGAGGTTGAAAACGTAGATTCATATATTCACGCCAAGCTTGAAAAGAAAGAAAAGATCATGGGGTTCGGCCACCGCGTATACCGCCAGGGAGATCCCCGCGCAAAACATTTGAAGGAAATGAGCAGACGTTTGACGAATTTAACGGGTGAAAGCAAATGGTATGAGATTTCAGAGCGGACTGAGGAAATCGTCACGTCTCAGAAAAAACTGCCGCCAAACGTAGACTTTTATTCTGCGTCGGTTTATCATAGCTTAGGAATCGACCATGATCTGTTCACGCCGATTTTTGCGATCAGCAGGGTATCAGGCTGGCTCGCTCACATTCTCGAACAGTATGAAAATAACCGACTGATTCGTCCGCGGGCTGATTACACCGGCCCTGACATGCAGACGTTCATTCCGATTGAAGACAGAAGCTGACCGTTTGAAAGGAGGCTGTTCGAGCTTTGTTCGGCCGGCCTCTTAACGGCTTTCTTAGGAAACAACGATTTCATGAATCTATGAAAAAACATGTTTGTCCCCCGCCAAACGGGGGAAACAAATGTTTTTCTATATTGAAGAATTACATATTATGGGAGGTTTTATTGTGGCACAAGGCGAAAAAATTACAGTCTCCGGCGGAGTATTAAACGTTCCAAACAACCCGGTTATCCCGTTTATTGAAGGGGACGGAACAGGTCCTGATATTTGGAGAGCGGCTTCAAGGGTTCTTGAAGCGGCTGTGGAGAAAGCGTATAACGGCGAAAAGGAAATCACTTGGAAAGAAGTCTACGCCGGGGAAAAAGCGTACAACAAAACAGGCGAATGGCTTCCTGAAGAAACGCTTGATACGATCCGCGAATACCTGATCGCGATTAAAGGTCCTTTAACAACTCCTGTAGGCGGCGGAATCCGCTCATTAAACGTAGCGCTAAGACAAGAGCTTGACCTGTTTACATGCCTGCGTCCTGTCCGCTATTTCACAGGCGTTCCTTCACCGGTTAAACGCCCTGAAGATACGGATATGGTCATCTTCCGCGAAAATACTGAAGATATCTATGCCGGCATCGAATACGCGAAAGGCTCTGAAGAAGTTCAAAAGCTGATTTCATTCCTGAAAAACGAGCTTGGCGTTAACAAAATCCGTTTCCCTGAAACATCAGGCATCGGTATCAAGCCGGTTTCTGAAGAAGGAACGTCAAGGCTTGTCAGAGCTGCGATCGAGTATGCAATCGAGCACGGCCGCAAATCTGTAACGCTCGTCCATAAAGGAAACATCATGAAATTCACGGAAGGCGCCTTTAAAAACTGGGGCTATGAAGTGGCTGAAAAAGAATTCGGCGATAAAGTATTCACATGGGCCGAATACGACCGCATCGCTGAAAAAGACGGCAAAGACGCTGCAAACAAAGCGCAAAGCGAAGCTGAAGCGGCCGGCAAAGTCATCATCAAAGACAGCATCGCTGACATCTTCCTTCAGCAGATCCTGACCCGCCCTGCCGAGTTTGATGTTGTGGCGACAATGAACCTGAACGGGGACTACATTTCAGATGCGCTTGCTGCCCAAGTCGGCGGAATCGGCATCGCTCCTGGAGCAAACATCAACTATGAGACAGGACACGCCATCTTTGAAGCGACACATGGTACAGCTCCAAAATATGCTGGCCTAGACAAAGTAAACCCGTCTTCAGTCATCCTATCCGGCGTGCTGCTTCTTGAGCATTTGGGCTGGAATGAAGCTGCCGACCTTGTGATTAAATCTATGGAGAAAACAATCGCATCCAAAGTCGTCACATACGATTTCGCTCGTTTGATGGACGGCGCGACTGAAGTTAAATGCTCTGAATTCGGTGATGAGCTTATCAAAAATATGTCTTAAACGGCTGTTTTGGGGTAAAACAACAACAATTAAAAGGGGTAGAAAACATGGGAAAGAAGCGAAATAAAGTATCTGTCATCGGAGCGGGCTTTACAGGTGCAACAACTGCGTTTTTAACGGCTCAAAAAGAATTGGCTGACGTCGTGCTAGTCGACATTCCGCAGCTTGAAAACCCTACAAAAGGGAAAGCGCTCGATATGCTGGAAGCGAGCCCTGTCCAAGGATTTGATGCGAATATTACAGGAACGGCAAACTACGAAGATACGGCCGGCTCAGATATCGTCGTCATCACGGCGGGAATCGCAAGAAAGCCGGGAATGAGCCGGGACGACCTCGTGGCTACAAATGAAAAGATCATGAGGAGCGTAACGAAGGAAGTTGTTAAATACTCACCTGATTGTATCATCGTCGTTCTGACAAACCCTGTGGATGCGATGACATACGCCGTCTATAAAGAATCGGGCTTCCCGAAAGAGCGGGTCATCGGCCAGTCGGGAGTTTTGGATACGGCAAGATTCAGAACGTTTGTCGCTCAGGAGCTCAACCTTTCCGTCAAAGACATTACAGGTTTTGTACTGGGCGGACACGGGGACGATATGGTTCCGCTCGTTCGCTACTCTTATGCAGGCGGCATTCCGCTTGAAACGCTTCTTCCGAAAGACCGGATCGATGCGATTGTTGAAAGAACGAGAAAAGGCGGGGGAGAAATTGTCAACCTGTTAGGAAACGGAAGTGCGTATTATGCGCCAGCCGCTTCCCTGACAGAAATGGTTGAAGCAATCTTAAAAGACCAGCGCCGCGTGCTGCCGACTATTGCCTACCTTGAAGGCGAATACGGCTATGAAGGCATTTACCTCGGCGTTCCGACGATTATCGGCGGAAACGGTCTTGAACAGATCATTGAACTTGAACTGACTGAAACAGAAAGAAGTCAGCTTGATCGATCCGTTGAATCAGTCAAAAACGTCATGAAAGTATTATCATAATGAAAACAGCAGGAAGGCTTTATACAAGCCTTCCTGTTTTTGAATGCGATCTTTTTTTACATAAAACCATATGAAAATCAAGACATAAACACGGGCTGTCAGCATATACCTAATCATAATCATCTGCCCGGACATTTTCATTCTTTTTTCTGGAAGCATTCCATCGCTTAAAACAGCGGTTTATTGCCGAAAAAGAGAGATTTTATGCAAAACACTGAAAAATCAAATTGTCGAACGGATAGGCTTTCGTTAAAATAGGAGTGAAAACGTTTATTTAACAAAAGATAGAGAAAGAGATGTCGGGGAAATCTGAAGCCTGGAGGCATGTCATGAGCAAAAAGATATTAGTTGTAGATGATGAGGAATCGATTGTTACCCTTCTAAAATATAACCTTGAACGGTCGGGCTATCATGTGGTGACGGCCATGGACGGAGAGGCCGGCTTATTAAAGGCGATTGAAGAGAAGCCGGATCTGATCGTGCTCGATCTGATGCTTCCTAAAATGGACGGCATTGAAGTATGCAAGGAACTCAGACAGAAGAAGCTGATGTATCCGATTTTGATGCTGACCGCTAAGGATGATGAATTTGATAAGGTGCTCGGTCTCGAGCTGGGTGCCGATGACTATATGACGAAGCCGTTCAGCCCGAGAGAGGTGACGGCAAGGGTCAAAGCGATTTTAAGAAGAACACAGACGCTGTCCGTTCATCCGGAGGAGACGGAAGAACCGGATGCAGGCGAGCTGATCATAGGAGAATTGAAAATACTTCCAGAACATTATGAGGTTTACTTTCAAAACGAACGCCTCGAGCTAACGCCTAAGGAATTCGAACTCCTTTTATATTTGGGAAGGCATAAAGGGAGGGTGCTGACGAGAGACCTTCTCCTCAACGCTGTCTGGAACTACGACTTCGCGGGCGATACGCGCATCGTCGATGTCCATATCAGCCATCTTCGCGATAAGATCGAAAAAAATACGAAAAAACCGGAATACATTAAAACAATCAGAGGTCTTGGCTACAAAATGGAGGAGCCGAAGCTGAATGATTAAATTCCGGACCCGGCTTTTAGCTGCCCTGCTGACGCTTTTGATTCTCGTATTTGCTTCACTCGGTTTTCTGCTCGTTCACTTGTTTCACTCCTCATACGATGCCAAACTGAGCAGCCATATTGAAAAAGAAGCCGCTTTGGTCGCTTCATTGGCAAATCGTGAAAACATGAAGTCTTCGGAGCAAGGAGCCATTTTAGAGAAGGCAAGCCGTGAACTGGACAGTCATGTATCGCTGGTTGATACAAAAGGTCAGGTTCTTTTTCATTTTGGGGGCCGTGCAGAAGATCAATCCGTTATCAAAGAAGCGCTTGAGTCGGATTTAAACGGTGAAGGAGGAGGCTTCAGAATCAATCCGGATGACGAGTCCGTTTACCGTTACGTGCAGCCGCTGAAAGAAGACGGGAATGTGAATGGATATATTCTGATCAGCACTCCTGTCGATTCATTGCAAGATATCAATCAAAAGATCTGGATTCTCCTCGGCGTGAGCCTTGGAACGGCCTTTTTAATCATCGCCGGGCTTGGGGCGAGAATAACCTCTCAATATACGAATCCGATTGAGTCTGCGACACAAGTAGCGATTGAGCTTGCCAAAGGAAACTATAAAGCAAGAACTTTCAACGAAGATGAAACGATGCTAAGCCAGTCCATCAATATGCTGGCGCAGAACCTGCAGGACATGACAAGAGCACAGGAAATGCAGCGCGACCGTCTGCAAACCGTCATCGAAAATATCGACTCCGGTCTGATCTTAATCGATGGAAAGGGTTATATTCACCTTGTGAACCGCGCTTATCAAAAGCAATTTCACGTAGAAGCCGATCAGCTTCTTTACCATTTCTATCACGAAGTGCTCGAACACGAAGAAATCATTAATCTCATCGAAGAAATTTTTATGACGGAAACAAAGGTCCGCAAAATGTTTAAACTGCCGATCAAAATTGAAAGAAGGTATTTTGAAGTCGACGGAGTTCCAATTATCGGCATCAATGATGAGTGGAAAGGCATCGTTCTCGTGTTCCATGATATGACGGAAAGAAAGCAGCTTGAAGAAATGAGGAAGGACTTTGTCGCCAATGTCTCCCATGAGCTGAAAACGCCGATTACATCGATCAAAGGGTTCACCGAGACGCTTTTAGACGGAGCGATGAACGAAAGGGAGACGCTGCTGCAATTTCTATCGATCATCTTAAAAGAGAGCAGCCGTCTGCAAACGTTGATCCAGGACCTGTTGGATCTGTCGAAAATCGAACAGCAGAACTTCACCTTGAATATTCAAAATTGCAATATTGGTGAAATCCTCGCTGAAATTGGGATGCTTTTGAAGAATAAAGCGGAGGAAAAAGGAATCACCTTGACCCTGGAAAAGCCGGAGATGCCAGCCGTTGCTTCTGGGGATCCGCACAGACTAAAGCAGATCTTTTTAAATTTGGTGAACAATGCCCTCACATATACGCCTGAAGATGGAAACGTAACGATTTCGGCTGATGTACTGGAAAATGCAGTGCAAGTCAAAGTGAAGGATACGGGCATCGGGATCAAGCGGTCCGAAATCCCGAGAATATTCGAACGCTTCTACCGGATCGATAAAGACAGGAGCAGAAATTCAGGAGGAACCGGTCTCGGCCTTGCGATCGTCAAGCATTTAGTCGAAGCCCACGACGGTGAAATCGACGTCGAAAGCGAGCGGGGGAAAGGCACCGAATTCACGGTCCGCTTAAAACGCGCATCCGAGTAGCTTCATTTAGCAAACTTTACAAAGGCTTAACAACTTTTATATATATGGTTAAAACTTGGCTGATAGGATCATTAGTGAACCCCTTCATCCAAGGAGCCATATGGACGGACGCGATCAACAGCGCGTCCCTTTTTTTATTTTTCTGCGAAATCACTCTCATTTTCCTTTCAAAATGAACTTTGCTAAAATAAAATAAGCAAATATGATCACGAAGTTGAATGGAAGCTGACGAATCGGCTCCTTAGGAGGATAAAGATGACTGAAAGAAAAAAACTAGTATTGGTTGACGGAAACAGCCTGGCTTACCGCGCGTTTTTCGCTCTGCCTCTTCTCAGCAATGAAAAAGGGATACATACAAACGCTGTGTACGGTTTTACCACGATCTTAATGAAGATGCTTGAAGAAGAAAAACCGACCCACATGCTCGTTGCTTTTGATGCGGGGAAAACGACATTCAGACATAAAACGTTTAAAGAATATAAAGGCGGCAGACAAAAAACGCCGCCCGAGCTGTCCGAGCAGCTGCCGTTTATCCGCGAGCTCCTCGACGCCTATCAAATCTCAAGGTATGAGCTTGAAAACTACGAGGCCGATGATATTATCGGCACCCTTGCCAAGTCAGCGGAAAAAGACGGATTTGAAGTGAAGATTTTTTCAGGCGACAAAGACCTGACACAGCTGGCTACAGAAGGAACGACGGTCGCCATCACGAAAAAGGGCATTACAGATGTTGAATACTATACGCCGGAACATGTCCGGGAAAAGTACGGACTTACACCTGAACAAATCATTGACATGAAAGGGCTGATGGGAGACTCATCAGACAACATTCCAGGTGTGCCGGGCGTCGGCGAAAAGACGGCGATCAAGCTTTTGAAACAGTTCCATACAGTAGAGGAGCTGCTGTCGTCAATAGACGAAGTCAGCGGAAAAAAACTGAAAGAAAAGCTTGAAGAATTTAAAGAACAGGCATTGATGAGCAAAGAGCTTGCGACAATTACGACAGAAGCGCCGCTTGAAGTCACCCTCGATTCCCTCGGATACGAAGGTTTTGACAGGGAAGCGGTCGTCAAGATTTTTAAAGATCTCGGTTTTAACTCTTTGCTCGAAAGGATTGGCGAAGAGCCGGGAGAAAAAGAAGAAGAACAGTTTGAAGAGATCAACGTCACGATCAAAACAGACATCACGGATGATTTGTTTGCGTCACCGGCTTCACTCGTTGTCGAACAGCTCGGCGACAATTATCATGAGGCGCCGATCCTCGGTTTTTCGATCGTCAACGAACATGGCGCTTTCTTCATCCCGGAAGAGACAGCTGTTCAGTCGGACCGTTTTAAAGAGTGGGCCGAAGACGAGTCGAAAAAGAAATGGGTGTTTGATGCAAAACGCGCGGCGGTCGCTTTGCGCTGGCGGGGCATCGAACTGAAAGGCGCAGAATTTGACGTTCTCCTTGCGGCCTATATCATCAATCCGGGACACTCTTACGACGATGTTGCAAGCGTTGCGAAAGAACACCAATTACACATTGTCGCGGCAGATGAAGCGGTCTACGGAAAAGGCGCGAAACAGGCGGTGCCGGATGAGAAGGAGCTTGCCGACCATTTAGCCAGAAAAGCGAAGGCGATATCGCTGCTCCGCGAAAAGCTTCTTGATGAATTGGAGAAAAACGAGCAGCTCGATCTGTTTGAAGCGCTCGAAATGCCCCTCGCCCACATTCTCGGTGAGATGGAATCGATCGGTGTCCAAGTCGATGTCGACAGATTGAAAAAAATGGGGGAAGAACTGTCCGCCAAATTAGCGGAATACGAGAAGAAAATCCACGAGTCAGCAGGTGAAACGTTCAATATCAATTCTCCAAAGCAGCTCGGTGTGATTTTGTTTGAAAAACTCGGGCTGCCTGCCGTCAAAAAAACAAAAACGGGCTATTCGACTTCAGCCGATGTGCTGGAAAAACTGCGCGACAAACACGTCATTATCGAAGATATTCTGCACTACAGACAGATCGGCAAGCTCCAGTCCACATACGTCGAAGGGCTTTTAAAAGTAATCAAAAAAGACAGCCATAAAGTGCATACCCGCTTTAATCAAGCTTTAACACAGACGGGAAGGCTCAGCTCAACCGATCCCAATCTGCAAAATATACCGATCCGTCTTGAGGAAGGCCGCAAAATCCGGCAGGCGTTTGTCCCTTCGCAAAAAGGCTGGCTCATATTTGCTGCGGATTACTCCCAAATCGAATTGAGGGTTCTCGCCCACATTTCAAAGGATAAAAATTTGATTGAAGCGTTCACGAACGATATGGACGTTCACACGAAAACGGCGATGGATGTTTTTCATGTATCAGAAGAAGAAGTCACCCCTGCGATGAGGAGGCAGGCGAAAGCCGTCAATTTCGGAATCGTTTACGGAATCAGCGACTACGGCTTGTCGCAAAACCTGGGAATTACAAGAAAGGAAGCGGCCGCGTTTATTGAGCGCTATTTCCACAGCTTCCAGGGAGTTAAAGAATACATGGAAGAAACCGTTCAAGAAGCGAAACAGAGGGGCTATGTGACGACTCTTTTAAGCCGGAGGCGGTATATACCGGAATTGACGAGTCGGAATTTCAATCTGCGCAGCTTTGCCGAACGGACGGCAATGAACACGCCGATCCAGGGAAGCGCCGCAGATATCATTAAAAAAGCGATGATCGACATGGCGGA
This sequence comes from Bacillus sp. FSL K6-1284, assembly GCF_038002625.1. Lineage (NCBI taxonomy): Bacteria > Bacillati > Bacillota > Bacilli > Caryophanales > Bacillaceae > Bacillus > Bacillus sp. FSL K6-1284. The sequence goes on along the minus strand of NZ_JBBOCW010000001.1, from coordinate 3,150,037 downwards.
CAAGCTGAAAGAAAAAAATCTCCAGGCCAAACTGCTGCTGCAGGTTCATGACGAATTGATTTTTGAAGCGCCTGAAGATGAAATCAAAGTGCTTGAAAAACTGGTTCCGGAAGTAATGGAACATGCATTGGAGCTCGATGTTCCGCTGAAAGTGGACTGCGCTTCAGGGCCTTCATGGTACGATGCAAAATAGAGAAAAGGAAGTGATGATGTGCCGGAATTACCAGAAGTCGAAACGGTCCGGCGCACTCTTGCCGGGCTTGTAAGAGGGAAAACGATCGATGCGGTTGATGTCAGATGGACAAAAATCATAAAACGTCCGGAGGAGCCTGAGGAATTCGCAAGGCTCCTGGCCGGTCAGACGATTCAGTCGATCGGAAGAAGGGGAAAATTCCTGTTGTTTCATCTTGATGATTGTGTCATGGTTTCCCATTTGAGAATGGAAGGAAAGTACGGGCTTCATCAAAACGATGAACCTCTTGATAAACATGTGCACGTCATTTTCAGGTTCACGGACGGAAGCGAGCTGCGCTACCGGGATGTCAGAAAGTTCGGCACGATGCATTTGTTTAAGCCGGGAGAGGAACTGACGGAGCTGCCTCTCAGGCAGCTCGGTCCCGAACCTTTCAGCGAGGAATTTACAGCCGGTTACTTAAGAGAGCGCCTGAAGAAAACAAACCGCTCAGTGAAAACCGCACTGCTCGATCAGCGGACAGTGGTCGGACTGGGCAATATTTATGTCGACGAGGCTTTGTTCAGAGCCGGTATCCATCCCGAGACAACAGCGAACAAGCTCACAAAAAAACAGACGGTTCTTCTTCATGAAGAGATCGTTCAAACGTTAAAGGAAGCTGTTGAAGCAGGGGGAAGCACAGTCAGATCTTACATCAATTCACAAGGTGAAATCGGCATGTTCCAGCTCAAACTTTTCGTTTACGGCCGGAAAGATGAACCTTGTAAAAAGTGCGGATCTCCAATTGAAAAAACAGTCGTTGGCGGAAGGGGCACGCATTTTTGCATAAAGTGCCAGAAAAAATGACAATCGCATAAAAGGGACAACAGCAAGCCGTATCATGGTTCAAGCTGTCGATGCATACGCTCCATATAGCTGTTAAAAGCAAGCTTTAAGGTGTGATGTTTCTTTTTCGGGTAAACAACACACGGATGGTTTTCTTCTTTCATATATATAAGAAGCCTAGAAAGCTGCCTTTAGGCTGCATGACTTAACTGCTCGCATCAACAGAAAGGAAGAGCCTGATATGATGTTTGCATCTTTCTTGCTGCTGGCATTTGCCGTCAGCTTGGACAGTTTTTCAGTCGGATTTACTTACGGATTGCGAAAGTTGAAAATCCCATTTAAAGCGATTTTGATTATTGCTTTTTGCTCTGGTGCCGTGATGTATATTGCCATGATGATCGGAACCCTTTTGGCGAAATTCCTGCCCGTTGTCGTAACAGAAAGGCTCGGAGCCGTCATATTAATGGGGATCGGCGCATGGGTGCTGTATCAGTTTTTCAGGCCGGAGAAAGAACAGGATCTCGTCTTCTCTGAAAAAACGCTCATCAACCTTGAATTGAAATCGCTCGGAATCGTGATACACATTTTAAGAAAACCGACAAGCGCCGACATTGATAAATCAGGAATCATTACCGGTATAGAAGCTTTCCTTCTCGGTTTTGCCCTCTCTATTGACGCGTTCGGAGCAGGGATCGGCGCGGCTGCGCTCGGCTTTTCCCCTGTACCGATGAGCATTACGGTAGGCATCATGAGCTCATTGTTCGTATTTTGCGGAATACAGGCGGGGCGATTTTTATCGAAATGGAACTGGATGGATAAACTGACCTTTCTTCCCGGTATATTGCTGATTATGATCGGCATCTGGAAACTGTAAGAAGGAGGTGCAGGCCTTTGACATTGGTCATCGGGTTGACCGGAGGGATTGCCAGCGGCAAAAGTACTGTCGCGCAAATGTTCCAGCAGTGCGGCATCACAGTCGTCGATGCGGACGTGATCGCGAAAGAGGCCGTTGAACAAGGGATGCCCGCTTATCAGAAAATCGCAGAGACATTTGGTCAAGGCGTGCTGCTTGAAACAGGCGGTATCGACCGGAGAAAACTTGGAGAAATTGTTTTTACTAACGAAGAAAAGAGGATGCAGTTAAATGCGATCGTCCATCCGGAAGTGAGAAAAATGATGATCAAACAGCGCGACGAAGCCATCCGGGCCGGTGAACGGTTTGTTGTTCTCGATATTCCGCTTTTATATGAAAGTGGGCTTGAACATTTGACAGATAAAGTGATCGTCGTCTGGGTGCCGATGGAGCTTCAGCTTGAGCGGCTGATGAAAAGAAACCGGCTCACTGAAGACGAGGCGCTGAACAGAATTCACGCCCAGCATTCTCTTGACGAAAAAAAGAAAAAGGCAGACGCGGTGATCGATAACAGCGGCAGTCTGAAAGATACAGAAGCGCAGCTTCATCAGCTGCTTGATACATGGTCAAATATTGAAAAGTGAGCGCGAAATTGCGCTCACTTTTTTATTAGTCGTTTTTAAACTGGCTGTAATTCGCATAATACAGCGCGGTGCGTTGTGCACCTGCATACCGTTCGGCAAAAGCTTTGGCATTGCCTGCCTTCATCGTCCGATAGCTGTAGTTGGATGAAGGTTTCCAGCTTGTTTCAGGCGATTTCTGTCCTTTTATCGCCGGATATGATCCGACATCTTTAAATGAGCCGTCTCCGTAATCATCAAGTATGCCTTTCTCGCTGCCCGTACCGAAGTAATTGGCTTCAGAATAAATTTTGGCCAATGTCGTTATCGTGAAGCCTAGATGGTAATTGTTGATATAATTGTTTTTCACATGAAAATGGCCGTAACGCATCAACCCGGGCGCCCTGACATAGAGATTCTCAAAGCGGTTGTGGCTGATTGTCATCCGCGGATATCCATTATATATACTGTGGTATTGCTTGTCATCTTGAGGCCAGCCGAGAATCAAGCCGTACCTGTGGTCTGTGAATGTGCTGTGAGACAGTGTGACGTAATCGGCTTTAGCGCCGATGTATAAGAGCTTGTCGAGATCGTGACCGTTTGCTGAATAGCTGTGGCCCTGGAATGTGACATGGTCAATCCAGTAATTCCTCGAATCTGTAATGTAAACAGGGATGTCGTTGTTTTCATTTATGAATGCATCATGTGCAATGATCAGATTTTTGAAAATCACGTTGCCTGAGTCCGTTTTTGTTTTAAAGTAAATGTTGTTCAGCTTATGTTTTTCATACGAGCCGATGATTGTTTTATTGCCCCCCACCGTCAATACCGTTTTGGCTGAAGCGCCGATATTGCTGGAGACGACAATGGTGCGGGGCGTTGAACCTCCAATATTGGCTTTCAGTTCGCCCAGATTGTTGACATAGACGACTTTTCCAAGCAGGCCGCCGGTTGTGCCTGTTTTCTGCTTGCCATTCGATTCCTTTGCATAGCCCGCGAAACCTTCGAGCCCGTCGCTTGGAAGCTTCCACTTTTGGACGGAGCCGCCTGTATATTTGGCAAGCTTCACTCCGCTGCCGTCCAGTGTCAGGGCAAGGCTGTTGTTTTGCGCACTGACGATTTTATACGTGATAAAGTCTCCGTTTCCGTCTTTGTCAGCCCCGATAATATTCCACAACTCTTCTTTTCGTGAATTGTCATAGTAGACTACAGCGGGATTATTGTTTGACAACGCGTAATGGGAAGGGATGATAATTTTGCCGTTATCCATATTTCTGATTTTGAACTGTTTGCCGTCAGACGTATCCAGCCTCCATCTTTCTGCTTTTTCCCCGCTCGTCTGTTTTGCTGTTAGCAGTGCATTATCTTGATTCCCGGCGGGCGTGATGTTTATGCCTGATAAGCTTTCCAGCCTGATCATCTGTTTCGGATAATCTTCGTTCGCCGCGGAAGCGGCTGCTGTTCCTATAAAAAAATAAATGCCGGCCGCAGCCAAAAAAGAAATGATAAAATATATGTTTTTGGTCAGTTTCATGGTTGTCCTTTCTTGAAGACACTGCCTTCTGTCGTGTGAAAATTTGGCGCCGTTGGAAATTGTAGCACTAAAGATGTATTTGAAATATATGCTTTAATGCCGATTTTTTCTAGTTCTTTGTTCACTGTTTCACAAAAACTGCGTAAATTTGCTGTAAAAGAAACAAATGGTATGGCTAATTAAAAATAATGTGTTATACTTATTTTGAATAAATCATGATGTGGAATGACATAAAATAAGGGGTGCATATTTGATGAAAGTGAAAGTTGCGATAAACGGATTCGGCCGGATCGGCAGAATGGTGTTTAGAAAAGCGATGCTTGATGAACAGATTAACATTGCAGTGATCAATGCGAGCTACCCTCCGGAAACGCTCGCTCATTTAATAAAGTATGACACAAATCACGGCCGATATGAGCTTGATGTAAACGCTGGAGACGATTGCCTGTTCGTTAACGGTAAAAAGGTCATGCTGACCAATCAGAGGGACCCTAAACTTCTTCCGTGGGCGCAATACGGGATCGACATCGTCGTAGAAGCGACGGGGAAATTTAACGCGAAGGAAAAAGCGGAAGCTCATATTGAAGCCGGCGCGAAAAAAGTTATTTTGACAGCGCCGGGGAAAAATGAAGACATTACAATCGTGATGGGCGTCAATGAACGCGAATTTGATGCGGAGCGTCATACGATTATTTCAAACGCTTCCTGTACGACGAATTGTCTCGCTCCTGTCGCAAAAGTGCTTGATGATGCATTTGGCATTGAAAACGGCCTGGTGACCACTGTTCACGCATTTACAAATGATCAAAAAAATATTGATAATCCGCACAAAGACTTGAGAAGGGCGCGCGCCTGCGGTTCTTCGATCATTCCGACAACGACAGGCGCCGCGAAAGCGCTGTCACTTGTCATGCCACATTTAAAAGGAAGAATGCACGGCCTGGCCCTGCGCGTTCCCGTCTCAAATGTGTCACTCGTTGACCTTGTGGCTGATTTAAAAAGCGATGCGACGGCAGAAGATATTAATGAAGCGTTCCGAATGGCGGCGGCAGGCTCGATGTCCGGGATCCTCGATGTATGCGATGAACCGCTTGTCTCATCCGATTTTAATACGAATCCATACTCGGCGGTGATCGACAGCCTTTCAACAATGGTGCTTGAGAACAGAAAGGTGAAAGTGCTCGCATGGTATGACAACGAATGGGGATATTCGTGCAGGGTTGTCGATTTAATCAGATACGTGGCTTCAAGAATGAAACACCCTTCGGCTGTATAAAATAAGAGCATGGACGGATAAAAAATAAATACCCCTTAACCATCAAATGATAAAACCGCCTTGCAAAAAATATTCAAACAAAGTATACTATTTTTCGTGAACTTCTAGTTCGTGAGCGCTTCGGCATTACTTAAAGGGTTAGGACCTCTCCGGACTAACTTTCCCCCGTGGTAAATGACCGGTTCAGTTGCTTGGAAATTCACTTTTCTAATTCTTGTTAAGGGGGGTCCATGCTATGGAAACAATGGGGCGTCACGTTATCTCCGAACTGTGGGGATGCGATTTTGATAAGCTGAATGACATGGATTTTATTGAAAAAACGTTTGTAAATGCGGCACTGAAGTCAGGTGCTGAGGTACGTGAGGTAGCCTTTCATAAGTTTGCACCTCAAGGTGTAAGCGGGGTTGTGATCATTTCTGAATCTCACTTGACCATTCACAGTTTTCCTGAACACGGATATGCCAGCATTGATGTTTATACTTGCGGAGATTTAGATCCGAACGTAGCTGCCGATTATATCGCAGAAGAATTAAGAGCAGAAACAAGAGAGAACATTGAAATACCGAGAGGCATGGGACCTGTTCAGGTGAAACAGGCCAACGCCAAAGCACAGGCACTTTAATGCCGATAGAGGAGCTGGATGAAAAAGCGGACACCGCTTTTAAAATCCGCTCCTTTTTCTTTCCTCTCGCGACAATCCCCGAAACATATTCTCCCCGGCATTCTCTTGCCCTAATTTGTTTTCCCTTGGAAATCAACCATTTTTTTAATAAAATATAGAGAAGAAAGACAAAGGGGACAGGGGATATGAGTCTTTTTCAAAACATTCACCGGTTTTTTTCTACACACGCCGAAACGTCTGACCGCCATCCTTCGGACGAGCTGAAGAGCCGCTATTATAAAGCGGCGTCAAAAGAAGCGCTCAATGCTGTAAAGGAAGTGCTGGAAGGCCTTGACGGCTGTAAGGTGACATCGGTGTCGGAAGAAAGAGGAGAAATCAGCGCCGAGGTGAAAAAAACGAGAAAAGCTTTTGTGGTGGCGACAGTCGTGTCGATTCGCCCTTTTGATACAGCGGTGGATTTTAATGTGTCAACGGAAACGTTTTTGCCGACCGATTTTGGCTACAGCCGCGGGCTTGTCTCGACGCTATACAGCGAACTGGACGGAAAGCTGCAGAAATCTGTACATTCAAACAATTGAATAGGGAGCTGAAAAAATGAAATGTCCAGCATGTCAGCATAACGGGACGAGGGTTTTGGACTCCCGTCCCGTTGACGAAGGCAGATCGATTCGCAGAAGACGCGAATGCGAATCATGCAACTATCGATTTACTACATTTGAAAAAGTGGAAGAAATTCCGCTCATCGTCGTAAAAAAAGAAGGAATCCGGGAAGAATTCAGCCGCGAGAAGATGCTCCGCGGTTTGATCAAAGCGTGCGAAAAACGCCCTGTCGCCTTAAAGCAACTTGAGGATATTTGCTTTGAAATTGAAAAAGAGCTTAGAAATCAAGGCGTTGCTGAAGTGAAAAGCGATATGATCGGAGAAATGGTGATGGACCGGCTTGCGAAAATCGACGAAGTCGCATACGTCCGGTTTGCTTCAGTATACCGCCAATTTAAAGATATTAACGTATTTATCGACGAGCTGAAAGACTTAATAAAGAAAGAACGGTAAAGAGCTGTAAATTAATCCAGCTCTTTTCTCATGATAAAACCACGGTCGTGTGACATGAAGGCCTGAAAAAGGTGTAAAATGAGGACAAGAAACAAAGTGGAAGGTTGACAAAAGATATGAGTAATTATTGGAAAGACTTGCTTCCTGTCGATCCGTACGTTGTCAAAAGCTGCGGATTGCTTCAGGACTTGGACCGGCAAATTGTCACGCTATTGTATCAGCCTCTAATCGGCTCTTTTTCATTCAGCTTGTTTCTCACGCTGTGGGGGGAACTGGAGCAAAACAGAGTCTGGGGGAAAAGCTCGACTCACAGACAGCTGATGGCGGCGATGCAGACCAACCTGAAGACGATTCACTCAGAGAAGGAAAAGCTTGAGGGAATCGGACTGTTGAAAACTTATATGAAAGAAACGGAAGACGAGCGTTTGTTTATATATGAATTGATTCCGCCGCTCAGACCGGATGAGTTCTTTCAGGACGGCATGCTGAATGTCTTCTTGTACAACCGCGTCGGAAAAGCGAGGTTTCAGCAGCTGAAAGAATACTTTTCCCACCCGTCTGTTCCCGAAGAAGCACGGGATATCACCCGTTCTTTCAACGAAGTTTTTGCATCTGTCCAGCCGAGCGAATGGAAGATGTCTGACGATATGATCGAAGCGATGGAGCTTCGCGAAGATCGTGAATGGATGAAAGAAGGGAATGGCAAACCGGCGGCGGTCACAGACGACGCCTTTGACTTTCAGCTGTTTCTCGCCGGTTTATCCGACACGCTTATTCCGAGAAAAGCGCTGTCAGACCAAGTGAAGGAAACGATTAAAAAGCTCGCCTTTCTCTACGGGATCGAACCGCTTCAGATGCAAAACGTCGTCATGTCAGCCGTTGATGAGCACGATACGATCACGACAGAAGCGCTCAGAAAAGCGGCGAGCGACTGGTATCAGATCGAGCGCAGCGGCCCGCTTCCGGAACTCGTCGACAAAGTGCAGCCGATGAATCTCCGCGAACAGCCGAATCAACAGTCGTCAACGAATGCCAAGGAAGACAATTTGATCGCTTTGCTTGAGCAGGTATCGCCGAAAAAGCTGCTGCAGGATATCGGCGGCGGAGCGGAACCATCCAAAGCCGATCTGAAAATTATAGAAGAAATAATGCTTGACCAAAAATTAGAGCCCGGCGTCATCAATGTTCTGATTTATTATGTCATGCTGAAAACCGATATGAAGCTTTCGAAAAATTACACCCAAAAAATAGCTTCTCACTGGGCCAGAAAAAACGTTCGCACGGTTAGAGAAGCCATGAAGCTTGCGAAAGAAGAAAACCGCCAATATCTTGAATGGGCGGAAGGGAAGAAAAAGCCTTCCCGGAACAAGAAAGTCATCAGGGAAGAAAAGCTGCCTGACTGGCTTCGGGAAAGTGATGAAGCCGACAGCAAACCGCTCGAAACAGAGCCGGCCGGTTCCGTAACGAGAGAAGGCTTTGACCAACAGAAGCAGAAGCTGCTCGAAGAAATAAAAAAACTGAAAAACCATTCCGCTCTTTAATGTGAGGTGAAGATGATGGAGCCGATTAAACGCGCTTTGCAAGGCGTGACGACGAGACCCGATTTTCAAAAACGCCTTGAAGATATGAAAGAAAAAGTGCTCTCTGACAAGGATGTTCAGGAGTTTTTAAACAGCCGTCAGTCAGAAGTGGATCAAGGAATGATCGACAGGAGCCTAAACAAGCTTTATGAATTTACACAGCAAAGCAAAGCATGCCAAGACTGCCCGAGTCTGAAAGAGTGCAAAAACCTGATTCAAGGTTATCATCCAAAGCTTGTGATGAACGGAAAAACGATCGATGTTCAATATGACAGGTGTCCGGAAAAAAAGGCAGCGGACGAGAGGGAAAGACAGCGGTCGCTGATTAAAAGCATCTATATTCAACAGGATCTCTTGAATGCTACGTTTGCCGATATTGACGGAGATGATCCGAGCAGATTAAAGGTCCTTCAGCTTGTGACGGGCTTTTTGCATGACTATAACGAAACGGGAAAGGGAAAAGGCATCTACGTCTACGGGAAGTTCGGGGTCGGAAAAACCTTTATGCTGGCCGCCATCGCCAACGAGCTTGCGGCAAAGGACCATCCATCCATTCTCGTCTATGTCCCCGAATTTGTCAGGGAACTGAAAAATGCGATACACGATCAGTCGCTTGAAGAAAAGCTTGAGATGGTCAAGTCTACGCCGATTCTAATGCTCGATGATATCGGTGCGGAGTCCATGTCAAGCTGGGTGAGGGATGAGGTGCTTGGCGCCATCCTTCAGCACAGAATGTCTCATCAGCTGCCGACGTTTTTCTCTTCCAACTTTGACCCTGATGAACTGAAACACCATTTCACCTATTCGCAAAGGGGCGAAAAAGAAGAGGTGAAAGCGGCAAGGCTGATGGAGAGGGTGCTGTATTTAGCGACGCCTGTCCGGCTGGACGGGAAAAACCGGCGTCAGTAATCACATGATCCCGAGCTTCAATTACGGAGATGAAGAAGATGCAAAAAAGAACATTGGCCAAATGGACGGTTATCGCCGTAATCGCGGCGGCCGGACTATGGTTGAATGCGAAATATCTGAATCTGAGCCCCGCTCATATAAGAGAAGGCGTCTTATCCTTCGGGATTTTCGCCCCGCTCATCTATATCGGATTATTGATGATCCGGCCGTTTTTGCTGCTACCTGCTTCCGTTTTCGCCGTCAGCGGGGGCCTCGCATTCGGTCCGCTGTTTGGCTCTTTGTATTCTTTTATCGGTGCGGCGGGCGGTGCATTTTTGTCATTCGCTGTTGCATACAGGCTCGGCGGAAACCTTCAGCACATGCCGCTGAAGCTTGACAGCCTGCGGACGCTTTTGCGGAAAAACGGCTTTTTCTGCATTCTGCTCTTGAGGCTCGCGCCGATTCATTTTGACGCGGTTAGCTATGCGGCAGGCGTGTCAAAAGTGAAGCCCCTGTCGTTTGCCCTGGCGACGGCTGCGGGCATCATTCCGGGCACCGTTATTTTAAATGTGCTCGGGTCAAGCCTCTTGACCGGCGACATCATAGCAATTGCAGCTGCAGCGGCAATTTACTTGATATTCATTACCGTGCCTCTTTTGTTCAGAAAAAAAGTGCAGGCGCTCCTCGATTAAGGGCTCATCCTTTTTTTACGTCTATTTTATTTGTCACCCCCATATACATGTATCAGATGTTGTTAGGGGGGACAAACATGCTTGAAATTACATTTGAAGATGATTATGATACAGCCGCGTTTTTGCATCTCCTTCGCAATGCGGATGCGAACCGGCATATCAAGATTCACGAAGCACCAGGGAAGATCGGAATTGAAAAGACCCATTCCTCTGTCAGTATTCAGGCCTATATTGAGCCGGTTCTGACGAGATTTTTTACAGAATGCAAAGAAGACGAATACATGCTTTCGGTTATTGAAGGCGATTATTACTTTTTGGACCGGGATGAACAGCAGCAGATTCTTCAACTGGCCCACAGCATTATGGAGGGCGAACTTGAAGGGCTTCCTCTCAACAAGGACGACACCCCTCGCGAACATTACATCATTCAGGAGCTCCAAACGATTTGTCTTGAGGAAAACGTCTTTTCCATTCGGTCCTTTATGACATTTCGCCTCGGGAGGTATTATGAACGCCTCAGGTCTTATGTGGAGGCGGCAATCGACGAGTATAAAATGGAACAGGAATATCAGACATTCATTCAATCGCTGAGAGACTACGTCATGTCGAAAGAGCCGATGCTTGACCATGTCCACATTGTGCACGACGGTTATTTTGTATTGTGGGAATTAAAGTATATTTCTGAACGGGAACAAAAAAAATACATAGACAGGCGGTTCGTAAGAGAACACCCGATGTATATTGATTCCCATCTCCTGGCTCCGCTCGTATCGATTGCGCCGGAAAAAATAGACCTCTATACAGAAGACCGGGAACACGCCATGGTTCAGACCATTCAAAATATTTTTCAGGAGCGCGTACGGATTCTTTCGCTTGACGCCTTTCATCCGCGAGAAAACATTTTGGAAGAGCATTCTTGATTTTGTGTGAAAAACGATTTATAATACGATGTAAACTTAAAGATATTATGTATCGATAAGGACATGAAAAGATGAACACCGGTTTGACAGAGAGGGAGACCACGGCTGAAAGTCTCTTAAGCCAAGGAGCATTTTTTTACCGCCTTTGAACATCAGTTGTGAACGGCAATGTGTCTAGTAATGACTGACGGGACTTCCCGTTACAGAACCGAAAGCCGAGAGCGCGACGGGTTTTTTGCGTTTTCGGGAAAAAGGGTGGAACCACGAATTCCGTTTATTAATCCTCGTCCCTTTCATAGGGGGACGGGGATTTTTTATTTTGTAAAAAAAAAGGAGTGACTAGGATGTCAGATATGGTAAAAATCAAATTTCCTGACGGAGCGGTTAAGGAGTTTGCAAAAACGACGACAACAGAAGATATCGCGGCATCAATCAGTCCCGGCTTAAAGAAAAAATCAATAGCGGGGAAATTAAACGGCAAAGAAATCGATCTGCGCGCACCGATCCTTGAGGACGGCGCCATCGAAATCATTACAGAAGGCAGCGAAGAAGCGCTTGAAATCATGCGCCACAGTACTGCACACTTAATGGCCCAGGCGATCAAGCGCCTGTATAAAAACGTGAAGCTCGGCGTGGGTCCGGTCATTGAAAACGGCTTCTACTACGATGTGGATATGGAAGAAGCGCTGACTCCGGAAGACCTTCCGAAGATTGAGAAGGAAATGAAAAAAATCGTTGGCGAAAATCTGCCGATCGTAAGAAAAGAAGTCAGCCGTGAGGAAGCCAGAGCCCGGTTTGCCGAAATCGGCGATGATTTGAAATTGGAACTGCTTGATGCGATTCCGGAAGGTGAAACGGTATCGATCTATGAGCAGGGCGAATTCTTCGATCTGTGCCGCGGTGTTCACGTTCCTTCGACAGGAAAAATCAAGGAGTTCAAACTGCTGAGCCTTGCGGGAGCATACTGGCGCGGAGACAGCAACAACAAGATGCTCCAGCGCATTTATGGTACGGCTTTCTTCAAAAAAGCGGAGCTTGATGAGCATCTTCGCCTCCTTGAGGAAGCAAAAGAACGCGACCACAGAAAGCTCGGAAAAGAACTGAAGCTGTTTGCGATTTCGCAAAAGGTAGGGCAAGGGCTGCCGCTTTGGCTGCCAAAGGGTGCAACCATCAGACGCGTCATCGAGCGCTATATCGTTGACAAAGAGCTTGCGCTCGGCTATGAGCACGTGTATACACCTGTCCTTGGCAGCAAAGAACTTTACGAAACGTCAGGGCATTGGGATCATTATCAAGACACAATGTTCCCTCCGATTGAAATGGACAATGAAACATTGACGCTTCGACCGATGAACTGTCCGCATCATATGATGATTTATAAAAACGACATTCACAGCTACCGTGAACTGCCGATCCGGATCGCGGAGCTCGGAACGATGCACCGCTACGAAATGTCAGGCGCTCTCTCAGGTCTGCAGCGTGTTCGCGGGATGACTTTGAATGACGCGCACATTTTCGTCCGTCCCGATCAAATTAAGGAAGAGTTCATCCGCACTGTCCGCCTGATTCAGGAAGTGTATGAAGACTTTGGCCTTGAGCAGTACTCATTCCGCTTGTCTTACCGCGACCCTGAAGATACAGAGAAATATTACGATGACGATGAAATGTGGAACAGAGCGCAATCGATGCTGAAGGAAGCGATGGACGAGATCGGACACGATTATTACGAAGCCGAAGGGGAAGCGGCGTTCTACGGACCGAAGCTTGACGTTCAGGTCAAAACAGCAATCGGAAAAGAGGAAACACTGTCAACTGTACAGCTGGACTTCCTTCTTCCTGAAAAATTTGATCTGACATATGTCGGAGAAGACGGAAAACCTCATCGTCCGGTCGTCATTCACAGAGGTGTCGTTTCCACAATGGAACGGTTTGTCGCTTTCTTAATTGAGGAGCATAAAGGCGCATTGCCGACATGGCTTGCCCCTGTTCAGTTCCAGGTCATCCCTGTATCGCCGTCCGTGCATCTTGACTACGCCAAAAAAGTTCAAGAGCGCCTGCAGCGTGAAGGACTTCGCGTTGAAGTCGATATCCGTGACGAGAAAATCGGCTATAAAATCCGTGAAGCACAGATGCAAAAAATCCCGTACATGCTTGTCGTCGGCGACCAGGAAGTTGAAAACGAAGCCGTCAACGTCCGCAAATACGGAGAGCAAAAATCAGAAACAGTTGCCTTTGCAGACTTCATTAAAAAAGCCGTTGCAGAAGCAAAGAAATAAACGAGAAAAAAGCATGATTCCCGCTCGGGAGTCATGCTTTTTTGCTTAGTTTGTCGGCTGTTTTTCCGCGGAGGATATCGAACAGTTCGCTCAAATGGCTGATTTCGTGATCGGGTGTAAGGTCAGTTTCATTCTTTTTGCCTTTGCGGTTGACCCAGACGGTTTGAATGCCCGCTCTGGAAGCCCCGAGGATGTCGGTGTTCAAGTTGTCTCCGACCATCACGGCATCATCCTTTGTCATGCCGAGGAGGCTGAGGCAGTGTTCAAATATGCTTGGATCAGGCTTTCCTTTTCCGAATTCACCGGAAATGACGATTTCATTAAAATAAGGAGCAAGTTCCGGTACGCCTGCCAACTTTTCTTTCTGCAGGCTCGGATCGCCGTTTGTCAGCAAAAGAAGCTCTACTTTTCCTTTCAGTTCATCTAAAACGGCAAATGTTTCTTCATACACGAAAGGGCTCTTTCGGCGCACTGCGGCGAAATATTCGCCGAGTTCTTCCCCGAAGGCGGGATCGTCGATGCCAAACGCCTTCAATCCGTTTGTCCATGCGTTTTTTCTGTATTCAGGAACAATTTTGTTCAGTTTTTGAAAGCCTTCGCTGATCGGCTCGCTGAAGTTTGACCACAGGCCTTCAAATGGGTTGATGCCGATCATGACGGTGTATGGATATGTTTCATAAGACGTGTAAAGCTTTCGCGCTGCTTCGCGGACCGCTGCTTCAAATTCTTCCGCATGGATTCCGTATTTTTCTTCAGCTTTAAGACACGTTTTGGAAAATGCTGTGCTGACGCTTTTTTCATCCCAGAGCAATGTATCGTCTAAATCAAAAAATACGGCTTTCATGATCTTCTCCTCTGCCATTAATTTATAGAATTCTCTTATTTATTTTACAATAGATTAAATGTCTGTGAAAGAAATGAATTTAAGAATGTGATGTAATGCAGTGTCAAAGTGTGAAAGCTTCTCGAATATGATAGAATGAAACGGGTTTCTATTGTTTGGAAATGCAGGGGATTTTTAAGATGCACCTTATGTTCGTGATAACGGGCTCACATGCGGACAGAAGAAGCAGATACAGTGTAGAAATGGAAGGAATGGTTTTGTGAAAAAACGATGGATATTTTGGTGGATTTGCAACATATTTTGGATGGCCGTTTTTGTAATGGGGACGGCTCTCGTGTGGCTGAGAGATGTTGATGGCGCCGGTGTTACTCAAACGCCTGAGCTTAAATTAATAGCGTTTATCGTTTTATTGATTGCATTTATATTTCCATTCATTATTCAAGTTGTGTGGCTGATTGTTAATTTGAAAACGGGTAGCAGCAAATAAGGTAAAGGCAGCAATTGTTTGCTGCCTTCAGCGTGTCGACAAACCCTCGCATTCGTTGTCAGGCCTGCGCGTCGGTGCTCACGAATAGAGGAAGGATCGGCGGCTAACCACCCAGGCGTCCTGCCTGAACACCGCCGTCATCACCTCCTGTGAAAGTCCGCTCCGATGCTCGGCCTTCCTAGACTGCAAGGGTTTTCAATCACGCTGAAAGGATGACAAAATCCCAAAACAAAAAGTCGTTTTGGGATTTTGTCAACAATCTGAAGGCAGCAATTGTTTGCTGCCTTTTTTATTTTGTAAAGCATGCCGCGTCAAAGTGTGAATAAAAAGAGGTATGATAGAATAAGAGCAAATTCCGATACAGAAAGAAAGCAAGGGGAAGTACATGATTCAACTCATGATCATGATGCTGGAGAGAGTGGGGATCATCGTTATCCTGGGCTTTATGTTGGCCCATATGAAGGTGTTCCGTCAGCACCTCCAGCATCCGGAAGGGTATAAGGGAAAAGGGGTTCTCATCTTCATTTTTTCCCTGTTCAGCATCATCAGCAACTATACAGGCATTGAAATCCGGGAACATAAGATTTTGAACAATGATTGGATTTTTGCGATCGATCCGTCAAGCTCGATTGCCAATACGAGAATTCTCGGTGTCGAAATCGGCGGTCTGATCGGAGGGCCGTTTGTCGGAGCGGGTGTCGGGCTATTGTCAGGCATTCACCGTTTTTCACTGGGAGGGACGACAGCTTTGAGCTGTGCGGTTTCTTCACTGCTGGCTGGCGTCATCGCCGGTTATATCGGCAGCTTTTTCAGGAAACGGCATCAGATGGTGACACCAAGGGTAGCCGCTCTGGCGGGTATTTGTATGGAGGGTCTGCAAATGCTGATGATTCTCGTACTTGCAAAACCGCAGGCTGAGGCTATTGCGCTCGTTCAGATGATCGGCATTCCGATGATGATTGTCAACGGGACGGGCAGCTTTATTTTTCTATCGATCATTCAGTCTATTATCCGCAAAGAGGAACAGGCGCGGGCCGTTCAGACCCATAAGGTGTTTTCGATAGCGGATCAGACGCTTCCTTTTTTCCGCCGGGGACTGAATGAGGATTCCTGCAAAAGCGCCGCTCTCATTATTCACCGGATGACGGGGACGGATGCCGTATCGATTACGGACAGAGAGAACATTCTCGCTCATGTTGGAGATGGAGCAGATCATCATATTCCTTCGAAAAATCTGATCACCGGTTTATCGAAAAAAGTCATTCAAACCGGAAAGGTCATGAAAGTGAAGTCGCGCGATGAAATCGAGTGTGCGCACCGTTCCTGTCCGCTGCAGGCGGCGATCGTACTGCCGCTCTTCTCCAACCGCGAAACAATTGGCACGCTGAAGCTGTACTTTAAGCATCCATCCGGTCTTAACCGTGTGACGGAAGAGCTCGCCGAAGGGCTTGCCATGCTTTTTTCCACTCAGCTAGAACTCGGTGAGGCTGAGCTGCAAAGCAAGCTTTTGAAAGATGCCGAAATCAAGGCGCTTCAAGCGCAGGTCAATCCGCACTTTTTATTTAATGCCATCCATACGATTTCTGCTCTGTGCAGGACAGATCCCGAAAAAACGCGGAAACTCCTCCTGCAGTTGAGCGTTTATTTTCGTTCCAATCTGCAGGGAGCCAGGCAGCTGATGATTCCGCTCTCAAAAGAGCTGAACCACCTGGAAGCCTATTTATCATTGGAGCAGGCCCGGTTCCCTGGCAAGTATCATATTGATTTTCATATCGAGGACGGTCTTGAAAGCATGGAAATTCCTCCATTTATATTGCAGCTGCTTGTTGAAAACGCGCTTCGCCATGCATTCCCGAGAAAACAAAAGGTATGCACGGTAAAAGTATGCGCTGTGAGAGAGCAGGACGGCGTTTTGATGAAGGTGTCAGACAACGGCAGGGGAATTGATCCCGAGCTGCTTGGACAGCTGGGACAGGCGCCCGCACCTTCAAAAGAAGGGAACGGGACGGCGCTTTACAATGTGAATCAGCGGCTTACCGGTTTGTTCGGGCACCAGGCTGCCCTCGAGCTTGCCAGCGAACCTGATAGAGGAACAGAGATATCCTTTAAGATTCCTTTTCAAACCGAAAGAGAGGGGAACAGAGATGCTCAAGGTATTAATCGTGGATGATGAAATGTTTGCGCGAGACGAGCTTAGATATTTATTAGAGCAGACCGAAGAAGTGGTTGCGGTCGATGAAGCTGAACATATCGAAGAAGCGTTTGACAAAATGGCGGATCACAAACCCGATATTCTTTTCTTGGACATCGATTTGTCTGGGGAGAACGGTTTTGACATTGCGAAGCGGCTGAAAAAAATGTCGGCGCCTCCGGCTGTCGTTTTTGCGACCGCTTATGATGAATATGCGCTGAAAGCATTTGAAGTGGATGCGGTCGATTATTTGACAAAGCCGTTTGATGAGGAGCGAATCAGACAGACGATTCAAAAATATAAAAGGATGCGTCCCGGCCATCAGGAGGGGCAGCAGCTTGCGGGCCGCCACAGGCTGGCTCTCAGCATTGACGAAGCGATCGTCATTCTCGATCCGGACGAAATCGTATACGCCGGGTTAGAAGACGGACACGTCACAGTGAAAACCTTTGATCAGGCATACACGGTTCACGATACATTAGTCGTTCTCGAACAAAAGCTTTCACAGACGGCGTTGATCAGGGTGCATAGAAGCTTTCTCGCAAATATGGATCATATTAAAGAAGTCAAACCCTGGTTCAATTCGACATACAACCTCCTGATGAAAGACGGCTCCACGATTCCTGTCAGCCGTACATACGCGAAAGAGCTGAAAAAACGGCTGCATATGGTGTAAAAAATGATCAGCGGCGGTGAAAGACTGAATTCGTCATTCACCGCCGTTTTTTAGCGCTGAAGCCCGGGCCGTCCCGCTTCTATGGAGAATGTGGCATAAGTTGAGACTGGGGCGCCGGGCCGTGTGATATAAGGAAGAACCTGAAAGTCGGCTTCAAGCTGCCGGGGCGTCAAGCGGCAGCGAACATAGCCGCGCTGCGCATTGTACAGTTTGACATGCGGGTTTCCGAGCCAGATCGGCGCCAATGAATCGGTCTCGCTGCCGTCAGCGTCTGAAGATATCGAAGTTGTGATCAGCTCGGTTCCGATTGTCGCTGAGCCCGCATCGTCGAAGTTCTCCTTTAAGTCGGCAGCGGCATGTCTGTGAATATCTCCTGTCAGCACAACGGGGTTTTGGATGCCGTATGCCTTGTATGCGGAAAAAAGCCTGTCGCGGCAAGCAGGAAAACCGTCCCACTGGTCTGTGCTGTACTCAACTCCGGGGCCTGTATCGCGGTCGATTTGAGCCAGGACGACTTGCTGGACTAAAAAGTTCCACACCGTGTCAGACCGGCTCAAGCCGTTAAAAAGCCAGCGCTCCTGGTCAAATCCGAGTATGGAGCGTGACGGCTCAAGCCGTTCGGCCTCATTTGTCGGAAAATTATTGCGGTACTGCCGGGTGTCCAGAACATTGAATTCAGCCAGGTTTCCATAGCGGAACCGCCTGTACATCAGCATGTCAGGCCCATTTGGAATCGATGTGCTGCGGATCGGGATATTTTCGTAGAAAGCTTGGTACGCCGCTGCGCGCTGCCGGAGAAAATCGTCCGGAGATGTGTTGTATTGGGAATGGATGCCGGCATAATTGTTTTCGACCTCATGGTCATCCATCGTCACAACCCAGGGAGCCAGCGCATGAATGGCCTGGAGGTCCGGGTCTGTCTTAAAAAGAGAATATCTGAGTCTGTATTGGCTGAGCGTGACGGTTTTTGCGTTATGGGCAGCAGATAAAGTCACATCGCGGAAAAGATTTTTAGCATTAATGGCATATTCGTAAATATAGTCTCCGAGGAAAAAAACAACGTCCGGATGGTCTTCGGCCATATGCCGGTAAGCTGTAAAATATCCGTGGTACCAAGCTTGGCACGAGGCGAGAGCGAACGACATTCCCTTGATGTCGGCGTGCGGGGAAGGCGCTGTTTTTGTACGGCCTGTCCGGCTGATTTCCCGTCCCGCTTTAAACCGGTACCAATAATAGCTTCCCGGCTTTAAGCCGTTCACTTCAACATGAACGGAGTGGGCGAGCTCAGCGAGCGCTGAGACGGTCCCGCGCTTCACCACTTTGCGGAAATGTTCATCTTCGGCTACTTCCCACTGAACAGGGACGGCTCTGCCGGGCATTCCCCCTAAACCGTCTTCGGCAAGCGGATCGGGGGCAAGCCTCGTCCAAATGACAACCCCGTCGGGATGCGGGTCACCTGAAGCCACTCCAAGCTTGAATGGATAATCTGCAAATCGGGGCGCGCCGGCGGCGATCGAAGCGTCTTCAGGCATCAGGCCGCGTCTTGCTAAAGATGCGAATTCGCCAGCCGGAACAAAGCGCCCTCCTCTTGAATGGTTCATGAGTCAGAGCCTCCTCATCAATCGTTTTCTCATTAACCACTATACGATCTGTTTTGCTCCATTAGCACATTCTGGAATTTAAATAATTGTGAAGAATGTGCAAAGCCGGAAGAATAATTTGCATTTCAGCGTCCCGTTTCTGCAATTGAAGGGCGGTATCCGGCAAGTTATTTTGAAAACGCTTTTTTGGCCGGGGCCTTTTTATATAATGAACCCAACACAGCCAAAGAGGTGAACGAAATGAAGGGGAAAAAAGAATATGGCTTTTTAACTCAGGCATTTATTTTTGCTGTTATTATGTTTGTTTCAAACGGAATCGCCGCGATTCTGCCCATCCCGATTCCTCCGTCTGTCATCGGCTTGGTGATGTTGTTTGCATTGCTGTGTGCGAACGTGCTGAAGCTGGAACAAGTCGAATCGCTTGGCACGGCGCTCACTTCGCTGATCGGTTTTTTATTCGTTCCGTCGGGTATATCAGTGATGAACTCGCTCGGTGTCATGGAGAAATACGGGCTGCCGATCGTCCTCGTGATTTTCCTGGCCACCGTCATTCTGCTTGCAGCGACAGGCTTGTTTTCACAGTTCATCCTGTCTGCAAGCAAAAAGGACCGTCAGGACAACCGGGTTGAATCAGCCAAAAAAACAGCTTCTTGAATCGATAGGAGGTTATTAACGCTATGACACCTTATTTCGGTATCGTCGTTTCACTGGCCGCATTTGGCATCGGCACTTTTTTATTTAAAAAATCAAATGGTTTTTTCTTGTTCACGCCTCTGTTTGTCGCGATGATTCTTGGGATTGCATTTTTAAAAATCGGCGGTTTTTCATATGAGGACTACAAGAGCGGCGGAGACATCATTAAGTTCTTTTTGGAGCCCGCCACGATTGCGTTCGCCATTCCTTTATACAAACAGGTGGAAAGCCTGAAAAAATATTGGCTGCAAATCCTTGGCGCCATTATTGCGGGCTCTGTCTGCTCGGTTGCTGTCGTCTATCTGATCGCAAACGCGCTCCATCTTGACGGAGCCGTCATGAAAAGCATGCTGCCTCAGGCCGCCACGACCGCGATTGCGCTTCCTTTATCAAAAGGAATCGGCGGCATTCAAGATATCACGGCCTTCGCCGTCATCTTTAACGCAGTGATCGTCTATGCGCTCGGCGCGCTTTTTTTGAAGATCTTCAAAGTGCAGCATCCAATCGCCAAAGGGTTGGCGCTCGGAACATCAGGACATGCCCTCGGCGTCGCCGTCGGAATTGAAATGGGGGAAGTCGAAGCGGCAATGGCGAGTATTGCAGTTGTCGTCGTCGGCGTCGTGACCGTGTTTGTCGTTCCGTTATGTGTCCAAATGATCGGCGGATAGAGCCGGTGAAAGAAAAATAAAAAAATAGCATTGCTATTTTAAATGTGTCCTGATATAATAGCAAATGTTGTGATAAATTTTATATCTTGACTTGCAGGATTTGTTTATGTAAGATGGATAATGAATTGAATATATATCAACAAGCAGAAGCACCCGCTTCTCACCTGATTGACACATTCTTGTAGTTGGCAGGTTAAACGTACATTTCTTATTTTTCTATGCAATGTTCGCAGTGTGGGTGTTTCGATGCCCGCACTTTTTGTTTGCCTGTGGAATGCAAAGAAACGGTCAAAATGAGTTGTGAAATCAATTCAAAGATTCTATGGAGGTGGCTCATTATTAGCAAAGATCAATTGGTTAATGAGGGTATCCGTGCGCGTGAAGTTCGTTTGATCGGACAAAATGGCGATCAGCTTGGGATCAAATCCCGCCAGGAAGCACTGGAAATTGCAGGTCGCGCAAATCTTGACCTTGTGTTGGTTGCAGCGAATGCAAAACCGCCTGTATGCCGGATCATGGACTACGGAAAGTACAGATTCGAGCAGCAGAAGAAGGAAAAGGAAGCACGCAAAAATCAAAAAATCATTAACTTAAAAGAAGTTCGGCTGAGCCCTGGTATTGAAGAACATGATTTCAATACAAAGCTTCGCAACGCCATCAAGTTCCTGGAAAAAGGGGACAAAGTGAAAGCGTCCATCCGCTTTAAAGGCCGTGCGATCACGCACAAAGAAATCGGACAGCGCGTGCTGGACCGTTTCTCAGAAGCCTGCGCGGAAGTGGCGAATGTTGAAACGAAGCCGAAAATGGACGGCCGCAGCATGTTCTTGGTGCTCGCGCCTAAAACTGAAAAGTAATTAAGGAGGAAACATCCATGCCAAAAATGAAAACTCACCGCGGATCTGCGAAACGTTTTAAAAAGACAGGTTCCGGGAAACTGAAACGTTCTCATGCATATACAAGTCACTTGTTCGCAAATAAATCTCAAAAACAAAAGCGCAAGCTTCGCAAAAGCGCAGTCGTAAGCGCCGGCGATTTCAAACGCATCAAGCAGCAGCTTGCCAACATTAAGTAATTCGGAAAAGGTATAATTAGGAGGGAAATCTAATGCCAAGAGTAAAAGGCGGAACTGTTACACGCAAACGTCGTAAAAAGGTTCTCAAATTAGCAAAAGGTTATTTTGGTTCAAAACATACATTATATAAAGTAGCTAACCAGCAGGTTATGAAATCAGGAAACTACGCTTTCCGTGACCGTCGTCAGAAAAAACGCGATTTCCGCAAACTGTGGATCACTCGTATCAATGCTGCAGCACGCATGAACGGTCTTTCTTACAGCCGTTTGATGCACGGTCTTAAGCTTTCCGGTATCGAAGTAAACCGCAAAATGCTTGCTGACCTTGCTGTAAATGATTTGAACGCATTCAATCAGCTTGCAGACGCTGCTAAAGCGCAATTGAATAAATAATTGAAAAAGGCCGGAACCCGGCCTTTTTCTTTTGTTGTTAGAAGCTACTCGCGCGGGATGTGAAACGGTTCGTGAGACCGGCCGCCGCAAGCCCCCAACCGCGAAACAAGGAGAAATGAACAATATGACTCTCATATGGATTTACGCGATCCTCATAAACGGATACGGCTTTTTCTTAATGAAAGCAGACAAGCAAAAAGCGGTCACTGGGAAATGGAGGGTATCTGAGCGCCGCATCTGGCTCGTTGCGGCCGCTTTCGGATCCGGAGGCGTCTGGTTCGGGATGATGCGGTTCAGACATAAGACAAAACACCTTTCCTTCAGGCTTGGCATTCCTTTTTTGCTGGCCGTGCAAGCCGTTTTGACCTATTTTTATATGATGAATTAAAAAAGCAGACGAGGCTTATTGCTCTTCTGCTTTTTTGTTTCTCCACTTTTGAATGTTCGAATCCCAGTCGATTTTGCAATCGGGATAGTGGGCTTTAATGTTTTCTTCCAATTCTGCGAAGTCTTCTTCCGTGAAAGAGCTGAGCTTTTCTTCAGGCGCTTCCGTCCATACAAAAATCGTATGGATGAACAGCGGATGGTCTTTTGAAGGAATGTGTTTTTCTCCTTCGAAAAGCACGCCTTTAAATGTCAGCTTGAGATTTTTGCGTGCATTTTTCTGTTCGTCCAAAAAATAAAAGTGTTTTTTGGCCTGTGCTGATTTCAGCCTTCTGTCCGGACTCCCCAAAAATTGAACGGCCCTGTACACGACGTAAACCAAAAGCGCCAGCAAAGCCAGTCTCAATATGATGACAATCATGTTAAAACAGAACCTCCCTTGAACGTAATTTTGAGTATATCCCAATATATACGAACCAGTTCCCGCAAGGTTTCATTTTTTAACCAAAAAAGCTGTACAGAATATTGGTCGTATTGAAAAGGGATGTTTCTGTATAATAGTAAATGAGGGTTAATTAAGGAGGCTGTATAGAGATGGCAAAGCTTGATGAAACATTGACGATGCTAAAGGAATTAACAGATGCAAAAGGAATTCCTGCAAATGAAAAAGAACCCAGACAAGTCATGAAATCGTACATAGAACCGTTTGCCGACGAGGTTACGACAGACAGACTGGGAAGCTTAATCGCTAAAAAGACCGGACAGGCTGACGGACCGAAGATTATGATTGCCGGCCATCTTGATGAGGTCGGTTTTATGGTTACGCGGATCGATGACAGGGGTTATCTCCGCTTTCAGACGGTTGGAGGCTGGTGGAGCCAGGTCATGCTGGCGCAGCGTGTGACGGTCGTGACGAAGAAAGGCGATATCACCGGTATCATCGGTTCAAAACCTCCTCATGTCCTGTCTCAGGAGGCAAGAAAAAAATCGGTGGATATTAAAGATATGTTTATCGATATCGGAGCGTCGAACAGAGAGGAAGCGATGGAGTGGGGCGTTCTTCCGGGAGACCAGGTCGTTCCTTACTTTGAATTTACGGTGATGAATAATGAAAAAATGCTGCTTGCCAAAGCATGGGACAACCGTATCGGCTGCGCGATCGCGATCGATGTGCTGAAAAACCTGAAAGGAGCGGATCACCCGAATGTCGTCTACGGCGTCGGAACCGTACAGGAAGAAGTCGGACTGAGAGGCGCGAAAACCGCCGCGCATACGATCAAGCCTGATATTGCTTTCGGTGTTGACGTGGGAATCGCGGGTGATACACCGGGTATTACGGAAAAAGAGTCGACAAGCAAAATGGGAAAAGGCCCGCAGATCATCCTTTATGACGCTTCAATGGTGTCCCATAAAGGGCTTCGCGACTTTGTCACGAATGTTGCAGATGAAGCTGGCATTCCGTATCAATTTGACGCCCTCTCAGGCGGAGGAACAGATTCGGGCTCGATCCACCTTACCGCGAACGGAGTGCCTGCCCTGTCGATCACGATCGCGACAAGGTATATCCATACGCACGCGGCCATGCTTCACCGGGATGACTATGAACATGCGGTAAAATTAATTACCGAAGTGATTAAGCGATTGGATAAAGAGACGGTTCAAAATATTACGTTTGACTGATGAAAGATGTGGCTGACAGGCTTATTTTATAAGCTGTCAGCTTTTTTTGTAATGTCAAAGACAGCGTTTACATATATAAACATTGTTCGAAAAATTGACAAAGAAAGGGAGGCAGTTTTTTCATTTACAAGAACAGGAGTGTGATTTGAATGAAAAATGTGTTGCGGAGAATGTCTTTGACAGGATTGATGTTCGGACTGCTGCTGGCTTTTTTGATGCCTGAATCAGGCAAGGCTGCGTTTTGGGACACAAAGGGGGACAATTTCATCCATGACCCTTCCATCATTAAAGAGGGAAATACGTGGTATACATTTGGAACCGGGCTCGGTACAGG
Source organism: Bacillus sp. FSL K6-1284 (assembly GCF_038002625.1). Lineage (NCBI taxonomy): Bacteria > Bacillati > Bacillota > Bacilli > Caryophanales > Bacillaceae > Bacillus > Bacillus sp. FSL K6-1284. Next base: position 3,125,683 of record NZ_JBBOCW010000001.1, on the reverse strand, counting down.
GCTGCGTGTCATTAAGTCAACCGACGGCAGAAACTGGAGTGCTGCCCCGAGTATTTTTCCAGCTCCATTGTCCTGGTGGAAGATGTACGTACCAAATTATGAACCGCATCAGTGGGCGCCGGATATCAGCTACTATAACGGCCGGTATTGGCTGTATTACTCTGTATCGTCTTTCGGTTCAAACACATCAGCGATAGGACTCGCATCGACAGACCGGATTTCATCCGGCCAATGGCGGGATGACGGGCTGGTCATCAGATCGACATCCGGTGATCAGTTTAATGCCATTGACCCTGATCTGGTTATTGACAAAGACGGGAATCCATGGCTCTCATTCGGTTCCTTTTGGACCGGCATCAAGCTAACAAGGCTTGATAAAAACACGATGAAGCCGACGGGAAGCCTGTATTCGATCGCCTCAAGGCCGAATAACGGCGGAGCGGTTGAAGCGCCGAACATTACCTACAAAGACGGCTACTATTACTTATTTGTCTCGTTTGACAGCTGCTGTAAAGGGGTGAACAGCACATATAAAATAGCGTACGGCCGTTCAACGAGCATTACGGGACCCTATTATGATAAAAGCGGCAAAAATATGATGAACGGCGGAGGGACGATCCTGGATTCCGGCAATGACCGCTGGAAAGGGCCGGGACATCAGGATGTTCTGAACAACTCGATCCTTGTCAGACACGCTTATGACGCGTTGGACAATGGTGTATCGAAGCTGCTCATCAACGACTTGTACTGGGATTCCCAAGGGTGGCCGACTTATTAACAGATGACGGGCGATTTTTCCGCCCGGTTTTTTTGTTCTGAAATCTGTCAAAAAAAATAAAAAACACACTGGAAATTAAATTGACAGTTTTTTTCAAAATGATATAATGAAGTTGTTCGTACAAATATGTTTTTGAGTTTAGTTGTACGTACATATAGTCGCGATAAGTTTGAGAATAAGGTATATCCATGTTTTTTTTGTAAGCGTTTTAATAGTTTGCTAATCTTTACACAGAAACCTTAAAGAAGAGGAGGAAGCTATTTGATTCAAAAAAAGACGCATGTATTTTGGTTTGTGACAGGCAGCCAGCATTTATATGGAGAAGAGGCCGTACAAGAGGTGGAAGAGCATTCCAAAATGATCTGCAACGGATTAAATGACGGACATTTAAGGTTTCAAGTCAAGTACAAAGCGGTGGCCACTTCGCTGGACGGCGTCAGAAAACTGTTTGAAGAGGCGAACCGGGACGAGGAGTGCGCGGGCATCATTACCTGGATGCATACGTTTTCACCGGCGAAAATGTGGATTCCGGGCCTGTCCGAGCTGAATAAGCCGCTGCTCCATTTTCATACCCAATTTAACCGGGACATTCCGTGGGATAGAATCGACATGGATTTCATGAATATTAATCAGTCTGCACACGGCGACCGCGAATACGGCTTTATCGGAGCGAGATTGGGCATTCCGCGAAAAGTCATTGCCGGGTATTGGGAAGACAGAGACGTCAAACACTCGATCGACAAATGGATGAGCGCAGCGGTCGCATATATTGAGAGCCGTCATATCAAAGTCGCCCGATTTGGGGACAACATGCGCAATGTGGCGGTAACAGAAGGAGATAAGATTGAAGCGCAGATTCAGCTTGGCTGGTCTGTCGACGGATATGGAATCGGCGACCTCGTCACAGAGATCAATACTGTATCAGAACAAAGTCTGAACGAGCTCATTTCCGAATATGAGGAGCTTTATGAGTGGCCGGAAGGCGAAGAGGCAAGGGAATCCGTCAAAGAGCAGGCGCGGATCGAGCTTGGATTAAAGCGCTTTCTTTCGAATGGGGGCTATACGGCCTTTACGACAACCTTTGAAGACCTCCACGGTATGAAGCAGCTTCCAGGTTTGGCCGTTCAGCGCCTGATGGCCGAAGGCTACGGTTTCGGAGGAGAAGGAGATTGGAAAACGGCTGCGCTCGTCAGGATGATGAAAGTGATGGCCGGCGGAAAAGAAACGTCATTTATGGAGGATTACACGTACCATTTTGAACCGGGCAATGAAATGATTCTCGGCTCCCACATGCTTGAAGTGTGCCCGTCGATTGCCGATCACAAACCGAGAATTGAAGTCCATCCGCTGTCAATGGGTGCAAAGGACGATCCGGCGCGGCTCGTGTTCGACGGAATTGCAGGCCCTGCGGTCAATGTCTCTCTCATCGATTTGGGCGGCCGTTTCAGGCTTGTCATCAATGAAGTGGAAGCTGAGAAGGTTCCGCATGATATGCCGAATCTTCCGGTGGCGCGCGTACTTTGGAAGCCGCAGCCGTCTTTGAGAACATCGGCTGAAGCGTGGATTTTGGCTGGCGGTGCGCATCATACATGCCTTTCGTATCAGCTGACAGCCGAGCAGATGCTCGATTGGGCCGAAATGTCAGGCATTGAAGCGGTGTTGATCAATCGCGATACGACGATTTTAAATCTTCGCAATGAACTTAAATGGAGTGAAGCTGCATATCGGCTTCGCAAGTTTTAAGGGGGTGAAGGCTTATCCCTTACACAATCGGAGTTGACTTTGGAACATTGTCAGGACGCGCTGTTCTCGTCGATGTCCGGACAGGTGAGGAAATCGCGACAGCTGTCAAAGAGTACACACACGGGGTGATAGACCGGGAGCTTCCCGTCTCAAAGCGAAAACTTCCGCGGGACTGGGCGCTCCAGCATCCGGCTGATTACATTGAAGTGCTGGAGGAAACGATTCCGAGCCTTTTAAAGCAGTCGAAAGCGGATCCGAAAGAAATCATCGGCATCGGAATCGATTTCACGGCTTGCACGATTTTGCCCGTTGACGAGAACGGCACTCCTCTTTGCATGAGGGAAGAGTATGCGTCAGAACCGCACAGCTATGTCAAGCTTTGGAAGCACCATGCTGCACAGGAGCAGGCGAATCGCTTGAATCAAATCGCGGAAGAAAGAAATGAACCTTTTCTTCAAACATACGGCGGGAAAATTTCTTCCGAGTGGCTCGTTCCAAAAGTGATGCAAATCGCGGAAGAAGCGCCTGTTATTTATGATGCTGCAGCCGAGATTATGGAAGCGGCCGACTGGATCGTCTATATGCTGTGCGGAACTAGAAAGCGCAACAATTGTACAGCGGGTTATAAAGCGATTTGGAACAATAAAAGCGGCTATCCTTCTGATGATTTCTTCGCAAGCCTGCATCCGAAGCTGAAAAATATCGTTCGCGAAAAATTAACAGAGGATATTTATTCTGTAGGTGAAAAAGCGGGCGGACTGACTGAAGAAATGGCCGGGAAGACAGGGCTTCTGGCTGGTACGGCGGTCGCTGTCGCAAATGTTGATGCGCATGTGTCAGTTCCGGCGGTCGGCATCACAGAGCCGGGCAAGATGCTGATGATCATGGGAACGTCTACCTGCCATATGCTGCTCGGTGAAGATGTCAGAATGGTGCCGGGAATGTGCGGTGTTGTTGAAAACGGGATTCTCCCGGGCTATGTCGGCTATGAAGCAGGCCAATCGTGCGTCGGCGACCATTTTCATTGGCTGATTCAACACTTTGTACCAGAAGCGTATATGAAAGAAGCTAAAGCCGAAGGGATTTCCATTTTCGAACTGCTGTCTCAAAAAGCTGACCGTCTCCAAATCGGCGAAAGCGGTTTGCTTGCATTGGATTGGTGGAACGGAAACCGTTCAACACTCGTTGATGCCGATCTGACAGGCATGCTGCTCGGTATGACGCTTGCCACTAAGCCTGAAGAGATATACCGTGCATTGGTTGAAGCGACTGCTTACGGGACGAGGATCATTATTGAAACGTTTAGACAAAGCGGCGTGCCGATCGAGGAGCTGTATGCCGCAGGAGGAATCGCCGAAAAAAATCCGTTTATCATGCAGATTTACGCGGATGTCACCAACATGGAAATCAAAATATCCGGATCTCCGCAGGCGCCGGCTTTAGGTTCTGCGATATTCGGAGCGCTCGCGGCCGGAAGCGTGAACGGCGGTTATGACCATATCGAAGAAGCAGTCGCACATATGGCCAAGATCAAGGATCAAACGTACAAACCAATTCCTGAAAACGTTGCCTTATACGATCGGCTTTATACGGAATACAAGGAGCTTTACACGTACTTCGGAAAGCAAAACAACGTGATGAAACGCCTTAAAAAATTGAAAAACATCCAGTCCATTAGTTCTGACACCGGTAAAGCGATGGCTTAAAGGGAGGAGAAAACTGTGCTGGAATCTTTGAAAGAACAAGTATTAAAAGCGAATTTGCAACTTGAAGAATACCGGCTTGTCACCTTTACATGGGGAAATGTCAGCGGTATTGACCGGGAGAATGAGCTGGTCGTCATCAAACCGAGCGGTGTCAAATACAGCGATTTGAAAGCCGAAGATTTAGTGGTTCTGAATATGGACGGCGAGATTGTAGAAGGGGATCTGAAGCCGTCTTCCGATACGCCGACACACCTCTATCTTTACCGGCAGTTTCAGTCGATCGGCGGGATCGTCCATACGCATTCTCCGTGGGCGACAAGCTGGGCGCAGTCAGGGAAGGATATTCCGTCACTCGGAACGACTCATGCCGACTACTACCACGGTGACATTCCGTGTACAAGAGAAATGAATCCTGAGGAGATCAGAGGTCAATACGAGTTGAATACAGGAAAAGTGATTGCCGAGACGTTCCGGCATCTGGACCCCCTGGCGATGCCCGGCGTTCTCGTGAACAATCACGGGCCGTTTTGCTGGGGGAAAGACGCCTTGGCGGCCGTACACAATGCTGTCGTCTTGGAAGAAGTCGCGAAGATGGCGTACCGCTCCCTGATGCTGAATCCGTCTCTTGAGCCGATTAAGAGCGCTTTGCAGGATAAGCACTATTTTCGCAAGCACGGGGCAGACGCGTATTACGGCCAATAGAGGAGGGAAGCTGTCAATGAAAGATTTGATCTCTTATGTGAAAGACACTTTGGGTGTATGCGAATGCGGAGCTGTTCATCATCCGCTTACAGTCGAAAAAATCGCGATCGGCGGCAAAGCTGTTGAGCAAGAATTGCCCGCTTTCGTGAAATATGCTTCCTATAAAAAAGCCGCTGTCATTTATGATGAAACGACCGGACGGATAGCCGGTAAGCGGATTGCGGCTCTTCTTGAAGAAACGGCTGAAACGGTTCATGTTCTGCTGGAAGCTAATGAAGCGGGCGATGTGACGGCGGATGAGCAAACATTAGTGAGTGCATTGATCGGTGTACCGATTGATGCGGATGTACTAATTGCGGCCGGAGCGGGCACGATTCACGACATCGTCAGGTTTTGCGCCTATCAGCGCGGCATCCCGTTTATTTCAGTTCCTACGGCTCCGTCGGTTGACGGTTTTACTTCAGCCGGAGCACCGCTGATTTTAAAAGGAAAGAAACAGACGGTTCAAACGACAGCGCCGATCGCGCTTTTTGCCGATTTGGAGCTCTTGTGTCAAGCGCCGCAGAACATGATAGCCGCAGGTTTTGGCGATATGCTCGGCAAGGAGACGTCGCTTGCGGATTGGGAAATTTCCCGCCTGATTGCCGATGAGCCGTATTGCCCGGCCGCCAGCCGGCTCACGAGGGAAGCGCTTGATCAATGCCTTGACCGAAAAGATGACATCGCCGCCAAGACGCGCGATGGGATTAAGAAATTGATGGAATCACTGATCCTTTCTGGTCTTGTCATGCTGGTTCTCGACCATTCAAGGCCGGCTTCCGGCGGCGAGCATCATCTTTCCCACTACCTTGAAATGAAAGCGTTGGAGAACAATAAGCGGCAAGTGCTCCACGGTGCTAAAGTCGGCTGCAGCGCCATCATGCTGACTGACATTTACCGATCTCTTATCGGTACAAGCCTGGGTGATCAACACGCTGAGCAAGCGATTCGCTCCGTTTATGAAAAGCTCCCTGACGGTAAGAAAATGGCAGAGTGGATGAGGCGTATCGGCGGGCCTGTATCTTTCAAAGAACTCGATGTTGAAGAAGAGCTGGTGAAAGAAGCGCTCGCATACGCCCATCAGCTCAGAGACCGGTATACAGGACTGAAAATCATCAATCAATACGGCCTTTTGCCGGGGCTTTTAGGCAAAGGACCAGGCGTGAAAGGGGTTAAAATGTGAAAAGGTTCCTTTCATCTATCTTTATGGTCACGGTCGCTGCATGTCTGCTTTTATCGGGGTGCAAGGCAAGTCCAGCCTCTGATCAAGCGGACGGCACCGAACTGACATTTTGGACATTCAACGGCCTTCATGAACAGTTTTATGCTGAGATGGTGAAAGAATGGAACAAAAAGTATCCCGAGCGAAAAATCAAATTAAATACAGTGGTGTATCCGTATGGACAGATGCATGACAATTTATCAATCTCGCTTTTAGCCGGGAAAGGGGTTCCAGATATTGCCGATGTTGAGCTGGGGCGCTATTCGAACTTTTTGAAGGGCTCTGACATTCCTCTTACAGATTTAACGCCGCTTGTGGAGGGCGAACGCGACAAGTTTGTTGAAGCGAGGCTGACGCTCTACAGCAAGAACGGCAAGCTTTACGGACTTGACACACATGTCGGAACAACCGTGATGTATTACAACATGGAAATGATGAATAAAGCAGGCGTTGATCCGGACGACATCAAAACGTGGGAAGATTACAGGGAAGCGGGCAAAAAGGTCGTCAAAGCTCTCGGAAAGCCGATGACAACGATTGAAACGACCGATCCGAATTCATTTCTGCCGCTGGTTTCCCAGCAGGGATCCGGTTACTTTGATGAGCAGGGGCGTTTGACATTAAACAATGAGACAAACGTAAAAACGCTCGAATTTTTAAAGACTTTAATTGAGAAAGACAAAATTGCCGTCACAACGCCCGGAGGTAATCATCACAGTGAAGAATACTACGGGTTTATGAACCAAGGCGGCGCGGCGTCTGTCTTAATGCCGATCTGGTATATGGGTCGTTTTTTGGATTATATGCCTGACTTGAAAGGGAAAATCGCGATCAGACCGTTGCCGGCATGGGAAGAAGGGGGAGACCGTTCAGCGGGAATGGGCGGAACGGCCACCGTGATTCCAAAACAGGCGAAAGAGGTCGATCTGGCCAAGGATTTCTTGAAATTTGCCAAAGCATCGAAAGAAGGCAACATCAAGCTGTGGACCGTGCTCGGATTCGATCCGCTCAGATGGGATGTGTGGGACTCGGACGAATTGAAAAAACCAAATCAATATACAGAATACTTTCAAAACGGACAACACATCTTTTCCGTGCTTCTTGACATAAAGGATGAGATCAATCCGCTTTACCTTACTGAGGATTATGCGAAGACTTCCGATCTCGTCAACAGAAACGTCCTGTACGAAGCGCTCAAAACGAAGAGCAAAACACCGAAAGAAGCATTGGACAAAGCAGCAGCTGAAGTGAAAGGGCAATAGTCTTTCATTACTGTAAAGCGAGGCGATAACTTGAAGACTGTTAAAACAGATACAGTGCATTCGTTTCCGCCGGTGAGCAGAAAAAGAAAGATCAGACGTTTATTATATTCAGCAAAAGCCGCACCCTACATTTTCACAGCACCTTTTGTACTCTCCTTCTGCATATTTTTTCTTTATCCGCTTATCAGCGTCGTCATCATGAGCTTTCAAAGCATTCTCCCCGGGGAAGTCCGCTTCATCGGGACGGAGAACTATCAAGCATTAAACAATCCTACATTTTATACCGCACTATTCAACACCGTAAAATACACCTTTTGGACATTGCTGATTTTAATACCTGTTCCTCTTATTCTGGCAGTCTTTTTAGATTCTAAACTCGTAAAGTTTAAAAACGTGTTCAAATCGGCTTTATTCATCCCGGCTCTGACGTCAACCATTGTGGCGGGGATTATTTTCAGGCTGATTTTTGGAGAAATGGATACATCGCTGGCGAATTCGATATTGGCTAAGTTTGGAGCTTCGCCGTACAACTGGCTGAACAACGAACATACCGGCATGTTTTTAATGGTGATGCTCGCATCCTGGAGATGGATGGGAATCAATGTCCTGTACTTTTTGGCGGGCTTGCAGAACGTTCCGAAAGAATTATATGAAGCTGCCGAAATCGACGGCGCAGGCACGTTCAAGAAGTTTTACCATATTACGCTTCCGTTTTTAAAGCCCGTCAGCGTCTACGTGCTGACGATCAGCATCATCGGCGGCTTCCGGATGTTTGAAGAAAGCTATGTGCTGTGGCAAAACAACTCTCCGGGCAACATCGGCCTGACGATGGTCGGATACATTTATCAGCAGGGGCTTGCCTACAACAACATGGGCTACGGCTCGGCGCTCGGCATCGTGCTCTTGATCATCATTTTCATCTGCAGCCTCATTTCATTAAAGCTGTCTGGATCTTTTAAAAAGGAGGGCTATTAATGCGTCCTGCCAGAGGCCTCAACATTGCGAAAGTTGCTCTGTTTCTGCTGTTTGCGATACTAAGCTTTTTGTTTGTGTTTCCGCTTTTCTGCCTTGTGCTCGGCTCGCTCAAACCATCTTCGGAATTGTTGCGCTTCGGCTTGAATTTAAAGCTGAGCCCTGAAATCCTGAGCCTTGACAATTACACATACTTGTTTAACGGAGGAAGCATTTATTTTCAATGGTTTTCGAACAGCTTGATTCTCGTGGTGATATCCACCGTGCTGACGCTCTTGTTTTCTTCAATGGTCGGATACGGGCTTGCCGTCTACGACTTTAAAGGAAAAAATCTCTTGTTTGTAGCTGTGCTCCTGATCATGATGGTGCCGATCGAAATTCTCATGCTGCCTTTATTTAAAATGACGGTTTCTCTTCATATTGTCGACACATACGCCGGTGTGATTCTGCCGTTTATCGTCTCGCCTGTCGCCGTGTTTTTCTTTAGACAGTATGCGCTCGGCCTGCCGAGAGATTTGCTTGATTCCGCGAGAATGGACGGCTGCACAGAGTTCGGCATTTACTTCAGGATTATGGCGCCCTTGATGAAGCCGGCATTTGGAGCGATGATCATTCTTCAATCCTTAAACAGCTGGAATAACTTCTTATGGCCGCTGATCGTTTTGCGATCGAAAGAAATGTTTACGCTCCCCATCGGACTGTCCGCTTTGCTCAGTCCGTACGGGAACAATTATGACATGTTGATTTCGGGTTCTGTGCTGGCGATTCTGCCCGTGATTCTCATTTTCCTGTTCTTCCAGAAGTACTTTATATCAGGTTTGACGGCGGGCGGAATTAAAGGCTGATCCACTATATATCATCTTGAAAGGAATGATTTAACATGACTGCACACAAAGCGAAGATGACGATTGACAAGGAATATAAGGTGGCAGAGGTTGATAAGCGAATTTACGGATCCTTTATCGAGCATCTCGGCAGAGCCGTTTACGAAGGTATTTATGAGCCCGATCATCCTGAAGCTGACGAATCTGGCTTTCGGAAAGACGTTATTAAATTGGTCAGTGAACTGAAGGTTCCGTTTATCAGGTATCCCGGCGGAAATTTCGTCTCGGGTTATAACTGGGAGGACGGGGTCGGTCCTGTCGAACAGCGGCCGACAAGACTTGATTTGGCGTGGGCGACAACCGAGCCGAACTTAATCGGTACGAACGAATTTATGGATTGGGCAAAGCTTGTCGGGGCAGAGGTGAATATGGCCGTCAACCTCGGAACGAGAGGAATTGATGCCGCACGCAACCTGGTAGAATATTGCAACCATTCGTCAGGATCGTACTACAGCGACTTGAGAAAATCCCACGGATATAAGGAACCGCATAAAATTAAAACATGGTGCCTCGGCAATGAAATGGACGGTCCATGGCAAATCGGCCATAAAACTGCAGCCGAATACGGAAGACTTGCCGCTGAAGCCGCGAAGGTGATGAAATGGACGGACCCGTCGATCGAGCTCGTCGCCTGCGGAAGTTCGGGAAGCGGAATGCCGACATTCATCGACTGGGAAACGACCGTGCTTGACCATACGTACGAACATGTCGAGTACATCTCGCTTCACTCGTATTACGGCAACCGTGACAATGATCTTCCAAACTATTTGGCGAGATCGCTGGATATGGATCACTTCATCAAAACGGTCATCTCAGTCTGCGACTATATGAAAGCGAAAAAGAAAAGCAAGAAAACGATTCACCTTTCATATGATGAGTGGAATGTCTGGTATCACTCGAATGAAAAAGACAAAGAAGCTGAACGCTGGGCGAAAGCACCGCACCTTCTTGAAGACATCTACAACTTTGAGGATGCGCTTCTCGTCGGCTGTATGCTGATTACGATGCTCAAGCATGCCGACCGCGTGAAAATCGCCTGTCTGGCTCAGCTTGTCAATGTCATCGCGCCGATTATGACAGACAAAGGGGGAGAAGCGTGGCGTCAGACCATTTTCTATCCGTTTATGCACGCTTCCGTCTACGGCAGAGGAACGGTATTGCAGACGGCGGTATCGTCTCCGAAGTATGATGCGAAAGACTTTACGGATGTGCCGTACCTGGAGTCTGTGTCTGTTTTCAATGAAGAAGCCGAAGAATTAACCGTTTTTGCCGTCAACCGCGCAACTGACGCCGGCCTTGAAATGGAAGCCGATATGAGAAGCTTTGAAGGGTACAGTGTCTCTGAGCACATCGTTCTGGAACACGAAGATCATAAAGCGACGAATGAAAAAGACCGCAACAACGTCGTTCCGCACAGCGGCGGAGACGCCAAAGTATGTGACGGCAGGCTGACGGCTCACCTTCCGAAACTTTCCTGGAATGTGATCAGAATGAAAAAAAGATGACCTAAAAAATCCGGCCGCTGTGCCGGTTTTTTTAGGTGTGAAAAGGTGTGCGCATTTATGTCGGAGAATACTATAAAACAGGAGGGGGGATATGATGAAGTCGTCTTTTTCGGCTGCATATTGCTTTTTGATGTACGCATTTATAGCATACCTTTGGCTTCTGTTTATCACGGCGGTCCTTGATCGGACCCGGTTTCTCAATCACTCATTTTTAGAGGCGGGCGTCATCTTGATCGGCACCATATTGTTTTTTTCGCTGTCTCACCATCTCTCAGCTTCACTTGTCAAAACAAACATCAATCGAATCGGAGGGATCGCCGCTTTCTGTCTAGTCATGGCCGTTCATTTTTTTATTGTTCCGTTATGCTGACAGAAAAAAGGCGGATATCCGATGATACCCGCCAATTACGCCTTAAAAAAGGCAGCAGATGAAGCATGTGTCTATTTTATTCTTATTATTCCTATTAGTCAACTGGGTTTTGGGTGGTTTTGAAAATTATTCCTTTGTTTTAAGGGCATGTTGATAAAGATCTGCTGCACTCTCTATTGGAATGTGGCTGATCGAAAACTTCATATTTTCTTTTCCTGAGGCAACGGCCAGCTTAATTGATGCTAAGTTTTTTCTCTCTTGCATAAATGTTTGGCTCAATGATGCCCATTGAATGCGTCCGCGTTTCATAATTGCCGTTTTCCGGGATAAAATTCCGTATTGCAAAGTTAAAAAACGGCTGCTTTGATTCCAGCCAATCATCCGATACCCTATCCACCCCAGGCTGAATAATCCGAGCGGCAGAACTGCAGCCAGATTGTGATAGTCGGAAGGTACAAACAGCCATATCGGTATGGCAAAAAGACAGCCGGCTATAAATGGCATAACCATATAGTGAATTTTCGCTTCCTTTGTGAGCGTGTGCAGATGGCCTCCTTTGCGGTAACCGGTAAACGGTTCAAGCATGGATTCGGCCTTTTCTTTTTTAACAAAAGGAAGTAGGGTGACGGTTTTACTGCTTTGCTCATTTGAACGATTGCGAATCACAACAGCTTTGATTTCTGCATACCCCAAGAATCGGTGAATCGGACGCTCAATGATGAGAATGGCCTGTATCCGGTCTTGTCCGATCGTTCGTTTTTTCTTTTCAAACAGGCCCTGCTCAATCTCAATTTCTCCTTTGCTATTTTTCCTTAATGTGAATTGAAAATCACTTGCAAATGTGAGTAATAGCGAAAGCGCGAATGATAGAATAGCCATCAAGACCACCGTGATCATGATCCAGTTGGGGCCGAACCAGTCGGATAAGGAGGTGAACAAAGTGTCCCTGTCTCCTTCTTTCGATATATCCATATATTTTAGCAATCCCAGTAATAACAGCGTAAACACAATTCCGACTTTAGGCGATAGCAGGCTGTGTAAAATGAGGTTACTTTTAGATAATTGAAACATGGAGTCTTCAGCATGTTCGCTCGGCCTGTCTTTTGTTTCTGCTTTTAAAGCCGTCCGAATGCGCTGTTCTTCTTCTTTTGAAATGCAGCTGAGTGTGATGCCGGATTCTTCTCCTCCGGCAAGTTCAATTGTCAAAGTCCGGGTGGAAAATAAATGATCATATACACGAATCGCAGAATCAATTGATTGTATACGATCCGGCTGCACCCATCTTTTCTTGACGACAAGCAAACCGGATTCAACATATATCGCTTTCTCATGTATTTGGTAGGTAAATGACCGCCATTTTAATACACCAATCACGAAAAACGACAGGATAAGGCATGAGCCTAAAGTGATATTGATGAGGAAAGCGGGAATGTCACCGCCCAGTTTATGAATACATAATACGAGTAGTGGAAATAACCAAATAAAGGAAAATGATTCTTTGATCGCTGTAGCGATAAAGTAAAGGACGGAAACCGGATGGAGACGATGTTTGATCAATGTGTCAGACTTGTTCATCGCTTAACCTCGCATAGGCTTCAATTTCTTTGCGGATCGAATCGGCTGTTCCTTCGGCCAATCCCAGAATGTCGTGGCTGCCGGCTGCCGTTGATAAAGTCACTGTATATAAATTGTACTTTTTTAAAATAGGACCTTGTTTTGCTTCGACATGCTGGACTTTCCCCATAGGAATTAATACTTTTCGTCTGAAAATGATCCCTTTATGGATTTGAATACTTACTTCACTTAGGTGGTATCGCCACAAGTGATATTTCCACTTCGGCAAAAGATAAAGTTCAAACGGTACCGAGGCAACAGCTAAACATAATGTGACAGCCAATATCCATTTTGGCCAGCCGAATGTGATAGTAAAGTATAGCAATGCCAGAATCAAGGATGCATACACACATAAAGTGATCACACCTTCAAGCTTCCGTACGGCAACAATTTTCCCGTCCAATTTTTTAAATTCACCAGTGTTCACGATAGCCCCCCCTATTTAGTTATTTTTCTTGTTGCATAATCGAACGTATCGACAATTTCTGATATCATGTCTTCCTTATTTGATATATCTTGATTTGCGATTTTGGTCCCAAGAGAATCGATGACGCTTCGGACGGTTCTGGCCATAATGTGCGGGGAAAACTGCCTGAAACTCCCTTCTGTTTCCTGTCCCCACTTAAAAATTTCAACTAATGGCTCATATATTGATTCATCTTCATTCTGGTAAAACAGCTCACCGGTTTCTGTTCGTAGGTTGGATACCACCTCAATGATTGCGGTCACGTAAGCCCGGTGTTCATACATGAATCTGAGATTTGATTCAATGTATGCGCGCAGTGTCGCCGGCGCACTGTCTGAACCATCCATGAATTTTTCCATATAAGGTGCTGCAAGTCCGTAGCAATACTCAACAACAGTCTTCATAAGCTGCATTTTATTTGGAAAATGATACGTAACGACTCCTTTGCTGATTCCCCCCTTTTTCGCGATATTGCCGATCGAGGCATTCGCATAGCCTTCTTCCACAAGCACTTGAATAGCGTCTTCAATAATTTGCAGTCGTCTTTTTTGTGATTTCGTATTCATGACTCAATTTTAGTACGATCGTGCTAAAGTGTCAATAAGAATATGAAATCAAACTGAGAGGTCCGGGTGCTCGTCTATAACAAAAGGAAGCTGTCATAAAAAGCGAAGTTGGAGGCCGTGTCTTTTTTCGAAAAAAGATGATTGCGCTTACAAAAAATATGAGATATGTTAAAAAAGAAACAAAGGGGGGAGGAATTGGATGAATGCAATAACAATTGTGATCGCTTCCATCTGTATTTTGGCGATCGCCTATCGTTTGTACGGAACATTTATGATGGTGAAAGTGTTGAAGGTTGATGATGACAAGCCGACTCCTGCCCATCTCCAGAAAGACGGCAAAGATTATGTGCCGACGAACAAATGGGTGTCTTTCGGCCACCACTTTGCGGCCATCGCAGCCGCGGGGCCGCTTGTCGGGCCGATCTTGGCGGCGCAGTTCGGCTACTTGCCGGGGCTGTTGTGGCTCTTGATCGGAGCGGTGATCGGGGGAGCCGTGCATGATATTGTCGTTTTATTTGCGTCCATGCGGAGGAAGGGAAAGTCGCTTTCAGAAGTGGCGAAAGAAGAGCTCGGGCCTGTTGCGGGATTTTGCACGGGGCTTGCGATGCTGTTTATTATTACGATCACGATGGCGGGGCTGTCGATGGTCGTGCTTCATGCGCTTGAACGCAATCCGTGGGGGACGTTCGCCGTTGCGATTACAATTCCGATCGCGATGGGGGTCGGTTTATTTTATAAAAAGACAGGCAACTTAAAATTAGCGTCAACCGGCGGATTTATTTTACTGATGGCCGGTGTCTTCATCGGACCGTCCATCGCGGAAACGCCGCTTGGAGACGCCTTGACGCTTGATACGAAAACGCTTGCTGTCGCACTTCCTGTCTATGCATTTTTTGCAGCTGCGCTCCCTGTATGGCTGCTGCTCGCGCCGCGCGATTATTTGAGCAGCTTCATGAAGATCGGGGTGTTTATCGCTTTGATTGCCGGGGTGTTCGTCGTCAATCCGGCGATTCCGTTTCCGGCGTTTACCGAGTTTACGGGCGGAGGGGGACCTGTATCGCCTGGTCCGGTTTGGCCGTTTATTTCAATTACGATCGCCTGCGGTGCGATTTCCGGCTTCCATGCGTTTGTCGGTTCAGGCACGACGCCGAAAATGCTTGATAAGTGGAGCGATATGAAATTCGTCGGCTTTGGGGCGATGCTCGTTGAGTGTCTTGTCGGCATCATGGCGCTGATCGCGGCAACGGCATTGCAGCCGGGCGATTATTTTGCCATCAACAGTTCGCCTGAAGTCTTTCGGACGCTTGGCATGAATGTCGTCCACCTGCCTGAACTCAGCCGTGAAATCGGTCTCGATCTTGAAGGAAGAACAGGCGGAGCTGTTACCCTTGCCGTCGGCATGGCTTATATTTTTACGGATATTCCGTTTTTCAGCCATTTGGCCTCTTACTTTTTTCAATTTGTCATCATGTTTGAAGCCGTCTTTATTTTAACGGCGATTGATGCCGGTACAAGGGTGGCGCGTTATTTGATTCAAGACTTTTTCGGAGAAGTGTACAAACCGCTGAAAAAAACGGACTGGCTTCCGGGTTCGGTCGCAGCGAGCGCCGTTGCCTGTTTCATGTGGGGGTATTTGCTGTATTCAGGCGACATCAGCTCGATTTGGGCGCTGTTTGGCGTATCCAACCAGCTGATGGCATCCGTCGGTTTAATTATCGGCGCGACGGTCATTTTAAAAATAGCGGACAAACGGCGTTATATGCTGACTTGTCTCATTCCGCTCGCTTATTTGTACGTAACGGTCAACTATGCGGGATACTGGATGATCAAAAACGTTTATTTTAATGCGGAAGCTGCCGGTTTCAGCGTTTTAAACGGCATTTTATCAATTATTATGCTGCTGCTGGGGCTGGTGATCATGGCGGCTGCCATTAAAAAATGGACGGAGATTTGGCGCGATCCGGCATTGCGGATGGAGCCTTCTATTCCAGGATGAAAATAAACCGGGGCCGTTTCAGGCCGCCGGTTTATTTCGTTTTTAATCCTTGTTCCAATGTCTCAAGCATTTCAGTTTTATCCGATTCAGTTGCGTGCTGCCAGATGACCTCGAACAACACACCTAATCCCGGAAGCATTTTTTCTTCACCGCTTTGGATCGCATCGACGATCGTGTGCTCAAGCTCTTCTTGCGAGTTTCCTGATACATTGGCAATAACGGCATGGCGCAAATTCAAATCCATCTTTTTTCACTCCATTTCATCATCTGATTTTCTATATTCTGCCTCGCTTTCGGGTTTATTATGTATCATTGATGAGATATAATGTGACTATTGCGAGACAAAGGAGTCAAAACGATTTGAAACGAATTGAATCAGCCAAAAATCAAAAAGTGAAGGATTGGAAAAAACTTCATACGAAAAAAGAGCGGACAAAAACCAATACTTTCTTAATAGAAGGCGAGCATCTCGTTGAGGAAGCGCTGAAGACACCGGGTGTTGTGAAAGAAATCATGGTCCGAGACGAAGCGGATTTCCCGGCCGCGCTTGATGAGTCTGTTGCCCGCTATATTTTGAGCGACGATGCTTTCTCGGCGATTGCCGAAACAGAGACACCCCAGGCTGTCGCCGCTGTATGCCGAATGCCTGAAAGCGGACCTTTTCAATACGAAAAGCTGCTGCTTGCGGATGCTGTGCAAGATCCGGGCAATTTAGGGACGATCATCCGGACGGCAGACGCGGCGGGGATCGATGCCGTTGTGATCGGACAAGGCACTGTCGACCCCTACAATGCCAAAACGCTCAGATCGGCTCAAGGTTCGCATTTTCACATTCCGATTTTAAAACGCGAGCTTTCGGAGCTGATTGAAGAGCTAAAGGGAAAAAGCGTCCCGGTTTACGGCACAGCGCTGCAGGATGCCGTGCCATTTAGAGAAGCGGAGCCGTCGCAGTCATTTGCGCTATTGATCGGAAACGAAGGATCGGGGGTCGATCCGGATCTCCTCGCACAGACCGACCAAAATCTGTACGTTCCGATCTACGGAAAAGCGGAGTCGCTGAATGTGGCGGCCGCAGCCGCGGTCCTTCTTTATCATCTCCACGGATAACCGGTTGCACAGGATCATGTAATTCACTATAATGAATGTAATATGTTTAAAAACAGTGATAGAGGCTCCGTTTTTTCACATGTCGCCATTTAGGGAGAAAATGCCTTAGACTGCAAGCATTTTTATGGCAGGCCGGAAAAACGCTTCACCTCTTGAGTTGTCACCGGGACCGCGTCTCTCGAGGGATGTGTAAAGGTGAACCGGATTCATTCCGTTATGCCAATGAAGTAAGTAGCAAAGCTTTTTTGCTTTGTTTTAAAAAAGGGTGGTACCACGGCCACGATTCGTCCCTTTCATTATGAAAGGGGCTTTTTTTATTGCCTAAAATAACAGGTTGCTACATAAAAGGAGGAGTTTTTAAGATGCAGGAAGAGCTGAAACGGCTTGAGAAAGAAGCGGTTGAAAAAGTGGAAGCCGCTGGTTCATTAAAAGAAGTCAACGATGTCCGCGTTGCGTACCTGGGAAAAAAGGGACCGATCACAGAAGTGCTTCGGGGAATGGGAAAGCTGTCCGCTGAAGAAAGGCCGAAAATGGGCGCCTTGGCGAACGAAGTAAGAGAAAAAATCGCCGCGGCGATTGCCGAAAAAAATGCCCGCCTAGAGGAAGAAGAGGTGAAAAGGAAGCTGAAAGAACAGACGATTGACGTGACGCTTCCGGGAAGCCCTGTAAAAACAGGAGCACGGCATCCGCTGACGATCGTTATTGAAGAAATCGAAGACTTGTTTATCAGCATGGGATATTCGGTGGAAGAGGGTCCTGAAGTAGAAACCGACTATTATAACTTCGAAGCGCTCAACCTTCCGAAAGAGCATCCGGCCCGCGATATGCAAGACAGTTTTTATATTACGGAAGATACGCTGATGAGGACGCAGACGTCTCCCGTCCAGACGCGCACGATGGAAAAGCATAAAGGCAAAGGCCCTGTCAAAATCATCTGCCCCGGCAAGGTATACCGCCGCGACAACGATGATGCGACACACTCCCATCAGTTTATGCAGATTGAAGGTCTCTGCGTTGACCGCGATATCAGCATGAGCGACTTAAAAGGAACGCTTGAAACGGTCGCGAAAAAGATGTTCGGCGAAGAGCGCGAAATCAGACTGCGTCCAAGCTTCTTCCCGTTTACAGAGCCGTCTGTCGAAGTCGATGTTTCCTGCTTTAAATGCGGAGGCAAAGGCTGCTCCGTTTGTAAACAAACGGGCTGGATCGAAATTCTCGGCGCCGGAATGGTGCATCCGAACGTGCTCGAAATGGCCGGATTCGATTCCAAACAATATCAGGGATTTGCATTTGGAATGGGTGTTGAACGGATCGCGATGCTGAAATACGGCATTGACGACATTCGTCATTTCTATACGAACGATGTCAGATTTTTATCTCAATTTAAACAGGCTTAAAGAGGAGGACGCGTGATGTTTGTTTCATATAAATGGCTGCAGGAATACGTGGATTTAGATGGGATGACTCCCGAGATTCTCGCTGAAAAGATTACGAGAAGCGGAATTGAAGTGGAAGGCATCGAATATAAAGGAGAAGGAATGAAAGGCGTTGTCATCGGACATGTGCTGGAGCGCGAACAGCATCCGAACGCCGACAAGTTGAATAAATGCCTCGTCGATATCGGCGAAGAAGAGCCTGTCCAGATCATCTGCGGGGCTCCGAACGTGGACAGAGGGCAAAAAGTAGCCGTCGCCACGGTTGGTGCGGTATTGCCCGGCAATTTTAAAATCAAAAAAGCGAAGCTTCGCGGGGAAGTGTCTAACGGCATGATCTGCTCTTTGCAGGAGCTTGGCATTCAAGGCAAGCTTGTGCCGAAAGAATATGCGGAAGGCATCTTCGTCTTCCCGGGCGATGCGGAAACCGGTGCGGACGCTCTTCAAAGCCTGGCGCTCGACGATGCGGTTCTCGAACTGGGACTGACGCCAAACCGCGCCGACGCCATGAACATGCTCGGCGTTGCCTATGAAGTGGCTGCGATTCTCGGCCGCGAAGTCAAGCTTCCTGAGACGGCTTATCAGGCAGGCGCCGAAAAAGCGGCGGACTATATTTCCGTCAAAATTGAAGATACAGAAGCCAATCCTTTGTACGCGGCAAAAATCATTAAAAACGTCAAAATCGGCCCGTCGCCGCTTTGGATGCAGACGAAGCTGATCAATGCCGGCATCAGACCGCACAACAATGTCGTCGATATTACGAATTTTGTTCTGCTCGAATACGGTCAGCCGCTGCACGCGTTTGACTATGACCGCTTTGGCTCAAAAGAGGTCGTCATCCGCAAAGCGTACGAAAATGAAACGATAACGACGCTTGATGAACAAGAAAGAACATTGACGCTTGAGCATCTTGTCATCACAAACGGTTCTCTTCCGCAGGCAGTCGCAGGCGTAATGGGCGGAGCGGACTCCGAAGTCCGCGAAGATACGGCGACAGTGCTGCTTGAGGCCGCGTATTTTAACGGTCAGACCGTTCGCAAAGCATCAAAGGATCTCGGTCTTCGCAGCGAATCAAGCGTCCGCTTTGAAAAGGGCATCGATCCTGCACGGGTGCGCCTCGCTGCAGAACGCGCGGCAGATTTGATCAGCCGGTATGCCGGAGGAACCGTCTTAGAAGGTACGGTTGAAGAAAACCATCTTGACATCAAAGAGGAAGTCATCCGTCTTTCCGTTGATAAAGTGACGAAGGTTCTCGGCATGTCCATCAGCAAAGAAGAAATGGTCAACATTTTTGAAAGGCTCGGCTTTGCAGTTGAAGACGCTGAACGGGAACTGGTCGTGACGGTTCCGTCAAGAAGAGGCGATATTGCGATTGAAGAAGATTTGATCGAAGAGGTCGCAAGACTGTACGGATATGACAACATTCCGTCGACACTGCCGGAAGTAACAGGCTTTGCGGGCGGACTGACACCTTATCAGGACAAGCGCAGAAAAGTAAGACGCTTTCTGGAAGGAGCAGGCCTTTCCCAGGCGATCACATACTCACTAACAAACGATAAAAAAGCAACGGCTTACGCATTGGAAAAATCGTTTAAAACGATCCTTTCGCTGCCGATGAGCGAGGAAAGAAGCGTGCTGAGGCACAGCCTGCTTCCTAATCTGCTTGATTCGGTCGCATACAACCTGGCACGGCAGTCCGATTCTGCAGCTTTTTATGAGGTCGGTTCAGTTTTCTTGAAAGCCGAAGAACATACGAAACCGGTCGAAAAAGAACACGTCGCCGGAGCCGTGACAGGCCTGTGGCATAAAAACCTCTGGCAGGGCGAGAAAAAGCCGGTTGATTTCTTCGTCGTAAAAGGCATCGTCGAGGGTCTGTTGGAAAAGCTCGGCATCACCGAAGGCATCGAATTCGCTCAATCTGAAAGAAAAGAGCTTCATCCTGGGCGGACGGCCAATATTTTGCATAACGGCTCATTAGTCGGCTTCATCGGCCAGCTGCATCCGTCAGTTGAAAAAGAGCTGGATCTGAGCGACACGTATGTGTTTGAACTGGACCTGCACGAGCTCCTTCGATTGGATGTACCGGAGATCACGTATACACCAATTCCGAAGTATCCTTCTGTTACTCGGGATATCGCGCTTGTTGTAAACAAAGAAACAGCGGCCGGTCAGCTTGAGGACGTCATCAAAACAGCAGGCGGCAAATGGCTCAAAGAAGTCCATGTCTTTGACGTCTACGAAGGCGAGCACATGGAAGAAGGCAAGAAATCTGTCGCCTTCAGCCTGCAATATTTGAATCCTGAACAAACATTGACTGAAGAAGAAGTGACAAAAGTTCACGACCAGGTGCTGAAGGCACTGGAGGATGCGTATCAGGCTGTATTGAGAGGATAACCGGTTCCCAGCCCAATTGAGGCTGCCCGGCTGCAGTACAAAAAAGGCGTCTCCGCTTTATGCGGAGACGCCTTTTTATAACTATTGATACCAAACTTTATTTTTCTCGATCAGGCTGTTGTGTTCCGCATCCCAGACATCGACGGTGTATGCGTAATCGTAGTTCATAATGCAACGGATGCCGCTTCCTTGCGGATCATGCTCCACCCCGAAATTATGGGAAAATTCGTGTCTTTGTGCTTTTGCCGTATTTTCCGTTCCCAGGTCGAACGTGACGCTGAAAGCAGGACCGTCCGGTTTAACAGGGTATTGAAAAGCGATGCCGCCCGCTTCAAAATTGTCGTTGGCTGTAAAGCCGGCTACGAATTTATAAGGCCGTCCTTCGAATTTGTCCGCCAGGTTGTCAAGAATGTCAGAGGCATTGCTTCCGGAAGAACTCCATGGGGCAACAGCTTCCACGACAAAATCAATATCGTGGTCGCGGTTAAACATTTCGTCCGCCTCTTCAACGATGTTGACGATTCTCGTTTTCCAGTCTTTGTGTTTCTGCCGGTACTGCTTATCAGCCACCGCGAGGACACTTATCTTTTGCTTGCCCGTGCTTGCCTGAGTCGAAAATTTACCGTTGTTTACATTCTTTTTAAATGTGATCGTACTCGTTTCATTTCCTTTCTCATCCAGCACTTTTGTTTTCGTTGTTTTTTCAATGTGAACTTTGCCTGTTAAATCTTTATAACCTTCCTTAGGTTTAGGCAATGCTTCCTTATAAATCCCTTTTGCTTCATGAGTATGCTTATGACCGCCCGTTTCCGCGACTCCGGCCGCCCCAGGTATTAAACTTGCAGAAAGCAATAAAGTAAAGAATAAAGACCGTTTTTTCATTTGAAAAATTTCCTCCTTAGTTTTTAACAGACTAAAGATTCGTCCAGTTAACTAAGAATTCCTGCTAACCATCCAAAATGAGGAAGATTTATATAGGTCTATTCGGCATTCCCTTTTAATTACCGTCTATGGTCATGTGAATCTTTCTTTTTTCAGGTCTTTTAACCCTGATATCTGGGTTTTAAAAAAAGTAATCTTTGAAAACGTCAAAATGTTCGGTCAAACGAGAGAAAAATTTGAGTTTTACAAAAACTTGCGGCTATCGTAATTGAAATGGCAGCGATCAAAGAAAGACTCTGGGGGTATGTATCAGCTGTTTTTTAGAGGATAAAGAAAAAGCCGTCCCGAACCATAATAGCCAGAGACCGGCTTTTTTGCAGTAACTATGGACGCTTCAGCATCCGTTCGATTTTTTCTACATCGGAGTCTAAAGCTCCGTACAGTACACCGGGCAAGCTGTATCGATGAGGCTTCCCTGCTGCAGTGTAACGTAAAACAGGAGTGACCGTATAAAAATCATATTCCCCTGTCATATCAAAAGCCGGGACGACGATGTGTTTGCTTTGTTTAGCTTGGATGGCGGTCCTCTTGTCAAATGAATACGTCATGACGCC
The DNA here is from genome assembly GCF_038002625.1 of Bacillus sp. FSL K6-1284. Lineage (NCBI taxonomy): Bacteria > Bacillati > Bacillota > Bacilli > Caryophanales > Bacillaceae > Bacillus > Bacillus sp. FSL K6-1284. The sequence continues at coordinate 3,103,428 of NZ_JBBOCW010000001.1, read as the reverse complement.
GTTTAGATCGGTGATCTTTTCAAGGGAGATATCTTTTGCCAGGTTGTTTTTCAGCCGAACGTCCAAGGACGGTTTTGGATATCCTGCAGTATACTGGCCAGCAGGCGACAGGTCACCGCTTCGAACATTATGATCGTTTTGAAGGGTAATCTTTCCGATTTGAAATGCTTCTGCATCACGTCCGTTAAAAGATATCAGCAGCTGATCAGCTTTTTCCGGTTTATCGCTTGAGATTCGGACGTCAACGATGATGTTGACGAGCGTATAGCCTTTATGGCGAATCCCTGTTTCAACCTTGTAATCGCTGATTTGAATATGATCGTTATCAAAAGCGAGCGACGTAACCGTATCACCGCTTATCGGAATGCCGGTGTTTGCTTTTTGCAGGCCGAAAATGTTAAACGACATCGTCTCGTCTTCCATCGCATAGCTGATATAGTTTTGAGCAAAGAAAAGCCCGTTTTCTTTATTTTCGCTGGCCTCTGTAAAATTCGCCTTGTTGAAGAAAATAAAGAGAGAAAATGCCAGAGCTGCGCATATGGAGAGCGTGATGATCCATTTTATTTTTGACATGGTGACTCCTTTACCTCTTTATATTTTATTTATAGACAACTTGCAAGTATGTATCTTTACGCGGAGCATAATGGTAAGCATACTTTGTACTTATAAGGGAGTTTCCTAAATAATTTCTTACTCTTACATACCGTTTGTTGTAATCACTATAGAATGCAAGTTTACTATATTTCTTACTATTAGCGGGAATTGTGATTGCAACTGAATAAGAAGTGGTTACTGTATTAGAAACCCCTAACTGACTTGATATCCCTTTGGCGCTAATCCCCACATTAGATGATACAGTGGAGCTGGCAGATTGAGTTTTACTCCAGGTATAGCTAGAGGCTTTTGCCCAAGAAGAGGTTAAAAACCTTACACGTTTTTTTACCTTGGTAGGGCCCTTTATTGTCTTCACTACGTATCTGTTATTAACACAAGCTATGCAACTAACCTGAAAATCACTGCTTGCCGTTGCGGGCTCTAAAACTCCTTCGATTTTAACAGACTCACCAAGTTCGTAATATTCGGAATTTTCATCAAGCACTTCAGTAAATTCTTCTTCAGCAGAGGCCTGATACAGAGGGAAAAGATTAATAGTAAGAAGCATCGTGATGCAAACTACCCAAAAACGAGACTTTTGCATGGCTTCCAACTCCTGTATATATATTCAAATACAGAAAAAATATACCATTTTCCTCAAAGGAAGTACAGACCGTTTTTCTGATTTTTCAATTTATTTAAAAGTGTTTAACATGAAGAGAGAATATTTTATCTTCTAACGATGGAATATTCACTGTTTGAAAATGGATACAGATAGGGAGAATTAGTTAAAAACTATAATATTGGTTCCCCGTAGGTTTTCGATATACAAAAATTCTTTTTCTTGATATCAAACGAAACTTTATCCCTCGGTTACAGGAGATATGGTATATGGAATTCAATTTAGACAGCGCATTCAAATGAAAAAATGTTTAAGGTCATGTAAAGCGACGGGACCTCCGACAGCCGGAAGTCCCCCTTTTAATGCTTATCACCTCGACGCAATCCGCTTCGCCTTCTGCGTATTTGCAAAGTGCAGCTTTGTAAATACCCTCAATGCGCCTTCGCCGTGTTTCTTGATCAGCTTTGCCGCCGCTTCATCGACGAGCGGACCCGCTCCTTTCGGGAGCGTCATCCCGGCTTCTTTCGAAAGCTTATCCATCTCCATTAAAAATGAATAGCGTGCGATGATCGAGGCCGCTGCGACTGAAAGGTGGATGCCTTCAGCTTTTGTACTGAAATATGTACGTTCTTTGATGGCGGTTTTGCCGGCCAGGTGTTTAAAATAGACGGCAGGTTCTGCGAACTGGTCGATTAAAATCGCTTCGGGCCGGGTTCCGTCCAATTTTTTGAGAAGGTTGCCGATCGCCTGGTTGTGGAGAAGGGCCTTCATTTTTCCCTGGCTCATCCCTTTTTCCTGCATTTCATTATACTTTTCATTTCTCAAGACGAGCAGGCTGTAAGGAACTGTCTTGATTAAGTCGCGCGCGATCTGAACGATTTGCGGATCTTTTAAGTTTTTTGAATCTTTAACACCGAGTTCCTTTAACAGCGGCAGCTTTACCTTGTCAGCGTATACGCACGCGACGGTGATCGGACCGAAATAATCGCCTGTCCCGACTTCATCGGAGCCGATCACAGACATGGAACCGATGCCTTCAGGCGGCTGATAGACGGACGGGATGCTTTTTTTGGATGCGGGCTTTTTGGCAGCCGGTGTTTCAGCATCCGCCGTCCAGCGCTCCGCTTCCTTTTCCGCGTTTTTTCCTTGGAACAGCACCTTCCCCGACCGGTATGCTGTAATGGTGCAGCCCTGTGGTTTGGCCTGGAAAACCGCGCCCTGTACGGAAAGGGAAGTCATGTGAGGCCCGTAGTGGCTTTGCATCCGTTCAATAACAGACGGGGGAACTTTTAAAACAGAATGTGACACGTTCTAATCTCCTTTATTAGCTGCTTAAACAGGCTAAATCATTGTTTTTATAAGTGTATCATAACAGCGGAGGGCTCGTCTTTCCATTCAATCTCTAAACATGTTATGATATAGACTAGGATTCTCGCATAATTGGAATGGAGGAGAAACGTTGTCTGATGGTCAAAAAACGAAAACAACAGTTGACATCTACGGTCAGCAATTCACAATTATCGGCGATGAGAGCAAGAGCCATATGAGGCACGTTGCCTCGATTGTGGATGATAAAATGAGAGAAATCAACGAAAAAAATCCGTATCTTGATATAAATAAACTGGCCGTTTTGACGGCTGTAAATGTGGTTCACGATTATTTGAAGCTGAAGGAAGAGCTTGAGAGATTAAAAGGACAAATTAAAGAAAAGGATTGAACATCACGATGCTAGATATCATCATTATCATTTTGCTTTTGTCCGGTTTGTTTATTGGACTCAAAAGAGGGTTTATCCGCCAGTTTATCCGTTTGGTTACGTTTATCGCAGCGATCGCTGTGGCCGCAACCTATTACGGCGACCTTGCACCTAAGCTCGGCTGGATTCCGTCTCCCGACTTTACGGGCGGCCAGTCTGCGCTGGCGTTTGTAAACGGAAGCCTTGAAGGCGCTTATTACAATATGATTGCGTTTTTGATTCTCTTTTTCCTGACGATTATCCTTTTGAGAATTGCCGCATCGTTTCTGGATGCCGTTGCAAGCATACCGGTTCTCAAACAGATCAACCAAGTACTTGGAGCCGTGCTCGGTTTTGCGGAAATCTATCTGTTCGTGTTTGTCGTTCTGTTCATCGGAACGCTTCTGCCGATCGATGTTCTGCAAAACATGATGGCCGGTTCGGTGATGGCTGATTTGATCATTCATAAAACACCGTTTTTATCAAACATGTTAAACAATCTGCTGCATCAGTACGGATCTTTGTAAAAACTTCTCTGTTTGTAGGGAAGTTTTTTTCGGGGCTCTTGAGAACCCCGAAAACTGTCGAATAGGCCTGTTTGTTGTAGGATCAGCCAAAAATTTGTATGATTGAAGCAGGATGAACGAGGGGAAACAAGAGGTGAACAGCATGCATAAAAAAGATATCATCAAATTGCTTGAAACGATTGCGATATATATGGAACTAAAAGGGGATAACCCGTTTAAGATCTCCGCTTTCAGAAAGGCTGCGGCAGCTCTTGAACAAGACGACCGGAGCCTCTCGGAGATCGATGATATGATGTCCCTGTCAGGGATCGGCAAAGGCACGTATGCCGTCATCAAGGAATATATGGACACGGGAGCGTCCGGTACGCTTGAACGATTAAAGGAAGAGGTTCCGGAAGGACTTGTCCCGCTTTTGAAGCTGCCGGGCCTCGGCGGCAAAAAAATCGCCAAGCTGTATCAGGAGCTCGGCGTCTGTGATGCGGCGTCTTTAAAAGAGGCATGCGAACAGCAAAAGGTTCAGGGGCTTGCCGGATTCGGCAAAAAAACGGAAGAAAAAATCCTGCAGGCTTTAGGTGAAGCGGGGAAACGCCCTGAACGGTACCCGATCGCGGTCGCTTTGGCTGTCGCTGAAATCATCGAAGAACAGCTTGAAGGGCTCCAGGGCCTCATCAAGTTTTCGCGGGCTGGAAGCCTGCGCCGTGCCAAAGAAACGGTGAAAGACCTCGATTACATTATGGCTGTCACTGATCCGGAACTTGTCAGGGAAGGACTCCTGAAGCTTTCGAACATCAAGGAGGTCATTGCCGCAGGAGATACGAAAGTGTCTCTCACATTTGCCTTTGAATACGAAATCAGTGCGGATTTCCGGCTGGTGACGGAGGAACAGTTCCCAACGACGCTCCATCATTTTACCGGATCAAAAGACCACAATATCAAAATGCGCCAGCTTGCCAAAGAAAAAGGCGAAAGAATCAGTGAATACGGCGTCGAAACCGTTGAAACTGGAGAAATTAAAACCTTCTCAAGCGAACAAGAGTTTTTCGCCCATTTCGGGCTTCCGTTTATTCCGCCCGAACTGCGGGAGACAGGAAGAGAAGTCGAGGACTACCGCGATGACATCGGACTCGTTTCCGCCGAGGATATTCAAGGAGACCTTCATATGCACTCGGCTTGGAGCGACGGTGCTTTTTCGATCAGGGAAATGGCGGAAGCCTGCATGGCAAAAGGGTACCGCTATATGGCGATCACAGACCATTCCCAGTATTTAAAAGTGGCAGGCGGTTTGACGCCTGAGCGCCTGCGCATGCAGGCGAAGGAAATTGATGAACTGAATAAGGAATTGACCGATTTTCATATTTTTAAAGGCGTGGAAATGGACATCCTGCCTGACGGAACGCTAGATTATGACGATGAGCTGCTGGCGGAAATGGACCTTGTCATTGCTTCGATCCATTCAAGCTTTTCACAGCCGCAGCATGTCATCATGAAGCGGCTTGAAACCGCACTGATGAATCAGCACGTTGACATTATCGCTCATCCGACCGGCCGTCTGATCGGAAGAAGGGCGGGTTATGAAGTCGATATTGACCAGCTGATCGAGCTTGCGAAGAAAACGAATACCGCCTTGGAACTGAACGCAAATCCAGCGCGGCTCGATCTCAGGATGGAACACTTGATGAAAGCGAATGCTGCCGGAGTGACACTCGTTATTAATACGGATGCCCACAACACAGCGATGCTTGACGATATGAAAACGGGCGTTACGGCAGCGAGAAAAGGATGGACGCCAAAGGCCAATGTATTAAATACCCGCTCCTTTGAAGAAGTCCAGGCATTTTTGTCGCGCCATCGATCTTAAGGAGGTTTAATGGACGTTGCAGCAAAAAGCGCTATCAGCACTTGAATTTCATAAAGTAAAAGAACAGCTCACAGAGCATGCGGCATCTTCTTTAGGGAAGGAAATGCTTTTGGAACTCAAACCTTCCCGTTCGCTCGAAGAAGTCAAAAAGCTGCAGGAAGAAGTCGATGAAGCAGGAACCGTCCTGCGTTTAAAAGGAAACGCCCCTTTCGGCGGCCTTACCGACATTAGAAAAGCGTTAAGAAGGGCGGAAATCGGCAGCATTTTAAGCCCGGCGGAATTGACCGAAATATCGGGTCTGCTATACGCAGCAAAACAGATGAAGCATTTTCTCGAAGGCCTGTTCGAAGACGGGGTTGAGATTCCTTGTCTTCACCAATATGCAGAAAAGCTCATTCCGCTTTCCGAATTGGAAAGAGACATCAATTCGTGCATCGATGATCATGGAGAAGTGCTAGACCATGCATCTGAGACGTTAAGGGGAATCAGGACGCAGCTGCGGACGCTTGAATCAAGAATCAGGGACCGGCTGGAATCAATGTTGCGTTCTTCATCTGCGCAAAAAATGCTGTCGGATACGATCATCACAATTCGCAACGACCGCTTCGTTATCCCTGTTAAACAGGAGTACAGATCAAGCTACGGAGGAATCGTGCACGATCAGTCGTCTTCCGGCGCGACATTGTTTATCGAGCCTCAGGCGATTGTCGATATGAACAATGCGCTTCGCCAGGCGAAAGTAAACGAAAAACAGGAGATTGAACGGATTTTGCGCGTCCTGACAGAAAAGACGGCAGAGCACACAAATGAACTCTTTCACGATGTCAAAGTGCTTCAGACGCTGGACTTTATTTTTGCAAAAGCAAAATACGCCAAAGCGACAAAAGCGGTTAAACCGGCTGTCAACGCTGACGGCTATGTCCGCCTGATTCAAGCCCGCCACCCGCTTTTGCCCCTGGATGAAGTCGTTCCGAATGATATTGAGCTCGGCGGAGAATATACGACAATTGTCATCACGGGCCCGAACACGGGCGGTAAAACGGTGACGCTTAAAACGCTCGGGCTTTTGACCATTATGGCGCAGTCGGGATTGCACGTACCGGCGGAAGAAGGATCAGAAACCGCCATATTTGATCAAGTATTTGCCGATATCGGCGATGAACAGTCAATCGAACAAAGCTTAAGTACGTTCTCGTCACATATGGTCAACATCGTCGATATTTTGAAAGACATGACGGAAAACAGCCTTGTGCTTTTTGACGAGCTCGGCGCCGGGACAGACCCGCAGGAAGGCGCGGCCCTTGCGATCAGCATCCTTGACGAGGTGTGCCAGACTGGCGCGCGCGTCATTGCCACGACTCATTACCCTGAGCTGAAGGCATACGGCTACAATCGCGAAAATGTCATTAATGCAAGCGTCGAATTTGATATCGATACACTGTCACCAACCTACAAGCTGTTAATCGGAGTGCCCGGCCGAAGCAATGCGTTCGAAATTTCGAAGCGCCTCGGGCTGCCTGATTACCTGATCGGCCGCGCAAAAGCGGAGATGACGGCCGAACATAATGAAGTTGATACGATGATCGCATCGCTGGAAGACAGCAAAAAGCGCGCCGAGGCGGAGCTGAACGAGACAGAAGCCATCCGCGCGGAGGCTGAAGCCCTTCACCGCGACCTCCAGCAGCAGATCAGCGAATGGCAGGAGAAAAAAGACAGGCTCTATGAAGAAGCGGAGCAAAAAGCCGCTGAAAAAGTCAAAGAAGCGATGAAAGAAGCAGACGAGATCATCCAGTCGCTCCGCATGATCAAGGAAGACCATAAAGCATTTAAAGACCATGAGCTGATCGAGGCGAAAAAACGCCTTGAAGAAGCGGTGCCTTCGTTTGAAAAAGCGAAAAAGCCGGCTCAGAAAAAAACGGACAAGCGCGAATTAAAACCGGGCGATGAAGTCAAGGTTTTAACCTTTGGCCAAAAAGGAACGCTGCTCGAAAAAACGGGTGCGGCCGAATGGAATGTTCAAATCGGCATTCTGAAAATGAAGGTTAAGGAAAAGGATCTGGAATTCCTGAAATCGGCACCTGAACCCGAAAAACAAAAAACGATCGCCGCCGTCAAAGGAAAAGATTATCACGTCTCGCTCGAACTCGACCTTAGGGGGGAGCGGTATGAAAATGCGCTTCACCGGGTTGAAAAATACTTGGATGATGCGGTGCTTGCGGGCTATCCAAGAGTCTCGATCATCCACGGAAAAGGAACCGGCGCCCTCCGAAAAGGCGTTCAGGACCTCTTGAAATCCCACCGCAATGTGAAAAACTCCCGGTTCGGCGAAGCGGGAGAGGGAGGATCAGGCGTCACCATTGTCGAATTAAAATAAAAAAGGGAGTCTAGAAGGATGAAAGAGTTTTGGGAGAACGACCTTGTGGAAATTGCCGCGTACTATAGTGTTTCCGTTTTGTGTCTTGTGATATTTTTATCTGTGTTTGAACTCGTCACCACCTATAAAAATTGGGAGGAGATTCAAAAAGGAAACGTGGCGGTCGCGATGGCAACAGGCGGAAAAATTTTAGGCATCGCCAACGTGCTGCAAAAATCGATCAGCCAGCATAATTCCCTGCTGCAAATGATGGGGTGGGGGCTGTTCGGTTTTATCCTGCTTTTGATCGGCTACTTCATTTTTGAATTTCTGACGCCGCGCTTTAAAATTGACAAGGAGATTGAAAACGACAACCGCGCAGTCGGCTTCATTTCATTCGTCATTTCAGTCGGCCTGTCATTTGTCGTGGCTTCGGGTATCTAAAGGGGATCAACATGGAGAAATTAGCGAAAGTCCTGTTTTTCACAGCTGGGGTATTTGTGGTTATCGGCCTGATTTATATGATCTTTTATGCTTGAAAAAGGTGTCCTTTAAAAGGGCGCCTTTTTTAAAAAGAAAAAATATCATTACTTTCTGAATATTGTTTTGATATACTGAAATCAAGAATATATTGTTTAAAAGGGGGGAGCTTATGCCGACTGAAAAACCGTGGCTGCGTCATTATCCCGAACAAATTCCTCACGAGCTGCAATTTGAAGATCAAACACTCCATTCCATCCTGCAACAATCCGCCCAACAGTTTTCTGAAAAAACAGCGATTCATTTTCTCGGAAAAAAATGTTCGTACCGGCAAGTTTATGAGGACGCTTTAAAAATGGCAGATTACCTGCTGTCACTCGGCATTCAAAAAGGAGACAGAGTCTCGATCATGCTGCCGAACTGCCCGCAGGCGGTTATCGCGTATTACGGCGTTCTTTTCTCCGGCGGCATCGTCGTCCAGACAAATCCGCTGTATACGGAAAGGGAGCTTGAACATCTGCTTCATGACAGCGGGGCAACCATCATCATTACGCTTGACATGCTGTACCCGGCGGCATATAAAATGAAAGCGCTGTCAAATATCCGGCACATCATTGCGACAAGCATAAAAGATTACCTGCCTTTCCCTAAAAATCTGCTGTACCCAATCGTGCAAAAAAAAGAGAATCAAATGTCGGTTGAGATCAATGAAAATGAGACGACACACCTCTTGCGAACCATCATGAAACGCCCCGTTCCAAGCGGTCCGCCGGGGATTGAAATCGATCCGGCCCACGACATTGCCGTCCTGCAGTATACCGGAGGCACGACAGGCACGCCAAAAGGCGTCATGCTCAGCCACCGCAACATACTAGCCAATATGGAGATGTGCGATGCCTGGTTTTATCAATTGAATAAAGGGGAGGAGAAGGTGCTGGGGATCGTCCCGTTTTTTCACGTCTACGGAATGACGGCCGTCTTGAATTTCACGATCAGGCAGGGGTATGAAATGATTCTGCTGCCGAGATTTGACGCGCGCGCAGCGCTGAAAACGATCGATAAAGAAAAGCCGACGATATTTCCGGGGGCACCGACGATATATATCGCCCTGTTGAACCATCCTGATCTTCACCAATTTGATCTGTCGTCAATTAAGAGCTGTTTGAGCGGATCTGCAGCGCTTCCTGTTGAAGTCAAACAGCAGTTTGAAAAGGTAACGGGCGGAAGGCTTGTCGAAGGTTACGGAATGTCTGAAACCTCGCCCGTCACTCACGCCAATTTTATTTGGGATTTGAATAAAGCGGGCAGTATCGGCTGTCCTTGGCCTGGTACAGACGCGGCTATCTATTCGGAAGAAACCGGCGGTTTTCTCGGACCTTATGAGCATGGAGAAATCGCCGTCAAAGGACCGCAGGTGATGAAGGGCTACTGGAACAATGATGAAGAAACCGCTCAAAGTCTAAGGGACGGCTGGTTTTTTACAGGGGACATCGGCTACATGGATAAAGACGGCTTCTTTTATATTGTCGACCGCAAAAAAGACGTGATCATTGCCGGGGGATACAACATTTACCCGCGTGAAATCGAAGAGGTGCTCTATGAGCACGAAGCCGTTCAGGAGGCGGTTGTTGCCGGCATCCCTGATGAATACAGAGGAGAAACGGTTAAGGCTTTTATAGTGCTGAAAGATCATGTTACAATAACGGAGAAGGAATTGGACGAATATGCCAGATCGCGTCTGGCTCCTTATAAAGTGCCGAAAGTATACGAGTTCAGGGACGAACTGCCGAAAACGGCAGTCGGGAAGATTTTAAGAAGAGCGCTCGTTCAAGAAGAAAAAACCGGCGTCTGAAAAAGCGAAGTCTGCCGTCGATTTTGACGGCATGCTTTTGTGGTGCGATTTGAGTTTAGCTTCTTGACAAAGCGTCCATTTTTATTTACGATAAACTCATGAATGAGTATTCATTCATTAATTTGAAAGGAACGAAGCCAATTGAAACAAAAGAGACCAAAGTATATGCAGATTATCGACGCAGCTGTCATTGTGATTGCAGAAAACGGATACCATCAGGCGCAGGTTTCGAAAATCGCCAAGCAGGCCGGAGTGGCGGACGGCACCATTTATCTTTATTTTAAAAACAAAGAAGATATTCTCATCTCGCTATTCAAAGAGAAAATGGGACAGTTTATCGAGCAGATGAACGAAGAAATGGAAGTGACAAATTCGGCGACAGAAAAGCTCACGCTGTTCATCAAAAAGCACTTTGAACTGCTCAGCAGCGATCGCCACCTCGCGATTGTCACCCAGCTTGAGCTGAGGCAGTCGAATCTTGAGCTGAGGCTGAAAATCAATGAGATTCTCAAAGGGTACTTGACGATCCTGGAAGACATCATCACCGAAGGAAAAGAAGCGGGAGAATTTAAGAGCACGCTTGATGTCCGCCTGGCGAAGCAGATGATTTTCGGTACGGTGGATGAGACGGTTACAACCTGGGTGATGAATGATCAAAAATACGATCTGCCAAAGCTGGCAGACAGCATTCATGAATTGCTGATCCATGGGTTCGGCAGCCAAAAGACGAAGGAGGAGAAATAAAATGGCAGCATTAACATACGCCGTAGACGACTATATCGCAACCATTACGATTCAGCACCCGCCGGCAAATGCGCTATCGACGCAAGTGCTTGAAGACCTTTCCGCATGTCTTGAGGAGCTTTCAGAACGTCAGGATGTCAGAAGCGTCGTGATTCACGGGGAAGGAAGATTTTTCTCGGCAGGCGCTGACATTAAAGAGTTTACATCATTGATGGACGGGTCTGATTATGCAAATTTGGCTGATAAAGGCCAGCAGATTTTCGAAAAAGTAGAATCTTTTCCAAAGCCCGTGATCGCCGCGATTCACGGAGCTGCTCTTGGAGGAGGTCTGGAGCTTGCAATGGCATGCCACATCCGGATTGCCGAGGAGAGCGCTAAGCTCGGCCTTCCCGAACTGAATCTCGGAATCATTCCCGGCTTTGCGGGAACGCAGCGCCTTCCGAAGTATGTGGGCACCGCCAAAGCGCTTGAAATGATCGGGACATCAGAGCCGATATCCGGCAAGGAAGCTTTTGAATACGGCCTTGTCACGATTTTGGCGGCGAATGAAGAAGAAGTGCTGCAAAAGGCACAAGAGCTCGCGCGAAAATTCGCTGAAAAAAGTCCGCAGACGATGGCTTATGTCATTGAACTCCTGAATTCGAGCAAAGTGTATTCGTATGAAGGCGGCCTCAAGCTGGAAGGAAAATACTTCGGCGAAGTGTTCCAATCGGAGGATGCGAAGGAAGGGATTCAGGCATTTCTTGAAAAGCGGAAGCCGCATTTTAAAGGGAAATAACAAACGTGAAAACAAAGGGGATGAATAGAACATGAACATTTATGTCTTAATGAAGCGCACGTTTGATACAGAGGAGAAAATTCAGATTGAACAAGGGGAAATCAGCACGGATGGAGCGGAATTCATCATCAACCCGTACGATGAGTACGCCATTGAAGAAGCGCTTCAGCTGAAGGAGAAGCACGGCGGTGAGATTACGGTTGTCACAGTCGGCGAGGAAGAAGCTGAAAAAGAACTCAGGACGGCTCTGGCGATGGGGTGCGACAAAGCCGTTTTGATCAACATTGAAGACGATCTGGAAGAAGCGGACCAATATACGGCGTCAGCCATCCTATACAACTATTTGAAAGACCGCGAGTATGACATGATACTCGGCGGGAATGTGGCGATCGACGGGGGATCGGGACAGGTGGCGCCTCGTTTGGCCGAGCTGCTCGGCATCCCTTGTATCACGACGATTACAAAGCTGATGGTAAACGGCGGAGATGTTGAAGCGGAACGCGACGCCGAGGGTGACCTTGAAGTGATCCAAACGTCGCTTCCAATCGTAGCGACTGCACAGCAGGGGTTGAACGAACCGCGTTATCCGTCACTTCCGGGAATCATGAAGGCGAAGAAAAAGCCTCTTGAGGAGCTTGAACTTGATGATCTGGACATCGACGAGGAAGACGTGGCCGCCAAAACAAAAACGATCGAACGGTTCCTGCCTCCGAAAAAAGAAGCCGGGAAAATCCTTGAAGGGGAGCCGGAACAGCAGGCGGCAGACCTTGTATCACTGCTGAGAAGCGAAGCAAAGGTCGTTTGAAACCGAAGGGAGCAAAAACACGGTCATTAAAATACAGGGGGAAATGGACATGAGCAAAAAAGTTATCGTATTGGGAGAGTTCAGGGACGGTTCGTTGAGAAATGTGACATTCGAAGCGATAGCTGCAGGAAAAACGGTTGCCGAAGGGGGAGAGGTGATCGGTGTTCTCTTCGGTGAAAGCGTTTCAAGCGATGCGGCACAACTGATCCATTACGGCGCTGACAGAGTGCTTACAGCCGAAAACCCGCTCTTGAAAAACTATACGTCTGACGGCTATGTTCAAGCCTTTATGCCGATCATTGAGCGCGAAAGTCCGGACGTGATAATTTTCGGCCATACGTCAATGGGCAAAGACTTGTCGCCGAAGCTTGCAGCCCGTATGGGAACAGGGCTGATATCAGATGCCGTCAACGTCGAAGTAGCCGGCGGCAACATCGTGTTTACAAGACCGATCTACTCAGGCAAAGCGTTTGAGCGGATCATTTCCGAAGATGAAACGATTTTTGCAACGATCAGACCGAATAATATCGCCCCGCTCGACAAAGATGAGACGCGAACGGGAGCGGTCGAAAGCATCGAAGCGGATATTCGGGACATCAGAACGGTTATCAAGGACATTGTCAAAAAAACGTCCGAAGGCGTCGATTTGTCTGAAGCGAAAATCATCGTAGCCGGCGGCCGCGGCGTCAAAAGCGAGGAAGGCTTTAAACCGCTGCAGGAGCTTGCCGACGTACTGGGCGGCGCGGTCGGCGCTTCAAGGGGAGCCTGTGACGCAGACTACTGCGACTATTCGCTTCAAATCGGCCAGACCGGCAAAGTCGTAACTCCAGACTTATATATCGCCTGCGGCATTTCAGGAGCGATTCAGCACCTCGCAGGGATGTCAAACAGCAAAATCATCGTTGCCATCAACAAAGATCCGGAAGCCGACATCTTTAAAATTGCCGACTACGGGATCGTCGGCGACTTATTTGAAATCGTTCCGCTGCTCACGGAGGAATTTAAAAAGCTGAGCGTCAGTACTTGATCAAAAGCCGGCCTGAAATGGCCGGCTTTTTACATAGGCACATTTCCGCCTTTTGCAAAATAACATGGAATAAGGACATTTTTAGAAAGGCTAAAATCCCGATGTGTAAAACTGCGCAGATAGGGAAATGTATAATCAAGCATTATGTTAGCGTGAACCAAAGGGAGATGCTATACTAAAAAGCATAATTTCACAATTGGAGGAATGAAAGAATGGCTATCGTAAAAGCAACTGATCAAACATTCTCATCTGAAACAAGTGAAGGCGTAGTTCTTGCCGACTTCTGGGCTCCTTGGTGCGGACCTTGCAAAATGATCGCGCCGGTACTTGAAGAGCTTGATCAAGAAATGGGAGACAAACTGAAAATCGTAAAAATCGATGTTGACGAAAACCAAGAAACTGCCGGCAAATACGGCGTGATGAGCATCCCGACTCTCCTCATACTAAAAGACGGCGAAGTGGTTGAAACATCTGTCGGCTTTAAACCGAAAGAAGCCCTTGAAGAACTGGTCAACAAACATTTGTAAAATAGAAACCTGTGAAAAAGGCGATTCCAAAGGGATCGCTTTTTTCTTACAACGCGCCATCTTCCTCCTCCAATTGTAGCGAACGTACGGTCGGTCATGGTAAACTGAAATGAAGAAAAAACGCCGAAACAAGGAAGGATTTTTGATGAACAAAAAAATCAAAGAAAAGCTGGCCCTTCTCCCGGATCAGCCTGGCTGCTACTTGATGAAAGACAGGCAGGATACCGTCATCTACGTCGGGAAAGCGAAAATCTTAAAAAACAGGGTCCGCTCCTATTTCAGCGGGTCCCATGATGCCAAAACACAGCGTCTTGTCAGTGAAATTGAAGATTTTGAATACATTGTCACCTCCTCCAACATCGAAGCGCTCATTCTTGAAATGAATTTAATCAAAAAGTACGACCCGAAATATAACGTGATGCTGAAAGATGATAAAAGCTACCCGTTTATTAAAATCACGAACGAGCGGCATCCGAAGCTGATTGTCACGAGGAAGGTCAAAAAAGACAAAGGCCGCTATTTCGGGCCGTATCCCAATGTCCAGGCTGCGAGGGAAACAAAAAAGCTGCTGGACCGCCTCTATCCGCTCAGAAAGTGCGCCAAACTGCCGGACCGCGTCTGTTTGTACTATCATCTCGGACAATGTCTGGCGCCATGCGTATATGATGTGTCTGAGGAGACAAACCGACAGCTCACAGAAGAAATCACCCGCTTTTTAAAGGGCGGATACAATGAAGTCAAGAAAGAACTTGAAGCAAAAATGCTCGAAGCCTCGGAAAACCTGCAGTTCGAACGGGCGAAAGAATTCCGCGATCAAATGGCCCATATCGAGTCAACGATGGAAAAACAGAAAATGATGCTGAATGACATGGTTGACCGCGATGTATTTGCCTATTCGTATGACAAGGGCTGGATGTGCGTCCAGGTCTTCTTTATCAGGCAGGGCAAATTGATTGAAAGAGATGTCAGCATGTTTCCTTTATACAGGGAAGCAGACGAGGAGTTTTTGACGTTCATCGGGCAATTTTACTCAAAAAACAACCATTTCCTCCCAAGGGAAATTTTGGTTCCAGACAGCGTCGATAAGGACATGATTGAGGAGCTTTTGGACGTGAACGTGCGCCAGCCGAAAAGGGGAGCGAAGAAAGACCTGCTGCTCCTTGCCCATAAAAATGCAAAGCTCGCTTTGAAAGAGAAGTTTTCGCTCATTGAACGGGACGAAGAGCGGACGATCGGCGCGATTGAAAAGCTCGGCAAAGCACTGGGCATCTACACGCCGTACCGAATTGAAGCGTTTGATAATTCAAATATTCAAGGAACGGACCCCGTTTCGGCGATGGTCGTCTTTCTCGACGGAAAACCGCATAAAAAAGAGTACCGCAAATATAAGATTAAGACGGTTGAAGGCCCTGACGACTACGGGTCAATGCGCGAAGTCATCAGAAGAAGATATACAAGGGTGCTGAAAGAGAATCTGCCACTGCCTGATTTAGTATTGATCGACGGCGGAAAAGGCCAGGTGTCTGCCGCCCTTGACGTTTTGGAAAATGAATTGGGGCTCGATGTCCCTGTTGCCGGTCTGGTGAAAGATGATAAACACAGAACTTCCAACCTTTTGATCGGCGACCCCCTTGAGATCGTCCAGCTTGAGCGGAACAGCCAGGAATTTTACCTGCTTCAGCGCATTCAGGATGAAGTTCACAGGTTTGCGATCAGCTTCCACAGGCAGCTCAGAGGAAAAAGCGCATTTCAATCGGTGCTCGACGGCATACCGGGCGTCGGCGAACAGCGGAAAAAACTGCTGTTAAAACATTTCGGTTCCGTTAAGAAAATGAAGGAAGCGAGCGCCGAAGATATCCGCAAGCTCGGCATCCCCCTGAAGACGGCGCAGCTGATTGAAGAGGCTTTGAAAAAATAATGTTGAACTTTTAAAAAGAATCTGATAGAATTTGTACTAATTTCATAATAAGATCGTGTGATATGGTGAAGATAGAGGTGCGAACTTCAAGAGTAGGCTTGATGAGGAAGATGGATTCCGATGAAAAAAGCTGAAAGGGGAGCGTCGCCGAAGCGGGGAAAAAATCCATTCGTTTTTCCTGCTGGCTTTACATTGAATAAATGTAAGGCTGTCAAGAAATCATTTCTTGGAGGGCTATCTCGTTGTTAAAATCATCGGCATTTTTGTTGGTTAAAGCAATGAGGGAATTTCTCTCATTGCTTTTTTTGTACGAAAAAACGTACAGCCCGCCGGTCAAGTTTTCCTCTTCATACATAAACAAGCACGAACGAAAACAAAAAGGGTGGTATTTGATGGGTCTCATCGTCCAAAAATTTGGCGGAACTTCAGTAGGATCAGTGGAAAAAATATTGAATGTCGCAAACCGCGTCATCGAAGAAAAACAGCGCGGTCATGATGTTGTCGTCGTCGTTTCAGCGATGGGCAAATCGACGGATTCCCTCGTCGCGCTTGCTAAGGAAATTACCGAACAGCCGAGCAGCAGGGAAATGGATATGCTGCTGACAACAGGAGAACAGGTAACAATTTCGCTGTTGACAATGGCTTTGCAGAACAAAGGGTATGATGCGGTTTCCTATACAGGCTGGCAGGCCGGCATCGAAACCGAAAATATTCACGGCAACGCAAGAATTACGAACATTGATGCAGGCAAGCTGAAAGAGCGTCTGAATGAAGGGAAAATCGCCGTTGTCGCCGGATTCCAGGGGACGACAGCGGAAGGTGAAATCACAACGCTCGGCAGAGGCGGATCAGATACGACAGCCGTTGCCCTCGCAGCTGCCCTGAAAGCCGATAAATGCGACATTTACACCGATGTACCGGGGGTTTTCACAACCGATCCCCGCTATGTGAAAACAGCGCGGAAGCTGGCCGGAATCTCCTACGATGAAATGCTTGAGCTTGCCAATCTTGGAGCAGGCGTCCTGCATCCGAGAGCTGTTGAATTTGCGAAAAACTATCAGGTGCCTTTGGAAGTCCGTTCAAGCACCGAGAAAGAAGCGGGCACATTAATCGAGGAGGAATCATCAATGGAACAGAATTTAATCGTAAGAGGCATTGCATTTGAAGATCAGATCACACGCGTGACCGTATGCGGCCTGGCGAGCGGCTTGACGACGCTGTCAACGATTTTTACAACGCTCGCTAAACAGAACATCAACGTTGACATCATCATTCAATCAGTGACAAGCACAAGCCAAACGTCGATTTCTTTCTCCGTGAAAACGGAAGACTTAAAACGGACGGTCGAAGTTCTCGAAGAATACAAAGACGCGCTCGACTATGAACAGATTGAAACGGAAAACAGGCTGGCCAAAGTCTCGATCGTCGGTTCAGGCATGATCTCCAACCCGGGAGTAGCAGCGGAAATGTTCGCTGTGCTGGCGGAAAAAAACATCCAGGTCAAAATGGTCAGCACATCCGAAATCAAAGTTTCGACTGTCGTCAACGAAGTCGATATGGTGAAAGCCGTTGAAGCGCTGCATGATGCTTTTGAACTGTCGAAAATAAGCATAGCTGCGAATTAAACATCCTGCAATTTGCTAGCAGGAGGAGAATGGTATGTAATCAGAGTTAGTAAGGGCTAATGCAAAGTCGAATAAGGCGGGAAATCCGCGAAAATGAAGATGAATATTTTTCCTTAGGGAGCTCAATCATATCGCTGTTTTCCGCTCTGATAAGCTTTTATCCATTGTTTGTTGTGGAATGGCTCCAGTAGTCGAGAGACGATTGATAATAACACAGAGCGATTTTACGGTGCTGCATCCTTTTTCTTCATAAAATATATCCGCGGTCCCCGCCTATGACACTTTGTGCGAAATAAATTTGATTAAACATAGCCCAATACGGTTGCGATGTTTGTAATACCGAATCAGCCAGAGGCCAAATTTTATTCCTTTTTGATATAAATAATAGGCCGAAAAATAAAATGTTACTTTTCAGCTATTGGTTGGCTGTTTTGGTTTCTACTTGATGTATGGGTCCTTTTTTCATATTCAAGCTATGTGCTTTTATTGTATGATGAGCGATTTCTTTATTGCTTTTTCTATATCATCTAAAACAAGCGATCAAAAAAAGTATGATGATTAATCATGATCCATTAGGTAATGGCAAATATAATTTAAAAACGGCACCTTGTTTGTTATGGTTTTCTGCAGTGATTTTACCTCCATGCACTTCTAAAATCTCCTTGCTTATGGCTAAGCCCAATCCGGCTCCTCCTGTTTTTCGATTGCGAGAGGTTTCTCCTCTGTAAAGCGGCGTAAATATCTGGTCTAACTCGGACTCGTGCAACCCCTTTCCTTTATCCCGAATGGCAATGACAGCGTATTTTTTCTCTTCGAACAGTGAAACGTAGATGTCGCTGTTTTTAAAAGAAAATCTTATGGCATTGTCTATTATGTTGTAAAAAGCTCTGGAAAAAAGCTCGGGATCTGCATAAACATATGTATCACCTTCAGGAATTGATTTTATGAGATGAATTCCCTTTTCTTCTAATATTGCTGAGTAATCGTTCAGGTAATCGTCAAGTAAGCGGTTTAGGTTTACAAACTCTACACTTGGTTTTTCTTTGTAAAATTCTAGCTTCGTATACGAGAATAGGTCTGACACTAAATGATTCAGCATATCCGCTTTATTTCTGCATGTTACAATATATTTCTTTACTTTTTCAGGGGCTTGGTGTAATTGCTTTTCTATGATTTCTAGATATCCCCGGATTGTAAATATTGGTGTTCGTAAATCATGCACGATAGAAGCAATAAACAGTTTTCTTTCGTTTTCAAGTGATTGTTGTTTGGCTAATGATTTCTTTAGCTGCAGCTGCATAGACTTAAATCCGTTTGATACTTCATGAATTTCTGTAACACGTGAAGAAGGAAGAGAAAAATTGAAATCCTGCTTTGAAATGAGCTGTGATGTTTTCTCCAGTGCAGTCAACGGAATTAATACTTGTTTATTCATAAACCATGCAGCTGTCGCCAAAAGCATTAGGAAAACAAATAATGCGATGAATAAGCCTCCATACTGTTCTAGAAAACTGTTTTCTGGACCATTGAAAGCATGGAGTGCAGGCCTTTTATCTTGAACATATAAAATGCCTGCGAGTTTTTTGTTCTGATATACATAATATTCTTCAAGAAGATAGTTTGTATTCCCAACTGAGTAATCTGCTGTTTGCTTTATTTTTATAATCTGATGATTATCTGGTTTTTCTACTGTTGAAAATAAGACTTTTTGATCTTTGTTTAGCAAGCGTATCCCTATATGAAGCTCATCAGTTTTATGATGTATTTGTTTTTGCCACTCTTTTTTGTTCCAATTTTCCGGCTGATTTAGAATGTTTTGTTCCAGCCAAGGCATTATATCTTCTATTTCAATAGAATTTGTTTTTGATTCATTATAAAAATGGACGGCCATTTTTGTAGTAAGAATGGGGAGCAAAATAAATGCAATCATGAAGAGAAACAGCCATTTTTTTATTGTCAGTCTTTTTTTATGCCCCTTTAACATGTTTATGCCCCCTCCACAAATTTGTATCCGACACCCCAGACAGTTAGGATCCAGCGCGGCCGAGAGGGGGTTTCTTCAATTTTTTCCCTGATTCTCGCGACGAATACCCTTACTGTATGCGGATCACTATAATGCTCCCCCCATATAAATTGGATAATTTGATCGTGTGTAAATACTTGATGGGGATGTCTGCTAAGTAGAGATAATAAGTCAAATTCCTTTGAGGTGAGGGAAACTTTTCTTCCGTGTATATGTACTTCTCGGGATAAGTAATCAATTGTAAGGCCGTTGAATGAGTGTCCGGGTTTTTGCTGTCCGGAGCGCCGTCTCACTGCTTTGATTCTGGCTACAATCTCACCTGGTGTTGCCGTTTTTACAATATAATCATCACCCCCGACACTTAATCCCCTGATTTTATCGGTTGGATCCTCTTTGGCGCTTAAAAATAAGATAGGGACATCCTTTATGTCTCTCAGCTTCTTGCATATCGAAAAGCCTGATTCCCCCGGCATCATTACATCTAGTAAGATACAGTCGACCTCTTGTTTGTTGACAATGGAGAGGGCTTGTTCTCCATTAAATGCTGTTAGAACATTGTAATTCTCGATCTCCAGAAAGTCTTTCATCAGTTCAATAATTTCTGCATCATCATCGACGACTAAAATGGTTTCTTTCATTATCGCCATTCCTTTCTGTTTTGCTTCTGAATAACATTATGACGTTTTTTTGGTAATTGCGGAATATGTGTGAATAAATCTTGATATTTTATTGATATTTTATTAACGCCCTATTGAGTTTAGCTATTTAAAATGAAACTGAACTATAAAAAGAGGTGAAAAACATGAGAGCTTCAGTCCTGCAAACTAAAAAGTTATCAAAGTCATATGGAGAGGGAGCACATCAATTTTTTGCATTGAGAAATATTGATTTGGATATAAAAAAAGGTGAATTTACAGCCATTATGGGTCCTAGCGGCTCGGGAAAGTCTACGTTATTAAATATGCTGTCAGGGCTAGATAAACCAACTTCAGGAGAAGTCACACTAGACGGTATTCATTTATCTCATTGCAATGAGGCTCAAATTACACAACTCAGAAGAGATAATATCGGTTTTATTTTCCAAATGTTTCATTTGATTCCTGTTCTAACGGCGGAGGAGAATATAACGCTTCCTATACTCCTAGCTGGAAAGAAAGATAAATCGGTAAATAAAAAGGCAAATGATTTGCTGCAATTATTAGGGATTGGAAGACTCGCTTCTTCTTATCCGTCCCAGATGTCAGGGGGACAGCAGCAGCGGGTTGCAATTGCAAGAGCGCTTATTATGGAACCCAGTATCGTATTAGCAGATGAACCAACCGGAAGTCTTGATACAAAAACTGGTGATGCCATTTTGACAATTCTCCGCCACTTTTGCGATACGAAAAAACAATCGCTTATCATGGTGACGCATGATGCAAATGTGGCTTCACATGCACATCGGATTATATTTATGAAGGACGGGGAATTGGCGGGAGATATTCAGCTCACTGCGACTCCTAAAGTAAATTTAAGCCATATCACTAAAAGATTAGAGGATGTATACGCATGAAATTAACTGCTCAATTGGCTTGGCGATTTTTGAAAGCAAGAAGAGCCAGGTCTATATTTGCTGTGATCGGTATTAGTCTTGGGGTTATGCTGCTCATTATTTCGCAAATCATGATGACAACTTTAGAACAATCAAACGAAAAATCTGTGTTGGAAAAATACGGAGATTTTAATTTGGTTTCAGGTTATAACGGATCAACCAAAAAATTGAGTGCGAAAGATTTGCAAAAGATAGAGGGATTTCCAGATGTAGATCAAATAACCCCGATGTTATTTCCGTATGCAAGTGAAGATATGCCGGCTGCTGTTGCATCTCAGCCTGTTTATATAGGCTTTAAACATCACCAATTGGCTATGGAGCACCCGCTGGTTTCCATCGGTAAAGGTGGATTTCCGAAAGCTCAGGAAGTGGTAATCCCTGCTCGATATGCAAAAGCTAAGGGCTTGGATATTGATTCTGAAATTAGTTTCCCTTTTCCTCCAGGGGACGACGTAAAGGTACGAGTATCTGGTATTTTAAATGAAAGCGAGCAATTAAATAATATCGTCATTTTTGATTATGATTGGCTCGCAGCACAAACTCATAATGTAAATAAAGCAACGGCAGTCATGCTGAAATTAAATCAATCAGCTGATAAACAAAAAGTAATAGAGGATTTAAAGGAACATTTTGCAGACATATCCATTGATCAACGAAAGGCGATGACGACAGAGAAAGAACAACTGGGCGGGTTAAAACCGATTGTCAACGGTTTATCAATTACAGTCTTGTTAGGAAGCCTTTTAATCGTAGTCAGCACTTTGCAAATGTCGGTTCAAGAAAGACAAAAGGAATTAGCAACATTAAGACTTTTAGGCGGAAAGCCTGCCCAATTGTTTTATATGGTCATCTGGGAAGCTTTTCTGATAGGGACTATGGCTGCATTAATAGGAACGGTTACAGGTACTGTACTATGTTATGCCCTGACAAATATTGCTGAACAATTTATAGGCTATTCCATCCAATCAATATCAATCCCGGCAAAAAGTATAATCATTTCGTTTTTTGGAAGCATTCTTTTGACTGTCTTAGCAGCAACAATACCAGCTTTATCGACTAGCAGGCTTTCTCCTATCGCTGCATACAGCCAAAAAATCAGTAAAAGTAAAGCGGAATCAAAAGGAACCATTATCGGCCTGACCATGATTTTGCTATTGCTGGCAGCTATGACATTTGCAGTGCATAAAAGCGGAGGAAGCGGCAGCTTCAGTATTCTGTTAGGGGTATCATTTGTACTCATTATGTTTGTGATGACTCCTGCAGTATTGAGGATCATTGTAACGGCACTAACTTTTCTCTTAAGGCCGTTTTATCAAATGGAAAGCATGATTGCCGGAAGAAATGCTCTGAAAAGAATGAGAAGAAGTCAGCAAATTGCCAGGGTATTAACGTTAGCAGTCATTGTTGGATTCGTTGGATATATGATTTTGCAAGCTGTTGTCAGTCAAACAGAAAAAACAATATCAAAACAATATCCGCTTGATTATGTCATACAGGCTACAGAAGCCTCGTATGAACCAGGTTTCTCTTCTTCAATTATAAAACAAATTGATCATATGAACGGAGTTGAAACAATCCCGGTTCAAACAAGTATATTAACACATACTTTGGATTTAGATATAAAAAAAGTAGATTCAAACTGGAACGGGCAATTTATGACCGTAAACGGAAAAAAAGAAGTTTTAACGAGTGTGGGCGGCCTGGATTTGGAAAAAGTACGCAACACTGCCCCTTTTGAAATTGTGAAAGGCCGAATTGATCACCTTAAAGATGATGAGGCCGTGATTACGAAACAATTCTCTGAGGACATCGGGTTTCGAGTCGGAGATACAGTCACATTGGAACCAGATGAATTAAGTGAAGTTTCTGGCAAGAAGCCATTTACATTACGCATTGTCGGTGTGGTTGACGAAGTGCCTATTTTACCTGATGAAGATTTAAGATTCTTTACTAATGAGACTACGTTAAAAGGGTTGTTTCATCTTCAAAAAACAGAACAAATATTTTTTAATATTAAGGACCAAAGTGAAAAAGGCCATATAAAGGCCAAAATTGAGAAACTGATGGAAAATCCACAATATCAAGATGCTATTTTGTATGATAGAAAAGAAGAAATGGATAAATTTTATCAACAGTACAAACAGCGTATTGTATTATTGGGAAGCAGCGTGTTAATCATCACCTTAATTGCACTTGTTGGCTTAATGAATAGTATGGCAAGCAATTTAAAGGAAAGTAAAAAAGAGTTTGCGATGATGAGAGCCATAGGTGGAAAGCCGTGGCAAATCGTTCGACTCGCTTTATATGAAGGAATTGTTATTTCATTAGCTGGCTGTATAATGGGTTTAATTTCAAGCGTTATACTGGGGTATAATCTATTATCAGCTTTAGATGTAAAGAACCTCGAAATACCTTATGTGATAATTTTCATCATATTATTAATAAGTCCGTTACTGGGTATTCTATCTGCCCTTCCTTCTGCACTGTGGCTTTCAAAAAGTAACTTAGTAAAATCGGTGTTTGAAGATTAATTTTTAAGCATAACCGTTTCTAACGTGCTGGAAGAATGAAGCAGTGGATGTGTGATTTGCCGATATTCTCAACAGAAGGTTTAAGAATGTGTGTCTATTTGGGTTTTATTGTAAAAAGGCTGCTGAAAATCAACAGCAGCCTTTCGAGCATCATACCGGATCTTTCATATCCCATTTGACGGTCAATACAACTTTTCCGGCTCTTTTTTTCACTTGTTCATACGATTCGGCAATTTGTTCGTTCATCAGCTGGATTTGCTCGGCGATAAATCCGGCTTCGAGCTGAAAGCAGGGTTCCTTTTGATATTTGAGGCGGTTTGAGACCAGCGGGCCTTCGAGCTCAAACTCAAGCTCCTGTTTTTTTGAATGGGCGATCGTAAGCGTTCCCCAGCCTGCATCCAGAAAGAAAGCGGGAAGATCCTCCCTGGATTCAAGCGGGAACTTGCGGGCGAGCTTTTTTCCCGCCCAGTACATCATATCTGCGTAGTCTTGTCCCAGCATATCGGGAAGCAGCACTTCCCTGATCAACTCATAGCCATATGCGGAGACTTCCAGCTCTTTTAATTGCGCTAAGTTTGCTTCATATTTGTTCATATCCAATGTCTCCCCTCTTTTCTCCGTTTATTATAGCTTAAATGGGGTGAAAGATTACAGCGGGGACATGCAATTAGGAAGAAAAAAATCTGATATATTTATATTTTGATAAAATAAAATTTTCTAAAATATGATTAAATTTTAGAAAATTTCAATTTATGTACGCGTTTTCTTGACGCCTATTTCTCATAGGAGTAAAATGAAATTGTCATAAAAACTTAACAAAGTGCGATATTTGAAACAGGACGGGGGATAGGAGACCTTTCATTTTTACTGCACTTTTCAACTAGGGGGTAAAGCAATGGCCGGGAACAGAGAGTTTGTTTATCGAAGACTGCATTCTTTGCTTGGCGTCATACCGGTAGGCATATTTTTAATCCAGCATTTGGTTGTCAACCATTTTGCGGCAAGCGGAGCAGAGGCGTTTAATAACGCCGCTCATTTTATGGAAAACCTGCCGTTCAGGTACGTCTTGGAAATCTTCGTGATTTTCCTTCCGCTGATTTATCATGCTGTTTATGGAGTATACATAGCTTTTACAGCAAAAAATAATGCGAACAGATTCGGATTTTTTAGAAACTGGATGTTCGTTCTGCAGCGGATTACAGGAATCGTTACCTTGATTTTTGTCAGCTGGCACGTGTGGCAAACACGGATTGCCGCCCAAATGGGGGCAGAAGTGAACTTTGACATGATGGCTGATATTTTGAGCTCCCCGATCATGCTCGGCTTTTACATTGTAGGTGTCCTCTCAACAATCTTCCACTTTTCAAACGGTTTATGGTCGTTTGCTGTCACTTGGGGAATCACCGTTTCTCCCCGCTCACAGCGAATCGCCACGTTTGTGACAATGGGAGTCTTTGTTGTGTTGTCCTATGTAGGGCTGAGAGCGATTTTGGCATTTGTGTAAAAGAACTAGATTACTAGAGGGAGTGGGGCAGGCATGAGCAATTCAAGCATCATCGTTGTCGGCGGAGGACTTGCGGGTCTGATGGCGACCATTAAAGCTGCGGAAGCAGGAACAAATGTAAAACTATTTTCGATCGTTCCCGTTAAGCGCTCACATTCCGTATGTGCGCAGGGCGGAATCAACGGAGCGGTCAATACAAAAGGTGAAGGCGACTCCCCTTGGGAGCATTTTGACGATACCGTTTACGGAGGCGACTTTCTGGCCAACCAGCCGCCGGTCAAAGCGATGTGTGATGCGGCGCCGTCGATTATTCATTTGCTTGACCGCATGGGCGTCATGTTTAACAGAACACCTGAAGGGCTGCTTGACTTCCGGCGCTTCGGGGGAACCCAGCATCACAGAACGGCATATGCGGGGGCGACGACCGGACAGCAGCTCTTGTACGCGCTGGATGAGCAGGTTCGCCGCTTTGAAGTAGAAGGGCTTGTTTCGAAATATGAAGGCTGGGAGTTTCTCGGAGCCGTTCTTGATGATGACAATGCGTGCCGGGGCATCGTCGCCCAAAATCTGACGACGATGGAAATCGAGTCGTTCCGTTCAGACGCAGTCATCATGGCGACAGGGGGACCGGGCATCATCTTTGGAAAATCGACGAACTCGATGATCAATACCGGATCAGCCGCTTCGATCGTTTACCAGCAGGGCGCTTATTATGCGAACGGAGAATTCATCCAGATCCACCCGACCGCCATTCCGGGAGACGACAAGCTCCGTCTGATGAGCGAATCGGCGCGCGGTGAAGGCGGACGAGTCTGGACGTATAAAGACGGCAAGCCTTGGTATTTCCTCGAAGAGAAATATCCGGCATACGGAAACCTTGTGCCGCGGGATATTGCGACGCGTGAAATATTTGATGTATGCGTCAGACAAAAGCTCGGCATCAACGGCGAAAACATGGTATATCTCGATCTTTCCCACAAAGATCCGAAGGAATTGGACATCAAGCTGGGCGGAATCATTGAGATCTATGAAAAATTCATGGGTGACGATCCGCGCAAGCTGCCGATGAAGATTTTCCCTGCAGTCCACTACTCAATGGGCGGACTCTGGGTCGACTACAATCAGATGACCAACATTCCAGGACTGTTTGCCGCAGGAGAATGCGATTATTCAATGCACGGCGGAAACCGCCTGGGCGCGAACTCGCTCTTGTCAGCCATTTACGGCGGCATGGTGGCAGGTCCGAAAGCCGTTGAATACATTCAAGGTCTTGAAACATCCGCAGAAGATCTGTCTTCTTCCGTTTTCGACAGCTGCGTCAAAAAGGAAGAAGAAAAGTGGGCTGACATTATGAAAATGGACGGCAATGAAAATGCATATGTCCTTCATAAAGAGCTCGGCGAATGGATGACAGACAACGTGACGGTTGTGCGCCACAATGACAAGCTGCTGAAAACGGATGAAAAAATTCAAGAGCTTGCCGAGCGCTACCAAAACATCAATATCAACGATACGGCAAAATGGAGCAACCAGGGCGCCGTATTCACGCGCCAGCTGCACAACATGCTGCAATTGGCACGGGTGATCACGCTCGGTGCATACAACCGGAATGAGAGCCGCGGCGCCCATTATAAACCGGATTTCCCTGAACGTAATGACGAGGAGTGGCTGAAAACAACAATGGCGAAACATGCAGGCGATTTTGAAGCCCCGAAATTCCATTATGAGGATGTCGATGTTTCATTAATCGCACCGCGTAAACGGGATTACTCGAAGAAAAAGGTGGCGAAATCATGAGTGAAAATAAGACAATCAAGTTTATCATCACTCGTCAGGATACATCGGATTCTAGTCCTTACCAGGAAGAGTTTGAAATTCCATACCGTCCGAATATGAACGTCATTTCCGCTTTGATGGAAATCAGAAGGAACCCGGTTAATACGAAAGGGGAAAAAACGTCGCCGATTGCGTGGGATATGAACTGTCTTGAGGAAGTGTGCGGCGCTTGCTCGATGGTGATCAACGGCAAGCCGAGACAGTCCTGTACAGCCCTGATCGACCAGCTTGAGCAGCCGATCCGCCTTGAACCGATGAAAACATTCCCGGTTGTCCGCGACCTTCAAGTGGACCGGAGCCGCATGTTTGATTCATTGAAGAAAGTCAAAGCATGGGTACCGATCGACGGCACATATGACCTCGGTCCGGGACCGAGAATGCCGGAAAGAAGACGGCAGTGGGCGTATGAGCTGTCAAAATGCATGACTTGCGGCGTATGTCTTGAAGCTTGTCCAAACGTGAACGATAAAACAAACTTTATGGGACCTGCACCGCTCTCGCAAGTCCGCTTATTCAATAGCCATCCGACAGGCGCGATGAACAAGTCGGAACGGCTTGAAGCGATTATGGGAGACGGCGGACTGGCCGAATGCGGAAATTCGCAAAACTGCGTGCAGTCATGTCCGAAAGGCATCCCGCTCACAACCTCAATCGCTGCATTAAACAGGGATACGACCGTTCAGGCGTTTAAAAACTTCTTCGGAAGCGACAACACGGAATAACACGAAAAAACGCACCTCTTCAAGCCGAAGAGGTGTTTTTATGACCAAAGGGGATGAAAAACAATGAAGCTGCCGGGATATATTGAAGAACCGTTTGACACATGGTGTCAGTCATTTTCTTTTTTTGATGAAGTATCCGTCCGTTTTTCAGAAACGGACATGTTCGGTCATATGAACAATGTCACACCGTTTGTCTATTTCGAGGAAGCGAGGATTTCCTATTTCAAGCACCTGGGCGTCATGGACCGCCTTTCAGACGGGAAGAGCGCGGCCATTCCCGTCGTGGCGAGCCAGCAATGCGATTATTTTCAGCAGGTCATGCTTCATGAACATTTGAAAATCGGCGTCAAAACAGCATCTGTCGGCAACGCTTCCCTCACCCTCCACTATGCGGCGAAAAATGGGGAAGGTGACCTTTGCTTTACAGGGGTGGCGGTTATGGTGCAAATTGCGAAAGATACGGGTAAACCGGTGAAATGGACAGATGAACAAAAAGCAAAACTGCTGGGCAATCACTCATTTCCTGAGAAATAATTGACAGGGAGAAGAAAATGAAAAAAGCGATGATCATCGGCGCGAGTTCCGGAATTGGCAAGGCGCTTGCCAAGCAGCTGTCAGCCGCAGGAGTGGAGGTCGGTCTTGCTGCAAGAAGGTATGAACTGCTAGCCAAATTGCGCGACGACCTCCCTGGACCTTCATACATTAAAAAGATCGATACAGCCGACAGCGAACGCTCGCCTATACTGTTGAAAGAACTGCTTGATGAGATGAATTGGGCAGATGCAGTCTTCATCTGTTCAGGTGTTGGATATTTGGAAAGCGAAATGGATTGGAGCAAAGAAAAGGAAACGATCGATGTCAATATGACAGGATTTGTGTCCTGCTCGAACGTGTTGATGGAGCATTTTATCAAAAATGGGAAAGGGCATTTAGTCGGCATTTCATCCATTGCCGCGCTGAGAGGAAACGGAGGGGCCGTCACCTACGCCGCTTCAAAAGCATTCGTTTCTAATTACTTAAAAGGGCTCCGTCAAAAAGTGAAAAAACTTGGGTATGATGAAATCGTGGTCACCGAAATTCAGCCAGGCTTTGTGGACACGGCTCTTGCAAAAGGTGATCACCTGTTTTGGACGGCTTCGCCCGAAAAAGCGGCTGCACAAATCATCAGTGCTGTGCAGAAAAAGAAAACGCACGCATATATTACGAAAAGATGGCGGCTGATCGCCTGGATTTTAAAATGTCTTCCTTAGAAGTTCAGCCCTGAAACGATGCCTGTGTCATGATCTGAAAAATAGGTGTTTGAGGGAACCCTTTTCTCCGTCAGAAACGTCACCGACCTTGCGTATGTTTCATATGATATCACGACTATATCGAAACCCATTCGTTTCAGATCAGCTCTCACCTTAGCAAGGAGGGTTACAATACTTGAAGGAGAAAGAGTTTCAATCAAAGCCGCTGCTAACAAAAAGAGAAAGAGAAGTGTTCGAATTGCTCGTTCAAGACAAGACAACAAAGGAAATCGCAAGCGAGCTCTTTATAAGTGAAAAGACTGTACGTAATCACATTTCCAATGCGATGCAAAAATTGGGAGTGAAAGGCCGTTCGCAAGCTGTTGTTGAACTTCTTCGAATGGGTGAGCTAGAGCTCTAAATTGAGCCGGTGTTCCTTCTTGTAACAAGAAGGGAACCGGTTATTTGTTTTGAGGTGCAATTTGTATATTCATGTTGAAGTCTTGCAATTTGTGTAGAAAAGAAGGAAAATAGACTCAAGTGTTTTGAAAACAAAACAACGAGTCGAGCGAGGTAGAGAAAATGAATTCGAATGCTTCTTTGAATCACATAGCGGATATTGAAAAATCACTCCGCCATATTGCGGGCATCATCAAACAAAAAGGAAGAGAAATTCTCACCCAATATACGATTACCCCTCCCCAGTTTGTCGGTCTTCAATGGCTGTATGAATACGGGGATATGACGATCGGCGAGTTATCACAAAAGATGTACCTGGCGTGCAGCACCACGACGGATTTAATTGACCGAATGGAGAAAAACAACCTCGTTGAACGGGTGAAAGATCCGTCCGACAGGCGCGTAGTCCGCATTCATCTTCTCTCGGAAGGAGAGCGGATCATCCAGGAGGTCATTCAAAAAAGGCAGGACTATTTGGAAGACATGTTAGAGGCGTTTTCCGAGGAAGAAACAGCCGCATTTGAAAAATTATTAATTAAACTTCAGCAGGAAATGAACAGAAAATGAGGCGATTTTGTTGGATCAACCGATAGGAGTCATCGATTCGGGAGTCGGCGGTTTAACCGTTGCAAAAGAAATCATGAGGCAGCTGCCGAAAGAAAAAATTATATATCTTGGAGATACGAAAAGGTGTCCGTACGGACCCCGGGACAGAAAAGAAGTCCTGTCATATACATGGGAAATGACAAATTATTTGTTATCCCGCCACCATATTAAAATGCTCGTGATCGCCTGCAATACAGCGACGGCCATCGCACTTGAAGAAATCAGCAGAGAAGTAGCGATCCCGGTCATCGGCGTTGTGCAGCCCGGAGCCAGAACCGCGATTAAAGTGACGGAGAACCAGCGGATCGGCGTGATCGGAACAGAAAACACGATCAAAAGCGGCGCATATGAAGAAGCGCTTCTTTCGCTGAACGGAGATTTAACGGTAGAAAATCTGGCTTGCCCGATGTTTGTCCCGTTTGTGGAAAGCGGTAAATTTTTGGATGAGACGGCTGATGAAATCGTCAGGTCGTCACTGCACCCGCTCAGGGATTCATCAATCGATACACTGATTCTCGGATGCACGCATTATCCGATTTTAAAAGAGCCGATTCAGCGCTATATGGGAGAGCGCGTCAACATCATTTCCTCCGGAGATGAAACGGCCAGGGAAGTCAGCACGATCTTGTCATACAACGGTTTATTAAGCAAAACGGGTGAACCGCCGGAACACTTGTTTTTAACAACCGGGGAGCGCGCCCGCTTCACAAAAATTGCAAATGATTGGTTTGGATACGAAGTGAAAAATGTGGAAAGCATTTCTCTTCAGGAAACCGCTATAAAATAAAGCTGCCGCACAAGCAAACGGCAGCTTTTTTCATGAGCCTTTTCTTTAAAAGAAAAGGTTTTTTGTATTCAGAGGGATTTTTTTAAAAAACGGTCTAATTCAAAAACGGGCTCGTATACATAATAGTACAAACTGCCTTAGGAGGGAAAAGTATGCTAAAAAAAGGAATGAAAGGAATCGCGGTTTCGGTTACGGCCTCCGCGCTGCTTCTTTCCGGGTGCGGAATATTTCAGTCAGATCAAGCCTCAGAGGAGATAGATCCGCCGCAGGACATCACATATGTAAAAGAGGAGAAGGAGCAAGACAAAACAGACAAAACCAAAGATAAAACAGAAGACAAAGGCAGCAAAACGACAAGCGACGATAAAGCGGCTCAAACGAGCGATACGGTCATGAGAGAGCTTTATCTCATTGATAAGAACGGCTATGTGACAGCGCAGACGCTGCCGCTGCCAAAGCAGGAAGGTACGGCTAAACAAGCGCTTGAATACCTCGTTGAAGGCGGCCCTGTTTCAAACATCATGCCAAATGGATTCAGAGCCGTGCTGCCGGCGGATACAGCGATCAATGTTGATATTAAAGAAGACGGAACAGCGATCGCTGACTTTTCAAATGAATTTAAAAACTATAAAGCTGAAGACGAGCAAAAAATCGTACAGGCGATTACATGGACGTTAACACAGTTTAACTCGATTGATAAAGTGAAGATCCGCATGAACGGCCATGATTTGAAAGAAATGCCTGTTAACGGCACGCCGATTTCAGAAGAACTCAGCCGCGAGGACGGCATCAACCTCGATACGACCGGTGTGACCGATATAACAGCGACACAGCCGGTCACCGTCTATTATTTGGCTGAATCGGACAAAGGCACATACTATGTTCCTGTAACGAAACGGACGTCTGCAAAAGAAAAAGACCAGGTGACGGCGGCGATTAAAGAGCTGACGGAAGGACCGGGCAATAAAAGCGGCCTGCTTTCCGATTTCCAGGGCGATGTCAAGCTTGAAAACGAGCCGAAGATTGAAGACGGCCATGTGACTCTCGATTTTAACGAAGCGATCTACGGGAGTGCCGACGGCGAGAAGAAAGTGATATCGGATGAAGTGTTAAATAGTATTGTGCTGACATTAACCGAACTGCCTGATGTGAAAAGTGTGTCGGTTACTGTGAACGGAAAATCCGAGCTCG
Organism: Bacillus sp. FSL K6-1284; assembly: GCF_038002625.1. NCBI lineage: Bacteria > Bacillati > Bacillota > Bacilli > Caryophanales > Bacillaceae > Bacillus > Bacillus sp. FSL K6-1284. The sequence continues at coordinate 3,071,504 of NZ_JBBOCW010000001.1, read as the reverse complement.
TCAATGAGAAAGGAGAAAAGCTTTCCAAGCCGGTTTCAAGACCGAGCAAGGTGAACACAGGTAGTTTTTAAGCAGAGATTTTTGATATACTATAAAAAAAGAGGTAAGCGATTAAAGCTGCCTCTTTCTTTATTCAGCTTTTTGGAAGAGCGGAATGATTGTGAAAGGTTTATGTACATACAATCGGAGGTAAAAAATGAGATACGATGGAAGAGAAAACAATGAACTGCGCCCTGTCACAATGGACCTCGACTTCATTACGCATCCCGAGGGATCGGTCCTGATCACAGTCGGCGGGACAAAGGTGATATGCAACGCGTCTGTGGAAGACCGCGTACCGCCTTTTTTGAGAGGAGAAGGGAAGGGCTGGATCACCGCGGAATACAGCATGCTGCCGCGGGCCACGAACCAAAGGACGATCAGGGAATCGTCAAAAGGGAAAATCTCCGGGCGGACGATGGAAATTCAACGGCTAATCGGACGAGCTTTGCGGGCGGTCGTTGATTTGGAAAAGCTCGGTGAACGGACGATCTGGATCGACTGCGACGTCATTCAGGCTGACGGAGGCACAAGAACCGCGTCGATCACCGGAGCATTTACAGCCATGGCGCTTGCCGTCGGAAGACTTGTCGAAAAAGGCACGCTGAAGGCGATGCCGATCACTGACTTTTTGGCTGCCACTTCAGTGGGAATCGATAAGGAAAAAGGATTAATCCTTGATTTGAACTACCAGGAAGATTCTGCGGCAGAGGTGGATATGAACGTCGTCATGACAGGCGAAGGCCGCTTTGTCGAACTTCAGGGAACAGGAGAGGAAGCGACATTCTCAAGAAGTGAATTGGACGGGCTTTTAGAACTGGCTGAAAAAGGGATCGCCGAACTCATCGAAAAGCAGAAAGAAGTGCTCGGCGACGTTGCATCAGCCATTCAACAATAACATGAGAAAGGCTTGATACACGATGAAAGAAGTCATCATTGCCACGAAAAACGAAGGAAAAGTCAGGGAATTCAAAGCGATGCTCGAACCAAGAGGCTACGATGTCAAATCTCTACTGGACATCGGCTATACGCCCGAAATCGAAGAAACCGGGCAGACGTTTGAAGAAAACGCGGTGATTAAAGCGGAAACGATTTCGAAAGAAACCGGCAAAATCGTAATTGCCGATGACTCAGGCCTGTCTGTCGACTACCTCGGCGGCAGCCCCGGCGTATACTCGGCCCGCTATGCAGGAGAAGAGAAAAACGATCTCGCCAACCTGAAAAAGCTATTGAAAGAGCTTGAAGGGGTGGAAAAAGAAGACCGCTCCGCGAGGTTCAGATGCGCGCTCGCATTATGCATTCCAGGACAGGAAACGAAAACGGTCGAAGGTTCTGTGGAAGGATACATTACCGAAGAACCGCGCGGCACAAACGGCTTCGGCTACGACCCGGTTTTTCTCGTCAAAGACAAAGATCAAACGATGGCCGAGCTCTCAAGCGGCGAAAAGAACAAAATCAGCCACAGAGCGGAAGCACTGAAAAAACTGTCCGCTCTATTGGACCAAGCGTAAAGGAGGAGGGCCGATCATGAAGGTTCTGATTGTCAGCGACAGCCACGGCCTTGAAGACGAACTGGAAATGATCGCTGAGCGGCACGGGAAGGAAACAGATCTCATCATCCATTGCGGAGATTCCGAATTGGATCCTTCCCATCCCGCGCTTTCCTCTTACTTAACGGTAAAAGGAAACTGCGATTTTTACGGGGAGTTTAAAGACGAAATTGTCGTTCCCGTCGGATCAAAAAAGCTTTTTTTCACACACGGGCATTTATACGGCATTAAACAGTCGCTTTTAAATGTATACTACCGCGCTGAAGAACTCGGCGCCGATATCATCTGTTTCGGCCATTCCCACATCGCGGGAAGCGAACTGATGGACGGAAAACTGCTGATCAACCCCGGCAGCATCCGCCTTCCGCGGGTGCGGAAAGAAAAAACTTATGCTATACTGAACATTGATAAAGACAATGCAACGGTCCGCTTTTACGACTTGGACGGCCGGGAAGTCGAAAGCCTGACGAACCATGTCCAACTGCCAGCACATTCATGAGGAAGAATTTTTTTCTTCCTCGTGAAGAAAAAAATTCTAAAAAGTTGTTGACTTTATGTCCCGATCCGCATATAATAAATCTTGTCGCTGATAGTTAAAGCGAAACAAAACAACATCATGTCCCAGTAGCTCAGCAGGATAGAGCAACGGCCTTCTAAGCCGTCGGTCGGGAGTTCGAATCTCTCCTGGGACGTCTCTGAAAAAAGCCTCAAACTTCTTGGTATACAAGGGTTTGAGGCTTTTTTATTTGATGGGAACTTCTGCTCTATTTTTGGTTTGAAAATATGTTTTGGGAGTGGATTGGGAGCGGATTTAAAACTCCATTATTTATTGGATATCCTATTAAAATATACACTCCATTTTTTTATTTATAACAACTTCTGAGGTACCTAATCCTCTTTCTATACTTCTTCCAAGAACATCTCCATTTGTATCTTGAGGTGAGAGTAGTTCTCTGAATGGCCTTTTTCTTCAAATAACAACACCCTAAAAATTCCCTTTCATCATTTCGAACAAAATGAAAAAGATAAAGGGTGTGATCAATTTTAAGGAGGATGTTGTCATGACAAAACAACAGCAAAACCAGCAGCAAAAACAAAAGCAACAAAAACAAAAGCATGAGCAGCTGCTCGGAGTGAACATCACGGATACCGAACTTGCTCAGGAATTCGGAAATATCCAGCAGCAGCTTGCCCAGCTGGAGCAAACTGTTAATCAAATGGGGTCACAGCAGCAGGGCCAAAGCGGCCAGCAGAGCTCTCAATTGAGCCAGGGAATCAATCAGCTGAAGCAGCAAATTCAGCAATTCAGCTCACAATCTCAGCAGCAAATGCAGCAGACGGATCAGCAAATTCAGCAAAGCATTCAGCAGGCTGTTCAGCAGCTGAATCAGGCTCTTCAAGGAATCCAGACAAACCAGGCCATGAACCAAATGAGCCAGGCACTTCAGCAGGCGCAGCAATCATTTAACCAGCAAGGACAGCAAGGTCAACAGGGTCAGCAAAACCAACAAAACCAGCAGCACAATCAAAATTTCCAGCAGCCCCTCCAATAAAAAAGCTTAAAAGAGCCGTTTAGCACGGCTCTTTTTTATATCGGTCATTCCTCGTTTTGATCCTTTTCGTCATGAGTTGGATGCGCCCCGGGGTACTGTCGCGGCATTCCTTGGTGGAGGTTGCGGAATTCATATGTGAAATTGCTGTAGTACTGCTGACCTTCCTTCCATGGCGTGTTTTTGTTTTCAACAGGCTTGTCTTTGCCCTGGGCAGCTCCATACGCTCCTTCAGGAAATTCTTCTGCCGTTAAAAAGTTTCTTTGTGTTTCAACGTTTGACAGTTCTTTTTTGTCGTCCATCAGATCACCCCTGTTTTAGTTTTATTGTTGCCATGAAAAAGAAGAGCTATGTGTTTTCGTTTTGTGCAGTAGGATTCATTTTAAGAACGGGAGAAGATGCTCATTTTCTGCCGAGAGTACAACGGGCAAATGCGCCGATCGCAACGAAAAGCACAGAAAAGACCTTTCGGATGTTATGGTATTTTATGGTTTATTGGTCCTTTTTTCCTCAGCATTTAAGAACGGTTCTTCTATCTTAATACCCGTCTATTCTCGCTTTTTGTTATACATCTCAATTCAGCAATGGTTTAATCTGTTTTCCAGATTGATGTAAATGGGGCATTGGTTGTAAAATTTACCATGTAGAAAATCTTACAACGTTCGTTCTGCTTTTATTTTAGAAAGGGAGCTGAAGAAAGATGCATACGCTAGAAAAAATGGAGCAAACAAATGTTCAGATGGCGAGAGATTATGTGACAAAAGCATACGAGACAGTGCGGCAGCGAAATCTTCACGAAAGCGAATTTCTTCAAGCTGTAAAAGAAATTTTCGATTCCCTCGTCCCTGTATTGGCAAGACATCCAAAGTATATCGAACACCGCATTCTTGAAAGGATTGCAGAGCCTGAACGGATGATCACCTTCAGGGTGCCGTGGGTCGATGATGAAGGCAATATCCAGGTTAACAGGGGATACCGGGTTCAATTTAACAGCGCAATCGGTCCGTATAAAGGCGGCATCCGTTTTCATCCTTCTGTAAATGCGAGCATTATTAAATTTTTGGGCTTCGAACAAATTTTTAAAAATTCTTTGACCGGCCAGCCAATCGGCGGCGGAAAAGGCGGGGCTGATTTTGATCCGAAGGGCAAGTCTGACAGGGAGATCATGAGTTTTACGCAAAGCTTCATGAATGAACTGTACAGACATATCGGACCGGACACGGATATCCCTGCCGGTGATATTGGTGTCGGAGCTAGGGAAGTCGGGTTTATGTTCGGACAGTATAAAAAGATTCGGGGCCGCTATGATGCAGGTGTGTTAACAGGCAAAGGCCTTGAATACGGGGGCAGTTTGACGAGGAAAGAAGCGACAGGGTACGGTCTGGTTTATTTCGTAGAAGAAATGCTGAAGGATCAGGGGCTGCGTTTTGAAAACAGCACCGTTGTCGTCTCCGGTTCAGGCAATGTCGCGCTGTATGCGATGGAAAAAGCCGCTCAATTCGGCGGAAAAGTAGTGGCCTGCAGTGATTCTGACGGCTATGTCTATGACGAAAAAGGCATCAGCCTTGAGACGGTGAAGCGGCTTAAAGAAAGCGGGAACGGAAGGATTCGCGAGTATGTCAGCGAGCATCCGGAAGCACACTATTTCGAAGGATGCTCCGGCATTTGGTCTATTCCGTGCGATATCGCGCTTCCGTGCGCGACCCAGAACGAAATTGACGAAGAGGCTGCCGGAGTGCTCATTTCAAATGGGGTCAAAGCCGTCGGAGAAGGGGCGAATATGCCGTCTGAAGAGGGCGCCGTCAAACGCTTTTTGGATGCGGGGGTTCTTTTCGGGCCGGCTAAGGCTGCAAATGCCGGCGGTGTGGCCGTTTCAGCGCTCGAAATGGCGCAGAACAGCGCACGGCTCCACTGGACGGCGGAAGAAACGGATGAGAAGCTCAGAATGATCATGACCGATATTTACAAGAGAAGCGTTGAAGCGGCTTCAGAATACGGACGTCCCGGCAATCTGCTTGACGGCTGCAATATAGCCGGATTTATTAAAGTGGCGGATGCGATGATCGCTCAGGGAGTCGTTTAACCGTAAAAAGAGAGAGCAAAATGCTCTCTCTTTTTTGTGCTTTGTTAATCTTCTCTGAATCCACCGGTAAAGCCGTGCACAGCGGGAACGGAAATTCCCGGATAGCTGATGCTGAATCCGAGAGTCGGAGTGGTGAACACTCCGCCGTACGGATAATAGGTATAGGGCCCGTGTGCTGAAGGATTATAGACATAAGTAGTCGGATAACCGAAGTATCCCGGGTATTGGCGCACGCGGGGATCAGAGTATGGAGGAAAGGTGCGGTACATCATATTCACCCGTTTCTATTTGGATTAACAGCAGTTTATGTAAAAAATCGTAAAATGGAGTCTGTACACAAATGTGGTAAAAAATCTAACCTTCCGGGATGAAATTTCAAAAAGTTGTCAGTTATAAAATCTAACAAAACTGTATAAAACACCAGTTTTTTTATGTAATCTTTATAGATTGCATAAAAAATTTCAAATTGTTTTTCAATTTTGCATTTCCTTTTATATCAATCATGTAAGCGTATACAAGTAGATTGATTAATCGAAATTGTCTAATAATTTTAAAAAATACGGTTGACACTGCATGTAAAGGGGCGTAATATGAGTTCAAACAAAAGAACAAATCACTTGAAAACTTTTCATCTTTCCCGGGAATGACAGCGGGAAAACGGGTTCCCGCATCATCGATTTTTAACCGTTTAAAGCGTTCATTTACAACAGAAAGGTGTGCTAGAGGGATGGGGGACCAGAAAGACCAGTGGATCTTCCTAAACGACAAACTCGTTAAAAAAGAAGACGCTAAAATATCAGTCTATGATCACGGATTTTTATACGGGGACGGCGTGTTTGAAGGGATCAGGGTATACGACGGCAACATCTTCAGAATGAAAGAGCACATGGACCGCCTCTACGATTCTGCGAGATCGATCATGCTGGAGATTCCATATCAGCAGGAAGAACTGACACAGCACGTTCTCAAAACAGTCGAAAAAAACGGGCTTAAAGACGCTTACATCCGCTTGGTCGTTTCAAGAGGAGCAGGTGACCTCGGACTCGATCCAAACAATTGTTCACACCCGAGTGTCATTATAATTGTCGAACCATTGGCAATATTCCCGAAACACTTATATGAAACGGGAATTGACATCGTTACGGTTCCGACAAGAAGAAACAGACCTGATGTGCTGAGCCCTAAAGTGAAATCGCTGAACTATTTAAACAATATTCTTGTCCGGATCGAGGCGCACATGGCGGGCGTGACAGAAGCGCTCATGCTCAATGATCAAGGCTATGTCGCCGAAGGTTCTGCGGATAACGTATTTATTTATAAAAGCGGAAAGCTTTTGACGCCTCCGGGCTATATCGGAGCGCTTGAAGGAATCACTCGGAATGCCATTATCGAAATAGCGCAGGAGCTCGGCTATGAAGTGAAGGAGGAGCCGTTTACCCGCCATGACGTATACACAGCCGACGAAGTGTTTTTAACCGGAACGGCTGCAGAAGTCATCGCGGTCGTTAAAGTTGACGGCCGCAAGATCGGGGACGGCAAACCGGGAGTCCACACAAACCGGATGCTTGAAAAGTTCCGCGAGCGCGTCGTCCGTGAAGGGATAAAAGTCAGCCTCGAAGATCAAAGCTTAAGTGTCAGTTGAATAAAGACAAACGTTGAAGAGGATAAGTAACAGCGGAAACGCCGCCTGCAGAGAGCCGGGATTGCTGGAAACCGGTGACGGCCTCCGCTTGTGAACTCCCCTCTGAGTGTCAGCCTGAACGACTTCCAAGTTTAGTAAGGCTGGCCGGGTGAACGTCACGAAGGTTCACTCGTTATTAAACCGGATAAGCGATTATCCATAAGGCGGCTTTCGAAAGCCGCGAACAAGGGTGGTACCGCGGAAAGAAAAGCCTTTTCGCCCCTTTGGCCTGCAAGGTGTGCAGCGTCAACAGTGGGCGGGAAGGCTTTTTTTAGCTGCAAAAGCAGATTGGAAACATGCTTTGCGGCATATATACATGAATTATTTTTAAAAAACCACGTGAATGAACAGTGATGATGATCACTTGATAAGGAGGAAGAAAAATGGGGACGAATGTACAGTTGGATGCTGAAAATGCCCAATGTACACAAACAATGGCAGGGGCGTCAATGCTGATTGAGGCTTTAAAAAAGGAAAATGTCGAAGTGATCTACGGGTATCCCGGCGGTGCGGTCCTGTCGATTTATGACAAACTCTACGGATCGGGGATGTTTCATGTACTAACGCGCCATGAACAAGGCGCTATCCACGCAGCCGAAGGATATGCGAGGATTTCGGGGAAACCGGGTGTCGTCATCGCCACATCCGGTCCGGGAGCGACCAACCTTGTAACGGGTCTGGCCGACGCGATGATCGATTCATTGCCTCTCGTCGTATTCACCGGTCAGGTTGCGACCTCGGTTATCGGATCTGACGCATTTCAAGAAGCTGATGTCATCGGAATTACGATGCCGATTACAAAGCACAGCTACCAGGTTCGCCATGCAGAAGATCTGCCGAGAATTATTAAAGAAGCATTTCATATCGCAACAACAGGAAGACCGGGCCCCGTTTTAATCGATATTCCTAAAGACATCGCCGTTGTAGAAGGAGAATTCCGCTACGACCATGAGATTCACCTTCCTGGCTATCAGCCGACGAAGGAACCGAATTATCTGCAGATCAGAAAGCTTGTGGAAGCGGTCAGTGCAGCGAAAAAGCCGGTAATTTTAGCGGGCGCGGGCGTATTGCACGGGAAAGCGTCAGAAGAATTAAAAAATTATGTCGAACAGCAGCAAATTCCGGTGGCGCATACGCTGTTAGGCTTGGGAGGATTTCCAGCCGACCATCCGCTTTTCCTCGGGATGGCCGGAATGCACGGAACGTATGCGGCCAACATGGCTCTGTATGAAAGCGATCTGTTAATCAGCATCGGTGCGAGATTCGATGATCGGGTCACAGGGAACTTGAAGCATTTTGCAAAATATGCGAAAGTCGCTCACATTGACATCGATCCGGCTGAAATTGGCAAAATCGTTCATACGCACATTCCGGTTGTCGGCGACAGCAAGCTTGTACTGACAGAGCTGATCAAGCAAAACGGCAAACCGAGCGCTTCCGATGAATGGAAAAAGCAGCTTGCGGACTGGAAAAACGAATATCCGCTCTGGTATGAAGAGAATGAAGCAGAAGGATTCAAACCGCAGAAGCTGATCGAATATATCCACCGCTATACAAAAGGCGAAGCTATTTTAACGACGGACGTCGGACAGCATCAAATGTGGGCCGCGCAATTTTATCAGTTCCAAAAAGCCGACAGGTGGGTCACTTCCGGCGGGCTCGGCACGATGGGCTTCGGACTTCCGGCGGCAATCGGGGCACAGCTTGCGGATAAGGATGCGACAGTTGTATCGATACTCGGCGACGGAGGATTCCAGATGACACTGCAGGAGCTGTCCGTCATTCGCGATCTGAACCTTCCGATCAAAGTCGTGGTCTTAAACAACCGCTGCCTCGGAATGGTCCGGCAATGGCAGGAGATCTTTTACGATGAGCGCTATTCACACTCCAAGTTCGCATCACAGCCTGATTTTATCAAGCTGTCTGAAGCATACGGCATCAAAGGTGTCCGAATCACATCTGAAAAAGAAGCGGAAGAAAAGCTGGAAGCGGCGCTAACGTCGAATGAACCGGTGGTCATCGATGTTCAGGTTGCACAAGCTGAAAAAGTATTTCCAATGGTTGCGCCTGGAAAAGGGCTGCACGAAATGGTGGGGGTGAAACCTTGAAAAGAATCATCACGCTGACGGTTTTGAATCAAAGCGGCGTCTTAAACAGAATTACAGGGTTGTTTACAAAACGGCATTACAACATTGAAAGCATTACCGTCGGCCACACCGAAACAGCGGGGATTTCCAGGATCACGTTTGTCGTGCATGTGGCAGATGAAAAAGAAACGGAACAGCTGACAAAACAATTAAACAAACAGATTGATGTACTGAAAGTCACGGATATTACAAATCAATCGATCGTCCAAAGAGAGCTGGCATTAATCAGGGTGGTTTCCCCTCCGTCGAGCAGGGCGGAAATAAACGGCGTCATTGAACCGTTTCGGGCGACTGTCGTCGATGTCGCAAAAGACAGCGTCGTGATTCAAGTGACGGGGGAATCAAGCAAGATCGAAGCCCTGATCGAACTGTTGAAACCATACGGGATTAAAGAGGTTGCCAGAACAGGCACCACGGCCTTTGCGAGGGGAACCCAGCAAAAGCCGTCCTCTATTAAAACAATATCAATTGTATAAAACATAAAAAGGGAGAGATTGAAATGGTAAAAGTATATTATAACGGTGATATCAAAGAAAACGTATTGGCAGGCAAAAAAGTAGCGGTAATCGGATACGGCTCTCAAGGCCATGCGCACGCACTGAACCTGAAAGAAAGCGGAGTGGACGTCATTGTCGGCGTCAGAAAAGGGAAATCCTTTGCTAAAGCAGAGGAAGACGGCCATCAAGTTTTCACGGTAAGAGAAGCGGCAGAACAGGCCGACATCGTTATGGTGCTTCTTCCGGATGAACAGCAGCAAAAAGTGTATGAAGCGGAAATTAAAGACGGACTTCAAGCGGGCAATTCACTCGTATTCGCCCACGGATTCAACGTTCATTTCCATCAGATCGTGCCTCCGGCAGATGTTGACGTATTCCTTGTCGCTCCTAAAGGACCGGGACATCTTGTCAGAAGAACGTTTGAACAAGGTGCAGGGGTTCCGGCGCTGTTTGCGATCTATCAGGATGTCACAGGGGAAGCGAAAGACAAAGCCCTTGCTTATGCTAAAGCGATCGGCGGAGCAAGAGCCGGTGTTCTTGAAACAACATTTAAAGAAGAAACTGAAACCGACCTTTTCGGTGAACAGGCGGTGCTGTGCGGAGGATTGACTTCCCTTGTCAAAGCAGGATTCGAAACGCTGACAGAAGCGGGCTATCAGCCTGAACTCGCATACTTCGAGTGTCTGCACGAGCTGAAGCTCATCGTCGACTTGATGTATGAAGAAGGTTTAGCAGGCATGAGATATTCGATTTCAGACACAGCGCAGTGGGGAGATTTCGTATCAGGCCCGCGCGTCGTCGATGAGAAGGTAAAAGCATCAATGAAAGAAGTATTGAAAGACATCCAAAACGGTACATTCGCGAAAGAATGGATCGTCGAAAACCAAGTCAACCGTCCCCGTTTCAACGCCATCAATACAAGCGAAAACGAACACGAAATCGAAGTGGTCGGAAGAAAGCTTCGCGAAATGATGCCGTTTGTCAAGCAGGGCAAGAAGAAGGAAGCGGTGGTAGCCGGTGCGAAAAATTAACTTTTTTGATACGACACTCCGTGACGGTGAGCAGTCGCCGGGCGTTAATTTAAACACGCAGGAGAAGCTGGCGATCGCCCAGCAGCTTGAAAAACTCGGGGTCAACATTATGGAAGCGGGTTTCCCCGCTTCATCCCCCGGGGATTTCAACGCAGTAAAAGAAATCGCAAGGACGATTAAAAACTGTTCGGTAACGGGGCTTGCCCGCTCTGTCAAAGGAGATATCGATTCGGCGTGGGAAGCGCTCAAAGACGGGGCTGAACCAAGGCTTCACATTTTTATCGCCACTTCTGACATCCATTTAAAATATAAGCTGAAAAAAACGCGCGAACAGGTTCTGGAACAGGCGGTCGCAATGGTGAAATACGCCAAAGAACGCTTCCCGATCGTCCAGTGGTCTGCCGAAGATGCGTGCCGGACCGACCTTCCGTTTTTAGCCGAGATCGTCAGCGAAGTGATCGCCGCGGGAGCGGACGTCGTCAATCTTCCGGATACGGTCGGTTATTTAGCGCCCGCCGAGTACGGAAATATCTTCCGCTATATTAAAGAAAATGCCCGCAATGCTGACAAAGTCACGCTTTCAGCCCATTGCCACGATGATTTAGGCATGGCTGTCGCCAACTCTTTGGCTGCGATTGAAAACGGAGCGGATCAAGTCGAATCGGTCATCAACGGCATAGGCGAAAGAGCGGGGAACGCCTCTCTTGAAGAAATCGCCGTCGCCCTCTATCTCCGAAAAGATTTCTACCAGGCGGAATCAACGATTCAGCTGAATGAGATTAAGCGGACAAGTGATTTAGTGAGCAAACTGACCGGCATGGCCGTGCCGCGGAACAAAGCGGTCGTCGGCGATAATGCCTTTGCCCACGAATCAGGCATTCACCAGGACGGCTTCTTAAAAGAAAAAACAACATATGAAATTATTTCTCCGGAGCTTGTCGGCGTAAAAACGGATGCGCTTGTCCTCGGAAAGCATTCAGGGCGCCACGCATTTAAAGATAAGCTGCAAAACCTCGGATTCCAGTTTGGAGAAGAAGAAATCAACAAATTTTTTAACATCTTTAAAGAACTTACCGGCAAGAAAAAGGAATTTACGGATGAAGATCTCATCTCGCTGATTCTCGAGGAGAAAACGGCAGACCGCAAAATCGGCTATGAATTTATTTCGCTGCAGGTTCATTACGGCACCTCGCAGGTTCCGACAGCAACGGTTTCCCTTAAAGATCAGGAAACGGATCAGATCATCCAGGAAGCGGCGACCGGAGCGGGAAGTGTTGAAGCGGTGTACAACACGCTGAAGCGCTGTATGGATAAAGAAGTCCAGCTCCTTGATTACCGGATTCAATCCAATCGCAAGGGACAGGATGCATTCGCGCAAGTATACGTCAGGGTGATGATCGACGGAAAAGAATCCGGAGGACGCGGAGTCGCCCAGGATGTTCTCGAAGCATCTGCCAAAGCTTACTTGAACGCAGTGAACCGCTATCTCGTATTGAAGACGAATACGGAAGGATTGTCAAAACAGGCGGCTGTAGGATCATAACAGTAATAAGGAAGGAGTTTGTTGAATTTGAAAAAACGAATCGCACTTTTGCCCGGTGACGGAATTGGTCCCGAAGTATTGGACGCGGCTGTTGATGTGCTGAAAAGCGTTGCTGAACATTATCAGCATGAATTCGAATTTGAATACGGCCTGATCGGCGGAGCGGCAATTGATGAGGCGGGAGCGCCGCTTCCCGAGGAAACTGTCGCCGCCTGCAAAGCTGCGGACGCCATTTTGCTCGGAGCAGTAGGCGGGCCGAAATGGGATCAAAATCCTTCTGAGCTGAGGCCTGAAAAAGGGTTGCTCGCCATCCGCAAGCAGCTCGATCTTTTTGCCAATCTGCGGCCTGTTAAAGTATTTGAAAGCCTTGCGGGAGCTTCTCCGTTAAAAGCTGAATATATCGAAGGTGTTGACTTTGTCATCGTTCGCGAGCTGACTGGCGGCCTGTATTTCGGAAAGCCTAGCGAGCAGTACGTCAATCAGAACGGCGAGGAAGAAGCCGTTGACACGCTGTTTTATAAAAAGTCGGAAATGGAAAGGGTCATCAGGGAGGCCTTCCAAATGGCGCAGAGACGAAAAGGCAAAGTGACCTCAGTTGATAAAGCGAACGTCCTTGAGTCAAGCAAACTATGGCGCAAGACGGCGGAAGAAGTAGCGAAAGAGTTTCCTGACGTCAAGCTTGAGCACATGCTCGTCGACAATGCAGCGATGCAGCTCATTTATGCGCCTGGACAGTTTGACATTATCGTGACTGAAAACATGTTCGGCGATATTTTAAGCGATGAAGCATCGATGCTGACTGGGTCGCTCGGCATGCTGCCGTCGGCAAGCTTATCAAGCTCCGGACTTCATCTATATGAACCTGTCCACGGCTCGGCCCCTGATATCGCGGGGCAGAACATAGCCAATCCGCTTGCGGCGATCTTGTCCGCGGCTATGATGCTCAGGACGTCATTCGGTCTTGAAGCTGAAGCGAAAGCTGTTGAACACGCAGTCGATCAAGTTCTCCGGGCAGGTAAGCGGACGAAGGACCTGGCAAAAGGATCGGAACATTCCACGACTCAATCGATTACAGGGGAAGTAAAAGCTGCGCTGGCAGACGACAATGCCATTTCAAACATCATGACCGCTTACGTTTAAGGAAAATGGATATTGGTAGAGGGAGGAAGAAAGATGATGCCTCGAACGATCATCGAAAAAATTTGGGATCAACACGTGATTAAAAAAGGTGAAGGGAAGCCTGACCTTCTCTATATCGATCTGCATCTGATACACGAGGTAACGTCACCCCAGGCCTTTGAAGGCCTAAGGCAAAAGAATAGAAAAGTCAGACGGCCTCAAAATACGTTTGCCACAATGGACCACAATATTCCGACTGTCAATCGGTTTGAGATTAAAGATGATGTCGCCAAACGGCAGGTCAGTGCGCTCGAACGGAATTGCGAAGAATTCGGCATCCGCCTCGCAGACTTGTCAAGCGTCGACCAGGGGATCGTCCATGTCATCGGGCCTGAACTGGGGCTGACGCTGCCGGGCAAAACGATCGTTTGCGGAGACAGTCATACATCTACACACGGAGCGTTTGGTGCGCTCGCTTTCGGAATCGGAACGAGCGAGGTGGAGCACGTCTTGTCAACGCAGACGCTTTGGCAGCAAAAACCGAAGACGCTGGAAATCCGCGTTGACGGCAAACTGCAAAAAGGAGTGACGGCTAAAGACGTCATTCTGGCGGTCATCGGAAAATACGGGGTTAAATTCGGTGCGGGTTATGTCATTGAATATACCGGCGAAGTATTCCGAAACATGTCGATGGACGAACGGATGACGGTGTGCAACATGTCAATCGAAGCTGGGGCAAGAGCAGGATTGATTGCACCGGATGAAACAACATTTGAATATGTCAAAACGAAAAAATATGCGCCAAAAGGCGAAGAGTTTGAGAAAGCTGTAGAAGAGTGGAAGAATCTGAGAACCGATCCGGGGGCGGTCTACGACCGGACGATCGTGATGGACGGAAGCGCGATTTCACCGATGGTGACGTGGGGCATCAACCCTGGAATGGTGCTGCCGGTTGATGAAACGATTCCAGGCCCTGAGGCCTTCTCTCAGGAAGACGATAAAAAAGAAGCGCAGCGCGCATATGAATATATGGGTCTTGAACCATATAAAAAAATCGAGGACATTACAATCGAGCACGTCTTTATCGGTTCATGCACCAACTCGCGCATGACAGATCTTCGCCAGGCTGCTGAAATGATAAAAGGCCAAAAAGTCGCCAACGGCGTCAGAGCGATCGTCGTTCCCGGCTCGCAAAGCGTCAAAATTCAAGCTGAAAATGAAGGGCTTCACCAGATTTTCATCGAAGCGGGTTTTGAATGGAGAGAATCGGGATGCAGCATGTGTTTGAGCATGAACAACGATGTTGTCCCTGAAGGAGAGCGCTGTGCTTCCACTTCCAACCGCAATTTTGAAGGCAGACAGGGCAAAGGGGCCAGGACGCATCTCGTCAGCCCGGCGATGGCCGCGATGGCCGCGATTCACGGACGCTTTGTCGATGTCAGAAAATATTACCAAGAGACAACAGCTGTATAGAGGAGTGACAAGATGGAGCCATTAAAGACCCATACCGGAATAGCGGCGGTGCTAAACAGAATCAACGTAGACACGGACCAGATCATTCCGAAGCAATTTTTAAAGAGGATCGAAAGAACGGGATACGGCCGCTTTGCTTTCTTTGACTGGAGGTATTTGGATAACGGCGATCCAAACCCTGATTTTGAGCTGAACCGGCCGGAATACAAAGGCGCTTCGATTTTAATCGCCGGCGAAAACTTCGGCTGCGGCTCTTCAAGGGAACACGCCCCATGGGCGCTAGACGACTACGGATTTAAAATCATTATCGCGCCGTCTTTTGCCGATATCTTTCACCAAAACTGTTTCAAAAACGGCATGCTGCCGATCCGCCTTCCTTATGAGACGTGGAAAGTGCTTGCTGAACAGTATGAACATCAGTCTTTGCCGATGACTGTCGATCTTGAAAAACAGACGATAACAGACCACGCCGGGCAGCAGATTGCATTTGAGGTCGATCCGCATTGGAAAGAGATGCTGCTGAACGGTTACGATGAAATTTCTTTAACATTGCTCCTTGAAGAAGAAATCGAACAATTTGAGAAACAGAGAAGTTCTTGGTTGCAAGCATAAAAAAGCTGTCCGATGTAGATCGGAGGCTTTTTTTTGCTGAAGGCAGCATACTGCCGCCGGTTCTTTCTTGTGTTTAGCGGGCCGGGTTGATACACTTGTTAAAAAATAAGTGCCTGAAAGGAACTTAGAAATGAAGCATGACAAGAAAAACTCGAAGATCATCCCGTTCCCGAACGTTAAGGAGCGTTTAGTGCACAAAGGGATGGCCGCGCTTAAAGAAAAGAATTACCATGAAGCGCTCAGGCTGTTTTCTGAAGCGAAGCGCTATGATGACGAGGAATCGGATATTTATCTGGGAATGGCCATCTGCCTGCTGGAAATCGGCGAGCTTGAAGAAGCGAAAGGCATCTGTGAAAAAATGCTGAAAGAAGGCCACGGCCATTATTTTACCGTTTTACAAGTCTATATGACGATTTTAATCCAGCTCAGACAATACGAAAAAGTAAAAGAAACGATTGAAGCTGTACTCGAAGAAAATAAGCTGCCTCCTGAAAGCGCGGAACAGTTTTATAAACTGCTTGATTTCAGCCGCAAGATGACGGAAGACCCCGGACCTGAGGATATCACCGAAGACCTTCCCGAGACGGAGGAGGTTGATCAGGAAAGGCTTTTGAATGACACGGAAGAGCAGGTTAAGCTTCTTCACGGACTGAAGGACCGCAATCTGACAAGCTATATCGGCTTGTTGAAAACAATTTTGCAAAATCCGAGCGCGCATCCTGTCGTAAAAACGATGATTCTCCAGCTTTTGGCCGAGTCAGACCATGAAAAGCCGACACTTGTCGCAAAATTTGGCGATTCGATGACAATTAATCCGACAGAGACAGTCAAGCCGGATGATATGCCGATATTAAAGCATGTTCTGAGCGTGCTGGATGACACGCTGGGGAATGAAAATCCCACGCTGTACCAAGCGGTCGAAGAGCTGTGGAGAAGGCATATTTACGTCCTCTATCCGTTTCAGCCGAAATACTCAAACCGCGAGCTCTGGGCTGCTGCGCTGCATAAAGTCGGATACGAAATGCACGGGATCGACATCGATAAAGAGGAGCTTCATATTCTCTATGAATTCAATGACAGACAGCTTGACGAGGCCTGCGCGCTCATCAAAGACATAGAAGAAATTTCTTATTTGTAAATGTTGAAAGCAGCGGGCATTGTGTTATAATATAGTGGTTGCATTTGTGAAAAACGGAAGTTGATCCGTTTGCCGCTTAAAGTTCATTATTTATCTTTGTATACATAATGATGGCTGTCAGAAACACATGAGCTGCACACAGTCGGCAGCTTGCGATGGACGTAGCCGTTTGTTTGTTTTAAAATGGAAAACCGACACAACCTGAATAGATTTTGGAGGGAAACACATGTCAGTAAAATGGGAAAAGCAAGAAGGAAACGAAGGCGTTTTAACGGTTGAGGTAGATGCCGATACCTTTAATAAAGCCCTTGATGATGCATTTAAAAAAGTCGTAAAGCAAGTATCCATTCCTGGATTCCGCAAAGGGAAAGTACCGCGCGGTTTGTTTGAACAGCGTTTTGGTGTTGAGGCGCTTTATCAGGATGCGCTGGACATCCTGCTTCCTGTCGAGTATCCGAAAGCGGTAGAGGAAGCGGGCATTGAGCCTGTTGATCGCCCGGAAATCGATGTGGAAAAAATCGAAAAAGGCGAAAACCTGATCTTCACTGCGAAGGTAACGGTTAAGCCTGAAGTGAAACTTGGCGAATACAAAGGCCTTGGCATTGAAAAAGACGATACTGCCGTAACGGATGAAGACGTTCAAAATGAACTGAAGTCTCTTCAAGAGCGCCAGGCTGAACTCGTTGTAAAAGAAGACGGCAAAGTGGAAGAAGGGGACACTGTTGTTCTTGACTTCGAAGGATTCGTAGACGGCGAAGCGTTCGAAGGCGGAAAAGCGGAAAACTATTCCCTTGAAGTCGGTTCAGGCTCTTTCATTCCAGGTTTTGAAGATCAGCTTGTCGGACTTGAAGCCGGTGCTGAAAAAGACGTAGAAGTAACATTCCCTGAGGAATACCATGCGGAAGAGCTTGCGGGCAAACCTGCCGTATTCAAAGTGAAAATCCACGAAATCAAAGCGAAGGAGCTTCCTGAGCTTAATGACGAGTTTGCGAAAGATGTCGATGAGGAAGTTGAAACGCTTGCCGAGCTGACTGAAAAAACGAAAAAACGTCTCGAGGAAGCAAAAGAAAACGAAGCGGACGCTAAACTTCGCGAAGAGCTTGTCGTAAAAGCAGCTGAAAACGCTGAAGCTGACATTCCTCAAGCGATGATCGACACAGAGCTTGACCGCATGATGAAAGAATTCGAACAGCGTCTGCAAATGCAAGGCATGAACCTTGAGCTTTACTTCCAATTCTCAGGACAGGATGAAAACGCGCTGAAAGAGCAAATGAAAGAGGATGCTGAAAAACGCGTGAAATCCAACCTGACACTGGAAGCGATCGCCAAAGCTGAAAACCTTCAAGTCACTGACGAAGAAGTCGAAGAAGAGCTTTCTAAAATGGCTGAAGCGTACAACATGCCTGTTGAAAACATCAAACAAGCAATCGGTTCTACAGAAGGAATGAAAGAGGACTTAAAAGTTCGCAAAGCAATTGATTTTCTTGTAGAAAACCGTTAATATGTTTCATAATCATACTTTATATAAAACAGGGCGCGAATGTTTCGTGCCTTGTTTTATACAATTTTGACTTATCATCTTTTCTTTGGGAAAGGATAGATAATGTCGTTTTGATCAACATACATATTGAATATGCCGAACGGCAAACACAACGTTATCGCCTTTTTGGAAAGTGTGGTAAAATGCAATACATAATGGAACGAATGTTTTCAAGCGATGTTTCTTTTAACGAAGAAACAGGAATGACAAGGATATAAGGGGTGAAAGAATGTTTAAATTCAACGAGGAAAAAGGACAATTAAAATGCTCGTTTTGCGGAAAAACACAAGATCAGGTACGCAAGCTTGTCGCCGGACCAGGCGTATATATATGTGACGAGTGCATCGAACTTTGCACTGAAATTGTAGAAGAGGAACTCGGCTCTGAAGAAGAAGTGGAGTTCAAAGATGTCCCAAAACCAAAGGAAATCCGCGAGATTCTTGATGAATACGTCATCGGCCAGGACCAGGCAAAAAAATCCCTTGCCGTGGCCGTCTACAATCATTACAAGCGGATCAATTCGAACAGCAAAGTCGATGATGTCGAGCTGTCAAAAAGTAATATTTCCATGATCGGACCGACTGGAAGCGGAAAAACGCTTCTTGCTCAAACACTAGCCCGCATCCTGAATGTGCCGTTTGCCATTGCAGATGCCACTTCGCTTACTGAAGCAGGTTATGTCGGTGAAGATGTGGAGAACATTTTGCTTAAGCTGATTCAGGCTGCTGACTACGATGTTGAAAAAGCGGAAAAAGGCATTATCTACATCGATGAAATCGATAAAGTGGCCAGAAAGTCCGAGAACCCTTCAATTACACGCGATGTATCAGGTGAAGGCGTTCAGCAGGCTCTGCTTAAAATTCTTGAAGGTACGGTTGCAAGCGTTCCTCCACAAGGCGGAAGAAAGCATCCTCATCAAGAGTTCATCCAGATTGACACAACCAACATCCTGTTCATTTGCGGCGGAGCTTTTGACGGAATCGAGCAAATCATCAAGCGCCGTCTCGGTCAAAAGGTCATCGGCTTCGGCTCTGACAACAAGCATGAAGATCTTGAAAAAGAAGCGCTTCTTTCCAAAGTTCTTCCGGAAGACTTGCTTCGCTTCGGTCTGATCCCTGAATTCATCGGCCGTCTCCCGATCATCGCAAGCCTTGAACCACTCGATGAAAAAGCGCTGGTTGAAATTTTAACAAAACCGAAAAACGCACTTGTTAAACAATATAGAAAAATGCTTGAGCTGGATGATGTGGAGCTTGTATTTGAAGACGAAGCGCTCACAGAAATCGCTAAAAAAGCAATTGAACGTAAAACAGGAGCACGCGGACTTCGTTCCATTATCGAAGGAATCATGCTCGACGTGATGTTCGATCTGCCGTCCCGCGAGGATATTGAAAAATGCGTGATTACAGGCAAAACCGTCACTGACGGCGAACCGCCGCGTCTCATTATGAAAGACGGCACGGTCGTCAATAAAGACAAAAAAACTTCAGCATAATGAAGAGAACCTCCTAGCCAAAGGAGGTTCTTTTTTTGCATTTGGAAACCGTCGCCATACAGAAAAAAGTGACGGTTTCCAAAAGCAAAATTATCCCTTTCTGTACGTTTATTCCCTCCGTGATCAGGAAATACTATCTGACATACTTAAAGATACGAAACCATTTCAGGAGGGACCATCAGTTGAGCTGGACGAGCATTGCACTTTTTGTACAACTATTTTTCGGGATCATCATCGGATTATATTTTTGGAATCTGCTCAAGAATCAAAGAACCCAAAAGGTTACGATAGACAGAGAGTCCAAAAAAGAGATGGAACAGCTCCGGAAAATGAGATCAATCCATTTATCAGAACCGTTATCAGAAAAGGTAAGGCCGACAGCTTTTAAAGACATCGTCGGCCAAGAGGACGGCATTAAAGCGCTGAAAGCCGCCCTTTGCGGACCAAATCCGCAGCATGTCATTATTTACGGCCCTCCAGGTGTGGGGAAAACCGCAGCTGCAAGGCTTGTCCTCGAAGAAGCGAAAAAGAACAAGCGCTCACCGTTCCAGGAACATTCCGTCTTTGTCGAGCTTGACGCGACAACGGCCCGCTTCGACGAGCGGGGAATCGCCGACCCGTTGATCGGATCGGTCCACGATCCGATTTATCAGGGTGCCGGAGCGATGGGGCAGGCCGGAATTCCTCAGCCAAAGCAGGGAGCCGTTACGCATGCGCACGGCGGGGTATTATTCATCGACGAAATCGGAGAGCTTCATCCGATTCAAATGAATAAAATGCTGAAGGTGCTTGAAGATCGGAAAGTGTTTTTGGAAAGCGCCTATTACAGTGAAGAAAACACGCAAATCCCCAAACACATCCACGACATTTTTCAAAACGGGCTGCCAGCGGATTTCAGACTGATCGGCGCGACGACGAGGATGCCTGACGAAATCCCGCCAGCGATTCGGTCGAGATGTCTGGAAGTGTTCTTCCGCGACCTTGAAAAGCAAGAATTAAAAACGGTCGCCAAAAAAGCGGCTGATAAGATTCAGAAGAAAGTCGCAGAGGAAGGACTTGACCTGTTGACGCGGTATGCGAGAAACGGCCGCGAAGTCGTCAATATGATGCAAATCGCCGCCGGAATGGCTTTGACTGAAGAGCGCGACGAGGTGACGGTTGAAGATATCGAATGGGTGATCCATTCGAGCCAGCTGACACCGAAATACGAACAAAAAATCGCCTCCAAACCGCAGGTCGGCATCGTCAACGGACTTGCCGTCCACGGCCCTAACAGCGGTTCGCTGCTCGAAATTGAAGTCACAGTCAACAAGGCTGCTGATAAGGGATCGATTAATATCACAGGCATCGCAGAAGAAGAGAATATCGGCAACCAGTCAAAATCGATCCGACGGAAAAGCATGGCGAAAGGGTCGGTCGAAAATGTCATGACTGTATTGCGGACAATGGGAGTAAAAGCTTCGGATTATGATATTCACGTGAATTTCCCCGGCGGTATCCCGGTTGACGGACCATCTGCAGGAATTGCCATGGCGGCGGGCATTTTCTCCGCCATTCATAAGGTTCCGATAGACCATACTGTCGCCATGACGGGGGAAATCAGCCTGAACGGCCGGGTAAAGCCGATCGGCGGCGTGATTCCGAAAATCAAAGCGGCCAAGCATGCGGGGGCAAAAACGGTTATTATTCCGCATGAAAATGTCCAGTCGATTTTAAAGCGGATAGAAGGCGTACATATCATTCCCGTCAAAACCTTGCAGGAAGTGCTGGACCTTGCATTGGTCAACCCTCCTTCAGAAATGCCTGACGGCGCTCAGATGAAAAGAGAATCCGTATAAATCCCCATCATTTCAGATGGGGATTTTTTTCGGGCCGGTTTTCTCCGACAGGCGCCGGCATGTTTTCTTAGCGGAGGACATCTTTTCCTTTTTCAGAACTGAAAGAAAGGGTATACTACAGGAGACCCTTTTTATTTCGCCGGGCTTACAATTGTACAGGGATAAAAAAAGTATATTATAATGGTTCATACTAAAGTTACGGAGGTGTCAGTCAAAATGGCAGATGAAACGAAACGAAACATCCCGCTCCTCCCTTTAAGAGGTTTACTCGTCTATCCGACGATGGTTTTGCACCTTGACGTCGGGCGTGAAAAGTCGGTTCAGGCGCTTGAACAGGCGATGATGAATGACCATATGATCTTTTTGGCAACACAAAAGGACATATCCATAGACGAACCGGATGAAGACGAGATTTTTACATTCGGAACCTATACAAAAATCAAGCAGATGCTCAAGCTGCCGAACGGAACGATCCGCGTTTTGGTGGAGGGGCTGCAGCGCGCCCGCATTCTTGAGTACCATGATTTAGATGAATATACGTCTGTAAAAATCGAACGAATCGATGAAGAGACTGAAAAAGATGTTGAAGATGAAGCACTCATGCGCACATTGCTTGACCACTTCGATCAATACATAAAGATTTCGAAAAAAATATCGGCTGAAACATTTGCCGCTGTGACAGATATTGAAGAGCCGGGAAGAATGGCCGATATCGTCGCCTCCCACCTGCCGCTTAAGTTGAAAGACAAGCAGGAAGTGCTGGAAACGATCGATGTCAAAGCCAGATTAAACAAAGTGATCGACCTGATTCACAACGAAAAAGAAGTCCTTGAGATTGAAAAGAAGATCGGGCAGCGCGTCAAGCGTTCAATGGAAAGAACGCAAAAGGAGTATTACCTGCGCGAGCAGATGAAAGCCATCCAAAAAGAGCTTGGCGATAAAGAAGGAAAAACGGGCGAGGTCCAAAAGCTGACTGAGAAAATCGAACAGGCCGGCATGCCTGACAATGTGAAAGAAACCGCGTTTAAAGAGCTAAACCGGTACGAAAAAATCCCATCAAGCTCAGCTGAAAGTTCTGTCATCCGCAATTATATTGAATGGCTTATTTCCCTCCCATGGAATGATGCAACAGAAGACAGGCTTGATTTAAATCTCGCCAGTCAAATTCTTGATGAAGAACATCACGGACTTGAAAAAGTGAAAGAACGGGTTCTCGAATATTTGGCAGTCCAAAAGCTGACCCGCTCGTTAAAAGGACCGATCTTATGCTTGGCCGGACCTCCGGGTGTCGGAAAAACCTCGCTGGCCAAATCGATCGCCAAATCGCTCGGACGCAAATTTGTCCGCATTTCCCTTGGCGGCGTGAGGGATGAATCCGAAATCCGCGGCCACCGCCGCACATATGTAGGCGCCATGCCGGGCCGCATTATTCAGGGGATGAAAAAAGCAGGCAAGAACAATCCCGTGTTCCTTTTGGACGAGATTGATAAAATGGCTTCGGATTTCAGGGGAGATCCTGCTTCAGCGATGCTGGAAGTGCTCGATCCTGAACAAAACCATACGTTCAGCGACCATTATATTGAAGAGACGTTTGATTTATCAAAGGTTTTGTTTATTGCGACCGCGAACAACCTGGCCACAATCCCGGGTCCGCTCAGAGACCGTATGGAGATCATCACGATCGCGGGCTATACGGAAGTGGAAAAGGTCG
The DNA here is from genome assembly GCF_038002625.1 of Bacillus sp. FSL K6-1284. NCBI lineage: Bacteria > Bacillati > Bacillota > Bacilli > Caryophanales > Bacillaceae > Bacillus > Bacillus sp. FSL K6-1284. The sequence goes on along the minus strand of NZ_JBBOCW010000001.1, from coordinate 3,048,457 downwards.
AAATCGTCAAAGACCATCTGCTTCCAAAACAGCTGAAAGAACACGGTCTGAAAAAATCCAATCTGCAAATACGGGAGCAGGCTGTCCTTGATGTTATTCGCTATTATACGAGGGAAGCCGGCGTCAGAAGTCTTGAACGCCAAATCGCAGCGATATGCAGAAAAGCGGCGAAGCTGATCGTATCAGGGGAAAGAAAAAGAATTACGGTCACGGACAAAAACCTTGAAGACTATTTAGGAAAAAGAATGTTCAGGTACGGACAGGCTGAGCTCGACGATCAGATCGGCGTTGTCACAGGTCTTGCCTACACGACGGTCGGCGGAGATACGCTGTCCATCGAAGTGTCTCTTTCCCCCGGGAAAGGCAAGCTCATTTTAACCGGAAAGCTCGGCGATGTCATGAGAGAGTCGGCACAAGCCGCATTCAGCTATGTCCGTTCAAAAGCGGAAGAGTTAAACATCAACCCTGATTTTCATGAAAAACACGATATTCACATTCACGTGCCGGAAGGGGCCGTTCCGAAGGACGGGCCATCCGCGGGGATCACAATGGCGACAGCTCTTGTTTCGGCGCTGACGGGCCGACCTGTTTCACGAAATGTCGGCATGACCGGCGAAATCACGTTAAGAGGCCGCGTCCTTCCGATCGGCGGCTTGAAGGAAAAGGCGCTCGGCGCACACCGTGCCGGCTTAAAGACTGTCATTATGCCGAAAGATAATGAAAAAGACATTGAGGACATTCCAAACAGCGTGCGGGAAGGCTTAACCTTCATTCCTGTCGCTCACCTGGACGAAGTTCTAAAGCATGCGCTAGTAGGAGAAGAGAAATGAAAGTAACGAAATCAGAGATTGTCATCAGTGCGGTGAAACCCGAGCAGTACCCTGAAGGGGGGCTGCCGGAAATCGCCCTTGCCGGGAGATCTAATGTCGGAAAATCGTCATTTATCAATACAATGATCAACCGTAAAAACTTAGCGAGGACATCATCAAAGCCGGGGAAAACACAGACATTAAATTTTTATATCATTAACGATGTCCTTCACTTTGTCGATGTGCCCGGTTACGGATTTGCGAAAGTCTCCAAAACGGAGCGCGAGGCTTGGGGCCGTATGATAGAGACGTATTTGACATCCCGCGAAGAACTGAAAGCGGTCGTTCAAATTGTCGACCTCAGACATGCCCCTTCACAGGATGATGTGATGATGTACGACTTTTTAAAGCATTATGAAATTCCTGTGATCGTGATTGCGACAAAAGCGGATAAAATCCCTAAAGGTAAATGGGAAAAGCATGCCAAAGTCGTCAAAGAGACGCTCAATATAGAAAAAGAAGACAAGCTCATCTTGTTTTCCTCCGAGACGAAAAAGGGTAAACAAGAAGCGTGGTCGGCGATCGAGCAAATGATCGCGAGATAAAAGAAAAAGCACTTGCGGGATTGATGCAAGTGCTTTTTCTTGAATAAACTATTTTCTTTTTAAGAATAATAAAAGCAGACTAACCGCGATAAAAGCGGCCGGCCAATAAGCTTCTACATATGCCGTCTCGATATTCGCCGTCTTCAGCCAGGCGGCAATCTGCCGGAAAAAATAAAGATAGAGGGCGACTGCGATCATCAGCAGACTCTCATATTGATATTCTTTCGTCTTAAACGATTTGACAAGAAGTGCCGCACCGAGGATCAGCACGATGACCGCAAAATCATCCGCGCGGCTGAAATAGTCCTCTTTAAATGTGAAATAAACACCGATCGCTGTCATGAAGAGCCCTGCAAAGGAATGGGCGGAATCGGCTTCCTTCTGCCCCTGATAAAAAAGAGCCAGCCCGATGAGCCCCGCAAGTACAGACCATTCTTCCTGTCCGTCAAACAGGTTGATCCGGCCCGACCGCAGAAAGGCGTAGACAGCCACGGCTATCAACAGCAATGGAAGCAAAACAGATTTCTTTTTCAAAGTATCACCTTCTTGATGTAGTGAAAGAAATAGAAACACATTTTCTACTATATCACATCAATTTTTTAAAATCTGTTCACATTTTGGGAAGAGAAAATAGTGAATATATGTTATAATCGTTTTGAATAATAAATTCTATATTATAATCATTCTAATTTAGATAGATGCTGGGGGTGCAAGCAAGAGTTATGCATATACTTGTCGTGGGATTGGATTACAAATCAGCCCCTGTTGATATACGTGAAAAGTTAACCTTTCAGCCGGATGAGCTGGGGCAGGCGATGTCGCAATTGAAAGAAGAAAAAAGCATACTTGAGAATATCATCGTGTCGACATGCAACCGGACAGAGCTGTATGCAGTCGTTGATCAGCTGCACACCGGACGTTATTATATGAAAATGTTTTTGGCGAACTGGTTCGGACTAAGCAAAGAGGACATTTCGCCTTACTTGAAGTTTTATGAAAACGACGGAGCCGTTGAACATTTGTTCCGCGTATCGTGCGGATTGGATTCGATGGTTATTGGAGAAACGCAGATTTTAGGCCAAGTGCGTACAAGTTTTAAGCTGGCTCAGGAAGAGAAGACAATTGGTACCGTTTTCAACTATTTGTTTAAGCAGGCTGTCACCGTCGCGAAGCGCTGCCATGCCGAAACGGACATTGCTTCAAATGCTGTATCCGTCAGCTATGCAGCCGTCGAGCTTGCCAGGAAAATCTTCGGCGACCTTTCCGATAAACACGTGCTGATTCTCGGCGCGGGCAAAATGGGAGAGCTTGCGGTTCAAAACCTGCACGGCCACGGAATCGGACAGGTTACCGTGATCAACAGAACATTTTCAAAAGCGAAGGAGCTTGCCGGCCGTTTTTCAGGCGCGGCGAAAAGCTTAAATGAGCTGCAATGCGCTTTAATGGAAGCCGACATTCTCATCAGTTCAACGGGCGCAAGCGGCTATGTCGTCACAAAAGAGATGATCGAACATGTCAATAAGCTTCGCAAAGGATGTCCGCTTTTTATGGTGGATATTGCCGTGCCGCGGGATCTTGACCCGGCTCTCAGCGATGTGGAAGGCGTCTTTCTGTACGATATTGACGATCTTGAAGGGATCGTGGAAGAAAATCTGAAGGAGCGTCAGGCCGTTGCTGAAGAAGTGGAGCTGATTATTGAAGCTGAGATCGTCGCTTTTAAACAATGGCTGAATACGCTCGGCGTCGTGCCGGTCATCTCTGCTCTCAGGGAAAAAGCTTTGACAATCCAGGCGGAAACGATGCAGAGCATCGAACGGAAGCTCCCTCACTTGAGCACAAGAGAGAAAAAACTTTTAAACAAGCATACGAAAAGCATTATCAACCAGCTCTTGCGCGACCCGATTTTAAAAGTGAAGGAGTTTGCGTCAGAAGCTGATGCCGAAGAAAAGCTTGCGCTGTTTACGCAGATTTTTGATATTGAAGAAGCGGCTTTTCCTGACGGAGAGAATCAAGACGAACGCCAGCCGGTTCATGCGTTTAAGCGGCAAAACCAGCAGGGTTTGACTTCTATCGCGAGCGAGTGACAGACATGACAGACACATTGTTAGCAAGGCTTAACGAAGTTACAATCGTGTTGTACGCGCTCACCGTCCTCTTTTATTTTATAGACTTTTTACAGCACAACCGGAAGGCGGGAAAAGCGGCCTTCTGGTTGCTTTCTATTGTCTGGATTCTGCAGACGGTATACCTTTTTTATTTCATGCAGTACACAGATCAGTTTCCTGTTTTGAATAATGCACAGGGGCTTTATTTTTACGCGTGGGTGCTTGTCACGCTGTCTCTCGTTTTGACGAAGCTTTTGAAAGTGGAATTTCTCGTTTTTTTCACCAATCTCATCGGCTTTTCAATGGCGGCGATCCACACGTTTACACCGACGGCCCAGCAGTCGGCGGAGCTTTCGGGAAGGCTCGTGTCCGAGCTCTTGATCATCCACATTACAATGGCGATTCTTTCGTATGGAGCGTTTTCATTGTCGTTTGTCTTTTCCGTGCTGTATCTTTTTCAGTACCGTTTATTGAAAAAGAAAAAGTGGGGGAAATGGCTCTTACGAATCGAAGATTTGCCAAAACTTGATCATATGGCTTATGTCCTTAATCTCATCGGCGTTCCCATGCTTTTGCTGAGTCTGATTCTGGGGATTATCTGGTCGTATGTATCGCTTGAAACCCTGTACTGGGCGGATCCGAAAGTGCTCGGATCGATCGTGCTGCTTTTTTTATACGGATACTATTTATTTATCAGGATTGTCAAAGAGCTGCAGGGAAGGATCGCGGCCATGTGGAATACCGCGTCTTTTCTTGTTCTTTTAATCAATTTCTTTTTGCTCGGCAGCTTTTCGCAATTTCATTGGTTTAGTTAGTTAAAACGGTTGCCCGTGACGGATTGGGAGGAAGAAAACATGAGAAACATCATTGTAGGCTCAAGAAGAAGCAAATTGGCGATGACCCAGACAAAATGGGTGATCAAAAAGCTGGAGGAATTAAATCCGGATTTCACGTTTGAAATAAAGGAAATCGTTACAAAAGGCGACCGGATCTTGGATGTTACCCTGTCAAAGGTCGGCGGGAAAGGCCTGTTCGTCAAAGAAATCGAACAGGCGATGCTTTCCGGGGAAATTGATATGGCCGTTCACAGCATGAAGGACATGCCGTCGGCGCTTCCCGAAGGGCTGGTGGTCGGCTGCATTCCAAAACGGGAAGATGCCAGGGACGTTCTCATTTCAAAAAGCCGTCAAAAGCTGGCCGACCTGAAACAAGGTGCGGTTATCGGCACGAGCAGCCTCAGAAGAAGCGCGCAGCTTTTGCAAATGCGCCCCGACCTTGAGATCAAGTGGATCAGGGGAAATATCGATACAAGGTTAAAAAAACTTGAAACCGAAGATTACGACGCGATTATTTTAGCAGCGGCAGGCCTGTCAAGAATGGGCTGGAAGGACGATGTCGTCACCGAATTTCTTGATCCAGAGAGCTGCCTTCCCGCCGTTGGGCAAGGCGCGTTGGCGATCGAGTGCAGAGGCTCGGATGAGGAGCTGCTGTCCCTCTTTTCGCGCCTGAACGACCGCTACACACAGCTGACCGTCACGGCCGAGCGCGCTTTTCTTCATGCGATGGAAGGCGGCTGCCAAGTGCCAATCGCCGGATTTGCGACGATGGACGAAGACGGCGTCATCGAACTGACCGGTCTTGTGGCATCGCCTGACGGAAAAACCGCATACAGAGAAACAGTAAAAGGAAAAGATCCGGAGGCTGTCGGCAGAGAATGCGCGGCGGTCATGTCGGCAAAAGGAGCAAAGGCACTGATTGACCGTGTGAAACAGGAGCTGGAAGACAATGAAGCATGATCTTCCTTTACAGGGAAAGAAAGTGCTCGTCACCCGCAATAAAGCCCAAGCCCAATCCTTCAGGGAAAAGGTGGAGGCTTTGGGCGGAGAAGCTGTTTTAACGTCATTGATTTCGTTTCGGCCCGCCCTCCCGCGAGAACAGGTCCGACGCTTTCGAGCAGATCTTGAAAGCGCGGACTGGCTTGTTTTTACAAGCGTGAACGGGGCAAAATTCTTTTTTTCTTATTTAAAGAACGCCGGGTTCAGCGTTCCTTTCGCATCAAAGGCCAAGGTTGCCGCTGTCGGTGAAAAAACGGCCAGGTATTTGCGCGACAGGGGTCTTTCTGTCGATCTGATGCCTGAGTTATACGTGGCTGAACATTTGGCGGAGGCACTGAAGCGAAATGTCGGCCGTCATGATAAAGTGGCCGTTTTAAAAGGAAATTTATCCCGGGACGTCATCAAGAAAACCCTCACTCCGCTCGGAATTCAAGTTTCGGAATGGATTTTGTATGAAACCGTTCATGATGAAAAAGGAATTCTGGAGCTTAAGGAAGCAGCAAAACACGCGTCTTTTGATTTTGTGACATTTACCAGCTCCTCGACGGTACATACATTCATGTCCATTTTGAAAGAGGAGAGCAGAACGTGGGCCGAAAAGAACGGTACGGCTTTTATTACGATCGGGCCTATGACAAAGAAGGCGCTGTCGGACTACGGAATTCCTTCATATATGCCGGACGTCTATACAATCGACGGAATGCTGCGTGAAATATGCCGCATTTCAAGAAAGGGAGAATGACAAATGGAAGCATCATTTCAAAGACACCGCCGCCTGCGGACGACAGCAGGTATGCGAAAATTGGTAAGAGAAACCGAGTTAAGAGCATCTGACTTCATTTATCCGATATTTGTAACCGAGGAAGAGAACGTTAAAAGCGAAGTTCCGTCCATGCCGGGCGTATACCAGCTGTCTTTGGACCGGCTGAAAGAGGAAATGGAGGAAGTCGCAGGCCTCGGCATTCAATCTGTGATCGTCTTCGGCGTGCCTGAACACAAAGATGATGTGGGAAGCGGAGCCTATCACAACCACGGCATCGTTCAAAAAGCGATTGCGCAAATTAAACAAGACTTTCCTGAGCTTGTCGTTATCGCAGATACATGCCTATGCGAGTACACGGACCACGGTCACTGCGGCCTTGTGGAAAACGGTGAAATACTAAATGACGAATCGCTCGTTCTTTTGGCAAAAACCGCTGTCAGCCAAGCCCGTGCAGGCGCTGACATTATTGCGCCTTCAAACATGATGGACGGTTTCGTTGCCGCCATCAGGGATGCGCTTGATCAGGAAGGATTTACAAATGTGCCGATCATGTCGTACGCTGTAAAATATGCGAGCGCGTTTTACGGCCCGTTCCGCGATGCCGCGGGAAGCAGTCCGCAGTTCGGCGACCGCAAGACGTACCAAATGGATTATGCCAACCGCAGGGAGGCTCTCCGGGAGGCAAAATCCGATGTGGAAGAAGGCGCCGATTTCCTGATCGTCAAGCCGACGCTTTCATATCTTGATATCGTCAGAGAAGTGAAAAACGAATTTAACCTGCCTGTTGTCGGATACAATGTAAGCGGGGAGTATGCGATGGTCAAAGCCGCGGCCCAAAACGGCTGGATTGAAGAAAAAGCTCTTGTTCTCGAAATGCTGACAAGCATGAAACGGGCGGGCGCTGATTTGATCATTACGTACTTTGCAAAAGATGCGGCAAAATGGATTTCGGAATAAGAATTTGAACTGGGGGTTTTAGAGGATGCGGAGCTATGAGAAGTCTAAAGCGGCATTCGAAGAGGCGCAACGAGTCATGCCTGGCGGGGTGAACAGCCCGGTCAGAGCCTTTAAATCAGTGAACATGGACCCGATTTTTATGGAGCGGGGAAAAGGATCAAAAATCTATGATATTGACGGAAACGAATACATTGATTATGTCTTGTCATGGGGACCGCTTATTTTAGGACACAGCAATGAAAAAGTGGTGAAAGAAATTCAAAACACGGCAGAACACGGGACAAGCTTCGGTGCACCGACAGAACTGGAAACCGAGCTTGCCGAGCTTGTCATCGACCGTGTTCCTTCCATAGAAATCGTTCGGATGGTAAGCTCCGGTACGGAGGCGACGATGAGCGCCTTGCGGCTGGCGCGCGGTTACACAGGCCGTAACAAAATCGTGAAATTTGAAGGCTGCTACCATGGACACGGTGATTCCCTGCTGATTAAAGCGGGCTCTGGAGTAGCAACGCTCGGCCTCCCTGACAGTCCCGGAGTTCCGGAAAGCATTGCAAAAAACACGATTACCGTTCCTTACAATGATCTGGAAAGCATGAAGCTTGTCTTTCAGGAATTCGGAGAGGACATTGCCGGCGTTATCGTTGAACCTGTCGCGGGCAATATGGGTGTTGTACCTCCGGTTAAAGGGTTCCTCGAAGGGCTTCGCGAGCTGACTGAGACGCATGGTGCTCTGCTGATTTTTGATGAAGTAATGACAGGTTTCAGGGTGGGCTACAACTGTGCGCAAGGCTATTTCGGAGTGACGCCTGATTTGACTTGCCTCGGAAAAGTGATCGGCGGCGGTCTTCCTGTCGGCGCTTATGGAGGAAAGGCGGAAATCATGGAGAAAATTGCGCCGAGCGGTCCGATCTATCAGGCCGGCACGCTGTCCGGCAACCCGCTTGCCATGACAGCCGGACTTGAAACATTGAAACAGCTGACTCCTGAATCCTACCAGGAATTCTCCCGCAAAGCAGACCGTTTGGAAAAAGGAATTTCTGAAGCTGCCGGGAAAAATGGCATTCCGTGTACATTTAATCGAGCGGGGTCTATGATCGGCTTTTTCTTCACAAATGAACCGGTCATCAATTATGATACAGCGAAACAGTCTGATCTCGGACTGTTTGCCGAATATTATAAAGGGATGGCCGATGAAGGCGTGTTTCTCCCGCCTTCACAGTTTGAAGGGCTGTTCTTGTCAACCGCTCATACGGATGACGACATTGAGCATACGATTCAAGCTGCTGAACGCGTATTCGAAAGAATCAGCCGCTCCAGATAAAGAAAAGGGCTGCCGGACATTGCCGGCGGCTCTTTTTTGCATGGTGCCGGTAACGGCTTATGATTTTTCTGTTCATATTCTGCCTGCTTTTCTCATACATCTTTACTGACATCTAATTTTAAAAATTAGGTGAAGGGAGGATATCAGTTTGCCGCAAAACAATCGTTTGCAATTTTCTGTAGAAGAGTCAATCTGTTTTCAAAAAGGACAGGAAGTATCCGAATTATTATCGATTTCATTGGATCCTGACATTACCGTTCAGGAAGTAAATGATTATGTATCCATACGAGGGTCATTAGAGCTGACAGGCGAATACAACATAGATCAAACCCGGGAATATGCAGAGCTGCCTGCGACAAGCCGATTTGTGGAAGATGTAAAGCTGAAAGGGGACGGCAGCGCAGAGCTGACGCATTGTTTCCCAGTGGATATCACTATCCCGAAAGACAAGGTCAATCATTTAAACGACGTATTTGTTTTTATTGACGCTTTCGATTATCAGCTGACAGATGCGAGGATGCTGACGATTCAAGCTGATTTGGCGATTGAAGGCCTCTTGAATGTAAGCGGTGAAGCCGGAGAAGAAGAACCGCGTACTATGCCTGCGGCCGTCCAGTCGGAAGAGGAGCTTGAGCCTGCCTTCAGATCACCTTCAAACGACGAAGAACAGGGTAAAGAGGAAGAATTTTTGATTCAGCTTGACAGGTCTTATGAAGAGCAGGACGAAGAACAGCCGTATGAAGAAGCAGAAGAAACTGATACCGATGCGGAAGCGGTTCCGATTTACCAGTCGTTTCTCGGAGACGATACAGAGGAAACAAAGCCGTTTTTTACAGCGTCTTTGTCTGCGGCAGAGCGGACGAAGCGTGAAATGGAAAATCCAAAAGACGCCGCTCTTGAACATCCGGAAGAAGAATATGAGCTGAAAAGGGAGAAAGTAGAAGCAAAACCGGAAGAATATGAGCTGAAAAGGGAGAAAGTAGAAGCAAAGCTGGAAGAATATGAGCTGAAAAGGGAGAAAGTAGAAGCAAAACCGGAAGAATATGAACTGAAAAGGGAGAAAGTAGAAGCAAAGCCGGAAGAATATGAGCTGAAAGAGGAGAAAGAAGCAAAGCCGGAAGAATATGAGCTGAAAAGGGAGAAAGTAGAAGCAAAGCCGGAAGAATATGAGCTGAAAAGGGAGAAAGTAGAAGCAAAGCCGGAAGAATATGAGCTGAAAGAGGAGAAAGAAGCAAAGCCGGAAGAATACGAGTTAAAAAGGGAAGAAGCGGAAGCAGAGCCGGAGCCGCTCCAAAGGGCTTATCAAACTCATGATGAACCGAAAGAAACCCCGTTCTACGGTGTTCCGCCTCTTTTGGAGGAAGACCAGAATGACAGGGAGCCTGAGACGTTTGAAGTTGAAGTGACACAGAAAGCAGAAGCGATTGATGAAGAAGAGGAAGCCGGACATACCATTGAAATCCCGGAATATTCGTTTCATGAGCAGACGGAGCCTGAAGAAGAAAGAGATGAGATGCCGGCAGCAGACGACCAGGAAGTGTCAGCGAAGGAGAATGACAATGCTCTCTATTTGACAAAGCTGTTTACAAAACAGGGAGAGGAGGAGTTTACTCGAATGAGGATGTGCATCGTTCAGCAAAACGATACCATTGATCTTTTGTGCGAGCGCTATGATATTAATGTCCAGCAGCTCATCCGGATGAATTCCCTTTCCCTTGACGAGGAATTAAAAGAGGGACAGATCCTTTATATACCGGATTATCAAAACAGCCATGCCTAATGCATTGATAAAAATGTGGTGAAGCCGATGGAAGGCATCCAGTCTGTTTTAAATGAGTACGGTCTTACGCCTGAATATATGGAATCGGTCAGTCCAAAGGTATGGAAAGTGTATACGGATCGCGGTGTATTCGCCCTGAAAAAATTGGCGGCTTCAAGAAACGCCCGCTTCACAGAACAGATGATCTTGCTGGAGGAAAAAGGCTACAGGCAGTTTGTTCCCGTCTATCGAAACCGCACGGGCGAATTTTTAACGCAAGCCGGAGAAGATGTCTGTTATCTCATGCCTTGGCTTACCCTTGAAAGAGAGGAAGAGCGTGACCAAAAACACGAATATATGTTTAAAGAAATCGCTCTTCTTCACCAGCGAACGGAAAAAGAGCTCGGTGTGAGGCGGGAAGAAATACTCGTGCACTATGAACGGACAAAACGGAAATGGGAACAGCAAAAACAGAAATATGAAGAATTCATCTCAAGAGCGGAAAACGAATGGTATATGTCCCCGTTCCAGCTTCAGGCAGCCATGTATTTCAAAGAGACGATATCAGCTGCAGACTTTGCGCTTGCCCACCTTGAAGAGTGGTATGAGACCATGAAAGACAAAGAGTCTTCGAGAATGGTTTTAAACCACGGGCAGCTGTCCGTCCGGCATTTTCTCTATAACGATACCGGAACGGGTTACTTTACGAACTTTGAGAAAGCGGGCCACGGGCCCCCAGCGAACGATCTCATCGTATTTTTTACAAGAATGTTTAAGACGAATCCCGTGATGTGCACGGAATGTGTAAACTGGTTTTATACGTATCACAATGTCTATCCTTTGCGGGAGGAAGAAATCAGCTTATTCCTCAGCTATATGGCTTACCCCGGGCCTGTATTCGGTGTGCTGAACCGCTACGACCTTGAGAAGGGGCCCGGAGAAAAAGAAGCCTGTACAACGCTTTTGAAGGCGTACTGGCAAATGAAAAACGCCGAACCGCTTGTGATGAGCATTCACGAGACGGAAGAAAACAGAAAACTGCAGGAAGAAACAGAGTCCCCATCATCATGATGCGGACTTTTTTCGTGCTTATATCCAGTCAAGGTGAAAGGCGCACGCAAGGAATATGAGAATGCCCAAAAGGAGGACATCAAATGTGGTCGGAAAGATGATCGTGCGTATGCCCTGGAAGATCGTGATCGGGAGGACGACTTGAACAGCAACAAGCCTGACTTGCTTCAGCCACGGCTGGAATGAATGTGTGTTGAATTTTTTTCGCATCTTATGCCTCCTCTCCTTATCGTTACAGCATCATATGAGGAAAAAGAGCTTGTGTGCATGGCCCAGTATCGTATAAAACAAGAGAAAAACGGAAAAGATGATTGACGAAAATGAAAAAGATTTAGTAATATAAGAAAAAGAAAAAGTACGTGCTGAAAAGTCAATGATCACCCGCTTTGAATGGGAAGAGTACAAAAACAGACGCTTGCAGAGAGGGAAGCCGGTTCGCTGAAAGGCTCCCAGTCAGTCTTTTTTGGAAGGTCGCCCAGGAGCGCAATTTCTCGAACAAAAAGTAGAGAAATTCGGGAAAGTCCCGTTATCCCATTTAAGTGCGTGAATGCGTTTTTTTCGCATTCATGAAAAAAGGTGGTACCGCGAGAGAGTTCTCTTCGTCCTTTTAACAGGATCGAGAGGGCTCTTTTTTATTGTTCAGCCGTTTAATACTGTTGGAGGTTTGAAAATGGATAATCAAGAACTGACGATGCCGACAAAATACGATCCGTCTGCAGTTGAAAAAGACAGATACGACTATTGGGTGAACGGCAAATTTTTTGAAGCGAAAAACGACCCTGAAAAAGAACCATACACCGTTGTCATTCCCCCGCCGAATGTGACGGGTAAGCTGCACTTGGGGCATGCTTGGGATTCCACCTTGCAGGATATCGTGACAAGAATGAAACGGATGCAGGGCTATGACGTGCTCTGGCTGCCGGGTATGGATCACGCCGGTATTGCAACTCAGGCAAAAGTAGAAGCGAAGCTTCGCGAAGAAGGAAAAACGCGCTATGATCTCGGCCGCGAAAAATTCCTTGAAGAAACATGGAAATGGAAAGAGGAATATGCCGATTTTATTCGCAGCCAATGGGCGAAAATCGGGCTTGGCCTTGACTATTCAAGGGAGCGTTTCACCCTTGATGAAGGGCTTTCTAAAGCGGTTCGCGAAGTATTTGTGAAGCTATATGAAAAAGGGCTGATTTACCGCGGAGAATATATCATTAACTGGGACCCGGCCACTAAAACGGCTCTGTCTGACATCGAAGTCATCTATAAAGACGTACAAGGCGCGTTCTATCATATGCGCTATCCGCTGAAAGACGGTTCAGGCTCGATTGAAATTGCGACGACTCGTCCGGAAACGATGCTCGGCGATACAGCGGTTGCGGTACATCCGGAAGACGAGCGGTACAAACACCTAATCGGAAAAACGGTTATTCTGCCGATCACAGGAAGGGAAATTCCGATTGTCGGAGACGACTACGTCGATATGGAATTCGGCTCAGGTGCCGTCAAAATTACACCTGCCCATGATCCGAACGACTTTGAAATCGGAAACCGCCACAACCTTGAACGCATTCTCGTTATGAATGAAGACGGCACAATGAATGACAAGGCGCTTCAATATAAAGGCATGGACCGTTTTGAATGCCGCAAGCAGATCGTGAAAGATCTTCAGGAAGAGGGCGTGCTGTTCAAGATTGAAGAACATACGCATTCGGTCGGCCACAGCGAACGCAGCGGAGCAGTCGTTGAGCCGTATTTGTCAACGCAGTGGTTCGTGCAAATGCAGCCGCTTGCCGATGCCGCCATCGAATTGCAAAAAAGCGAAGGAAAAGTCAACTTCGTCCCTGACCGTTTTGAAAAAACGTATCTGCACTGGATGGAAAATATCCGCGACTGGTGCATTTCCCGCCAGCTTTGGTGGGGCCACCGTATTCCTGCGTGGTACCATAAAGAAACGGGGGAAATCTATGTGGGCGCTGAAGCTCCTGAAGATGCCGAAAACTGGGAGCAGGACAAAGACGTTCTTGACACATGGTTCAGTTCCGCTCTTTGGCCGTTTTCAACGATGGGCTGGCCGGATATCGATGAGGAAGATTTCAAGCGTTACTATCCGACGAACGTCCTTGTCACAGGATACGATATCATTTTCTTCTGGGTATCCAGAATGATCTTCCAAGGTATCGAATTTACCGGAGAACGTCCGTTTAAAGATGTTTTGATCCACGGGCTTATCCGCGATGACCAGGGCCGCAAAATGAGCAAATCGCTCGGAAACGGCGTCGATCCGATGGATGTGATCGATAAGTACGGAGCGGATTCGCTGCGCTACTTCCTTGCGACGGGAAGCTCTCCAGGGCAGGATTTACGCTTCAGCTTTGAAAAAGTGGAGTCAACATGGAATTTTGCGAACAAGATTTGGAACGCATCAAGGTTCGCCCTGATGAACATGGACGGCATGACATACGAAGAGCTTGATCTGTCAGGAGAAAAATCAGTTGCCGATAAGTGGATTTTAACAAGGTTGAATGAAACGATTGAAACTGTGACACAGCTGGCTGACAAGTACGAATTCGGCGAGGTTGGCCGCCATCTCTACAATTTTATCTGGGATGATTTCTGCGACTGGTACATCGAAATGGCTAAACTTCCGCTTTACGGTGAAGATGAAACGGCGAAAAAGACGACCCGCTCTATTTTAGCGTATGTGCTGGATCAAACGATGCGCCTGTTGCATCCGTTTATGCCTTTCCTGACGGAGGAGATCTGGCAGCATCTTCCTCACGAAGGGGAATCCATTACAGTCGCCAAGTGGCCTGAAGCTGTTAAAGAATATACGGACACCGAAGCAGCGGCGGATATGAAGCTTCTCGTTGAAGTCATCCGCGCTGTACGGAACATCCGGAGCGAAGTCAACACGCCGCTTAGCAAGCAGATTGAGCTTTATATTAAAACAAGCACGCCGGAAATCGCCGAACGACTTGAAGAAAACCGTTCGTACGTAGAACGCTTTACGAATCCGAGCCTTCTTCAAATCGGAACGGATATTCAGGCGGTCGATAAAGCGATGACCGCTGTCGTATCCGGCGCCGAGCTGATTTTGCCGCTCGAAGGTCTAATTAACATTGAGGAAGAAATCAGCCGCCTGCAAAAAGAACTCGATAAGCTGACGAAGGAAGTTGAACGGGTTCAAAAGAAATTAAGCAACGAAGGATTTATGAAAAAGGCGCCTGCACATGTCATTGAAGAAGAGCGGGCGAAAGAAGCCGATTATACGGCAAAACGTGAAGCTGTAGAAAAAAGAATTGCCGAATTGAAAAATTAATCAACGAAAAAAGGAGGTGTTTTCCAGGTCTTTCTAAAGATGCTGGAAAACACCTTCATCAATTGAAGGGAAGGAATTCGCTTGTTCAAAACGTTTGATGAAGCACTCAGCTGGATTAACGGAAGGCTTAAATTCGGCGTGAAGCCGGGTTTGGAACGAATGGAATGGCTGCTGAGAAAGCTCGGGCACCCCGAGAAAAAGCTTAATGCGATTCATGTCGCCGGAACAAACGGAAAAGGTTCAACGATCGCTTTTCTCCGTACGGTATTAAATGAAGCCGGTTATACAGCAGGCACCTTCACATCACCGTATATCATTACCTTTAACGAACGGATCAGCGTTGACGGCGCACCGATCTCGGACGACGAATGGACGGCGCTCTTTAATGAGGTCGGGCCTCTCGTCCTTGAGCTTGAAAAAACCGAATTCGGAGCAGCCACCGAATTTGAAATTATTACGGCATGCGCATTTTTATATTTTGCTAAATACCGGCGCACCGATTTTGTTATTTTTGAAACGGGATTAGGCGGCCGTTTGGATTCGACAAACGTCGTGAAGCCGATGTTAACGGTCATCACTTCGATCGGCCATGACCATATGGCAATATTAGGCGGCACGCTGAAAGAGATTGCCGCAGAAAAGGCGGGAATCATCAAACACGGCGTTCCTGTTATCACAGCCGTTCATCAGCGTGAAGCAGCTGAAGTGATAAAGCGAAAGGCGATGGAGACAGAATCTGCTTTTATATCCCTTCATGAGGATTGCGAGCTGTCCGGAGAGCGTTCACTGCCCGATGGAGAGGAGTTTTCACTGAAAACACCGTTACATCGTTATGAAAGAATTGAAACAAGCCTGATCGGCACCCATCAGCGGCAAAACGCGTCTTTGGCCATACTTGCGGCCGAATGGCTGACAGCCGAAAAACATGCGGCCATCAGCGAAGAAGAGCTGAAACGCGGCATTCATAAGGCGGGATGGCCCGGCCGGTTTGAGAAGGTATTGAACAGGCCTCTCGTTTATATCGACGGCGCTCATAACAAAGAAGGGGTAGAGCGGCTGGCCGAGACGATCACGTCCCACTTCGACGGGCGAAATATTCACGTATGCTTCAGTGCTCTCAAAGATAAGCCGTACAGAGACATGATCCGCAAAATCGAGTCGTTTGCGTCATCGATTCACTTCACATCTTTTGATTTTCCGAGAGCGGAATCCGCTCAAAAGCTGTTTGAGCAAAGTACCGCTGATCATAAAACATGTGATGAAGACATCGGCTCTGTTTTCCGCTATATCGAAGAACAAGCTGAAGATGAAAAAGCGGTGGTCATTGTTACCGGGTCGCTTTACTTTATTTCCGCTGTCAGGGCAGTTTTAACTGAATAAAAAACATAAAAATGCGCTTTTGGCCATCGGCTGACTGCGCATTTTTATGTTTTATGAAAAGCGGAGGCGCTTCATATTTGCTAAAATAACAGCCTCAGGAAGCCGCTTTTTCCCATGAAGCGGTTAAATTTGATTGTGCGAGGCTGATAGTGATGTTCATCTTTTACCTTTTTACGGCGGGGTTAGTGCTCGGTTCCTTTTTTAGTTCAGCCGGGCGACGCATCCCTGAAAAGATATCATTGATTGCTCCGCGTTCCCTCTGCCGGGCTTGCAAAAGAAAGCTGGGCCTCGCGGAGCTGATACCTGTTTTGTCCTATTTGATGCAGCGGGGGAGGTGCAAGGGGTGTCAAACCCCGATATCGATCGTGTATCCGGCAGTTGAGCTCTCCGCCGCCATCCTGTTTGCGTTTGCCGGTATGCAGGTTGGGCATCAGGGGGAGCTGGTGATTGTGCTTGCTCTTATTTCCCTGCTTTTGATCGTCTTTGTATCTGATGTGACACATATGGTCATTCCGGATGCTGTGCTTTGTTTTTTCCTGATTGTCTTTGCTGTCGGACGGTTTCTTGTTCCCCTCGAGCCGTGGCATTCCGGTTTAAGCGGTGCGTTTGCCGGCGGCATGCTTCCGCTCTTGACGCTGCTTTTGACGAAAGGAGGGATCGGCTGGGGGGACGTAAAGCTGTTTGCGGTGCTCGGCATGGCGCTCGGCAGCCGCCTCCTCATTCTCGCTTTTTTCCTTTCGGCAGCCGCAGGAACGATGCTTGGTCTGATTGCATTGCTGGCAGGAAAGCTAAAGAAAAATGAACCTATGCCGTTTGCTCCCGCGATTCTGATCGGGACGCTGATAAGCTGTTTCTATGGAAATCCAATGATCGAGTGGTATCTTCAAATGGCACGGTGGTGAAAAATTTGACGAAACCTTTTTGGGCAAGACGACAAAAGTCTTGTTCTTTTTTTTTGAGGCTGTGATAAAGTGTGGACAATAAGAGGGACAGCCTTTGGGAGAACTCCTCCTTCCTTCTGGCTTCCCTCTGCCGATCGTATAGAGAGCGGCCAATCTGCCGCCTAATCTCAATATAAAACAATAAACGGAAAGCGAGGGAAGCCACATGAAAAAACGGAAGAGCAAGAAAAACTCAGCTAAAAAAGTGCCCCAGGAAGACCCGCTTAAAGTGATGATCAATGGCAGAGAAGAGACCATCTACGGAAATGAAAAAGAGTTTTCCAACAGAAATGAAGAAAAGAAGTTCACCTTTTCAAACTGGGAAGAAAAGAGAAAGGCGGAACGGGAAATATCGGCTTCAAAAGAGGACGGCGCACCTGAAACAGATGAATTTACATGGACGCCTCCAGACGAAGAAGAAACCGTGTACAAAGACGATCCCAAAGTGGTGGCGCCTTATCAAAAGAAAAACGAGGCTAAAAATAACCGAAAAGCGAAAATGTCCCTTACGTTTCCTTTGAAGCGCTTTGCTGCAACCATTATCTTTGCTGTGTTGCTCGGCACGGGACTCGGGCTGTTCGCGCTGAATCTCGCAACCCATAAAGAAGGAGTGCCGGCATCCGGCAGCTTGGGTGCGGATGCGGAAAACGGACAGGCGGTAAAAGCCGGTGACTCAGGTGCCGAAGAGAAAAAGAGCGGACAAAAAAATAGCGGACAAGCGGGAGAATCTTTTCACAGCTTTGCCGTTCAGGCCGGCAAGTTTTCATCTAAAGAAGGAGCGGAGACGCTGGCCTCTCAAATCGTAGACAAGGGGTATGCCGCCGTTTCGATTGCCAAAGACGACGGATTTTATGTGATCGCCGGAATAACAGGGGAAAAACAGATGACATCTGAAATTGGCAAAATATTAATCGAAAACGATTTTGAAGCGTGGGGCGGAAAAGAGCTTCCGGTTGCACTCGAGCCCGGTTTGCTAGAGCCTTTTAAAGAAGCGGCCGAGCTGTCGGCAAAAGCGATTCTCGGCGCGGAGGTTACATCTCAAAACATAGCTGATGTCAAAGCTGAACTTGACGGCGCCAAATCAAAAGGAGAATCTGAAGAGGTAAAGAAGAGCATACTGGAAGCCGTCAACCTGCTTGAGAAACCGACCGCAGCCAACGGCTGGAAAAGCCAGCAGCTATTGCTGAGCCAA
Source organism: Bacillus sp. FSL K6-1284 (assembly GCF_038002625.1). NCBI lineage: Bacteria > Bacillati > Bacillota > Bacilli > Caryophanales > Bacillaceae > Bacillus > Bacillus sp. FSL K6-1284. Next base: position 3,030,406 of record NZ_JBBOCW010000001.1, on the reverse strand, counting down.
ATAAAATAAAAAAACCAGCAGAGGCGCTGGTTTTTTTATTTTCACGATTTTTGTCATTAAAAAGTTACTTTTCTGAAATTGTGGCGGCGGCGTTCTTTTGGTAGGATAAAACAGGTATCTTTTTTTCCTATGCAAAAACCTTTGAAAGGATGTCTTCTTATGACCCGACAGCTCATATTGGCTTCACAATCACCCCGCAGAAAGGAACTCCTCGATCTTCTTCAGATTCCATACAGCATCGTTACGAGCAACGCGGAAGAAAAATTAATTCGAAACTTTTCACCAGCAGAAAACGTCAAATGGTTGGCGGAACAAAAAGTGCGTGCAGTAGCCGAACAATATCCTGATGCCGTCGTGCTTGGCGCCGACACCATTGTTCTTTATGACGGGGCTTATTTGGGCAAGCCCAAAGATGCCGAAGATGCAAAAAGGATGCTGAGCATGCTTTCGGGACAGACCCATTCAGTGCTTACCGGCGTCTGCATTAAGGACGGCGAGAGATGCGAAACATTTTTTGAAGAAACCGAAGTCTTTTTTTGGCCTCTTGAAGAAAAGGAAATCAGCGCTTACATCGCTACAGGAGAGCCGTTTGATAAAGCCGGTTCATACGGAATACAAGGAAAAGGCGCGCTTTTTGTCAAACAGATAAAGGGAGACTATTATACAGTTGTGGGTCTTCCGATTTCCAAAACGATGAGAATGCTGAAAACGTTCGATCTTCACTCCTTTTGATAAACCGAACGAGAAGGGAATCAAAAGGGAGGGTTTATCATAAGCGATCTGCCGTTGAAATTAAAGGATTTTCCTGATGAAGAAAGGCCGCGGGAGCGCCTTCTCAACACAGGCGCCGAAAGTTTGTCAAACCATGAACTGCTCGCGATACTGCTCAGAACCGGGACGAAAAAAGAATCGGTTCTTCAGCTTTCAAGCCGGCTGCTTCAAACGTTTGACGGCCTCCGTTTGTTAAAAGAAGCATCCGCTGAGGAGCTTTCAAGCATTTCCGGGATCGGCCGCGCCAAAGCCGTGCAGATTTTGGCGGCGCTCGAACTTGGCCGGCGCATTCACAGCCTTGCCTGCAAAGACCGTTATGTGATCCGTTTTCCCGAAGATGCGGCCAATTTTTTAATGGGGGATATGCGCTTTCTGTCTCAGGAGCACTTCGTATGCCTGTATCTGAACACGAAAAACCAGGTGATCCACAAGCGAACAATTTTTATAGGAAGCTTGAACTCTTCAATCGTCCATCCGAGGGAAGTGTTTAAGGAAGCTTTAAAGCGCTCCGCAGCCTCATTCATCTGCGTCCACAATCATCCGTCCGGAGATCCGGCTCCAAGCCGCGAAGACATAGAAGTTACACAGCGCCTTCACGAGTCCGGACAGCTGCTTGGAATCGAATTGCTCGATCATATCATCATCGGTGATCAAAAATTTGTGAGCTTAAAAGAAAAAGGATATTTGTAACACTTTTTTTTTCATTAAATTAAGCTATAATAGAATTTATGGGTTTTTGCTTAGGAATATTGTTTTAAGAAAGGAAGATACATACAAATGTTTGGAATTGGTGCGAGAGACCTTGGAATAGATTTAGGAACGGCGAATACGCTTGTTTTTGTGAAAGGTAAAGGAATTGTCGTCAGGGAGCCTTCCGTCGTTGCGCTGCAAACAGATACAAAGCAGATCGTTGCAGTCGGAAACGATGCGAAAAACATGATCGGACGTACGCCCGGCAATGTCGTCGCCCTCCGCCCGATGAAAGATGGCGTAATCGCTGATTATGAAACAACAGCGACAATGATGAAACATTATATTAGCAAAGCTGTTAAAAACAAAGGCTTATTTGCGAGAAAGCCTTATGTCATGGTTTGTGTCCCGTCGGGAATTACGGCGGTTGAGCAGCGTGCGGTAATCGACGCTACGCGCCAGGCCGGGGCGAGAGATGCATATCCGATTGAAGAACCGTTTGCAGCGGCGATCGGAGCCAATCTTCCTGTTTGGGAACCGACTGGAAGCATGGTGGTCGACATCGGCGGCGGAACGACCGAAGTCGCGATTATTTCCCTCGGCGGCATCGTCACATCCCAGTCTATTCGCGTTGCCGGTGATGAAATGGATGAAGCAATCATTACTTATATTAGAAAAACATATAACTTGATGATCGGTGACCGTACTGCGGAAGCGATCAAACTTGAAATCGGTTCTGCCGAAGCTTCTGAAAACGGAGAAAGCATGGAAATCCGCGGCCGCGATCTTTTAACAGGTCTGCCGAAAACGATTGAAATCACTGAAAAAGAAATTACAGCGGCGCTTCGCGACACTGTGACTGCAATTGTCGATGCCGTAAAAAATACGCTTGAAAAAACTCCGCCTGAACTCGCGGCTGATATTATGGACCGCGGAATCGTCCTGACAGGAGGCGGTGCGCTGCTGCGTCACTTGGACAAAGTCATCAGCGAAGAAACGAAAATGCCGGTTTTAATTGCGGAAGACCCTCTTGACTGTGTAGCGATCGGAACAGGTAAAGCTCTCGAGCAAATTCATCTATTTAAAGGCAAAAATTAAGGACACAGGGAATAGAAGAGGTGTATAATCATGCCGCAGTTTTTTACGAATAAACGGTTGATGCTTTTACTCCTTTGTATCATCATTTTAGTGGCAATGATTGGATTTTCGTTAAAGAATGACCGGAATGCAACTTGGCCCGAAAAATTTATTGGCGATACAACTGGTGTATTCCAGACGATTTTTCATACGCCCGCTCAATTTTTTGCGGGCTTCTTTGAAAATATCGAAGACTTAAAAAATACGTACAGCGAAAATGAGCGCCTGCGGAAAAAGCTCGACGGCCAGACGCAATACGAGGCAAAGCTGCAAGAGCTTGAAAATGAAAATAAGTCTTTAAGAAAAGAGCTCGGCCATTTGAAATCAATTAAAGACTACACGCCGATTCTGGCGACTGTTATCGCCAGAAATCCCGATAAGTATGAGTGGTGGAACCTGATCACGATTAACAAAGGTTCTAAGCACGGCGTCGAAAAGGATATGGCGGTCACAGATGAAAACGGCAACTTGATCGGAAAAATCAAAAGCACTAAAGTGAACAATTTCACTTCCACCGTCCAGCTTTTAAGCGCAACAGACAGAAACAACAGAATTTCTACGGTTATCGCTGCAAATAAAGGCAAGAAAACGGTCAACGGAATCATCAACGGCTACGACTCCGAGAAAAAGGCGCTGTCAATGGAAATCATTGAGCCTGATGAAGACAGGGAAGTGAAAAAAGGAGACCTCGTCGAAACTTCCGGTGCGGGCGGCGTTTTTCCGAAAGGCCTGACAATCGGAAAAGTGACAGAGGTTGAACCCGATTCCTACGGCTTGACAAAAATCGCTTATGTAGAGCCGGCGGCCGATATGTATAACCTTGATAACGTGATCGTCGTCGACAGAACGCTTGATACGGTGGATGTCAACAAGATGGACGATGAGGAGGAAGGTTCGTGAAACGCTTCCTTCTTCCCGTCGTGATGATGTTTGTTTTAGTATCTGACAGCGTCTACGCGGATTTTGTCAACCTGCCTTTTGTGACGGAAGAACAGCAGCTCATCCCGCGTTTTCTGCTGCTTGTCTTAGTTTTTATGACGGCTTATGTCAATCAGCCTTTTGCCATTACATATGGATTTATTTTCGGACTGTTATATGATATTAATTACACCGACCTTTTAGGTGTATATATGTTCGGTTTTGCCGGTATTTGCTATTTATCGTCAAAAGCATTCAAAGTATTGCAGACAAACGCGCTGGTCGTCATTTTTATTTCGCTGCTCGCCGTCTGTGTTCTTGAATTTTACCAATATGGCGTGCAGATGCTGATACGTCCGGAAATCATGCCGTTCCATCAATTTGTGCTCGGCAGGCTCCTGCCTACGCTTGGGCTGAACGCCGTTGGCGGCCTTTTGCTCATTTACCCGTTCAAATGGTTTTTTACCAGTCTTAAGAAAGAGCTGAGGAATGAGTAAAAGAGGATTTTATGAGCCGATGTCGAAAAGAGTATGATGTTGAGGTGAACACCGTGAAGACCCAAAAGCAGCAATACGTAACAATTAAAGGAACGAAAAATGGATTGACGCTTCATCTTGATGACACATGCTCTTTTGAAGAATTATTGTACGGTCTTCAGGATATGCTGTCACTCGAACATTATATGGATGGAAAAGGCCAGAAAATCAGTGTGCTCGTTAAGCTCGGCCACCGTTATGTGACCGAGGAGCAAGAACAGATCTTGACCGATGTGATCACTGAGAAACAAAATCTGTTCATCCACTCCATTGAAAGTGAAGTCATAACCAAAGATGAAGCAAACCGTTTAAAAGCGGAAAGCGAAATTATTTCTGTCGCTAAAATTGTCCGTTCAGGGCAAGTCCTCGAAACGGAGGGTGATTTGCTTCTGATTGGGGATGTGAATCCGGGAGGAATGGTGAAGGCCGGAGGGAATATTTTCATCCTCGGCTCATTAAGAGGGATTGCCCACGCCGGTTTTAATGGAAATAAACGAGCTGTTATTGCGGCTTCGGATATGAGACCGACTCAATTGCGTATCAATCATGTGCTCAATCGCTCCCCAGACCACATCCAAGAAGGGAACGACATGGAATGTGCTTATTTAGATGAAAATGAGAATATGGTCATTGACCGCCTTCAGCAATTAGCTCATTTAAGACCTAGTTTAACAAGGCTTGAGGGAGGAATGTAAAATTGGGTGAAGCTATCGTAATAACCTCGGGGAAAGGCGGAGTAGGCAAAACGACGACATCCGCAAATCTTGGCACCGCCTTGGCCATTTTGGGAAAACGGGTATGTCTCGTTGACACGGATATCGGCCTGCGCAATCTTGATGTCGTCATGGGCCTTGAAAATAGAATCATATATGATTTGGTAGATGTCGTTGAGGAGCGATGCAAAATCCATCAGGCGCTTGTGAAAGATAAACGCTTCGATGATTTGCTTTATTTGCTCCCGGCCGCCCAGACAAGCGATAAGTCGGCTGTTCTTCCCGAGCAGATGGTCAAGCTTGTCCAGCAGCTCAAACAAGACTTCGACTACATTGTCATCGACTGCCCTGCAGGGATTGAGCAAGGTTATAAAAATGCGGTCTCGGGCGCTGACAAAGCGATTGTCGTGACGACACCGGAAATCTCCGCTGTTCGTGACGCCGACCGGATCATCGGCCTGCTTGAAAAAGAAGAAAATATTGAGCCGCCGAGACTTGTCGTCAACCGGATCCGCAACCACTTAATGAAAAACGGCGATACGCTGGATGTTGATGAAGTCATTCAGCACTTGTCGATCGAACTGATCGGTATTGTTGCGGATGATGACGAAGTGATTAAAGCTTCCAATAACGGGGAGCCTGTCGTCATGGATCCGAACAATAAAGCTTCAATCGCATACCGGAACATCGCCCGCCGCGTGCTGGGCGAATCTGTGCCTTTACAGTCGTTTGAAGAAGAAAATAAAGGCGTTTTCGCAAAGATTAAATCATTTTTCGGCGTACGCGCTTAACTTGCAAAAAAGCAATCTCCAAAACGAGATTGCTTTTTTGCAGTTTCATTGATCGTTTTCGACTTTGTGCTTTAACAAGGAAAGCTTATTGTCCCAATACATGTCGAAGTAGGCGAGCCACTGCTGCAGCTCCGCGAGAGGTTCGGGATGAAGCCTGTACAGTTTTTCTCTGCCCGCTTTTCTTCCGCTGACAAGTCCGGCTTCTGACAAAATTCTCAGATGCTTTGAAACAGCCGTTCGGCTCATCGGGAAATGAGTGCTGATATCTGTTACAGGCAATTCCCTGCCGGCGAGGAGCTTCAGCATCTTTCGCCGTGAGGGATCGGAAACGGCTTGGAACACATCATGTTTTACGGCCGATGATGTCACTAGCCTTCAACTGCCTGACGCAGCTTTTGATTGACGATCACTTCCCAGCCGCCATTCATCCGATTGCGGACATCCGCTTGTTTTTCTCCCGCTTTTGCAACCGTTTCTTCCGGCGCGCCCCATCCTGAATGAATCAGGGTAAATTCGGTTTTTTCTGCAGACAGCTCTTTCAATTCAAATGTGACGATCCATCCCGACGTATCCCAGCTGAAAGCGAGTCGATGTGGCGCTTCAAGCTCGATCACTTTGCAAGGGGAGGGGCCGAACGGAGACTGCAAGGTGAATTCACAGCCGATCACCGGACGGAAATCATTTGGCATAAACCAGGCGGCGATGCCTTCACTGGTGGCGACGGCCTCCCACACTTTTTCTATCGATGCGTGAAAAACAGCCTGTTTATGTATATCAGGCACTTGTTGATTGCTCATAATAGACCTCCTAGAAAAAAGTAAAACCAAAAGGTTTCCTATCTATTATATGAAACCTTTTGGTTTTATGTCAATATACCGTCATAAACGCCTAGGACAAGACATATCATTGAACAAACGAACCTGAATGTAAAGGATGAGGGTTATGAGTCATAGAGCAGATGAGATTCGAAAAAGAATGGCCAGGAAAAGAAAGCGGAAGGCGCCGGATAAACAGCCCTTTTCGTCAGGCGGCAAAAAGCTGCCGGTCAAGCCGCCTGCATGGACAGCCTTTTCGGAAGATGAAAAGGCCGGAGACTTCCCTCCGCCTGAGGGAAGCTCCCTGCTGATAAATGGGAAGCACCCTCTTGTCAAAGCGGATGCGCTCATCATGAAATGTCTTCTGTCGGCATGTCTTGTCCTTGTGTCCGCTATTGCCTACAAAGGCCAGTTTGAACCCGCAAACCAAATCAAACCGGTCATCAGCCAGGTGTTTACTGAAGAGTTCCAATTTGCGGCTCTCCAGAATTGGTATGAATCCAAGTTTGGCGATCCCCTCGCATTCTTTCAACCGAAAGGTGACAAACCATCCAGTCAGGTCGAGGTGAATCAAGATCTCGCTGTTCCTGCCATGGGAAAGGTTCAGGAGAAATTCTCAGGCCAGGGCATTAAGGTAGAAACAGAAGACGAAACGATCCGCAGCATGAAGGAAGGCTATGTCATTGAAGTGGACAAAAATCCGGAAACGGGCCTGACGGTGGTTTTGCAGCATGCGGACAACAGCTATACCTACTACGGCCAGCTGAAAAAAGCGGATGTCGCTTTATACGATTTTATAGATAAAGGAACGAAGCTCGGAACGATTAAGCAGGATAAAAATCAAAAAGGCGTCTATTACTTCGCGATCAAACAAGGAGAGGAATTTGTTGATCCGATACAGGTGATTACATTTGAATAAATGGACGGAGCTCTTCACCAAGCTTCACATTCACCCGCTGCTGTGGCTTGTCATGGCGATCGGTATCATGACAGGACATATTAAAGCGCTGTTTTGTTTAATGATCGTTATTTTGATCCACGAGCTTGGCCACGCTGCTGCTGCCGTTTATTTTTCATGGAGAATTAAAGGCATTTTCCTGCTGCCTTTTGGGGGAACGCTTGAAGTCGATGAACATGGCAACAGACCGTTAAAGGAAGAGCTGGCCGTCATCGCCGCGGGGCCTGTTCAGCATATCTGGCTTCAATTTGCTGCATGGCTTTTGGCGGTCAATTCGCTCGTCAGCCCTCATATATTTGAAACGTTTACCTTTTACAATCTGACCATCCTCTTGATTAATCTGTTTCCGGTTTGGCCGCTTGACGGCGGGAAGCTGCTGTTTTTGCTGTTTTCAAAACACCTTCCGTATCAGAAAGCACAGCGGGTGATGCTGGCTGTGTCGTGCTTTTGCTGTTCTGTTTTAATCGCGGCAATTCTGTTGGTTTCCCCGTCACAGCTGAGCGCTTGGGTGCTCCTCGTATTTTTGGCTGCATCTCTTTACCAGGAATATCGCAATCGCCATTACGTCCATATCCGTTTTTTGCTTGAGCGCTATTACGGAAAGGAGAGGGAAGTGCGACGCCTCGCCCCGATCACGGTGTGCGCTGAACAGCAGATTTATGAGGTCATGCTCCTGTTTAAACGAGGCTGCAAACACCCGATCATTATTGAGAAGGACGGACAAAAACTGAGCCAGCTTGATGAAAACGAAGTTCTCCACGCTTATTTTACAGACAAGCGCACGACTTCCTCAATGGAAGATCTGCTTTTGGTTTATTGACCGTCCATCCTTCTAAAAGACATTGACACTCGGGCTCTTTTCTGGTATATTTTTTAATGTTATGGATGTAGCACCCGTGCTACAACCGCTCAGCACAGGTGTTAAGTGCTTTCTTAGCCCCCTGTGATTGGCGAGTCTTAGTTTATTAGGAGGTGCAGAGATGTACGCAATTATTCAAACAGGCGGAAAACAAATCAAAGTTGAAGAAGGCCAAACTGTATACGTCGAAAAGCTTGCTGCTGAAGCCGGCGAAACAGTTACTTTTGACAACGTATTGTTTGTCGGCGGTGAAAATGTTAAAGTTGGCAGCCCTACGGTTGAAGGCGCTACGGTAACAGGCAAAGTTGAAAAACAAGGCCGTGCGAAAAAAATTACCGTATTCAAGTACAAGCCGAAGAAAAACCAACATAAAAAACAAGGTCATCGTCAACCTTACACTAAAGTTGTAATCGAAAAAATCAACGCTTAAGGCGTGTATGATATGATTCATGCAAAGGTTACCAGAGCCCGATCGAACAAAGACATCTTAGGCTTTGAAATGTCGGGACATGCGAATTTTGCTGAACATGGTCAGGATCTCGTTTGTGCAGGGGCATCGGCGGTCGCCTTTGGAGCTGTCAATGCCGTCATGAAGCTGACGGGCATTGAGCCGGTCATTGACCTCGGGGAAGACGGAGGATTTTTATCTTTCGGATTCCCGGACGGTACGGATCGGGAGGCTTTTGAAAAGGCGCAGCTCCTTCTCGAAGGCATGATCGTCTCCCTTGAAACGATCGAACGAGACTACAAAGGTTACTTAAAAGTAACGACGAACAAAATATAGGAGGTGAGCTACATGCTAAGATTAGATCTTCAGTTTTTTGCATCTAAAAAAGGAGTAGGTTCAACGAAGAACGGACGTGACTCTGAGGCGAAGCGCCTAGGTGCTAAACGTGCAGACGGTCAATTCGTATCTGGCGGTTCCATCCTTTATCGTCAGCGCGGAACAAAAATCTATCCAGGTGAAAACGTTGGGCGCGGCGGAGATGACACTCTATATGCAAAAGTCGACGGAACTGTTAAATTCGAACGTTTCGGCCGTAACCGCAAAAAAGTGAGCGTATATCCTGTAGCCTAACCTTTAAACGAAACTCCGGTCGTTCTGACCGGAGTTTTTTACATACAGCACCGTGACTTGCTGAAAAACACCTTCCCGCCCCCTGGACAAGGCCGGGTTTCCGCTCTGATTCTGCTTCTTTAAAGTATATAAACGTGTTTCATTTATACTGCCTTCTCTGTTATAATTCAAAGTACAAACTGAATCAGACTCCTAAAATAGAGAACAAACGATTGGGAGTGCAAAAATGGAAGAAACTTCGAAAAAACAAGAAAAGACGATGGACGATAAGGCTTTGACCCATGAGCTTATTCATCTGCTCAGCCATTCAAGGCACGACTGGATGAATAAACTGCAATTGATTAAAGGAAACTTAACATTAAAAAAGTATGACCGCGTATTTGAAATTATTGATGAAGTGGTCATCGAAGCTCAGCATGAATCAAAGCTTTCAAACCTTAAAATCCCGCGTGCGGCGTATGAGCTGCTTACATTTAACTGGATGGCCCATTCGCTGACGCTTGAATATGAGGTGATCGGTCAGGTCAGAGATTTGTCAGCTTATGAAGAGAAGCTCGTCGTTTTCGTCAGAAAGCTGTTTGGGACTTTTGAGGATGCCGTTTTGAAAGGCGGCGACAATCATCTGACGATCACGCTGCAGACGGACGGTCCGGACGACCGGCTCGTCATCTTTCTGGATTTCCACGGCGTATTCACAAAGCTGACCGGTATCAAAGACTTTCATCATTCACTGGCTGATTTTTATGAAATCAAGCGGCTTGATGTAACAGACCGTGAGTGCATCGCTGAAATTCATATCAAGTAAAGCGGTTTTTTAGGAATAGAACGGAGGACATTATGTTTGTTGATCAGGTAAAAATATACGTAAAAGGCGGAGACGGAGGCAACGGAATGGTTGCTTTCCGCCGCGAAAAATATGTGCCAAAAGGAGGCCCTGCCGGAGGTGACGGCGGAAAAGGCGGAGACGTCGTTTTCAAAGTTGACGAAGGCCTCAGCACGCTGATGGATTTTAGATATCAAAGACATTTTAAGGCGACGCGCGGAGAACACGGCATGTCTAAAAACCAGCACGGCCGAAATGCAGAAGACATGGTTGTAAAAGTCCCGCCCGGCACGGTTGTCATTGACGATGATACAAAGCAGGTCATCGCTGATCTAACGGAGCACGGACAGGAAGCCGTCATCGCAAAAGGAGGACGCGGCGGACGAGGCAATACCCGTTTCGCGACGCCTGCCAACCCGGCGCCGCAGCTTTCTGAAAACGGCGAACCCGGCAAGGAGCGCTATATCGTTCTCGAGCTGAAAGTTTTGGCCGATGTCGGTCTTGTCGGTTTTCCAAGCGTTGGAAAATCAACACTCCTGTCTGTCGTGTCTTCGGCCAAGCCGAAAATTGCCGATTACCATTTTACAACGCTGAATCCGAATCTCGGAATGGTCGAAACGGAAGACGGACGCAGCTTTGTAATGGCGGATCTTCCGGGACTGATTGAGGGGGCGCACGAAGGGGTTGGCCTCGGACACCAATTCCTCAGACATATCGAAAGAACGCGCGTCATCGTGCACGTGATCGACATGTCGGGTCTTGAAGGGCGCGACCCGTATGAAGATTATGTGACCATCAATAAAGAGCTTGAACAGTATAATCTGAGGCTGACAGAACGTCCTCAAATTATTGTCGCCAATAAAATGGATATGCCGGATGCGGAAGAAAATCTGAAGGCATTCAAAGAAAAGCTTACAGATGATTATCCTGTTTTTCCAATCAGCGCGTTGACCAGACAAGGATTGAGGGATCTGCTGTTTGAGATTGCCGACCGTTTGGAAACGACGCCGGAATTCCCGCTCTACGACGAAGAAGACATGACTGAAAACAGAGTCATGTATAAGCTTGAGGATGAGGAAGCGCCGTTTGAGATCAGCCGTGATCCTGATGGCACCTTTGTGCTCAGCGGAGCCAAGCTTGAACGCTTATTTAAAATGACGGATTTTTCAAGAGACGAGTCTGTTAAGCGTTTCGCCAGACAGCTTCGCGGAATGGGCGTTGATGACGCGCTTCGGGCCCGCGGTGCAAAAGACGGAGATACGATCCGTCTTCTCGAATTTGAATTTGAATTTATCGACTGATCATACCGGAGGGTTTGCCAGGCAAGCTCTCCGACTTTTAGCTGAAAGGAACGCCTTTCCTTTCGCTTGCTGGATCAATGTAAAGGAATCAGGGTTTTTAAAAGGAGAGAAAAGTCTGTGAAAGAGGAGACCTTTTATCTTGTCAGGGAAGACGTGCTGCCGGAGGCAATGCGGAAAACACTTGAGGTCAAAAAGCTGATTGAGCGGAAAAAAGCGGAATCTGTAGCTGAAGCCGTCCAAAAGGTAGATTTGAGCCGAAGCGCTTTTTACAAGTACAGAGATGCGGTTTTTCCTTTTTATACGATGGTCAAGGAACAGATTATCACGCTTTTTTTTCATTTGGAGGACCGCTCGGGAACGCTGTCCCATCTGCTCCAAGTGGTGGCTGAATCGGGCTGCAACGTGCTGTCGATCCACCAGACCATCCCTCTTCAAGGAAGAGCGAATGTCACGCTGTCCGTCAGTACGAGAGGAATGGATGGAAATATCGATTTGCTGATGAACAAATTAAGAAAGCTGGAATTCGTAGAAAAGGTCGAAATACTAGGTTCGGGCGCTTAAAGGGAGAGAATGTCATATATCATGAGTATGAGAGTAGGTTATTTAGGTCCAGAAGCAACATTTACGCACCTTGCCGTCTGCTCCTGCTTTTCAGATGCAGACCAGCAAGCATTTAACACGATACCCGCCTGTATGGATGCGGCGATGAACGGTGAGATTGATCTGGCTGTCGTCCCGCTTGAAAATGCGATTGAAGGATCGGTGAATCTGACAATAGACTACTTAATCCACGAACAGCCTCTTTATATTGTCGGAGAAATCACCGCTCCCATCCGTCAGCATTTACTTGTGCATCCTGCAAGAAAAGAGGCTTGGGAAGACATTCAGAAAGTTTATTCCCATTCCCATGCCATCGCGCAATGTCATAAATTTTTGCACAGCCGGTTCCGCTCCATTCCGTTTGAATATGCGACATCCACCGGTGCAGCTGCAAAATACGTGAGTGAACATCCGGATGAGAACATCGGCGTGATTGCCAATGAAATGGCAGCCGCTACGTATGGATTAGACATCGTCAAAAGAGATGTGCATGACTATGAATACAATCACACGAGATTTGTGATGCTTCATCCGAATCACGAGGCATCTCCGCCGGTCAATCCGCACTTGACGGGAAGGCCGAAAACGACTTTGCTGGTAACCCTTCCTTCGGACAGATCAGGGGCTCTCCACCAGGTGCTGTCGGCTTTCGCCTGGAGAAATTTGAATCTTTCTAAAATTGAATCGCGGCCGACAAAAACCGGTCTCGGCAATTATTTTTTCATTATTGATATTGAAATGGCACTGGACGATGTGCTGATTCCAGGTGCGATAGCTGAGCTTGAAGCTTTGGGCTGTAAGGTGAAAATGCTCGGAGCCTACAATGCGTATACATTATAAAGAAAGGTCCTTTGCATTGATGACGGCAAAGGACCTTTTCTTTATTCGGGAATGAGGATGCCCGCTTTTTGCAGGGCGTCGCAAGCTTGTTCGATCTTCTCTTCGTTATCTGCCTCCAATGTGTGCAGATGGGTGCCGTTTGTCAGTTGAGACAGATAAGCCGCGTTTGTCGAAGAGATTTTTTTGACGAAGTCCGAGACTTCTTTTCTTGTGCTGACTCTGATCGAAGCTGTTAAGTCGCCGTAGACAGGATGTTCAATCGTTACATCTTTCACCGTTACGCCAAAGTCGACGATCAGATTCAGCTCTTCTTCCGTTTTTTCCGGCTCATGGTCGCAAGCGATGAGCCGCTGAACCGGCTGTTTTTTGCCGAGAACTGACTGCAAATACACGTATCCTTGGCTTGTTGCGATGATCGGTTCGTTTTTTGCTTTTAATAAAGAAATGTCCTGTACGATGACCTGCCGTGAAACAGATGCTCTTTTCGCCAGTTCGCTTCCTGTCAGCGGAGCCTCAGACTCCTTCAGCCAGGCCAGAAGCTGCTGGCGCCGCTCAGCTCCCGTAAGTTTTAATCCGTCTGTCAATCCGATGGTCTCCTTTCTCATGCATCATATCTTCAAAAACGTCCAACAGCTTATCAACATGTTCGCTTGTCGTATCGCATCCGAACGAAATTCGGACGAATTGAAGCGCGAGCTCCCTTGGGACTAAAAGGGCTTTCATCGTATTCGACGGCTCATGATAGCCGGCTGAACACGCGCTTCCGGTAGAAATGCAAATTCCTCTCCGATTACATTCCAGCATAGTATATTGTCCTTCAAAGGAATGAAAAAAACAACCTATAATATGCGGCAGAACATGCGAATTTGCCGAATCGGGCACAGCGAGGGAGACGGGAAGCTTCCGGGCTTTTGCCTTTTCCAGAAAACGGGCGCGCAGCTCCTGATGTTTAAGATACGCGGCATCCATACGCTTTATTGTCAACTCAGCAGCGGTAATGAAAGCGCCGATTCCAGGGACATTGACGGTGCCGCTCTTCAATCCGTTTTCATGTAAAGTGCCCGGGTAGACGGGTTTCCAGTTCACACCAGGCCGAATATAGACCGCTCCAACTCCTTTTGGTCCGTATACTTTATGGCTTGAAACAGATAAGGCATCAGCGCCGAGCTCATCAATGCCGACCGGAATCTTGGCAAAGGTCTGTACGCAGTCGCTGTGCAGGAGCACGTCCCGCTTATGCAAGTAAGCCGAAAGCTTTGCCAGGGGCTGGATGACGCCTGTTTCTGAGTTGGCATGCTGAATTGAGACGAGACCTGTATCAGGACGGAGGTGCCGTTCCAGTATCTCTGTTGTGATGATGCCTGAAGCATTCGGTTTCATCAAGTCGACTTCAAAGCCCAGTATCTCAAGATGCCGCTTCAAAATGTGGATCGACTGATGTTCCATTTCTGTCATTAAAAAGCGCTGCTTTCTCGAGGGGAGTCCATTTAAGATGGAGTGAATCGCCAAAAAATTGGCTTCGGTGCCGCCGCTCGTAAAATAAACGCCTTCTTCTTCCCCGGATAAAAGTTCCGCCATCTTTTGGCGGCAGTAGCGCAGAATACTTTCGGCTTTCCCTCCTGCATCATGCAGACTACTCGAATTTCCGTACACGTCTATGCTCAGTTTTTGAAACGCGTCCAAGGCTTCTTTTGCTGCCGGTGTCGTCGCTGCATAATCAAGATAAATCACGGCTCTCGTCTCCCATTCTTTATAAAAAATACTTGAGTTTATTTTATCGATATGTAAATATAGGTGTCAAGACACATGTAAATTTACAGGAGGAGTCGACATGTCTCATCAGACGATAATTGTTGTCGGAGCAGGTGCCGCTGCGCTGTCTTTTGCTGCATCCATTCCGCCGTCTTATGAAGTGATTGTGATGACAAAAGCATCTGTAAAAGACAGCAATTCAACCCTCGCTCAGGGAGGAATTGCCTCGGCTGTATTGCCTCGCGATTCCTGGTCAGCTCATGCGGACGACACATTATATGCCGGATGCGGCCACAATCAAATCGAAGCGGTTCAAGATGCCATTAAAGACGGCCAGCGCCTTATTGATGAGCTGATTCTTCAGCATTTCCCTTTTGATACTGACGAATCCGGAAAGCTCAACCTCGGCAAAGAAGGCGCACATTCGATGAACAGAATTTTGCATGCCGGGGGAGACGCTACGGGGCAGGCGCTGATCCGGCACTTAATCGGAAGGCTCGGTCCTCACGTCATACTGAAAGAATACGAAACGGCGGCGGATTTATGGATGGAAGACGGACGCTGTGCGGGCGTCTGGACGAAAGACCGCCAGGGAAAGACTTTTCTCAGGAAAGCCGATTTTGTTGTGCTGGCGGCAGGAGGCTGCGGAAATCTATTTCAAATCAACACGAATAACCGTTCTGTGACAAGCGATGCGATTTCTTTGGCATATCGGGCAGGAGCCGAGCTCGCAGATTTGGAATTCGTTCAATTTCATCCTACATTGCTCGTCAAAGACGGGCGCGCACACGGGCTTGTTTCAGAAGCTGTGCGTGGAGAAGGAGCTGTCTTGGTTGATGAAAACGGCCAGCGGGTGATGGAAGGGATTCACCACATGCAGGATTTAGCGCCGCGGGACATCGTATCTCGTGCGATTCACGAAAAGCTTGCCTGTGGAAGCAGCGTATTTTTGGATATTACCCGCATATCAGACTTTAAAAGCCGCTTCCCTACGATTTCCTCTCTTTGCGAAAAAGCCGGAATTTCCATTGAAGAAGGCCGGCTTCCGGTTTCACCGGGCATGCATTTTTTAATGGGGGGCGTTTCTGTGAACAGATGGGGGGAAACGGCGGTTCCACACCTTTATGTGATTGGGGAAGCTGCATGCACCGGCTTTCACGGTGCCAACCGTCTGGCAAGCAATTCTCTCTTGGAATGCATCGTCTTCGGAAGGAGAGCGGCGGAACGGATACAAGCTTATCAAAAACCTGAGCCTGTCAGAGGACAATCTCCTCAGCCTGAGGATGTGACATATTCTGTTCCCCTGACAGATGTGAAGGATATGCAAAAACGCATGACGGATCATGTGGCGATCGTGCGAACGGAGGATGAATTGACGAAGGCGAAAGAATGGCTTGAGCGAGTGCCTTTTCAAATCGTGAATGTGAAAGGAATCACAAAAGAACAGCTTGAATTAGCTCATTTATGGCAGACCGCCAAGCAGATGACGGCCTCGGCATTGCTTCGTACAGAAAGCAGAGGCGGCCATTACCGTTCGGATCGCCCGGCGCCTGATGATAAAAACTGGCATGGCAAGCAAATCGTTCACACAAAAGGCGGGATCAAGATAAGACAAAACGAAGGGATTGTGAAATATGCAGCGGCTCATACTTAAGAACATGCTTAAAGAATTTTTCAAGGAAGATATCGGCTGGGGGGATTTCACTTCTGAAGCCGTTTTCGATGCCAATCTTCAATGCGAAGCTGTCATCACAGCGAAGGATGACGGATGGTTTGCAGGAGAATTAGTGATTTTCGAAGGCTTTCGGCTGCTCGATGAAACGATCGCCGTGCAAATGCTGAAAACAGATGGCGAAGCGGTCCATAAAGGAGAAACGATCGCGCGGCTCAAAGGCCGTGCAGCTTCTCTCATGACCGGCGAACGGGTCGTGCTGAATCTCATTCAAAGAATGTCGGGGATCGCCACTTTAACAAAGCAGTCCGTTATCAGGCTGAATGATCCGGATATCGCGATTTGCGATACGAGAAAGACGACGCCGGGCCTGCGCATTCTTGAAAAATACGCGGTCAAAACCGGCGGGGGCTGCAATCACCGCTTTGGTTTGGACGGCGGCATCATGATTAAAGACAACCACATTGGCGCCTGCGGCTCGATTTCAAAAGCGGTTGAAAAAGCACGGGCAGCGTGCGGCCATATGGTCAAAATCGAGGTGGAGATCGAGTCTGAACAAGAGCTTCAAGAAGCGATTGAGGCTGAAGCCGATATCATTATGTTTGACAATTGTCCTCCTGACAAGGTGAAAGCATTTGCGGAAATGACACCCGCAGGCATTATGACGGAAGCTTCAGGCGGAATTTCATTTGAAAATCTCCCCGCATACAGGGGAACAGGGGTGCACTGTATTTCATTGGGCTACTTGACCCATTCGGCGAAAAGCCTTGATATCAGCATGAATGTCGATCTGAAAAAATAAGCGGGATTGGAGAGGTGACAGATGTCTATTTTAAACTTGATTCATGACAGGAACGCCGGCATGATGCCGGAGCTGTATAAAGAATTGACCGAAGAAGAAATGGCCGGAAGGATTTTGAATATCAAAAAGAAATTCGGAGAAAGGCTGTTTATCCCGGGGCATCACTACCAAAAAGACGAAGTGATCCAATTTGCGGACGCGACGGGAGATTCGCTTCAGCTGGCGCAAGTCGCCCAAAAAAATAAAAAAGCGGAATATATCGTGTTCTGTGGCGTACATTTTATGGCAGAAACAGCCGATATGCTTACTTCCGACGAACAGATTGTCGTTTTGCCGGACATGCGCGCAGGCTGTTCGATGGCCGATATGGCCAACATGCAGCAGACGAATCGCGCCTGGGAAGAGCTTGCAGAGCTGTTTGGCGATACTATCATTCCCCTCACATATGTCAATTCGACAGCGGAAATCAAGGCTTTTGTAGGAAGAAATGGGGGAGCGTCCGTGACATCCTCAAATGCGGCCCGCATGTTGACATGGGCGCTATCGCAAAAGGAGAGAATTTTATTTCTTCCGGATCAGCACTTGGGACGAAACACGGCATTTGACCTCGGCATTCCCCTCAGCAGAATGGCGGTGTGGGATCCCATCGCAGAAAAACTTGAGTATAACGGCGATTATGAAGACATAAAAATCATTTTGTGGAAGGGGCATTGCTCTGTTCACGAAAAATTTACCGCGGCGAATATCAAAAGTGTTAAAGAACGGGATTCGGACATTAATGTTATCGTTCATCCGGAATGCACCCATGAAGTCGTCGCACTCAGCGATTTCAGCGGGTCTACAAAAAAAATCATCGATACGATTAATGAAGCAAAACCGGGGAGCAAATGGGCGATTGGAACAGAGATGAACCTTGTTTCGCGCATCATTCAAGAACATCCTGATAAACAAATCGAATCCCTTAATCCAGATATGTGCCCTTGTTTGACAATGAACAGAATCGACATGCCGCATTTGCTGTGGTCGCTGGAGCAGATTGACAAAGGTGAACTGACAGGCGTGATCAAAGTTGATCAAGATATCGCAAAAGATGCCATTCTTGCGCTGAATCGGATGTTAACGATCCGTTAAATGTTTGGAGAACAAGTTTTTATCATAACCCCTCCGCTATGCGCATAAATTTGTGGAGAAGCATATTTGTTATTCTCATCTGTTCGTTCACGTTTTTGCATAGGAGGGGAAAACGTTGAAAATTCATATTGTCCAAAAGGGCGATTCTCTGGAAAAAATCGCGGAAAGATATGAAGTGGACTTTAAAGAACTGAAAAAGCTGAATTCGCAGCTGAGCAATCCAGATTTGATCATGCCGGGCATGAAAATCAAAGTACCGTCAGGGGGAGTGCCGGTCAAAAAAGAAGAACAGCTCAATATGAGAAAAGAGTTACCGAAAAAACAGCAGGAACATCCATTTGCAAAAGAAAAACCGAAAGGTAAGCTTGATGTTGAAGATATAAAACCGAAAGAAAAGCCTTCGGTTCCTTATGTTCCGCCTGTCCCGAACATCGGGCAGTCAAGTTTGCCTGAAGGCGACATTTCAAATTTGTATCAAAGCGTCAATCAGCTTCATCAGCCGTACGCACCTCCAAAACCTTATGAACATCAAGAGAAAGGCCCCAACATGTATAATCCATGGACAAATGAGGAGGAGAATCATATGGAAAATGTCAATTATCCGAATGTTCCGCAGCCGCCGAATGTCGGTGCAGCAGGTGATGAAAATAAGCAGTTTCACGGCATGCCAAATGTAGCTGCTGCCGGATATCATCACCATCACCATCCGCATCCTTATCCGTTCTATCCTGGAGGCTGCTGGATTCCTGTTTCACCGGTGCTGCCTGGATCGGGCTTATGCCACCCTTGGTATCCATATCCTGCTCAAATGCCTTACATGCCTCAGCCTAGCTATGTATCTCCTGCTGAATATGACGGTGATGACAACATGGGGCATGACAATGCCGGTCATCACGGATATCATCATCAGCCGATGACTGCTCCGGCATATGCGCCTTATCAGCCGTTTCCGGGATATGCATCGCCAAACGTCGGTCACGATCCCAATATGGCACACGGCAAAGAAGATGACTGCGGGTGCGGGCCAGGCCAATTCCCGGGAGGTTTTCCGGGTGCAGCGCCATATGGACAGATGCCGCAAATGGGAGCTCCGTACGGTATGGGCGGATACGGACAGCAGCCCGCAGGCGGACAGATGTTTAACAGACCGGAAGATGAAGAAGACTGATTCGGAATGGGACGATGATCTATCGTTCCTTTTTTATTGTGGGCCGCTATAAACACTTTCATGCTTTTTCACGGGACTGTCTATAACTGTCAAGGGTAACTCTTCACATCTCGCACATCCTAAAAAAGAGCGCAATGCTCAAATTCAGCGGTTTTCACGGGGGGTATTACCATTGGACAGCAAGCTGAAAGTGTTTTCGGGTATTTTGCTTTTGACAGCTGGTCTATCTGCCTGCGGAACGAACGACGCTATAGATAATGGAAACAATACGCGTCCGATCGGATATTATTCAAATGATGCAGATCGTAATAACGGTCTTGATAATGACGGTCCTGTTACAGAAATGCTTGAAAACATGAACGGGAGAAACGGTGCAACGAACGTGAACAATCGAGCGGGCAACGGCAATCCCGTTCCAACAGGCGATGGAACTTTCAGCCGGGGAGACATGAATTATCACAATCATTTGGTGAACACGGCGGACACAGGCTATAACAGACCGGAAAACCGTAAAATCTCCAGGAATATCACTGGACGTGTCAACAAGTTGAATTATGTTGACGAGAGTCAGGCCGTCGTAACGAATGAAACGGTCATCATCGCGGTACGGTCAGATAAACAGCTGACAAATAATGAGAGAACTCAAATTAGAAAAGCAGCCAAAACGTTTGCTGGAGACCGGACCGTTCAAGTTGTCGAGGACGACGGCGCATTTACAAGGCTGCGCGAAATGAACGACGACCCTCAGAACATTAGGGATCGCGGAGACACGACGAATAACAATTTGAACCGCTTGCGCAACCAATAAGCAGGGAATTGCCGGGGATTCCCCGGCAATTTTTTTGTAAGCGTTCGGCCGATTTCTTTACAAAAACGGGGAAAACCGTATAAAGTGTACATAGAGACGAGAATTTTTTTGGAGGTAGAAAGATATGGCTGGCCATTCTAAATGGAAAAATATTCAGAGAAGAAAAAATGCCCAAGATGCTAAACGCGGCAAAATTTTCATGAAGCTTGCCAAAGAAATATATGTAGCCGCAAAAGAAGGGGGACCCGATCCCGAATCTAACGCAAGTCTGCGTCTCGTCATCGATAAAGCCAAAAATGCAAACATGCCAAACGACAACATCGACCGCGCCATCAAAAAAGCTTCCGGCAGCCAGGATGGAAAAAGCTACGAGGAAATTACGTATGAGGGCTACGGCCCAAGCGGTGTGGCTGTCATGGTCAAATGTTTGACAGATAATAAAAACCGGACGGCGACAAACGTCAGAACCGCTTTCAGCAAAAACGGCGGCAGCTTGGGGGAAACAGGATGTGTTTCTTATATGTTCGACCGGAAAGGATATATTGCAATCGAGCGTGAAGATCTTGAGATAGATGAAGAGGAGTTTATGCTTGAGGTCATTGATGCCGGTGCCGAGGAGCTCGAAACGAGCGAAGAGCTGTTCGAGATTTATACAGAGCCCGAACAGTTTGAAGAAGTAAAGAAAAACTTGGAGGAGCGCGGCTACGAAACGGCGACAGCCGAAATGACAATGGTTCCGCAAACCTATGCAGAGGTCGATGAAACACTTCAGGAAAAAGTCGAAAAACTCATTGACGCACTTGAAGATGATGACGATGTGCAGGAAGTGTATACGAACGTTCATTAAAGGACGCCGCACCAGGTTCGCGGCGTTTTTTTATGCATTCAACCATTTAGCAGCCGTATCAAGCTGCTGCGGAATCAAGATTTGATTTTTCATCATATATTGTGAAGGAATCTGTCATCATGAGAGGAGGTTCTATAAATGGCTGAACAGCGCGAAAATGAGAAGCCTTTCACGGCTATAGACGCGGGTGCGCAAGATCAGGAAACCGCTCAAGTCATCGAAAAAATCAACAGCTTTATCACGGGATTTGGTCAATCCATCAATGAGCTGGTTCAGAAAAACAGCGGCATCGATCTGAGAGAGGCCGACCTCACAAAAAGTGAAAATGCAGAGATGAATCAAGCGGTCCAAAATATCATCAGTGAATACATTCAAAATATCAACAGCCTGAATGCTGATCTTAGCGGAAAGATCGGTGAATCGATCAACGGCATCGTCACAAACAAAGATCAAAAAGATGTTTAAGCATTTGACAGCATGACGTGTATTGCCGGCAAAGCTCCATTCAGCCTTGTCGGCAAGTTTTTTTATACATATGAGAATGTACTGTAACGCTAAATGCTTTTTTTCATGCCGCAGCGCCGGCATTCACGCAAAAACTGCCCGTTTTTTACAGAGCTTTTAAAAAGGGTGTAATCGCAATTGTCGCACCGTCCGTGGCGGACATCCGGATATTGATTGTAATCATAAACTTTTGTCAGGTCGTAGCCTTTTGTTTCATATTCTGTTTCCATGTTTTATCACCTGCATTTTTATTGTCGGTAATAGGATAACAGAACGGGGATGAAAAGAAAATATAACATCAGCAGCCGGCAGACGCGGCAGATGTTACTTTTATCAAACCGTATACCCCGTTTCTGATAGAACGCCTTATTCTCAAGCGGGATAGGCTGTAGGGAAAGTCGTGCAACAAGAGACGCCTATTCTTATGAGATTTTTTTCTTAAAATTTATCGATCTTTTAAACTAATGAAAAAGCATCATTTTATTTAAATTTTTATTTTTTATCAAACTTATTCATAATTGAACGCGTCATGTCTAAAGCGTAAAATAACTGTGTCACAAAAAAGCCAAATATACAATGAGGCTTGGAGGACATGCTTAGAAATCGAAAGGTAGTGTAAAAGGGGAATAATCAATGAAGAAAAAAGTACTCATCTACTTGGTGATCGCAGCAGTGATGATAAATGGCGCATACAGGTGGTTCGAAAAAACAACCCGGGAGAACTTTCAGATCCAGGCCGGGGACAGATACATGAATTTCAAGGAATTGCAGGAACACGAAAAAAGCGGTTATGACATTGAGTACCACGAAAAAGCGGGAAGCGACTGTTTAATTTTTTCGCCTCATGGAGGAAGAATAGAAGGCGGAGTAAGCGAGCTTGTCAGAGCTTTCAAAGATGATTATTCAACTTATTTATTCGAAGGAAAAAAGGATGAGAACAACTCGGATCTTCATATTACAAGCACAAACTTTGACGAGCCTCTGGCATTGCAGAAAATAAAAGAACACCGCTATACCATCGCATTCCACGGCTATTCCGGCGACCGCCCGCACACGCTTGTGGGAGGAACGGACAGAAAGCTGGCAAAAGCCATCGTCAAATCTCTGAAAAAGTCTGACTTTTCCGCAGAATTGGTCAAAGTGGACGGGAAATTTGCCGGAACTGCCGAGGAAAACATCAATAATGAAAGCCAGTCAGGAATGAGCGTGCAGCTTGAAATCAGCACGGCTCAAAGGAAAGAGTTTTTCGAAGACTTTTCCTATAAAGAGAGGGAGGAAACAAAAACGAGAACATTCCGCAAATATGTCAAGGCGGTCCGAAGGGTGCTGCAGGACAGATGCTGAAAATGGAAACTCGTGTTATTCTGTGTATGAACTGCTAAAACACGAAGGAGGAATAAAAAATGGAACGAAAAGACCGCATCGTTCAGGAATTTATGTCCCACCGCCTGGTGACAGAAGAACTGATTCAAAAGATTGATGAAAAACATCTCGATTACAAACCGACTGAAACGTCGATGCCAGCGAAGGAACTTGTCACGCATATGCTGCAATCTTTCTATGCCTTTGCTTCGGCGGCAAAAGAAGGAAACGGAGAGTCTTTTAAAAAGAAGCCGGAAGAAACAGGGTCAAGCCTGAGCGAGCTCGCCAAAACGTATACAGAAAAAACAAAAAAGCTGCTTGAATCTTTTACGGATGAAGAATTGGATCGTGAGGTCGATTTGACCGGCGTCTTCGGACGGAAAGTAGCCGGCGAACAGCTGCTGCAGCTAGCGATCGGACACGAAATTCATCACAAAGGCAATCTGTTTGTTTATGTGCGTGAAATGGGACACACGGATCTGCCTTTGTACGTAAAGATTCATTGATTACGGGAGCCTGAAGATCACCCCTCCTTGAAAGAAAACCGGCTCAAAAGGAATACGAAAGCAGCCGGGTGTACACATTATGAGTAAAAGCAAAAGGAGGGTGTCAGCATGAATACGCATCGTGCCCAGGAAATCGTCGAATCACCCGACATGGTTGATGTTACTTATAACGGCAGACCGATTTATATTCAGCATGTCAACGAACAAAATGAAACCGCAAGAATTTTTCCGCTCGGCCAGCCGGAGAGCGAGCAGGAAGTACCGCTCGCAAATTTGAAAGAGCATTAAAAAGCAACCCCTTCAAATGAAGGGGTTTTGTATTTGTCTTATCACTCGGCCATCAAAAAAAACACCCGAAAGCCCGAGTGTTTAATTTATGATTTTTGCAAGTCCTCTTACTGCCAGCCTCAGCACATAAAACAACGGCTCAAGCAAATCAACGAGATAAAGATAATCCCATTTATCATCATTTCGTTTCTTCTTTTTCTTCAACAGCTGTTTCTCCCTTCCTGACTTTAATGGGGTTATTTCATATACGGACGCGCCTTCTTTAAGTTTCAAATTACGGGTGAAATTTGTTTTTTCTGGCGGCCCATTGTTTCTGAAGCCAGTTTTTTTTATAAAGATAAGCGATCAATTCCATCCACAGCTTAGGAAGCCTTTGCGGGAAACGGCTTTTTTTATAAATGGTTTGATAGGCTGTTTTTAAGTCATCCCACTGTCTGCATTCTTTCGTCTGCAAAAACCTGGCCACATCGATGACTTTGATTGTCCCAGCCGGCGTCAGTATCAGGTTTCTGAGGTGGATATCGGATGGATTCAACCCTTTCCGCTTCGCATCGTTCAATGCGCGGTCGACCTCGCAGATCATGTCATCATCGATCGGAATGCCTTTGTTTAAACACTCATAAAAAGTGTATCCTTTAATATACTCCATTAAAATATATGATGGCCCTGTTTCATATATATCAGGATAATAATTCGAATCAGAAAGCTTTTTGTAAATCTCCGCTTCCCTTGCGGCAATGTTCTTAAATTCGGGAAAAAAGACTTTAAGAGCCATTTCCCTGCCCTCTTCAGTCAGCTTAAAAACGTATGCGCTCCTGCCTTTCCCGATCAACTCTAAGTCATCGGGTTTTTGGATAAGTTTATTGAACTTTTTTTTCGTATTATACTTTACGGCCTCTGCATAGGTTTGCGCCTTTTTCACGCCGAACTCACCTTCTTTTTAAGGGCTGGTCAAACGAAAAACTCTCTATAATGTTGTTTATACATGAGAACGAGGGGTTTTGCACCTTAAATGCTTTTGAGTTCTTCATATTGGTTTAAAAATGTAACATTCGTAAACCGGTTGTCATCTAATTGCTTTTTTAGATTAATTTTTAAAAGCGTTGGTCAAACTATGGATATGATCGTTAAGGCAAAAAAGAAGGTGATATTGATGAACAGCCAAAGCAAGTTCAAAATCGGTTTATTGCTTATTGGAAGTCTGCTGGCCGCGCTCAGCTTTCACCTGGAGGCCCTGGCCGAAAAGCCGGCTAAAGTTCAAATCCAGCTTGAAAAGGTTTATCTGGACGGGGACGTTGGAATCGAAAATAAAGTAGAGGCCGCTCGAACACTGGAAGACTTTAAAGCTGCTTATAAAGGGTGGCAGCTCATCGATCAGAAAAAGGGGTTTATTCTGTTTCGCAAACAGGTGGACGATATTTCTCCCCTCAGCAAAACAAACGGTTATATCGGAGTGACGGAAGACGGCGTGATTTCGACTTTTCACGGCCGCCCGGGCATATTATCAGAGCCGATTCAATCGTTTTTTCAGATTGATATAAAGCGCCTGGAAAGCCGGATGGCGGATGATTTGCGCAAAGGGATCCCATACCGCACGAAAAAGGAATTTGAACATGTCATTGAAGCCGTAAAATCATCCGGAAGCCAACATCATGTAAAAGATATGAAGACATGACGCTGTTATGTCTTTTTTCAGCTGCAGACAGAAGCCATTTTTAGCGAACATATGTTAACTTTTTCATTCTAGCTTTGCCTGTTTTGTGTTACAATGAAGAGCAGTCAAAGAGGTGAATGAACGTTGATCGAATTCGTAAAAGGGACGATTGATTATGTATCGCCCCAATATATTGTCATTGAAAACGGCGGGATCGGCTATCAGATCTTTACGCCAAATCCGTTTATTTATAAGAAAAACAGCAACGAAACAATCTATACATACCATTATGTAAGAGAAGATACGAATGCGCTGTACGGCTTTTCGACAAGGGAAGAAAAAATGCTGTTTACGAAAATGCTGAATGTTACGGGAATCGGCCCGAAAGGAGCGCTTGCGATCCTCGCTTCCGGCGATCCGGGAGCGGTGATTGAAGCGATCGAGAATGAGGATGAAGCGTTTCTCGTCAAGTTCCCCGGCGTAGGCAAAAAAACGGCAAGGCAGATCATTCTTGATCTGAAAGGGAAGCTCGCGGACGCCGTTCCTGAAATCGCGGCCGATCTGTTTAACCATGAAGAGCGGGAGCAAATTCATGAAGCGGAAACGGCTCTTGAGGAGGCGCTTGAAGCATTAAGAGCGCTCGGCTATTCCGACCGGGAAATTAAAAAAGTCCAGCCTCATTTGAAAAAGGAAGAGGCGCTTTCGACGGATCAATACGTTAAAAAAGCATTGCAAAAATTGTTAAAGTAAGGTGATATCATGGATGAGCGGCTTGTATCAAGTGAACTAGACAACCATGAATCAGCGATCGAGCAAAGTCTGCGTCCGCAAAGACTGGCTCAGTATATCGGCCAGGAAAAAGTGAAAGACAACCTCAAGGTATTCATTGAAGCTGCGAAAATGCGGGAAGAAACGCTTGACCATGTCTTGTTGTACGGGCCGCCGGGATTGGGAAAAACGACGCTCGCTGCGATCATCGCCAACGAAATGGGAGTCAATCTCAGAACGACGTCAGGTCCGGCGATCGAGCGCCCCGGCGATTTGGCGGCGATATTAACGGCTCTGGAGCCAGGTGACGTTTTATTTATTGACGAGATCCACCGTCTGCACCGTTCGATCGAAGAGGTGCTGTATCCTGCGATGGAAGATTTCTGCCTTGATATCGTGATCGGCAAAGGGCCGTCGGCGCGTTCTGTGAGGCTCGATCTTCCTCCTTTTACCCTTGTCGGCGCGACCACAAGGGTCGGGCTTTTAACCGCGCCTCTCAGGGACAGGTTCGGCGTTCTGTCAAGGCTTGAGTATTACACGCGTGACGAGCTTTCAGACATCGTGATCAGAACGGCGGAGCTGTTTGAGGTTGACATCGATTCGCTCTCGGCTCTCGAAATCGCGAGACGGTCAAGAGGGACGCCGCGGATTGCCAACAGGCTTTTGAGGAGGGTCAGAGATTTTGCCCAGGTGCTTGGAAACAGCTCCATCACGGAGGAAGTGGCGGTGGATGCGCTTGAACGCCTCCAGGTTGATAAACTCGGGCTTGATCATATCGACCGCAAGCTTTTAATGGGCATGATCGAAAAATTTGGCGGCGGTCCAGTCGGCATCGATACGATTTCGGCTACCATCGGTGAGGAGTCTCACACGATCGAGGATGTGTATGAGCCGTATCTTCTTCAAATCGGTTTTATTCAAAGAACGCCGCGGGGGCGCATCGTAACCCCTGATGTATACAGCCACTTTAAAATGGAGGTTCCGAACCGTGACTGAATTTCCAAAGATTTTAATGGTGCTGGGCGCCGTCATTTTTGGCATCGGTTTATTCATGCAAGTCATCGGCAGGCTCCCCGGCGATATTTTTGTAAAAAAGGGAAACGTGACATTTTTCTTTCCGGTTGTTACATGCATTGTCATCAGCATCATTCTGTCCGTGGTGTTTTCGTTTTTCGGACGAATGAAATGACGCGACATTCAAGTCTATAGATAGAGTAAGGTGAAAAAAGATGAAAGTAGAATTATTCGATTTTGACTTGCCTGAACGCCTTATCGCACAGGTTCCTTTAAAAGAGCGGGATGCGTCCAGGCTGATGGTGCTGGATAAAAAAACAGGAGAAATCACTCACAGCACGTTTAAGCACGTGATTGATTTTCTGAACGCGGGCGATTGCATCGTGTTGAATGATACGAGGGTGCTACCGGCCCGCTTGTACGGAGTCAAGGAAGAGACGGGCGCAAAGGTTGAAGTTCTTCTGTTAAAACAGGAGGAAGGGGACGTATGGGAAACGCTTGTCAAGCCCGCAAAGCGGGTCAAGCGCGGAACCGTTCTTTCGTTTGGAGACGGCCGTCTAACGGCGGTCTGCACAGAAGAGCTCGAGCACGGCGGAAGAAAAATTGAATTCCGCTATGAAGGAATTTTTTACGAGGTGCTCGAATCGCTCGGCGAAATGCCTCTGCCTCCTTATATTAAAGAACAGCTCGATGACAGAGAGCGCTATCAGACGGTTTACTCAAAGAAACAAGGATCGGCGGCTGCGCCGACGGCCGGGCTGCATTTTACGGAAGAGATTCTGGATGCGCTCAGGAAAAAAGGCGTGCATATTGCGTTTATTACCCTTCACGTCGGGCTCGGGACATTCCGGCCTGTCAGTGCGGAAAATGTAGAGGAACACGATATGCATGCCGAGTTTTATGAAATGTCGGAAGAAACGGCAGCATTGTTAAACCGCGTCAGACAGGAAGGCGGAAAAATCATTTCCGTCGGCACGACATCGACGAGGACGCTTGAGACCATCGCTTCCGAACATGACGGCCGTTTCCGGGAAGCGAGAGGCTGGACATCGATTTTTATTTATCCAGGCTACACATTCCGGGCGATTGACGGGATGATTACCAATTTTCATCTTCCGAAATCGTCCCTCATTATGCTTGTCAGCGCGCTCGCAGGCAGAGAGCATGTGCTTTCTGCCTACCGCACCGCAGTGGAACACGAATACCGCTTCTTCAGCTTCGGAGATGCCATGTTGATCAAATAAAATTCAAAAAGATTGGAGGGCTCATAATTTGTCGCAGCAACCGATACGCTATGAGTTCATAAAAGCATGTAAACAAACAGGAGCAAGGCTGGGGAGAGTGCACACCCCGCACGGCTCATTTGAAACGCCGGTGTTTATGCCCGTAGGAACGCTCGCCACCGTTAAAACGATGGCGCCGGAAGAGCTGAAAGAAATGGGTGCAGGCATTATTTTAAGCAATACGTACCACCTTTGGCTGAGACCGGGCCATGACATCGTCAAAGAGGCGGGGGGCCTTCATCAGTTTATGAATTGGGACCGCGCCATTTTGACGGATTCAGGCGGCTTTCAGGTGTTTTCCCTGAGCGAGTTCCGCAAAATCGAAGAGGAAGGCGTTCATTTCCGCAATCATTTAAACGGAGACAAGCTGTTTTTATCTCCTGAAAAAGCGATGGACATCCAAAACGCCCTCGGATCAGATATTATGATGGCGTTTGACGAATGCCCGCCGTACCCGGCAGAGTACGATTATATGAAGAGGTCTGTTGAACGGACGAGCCGCTGGGCGGAAAGGTGCCTGAAAGCTCACAAACGCCCTGACGAGCAAGGGCTTTTCGGAATCGTTCAAGGCGGAGAGTACGAAAACTTGAGAAAACAAAGTGCGAAAGACTTGATTTCACTGGATTTTCCGGGATATGCTATAGGTGGACTATCCGTCGGAGAGCCGAAAGACGTGATGAACCGTGTGCTGGAGTTTACAACTCCGCTGCTTCCTGCGGATAAACCGCGCTATTTAATGGGGGTCGGCTCACCGGACTCTCTGATTGACGGAGCCATCCGCGGAGTGGATATGTTCGATTGCGTGCTGCCGACAAGGATAGCGAGAAACGGTACGCTCATGACGAGCGAAGGGCGTCTCGTCGTGAAAAATGCCAAATATGAAAGAGATTTCAGACCGATCGACGAGCAGTGCGACTGCTATACGTGCCGCAATTACTCGCGCGCTTATATCAGACATTTAATCCGCTGTAACGAAACGTTTGGAATTCGTTTAACTTCTTATCATAATCTTTATTTTCTGTTAAAATTAATGGGGCAAGTCAGAGATGCCATTCGTGAAGATCGTTTAGGTGATTTCCGGGAAGAGTTTTTTGAGCGCTACGGTTTTAATAAACCAAATGCTAAAAGTTTCTGACACATAAACGAAGAAAGCGATAAAGCCATTTGAAAGGGGTGAAAAAATAATGGAGATGCTTGGAACATTACTTCCGATTATTTTAATGTTTGCGGTTCTTTATTTCCTTTTGATCCGTCCGCAGCAAAAGCAGCAGAAGGCTGTCCGCCAGATGCAGGAGGAGCTGAAA
Organism: Bacillus sp. FSL K6-1284; assembly: GCF_038002625.1. Classification (NCBI taxonomy): domain Bacteria; kingdom Bacillati; phylum Bacillota; class Bacilli; order Caryophanales; family Bacillaceae; genus Bacillus; species Bacillus sp. FSL K6-1284. Next base: position 3,000,713 of record NZ_JBBOCW010000001.1, on the reverse strand, counting down.
AAAGGAGATAAGGTCGTAACGATCGGCGGCCTGCACGGCATCGTTGATTCAATTGACGAAAGCAAGGTTGTCATCAAAACAGGCGACAATACCCGTCTGACATTCGACCGCCGCGCGATCAGAGAGGCGTCAGCAGAATAGCCGAAAGGCTGATACATAAGCATCGGAAATCAGACTGTCGTAGGACGTGAAAACGGCGCTAGCGCCGTTCCTTATGTCTTGATGAAGCCGCAGTTGTTCCTGATGTGACATGGCATAAAAGAAGCCTGATGGGCATGAGAAAAGGGAGCGGTCATCCGCTCCCTTTTTGCTGTCTTTATGCACGGCTCCCCTGCAGATTGACCCCGAAAATCCCGCCCAGCATGCTGACTCCCAAAAAACCGGAATGATAGAGCAGCTGCTTCAAATTGAAGGCTTCGCCAAAGCCGAGATATTGAAACAAAAGCACCGTAAGAGAGAAGCAAAGCGCTGTCAACCCTCCGCTCAGCCACCCTTTTTCCTTCGATTTGCCTCCCGCAATAAAACCGCCGATGAACAAGGTAATAAAAGAAATGGCGGTAATAAACCAGCTGAATGAACTTTCGGTTAATGATGTGAAGGTGAGGAGCAGCGAAATGACCAGGCTTCCCGCAAACATCAAAGCGAAAATAACCGCCAAGCTGTATAAAATCCCTTTGCCGACTTGTTTTGGTTCGTTCATCACGATCCTCCTTTCAATATAGACGGGCTCGTCTTTTTAAATGTATTCTGCACGTTTGGCAAATAGACTAGCTCCCCCGACCTTTTATACATAAAAGCCTCAATTTTACAAAGGCTATGTTTATGATCATGATAGGCGGAAGGAGGCGGGCGGTAATGGATGAAATTTTAGCTCTTACGTTTCGGACGGTCGTTTTGTATTTCATCATCTTTATTTTGTTTCGCTTGATGGGAAAGAGGGAAATAGGCGAGCTGAGTATATTGGATCTTGTCGTTTTTATTATGATGGCCGAAATCGCGGTTTTGGCCATTGAAAATCTCGATGACCACCTTCTCCATACGATCATTCCAATTCTCGTTTTGACGCTGATCCAGGTTATATTTGCATATCTGTCATTGAAAAATCAAAAAATCCGCCGGCTTCTCGATGGAAAACCGACGATTATCATAGACCGCGGAAAAATTGATGAACACGCCATGAGGACACAGCGCTATAATTACGATGATTTGATGACACAGCTGAGAGATAAGAATGTGGAACGAATCGGGGATGTTTCATATGCGATTTTGGAGCCGACCGGGAAGCTTTCAGTGTTTACAAAAGACGGGCCAAACAAAATGATCGAACTGCCGTTGATTGTTGACGGAATGGTTCAAAAAGAACAATTGGAAAAGATCGGGAAAGACCGGGAGTGGCTTGAGCAAAAGCTTGAAAAAAGAGGACACCGCGATCTTTCCAAAATTTCTTATTGCACATATAATAAAGGTTCTTTTTTTATTGACATAAAGGATGAATTTAAACCTTAAAGCGAGAGCTTACGAAATCCAGCGGCCGAACAGCGGAAACCGCTGGATTTCTTCTTTTTTGACCAGCTTGAAGGCGACCAGAAGGAAGACGTAAAGAAAGCTTGTAACCGCGACACACAAAAGCAGGCGCATCGGCTCGGACTGGTCTAAAAAAAGGTGTTCTTTCATCAGAAGGCTTCCCCACCCTGATATCAAAATGACGCCGAAGGATACGATATATTCTTTCAGGTTAATGCTGATGGGAAGCACTTTGCTGACGGTTGCGGCGTGCAGCAGGGTGACGAGGATGATCCCCGTCAAAATCGCCAGCGCAGCCCCCATAATGCCAAGCGAAGGCCGTGAAGCGAGAACAAAAATGAGACCTGTTTTCACAACGGCGCCGACCAGGCTGTTCATCATTGCCGCGCCGGCCAGGTTTAAAGCCTGCAGGACGGCCTGCAGAGGACCTTGGAAATAGTAAAATAAAAAGAATGGAGCCATGATTTTCACATAAATCGCAGCATTTGACGACCCGTACATCACGCTGACCAGCTCATCCGCGTAGGAAAACAAAATGACCACCGATATTCCGCCGCTTAAAAGGCAAAGCCTCATCGCCTGCTCAAGCCTGTATTCCACGACTTGCATTTTTTTCTGCTCGATTCCTTCGCTGATGGCTGGAACGAGCGCCGTAGACAGAGAATATGTGATAAAGCTCGGGAGGGTGAGAAGCGTCAGGGCAAAGCCGGTCAACTCTCCGTACTGGCTCGTTGCGGCGGAAGCGGCGACCCCTGCTATTGCAAGGCTTTGCGCTACAACAATCGGCTCAAAAAACCATGACAGGTTGCCGATAAAACGGCTGCCCGTTGTTGGGAGCGAGACGCTCATCAGCTCGAAAAACGTGGTCCGTCCAGATTTCAGCGATTGGAAAAAACGTTTTCTGATGCGGATTTTCTTTTTGTATTGAAAGGCGACGAACAAATAAAGGAGTGAAGCCAACTCGCCAAACACGGATGACAGCATCGCGCCCGCAGCCGCATATTCGATGCCGAGCGGAAGGAATGCCGTCGTGCATACGGCGACAAGCGATATCCGGACAATTTGTTCGAGAACCTGGGACACGGCAAGCGGCCTCATATTTTGCTTTCCTTGAAAATAGCCCCTCAGCACGCTGGAAACAGCAATGATCGGAACGACCGGTGTAACCGCCAAAAGCGGATAAAGCGTTCTTTTGTCTGTGAGCAGCGTGTCGGCCATCAGCGGGGCGTAGATGAGAAACACCGGAGTAATGACGGCGCTGAGCGTCCCGGTAATTGCAAGAGACATCACTAAAATCTGCTTTGTCTTTCTGTGGTCTCCGCGCGCTTCCGCTTCAGCGACCAGCTTGCTGATGGCGACTGGAAGGCCGAACTGGGTGAGGGTGACCGCCAGAAAAAAAGTCGGAGCCGCCATCATATAAAGCCCGACACCTTCACTTCCGATGAATCTTGCGATGACAATCCGGTTGATAAAGCCGAGTATTCTCGTAATCAAACCTGCCGCTATTAAAATGAGCGTTCCTTTTAAAAACGTCTGCTTCGTCATTTCTAGAGTCCCCTGCCTTCTCAAACAACCTTTAATCATATACAATAAGATATGCGCATACATCGTCCAAGCATGACAAGTCTCTCTGAAAAAATGTGAAAGGAGCGTGGCTTTGGCATGGGCAAACATCCGGCTGATCTGTACAAGGATCATTTAAAACCCTTTCTTCACAGCAAGACGGAAGAGTTCAGGATACTCGGTTATGACGATATTGAAATAGAGGAATTGTGGTCATACTTATTGAATAAGAAATGGAAGAAAAAGAAGGGTGTTCAAATTCATCAGCTCGCCGGTGATATATTATCTGTGAAAATTGGCGAATTTATGAACTATGCAACCGTAGAATCGTTTAAAACGTCTAATTTACTCGACAGCAAAGAAGGGCAGAATATGCTCGATGAGCTGCTGAGGTAGCCGTAGATTTTGGTTGATTTAAGGAGGAAATACATAATGAAAAAAGGACGCTTGATTGCGTTTTTCCTTACCGTTCTCTTGATCGGTACGGGACTGGGAATGTTCACGAAGCCGGCTGCAGACAGCATCAGCCTCGGCCTTGACCTTCAGGGCGGTTTTGAGGTTCTGTATGAAGTCCAGCCTGCCAAACAGGGCGACAAAATTGACAGGGACGCCCTCATCAGTACGGTTGAAGCACTGAACCGCCGGGCGAATGTGTTGGGCGTCAGCGAACCGAACATTCAAATCGAAGGAAACAACCGGATCAGGGTTCAGCTTGCCGGCGTCGACAACCAGAACAGGGCGCGGGAAATCTTATCCACACAGGCTCAGCTTACGTTCAGGGATACGAATGACAAAGAGCTTTTGAACGGTTCAGATCTTGTCGAAAACGGTGCTAAACAGTCGTTCAAGCAGGACACAAATGAGCCGATCGTGACGATCAAGCTGAAGGATGCCGATAAATTCGGCGAAGTGACAAAGAAAGTGCTCGATATGAAGCCGAACAACCAGCTCGTCATCTGGCTTGATTACAAAAAAGGCGACTCCTTTAAAAAAGAATCGCAAAAAGCGGATCATAAATACATCTCCGCTCCGAATGTCAGCCAGGTGCTGAACACGTCAGACGTAATGATTGAAGGAAACTTTACGATTCAGGAAGCAAAAGATATGGCGAGCATTTTAAATGCGGGCGCTCTTCCTGTCAAACTCGTTGAAAAGTATTCGACATCCGTCGGCGCGCAGTTTGGGGAGCAGGCTTTGAATGATACCGTGTTTGCGGGAATCGTCGGTATTGCTATTATTTTCTTATTTATGCTTCTTTATTATCGCTTGCCTGGTTTTGTCGCGGTCATTACGCTTTCTGTCTATATCTACATTACACTGCAGATCTTTGACTGGATGAATGCGGTTCTGACCCTTCCGGGGATCGCGGCTCTTATTTTGGGTGTCGGGATGGCGGTTGACGCCAACATCATTACGTACGAACGCATAAAAGAAGAGCTGAAGCTCGGCAAATCGGTACGCTCAGCTTTTAAAGCAGGAAACAGAAGATCATTTGCAACGATCTTTGATGCCAATATTACGACGATGCTTGCCGGAATCGTGCTTTTCATATTTGGTACGAGCTCTGTCAAAGGCTTCGCGACCATGCTGATCCTATCCATTTTGACAAGCTTTATTACAGCTGTCTTCCTGTCGCGCTTCCTGCTCGGCCTGCTGGTCGAAAGCCGCTGGCTTGACCGGAAAAAAGGCTGGTTTGGAGTGCGCAAAAAAGACATCCTGGACATTAGCAAGACAGACGAAAATACTGAGCCTCCGACTCCGTTTACCAAATGGGATTTCGTCGGTAAGCGTAAATGGTTCTTCGTATTTTCCGGGATTATTTTGGCTGCGGGAATTGTCATTCTGCTTGTTTTCAGGCTGAACCTTGGCATCGATTTCTCCAGCGGATCAAGGATCGAAGTGCAAAGCGACCACAAGCTGACGAGCGAAGAGCTGAAAAAAGACTTTGAAGAGGTCGGGTTGACAGCCGATTCAATCGTTCTTTCGGGTGATGATCAAAAACACGGCGTCGCCAGATTTGTCGGCGTTCCGGATCAGAAAAAAATTGCCGAAGTGAAGGATTATTTTAAAGATAAATACGGCTCGGAGCCGAACGTCAGCACAGTATCACCGACCGTCGGAAAAGAGCTGGCGAGAAACGCCCTCTATGCGGTGGCCGTCGCGGCTCTCGGGATCATCTTGTATGTTTCGATCCGCTTTGAATATAAGATGGCAATTGCGGCGATCGCTTCCTTGCTGTACGATGCATTCTTCATCATCGCGGTCTTCAGCATTACAAGGCTCGAGGTGGATATTACGTTTATCGCAGCCGTGCTGACGATTATCGGTTATTCGATCAACGATACGATCGTAACGTTTGACAGAATCAGGGAACAGGTGAAAAAGCGCAAGCCGAAGAGCTTCAGCGATTTATCACATATTGTGAATCTGAGCTTGCAGCAAACGTTCACTCGTTCAATTAATACGGTGCTGACCGTCGTCATTGTGGTCATTGCGCTCCTCATTTTTGGCGCAGCATCGATTACGAACTTCTCTGTCGCGCTGTTAATCGGGCTGTTGAGTGGAGTGTATTCATCGCTCTACATCGCAGCTCAAGTATGGCTTGTCTGGAAAGGGCGCGATCTGAAAAAGCCGAAGCGCAAGCCTGCAGGAGAATAAATCGAGGACTGCCCGTACTGCCGGGCGGTCCTTTTTTGGTTTGAAAGAAAAAAGTTGTTTTGGCGGCTTTCTATCGATCTTCTTTTTGTTTAAAATGGGAGCAGAGCGGGAAAATAACGCTAGAAAACGACGCGAATGGAGAGAGTATCTCATGAACAAACAATGGACGTTAATCGCTGCACTTATTTTTACATTAATTGTTGCTGTTTTCGCGGTCATTAATGTTGAACCGGTGAAGGTTGATTTTCTTTTTGGAACGGCAGAATGGCCTTTGATCCTGGTCATTTTGGTATCGGTATTGATGGGGGCGCTCATTATCGGCTCGGCCGGCGCTTTCCAGATCATGCGGCTGAAAAAAGAGCTGAAGGCGCTCAAGAGAGAAGAACGGGTAAAGTATCCTGAACTTGAAGCCGAATCGGCGGCCCCTGAAAATCAGAAAGACTAGAAAGATTGCACGAAATAAATTGAATCCCCTCATGCTGCTCTAGTATAATAGTGTGGTTGAGGGGTGAATTTATGTTAGCGTCAAAAATGCGTTGGGACGTGCAAACGCCCGACAAAGAAAAGGTGGAGCAGCTCGCCGGAAGATTAGGCATTACTCCCCTTGCCGCCTCATTGCTTGTCATGAGAGGTTACGATACAGCCGACAAAGCATCTTCATTTTTAAATGGCAAGGATGCAGTTTTTCACGATCCTTATCTGCTGAAAGATATGGAAAAAGCTGTACAGCGAATCAAACAGGCAATTTCAGATCAAGAAAAGATTATGATTTACGGCGATTATGATGCGGACGGTGTGACAAGCACGACTGTCCTTTTGCAAATGTTGAAAAAATGTTCAGCACAAGCCGATTTTTATATACCTGACCGCTTTAAAGAAGGGTACGGCCCGAACGAAGCGGCCTTTCGCGGGATCAAAGAATCAGGCTATTCATTGATCATCACAGTTGACACAGGCATTGCCGCCGTTCATGAAGCTGAAGTCGCTAAAGAGCTTGGCGTCGATTTGATCATTACGGATCACCATGAGCCGGGACCCGTTTTGCCGGATGCCTATGCGATCATTCATCCGAAGCAGCCGGGCTGCGGCTATCCATTTAAAGAGCTTGCCGGCGTCGGTGTCGCATTTAAGCTAGCCCACGCTTTGAACGGAGAGCTCCCGGAAGATTTGCTCGACCTTTGTGCGATCGGCACGATTGCCGACCTTGTGCCGCTTCATGATGAAAACAGGCAGATTGCCAAGCGCGGCATGGAACAGTTCAGGAGAACGAAGCGCCCCGGATTAAAGGCGCTGACCAAAATTGCCGGAGCGGAGATACATAGTGCGGATGAAGAGACCATCGGTTTTCAAATTGCGCCCCGCTTAAACGCGGTCGGCAGAATTGAACAGGCTGACCCGGCCGTTTACCTCCTGAACACAAAAGACGAAACAGAAGCGGAAGAGCTGGCCGAAGATATCAACGCCTTGAACAAGGAGCGCCAAAAAATCGTCAATCAGATGACAGAGGAAGCCGTTCAGATGATCGAGGAGGAAGGGCTTGACCGGCCGGTGATCGTCGCGGCGCGGCCGGGCTGGAATCCCGGTGTCGTCGGAATCGTGGCTTCAAAGCTTGTCGAGCGGTATTACAGGCCCGCCATCGTTCTCGGTATCGATGAAGAAAAAGGCATTGCCAAAGGATCTGCGCGCAGCATCAAAGGATTTGATTTATTTCAAAATCTCTCGGAGTGCCGGGATATTCTCCCGCACTTCGGCGGGCACCCGATGGCAGCCGGAATGACACTCAACCTGGAAGATGTTTCGGCACTAAGGGAGAGAATCAACCGTCAGGCTGAAGCGGTTCTGACCGAGGAAGATTTTATTCCCGTCCAAGACGTCGATTTGTGCTGCCGGCTCGAAGATATCACGGTTGACAGCATTGCCGAAATGAACATGCTGGCGCCGTTCGGCACGGGAAATCCGAAGCCCTTCGTCCTTGTCAGCGACGTTAAAATTGATGATTCCAGGAAAATCGGCGCCAACAAGAATCACTTGAAGCTTGTGCTGGCAGACGGCGAGAACAAGCTTGATTGCATCGGATTTTATAAAGGCGCCATCGAAGACGGGATCGTTCCTGGAGCAAAGATCTCGATTGTCGGGGAACTGTCGATTAACGAGTGGAATAACAGAAAAAAACCGCAGCTGATGATCAAAGATGCGGCCGTCAATGAATGGCAGCTGTTTGATCTGCGGGGAAAACGGTCATGGGAAGAAAAAATATTGCAGCTGGATCCTGCGAAACGGGCGTGCATCTGCTTCCGTGAGGAAACCAAAGCGAAGCTTGCGGGGACAGGCCTTGAAGAAGAGTTGACCGTCATCAGCGGTCCTGAAGATGCAGAGCGTCTCGTCCTTGAGAGCCGCTATGCGGTATTTATAGATATTCCGCCGTCGCTCGACATCTTTGACCAAGTGATTAAAGGCAAAAAACTGGAGCGCATTTATCTGATTTTTTATCAATCAGACGAACATTTTTTCTCAACATTTCCAACTAGGGAATATTTTAAATGGTACTATGCTTTCCTCCTGAAAAGAGGTTCTTTTGACTTGCCGAAATACGGCGGGGAGCTTGCCAGACATAAAGGCTGGACAAAAGACACAATTGATTTTATGACAAAGGTGTTTTTTGAGCTCGGTTTTGTTACAATAGAGAATGGTGTTTTATCTGTTGTTTATCATGCTGAAAAGCGCGATCTGACAGATTCTGAAACCTACCGGGAAAAACAGCGCCTGATTGAATTGGAGCAAAAGCTCATTTATTCTTCGGCGGATGAGCTTAAACAGTGGCTGGATAAGCGGATGGCGGAAAACGCCGTCGCTTATAAAGTATGAGGAGGACATGAAGACAGATGGATTTGAAGAAGTATGTGACAATTGTGCCGGACTACCCGAAGGAAGGCGTACAATTTAAAGATATTACAACATTGATGGACAAAGGCGACGTCTATCGCTACGCGACAGATCAAATTGTAACGTATGCGAAAGAAAAAGAGATCGATCTTGTCGTGGGACCTGAAGCGAGAGGATTTATCATCGGCTGCCCTGTCGCATATTCGCTCGGGGTAGGATTTGCGCCTGTCCGCAAAGAAGGCAAACTGCCGCGTGAAGTCATCAAAGTCGACTACGGATTGGAATATGGAAAAGATGTCCTGACCATCCATAAAGATGCCATTAAACCGGGGCAGCGCGTCTTGATCACTGACGACCTGCTTGCAACCGGCGGAACGATCGAAGCAACGATCAAGCTGGTTGAAGAGCTTGGCGGCGTCGTAGCCGGAATCGCTTTCCTGATCGAACTGACATATCTTGAAGGAAGAAATAAACTGGACGGATATGATATTTTAACCTTGATGCAATACTAAACAAATTTTATACTATAAAAAGCACTCATAAAAAGCGGGTGCTTTTTTTCCTATTCATATAGTATTCCGGGGCCGGCAAAAGTCCTTTTGAATTTCTTCTCTTTACATCTGTGACATTTTTCTTGATAATAATTACAATACAGTTTTCAATTATAAAAAAGGTGATTCCATGGCGAACGAACAAGTATTAACCGCTGAGCAAGTCATTGAGAAGGCGAAAAGTTACCTTTCCGATGAACATGTTGCTTTTATAAAAAAGGCTTATCAGTACGCGGAAGACGCACATCGCGAACAATACCGCAAATCGGGCGAGCCGTATATTATCCATCCGATCCAGGTCGCGGGTATCCTCGTCGATTTGGAAATGGACCCCGCCACAATAGCGGGAGGATTTCTCCATGATGTGGTGGAAGATACGAGCGTAACGCTTGAAGATTTAAAGGAAGCATTCAACGAAGAAGTTGCGATGCTTGTCGACGGCGTCACGAAGCTTGGGAAAATTAAATATAAATCACAGGAAGAACAGCAGGCAGAAAATCATCGGAAAATGTTTGTGGCTATGGCTCAGGACATCCGCGTCATTTTGATCAAGCTGGCGGACCGCCTTCACAACATGAGAACCTTGAAGCACCTGCCGCAGGAAAAGCAGCGCAGAATTTCAAATGAGACGCTTGAAATATTTGCTCCGCTGGCTCATCGCCTTGGGATTTCAAAAATAAAGTGGGAGCTTGAGGATACCGCTTTACGCTATTTAAATCCGCAGCAATATTACCGGATCGTCAATTTGATGAAGAAAAAGCGGGCCGAAAGGGAATTGTACGTCGAAGAGGTCGTAAACGAAGTGAAAAGCCGCGTCGAAGAGGTCAATATTAAAGCGGACTTTTCCGGCCGGCCGAAGCATATTTACAGCATCTACAGAAAGATGGCGATGCAAAACAAGCAATTCAATGAAATTTACGACTTGCTCGCAGTCCGGATCCTCGTCAACAGCATCAAGGACTGCTACGCGGTTCTAGGCATCATTCATACATGCTGGAAGCCGATGCCGGGCAGATTTAAAGACTATATCGCAATGCCGAAGCCGAACATGTACCAGTCGCTCCACACCACTGTCATCGGTCCGAAGGGGGATCCGCTGGAAGTCCAGATCAGGACGTTTGAAATGCACGAAATTGCGGAATACGGAATCGCGGCCCACTGGGCTTACAAAGAAGGCAAAAATGTCAATGAAGATTCAAGCTTTGATAAAAAGCTTTCCTGGTTCCGCGAAATTTTGGAATTTCAAAATGAATCGAGCGATGCCGAAGAATTTATGGAATCTCTAAAAATCGATTTGTTTTCTGACATGGTGTTCGTTTTTACGCCGAAAGGGGACGTCATTGAATTGCCGTCAGGCTCCGTGCCGATCGACTTTTCGTACCGGATCCATTCAGAAATAGGCAATAAAACGATCGGGGCGAAAGTAAACGGAAAAATGGTTACGCTTGATTACAAGCTGCGCACAGGGGATATCGTAGAAATTCTGACATCCAAGCATTCGTACGGTCCGAGCCAGGACTGGATCAACCTTGCGCAGACATCTCAGGCTAAGCATAAAATCCGCCAGTTCTTTAAAAAGCAGCGCAGAGAGGAAAACGTCGAAAAAGGCAGAGAACTGGTTGAAAAAGAAATTAAAAACCTGGACTTTGAAGTGAAGGACGTCTTAACTGTCGAGAATCTGCAAAAAGTCGCCGACAAGTTCAATTTTGCCAATGAAGAAGACATGTATGCCGCAGTCGGCTATAACGGCATTACAGCCGCTCAAGTTGCAAACCGTCTGACGGAAAAAGAACGGAAAATCAGAGATCAGGAAGAACAGGTGAAAAGCGTTCAAGACGTAACGCCTGAACCGAAACCTTACCAAGGGAAAAAACGCGAAGCGGGCGTTCGCGTCAAAGGCGTTGACAACCTTCTGATCAGACTGTCAAAATGCTGCAACCCCGTTCCGGGAGATCCGATCGTCGGATTCATTACAAAAGGCCGGGGTGTATCCGTCCATCGCGAGGACTGCCCGAATGTTTTAACAAATGAAGCGCTCGACCGGCTGATTCAAGTAGAATGGGAGCATGAGCCGCAGACGCAGCGGAGAAAAGAATATAACGTCGAAATCGAAATTCTCGGCTATGACCGCCGCGGCCTTCTTAATGAAGTTCTTCAGGCCGTTAATGAGACAAAAACAAATATTTCATCTGTGTCAGGTAAATCGGACCGCAATAAAGTGGCGACGATCCATATGGCCATCTTCATTCAAAATATTAATCATTTGCATAAAGTGGTTGAACGGATCAAACAGATTAAAGATATCTACTCCGTGCGCAGGGTGATGAATTAGGAGGAAAAGCGTCATGAGATTAGTTGTTCAGCGCGTCACAGATGCAAGCGTTTCGGTAGGAGGCGAGACTGTCGGTCAAATCGGCCTCGGCTTGATGGTGCTTGTCGGCGTGACGCATGAGGATACGAGCGAAGATGCCGCATATTTAGCGGAAAAGCTAGTCAATCTGCGAATTTTTGAAGATGAAGGCGAAAAGATGAACCTGTCGCTTTTAGATGTCGGAGGCTCCGTTTTATCGGTTTCTCAGTTTACCTTGTACGGCGACACGAAAAAAGGAAGACGGCCGAATTTTACAAAAGCGGCAAAGCCCGATCAGGCGCTTCAATTGTACGAGGAGTGGAACAGCATGCTTCGCGCGAAAGGCGTTGCTGTCGAAACGGGAAGATTTGGCGAAATGATGAATGTCAAGCTGACAAATTCGGGCCCCGTCACCTTTATTATGGATTCTAAAGCTTAAAAAAGCTCCCATTTGGGAGCTTTTTTTATTAGTTAAAATAGTTTTCTAAGCCGCTTCTAATGCCGTCTGTCACTCTTTCTCTATAAGCGTTCGTGCTGACAACCGCTTCTTCTTGAGGATGGCTCAAGTAGCCGAGTTCAAACAATGCGGCCGGCTGTTTATTTTCTCTTAATACGAAGTAGTCCCCGAATAATACGCCGCGGCTTGGCAGAGGCGAGTGTTTTTCGATCTCGGACTGCACGTCTGCTGCGAGCTTCCGGTCTTTGGACGGGCTGTAGTAATAGGCGGTATTTCCCCTTACGGACGCGTTTGCAAAACTATCATAATGAATGCTGATAAAAGCGTCGGCGTTTCGATAGTGAGAGGTCGCGACCCGCGACTGAAGGCTGACGAAAGAATCGTCATTCCGCGTCATATAGACGTTGACGCCATCGGCTCTCAGTTTCGCGGCAAGAAGCGTTGCCGTTTTGATGGTCAGCCGTTTTTCCAGCGTCCCCCGCGTTCCGATTGTCCCGCTGTCATGTCCTCCGTGTCCGGCATCGATGACAACCGTTTTATTTTTGATTGTGCCGCTCGCGCTTGACCGCTTTGCCAAAGGCGGTGCTGCGCTTTTCGAATCTCCGGCTGAGCCAGACTGGTCAGCGGTCTGAACGACCCAGTTTGCCACATAGGCGGAATCGCCGTTTGACAGTTTGATTTCATACCAGTCGCCTTTTGCAGAGACGATCGGGTAAGACTCGCCTTTCCCTGCGCGCTTGACGATCGCTGAGGATGTCGAAGGCCCGCTTCTAACATTTGTGCCTTCATACACGATGGTGGCCTGCTGTTTTGACCCGGAGCCGCTGCTTGTTTCCGAAGTTCCGCTTTTCTGTTTGGGTCCTTCGAGAATATAGTGGCTTGCGACCCAGCCCTTTTGACCATTAAATTCGATTTCATACCAGCCGTGCTGTTCGTTTAAAATCGTCACACTTGCATTCCGTTGAAGCGACGCAATAATCCGTCCTTGATGGGAAGCTGTGCTTCTGACATTTAAGGTGGATACGCCGACCGTTCCTGATTTTGTTGATGAAGCGCGTGATGAAGACGATTGAGACTGTTTTGCTCCTGAACCTTGATTGACATAGTCTGAATGGACCCAGCCAGTGATGTTCTGATAGGAAATCTTTACCCAGTTTCCGTCGGTCTTTAGCAGGTCAGCCTGTTCTCCTTCAGGGAATACGCCTTGGACTTCATATGAAGTGCCGGGGCCTTTTCTGATTCTCAGGTTTGCTTCGGAAGATGTGACTTTTCCCGCCGCTGAATCAGAGCCGTTGGAGACTTGGCTTTTTTTCTTGATCAGCCAGGATACAACCCATCCTTTTTGTCCGCCGTTCAGCTGGATCTGGACCCAATCCCCGCGCTCTTCAAGAATCGGATAGCTTTCATTCCGGCTGACGACGCTGACGATTTCATGGCTCAGTCCGGGTCCGCTCCTGACATTGATTTCATCGGTGGCAATCACGGCTTCCCCGATGGCTGCAGAAGCTGTGTTTGACGATGTATAAAAGGCTGCTTGTGCTGCCAGCATCATCGATAGGATCAATACTGTTCTTTTTTTCATATTGTTACCCATCTCCTCCTTTCGGTAAAAAACTTGGAACACTACTTCTTCTTCTATATCGTATATTCCTTGCCGTTTTTTTAATAAAATGAAAATGATTTGTTTATACTATAGAAAAAAGATATCAAAAGGATGTTGTTGTGTGAGGTATAATCAAAGAATGGGCAGAGCGATCCATGAGCAAGATGCAAATCTGCATCTAAAGGATCATGCGGATCCGGAGCAAGCCGGCTTTATGGAAGAAACGGCGACTGAGCTGGGGCTCGCGTCCAAAGAATCAATTCAGAATAAAAAGAACCGCAAATAGGGTTGACATGCACACTTAACACTCGTATTATAATATAAATTAGTGTACATATGAGTTGAACTGAAGATGGAGAATAGTAGGCAAGAGTACGTGAAAAGAGAGGAACCGCCCTGGGCTGAAAGCGGTCTGCACGGTATCTTGACCGAATGAACACTCCGAAGGTTTCCCGCTGAAAGCCCGGCAGAACTTGCGAGCAATTAGGCGGCGGACGTGAACCTGCGTTAAAGGCATGAGCGGGAACGGGTTGATCGTTCCAACTAGGGTGGCACCACGGGTATAACTCTCGTCCCTACTATTGGTTTTATAGTAGGTTCGGGGGTTTTTTTATTTCCATAAATGAAAAAAAGCATTTAAGTCATGAGGAGGATTTAAAAATGGGATTTAATATTCCAAGGGGAACACAAGATATTCTCCCAGGAGAATCGGAACGCTGGCAATACGTCGAAAAGATTGCGAGAGAAACGTGTCACGCATATCAATATAAAGAAATCCGGACGCCTATTTTTGAACATACAGAACTATTTTCCCGCGGGGTGGGAGAATCGACCGATATCGTGCAAAAGGAAATGTACACATTCGCAGACAAAAAAGGAAGAAGCCTGACGCTTCGTCCTGAAGGCACTGCATCAGCAGTACGCTCTTTTGTGGAAAACAAACTTTTTGCTAATCCGGTTCAGCCGACGAAACTTTACTACATTGGACCGATGTTCCGCTATGAAAGGCCGCAGACAGGCCGCTACCGCCAATTTTATCAATTCGGCATCGAAGCGATCGGTTCGAACGATCCGGCGATTGACGCGGAAGTCATTGCCTTGGCGATGAGCGTATACCGGAAAGCGGGTCTCAGCAATCTGAAGCTGGTCATTAACAGCCTCGGCGACAAAGAGAGCCGAACCGCTCACAGAGAAGCGCTGATCCGCCACTTTGAGCCGAGGATCGACGAGTTTTGTTCAGACTGTCAAAAACGGCTCCGGCAAAATCCGCTGCGGATTCTGGACTGTAAAAAAGACAGGGATCATGAACTGCTGAAAACCGCTCCTTCTATTCTTGACTACTTAAATGAAGAATCCAAAGCCTATTTTGCGAAAGTGCAGCAATATCTGACCGACATCGGCATTGCGTTTGAGGTCGATCCGAACCTGGTGAGAGGTCTTGACTATTACAATCACACAGCTTTTGAAATCATGAGCAATGCCGAAGGTTTCGGAGCGATTACAACGCTTGCTGGCGGAGGGCGCTATGACGGCCTTACCGAGGAGTTCGGCGGACCGAAAGCGCCGGGCATCGGCTTTGCAATGAGTATCGAACGTCTTCTCGCCGCACTGGACGCGGAAAATGTGAAAGTCGGAGCGGATGAAGGCATTGACTGCTATATCGTGACACTTGGCGACAAAGCCAAAGACTATTCTGTATCCCTCCTTTATAAATTGAGAGAAGCAGGAATTTCCGCCGAAATCGACTATGAACAGAAAAAAATGAAAGGCCAGTTTAAATCCGCCGACCGTCTCAATGCGAAATATATCGCTGTTTTGGGCGAGGATGAACTGAGCCAAAATCAAATGAATGTCAAAGATGCGAAAACAGGAGATCAACAGGCCATCGGCCTTGATGAATTCATCCATTTCTTGAAAACAAACACTGAAAGTTAAAGGAGAGGACCGCTTTGTTTGGACGAACATATTATTGTGGCGAAATAACGGAGAAGGCGATCGGAGAATCCGTCGTTTTAAAAGGATGGGTTCAAAAAAGACGCGATCTCGGAGGCTTGATTTTTATTGATTTGAGAGACCGCACCGGCATTGTGCAGGTTGTATTTAATCCCGACGTTTCCAAAGACGCCCTTGAAACAGCTGAAAGCATCCGCAGCGAATATGTGCTTGACATTACAGGAAAAGTCGTTGCCCGTGAAGAAGCAACAGTCAATCCGAACTTGAAAACCGGGAGAATCGAAATCCAGGCGGAATCGGTCAATGTGCTGAGTGCGGCCAAAACGCCGCCTTTTGCGATCAGCGACCAGGCTTCAGAAGTGTCTGAAGACATCAGGTTGAAGCACCGCTATCTCGACTTGCGCCGACCGGAGATGTTCAACACCTTAAAAATGCGCCATAACGTTACAAAAGCCGTCCGCAGCTTCCTTGATGACAACGGCTTTATCGATATTGAAACACCGGTGTTGACAAAAAAAACGCCTGAAGGAGCGCGCGACTATCTCGTACCGAGCCGCGTCCATGAAGGAGAATTTTACGCGCTGCCGCAGTCTCCGCAGCTTTTCAAACAGCTGTTGATGGTGTCCGGCTTTGACCGCTATTATCAAATCGCACGCTGCTTCAGGGACGAAGATTTGCGCGCCGACCGCCAGCCGGAGTTTACGCAGATCGATATCGAAATGTCATTTATGAACCAGGAAGACATCATGAAGCTCGCTGAAGAAATGATGGCGAAAGTCATGCTCGAAACGCACGGTGTGGACATTTCTCTGCCGCTGCCGAGAATGTCATATCAGGATGCGATGAACCTTTACGGATCCGACAAACCGGATACCCGCTTTGACATGCTTTTGACCGATGTATCAGAAAACGTAAAGGATTCCGATTTTAAAGTGTTTGCGTCAGCTGTGGCAAACGGAGGCGCGGTTAAAGCGATAAACGTTAAAGGCGCTGCATCTAAATATTCGCGGAAAGACATTGACGCACTCGGCGAATTCGCCGCAAACTACGGGGCGAAAGGGCTGGCATGGCTGAAAGCCGAAGCGGACGGACTGAAAGGCCCGATTGCGAAGTTCTTCCAGGACGAAAAACAGCAGGTGCTCATTGAAGCGCTTGACGCGAAGGAAGGGGACCTCATCCTCTTTGTCGCAGACCGGCTGGAAGTCGCCAATGACGCGCTCGGCGCGCTGCGCTTAAAGCTCGGAAAAGAATTGAATCTGATCGATGAAAGCTTGTTCAACTTTTTATGGGTCGTTGATTGGCCGCTTCTTGAGTATGATTCAGAAGAAGGACGTTTCTATGCGGCACACCACCCGTTCACGATGCCTGTCCGGGAAGACCTTGATCTGGTCGACACGAATCCGGAAGACATGAAAGCGCAAGCCTATGATCTTGTCTTAAACGGCTATGAGCTGGGCGGTGGATCAATCCGTATTTTTGAAAAAGATGTTCAGGAGAAAATGTTTGCGCTTTTGGGCCTATCTGAGGAAGAGACGAAAGAGCAGTTCGGCTTCCTGCTTGAAGCGTTTGAATACGGGGCTCCCCCGCACGGCGGAATCGCGCTCGGCCTTGACCGGCTTGTGATGCTGCTCAGCGGCCGCACCAACCTGAGAGATACGATCGCATTCCCGAAAACGGCAAGCGCAAGCTGTTTGTTGATGGAAGCACCTAGCGAAGTGGACAGCGCCCAGCTCGATGAGCTGCACCTGTCAATCAACCGCAAAGTTCGACAGTAAATTGTAAAATATACGGCCGCACATCCCATTGAAAATCAAAGGGACGTATGATATCATTTTAACAAATAAAGTCCTGATGTGTTTGTTGTACACCTAGTTTTGACCGAACATTTTTTTACTTGGGAGTTCGACGTTTCCAAATGGAGCAAATGCCTCTTATCACTCGTGTGCTCAGGAGGACTTGCAAAGTTTGGAACAGAACACCCACCTGCCGAGAGCGGGATCAAAACGAAGGAATACGACAACGGCACAATCGGGACTTTTTTTGTGCTTGAAAAAGCCTTTTTCGGCCATACATAGGATAATCTATGAGGCGAAGCGAAAAAATATGACGGGAAAATGAAATAGACCGCTTGTTTAATCACCCGATTATGATAAGATACTATCGGTAACTGTTAATAAAGATGGAGTGAGATTCTTGTTACATCAGTTTTCACGCAATGAATTAGCGATTGGAAAAGAAGGTTTAAATATTTTAAAAAACAGCACGGTCGCCGTTTTAGGCGTCGGCGGGGTCGGCTCTTTCGCCGCGGAAGCGCTCGCCCGTTCTGGTGTCGGCAGAATCGTGATGGTCGATAAAGACGATGTTGACATCACCAATGTCAACCGTCAGCTGCCGGCTTTACTTTCAACGGTCGGACAGCCGAAAGTGGACTTAATGAAAGCGAGAATCGCCGATATTAATCCTGAGTGTGATGTCATCGCTTTAAAAATGTTCTATACCGAAGAGACGTATGAACAGTTTTTTGCTTATGAACCGGATTATGTAATCGACGCGTCAGATACGATTCATTATAAAATTCACTTAATGAAAGAGTGCCTGAAGCGGGACATCAACATCATTTCAAGCATGGGAGCGGCCAATAAAACAGATCCGACAAGGTTCCAAGTGGCCGATATTTCAAAAACCCACACCGATCCGATTGCAAAAGTCATCCGGACGAGGCTTCGCAAGGAAGGCATTACGAAAGGCATTAAAGTCGTCTTTTCTGACGAAAGCCCGATCGTGATCCGCGAAGACGTACGCCAAATCGTCGGAAATGACGAAGCGAAAATCCGCAAAGCGCAGATGCCGCCGTCTTCGAATGCTTTTGTTCCGTCAGTCGCAGGCTTGATCATGGGCGGCCATGTGATCATGGAGCTTTTGAAAGATATTCCGATCAAAAGGGTGAAAGATAAGTAATACAAAAATGACGGCAACGGTGCTGTCGTTTAAGATTGTTAACAAAATCCCAAAACTAAAAGCCGCTTTGGGATTTTGTCATCCTTTAAAGCTTAGTGTAAGAATAAACAGCCTGTTCCCCATATGAAAAGGGAACAGGCTGTTTATTATTTTTGTTTCATCAGCTTGTCATATACTTGTTTCAGCGCGAGCTCAAATTTTCCTGTCTGCTTCGGCTGATAGTAAACTTTGTTTTTCAGCGGATCAGGCAGGTACTGCTGTTTGACCCAGCCATTCTCGTAATTGTGCGGATATTTGTATTCGACGCCTCTGCCAAGCTCTGCGGCTCCTTTATAATGGGCGTCTTTTAAATGGTTCGGCACATCGCCGATCTTTCCGGAACGGACATCTGACAGCGCTTCGTCAACCGCAAGGATCGCCGAGTTCGATTTAGGAGACAGGCAAAGCTCGATCACGGCGTTGGCGAGCGGAATCCTTGCCTCCGGAAATCCGATTCGTTCCGCCGTTTGAATAGCTTGAAGCGTTCTTCCTCCAGCCTGCGGACTCGCCAGGCCGATATCTTCATAGGCGATAACAAGCAGCCTCCGTGCAAGGCTTTCCAAATCCCCCGCTTCAATGAGCCTTGCCAGATAATGAAGTGCCGCATTGACATCAGAGCCTCTGATCGATTTTTGGAAAGCGGAAATGACATCATAATGCGCGTCTCCATCTTTGTCGTGGACAAAGCTTTTTTTCTGCAGGCATTCTTCTGCGATTTCCAATGTAATGCGGATGGTTCCTTCGCTGTTTTCCTTTGTGGACAATACGGCAAGCTCGAGCGCATTCAAAGCGGAGCGGACATCGCCGCCGCAGCCGCGGGCCA
Source organism: Bacillus sp. FSL K6-1284 (assembly GCF_038002625.1). Classification (NCBI taxonomy): domain Bacteria; kingdom Bacillati; phylum Bacillota; class Bacilli; order Caryophanales; family Bacillaceae; genus Bacillus; species Bacillus sp. FSL K6-1284. Next base: position 2,981,351 of record NZ_JBBOCW010000001.1, on the reverse strand, counting down.
TATGGTCAAGGGCTTCATCGTCGAGGGCAACATCATAAGAACCGAGGCCTCTGTGTTCATCCTCAAGCGCCCGTTTAATGGCCGCTTTGATTTGTTCAGAGTCTAATGGCTGCAGCTCGAAAATCTGCGTTCTGCTTCTGATCGCCGGATTGATCGCATGGTACGGGTTGGCTGTCGTCGCCCCGATCATAATAATCATGCCGTTTTCCAAATACGGAAGGAGAAAGTCCTGCTTGCCTTTGTCGAGCCGGTGCACTTCATCAAGGATTAAGATGACCTGCCCCGACATTTTGGCTTCGGCGGCAACGGCTTCCATATCCTTTTTATTATTGATGACAGCGTTCAGCTTTCGGAAAGTGATGCTTGTGCTGCCGGCAATCGCCGTGGCGATCGACGTTTTGCCGATGCCCGGGGGGCCGTACAGAATCATCGATGAGAGGTGTTTGGCCTGCACCATCCGATGAATGATCTTTCCTTCTCCGACCAGATGATCCTGGCCGAGAACCTCTTCGATTTTTGTAGGGCGCATTCGAAATGCGAGTGGTTTCATGATTGATCTCTCCCGAATGTATTCTTTTTATAGAGTAACGGAAAAAAGACGATTAGAAAAGAAATGAATATGGCAAGCTGAATATAGGGCCGAAAATGAAAGTTTATATAAAGTGTGCTATAATAACCTGTAATCTATCAGAAGGGCAAGGCTGGAACCTTGCCTTAACCGAGTTTTTAATATATAACAGATGCTTAAAAACCAACAGCCGGCTTGCACCGGTAATTTCATTTGGAGAACGGCTTATGCCTTGTTAGGATGTGCCGGGCGCCTCCTGCGTCCGAACGGGACTCGGCTGCGTGCTTTTTCCTCCTGCGAGGAACGCCGAGTAGCTTTGTCCTGGTGAGAAAGGAGACTCGGCTAAAGGCTTTCGCGTCCTGCGAGGAACGCCGAGTAGCTTTGTTCTGGTGAGAAAGGAGACTCGGCTAAAGGCTTTCGTGTCCTGCGAGGAACGCCGAGTAGCTTTGTCCTGGTGAGAAAAGGAGACTCGGCTAAAGGCTTTCGCGTCCTGCGAAAAACGCCGAGTACCTTCGTCCTGAAGGCATGATTTATTATAGGTTAGAGGTGTTTATTTTGAAAATATCAACTAAAGGCAGATACGGGCTGACGATTATGATTGAGCTTGCTAAAAAGCATGGGGAAGGCCCGACTTCTTTGAAAAGTATTGCTCAGACAAACGATTTATCGGAACATTATTTGGAACAGCTTGTTTCACCTTTGCGGAACGCAGGGCTTGTGAAAAGCATCCGCGGCGCGTACGGCGGCTATATTCTGGGTGACGAGCCTGAGGCGATTACGGCGGGCGATATCATTCGCGTTCTGGAAGGACCGATCAGCCCGGTGGAAGTACTTGAAAATGAGGAGCCGGCAAAGCGCGAGCTGTGGATCAAGATTCGCGACGCTGTCAAGGAAGTGCTGGACTCCACGACGCTTGAAGACTTGGCCAGCTATACAGAGGGCGAGCAAGAAGCGTATATGTTTTACATTTAAGATTGAGGTGTAATGGTAGGATGGAACGGATTTACTTAGACCATGCAGCGACTTCTCCGACTGACCCACGGGTAGTGGAAAAAATGCTGCCTTACTTAACGGAAAACTTCGGAAACCCTTCAAGCATTCATTCCTTTGGGAGGGAGAGCCGAAAATGGCTTGACGGCACGAGGGAGATGATCGCTCGGGAAATCGGAGCGCATCCCAATGAAATCGTTTTTACGAGCGGGGGAACCGAAGCCGACAATATGGCGATTCTCGGAACCGCGCTGGCGAGAGAGCAGCAGGGCCGCCACATCATCACGACAAAAGTCGAGCACCACGCCGTTCTGCATACGTGCAACAGGCTTGAAGAAATGGGATTTGACGTCACATATCTTGATGTCGACGAAAGCGGAAGAATCTCCGCCGAGCAGGTGAAAGACGCGCTGCGGGACGATACCATCCTGGTGACGGTAATGTATGGAAACAATGAAGTGGGAACGATTCAGCCGATAGATGAGATCGGCGATCTGCTAAAAGACCATCGGGCGCTGTTTCATACAGATGCGGTACAAGCCTTCGGATTTTTGCCGATTGATGTGCAAAAAAGCCGCATCGATATGATGTCAGTCTCCGGACATAAACTGAACGGGCCGAAGGGGACAGGCTTCTTATACGTCAACGAAAACGTGAAGCTCAGCCAGCTGCTTTTCGGAGGAGAGCAGGAACGCAAACGCCGGGCGGGAACGGAAAATGTCCCGGGAATCGCGGGACTCGGTGAAGCCGTTTTGCTGTCAGGTCAGGAAAGAGAAGAAAAATCGGCGCTTTACCGCCGGTTTAAAGACATCGTCATTCGTACGCTGAAAGCAGATGGCGTCTCCTTCGATGTGAACGGCAGCAGAGAGCACAGCCTGCCGCATATTTTAAATCTGTATTTTCCGGGAGTATCTGTTGAATCGCTGCTCGTTAATCTCGATATGGCGGGAATTGCAGTATCGAGCGGATCGGCGTGCACGGCCGGATCTGTGCTTCCGTCCCATGTTCTCTCCGCCATGTTTGGCGAGGAAGATGACCGGCTGACGTCATCCATACGGATCAGCTTCGGCTTTGGCAATACAGAGGAGCAGGTGGAGCGGGCCGCGAAAGAACTTGCGGCAATTGTTCAGCGCCTGTCATAAGTGCCGGGAAGCGACGCTCCGAGCTAAAGATTCGCATCTTGCCCGAAAATGATGATATGATCTGAAAGGACAAGTTTTTGAATTGATTTATTGGAGTTGATGAAAATGACGAAGCGGCCTGAAGATACACGGGTGGTCGTCGGAATGTCCGGAGGCGTTGATTCCTCTGTGGCGGCTTTGCTTTTGAAAGAGCAGGGCTATGATGTCATCGGAATTTTTATGAAAAACTGGGATGACACAGATGAGAACGGTTTTTGCACAGCGACGGAAGATTACGAAGATGTTATAAAGGTATGTAATCAAATCGGAATTCCGTACTATGCGGTAAATTTTGAAAAGCAGTATTGGGAAAAGGTTTTTCAATATTTCCTTGATGAATATAAAGCGGGCAGAACGCCGAACCCGGATGTGATGTGCAACAAAGAGATTAAATTTAAAGCCTTTTTGGAGCACGCTTTGTCGCTTGGAGCCGATTATTTGGCCACCGGCCACTATGCGCGGGTCGACCGTACGGACGGACGTGTTAAAATGCTCAGAGGGCTGGACGAAAATAAAGATCAGACCTATTTTCTTAACCAGCTGACAGAAGAGCAGTTAAGCAAAGTGCTGTTTCCGATCGGCGAGCTTCAAAAAAGCCGCGTCAGGGAAATCGCAAAAGAAGCGGGGCTTGCGACAGCTTCCAAAAAAGACAGCACAGGCATCTGCTTTATCGGAGAACGGAACTTCAAAACGTTTCTCAGCCAGTACCTTCCAGCACAGCCGGGAGATATGCGGACGATGGAAGGCGAATTCAAAGGCCGCCACGACGGTTTAATGTACTATACGATCGGACAAAGGCACGGCCTCGGCATCGGCGGAAGCGGAGACCCTTGGTTCGTCGTCGGAAAAGACCTTGAAAAAAACATCTTGTATGTTGACCAAGGATTCGACAATCCGCTTCTTTTCTCCGATAAGATCACGGCGACAAACGTAAGCTTTGTGCATGACGGCGTCTTCGGCGGCGAAGACGAGCTCGCCTGCACGGCCAAATTCCGCTATCGCCAAGCCGATCACGAAGTCACTGTCAGAATGACCGGGACAGATGAAGCAGAGGTCGTCTTTAAAGAGCCGGTCCGCGCCGTTACGCCGGGACAAGCGGTTGTCTTTTACAGAGGTGAAGAATGCCTAGGCGGCGGAACGATTGATGATGTGTTTAAAGACGGACAACAACTTTGGTATGTATAAAACCGGGGCTCTGGATAACACCCCGGAGCTTCTCGAACGGCTGCCGGCAATGTCGGCGGCCTTTTTAAAATAGTTCGTGAAAGGGAGAGGGCTTTTGGATTACAATCAAATTGGAATAGATGCTATGCAAAAAGGCGACTTTGAAAAAGCCGCAGAAGCCTTTACAAAGGCAATTGATGAAAACAGCGGCGATCCGGTGCCTTATATCAACTTTGCCAATCTGCTTTCGGCAGTCGGGGAACTGGACAGGGCGCTTAAGTTTTACGACCGGGCGGCTGCTTTGGACGAGAAAGCGGGAGCAGCTTATTATGGAGCCGGGAATGTCTATGTCATGAAAGAACGGTATCAAGAAGCGAAGGACATGTTTGAAAAAGCGCATCGGACGGGCATGGAAAACAGCGACTTATATTATATGCTCGGGACGACGCTTGTGAAGCTTGAGCAGCCGAAGCTCGCGATGCCGTATTTGCAAAGGGCCGCTGAGCTGAACGATACGGATGTCGAAGCCCGTTTTCAATACGCGATGTGCCTTGCCAATGAAGGGATGCTGGACGAAGCGATCACGGAGTTTTCAAATGTAACAGAGCGCGATCCGTCCCATGCAGATGCTTTTTATAATTTAGGCGTTGCCTATGCGTTTAAGGAAGATCGGGAAACCGCGCTTGCCATGCTGAACAAGGCGCTGGACATTCAGCCGGACCATATGCTCAGCATTCGCGCCAAGCAGCTTTTGGAAGAAGCTTGATTGATCAAGGGCCGTCATAACGGATTTTGAATGGAGAGGGGGAGAACAGTGATGCAGCGCCATAACCCGGACCAAATTGAAATGGAAGAAGCTTCATTTGTAAAAGGAACGGTTGCGGCTGTCATTTATCATAATGAAACAAACCTGTATACCGTATTAAAGGTAAAAGTGGAAGAAACATCGGAGTCTTTTGAAGACAAAACCGTTTCTGTCACGGGTTACTTTCCTTTGATCCATGAAGACGATATCTACACTTTTTACGGAAAAACCGCCTCCCATCCGAAATTTGGCCTGCAATTTCAAGCGGATCATTTTAAAAAAGAAGTGCCGACAACGAAAGAAGGCGTGATCCAATACTTGGCCAGCGATTTATTTGAAGGAATCGGCAAAAAAACGGCCGAGGAAATTGTTAATAAGCTTGGGGAAGGTGCGATCAACAAAATTTTAAGCGACGGCGCCGTCCTGTATGATGTTCCGAAGCTCTCCAAAAAAAAGGCGGATAAGCTTGCCGCTGCCCTGCAGCAGCATCAGGGGCTCGAACAGATTATGATCTCCTTGAGCGAATTCGGCTTCGGCCCTCAGCTGTCCATGAAAATTTATCAGGCGTATGAAGCGGAAACGCTTGATAAAATCCGAGAAAATCCGTACCAGCTTGTCAAGGATGTCGAAGGAATCGGCTTTATCAAGGCGGACGAACTGGGCGGCAGAATGGGGATCTCAGGCAAACATGAAGAGCGGATCAAGGCGGCGATTTTATACACGGTTGAAGCGACATGCCTTCAAGAAGGGCATACATACATAGACACGAGACAGCTCATCATCGAGACGCAAAAACTGTTAAACCAGTCTGCAGGTGATGAAAAAGTAACCGAGATGGATGTGGCGGACGCGATCATTTCTTTAGGGGAGCAAAAAGAGCTGTTCATTGAAGATGAAAGGTGTTATTATCCGTCCCTTTACTACGCTGAACAAAGCTTTGCCAAAAGGGTGCAGAAAATCGCCGGACAGACCGAATACGATGACCAGTTTCCCGAATCGGAATTCCTGCTCGCTTTAGGGGAGCTTGAAGAACGGATGAAAGTGCAGTACGCGCCAAGTCAAAAAGAAGCGATTCAAAAAGCGCTGATGTCGCCGATGCTGCTTTTGACAGGCGGACCGGGAACCGGGAAAACGACCGTCATTAGGGGAATCGTCGAGTTGTACAGTGAGCTGCACGGCTTAAGCTTAAATCCGGCTGATTACAAAAAGGATGAAACGTTTCCGTTTGTGCTCGCAGCACCGACCGGCCGGGCCGCTAAGCGGATGAGCGAGTCGACCGGGTTGCCGGCCGTGACGATTCACAGGCTTCTCGGCTGGAATGGAGCCGAAGGATTTACGCACGATGAAGACAATCCGATTGACGGACGGCTGCTCATCATTGATGAAACGAGCATGCTTGATATATGGCTCGCCAACCAATTGTTCAAGGCGATTCCCGACCGGATTCAGGTCATCATGGTCGGAGATGAAGATCAGCTTCCGTCCGTCGGTCCCGGACAGGTGCTGAGGGATCTTTTGGCATCGAATGTCATTCCTTCTGTCAGATTAACCGATATTTACAGGCAGGCTGAAGGCTCTTCCATCGTTGAACTGGCGCATGAAATGAAACAAGGAAAGCTTCCGGAAAACTTGACCGCGCCGACAAAAGACCGTTCTTTCATTCGCTGCCGCCAGCAGCAGATTAAAGAAGTCGTCGAAAAAGTCGTCAAAAACGCGCTGCAAAAAGGGTATTCGGCCAGGGATATTCAGATTTTGGCTCCGATGTACAGGGGAGCAGCCGGTATCAACGAGTTAAACGCGCTTTTGCAGGGCATCCTGAATCCCCCGAAGCCGAAAGGCAGGGAAATGAAGTACGGCGATGTCGTGTACCGTACCGGGGATAAAGTGCTTCAGCTCGTCAACCAGCCGGAACACAACGTGTTTAACGGTGATATGGGTGAGATCGTCTCGATTTTTTATGCAAAAGAAAATACGGAAAAAGAAGATATGGCCGTCGTCTCTTTCGACGGGAATGAAATCACCTTTACAAAAAAAGATTTTAACCAATTTACGCACGCCTATTGCTGTTCAATCCACAAATCGCAGGGCAGCGAATTTCCGATCGTCATCCTTCCGGTCGTCAAAAGCTATTACCGCATGCTGAGAAGGAACTTGCTTTACACGGCCATCACAAGAAGCAAGAAATTCCTGATTTTGTGCGGGGAAGAAGAGGCCCTTGAATGGGGCGTGAAAAATAAGGAATCATCGGAAAGGCAGACATCGCTTAAAAGAAGGCTTCAGCAGGCGGCGCATGAAGAGGATGAAGAGCTCATGGCGCTGCAAAAAGAGCTGCCTTTTAGCGTCTATGACGCCAATATCGGGATGGAAGGCATTACACCTTTTGATTTTATGGAAAAGGAAGCAGAATAAGTGTTTTTCATGGAATCCATTTCATCGTATGAGTCGCGTCGCAACAGCAGATCATAAGAATGTTCGTAAAAAGGTGGTTGATCACACTTTGAGAACATGCAATGAGCTGGAAGGACTCAATGTTTACGACAGACAATCTTCTCTCCCGCTTGGGGTGGTAACAGATATCTGTTTTTCCAATGAAGGGACATGTCTCGGATTGATTATGGAAGAGAAGCGGCGCTTTTACAATCCCCGTTCGCTTCTTCCGCTTCCCGCTGTCACCGAAATCGGACGTGACAGCGTATATGTTGATTTCACCGAATTCAAGCCGATGCAAATCCCGAAGCAGAGTCTTTCTTATGACCAGATGAAACAAAAAATGGTCAAAAACGGAGCAGGAGATACGCTGGGCATGCTGGAAGATGTATACTTTTCTTCCGACACGGGCATAATCGTAGCATATGAACTATCAGACGGTTTTTTTGCCGATTTGTCAGGCGACAAAAAGCAGATTCACTCATCTGGGGAACCGCTTGAAGTAGGCAGAAGCACAATCGTCTTGAACGAATAAGAGGTGTGTGTTCAAATGCTCGTTTGCCCGAATTGCAAAAGCAAAAACATCGGCAAAATCGGTGTAAATCAATATTACTGCTGGGGATGCTTTATTGAGCTGACCCTTTCAAAAGGAAAAATTTCGACTCATCAAGTCGAAGAGGACGGAACATTGAGCAGCCTGGACGATCTGTTTTCAGATGACGAACGAACGATTAACCTTTGAATGGAGGTTAGAAAGTTGAATCGTACAATGACTTCTCTCATTTCTTTAGGAGCCGGGGCTTTGATGTACTACATGGCGTCTCAGAACGATATGATGAACAAGCGAAACATGAGAAAGCTGAGAAGACGCGTCATGAAAATGTTTTAAGCAGAAGGGATACCCTTAAAAGGGTGTCCCTTTTTTCTTCGGGAATAATTACAAGCAGAAATCAAAAGCTAACAAGGGGTGAAAAAAATGCTGAAAAAACCGCTGCAGCTTTTAATGTGGGTCTCGATCTTCATGCTTTTGCTATTAACCGTCTATATCTTTTTGCAGCTGAGAATGATTTGGGAGCCTGTCTGCGTGCTGCTGAAGTCGATTCTGATTCCGCTTGTAATTGCGGTTTTTATCACCTATCTGCTTTTGCCTGTCGTTGAAAAGATACACCGGGCCGGCGTGCCGAGAACATTGAGTATTTTGCTGATTTATGTTCTGTTTTTTGCCGGTCTCGGCTATGCCTTTTACAAAGGGGTGCCGATCCTCATTAAACAGCTGACAGAGCTATCAGAGGGAATTCCGTTTCTTGCCGCATCTTACGAAAGCATGCTGGATCAGCTGCATCATCATACAGACGGCTGGCCCGACGGCATGCACGACAGGATCGACAGGTTCGTCAATCAGACGGAGGAATTCGTAGCAAGCTGGGTAGAACGGACGATCAGAAGCATCCGGTTCGTTTTTGATTATATGCTCGTGGCGGCGATTATTCCTTTTTTAGTATTCTACATGGTGAAAGATATTGATACGATGAAGAAGGCGGTATGGTATTTGACGCCTTCTTCATGGAGGGCGAGAGGCAGCGAATTCATCCGCGATGTCGATGATTCTCTTGGAGACTACATCAGAGGCCAGCTTTTTGTCTGTCTTGTCATCGGCTTGGGAGCGAGCCTGTCATTTTGGTTTTTTGACCTGCCCTATCCGCTGATCCTCGGCCTTGTCATCGGCGCGACAAATGTCATCCCGTATTTCGGTCCCGTCATCGGCGCGATTCCCGCCGTTATGGTAGCTGCCGCTTTATCGACGAGGCTCGTTTTCGTGGTGATCATTACGATTTTGGTGCTGCAGTTTATCGAAGGCAATATTCTCGGCCCTCTTGTCGTCGGCAAAAGCCTGCATATGCATCCCGTCGTCATTATGCTTGGATTGCTGGCGGGCGGGGAGCTTGCCGGCATCATCGGCATGATTCTGGCTGTGCCTGTCATGGCCGTTATCAAAGTGATGCTCGTCCATTTTTTAGCGGCAAGAAAAGCGTGAGCGGCAGAAGTTTGACATAACGGCTTCCGTTGTCTATAATTTCGAAATAGACATACATACGTATCTCGATTGACGGATCCGAGTATACTGAAGCCCTGTTTTATAGAGAGAAGCTCCATTGCGGTGAAAGAGCTTTAACAGAAGATCAGTAGAAGCTAATCCTGAGTGCAGGCGAAAACCTGCCGTCTTCATCCGGCGTTATTCGGATATCAAGGTGATGGGCGTTTTGTTACGACCATAATCAGGGTGGTACCGCGAGAGGAGCTCTCGTCCCTGTGTAAACGTTGTTTGCATAGGGCGGGGGCTTTTTCATTTGCATGTGCATCATTTAAAGGAGGAAAAAAATAATGAAGACATTGACATCCGCACAAGTGCGCCAAATGTTTTTAGATTTTTTTAAAGAAAAAGGGCATGCCGTTGAACCGAGCGCCTCTCTTATTCCGCATGAAGATCCCTCCCTGCTTTGGATCAACAGCGGAGTTGCGACGCTGAAAAAATATTTTGACGGACGGGTTGTGCCGGAGAATCCGCGCATCTGCAACGCTCAAAAATCAATCAGGACGAACGATATTGAAAATGTCGGGAAAACAGCCCGCCACCATACGTTCTTTGAAATGCTCGGGAACTTTTCGATCGGCGATTATTTCAAAGAAGAAGCGATCGAGTGGGCATGGGAATTTTTAACCGATCAAAAATGGATCGGCTTCGATCCCGAACGGCTGTCAGTCACGGTCCATCCGGAAGATGACGAAGCGTATGAATTATGGTCAAAAAAAATCGGCGTTCCTGAGGAACGGATCATCAGACTGGAAGGAAACTTCTGGGATATCGGTGAAGGCCCGAGCGGACCGAATACCGAAATTTTCTATGACCGCGGTGAAGATTATGGAAATGACCCGTCTGATCCGGAACTTTACCCGGGTGGGGAGAACGAGCGTTACCTTGAAGTATGGAATCTTGTGTTCTCCGAGTTCAACCACAATCCTGACGGAACATACACACCGCTTCCGAAGAAAAACATCGATACGGGGATGGGCCTTGAACGGATGGTATCTGTTATTCAAGATGCCAAGACGAACTATGATACGGATTTGTTTATGCCGATCATCAAGGCGACAGAAGCCATTTCAGGAGAAAAGTACGGCACATCTGCTGAAAAAGATACGGCATTTAAGGTTGTGGCCGACCATATTCGAACGGCTGCGTTTGCGGTCGGCGACGGAGCGCTTCCGTCGAACGAGGGGCGCGGCTATGTCATCAGAAGACTGCTTCGCCGCGCTGTCCGCTATGCGAAGTCCATCAATATTAACCGTCCGTTTATGTATGAGCTCGTGCCGGTAGTTGCCGACATCATGGCCGCATTCTACGGCGAAGTCAAAGAAAAAGCGGACTTTATCGCGAAAGTCATCAAAACAGAGGAAGAACGCTTCCATGAAACATTGCACGAGGGCTTGGCGATTCTCTCAGAAGTGATTCAAAAGGAAAAAGCAAAAGGAAACCGCATTATTTCCGGGGAAGATGTCTTTAAACTGTATGATACGTATGGATTCCCTGTTGAACTGACCGAAGAATACGCCGAAGATGAAGGCATGGAAGTCGATCATGACGGATTTGAGCGCGAGATGGACAAGCAGCGCGAACGGGCCCGGCAGGCGCGCCAGGACGTCGGCAGCATGCAGGTTCAAGGCGGCGCTCTCCGCGATATCATGACAAAAAGCGAATTCATCGGCTATTCCGATATCAAAACGGAAACGAAAATCGCCGAGCTTCTTCAAGACGGGGAACTTGCCGACCTCGTTCAAGAAGGCAAGAAAGTTCAGTTTATCCTGGAAAAAACCCCGTTCTATGCTGAAAGCGGCGGGCAAATCGGTGATAGAGGCTGGGTTAAAAGCGGGGATGCCGCGATTCGCGTCACAGACGTTAAAAAAGCGCCGAACGGCCAGAACCTGCATGAAGGGATCGTGGAAAGCGGCGCAATTAAAAGAGGCATGAGCGTGACCGCAGAAGTCACGGAGCGGCTAAGAAAAGACATCGTCAAAAACCATACCGCGACACATTTGCTTCACCAGGCGCTGAAAGATGTGCTCGGTACGCATGTCAACCAGGCCGGCTCGCTAGTCACTGACAGCCGTCTGCGCTTTGACTTCTCTCACTTTGGACAGGTGACTAAGGAAGAACTCGAACAAATAGAAACAAAAGTGAACGAGAAAATTTGGGCATCGATTCCTGTGCAAATCGACTTAAAACCGATTGATGAAGCGAAAGCGATGGGAGCCATGGCGCTGTTTGGCGAAAAATATGGAGACATCGTCCGCGTCGTTCAAGTTGGCGACTACAGCATCGAGCTGTGCGGAGGCTGCCACGTGAGAAACACGGCTGAAATCGGTCTCTTTAAGATCGTGTCCGAATCAGGCATCGGGGCCGGCACCCGCAGAATCGAAGCGGTAACTGGGCAGGGCGCTTATGAAGAGATGAACGCCAAACTGGAGCTTCTCGAGCAGGCGGCAGAAGTCCTGAAAACCAATGTGAAGGAAGTGCCGAAACGGATCGAAGCGCTCCAGTCTGATCTGAAAGAAGCTCAGAGAGAAAACGAATCTTTATTGGCGAAACTGGGAAATAAAGAAGCCGGAGAGATTTTAGAAAAAGTAAAAGAAATTGACGGAATCAAACTGCTCGCAGAAAAAGTGAATGCCAAAGATATGAATCACCTGCGCACAATGGTTGACGATCTGAAGGCGAAACTGGGCTCAGCCGTCATCGTTCTCGGGGCGGTTCAAAACGAAAAAGTGAATATTTCCGCCGGAGTTACAAAAGATTTAATAGAGCGGGGTTTCCACGCAGGCAAGCTTGTCAAGCAAGTCGCAGAAGCATGCGGAGGCGGCGGAGGCGGCCGTCCAGACATGGCGCAGGCGGGGGGAAAACAGCCTGAGCGGCTTGCTGAAGCATTAGCATCTGCGGAAGAATGGGTGAAATCCGTTTTATAAATAGCCGTTGTGGTGTAGAATGGTGATTAGAAGGTAATCAGGCTGAAACTTTGCCTGCGAATTTGGGAAAGAGGTGCAAAACGGTGAGCTCATTTGATAAGACGATGAAATTTAACTTTTCCGACGATTCGATGGAAACCAATGTAAATGAAGTGCTGATAACCGTCCATGATGCGCTTCAGGAAAAAGGCTACAACCCGATCAACCAAATTGTCGGATACCTGCTATCAGGAGATCCCGCTTACATTCCAAGGCATCGAGATGCACGTAACCTGATTCGGAAAATAGAAAGAGACGAGATAATCGAAGAATTGGTTAAATCGTACTTAGAACAGCATAAAGAGGCGTAAACAAGCATGCGAATATTAGGTCTGGATTTAGGTTCGAAAACGCTCGGCGTAGCGTTGAGCGATGAAATGGGCTGGACGGCTCAAGGGATAGAAACGATTAAAATCGACGAGGCGGGCGGTGACTACGGCTTGAACCGCCTCGCCGAATTGACGAAAGACTATGTCATTGACAAGATTGTACTCGGTTTTCCCAAAAACATGAATGGAACCGTCGGCCCGAGGGGGGAGGCGAGCCAGAAGTTCGCGGAAGTGCTTGAAGAAACGTTTCAAGTTCCCGTCGTGCTTTGGGACGAGCGCCTCTCGACAATGGCGGCCGAAAGAATGCTGATTTCAGCAGATGTAAGCAGGCAGAAAAGAAAAAAAGTAATAGATAAAATGGCGGCCGTGATGATCCTTCAAGGATATCTCGACAGCCTAAACTCATGAGGTGATTAAGATGGAACACGGAGAAAAAAACATTACGATTGTAGACGACAAAGGAAACGAACAGCTGTGTGAAGTGCTCTTCACATTTGACAGCGATCAGTTTAACAAGTCATACGTGCTTTATTATCCGGTTGAAGCACAGGACGAGGAAGAGATCGAGATCCATGCTTCAAGCTTCGTACCGAATGAAGCCGGAGAAGACGGCGAACTGATGCCGATTGAAACAGAAGAAGAGTGGGATATGATCGAAGAGACGCTGAACACGTTTTTAGCGGATGAAGACGAAGAAGAATAAAGCAGCGGCTGAACCGCTTGACAAAATCCTAAAACTTAAACCGTTTTAGGATTTTGTCATTTTTTAAATGGGCATCTGCAATCATTTGCGCCCTGCTGCCGACAGGCGGCTTTTTTTATTAAAACATTTTGTAATAAATTGCCGAATGATAACGAATCATGTAGTATATACCATGGGAGGAGAGGAGGACACCAATGTTTGAAGATCAGACAAAGAAACCGTTTATAAAAAGACTCCTTAAACATAAAATAAAGTTTTGGCTGACTGTGGTCGCGGTTCTGCTGATTTTAACCGCAGGCGCTGTTTCGCTCTACGTCAAATCGGCGCTCGAACCGGTCGATAAAAATAATGCAAAAACGGTCAGCGTCTATATTCCGGAAGGATCGACCGTTACGTCCATCGCCGCCAAACTGAAAAAAGAGGACCTAATTAAAAACGAAAAAGTATTTATCGCTTATGTGAAATTTAAAAATGCCTCCGGCTTTCAAGCGGGGAACTTTCAGCTCAGCCAGTCGATGGATGCGGCCGGCATGGTCAAAAAGCTGACGAGCGCTTCGCATGTACCGGCATTTAAAATTACCGTTCCTGAAGGAAGACAGCTCCAGGAAATCGCAGCTATCATCGCCGGACAAACCAACTACTCGGCAGCGGACATTATGAAAAAGCTGGATGACCGCGAATTCATCAGCCGATTAAAACAGAAGTATCCGAAACTGATCACCGACGACGTGCTAAACAAGAATATCAAGCATCCGCTTGAAGGATACCTGTATCCTGCGACATATCCGTTTTACGACCCTGAGACGAAGCTGGACGCAATCATCGAAGCGATGATCAAACAAACAGATCAGCTGGCTGAAAAGTATGAAAAGCAGATGAAAGACAAAAAGATGTCCGTCCACAAAGCCTTGACGATGGCTTCGTTAATTGAAGAAGAAGCTACCGAAAAAGCGGACCGGCATAAAATCTCAAGCGTCTTTTACAACCGCATCAGCAAAAACATGCCATTGCAAACGGATCCGACCGTTTTATACGCGCTTGGGGAGCATAAAAACCGTGTCATGTACAAAGACCTTGAAGCGGATTCCCCGTATAATACGTACAAACATGCCGGTCTACCGCCTGGGCCGATTGCTAACGCGGGAGAGAGCTCCTGGGAAGCGGCATTAAATCCGGAGCAAACAGACTATGTTTATTTCCTTGCAAAGAAAAATGGGGAAGTCGTCTTTACAAAAACGCTTGAAGAACACAATAAAGCAAAAGCAAAATACATTACGAACACACAGGACGAGGAAAAAGGAGAGTAAAAATTACTCTCCTTTTATTCGCAAATACAAAGGTTTTATGATAAAATATATCGGGTTGTTTATTGAGAAAAGACAGTCGACTGCTTTAGGAGAGTGCTGCACATCTGACCTAAGGCTCTTTTTTATGAAAGGGAGGCCATCTGCCCGTGAAGATTGGACACGAAGAATTGACCGGCTATCTTGAAAAGCTGCTGAAGCAAAGGCCGGCTGAAATTATGAAACTGGAGGCCTATGCCGAAAAGCATGGCGTGCCCATTATGGAACCGACAGGAATCGAAGTGCTCCTGCAGCTTCTTTCACTCAAAAATCCGAAAAAAATTCTTGAAATCGGTACCGCCATCGGTTATTCGGCGATTCGGATGGCACTTGCCCTTCCCGAAGCTGAAATCTTTACGATCGAGCGCGATGAAGACAGGTATCGGGAAGCGTTGAAAAACATCCGGTCATTCCAGCTTGAAAACAGAATTCACGTGTTCTTCGGCGATGCGCTCAGCGAATCGGACGCCGTTCAATCGATGGCTCCTTATGATGCGCTTTTTATCGATGCCGCAAAAGGCCAGTATCAGAAGTTTTTCAGTATATATGAAAAAATGCTCGCCGATGACGGCATCATTTTTACTGACAATGTCCTTTTCAAAGGCCTTGTCGCATCAGATTACAATCAGATCGAAAACAAGCGCATCAAAAAGCTTGTATCGAAAATAGATCATTACAATCATTGGCTGATGGAGCATCCTGACTACCACACGGCGATCCTGCCTGTGGGCGACGGATTGGCCGTCAGTCAAAAAAGAGGTGAACGGATATGAAAAAGCCTGAACTGCTTGTGACGCCGACGGCTGTTTCGGATATTAAGCCTTTGGCAGAGGCGGGCGCCGATGCGTTTATCATCGGTGAACAAAGGTTCGGTCTGCGTTTAGCCGGGGAGTTTTCCAGAGAGGAAGTAAAAGAAGCCATCATTCAGGCTCATCAAAAAGGCGCAAAAGTATATGTTGCCGTGAATGCGATTTTTCACAATGACCGGGTTCCAGAACTGAATGACTACCTTTCTTTCTTGGACGAGGCAGGCGCCGATGCGGTTGTCTTCGGCGATCCCGCCGTACTGATGGCTGCACGGGAATCAGCGCCGAATATGAAACTTCACTGGAATACGGAAACGACCGCAACCAACCATTATTCCTGCAACTATTGGGGGCGAAAGGGCGCGAAGCGCGCGGTGCTCGCAAGAGAGCTCAACATGGACAGCATCGTTGAGATTAAAGAGAAAGCAGAAGTCGAGATCGAAATTCAGGTTCACGGCATGACATGTATGTTCCAGTCAAAGCGCTCCCTGATCGGCAACTATTTTGAATACCAGGGAAAAGTCATGGATATCGAAGGAAAGAAAAAAGAAAAAGGCATGTATCTTCATGATAAAGAACGCGGTAACAAATATCCGATTTTCGAAGACGAAAACGGCACGCACATCATGAGTCCGAATGACGTCTGCATCATTGATGAGCTTGAGGATTTAATCGATGCCGGCGTCGATTCATTTAAAATTGAAGGGATTTTAAAATCGGTCGAATACATGACTGAGGTAACGGCCATGTACCGCGAAGCCATCGACCTTTGCATCGCAGACAGAGAAGCATACGAAGACAAGAAAGAACAATGGATCGAGCGGATTGAACAGCTGCAGCCTGCAAACCGCAGCATCGATACCGGATTCTTTTTCAAAGAAACAGTATACTAAAAGGAGGGATAGCCATGTCTGCAGTAAAAGATAAAATTTCCAAAATCGTTGATGGAAAACGCGTCATTACGAAAAAGCCAGAACTTCTTGCTCCGGCGGGAAATTTGGAAAAACTGAAAATCGCTGTCCACTATGGCGCAGACGCTGTATTTATCGGCGGACGTGAATATGGACTCCGCTCAAACGCAGATAACTTTTCAATTGAAGAAATGGCTGAAGGTGTCGAATTTGCGAAAAAATACGGCGCAAGAATTTATGTGACGACAAACATTTTTGCGCATGAAGAAAATATCGACGGGCTAGAAGACTATTTGCGCGACCTCGAGGGAGCAGGCGTGTCAGGCATTATCGTCGCTGATCCCCTGATCATTGAAACATGCCGCAGGGTCGCGCCGAAGCTGGAAGTGCATTTGAGCACCCAGCAGTCCCTTTCAAACTGGAAAGCCGTTCAGTTCTGGAAGGAAGAAGGCCTTGAGCGGGTCGTGCTCGCACGCGAAACGAGCGCACTTGAGATCAGAGAAATGAAAGAAAAAGTGGATATTGAAATCGAAACATTCATACATGGTGCGATGTGCATCGCTTATTCCGGCCGCTGCGTGCTCAGCAACCATATGACGGCCAGAGACTCTAACCGCGGAGGCTGCTGCCAGTCATGCCGATGGGACTATGATTTGTATCAGACGGACGGGGCGAATGCACTGCCGCTATATGAAGAAGGCGATGCACCGTTTGCGATGAGCCCGAAAGATCTGAAGCTGATCGAATCGATTCCGCAAATGATTGAAATGGGTATTGACAGCCTGAAAATCGAAGGCCGGATGAAATCGATCCACTACATTGCGACAGTCGTCAGTGTGTACAGAAAAGTGATCGATTCTTATTGCGCTGACCCCGAAAATTTCGTCATCAAAGAAGAATGGCTGAAAGAACTGGACAAATGCGCCAATAGAGACACGGCGCCTGCTTTCTTTGAAGGAACCCCCGGATATGAAGAGCAGATGTTCGGCGTTCACGGCAAAAAGACAACATACGACTTTGCCGGACTTGTCCTTGATTATGATGAAGAGACAAAAATGGTCACGCTCCAGCAGCGGAACTTCTTTAAAACCGGAGATGAAGTCGAATTTTTCGGTCCGGAAATCGAAAATTTCACATGCAAAATTGACACGATATGGGACGAAAAAGGCAATGTGCTTGATGCAGCCCGCCATCCCCTGCAGATCGTCAAATTTAAAGTGGACAACAAGATATATCCTAGCAACATGATGAGAAAGGGGCAGTAATGGCATGGGGAAAAAACCGGTAGTTATCGGCATAGCGGGAGGCTCCGGATCTGGAAAAACGAGCGTCACCAGATCCATTTATGAACAGTTTAAAGGTCATTCGATCTTGATGCTGGAACAGGATTTATATTATAAAGATCAGAGCCATCTGCCGTTTGAAGAGCGGCTGAACACGAACTACGACCATCCGCTTGCATTTGATAATGACTATTTGATCGAGCATTTAAACGAATTGCTTGCCTACAAGCCGATCAAAAAGCCGATTTACGATTACAAGCTGCATACGCGTTCAGAGGAAGTCGTGCACGTCGATCCGAAAGATGTTATTATTTTGGAAGGAATCCTTGTCCTCGAGGATGAAAGGCTCCGCGACTTAATGGACATCAAGCTGTATGTCGATACGGATGCCGACCTGCGGATCATCAGAAGGATGGTCAGAGACATAAAAGAAAGAGGACGTTCGATCGATTCTGTCATCGAGCAGTACATCTCAGTCGTCAGACCGATGCATAACCAGTTTGTCGAACCGACGAAACGCTATGCCGATATCATTATTCCGGAGGGCGGACAAAACCGCGTCGCCATCGACCTGATGGTAACAAAAATACAAACTATTCTTGAACAAAACGCGATTTTATAATAACATAGCATAGACAAACACAACTCTGACCATATTATGTATAGAAATTGAAGGGTTCTCATCCTGAGCCCTTCTTTAACTGTATAAGCACCATTTACCGGAGCCTTCCATCCGGTTTATATGATACTTTACAAATATGGGAGAGAAGAAGGGGACAAGGGTTGTCCTCATTCTTGTATATTCAAGTCTATACCTCACATACAAGTGATGAGGAACCAACTAGAAGGAGTGAAGGAACATGGCACAAGAGAAAGTATTTCCTATGACAGAAACGGGAAAGAAAAAACTGGAAGAAGAACTTGAGTATTTGAAAACGGTTAAACGTAAAGAAGTTGTTGAACGTATTAAAGTGGCAAGAAGCTTCGGAGACCTCTCCGAAAACTCCGAATACGATTCAGCAAAAGAAGAACAAGCTTTTGTAGAAGGGCGCATCACAACCCTTGACAATATGATCCGCAACGCAAAGATCATCGAAGACGATGGTGCAAACTCAGATATCGTCGGCCTCGGAAAAACCGTTACATTTACGGAGCTTCCTGACGGTGAAGAAGAATCTTATACCATTGTGGGCAGCGCGGAAGCCGACCCGTTTGAAGGAAAAATCTCGAACGATTCCCCAATCGCGAAAAGCCTTCTCGGCAAACAGGTCGGGGACGAAGTGACCGTTCAAACACCGGGCGGCGAAATGCTTGTAAAGATTGTGAAAATTTCATAAAATTTGTTTAGCAAACGATGACCTCGTCCACAATGTGGATGAGGTGTTTTTATTATGAAATGGCAAAAGCGCATGAAGTGGGTGTCGATTATCATTTCGGCTGCCCTGTTATTTCTGCTGATCAGGCTCGCTGGAATTCAACTGTTTTTTACCGAATCCTTTTCTAAACGGAATGTGAACTTAATCCAGGAAAGCGTCAAACAGCGCACTGAGGAAGTTCGGATTTCAGACGGGAGAGGATCTTTTTTAGATCGGAACGGCGAACTTTTGTCCGTCAGCCAAAAACCGGCCATCGTCTTATTTCCTTTTTTAAAACATCAGCCATGGCCGGCCGAAGAAGCAGCCGAAATTTTAAACATGACAAAAGATGAGCTCGAGAATAAGCTTGAGCATGCGAAAAAACCTGTGATTCTTACAAAACATGAAGGAGCGTCCATTTCAAAGACGGCTCTCGAAAAAATCAATAAACTGAAATATCCCGGCGTTTACGGCGTATACATAGAAGAAACAGAAAAGAACAGGCTGGCTTCGCATACGCTCGGTATGACCAATCAAGACCCGGACCTTCTCCGACGAAAATATCCCGATAAAGAGGGCCTCTCCATCAGCACGAAAATCGGCACCTTCGGCATGGAGCGGACATTTGATGAATTCCTGCTGCCTGAACAAGATACAAAACTGTTGTATCATGTGGACGGATTGGGAAACCCTTTGTTCGGTATGGACGTCAAATATACGGCAGATGCAAATCCGTTTTACCCGCTGCAAGTCAAAACAACGATCGACAAAAAGGTTCAGCGGGCAATGGAAGATGTACTGGCTGAGCATCAGCTTGATAAAGGCGGAGCGGTTCTGATTGACATCGAGACGAACGGCGTGGCGGCGATTGCGAGCAAGCCCGATCTCAACATGGCATCGCAAAAAACAAGGCAAAACTATATGCTGACACCGGTATATCCCGGCTCGGTTTTTAAAACCGTGATTGCCGCGGCAGCGATCGAAAATGGCTTGGACCATCCGTCAAAAACCTTTAACTGCAATTTGAACCTGTACGGTGAGGCCGGAGAAGACAAAGGGAAGCTCAGCTTGGAAGACAGTTTTGCGGAAAGCTGCAACTACACGTTTACAAAACTTGCTGGGCAGCTCGTTGAAAAAAACAGCTCCGTGATCGAAGATACCGCCGCAAAGCTTGGGCTGACCGGACGGGTCGGCTGGGAAGGGAAGCTGTATCATGAAGATGAGTTCAGACAGTTTCATCATGAAACTGCCGGATCAATCTGGGGGGATGAAAAGGACAAAAAAGTCAAAAAAGCTGTAGCCCAGACCGCCATCGGCCAAAAAAATGTGAAGCTGACCCCGTTGGAAATCGCCAACATGATGGCGACCATTGCAAGAGGCGGAGAGAAAAAACAAGTCAAGATCGCAGACCAGATCGAATATAAAAACGGCACATTGATGACGGCTTTTAAAGATCACAAGCTCCCCGGAGAGAAAATCGATCAGTATACCGCGCAAAAGCTGCAGAAACTGCTCAGAAAAGTCGTCACGTCTGAAAAGGGGACAGGCCGGCGCTTCAGAGATCTTCCGTACGAAGTAGCGGGCAAATCGGGCACAGCTCAGACAGGCCGGACGGCAGATGACAAAAAATCGCTCTATCATAAATGGTTCGCAGGTTATTTTCCGGCGGACAAACCGAAATATGCGCTCGTCGTCGTCCATATGGATACGCCGGATAGCAAGGCTGCGACAAATGCCGTATTTTATGATATTGTTAAAAAAGTATATGAAATTGAAAAGAACCAGACATAGAAGAATGCCTCAGGTGATGATAAAATAGAAAGCGAGGCAAGAGGGAAAAAGGAGTGCAATGAACTTGAGCGAAACAAGGGAATCTCGTTTTGAAAATCGTGATAAGCGCAGGAAAGCGAATCTTGTGCTTAACATTTTAATAGGCATCGTATTGGTATTAATCGTTGTCGTCGCCAGCAGTCTGATGATGAACAGCCCGAAGGAGCAGGCGCAGCAAGATGCTTCGAAAAACGATTCTGAACAGACGACAGAAGCACCTGCTTCCGACAATAAGAAACAAACGTCTGACGAAGATGTAAAAGATGAGGACAAAGGAAAAAGCGATTCTGCCGACAAAGAAGACAGCGATTCCGACTCGGACAAGGATAAAGACTCTGCTTCAGACGAGGACAAATCAACATCAGATGATCCGTTTGAAGGAGCCGAAGTAAAAGAAGGCGGTTCAAGCGCCAATGTTGAAAAAACGATCATCAATCCTGACTGGAAGCCTGTCGGCACACAACAGAGCGGACAGCATACCGCAACATATGATTCGTCTTCACAAGACTGGAAAGAAATGCTTGAAGCCATTTCATATGCGACAGGGGTTTCCCAGGATAACATGACGTTGATCTGGCTCGGAAACAACGGCAGCCCGCAAGATGCGAAAGGAACCATTCAGGCGAAGGACACCGGCGTCAAATATCAGGTAGCCATTACTTGGGTTGACGGGAAAGGCTGGAAGCCGACAAAAGTTGAACAGTTGAAGTAAAGAAAAAAGCGTCCGGTTTTAACAACCGGGCGCTTTTTTTATGATTCGGCTTTAAAATGCACGACTGCGCTGTAGTGGATCCGTCCGTCAATGACCGCCGTCTGATGGGAAACCGAATGGACCCTCAGCAAAAGCGCCTGGTTGTTTTCAATCTGCTGACTGATCTTTTTTTCAAGCTCCTCTAAGCTCAGCGCCTCAAAAAACTCAATTTTATCTTTGATCAGATCGAGCCCGAAGTTCATAAACCAATCCTCCATTCGTTTCAAGTCATTTTTTATTAAAGCAAAGAAGCGTCCGGGTGACAAGGGAAATATAACCAAGCCTTTTTTGTACCCAAAACGAATGACTTGTGGTAGGATAAGAACTAATCAACCAAATAAATCATACTATACTTATAGGAATTGTAAAAATAGATGGAGAGTGACGATAAAATGGGAAGAGAGTTCATTCCTTTATTTGAGAACTGGGCAAATTCTTATGATGATACAGTAGTTGGCCGCGATCTTCAGTACAAAGAAGTGTTTCGCAACTACGACGGCATTCTGGATGATGTCGTCAGCCGCTCCGGGCATAAAGTTCTTGAATTCGGCGTCGGCACTGGCAATTTGACTGCAAAATTGCTGGCAGCCGGAAAGGGAGTCACAGGTGTAGAACCTTCAAAAGCAATGAGGGAAATTGCCGAGGCAAAGCTAGCGGAGACTGCAGTGATCGTTGACGGAGACTTTCTCGACTTTCCGGAACCGCCGTTTTCTCCCGACACGATTGTCAGTTCCTATGCGTTTCACCACCTGACAAACGAAGAGAAACGGGAGGCTGTGAAGCGATATGGAAAAATGCTCGGAAAGCATGGTAAAATAGTGTTTGCTGATACCGTCTTCAAGGATCGGGAAGCCTTCTCTGCCGCTGTTAAAAAAGCGAAGGAAAAAGGGTTCCTGCAATTGGCGGAAGACCTTGAAACGGAACATTATCCGACGCTTTCGGAAATGGAAATGATCTTTACCTCAGAACAATTCAGTATCGCCTTTCAAAAGCATAATGATTTTGTCTGGGTAATGGAAGCGGCAAAATTGTAATTTGAAGGGAAGTTTTAAGATATGAAAATCGCAGTTATCGGAGCAATGGAAGAAGAAGTCACGATTTTGCGAAGCAAGCTCGAACAGACGAACCAAGAAGTCATCGCAAACTGTGAATTTACCAGCGGATTTTATGAAGGAAAAGAAGTCGTACTTTTAAAGTCCGGCATCGGCAAAGTCAATGCAGCCATGAGCACGACGATTCTGCTCGACCGCTTTAAACCGGACGTTGTCATCAACACCGGATCAGCCGGCGGCTTCCATCATTCGCTCAATGTCGGAGACATCGTCATCTCGACCGAAGTCCGCCATCATGATGTCGATGTCACGGCATTTGATTATGAATATGGACAGGTTCCGAATCTGCCGGCCGCATACAAGGCCGACAGTACATTGATCCAAGCGGCGGAAGCCGAAGCGTCTGAACTGGGACACATTCAGGTTGTCAAAGGAACGATTGCAACAGGCGACTCCTTTATGAGCGATCCTGACCGCGTGGCATTCATCCGCGGCAAGTTTGCAGATCTTTACGCGGTTGAAATGGAAGCGGCTGCTGTCGCACAGGTTTCCTATCAATTTAATACGCCGTTCGTTGTCATCAGGGCGCTTTCAGACATCGCCGGAAAAGAGTCTGAAATTTCATTTGACCAATTTTTGGAGCAGGCTGCCAAGCATTCGACAGATCTTGTGCTCCGCATGATCAAAAGAATCAATTAAAAACAGGGGGGAGCCCCCCTCTGTTTTGCACCTCTTGAAGGAGGAAGGAACATGAATGTGATCAAGGACATCACCCAATTGATCGGTAAAACGCCGCTTCTGCAGATTTTGAATTTTCATATCCCCAGCGGTGTTAACATATATGCAAAGCTTGAAATGATGAATCCGGGAGGCAGCATTAAAGACCGGCTCGGAGAAGTGATGATTGCTGAAGCCGTCGATTCGGGAAAGCTGAAACCCGGTGGAACGGTTATTGAGGCGACAGCAGGCAATACGGGAATCGGCCTTGCCCTCGCCGCCAGAAAGCACAGGATTAGACCCGTTTTTTGCGTGCCCGAGCATTTCAGCATGGAAAAACAGTCGATCATGAAAGCGCTCGGCGCTCGAATTGTTCATACCCCCAGAAGTGCCGGAATGAAGGGTGCGATTGAAAAGGCACGTGAACTTGAGAAGGAGATTCCTGATTCTTATTGCATTTTGCAGTTTAAAAACCCAGTAAATCCATTGGCTTACTATAAAACGATCGCCCCGGAAATATGGGATGATCTTGACGGCCGGATTGACGTCTTCGTCGCCGGTGCGGGATCAGGCGGGACATTTGCGGGAACCGCCAAGTTTCTAAAAGAAAAAAATCCGTCCATTAAAACGGTTATTGTTGAACCTGAAGGCTCGATTTTAAACGGAGGAGAACCGCACGGACATAAAACCGAAGGAATCGGAATGGAATTCATTCCGGAATATATGGACGAAAGCCATTTCGATGAGATTTACACCGTGCTTGACGAAGAGGCGTTCCGGCTTGTAAAAGAAGCCGCTGAAAAGGAAGGGCTTCTGATCGGAAGCTCATCAGGCGCCGCGTTGTTTGCCGCGTTGAAAGAAGCCGAAAAAGCGAAAGCCGGCACAAACATTGTGACAATTTTCCCCGACAGCAGCGACCGCTATTTAAGTAAAAAAATTTACGAAGGAGGAATATAAGATGAAGCCAAAAACGAAAATGATCCACGGCGGCATTACAGGAGACGAAAAAACAGGAGCGGTATCGGTTCCTATTTACCAAGTCAGCACGTACAAACAGCCGCGCGCTGGACAGCATACAGGATACGAATATTCCCGGACGGGAAATCCGACAAGAACGGCGCTCGAATCCTTGATCGCGGATGTTGAAGGCGGTAAAGCAGGCTACGCGTTCGGCTCTGGGATGGCAGCGATCACAGCGGTCATGATGCTTTTTAAAAGCGGCGATCACATCGTGTTGACAGATGATGTATACGGCGGCACATACCGCGTGATGACAAAGGTGATGAATCGCATCGGCATTGAAGCGACCTTCAGTGATACGAGCAGCATTGAAGACATCGAAAAAGCGATCAAGCCGAATACAAAAGCGATTTATGTTGAGACGCCGACAAATCCTTTATTGAAAATCACGGACATCAAGAAAGCCGCTGAAACAGCGAAAAAGCACGGCCTGTTGCTGATTGTCGACAACACCTTCTACACACCGTATTTTCAAAACCCAATCTCGTTGGGAGCCGATATCGTCCTTCACAGCGCGACGAAGTACTTGGGCGGACACAGCGATGTCGTCGGCGGACTGGTTGTGACAACCTCGAAGGAACTCGCAGAAGAGATCCATTTCATTCAAAATTCTACAGGCGGGATTCTCGGGCCTCAGGATTCCTGGCTCTTAATGAGGGGGATGAAAACCCTTGGCTTGAGAATGGAAGCGCATGAGCAAAATGCCAGGAAAATCGCAGCTTTTTTAGATGATCATCCGGCCGTCAAAAAGGTTTATTATCCAGGGCTGCCGTCCCATCCGGGACATGAGCTTGCCAAGCGGCAAAGCACGGGCTTCGGCGGCATGATCTCGTTTGATATCGGAAAAGAAGAGAACGTGGACATTGTCCTTGGCCGTCTGAAATGGTTTACGATTGCCGAAAGCCTTGGCGCGGTTGAAAGCCTGATTTCAGTGCCGGCGCGGATGACTCACGCTTCGATCCCACGTGAACGCCGGCTGGAGCTTGGCATTACAGACGGATTGATCCGCATTTCCGCCGGGGTAGAAGATATTGACGATCTGTTAGAAGACTTGCAGCAAGCGCTGGCCCTGATTTCTTAAAATGGCTGAATTTACATGTCTGGTCATCTGTCAATCTATGTTATCCTGAATCATATCCATTATGAAACAAAAGCAGGTGATCATGACATGCAGAAGAAAAAAGTCAAATCGCTGATGGAAGACTATAAGCAGTTTGCTTTTACGCTTCTCAGCGTAAGCGCATTTTTATATATCGGATCGGTCATTCCCGGACAAGGTTTGGAAACCGGCCAAAAGATGACAATGATGCTCGCGACATGCGGCTTTTTGGGAGGAGCCTTCTATTGTGTGAAGCGCTCGCTTAAATATAAAAGACAATTAGATGAGATGGAAGAATCGTAAGCGGAGAGACTCAGAGAGGGGCTCTCCGCTTTTTTTGTTTGATCAATCCGTCCATTTATTAAAAAAACGGTTTACAAACAGGAATTTGATGGATATACTTACAAAGTAAACAAAAAGCAAAGGAGGTTGATGAACATGAAACCAGCACTGACTACATACATTAGACTTTGTGAACGCCAATATCATGATTCATCAAACCTGTGGGAGAGATTGTGCACTTCCTTAACCGATGCTTTTTCAGCACAGCTGGTCCGTTAGGAAGTTAGGCATAATCATACGCTGCTCCTCCCGCAAGATAAAGACTCGATTCGTTTTTATCTGGCGGTTTTTGTTTGCGCCCGCAGGTTTGTCAGATAATCTGCGGGCTGTTTTTGTTTTTAGCGAACTTGAAAGGAGGTGAGCGATGTGACAATAAATCTATTCTTCTTAACACTAACCATTCAGAGACGATTTAAAAGTCCGGAAGAGTACGAGCGAGAATACGAAATCGAACAAATGTACAACGAAATGAAAGACCTGCAGCTGAAATATCTTTACATGAACAGCCAGCGCTAGCTTAAAGCGCGAAAAAAAATAAAGGAGGAGATCAAGATGATGCATAGAAGGGAACTGTTGGCACATTACACTCGGGAGAAGGACCAGGTTTAGCCGGGGCTGAAACGAGTTCCGCATCTCCGCTTTTCTGCATAATATGAAGCAAGCAATTCAATGAATGCGGGTGAAAAGCATGCAGAAAAACGGCAGAATGCCTTTTATCGGCCACGGGTATACATCAATGCCTCATTCTTTCAAGCACGGATACGGTAATCCGTACCGGCGCCAAAGAATGGAGATGGCGCGCCAATTCGGGTATTGGCCGCATTATTGGTATTATTGAGAAAGAGCAGAAAACGTTTGTTTTCTGCTCTTTTTCATGTGGACAAACTGAATGGCAAAATAAAAAGGGGGGATTTAAAGCCCCCCTCCTGTTCATTTAGCAGACGTAACAAGCGCCGATGATAATTAACAGAATGAATAGAACCACAACAAGCGCGAATCCGCCTCCATAGCCGTATCCGCCGCCGTATCCACCGCCGTATCCGCCAGGGTAGCCACCCCAGCCGCCGCAGCATCCGCCGCCGTAACCAAAGCCCATAAATAGCACCACCTTTTAGTGAAAATTCCATATATACTATGCATGGGTTTGAGTTGTGGAAAGGGCGGATAGACCAATTCATTAAAAAAACAGTTTTCTTAAAGCGAAACATTTTCAAAGCTGAAGCCGTCTAGTTATGGAATGTAACAAAAGAATGCAGTTATTTTTGCTAATGCTTTTAATATTCGGTTTATTGACCGATATGAGTGGTGAAAGGCCCGTTTGAACGATTTGCAACCTGAAAAACCGGGCTAATTAGATATTAAAGCAGGTGTTATAACGTGTTTGAACAATGGCTTGGAAAACAATTGCGGAGCCCGAGAGGCATTTTGTCGAAATGGGTCGCGTCATATATGGAAAACGGAAATCATGATATAAACGAATGGACCATCAATTTAATGGATGTCTGTCCGCATGAGCGCATCCTTGAAATCGGAACGGGAAGCGGAGCGGCGCTTTATCAGATCGCGGAGATGCTTGAAAGCGGCAAAGCCTGCGGCATAGACGCTTCAAAAAGCATGGTCAAGCAAGGGATGCGGCGAATCCGTCATATGAAAGAAGAAGGAAAAGCCGAATTGAAGCTCGGCCATGCCGAAAACATTCCTTATCCGGACCGTTCTTTTCATAAAGTATATTCAGTCCACACCCTTTATTTTTGGACGGATTTCAAACAAGCATTAAAAGAAATTTACCGTGTTTTACAGGTTGACGGCACGCTGTTTCTCGCCGTCCATCTGGAAGGGCAAATGAAAAAATCGAAAAAAACAAAAGGCTTTTCCTTATACTCAGAAGAGCAAATCAAGCAACTGCTTGAAGAAAGCCATTTCAGAGACATCACGGTACATATGAACGAAAATGACTGCTGCATTTCTGCGGTAAAATCGTGAGCTTTGTACGATCATCCCTTTCATACGAGAGGGATTTTTTATGTTTGATAGAGTTGAAACCAGATCTTAAATATCATATTTTTGATTTTTAAAGAAAAGTATTCCAATAACATAGCAAACATGGTTTAATATCAAAGTGAACGTTTTTACTATATTTTCCGGAGGTATTTATGAACAAAAGGATCGTGAAAAGTTCAATTGCTTTCTTTCTCCTTGTTGCATTGATTTTTGGCCAGCTGCCTCTACCGAAGACTATGGCGGCCGAAGACAGCGTTCCGATTAACGAAACCACACTGACCGGCGCGTCCCCAGTTGAAGCGTCATTTCAAAGCGATGATGAGGTGCATTGGTATAAAATCAATCCTTCAAATCAGGAAATCGCAAACCACACGCATTTCCGCGTTAAACTGAAATCAGATGCAGAGCTGAACATTTCCGTTTACTCCAGCCTGGAAAACGCAGCTGATCACCAAACGTTTGACAGATACAACGGCTACTCCTATGAAAATAATCCCGCTTTAATCGATTTTCCGATTGCCTGGAAAGGTCCTTACTACATAAAAGTAGAAAATCACCATGATGAGGAAAACGAAACCACTTCAATTACAGATATTTCTTACACCATCAGCTATGAAGGCGTCACCCTGCCTCCGGCAAACCAGGAGGCGGAAGAAGAGTGTCCTGCAGAATTAAGCGTCTCCGAAAGGGAAACCGGCAAGGGCATATTAAAACAGTTAAGAACGATCAGGGATGAAGTTCTTTCAAAAACTGAAAAAGGAAAAGAGCTGTCTTCCCTTTACTATAAAGCAGCTCCATTCATCAGCGCAAAAATGCTCTTTAACAAATCGATGAGAGACAGTGTCTACAAAGACTTGGTGCAGCTGAAGCCGCTGTTTTCCGATGTCGCAAAAAACGGAAAAGAGAGCGCATACACCATTACGAATGATGATCAAAAAGCGATCAGCCGTCTGTACGAAACATCGCGCGAGTCCGTTCCCGAGTCGCTGAAAAAACAGCTGGATCAAGTGGCAAAAGACATCGGCATCGAACAATTAACAGGCAGCAAAGTATCGGCTGTGCTGGAGAAAGCGGGGATGGCGACAGCTACATCAAGCGCCCCTGAAAAACGCTATATTGTAAAATTGAAAGACGGCAAAAAACTGGGTTCTTTCAAATCTAAAGCCCAATCTTCCGGCGTCAAGGCATTAGAACCACTTGGTAAAAGTAAAACGAAATTTAAAGATATGTACGTTGTGGAAATGAAGGAAAGCCGTTCAGCCGGATTCAAAGCGGCGGCAAAGCAATATCAGACGGCAGCAGCCAAGATTGCCAAGATGCCTGAAGTGGAATTCGTCGAACAGGTTCAGCAATATGAAGCACTGTCAGCGGACACCCAGTATCCATATCAATGGTCGCTCAAAAATAACGGCAAAAACCGTGCTGCGAATGCAGACATACAATTTGAACAGCTTCAAAAACTGATGAAAGGCAAAAAGCTGAGAGATACAGTAATCGCCGTTGTCGATACGGGTGTTGATCATACGCTTGCCGATTTAAGCGGCAGCGTCAAAAAAGACGAAGGCTATAACTATATCAGCCGCACCGCGGACGCGATGGATGACAATGGCCACGGCACACACGTGTCAGGCATCATCGCAGCTGCGCAAGACAACCATTTTTCAATGGCGGGAATCAATGCCTATGCCAAAATCCTGCCTGTCAAAGTGCTGGATTCTTCAGGAAGCGGAGATACGGAACAGATTGCCAACGGCATCATCTATGCTGCCGACCACGGTGCAAAAGTCATTAATTTAAGCCTTGGCGGACCATACAGCAGGGTGATGGAATATGCGCTCAAATACGCGGCGTCCAAAAATGTGACGATCGTTGCCGCCACCGGCAATGACGGAGTGTCGGAGATTTCGTACCCGGCATCTTCGAAATATACGCTTTCAGTCGGGGCGACCAATAACCTCGATCTCGTCTCGGACTATTCCAATTATGGAAAAGGTCTCGATATGGTGGCGCCGGGAACCGATATTCCAAGCCTCGTTCCGGACGGAAATGTCACTTTTATGAGCGGAACATCCATGGCGGCGCCGCATGTTGCAGCTGCAGCAGGACTTCTTTTGTCACAGAATCCATCTTTGAAACCAAAGCAAGTCGCAAAGCTATTGACCGAGACGACAGCAGATGTGGTATTTGAAGAACAGGATAATCCCAACCCGGACTATGATCTGGATTTAGAACCGGCTGCTCAAATCCCTGGTTATGATTTCGTTTCCGGGTGGGGGAGGCTGAATGTTTATCACGCAGCCAGCGTTTTTGAGCTGAACATGAAGGTTCATCCCGTTTTAAACCGCCATACGGCAGTGACAGGCACAGCCAAAAGCGGTGTGGCGGTCAAAATCTTGCGAGGGAAGCAAGTATTGGGCACGGGAACAGCCGGAAAATCAGGCGCGTTTTCAGTGAAAATTCCGGCCCAGAAGGCGGGGCAAGTTCTTCATATCGCGGCATCGGGTTATCAGGCGGAAGCCTCGCTCAGAACCGTCGTGGAAAAAGCGCCGAAAAACCCTTCCGTCAAACGCATCACGAACAAAGATACTGCCGTAACGGGGAAAACGGCAGCCGGCTACACGATCAAAGTGAAAAACGCGTCCAAAAAAGTGATCGCGCAAGGCAAAGCGGATGCATCCGGAGCGTTTAAAGTGAACATCAATAAGCAAAAAGAATATGCCGTTTTGTATGTCTCCGCATCTGCTGATGACTACAGAGAAAGCGGCGATGTTAAAATGACGGTTGCTGATGTTATCCCGCCAGGCGCCCCGAAAGTTTATCCGGTTTCCGATAAAAGTACGGTGATTCAGGGAAAAACAGAAGCAAACGCGCAAGTCAGCGCAAAAGTAAAAGGAAAGACGATCGCTTCCGGTAAAGCGAACGGAAAAGGTGAATACAAGCTGAAAATCAGCAGGCAAAAAGCCGGAACGGTCATCAGTGTAACAGCAAAGGATAAAGCCGGGAATGTCAGCAAAGCGAAAGCCGTCACTGTGCTTGACAAAACTCCCCCGCCCGCGCCAAAAGTGAATACGGTAACAAACAAGAGCACGGCCGTTAAGGGGAAAGCAGAGGCAAACGCCGCCATCACCGTCAAAGCAGGAAAGAAAACGCTTGGAACCGGCAAGGCCGATAAAAAAGGCGCGTTTTCCGTTAAAATAAAAAAACAAAAGGCAAACACTGTTTTAGCGGTCACTGCAAAAGATAAAGCCGGCAATACGAGCAAAGCGAGCATATTAAAAGTCAAACAAGCAAAATAATCCGATGGCAGAGGGAACTGATGACATATCAGTTCCTCTTTTTTAATCGAAATTAATATATAAGAATACTATTAAACAGCCGCACTGCCTCCATTCGATTTATGAATTTCAACTCATGTCAACAGTTGGGTCTATTCTCCCTTTTTTTGTTTTCTTTTAAAAAATTTTATATTAAAAAAGGAATTTTCGAGTGTTCTGTCAAAAAGTGAATGTATTGGAAAAGCGGAATGAACGTTCATTCCGCTGGCTTGGAGGGCAAAATCAATGGAATCGGAAAGCAAATATCAGAAGATTATCGAGGCTTCGCTCGTCCTTTTCGCAGACCGTGGCTTTGACGCCGCAACCATTCCGATGATTGCCGAGAAGGCAAACGTCGGTGCAGGCACCATCTACCGCTACTTTGACAGCAAGGAAGACCTTGTGAACGTCTTGTTCCAAGACAGTGTGAAGAGATTTAAAGAAAAGATTGAGGAGGACTATCCTGAAGATTCAGCAGGGATAAAAAAACAATTTCAGCATATTTTCCGCTGCCTTTTCGAGTTTTCTCAGGAAAATGTCCATGCGCTTTATTTTTTGGAAATTGACAAAACCTCTCATTACCTGACAGAGAAAAGCCGTGAAGTCTTAAACGAACTGCTGGATTTCGTCTATTTATTTTTTGAAAAAGGGAAAGCGGCCGGCGTGATTCGCCCCTTGCCTTCTCACATCTTGTCGGCTGTGATATTCGGGGCGTTCGTTCATATTCAGAAATTGGTAAGGGCCGGGGAAATCGAAGATCCTACCGGACTGATCAAAGAGATTGAAGAATGTTCCTGGCATGCTGTCAAACATCATGGATGAAAAGCTTTTTTCAAAACAGAAAGGATGATTTTCATGAACACGTTAAATGGAATTCCAATCCCTAAAACTTACGGACCGCTCGGCAACCTGCCTTTGCTTGACAAAAACAAGGTCTCCCAGTCTCTTTGGAAAATCGCGGATGAGATGGGGCCTATCTTTCAATTTAAGTTTGCGGATGCGATTGGGGTATTTGTGTCCAGCCATGAACTGGTTAAAGAAGTCTCTGACGAATCCCGGTTTGACAAAAACATGGGGAAGGGGCTATTGAAAGTTCGCGAGTTCAGCGGAGACGGGCTGTTTACGAGCTGGACGAAGGAACCCAATTGGCGGAAAGCCCACAATATCCTTCTGCCGAGCTTCAGCCAAAAAGCGATGAAGGGATACCATCCCATGATGCAGGACATCGCCGTCCAGCTCATCCAAAAATGGTCCCGTCTCAATCCGGATGAAAGTATTGACGTACCGGATGATATGACGCGGCTGACGCTGGATACGATCGGCTTATGCGGATTTAACTACCGATTTAACAGCTTCTACCGCGAAGGGCAGCATCCGTTTATCGAGAGCATGGTCCGGGGTTTGAGCGAAGCGATGAGACAGACGAAGCGCTTTCCGCTGCAGGATAAGCTGATGGTCCAAACGAAGCGTCAGTTTGACAGCGATGTTGAGTCGATGTTTTCTCTTGTTGACCGGATCATCGCTGACCGGAAGCAGGCCGGCGGCGAAAGCGGAAATGACCTTTTATCGCTTATGCTTCATGCGAAAGACCCTGAGACCGGCGAAAAACTGGATGATGAGAATATCCGCTATCAAATCATTACGTTTTTGATCGCCGGGCACGAGACGACGAGCGGTTTATTATCGTTTGCGATCTATCTGCTCCTGAAGCATCCGGATAAGCTTAAGAAAGCGTATGAAGAAGCGGACCGCGTGCTGACCGATCCCGTTCCTTCCTACAAACAGGTTCAGCAGCTGAAATACATTCGAATGATTTTGAATGAATCGATAAGGCTTTGGCCGACGGCGCCGGCTTTTTCTCTTTACGCAAAAGACGAAACAGTTATCGGGGGAAAATACTTGATTCCGAAAGGCCAGAGCGTCACAGTGCTCATCCCAAAGCTGCACAGGGATCAAAGCGTCTGGGGAGAAGATGCCGAGGCGTTCCGGCCTGAACGGTTCGAGCAGATGGACAGCATTCCGGCGCACGCATACAAACCGTTTGGCAACGGCCAAAGGGCATGCATCGGCATGCAGTTTGCCCTTCACGAAGCGACGCTTGTGCTCGGCATGATTCTTCAGTACTTTGATCTTGAAGATCATGCAAACTATCAATTGAAGATCAAAGAATCGCTGACATTAAAACCGGATGGCTTCACAATCAGGGTAAGGCCGAGGAAAAAAGAAGCAATGATGGTGACGCCGGGTGCTCAACCTGAAGAGAACATGCGGCAGGAAGAAAAGCCTTCCGCACCGGCTGCGGAAAATACGCACGGAACCCCTCTCCTTGTGCTCTACGGTTCAAATCTCGGCACAGCCGAAGAGGTTGCAAAGGAGCTTGCTGAAGAAGCGCGTGAGCAAGGATATCGAAGCCGGATGGCGGAGCTTGATCAATATTCAGGCGACCTCCCGGCAGAAGGGGCTGTTATTATTGTGACGGCTTCCTATAACGGAAACCCGCCCGATTGCGCAAGGGAATTTGTCCATTGGCTTGAGCATGATCAGACAGGCGATTTGCACGGTGTCAAATATGCGGTATTCGGATGCGGTAACCGGAGCTGGGCCAGCACCTACCAGCGGATTCCGCGCCTGATTGACAGCGCATTGGAAAAAAGAGGCGCCCAAAGGCTGCACAAGCTTGGAGAAGGGGACGCAGGCGATGATTTTGAAGGACAGTTTGAGTCATGGAAAAACGATCTGTGGCCGCTTTTAAGAACCGAATTTTCATTGTCCGAACCCGAGCCGAATCAAACAGAAACAGACAGACAAGCCATATCTGTCGAGTTTGTAAGCGCACCTGCGGCTTCGCCGCTGGCTAAAGCTTATCAAGTGTTTACAGCGAAAATATCGGCAAATCGGGAACTGCAGTGTGAAGAGAGCGGGAGAAGCACGAGGCATATTGAAATATCGCTTCCTGAAGGTACCGCATATCAGGAGGGAGACCATCTCGGGGTGCTTCCGCAAAACAGCGAGGTGCTGATTGAACGCGTTTTTCAGCGGTTTGGGCTGAACGGAAATGAACAAATTATGATCAGCGGCCGGAGTCAAGCATCACATTTGCCTTTGGAGCGGCCCGTTCATGTCAAGGATCTTTTTCAACATTGTGTCGAGCTGCAGGAACCGGCTGCAAGGGCCCAGATTCGCGAGTTGGCGGCACATACTGTATGTCCGCCTCATCAGCGCGAGCTTGAAGACCTGCTGAAAGATGACGTCTATAAGAATCAAGTGTTGAAAAAACGGCTGACAATGCTTGACCTGCTTGAGCAATACCCGGCCTGTGAACTGCCGTTCGCCCGCTTTCTGGCGCTTCTGCCTCCGCTAAAACCGAGGTATTACTCGATTTCCAGTTCGCCGCAGCTTAACCCTCGGCAAACAAGCATCACCGTCTCTGTCGTAAGCGGCCCGGCATTGAGCGGCCGCGGGCAATATAAGGGGGTTGCATCGAACTATCTCGCAGGCCTTGAGCCGAAAGATGCGATTTCTTGTTTCATCAGGGAGCCCCAGTCAGGCTTCAGGCTTCCTGAAGATCCTGAAACACCGATGATCATGGTCGGACCGGGCACCGGAATCGCACCTTACCGCGGATTTCTTCAGGCGCGCCGTCTCCAGCGCGAAACCGGGATAAAGCTCGGTGAAGCGCATTTGTACTTCGGCTGCCGCCGTCCGAATGAAGATTTTCTGTATCGAGACGAATTGGAGCAAGCGGAAAAGGACGGAATCGTCCATTTGCATACAGCGTTTTCCAGGCTTGAAGGCCGTCCGAAAACATATGTGCAAGATTTGCTCAGAGAGGATGCAGACATGCTGATTCACTTGTTGAACGAAGGCGGCCGCCTGTATGTGTGCGGAGACGGAAGCCACATGGCTCCCGCTGTTGAACAAGCTTTGTGCGAGGCATATCGGATTGTACAGGGAGCGAGCCAGGAAGAGTCGCAAAGCTGGCTGTCCGCACTTTTGGAAGAAGGGCGCTATGTAAAGGATGTGTGGGACGGCGGCGTTTCTCAACATAACGTGAATGCGGACAGCATCGCAAGTACGTAAAACAAAAAGAGGCATTCTGAACCGATCAGGATGCCTCTTTTTTAGAGTTTGTGATTTTTTCATTGATATGGATGTAAAGGTTTGATCCCAAGAACAAAACGAGCAAAATATACACCCATTTTGCCGGCGTTTCCCGGCCCTCGAAAAAAGGCAGAGCGGCAATGTATGTTTGCCCTTTTATGATGGCAAATGCCAATAATGCCACAGAGGTGACGAGAGCGAGCCCTTGTAAAATGAGCGTTTTTGCACTTCGTTTTTTCAAATCGTTCCATACGTACATCAGCACGAAAACCAGGGAGGCCACTGAGATGATATCATTCGCTGTGCCGTTGATCTTGAGTCCTGCCCGGAGAAAAAGATTCAAACCTACAGATGCCAAAAATCCGTAAAATCCGATTGTTTTAAGCAAGATGATTCCCCCTCAAACCATTATAGAGGGAGATAAAGGAAAAGCCAACATGACAGGCTGCATTTATTCATTCTAAAAACGGCTGATCTTCAGGAGGAATCGTCATGCTGGCTTTGGTTTAAATATCGGCATGCGGTGAAGAAAGTTTAGCTTTTATTTCGGATCTGTGTATCGTCTTGCCGCCTGTTCCTTTTGGCTTCGGCAAAGAAAATTGCCGGATAAGCGGCCAAAAGCAGCAAGGTAATGAAGGCGACGATTCCCGGCCATTTAAAATGAGTCCAGAAGAAGCCTCCGAAAGACCCTGCTAAGCTTGAGCCGAGATAATAGCTCAGCAAATAAAGAGAGGAAGCTTGAACGCGCTGTTCGCCGGCCGTCTGCCCAACCCATGAGCTTGCGATCGAATGCGACCCGAAAAATCCGAATGTAAAGACAGCGATTCCGGCGATTTTCAGAGAAAGCTGAGGCAGAAGCGTAAGCAATGCGCCTCCCGCGATAATGGCAATCCCGATTTTCAGCATCAGCGGGCTGCCAAAACGGTCGGCTTTCTTTCCCATATAAACGGAACTGATTGCCCCTGCCAAATAAACGATAAAGATGAACCCGATGACAGTTTGAGAGAGTCTGTACGGAGGTCCCATCAATTGAAATCCGATATAATTGAACAGCGTAACAAAGCTTCCCATTAATAGAAATCCGAGTGAAATAATCGACAGCAGCCGTTTGTTCATCAAGACGGCAGAGTAGGCGAGGCTCGCCTTTTTCATGCTCGTTTTTCGCTTAGCGGAGTGCTGTGGCCGGGGCAGCAAAATCCAAAACAAATAGCTTAATAGCACTGATAATCCCCCGATGATTCCAAGCGCTGCACGCCAGCTGAACAAGTCTGTCAAAAGGCCGGTCAAAAGCCTTCCGCTCATTCCTCCAAGGCTTGTGCCGCTAATGTATAACCCCATCATTTTCCCGAGCCCTCGCGGATCAAATTCCTCTCCGACATAAGTCATGGCGATCGCGGGTACGCCTGCAAGGAAAAAGCCAAGCAGCCCTCTCATCACCAAGAGCGCCGCGAAGTTCGGACTAAAGGCGGTCAAGAGGCCGAGCACAGATGTTGCAAACAGGGATATTGCCATAATCGTCTTCCGGCCGAATCCGTCAGATAAAGCTGCTGCCGTAAGCAGTGCAAAAGCCAATATACCTGTTGAAATGGATAAAGTTAAGCTTGCAGCTGCCGCCGATATGCCGAATTCCTCCGCAAACAGAGGCATGAGCGGCTGTGTGGTGTAAAGCGTGGCAAATGTCACAAAACCGCTGATGAATAAGGCGATGCTTGCTTTTTGATAATCTTTCGTATGCGGCTGTATGTAAGTCATGGTAGCTCCTCTTTTCCAGAATGACAATCTATGTTTCATGGTACGCTTTCATTTGTGATGTGTCTAATTTATAATATCTATCAACATCATGCATTCTAGTTATGAAGGAGCGGATGAGCATTGGAACTCTATCAAATTGACCATTTTATTGCCGTGAGCAGGCATAAACATTTTACAAAAGCCGCCATGGAACAAAGGATTTCCCAGCCGGCTTTGAGCAGGTCGATCAAAAAGCTTGAAGAAGAATTGGGCGTCCCGCTGTTTATTCGAAAAACAAAATCGATCCGCCTAACAAAGTACGGCGAGCAGTTCCTCATCAAAGCGAAACAGGCCCGCCTTGCTCTTGACGAAGGCGTCCAGCAAATCAGGGAAAGCGTCAATCCGAATGCCGGGGAAATCTCGGTATCTTTTTTGCATACGCTTGGTTCACGCCTGATGCCGCAGCTGATTGCCGGTTTTAAAAAGAAATACCCGAATGTTGCGTTCCGTCTGTATCAGGCCGCAAATGAACATCTTCAGCATATGGTGGAGACGGGCGAGGCTGATATATGTCTCAGCTCACCACCCCTTCCAAACGAACTTCTTGAATGGACGGTGCTGGATACTGAACCGCTTTACCTGGTGCTTCCCGCCGACCACCCGCTCGCAGATCGGAAAGAAGTCGCGATCAGATCCATTGCCCATGAGGACTTTGTCGGTTTTAAGCCGGGTTATGGTCTTCGATATGTGTTTGATCAAATGTGCCGGGAACTGTCCATCAGCCCGAAGCTTGCGTTTGAAGGGGAAGAAGTGTCGACGATTTTGGGCCTTGTGTCAGCAGGGCTCGGTGCGGCGATCCTGCCGAAAACGGCGGAACACATCCATTCTCCGGTGGCATTTTGCCGAGTGTCAGACTACCGTTCTGAGAGGACGATCGGTCTCGCCGTTTTGAAAGACTATTATTTATCGCCGGCGGCACGCAACTTTAAAGAATTTGTCATCGAATACTATCGACGGAATGAGCGGCCTGATCAGCCGTAAATCAAATAAAGACTTCTCATGGTGACAATTATCCTTTATATTGATAATGATAATTATTATCAATTGGAGGGTTGAACATGACGAAAAAGCAGTATTCTTATATATTGACCGTTTTACTCGCATTTTCTGTTTTTCTTTCAGGCTGTCAAAGCGGCCAAAAACAGACGGCATCAAAGAACGAAGCGAAAACAAGAGTGGTGAAAACAATCAACGGAAATGTCACTGTACCGGCCAATCCGAAGCGCGTCGTTACGATAGGATATGCAGGGACAATGCTTGCATTCGGAATCAAGCCGCTTGGAGAAACAGGGAAATATCTTGAAAGTCCCTATATTAAAGATCATATTTCAGAAATAAAGAATATCGGGGGAAAAGACGGTTTTTCAGTATCTGTGGAAAAGATTCTTAAGCTTAAACCCGATTTGATCGTATCGATGACAAACGATAAAAAAGAATATGAAAAGCTCTCAAAAATCGCTCCGACTGTCGTTTATCCGTTCGGCACGTTTAAAGATGCACGCGATGAAATGAAAACGTTTGGCACGCTGCTCGGCAAGGAAAAGGAGGCCCGGGAGTGGACGAAAATGTTTAATCAAAAAATGAAAGCCGCCCGCGCGAAAATCAAAGATGCATCTGTACAAGGCGAAACGTTCTCTTTAATCGGCGCATATGCAAAATCTGTGTATGTCTACGGGGCCTACGGGTATCGGGGCGGAGAGGCGATCTATACGCAGCTGGGACTGACGCCGCCTGAATCTGTTAAAAAGGATGCCATTGATACAGCTGACGGATATAAAGCCATATCTTTCGAAGTTCTGCCGAAATATGCCGGAGACTACATATTTGTCGATGAATCATACAACGGAAAGCTTGATCAGGACAATCCGGTTTGGAAGTCGCTTGACGCGGTGAAAAAAGGCAAGGTCTTTTTCCTCGATCCGGACAGGTTCTGGCCGTATGATCCAAACGCTGTTCAGGCGCAGGCCGAAGAAATCGCGGACATGATTTCCAAGAAAGCGAAAAACGAATAGAAAAGCGGGGAGCCGAAAAGAATGATCCGGCTTCCCGCTTTTTCATTTTTCATAATGCTGAAATTGAATATCCAGTGTCCGGAGGTACGTTTGCAGGCCCGCATCTTGGATGGGGATGATATAGGCCGCTTCACCTGACTCATTATGGTGGGAATGCCATAATCCCGGCGGTGTAATGAAGGCTTTTCCGGTTACCCAGTCAATCCGTTTCGGATCGATGATTTCCTTTGTGTCCGGATCGATTTTGCTTCCGACTAATGTGTACGTGCCTGGTGCGGCATAGGCGACAAAATCGAGAGCCACCGACTTGTGGCTGTGGGGCGCTTGATTGGAGCCGGGAGGCACGATGCCGAACATCGCCCACAATACATGGGTGATCGTCAGCGTTTGATCGAATATATCATTGTTTAAAAGAACGGAAATACGGTTTCGGAAACGGGCGTCAGGAGCGGCGGCCGCTTCAGCCAATTTTGCTTTTGCCTGTTCAGCGGTGTAGATGGTTGGTTGAAAGCGGGATTCCGACGGCTTTACGCCCAAATAATGCAGGAGAGGTGAATCGGTGATGTAATAAATGGCTGCATCTTCTGCTGCGGTATGCTGGCTGCTTGAACCGGCAGGCAAAGTCAAAAAATCGCCTTTCTGCCAGTGAATCGTATCTTCGCCCGCTTCGGTACGCCCTGCGCCGCTGACAATGTAATATAGTTCGCTTGTCGCGCAGGGGGCGGTGTGAATCGTGTCGCCCGAACGAATCTTGATGAAGTGGGCGAGAAGGGAAGGGCTTGAAGCGGGATATTCCGTCTTCAGTTCTTCTGAGATGTCCAGCGGGATGATCCGCGTTTCACCTGTTTCATACAATTCAGGTCCGAACTCTTTCACAGGAATCGGACTGATTATTCCGCTTCCAATCGGGTCAGAGGCAGTGGTATACTCGAAAAAACGGGCATGTTTCGTCAAATGCTCGGCTCGGGTTTCAAATTGAGAATGCATTGAAAAACCTCCTGTTATTTTTTGATAATTCAATCATATCTCATTTGGAAGATGATAGTAAACCATTACATTGATAGAAACAGATACGGAAAAGAGGGATTGGATTGGGAAAAGGATTGAACGGCAGAAGAATTGCCATCGGAGCATCGCGAAAAACGGATGAAATGAGCACATTAATCAAAAAGCAAGGCGGGGTTCCCGTCGTACGTTCCCTTCAGGGTACCGTGTTTTTGGCCGAAAAAGAAGTAGGTCCTGATTTGCGAGCCTTTGTTGAAACGGGAGCCGACTGGGTGATTTTTACGACAGGAATCGGGACGGAGACGCTTGTCAACCTAGCTGATAAACTGGGGATCGGTGAGCGCTATTTACAAGCGATCCGCGGGGCGAAGGCGGCATCGAGAGGCTACAAAACAATCGCCGCATTAAAAAAGCTCGGCATTACGCCGGTTGCGGCGGATGAAGACGGCACCACCAAAGGACTGATCGACTCGCTTCAATCCCACGATTTTTCCGGGAAACGGGTGATGGTCCAGCTTCACGGCGAAAACGCACCGTCACTGCTTCAGTTTTTGGAAGAGAAAGGTGCAGCTGTTTTTCCGCTTCTGCCGTATCGCCATGTTGCACCGGACCGGGAAACCGTCGCTTTATTGTGCAGCGAGGTCATCAACCGTGAAGTGGATGCGGTTTGCTTTACAACAGCCGTCCAAGTCCGCTCGCTTTTTCATTTTGCGAAAGAAAACGGCTATGCGGAGAAAATTGTCCAATCTTTTCAAGACAGCGTGTTGGCAGCCGCTGTCGGAAAAGTGACGGCAGAAGCTTTAAGAGAAGAAGGAGTTGAACGCCTGCTCGCTCCCGGCCTCGAACGAATGGGAGCGATGATTGTGGAGCTGGCTCGGTTTTATGAAACGGAAGAGGAAATCAAAACACAGTAAGTGCGAAGGAAATCAGCAGATTGGGGCGTGAGAGTCTCCTTGGGAGGCGCTGTCATGTATGCAGACCCAAAAGGAAAAAAGCCGCAGACACAGCTTGCCGTGCGGCTATCATTTTCTGGGCTGTGATACTTTTTGTGCATCATGCTTTTGAATATGTTGATCGTGAGCCGTTGATGTCAAATTTTTCTGTTTTGCTGGGTTTGAGTCTCACCGTGTTTTTTCTGACGGAAAGCCTGGTCAAACGGCTTGCAGCCGCAAAAACAAGAAAAACGCTTCGCCGATGAGCCGAAGCGTTTTTTGCTTTATAAAACAATTTGATCTGAAACGAATACCGCGCCGTCTTCATTAAAAATCCGGGCAGGCTTTGTTCCGATGACCCGAATGTCTGAAATGCTTGCGGCGATTCCCGTTTCTTCCGGCAAAGCGATGACGGGAGTGTCAAAAGCATGCCTATACCTTTTAATCAGCGGATCATGTTCAACCTTGTAGTGGCACCAAACCGCATAGTCTCCCAGAAGCTTTAATCCGTTAAAATCGCGCAATCCGCAAGCATTGCGGTCCATATAAGAGCAAGTCATGATGTTCTTTCCGAGAATGACGGCGCCTGCGCTTCCGCCGTAAATGACGCCGCCGCTTTCGGCATAGCGCTTTAAAACCTCGATAAAGTGTGATTCAATGAATTGTTTGAGCAGACGAAACGTATTTCCTCCGCCAATATATACGGCAGAAAATGCGTCTAAATCGTGCACGGTTTTGCCTTTGACATCCGTCCACATCACGATATTTTTAACGCCGAGCGGGTGAAAGAGCCGGCTGATCCAATCGAAGCCTTCATCATACCTGTCGGCGTCCATGGCAATCGGAATATACAACAAAGGCTTATGCGGGCAGAGGCTCCCGGCAAAATGCCGATCCAGCCGTTCAGTTTGGTGCGCATCTCCGCCCCCGGAAAGAAACCATTTTCCCATCCTGACCTCCATCTATTTATTATGTTTCCTTTAATTGTTCATTCAGCACGCTGTCCTCCAAAACGGCAAATTTGTCTCCATACACTTTCGTAATATGTGTTTCACCCCAGGCGCACAATGAATCCAATATGTCTTTAAGCGTCCCTCCGTATTCGCTGAGTTCGTATTCGACCTTCGGCGGCACCTGCTGGTACACGAGCCGATTGATGACGCCGTCCTCCTCCAGTTCGCGCAGCTGCTGGGTCAGCATTTTCTGCGTAATGTTCGGCATCAGCCGCTTCAGCTCGCTCGTGCGTTTTTTGCCGTGCGTCAAATGGCACAAAATCACACATTTCCATTTACCTCCAATTACTTCAAGTGTAGCTTCGACAGATATATTGTACTTTTTCGGCTTCATGTTCTCCTCCAAACCATAGGAACCGAAAAGTACCTATCTAACTTTTTGGTTCCTATCGCACTTAAAAGTGCGTACTTTTTTTTATAGATGATATGTACCATAATATCATTTGCCGGCAGACATTTGCTATACATTAAAAACGAAAGGGGGAAAAAGAATGACTTCTGTTCATGATAAAAAACGCAGTATATTAGCGCTTTTAGCCTTGGCGGCCAGCGCATTTGCCATCGGAACAACCGAATTCATCAGCGTGGGGCTTCTGCCTTTAATTGCTGATGACATGAACATTTCAGTGACGACCGCGGGGCTGACTGTATCGTTATACGCTTTGGGCGTGACAGTCGGCGCACCCGTATTGACGTCTGTCACATCGAGTATGCCGAGAAAAGCGCTGTTGCTTGTGATTATGATTATTTTTATGATCGGAAACGGGCTTGCGGCATGTGCCGGAAGCATCGGTGTTTTATTAACCGCCCGCGTGATTTCCGCGTTTTCTCATGGCGTATTTATGTCAATCGGTTCAACGATTGCGGCAAGCCTGGTCCCGGCGGATAAAAGAGCCGGAGCGATATCAATTATGTTTACCGGTCTGACGGTTGCGATGATTACCGGAGTTCCCATCGGCACGTTCCTCGGTCAGCTGTTCGGCTGGCGGATTGCTTTTGCGGCGATCGTCGCTGTCGGCGCACTGGCGTTTATCGCCAACAGCTTTCTTGTTCCGGCCGATTTGCCGAAAGGCGTCCGAACGTCTTTCAAGAGCCAATTGAAACTTGTAACCAATGGCCGTCTGCTGCTTTTATTCATCATTACGGCGCTTGGTTATGGAGGAACATTTGTTGTCTTTACGTATTTATCCCCGCTGCTTCAGCATGTGACAGGTTTTAAACAGGAAGCTGTTGCCGTCATTTTGCTTGCATACGGCATTGCCGTCGCGCTCGGAAATATCATCGGAGGTAAAGCGGCCAACCAAAAACCGCTTACTGCATTATTCTATATGTTCATCGCCCAAGCGGTTGTGCTTCTCATCTTAACGGCGGCTGCTCCTTATCAGGCAGCGGGCTTTATCGTCATCATGCTGATGGGATTTTTAGCATTTATGAATGTCCCCGGGCTCCAGTCCTATGTGGTAATTCTGGCTGAACGGTTTGTTCCGGGGGCGGTAGATGTCGCATCAGCTGTCAATATCGCTGCATTCAACGCCGGGATCGCGATCGGATCTTATACAGGAGGCGCCATCACACAGTCGATCGGTTTGATTCACACTCCATGGGCCGGAGCTTTGATGGTGCTC
Organism: Bacillus sp. FSL K6-1284; assembly: GCF_038002625.1. Lineage (NCBI taxonomy): Bacteria > Bacillati > Bacillota > Bacilli > Caryophanales > Bacillaceae > Bacillus > Bacillus sp. FSL K6-1284. Next base: position 2,937,823 of record NZ_JBBOCW010000001.1, on the reverse strand, counting down.
GGCGCCGTCGCGCTGACGGGCTGGAGCAGGGCGCTGGAACGAAATGACCAAAAACAAAATCAAGCTTTAAAGAAAAACTGCGCATGATGTATACAAAAATATGAGGGGGCCAATTAGATGACGGCAAAAAATCTGCAAGATCGAATCACATTGAATAACGGGACGGACATGCCCTGGTTTGGACTAGGCGTGTTTAAAGTAGAGGAAGGGCCCGAACTGGTGCAAGCCGTAAAAACGGCAATCAAGCACGGCTACCGCAGTATCGATACGGCAGCCATCTACGGAAATGAAGAAGGGGTTGGCCAAGGAATTCGCGAAGGGTTGAAAGAAGCCGGAATTTCTAGAGAAGACTTGTTTGTTACGTCAAAGGTCTGGAATGACGATTTAGGCTATGACGAAACGATTGCAGCCTACGAAGCGAGTCTCGAAAAGCTCGGGCTCGATTACCTGGATTTATACCTGATCCACTGGCCTGTTGAAGGGCGCTATAAAGCGGCGTGGAAAGCCCTTGAAACTCTTTATGAACAAGGGCGCGTAAAAGCAATCGGCGTCAGCAATTTTCACGTTCACCATCTGGAAGACTTGCTGAAAGATGCCGCCGTCAAACCGGTGATCGACCAGGTCGAGTATCACCCGCGGCTCACGCAGAAAGAGCTGCAAGCGTTTTGCCGTTCGCACAGCATCCAGCTTCAAGCATGGTCGCCGCTGATGCAAGGCCAATTGCTCAGCCACCCGCTGCTGAAAGATATCGCGGACAAGCACGGCAAGACACCTGCTCAAGTCATTTTACGCTGGGATTTGCAAAACGGAGTCATCACCATTCCAAAGTCGACAAAAGCGGAGCGAATTGCCCAAAACGCGGACGTATTTGATTTTGAACTGACCCTCGAGGAAATGAAGCAAATTGACGGGCTGAATGAAAACACCCGTGTCGGTCCTGATCCTGATAACTTTGACTTTTAACAAAAAACGGCCCCGTTCGAATTTCCGAGCGGGGCTTCGACACATTTTTTATCCGCCGTTTTTCACAGGTAAAGGCCATAACATGAAAGAGAAAACGAGATATTAAGAGAAAATAGAAGGTAATAAGTCATAAACTGTGTAAAAAAGGTTATAAAATTGATAAACGAGGAAATTTGATCATTTATGAAACTTTACACGATGATTGAACGGGCGTAATATAAATCTCATCAAAAAACTGAATAAAATTTCCAATTAACGTAACCGCTGAATTCCAATTGGAAGCGGGGGAACCAATTTTTTGTGGCGCTGCCACTTGGGGTGAATCCTTTTCAAGGTAAGGTGACTCTTTGCACCTGAATCCGACAGCTAACCTCGCAAGCGTTTAAAGAGAACCAAAAAACGTGCATAAAGCACGGTTTCTTAACTGTGCCCAAAAAAGCCGTAAGAGGTTTGTTCTCTTGCGGCTTTTTTTCGTGCAAAAAACATGAAAGGAGGTGAGCGGAGTGCTGGATATCGTGATGCTGGCCATTGTCGCATTTTTAGCGGAGATGATGTTTCTATTGCTAAGATGGGCGGGGAAAACCGCTGATCAATCATAAATGTGAAAGGAGTGATTGCCATGACGCTATTGGCAGCGGGAGCAGCCGCCATGTTTGTCTATTTGACTTATGCTTTATTGAATCCTGAGAAATTTTAATTGTACACAAATTGGGGGTATTGAAATGACGACGCTCATATCCATCTGTTTTATCCTGCTTGCCGCATTGCTGGCAGCCAAACCAATGGGGATTTACATAGCGAAGGTATTTGACGGCGCCCCGTCCAAAATCGACCGGTTTTTTCTTCCAGCGGAACGCTTGCTGCTGGAGCTGGGCGGAGTAAAAGGAGAAAACCAATCGTGGAAGAAATACGCCGCCGCGCTGGTACTCACGAATACGGCGATGATTTTCATCGTTTATCTCGTTTTTCGTCTGCAGGGTGTACTGCCTTTAAATCCTGAAAAGGTCGCGGGAATGGAACCTACACTGGCTTTTAATACGGCAGTCAGTTTTATGACGAATACAAATTTGCAGCATTACAGCGGCGAAAGCGGTCTGTCCATGCTTTCGCAGATGATTGCGATCACCTTTTTAATGTTTGCCGCTCCCGCTACGGCGCTGGCAGCCGCGGTTGCGATGATTCGGGGGCTCGCCGGGAAACCGTTCGGCAACTTTTTTGTCGATTTGGTCCGTTCGATCACGCGGATTTTACTGCCGATCACAGTTGTGGTGTCGCTTGTTTTCGTCGCCCTAGGCGTACCGCAGACGCTTGACGGTTCCGTGACAGCCCATACGGTGAGCGGAGGTGAGCAGTCCATTGTTCGGGGGCCGGTGGCGTCCTTTTTATCCATCAAAGAGCTGGGGAACAACGGCGGGGGGTATTTTGGCGTCAACTCTTCTCATCCATTTGAAAATCCGAATGGATGGAGCAATGCGATTCAAATTTTATTAATGCTCTTGATTACCATCTCACTGCCGTTTACGTATGGGAAAATGGTTGGGAATCTGAAGCAAGGCCGCATTCTTTTTGTATCCGCAGGTCTTTTGTTTTTGCTTTCAGCCGGGGCAGCTTTCATGGCGGAATCGCAAGGCAATCCCGTCATCAATCAGCTCGGAATCGAGCACACAGAAGGCAGCATGGAGGGTAAGGAAGTGCGGTTTGGAACATTGAATTCAGCTTTTTATGCGATGGTTACCACCGCAAGCGAGACAGGAGCCGTCAATACGATGCACGACACGCTCACGCCACTAACGGGTCTTTTGGCATTGCTTAATATGATGCTGAACACGGTGTTTGGCGGAATAGGCGCCGGATTGATGAACATGCTTCTATACGCGATGGTTGCGGTTTTTCTGTCGGGCTTAATGGTCGGAAGAACGCCTGAGTTTTTAGGCAAAAAAATTGAAGGAAAAGAAATGAAGCTTTTAGCCGTTACTCTGCTGATTCATCCTTTGTTAATCTTAGGGGCGTCAGCGCTTGCCGTCATGACGCAAGCGGGTCAAGCTGCAATTTCAAATCCCGGATTTCACGGGATCAGCCAGATTTTATACGAATATACGTCTTCAGCCGCGAATAACGGTTCAGGATTTGAAGGGCTCGGAGACGCGTCGCCTTTTTGGAATATAACAACGGGAATTGTGATGTTTATCGGCCGTTATTTCTCAATTGTCACACTGCTCGCAGTTGCAGGGTCACTTTTGAAAAAGCAAACCGTTCCGGAAACAATCGGAACATTTCGCACCGATTCAAGCCTGTTCAGCGGGATTTTTATCGCTTCGATCCTGATCGTCGGGGCTTTAACATTCTTTCCGGTGCTTGTGTTGGGACCGGCCACAGAATATTTAACATTACGATAAGGGGGCTTTACTCATGAACGATTTGCATCATTCCAGTCAACAGGCCACACCGGATGCCGTTCACACAACAAAGCAAACGATGAACGACACGATCATCAAAGATGCGGTCAAACATGCCTTTTTAAAATTAGATCCGCGAACTATGATCAAAAATCCGATTATGTTTGTCGTAGAAGTTGGATTTTTCATAACGGTTCTGCTTTCCGTGTTTCCCCGGTTTTTCGGCAGTACGGCGGCTCCCTGGTTCAATCCGGCGGTTTCTTTCATTTTGCTGATCACCGTGTTATTCGCGAATTTCGCCGAAGCGCTGGCTGAAGGAAGAGGAAAGGCGCAGGCCGATTCTTTAAAACAGACGAAAAAAGGGGTTTCGGCCAATAAAGTAATGGATGACCGCATTGAGAAGGTAGCGCCTGCCGAGCTTAGAAAGGGGGACATCGTCATCGTCTCCCAGGGAGAAATGATACCTGGCGACGGTGAAGTCATCGCGGGTCTCGCATCAGTAGACGAATCGGCCATCACGGGAGAGTCTGCTCCGGTCATAAAGGAAGCAGGCGGTGATTTCAGCTCTGTTACGGGAGGCACCCGGGTCGTCAGCGATTCGATTAAAGTCAAGATCACGAGTGATCCGGGTGAAACGTTCCTCGATCAGATGATCGCTTTAGTCGAAGGGGCTGAAAGGCAAAAAACGCCGAATGAAATCGCGTTGAATACGGTTTTAACGAGCTTAACGCTGATTTTTCTGATTGTTGTTGCGACACTCCCGTTTTTCACGTCCTATCTCGGTTTTCAAATTGATCCCGCCGTCTTGATTGCCCTGCTTGTCTGTCTTATACCGACGACGATCGGCGGGCTCCTGTCAGCCATCGGGATTGCGGGAATGGATCGCGTGACCCGCTTCAACGTTCTGGCGATGTCGGGGAAAGCTGTCGAGGCTGCGGGCGACATTAACACGATTGTTCTTGATAAAACAGGGACGATCACTTTTGGAAACCGGATGGCCGGGGAATTTGTCCCTGTCGGAGATGAATCGCTTCAAACCGTTGGTGAATATGCGGCGCTTGGCTCCATCCATGACGAAACACCGGAAGGACGCTCAGTCATCGAACTCGCTGATAAACTCTCGATTCACTATGACTCGTCCGTTGCTGAAGCAGGAGAACCGATTGAATTCAAGGCGGAAACGAGAATGAGCGGCGTGAACCTGCCCGACGGAAGGCACATTCGCAAAGGCGCTGTCGATGCCGTGAAAAAGTGGGTGATCAACAATGGCGGAACGATACCTTCGAATCTCGATCTGGAAAGCGAACGGATTTCAAAAGAAGGCGGAACACCGCTGGCTGTAGCGGCAGACGGAACAATCTTCGGGTTGATCTATTTAAAAGACACCGTTAAACCGGGCATGAAAGAGCGCTTTGCCGAGCTTCGCAAAATGGGGATCAAAACGGTGATGTGCACAGGCGACAATCCATTAACGGCCGCTACGATCGCAAGGGAAGCGGGCGTTGATGACTTTATTGCCGAAAGCAAGCCCGAAGACAAGATTAATGTGATCAAGCGCGAACAATCTGAAGGAAAGCTTGTCGCCATGACGGGCGACGGAACCAATGACGCGCCCGCACTTGCGCAGGCTGATGTCGGGCTTGCCATGAACAGCGGCACAACAGCTGCCAAGGAAGCAGCGAATATGGTGGACCTTGATTCGAATCCGACAAAAATCATTGAAGTCGTCTCGATCGGAAAGCAGCTGCTTATGACGCGCGGCGCTTTGACTACGTTCAGCATCGCAAACGATATCGCCAAATATTTTGCCATCATCCCGGCGATGTTTATGCTGGCGATTCCCGAGATGAACGCGCTGAACATCATGAGGCTTGGTTCGCCGATTTCAGCGATCTTATCTGCGCTGATATTTAACGCGCTGATCATCCCGCTTCTTGTGCCTTTAGCCATGAAAGGAATTGCTTATAAGCCGATGAGCTCAAATGCTTTGCTGGCCCGCAATTTATTGATCTATGGCCTCGGCGGCGTCATCGTCCCTTTCATCGGAATCAAGCTGATCGATATGCTGCTTCAGATTATGTTGTAAGGAGGAATCGTCATGAAAGAAATCGGAGTAATCTTCAGAATCAGCCTGCTGTTAATGCTGGTTTGCGGGCTTGGATATCCGCTCGCGCTGACAGGGATTTCACAGGCCGCCATGCCTGGAAAGTCAAATGGAAGTCTTGTGTATGACCGGCAGGGGAATGTGATCGGCTCTGAACTCATTGGCCAGCGGTTTAGAGACCCGCGGCTCTTTCAAGGAAGGGAATCCAGCATCAAGTATGATGCCGCAGGATCTGGATCCCCAAACGAAGCGCCGTCAAATCCCGATTTGCTGAAACGGATGAAAGCATCGATTGAAAAGTGGAAGGAGGAAAACCCTGATGTTCCGATCAGTAAACTGCCGGTCGATTTAGTCACGAACTCCGCTTCGGGATTAGACCCTGATATCAGTCCCGACGGGGCGATGGCGCAAATTCCGAGAATCAGCCGTCTGACAGGACTGCCGGAGAAAGAGCTTGTGCAGCTTGTTCATCAGCATACCAAAAGCGACTTCTTAAGTGAACCGCGCGTCAACGTGCTGCTTCTCAATATCGATTTAAAAGAAAAACTGAAGTAGAATGCTGCCCGGTGTCTGATCATACGACACCGGGAAAAACAAACTTGATGAGAAAACGGAGATGCTGCAATGCGGACAAAAAACACCCGTGATTATCGAAGGAAGACGCCGGGAGAACTGCTGGCCGAAATTGAACAGCTGAAAAGAGGGTATTGGACCATTTATATCGGTTCTGCGCCGGGAGTCGGAAAAACGTATCGGATGCTCCAGGAAGCGCACGATTTAAAGCGTGAAGGGATCGATGCCGTGATCGGCCTTGTCGAAACGCATCATCGAAAAGACACGGCAGCACTCGTCACAGGTTTAGAAGTCATTCCAAAACGAAACATTTCATATAAAGGGATAACGATGGGAGAAATGGATGTCGATGCGATTATTAACCGGAAGCCAGACCTTGTGCTTGTCGATGAACTGGCTCACACCAATGTGCCAGGTTCGAAAAATGAAAAGCGGTACATGGACGTTGAAGATATTTTACAGGAAGGCATCAACGTGCTGTCCGCCGTCAATATCCAGCATATCGAAAGCGTCCATGATATCGTTCAACACGTCACCGGGGTGAAAGTGAGAGAACGGATCCCGGACCGCGTATTGGAATTGGCGAATGAAGTCATCTTGATTGACGTCACTCCGGAAACATTGCAAAAGCGGCTTCAGGAAGGAAAGGTATATGAAAAACATAAGATTCAACAGGCTTTAACCCATTTTTTTACGAAAAATAATTTAGCTGCGTTGAGAGAGCTCGCCTTGCGTGAAGTTGCAGATGATGTGGATGATCGTCTGGAACGGACGAACGGCAGCCTCCGGCCGAGGGGAACGAATGAAAAGATTTTGGTGTGCGTCCAGCACGGAAAAAATGCCGAAAAACTGATACGGCGCGGATGGAGAATCGCAAGCCGGCTGAAGGCCGATCTGCTCGTTTTAAACGTGTCGCGCACGTCAAAGGAGCAGCTGGCCCCGACAGAACGGGATAAAATCGGGCAATGGGAGACGCTCTGTGCACAATTCGGCGCCGAATTCATTTTTAAACACTCAAACAAAAGGCGCATTTCTGAAACGATCACTGATACAGCGAAACAGCACGGCATTACACAAATCGTACTCGGCCAATCCGCCCGATCGCGATGGGAAGAAATCAGAAAAGGCTCGATTGTCAACAGCATTATGAGGCATACAGACGGAATCGACCTTCACATTGTCTCGGATGAGAAAGCTTGAGATCGGGATGCCGTTGTTAAAGGATGTTCAGCGGCGCCTGCGGCCTCCAGTATCAGCAGTTCTTTTTTCATCTCCAATCCGCCCCGGTATCCCGTGAGCTGTCCGTTTTTGCCGATAACCCGATGGCACGGCACTACTATTAACAGCGGATTTGCGCCGATCGCCGTACCTACGGCCCGGACAGCGTTCCGCTTTTGTATATGCCCGGCGATATCGGAATAGGAACGCGTGCTGCCGAAAGGAATTTCGGAGAGCGCCTGCCACACGGCTAGCTGAAAAGGCGTTCCGGCAAGGTCGACAGGAAAGCTGAAATGAGTCCGCTTGCCATCTAAATACGCCTGAATCTGCTCGGCGTATTCTGTCAACCCTTTGTCATCCCGAATGAAAACTGGCTGTGCGTACCTTTTTTCAGCCCAAGCGGCCAGCTCCCCGAATCCTTGATTCCATGCCCCTGTAAAACAGAGCCCGTGGGCAGTCGCCGCAATGTGAATCTGCGAGCGGCGGCAAGTCAGCGTACGCCAGTATACGATTTGATCTTCCATATGTTTACCTCCGTTTCATTTGCCGGTATGACGTCGGTGATTGCCCTGTTTTCTTTTTAAACAAAGCGGCAAAATAATCCGCATTCCCGATGCCTATCATTGAGGCGATTTCTGCGATCGTTCGTTCAGAATGGGCAAGCAAAACGAATGCTTTCTCAATCCTTTTCTGCAGGATGTATTCTGCCGGCGAGACGCCTTTGATTCGTTTAAACGTCCGCTGCAGATGAAAAGGGCTGATATGGCACCTGTCAGCCAAAGCTTGCAGAGACAGCGGATCGCGATAAGATTCCTCGATGATTTGCACCGCCCGCTGTGCCAGCTCTTCATCCGGCAGCAGCATCCCGGCCGGATTGCAGCGTTTGCAGGGGCGGTACCCTTCTGATAAAGCATCTTTTGCATTGAAAAAGATTTGCACATTTTCGATTTGCGGAACTCTCGATTTGCAGGAAGGGCGGCAAAATATCCCGGTCGTTTTGACCGCGTAATAAAAAACTCCGTCATAGGCGGAATCGTTTTCCGTAATCGCCCGCCACCTTTCAGGCGTCAATCGTGATTTGCTGTTCATATCTTCACCCCGATCTATGTCAGTATAACCTAAATGACAGCCGGAGGTGGAGAGGCGGGGAATGGCACAGCAAGAAGACAAAGAAGAAGAGGGACGGTTGCCTGCGTCTCCGAAACGCGCTACAATTCATTTACAATACAGGATGAGGTGAGAATATTGCCGAAATCAGAGAAGCAGGCCTCCTAAAATAAAAAAGCTATATTTTAGGAGGTAAAACATGAATTTTCAAACAATCGATCTCGACACTTGGTATAGAAAATATTATTTTGACCATTACATGAAGGAAGCGAAATGTTCTTTCAGTATAACGACAAACGTCAATGTGACCAATTTGCTTGCCGTGCTCAAGAAAAAGAAGATCAAGCTGTACCCGGTTTTTATTTATATCGTATCAAGGGCCATTCATTCGCGTCCCGAGTTTAGAACAACTTTTAACGACAAAGGACAGCTGGGATATTGGGAACAAATGCACCCGTGCTATACGATTTTTCATCAGGACGACCAAACGTTTTCCGCCCTCTGGACAGAATACTCAGATGATTTCTCGCGGTTTTATCGTCAATATCTTCAGGATGCCGAGCGCTTTGGAGACAAAAAGGGCTTGTGGGCTAAGCCGGACATCCCGCCCAATGCGTTTTCAGTTTCTTCTATTCCATGGGTGCGCTTTACAAACTTTAATTTAAACCTAGATAACAGCGAACACTTGCTGCCGATTATTACAAACGGGAAATACTTTTCAGAAGGCGGTGAAACATTTTTGCCGGTTTCCCTGCAAGTACACCATGCAGTGTGTGACGGCTATCATGCCGGCGCTTTTATGAACGAGTTGGAACGGCTTGCCGCCGATTGTGAGGAGTGGCTTATGTGACAGAGGAAAGGCCGATAGGATTCGGCCTTTTTTATATGCACTTCTTAGCGGGGTCTCCTGCCATCTCTCCCTGCTGTTTAAATTTACTCACGGGATTTGGAACGCCGGCTCTCAACAAACTTCCGGTAATGAAAATCATGAACCAAACGGATCGTCGGCCTGATTAACAGCTGAAAGCTGCCGATCACAAACATCCATATTCCCGCCGGCTTCAGTTCCTCGAAGAAAAAACAGAAGCTCCCGACAAGGAATAAAAGACCGATAAGAAAATCGTTTAATGTATGAAGAACTTTGTATCTTTTTTTGAAAAAGAGTTCGTATCGATCATTGTGGTTTTGCGGCATTGCTTGATCCCTCCAGTCCTTTTATTACCCTGCCGGAAGCAGGAGTGAAACGTCGGTATGCATAGGATTTATGAATAAGGAAAAACATATGGGGACATCGACCATCGAGGAGTGAAAAATATGCGGCTATTCATATGTGCATTGTGCCTGTTCAGCATGATTGTTCCGACAATTGAAACAAAAGCGCTGACGTTTGAAGAATTGCCGGTTAAACAGGCTTCAAAACAATGGGAAGTTCAAATCGGTAAAGCCGAAGCAAAAAACGGAATGGCGAAGCCGGAAAAAGGTAGCTTTCATACTTATGCTGTCGAAATCAAAAACATTGGACACGATGTAGCTTCGGCGGAAATTTATCTCTATCGGAATGAACCCAATTCTTCAACGAAATTTTCGCTTTGGAATATTCCTCACGACAATGCGGTCTCTTTAGCCAAAAGCTTAAATGACGGAAGCCCTGTCAAGCACCGGAATTTGCTATTGGCAGAGAATGCGACCGAATTGGAAGTGGACTTGATTTGGACGGAAAAAGGGAGCGAAGGCAGACTTTTAAAGGAATCGTTTATTTTCAAAGGGAGATGAATCATAAAGATAGAGGCCGTTGAACCGTCAACGGCCTTTTTTGTGAAAGTTAAGGCAGCCGGTCGTTCGGCCAACATAGTATCGAAGTGAACGTTGATCAGCAGAGCTTTCACAAAACATTTACATTTAGAGAAAAATACAGGATGTTTTCACCAATATTTTCTCAATAATGATACACTATTGACAAGCTGCTACTTTGGGTGGGGTGTTTCTGTGGATGCTGATGAAGCAAAAACACCAGACTGTGTCATGAGAGCACGAACAAATCGATATAAAAGTAGGAGAGTCTTGATTGTCAATCTGTAAAAGATCTTTTTTTTATCCCGTGATTCGGCTTTAAAGTTCTGAATCTTCAAGAAGTTTGCCGCCTTTTTGCTGATCAATCGAGAACAAAGGATGATACATATGAAAAGAATAGATAAAATCTACCATCAGCTGCTGGATAATTTTCGCGAAACGAATATCCATCAGCTTTTAAAGATACAAGGGAATTCGGCTCAAGAAATCGCCGGTCAGCTGCAAATGGAGCGTTCAAATGTCAGCTTTGAATTAAACAATCTCGTTCGTGCCAAAAAGGTGATCAAGATTAAAACGTTCCCTGTGCGCTATGTCCCGGTGGAAATCGTTGAAAACATCTTGAACATCAAATGGAACTCAGAGTTGATGGAGGTTGAAGAACTGAAGCGGCTGGCTGACGGCCAAAAAAAGCCGGCGCGCAACATGTCTGCCGATCCCCTCGAGCTCATGATCGGGGCTAAAGGGAGCTTGAAAAAGGCAATCTCTCAGGCGAAAGCGGCTGTCTTTTATCCTCCGCACGGCTTGCACATGCTGCTGCTCGGTCCGACGGGTTCAGGTAAATCGCTGTTTGCGAACCGGATCTACCAGTTCGCCGTTTATTCGGACATATTGAAGCCCGATTCCCCGTTCATCACATTCAACTGTGCCGATTATTATAACAATCCTCAATTATTGCTCTCGCAATTGTTCGGACATAAAAAAGGGTCGTTTACAGGTGCCGGCGAAGACAAAGCAGGATTAGTCGAACAGGCGGACGGGGGCATTCTGTTTATGGATGAAATTCATCGTCTCCCGCCGGAGGGGCAGGAAATGCTGTTTTATTTCATTGACAGCGGCACATACAACAGGCTTGGTGAAACAGAGCATAAGCGAACGGCAAAAGTCCTGTTTATCTGCGCAACAACAGAAAACCCGAGTTCTGCATTGCTGAAGACATTTTTACGGAGAATTCCGATGACCGTACATATTCCGTCGCTCGATGAACGGTCCCTTGGAGAAAGAGTGGAGCTGACAACGTTTTTATTGGGGAAAGAAGCAGAGCGGATCAAAAAAAACTTAAATGTTCATATCGACGTCTATAATGCATTGATTCATTCTGCAAAATTCGGAAATGTCGGGCAGCTGAAATCAAATGTGCAGCTGGTCTGTGCGCACGGATTTTTAAATAACCTTGACAAAGACGAGGTTGTTGAACTGACCGTCCGGGATCTTCCCGATGAGATCAAACAGGACTGGATGTCCAGCAGCAAAAATATCGAACGGAGCAAAATGATTTCTGAATACGTCAACATTACAACGATCATCTCTCCGATTGTGGAAGATGATACAACGAAAATCGATGACTCATTTAACTTATACCATGTCATAGAAGAAAAAGCGAAAATCCTGAATAAAGAAGGCTTAACAAAAAAACAAATCAATCAATATATTTTAACGGATATTCATTTGCACGTCAGAAGCTTTTTTAATCAGAAAATGCTTCAAAACCACAGCTTGCTCAAATTCGTTGAAGACGACGTGATTCAGATGACGAAAGAATTAAAGGAAGTCGCTGAACATGAGTTAGACTGCAAATTCGACCGTAAATTCATCTATTTCCTGAGCATGCACATCGCCGCATTTTTAAAGCGCGGAAAACAGATTGATGTTTTAAACCCGCAGGAAACAGATGAAATCAGGGAAACCCATGTGAAAGAATATGAGGTCGCACTGATTTTCAAAGATAAAATTCAAGCGTATTTTAAAGTAACCGTTCCGGAAATCGAAGTCATCTACTTGACGATGCTGATTCAGTCGATTAAATCATGGAAAGAAAACAAAAGGACGGGCATTGTCGTGGCGGCTCATGGAAACAGCACGGCGAGCTCTATGGTTGAAGTAGCCACTGAACTGCTGGGGAGCACCCCGATTGCTGCGGTTGATATGCCTTTGACCGTTTCACCTGCGGAAATCGTAAGCAGTCTGGCGGAGAAAGTGAAGCAGGTTGATGAAGGAGAAGGCGTATTAATGCTTGTCGACATGGGATCGCTTGCGATGCTGGAAACAAGGCTCGAACAACAAACGGGCGTAAAAATAAAAACGATCAGCAATGTTACGACATCGATGGTGCTTGACGCTGTCCGCAAGGTGAATTATTTGAATTTGAATTTGCACGCCATCTATGATTCGGTTACAAAGGATTTCATCGATTTATGGGCCGATAAACCGCGGGTCTCAGGCAAAAAGAAGGCGATCGTCTCCATTTGCACGACAGGCGGCGGAACGGCGAAAAAGCTCGAAGAGATCTTAACAGCAATCGTGAGCAGGACATCAGATGAACAAATCAGCATTTTGACGGTGTCATCGATCAAATTAGCAAGCCGCATGAAAGAAATTGAAAAAGCGTATGAGATCCTTGCCACGGTGGGCACGAAGAATCCTAAAATCGATGCTCCGCACGTGCCTTTAGAAGTATTGATTGAAGGCGAAGGAGAAAAAGTGATTCAGCAAGTGATTGGAAACGGCAATGTCCCTGCGAGCGGCGGATTATCCGGTAAAAATGTGGTGGTGAAGGAGCTGTGCGAAGACAGCCTGAAAAAATATCTTGTCTTTTTGAATCCCTATCATATGATAGACATGCTGTTGGAGTGGCTTCAGACGGTTCAAGACGAACTGCGCATCACATTCAGCAACGCGGTGCTGATCAAAGTCATCATGCATACCGCTTTTGCTTTTGAAAGGGTGATCAAACAGAATCCGATCGCTTTTCCTGAGGAAGAAGAAATGAATGATCAGCTTCAAAACGTTCTTCACATCACAGAGAAAACATTAAAGCCTTACGAAGAAAAGCTTGGACTCGCGATCAGCGAAGATGAAAAAATATTTATCGCGACCATCTTTTCTGAAGACTTATAGCTGTTTTCCATGAGCGATTTTTTCAGGTAAACCTGTATTAAGTGGAATCCCATTTTAATACAGGTTTATTTTTATGCTTGAATGTGTTTCAAACTTGAAAATCATTCGTCTTGAGATGCAGTGAAAGCGCTTAATACAACTTTGTTGGCACGATCCTTGCATTATAAATAAGCGAACGAAAAAAGAAAGGAGCAATGTACATGATTACAGTCATTATCAGCGGCCACGGAAACTTTCCCACAGCATTAAAAGAATCTTCAGGGATGATATTCGGAGAAGAAGACAGCCTGATCGCGGTGCCGTTTCTGAAAGGGGAAGGCATTCAGACACTGCAAGAAAAATATCATCAGACGCTGAAGGACATTCCGGAGGAACACGAGGTGCTTTTTTTAGTGGATATTTTCGGCGGGACGCCATACAACGCAGCGACTCCTTACATCGCGAAGGAGCGGAGATTCGATATGGCAGCCGGCGTGAACCTGCCGATTTTGTTAGAGGCATTGAGCTTGAGGGAGCATATGCCGCTCAAACAACTGCTGAACCAGTTGAAAAAGATGAGCCGGGAATGCTTCCAAATCTGCAGCGAACAATTGGAAAAATTCAGTCAGTCTAATCAGGGAAGAGAGGATGAATTGTAATGAAAATCGTTTTAGCAAGAATTGATGACCGCTTTATTCACGGCCAAGTATTAACAAGATGGATTAAAATCCACGCTGCTGACCGCATTATCGTCGTCTCTGATGAGGTGGCGCAGGACGAAATGAGAAAAACGCTGATCCTTTCTGTCGCACCTTCAAATGTGAAAGCCAGCGCCGTTTCGATCTCCAAAATGGCCAAAGCGTTTCACAGTCCGCGGTACGAAGATACGACGGCAATGCTGTTATTCGAAAATCCGGGCGACATTGTTTCTTTAATCGAAGCAGGTGTTCCGATCGAAACAGTCAATGTCGGCGGGATGCGCTTCGAGAATAACCGCAGGCAAATCACGAAATCGGTAAGCGTGACTGAAAAGGACATCAAAGCGTTTGAACAATTGCACGGATTGGGCGTGAAGCTGGAACTGAGGCAGCTGCCGTCAGATTCGAGCGAAGACTTTATGCAGATTTTAAGAAACGCAATAAAATCCTAGAAGGAGGGTTCTAAAGCCATGTCAACGATTCAAATTATTTTGCTGCTCGTCATTGCAGCTATAACAGGTATCGGTAGTGTATTGGACGAAGGGCAGACACACCGTCCGCTGATTGCCTGCACGTTGGTCGGCCTGGTTCTCGGGGATCTGAAAACAGGCATCATTCTCGGCGGAACGCTGGAGCTGATGGCGCTTGGCTGGATGAACGTCGGTCTTGCAATGGCCCCCGATACGGCTATCGCTTCCGTGATTTCGACCATTTTAGTGATTACCGCCGATCAGGGAGTCGGTGAAGGGATTGCCGTCGCGGTGGCTTTGGCTGCTGCGGGTCAGGCGCTGACGATTTTCGTCAGAACGATCACCGTATTTTTAATTCACCGTGCCGACAAATACGCAAAGGATGGCAATTTTAAAGGAATTGAAATCATGCATATTACCGCCATGGCGTTTCAGGCGCTGCGCGTTATGATTCCGACATTGATTGTGGCTCTGATCAGTGTCAGCGCTGTTCAGGCGTTTTTGGGAAATATTCCGGACGTCATCACAAAAGGTTTGCAAATAGGCGGGGGGATTATCGTTGTTGTCGGATATGCGATGGTCATCAACATGATGAACATTCCGTATTTGAAGCCGTTTTTCTATATCGGTTTTTTGCTGGCCGCGTTTACCGATTTCAATTTAGTCGGCTTCGGTGCCCTCGGGCTTTGTCTGGCATTTTTATATCAGCAAGTGATGCAAAAAAATCATGCGCAGGGGGCGGTGGCTGCCGCCAGTGACAGCAGCGTGGCTGCTTATGATGATGACGATGATCTGGATGCTTAACTATTGAAGGAGGGACGAATAATGAGCACAGAAAAAAGGTTAACGAAGAAAGAGATTTTCAGTATGTTTATCCGCTCAAACTTTTTGCTCGGATCATTTAACTTTGAGCGTGTACAGGCGCTCGGCTACTGCTACGTCATGATTCCGGCGATCAAAAAATTGTACGGTCCGGGAGCGAAACGGAGCGAAGCGCTCCAGCGCCACTTGGAATGGTTTAATACGCATCCGTGGCTGACAGCGCCGATATTCGGCGTGACCGCTGCGATGGAAGAAGAAATGGCCAACAATAAAAAGATTGATGCCAAAGCGATTAATGGAATGAAAATCGGCTTAATGGGCCCGTTGGCAGGTGTAGGCGACCCGATTTTCTGGGGGACGCTGCGTCCCGTTCTGGCAGCCTTGGGAGCGTCGCTTGCTTTAAGCGGAAACATCGCCGGCCCGCTTTTGTTTTTCTTTTTAATCAACGCGATCAGGTTAAGTACAAAATACTACGGGTTAAAGTACGGCTATGTGAAAGGCATGGAAATTTTGCAGGACTTGGTCGGGAACCGCATTCAGAAACTGACGGAAGGCGCCTCAATACTCGGGCTGTTTGTGATGGGAGCGCTCGTTTCCAAGTGGACGACGATCAATATCCCGATCGTCGTGTCGAGAATTAAAGATGATGCAGGCAAAGTCGATGTACAGACCGTGCAAAACATTTTAGACAGCATCATGCCGGGGGTACTGCCTCTAGGATTGACATTGCTCGCTGCCTGGATGCTTCGCAAAGGGGTGAATCCTCTTCTCATGATTTTCGGTATTTTTATCATCGGGATTGTCGGCTATTGGGCTGGCTTTTTGGCATAAAATGATTTAGTTGTTCTTTTCTTAGCTTTTGGAGAGGCAGGTCCATTCGGCCGCAAAAAGGGGGAGGCTGTTTGGACTTCCTGCCTTAACCGTCACTAAAAACCGTGTGAAGAAGAGGGGAGAAAAGGGATGAAAAAGAGAATGATTCAGATGGGGATCATAGGGGCTATGATGTTTCCGGAAGCCTTTTCCGCAGCTGCGGCCGACCCGGACTACTATAACGAGGATCATCGGCCCAAGTATCATTTCACGCCGGAAGCAAACTGGATGAATGACCCGAACGGGATGGTGTATTACGCGGGGGAATATCATCTGTTTTATCAATATCATCCGTATGGCTTGCGCTGGGGGCCGATGCATTGGGGGCACGCAGTAAGCAAAGATTTGGTCAAGTGGGAGCATTTGCCGGTCGCGCTGTATCCGGATGAAAAAGGGAAAATTTTTTCGGGAAGCGCTGTCGTCGATCGGCATAATACAACAGGGTTTCAAACAGGGACGGAGAAGCCGCTCGTTGCCATTTATACGCAGGACCGGGACGGGGAACAAGTACAAAGCATCGCCTACAGCAATGACAAAGGCAGGACATGGACGAAGTACTCAGGCAACCCCGTCATTCCAAATCCGGGAAAAAGAGATTTCCGAGATCCGAAAGTCGTTTGGCACAAACAGACGAAAAAGTGGGTGATGGTGCTTGCGGGCGGCGACCGAATTTTAATCTATACATCGCCTGACCTGAAGCACTGGACATATGCGAGCGAATTCGGCGAAGGAGAAGGCAGCCATGGAGGCGTGTGGGAATGTCCGGATCTGTTTGAGCTTCCTGTAGAGGGCAGACCGAATGAAACGAAATGGGTGATGCAAGTCAGTGTTGGAGACGGTGCTGTCTCAGGAGGATCAGGCATGCAATATTTCGTCGGAAGCTTTGACGGCACAACCTTTAAAAATGAAAACCCGCCGAATCGCGTATTATGGACAGATTACGGCAAAGACTTCTACGCAGCTGTCAGCTGGTCTGATATCCCGCGGTCTGACGGGCGAAGGCTTTGGTTAGGATGGATGAGCAATTGGCAATACGCAAACGATGTTCCCACTTCCCCGTGGAGAAGCGCAATGTCTATCCCGAGAGAACTAAAATTGAAAGCGTTTTCCGAAGGATTCAGAATTGTTCAGGCTCCGGTAACTGAGCTGAAGTCGATCAGGGGTGCATCGCAAATGTGGAAAAACAAGATCATTTCACCTCGAAACAGAAATTTTTTGAAAGCGCTGTCAGATAATGCGTACGAAATCAATGCGGAATTTCAAGTAAATACCGGAACTGCGGCCGAATTTGGCTTTAAAGTCCGAACAGGGGAAAACCAATATACGAAAATCGGCTACAGCAAAAACAGCGCTTCACTGTTCGTCGACCGAAGCCAATCCGGAAACGTCTCCTTTAATCCGAACTTTAACACCGGAAAGCATGCGGCCCCGCTGCAACCGGTCGGTGGGAAGGTGAAGATGCGCATTTATGTCGACCGCTCTTCAGTTGAAGTATTCGGCAACGACGGGAGGCAGGTGATCACCGACATTATTCTGCCGGACCGATCCAGTAAAGGGCTTGAAGTATACGCATCTAACGGGTTTGTCAAGCTGAATTCGATGACGGTTCATCCTCTGAAAAACGTATGGGGAACGTCACCCTTTCAATCGAATTTGACCGGCTGGACGACCGTAAACGGTGTATGGGCCGACACGATTGATGGAAAACAAGGGCGATCTGACGGGGATTCGTTCATTTTATCTTCAGCAAAAGGAACAGATTTCACATATGAAGCAGATGTCACGGTAAAGGATGGAAATGGCAGAGGGGCGGGTGCTCTCGTGTTTCGGGCCGACAAGGATGTTCAAAACGGATATCTTGCCAATGTGGATGCCAAGCATGATGTGGTGAAGTTTTTCAAATTTGAAAACGGCTCGGCCTCTGTTATTGCCGAACACCGCACACCGATAGAAACCGGCCGGAAATATCACCTGAAGGCGGTGGCCCGCGATTCCAACTTTCATATTTACTTGGACGGCCGATTGGTGATAAATGCTCGGGATTCCACGTTTACCGAGGGAGCATTTGGCTTGAATGCATGGGATGCGACCGCAGTCTTCCAACATGTTTATGCTGATCGATAACGATGAAGCTGGAATGCCGGGCATTCCAGCCTTTCATTTAAAAGACGCTGCGGACCAATCCGCCGTCCGCCCGCAAGGCTGCACCATTGATCGGCGAGGAAAGCGGACTGCTTAAAAAGGTGACAAAGTGCGCGATTTCTTCCGGCCGAATCAGCCTTTGTATGATAGAGGTCGGCCGGTTTTCTTTCATAAACCGCCTTTCCGCTTCTTCGACCGTCAGGTTTTCATCCGGATAAAGAGTCTTCAGCATCGTTTCAACGCCTTCGGTTAAGGTTGAGCCCGGCATAACGGTATTGACAGTCACATTTGTACCCGTAGCAAGCTCTGCCAAGCTCCGGGAAATCGAAAGCTGCATCGTTTTTGTTGCGCTGTAATGCGCCATTTCCTGTGACGGCATAACCGCAGCTTCGCTCGCAATAAAAATGACCCGGCCTTCTTTTTTCTCGATCATGCTTTGCAAATATCTCCGCGAGAGCCTTACTCCGCTCATAATATTCACTTCGAAAAAGCGGAACCAATCCTCATCCGGAATCTCAAAATATTCCGCCGGCTCAAAAATTCCTAAATTATTAATGAGAATATCAACATGCGGGAACGCTGCTATTAGGTCTTGACACCCTTTCTCAGTGCCAAGATCATAAGGGGCCGGATGAAGAACAGCCTCGGGGAATTGGCCTTGCAATTCGTCTATTATTTGATTGACCTTGTCTTGCCGGCGTCCGTTAATGATGACAGACGCACCTTCTTTCGCAAGTGAAGCGGCAATCGCTTTGCCGATTCCGGACGTTGATCCGGTCACCAATGCTGTTTTTCCTCGTAAGTTCAGGTTCATCATGGATCCCTCCGTTTTCTTTTCAGTATAAACAGAACAATGTCATACAAAACATCATTCATGATTATGGAACAGAAGAACCCGAAACGGAAGTACGCACTTTAAAGTTATATAGGCACTTTTTTGTGCCCCCTCAGTTTAAAGAGGGGACCGTTTGTTTGACCAGGCAAAAAAAGCATCAAAAAACCGCCGTCTGTAAACGGCGGGCTTACTGTTTATGGGGAATTCAATCATAGCAAGTAACGGTGATGTATGTATCGTTCCCTTTAAACAGAACGAGTTCTGCTTTTTTGTTCGCGCCATCTGTAAAATCGCTGACATCGATCACCGGACTGTTGCTTTTCGGTCCGACGTAGATATTTTTTCTAACGATTTCGGGCGTGCTTCCCGCCCCGTCAACTTCATACAGCGTAAAAGTAAAGCCATAAAAGCTGTTGTTGTGAAAATAAAATTTCCCTCCGCCTGATTTAATGATCGGAGTCTGCGATGTCATGCCGTATGTGCCGATATTATCCCATACACCGGCACCTGCTGCAGACGCAGAAGAAAAAGGCAAAAGCAAACACGCCAAAGTGAGCAGTAAGGCACCGATTTTGCTGAATTTCATGATTGGTCCTCCTTTTTAGTCACTACACTGGGGATTGTATCATTCATCACAGATGAAAGAATGAGGCATTGTTCCCTGAAAAATTGGGTTTATCTTTTTTACACGATGCACTTTTTGCGAACGGCATCCATAAATTGTGCTTTTATTAAGAAAAAAGGCCGATCATGGTGCTGCGGCGCTGTAACAAATGAAGCTGATATCCCATGAAGGCCTCCGCGGTTTTTCGAGTTTTTTTCTTTTGAAATTGAAATAGACACTGCTAATGATTGACAACATTTTCAAACTGACATAAACTTAGTTTGATGATTAAACTAAGTGTGTGCATAAGGAGTGGATGAAAGAGGGAGATCATTTTATGTTCTGATCAAAGCAACCTTTGAAATCTGATTCTTGCGAAAATTGAAAAATGGAGGTGATAAGATGACATAAACCTACAATCTAGTATTCGTGGTTGACGAGTGAAGCATCTGTCTCACTTCGGCTGAAAGGCCGCTTGCCAGGTTCAATGTATGCGCTTTCATAAAAACTTATCATAAAGCCGTTTTGAAAGGCTGTGGAGGAGGTAAGAATCATGACGGGTGGACATGTAAACCAAGTTAGTATGTATGAGAAATCCGGTTATGCTTCTGGAGATTTAGCATGTAATTTAATTTACACCACGGTTTCTACATATCTGTTATTTTTCTATACGGATGTTTATGGTTTATCAGCCGCTGCCGCTGGAACAATGTTTCTGATTGTTCGAATCATTGATGCGCTTGCCGATCCTTTTATCGGAACATTAGTAGACCGAACAAACAGCAGATTCGGGAGGTTTAGGCCGTATCTGCTGTTCGGCGCGTTTCCGCTTGCTGTACTTGCCATCCTCTGTTTTACAACTCCAGATTTTTCAGATACCGGAAAATTAATCTACGCTTATATCACGTATGTCGGGTTATCACTCACATATACAGCGATAAATGTTCCATACGGCGCATTAACCTCCGCGATGACGAGAGATAATCAAGAGGTCGTCAGCATTACTTCGGTTCGGATGGTCTTTGCCAATCTTGGCGGACTCATCGTATCTTTTTTTGTTCCTTTACTTTCTACTTATTTAGGTGATACGACAGGAAACACGGCTCTTGGCTGGCAGCTGACGATGAGCATGCTGGGGATAATTGGCGCCTGTCTATTAATCTTTTGTTTTAAAAGTACAAAAGAACGGGTCACTCTGCCAATGTCCGAAGAAAAAATTAAATTTTCCGATCTATTCGAGCAATTCCGGGTGAATCGTCCGTTAGTCGTTTTAAGCATTTTCTTTATCATTATTTTTGGCGTCAACTCGATAAGCAATTCCGTCGGCATCTACTACATGACGTACAATGTAGGCAGAGCCGATCTTGTGAAATGGTACGGCTTGCTTGGAAGCCTTCCTGCATTGGCCATCCTGCCGTTTATACCCCGAATCAATAAGTGGCTGGGAAAGAGAAAGCTATTAAATGCCGCTTTATTATTAAATATCATTGGACTTTTAGCCATTCTCATTGTTCCGCCAAGCAATGTGTTTCTGGTGCTCTTCTTTCGGGTCATTGCCGCAGTTGGAAGCGTGACGGCCGGGGGATATATGTGGGCGCTTATCCCTGAAACAATCGAATATGGCGAATATAAGACAGGGAAACGCTTGAGTGGATTGATTTATGCGATTATCGGCTTCTTTTTCAAGTTTGGCATGGCACTCGGCGGAATCGTTCCAGGACTCATATTGGAGAAGTTCGGCTATGCCGCAGGCCAGGTCCAAACACCTGAAGCGTTGACAGGGATATTATTAACGACAACTGTAGTTCCGGTTATTTTCCTTATATTGGCTATGATCGACATTAATTTTTACAATTTAAGCGATGAAAAATATGCAAAAGTCGTACGTGAATTAGAGAATAGAGATAAAGTGACTTGGACTCTATGAAGAATTTCAGTGGAAATATACATTTTAAAGACAACCGTGAGGAGGAATGAAGATGAAAATTATCAATCCGGTGCTTAAAGGTTTCAACCCGGATCCATCCATATGCAGAGTAGGGGAAGATTATTATATCGCAGTATCCACCTTCGAATGGTTTCCAGGAGTGCAAATCCATCATTCAAAAGATTTGGTGAATTGGCATTTAGTTGCACATCCGTTGCAGAGGGTTTCACAATTGGATATGAAAGGGAATCCCGACTCAGGCGGTGTATGGGCGCCTTGTCTAAGTTACAGTGAAGGAAAGTTTTGGCTTATATATACAGATGTAAAAGTTGTGGATGGAGCCTGGAAAGACTGTCATAACTATTTAGTTACTTGCGAAACCGTCGATGGAGATTGGGGGGAACCGATTCAACTAAATAGTTCCGGCTTCGATGCTTCATTGTTCCATGATGTCGACGGAAGAAAATATTTGTTAAATATGCTGTGGGATCACCGGATCGGCCGCCATTCATTCGGAGGCATTGTGATGCAGGAATTTTCCGTGGACGAAAAAAGGCTTATCCATCAACCGAAAATCATTTTTGAAGGCACAGATATTAAACTGACTGAAGCGCCGCACCTTTATCATATCGGGGATTATTACTATTTGTTGACAGCGGAAGGCGGGACCCGTTACGAGCATGCCGCCACAATTGCCCGTTCAAAACATATCGAAGGACCATATGAGATTCACCCCGACAATCCAATTTTAACGTCTTGGCACGAACCTCGGAATCCGTTGCAGAAATGCGGACATGCATCAATTGTGGAAACGCATACAGGCGAGTGGTATTTAGCTCACTTAACCGGGCGTCCTATTCATCCTGCTGATGACTCGGTTATTCACCAAAGAGGATATTGTCCTTTGGGAAGAGAAACCGCGATTCAAAAATTAGAGTGGAAAGACGGCTGGCCTTATGTGGCAGGCGGAAAAGAGGGGAGGTTGGAGGTGGAAGCGCCCCACATATCTGAAACCAAGTTTCCATCGACATATCAGGAAGTCGATCAATTTGCTGATCGGACATTAAATATGAACTTTCAGACATTGCGGATTCCCTTTACGAAAGAATTAGGATCATTGACTGAAAGGCCGAATCATTTACGTTTATATGGACGTGAATCACTAACTTCCACATTTACCCAGGCGTTTGTAGCCAGGCGCTGGCAAAGCCTCCGTTTTACAGCGGAGACTGCTGTTGATTTCAACCCGGAGACCTTTCAGCAAGCCGCGGGACTCGTGAATTACTACAACACCGAAAACTGGACGGCTCTTCAAGTGACTTATGATGAAGACCTTGGGCGCATTTTGGATGTAACGATATGCGATAATTTTACATTCTCACAGCCGATAAAAGACAAAATTGTCATCCCGCGGGACATACAATATGTTTATTTAAGAGTAAATGTCGAATGGGAAACATATTATTACTCCTATTCTTTTAATAAAAAAGACTGGTATAAAATTGAGATCCCGTTGGAATCTAAAAAACTGTCAGATGATTATGTGCGCGGAGGAGGATTCTTCACCGGAGCTTTTGTGGGAATGCAATGCCAAGATACAAGCGGAGCACATCAACATGCCGATTTTGATTACTTTATGTATAAAGAGCTATGAGTCAACAAAATACCGCTCCCGACAATCGGGAGCGGTTCAAATTTGTTTTCTTCCCTTCCCTTCCCTTCCCTTCCCTTCCCTTCCCTTCCCTTCCCTTCCCTTCCCTTCCCTTCCCTTCCCTTCCCATTTTAATGCCTCTTTCCTCCCTCGATTAATTTAAAAGTTGTCATCCTCGCTCGCTTTGGGGTAAGTGAAACGCAAAAGGAGCAGATGCATTATGAACCTTTCAAATTAAACTTCATTACTAAACAATGATTACAGAAGGTGTTCATTAATGAACATCTATAAGACAAAAGACCGGGGGATAGGCGCTCATTTTGCATGCATATGCTCTTTTTTGCTGTGTCGATGAAAAATACAAAAAATTTATATTTTTCAAATTCACACTTTACAGGTAGGTATAGTATAGATTATATTTAACAATAAAAATAAACCAATTGAAGTGGGAGGCCAACATGAAAAAGCTGATTGTGTTTGTCTTGATAGGATTATTTGCGCAGCTGATAGATGGCGCCTTAGGGATGGCGTACGGGGTGACATCGTCGTCATTGCTGCTTGCCTTCGGCATCGCACCGGCGGTTGCGTCAGCATCCGTTCACCTGGCGGAAGTCGTCACAACCGCGGCATCCGGTGTGTCGCATATAAAGTTTGGAAACGTTGATAAACAAACGGTCAAACGACTCGTCATCCCGGGATCACTCGGGGCATTTCTCGGCGCTTCCTTTTTAAGCAACATTCCGGGCGAGCTTGCGAAACCTTATATTTCAATATTTCTGCTTGTCCTCGGCGTGTATGTGCTCACTCGATTTCTATTCATGTTTAAAATAGGAGAGCAAAAAAGCGGTATCAGCCTTTCGAGAAAAAAAGCCGTTCCCCTGGGATTAATCGCGGGTTTTGCTGATGCAACCGGAGGGGGAGGCTGGGGGCCGATTGCCACTCCAGTTTTGTTATCCAAAAAAGGCGTCAGTGCGAGAAAAGTAGTGGGTACTGTTGACACAAGCGAGTTTGCTATTGCCGTTTCGGCAACGTTAGGATTTTTCATTTCTCTCGGCTGGGAAGAAGTCAATTGGCTGTGGGTTGGTGCATTGATGATTGGCGGAATTATTGCGGCTCCGATTGCCGCCTGGCTGGTGCAGAAGGTGCATGCCCGATTAATGGGCGTTCTGGTCGGCGGACTGATCATTCTCGTCAACACAAGAACGCTTGTCCATTCGTGGATCAATCAAACAGCATTATATCCGGCTATTTATATTGGAATCATCGCAGTTTGGATATCAGCTATTGTATATATTGTTGTAAAAATAAGAACAAGTGATCAAACTGCTCAAGCATTAAATCAATAATCTTGCGACGGCTTCAGATATCATGAGCGTTTTAAAAAAGATGCGGAAGTCGATAAGCAAGAGAAGGGAAGAACTTCAGGCCGTCAACAAACGAATGCATTCCGATCGGACAACCGAAGGGCTCCTGTTAGACTGCCGTTCCTTGAAAAGGAACTGTAAACTAAGAGGACTTTTTATTTTTAAATTTACTTATAGCGAGATCGGCATAGCGCCGGTCTCAGCTTGTTTTCATGCCTCTTTTTGCATTCCCCGTCTCATTTCTAAACAATGAATGCGGAAGGTGTTCATTAATGAACATCTCCAGCTTGATTGCCGATTGAATGCGGGTTTTCCTGGAATTATAATATTTGTGAATGAGTGGATGTGAATAGCCTAACGCACTATCGCGGTTTATCATTCCGGTGCAGGCTGTTATTTACAAAAATAGAGATGGAGGTAGGATGTATGTCTTCAAAACAAGAGGAGAGCTTCGCCATATTAACTGAGAGAGAATTGTCTTCTGCGGCATTTAAAGATGAAGCGTACGAATTTTACAAGCGATTACGCGCTTCCCGTCCTGTCTATCCCGTATCGATGGGGGATCTGGGCGAAGGCTGGCTCATTACGAGGTACGAGGATGCGGTCCATATATTAAAGGATGCAAGAATGAAGAAAAATTACGAAAATGTGTTTACTGAAGAAGAATTAGAGAACTTCTCCGCTCTGGAAAATGAAGAACCTTTATCAAAGCATATGCTCAACTCAGATCCCCCCGACCACGGCCGTTTGCGGTCTCTTGTACAGAAAGCATTTACTCCCCGGATGGTTTTACAGCTCGAGAACAGAATCCAAAAAATCGCTGATTCTTTATTGGATCAAGCAGAACCGAATCATTCCATGAATCTTGTAGACGACTTCGCTTTCCCGCTGCCGATCATTGTCATCAGCGAGATGCTTGGTATTCCGCTTGAAGATCGGCAAAAATTCAGAGTTTGGTCCCAGGCGGTTATTGATTTTTCTGACACGCCCGAAAGCCTGGAGGAATACAAGCATAAAATAGGCGAGTTCGCTGAATACCTGGAATATTTGGTTTGCAAAAAAAGGGACGAGCCGGCTGAGGATTTAGTCAGTGCATTAATTCAGGCAGAAAGCGAAGGAACGACATTAAGCATAGAAGAGCTGTATTCGACAATTATGCTCCTTATCGTTGCAGGACATGAGACAACGGTAAACTTAATAACCAATATGACCTTTGCCTTGCTGAACCACCCTGAGCAACTGGAAAAGCTCCATCAAAACGCAGATTTAATCGACTCAGCCATTGAAGAGGCGCTCAGATTTTACAGCCCCGTGGAATTGACCACTCTGCGCTGGGCGGCCGAACCGTTTACATTGCACGGGCAGGAGATGAAGAGAAAAGATGTGATCATCATTTCATTAGCCTCGGCCAACCGCGATGACACGGTCTTCCCGAATGCCGACCGCTTTAATATTGAAAGAAAGGATAACCGCCACCTTGCCTTTGGCTATGGCAGCCATTTTTGCCTGGGCGCACCGCTTGCCCGATTGGAGGCCAAAATTGCCATTCAAACCTTGCTGCGCCGCTTTGAACATATAGAGATCAAAGGCGAAAGGGAGCAGATCAAATGGAAAGGCAATTTTCTGATGAGAGCTTTAGATGAACTGCCATTATCTTTTTAAATGATTGGATTTGCGATCTGTCATTTCGGCCGAAGAAAAAGCATGGGATGTTTTCATCTTGAAAATAGAACATCAGATTATGAGACATTCATCTATTACAAGGTTCATAAAAATCGTACTCCCCGATATGACGGGGAGTACTCCTCTTGCCGGCTTAATCGTCTATTGTTATTCATGTTCGCTTTCACGAATGCCTCCTCTCATATTTTCCTCGCAAGTTTACTGCACAACAGCTTTAACTTTTCTTATTGATTTTAAAATTTGTAAGTTTCTTGTTTCTGTTT
This sequence comes from Bacillus sp. FSL K6-1284, assembly GCF_038002625.1. NCBI lineage: Bacteria > Bacillati > Bacillota > Bacilli > Caryophanales > Bacillaceae > Bacillus > Bacillus sp. FSL K6-1284. The sequence continues at coordinate 2,911,189 of NZ_JBBOCW010000001.1, read as the reverse complement.
ATAATTAGAAACATATGCTAATGTTCCGCCGCCTTAAAACTGATTAACAGATGAGCATTCCCGGAATGTTCCGTGAGACGTTTTAAAATATACTGGCTAAAGAAGAAAGGTGTTTTTAAACTTGAGAGGATTCATCAAATGGACAGGGGTGGCGATTCTGTGTATTGGCTTGATCGCCTGTACTTCCAACAAGAATGCTGAAAATGTTCATTACGCAAAAGACGACAGACAAACATTGGATATTTATACACCGCAAACAAACGAGGGTGAAAAACATCCTGTTCTCATCTATCTTCACGGCGGAGGATGGACAAGCGGCGACAAAAGCAGGGCTGCTTCGAAGCCGGCATTGTTCACGGAAAACGGCTATGTTTTCGTATCTGTCAACTATCGGCTTCATCCCGATGTTCAGTATGAAGAGATGGCTGATGATGCGGCTAAGGCCGTTAAATGGGTGATGGATCATGCTGATGAATATCAAATCGATCCGTCAAAAATCAATGTTATGGGACATTCGGCAGGAGGGCACTTGGCCGCCTTAATTGCCGCAAATCCGGCATATTTAAATCGTGTCGGCCTCACGCCGGCCTCGCTCAATTCGATTGTGGTTTTAGATGGACCCTTGGATATGAAACGATTCATCGAAGCGATCCCGTCTTATCAAAAAGTGTTCGGTTCCGACGAAAAGGTATGGACAGAAGCTTCGCCGCTCTCCTACATCAACAACTCAAAATTGCCGCCTGCCTATCTTGTGACCCGCTGGGAAGACCCCGCCGTCTACAAATTCGCGGAAACCGTAAACAAAGCGAAAGCAACGGATTTTGTGTATCGGGTCAACAGCTTATCTCACAGTGATTTAAATAAGATGTTCGGCTCACCGGATGCGCCGGCAGAAGCACAGAATCTGACAAAAGCGGTTATGGCGTTTTTAGAGAAGGAAAATAAATAGACTAAACAGGCCGATTTAGCCTCCTATGCACTTGGTTGAAAGTGTATAAACAGCTGTTAAACTAGCAGAGAAAGGCCTGAATTTTAAATCCGGCCTTTCTCACACTTGTTACCCTCCTCACTCATAATGCATCAATCTGCAAAATCCCAAAATATAAACAAAACATTAATAAAATCAAGCCATTTGATTTAACAAATTTACGATACGATCATATAGAACTTGATGGTTGGGAGATTAAGAGCTAGGGGGATATGATGTGAGAATGAAACGATTAAGAATGAGGAAGCATTTACTGATAGCTGTCTGTTCTTTGGCACTTCTTCTAAGTTCTCTGGTTGTAGGCGATGCGAGCGCGGCAACTAAACCAACAACTGCAGCTTCGCCGCAGTCTTCCGAATTTTTCGTAGATCATTACAAAAATAATATCTCTGCTAATATGACGGTGGAATCCAATCCAGTCATCGGGGTGCTTTCCGAATTTAATAAACTTTGGATCCCCGGAAAGACGTGGAATACCGGTACTAAACTGAACAGAAGAGTGTTGGATGCCAACATCCAAAAAGTCGTGGATATTGCTGAACACCGCACGATGTTTGAGGAAAATGCTGCATATTTTGATGATCGGAGGGGCCAGAGCTACAGTGTTATTGACGGCCTCGGGAAGCTTGCTGACGTCTATCGAATGAACGCGGGAGCGACGACAACGATCATCAGCATCCCGGCAGATGCCTCGATAAAAAAATATCATGATGAAGGAACCAATTCAGGCAGCACCAGTTCGGAACTTGGACATGTCGTGAGCTTGGTCAATACTTTACGCGGCAACTATTCTTCATCGAATCCGGCTAAAGGCTATTTCAATTATCCCCGTCCGTTTCGCTGGAAAGACAATTCGATCATTGTTCCAACGCTTATTCCCGTCATCAATCCTGATCCGAGCAAAGACGGAGGTTTTCCAAGCGGACATACGAACGCCGCATATCTCAGCGCTTTTGCCATGGCCTATGCGATACCAGAGCGTTATCAGGAGCTGCTGACTCGCGCTTCTGAACTCGGTCATAACCGGATTGTTGCCGGTATGCATTCCCCGCTGGACGTCATGGGGGGAAGGGTCATGGCAACAGCATTGTCAGCTGCGATTCTGTCTGATCCCGACAATGAAAAATTGAAGAAAACGGCTTATGATGAAGCTCATCGTAAACTATTAACGCAAACCGGTACAGGCGAAGACAGATACAGCGATTATGAAACGAATAAAAAACAATATACGGAACGATTGACATATGGATTTCGTCAAATGAAGACAACCGCTAAACCAATGGCAGTTCCAAAGGGAGCCGAAGTCCTGCTGGAAACGCGTTTTCCTTACCTTGACAAAAAGCAGCGCCGTTTGATTTTAGCAACTACCGGTCTTCCGACCGGCCATCCTGTTCTTGATGATGCGGAAGGATGGGGAAGGCTTAATCTCTTTTCCGCCGCAGATGGGTATGGTGCTTTTACCAAAGATGTTACCGTGAAGATGGATGCTGCCAAAGGCGGCTTCCAAGCAACGGATCGCTGGCGCAACGACATCTCCGGCGCTGGAAAGCTGACCAAAAAGGGGACAGGCACTTTGAAGCTGGAAGGGAATAATACATATTCCGGCGGTACACGGATTGATCAAGGGACGCTTGAGGGCGGTTCGGAGACAGCTTTCGGGAGAGGTGATGTTTCACTGGGAAGAGGCACCCTTAGGGAAGATGTGCCGGGAAAACTGATGATCGGGGGAAACTACAAACAATCTGCTGAAGGAATACTTGAACTTCATCTCAGCGGTAAAAAAGATCAGTTGAAAATTAAAGGAAAAGCAAGATTAAAGGGGACATTACGTCTCAATTTTACAGACAATTACGTTCCGGCTGATGGATCGGCGGTCATAACCTTCCGCAAGCGTCATGGCTCATTTTCTTCCGTCGAAACCAGAGGATTGCCAAGCAAGTATAAAGTGAAGATCATCTATAAGTCCAACAGTATTCAGTTGAAAGTTGATCAAAAGGGGAGAAGCTGATCTTCATCAAAAGCTGCAAGCTGGCGCTTACTGCCGCCAGCTTGTTTTTCGTTTTGACGAAGTCTATTTTGAACAGGAGATCTTAAAAAATAGTCGGCACCATTCCTCCGTCCATACGGATCGGAGACCCTTTAAATGCGGATGCATAAGGACTGCATACAAATGCCGCCAGTCTGCCGATTTCAATAGGTTTGATAAATCGCTGTATTTCGGATTGAGGCAGGTTTGTGGTCATAAATTTCTTCTCTTTTTCTGAAAAAGTCATTCCTTCATCAGGGTACATTCCCTCAATGATTTGCTTCACATTCTCAGAGAGCGTCGGCCCCGGCATGATCGTATTGACCGTCACTTCTGTTCCGATTGTTAATTTTGATAAGCTTTTTGCCAATGATAATAGCATTGATTTTGTCATACAATACTGAGGCATCTGGCCTGAAGGCATCATCGCTTCTTCACTTGCAATAAAGATGATGCGGCCAAAATCACTTTTCAGCATTTTAGGCAAATAAAATTTAGTTAAACCGTTTGCAGCCAGAACGTTGGTGCGGAAGTATTTTTCCCATATTTCATCGTCAACGTCCTCATATTCCATGATTTCATAAATGCCCATATTGTTTATTAAAATATCGATTTGAGGGTATTTTTTAAATAAAGCTTCCCTTTGCCTAATATCCACGATGTCAGCCGCGGCGTTTTGGGGTGAGGTGGCAGGAAAAGCTGATTTTATTTCATTGACTGTTCGTTCTGCCTCTTCCTCATTTCGTCCGTTAATGAGGACATGAACACCTTCTTTGGCAAGTTCAATAGCGATGGCTTTTCCTATCCCTTTCGTCGATCCTGTAACTAAAGCTGTTTTGTTTTTTAATCCCATATCCATCAAACATTTCTCCTATTCTAGTTAAGTCCATTCATCCGGGTTTGCTTACGCCAATTAGAAGGTGTCTCGCCTTCCCAGAGGCGGAAGGCCCGGTAGAACGAGTTCTGATCTTCATATCCGATCAGAAAGGCCACTTCTTTAATATCGAGCGAAGGGTCTGCCAAGTACTCCCGCGCCTGCTCATGTCTGACTTGGATCAACAGCTGTTTGAAGCTAGTGCCTTCATCAGTAAGCCGGCGCTGCAAGGTGCGGCCGCTCATTCCCAATTCGCCCGCGACAGTCTGAATGTCTGGGTGCCCTCCTGTGAGCGTGCGTTTCATGATCCACTTGACCACTTCAGTGATTGAAAGGCTATTTTGCTGATCATTCAACGATTGATCCAGCACAGGAGTCAGAATCTCCAGCAACTCTGCATTATACGAGACAAAGGGGCGGTCCAGATCTCCTCGATGCAGCGTCAGCCGATTCCGATCTGCACCGCTCCGGATACGGCAGCCGAAGTATGCTTCAAGCGCCTGCATGTCGCCCATTGGGTGTGCAAACTCGACCGACTTCGCTGTCAACGGCTGACCTGTACCCCGGCGCCCGAGTTCCAGAAGAAATGCCAGTGTAATGCCAATCAAGAGCGGCGGACCGGGTTGCTTATCATCCAACCATTCCAGTTCGATTGTGCAGTGCTCACTTTCCTCGGTGATACGCAAGCTTTCGGGAGGGCACAATTGTTTATAGCGGGCCATTCGCTTTAGCGCGTCGCGGTAGTCACGAGCATGGTAAGCCGCTAATACGGCTGGAGGGTAATGTGCCGGCTCAAAGCCGGTCGCAAGCTTGATGATTCCTTTGGAAACATCATCAACGAGATCGGAATACGCCTGCCAGATCGCGAGGTATTGGGCGGCGGTGACAACTGGTTCAGTCATCATGGTGAGCGGCAGCTGGGCTTTTCGGAGCACGTCAGAGGCGTTAATTCCTAAGTGACGCAATCCCGCCCAAAACCCTGCCGGGAATTTAATTCGATTATGAGACATCATACGTATGAGCACTCCTTTAACTTTCTGCACCTTCGCTCACTTGGTCGTCATTCCATCCTGCCTTATTGGCGGGACAGTTATAACTTTACCTATCCATTGTCGGACTGTAACTAGCAAAGGACGACATTTAACTTGCCGATTACGCCGAACGTGTCAGCGTACGAAGACTGTGACAGGCAGGCGCCTGTATTCTATCATTACCTTCAAATAGGAGGGACAAGTATTATTGTTTGAATCTTCAATTGATGAATGCAGTCCTTAGATATAGGAAACAAGCCGGGAGGAAACTCCCGGCTGTAAAATCATCCCTTGCCAAACACGGGATTTCCTGTTTTCATCACATGTTTTCTCGTCATGAAAAAGAGGAGGGCGGCGACAAAAAACTCGGAAAGCGGCAAGGATAGCCAAACTCCCGTGACGCCAATAAACTTAGGCAAAATCCAAAGCAGGATGAGAAGGGACACGAAGCTTCGCAATATGATGATCAAAGCCGATGAGCCGGCCCGGCCAATGGATTGAAAGTAACTCATATAGACAAAGTTATAGCCAAGGAAGATATACCCGATAAAAAATAGGCGGATTCCATCGATGGCCAGCTCCTGGATTTCGGTTGATTCTATTCCGAATAAACCTACAAGGAACGGTGCAGCCACCCAACCGATAACGAGCAAAAGAATTCCCAGGATAACAGCGGTCTTCTCCCCAATCTTCATGCTGCTTTTGATTCGTTCGCTTTCTTCAGCACCATGATAATAGCTGATCATTGGCTGAAGCGCCATTTCAATGCCGAAGAAGGACAGGAACATAAACCCGTGAAGGTAGTTGATGACCGAGAAGGCAGCGACCCCTCCCGTGCCTGCCAATTCGGACATCGCCAGGTTATACCCTGTTACAAATATGAGGAGCCCGGCCTCCGCCAGAAAACTTGGAAACCCGATGGCAAAGATGTGCAGAAGGGATTTCCGGGACCACTGAAACGCCAGCTTTCTCAGTTGCGCTTGACGGTTAAAGAAGTGCAGGGATAATACAAGCAGTCCGGCGAATCCGCCAAGCACCGTTGAAATCGCAGCACCTGTTACCCCCATGTTCAAAATCATGATTGTATAAAAATTCAGAATGATATTCACAATCGATGTTGTTGCAAGAGCTATCATCGAAAGCTTTGGACTGCCGTCATTCCTTACAAAAATACTTAAGACCTGTTCTAATGCGATGACCCAGCCGAATAAAAACATGACGTTTAAGTACTCTATGACGTAAGAAGAGGTGTCGGAGTTAGCGCCAAGCCATAGGGAAATGGCTTGAATATTGAAAAGCCCGAACACCCCTAAAAGCGCACTGATGATTAGTGTAGAGAAGAGAGCCAGAGAAAAAACGCTGCTTGCCTTTTGCGGACGATTCTCCCCGATGCTGATAGAGTACTTCGTTGCTCCGCCTATCCCAATCCACAGAGCGATGGCCATAATCAAAGAAATGACCGGATAGGAAAGGTTCACTCCAGCCAGTGCTGCGGTTCCAATCCCATTTCCAACGAATAGGCCATCAATTAAAATATTCGCTGACATTAAGAGTAATCCAAGCGTTGCAGGGATGAAATATTTAAAAAACACTTGATTAACTGGTAATTTCATTAGCTGCTGATGTGTTTCTGTCATCATGTATTCCTCCTATAATGAGCTACAGGAGTATTCTAAACCTTCAAGTTACTTGAAGGTCAATCAAAACTTTGTCACCGGAATTTGGATTAAAGTGACAAAATGATCGGACTCCTTGATGACAGCTTCATCAAGAACGGAAATCTCAACGGGGATTCCTTCAAGTTTATATCCTTCCTCTTTCAGCTGACGTAAAACAAGCTGATAACTTTTTCTCATGTCCTCGTAGGGGCCAATATGAGGATAGCTTGCATACAAACCTTCGTTTAAATATTCATCGCTGTTTTCGCCGTGCAGCAATTCAAATAAGCCGATGTATTTTACAGGTCCTTCTTGCTTCAAGCTTTCCATATCCACGATCGTTCCGATGTCTCCGGTGAAGAAGCCGTTATTCTCGATCGACTGGCTCGAAAGCGTTTCTCTATCCTTTAAATAGATGTCGTCGCCTTCCTCTATCAGATCGACAGGTTTGTCAAAATACAGATAGGAAACAGGCCGTTTTGGGAAATACTGAAATGTTAAAGCAGGATGACCGGCAAGTTTTATTCCTTCTTCGATTGTGGAAATTTTGTTTTCGATCCTCGCCGCACTGCGTTGGAGCCGGCAAATTTCCATCCTCACTTCCTCAAGCTTCTTCTTCAAAATATCCATCGTCGTTTCCGGAGTCCTTTTATCTAACTGATGCTGAATGTCTTTTAACGAAAATCCATTTTTCCTTAAAAAAATAATGGTATCCAGAACCTGAAATTGTTCAACACCATAATATCGATAGGATGTTTCAGGGTCAGTATACTTTGGCTTGAACAGTCCGATTTCATCATAGTAACGCAGAGTCGATGCGGGCAGCTTGAAAAGCCGTGCTACTTCTCCCACGCGGAATCGATTATTCACCATTTTTCACCTCATTTGTTGGTATGTGAACTTTTTTTAGGGTTATCGGATGTATATCTTAAGCCTACTATTGACATTAGGTGAAAATGCATGCCTGGTCAACAAGGAACCGCAGCCTCTAAAAGGGGCATTACGCCAAATGTTCAAAAATAAATGAGGGCTTCATGATTGGAAGCCCTCATTTATTTTTCACAAACGTGAATACAGTATGGTTAAAGAAGCTCATTTCAGAGAAAAGGTTTGAAATGTTCCCGGCAAGTTTATTGCTGAACCGCCCTTGTTCCGATTGAACGAAATCGCGGGTGCTCTGCCAGTATGGAACGCTTCATTTCTTTTACAACCGGGTGATCTGACTTTAAAAACCGATCTTTCTCGTAAAGCCCGGTCAATTGGCCGTGATCTAAAACACCTAGTGTATTACTTAATTGATAGGCGGCTTTTAAATCATGCGTTATAAAGAAATACGACATTCCAAAATCGTTTTTGAGCTCTTTTAATAAATCCAATATAAGCGTTTGGGTTACCATGTCCAGGCTGCTGACAGACTCGTCCAATACGATCAGCTTCGGCTTGAGCGAGACTGCTCTTGCAATATTAATTCGCTGCAATTGGCCGCCGCTGAATTGATGCGGATATTTTGTTAAATCCTCTTCAGTTAAGCCTACTCTTTCCAACAGCTCGATAATGGTCCGTTTTTGCTCGGCGATTGTGAGCCTTTCATAGTTTTCCAGCGGTTCTGCTATGATTTGTTCCGCCGTCATTCGCGGGTTGACGGAAGAATATGAGTCTTGAAAAACAGCTTGAAGGTCGCGGCGGATTTTCCGCCGGATGGATTGCTCGGCTTTATATAGATCATGACCTTGAAAAAAGATTTGGCCTGATTGCGGCCGTTCCAAACCGAGCATCACTTTTCCCAATGTGCTTTTCCCGGCTCCGCTTGGTCCAAGCATGCCCAGACATGCGCCTTCTTCAATTGAAAAGCTGACATTGGAAAGGACTTGTTTCGATAGAGCTTTCCATTTGAACAATTTGCGCGCCGTATAATGATGAGTGACGTCTTTCACTTGTAATAAACTCACTTGTTCACCCCATATCAAATGCAGGTCTTCTTCATACTGACTCAAGTGGCAAGTTGATCCATTGGCAAAGTCAACCGTGCACTTAACAGCTTCTTTGTATAGTCATGTTTTGGTTCATCAAACAGCTGAAACACATCTCCATTTTCTACAATTCTCCCATTCTGCATCACAGCGACTTCATCGGCCATTTCAGCAATGACGCCCAGATCATGAGATATAAGCAAAATCGCCGTGCCGAATTCAGATCGCAAGCCATCTAAATATTTCAGCACCGTCTTCTGATTAAACACGTCGAGCGCAGTTGTGGGTTCATCCGCAATAAGAACGGCCGGCTCTAAGCATGCTGCAATTGCAATCATGACCCGTTGAAGCATTCCGCCGCTTAATTGAAAAGGGTAAGAATGCAAAAGCTTAGCAGGGTGGGGTAAGTTCACATGGTGCAACGCTTCGGTCGCAAGCTCTTTCGCCTGTTTCTTGCTAAAAGATGTATGAGAGCGAATCGATTCGGTCATTTGCTGGCCGATCGTAAAAACGGGTGTAAAAGCGTTCATCGGATTTTGCATGATATAGGCAATATCTTTGCCGCGGATTTTACGCATTTCCTTATCTGCTAATCCGTTCAATTCACGGCCTCGTAATGCAATACTTCCTTCCACCTTGGTTGTTTTTGGATCAAGCGTCTGAAGAATAGACATGCTCGTTACCGTTTTTCCGCAACCGCTCTCACCAATTAAACCAAGAACCTGTCCGCGCTTCAGTTCAAAATTAATCCCTTGAACGATAGTTGAATTTCCTTTTTGATTGTGAACCTGCACATGCAAATCTCTGACTTGAAGTACAGTTGATTGTTCTGTTCCCAACTTCCTCATTCCTTTTTATCATCGACGTTTGACGCCGTATTGATCTGATAAGGCTTCGCCCAATAAATTGAACGTCACAACGACAACCATGATCATCAGCCCTGGATAAATCATTAACTCGGGGTTCGTCCGAATATACGATTTACCTTCATGAATCATCGCTCCCCATTCAGCTGCCGGGGGCTGGACGCCTAATCCGAGAAAAGACATGGCGGAGATATCCATAATGGCCCAGCCCATTTCCAACGTCCCGATGACGACGAGGGGAGGGAGGACATTAGGGATAATATGCTGTTTAATAATTTTCCATTGTGAAGATCCATTGATTTTTGCCGCCGCAATAAAATTCTCCTCTTTCAGACTAAGCACCATTCCTCTAAAAATTCTTGCATAATAGACCCATTGCACAAGCATGAGGGCCACAATGACTTGAGGAAGTCCAGGACCGAATATGCCCACGAGGCCAAGAACTAAAATTAAGTTCGGAAAGGCCATCACACCATCGCAGCATCTCATTAACAGCTGATCAATCCAGCCGCCTTTATACCCTGAGACCGTCCCGATTATGAGGCCGATAACGAGTGAGGAAATGAAAATGAGCATCGCGAATCCAAGAGAAATTCGGGCGCCGTACAAAAGGCGGGATAAGTTGCATCTTCCCAGATGATCAGTTCCTAAAGGAAACGTCCAGGACGGAGGCTGCAGCTTATAGACCAAATGGACATCAGCAGGGTGATGCGGCGCAATCCAAGGGGCGAATACAGCGATGATAAAAAGGACGGTTAATATGATGGTGCAGATTGCGATCACTTTTGGGCCTTTGAAAATCTTGCGTATACTTATCATCGATGCTGTCCTTCTTTCCTTGAAATGCGCGGGTCAATATACATTTGAATGAGGTCAACAATTAAGTTGCTCAATATAAAAAAGGCGGCGGCTAAGAACACATAGCATTGAATGACAGGGATGTCCCGATTGAAAATGGCCTCAATAAAATAACGGCCAAAGCCCGGCCAAGAAAAAACGACTTCAACAATAATTGTGCCGGTGAGCAGCTTGCCAAGGTTCATTCCCAGCCCCGTAATCATCGGAGAAATGGCCATTCGCAATACATGTTTGGCCATAATGTTCATCCTCGTCATTCCTCTTATGCGAGCAAATTGCACATAGGGTTCTTGCAGGTTTTCGATGACACTTGCACGGAGCAGCCTTGTATACATCGCGATTAAAGGAAGCGCCAAAGTCATCGACGGCAGTACAAGATGCTGCCATGTCCCGATTCCCTCTACCGGCAAAAGGTCTAACTGAACAGAAAAGAAAAAAACCAGCATATACCCTAACCAAAAAGTCGGGATGGATGCTCCGAAAAAGGAAATGAAGCGGCTGATATGATCAACTGCACCGTTTCTTTTAATTCCCGCTAAGAAGCCTAGCGGCACACTGACAAGCACCGCAATCAATAAACTCCCAAGCGCGAGCTCGATCGTCGCCGGCATTCGGTGTGCAACTTCATCCCAAACCGGCTGATTCGAAACATAAGATATGCCAAAATCAAGTTGGCATATCTTCAATACAGAGTTTACATATTGAATGAAGAATGGCTGATCCAAGCCAAACTCATGTCTTTTTTGCGCTAAAATTTCATCGGTTGGCTGGATATGTGCTGCGGCTAAGTATGCTTCAGCTGGGTCAACCGGTGAGAGATGAATCATTCCAGTTGTGAGAAGTGCAGCTAAAAGAAACACTGGAATAATAGACATGATTCGTTTCAATATATAGTTGCCCATAAAAGCCTCCTAGTGTTGCTGCTTGATGCGAATCCCTGTAAATGGATGTTCGTCACGATTGGCAGGGAACGTAAAGTTGCTGATATTCTTTTGATATATCGCCGTCTTTTTAATATAAGAAACAGGAACGATGGCTCCCTGGTCTTGAAGGGATTTTAAAATAGATGAGTAAAGCTCCTGCCGCTCTTTTTCATCAGTCGTTTGAGGTACCTTTGCCATCTGCTTGATCAGCTCGTCCTTGTTTGGATAGGCTGAAATCGCTTCATTAAATCCGAATCCTTTGGAGGAGACAATGTTTAAAAATGTGTGCGGGTCATAAGGCGCACCATAGTTGCTAAAGAAGTTCATATCAAACTCATTCGCTTTAAACTGTTTGACTTGGGTTGCCAATTCTACACCTTCAAGATTCAGCTTTACCCCGATCGCCGCCCATTCTGCCTGCAGCGTTTCGGCCATTGTTTTTTGAATGGATTCCGCTGAATCATACATTAAACTAAATTCAAGAGGCTTTCCGTCTTTCTCGCGCACCGTCTTGTCATTCGGAAGCTTCCAGCCTGCTGCATCTAATAGTGCTTTTGCTTTCTCTGGATCATAGTTGATTTGCTTTACATCAATATCAGACGTGTATGGGAAGTCTGTCGGCAAAATATGATCTGCTTTTTCTTCTAACCCGGAGGTGATGCCTTTCACCAAGGCTTCTTTGTCAAAACCATAGTGGAGGGCTTGACGCACGCGCTCATCAGAGAGCTGTTCTTTTTTCGTATTCATGACAAGCTGTCTCGTCGCCACAGGTTCAGAAAGGCTTGTTTCATATTGGCCTGTCGCTTGCAGCTGCTTGAATGCATCCAAACTGATAACGCCTTCGCCGTAAATGAGGTCAAGCTCACCTTTTTCAAATGCAAGCACCCTTGTTTCGGCGTCCGGGATGACTTTCACCTTGATTTTCTCGACTTTTGGCTTTTCACCCCAATAATGTTCATTGCGTTTAAAAACCGCATATTCATCAGCTTTATGCTCTTCCAATACCCACGGGCCCGTACCTACCGGTTTTGCGACACCCTTTGATGTATCGCCGTCCTTAGGGAAGCCGGCTTCTCCCAAAAACCGGACCGGCCGTACTACGGCTAGTTCCTGAATGGTCGGGTAATATGGTTCAGTTAATGTCAATTTAAATGTATGATCATCAATCACTTCTGTTTGGGCTATTTTTGAAAGAAACCCTAACCAGCTGTGTAATTCAGTATGTTTTAAAATGGAATCAAAATTCTTCTTCACAATTTTTGCATTAAACGTTGTCCCATCTGAAAATTTTACATTCTTACGCAAATGAAACGTATATACTTTACCGTCATTTGATATATCCCAAGATTCGGCTAAATGCGGTTTAAGCTTTCCTCCCGCTTCATAGGTAACCAAAGGTTCATATACCATCGACTGGGCAAATAATTGGGAAGGATTATACACATGCGGATTCATCTCGCCAATATCTCTAGGCCAAGCCATTGTGACCATGTTTTCATGCGTTTTCTCTGTTGAATTTCCTGAGGTTGTACATCCGGCCAATAAAATAGAAAAGGCGAGCATTAATACAAAAGTAATTTTAATTTTCGAACTAATCCTTCCGCTTATCATGCTTTGTTTCCTCCTAAATGAAGTTGATAATCATTTTCATTCTATGCAGGAAGCATGCCCTTGTCAATGTAAGATATAGGAACTGCTTACATGCTGCGGAATGGGGGAGCGGCGGCATCCCGTGAAGAACGAGCGCAAAGAGGGAGAGGCGAAAATGAAGTGGCGAAGAATGAACTTTTTATTAAAATGGATTGTAAAAACGAAGCAATCAAAGTACACTTAATGATAATGATAATCATTTACGATTGAGGGTGTAAACTCATGACATATACCGGGAGTGAAGAGCGATGAGCAGAAATGAAGTGTTTGATGTGACCGTGATCGGCGGAGGTCCGGCCGGTTTATATTCCGCCTTTTACAGCGGACTGCGGGGAATGAAAACAAAGATTATTGAATATCAGCCGGTGCTGGGCGGAAAGGTTCACGTTTATCCTGAAAAAATGATCTGGGATGTCGGGGGACTAACGCCGATTTCCGGAGCCAGGCTGATAGAACAGATCGTGCAGCAGGGGCTAACATTTCATCCTGAAGTGCTGCTGAATGAGAAAGTCGAATCGATTGCCCGCAATAAAGAAGGGGTGTTTGAATTACATACGGCTGCCTCAGGGGTGCATCTGTCCAAGACGGTCATCGTTGCCGTGGGCGGTGGCATCCTTAATCCGCAAAAGCTTCAAATAGAAGGAGCAGAGCGTTTTGAAGTGTCCAACCTGAATTATACGGTCAAATCACTGCAGCATTTTAAAGATAAAACGGTCATTGTATCAGGCGGCGGTAATTCGGCTGTCGACTGGGCCAACGAGCTCGAACCTGTAGCGAAAAAGGTCTACCTCGCTTACCGCAAAGATGCGCTCAGCGGGCATGAGGCCCAGGTGGATCAGCTTCTGAACAGCTCGGTGAGCTGCTTCTTCTATACACAGATTACCAAGCTGATCGCTTCGGAAGATCATGAGGTGATCGAACGGGTCGAGCTCACGAACGCTCAAACCGGTGAGGTGATGGAGCTGCCTGTCGACGAAGTGGTTATCAACCACGGCTATGAACGCGACACCTCACTGCTGGAGAACAGCCGGCTTCATATTACCAGGGTTGATGACTATTATATTAAAGGTACCGCCAACTGCCAGTCTTCCGTGCCCGGACTGTATGCGGCAGGGGATATTGTGCATTATGAAGGCAAGCTGCACTTGATCGCCGGAGCGTTTCAGGATGCGGCAAACGCGGTCAACAGCGCCAAGCGCTTTATCGATCCCGAAGCACACAAGAGTGCGATGGTGTCGTCACATAATGAGGTTTTCAAAGAGCGCAACCGCGAGCTTGTGAAGAAAATGTTCGTGTAGAAAAGGAACGTTTCCGCCGTGGGAGCGGCTGATTCGTCGAGGGGATCTTGGAGATATGCCAAGATTCTCTTTTTATTTAAACCAGCCTTTTTCCTTTGAACGGGTAATGGCTTCGATCCGATTTTTGACCTCAAGCTTTTCAAGAATCATTGAGATATAATTTCGCACGGTTCCGCTTTTGATGCTGAGTTCTTGGGCGATTTCTTTTGTGTTTTTTCCGTCAGCCACAAGTTCGAGCACTTCTTTTTCTCTATCTGTGAGGGGATTGGCCTCACTGTACATGTCTTCCATCAATTCAGGCGCATAGATCCGCTTTCCTTTCATGACGCTGCGGATGGCGCTCGCAAGCTCTTCGCTTGGGCTGTCCTTTAACAAATAGCCTTTAACACCTGCTTTAATGGCCCGCTGAAAGTAACCGGGGCGGGCAAAAGTGGTTAAGATAATAATGTTGCAGCCTGTATCCTTTAGTTCCTCGGCAGCTTCAAGCCCCGTTTTTCCCGGCATTTCAATGTCCATAATGCATACATCAGGCCGATGTTTTTTTGTGAAATCAACGGCATCCTGTCCGGTTGTGCCTTTGCCGACGACTTCCATATCATCTTCTAAATTCAGTAGTGATCCTAAAGCGCCCAAGAGCATCTGTTGATCTTCCGCAATAAATATACTAATCATGCAAGCCATCCTTTTTTGTTTATTTTGAGTTATTAGGAATTGACATGGTAAGCTTGGTGCCGTTTTTTGTATCAATGTGTAGGCTTCCGTTTGCAAATTCAAGCCGTTCTCTCATGCCAAGCAAGCCGTGTCCTTTTGAAAAGTACTTCTCTTCACCTTGAAACGTTCCATCGTCAGTCACTGTAATGACAACTTCCTTCCAGAGCTGCTGGATGTCAATGCGGCAGCTTTTAGCCTGACTGTGTTTGACGACATTAGTGACAGCTTCCTTTAAGCACATACTCAATATGTTTTCATTAAGCAATGAGATATTTTCCGGCAATTTTTCTTCTTCATAGATGAACGCAATGTCGGCTGCTTCGAGAATTTGTTTGATGTTAATCATTTCATCCTTGAGCCGAATGCCTTTCATGGAGGATACAATTTTTCTGACTTCATTTAAAGAAGTTCTCGCAGTTTGCTGAACGCTTTTCAGTTCACGCGCGGCTTGATCGGGATCTTTGTAAATTAATTTTCTCGCCAAGTCGCTTTTTAAACCGATCAGAGACAGCTTTTGTCCAAGTGTATCGTGGAGGTCGCGGGCAATCCGCTGCCGCTCTTCTAATTTTACCAAATTGGCAATCCGTTCATTAGCATACTCGAGTTTTTCTTCAAGGCGTTCGCGCTCCTTGCGGTTTCTGATACTGAACGGCAATAAAATCGCGCTGATGAGAGTGATGACCACAAAAGGAATTTGTGTCAGAAAAAATTCTTTTTTTAACACGAGACTGAAGTTGGCAGCGACGGCTGCGCTTATTAAATGAACGTAATATAAAATGTGAAAAGGGGCTCGTTTTTTTATGTTCCCTATAAAATACGCGATAAAAAAAGCAAAATAAATATAGCTGAACAGCATAATTGAGGCGGTTGAAATGCCGATTAATATAAACGCCCACAAATAAATGTCCCAGCCTTTTGAAACAAACGCAAATCTGTATACCGCAAAAAATAAAAGTGTCAAAATGATGCCGACGACGATGACAAGGGTAGATGATGATTGCATGATAAAGTAGAAAGGCAGGATGAAAAATATCGTCCATATATACGGCGAGATCCCGTTAAGTTTTTGAAATGCAAAGTGCTTTTTGAACATGATATAACCTCGTTTTCAGCTTTTCATCTTTAGAGTAACTTTACCATTGCCTGAGCCGGATTGCATCATCCGACAATAAATAAGGAAGCCTTCTTGTTGATATAAGAAGACCTCCTCATCGTCAGGCGTTCTTTCGCAGCTTCTGTTTTTCCGTTGAATCCTGCGGAAGATGGGAAGATGTTTGTTTCATGTCCCGAAAGGTTACAAACTGCTTTTTTTCTTCATCCCAAAGCCGGAACGCGAGTGATTGCAGGCTTGTTTTTAAAGTGATGGTCGGGACGTTTTTTAGTGGTTCGTGCTGCTCATGTGCGATTTCAAGTTTATAGTTAGGCACCTTTGGGCTCAGATGGTGAACGTGGTGGTACCCGATATTGCCTGTAAGCCATTGAAGCAGTTTCGGGAGCTTATAAAATGAACTTCCTTCCACAGCCGCCTGAACGTAGCTCCAGTTTTCATCCGCTTCAAAATAAGAATCTTCAAATGTATGCTGAACATAAAACAGCCAGACGCCGATCGAACCTGAGATCAGAAAGATCGGACCCTGTACGAGCAAGAACGATTGCCAGCCAAAGATCAGGCAGCAGACAGCAGCCAATGCCACGATTGCAAGGTTGGTAAGGTATGTGTTCACACGTTCCTTTCGTCTTGCACCTTTTTTGTTAAAGCGGTTTGTGATCAGAAAGACATAAATTGGTCCGAGAATAAACATGATAAACGGATTTCTGTAAAGTCTGTATGCGATTTTTGTGCGTAGAGGTGCGGCTTTATATTCGTTTACCGTCAGCAGCCAGATATCGCCTGTTCCGCGTTTATCTAGGTTGCTGCTTGTCGCATGATGAATCGAATGGCTGTGCTGCCATTGAAGATAAGGAAATAAAGTCAGAACGCCTGTCAAAAAGCCGAGAATGTGGTTAAGGCGTTTTTGTTTGAAAAAGGAAAGATGGCAGCAGTCGTGAAAAATAATGAAAATTCTCGTCAAAAACCCTGCGGCAATCACCGTTATTCCTAATGTAAGGAGGTAGGAGACATCGAGGCTGAGGTAGGCAAGAAACCACAGTCCGAAGAAAGGAATAAACGTATTGAAGAGCTGAATGAGACTGTTTTTGGTATCAGGCTGGGCAAATGCAGCAACCTGTTTTGTTAACTGTTTTTGTTTGTGTGTGGTGGTTTGTTCAGTCATAGTAAAGTTATCCTCTCATAAATGGGTCTTAAGTTAAGTTTACGGTACAGAGAGATGTCTTTGTAGTAGCACACATCATGCTTCAAACATGACACTTGTCATGTTTCCTTCACCCGAATGGATAAGAAGATTGACAATGTCATGATGGGCAAATCCGCATGATGATATGGTGAATAATGGAATCTGCAAAAACGCGATGATTGATTAGTTAAACAAAGTTCTTTTACAATGATGTGATAGATGTTCATTGTTTAGTCATTTCATAAGGAGAGAATTCATATGTCACGAATGGAAAATAAAACATTTAATTGTGAGAAGGAGCTGACGCTCAACATTATCGGCGGAAAGTGGAAAATGCTGATTTTGTGGTTTTTAGGAAAAGAAGGTACGAAAAGGTTCGGAGAATTAAAAGCTTTGATGCCCGGCATTACGCAAAGAATGCTGGTGAATCAGCTGCGTGAATTAGAAGAGGATCATATTGTACATAGGGAAGTATATCCGGTTGTTCCCCCAAAAGTTGAATATTCCCTAACAAAACAAGGAGAAAGTTTAATGCCTATATTAGAGGCGATGTATGAATGGGGTAAAAATTATATAGAAACGAACTTTTCAAAAGATGATGAATAGAATGATTGACTTTAAGATACTGTTTTGGAGACAGTATCTTTTTCTATACCATATGAGGAAAAGTATAGTATGTAAAAAAAAAGTGCGTACTATTAATGGAATTTTCCCCTTGTTATACTCTTGATGTAACAAAATATGAAAAGAATAATCCGCGGAATTCTTAATTCAAACAGGAGTGATTGTAAGTGGAATTACAGTTAGCATTAGATTTAGTCAATATACCGGAAGCCATCGAAGTAGTAAAAGAAGTAGAAGAATACATTGATATTGTAGAAATCGGTACGCCGGTTGTGATAAATGAAGGACTCCGTGCAGTGAAAGAGATGAAAGCCGCTTTCCCGAATTTGAAAGTGCTGGCAGACCTTAAAATTATGGATGCGGCGGGGTATGAAGTGATGAAAGCATCAGAAGCAGGAGCCGACATCATCACCATTTTAGGGGCTGCTGAAGACATGTCTATTAAAGGCGCTGTAGAAGAGGCGAAAGCGCAAGGGAACAAAATCCTGGTGGATATGATTGGGATTAAAGACATCAAATCGCGTGCTAAGGAATTGGATGAGCTTGGTGTCGATTATATTTGTGTCCATACCGGTTATGACCTTCAAGCCATTGGCCAAAATTCATTTGAAGACTTAATGACGATTAAAAATGTTGTGAAAAACGCTAAAACGGCTATTGCAGGCGGAATTAAATTAGATACACTGCCCGAAGTCGTTAAATTAAAACCTGATTTGGTTATTGTCGGGGGCGGTATTGCAAATCAAGACGATAAAGCTGCGGCAGCCGCAAAAATGAAGCAGATGATCCAATAAACATGAAGACTTATGATTATGTAAAAGCGATCATCGCAGAGCTTGATCATGCAACGTCTCAAAATCAAGCGGAAGGTATAGAAGACTTAATATCCACTATCTTGTCTTCTGAAAAAGTGTTTGTTTCCGGTGCTGGCCGCTCTGGTTTAATGGGGAAATCATTTGCTATGCGATTAATGCACATGGGGATCAATGCGTTTGTAACAGGGGAAACCGTAACACCGGTATTTACCGAAAAAGACTTGCTTATTGTGGGCACAGGATCAGGGAAAACGGAAAGTTTGCTTCATATGGCGGAAAAGGCAAAAGATATCGGAGGCACTGTAGCGACAGTTACGATCTCTCCAGATTCGCCGATAGCTGAAATATCTGACCTGATACTGGAGCTGCCCGGCTCCCCAAAAGATCAAACGACAGGCAATAAACAGACGATACAACCGATGGGCTCGCTTTTTGAACAGACTCTTTTATTGTATTATGACGCTATCATATTGCGAATCATGGAAATGAAAGGGCTGAATACTCATAACATGTATGGAAATCATGCCAACCTTGAATAATAGAAAATCGCCATCCGTAATCTTGGATGGTGATTTTTTTGTATACAAATCTGTTTTTAATATATCATTTACATCTATATTATATTTTTAAAATGTGGATAACGTAAACTGGAGCAGGGACTAAATGGATATATGAAGAAAGGAGCTTATTATGCTTACAAGTTTTAGCTTGGTTGGGTTTATCCCTTTATTTGTTTTTATTATTTTCATCATATTCGTGTTGAGAAAGCTTGTCCCTTTTTTTAAGAAATAAGTAGAGTGTTGATAAAGAAGGAGGCGGTCTTCGTAATTTCCGCCTTAACCGCATTCGATTTCATTTGACTGGAAGACAAAAAAAGCATTTTCTGATCATATTATTGTCATGTTTTGATTAACTATTATGTACATACTCATCTCCTAAAGAACGGGTGTCAACTAATTTTTAATAATACAGACCTTATATCTTCGATACTGATAAAGCAGATGAAAAGATGATCAATTGTTGAATATATTTTGGTTATGTGTTATGTTTTTATCAAGTTAGCAGACATTATTTCTTGTTATTTTGCTAACGAAATTTAAAATGATCAAAAAGGGGATAAACAAATGCCATTATTACGTTTCGATCTAATAGAAGGCCGTGATGAACAAGCATTACAAAAATTATTAGATACTGCACACGATGCGATGGTAGAAGCGTTTAGCGTTCCGGAGAAAGACCGCTATCAAATTGTCCATCAGCATCCGGCGAATGAGCTTATTATCCAAGATACAGGCTTGGGATTGAATAGATCAAAGGATCTGGTTGTGATCAGCATCACCAGTAAAACAAGAACGGAAAGCCAAAAAGAGAAATTGTACGCTTTACTTGCTGAAAAGCTTGAAGCGGAATGCGGCATTTCACCTGAAGATGTCATGGTGTCCATCACAAAAAATGGAGATGCCGATTGGAGTTTCGGCCTCGGCGAGGCGCAGTTTTTAACTGGAAAGCTATAAGCGGGCAAAAGGAATGTTGACAGGGACATCTGAATCCCTCCGGAAAAGCTTAAGCTGCTGACGAGACGTCAGCAGCTTTTTTTCTTTATATTTCTCCGGGTTTTCTCTTATTTGCTCTTGGCCATTTGTGGTGCATCACATATTGAGTCATCGTGTTAAAAATAACCGCCCATTGGTTTTCGGTGAGCGTTCCAACGGTTTTTTCATTGTTGATTTTTAGACTTTTTCTTAAGTGTTTCATTTGACGCGGGGTAAAAATTCCGCGTAAAGCAACACAGAAAGGGGCTTGCGGCTCCTTTAGCGCATATTCAGCAAGCCCAAGAAACGCAATGTAATGTTTATGTGATAGAGGCGCTTCTTTTTTTCGTGTTATTCTGACCATTGCCGAGTCCACTTTTGGAGGGGGAGAAAAATGTTCTTTCGATATTTCTCTGACAATGCCAATATCAAACCACATTCTCCAAGCTAAAACATAGGAATTTTTAATGAATTTTGATGTGAAACGTTTAGCAGCCCCTTTTTCCATTACGATGATCCCTTTTTGAAATCCGCTTGCAGGATTGTTCAAAAGCATTTTCATGATGGGGGTTGTGATGGCATAGGGAATATTAGAGACCACCACAAACTTTTCTTTTGGTAAATGAATCTTCATGATATCTTGATGAATAATTTTCGTATTTGAATGCTGTGCCGTTTTACGTGTGAGTATATCAACGAATTTAGAATCGTTTTCCACTGCCAATACCTTACCGGCTTTTTGACTTAGCACAGTTGTCAAAGCCCCTTTTCCCGCTCCTAACTCTAAAACCGTATCGTCTATGCTAATATTTGCCCGATCCACAATTTCTTCAATTAATTTTTTATTATGCATCAAATGCTGTCCGGAAAAATTCGGATATTCCCCGCGCTTTAACTTTTTTCCTCTGTACTTATGATTTTTTTTCTTCATGTTTCCTCTTCCTCTCATCATAAAAAATCACAGGCGGTCTGCCTGTGATTCAGAGTAAAGGG
This sequence comes from Bacillus sp. FSL K6-1284, assembly GCF_038002625.1. Lineage (NCBI taxonomy): Bacteria > Bacillati > Bacillota > Bacilli > Caryophanales > Bacillaceae > Bacillus > Bacillus sp. FSL K6-1284. The sequence goes on along the minus strand of NZ_JBBOCW010000001.1, from coordinate 2,890,078 downwards.
AAGAGCCATCCTTTAAGGATGAATCCACGGTATTTCCATAACCAAATAAGCCTTTCTCAGCCGTTTGAAAAAAGGATTAAACAAAAAAGAAAGGCAGCACGATCCGCCTTTCTACAAATTACAAATTTTATATGCAAATTGAAGATTATTAAAAAAGGACAGACTGATCCCGTTTACTCTGCATACACAAACAGAGCCTTTGAACGTATTTAATTACTGGTTCAAAGTTGGGAAACGAAGTCTCATTGAGTGTGTCATTTTTTAATAATCCTCCTGAAAAGTTAAAGTTACGATCTCATTGTAGGGCATTCTTTGGAAAACGTCAACGTCTGGAATTTTCTTCTCCTTACGAATATCGCAGGGGTTAACCAGGCAGTGTTAAGAATAGGAGTCTGCTAACATTGAAATTATAGATGTGATTGTCTATAATTCAAAATACAAATCGTAATATTTATGATTTGTAAATAACTCATAGAAAAGTGGTGCAATAACATTGAATCAGTCATTCGCATTCTCACGGCATCGCAGACTGCGCTCAACACCGGGTATCCGGGATTTGGTAAGAGAAAATCGGCTTTCCGCTGACGATTTCATATATTCTCTGTTTGTCTAAGAGGAATGGCGGTCAAAAACAACCCCTTTCTGCTTGTTAAAATGTTTCACATAATAAATATAAATGATATGCAGAGGAAATTTAGTTTTTATCAGACTTAGAAACAAAACAGCCGCTAAAAAAGATGAGGATCATGATGTACCGTTTATGGAGAGCAAAAAACAAATAAAGTTGATTTGTATTGATTAGATGAAGCGAAAGAGCATGATAATGGAATCAAAGAAATGAATTTAATTTACAGAGGGAAGTGAAAGCATGGATTTTGAAACGGTTATGAAGGAACTTGAAGCGCTGGGTACCGAAAATATGAAAAAAAGATACATAACGAATGGTGCACACGAACCGCTTTTTGGTGTGGCTACAGGCAAAATGAAGCCGCTCGCAAAGAAAATCAAGAAAAATCAGCCTTTGGCGGAGCAGCTTTACGCTACGGGGAACTACGATGCCATGTATTTTGCCGGCATTATTGCTGACCCAATCACAATGACTGAAGCTGATTTCGAGCGCTGGATCGATGCGGCGTATTTTTATATGCTTTCTGATTATGTTGTTGCCGTAACTTTGGCAGAAACCGATTTTGCGCAAGCTGTCGCAGATAAATGGATTTCAAGCGGTGAAGAGCTTAAAATGTCGGCAGGCTGGAGCTGTTACTGCTGGCTTTTAGGTAATCGACCGGACGATGAATTTAATGTGACCAAAATTGCCGGTATGCTTGATCAGGTGGAACATGCGATTCACGATTCTCCGGATCGAACAAAATCGGCTATGAATAACTTTATCTACACAGTCGGGATTTCATATTTGCCGCTTCATGAAAAGGCGGTTGAAACCGCAAAAGCAGTAGGCCCGGTCGAACTCAGGCGAGGCAAGAAAAAAAGCAGTATCCTGAATGCTTCCAAAAATATTCAAATGGATATTGATAGAGGCCGTCTTGGTTTCAAACGGAAATATGTAAGGTGTTAGCATAGTTTTCAGTAAACCATCTAAAAATAAATAGGAAGTGGAATATGGAAAATAACGTTTTTGAACAGATGGCAAAACGATATGATACAGAAGAAAGAATTGAATTAGCAAAAGTGATTGTTGATGAAGTAAGACAGGAATTGCGAAATAGTCAATCAAAATCTTTAATCGACTATGGGAGCGGTACGGGTCTCATTAGTTTAGAATTATCAGATTTAGTGCATTCTATTTTGCTGGTCGATTCATCCAAACAAATGCTGGAGGTGGCTAATGCTAAAATTTCTCGCAAAGGAATTGCCAATGCAAAAGTGCTTTATTCAGATTTTACCGAAGAAACTCCTGAACTGAAGGCAGACATCGTTTTAATGTCACTCGTCCTTCTTCATATTCCGGATACGGATAAAATTTTACAAGAATTGTTCGGTGTTTTAAATAATGGCGGAAAGCTCATGATTATTGATTTTGACCAAAACGATAAAATTCAACATCCGAAAGTTCACAGCGGTTTTTCGCACGAAGAATTGAAAAAAAGATTATCCGATGTTGGATTTAAATCAACTGAAATGAAGACATTCTATCACGGACATCGTATTTTTATGAATCAAGATGCCTCAATGTTTATATCCAGTAGTATAAAGTGATTTCTTGTTTTTTTGAAATGAAATAAAGGAAGCCGGAAAAACGATCCGGCTTCTCATGCGGCACATCTTCTTCTTCAGCTTCATATTCTCCGCCCGGTAAAATTCATGAAACATCCTCATCGATCCCGTTTTCCGGGTTCGGACACATGGCTCCATTGTATGTCGAGATCCTTTGCGATTTCCCGTTCTGTGTTCTCTTTTTTCAAATCAAGACCGAAGCGTGTGGTGATGGATTCTTTTTGTCGGCCGTCCGAGACGTCGATGTGCACAAAGTTGATAAATCAGCTTGTTTCTTATTTTTAGGAGATAAGAAGTTAACTTTTGTGCTTGACTTTATACCCTATGGGGTATAATATTACTTCGTAAGCGATAAAGAAAGTTTATAAGGTGGTGTCAATAAAATTAATGATTTAGCTATATCATTTCTGCTTATCATCATTCGAACGTTATGATCCTATAACCGGATGAAAAAAAGCCGCAGATATGGCAATCATAGATATGCGCGATTAAACGATGTACCCGATCTATCAGAAGATTTTATTTTAAACATTCCCATACGCGTATCTAAAACGTTTTTATTTAGAGATTCCGCGTGATAAGATACACATAATAGCTCGTTACAGGGTAGAATTTAATTTAGGCGTTCGTTGTCTAAAGCGCAAAGGTATTCTTGTGAACAGTTATGAATTGGCAACTTGCAAAGCGGAAATTAATAAAAGAAAGGATTTTAGCGATATGGAGTATGATCAAAAGATTAAAAATCGTTTGCGCCGGATAGAAGGACAGATTAAAGGTGTATTGACGATGATGGAGCAAGGAAAAGACTGTAGAGAAGTCGTCACTCAATTGGCAGCATCTCGTAATGCAATGGATAGAGCATTAGGTGTTATTGTGAGTACAAACCTTGAACATTGTGTTCGTGAAAGCTTGGAACAGGGAGAAGACACATCCAGCTTAGTAAAAGAAGCGGTCGACTTATTGGTAAAGAGCCGATAAAAAATTCATCAACCTATAATTTAAGGTTGACGAATTTATATATGTTTTATAATATACCCCTACCGGTATTTAACGAGTTGGCTAATAGCAGATCTTCAGAAAAAATTTTTAATCTCCATATACCCCTATAGGTATATGGAGGCTAGGAGGTTAAACATGACAGAACAAACAAAACGTACAACAATTGTTTTATTTAGCGGAGATTATGATAAAGCAATGGCGGCCTATATTATTGCAAATGGTGCTGCTGCCTACGATCATGAAGTGACGATTTTTCATACTTTTTGGGGATTAAACGCTTTGCGTAAAGAAGAACTTGTTCCAGTGAAAAAAGGGTTTCTTGAAAAAATGTTTGGAAAAATGATGCCTCGCGGTGCTGATAAGATGGGTTTATCTAAAATGAACTTTGCGGGTGTGGGTCCTAAAATGATTAAAAATGTTATGAAAAAGCATAACGCGCTGACATTGCCACAGTTAATCGAGATGGCTCAAGACCAGGATGTGAAGCTTGTAGCTTGTACGATGACAATGGATCTTCTTGGTTTGCAGGAAAAAGAACTATTAGATGATATCGACTATGCCGGAGTAGCAGCTTATTTAGCAGATGCTGAAGAAGGTAATGTCAACTTATTTATCTAATGGAGGGAGGATAATAAATATGATGGATCGCGGCGCAATCATGACTGCGATACTCATTTTATTGATACTTTGGATTGTATTTCGCCGTTTTTTACCAATTCAAGGTGTCAAACAAATAACAACTGCTGATTTACAGTCAGAATTGAAAAATAAAGACAAACAGTTTATCGATGTACGAACACCCCGTGAGTTCCGGACAAGGCATATTAAAGGGTTCAAAAATATTCCCTTGTCTGACTTGCCTCGCCAAACTGATCAGCTTTCGAAAGATAAAGCCGTATTTGTGATCTGTCAAAGTGGAATGAGAAGTTTAAAGGCAAGTAAAGTATTGAAAAAACAAGGATTTAAACATATCACAAATATAAAAGGCGGCATGAATGCGTGGCATTAACACCGATTTTTTATCTGATGGTATACCCCCACCCCTATAAGAGAGAAGGAGGAAAAAATGATGAAAGCAAATATTGTTCTAGACGCTAAAGGCTTGGCGTGCCCAATGCCTATCGTAAAAACGAAGAAGAGAATGAAAGATGTAAAAGCTGGTGAAATACTAGAAATTCAAGCAACAGACAAAGGTTCTACGGCAGACCTGCAAGCATGGGCAAAAAGCACAGGGCATGAATATCTAGGTACTGAAACAGAGGGAGAAATACTTCGTCATTTTCTTCGAAAAGGAGGAAATTATTCATCAGAAAATGCATCTTTAATTCCCGAGATTTCATTAGAAGCCTTCAAACAGAAAGTGGAAAGTGATGAGCCTCTTAATATTTTAGATGTCCGCGAGGCAGAGGAGTATGAAGAAGCTCATATTCCAGGTGTAGTGCATATCCCTCTTGGTGAAGTGGAAAAGCGCTCTAACGAGTTAAACAAAGATGATGAAATTTATATTATCTGCCATTCGGGAAGAAGAAGTGAAATGGCAGCCCACACGATGAAAAAACAAGGATTTAAAAAGGTGATTAACGTTGTCTCCGGTATGCGTGAATGGACAGGACAAACAGAAAAAGGAGGTATGTAAACATGGCCGTACAAGCACTTACCGCAAATGAAGTGACACAAAAAATCTTTAACAAGGTACCTTTGTTTATTCTGGATGTACGTAATGAACATGATTTTAGCGATTGGAAGATTGAAGGGCATGATGTTGACCATTTAAATGTACCGTATTTTGATCTTTTAGATGGCGTAGAAGATATCTTAGAGAACATTCCATCCGATAAAGAAGTGCTAGTCGTATGCGCAAAAGAAGGTTCATCCGTCATGGTATCTGAAATGCTTTCTGAAACAGGTCTTTCTGTATCCTATCTTAAGGGGGGGATGAAAGCATGGAGTGAGCATTTAGAGCCGGTAAAAGTCGGGGATTTACAAGACGGCGGTGAAGTGTATCAGTTTGTTCGAATCGGGAAAGGCTGCTTGTCATACATGGTCATTTCCAATGGTGAAGCAGCGATTATCGATGCGACACGCATGGCGGATGTCTTTATAGATTTTGCTGAGGGAAAAGGCGCAATGATTACTCACGTATTTGATACACATCTTCACGCAGACCATATTTCAGGCGGCAGAATCATTGCTGAAAAAACAAAAGCAACCTATTGGCTGCCGCCGAAAGATGCTGAAGAAGTGGTCTTCGATTATCAACCATTGGAAGAAGGAAATGATATCATCATCGGAAATACAAAGATTAAAATTCAACCGATTTATTCTCCTGGGCACACCATTGGCTCCACTTCTTTCATTGTCGATGATCAGTATCTTCTTTCAGGAGATATCTTGTTTATCGATTCCATTGGCAGACCAGATTTAGCAGGTATGGCAGAAGATTGGGTAGGAGATTTAAGAAAAACGCTTTATAGCCGCTACAAAGCGTTATCGAAGGATTTAATCGTATTACCGGCACACTTTATGATCATTGATGAGCTAAATGAGGATGGAAGTGTTGGTCAAAAACTAAGTACATTATTTACCGAGAACCATGGTTTGAACATTGCGAATGAAACAGAATTCAGACACCTGGTGACAGATCATTTGCCTCCGCAACCTCATGCATACCAAGAAATTCGTGAAACAAACATGGGGAAAATCAATCCTGATGAAGAAAAACAGCGTGAGATGGAGATTGGGCCAAACCGATGTGCAATTCGGTAACACAAGTTTCTATCTAAAAAGAGGAGAGATGAATATGAAATCAGATAAAGTATTAGACGCAAAAGGACTGGCATGCCCAATGCCAATCGTCAGAACAAAGAAAGCGATGAATGAACTGGAATCAGGTCAAATATTAGAAGTTCATGTAACAGATAAGGGAGCTAAAAATGATCTTGATGCTTGGTCTAAATCTGGCGGACATGACCTTTTAGAGCAAACTGAAGAGGGCGATGTACTGAAAGTCTGGATTAAAAAAGGCTAATGGATGTAAAAGGGTATCGAATCAAAAGATACCCTTTTCCTTTGAAAAGGAGGAAACCAAAGTGGATATTGCCTTTATGATCACGATTTTCATGATAGGGTTTATTGGCGCTTTTATTTCCGGAATGATTGGTATTGGCGGATCTGTTATTAATTATCCTATGTTGTTGTACATTCCTTCTCTAGCGGGAGTGATGTCATTAACAGCCCATGAAGTTTCAGGGATAGGAGCGATTCAAGTGTTCTTTGCAACACTTGGCGGTGTTTGGGCTTATCGTAAGAGTGGTTTTTTAAATAAACCATTAATCACTTACATGGGAAGCAGTATCCTGATTGGGAGTGTATTGGGAAGTTACTTTTCTCATCGTTTATCTGAACAAGGAATGAATTTCATATACGGAATTTTGGCTATTATAGCTGTTATATTAATGTTTACACCTAAAAAAGGACAAGAACATAGGGAAGGCGAAGAAATCACATTTCAAAAATGGTTAGCTTCGTCCTTAGCCTTTATTATTGGCGGCGTATCAGGTGTTTTAGGAGCTGGCGGCGCTTTTATCTTAGTTCCTATTATGTTATCGATTTTAAATATTCCTGTAAGAATCACCGTTGCTTCATCTCTTGCGATTACGTTTATTTCCTCTATCGGCGCAACAGTTGGAAAAGTAATGACCGGACAGGTGCTTTTTGGGCCGGCTCTGGTTCTTATGATCGCTAGTTTAATTGCATCTCCTCTTGGCGCAAAAGTTGGACAAAAGGTAAATACACAATTCCTGCAATGGGTTTTAGCTCTATTAATAGCAGCGACAGCCATTAAAATCTGGTTAGGATACCTTTGAAAATGAAAGCCCCAACAGGTTCAATAGTCGATTGCTTTCATGTTAGGAAACTCGATCGCATTCAATCATCGTTTCAAGCGCTGGATGACATTCTTTTTAATAATGGCGATTTGGACAGGTTTAAATAGTTGTGAAAAAACTTATTGGTTTAATGGGTATTATGGGAGTTAAACAATTATGAGTCAATAAGATGAGCACTTTCCCTTCTCTGGCCGGTAAAACTCTTGATCGGTGCCCGTTTCTCACAAGGATTCTGATATTCGTTATTATGATGACAACAGTGAAAGTTTAGGTTGATATTTTAAATTCATATTTAAGATAAACAGATCAGAGAAAATTTCATTTTAAAGGAGGAATTGGATGAAAGAGATTACAGAGCTGACTTCAATGGTGGCAATTGAGAAGTTTATAACCGGTCATAAATTAAGTTTTATATATATATCAAGGCCTCAATGTACAGTATGTCACGCTGTTCTGCCGCAGCTTAGAGGACTGTTGACTCGCTTTCCAAAGATTAAATTAGGGCATATCAACGCTGATAGAGTGGAGGAGGTTGCCGGCAAGTTTTCAGTCTTCACAGTTCCTGTGCTTCTTTTGTTTATTGAGGGAACCGAATGTCTAAGAGAAGCGCGTTTTGTTCATTTTGAGCAGCTTGAACAAAAGTTAAAAAGAGTCTATCAGTTGTATGAGGAATAGATAGCTAAGGGAGGGTCCATGATGTGTCAAAACCCGACTCGGTATAAAGAAGAAGGAATCTCAATGGAAAGCGGCTATTTAAGGCAGATCTTCGACCATTTGCAGGATGGAATCATCATGATGGATCAGGAACGCCGAATTCTGGTGATGAACCCGTCCGCAGAGAAGATGACGGGATGGAAATTAGGGGACAAGGTTCCGTATTGTTCCTACTGCCAAACGAGAAAATTGGAAGCGGGAGAAGCGCGTTGTTATTTGCTGGCCAAGCGAGAAGTTCCTTATTTTCTCTCCTCGATGCCCACCTATGAAGGGCGATTCGTCGACATGGAGATGAGTACGGCTGTCATTTCTGAAAACGGCGATCAAATGGAAGTTCTTTTGGTCCTGAAAGATTTAACGATGAAGAAAAAGGAAGAGGAAGCCAGAATCTCCAAGCTGGTTCTGCAAAAAACGTTAGAAGCTCAGGAAAACGAACACAAGCGGCTGGCCCAGGAACTGCACGATGGTGTAGGGCAATCGCTTTATTCGGTCTCAGTTGGCATTCAAGCGATTCAATCGCGCATGGAGCAGGAAGAAACATTTAGAGAGTACATGCAGGAAATCATCGATGAATTGGAAAAGGCGATCCAAGACGTCAAGCTCTACGCTCTCCAGCTGCGGCCGCACAGTCTCGATCAGCTGGGGCTGATTCCTGCTGTCGAGCACCTTGTTTCCAGCTTAAACAAGACTCATCAGGATGTTTCTATTACGTTTGCCTCAAGCAATGTCAGCAATCGCTTGCTGCCGATTTTGGAAATCAATTTGTACCGCATCATTCAGGAGGCGCTGCATAATGCCCTGAAATATTCGCAGGCGACACTTATTGAAGTCATACTGTACAAAGAAGATGGTGAGCTCGTTTTGATGATTCAGGACAATGGCATTGGTTTTGAACGCGGCCTGACAGAAGAAGGCTTGGGGTTCAAACATATGAAAGAGAGAGTCGATCAGATGGAAGGAAGTCTTCGAATTCACTCCGCACTTCAGAGAGGTACGACGATTAAAGTGAAAGTACAGGATAAGGAGGGGAGGGGGAGTGATCAGGGTATTGCTGGTCGATGACCACATGATGATTCGCAAGGGCATCCGTGTCCTTTTGGAAGGTTTTTCTGAAATCGAGATTGCGGGAGAAAGCAACAATGGCAACGAAGCCGTTTTTAACACCGCACAGTTGAAACCGGATGTCGTGCTGATGGATTTGTCGATGCCGAACGGGTTGGACGGATTCACAGCGAGCAGTGAGATCCGAAAGTTGAATCCTTCTGTTAAAATCGTGATTTTGACAATGCATGATGAGGAAATTTTTGTCCAAAAAGCAATAGAGGCGGGGGCGCATGGCTACGTCTTGAAAAACAGCCATTATCGGTTGCTTTATCAGGCGATTGTCGAAGTGTACAGGGGCAATCTCTTCTACAAAACATCTGTATCGCAAGACATCATTGATCAATGGCTCAATTCAGAGCCCAAAAAGCCGACCTCTGTATTAACTGTCCGCGAAAAGGAGATTCTCAGATTCATTGTGCTGGGTTATGCCAATAAGGAGATTGCCGATAAACTCTCAATCAGCGTCAAAACCGTCGAAAACCACAAAACGAATATGATGCAGAAGTTAGATCTGGACTCGAAACACGAATTGATTCAATATGCGATCAAAAATAAATATCTCGATCTGTCGTTGTAACATACGGCCCCTTAACCTTGGCAGCTTGGGAAGACGGGGCTCAAATAAAAGTAGGGGAGTTCCCCTATACAAAAAAAGGAAGATGGATGGTAACTTAAAAAACGAGAGACACATCTTTAAGACAAACAGCAACTTTTTAAAACAAAAGGTGGTTGACTATGGCAAGACAAGCTCGTTATACCATTGTCATTGTAGGAGCAGGGACTGCTGGCATCTCTGTCGCCGCCCGTCTCGTCCGGGCTTCTAAAAAACTCAAAGGACAAATTGCCATCATTGACCCGCAAACAAAGCACTACTACCAGCCTTTGTGGACATTGGTTGGGGGCGGTGCAGCGAAGAAGGAAGAGTCCGAGCGAGATTTAGCTTCCTTAATTCCCGCTGGTGTCGACTTGATCGGCGATGCTGTAACGGAGTTTCGGCCGAATCAGAACACACTTCTTACAAAACAAGGAACGATCGTTTCCTATGATTATCTCGTGGCAGCAGCCGGTTTGCAAATCGATTGGGACGGGGTCAAAGGCTTGAAAGATGCGGTTGGAAAAAACGGGGTTTGCAGCAACTATTCATATCATACGGTAGACAGCACTTGGGAAAATATCCGCAATTTCAAAGGCGGAACCGCCATTTTCACTCATCCTGATTCTCCCGTGAAATGCGGGGGAGCTCCGCAAAAAATTATGTATTTAGCAGACGACTATTTTCGCAAGTCAAATGTTCGCAATCAATCGGACATGATTTTTGCATCGGCGAAATCAACCATTTTTGATGTCACCAAATACGCAAATGCGCTCGAAAAAGTCGTCCGGCGCAAGGATATCCAAACGATGTACAAGAGAAATCTAATCGAAATTCGGCCTGATTCAAAAGAAGCCTTGTTCGAAAACTTGGATACGGGAGAGCAGGAAGTATTAGCATATGATCTTCTTCATGTGACGCCGCCGATGAAAGCGCCTCTATTCATCAAAGAAAGCGCATTGGCGGATGCCGGCGGCTGGGTCGATGTTGATCCGTACACTCTGCAGCACAAAAAGTTTGCCAATGTTTTCGGAATTGGTGACTGTGCCAACCTGCCGACGTCCAAAACAGGAGCTGCAGTTCGTAAACAGGCTCCGGTTTTGGTGCGAAATCTGTTGTCCTTGATCAAAGGATTATCATTAGATGCAAAGTACGATGGATATACCTCGTGCCCCTTGGTTACAGGATACAACAAACTCGTGCTGGCCGAGTTTGACTATCACAAGGTGCCGCAAGAAACGTTTCCATTTGATCAGTCCAAGGAACGATTCAGCATGTACCTGTTAAAAAGAAGATTGCTGCCCATCATGTATTGGAATGGCATGTTAAAAGGACTGATGTGATGCGAACTCAAAAAAGGATATATTCCGATAAATGTTTCAAGAGGGGGAATACAACATGTTATTGCGCTATTTTTACGATGAAAAACTGGCCCATGCATCCTATCTGGTTGGCTGCCAAAAAACAGGGGAGGCAATTATCATTGATCCCGGCCGCAATCTGAAACCATATTTGCAAGCAGCCGAAGATGAAGGGCTAAACATCACAGCGGCCGCAGAAACCCATATTCACGCCGACTTTGTTTCCGGCGCTCGCGAACTCGGCGCTACACATCAAGCGAAACTGTATCTTTCCAATGAAGGAGACGCAGACTGGAAATACCAATATGTCGATGAATTGAACCATCAACTTGTAAAAGAGGGCGATCGCTTTTCCATCGGAAACCTGATGTTTGAGGTTATGCATACTCCCGGCCATACCCCGGAAAGCATTTCCTTCCTGTTGACGGACGGCGGAGGAAATGCGGATCGTCCTATCGGCATCTTTACAGGAGATTTCGTCTTTGTGGGCGACATCGGCAGACCCGATTTGCTCGAAAAAGCGGCGGGGATCAAAGGAACGTCAGAATCGGGGGCAAGAGAGATGTTCAAGTCCCTCGGAACGTTTAAACAACTCCCGGATTACTTGCAGGTTTGGCCGGCTCATGGCGCAGGCAGCGCTTGCGGCAAGGCATTGGGAGCCATTCCAACTACGACTGTCGGCTACGAAAAGATGTTTAACTGGGCAATGGCATACACCGATGAAGAAAAATTCGTTAAAGCCTTGCTTGACGGGCAACCTGAACCGCCAACGTATTTCGCTGTGATGAAACGAGTAAATAAAGAAGGCCCTCCATTGCTCAAAGATCTTTCTGCTGTTCCAGAGATTACGTCGATTGAACAAGTGAAAGAATTGCAGGGAAAAGAGCAGATTGTGGATACCCGCCCTTCCCGAGAATTTGCTGAAGGGCATATCAAAGGCACGATCAACATTCCATTCAACAAGGCGTTTACGAACTGGGCGGGCTGGCTCATCGACTACACTCGTCCTGTGTACTTCATAACGAATCCGGCCGAAGTGAACGAACTCCTGGAAGCGCTGCGCTCTGTGGGCATTGACAATGCGGCAGGGTTTATAGATCGTGACAAAATCCTGGCAAGCGGTGCTTTTTCACTTGAATCGTACGCGGAGATTACACCACCTGAAATCGCAAAATTAGTCGATGACGGATTCGTGCACGTGCTTGATGTTCGCAATCTGACTGAATGGCAGGAAGGTCATATTCCGAATGCCCAACACATCATGTTGGGAACGCTCCAAGAACGTCTGGATGACATTAGAAAAGACTGTCCGATCCTTGTGCAATGCCATTCCGGAGCCCGATCTGCAATAGGGGCCAGCATCCTGCAAGCTAACGGCGGTTTCAAACAAGTTTTGAGTTTGAGCGGCGGCATTGTCCAATGGCAGAAAGACGGTCTTGCCATTACAATCCCTTGCAGAGGATTTTAATGAAAGAAAATTTCTGTTCAAGCGCATGGAATAAAGAGTCAAGAGGCCGATATTGTCTTACTCCCGGCCTCTGACTGATATTATTTTCGCTTTTCCTTCTCCGTCCGATCAAACCTCTGAAACATTTTCCACAGCCCCGCTTCTTCGCGTTTTCTCTTCCTTCGAATCATGGCCGAAACGGCCGACGATGACTTTTTTCCGTCCAAGATGTCGAACATTCCTCTGGTATACAAAAAGCGTTTTATTGACTTTAGGAAATTGGTATTGACAAAAGTGTTGTGCAAAATAACCCCTTTTTATAAAATGTAAAGTAATTATTTGGATTTTCAAGGGGGAGAAGTGTGAAAAAGAAAATGTATGTTTTAATAGTACTGCTTTTTGCAGGTGGTTCTTTTGTGACTCCATATGACTTTGTCTCGGCTGAAGGGTTTGTAGAACATAAAACTGCCATTGACGATCTATATTACTCAGGGAAAAAGACAAGGGAAATTGTAAAGGATGGGCAGATGCATTTTACGCTGGAAACAACATACCATGAAAATGGAATCGTTGAAGCCATCGTTACGGAAAATAAACATACGACTCATATTCAATATAACCCTGCAACGGGCATGACCTTATTAAACGGTGTAATATTAGAATCAAAGAAAGAATTTGAAATGGGCTTATCAGCATACAAAGAAGTATACATGGGGACTGTAACAAATAACGTTCCGGCAGGCACTTTGGTTGGAGCGGCAATTTCTTTGACAAGTATATGGACCAGGGTTCCTGCGAGCAGAGTAAAACAAACAGTTTTAACCTTAACTTCATTAGCAGTAGGAGAGACACTTGATAAATTAATAAAGGTAAAAATCAAGCAATATAGAACTTCGAAGCCTGTGAAAGATGGAAGCATGTGTTACAAACAATATAAATATAAGCATAAGTCCACTTGGTACTATAAGAAAAAACAAAGTAAACAACAAAGCTCAAGCTGGTTTTTACAAAGTAAGCCCTGTTAAGGAGAGAGAAAATGAGCAAATGTCCGATATGCAGGAAACCGTTTACTTTTAGAGAAAAATATAAGCTTATTAGAACAAAAACGCCAACTTGCCCCAGATGTAAAAGTCCACTAAAGGAAACAACAGCTTCAAAATTGCTTTTTGGTTTAATTTTTATTTTGCCAATACTTTATTTTATGTCTTTTTGGAGCGGATGGAATTCAATAGTAAAGTGGTTCTCTCTTTTTATTTGGATTGTGTTTTGTTTATATATTTTGCAACCTGTACTTTATCGTTTTGATAAGACAAAAGCTTAAGATATTAGCTAAAGGAGAGAGAGTAAAACAACTCCCTAAAAAGGAGTTATTTTTTATTGGTGAATAACAATTGTTTTCATCTATTTTATTTTATTAATATTTGTTGACTTGTGTTCTTGTTTTAATAATCATAAATTTATTTTAAAACGGAGTGTTTTTACGTGAATGTAGAAGGTGTGGAATAAAAAAGAGCTTATAGGATGTTGTGTAGCCCAGCTTAAAAAGCTGGGACTTTGTGTTTATAGAATTAAAGGATTTTTTGGAGGAAAAAAGGGTAAATTACCTTTTTTAAATGATAGAATAGTATGTAATAGCATAAACAAGGAGGATTTTATGAAAAAGAAATTTTTATTTATTGGAGTGCCAATTGTGGCAATCCTTGCAATCATTTTATTTATTTTAGGGAGATCCCCTGAACCTTCAGATCTCGCAAAAGAATTTGAAGAAAAAATTAAACAAGAAGATGCTAAGGGATTATTGAAACTTGTTAAAGTTGACAATGGAACGAAGTGGGAAGAAAGGGAAGCCGAAAGTATAATCAAGTATTTAAAAGATGATGAGTCTGATTATAAAGATCAAATCATGCTATTGAATGCACAGGCCAGTTACTATGAGTCAGATGGAAAAGCCAATAATTTAATTTCGCAGCAATATCCTGGGGAAAGTATATCTAATATTGGTCCTTTTTATATCACAAAGGAGAAAGGGATTTTTGGGGGCGAAAAATACGTTTTAAAGGCCCGTGGTTATAAATTAGAAGTACATGCAGCTAAAGGAGCTAATGTTACTTTTAACGGTGAAACAATTGATATGCAAGGTAAGGATTCCAAGGAGCTAGGTGTTTTTGGACCAGGGGTATATACCATTAAAGGCAGCAAAAAGTATGATTATACAACGGTTGATGATAAAACGGAAGTGACGCTTTTTGATCCTGAAAAATTTGAGAAAACCGCCAGCCTTAATTTTAGCGGTGATACGGTTTCTGTAAACTCTGACATTCCGAATACAAAGGTACTTGTTGATGGGAAAGAATCAGGAGAGTCTATTTCCGAAAATATGGAGTTTGGCCCCGTAAAAGACGGAATTAAGCTCCAAGGAGTAGCTGAATTTCCATGGGGAGAAGGAAAAAGCGAGGCAGTCACAGTCCAATCAGACACTACGGAAGAATATAACCTTACACCTAATCCAATAGTCAACGATGATATGAGAGAAAAATTAAAATCGCAGATCAATGATTTTGCTAAGGATAGAAATGAAGCTAAAGTGAAAAAAGATGCAAATAAGCTCAAAAATGTTTCAGACAATTTGAAGAAAAGCTACATAGATGTGATTAAGAATTATGACAAAGAAAATTACTATGAAGGAAAAGCTTTGGGTACTCGCATTGACTTTTCTAAGGTGACTTACGAAAACGGCAGCGGGGGAAAACAGTTGATCCATATTCCTGTGGAATTTCATCTGAAATCGAGAGAGGTTTATGAATTTATGGATTCAGAGCTTGAAGAAAATTTCGATGAAGAAATCGTAACATTACAATATGATGAAGAGAAAAAAAGCTGGATTATCGAAGGTGAAAAAGATGACTATGAGTCATCGAATAATGATTATATGGCAAGCAAAGATGTAGCCAAAACAACTTTTTAAGATGATTAGCCCTTCATGATTGAAGGGCTAAATTCTTTTCTGCTTGTTTTTCTTTCTTAACCCTTTCCTTTTCTTCTCGATAAAACTCATGGAACACCTTCATTAAAGCGCGTTTTTCAATCCTAGAAACATAACTGCGTGAGATCCCGAGTTCCTTTACAATTTCTTTTTGTGTGTTTTTTTAAAAAAAAAATTAAGTCCAAACCTTCCGAATATAACTTGTTTTTCACGCTCATCTAAAATATTGATGTGTCTTTTTATTTTGTCTAATTCCAAATTTAACTGGATTGTGTCGATAACATCCTCATTTTCAGATTTCAGCACATTAATCAGTGAAATTTCATTTCCTTCTTGATCTTGGCCGAGGGGTTCGTGTAGTGAATCATCCTTTTGAGTTTTCAGATGTATCAGAATTTCGTTTTCTATACACAGTGCGGTACACTCTAACAAAGTATCGTGTTCTAGTTGCAACAAAGGAAGAAAAACCCCTTCTATTAGTTAGGATAAAAAAAGTTCTTTATTATAGTAGAAGGGGGAGGGCGTACTATTAAACTCTAAAAGAGTTCAGTTTTCCAAGACTTTTTAGGAGCGAAGAACCACAAATTCCAAAAGTCATCCTTTGATTTAACCGCATATCTGTAGATTGTTGTTGACTTTGAAGCGGATGGAGCACTTAAATAAAATTCATGATTTGGAGCCTTGTCATGTTTACCTGAAATGGATGCCATACTCTTCGTCAGCATGACATTATAACTGTAGTCAATCTTTGGATAATAGCTTCCGAATGGTATTCCAACTGCATGTGTTACAGTCCAATGGAGATAATCGCTTTTTTTACTAGTAATATGCAGCTTTATTCCAGAGCTACTGGCGGTTTTTCTTTCGATGACTTTTTTGCAGTCCGGGTCGCTACATCTTACAGATTGACTGACATCTTTAAACAGGGTTATGCTTGTCGGCGAATGAAATTGTGTATTAACCATCGACTGTGTTCTGTATTTACTTGATGTATCTGAAAAACCTCTATTATCCCCCTTTAAATATGTTTTTGAAATCTCTGGTTTAGGATCTGCAACAGTTTTGTAAGGAATGAAAGTTTTATAATCCCATGCCTTCATATTATCCTTTGGTAGCTTTCCTTGTATCGAAAAGTTTTCGTCAGTCGTTACATCAGCTAATACAGAATCTTTTGATTCTAAGTATGATTCTTTGTTTTCCGGCATATCTACAACTGCAGAGAGGGAACCTTCGACACTCATGATTTTAGATTTTTCTTCTTCTGAAAGGTTTGAACCCGATTCTTTTATCTTTTTCTCGATCTCTTTTATCTTTTTCTCGATCTCTTTTTTCTTTGCTTCAGGCGGGTCCAAACTAACTTGGATAGAGTAGTTGTATTTTTCACCTGATTTCACATGGTAGTCTATAAACTCTTGATTTGTTGTTTCACCTATTTTTTGATCGTCTCTATAAACCTCATATACTCCGTCTTTGTCAGGGAGTTCATCCCATGAAAGCTGAACGCTTTCAGCATCAGCTATAACATTTAAGTGACCGTTTTGAATTTGGTAAGCCATTAAATCTTCGGCATAAGATTCTTCAGATGAATTTAAAGCTTTTTCTCCTAAATCATTGGAGACGTTTAGAGTAACCACTTTCTTTAACTTATCTTTTTGAAAGATCCCTATTTTATATTTATCTCCAATCGTTGACACATCATCACTGTATTCGTTAGAATCACCTTCGTAAACTGGTGCGCCATTTTTGAAAAACTTGTATTCGTCTCCTTTTTCGTTTACCTTTAATGTAACATGTCCATTTTTTACTTTTGTTTCAATATCAGGGATCTCTTTCGCATAACCTTTAGGTATTGAACATAAACAAAGAAACAGAATTAGCAAGAAAGATAGAACAAAAAACTTTCTCATGGGAATTCCTCCGATCTTTGAAAAAATTGATTTCAAGAGAAAGGGAGTTTGATTAATGCGTATTTTTGGTGGGATTATTAGTTATTTATGTACAGTTGTTTTTTCAGTTGTATCAGCGGCAATTGTCTACACGTTGATGTTCTTAGAAGGGTTTGGTTTTTCGTCTTTTGGAGCGATAAGTTTGTTTATGTTTGTTGCTTATTTAATCTTTGCTACACCGATACAAATCTTTCTAAATCGCAAACCAAAAAAATTTCATGGATGGTATTTGTTGACTTACTTTATAGTTTCTCTTGTCGTTTGTGGGGTTTTAGCCTTATTGACTAATTACGGTCTGACTGCTTTTGTTTCGTATAAACTATATCTTTTTAGTTTTCTTTTGGCATTAATTTATTGGTTTTGGGACTCTGTTTTTAGACAAAAGAAATAGAGCACATAAGATTAAGTCAAATTTCACCCCTTTACTTTTTATTTGTGCGAGTCAATTGTACCATGAAAAATGATAATTTCAAGAAAATATACATATTTTTTCAAATTAAACCTTTTTTTGGTCGTTCATCTAGAAACATCACTTACTTAATAAGATACAACTAAACCAGCCAGCACCAACGATGAAAACAGCCACATCCTTATTAGGATATGGCTGTTCTCTTTTGTGCCTGCATAACGAGCAATCGTTATGAGACAGGAAAGATCATTTCTTGGTGGATATGTTGAACAAAGAACGAAAAAAGAAGATCGTCTTAAACAGGTTTTTCTCAAGATCGTTCAGTTGAAGGTCATAGTATAGTCGAAGAAAGAATTCTTGGAACTAGCAAAAAAGAAAGGATGAGATTGATGAAGGAATATTTTTCAATCGGGGAAACAGCCCGTCTAAATAACATTTCCATTCAAACATTACGCTATTATGATAAGATCGGAATTTTCAAGCCTCAATGCACAGACCGGGATAATGGCTATCGATATTACCATGTTAAACAGTTCTTTTATTTAGATGTTATAAAATATCTCAAATCTATTAAAACGCCGTTGGGAGAAATTAAGCGCATGATTTCACATACATGTACCCCCGAACTGATGCAAGCCTTTCTTGAGGAGCAAGAAAGCGTGATTGAGCGTGAGATGGAAAAACTCGAACGTGCCAGGCAATTGCTTCAAAGAAGAAAGAACCAGCTTCATGAACAATTGGAGATCCGCACTAAGAAAGAAGAAGGTCTGGTTTATGTTCGACATATAGGAAGCCAAACCATTTTAAAAGCAGGGGCACCTCAAGTGAATCCTCATGACCAATCAGATTTGTATTACCGAAAATTGGCTGAAGTTCTTGAAGAAAGAGGAGATATCGTTGATAACTATTATGGACTTATTTATGATTTAAAGCCTTATAAAGATTCCGGTGACATTTATTGCAACAGCGTTTATACGACGATTTATGATGGAGTAAAGATAGATACAGGGGAACAAAACATGAGGATAGATACAATCCCATCCGGCGAATATGTATGTATTTCATTTGATTGCACGGCAACAAATTATTTTGACTACTATCAAAAACTGTACCATTTTATTGAATCACATGGTATTCAAACGGATGGAAAAGTATATCAAGTTTCTTTTCCAAACAGCTATAACTCATTAAAAGAAGAAGACTTCCTCACAGAATTTAGAGTGCGGAAAAAATAACAATTTCCTTGACCCTATAGTTGCTATAGGGTTTATGATTTATGCATCGTTCTGATGAATATTCGAAAGGGAGGATGTATAAAAATGGCAGAAAATAAGACGCTTCGGTTACTCATGCCAAAAAGCCTGCTGGAAGCCCATTTATTAAATTCTAAACGAATGGTTCATCTGAAGAAGTACCTGGCGACTTAGATGTGTGCCTCTCAAATTTAATGAATCTAAAACAAAAGGAGCGATGAAGATGAGAGCACCGATAGATGAACCCATTTGGTACGCCTACCCTGGAATGGTAGCTGTCGTTACGGCTCAATATAAAGGTGAAAAAAACGCAATGGCTTCCGGGTGGCATACGTATATTGGATCTTCTCCCGGAATGTATGGGATATCGATAAATAAAGAGACATATACTTACAAATTGATTGAGAAAAGCGGCGTTTTCGGTGTGAATTTTCTTCCGGGGAGATGTTCGGAACTCATTCAAGCATTAGGCACCCATAGCGGCAGAGATTTAAATAAGTTTGAAGCATTTCATATTCAATACGAAGAAGGACTAAAAGCTGAGATACCGATTTTAACTGATGCGTATTTCGCTTATGAGTGTAAAGTACACAGTATTTCCACTTTGGGCGATCAAGAGTGGATTGCGGGAGAAGTTTTACAGAGATATCAAGATCAAGAGCTTTTCTTAAAAAATGGTATGCCGAATTTAGAGAAATTGGATGTTCCGCTTCATATTGGAGGGGCCAGCTATCGAATATTAAATAGTCAAGCAGAGGAGCGTCAACACGTTTTTTATCCCAAAACTGATTGAAACATTCAGGTTTCTCCGCATAGAGTAGAGGAAACCAATCAATGAATGTATCTGCAGCGGACTCCGCTGGAACTCATTGACTTATACGAAGTAAAAAAGAGACCAAAGACCGCAACGCTTCTCTTTAAGAAGGCTTTGCGGTCTTTTTATATTTCTAAGGCTCAATTCATTTTACCCTCCAAAAGGTATTTAAATTTCCATTTGCAGACTATCTGTTTTTGTTTTGGGAAAATTGCAAGTTAAAATTCATCTTCATTAATCCTATTATTAAGTTACTTTTGTTGTCTTAATTTCATAGGCATGATAAAATTCCAAATAACCAAACATCCTATGTTTGATAAATGCATTACAGGAGGATAGACACATGCTTCAGAAAACAAACCGGCAGACGCTGGTTGAGCAAGTCGCACTACAAATAGAAAGTATGATCGAATCTGGTAAGTGGGGTGTCGGGATGCGCATTCCTGCCGAGCCGGAGTTGATGAACGAGTTGAATGTTAGCCGCAATACATTAAGGGAAGCAATTCGGGCATTGATACATGCGGGACTCTTGAAGACGAAACAAGGTGACGGAACTTATGTCTGCTCTTCAAGTGCCTTGGGAGCCGTGTTGAAAAAACGCATTTTGCGATCAGATACGCTGCAAACATTAGAAGTTCGATATGCACTCGAACGAGAGGGAGCTCATCTTGCTGCACAACGCAGAACCGATGACGAGGCGCGCGACCTTCTTCTTCAGCTGGAACGCTGCGAGGCAGCGGCAGAACTCGGTGACATTGATAGCTTTGTAGCGGCCGATATTGATCTGCATCAAAATATTGTCAAGGCATCTCATAATGAAATATTGATTGAAATATACAGTCATATCGCCGAAGCGTTACAAGATTCGATTACAAGCCTGACCCGTTATGAAGTAGATGCGGATTTCTTGGAAATGCACCGTCAACTGGTCGAAGCGATTGTTGGTCAAAACGCTGCTCGTGCCGTGGAAGCAGTTCATCGCTATATCGGGGAATCGAAGGATGTTATTGCCGGTGAAGAGGGGGAGCGGCTATGAGCGTACAAAGTGGTACAAAGCCAACTGAGGCAAAGCTTTCGTTCTCATTGAGTTTGCCGATCATCATAGGCATTGTCCTTATTTCACTGACGATGCGGTCACCGCTGACATCGGTAGGTCCACTGGTAGGTTCGATTCGCGAGTCCCTTGGATTATCAAATACTGCGGCAGGCTTGCTCACGACATTGCCGTTGCTTGCTTTCTCGCTTCTTTCCCCCTTCGCACCTATCTTGGCGCGCCGCTTCGGGATGGAACGGATTATACTTTATGCATTGGTTCTGCTCATGATAGGTATCGCTGTCCGCTCTCTGTCCGCAACAGTTCCTTTGTTTGCAGGCACCGTTTTGCTTGGGCTTGCGATTGCGGTGTGCAACGTGCTAATTCCAGGTCTGGTTAAACGGGATTTTTCTCATAATGTCGGTTTGATGACAGGACTGTATTCAGTATCGATGAATTTATGCGGTGCGATAGCCTCCGGTGTAAGCGTCCCGCTCGCCCGCAATCTCGGTTTTGGCTGGAATGGCGCACTTGGAATCTGGGGTCTGCTCGCTCTGATAGCCGCACTATTCTGGTTTCCTAAAGCGCGGGCGAGTCACGCGTCAGCCGGAATAACAACTAGCGGTGCGTCGACGCGGCGAAGTCTGTGGCGTTCACCGTTGGCATGGATAATTACACTTTTTATGGGATTGCAGTCTTTGCTTTTCTATGTATTGATCGCTTGGTTACCTGAAGTCATGACAAGCCGGGGCTTGAATGAAGACAGCGCTGGCTGGATGCTATCGCTATTTCAATTTGCTTCGCTTCCCGTATCATTCATCGTACCAATCGTTGCGGGACGCATGAAGAACCAGCGTTTGCTGGTTGTCATCATGACTGTCCTGTTTTTTGTTTCATTAGGTGGCCTTTATTTTGGCAATAATGCACTTATTTTGTTCTGGACAATTTTACTCGGAATTGCTGGGGGATGTGCGTTCAGTTTGGCTATGATCTTTTTAAGCTTGCGGACGAAAGATGCCACCGATGCGGCTTCTTTGTCTGGTATGTCCCAATCTGTCGGATATTTGCTGGCTGCAACAGGACCGATCTTGTTTGGTTTGCTCCATGATGTCACGGCAAGCTGGAACCTCCCAATATTACTGTTGCTTATGGTCAGCATTCTGCTGTTCATATTCGGTCTGGGCGCGTCAAAAAATCAAACGGTATAAAGGGCTCTGTTTCAGCAAAACTCTTGCTGAAAGAGCTCATGAACTGCCCAGAATAAATAAAAATAAATTGAATTGGTGTAAGTCAAATCAATTGCAATAGCTAGGTTGAGGGCCTGGTGAAATAAAAGGGAAGCCGGAACTTATGGACCGGCTTCTTCTTCATTTCCCCTTCTTCCGCTTCTCCGCTGGTAAAGCTAATGAAATATCTACTGTAACTTAAGGAATGTTTAAGGGCGATCACAAGTAGATACTAGATCAGGCCAAAGTTATCAATTCGATTGTTTATTACTAAGCCTATGTATTTCACGAGCCATTGATTCCAAAATATACATAACGGGGATTTGCGTAGTAATATTAGCATTTTCAAACCACTCTTCCGTCACGTAATACGAGATATTAATGTCGGATATTCTGGCAATGGTGGAGTGCTTATGATTTGTAATACTGATCACTTTACTTCCTTCTTGCTTGAGCTGATGAAGATGAGTGACTGTAGTATGGCCTTCACCTGAGACGGATAAAGCAATCGTGATGCTATTGCGGCGGAATTGGGAATGTGTCGGAAAGTAAGGATCTTTAATATACATTGAAAATTTGCCTAAACATGAGAAGTACCTTGCTCCGTACTCGGCAAGAATACCTGAGCTTCCTACGCCGATAAAAATGACACTCTCCGCTTTGGTAATTAGAAGCGCGGCCTCCGCAATCTTTTCTTCAATGTCTCCTTTTAACGTTCTCTCAAAAAACTCGGCTATTGAATGTTGGGAACTCTTCAATACCGTCTTTTTATTTTTTTCTAACTGCATTTTAAGCTTTACTTTAAATTCCGAAAAACCCTCACAATTTAGTTTTTTACAGAAACGCAGAATGGAGGCTGTTGATACGTGCGTTTCATCTGCCAATTCGCGGATTCGCATATAGACGACTTTCTCGCCATTTTGACAAATGTAATTGTATAAAGAAGTTTCCAGTTCATTAAACGAAGCGATGATCTCGTGTGTAAACATGTATGCGGGGCTCTCCTTCCCTTGACCCTTTCTGCTAACTCCATCTTAGCATACCTGCTTCCTAAGAAACATAGTGTTACATATGTGCAACAAATGACTTCTTGTGTGATTAAAAACAACATGTTACCGGCTTATTTACCGGCTTGCTCATCTGCAGATACAATTGATCCATAAGTACTTTTGCTAAATTACCCGGAGGTGTAAAGAGGATGACACAAGGAATTAAAATTGTCACGATAGGCGGGGGATCGAGTTATACTCCTGAATTAGTAGAAGGGTTTATCAAACGGTACGATGAATTGCCGGTTCGAGAATTATGGCTGGTAGATATTGAAGCGGGAAAAGAAAAATTAGAAATCGTCGGAAACCTTGCGAAAAGAATGATTGAAAAAGCCGGTCTTCCAATTGAAATTCATTTAACGCTTGACAGGAGATCAGCTTTACACAATGCCGATTTTGTTACGACTCAGTTTCGCGTAGGGCTGCTTGATGCCCGTGCAAAGGATGAAAGAATACCTTTGAGTCACGGGGTTTTAGGCCAAGAAACAAACGGACCGGGCGGATTGTTTAAGGGACTGCGTACCATTCCGGTTATATTGGATATTGTAAAAGATATGAAAGAGCTATGTCCGGATGCCTGGTTAATCAACTTTACAAATCCTGCCGGAATGGTGACCGAAGCTGTCCTTCGCTACACTGACCATAAGAAAATCGTCGGCTTGTGCAATGTTCCAATCGGAATTGAGATGGGGATCGCCAAGCTCTTGGATGTTGATCATTCACGGGTTCGCATTGATTTCGCCGGTCTCAATCATATGGTATATGGATTGGATGTATACGTCGACGGAGTCAGTGTAAAAGAGAAAGTGATGGAGCTGTTATCAGATCCGGAGAACAGCAGTTTTGTAAAAAACATCGAAGGGCAAGGCTGGGAGCCGGAATTTATTCGGGCCTTAAATGTATTAACCTGTCCATATCATATGTACTATTATAAGACAGATGAAATGCTGCAAAAAGAATTGGAAAACTTTAAAAAGGGAACAACGAGAGCTGAAGTCGTTCAGAAGCTTGAAGAGGAATTATTTGAGCTGTACAAAGATCCCGACCTGGCCGTTAAACCGCCTCAATTAGAGGAGCGCGGCGGTGCGTATTACAGCGACGCAGCCGTTCGTCTCGTTTCGTCTATCTATAACGATAAACGTGATATTCAGCCGGTTAACACAATCAACAATGGAGCGATTGCAAGTATTCCGGATGACTCTGCGGTTGAAGTAAGCTGTGTGATTACAAAGGAAGGTCCAAGGCCAATCGTTCATGGTGATCTGCCAGTTGCAGTCCGGGGACTCGTTCAGCAAATCAAGTCATTTGAACGAGTAGGCGCCGAAGCCGCTGTAACAGGAAGCTATGATACAGCTTTGCTGGCGATGACGATCAATCCGCTTGTCCCTTCTGATAAAATCGGCAAAGCGATTTTAGATGAAATGCTTGAAGCGCATAAAGAGCATTTGCCAAGGTTTTTTAAAAAAATAGAAGCATAAGGGGGGAGCAGTTGGTTAAATTGGGCGTTCACTTTATGTTCAGCTGATAAGGAGGAAAAAGTGAGCATAAAACTAATAGCGGTTGATATGGATGGAACATTTTTGGACGATGACATGAAATATAACAATGATCGTTTTATGAAACAATATCATGAATTAAAAGCACGGGGAATAAAATTTGTGGTTGCAAGCGGCAATCAATATGATCAGCTTAAATCCTTTTTTCCATCAATTAAAAATGAAATAGCTTTCGTTGCTGAGAACGGTGCTTACGTAATAGATTCGGGAAAAGAAATATTCTCAGGCGAAATGTCTAAAGAAACGATAAAAAAAGTTATCGATGTTATAGAAAAGTATGAATACACAAATCTAATTGTTTGCGGAAAAAAAAGTGCTTATATACATGAAGATGTTCGCGTCGATGCATATAAGCATGCTCGTAAATATTATCATAAACTGCAAAAAGTGCCTCATTTCGAAAATCTGAATGATAAAATATTCAAGTTCGCCACAAGCTTTTCCACGAAGGATGTTTCAGGACTTTTACGCGGCTTGAAAAAGTCAATCGGTTCTCTCGTTACTCCCGTATCAAGCGGACACGGCGACATCGATTTGATTATACCCGGCCTTCATAAAGCAAGCGGGATTAAAATCCTTCAAGAGCGGTGGGGCATTCGTAATTATGAGTCAGCTGCATTTGGAGACAGCGGAAACGACCTGGAGATGATTTCCACTGTTCAGTATGGAATAGCAATGGAGAATGCCCAGAAAATGATTAAAGATGCTTCCCGATATATAACACAATCCAATAACGAGGAAGGCGTCTTAAATGCCATAGACGCCATTCTTAAAAATGAAGAACCGTTTATATCATAATTCTAAAATGGAAAAAGCTTATGAAATGTCTTATCGCTTCATAGGCTTTTTTTGTTGAAAAATAGATGTTTCAATACCTTAGCTGCATAGGTTTCGCTTTAATTGAAAGCTTAATGAAATAGACGCCGGATTGTTAGGCCGGCTTCTGCGGGATCACTTTCTCTAGGCTTTCTTCCTTCTCCGCCCGGAAAAAACCATGAAATATCTTCATTAACGCGCGCTTTTCAGATTCGGGGCTCCGCGAAATCCCGAGCTCCTTCGCGATCTCGCGCTGCGTTTTTTTCTTCAAATCAAGGCCGAGGCGCCGGCGATGACTTCTTATTCTCTGCCGTCGAGGATGTCGTTGTATTTTTTGACTTTTTCAAGCCTGTGCCTGAGCTGGATGGTGTCGATGACGTCTTCGTTTTTTGATCCCGAGGACATCGATGAGGCTGATTTGGTGGCGGCCCATAGATTACCTGTTTGGAATTCAGGTGAAAAGTTCAGATAAAAAGAGTTTTACCAAAAGCGTTTGGGGAATTGACATTGACAAAAGTATTGCGTAAATAATTCCTTTTTATAAAATAAAAGGTAGTGATTTGGATATTGAATTGGGAGAGTAGCACTTTTTTTGCAGGTACTTGTTTTATGACTCCGTCAACGGGCATGAACAGCATACATAGAAGTATACAAGGGGACTGTAACAATTGGAGCGGCAATTTCTTTGACAGGTATAGATAAGGGTTCCTGCGAGCAGAGTAAAACAAACAGTTTTGACCCTAACTTCATTAGCATGAAGAGTTATTGCAAGAACTGACAGAGATAACTCCTGTTGAGGAATCAATGGAAATTAGCATTTTAATTCAAGATCCCGAAAACAATGTTGCTTATTATATCAATTCAGGGAAGCTAATAAAATATAAATGTAACCCAGAATCTTGGGAAGATATATCTCAGGAAGCTCTACTTCCGAAATAATTTGATTGAAGAATTGCCAGGTGTAAGGTGAGGCCTTCTTCAAAACAATACCCCTAGACCTTCGATGTAATCCAATAAAAGATATATTCAGATTTTAACCATTTAAGAGAAGCCGCCGATATTTGCGATATCCCCTTTAAGAAAAATATTAATTATAGGAGGAAAAATGATTTTAATAAGAAAAGCCAAAGTGTCAGACGCTAATTCAATTGCCAAAGTTCATGTGGAAAGTTGGAAAACCACATATCAAGGAGTATTGCCTGATGACACGTTATCTAAGCTTTCTGTCGAAAATCAGGCAAAGCTTTGGAGAACTTCATTAAGTGATCCTGAAAATCAAGATATTGTTTATGTTGCAGAAGAAACCGACGGTAAAATTATAGGCTTTGCTTCCGGAGGTCCAAACCGCGATCATCTTAGCAAATATAAGGGTGAAGTTTCCGCGATTTATCTGTTGTTACAGTATCAGAAAAAAGGAATCGGATCTCGACTAATGAAGGCGATTGTAGAGGAGCTTGTAAAGAAAAACATAAAATCATTAATGGTATGGGTTTTAGCCGGTAATCCATCGATAAATTTTTATGAAAAATTAGGTGGAAGGCAGAGCACAACAAAACAAATACAATTCGGTGAAGATTATTTCAAAGCTATTGCTATCGGCTGGACGGATATAAATGGTTTTTTGTTATAAAATGATCTACGTGTTATTATATGCTCCCCTAAAGGTAGGCAGATGAAATAAAAAAATCTGTTTGGTTGCTTTGGGGAGTCGGGATGCTTGTTACTAGACCAATGATCGGAAAAATGATTGATAAGATTGGTGCGAAATACGTGGTTATGGTCAGTCTTGTTTTTCCGCTTATCTTTATCACTGATAAAACAAGTTTGATTTGGATTTCCATCGTATTGTTCATCCGCGGCACCAGTATCGGGAATTAATCTTCCGTTGACGAGTGACGCTTATACAGGCTTGACAGAAAACAACTTCCAGAAGCAGGTATCGGTATTAATAATATTGAAAACACTTGGCTCAAGCTTTGGGTCAGCTGTGATCGCAACCGTTGGCGCAACTGTCATGGAAGGATTGCAACCAACGATTGCGAATAGCTTAAAGTTTATCATGCCGGGTTCTTAGTATCTACAATTGTCCTTGCCATAATCTTCATCTCACACATAAAAAAAACTAAATAAACAAATGGTCACTAGTGAAGTTGACACGCTCCAAGAGCAATCAAAATTGGCTGATTTATTCCATACGGTGAAACTTCATCGAGTAGAAGAAGACGCATCCGTTACCCAGCCAAATTAGCTCACATAAAAAGAGGCTGGGTTTTATATTATTCCTAGTCTCTTCATTGATCTCACTTCCGCTTCTCCTTCTCCGCCCGGTAAAACTCATGAAACATCTTCATCAGCGTGAACTTTTCAATCCGCGAAATCCCGAGCTCCTTCGCGATTTCCCGCTGCGTCTTCTCTTTCTTCAAATCAAGGCCGAAGCGGCCGACGATGACTTCTTTTTCCCGTCCGTCCAGAATATCGATGTATTTTTTGACTTTTTCAAGCTCTGTGCCTGAGCTGGATGGTGTCGATGACGTTTTCGTTTTCCGATTTGAGGACATCGATTAGGCTGATTTCGTTGCCACTCGCAAGTTATCTGTTTATTCCTGAGCCTTCTTTCATTAATAAAAGTAATTATCGTTCGTTTTTGTTATAATTTTGGAATATGAGACTGTGTTAGTTAAAGGTTTGATATAAGATAGATAGGAGGAAGGTTAAATGTTTCCTACTTTAGAAACAGAAAGACTAATTTTAAGAGAAATAACTTACGATGATGCAGAGGGGATTTTTGCTTGTTTTTCGAATGATATTGTCACACGTTTTTATGGCCAAGACTCGTTAGAAACTATTGATCAAGCAAGAGGCTTTGTGGATTTTTTCGCTAAAAACTTTGAAGAGAAAAAAGGAATTCGTTGGGGAATTGAAAGAAAAGGCGAAAGAGGGTTGATTGGGACAATTGGATTAAACGCATGGTCTCCAAAACACAAACGTGCAGAAATAGGTTATGAAATTCACCCGAATTACTGGAGAAAGGGATATATGTCTGAGGCATTATCCAAAGTCCTTTCACATGCCTCTGAAACTTTAGGTTTAACAAGAATAGGTGCGGTTGTGTTTACTGAAAATACAGCTTCAAACAACTTATTGACAAAAATGGGATTTCAAAAAGAGGGTATTTTAAAAAGATATATGTATCAAAACGGAAAGGTATATGATACATATGTTTATTCTTTTCTTCCACAAAATTAATTAACGTAGTTAAATAAAACGTTATTTTTTTGTATTGGTAATCGGATTTATTCGAAGATAGTATCTAGTTTCCGTTTGCTACATTAGGTTTTGAGGCTGCTTATAAAAGGTTTATTCACGTAAAGATCCCTAAAAAGAGGCCGGATTTTATTCTCCGGCCTTTTCTTCGGCATCATTTCCCCTTCGCCTTCTTCCCCTTCTCCTTCTCCGCCCGATAAAACTCATGAAACATCTTCATCAGCGCGCGCTTCTCAATCCGCGACACATAGCTCCGCGAAATCCCAAGCTCCTTCGCGATTTCGCGCTGCGTTTTTTCTTTCTTCAAATCAAGGCCAAATCTGCCGACGATGACTTCCTTTTCCCGTCCGTCCAGAATGTCGATGTATTTTTTGACTTTTTCAAGCTCCATGTTGAGCTGGATGGTGTCGATGACGTCTTCGTTTTCCGATTTGAGGACATCGATGAGGCTGATTTCGTTGACTCCTAGAGGTTATCCGTTTTTGTTGTATTAAAGTAATAAAGAATTTTTAAGTTTAACGTTATTTAAAAAAGAAACATACATACGTATTTGGTATGTCCCCCATGATGCTATTCACACGTATGAAAGTAACGGTCTTGAAAATATGTGGGGAGACGCACAAACAATTGCAATGAAAATTAAAGATGACATGAAAAGATAATTTGGTTTGCCATGAACTGTTGGAATTGAACCGAATACGCTGCTGGCAAAACTCTGTCTTGACACGAGTTTTTGGGCATGCCGAGATGTGAAAACAAAGAAATTTCAGTTTCTCTTTCCAATATTCGGGAGACAATTTAATCAAGCTCAATCTATTTCGCCCTGATCAAGAAAAAAGCGAATACTTGGGTACGTTATGGACGGTTTCAGAGAACGGTACGGCTCGTCAGCACTTCTACACGAAGTTTTTTATACAAACGCCGGAACCGCACGATTGAGATTAAAGTTAGAAAGGAAAATTGTGTATGCTGCGGGACAGAGGAAGTATCAAATGGGTGTCAATGATGTTACCGGAACACGTTGAATTGCTCAAAGAATATCATGAAAGTCTTGATAAAGTGAAAAAGCCGGTTGGTTGTCATATCATTTTTAATGACCTTTCTAAAATGGAGTCGTGTAGTTTATACGGTCACTGATACTCCTTCGTCTATATCCACTTACATTCTTCTGCTGAATGATAATGTCCATTACTCTATCTAAATTGCTCCCAGCTCTTTTGATGTTGTAGATGATGCACCAAAGAGCTTTTTCTACACACCTGCAGCCTTTCCTTGTGCAAGAGGGGAAGTGTCTACACCTAGCCCCACATGCACTACCTATCCCATTTTCTTCTCCCCACTGAAAAATTCTGATCTCTCCTTCTCTAAATATTTATATAGACACAGTATTTTTTACTGTGCCTATCCTAACTTTTCCCTTGATATCTCATCTAGGTTAGAAAAAAGAATGTCACACCCTAAGAATAGAAATGTAATAAAAAAGGATAAAAGTAACTCTCCACCTTGAAATATGGATACATTACTTAGATGGCTATTTGTAACATACTCTATGGAGAAATAAACGGCTATCCACGCAACAGCAAACTCAAATATATAAGTTATCCACTTAGGAATTCTAAGAAATATTGAGAGTCCTTTTATAACTGCCATAAGTATAAGCATGTAAACAAGTGCTAATGCGCTTACTAATAAAGAAAATATGTATAAATCAGACCTAGAGCTATAATTTACATAGTCGCCTAAGAAATGATTAACACCTAAAGAAACAAAATAAATAATTAGGCTAGGAACTGCCATGGCAAAGAATAAACAAAAGCCTATGAGGAGGATAAAAGATATGAACGCCAAGGTGTTTGGGGGATTATCTATAACCCCCTTTTTAATCAAAAGTAAAAACAAAACACAGGAAATAACCAAACATGAAAGTATAGCTAGAGTTATTGCTGTAAAGATAGTCATCTTTGACCTCCATTAGAAAAGTGCCATTAGTGGGGAACTAACAGCACTTTCTTAAATTTTTTATTCGTTAAATCAGCGTAATAATGAATTTTGCCAATGCTCTTGCCACATCAGGCGGACAGCCAATGCCTCTCAGTCCATTATAAAACTGATTCTCAGTCCATTTTTCGCCTTTATCCATCAACTTAGCTACTTTAGCAGAGTTTTTTCTAACCCATGCGGCGGCCTTTGGAGACAAAGGTCTAAGCATTTGCGATAAAACCCAACCTCCTGAGCGGAGAGCTAATTTAAAGGCTTTATAAGTCCATGACACTGCGCCTTGAGTTTGAAAATTCCCATTAGCAGTAGCTACTGTTTTAACAGGTACATTCTGTGACTTGATAGCGTTTTGTACCCCTTTATGAACAGTCACTTTCATAGCAACAGGAGTAGATGACGCTGTTTTTTCAGATGCTAATGCACCTGATGTGCCTAAGAAAGATGTAAGAAGCGTGGCGCTTAGAACCACTGAAGCTATTCTCTTTTTATTTTTCATATATATTTATCTCCTATTATATTATGAATAATTTTAAAACGATTTAATTGCAATGGTTGTCCAATATGCTAAAACTTTGGCATTTATGTTAGAAAGTCCTGATTTTTTAAGCGAATTATATAGCTTATTTTGGACATCAGACCACCCAAAGGCATAATACTCATCTAAAAGGTCTTTTAGTACGGGTTCTATATACTTTGTAAACCTTTCTTCAAGTTCATTTCTTACTTTCTTTCCTGCAAGCCTTTCTACAAGTTGAAAAAGCTTTGCTTTATTCTTTAGAACTGCCCGGATAGCATCTTTAACAGGCTTTGTAGCAGAGTTTTTATTTTGTAATTCAACCTTTGGTGTGAACAGACTATCTACAGTATAAACAATGGGTACGGATGTTCCAGTGGCATTAGTATCAATCTCATCATTTTCCTTAGCTTGAGATGACTGGACAAAGGAAGTAGAGCCAAGGGCTAAAGAAGCTATTACTATGAATCCTTTAGCTAGTCTATTGATAATCATTTCCTCCTCTACATATAATTAGTAGCAAACCAGTGACTATGTATTTAGGTTACAACCTGTAATTGTTTGCTTTGGTATGAATTCCCACCTCCTTGTGATTATTCTATCAGTAGTAAAAATATGGGTAAATAGGAAAAAGGAATAATATTTATTTACATAATTTACATTATTAAAAAGTTCAAAAAATATAATTGTGTATAGCTTATCTGTCATATGAGACTCTTTATAAGAGGAGAATAATGTACTAATAAATATTATCCCCTTCCATCTCTACCTTCCCTTTCGCCTTTTGTTTAATAATCTATTTTTAATCAAAATAAGACTTTCTAATGAACTTTACCAGGACTCAATCAGTGCAGGTTAAAGGCTTAGTGATGACTAATTTCATAAAGGCCAAATAAGTTTTCTAAAACCAAACTCAATTGACCTTTAGCAATGTTAAAGCCTATTATTTTGGGAGAGAGGTGCTATAATACTTTTACTCTTAAAAAAGGAGGAGGAACCTTATTAAGTTCCCCCTATATTCGACACAGTGGAGGCTGTAGCTATAGATTTATACTTCTAGTGTTGTAGGTAACTAGCAATTGGTACAGATTCTGCCCTTTCAAAGTAGTTTGCGATTTAAATAAGCAAAAAAAGACCAGGGTTATCTACTTCCTGGCCTTCTTATATTTTATTTTCCCTTCGCACGCTTCCGCTTCTCCTTCTCCGCCCGATAAAACTCATGAAACATCTTCATCAGCGCGCGCTTTTCAATCCGCGACACATAGCTCCGCGAAATCCCAAGCTCCTTCGCGATTTCGCGCTGCGTTTTTTCTTTCTTCAAATCAAGGCCAAATCTGCCGACGATTACTTCCTTTTCCCGTCCGTCCAGAATGTCGATGTATTTTTTGACTTTTTCAAGCTCCATGTTGAGCTGGATGGTGTCGATGACGTCTTCGTTTTCCGATTTGAGGACATCGATGAGGCTGATTTCGTTGCCTTCTTTGTCCTGGCCGATCGGGTCATGGAGGGAGACGTCTTTTTTCGTTTTTTTCAATGCGCGCAAATGCATGAGAATCTCGTTTTCTATACACCGTGCCGCATAAGTGGCGAGCTTTGTTCCTTTTCCGGCTGAATAGCTTTCGATCGCTTTGATCAGCCCGATCGTTCCAATGGAAATCAGGTCTTCTGCATCTTCGCCTGTGTTTTCGAATTTTTTGACGATGTGGGCGACCAGCCGGAGGTTATGCTCGATCAGCATGTTTCTCGCGTGTTCATCCCCCTGGGCCATCAGCTCCAAGTACTTTTTTTCGTCACTGCTTGACAGCGGCTGTGGAAAGGCATTGTTTTTCACATATGATACTAAAAAAACGAGTTCCTTGATGACATAACCGAGCGCTGCAAAAACACCTGTCATTATCGGCACCTCCACATAATGTATGTAGGCAGAAGCCTATATGTAAATGTATGTGGGAGGGGGGATGTCTGTGTCTGTACGCGGCAAAATTGCCGGACTGCCAAATATTTCGGCGTTCTGTTCGGCATGCAGCCGCTTGTTTTTGCAACCGCTTCCATTTTTTAATCGTTTACAAAAGTTAACAATAGCGGGATAATAAAGGCAAGGAGGTGAGGGTGCCGGACGGTTCACCATAGGGTAAACGCTATCAATCAGTTAGTCCGGTGCGGCAGATGAAAAACAAACGTCTGTTCATACTTTCGTTGATTGTGCTGAGCGTAGTCATGATCGGGGTTCAGGAAACCTTCCCAAATCTGCTGACGACAGGGTTAATGACTGTCGTTATTGCAGTGGCAGTTTTTAATATTTTAAAAGAATCGCTGAATAAAAAAGATGAAACACACAGCAAATGAGGCGGTAGAAAGCGACGGTGCTTCTATCGCCAATAGGAAAAAACGGCTCAAAGTGGTGAGCCGGTTTTCTTATTTGTCAGTCTTTCAATGCTTTTCCCATGCCTTTTAAAAATTGCAGACCGAAGCCGACGGCTCGGTTGATGTCAGGGTCGTTCATGGCTTTCAGCAGATCGAGGACCCCGGTTTTTTTATCGCTTTTTAAAAAGTCTTCTCCTTGTTTTGTGCCGGCGACGATGCTTTCTACCAGTTTCCCCATGACTTCCGGTTCAGCTTTGGAGAGAGCGCCGCCTGCCGCAATGGCTGTATTCATCAGGTTTTTGGCCGGCTCTTTAGACAGCTGGCCGAGGACGATTTTGGCGATATCTTCCTTTGCGCCGATCATGCTGTCTGCGGCATCAAGGACCCCGAGGCCGTTCAGTTCGCCGAGAAGCTTCATCGTTTTTGAAACGGCGGCTTCCTGTTCAGCCAAAAGGGCTTTGAGTTCTTCTAATTTTTCAAGCTTCATTTGCTCCTCAGATTTGTCTTCTTTGCGGATAGCGGTAATGGGAGCTGCCATGTGTGATGACCTCCTTTTGATTTAGTCTGTTAAATGAACGTACCCCGGACGCTTCCATTTCCGCTCGACTTCAGCTCCGTTTTGCGGATGGCGCTTCTTATTGCGCGGATTTGTTTTCGGAAGCGGCGGTTCTGCGCATCCGCCGAGCACTTCCATACGCACCTTTGTCTGCTTGTAAGCAGGTGTATTGGTACGCGCATCTACTGCGGGGCCGGTCAAGAAATTGATCGCAGATTCTTTATCTGTCGAGTTCATCGGCAAATACAACTCGTTCGCTCTAACCCGGTCTGTCACAAGCGCGGTTAATTTTACGGCGCCAAACGGCGAGATCAGTCTGACCTGCGATCCGTCGCAGATGCCCCTGTCTTTGGCAAGCTCAGGCGAGACTTCAACAAAGACGTCCGGCACTTTCGCCTGGATGCCTGCCGATTTGTTCGTCATATTTCCTTCGTGAAAATGCTCCAGCATTCGGCCGTTGTTAATGTGAAGGTCGTATTCTTCAGGGAATTCGGCCGGCTCTGTCCAGTCTGCGAGGGCAAAGCGCGCTTTCCGGTCAGGGAAGTTAAAGCCGTCTTCATATAAAAGAGGCGTGCTTTCTCCGGTCAGGCTGCCCCACAGGAAGCTGTTCCATCCTTCAATTGCGTCATAATCGGCCTTTGCGAACAGCGGTGACAGGCTTGCCATTTCTGAAAAAATATCTCCCGGGTGGCTGTAATGCCAGTCAACTCCAAGCCGGTTTGCGATGTCTTGAATGATGACCCAGTCCGGCTTTGCGTCTCCGAGCGGCGAAAGGGCCTGATACAATCGCTGGACGCGTCTTTCCGTGTTTGTAAAAGTTCCTTCTTTTTCAAGCGAAGCTGACGCAGGGAGAACAACGTCGGCGTATTGGGCTGTTTTCGAAAGGAACATATCCTGAACCACAAGGAAATCAAGGCTTGATAAAATGTCATGGACCCGGTTTGCGTTTGAATCGACTAAAGCCATATCTTCTCCGACGATATACATAGCTTTCATTTTGCCTTCTTCAACGGCGTGAAGCATTTCGATGTTGTCAAGTCCGGGTTTCTCGTTGATTGTTGTGCCGTAAGCTTTTTCGAACTTCTTCCGCGCTTTGTCATCTGTAATGTGCTGATATCCCGGAAGCCAGCCGGGAAGCGTCCCCATGTCGCATGCGCCCTGGACATTGTTATGGCCGCGGAGCGGGTACGCCCCAGCGCCCGGGCGGCGGTAATTACCGGTAGCTAAAAGCAGGTTTGAAATCGCGGCGGACGTGTCGGAACCGCCTGTGTTTTGGGTGACTCCCATTCCCCAGAGGACGCACGTACCGTCGGCGTCGCGGATCATCTCAGCGATTTGGATCAGCGTCTGTTGATTGATGCCTGTGATTTTTTCTGCATATTCAAGGGTGTATGTCTCAAGCGATTGCTTATATTCTTCAAAGAAATTGACGTTTTCATTGATAAACGCTTGATCGTGCCAGCCTTGGTCAATCATATACTTGGTCACGGCCATCAGCCATACTTGATCAGTTCCTTGCCGCGGTCTGATAAACAGATCCGAGCGTTCGGCCATTTCGTTTTTGCGAAGGTCAGCGACGATCAGCTTTTGTCCGTGAAGCTTATGGGCGCGCTTCACACGGGTTGCCAGTACCGGGTGGCCTTCGGCCGGGTTGGCGCCGACGATGATGACGAGGCCTGCTTTCGCGATGTCTTGAATGGTGCCAGCATCGCCGCCCATGCCGACTGTGCGGAACAATCCGTCCGTTGCCGGAGACTGGCAGTACCGCGAGCAGTTGTCGACATTGTTCGTGCCAAATACTTGCCGCGCCAGCTTTTGCATCAAGTAGTTTTCTTCATTCGTAATTTTTGAAGACGAAATAAACCCGACGGCGTCTTTTCCGCTCTGCTCCCGAATTGAGCCTAATCTGCGGGCGACGTAGTCAAGCGCTTCTTCCCAAGTTGATTCGACAAATTCGTCATTTTTGCGGATCAGCGGTTTGGTCAAACGCTCTTCCGCATTTACGAAATCCCATCCGAATTTCCCTTTCACACACGTCGAAATGGCGTTGACGGGAGCTTCTGACACCGGCTGAATTTTTAAGATGTCACGGCCTTTTGTCCATACTTCATATGAACAGCCGACACCGCAAAATGTACAGACGGTCTTTGTCTTTTTGATCCGCTGTGAACGCATCGCCGCCTCGACTTCTGAAACGGCAAAGATGCTGCTGTATCCCGGCTCTACATCTTTGACAAGGTCGATCATCGGCTCCATGACATCCGGTTTGATGCCTGTCATGAACCCGGCTTTTCCAAGCATCGATTTTTCCATTAACGCATTGCACGGACAAACCGTGACACACTGCCCGCAGCTGACACATGATGACTCGTTGATTGAAACGCCTTCATCCCAGATCACCCGTGGACGGTCACGCTCCCAGTCAATTGAGAGCGTCTCATTGACCTGCAGGTTTTGGCACACTTCAACACATTGTCCGCATGCGATGCACTGATTCGGATCATAGCGGTAAAAGGGATGCGACATATCGACTGCGCAAGACGGGTCTTCTTTTGGCGTGTAAGGGTATTTCTGCTCTTCGATTCCCATCATTTCTGCCGTATTATGTAGCGTACAGTTGCCGTTGTTGTTGTCGCATACCGTACAATAAAGCAAATGGTTTTCGAGCAGGCGGTCCATTGCTTCTTTTTGTGCTGCTTTGACCCGTTCTCCAGACAGGCTGACCGTCATTCCGTCTTCTGCCCGCAGGGAGCATGCCCGCTTTAATTTTCCGTCTGCTTCCACAATACAGGTATCACACGTTTGAATAGGATCCGTCTCTGGAACATGGCATATTTGCGGGTGTTCAAACCCGTTTTTGTTCAATATGTCTAAAACGGTTGCCCCGGCCGCTGCTTTAATTTCTTTGCCGTCTATCCGGACACTGATTGGCTTTCCGTCCATCTTTATTCCCCTCCATCATCTTTTCAAAATCAAAAAAGCCATGTACATATATACCGAATCCTGGCGTGGAAAGCGGTATAAACATACATGGCGGAATAGTTTACTAGCAAAGCTTACTAACAGACCAATCCTATATTGTCAGAATTCGATAGATTCATAACACGACGGTATTACAAATCCATCAGCCCGGCTTTTATTATAAAGTGATATTGATTATAATTCAATAGAATAGGAAAATTTTAACCAAGTGAAATGTCTAAGGGGACATCGAGACAGATGGAAGGTTTAAACGGAAGGGGTAAGCATGATGTCTAAAAAAATCCACGAATTCAACGATATGATCCGCAAGCTTCGAAAAGAGCTGTTTGGCAAGGGGCCTGAACGGATTCACACAGTCTTTGTCGACAATATGGCAGTTTCGACGCTTTACGGCAATTTGACGGCGAGCGAGCAATTTATCGCAAGCACGTCGGAGGGAAGGGAAATGGTCCATGCCGCAAGGACGACCCTGATTCAGAAACACTACTCCAATCACGTGCCGGAGGGAATGGAGCAGCTCATCGGAGCGAAGCTCGAGCACCTTTTTACAGACATCAAAATTCAGGAGGATATTGCGGTGTCTGTTTTTATCTTTGACCGCAATATTGAATACGGCACCGAATCAGCCAGCGGGGCTTGACGATCGGTCTCAAGTTCGAGGAGGAGTTATGATGATTGAACTGAAATCGAGTGAAAAACGAAAAGCAAAGGTTTTGTTAACAGACGAAAGTCCGACATTCGCGCATGCGATAGCCGAAGGACTTATCGAAGGAAACGTTTATGTCGATGATTTCTTCACACCGGCCACTGTTCTTTTTCGAACAGCTGCCGGGATTTATTATGTCGCTGGAGATATCCCCGACAGCGGAAGGAGCGAATGGCTTCACTATTTGAATGAACAGAGGAACGGAGCGCGCTTTACCGTGTTTTCGGCTTCTGAGGAGTGGGACGCCTTTTTAATTGGGGGGCTTGGCGATCCTCTGCAGCAAATGGAGCGCGTGTCATTTTTCCTTGGAAAAGAGGAATATGTTCGCAGCGCCGCATTTGCCGGTGTTGAAAGATTTTCTGAAGATGACTTTCAAAAAAGCGCGAATTTCACGGAAAAATACGCGATTGAGTATTGGGGAGGGCCAGGCCGTTTTTTGAAGAACGGTTTCGGATTTAAAGTGTCGCATGAAGGTGTGATCGCCAGTGAATGTGTCACCATTTTTTGTTCGGAACGCTTTGCCGAAGTTGATATCGTAACACACCTGGATTACAGGGGACGTGGGTTTGCAGCCCGCTGCGCCGGCGCTTTTATCGCGTATGCAATAGAGAACCGCTTGAAACCGCGCTGGGATTGCGACCGGCAAAACGTTGCATCGATTCGCCTCGCTGAAAAATTAGGCTTTCGACCTGTCAAAACATA
This sequence comes from Bacillus sp. FSL K6-1284, assembly GCF_038002625.1. Classification (NCBI taxonomy): domain Bacteria; kingdom Bacillati; phylum Bacillota; class Bacilli; order Caryophanales; family Bacillaceae; genus Bacillus; species Bacillus sp. FSL K6-1284. The sequence goes on along the minus strand of NZ_JBBOCW010000001.1, from coordinate 2,851,568 downwards.
TACATTGTTTGTCGGAAAACCGTGAACCAATACGAATGTTTTTAAACAGGGGGGACAGGTTAAATGCATAGTAAGGACTATACGCTTGCAGGATGGCAGAGATTTCTCCCATTGAAAGTGCAGCTTCTCTCCTATATGATCGTAGTATTGGCTTTTGGAGGTGGAACGAATGAAAAAAAGCTTGGTGATGGTCCTCATCTTTCTGCTTCTGCTTGCAGGCTGCGGAGAGGACGATCCCAGAAAAGTCGTAGCATTTGGAGACAGCAATACACGCGGCTCAAATTGGCAATTTCGCGATTATCCAAAAGCGGAAAAATGGGTCAATTTACTTCAGACTTCCCTTCAAGGGCAGTACAAAATAAATAATGCGGGAATAGGCGGAGAAACGACAGAAGACGCCAGGCTTCGGTTCAGGAAGGATGTGCTGGATGAGCAGCCGGCATATCTTTTTATTATGTTCGGAACAAATGATGCAGCAATTCTTGCGAAAGGGCTGCCGCGCGTATCCAAAAAAAGGTTTAAAGAAAACCTCTATTATTTTGTTAAAGAAAGCCGCCGCCGCGGAATAGAGCCGATATTAATGACGTGCCTGCCGATCGTCGAAGGAAGCGGGGACAACATCTTTTATTATGCAAGATACCGGGCTGCTTCGTTTGAAAAATACGGAGGAGCGCGCAAATGGCACGATTCCTATAATGATGTCACAAGGGAAACGGCGCGTGAACTTGATGTGCCGCTGATCGACAACTGGAAAAACATCGTGAAAAAAGCAGGCGGAGCTACAGATGAGAAGCTGATCCATTCGGGGTTTATCGACCCATCGGGAAATCACTTAACCCCAAAAGGCGCGCGAATTATTTTTGAAGGAATTAATGAAAGTAAAGTTATAAAAACTTCTTGATTTAAGTAAAAGGCCTAGCCATTTCTCCTTTTTCTTCATAGGCTGTTACTATAACAGTCTAAAGGAGGAATGATGCGATGGGATATCCTTTTCCCGCTGGTCCGTGTTCTTACCCGGCTTATCCCGGATATGCAGGCGCCGCATACGGATATGCGTTCGTTGTCGTCCTTTTAGTCGTCCTGCTCGTCATCGGCGGGTTCTACTGGCTTAGTCCTCACGGATTCTTCAAATAGCACCTCTTTTAGAGAGGTGTTTTTTCATGAAAAACAGTAGTAAGCGTATTATTCAAGTGATATAATATCAACCTAAGTGAAAAAAAGCGGCAAGAGCGCTCGGGAGTGCTTGAGCTATGAAGAGACGGAAAGCAGATGACCGAGCGACCTTCTTTTGATTTCGGTTTCAATCAGCTCGATGAATTCGCGGTTCAAATTCATCTCATTTGCTTTAATGTATGATTCTATTAAAAGTTCATCAGACAGCTTTTTCATACTCGGTACCCATTTAATGGGGAAGACACCTCCTCATAAAAATTGGAATAACCTGTTTGGAATAAGCATAAAATGTTAAGTTATATGATCTTTGTTTGAAGTACCTATAATCTATCATGAATATTGGGCGAGAACAATCGTTCTGTTATCCACACCAAAAAGTGGATAACTTGTGGGTATCATGTTTATAATTTAATAAAAGGTCGATGAAATATGAGTGGATACTGTGTGTAATTTTATCCACACCTGTTGAAGAATCCTATTATATGTCGAAAACTTTTCGGACAGCCGATTTTTTAAGACACTTTTAGATTTGATTCGACACATTGAAAAAAGAAGCAGTAATTGAAAGGAAAGGGTGCGGCTTTGTGTTAAAAAAGTTCTTTTTGCCGGATGAATTTGTAAAAAATATTTTTCATATTACCCCTGAAAAACTAAAAGAGCGCAATGTAAAAGGGATTATTACGGATTTGGACAACACGCTTGTAGAATGGGACAGGCCTAGTGCTACACCGCGTCTCATCGAGTGGTTTGAAGAGATGAAAGAGCACGGCATTAAAGTGACAATTGTCTCAAATAATAATGAAAAACGCGTCAAAATATTTTCTGAACCGCTTAATATCCCGTTTATTTACAAAGCGAAAAAGCCGATGGGCAGAGCTTTCAGAAAAGCCGTCAAAAATATGGGTCTTAAAAAAGAAGACGTCGTTGTCATAGGAGATCAGCTCATGACAGATGTGCTGGGAGGGAACCGCAATGGGTTTCATACCATTCTTGTCGTGCCTGTGGCTGCTTCCGACGGCTTTTTTACGCGTTTCAACCGCCAGGTGGAACGCAGGATTCTCAGCGCTTTAAAACGGAAAGGCCATATTCAGTGGGAGGATTAAAGAATGGAAAAGGTAGTTTGTATCGGATGCGGAGTCGCCATTCAAACCGAAGATAAAAATAAACTGGGCTACGCGCCTGAAGCATCGCTGTTAAAAGATAATGTCATCTGCCAGCGCTGCTTCAGATTGAAAAATTATAACGAAATTCAGGATGTTTCACTGACGGACGATGACTTTTTGAAAATCCTGCACGGCATCGGGGAAACGGATTCGCTTATCGTGAAAATCGTCGACATCTTTGATTTCAACGGAAGCTGGATCAACGGCCTAAACCGCTTTGTCGGAGGCAATCCGATCTTATTAATAGGAAACAAAGCAGACATTCTCCCTAAATCAGTCAAGCGCGAGCGCCTTGTAAACTGGATGAAGCGCGAAGCGAAAGAGCTCGGCTTAAGGCCTGTTGATGTGCTGCTCGTCAGCGCCGGGCGCGGGCAGGGGATGAAAGATGCGATCGACGCGATCGAACATTACAGACAGGGCAAAGACGTATATGTCGTCGGGTGTACGAACGTAGGAAAATCAACGTTTATCAATCGGATTATTAAAGAGGTTTCCGGAGAGGGCGACATTATTACGACATCTCAATATCCGGGGACAACGCTTGACGCGATTGAAATTCCTCTGGATGATGGATCGGCGATGTATGATACGCCGGGAATCATCAACCATCATCAAATGGCGCACTATGTCGCGAAACGCGATCTGAAAATATTAACGCCGAAGAAGGAGCTAAAGCCCCGCACCTTTCAGCTGAACGAAGAACAGACGCTGTTTTTCGGCGCATTGTCGCGGTTTGATTATGCAAGCGGAGGCAGATCTTCGTTTGTATGCTATATGCCGAATGAACTCAACATCCACAGAACAAAGCTTGAAAACGCGGATCAGCTGTATGAAAAACACGCTGGGGAAATGCTTGCTCCCCCTGCAAAAGAAGATCTTGACTCGTTTCCGGAGCTTGTTAAACATACGTTTACGATTAAAGAGCCGAAAACGGACGTTGTGTTCTCGGGCCTCGGCTGGGTAACTGTCCAAGAGGCGAACCAAAAAATTGTCGCCCACGCGCCTAAAGGCGTTCACGTGTTTTTACGCAGATCTCTAATATAAGTGCTAAGGGGAGAGAGTTATGAAACCGATGTACGGACTGATTGGCAATCCGGTGGCTCATTCCATGTCTCCGGACATCCATAATGCGGCTTTGGAGGATCTTTCTTTAGAAGGACATTATCACGCTTTTCGCGTGGAAAACGAAGATCTTGAAGATGCTGTGAAAGGTATGCGGGCCCTTGGCATTCAAGGGTTTAATGTGACGGTCCCCCATAAAGTATCGATCATGAAGCATCTCGACCGTATTGATGAAAGCGCCGAAGCTCTCGGGGCGGTCAACACTGTCAGAAGAGAAAAAGAAGGGCTGGTCGGATATAATACAGATGGAGCAGGATTTCTTAAATCGCTGAAGCCATCCCTTGATCGTCCGCTTTCTGAGCTCTCGATACTGTTGATTGGGGCAGGCGGTGCGGCGAGGGCGATATTTACCACTCTGGCAGCTGAGATGCCGAAGCAGCTGGACGTGGCGAATCGTACACCTGAAAAGGCACTAGCATTCACTAAGCGTTTTGAAGGAGAGGCACGTGCTTTGTCGTTGCAGGAAGCAGAAGCAGACTTGTCAGCATATGATATCGTGATTCAAACGACGTCGGTCGGGATGCACCCGAACATCGAAGCTGCCCCGCTTTCATTGGCGAATGCGAAAGAAACGTGCCTTGTATGCGATATTATCTACAATCCGCTGAAAACGGCCCTGCTGCAGGAGGCTGAAGCAAAAGGCTTGAAAACATTGGACGGAGTCGGCATGTTCATCGGCCAGGCAGCCCTTGCTTTTGAGCTGTGGACCGGACATGAGCCTAATATGGAAAAAATGAAATCAATTGTGTTGCAGCAACTAGGAGGAAAATCATGCTAACAGGAAAACAAAAACGCTATTTGCGCCGGGAAGCGCATCATCTGTCACCGATTTTTCAAGTCGGTAAAGGCGGAGTCAACGAAAACATGGTCAAACAAATCAGTGAAGCGCTTGAAGCCAGGGAATTAATCAAGGTGAGCGTGCTGCAAAACTGCGAGCAGCCTAAAGAGGAAGTAGCCGAAGCGCTGGCGGGCGGAGCACGCGCCGAACTGGTGCAGACGATCGGAAACATTATCGTGCTGTATAAGGAGTCGAAAGAAAATAAAAAAATTGAGCTTCCTTAACGCTTAAAGGTGGTAATCATGAGGAAAATCGGGATTTTTGGAGGGACATTTGATCCTCCGCACAACGGGCATTTATTAATGGCAAATGAAGTCCTGTATAAACTGGATCTTGATGAAATTTGGTTCATGCCCAACCAAATTCCGCCGCATAAACAAAAAAACTCGTTTTCGCTAGGTATGCACAGGGCGGAAATGCTGAAGCTCGCCATATCGGGGAAAGAGCAATTTAAATTGGAGACGATCGAACTCGAAAGGGAAGGCCCTTCTTATACATTTGATACCGTTCGCCTGCTGAAAGACCGATATCCAAACGATAAGTTTTACTTTATTATCGGCGCGGATATGGTGGAATACCTGCCGAAATGGTCAAACATTGACAAGCTTGTCAACATGATTCAATTTGTCGGGGTGAAACGACCCGGCTTTCAAATTGAGACGCCGTATCCGCTCGTTTTTGTCGATGTGCCTATTTTTGAAGTATCATCATCTTTACTTAGGGACCGCATTAAAAATCAGCAGCCGACAGATTATTTAATCCCTGACGAAGTGAAGGTCTATGTGAAGGAGAATCATCTATATGAAACGTGAGGAAGCCTTAGCCTGCGTGCAAGAACAGCTGACAGAACAGCGCTACATCCATACGGTCGGCGTAATGGAGACGGCTGTCAAACTTGCCGAACGGTTTGGCGCAGATGTGAAAAAAGCCGAAATCGCCGCGATATTTCATGACTATGCCAAATTTCGCCCGAAAGAGGAAATGAAACAAATCATCCTCAACGGGTGCGGGCCGCTTGAAGTGCTCGATTTTCATCATGAACTTTGGCATGCGCCGGCAGGAGCAGCGCTTGTCAAAACAGAGGTTGGAATTACGGATGAAGACATCCTGTCAGCCATTCGATTCCATACATCTGGGAGGCCGAATATGACGCTTCTTGAGAAAGTGATTTATGTAGCGGATTATATCGAGCCGGGCCGCCGTTTTCCAGGGGTTGAAGAGGTTCGGACTCTCGCTGAGGAAGATTTGGATTTGGCGCTTATCCAGGCGTTGAAAAATACGATGACATTTTTAATTTCAAAAAATCAGGCCGTTTATCCGGAAACGGTCGCCACATATAATGCTTTAGTAAACGATAGACACTAGGAGGAATTACTGAATGGATCAAGCTTCAATTTTAAAAATTGCCGCAGAGGCCTGCGATGATAAACGGGCGGAAGATATGATCGCCTTGAATATGCAGGGGATTTCGCTTGTGGCTGATTATTTTCTGATTTGCCATGGGAATTCTGACAAACAGGTTCAGGCCATTGCCCGGGAAATTAAGGATCAGGCTGAAGAAAATGGAATCAATGTGAAGAAAATGGAGGGCTTTGACGAAGCCAGATGGGTTTTGATCGATTTGGGCGATGTCGTTGTCCACGTTTTCCACAAAGAGGAACGAGGCTATTACAACCTTGAAAAGCTGTGGGGAGACGCGCCGACTGAAGACCTTTCGTTCGGAGTTAATGAATGATTTATAAAGGATTTTCCGGTATTTATGACAAGCTGATGTCTCACGCTCCTTACGATGAGTGGGTCAGCTGGATTGAAAAAACGATCGGTGCACAGCAGAAAGAACGTATACGGATACTTGATCTGGCGTGCGGAACGGGTGAAATATCGGTCCGCTTGGCTGAAAAAGGCTACGCTGTCACAGGAATCGATATAAGCGAAGATATGCTTGCACAGGCTCAGTACAAAGCAGCCGTTCGGCAGCTCGATATTCAGTTCTTTCAGCAGGATATGCGCGAGCTTGCCGGACATGGGCAAGAGTTTGACGCGGTTGTGATCTGCTGTGACTCGCTGAATTATCTAAAGAGCGAAAAAGACGTTTTCAATACTTTTAAAAACGTTTTTTCTCTATTAAAAGAAGGCGGGCTTCTTCTGTTTGATGTTCATTCCATTTACAAAATGGATGTCATTTTTCCGGGAAGTACGTATGCCGATCAGGATGAAGAAGTCAGCGTCATTTGGCAAAGCTATGCGGGGGATGAGCCTCATTCAGCTGTTCACGATTTGACCTTCTTCGTAGAAAGCGGAGGCGTATACGAAAGGTTTGATGAATCGCATGAACAGCGGACTTTCCAGACGGAAAAGTATATCAGCTTATTGCGGCAAGCCGGATTTGAGGTGCAGTGTGTGACTGCCGATTTTTCAAAATTGGAGCCTGGCGCAGAGTCGGAACGTCATTTTTATACAGCGAAAAAAACAAAAACCATCGTTTAATCGTAACGATGGTTTTTCATAATGTATTTTTCCTTTGTTGAAAATCTCAGCGCGTTCGTGAAACAATGAATCAAACGGAAAATTGCTTCTTGACTAGAGCGATATCTTCTTCATACTTCAAATGGGTGTTCCGGAACATCTGGCGGAACATATCCTGAACGCCGCTTTCCAGCGCCTTAATTCCCTCACCGGTTACACCGCCTTTAACGCACACCTTTTCCTGCAGGGTGGGCAATGTGTAATGCCCTGTTTCGAGCAGCCTTCCCAAACCTACCAGCATTTCTGTCGTCATTAAAATCGCGTCTTCTTTTGAGACGGAGGTTTCTTCTACAGCGGCCTGAATAAACTCCTGAACCAAATAACTGACAAAGGCGGGGCCGCAGCTGACAATGTCTGAGGCGACCCTCGTAATCCCGCTTTCGATTTCAAGAGGGATTGAGATCTTGCTCACTAAAGCCGTCAATTTTTCTTTTGCCCCAGCTGTGCAGCTTTCTCCGAAAGTCAATAATGACACGCCAGACAACGCTCTGTTCGTAATGCTCGGGATTACCCTTGCCGCCTGGCAGGAGACGATGGCTTCCAGCTGTTCGACCTGCACCGGACTCGTAATGGTGACCACAATCTGATCGCGGGTGAAGACGGGTGAGAGCCGCTTTAGCAAAGGATAAATATCCAGCGGCTTTACACAGATAAACACGGCATCACTTTCCGTGATCACTTCTTCCGGCCGTTCTGCAACCTGAATGTCTGGGAATCGTTTTTTTATGTTTAACGCTTTGTCGATCGTTCGGTTAGTAATTGTTAAAGATGAGGGAATGACCGCTCTGGATTCAATCAACGCCTCAATTAAAATGGTCCCCATATTTCCTGTCCCGATAAAGCCGATATTCAATCGTTCTCCCCTCCTTTGAACCTGTATCTTTTAAACGATATGAAGGCTTCAGTAAAAATATGTATGAAAGTAGGTGAGCAGTTTGACAGATTGGCTAAAACAATATAAATGGCATGCGGCGGGAGGTGTGGCACTCGTCTTGATCATCAGCGCGGCCTTCATGCTGTTAAGCGGAAAGCGTGAAACTTCATCCGGCTTCTCCATTCCTGAAGAGGCTTCTGCACAGACTTTTGACAAGAAAGAGGAGGTGAAGCGGGAAAAAAACGCGGGGGAAGAGGAGGTTATCATCGATTTGAAAGGCGCTGTGAAGAATCCGGGCGTCTATCAAATGAAGGAGGGAGACAGGGTGCACGATGCATTGAAAAAAGCAGGCGGCACCGAGAAAAAAGCGGACCAAAAGCAAATTAATCTGGCAGCCGTTTTGCGGGACGGTATGGTTCTTTACATTCCATTTGAAGGGGAAGAGGCCGCTGGCTCTCTTTCGGAAGCGGACTCAAGAGCAGACGGCAGCTCAAGTGATATCGTCAATATCAATACGGCTTCCTCTGCGGAGCTTCAGACGATTCCCGGGATCGGTCCTTCAAAAGCGGAAGCGGTAGTCGAATACCGCGAGGAGAACGGAATGTTTCAGACGATTGAAGACATAACAAACGTTTCGGGAATTGGAGAAAAGTCTTTTGAAAGAATAAAATCTTCCATCACGGTAAAGTAAATTGACGTTTGCGGATAAACATATGTAAACTTAGGGAAGTCGACATCGTATTTTTGGAGGGAAAACAAGTGGAACGGATTTCTTGGGATCAATATTTTATGGCGCAAAGCCATTTGCTGGCGCTTCGCAGCACGTGTACAAGGCTTGCTGTAGGGGCGACGATTGTCAGGGATAAACGGATTATCGCAGGAGGCTACAACGGGTCGATCGCCGGAGGTGTTCACTGTGCGGATGAAGGCTGCTATATGGTGGACGGGCATTGCATCAGAACGATTCACGCCGAGATGAACGCGATTCTTCAGTGTGCAAAATTCGGCGTTCCGACCGAAGGCGCTGAAATATATGTCACGCATTTTCCGTGCATTCAATGCTGTAAATCGATCATTCAGGCAGGTATTAAAACGATATACTATGCGAAAGATTACAAAAACCATCCTTACGCGGTTGAACTTTTCGATCAGGCTTCTGTTAATGTGGAGCAGGTAGAGCTCGATGAGATGATTATCGACTTAAAAAACCAGGAAAAGTTATCGTTTGTGGCCGATCTGATCAAACAGCTGGCTGATAAAGGCCTTGAGGAAGAGGAAATCAGGAAAATACACGCAGAGGCTAACAAACTGTTTACAAGCTACGTGTAATCCAATGGACAGACATCGCATCTTCCCGTGCGGAGCGATTTCAGCGGCAGCCGGAATCGCCTTCGCTCACTCTTCTCTTTATCTCTTCCTCGCCGTCGGTTTTTTTCTGTTCTTTATCCTCTGTTTCTTCAAGAAACAAATACTCCTTTTCATCATATGTGCAGCGATTTGTATTTTATATTTCACCTCTTTTTACATGATTGACCATTTCAATACAACGATTTATCATGAAGGCAAATTTCACACGTTTGCTTCTGTTCGGGATATCCCCATAATAGACGGAGACCGGCTTTCATTCACAGCCAAAACAGATAAGGGGGAAGCTTTGAAAGCGGGCTATACGATCCGGTCTCCGCAAGAAAAACGGGCGCTCTCCGCTCTTCAGCCGGGAAGCCTCTGTGTCATGCAAGGTGAATTAAGAGCGCCGAAAAAAGAGACGGTTCCTGGAACTTTTGATCAAAAAGAATCCTTGTATCAAAAAGGGATTCACTGGATATTTGCGGTTCAGTCCATTGAAAACTGCAAGCCGGGCGGCGGTCTTATGCCATTTCTATTGAACATCCGAAAAGCGGGCCTTGATTTTACAGAAGAAAATATGGCTAATCCGGCTGCCGGTATTGTAAGAGCGCTTACTTTCGGAGACCGGTTTCTCATTGAACAAGATGTGCTGGACGGCTATCAGCGTCTCGGGATCATTCACCTTTTAGCGATTTCCGGGCTTCATGTCGGTCTGTTGTCGGCCGCTCTGTTCCACGTATTTATTCGCTTCGGTTTGACGAGAGAATGCGCCAAATGGCTGCTCGTTTTCGGGCTACCCGTTGCGGCAGTTTTGACCGGAGGCGCCCCGTCGGTAGTGAGGGCGGTTCTCATGTCTGAAATCTATCTGCTGGCATCACTGTCCAATAAGAACTTCAAAAGCGCCGATGTGATCAGCATCGCCTGCCTCGGACTGCTGTTGTATCATCCTTATCTGCTATTTCAAGCCGGATTTCAGCTTTCTTTTGCCGTATCCTTCGTTTTCATTCTTTCAAAAGAAATATTGATCAAGCCGAAAAGCCGAATCTCTCAACTGCTATTGGGGTCATTTTTGGCTCAGCTCGCTTCCCTTCCGATCCTGCTCATTCATTTTCAAGAGTTTTCATTTCTCAGCACAGTGATGAATCTGCTTTTCATACCTCTCTATATTTTTATCATCATGCCGCTGTCTTTCGGAAGTCTGTTGGCTTTCATATGTTTTCGTCCTCTCGGGGAGGCGGCAGCCTGTGTGCTGGACCATCTGCTTGTGTGGAGCCATCAGGCTGTTAAATCGGTGTCTGCCGCGGATATTTTCGTTTTTTCTGCGGTTAAACCGCCGGATATTTTGTTGTTTTTCTACTTGGCAGCTATTTTTCTGTTTTTGCTGTTTCTTGAAAAAGAGATGTCGTTTCGTACGGTCATGATTTCGTCCGGCTTCCTTGCCGCTGTGTTTGCTATTCACGTATGTCTTCCTCAGTTTGCAGGAGAAGGAGAGGTCACAATGCTTGATATCGGCCAAGGTGACAGCATGTATGTCAGCGCTCCCGGTCAGAATGGCACCGTCTTCATTGATACGGGAGGAACCGTATCCTTCCGGAAAGAGCAGTGGGGAAAGCGGAAAAAGGATTTTTCCCTGGGAGAGAGCGTATTAATGCCATTTCTGGCATCCAAAGGAGTCAAGAAGCTCGATGCTTTAATTTTGACTCATGCTGATCAGGATCATATTGGTGAAGCTCAAGTGCTGATCCAAAAACATAAAGTCAAGCAATTGATCGTGCCGAAAGGCTTCGCAGCCGAACCGTCTGATGAAAAGCTGCTTCGCCTTGCCTTGAAAGAAGGCGTCAAGGTGCATGTAGCCAAAAGAGGTGACATCCTTCATATTGGCAATCTTGAATTTTATGTTCTTTCACCGAAAGAGGCGGACAAAAACAGCAAAAACAACGGTTCCCTTGTGTTGTGGCTGAAAGCTGGCGAATTTTCGTGGCTGTTAACGGGCGATTTGGAGAAGGAAGGTGAAAATGAGATGATGAAAGTGTATCCGAATCTTAAAGCGGATATTCTGAAAGTCGGTCACCATGGAAGCAAAGGTTCTACGGGGGAAGATCTGATTAAGCAAATTGAGCCGAAAGCAGCCATCATTTCGGCGGGAGAGCACAACCGCTACGGCCATCCCCACGGGGAAGTGCTGGATATCTTAAACCGCCACCATGTGAAAGTATTCAGAACGGATCAGCACGGTTCGATTCAGTACCTATTTCGAGGCGGAAACGGAACGTTTTTACTTCATCCCCCATATGATAAAGTACATTCCTCGCAAGAAAAAAAGACTGCTGAAAAACAGCAGCCGTCAAAAAGCCGCTTGCCTGACGGAGAGTAAAGCGGTGTCCATGACTTGGCTTGATTAAGCGGCCAGATGTATAACAGTAGCGATAATAAACATTGTAGCGAAAAAGCCAAAAGACACGATAAAACCGACACCTGAATCTACAAGATCGTTACGTTTGCTTTGCACGTCTTTTTCAAATTCATTCACAATTTACCCCTCCTATTGATATCCAGTATAATTCAATTCTTTGCAAAAATCTAGGAGCTTCATGCAACCGTTTTCTAAAATTTATGAACATCGTCTTCTATAAACTGACCCGGGGGTTTATGGAAGGCGTTTATTATAAATGAGAGAGCGGGTGACTCCGCTTCTCTCTTTACTAATTGCAAAACACGCTTTAGGATAGAAAGGAAGGATGAAAGAGGGGAAAGTGCAGATGACGGTATTTGATATTTGGAAAAGCTTAAAAAAAGGCGATATTCATCCTGTTTATTGTTTATACGGGAAAGAGACGTATCTTCTGCAGGAGACGGTTCAAAGGATCAGACAAGCCGTTGTTGACGAAGAGACGAAGGATTTCAACCTTTCCGTATTTGATCTGGAAGAAGAGGCATTGGACCTTGCTGTTGAAGATGCTGAAACTTTTCCGTTTATGGGGGATAAGCGTCTTGTTGTTGCGAAAAACCCGTCTTTTTTAACAGCTGAAAAAAAGAAAGATAAAACGGAGCATAACCTCGGGAGCCTGGAGGATTATATTGCGCAGCCGGCGCCTTATTCCGTTTTTGTGCTGCTCGCTCCTTATGAAAAGCTTGATGAGAGGAAAAAGCTGACCAAGCTCTTGAAAAAACACGCCCATATGGTTGAAGCAAAAGAACTGAACGGCCGGGAAACGGCTGATTTTATCACTGGGCTTGCAAAATCAGAGGGGAAGCTCATAGAACGAGAAGCGGCGGAGGAGCTTGTCATCCTGTGTAATGCCAGCCTGTCGGCCATTGCCCAAGAGGTGAAAAAGCTTAGTACATATATTGGTGATCGGGATTCGATCACGCTTGAGGACGTCAAAAAGCTCGTTGCCAGAGGTCTCGAGCAGAATATTTTTGAATTGATCAACAAGGTTGTGAACCGGAAGCGTACAGAAGCGCTGCAGATTTTCTATGATCTGTTAAAGCAAAATGAAGAACCGATCAAAATGATGGCGCTGATCGCAAACCAGTTCAGGCTTTTGATGCAGACGAAATACTTTTCGCAGCAGGGGTACGGGCAAAAGCAAATCGCCTCAAACCTCAAAGTTCACCCGTTCAGGGTGAAGCTCGCGATCGACCAGGCGAGGCTGTTTTCTGAAGAAGAGCTGAAAAGCATCATCGAGCATCTCGCCGTTATGGATTATGAAATGAAGACAGGCAAAAAAGACAAGCAGCTCCTGCTTGAGCTGTTTTTGCTCAAGCTTTTGCAGTCCGATTGAAAAAACGGCTCTCTAATTTTAAGAGAGCCGTTAGGCTGTCGAGAAAATCTCGACAGCCTTTTCAGTTGTTCTTATTTCTTTTTCCGTTTACCCTCATAATCGGCAAGCTTCATCCTTCCTTAGGTGATAAAACATGCTTTGCATATCGCTTCGCTTCGTTTTTGAGGATATTGTCATGAGGATTGTGGGATGTAAAAGCCGGAAGAAACGTGCCATGACATCGGATAATAAGTACCCTCAATCGGCCGTAAATACTCTTCTACAGTGAACATATTGCGGCCCCCAACGCGATATTCTTCTTCCGCTCCGCCTGTTGTCGTAGCAATCATGAATTCTTTGCCTTTCAAGTTTTCGCCTCCGGGGCCGTGCGCCCAGCCGTATGTCAGCACATCATCAAACCATTTTTTCAAAAGAGGCGGACAGCTGAACCAATAAAATGGGAACTGAAGAACGATCCGGTCATATTCAAGTAATAATTGCTGTTCTTTTTCAACATCGATACTCCAATTTTGATACTCCTGATACAGATCACGAATAAAGATATCAGGATGATTTTTCAATTCGTTCATTAGTGCCTTGTTCCATTTGGACTCCCTCAAATTTGGATGTGCTGCAATTACCATTATTTTCATAAACATCTTCCTTTACCGTTTGTTGTTTTCCTTGAACCTTTCTTCGTCCCAATTATTACGAATATTTTTGGCATTGCAAAGTACGCTTTTTTTTCGTACATAGACCTTTAAACCGTACTATTGCGGTGAAAGAACTTGTTTATGGTAGTCCGGTAAACCGTACTATGTATGTAAAATAAGAGTACTACCGCGAATCAGAATGATATGGTAACGTAACTGATATCACGAATACCGAATCGGGAGTTGACAAAGATGAAGTCAAAAGTACGGGAAATGAAGACGACGGAAGGTATCATCATAACTTTGGCGGCCATAGGAGGAAAATGGAAGCCGCTGATCCTGTTCGTATTACTTCATGAAGGCACCAAACGCTTCGGAGAACTAAGACGGATGCTCCCTGGAGTTACACAGGGGATGCTGACCAACCAGCTTCGGGAGCTCGAACATGATGGTCTCGTCAAACGGCAAGTTTATCAGGAAATCCCTCCGAAGGTCGAATATAGCTTAACTGGGCACGGAAAAACGTTGGCGCCGGTGTTGACCGATATGTGCAGCTGGGGATATAAACATCTCGACTTTGTGAAGCAATTGAGTGAAGAAGAGAAATGAGTTTGACCTAAAAGTCTTTGCATCAATGGGGACTTTCATGATTTGTGTCTATTTTTCGCTTCAGCTCGGATCATTGTTTTTGGGACGCTTCCCTTTCTTTCGTTTTTCGCTTTGATACCTGCTCCAGTTACTCAAGGTTATAAGTAAAACCATCCTTACTAAACCGCTATGACGATCCAGGAACCAGTTGGAGCTTCGATTTCTGAAACCGACGATTTCGCAGCCTTTCTTTTTCCAGAAGATAGTTTAACGAGTTTCGGTATATCCTGAATATGAACATCAGATGCCAAACATAGCAAAGGGGCACGATTGCAAAAAAGAAAAGATAAAATCGGAAACATTAAAAATGTGCGGAAAAGGAGAAATGAAATGACAAAGAATTTAAGGACTTGCAGCAAAGGACACCAGTATGATAAAAGCAGTGATTGTCTTGTTTGCCCGATTTGTGAGCAACAGCGCAAATCTGACAACGGATTTCTTTCATTGCTCTCTGCGCCAGCCAGACGAGCTTTGGAACACAATGGAATAACTTCTTTGCAGGATCTGTCAAAATACAGCGAAAAAGAGATTTTGAAATTTCACGGTATGGGACCAGCGTCTTTACCTAAATTGCGGGTTGCTTTGAAGGAAAATGGATTATCATTTAAAAGTTAAACACCGGAATAATTAAACTTGTACATAGCAAGGGAATTTCCTTTTTGGAAGTTCCCTCATTTTGTATAAAAATCAACAATATTTAGCACAAAAAATAGCGTCGTGCGACTGAACATAGCTGACAGGTGGAAGGGAAGCTCTCCCCCCTGATAAGTCTTATACGCTATTTCATTTCATGTCCAGTTTACTCAATCCGCGAATATTTCGCTTCGGCACGGGTTCGGGCTTGACGCCAAAAAAAGGCCGGACCCCAGAGGATGAGATCAGCGAGCATTCCCTTTTCTGCAGAGCCTACCTTATGGCTGGATTGACCGTATATTTTTGCAATGCAGCGCATCGCGCACATTGTCATGTTGATTTTCTTCCGCCAGCTGACCGCGCGGTTTTTACGATTTATCGGCGGTCTGACGGCTTCTCATTTAAGAGAGCCGTTTTTTATGAAGGCAAGCAAAAAAGCTTGGCATGGCCAAGCTTTCTATTATGCAGAAAGTCCGTTCACTTTTTTCGCTAGGTTTGATTTGTAACGAGCTGCGGTGTTTTTGTGGACAAGACCTTTTTTAGCTGCTTTATCGATTTTCTTTGCTGCTGCAGAAAGAGCTGCTTTCGCTTTGTCTGCTTCGTTGTTGCTTACGAAAGTTTCAACTTGTTTCATAGCAGTGCGCATTGAAGATTTGATAGTTGCGTTGTGCGCGCGGCGCTCGTTGTTTGTTTTTGTGCGTTTGATCGCTGATTTAATGTTTGGCAATGTGTTTCACCTCCTAAGACATAACCTCTGTTCCTTTTCTATAGGTTAGATCTCAACAATAGAACAAATTGTATTCTATCAAACACACCCTTAGATTGCAATATAAATGTAAAGTATTTTTGTTTGAAAGCTCCGCTTCGGGGGAATGTTCACAGACCTTGTGGGCACACTAACACCAGTTATGTTTTTGGAGGGAATGCAAATATGGAGAAAAAGAAGCTTGATTTAAGTCAATATGCAGTCCGGACAGACTTAGCCGTGGAAGCGAGGGATCTGGCAGAGGAAAAGGAAGCTTCTCCAAAGAAAGAGCTGAAAGGGTTTACAGTCAAAGAATACGAAAAAGACGGGATCAAAATTCAGACGATGGACATTGATGAAGAAGGAGCGAAGCTGTCGGGGAAAAAAGCCGGCCGCTATTTAACCTTTGAAACACAAGGGATCAGACAGCAGGATTCCGTCTTGCAGGAAAAAGTCGTCAATGTGTTTGCGAAGGAGTTTTCCGCATTTCTCGATTATTTGAACATTCCGCGGGATGCCAGCTGCTTAATTGTAGGGCTTGGCAACTGGAATGTCACGCCCGACTCACTCGGCCCCCTAGTGACAGAAAACCTTCTCGTGACGAGGCACCTTTTTCAGCTGCAGCCCGAAAATGTAGAGGATGGCTACCGTCCAGTGAGCGCGCTTTCCCCTGGAGTCATGGGCTTGACCGGCATTGAAACGAGCGATATTATCCAAGGGGTAATCGATCGCTCAAAGCCCGACTTTGTCATTGCCATCGATGCGCTGGCCTCAAGAGGGATCGAGCGTGTGAATTCTACCATTCAAATTTCAGACAGCGGGATACACCCCGGATCTGGGGTAGGGAATAAAAGAAAAGAATTAAGCGAGGAAACGCTTGGCATTCCGGTCATCGCCATCGGTGTTCCGACGGTGGTCGATGCCGTCACGATCACGAGTGATACGATTGATTATATGCTGAAGCATTTTGGAAGAGAGATGAGAGATGACAGTCCGTCCAGGTCGCTCGTTCCCGCGGGGATGAGCTTTGGGAAAAGAAAGGTCCTCACCGAAGAAGACCTTCCCGATGAGGAGCACCGCAAATCGTTTCTCGGTATAGTCGGAGGCCTCGCAGAGGATGAAAAAAGGCAGCTGATCCATGAAGTCCTCGCTCCGCTCGGCCATAACTTAATGGTAACCCCAAAAGAGGTCGATACCTTTATCGATGATATGGCAAATGTGATTGCGAACGGTCTGAACACAGCGCTTCATGAAAATGTCTCGCAAGACAATAAAGGAATGTATAACCACTAAGATTAAGGCGGCTGACCAGGCCGCTTTTTTTCGTGCTTATAGCATTACCGGAACTTGTTCTACTTCCTCTATCTTGTACATAGTCTATTTACTAGACAAGCTCTGGAGGGATTTGCGATGAGAAAAAGAGGCAGGAATCGTCAGTTTGTGCTGGCTGTAAATGGAAGAAGTGCGATTAAGACAGTATTCTTATTTATCGTCAGCCTGCTGCTCGTTTTTATTTTATCAGGCGTGCTGACATCGCTGCGTCCTGAGTTAAGGCCGTCTTCATCGTTGTACCGGGTGACCGATGAATTGGCGGGCGAGACCTTTGGGCTCATTTTGGGAATGGAAAACCACTACTTCGCATCAGAATTGCCGGAACCGAATAAACGCTTTGAACTTTCTCCGATCGTCTTGAAACTGGCGACCAGCATTAATTTAAAAGATCCGCGAAGTTTTCTCGGTCGGGAGCTTCCGGGCTTCTCTCATTTTGACTCGGAAATCCTTATTGCAGGGCAAGGGACGGATTACACGAATATGCCGTCAGAATCTCCGCCGCCGACTGAGGTTTTAAAAGAGGAGAGAGAAGCGAATCTTGCAGAGCTTGAAGGGAAACAGAAAAAGCAAACAGGGGAGGAAAAACCTCCTGAGCAATCGACGGGTGACCGAAAAGTCGTATTTATCTACAATACGCACAATACGGAATCGTATCTCCCCTTTTTAAAAGGTGAGACGGAACCTAATCGGGCGCTTCATTCGAAAGCAAATGTTACGCTTGTCAGCGATATGCTCGCAAATGCGATGAAGTCGCAGGGTGTCGGGGCAATGGTGGATAAAACCGACTTTCAGAAGAACTTGCGGAAAAAAGGCTGGGCCTATGCCCGTTCCTATGATGAATCAAGGCCGGTCGTTAAAGAGGCGATGGCTCAAAACAAAGATTTGCAGTATTTTATCGATATTCACAGGGATTCGCAACGGAAGAAAGCGACAACCGCAACTGTCAAAGGAAAAAGCTATGCACGTGTTGCATTTGTGCTCGGCAAGAAGAGCTCTAATTTCGAATCGAACTTAAAACTGGCAAAAGAACTGCATGAACGGCTGGAAAAAAAATATCCCGGTTTGAGCCGCGGTGTTATATCTAAGGGAGCTGCCGGAGATAATGGCATATATAATCAAGATTTAAACGAAAGATCCGTCTTAATCGAATTTGGCGGCGTAGATAATAACCGCGAAGAGCTGGAGCGGGCTGCAGAAGCGATGGCGGATGTATTCAGCGAGATGTACTGGAATGCTGAAAAAGTTGATGCAGACACCGGTGAAGACGATAAGAAAAAACAATAGGACAGGTGATGGAAGTGGCTTCTTTTATGGGGAAATGCATATTGGCTTGCTGTGTCATGTTTTTCGGCGTCCTTCTCGGCATGCAGCAGGCGAACAACGGAATGATTGAAATGAAAGGGTATCAGGACCCTGATTTAAAAGCGGCGCTCAGCATATCTGAAGGGGATGCGAAGGAGGCGTCAGTCCTCGGCCATCAAATCGATTTGGAGGAAAAACAAAAAGAGCTGGAACAGCTGGAAGCTTTCAACCTCTTTTCCTCGGCCGGCCGCGCCCTGGCCGATTCGGTCACAAACACAGCCCGTTCATTGTATGACTGGATAAAGGAAAAAACGGAATAAGTAAAAGAAAAAACGAGTCGGATGCAGGACTCGTTTTTTCTTTTTCGGGTTTAGAAAGCATATGTGACTTAGCATTGAATCTTCACAACCCTATTGATATAATCTAAGCTAGCGCATATTGCGTTTCATAGTAGGAGTGATTAGTGTGACAGATAAAGAAAAACGATTACAAAGGCAGTCGAGAATCCGAAATTTCTCTATTATCGCCCATATCGATCACGGCAAGTCAACGCTTGCGGATCGAATCCTTGAAAAGACGGCGGCAATCACTCAAAGAGAAATGAAAGAACAGCTCCTCGACTCGATGGATTTGGAACGTGAAAGAGGAATCACCATTAAACTGAACTCCGTACAGCTGAAATATCAGGCAAAGGACGGAGAGGAATATATTTTTCATCTGATCGATACCCCGGGACACGTCGATTTTACGTATGAGGTTTCGAGAAGCCTTGCCGCATGCGAAGGCGCGATTCTCGTCGTCGACGCCGCACAGGGAATCGAGGCGCAAACGCTGGCAAACGTTTACCTTGCGCTTGACAACGACCTTGAAATCCTGCCGGTCATTAATAAGATTGACCTTCCGAGCGCAGAACCCGAACGCGTCCGCCAGGAAGTCGAGGATGTCATCGGTCTTGACGCTTCAGAAGCCGTCCTTGCTTCAGCAAAAGCAGGCATCGGAATTGAAGAAATATTGGAGCAGATCGTTGAAAAGGTTCCCGCACCAAGCGGAGATCCGGAAGCGCCGCTTCAAGCGCTGATCTTTGACTCTCTGTATGATGCATACCGCGGGGTCGTCGCCTATATCAGAGTTGTGCAAGGCACTGTAAAAGCCGGTCAAAAAATCAAGATGATGGCGACCGGAAAAGAATTTGAAGTCACTGAAGTCGGCGTTTTCACACCGAAGGCCGTTCCGGTTGACGAACTGACTGTCGGCGACGTCGGATTCCTGACGGCCGCAATCAAAAACGTCGGAGACACTCGTGTAGGGGATACGATTACAAGTGCGGAAAACCCAGCGCCCGAAGCCCTGCCAGGCTACAGAAAACTGAATCCGATGGTCTATTGCGGTCTGTATCCGATTGATACAGCGAAATACAACGACTTGCGGGAAGCGCTTGAAAAACTTGAGCTGAACGATTCAGCCCTTCAGTATGAGGCGGAAACGTCCCAGGCTCTCGGATTCGGCTTCCGCTGCGGTTTCCTAGGGATGCTCCACATGGAAATTATTCAGGAGCGGATTGAACGCGAATTCAACATCGATTTGATTACGACGGCTCCGAGTGTTATCTATGACGTGTACATGACAGACGGAGAAAAAATCGTTGTCGATAACCCGTCAAATATGCCTGATCCGCAGAAGATCGACCGGGTGGAAGAACCGTTCGTCAAAGCGACGATGATGGTGCCGAACGACTTTGTCGGAGCGGTCATGGAACTGTGCCAGGGCAAGCGCGGCCAGTTTATCGATATGCAGTACCTTGATGCGAACCGCGTCAGCATTGTCTACGAAATTCCGCTTGCGGAAATCGTCTACGAGTTTTTCGATCAGCTTAAATCAAATACGAAAGGCTATGCGTCATTTGATTACGAACTCATCGGATATAAACCGTCCAAGCTCGTGAAAATGGATATTATGCTGAACGGCGAAAAAATCGATGCCCTTTCCTTTATCGTTCACCGCGATTATGCGTATGAACGGGGAAAAGTTATTGTCGAAAAGCTGAAGGAACTCATTCCGCGCCAGCAGTTTGAAGTGCCTGTCCAGGCAGCCATCGGCACAAAAATTGTCGCCCGTTCAACCATCAAAGCCATGCGCAAAAACGTTTTGGCGAAGTGCTACGGCGGGGATATTTCCAGAAAACGCAAACTGCTCGAAAAGCAAAAGGAAGGAAAGCGAAGAATGAAACAGGTCGGCTCTGTCGAAGTTCCGCAGGAAGCCTTTATGGCAGTCCTGAAAATGGACGACAGCAGCCCGAAATCATAATCATGAGCTGCCGCAGCGTAACACACTGCGGCTTCTTCCTGTAAAAGAAGGTGAAAACAATGAAAGCAGCATATATCCATATTCCGTTTTGCGAGCACATTTGCCATTATTGCGACTTCAACAAGTTTTTTATTCAATCTCAGCCTGTTGATGAATATTTGCGTTCTTTAGAGAAGGAAATGGCCAATTCAATGGAAGCGGCCGGACATCCGGAGCTGAAAACGATCTTTATCGGGGGAGGAACGCCGACATCGCTGTCGGAAGCGCAGCTTGAGCGGCTTCTTGATTCCATTCATCGCGTTTTGAAACCGTCCGAAAGCCTTGCCGAATTTGCAGTGGAAGCCAATCCCGACGATTTATCGGCTGAAAAGCTGGAGGTTTTAAAAGCCGCCGGTGTAGACAGGCTGAGCTTTGGCGTACAGACGTTTGAAGACGAGCTGCTAAAAAAAATCGGCAGAGTCCATGAGCAAAAAGACGTACTCGTTTCCTTTGAAAGAGCGCGAAACGCGGGGTTCGATAATATCAGCCTTGACCTGATGTTCGGTCTGCCAGGACAAACCATCGGCCACTTCGCTTCATCGCTCGATACGGCGCTTGCCCTCGGGGCTGAACATTATTCGGTCTACTCGCTGATCGTCGAGCCGAAAACCGTTTTTTATAACTTGATGAAAAAGGGCCGGCTTCACCTGCCTCCGCAGGATCAGGAAGCAGAAATGTACGAACTTGTGATGCGGAAAATGGAAGAAGCGGGCATCGGCCAATACGAAATCAGCAACTACGCCAAAAAAGGATATGAGAGCAAACATAACCTCACATATTGGAACAATGAGGAGTATTTCGGTTTGGGCGCGGGCGCGCACGGCTATATCAATGGTGAAAGAACGGTAAATGCCGGCCCTGTTAAACATTATATCGACCTGATTGAGCAGTCAGGTTTTCCTTATAAAGAAAAACACAGGGTTACAAAAAATGAACAGATTGAAGAAGAAATGTTTCTCGGTCTTCGAAAAACCGCGGGAGTAGACAAAGAACACTTTTTCCAAAAATACGGAAGAACTGTTGACGATCTCTTCCCGAAAGTGCTCCGTTCGCTGGAAGAAACAGGGCTGATTGTGAACACGAGCAAAAACGTATTTTTAACACATAATGGAAAACTGTTAGGGAATGAAGTGTTTCAAGCATTCCTGGGTGAGTTATAATTGACATTTTGATTTTGGTTTGGTAATTTTGATATACAATTAGCACTCAGTTGTGTCGAGTGCTAACAGGGGTGATATGGATGTTAACAAATCGTCAGCTGTTAATCTTGCAGGTTATCGTCAACGATTTCATTCGTTCAGCTCAGCCGGTAGGATCAAGAACGCTTTCCAAAAAGGAAGATATCACATTCAGCTCAGCAACGATCAGAAACGAAATGGCTGACTTGGAAGAGCTCGGTTTTATTGAAAAAACCCACTCATCTTCAGGCCGGATTCCTTCTGAAAAAGGCTATCGCTATTATGTCGATCATCTGCTTTCACCCGGAAAGCTGTCAAAAACGGACTTGAACATTATTCATTCGGTTTTCAAAGAAAAAATCTTTGAACTCGAAAAAGCGGTGCAGAAGTCGGCTCAAGTGCTGTCTGACCTGACAAATTATACATCGATTGTCCTCGGTCCGAGACTGAGCGAAAATCATCTCAAACAGATCCAGATTGTGCCGATTCAGCCTAAGAAGGCCGTTGCCATTCTAGTAACGGATACCGGCCATGTCGAGAATAAAACGATCAACTTTCCGGCGGAGGTCAATCTTTCCGATCTCGAAAAGCTGGTGAATATATTAAATGAACGCCTTAGAGGCGTGCCGATCTCAGAGCTGAAAGACAGGATTTTCAAAGAGGTCGTCATCTTCTTAAAGTCGCATATCCAAAATTACGATACGATTTTACACGGGCTCGGCGCAACGCTGGATTCATCTGTTCAAACCGACCGGCTGTTTTTCGGCGGCAAGATTAATATGCTGAATCAGCCCGAATTTCACGATATTGACAGAGTGAAATCGCTATTGTCGCTCATTGAGAAAGAACAGGAGCTTCTCCGGCTCTTTCAGTCGACTGAGTCCGGAATTACCATTAAAATCGGCAAGGAAAACGACTATGAAGAAATGGAAAACTGCAGCCTGATTACCGCGACATACACGGTCGGTTCAAAACAGATCGGCTCCATCGCGGTCATCGGGCCGACGCGCATGGACTACTCCCGCGTCGTCGGTTTGCTTCAGCACGTATCATCTGACTTGTCAAAAGCGTTGACAAGTTTGTATGATGGGTAAGGCAGTACCTGAAAACAAAACAGAAGGGAGAAATCCCTTCTTTATCATGAAACTCATCCTTTAAGGGAGGTGAACACAGATGGCAGAAGAAAAACAAACTGAAGAGCTAAACGAACAAGAGGAACTGAACGAGACAGAAGCGGAGACAGCCGAAGCCGAACAAACGGCTGCTGAAGCTGATGCCCCGGCAGAAGACACGCAAACAGAAATGCTTGAAAAACAACTAAAAGAACTTCAAGAACGTCTTGAAGAAAAAGAAAATAAACTTTTACGTGTTCAGGCGGACTTTGAAAACTACAAACGACGCGCACGCCTTGACCTTGAGGCTGCTGAAAAGTACCGTTCCCAGCGCATCATCAGCGATTTGCTGCCGGCGCTTGACAACTTTGAACGCGCGCTACAGATCGATCCTGACAACGAGCAGACGAAAAGCCTGCTTCAAGGGATGGAAATGGTGCACCGTCAAATTTTGGAGGCTCTTAAAAATGAAGGAGTTGAACAGATTCCTTCAGTCGGAGAGCAATTTGACCCGAACATGCACCAGGCTGTTATGCAGGTCGAGGATGAAGCGTACGAATCAAACGCAGTCGTTGAGGAACTGCAAAAAGGCTATAAACTTAAGGACCGGGTGATCCGTCCTTCTATGGTAAAAGTCAACCAATAACTACATAGCAGGAGGTAAAAATCATGAGCAAAGTAATCGGAATCGACTTGGGAACAACGAACTCATGCGTTGCAGTGCTTGAAGGCGGAGAGCCGAAAGTCATCCCAAATCCAGAAGGAGCCCGCACGACTCCTTCGGTTGTTGCATTTAAAAACGGAGAGCGCCAGGTGGGTGAAGTGGCGAAACGCCAGTCCATCACGAATCCGAACACGATCATGTCGGTCAAGCGCCACATGGGCACGGACTATACAGTTGAAATCGAAGGCAAAAAGTACACGCCGCAAGAAGTGTCTGCCATCATCCTTCAGCATTTGAAATCATATGCTGAAAGCTATTTAGGCGAAACTGTATCTAAAGCCGTAATCACAGTTCCTGCATACTTCAATGATGCAGAACGTCAAGCGACAAAGGATGCCGGTAAAATCGCCGGACTTGAAGTTGAGCGGATCATCAACGAGCCGACTGCAGCTGCGCTTGCATACGGTCTGGATACGACGGAAGAAGATCAGACGATCCTCGTCTACGACCTTGGCGGCGGTACATTCGACGTTTCCATCCTTGAATTGGGAGACGGCGTATTCGAAGTTCGTTCTACAGCGGGTGACAACCGCCTTGGAGGAGACGACTTTGACCAAGTGATCATCGATCATCTCGTCTCAGAATTCAAGAAAGAAAACGGCATTGATCTTTCTAAAGATAAAATGGCGCTTCAGCGCTTAAAAGATGCGGCTGAGAAAGCGAAAAAAGACCTTTCCGGCGTATCTTCTACGCAAATTTCGCTGCCGTTTATCACAGCCGGTGACGCAGGTCCGCTGCACCTTGAATTGACACTGACCCGCGCGAAGTTTGAAGAGCTGTCTTCACACTTGGTAGAGCGCACAATGGGTCCAGTCCGCCAGGCTCTTCAAGATGCGGGGCTTTCTGCAAGCGAAATCGACAAAGTAATTCTTGTCGGCGGATCAACACGTATTCCTGCCGTTCAGGAAGCGATCAAAAAAGAAACTGGAAAAGAAGCGCATAAAGGCGTCAACCCTGACGAAGTCGTAGCCCTTGGTGCAGCCATTCAAGGCGGCGTCATCACAGGCGATGTCAAAGATGTTGTCCTTCTGGACGTAACTCCGCTGTCACTTGGTATCGAAACAATGGGCGGCGTGTTCACGAAGCTGATTGATCGCAACACGACAATCCCGACAAGCAAGTCCCAAGTGTTCTCAACAGCGGCTGACAACCAAACAGCGGTTGACATCCACGTGCTCCAAGGTGAGCGCCCGATGGCTGCCGACAACAAAACGCTCGGACGCTTCCAGCTTACAGATATTCCGCCGGCTCCTCGCGGCGTACCGCAAATCGAAGTGTCATTTGACATCGATAAGAACGGTATCGTCAACGTCAGCGCGAAAGATCTGGGTACCGGAAAAGAGCAAAACATCACGATCAAATCTTCTTCAGGTCTTTCTGACGAGGAGATCGAACGCATGGTGAAAGAAGCTGAAGAAAACGCCGAAGCGGATGAGAAGAAAAAAGAAGAAATCGAGCTTCGCAACGAAGCGGATCAGCTTGTCTTCACAACTGAAAAAACGCTGAAAGATCTTGAAGGCAAAGCCGATGAAGCGCAAGTGAAAAAAGCGAATGATGCAAAAGACGCGTTAAAAGCTGCGATCGAGAAAAATGACCTTGATGAAATCAAGGCGAAAAAAGATGAGCTGCAAGCGATCGTCCAAGAGCTTTCAATGAAGCTTTACGAAGAAGCTGCAAAACAGGCTCAGGCTCAGCAAGACGGCGGCGCCGGCGCTAAAAAAGCCGACGACAATGTCGTTGACGCTGAATATGAAGAAGTAAACGACGACAAAGAACAAAAATAATTGAAATAAAATGTGCGTGCTTACCCCGGTTTGCACAGCACATGACCTTACAGGCGATGAAAGTCAAAGTCAGGATCTCTTGACTTTGACTTTTTTCTTCCTAAAGGACAAAAGGAATTGAAAAAACATAATTTGAAATGATACAATCTAATTTATGTGAGAAAATCGGGAGTGTGAAGAGATGAGTAAGCGTGATTACTATGAGGTGCTTGGGGTAGGTAAGAGCGCTTCTAAAGATGAGATTAAAAAAGCTTACCGCAAGCTTTCTAAAAAATATCACCCGGACATCAACAAAGAAGCCGGAGCGGATGAAAAATTCAAAGAAGTCAAAGAAGCCTATGAAACACTTTCTGATGACCAAAAACGGGCCCATTACGACCAGTTTGGCCACACCGATCCAAATCAGGGATTCGGCGGCGGAGGTTTCGGCGGCGGCGACTTCGGCGGCTTTGGGTTTGACGATATTTTCTCAAGCATTTTCGGAGGCGGCGCAAGGCGGAGAGACCCGAATGCCCCGAGGCAGGGCGCCGATCTGCAGTATACGATGACACTGTCATTTGAAGAAGCGGCCTTCGGAAAAGAGACGACGATCGAAATTCCACGTGAAGAAACATGTGAAACATGCAGCGGCTCAGGCGCGAAACCGGGAACAAAGCCGGAAACCTGTTCACACTGCGGCGGCTCTGGCCAGCTGAACATGGAGCAGTCGACTCCGTTCGGAAAAGTTGTCAACAGAAGAGTATGTCATTACTGTAATGGAACGGGTAAGCAAATTAAGCACAAATGTTCAACTTGCGGCGGTTCAGGAAAAGTGAAAAAACGCAAGAAAATCAATGTCACCATCCCGGCGGGTGTGGATGACGGCCAGCAGCTTCGAGTATCCGGACAGGGTGAACCGGGGATCAACGGCGGTCCGTCAGGTGACTTATTCGTCGTTTTCCGCGTCCAAGAACACGAATTTTTCGAGCGCGATGGAGACGATATTTACTGCGAAATGCCGCTGACATTTGCACAGGCTGCGCTCGGGGACGAAATCGAAGTGCCTACTCTTCACGGTAAAGTAAAATTAAAAGTGCCGGCGGGCACGCAGACAGGCACCAAGTTCCGTTTAAAAGGAAAAGGCGTTGCCAACGTACGCGGGTACGGTCAAGGCGATCAGCACATCGTCGTCCGCGTCGTGACACCGACGAATTTAACAGAAAACCAGAAAAATATTCTCCGCGAATTTGCGGAAGTGAGCGGAAATATGCCGGATGAACAGGAAATGAGTTTTTTTGATAAAGTAAAGCGCGCCTTTAAAGGCGATTAATGATTGGATGAGGAGTTGGTAGTATGAAATGGTCCGAAATCTGCATTCACACGACACATGAAGCGGTTGAGCCCATCTCGAATATTTTGCATGAAGCTGGTGCGAGTGGAGTCGTAATTGAAGATCCGCTTGATTTAATTAAAGAGCGTGAGAATGTATACGGAGAAATCTACCAGCTCGACCCCAATGATTACCCTGATGAAGGAGTCATCATTAAAGCGTATCTCCCGATCAACAGCTTTTTGGGAGAGACCGTAGAAGGAATCAAGGAAACCATCAATAATCTGCTGCTGTATGATATTGACCTCGGACGCAACAAAATCACCATCAGCGAGGTTAACGAAGAAGAATGGGCGACAGCATGGAAAAAATATTATCATCCCGTAAAAATTTCCGAGAAGTTTACGATTGTTCCGACATGGGAAGAGTACACACCGGTTCATACGGATGAGCTCATCATCGAGATGGACCCGGGAATGGCGTTCGGAACAGGCACACACCCGACAACTGTACTTTGCATACAGGCGCTCGAAAGGTATGTAAAAGAAGGGGATTCGGTCGTGGATGTCGGAACGGGAACAGGCATTTTGAGCATTGCATCAGCCATGCTTCGCGCCAAACAGGTTGAAGGATATGATCTCGATCCTGTAGCCGTGGAAAGCGCCCGCTTGAACTCCAAGCTCAATAAAGTCAGCGATCATATCGAGATCAAGCAAAATAATCTGCTCGACGGCGTCGAAGGGGAAAAAGACGTCATCGTCGCCAATATCCTGGCTGAAGTCATCTTGCGCTTTACGGATCAGGCATACAGCCTGTTGAAAGACGGCGGTTATTTCATTACTTCGGGAATCATTCAGCAGAAAAAACAGGAAGTCAAAGATGCACTGGTGAAAGAAGGCTTTACGATCGTCGAGGTTCTTTCAATGGAGGACTGGGTCAGCATCATCGCTGAAAAATAATCGTTAGTAGGTGTGACAAGCGTATGCAACGATATTTTATCGAACAATCAAAACAAGAGGTCACGGCCGCACCTGTGTTCTCGATCAAAGGCGAAGACGTTCATCACATTGCGACCGTGATGAGGATGTCTCCCGGAGACGAGGTCATTTGCTGTGCAAAAGACGGCCATGAAGCGAACTGCCGGATCGAGTCCGTCACAAAAGAAGAGGTTTTATTGAGCGTAATCGAATGGACGGGGAAAACACGCGAACTGCCCGTCCAGATCCATATTGCAAACGGCCTTCCAAAAGGAGATAAGCTGGAATGGATCATTCAAAAAGGGACAGAGCTCGGTGCAAGCTCGTTTATTCCTTTTCAGGCATCACGCTCCGTTGTTAAACTTGATGAAAAAAAGGCAAAGAAAAAGCGGGAAAGGTGGGCGAAAATCGCCAAGGAAGCCGCAGAACAGTCCCACAGAAACACGATTCCCGATGTGGCGCCGGTTCACACGTTTCAACGTTTGCTTGAGAGCCTTGAGGACTTCGATAAATGTGTCGTTGCATACGAAGAGTCATCAAAGCAAGGCGAGACAAGCCGGTTTCAATCCGTGCTCAAAAGCCTGCCGGAAGGATCATCCGTGCTCATGGTGTTTGGTCCTGAAGGCGGATTTTCAGAAGATGAAATTGAGGCGCTTAAAGAAAAAGGAGCCCTCGCCTGCGGGCTCGGTCCGCGGATCTTAAGGGCGGAAACAGCTCCGCTGTACGCGTTGGCGGCAGTTTCTTATCATACAGAGTTATTAAGAGGTGAATAACAATGGCAACCGTTGCATTTCATACACTTGGCTGCAAGGTCAACCATTATGAAACAGAAGCAATTTGGCAGCTTTTCAAAGAAGCCAGCTATGAAAGAAAAGAATTCGAAAGTTCGGCGGACGTATACGTCATTAATACATGCACCGTCACAAATACAGGTGATAAAAAAAGCCGCCAGGTGATCAGACGGGCGATCCGCCAAAATCCTGACGCCGTCATTTGTGTGACAGGGTGCTACGCCCAGACTTCCCCGGCGGAAATCATGGCGATCCCGGGCGTTGATATCGTCGTCGGTACGCAGGACCGCGAAAAAATGCTCGGCTATATTCAGCAGTACCAGGAAGAAAGACAGCCGATTAACGGCGTCAGCAATATTATGAAAGCAAGAGTGTTTGAGGAGCTTGATGTTCCTGCATTTACCGACAGAACACGTGCTTCATTGAAAATTCAAGAAGGCTGCAACAATTTCTGCACATTCTGCATCATTCCGTGGGCGCGCGGCCTGCTTCGTTCCCGCGACCCTGAGGAAGTCATCCGCCAGGCGCAGCAGCTCGTTGATGCCGGCTATAAAGAAATCGTTTTAACCGGTATTCACACCGGCGGTTATGGAGAAGATATGAAAGACTACAACTTTGCACAGCTGTTGAAAGAACTGGACAGCCGTGTGAAAGGTCTGAAACGAATCCGTATCTCTTCAATCGAAGCGAGCCAAATTACAGACGAAGTGATCGAAGTGCTTGACCGCTCAGACAAGATCGTCAGACACCTTCACATTCCGCTTCAATCCGGCTCAAACAGCGTTTTAAAACGGATGAGAAGAAAGTATACGATGGAGTTTTTTGCTGACAGGCTGACGAAACTCAAAAAAGCTCTTCCGGGGCTCGCAGTCACTTCTGATGTGATCGTCGGCTTCCCGGGGGAAACGGAAGAAGAATTCATGGAGACGTACAACTTTATTAAAGAACACAAGTTTTCCGAGCTCCACGTCTTCCCGTACAGCAAACGGACCGGAACTCCAGCAGCACGCATGGACGGCCAGGTTGACGAGAACGTGAAAAACGAAAGAGTTCACAAACTGATCGCTCTTTCAGATCAGCTTGCGAAAGAATACGCATCAGATTATGAAGGCGATGTTCTGGAAATCATTCCGGAAGAGCCGTTCACGGAAACGGGCGAAGACAATCTGCTTGTCGGCTACACGGACAACTATATGAAGGTCGTTTTCGAAGGTTCCGAAGACCTGATCGGCCAGCTTGTTAAAGTGAAGATCTTAAAAGCCGGCTATCCGTACAATAAAGGCCAGTTCGTCCGCGTCGCCGAAGACGACGTCCATGAAAACATCCGCTTATCGTCATAAATGATCAATTTAGCCGGTTCACGAAAAAGGTGTTCCGGCTTTTTTTGCGAATATCATAAAAGACAACCACTTGAAAAGGAGTCGGGACGATGACAAAACAAATTGCGCGAATGATCGATCACACGCTATTGAAGCCTGATGCTGTCACATCCGAAATCGAAGCGCTTTGCAAAGAAGCACGTGTATACGATTTTGCTTCCGTTTGCGTCAACCCTTGCTGGGTAAAGCTGTGCGCCGAGCTTCTTAAAGATTCAGAAGTGAAAGTGTGCACGGTTATCGGCTTTCCTTTAGGTGCAGCGTCTCCGGAAACAAAAGCTTTTGAAACCAGGCAGGCGATTGCAGACGGGGCCGGTGAAGTTGATATGGTGATCAACATCGGTGCATTAAAAGACCGCGATACCGGGACCGTGGAGTATGACATCAGAGCGGTGACAGACGCGGCCGTTGGCAAAGCTCTCGTAAAAGTCATCATAGAGACGTCACTGTTGACGGATGAAGAAAAAAGGCTCGCTTGTGAACTGGCCGTCAAAGCAGGCGCCGACTTTGTCAAAACATCGACCGGTTTTTCCGGCGGCGGTGCGACAGTTCAGGATATAAAACTGATGCGGGAAGCTGTCGGACCTGATATCGGCGTTAAAGCATCAGGGGGCGTCCGCGATAAGGAAAGCGCCCTTGCCATGGTTGAAGCCGGAGCGACGAGAATCGGAGCAAGCGCAGGCGTGTCGATTGTCAAAGGCTTAACAACGGATGAAGACTACTAATCAACAAAAACCAGGCGTTTACCGGGCCTGGTTTTTGTTTGGAATGAGAAACATGATCAGCGAATGGAACAGATTTGAGAGCGGCAGAAACAATAGGGATGTGACGACATTGAAGAGCAGGCTGAAATGGGCAATCTGCTGAGCGGGGCTTTCAGACAGTCCGGAGATAAAGCCTGTTATTGATGAAAGCAGGGGGTATACAGCTGCTACACCGATGACATTAAACAGCACATGGGCATAAGCCGTTTGCCTGGCCGCAGCTCCGCCTTTGAAGGACGCCATCACTGCTGTGATGCATGTCCCGATATTGGAGCCGAGAACAACGCTCATCGCTTCGGTCAAACCGACGACACCTTGATCCATAAAGCTCATCAGGATGCCGACACACGCCGAACTGGAATGAATCATCGCGGTCAACACCGTCCCGATGATTAAGGCGTAAAGCGGTGAATTTTCAGCAAGCTGCACAATATAAGCGCCCGAGCCTAGCTGTGACAACGGCACGGCAAGCCGGCTGAAGCCGCTGATACAGAAAAAAATAACACCCAAGCCGATCATGCTTACGCCCACTTGCCGAAAAGGGGATTTTCCGGCCATGAAAAGAACCGCACCTGCGGCAAAGAGGGCAAAAATCAAAAATTCCAGCTTCACCGCCAAAAATTCCGTTGTGAAGGTGGACCCGATGTTTGTTCCCAAAATGAGCGGAATCGAACGTTTAAATGAAAGGGCGCCTACCGAGACAAAGCCAATGACGATCACCATAAATGCCGAGCTGCTTTGCAAAACCCCCGTAAATACAATGCTGACCAAAAAAGCTTTCACCGGATGATCCGTGAAAAACAGCAGCCGCTTTTCGATTTTTTCAAATGTCAGTGAAATCAAGCCTTTTCTCAGCATGCTCATGCCTTTGAGAAAAAGAACGATCAATAATATAAATAAGATCAAGATTATCATCAGTTTTTCGAACAGCCTCCTTTATAAATATATACAGACAAGCTGCCGAAATCATGACTGAACAATAAAACGATTCTCCTTGGTTGACCTTACCGGAGGCTTATATTATAATGTCAAAGTACATGTTTATATGTATGTCTTTTTTTAAAGCAGTCGATTGGTGTATTCGGAGGGAGGGAAAGAGAATGTCAAAAACGGTCGTTAGAAAAAACGAATCGCTTGAAGATGCTCTTCGTCGCTTCAAACGCAGTGTATCAAAGACAGGTACTTTGCAGGAAGCAAGAAAGCGTGAATTTTATGAAAAACCTAGCGTAAGACGCAAGAAAAAGTCTGAAGCTGCAAGAAAGCGCAAATACTAAAAGAGGGTGGATTTATGAGTCTTCTTGAGCGGCTGAATCAAGATATGAAGCTCTATATGAAAAACCGTGAGAAAGACAAACTGACTGTCATTCGCATGGTCAAAGCTTCGCTTCAAAACGAAGCAATCAAGCTTAAGAAAGACAGGCTGACCGATGATGAAGAACTGACTGTTCTTTCTCGTGAATTAAAACAGCGTAAAGACTCCCTCCATGAATTTTCAAACGCTAATCGTTCAGATTTAGTAGATAAAGTTCAAAAAGAGTTAGACATTCTGGAAGCTTATATGCCTGAACAGCTGACGGAAGAAGAGCTGCTCGGCATCGTCAATGAGACGATCGCCGAAGTCGGCGCCTCTTCAAAAGCGGATATGGGCAAAGTGATGAGCGCTATCATGCCGAAAGTCAAAGGCAAGGCGGACGGCGGTCTCGTCAATAAGCTTGTCAGCAAACAACTGTCTTAAGAAAAAGACGCCTTTAAGCAATTAAAGGCGTCTTTTTTTGTGCGTGTTCATACAATAGAAAAGTAGTAGAAAGATGAAACCTTTGCTACATTTATAACGTATGTAATGTTAATGATAATAGGGGAAGGAGGTCTCAGACATCGTTGCTGCTGAAAAAATTTAGAATTTTTGTTGCTCTGGTCAGCGGTTTTGTTTTATTCTTATTACTAGGCGTTCATTTGACCGTGAAAGCGGATGGAGATACAGTGTATGTCATTCCGATCGAAGAAACGGTTGAAAAAGGGCTTTCAAAATTTCTTGAGCGTTCTTTTCAAGAAGCGGAAGATATGAATGCCAAACATATCATACTCGATATCAATACCCCCGGCGGAGCGGTCGACGCAGTCCTTGACATGGCTGATACGATACATAACTCCGACATTCCGGTGACCGCTTATGTGAATAGAAGGGCTCTGTCCGCAGGCGCTTACCTCGCCTTGAATGCAGACGATATTTATATGGCGCCCGGCGGGAAAATGGGAGCTGCCGCGATCATTGACACGCAGGGAAATGCCGCTGATAAAAAGTCGGAATCTCTGTGGCTCGCTGAAATGGAAGACGCAGCCAAAAAAAACGGACGTGATCCGAAATACGCTCTCGCGATGGCCGATGCGGATGTCGATGCTAAAGAAGTTGGGGCGCCGAAGGGCGAGCTGCTCACATTAAGCCCTGACAAAGCGCTGGAAGTCGGCTATTCCGAAGGCACAGTTTCGAGCCTTGATGATCTTTTGAAAAAGCTGAACTTGAAGGATGCCAAAATCGAGCGTTCCGAGGTGAGCTTCGCCGAAAAGGTGGCCCGGTTCATCACGCATCCGGTCGTGATTCCGATTCTCCTTTCAATCGGAAGTCTCGGGCTGATTGTCGAGCTTTATTCGCCTGGTTTTGGGATCCCCGGCTTTATGGGACTCTCCGCGCTGCTGCTCTTTTTCTACGGTCATCTCGTCGCCGGGCTTGCCGGAATGGAAACGATCCTTCTGTTTGCAGCAGGCATTATTTTAATCATTTTAGAGATTTTTTTGCCGGGCGGAATAGCAGGGATTGCCGGCCTGATCGCGATTGTTGCGAGCCTCTTTTTAGCATCGGGAAGCTTTAAGGTCATGGCCGTATCCATTTTGATTGCAACTGCTGTTTCTATAGCGGCATCCATTCTATTAACAAGGGTGTTGGGGAAGCGTATGAAATTTTTTAAAAAATTGATCTTAACTGACTCGACAAGCACGGAAAGCGGATATGTATCAAATGAAAGCCGGCGCGATTTAATTGGTAAAACCGGCGTCACGTTTACACCGCTCAGACCGTCCGGAACGGTCATTATCGGCGATGAACGGCTTGATGTCGTATCTGAAGGCTCGTTCACCGCGAAGGACAAGAAAGTGAAAGTAGTTAAAGTGGAAGGCTCACGCATTGTTGTGAGAGAATTATAAATTATATTATTAGGAGGAATATTATGGATCCGTCAACACTGTTTCTTTTGCTTATTATAGCAGCCGGAATCATCTTACTAGCTGTCTTCTTTACATTCGTCCCGGTCATGCTTTGGATCTCGGCTTTGGCCGCTGGTGTTAAAATCAGCATTTTCACACTGATCGGAATGAGGCTCCGCCGCGTCATTCCAAACCGCGTGGTGAACCCGCTGATCAAAGCGCATAAAGCGGGACTTGATGTTACAATCAATCAGCTTGAAAGCCACTATCTTGCAGGGGGTAATGTTGACCGGGTTGTCAACGCGCTTATCGCTGCCCAGCGTGCAAACATTGAACTCACATTCGCCAGATGTGCGGCCATCGATTTAGCGGGCCGTGACGTGCTTGAAGCCGTTCAAATGAGCGTTAATCCGAAAGTCATCGAAACGCCGTTTATTGCCGGTGTAGCAATGGATGGTATCGAGGTGAAAGCAAAAGCGAGAATCACGGTTCGCGCAAACATCGACCGCCTTGTCGGGGGAGCGGGAGAAGAAACAATCATTGCCCGTGTCGGCGAAGGGATCGTTTCGACAATCGGTTCCTCCGATAATCATAAAAAAGTGCTTGAGAACCC
Source organism: Bacillus sp. FSL K6-1284 (assembly GCF_038002625.1). Taxonomy (NCBI): domain Bacteria; kingdom Bacillati; phylum Bacillota; class Bacilli; order Caryophanales; family Bacillaceae; genus Bacillus; species Bacillus sp. FSL K6-1284. The sequence goes on along the minus strand of NZ_JBBOCW010000001.1, from coordinate 2,817,279 downwards.
GGATATGATTTCACAAACCGTCTTGAGCAAAGGATTGGATTCAGGCACAGCGTTTGAAATTCTATCGATCGATATCGCTGACGTTGACATTGGCAAAAACATCGGAGCGATTCTGCAGACCGACCAGGCTGAAGCCGATAAAAACATCGCCCAGGCGAAAGCAGAAGAACGCCGCGCCATGGCGGTTGCGCAAGAACAGGAAATGCGCGCCCGCGTCGAAGAAATGCGTGCTAAAGTCGTCGAGGCAGAAGCCGAAGTGCCGCTTGCGATGTCTGAAGCTCTCCGCAGCGGAAAGATCGGAGTCATGGACTACCTCAATATGAAAAACATCGACGCCGACACAGACATGCGCGATTCTTTCGGAAAGATGACGAAAGACCAAAATGAAGAGGATCATAAATAAACAAGCCCCTGTAAAAAGGAGGGAGCTCATTGCTTGATATCCTGTTCGACAATCCGATTATCATGGCGGCCATCATCGCAGCCATCTCCTTCATATTCAACAAGCTCGGAAAAAATGATGAAAATGAAGAAACCAAGCGAAAACCGGTGCCTGAACGGCCGAAAACGCAGACGACGCCGAAGCAGACGGCACAGCGCCAGCCGGCAGAAAACAAACAACAACGGCCTGCAGCAGCAGCGGCTGCTGCAAAAAGCGAAGATATGGCCGCAGAACTCCGCAGAATACAAGCGGATGCCGAGCGGTCCATGCCGGCCGTTGAACGGGCCATTAAAAAGCAGAGCAGCCGGGTGATCAACCGGAAACAAGAGCTGCTCGATATGAATAAAAACACGATTGTCCAAGGCGTTGTACTCAGCGAAGTATTCGGCCCTCCGCGGTCGAGAAAGCCGCATTACACAATGAGGCGCCGGCCTAAAATTTAAGTATTAGAACCCCCATATCACTCATACATATGAGATGAAAGGGGGTTCTTTTTTTATGGCGCAAAGAAAAAACCGCATCAAAGCGTGGCTGACAAGAACATTGGAAATTCCCCCTGATGTCATGATGGATCTTCCGAGGATCACGATGATAGGAAGACTTCACATATATATTGAAAACCACAGAGGGCTTTTGCTTTTCAGCGATACGGAAGTAAGGCTGATGCTCAAACAGGGGCAGTGCATCATTCAAGGCAAAAACTTTGTCATCAAAACGATTTTGCCTGAGGAAATTCTACTTGAAGGCACGATTGAGCTCGTACGCTATATCGATTCATAAGTCGGGGGGAAAGAATCGTGAAGAATAAATGGCTTTCTTTTTTTTCAGGAAAGATCCAGCTTGAGATAACTGGAAAGGGGATCGAGCGATTATTAAATGAATGCACCAGGCGCAGCATCCCGATGTTTAATGTTAAGAAAAAGAAAGACGCTGTCTTTCTTTATATTCCGCTTTCTGATGTACATGCCTTCCGGAGGGTCATAAGGGATTTTGACTGCAAGTGCCGCTTCGTCAGACGAAAAGGTTTCCCTTTCCTTGTGCAGAAGTCTAAACGGAATAGCGGCTTCACTATTGGAATTGCTGCTTTTTTTATCATCATGTTTTTATTGTCCAATATGCTCTGGAAAATTGACATAACAGGAGCCAATCCGGAGACAGAACATCAAATCAGACAGCACTTGAATCAAATCGGCGTCAAAAAAGGGCGCCTTCAGTTTACGATGCTGACCCCGGAAAAAATTCAGCAGGCGCTTACAAAGCGCGTCGAAAACATCACCTGGGTGGGCATTGAATTAAACGGCACGGCCCTTCACATGAAAGTGGTTGAAAAAAATGAACCTGACAAAGAAAAATATATTGGTCCGAGGCACATCGTCGCTAAAAAAGGGGCGACCATCTCGAAAATGTTCGTGGAAAAAGGCGAGCCGCTCGTCACCGTAAACCAGCACGTTGAAAAAGGGCAAATGCTTGTTTCCGGACTGATCGGGAGCGAAGAGGAAAAGCAAAAAGTCGGAGCCAAAGGGAAAATCTACGGTGAAACCTGGTACAAGTCAAAGGTAACGGTTCCTCTTGAGACATCATTTGACGTTTTTACGGGTAAAGTAAGGACAAGTCACAAGCTATCCTTCGGTTCTTTTTCTGTGCCTGTCTGGGGCTTTTCTTTTAAAAAAGAAGAGTTCTCGCGTCCGAAGACAGAAACCGAAAAACACTCGCTGCATTTTATGAATTTTACGCTTCCTGTCGCATATGAAAAGGAACATACGAGAGAGAGCGAACAAATCAAAAGGGTGTACTCGAAAAAAGAAGCGGTCCTTGAAGGGATCGAAATGGGAAAAAGAGACATCAGGAAAAAAATCGGGAGCGACGGGAACATTATTAGTGAAAAAGTTTTGCACGAAACGAGTGAGAATGGTAAAGTTAAATTGATCATCCTTTACCAGGTTATTGAAGACATTGTTCAAACAACACCAATTGTTCAGGAGACTAAAGAATGACAGAACACTTACTTGCGATTCATCAGCAACTGGAAAGTCCGAACGAGGCTCAAGCGCTGTTTGGGAACCAGGATTCCCATTTGAAGTTAATGGAGGAAGAGCTGAACATTTCGATTGTCACGCGCGGTGAAACCGTCTATGTGACCGGAGACGAAGAAACGTTTGAAATCGTGGACAGCCTGCTTGCATCCCTCTTGAATCTCATCCGCAAAGGAATCGAGATATCAGAACGCGATGTTTTGTATGCGATCAAGATGGCGAAAAAGCAGAAGCTTGAGTTTTTTGAAAGCATGTATGAAGAGGAAATTACGAAAAACGCCAAAGGAAAACCGATCAGAGTCAAAACTATCGGTCAAAGAGAATATATCGCCGCCATGAAAAGGCACGACTTAATCTTCGGCATCGGCCCTGCAGGAACGGGGAAAACCTATTTGGCTGTCGTAAAGGCCGTTCATGAACTGAAAAACGGACGCATCAAAAAAATCATTTTGACAAGACCAGCTGTTGAAGCAGGGGAAAGCCTCGGGTTTTTGCCGGGGGATTTAAAGGAGAAAGTCGACCCTTATTTAAGACCGCTATATGACGCGCTCCATGACGTGCTCGGAACGGACCATACGGCACGGCTGCTTGAAAGAGGAACGATCGAAATCGCGCCGCTTGCTTACATGAGGGGGCGGACGCTCGACGACGCATTTGTGATTTTGGATGAAGCGCAGAATACGACACCGGCACAAATGAAAATGTTTTTGACGAGATTGGGTTTTGGTTCTAAAATGGTCATTACAGGCGACATTACACAAATCGATTTGCCGAAGGGCGTCACATCGGGGCTTGCTGTTGCAAAAAAGATGCTCCTTGATATCGAAGGCATTTCAATTGTTGAACTGGATCAGACGGACGTGGTCAGACATCCGCTTGTCGCCCGTATTATTGAAGCATACGAAAAGTCAAAATAATTCCGAATGGCCCGATCGCCCGTTATCGGGTCATTTTTTAGTTTCCCGCGGGAAAAGAGGTGCTTTTGTTGAAAAAGAAAAAAAGAGACGGAAAGTTTCGGCCCATCCGCTTGGAAAACGGCCGCTTCCTCCCCGTCGTTCTTTATGCGGCTTTATCCGCGCTAATGTTCATCCTGCTGTTTTTCCATGTGAGGCCCGAGTCCCTCGACCTCGATTTATTTTCGATCAGCGAGAATACGATCTATGCGCCGGCAACAGTCGAAGATCAAAAGGCAACGGCTAATAAAAAGCAGGAAGCGAGAGAGGAAGTTCCCGACCAGTACACCTTGAAAAAAGAGTACTCTGACAACAGGGTCGACCTTGTCTCATCAATTTTCGACATCATTAAAGAAGTGAAAAAAGAAAGCGCAGAACAAGAGAAAAAAGACAAGCAGGCCCCATCTGAAAAAGACCAGATCAAATCTGTCGAAGAAAAGCTGACTTCAGATGTGACGGACTCGCTGTCGCAGGATTCAATCAAACACCTGCTGAAGGCCAGCGACGGAGAGCTTTCCATGACACAGGATTCGGTCATCACCGCCGTCAATGACGTGATGAGCAAAGAAATCCGCGCCGGCAAGCTTGATGAAGCGAAAGAGCATGTAACGAAAGAGCTGAAGGGTAATTCGATACCTTCAAAATTAAAAAACGCCGCCGATGAAATCGGACGCTTTGCAATCATTCCCAACTATGTATACGATCCTGACAAGACGGAGCAGAAGCGTCAGGAAGCGGCAGACAGCGTGCAGCAGGTGCAGATCAAGCAGGGGCAGATACTTGTTGAGGAAAATCAGCTGATCGACAGGGAAGTCTATCGAAAGCTTGAACTGACAGGACTTTTAAGCGGAGCCAACATCTTCAAGCCTGTCGGCGGACTGCTGCTTTTAATCGCGCTTTTCATCTCAGCTTTGGTTTACTATTTCGAAAAGCAGTACAGCAGCCGGATTCCGAAAAATAAGTCGCTCATGCTGTTTTCATTGATTACAGCGATCGTTTTAATCGTCATGGAAGTGATCAGCCTGTTTCAGCAGCTTGAAATCGGCCATATCGGCTATCTCGTGCCGATTGCGATGGGCGTGATGCTCATTAAACTGCTGATCAATGAAAGGCTGGCGATCCTGTCGAGCATGATCCTTTCCATTTGCGGAAGCATGATGTTTAACCAGGGTGTGACAGGCACGTTTAACTATGGAATCGGAACGTATTTCTTGATCAGCTCGATGGCGGGTATACTATTTTTAGGGAAGCATAATGCGAGGGCGAAAATCCTCCAGGCCGGCTTGTTTGTCTCCCTGATCAACATCGTCGTCCTGTTTACCCTGCAGCTGATTCAAAACACGGCGCAAACCGGACTTGAGATGGGTACATACCTTGTTATGGGAGCGGTGTCCGGCATCGGATCGTCAGTTCTTGTTCTCGGGCTCATGCCGTTTTTTGAAAGCGGCTTTGGGATTCTGTCCACGATGAAGCTTCTCGAGCTTTCAAACCCGAATCATCCGCTGCTCCGCAAAATTCTGACGGAAACACCCGGCACATACCATCACAGCGTTATGGTCGCGAACTTATCGGAGGCGGCATGTGAAGCTGTCGGAGCAAACGGGCTTTTGGCAAGAGTCGGAGCCTATTACCATGATATCGGCAAGACAAAGCGGCCCCAATACTTTATAGAAAACCAAATGAATATTGATAATCCGCATGACAAGCTTTCTCCGCAGCTGAGCAAAAACATCATCATTGCCCATGCGACAGACGGCGCCGATATGCTGAGGGATCATAAAATGCCGAAGGAGCTTGTCGACATCGCCGAACAGCATCACGGCACATCGCTGCTCAAGTTTTTTTACTATAAGGCGAAAGAAAAAGGCGATCAGACGACTGAAGAAGAGTTCCGCTATCCTGGCCCTAAGCCCCAGACAAAAGAGGCGGCGATCATCTCGGTGGCCGACAGTGTCGAAGCAGCCGTCCGCTCAATGCATAACCCGAATCCCGAAAGGATTGAAAAGCTGGTGCGCGGGATCATATCAGATAAGCTGCAGGACGGGCAGTTTGACGAATGCGATTTGACTTTAAAAGAGCTCAATATTATCGCGAAGACGCTCTGCGAAACGCTGAAAGGCATTTTTCATTCCCGGATCGAATATCCGGAAGCTAATCCTAAACAGAAGGTGAAACATACATGAGTTTAATTCTAGATATCACAGACGAGACCGGACGGGTCCCTGAAGACCAGCTTGCTGAAATTGAGAAAATTCTTCAATTCGCAGCGGCAGAGGAAGGCGTCGCAGACGGCGCCGAAGTTTCGGTTACGATCGTCAACAATGAAGAGATCCAAAAAATCAACAAAGAGTACAGAGGCAAAGATTATCCGACTGATGTCATTTCATTTGCCCTTGAAGAAGACGGCGAAGGAGAGATTGAAATTATCGGCGCTGACATGCCGCCCGTTCTCGGAGATATCATCATCAGCGCTGATAAAGCACGGGAACAGGCCGAAGAATACGGGCATTCACTGATGAGGGAGCTGGGTTTTCTGACGGTTCACGGCTTCTTGCACCTCCTCGGCTATGACCATATGACAGAAGAAGAGGAAAAAGAGATGTTCACTAAGCAAAAGGACATTTTGAATCGATATGGGCTCTCAAGATCCTCATAAACAAAATGAATGGCGCCGTCTGAAATGGAGTTTTTCAAACGCCTTTACAGGAATAGTCAAGACGTTCATGTCGGAGCGCAATTTTAGAATTCATTCCGGGGCCGCCATCCTTGTGATCGTCTGCGGCTTTTTCTTCAGGCTGACTCTGATCGAATGGTCCATCATCTTGATCCTGATCGGCGGAATGCTTGCCTTGGAGCTGATGAATACGGCTGTGGAGCATACGATCGATCTTTTCACAAAAGAGAACCACCCGCTTGCAAAGGCGGCAAAGGACGCGGCGGCCGGGGCGGTTTGCGTGTTTGCGGCCGTTTCGTGTATGATTGGGTTACTCATCTTTTTGTCAAAATTGTTTTGATGCCGTGCCTTTCATTGTGCGCAATTCTTACAAAAATTTTACATTTGTGATTTGGGCGTGAAAAAGAAGCCATTTTTATGTAAAATAAAAGTGTTAGCGGTACCATAACCGCTATAGGAAGGAATACACACATTGACTAAACAAGAATTGATTGCAGAAGCTTTAAAAGCAAGGGAATTTGCATATGTTCCGTATTCGAAATTCAAAGTCGGCGCTGCCCTTTTGACTGAGGACGGGAAGGTGTACAAAGGCTGCAACATTGAAAATGCTGCATACAGCCTGTGCAACTGCGCCGAGCGGACAGCGTTGTTCAAGGCTTACTCGGAAGGGGAAAAATCGTTTAAGATGCTTGCCGTCGCTGCGGATACGCCGGGTCCGGTGTCGCCGTGCGGAGCGTGCAGACAGGTGATTTCTGAACTTTGTTCACCAAACATGCCTGTCATCTTAACCAATCTGAATGGCCAAATCAAAGAAATGACGGTTCAAGAATTACTGCCAGGAGCATTTTCATCGGAGGACTTACATGACACAGGAAAGCTTTAAATCAGGATTTGTCTCCATTATCGGACGACCAAACGTAGGAAAATCTACATTTTTGAATCGCGTGATCGGCCAAAAAATCGCCATCATGAGCGACAAACCGCAAACAACAAGAAACAAAGTGCAAGGTGTGCTGACAACCGATACATCCCAGACGATTTTTATCGATACGCCGGGCATTCATAAACCGAAGCATAAATTGGGCGATTTTATGATGAAGGTGGCGCAGAACACTTTAAAGGAAGTCGACTTGATCTTGTTTATGATCAATGCGGAGGAAGGCTACGGAAAAGGCGACGAATTTATCATCGAGCGCTTAAAAGGAGTCAAGACGCCGGTATTTTTGATCGTCAACAAAATCGACCGGATTCATCCGGATGAGCTTCTTGTGCTTATCGATGAGTACAGAACCAGGTATCCGTTTCAGGAAGTCGTTCCGATCTCCGCCCTTGAGGGAAATAATATCGATACGCTTTTAAAGCAAATTGAAGATTATTTGCCGGAAGGTCCGCAGTTTTACCCGAGTGACCAGGTGACCGATCATCCGGAGCGATTTATCATTTCTGAGCTGATTCGGGAAAAAGTGCTGCATCTGACAAGGGAAGAGATCCCTCACAGCATTGCGGTCTCGATCGAGTCCATTCAAGAACGGGAAAACGGTTCTGTGTATGTGAGCGCGACCATCGTCGTCGAACGCGATTCACAAAAAGGGATCGTCATCGGAAAAAGAGGCAGCCTGCTTAAAGAAATCGGCAAGCGGGCAAGAACTGATATCGAGGCGCTGCTCGGATCATCGGTGTTTTTAGAGCTGTGGGTTAAAGTGCAGAAAGACTGGCGCAACAAGATGTCTCAGCTTCGTGATTTTGGATTTAGAGAAGACGAGTATTAACGAACAGAGCTTGACCGCGGTTTAGTCGTGACAAAATCTCTCGAAATCAAAGATATATTAGAAAAAATTGTTTAACATGAAATGGAGGATACAAGGTCAAGATAATCTTAAGAATTTGGATGTTTAAAAAGCTAGTTATAAACAGAAAGGTGGGGCTTTTTATGTTGAATTTTACTTGGAATGTATTTTCACAAACAGGAAGCGTAGACACGTACCTCCTTTTTAAAGAATTGGAAAAGGAGAACCTGGAAAGACCCGAAGTACTTGAAGAAGAGCTAGCGCAAATTGACTTTCCAATTTTGTGATCATGCTTGACCCCTCCAATTTTTGGATGGTGCACATATGCTGACGAAATGTGAAGGTATCGTCCTTCGTACAAACGACTATGGTGAAACAAATAAAATCATTACGCTGTTGACGAGAGAACACGGGAAAATCGGTGTGCTGGCAAGGGGCGCCAAAAAGCCGAACAGCCGCTTGTCAGCGATTTCCCAGCCGTTCCTTTATGCTTCTTTTTTATTCCGCAAATCATCCGGTCTCGGCACATTGGAGCAGGGCGAGATGATCGAAAGCATGAGGCATATACGCGAGGATCTGTTTTTAACAGCATACGCGGCCTACATCACTGAATTAATCGACAAGGGAACGGAGGAAAAGAAACCGAATCCGTTTTTATTTGAGCTGCTTCTTCAGTCGATGAGGAGGCTCGATGACGGTACAGATCCCGACATTATCGCCAACCTTATCGAAGTTAAAATGCTCAGCGTGATGGGGCTGTATCCGGAGCTGGATGAATGTGTACATTGCAAAAGCAAAGACGGCACATTTCATTTTTCGATCCGCGACAACGGCTTTATCTGCCACCGCTGTTTTGCGAAAGATCCATACAGGATACCGCTGTCTCCCGCATCCGCCAGGCTGTTGAGGCTGTTTTTTTATTTTGACCTGTCAAGGCTCGGAAATGTCTCGGTTAAACAGGAGACGAAGGATGAGCTGAAAAGGGTCATACAGACGTACTATGACGAGTACTCAGGGATCTACCTGAAATCGCGGCGCTTCATGGAACAAATGGACAATATGAAAAAGATGCTGGGCGATGAAAACAAAAGTTGACAACCTCTTCATCTTTTTATAAGATCATGTCATGAAGATTGGATTCAATAATGACGTTGCGTTGACGGAAAGAAGTAATTGCGCACGGCCTCATTGAAGCGACTCCGGGGCGGTGAAAGCCGGGGATGAGAGCGTAATGAAAGGCATTCCCTGAGCAACTTTTAAAAAAGAGGCTGAGACATTTCCTCTCAGCAATTAGGGTGGAACCGCGGGAGAACTCTCGTCCCTATGTTTGTGGGCAAACAAGCATAGGGACGGGAGTTTTTTTCTGCCCAAACCAGCCCTATGCCAAAAATTAAACTTGAAAACACGTTTTATGGAGGTGCTTCATTTGAATATTCAAGAAATGATTTTGACCCTGCAAAAGCACTGGTCCAATGAAGGATGCGTACTTTTGCAGTCGTATGATGTAGAGAAGGGTGCAGGAACGATGAGTCCATATACATTTTTGCGGAGCCTTGGACCTGAACCTTGGAAAGTCGCTTATGTGGAGCCGTCAAGACGTCCTGCGGACGGAAGATACGGGGACAACCCGAACAGGCTTTATCAGCACCATCAATTCCAGGTGATCATTAAGCCGTCTCCCGACAATATTCAAGAGCTTTATTTAGATTCATTAAAAGCTCTTGGAATCGACCCTCTGGAGCATGATATCCGTTTTGTCGAGGATAACTGGGAAAATCCGTCGCTCGGCTGCGCCGGGCTTGGCTGGGAAGTGTGGCTTGACGGCATGGAAATCACCCAGTTTACCTATTTTCAGCAGGTCGGCGGGCTTGAGTGCAAACCGGTTTCTGTGGAAATCACATACGGTATTGAACGCCTTGCTTCTTATATTCAAGACAAAGAAAACGTCTTTGACCTCGAATGGACGAAAGGCTATACGATAAAAGACCTGTTCAAGATGGCTGAATACGAGCATTCCGTCTATACGTTCGAGACATCTGACGTCGACATGCTGTTCGAATTGTTTGCCACGTACGAAAAAGAAGCGAACCGTCAGATGGATCAGGGACTTGTCCATCCTGCTTATGATTATGTACTGAAATGCTCGCATACGTTCAACTTGCTTGACGCAAAAGGAGCGATTTCCGTCACGGAGCGCACAGGATATATTGCAAGGGTGAGAAATCTGGCCAGAAAAGTGGCGAAAACGTATTATGATGAACGCGAAAAGTTGGGTTTCCCAATGCTGAAGGAGGAAGAGGCTTCACATGAGTAATCAAGATTTGCTTTTAGAAATCGGATTAGAAGAAATGCCGGCGCGCTTCATGCATGACAGCATGACTCAGCTTGGTGAAAAACTGGAAAGCTGGCTCAAGGAAAAAAATATTGCCTTCGGTTCCGTCAAGCTCTATAACTCCCCTAGAAGACTGGCCGTTCTTGTCGAGAACGTGGCGGAGAAGCAGGACGATGTGACAGAAGAAGCGAAAGGACCGGCAAAGAAAATCGCCCTTGACGAAAACGGCGAATGGACAAAGGCGGCCATCGGCTTTTCACGGGGGCAAGGAGCAAGTCCGGAAGATTTGTATTTTAAAGACATCAAAGGAACGGAATATGTTTTTGTGCAAAAATTCCAAAAAGGTCAGGATACGTTTTCATTACTTCCTGAGCTCGGCGACTTGGTGACAAGCCTCCACTTTCCAAAAAACATGCGCTGGGGCAGCGAAGATTTGAAATACATCAGGCCGATTAAATGGATCGTCGCGCTGTTCGGCAGTGAAGTCGTTCCGTTTTCAGTCGCTCATGTCGAAACCGGCCGCACAACACAGGGACACCGCTTCCTCGGAAAAGCAGCCAGCTTGAGCGCACCTTCTGAATACGAAGCGGCACTGGAAAGCCAGTTTGTGATTGCCGATCCGGACAAACGGAAGCAGCTGATCGTTAAGCAGCTTGACGAACTGGCGGCTGAAAAGTCCTGGGACATTCCGAGAGACGAGGATCTGCTGGATGAGGTTACCCATCTGGTTGAATATCCAACGGTTCTGTCCGGTTCTTACGAAGAGGAATTTCTCGCAATTCCTGAAGAGGTGCTCGTGACAACGATGAAAGAGCATCAGCGCTATTTCCCTGTCAAAGATAAAAACGGCGATTTGCTTCCTTACTTTGTGACCGTCCGCAACGGAGACAGCCGCGCCCTTGAAAACGTGGCGAGAGGGAACGAAAAAGTACTGAGAGCAAGGCTTTCAGACGCCGCCTTCTTCTATAAAGAAGATCAAAAATTAAACATTGACGAGAATGTGAAAAAACTCGAAAAGATCGTTTTCCACGAAGAACTGGGATCGCTTGGAGACAAAGTAAGACGCACTGAGGCGGTTGCTGAACGGATCGCTGAAATCATCGGTGCGGATCAAGAGACGGTGCAGCTGATCAAGCGCGCTTCGCACATTTCAAAATTCGACCTTGTGACACACATGGTTTACGAATTTCCTGAGCTGCAGGGCATCATGGGTGAAAAATATGCGCGGATGCTCGGGGAGAAAGAAGAAGTGGCGCTCGCTGTCAATGAGCACTATATGCCGAGACAAGCCGGAGGGGAAACACCTTCATCAATCGTCGGCGCCGTCGTCGCATTAGCGGATAAACTTGATACGGTCGCTTCATTCTTTAAAATCGGCGTTATTCCGACAGGATCTCAGGATCCGTATGGACTAAGAAGACAGGCGAGCGGCATCGTCCAAATCTTGCTTGACCGGAACTGGGGCATTTCATTCAAAGAACTGGCTGCGTTTGCCGGACAGGAAGCAAACAGCGAACTGCTCGAATTCTTTAAACAGCGCCTCAAATACGTATTAACAGCGGAAAACATCCGCTACGATGTGGTGGATGCCGTGCTCGAAAGCTCGAACCTTGAGCCGTATTCGGCTGTCAAAAAAGCCGCTGTTCTTGAATCGGCTGCAGCAAAACCGGAATTTAAAGAAACGGCTGAAGCGCTGGCAAGGGTTATTTCGATCAGCAAAAAGAGCGAAACGAACGCCATTGACGCGTCACTGTTTGAAAACCCTCAAGAAGAGGAGCTTTTCAAAGCTTATGAGGCGTGCAGACAGCAATTAGAGACCCTTTACCAAGCAAAAGATTATGAGGGAGCCTTCAGTGAGCTGTCCAAGCTGAAAGAGCCAATCGAAGCTTATTTTGATCACACGATGGTCCATGCCGAAGATGAAAGATTAAAAGCGAACCGCCTGGCGCAAATGGCAAGCCTGGCGGAGCTGATCCGATCTTTTGCAAACATCAATGCCATCATTGTAAAATAAACACCGCAGAAGACGGTTGCTGACAAGCTGGCAATCGTCTTTTTGCTCAAATTGATTTTTCACATCCTTGTCAAATTGTGCCTGTCTTTTTCATAGAATTCAATTGTAATTGCTGTTATTTTAGTCTTCATATGCGTTATAATATGTTATCGACTTTTATACATAACGAACGAATTGTGAGCTTCGGCTTAAAGGTGGTGAGTACGATCGAACTAAATAAACGTCAGGAGCATATTTTGCAGATTGTCAAAGAGAACGGACCGATTACCGGAGAACATATCGCGGAAAAGCTGAATCTGACAAGGGCTACGCTTCGTCCGGACTTGGCGATATTGACGATGTCAGGATTTTTGGAAGCAAGGCCGCGGGTCGGTTATTTCTACACGGGAAAGACGGGCACGCAGCTCTTGGCTGATAAGCTGAAAAAGCTGCAGGTGAAAGACTTCCAGTCCATTCCGGTGGTCATTCATGAAAATGTCTCCGTTTATGATGCGATTTGCACGATGTTTTTAGAGGACGTAGGAACGCTTTTTGTCGTTGATGATAATGCCATCTTAGTCGGTGTACTTTCACGAAAAGACTTGCTCAGAGCCAGCATCGGCAAACAGGAGCTCCCTTCAATACCCGTCCATATCATTATGACGAGAATGCCGAACATTACGCTTTGCAGGCGCGACGATTTCATTTTGGACATTGCCAAGATGCTTATCGAAAAACAAATTGACGCACTGCCTGTTGTAAAAGATACAGAAAAAGGCTATGAAGTTGTGGGAAGAATTACGAAAACGAACATGACAAAAATTTTAGTCGGCTTATCTGAAAATGAAATCATGTAGAGTGAACTTCAAATGGAGGGATATCATGAGTAATCGGACGATTTATGTTGTATCAGACTCTGTCGGCGAGACCGCTGAGCTCGTAGTCAAGGCGGCTATCAGCCAGTTTAACGGTTCATCCGAGCAGACAAACATCAGGCGGATTCCTTATGTCGAAGACCGCGGAACAATAAAAGAAGTGATCTCGCTGGCAGAAGCGGACGGAGGCATCATCTGTTTTACGCTTGTTGTCCCGGAGATTCGTGATTTTTTAATCGCCGAAGCGGAAAAGGCGAATGTCGTGTATTACGATATCATCGGCCCGCTGATTGAGAAAATGGAGACGGTCTACGGCTTCAGCGCGAAATACGAGCCGGGCAGAGTCCGGCAGCTGGACGAAGATTATTTTAAGAAGGTAGAGGCCATCGAATTTGCCGTAAAATATGACGACGGCAGAGACCCAAGGGGCATCTTAAAAGCGGATATCGTGCTGATCGGTGTGTCGAGAACGTCCAAAACTCCGTTATCCCAATACTTGGCGCACAAACGGTTAAAAGTGGCAAACGTACCGATCGTTCCTGAGGTGGATCCTCCCGAAGAGCTCTTTACCGTTGATCCGGCTAAATGCATCGGGTTAAAAATCAGCCCGGATAAGCTGAACCATATTCGCAAGGAGCGCCTGAAATCGCTCGGCCTCAACGACAAAGCGATTTACGCTAATATCAACCGCATCAAAGAAGAGCTGGAGTTCTTTGAAAAGATCGTCGGCCGCATCGGCTGCAATGTCGTAGACGTATCAAATAAAGCTGTAGAGGAAACGGCCAACATTATTCACAACATGATGACAAAAAGGGTCTAAGAATAAAACTCAGGACACCCCATCCTGGGTTTTTGCTTTGATGGTTTTGGGAAAAGTGAAAATGTTAGCATCTTTAACCCATTTGTATTATAATAAAAAATTGTGATAAAATAATTAACTTTTAGGTTTAAGCTTAGTACAGAACGAATAAACTATTATGGGTATCGTGTCAAGAATTTCCCGAAAAAAACTTTCGACAAATTCTTATAGATCGATTATTTTTGAAACCTGTGTGATTTTGCCTGTATTTATAGCAGGAGATTGATGGAGGGATGGAGAATTAGTCTTCTTGAAAAAGAAAGGACGATTTTTGTCGATGCAGACGCATGCCCGGTGAAAGATGAAGTGCTCAAAACAGCGGCGGATTTCGACGTAAAGGTCATATTCGTGGCTTCATTCGAGCATTTTCAAGTCACAAGGAAAGAAGAAGAGAATTGGACATATGTCGATCCGCATAAAGAAGCAGCCGATCTGTACATTGCCAACCATGTTCGACCAGGTGATGTCGTCGTCACACAAGATATCGGGCTGGCATCACTTTTGCTTGGCAAAAAGGTCTATGTGATGTCGGAGAGAGGCTATCTTTTCGAAGAGGACTCCATCGATCATGCTCTTTTCCGCCGTCACGTCGCACAAAAATTGAGAAGAAGCGGACGTTACACGAAAGGCCCGAAAAAACTGGTCAAGGAAGACCGAGAGCGATTTGTCAAAGAGCTGCAAAAAATCTTGTCGAAAATTGAAGGATTTACGTACTAAGCAGCGAATTATGTACGACGGAGTGTTGGAACATGGGCAATCGTATACCAGACGAAATTGTAGAACAGGTGCAAAAATCAGCTGATATCGTAGAAGTTATCGGAGAGTACGTCCAGTTGAGAAAACAGGGGCGTAATTATTTTGGGCTTTGTCCTTTTCATGGTGAGAATACGCCATCTTTTTCCGTTTCCGGAGAAAAACAGATTTTTCATTGTTTTGGCTGCGGAGCGGGAGGGAATGTTTTTTCATTTTTAAGACAAATGGAAGGTTATTCATTTACGGAGGCCGTCTCTCACCTGGCGGACAAATATCAAATAGATCTGCCGGAGCAGGTAGCGGCTGTATCAGCATACAGCACAGGCAGTTCGGATGAACAGAAAATGGCGGAAGCTCATGATCTGTTAAAGAAATTTTATCATCATTTGCTGGTCAATACAAAGGAAGGCCAGGAAGCGCTCGATTATTTGCTCGAAAGAGGCTTTGAGAAGGAGCAGATCGAGCAGTTTGAAATCGGATGCGCCCTTGATTCATGGGATTTCATCACAAAGTTTTTGGAACGGAGAGGTTTTGATCTTGCGCTGATGGAAAGAGCTGGACTCATCATCAGACGCGAGAACGGTGACGGCTATTTTGACCGTTTCAGAAACAGGATTATGTTTCCGATTCATGATCATCACGGCGCAACGGTCGCTTTTTCCGGAAGGACGTTCACCGGGGAGCAGCCAAAATATATGAACAGCCCGGAAACGCCGCTTTTTCGAAAAAGCAAGCTTCTCTATCATTTCCATCAGGCCCGCCTTCACATTCGAAAAGAAGAGAGGGCCGTCCTTTTTGAAGGATTTGCCGACGTCATCTCAGCCGTCAGTTCCGGTGTGAAAGAATCGATCGCCACGATGGGCACATCGCTGACAGAAGAGCATGCGAAAATCATCAGGCGAAATGTCGGAGAGGTCATACTGTGCTATGACTCGGATCATGCCGGTTATGAAGCCACGCTGAAAGCGGCGGAGATTCTTCAGAAAAAAGGCTGCGACGTCAAGGTGGCCATGATACCTGACGGGCTGGATCCCGATGACTACATCAAAAAATTCGGAAGCGAGAAATTTAAGAATGATGTAATAGGGGCCAGCGTTACGATGATGACGTTTAAAATGAACTATTTCCGCAAGGGCAGAAACCTGTCTGATGAAGGAGACCGTTTAGCTTATATCAACGATGTACTGAAGGAAGTCAGCCTTCTCAGCGGACCTTTGGAACAGGAAATATACGTCAAACAGCTGGCAAATGAATTTTCAATCTCATTTGAATCCTTGAAGGATCAGCTTTCCGTATTTGAAAAGCAGGCTGTAAGCCGCAGCAGGGAAAGCAGCCGTCAGGACTCAAAAGAGCGGCAGGCGGCCGTTTCGCGCGCCCCGCGGAGAAAGACAGGTCTTCGGCCGGCTCATGAGAACGCGGAGCGGATGCTCCTGGCTCACATGATTCATGACCGGGACGTCATTCGAAAGGTTTTAGACCGGGTGGGCTTTGAATTCAACCTTGATCAGCACCGCGCGATTGCCGCTTATTTGTACGCCATGTATGAAGAAGGAGCGGACATTTCCATCCAGGAGCTCTTTAAGAGAGTTGAGGATCAGGAACTCGGTCAGCTTCTGACAGATATCTTAATGCTTCAGGTGAACGAAGAATTAAGTGAAGCGGAATTATCTGATTATGTAAAAAAAGTGTTGAATTATCGAAATTGGTCAATGATAAAAGAAAAAGAAGCTGCAAGGGCGGAAGCCGAGAGGCAAAAAGACTTCATCAAAGCGGCAACTTTGGCACAGGAAATTGTTAAGCTGAACCGTTCGCTGAAATAAACCGTTATATATAATAGGAAAAGCTTTTGGCAATGAATCCTAACGGAGGAGCAAAAGCTGCTTGTCCTAATCATATATTGTCAATTTATGATTTGCTTTCCCGTGAAGCCCTAGATGAGAGAGAAGGCTTTATTCGTGAAATAGGAACAAAAAAAGCGGGATGCTTTTAGAATTCGTCTGTAAGTTTTGGAAGGAGGGATCCATGAATGGCTGATAAACAAGCACACGAGACCGAAACTGAATTCACATTTGAACAGGTGAGGGATCAATTAACAGAAGCCGGAAAAAAGCGCGGAGTGCTCACATATGAAGAAATTGCAGAGCGCATGTCCAGCTTCGAGATCGAATCAGACCAAATGGATGAGTATTATGAATTTTTAGGAGAACAAGGCGTTGAATTAATTAGCGAGAACGAAGAAAATGAGGATCCTAATATTCAACAGCTGGCCAAGGCCGAAGAAGAATTTGACCTTAACGATTTAAGCGTGCCTCCGGGCGTTAAGATAAACGACCCTGTCCGCATGTATCTGAAAGAAATCGGACGGGTAAACCTTTTGTCTGCAAAAGAAGAAATCGAATACGCGAAAAAAATCGAAGAAGGCGACGAAGAGTCGAAGCGCCGTCTGGCTGAAGCCAACTTGAGACTTGTCGTCAGCATCGCAAAACGGTATGTCGGCCGCGGAATGCTTTTCCTTGACCTTATTCAGGAAGGAAACATGGGCCTGATGAAGGCGGTAGAAAAGTTTGACTACCGCAAAGGATACAAATTCAGCACATACGCGACATGGTGGATCAGACAGGCGATTACAAGAGCGATTGCCGACCAGGCGAGAACGATCAGGATTCCTGTTCATATGGTTGAAACCATCAACAAACTGATTCGTGTTCAAAGGCAGCTCCTTCAGGATCTCGGCCGCGAGCCAACGCCTGAAGAGATTGCGGAAGATATGGATCTGACGCCTGAAAAAGTCCGTGAAATTCTAAAGATCGCCCAGGAACCGGTTTCACTCGAGACTCCGATCGGTGAAGAGGACGATTCACATCTGGGAGACTTCATTGAGGATCAGGAAGCGACTTCTCCGTCAGATCATGCAGCATATGAATTGCTGAAAGAACAGCTTGAAGATGTACTGGATACATTGACAGACCGTGAAGAAAATGTGCTCCGCCTTCGCTTCGGCCTTGATGATGGTCGTACAAGAACATTAGAAGAAGTTGGTAAGGTATTTGGGGTAACAAGAGAACGAATTCGTCAAATAGAAGCTAAAGCACTTCGTAAATTAAGACATCCAAGCAGAAGCAAACGCTTGAAAGATTTTCTCGAATAAACTTGAACGGGTCAGGAGATCCGTTCTTTTTTTCACGACAGAATGAAAGCGCTATTATTGGTAACCCGATTATATTTTACTTAATTTCTTTCGAATTTGCAAATATCCAAAAGTGCATTTTGAGTCATTATAACCTTGAGATCGAAGGAAAAGCCCTTTATAATTATTGTTGTAACCGTATTCAAAAACTGGTCTTTAAATGGAAAATGAACAATTGCTTCATCATCCGTTATTTTGTCTAAAATGTGAACTTCATCAGCTTTTGTTTCATAATTGGTTTACTTTTTGTAAAATTAAAGTAGAATTAGAATTGTTTACATAAGGGGCAGGGGTAAATTAAAAAGGGGGATGTAAAATGAACCGCAATCCATTGATACCATTTTTATTAATCGCCATTATGGGCATAGGACTGGTTTTTATCTTATCCATAAAAGGCCTTTATGACGAAAAAGAAATTGCAGGCGAAGGGAATAAAACAGCTCAAGAAGACAAAGCGGATGCCTCGCCTGAAGAAATTTACAAAGCGAACTGTGTAACCTGCCACGGCGAGAATTATGAAGGTGTATCAGGACCTAAACTGAAGGGCGTCGGAGACCGGATGGATACAGGTGCGATTAAAGAAAAGATTGAAAAAGGCGGTAACGGAATGCCGGGAGGACTGGTTCCGGCGGAAAAGCTTGATGATATGGCAAAATGGGTGTCAGAGATTAAATAGGTTAAAACCGTTTCATCACCAAAAGGATTCGCAATGAAAGCTTTGATAAGAGCTTTTGTGGGAATCCTTTTTCTGTTTTCGGTAAATGGGTGATCTGAACTGTTTCAGCATCCGTGATTCCGTCCTTTATGACGGTGCGGCGTCTATCAGGAATAGGTCTTTATTACTTTTTCTGAAGACTGCACTCATCTTTGCAAGGGAAAAAATAAGCAATCCACCCTATTTAAGTAAGATTGCATCTATTTTACTATTATATAAATGGAGAGAATGCAGCGGATGCACTGTTTTCATCCGTCTATTTGAGTATTTCTTGAGGTGAATCATATGAGTCATGCGAGCACATTGAATCATATCCACAGCACGATCAACCAAAAGCTGGCTGATGTAGAAAGCCGGATTGAACGTATCAAAACAGCAAAAAAGGAGATTGAGAAAGAACACGAAACCGGGATTGTCGAGATCAGACAAATCTTGCACCCTCACCTGAACAGCCACTGGACGGGGGACTTCGCCAATGATTTTGATGACGAACGGGATGAAGCTCATACATCAATGTACAACATCGTGAACGGAAAGTACGAAGGCTATATTTCACAGCTGGAGAGAAAAATTTTCGCGCTGGAAATTGAAAAACACAGCCTTGAATTGGCGGGAGCGGCAGCTAAAGAGGCTGATCATTTGCTTTCTCTCGGAGAAAAAGCGGTTGATCAGTTGAGCGATAAACTCCGCTCAATCAAAAACAGTTGGAGCTGGTTTTAATGACGACAATCAAGCTGAAACATGAAGCGGTCATCAAAAAGCTGGAGGCCGTAAGAGAGGCGCTCGATGCCCTAGACCTGCCAAATCCTCCGAAAGCTGCGGGGAAAAATAAATTGACATATGTGACAAAGTGCCACGAACGCGAGCAGAACATTCATCAGATGGTGGCCGATTACAAAAAAGCCGTACACAAAAACATAAAGGATACGAAGGAAAATGTCGATTTGCTGAAAGAGCAGGACAAAGCAATCGCCAGAAAATAGCCCTTAGGTTAGAGAGGACAATTCAATGAAAGTATTTGAAGCGCATTCTTTAATTGAAGCAGCGAATAACCGCAAGAAACAATACGAAACCTTTGAGGATCAACTGCAGACGCTCAAAAAAGCGTTTCTTGGGGTCGCTGATTTAGGTGAAGATTTTCAGGGGAAAGGTGCCGACAACATTAAAGACTTCTACAAAGGACAGGCAGAGATCGTAGACAGCTGGTTAAAGCTTGTTGAAGCGCAGATTGCTTTTTTTAAAGGTATATCGGGTGATATAAAGGACAAAAAGCTGTCCGATTCTTATGTGGAAGTCTCTTTTTTGGATCATGAACTGAAAAACGCGGATTTGAAAGCGACGGAAATCGTCTCGGGGCTCAAGTTGGAAATGGATAAAATCATCGCAAGCATCAGCGATATCGTTGACTTGGACAATTGGACGCTCGACGATTATATTGATAAAATGTCTAAAGCGCAAACAACCCGGCAAAACACCATCGACGCCGTTGATGAGCTGGATGAATCGCTCAAGACCGAATACACGAATTTACAAGCGCTCGACAGCGCCGTGCTCGGCAAATATTCCGGGCTGATGGAAGCTACAAGCCACGGAAAAACCGCCTCGCCGATGTATTTTAGCTTGAAATCGTTCCATTCAAGCGAGATCTATAAAAATACGATAGAAGTTGAGACTCAAGCCGCCAATTATATTGAATTCAAAAACGAACAGGCAGAAGCGCGCAGGCTTCAGGAAAAACAAGAAGAAGAAGCGAACAAGCCTTGGTATTTAAAAGCGCTTGACGCAGCCGGAACATTTGTCGGAGAAGTCAGCGGGTATTATGATTATAAGAGAGCCGCTGACGGCGTCGACCCGGTCACAGGAGAAAAGCTGACAGACGGCCAGCGTGTCGCCGCCGGAGCAATGGCGGCAGCAGGATTTATTCCGATCGTAGGGTGGGCAGGCCGAGCCTTCAAAGGCGGCAAAGCCATCTATAAAACAGGAAAAGGACTCATCGCCGCTGATCACGCGCTTGACGCCTACAAAGCCTCGAAAACGTTGAACGTCTTGAAAATGACGGAAATGGGCGCCTACGGCCTTGTCGCTTCAAATGGGTTCTCAGAAGCTGTCACGGGCAAGGACATGTTTGGAAACAAAGTTTCTGAAGAAAGGCGGAAACAAGGCATAATCGAAGCGGCCTTGAGCCTCGTCGGCGCTGGTGCTGTCGCAAAAACGGCAAACCACGGCGCTCCAACATTGGCCAAAACGGCCGGCAAAAACATTCCGCTCGCCAAATCGCCAAAAGCAGTGCTGGTGCAAAAAGGAAACAGCATCCTTGAAAAGGTGAAATCCTTCCAAGTCCCGACAAACGTCCGCGTCTACGTCGAACAGCCGGCCTCCGCAACAGGCCACCGCATCGGCAACCCAATTGTCCGCGTGAATGTTGAGAAAACGCCGGTGAAAGAGCTTGGAATTGTGAAGATGGTGAGTGGTAAGGGGATGGGTAATGGTAAGATCCAACTGGGTAAAGAAGATCTGGATGTTTTACGGAAAAAGTGGAATGTTCCAGAGACTAATACAATTGCAGTTGGTAAAACCGATGTAAAAGGACTTGAAAAAAGGACTTTTGAAGGTGGATCTCCAGAAGTAAGAAAAGAAGCTGGACTGCCTTCATTGGATACAATCTTACCAAATAGAGAGATCAGGGCCCCATACGATCATATGAAAAATCCTAAATTAGCACAGTTTACAAGACATGCTGAAGAAGGAGTTTTAAACGAGTTTGATTCTGCTGTAAAGAAGGCAGGCATCAAACCGACGGAAGTAACAGGTACATTAAGAGTTCACCAGTCTAATCCAAGAGGCGTATGTAATAAGTGTAGTAAAGGATTACTTAAACCTTATCCTATTGAAAAGAGTGGTATATTTTATCAAGCAAGCAAGAAATATCCCAATCTAACAATAGAAGTAACATCAGAGATTGATGACAGTGTTAAAACTAATGGACTGTTATCTTTCGTTTTAAAAGATGGAAAGATTATCGGATAATTTTAAGGAGGAAATCATGGATAATATTTCAATCGATAATTTACAAAATGAAGTTAAAGTAGGCTTTGTTTTAACAGTTGCCGAAAGAGTATTTTCTGTAATCAGCAAAGACGATGAAAGGTATCCTGAAGGGAGAGAAGCATTGGACAAATGCTGGTTATGGGTTGAATCTCATGCTGTTACTGGTGATGACTTATACGAGCTAATTGATAACGCAGACTTTACAGGAATTTCAGAATTTGCTGAGGAAGAAGAAGACTTAAATATTGCTAGGCTATGGTCACTATTAGTTGATGCTGTCGCTTATACTTCTTGGGAAGCTTATAAAAAGGAAAAAGTGAAATATTTACCACAAGCGTTAGAGAGTATTAATAACGATAGTATTACCATCTTTTTAAACAGTGCAGTGGAAACTGGTTTTATCACATTGAAGGAGATTGAAAAAATAGGAAAAGGCATTGAAAATTATCAGAGCACAAACACTGAGATCCCAACAAAAAGAGAAGAGTTTATAAAGTTATTTTAATTAGGAAAAAACTTATATAACAATCGTAAGTTTAATATATGTTTATTAACTGCTCCTAAAGTTAAGAATAAAGCACTTGCTTGTAAATAAAAGGAAACAAATGCTTTTTCTAGTTTTAGGATAGAAAATGAGTAGGTACATTATAATTTTACGAAGTGATTCTAATGGCCGTGAAATGTAAAGAGGGATAAATAAAGGGTTGTATTCTCTTGGAAGTCATCGTAACAAATCAACAGTTTATATTATACAAATCAGGAGTGAACGATTTGTCTAATTCCATAAAATCATTAGAACCTATAAATATACCGTGCGGCTGGTTCGTTAAATATCATGATTTAACCGTCACACAAGAAACAGTTGAACCAAATACCAAATTAATAGAATTAGAAAAACAAAGATATCATGCTGCGGTCAAAATCATTAAAGGCCATGATGATTATCTTATACATATTTGTGACAATCATGGAGAAACGATTGACACAATCAATGTTGAAGATCGCCAGCAGTTAGTGGACGAATTGGAACGGATCATTTGGAAAATAGAAGCGGCGGCATTTGGAGGGAACATTTTTATTTTTGAAGGCCCTCCTGACTATTTACGTCTGAGAGTTCCTCAAGGATGGACTGTCTCTTATAATAAACTAATTGATATCGATCCAGATCAGTTAGAGGAAGACAGTGATGACTGGTTCAACTTTACGTCATCATTATTGCAGTTGGAGCATAAAGAAAGCCGCTTGACTTTAGATGTCGGCTGGTACATAGATATTGATCCTTCAGGCACCTTTTATATGCTGTTAATAAAAAATCTAGACTGGGATAACCCGTTAGAAGACATGGAAACGAGAAGACCGGAAAAATTAGTGGACCACATCGAAGCCACACTTCAAAAAGCAGCCGAACATAAATATAAATAGCCAGCCGATGATTTGTTAGATTTTGGTCAAAAAAAGTTGTATTCCATATACCCAGAGCCAGCATCTTATGAAGAATATGTACCGAATCATTGGATCGGGATTTATGAGGACTTTACAAGTCTGGTTCTTGCAAATCAAAAGTATTGGATCAATCATAAAGGGAAGAGTTTATTTTCAAAAAGATAGGAGAGTGTCTTATGAATAGTAATGATACGGTAACCATGTTAAATGAGGAATTTGTGAATGATCAGACAGGTGAAAAGGTCGAAGGCATTACGATTATCGTAGATGGACAATTTAAACAAGTTTTAGATATCATTAAAGCCAAAAGCGACAGTTATGAGAATTACACTGAAATCATACGGGACGCTGTTTTTGAGGGTGTAAACAGTATGACGATGAAGCTGAGAAATAAAGAATAATAATGAATGATTAGAAAATACCCCGATTTACAAAAAGACAAACAGAGCTCCCAATTTTTTGCTTGTTGAGGGGTTCTTTTTTATATGCTGCTCATTCTATAAGACATCTTGCTGTCCCGGCTTATCCCGGTATGAATCAATAACTTTGAATGAACTGAACAATTTAGATATGATCTGGATAAAAGTGCTTTGAAAAATGGGATGATAGAAAGTTGGTTTTAAAAATGAACATCAACAACATACACGATTTTAATTTAAACCAAGAAAATGACTTCTTAACGATACAAACAAAACTAAAAAAACATATCAATCTAGTAAACTCCATCAGTAAAGACGCTCTGCAAACCTGTGCGGGGGTTGATTTAGCTTATTGGGAGGAAGATGGTGAAGCGTTTGGTGTCTGCAGTATCATCGTGCTGGATTTTCATACGAAGCGTGTCATTGAAAAAGTACATAGTGCAGGAAAAATCGCTGTGCCTTATATCGCGGGGTTTCTTGCTTTTAGGGAGCTGCCGCTTATTATTAAGGCGGCTAAGAAGCTGACGATTGAACCGGATGTTTTTTTATTTGACGGGAATGGCTATCTCCATTTTAACCATATGGGGATTGCGACACATGCGGCGTTTTTTCTCGAAAAGCCAACGATCGGCATTGCGAAAACTTACTTGAAAATAAAACAAACTGATTTTGTGATGCCTGATAATAATTTCGGTGCTTATACTGATATTGTAATTGATGGCGAAGTCTACGGACGTGCGGTGCGGACAAGGCAAGATGTCAAACCAATATTTCTATCATGCGGACATTTGATTGATTTAGACAGCAGTTATGACATCGCGATGAACTTGGTCAATCGAGAAAGCAGGCTGCCGATTCCGGTTCGGCTCGCGGATCTTGAGACTCATACTTTACGTGCGTACTACAGAGAAAATCAAAAATTGATCGAGTAGAATGTTGATTTGCTGTTCCAGCTTGGAAACTAAAGCGATTTTTTATATGATAGTAAAGGAAAAATGAATCTAGAAAAGTTGTGATAATTGTGAATGAATTGAAGTTATCGAAAAGGCTGCAGACTGTGGCGAAATACATAACAAAAGGGGCGGTTGTGGCTGATATCGGGTCTGATCATGCGTATTTGCCTTGCTTTTGTGTGCTGAATCGACTGGCAAGCGCCGCGATCGCCGGAGAAATCACAGATGGTCCTTTTCTTTCTGCGAAGCAGCAGGTTGAGAAATTGCAATTAAGTCCGCTCATATCCGTAAGGAAAGGCGACGGGCTTGAAGTGATTGAAAAGGGCGAAGCTGATGTGATCACGATTGCCGGAATGGGAGGCTCGCTCATTGCTCACATTCTAAAAGCGGGCAAGGATAAGCTCTCAGGTAAGGAACGTTTGGTTTTACAGCCGAATATCCACGCTCACCATATTAGAGAATGGCTCTATCAGGAAGGCTATGCACTGATCAATGAAGAAATCCTTGAGGAAGACGGCAAGTACTATGAGGTTCTCGTCGCGGAAGCGGGCGATCGGGATGCGGCTTACGATGGGATTTCCTTTGCGGCAGGCATGCTTGTC
Organism: Bacillus sp. FSL K6-1284; assembly: GCF_038002625.1. Taxonomy (NCBI): domain Bacteria; kingdom Bacillati; phylum Bacillota; class Bacilli; order Caryophanales; family Bacillaceae; genus Bacillus; species Bacillus sp. FSL K6-1284. The sequence continues at coordinate 2,792,211 of NZ_JBBOCW010000001.1, read as the reverse complement.
GGCCCATTTTTGGCCAAACAAAAAAATGCTGTTTTTATCAAAAAATGGTCGCAAGAACTGAAACATACGGAAAACATCTATCAACAAATTGAAGCGGCTCTTCCGAGTGCAGAAAATCAACAAAAATTGCTTGAACTGTCAAAACGGATAGAGGTCTTAAAGGAGGTACTTAGAAGATGACAAAAACGATAAACGGGCATGAAATCATCCAATTGTTTGAACAATTTTCACCAAAGTCATACGCCGTTGAAGGCGATAAAATCGGCCTGCAAATCGGCACGCTGAACAAAACGGTGTCCAATGTCATGGTCACGCTAGATGTTCTCGAAGAAACGGTTGATGAAGCGATTGCAAAGAACGTTGACTTAATCATTGCGCACCATCCGCCTGTTTTCAGGCCGCTGAAACATGTCATCACAGACCAGCCCGGCGGAAGGCTGATCGAAAAGTGCATCAAGCATGATATCGGCGTTTATGCGGCTCATACAAATCTCGATGTTGCTGACGGCGGTGTCAACGACATGCTTGCGGAAGCGCTGGAATTAAAGAACACAAAAGTGCTCGTTCCAACCTACGAAGAGCCGCTGAAAAAACTCGCCGTCTATGTCCCGAAAGATTATGAAGAACAGGTGCGCGCAGCGCTTGGAGACGCCGGAGCCGGTCATATCGGCGCCTACAGCCACTGTGCGTTTTCTTCAGAAGGAGTCGGCAGCTTCAAGCCGCTGTCTGAAGCCGATCCTTTTATCGGCAAGCGGGGCGAGCTTGAACGGGTCGAAGAGGTAAGAATCGAGACCGTTTATCCGTCAGGTATTGAAAAATCCGTGATCAAAGCGATGAATGAGGCTCATCCGTATGAAGAAGTGGCCTTTGATATTTATCCCGTCGAGCAGAGTCCGCTTCGAAAAGGGCTGGGCCGTATTGGTGAATTGAATGAAGAGATGACACTCGAAGCATTTGCCCGTTATGTGAAAGAAAAGCTGGAGGCAAACGGAGCGCGGATGGTGGGCAAGTCTGATGCGAAAGTGAAGAAGGTCGCTGTATTAGGCGGCGACGGCAATAAATACATCCATCATGCAAAACGTATGGGCGCCGATGTATATGTAACAGGAGATCTTTATTTCCATACAGCGCACGATGCCATGATGATCGGGCTGAATGTGGTCGACCCTGGACATTATGCCGAACAAATCATGAAAAACGGAGTTGCGAAAAAGCTGACGGCGATGTGCCGAAAGAAAAAATACAATGTCGCCGTCTTTCCATCAGATACAAATACGAACCCGTTTACATTTTTATAAAAACAAAACCTGAAGCGATGGATGCTTCAGGTTTTTGCTTTTACTTTAGGCAAGATTTTTTGAAGAGGTACTTCGTGACTGATCTTCCATGTGGAAGGATCTTCACGATCGAATTGTTCTAAAAAGCGGATGACTTCTTTTGTAATCGGAGTCGGGGTCGATGCGCCGGCCGTTACAGCGACGGTTTCCACGCCGTCGAGCCATTCCAGCTTTAATTCGCTTAAATCGCCGATCCGGTATGCTTTCGTGCCTGCGATTTCCTCGGAGACCTGGGCGAGGCGATTCGAGTTATTGCTTTTCGGATCGCCGACAACGATTGTCAAGTCGGCTTTTTTCGCCTGTTCGGACACCGCTTCCTGACGCACCTGGGTGGCCAGACAAATCTCCTGGTGGAATTCAACATCCGGATATTTTTCTTTTACTTTTTCCATAATATCATGGACATCCCATTGGGACATCGTCGTTTGGTTCGTGACAATCAGTTTCTCCGCTTCAATGTCCAGCCTTTCCACGTCTTCTTCGGTTTCGACAAGATGAACGATATCCGGGGCGACACCGACCGCTCCTTCAGGCTCCGGGTGTCCTTTTTTTCCAATGTAGATGACGTGATAGCCTTCCGCTTTCATTTTTCGGATTAAATCGTGTGTTTTTGTCACATCAGGGCAGGTGGCGTCAATCGCGACAAGACCTTTATCCTCAGCTATTTTACGGACTTCGGGCGAAACGCCGTGAGCGGTGAAGATCACCGTTCCTTTGTCGACCTGATTCAAAATCTCAAGCCGGTTCGGACCGTCAAGCGTATAAATGCCCTCTTTTTCAAATGCGTCGGTGACATGTTTATTGTGAACGATCATTCCTAAAATATATATAGGTCTCGGCAGACTTTTATCGAGAGCCGCGTTTTTTGCGATGACCATGGCGTCGACGACACCGTAGCAATAGCCGCGCGGCGATATTTTAATTACGTTCATTCTTAGTCCTCCTATAAAGAAGTAAGAGCCGGGCATGATAAAAAGCCGTAAAAAACGGCTTATTTTTGCAGTCTCTATAGACCTCATTATATCTGATCCCGCAGGAGATATCAAAGAATGTTATACATACAGTTTAGGTTTTGATCCTCCGGTTTTTCTTTTTGCAGACGGAGGGGCTGAACGGCTCCGTTTTTTTCTAATTTCTTCGGCTTTGGATTTTTCGGGTGTTTTGGAAGACACTTTTATTTCTTCTTTCTTTTCGCCGCTCGTTTCGGTCTTGTTGTCCGGTTCGTCTTTTTGTTGTTCGCTGTCCTCCGCTTCAGTATCATCGGAATTCAGCTGTCTGAACATTTTCACCATGCCGGGGAGATTGCGGACGAGAGGTCCGTATTGCTGAATCATCGGCGTTACTTGCTGGGCTACACCGAGCGCTTTTTGAACATTGCCGAGCATGTTTGAAATGGTAGCCGGATTGGCAAGACCTTGAATGCCTCCAAGGCCGCTTCCGGTTCCGCCGAGGCCTGCTCCTGTTCCCCCGGACGCGGCAGATCCAGGAAGGATTTTCGAGAGCAAACCCTGAATCCCGCCGCCTCCTCGCGCCCCTGCTTGCTCCTGGGCGGCGCCCATCGGCTGAAACATTTGCTGCAGGCCGCGCTGCTGCGCTTGAGGGGGCTGCATTCTCATCCCCGGATGTCTCGGCATCAAGGCTCTGCCGGGCCTTTGCGGCATCTGCGGTCTTGGCTGATTTCTCATCGGCTGTTGCTGAAACATACTTGTACCTCCTTTCAAAATCCTTCTCTTGATAGGGTATGCACCAACGGTGGCAAAGTGCCTTTGCCGCCGGCCCGAATAGGGCGGGGGTGATGGTTTTTTTCCGCAGGATCAGTTATAATTTAATGATGGACATGATATCAGCCTTTTTTTAAGCAGTGCGGCATAAAAAAGGATACATAAGCGCACAATTCAGCCATATAGGATAAAGCTTGGAGCGCCGGAATAAAGGCTTTCCAAGAAGGAGTTGGGAAAATGAAACAAACGAAATTTGAAATGTACGATTTAAAGCCGTTTATTATAGAGGCTGTTCACGACTTGGGATTTTATGAGCCGACTGATATTCAGAAGCGGTTAATTCCTGCGGCGCTGAAAGGGGAGAGCGCGATCGGACAGTCGCAGACAGGTACGGGAAAAACGCATGCCTATCTGCTCCCGCTCTTAAGCAGGATCGATTTTGAAAAAGAGTTCGTTCAAGTCGTGATTACGGCTCCGACAAGGGAGCTCGCCAACCAGATTCATCAGGAAGTCCTGAAAATCACCAAGTTTTTAGGGCCTGATGAAGCGGTTCGTTCGAAATGTTTCATCGGCGGTACCGATAAACAAAAATCGATTGACAAATTAAGAACACAGCCCCATCTGGTGGTTGGTACGCCGGGGCGGATTGCAGATCTGATCAGGGAGCAGGCGCTCGATGTTCATAAAGCCGGTTCGCTCGTTATCGACGAGGCGGACTTAATGCTTGATATGGGATTTTTGGAAGATGTCGATTTTATCGGGTCGCATATGCCTGAAGGCTTGCAGATGCTCGTATTTTCCGCAACGATTCCAGAAAAATTAAAGCCTTTCCTGAAAAAGTATATGGCCAATCCGAGGTATGCGCATGTTGAGCCGAAGCACATCACGGCCGAAAAAATCGAACACGTGCTGATACCTTCCAGACACAGGGATAAAAATGAGCTGCTGCTCGAGGTTATGACCCATTTAAATCCGTATTTGGCGATTGTTTTTGCCAATACAAAAACAACGGCTGACGAAATCGCCGCATACCTGACGGACAAAGGGATGAAAGTCGGACTTCTTCACGGAGGGCTTACGCCGCGGGAACGAAAAAAAGTGATGAAGCAAATCGGCGATCTGGAATTCACCTATATCATAGCCACTGATTTGGCTGCAAGGGGAATCGATATTAAAGGTATCAGCCATGTCATTAACTATGAACTGCCAGACGATCTTGATTTTTACGTTCACCGCGTCGGCCGTACAGCGCGCGCCGGAACATCCGGAACAGCGATGACGTTTTATGATACCTCTGACGAAGATGCACTTGTGAAGCTTGAACAGATGGGAATCGTGTTTGAAAACATGAGGCTTGAAAAAGGCGAGTGGAAAAAGATTGATGACCGCAAGCGCCGTCAGAATCGAAAAAGAACGCCTGATGAAACGGATGAGGTCGCCAAGCGGCTTGTGAAAAAACCGAGAAAAGTCAAGCCAGGATATAAGAAGAAAATGCAGACGGAAATCAATAAAATAAAAAGACAGCAAAAAAGAAAGCAATTTAGAAAAGGAAAGTAGGGGAAACAGTTTTGTTGAAAATTGGTTCACACGTCTCAATGAGCGGAAAACATATGCTGCTTGCGGCCAGTCAGGAGGCAAGCTCCTACGGCGCCAATACATTTATGATCTATACGGGAGCGCCGCAAAACACGCGCAGGAAAAAAATCGAGGATTTAAATATTGAAGCAGGAAGAGCCCATATGGAGGAGAACGGCATCTCTGATATCGTCGTTCATGCCCCGTATATTATCAATATCGGCAATACAACAAATCCGGCCACATTTGAGCTCGGTGTCGAGTTCCTGCGTTCTGAAATTGAAAGGACGGCGGCGATCGGCGCCAGACAAATCGTTCTTCACCCGGGAGCTCATGTAGGTGCAGGCGCAGAAGCGGGCATTCAAAAAATCATCGAAGGATTGAACGAGGTCATCGACTCGAATCAGAATGTGCAGATCGCTTTGGAAACGATGGCCGGCAAAGGTTCAGAATGCGGACGGACGTTTGAGGAGTTGGCACAGATCATCGACGGCGTTACACACAATGAACATTTATCCGTCTGCTTCGATACATGCCATACCCATGACGCGGGTTACGATGTCGTATCCGACTTTGACGGTGTCTTAAACGAATTCGATAAGATCGTCGGAATCGACCGTTTAAAAGTGCTTCATATTAATGACAGCAAGAATGTCAGAGGCGCGAGAAAGGACCGGCACGAAAACATCGGATTCGGAGAAATCGGTTTTGATGCGCTTCAATACATCGTCCACCACGATCAGCTGAAAGATATTCCGAAAATCCTTGAAACGCCTTATGTAGGAGAAGATAAAAAGAACAAAAAGCCGCCATACCGGTTTGAAATTGAAATGCTTAAAAATAAACAGTTTGATGAAGGGCTGCTGGAAAAAATCAAGCAGCAATAAAAAAGGGGGGCGTATCAGCTCCCCTTTTTTTATGATACGTATTGAGAAAATAGCTGGTTCAAGAGCTGCACCGCTTCTTTTGAAGTGACCGCTTCCACCTGCTTGAGCAGTTTATTGCGTTCTTCCTCATTAAAAATATTGATGTTTTTTCCTTTCACAAGCTTTTCCACTTCAAGCGCCTGTTTTCTTGTTACATGAATTCCGTATTGTTTAGCGTACTTCAGCACCTCGTCAGCCGTGACCTGATTTAAACGCTGCAGCACGATTTTTTGAAATAAAATCACGTCCATTCCTCCCCTCTGAACTAATGTATGGCGTAAAATTAAAAATGTGTCATTTTTTTATTTCAGTCTGTTAAATGATATGATGATAAGGGACAGTTTGGCCAGTTTGGAAAAAGGAGAGACAGAATGGCAAATACCATAAAACAGCATAAAAAAGAATCAGCGGTCAAAGTGGCGTTTCGGATCGTCATGATTCTCGTCGGGGCTGCCTGTGCAGCCGCCAGCATCGAATTATTTTTAGTGCCGAACAACATCATTGACGGGGGCATTATCGGCATTTCACTAATATTGGACTACATTTTTAAAGATACTCCGTATATCAACTTCGCACTGCTCGTCGTCGTTCTTAACATTCCGTTTATGTTTTCAGGCTACAAGCACATCGGAAAAACGTTCTTAATTTCAACCCTGATCGGAATCATCAGCTTATCAATTATTGAAACCTTGTTGCATCATGTAGAAGGGGTTACGACTCAGCCCGTTCTGGCAGCCGTATTCGGCGGTCTTCTGCTCGGATTCGGCGTAGGGCTTGTTATTCGTAACGGCGGTTCTATGGATGGAACTGAGATACTCGGCATTTTGCTTACGAAAAAGCTGCCATTTTCAGTCGGCGAATTTGTCATGTTCGTCAATGTCTTTATTTTTACGTGGGCAAGCTTTGTATTCGGCCTTGAGCAGGCTATGTTTTCGGTTATGACGTACTATATTGCGATGAAGACGATCGACGCCGTTATTCAAGGGCTTGATGAGACGAAAGCGGTCATCATCGTTTCAGATCAATACGAGGAGATTTCCGATGCGCTGCTGCATCGCCTCGGCCGGGGAACGACAAAGCTCAAAGGGAAAGGCGGCTATTCCGATGAGGATACAGAGGTGATTTATGCCGTTGTGACCAGGCTTGAAGTGACAAAGCTGAAATCGATTGTTTTCAATATTGATCACAATGCTTTTATAACGATTATGGACACGCACGAAACGCGTGGAGGAAAGTTCAAAAATGCCATCCATTAGGCTTTCATTTACTTTTTTTTAGTTTATATGTATAATTTAAAGATGAACTGGTCAATCGTGAAAATGGCTTGCTGCTTTTCGGCTGCCATTTTCTTTTTGTGCGATAAATCGTAATGATTCTGGAGAAGTTGAAGGTGAACGTATTGAAACAACCTATTATTGAAATGAAGCATGTATCATATTCCTATGATCATCGAAATGTGATAGAAGATATCAATTTAAACATTGAAGAAGGGACTTTTCTCGGCTTGGTCGGTCCAAACGGATCGGGAAAGACGACATTGCTGAAATGCATTCTGGGGCTGATTAAGCCGCAGACAGGCGAACTTAATTTGTTCGGCGTCCCTCTCAGAAAATTTAAGGACTGGAGCAAAATCGGCTTTGTATCCCAAAAAGCAAACAGCTTTAACACCGGTTTTCCCGCTTCCGTATATGAAGTGGTGGCAAGCGGTTTAACAGCGAAGCTCGGCTTATTCAGACGCATGTCCAAAGCCGATAAGCAAAAGGTGGATGAAGCGATCGAAGCCGTCGGCATCACGTCACTGAAAGACAGGAACATCGGCGAGCTTTCGGGGGGACAGCAGCAAAGAACTTTCATCGCGAGAGCGCTTGTGAGCGAACCGAAGCTGCTCATTCTTGACGAGCCGACGGTTGGAGTCGATCAAAAAACAGTTGAAGGGTTTTACAAGCTGCTGGAGAAGTTGAATCGTGAAAAAGGCATTACACTCATTCTTGTCACCCATGATGTCGGCACGGTTTCCGATAAAGTCACACACGTTGCCTGCATGAATAAACATCTTCATTTTCACGGCAATACAGAAGAGTTTGAGTCCATGACAGATCAAGACTTGTCTCAATTTTACGGGCATGATGTTCAAGCCATCAGCCACAATCACCATCATCATGGAGGACACGAATAATGCTGACACCTTTTTTTCATTATGAGTTTTTGCAAAACGCTTTTATTTCAGGAATATTAATCGGCCTCATCGCGCCCTTGCTCGGTGTATTCATCGTTGTCAGGCGCCTGTCGCTGATCGCAGATGCGCTCAGCCACGTCTCTTTAGCCGGCATAGCAGCGAGCCTGTATGCAGGCAAACAGTTTGCAGTGCTCGCCGGCGTCAGCCCGATCTATTTCGGAATGGCGTTTTCCGTTGCCGGATCTTTGATTATCGAGAGGCTGAGAACGGTTTATAAACATTATCAGGAGCTGGCGATCCCGATTATCATGTCGGGGGGAATCGGGATTTCCGTTATTTTTATTTCACTTGCGGACGGATTTAATACGGATCTGTTCAGCTATCTATTCGGCAGCGTCAGCGCTGTTTCGCGGGAAGACATGCTGGTGATCGTCGGAATTTCCGCGGCCGTTTTGATTGTGGTATTTTCCCTTTTTAAAGAGCTGTTTCTTCTGTCGTTTGATGAAGAGCATGCTAAAGCTTCGGGGATTTCCGCAAAGTGGATTCATTTTATATTTATTTTGATCGTTGCGCTTGTTATCGCCGCCTCTATGAGAATCGTCGGTACGCTTCTCGTTTCAGCGCTGATGACGCTCCCTGTCGCTGCGAGCATGCGCATTGCCAAGGCGTTTAAGCAGGCGATCTTCTTATCGATCCTATTCGGTGAACTTTCCGTCATCGTCGGCCTGGTGCTTGCTTATCATCTCGATCTTGCGCCGGGGGGAACGATCGTGATGCTGTCGATCTTTATCCTGATACTGTGCATCAGTTATAATAAAATCAAAAGGAGGATTCGCCGTGAACGTACAGGAAGCGCTTGATTTACTGAAGGAAAAAGGATATAAATATACAAGCAAACGGGAGGATATGCTTCAGCTGTTTAGTGATTCTGATAAATATTTAACGGCGAAAAACGTCCTTTCCGCTTTAAACGATGATTATCCGGGGTTAAGCTTTGATACGATCTACAGGAATTTGTCGCTGTTTGAAGAACTCGGCATTTTGGAAACGACTGAGCTTTCCGGTGAAAAGCTGTTTCGCTTTAAATGTTCTTCTGCTCATCACCACCATCATTTTATTTGCATGATGTGCGGCAAAACGAAGGAAATCGAGCTATGCCCGATGGAAAAGCTGACAGACGATCTTGACGGCTACCAGATCAGCGGCCACAAGTTTGAAATTTACGGAACGTGCCCGCGATGCGAAGAAAAAAGCGCAGAAGCGCAGTAAAGAAAAGCGGCATATGGCGTTAAAAAGCCATATGCCTTTTTAACGCAAAAAGCATGTAAGGGACTTTATCTTACATGCTTTTTGCGCCTTTAATCGTTTTCTCGTTCTTTTTCAGCCATTGGGCGGCTTCAAGCCAGCTGTCGACTCTGACGATGTTTGAATCGATCGGAAGCTGATTATACGGCGTATTAAACAACAGAACCGGAATGCCTGCTTCTTTTGCAATCATGGTTGCATTCCCGTGATGGTCCTCAAAGAAAACATCGATCTTATGCCTGAAGACGGCTTCCAGTTTATCGTGACCGCCGACAAGTTCTATATGGTCATAGTGAATGTCGCGTTTCTCGAACCAATCAAAGGTGATATCCTCCAGATGGTGTCTTCTTGCCGTAATGTATATCAGCTTATGCTGCTTTTTCAGCTCATCCAGCGTCTGTTTGGCATATTGAGCCAGCAATGCTTCCTGATAGATGCGGGGCTCGTTTTCGTTCATCCATTTCCAAAAATCTTCCTGGGATATATTCAGCAGCTTTGTTAAGTCATATTCCTTAATATCTTCCAATGTAATGGAGAGGCTGAACGACTCGTTCAAATAGGGAACAAAAGTATCCTGGGCAGTGATCGTTCCATCAATATCGATTCCTAAATGTAACATGTCCACACTCCTTATCATCCATTCCTCCAGTGTATCATAATCTTTTAACATTTACAGTAAAGTTTAGCAAACATGAATCGGGCTAAAATGCTTAAACTATAAATGCTCCTTTATGGATTAAAGAGGGGGGATATCGAATGGAAAGAGATCAAAATGTTCGCGGTCGTAACCGGGCCGGTTATGATGCTGACCTAGTCGATGCGACTTTAGATAATGATGACTTTTTAGAAGAAACAGCAGCAGAAGTTGCCCCGACTTATCGTACGGATAACAGGGACAACGGTGACGCGCGTAACGATGCCGATGCTGCCGGCGGACGCGTAACCGGGTATATCGCGCTTGCGCTTTCGATTATTTCCTTGTTTATGCTTCCAGTGCTGTTAGGAATTGCAGGGATCATTGTCGGTTATATAGCCAGAAGACAAGGAGCAGCTGGCTTAGGAGCATGGGCAATGGGTATCGGTGCAGTTTCCTTGGTGCTTGGCATATTCATCACCCCGTTTTTCTAACGGAAAAAGCTTGACGGATATCCGTCAAGCTTTTTGATTATGTGTTTAATTTTTCTTTTTCGGCCGCTTGTTTGGCATAATGCTCTTCGGCGAGCTTGTCGATTTCTTTTTTCAATTCCTCGACCATCGTTTCCTCAGGCACTTTCCGGACGATTTCGCCTTTGCGGAACAGGAGGCCTTCGCCGCGTGCGCCGGCAATCCCGATATCGGCTTCACGCGCTTCTCCGGGACCGTTGACGGCACAGCCGAGAACGGCAACTTTAATCGGCGCCTTGATTTTAGCGATGTAATCTTCGACTTCATTGGCGATGCTGATCAAATCGATTTCGATCCGGCCGCAAGTCGGGCAGGAAATCAATGTCGCGGCATTGGAAGCGAGCCCGAAAGATTTCAGGAGCTCCCTGGCGACTTTTACTTCTTCGACCGGGTCCGCGCTTAAAGAAATCCGCAATGTATTGCCGATTCCTTTTGAAAGGATCGCGCCGAGACCGGCGGCGCTTTTCACCGTACCTGCAAACAGCGTACCCGATTCGGTGATGCCTAAATGAAGCGGATAATCGAATGCTTTTGCCGCTTTTTCGTACGCTTCAATCGCCAGATTGACATCAGACGCCTTCATGCTGACGATGATATCGTGGAAATCGAGATCTTCAAGAATTTTAATGTGGTGCAGTGCACTTTCGACCATGCCGTCTGCTGTCGGATAGCCGTATTTCTCAAGGATTCGTTTTTCCAGAGAGCCTGCATTGACACCGATCCGGATTGGAATGCCCTTTTCCTTCGCTGCATTGACCACCGCTTCAACCTTTTCGCGGCGGCCGATGTTTCCCGGATTGATGCGGATTTTATCGGCTCCGCCTTCGATCGCTTTTAAAGCCAATTTATAGTTGAAATGAATATCCACGACAAGAGGGATGGATATCCGCTTTTTGATCTCAGGAATCGCGTCTGCAGCACGTTCATCAGGACAGGCGACGCGGACGATTTGACATCCCGCTTCCGCGAGTCTGTTGATTTCGGCGACGGTTGCTTCAACGTCATGTGTTTTTGTTGTTGTCATGCTTTGAATGACGACTTCGTTATTGCCGCCTATTGTTAAAGGTCCCACTTTAACGGGACGCGTTTTTGTACGATGTGTGATTTCACTCACTTGAATTCGCTCCTTAAGTATAATTCGGAGGCGGTTGCTCCTTTTCTTATACCAAATCGTTTACAAGTCTTATTGTAACAGCCCGTTCATGAAACTGACAAGAAATTAACGCTTATTCAGGATAAACGGGAAACTTGTAGGTGATGCCTGCTTGAATGCGGCTCGCCTTCACACTCGGATTCAGCGCTTCAAAATCTTCGGCTATTTTGTCGGCCGGAACGGCGCTGTTCCCGATAATTGAAAATACGGTCTGTCCGGGTTTGACGGTAACGGTCTTATATTGCAGGCTTGCAGCCGGAGCTTCTGCTGCCATGGTTGAAGCCGGCAAGGCGTTTTGAGGGATGGTGCCTGATTTCAAGTCATAATAAACAATGAACAGGGCGAGTAAAATCGAAAACAGCACAATCACACGTTTCATCTGATTTGTCCCCATTTCGTGCATTTTTTATTATGTTACGCTTGTCCCTCTTTCAACATGACAATAAATTTGCTCCTGCCCGTTTTACCTTGCTGCTTTAGAAGACGGCGTCTCTTTAATGGCGAGAAACAGGATGATAAAGTTCACAAACCAGTTCAGGAGAAACTGACTTGGAACCACTGCCTCCAGCGCGTCCATAATTGCAAAAAACACGGTCGCGAGCGTGATCGAATAAGCAGACATCACCCAAAGGTGCTTATAGGAGAGCATTTTCTTCTGTCCATTGCGAATGATCAGCCCGATGACGGCAAGAACCGAGACATCAATGAATTTTCCGGCTGCCGTCGCCAAAAACAGCAGAACGCATAAGACGGGAACAATCACCGATTTATTTTGATCAACTAAAGAAAGGATATCGTTCTTGGACATGTCTTCGGGAAGCATGGTGTACGGCATTTCCTGAACTTGGCCGTCAATGGCGATGACGAACTTATCTTTCAGAATGCCGACGGAATTCCGTTTGTCTTCGATCTGTTTTGTTTTATAAGAGCCGCTCGGATCAAAAACGATGACAAATCCGAATGACTGTGATTCAATCGCTTTCTTTGCATCTGTTTGCAGTGAGCCGTCTTTTATGGAGAAAGCGGGGAATTCTTTTACAGCTGACTGAAAGCTGTTCATTGTATTCACCACTCCGCTGCTGATATGGTAAAGGTTCGGGAGAGCGGCGATGATGCTGAGCAAAAATACGTATAAAATCGTTTTCCCTATGCCTTGGAAACGCATTTTGCCAATCGCGTGAGGGGAATATGTACTTTTAAAAAATCGCTGAAATAAATTCATTCGTTTTTCACTTCCTATTTCTATAATGTATCTGCATTATTGTATCGTCACAAAAGGACGAATACAAGAAAACTTATCGATCAACAGGGGTTCTGGAAGTTTCCTTTTGGAAAAATGGGTATAATATGAAGCATCACAATCGATTGGAGGAGATTCGGATGGATGTTTTATATTGGATCATCATTGCGGCGATGTTCGTCATTGCGTTCATCGGCCTTGTTTATCCCATCATTCCGAGCGTCGTTTTCATCGTAGCCGGCTTTGTTCTATACGGTTTTTTATTTACATTCGGGCATTACTCCTACCTGTTTTGGATCATTGAAGGCATTTTTACAGCCGTATTGTTTGCTGCTGACTATATTGCAAATCTCCTCGGTATTAAGCGCTTCGGCGGCAGCAGGGCGGCGATATGGGGCAGCACAATCGGCCTTTTGATCGGGCCTTTTGTGATACCTGTGGCGGGCATTATTTTGGGGCCGTTTGTCGGGGCCTTGGCGGGTGAGATGATTGTCCATCAGAAGGATATGAAAACAGCGGCCAGAATCGGGATCGGTTCATTGATCGGATTTATTTCAGGCGTTTTTGCGAAAAGTGTGATTCAGCTGATAATGATCGGCTACTTTTTATATACTGTGCTCTAAAATTTTCCCGTCCATGTTTAAAAAGAAGGGGAAAAGGATAAAGTTTAGTGAGCGCTTGAAATGCAACTGTGATCATTTTGTGAGCATTTCCATTGAAACAAGCCTTTTCTTTTGATACATTGAAAGAGGAAAGGCTTGCTAAAGGCGGCATTTCAATACATACAAATTAAGGAGGAATTGATATGGCTTACAAACTTCCAGAATTACCTTATGCTTACGATGCGTTAGAACCTCACATCGACAAAGAGACGATGAATATTCACCATACGAAGCACCATAACACATATGTTACAAAATTGAACGAAGCGGTGGCAGGCAAACAGGACCTTGAAAGCAAATCTGTTGAAGAGCTTGTTGCAAACCTTGATGCTGTACCGGAAAACATCCGCACAGCTGTCCGCAACAATGGCGGTGGACATGCCAACCACTCATTGTTCTGGAAACTTCTTTCTCCAAACGGAGGAGGCGCTCCGACTGGTGAATTGGCAGAAGCGATCAACAGCAAATTCGGCAGCTTCGATCAATTCAAAGAAGACTTTGCCGCTGCAGCAGCTGGCCGTTTCGGCTCCGGCTGGGCATGGCTTGTTGTCAATAACGGAGAGCTTGAAATCACAAGCACGCCAAACCAAGATTCTCCTCTTTCAGAAGGCAAGACCCCTGTCTTAGGTCTTGACGTATGGGAGCACGCATACTACCTGAATTACCAAAACCGCCGTCCAGATTACATTAAAGCATTCTGGAACGTCGTGAACTGGGATGAAGTTGCACGCCTTTACAGCGAAGCAAAATAATCCAGTTTGAGAAAAGAGGCCCGCGAAAAGCGGGCCTTTCAGATTGTTGATAAAATCCCAAAACGACTTTTTGTTTTGGGATTTTATCATCCCTTTTCAGCGTGATTGAAAACCCTTGCAGTCTAGGAAGGCCGAGCATCGGAGCGGAGCGAATGTTGGATTCGTGAGTACCGACGCGCAGGCCTGACAACGAATGCGAGGGTTTGTCGACACGCTGAGAGGCCCGCGGAAAGCGGGCCTTTTTATGTTGTTCGCGAAGCGGAGCGGCTGTTGAAGGACCGGCAAAAAGCCGGTCTGTTTGTTTTTCGTTTCTTTTGCTCTGAAGTACATAACTGACTTTTGATGAGACAGACTAATGATGATCAGTAAAGGGGAGTCAGTTATGAGCAGAATCAAAAACATAATAGGCGATGTTGAAGTAAACAGGGACCTCCTGCTGCTACTTGCAGTCGGCGGCCTTTATTCTCTTAGCATTGCCCTTTCCAATACGTTTGTGAATGTATATCTGTGGAAGCAGTCCGGACAGTTTGTCGATTTGGCCATTTACAATTTGTCGATCGTCGTGATGCAGCCTATCATCTTTATGTTTGCAGGCCGCCTTGCTAAAAAAATCGACAGGGTGTTTATACTCAGGTTTGGCGTTTCGTTTTTGGCTGTATTTTATTTAACCGTGCTGTTGGCGGGGGAGAATGTGGGATCACGGCTTGTGCTGCTCGGCAGTGTGCTCGGAATTGGCTACGGATTTTATTGGCTTGCGTTTAATGTCCTGACATTTGAAATCACTGAGCCGGACACGAGAGATTTTTTTAACGGGTTTCTCGGCATTTTAAATTCCGGCGCGGGAATGATCGGTCCGATTGTCGCCGGCTATGTTATTTCATGGCTTGCTGACAACACGGGGTACACGGTGATTTTCAGCCTGTCTTTGGCTTTATTTTCAGTGGCTGTCATCACGAGCTTTTTTTTAAAGAGGCGTGAATCGCGCGGCCGCTACATTTTGAAGAAAATCTGGGCGGAACGAAATTCAGACCCGAATTGGCGCAGCATTACAAATGCTCATTTTTTTCAGGGGCTGAGAGAAGGGATTTTCGTTTTTTTAATCAATGTCTTTGTCTTTATTACGACAAAGAGCGAGTTGGCATTGGGGAAGTTCGGCTTGATTAATTCAGCTGTTTCTTTTTTTGCATACTATTTCGCAACGCGGCTTATTAAAAAAGGAGCGCGCAAAAAGGCGATTTTAATGGGCGGTCTCATCCTGTTCGGCGCTCTCTTTCTGATTTTGTTTCATATGACGTATGTGACGCTGCTGCTGTATGCTATAGCGATTGCGATCGGCTATCCGATTTTGCTCGTACCGTATTCATCGCTCACATATGATGTGATCGGTAAAGCAAGGTATGCCCGGAAAGCGCGGATCGAATATATTGTCGTCAGAGAGGTTTTTTTAAACATCGGACGGATTGTCTCGATCTTGGTCTTTTTGCTGCTCGTGTCGCTGCTGAAAGAAGACCTGGGCATTCCGGTTTCCCTCGTTTTGCTGGGGGCAGGCCACACGCTGATCTACTATTTCGTCAAAGATATCCGTCTGACAGAGCCCGCCCGCGAAACGGTCGGAAAAGATGCGCATAAACAAACAGCTGAACCCAATTATTTAGAAGGAAAAAGGTAAGCCGCAAGGGAAAATAGTAGAAAAATGCCGAAAAAAACTTTACAATAGATTTGGCACCTTTTCATAAGGTGTCTTTTCTTTATTTCAAAAAGGTGATGCTAATGATGAACAAAAAAATGAAAACTGAAAAACGCAAATCGCTCCCCATTAGATTGAACATATTGTTCCTGCTCGCTTTTATTATTTTCACCATCGTCGTCGTGCGCCTCGGCATGGTGCAGATCGTCTTTGGCGAAGACTATACGAACGAAGTGCAGAAGCAGGAAGAAGTCGATGTCTCGACAAGCGTTCCGCGGGGGAAAATATATGATCGGAACTTAAACACGATCGTGAAAAATAAACCGATGAATGCCATTACATACACAAGGACATCATCGACCTCTCAAAAGGACAGGCTTAAAATAGCAAAAAAACTTGCAGAAATGATCAAAATCGATACAGATAAAATAACGGAGCGCGATAAAAAGGACTACTGGATTTTAACGAGGCCGAAAAAAGCCGAGAAGCTCATCACCGATCAGGATCGGAAAAAAGTTAAGGACGGCAAGCTGAAAGAAGACGATTTATACCAGCTGCAGCTTGACAGGATCACGGAAGATAAACTGAAAGAACTGACAGATCAAGATTTGAAAGTCTTGGCAATCAAGCGTCAGATGGATTCTGGATACGCGTTGACTCCGCAGTATATTAAAAACAAGGACGTAACCGCAAAAGAAATGGCGGTTGTCAGCGAACACCTGGACGAGCTCCCTGGAGTCGATGTGACGTCAGATTGGAAGCGGGATTATCCTTATAACGGTCTGCTCAGAACGATGATCGGCAGCATATCTGATTCAAATGAAGGGCTTCCGAAAAGTCTGCTTGATCATTATTTGTCGCTCGGCTACAACCGGAATGACCGGGTTGGAAAAAGCTACCTTGAAGCCGAATATGAAAATGTGCTTCAGGGACAGAAAGAGAAAGTGAAAAATATTACCGACAAATCAGGGGACATCGTCGATACGGAAGTCATTTCAGAGGGGAAAAGCGGAAAAGATTTAGTCTTGACGATCGATGTTGATATGCAAAAAGAGATTGAAAAAATTATCGAGGATGAACTGAAGTCTGCCAAAGCCCAGCATAGCGCTCCGCTTCTCGACCGCGCATTCGTCGTCATGATGGACCCGCGAAACGGGGAAGTGTTATCGATTGCCGGCAAGCAGCTTAAAAACGAAAGCGGCAAATTAAAGGTTGACGACTATGCCCTCGGCGCGATGACGTCTTCTTACGCGATGGGCTCGGCTGTCAAAGGGGCCACTGTTTTAACAGGTTTGCAGACGGGAGCCATTAATTTAAATACGACTTTTCTTGATGAACCGCTTTGGATCGGTGACTCGCCGAATCCGAAAAAGTCATGGAGAGTGGGCTTGGGAACACTGGGTATCCAGGGAGCGCTTGAACAATCTTCAAACGTGTTCATGTTTAAAACAGCGATCGCCCTTGGTAAAGGTCAATATAAGGCGCACCAGCCTCTCAATCTTCAAACAAAAGCATTTGACACATTCAGGTATTATTTCAGCCAGTTCGGCCTCGGCGTCAAAACCGGAATCGATCTGCCAAATGAAGCAACAGGCTACAAAGGATCTCAAAGACTGCCTGGTTTCTTGCTTGACTATTCCATCGGACAGTATGACACATACACACCGCTGCAGCTGGCTCAGTACGTATCAACGATTGCCAATGGCGGGTACCGCATGAAGCCGCAGCTCGTGAAAGAGATCAGGGAGCCTGATTCGAAAAAAGGAATCGGGGCCGTTACACAGTCCGTGCAGCCTGAAGTATTGAACAAATTAGACATGAGCGATCAATATATTAAAGAAGTCCAAAACGGATTCAGGCGCGTAATGACAAAAGGTACGGCAGCGGGTCAGTTTGCTTCTGCTTCATATAAACCAGCAGGAAAAACAGGAACGGCCCAGTCTTTCTATGACGGACCGGACAAATCGAAAACGGGAACACCGACATACAATACAACGCTTGTTGCCTACGCTCCTTACGATAATCCTGAAGTCGCAATTTCCGTCGTCGTTCCTTGGGTTTATAATGACTATGGCCAAAGATATTCAATTACAAACGAACTCGGCCGGAAAGTGCTTGATAAGTATTTTGAACTGAAATCAAAACAATCGAAAGAAAATACCGCCGAAAAAAATAAAGACAAAATCGAAAAAGAAGCTACAGAATAGGACTTTTTCATTAAAACACCTGCATTGAACCATGCAGGTGTTTTTTTGTGCGCAACTTCCTTTCACCCGCATTCTATACAAAGTTCAAGCTTATTTTACAAAACCTTAATAATTCATTTAAACAAGATTAACACTGAAAAGTTACGCTATACCCGTAGGACAAATTACACATTTACGCGGGAGGATTAAGAAGTGAAACCATTTAAAAAAATCACACTGATGTTCATCATGTCCGTTTTAGTTGTCTTCGCAGCAGCTTGCGGAAGCAGCAGTACAAACAACAATGCAGACGAAGGCAAACAAAGCGATAAAGCAGAGAATAAGGCTTCAGGTTCTTTGACGATTTCGGGTTCTTCGGCGATGCAGCCTCTTGTTTTAGCAGCGGCTGAAAAATTCATGGATGAAAATCCTGATGCCGATATTCAAGTTCAGGCTGGAGGTTCTGGCACAGGTCTTTCCCAAGTGGCTGAAGGCACAGTCCAAATCGGCAACTCCGATGTCTTTGCCGAAGAAAAAGAAGGCATTCCTGCCAAAGAACTTACCGATCATCAAGTTGCGGTTGTCGGAATGGCAGCTGCGGTCAATCCTGAAGTAGGCATCGATGACATTTCGTTAGAGGATCTCAAAAAGGTATTCACAGGTAAAATCAAGAACTGGAAGGAACTAGGCGGGAAAGATCAAAAGATTACGCTTGTCAACCGTCCTGATTCTTCAGGAACCCGCGCGACTTTTGTTAAATATGCACTTGACGGAGAAACTCCGGCTGAAGGAATCACGGAAGATTCTTCAAACACAGTGAAAAAGTTAATCGCTGAAACGCCTGGAGCAATCGGATATCTTGCGTTTTCTTATATCAAGGATGACACTGTCACTCCGCTTTCAATCGACGGCGTTAAGCCGACAGCCGAAAATGTACAAAAAGGCAAATTCCCGATCTGGGCATACCAGCATTCTTATACGAAAGGCGAGCCTGAAGGCTTGGCGAAAGAATTCCTCGACTATTTGATGAACGATGACATTCAAAAATCCATCGTGACGGAGCAGGGCTACATTCCAGTAACAGACATGGAAGTCAAGCGCGATGCGAATGGAAAGCAAACTGATAAATAATTGACAATAGAAGGCGGGAAAGTGTGCTCCTGACACTTTCCCTCTTATGACTTGTTCTTATAGGAGTGTAAAAAAATGGTTCAAAAAATAGAGAAACTGTCCGCAAAAGAGCGGCTGATCAGCTCCAAGCATAATCGCAAAATGGATGAAATCCGCGGGAGGATTTTGGTTGCGTCGTGCGCGTTTATCATGATGGCGGCGGCGATTTCGATCACAATTTTTCTCGGAAATAAGGGGTTGCAATCTTTTCTGGCCAATGGTGTAAGTCCAATTGAGTTCTTAACCAGTCTAGATTGGAATCCAACGAACGAAAACCCTGAATACGGAGCCCTTCCGTTTATACTCGGATCTTTTGCAGTGACCCTTCTTGCATCTTTGATTGCTGCACCGCTTGGAATAGGAGGTGCGATTTTCATGACGGAAATCGCGCCATCATGGGGCAGAAAAGTACTGCAGCCGGTTGTCGAATTGCTTGTTGGTATTCCTTCCGTTGTTTATGGATTCATAGGCCTTACAGTGTTAGTGCCGTTCATTTCACAGTTTAAGTCAAGCGGATCGGGCCACAGCCTTCTGGCGGGAACGATTGTCCTGGCTGTCATGATTTTGCCGACGGTCACTTCTATTTCAACGGATGCGCTCATGTCGCTGCCGAAAAATCTGCGCGAAGGATCATACGCATTGGGCGCAACCCGCTGGCAGACAATCCGAAAAGTGCTGATACCGGCAGCGCTGCCTTCGCTTCTGACAGCCGTCGTCTTAGGAATGGCGAGGGCGTTCGGCGAAGCGCTGGCCGTGCAGATGGTCATCGGAAATTCCCGAAACCTGTTTGAGAGCCTTTTAGACCCTGCGGGGACATTAACAACGATTATAACGTTGAATATGGGCCATACAACATACGGAAGCGTGGAAAACAATACGCTCTGGTCAATGGGCCTTGTCCTTCTGATCATGTCGTTCTTGTTCATCCTGCTCATCCGCTATCTGTCATCCAGGAGGAAACTGTAATGAACAGCAAAGTAACAGATCGTTTAGCAACCGGTGTTTTTGGATTGATTGCTGCGGTAATCGCCGCCATTCTTGTCGGTTTGTTCACTTATATCATCATCAATGGTGTTTCACATATCAGTCTCAGCTTTTTAACTTCGCGTTCCAGTGCGCTTTCAAGCGGCGGCGGAATCCGCGATCAGCTGTTCAACTCGTTTTATATTCTCGCACTGACGATGCTGATCACGGTTCCCCTTGGAGTCGGCGGAGGAATTTATATGGCTGAATATGCGCCCGCCAACAAATTGACCGATTTTATCCGTGTCTGTATTGAAGTTTTGTCATCCCTTCCTTCGATCGTCATGGGGATGTTCGGCATGCTGCTGTTTGTTAATTTGACCGGATGGGGGTACAGCATTATCGGCGGAGCGCTTGCTTTGACGATTTTCAACCTTCCCGTCATGGTCAGGGTGACAGAGGATGCGATCCGCTCTGTACCTAAGGAACAAAAAGAAGCTTCCCTTGCTTTAGGTGTGTCCAAGTGGCATACGATTAAAACGGTCTTGATCCCTGGTGCGGTGCCGTCCATCATCACAGGGGCGATTCTTGCGTCGGGCCGCGTATTTGGCGAAGCTGCCGCTTTGCTGTTTACAGCCGGACTAACCACGCCGAGACTGAATTTCGCCGATTGGAATCCGTTTTCTGAGACCTCGCCGCTCAATATTTTCAGACCGGCTGAAACGCTGGCCGTTCACATTTGGAATGTAAACACACAGGGGATCATCCCTGATGCTGAAGCGATCGCAAACGGGGCATCCGCCGTTCTTGTACTGTCCGTCTTGATCTTTAATTTGGCAGCCCGATGGCTCGGCTCTTTTATTCATAAAAAGTTAACGGCAAACAAATAAGAAGGAAGGATGAAATCATATGGTTCAGGTTCAGATGCCGGTTTTGGAAACCGTGCGCGACACTATCGGAATCGCTCCGTTTCCTGAAGCGAAAGAACATATTTTAGAAGTGAAAAATTTAAATATTTACTATGGAGAAAAGCGGGCCGTCAACGACATTTCCATGCATGTTGACAAACATGCCGTTACGGCTTTGATCGGCCCGTCAGGCTGCGGAAAATCGACTTTTTTAAGAAGCATCAACCGGATGAACGATCTGATTCCATCAGCCAGAACATCCGGAGAAATACGATATGA
This sequence comes from Bacillus sp. FSL K6-1284, assembly GCF_038002625.1. Taxonomy (NCBI): domain Bacteria; kingdom Bacillati; phylum Bacillota; class Bacilli; order Caryophanales; family Bacillaceae; genus Bacillus; species Bacillus sp. FSL K6-1284. The sequence goes on along the minus strand of NZ_JBBOCW010000001.1, from coordinate 2,771,007 downwards.
AGGACTTAACATCCTTGATTCCAATATCAATGTCGTCAATCTGAGAAGGGAAATCGGAATGGTATTTCAGAAGCCGAATCCCTTTCCAAAATCGATTTACAGCAACATTACCCACGCTTTAAAGTATGCGGGCGAACGGCGTAAATCCGTGCTTGATGAGATCGTGGAAGAAAGCTTGAGGAAAGCCGCGCTGTGGGATGAAGTGAAAGACAGGCTGCATGAGTCGGCTTTTTCGCTGTCAGGCGGGCAGCAGCAGCGCCTCTGCATCGCCCGGACGCTCGCGATGAAGCCTGAAGTCCTGCTTTTGGATGAGCCTGCTTCAGCGCTCGATCCGATTTCAAATGCGAAAATAGAGGAATTAATCGTCGGTTTAAAAGAGGAATACTCGATCATCATTGTCACGCATAACATGCAGCAAGCTTCAAGAATTTCCGATCAAACGGCATTTTTCCTTAACGGAGATTTGATCGAATACGATCGTACGGAAAAGATCTTTATGAATCCTTCAGAAAAAAAGACAGAGGATTACATCAACGGCAGGTTTGGATAAGGAGGGGCCGGTATGAGCGCTGTAACAGCCGTAAAGCCAAAAGATGTGTACCAGATCAATGATTTGAATTTATGGTACGGCGAACATCACGCATTAAAGAACATTAACTTGACAATACCCGAGTACGAAATTACCGCCATCATCGGTCCGTCAGGCTGCGGAAAGTCGACCTTCATTAAAACGCTGAATCTCATGATCAATATGGTTCCGAATGTCAAAATGACCGGAGAGATCAGCTACAACGGAACGAACGTACTCAACAGCAAAGTCGATCTTGTTGAGCTGCGGAAGAAAGTCGGTATGGTGTTTCAAAAAGGAAATCCGTTTCCCCAGTCGATTTTTGATAATGTCGCATACGGACCAAGGATCCATGGACTGAAAAACAAAAAGGAATTGAATGAGAGGGTGGAAAAAGCGCTTGTGGATGTGGCGCTGTGGGATGAAGTGAAAGACCGCCTTCATTCCCAGGCGCTCGGACTTTCCGGGGGGCAGCAGCAGCGCCTCTGCATCGCAAGGGCGCTGGCCACCAATCCGGACGTTCTCTTGATGGATGAACCGACATCAGCTCTTGATCCAGTTTCGACTTTGAAAATTGAAGAGCTGATGCTCAAGCTGAAAGAGAAATACACGATTGCAATCGTCACGCACAATATGCAGCAGGCATCGAGAATTTCCGATCAAACGGCATTTTTCCTCATGGGCGAGCTGATTGAGTGCAACGATACGGTCAAAATGTTTTCAAGTCCTGACGACTATCGGACAAAAGATTATATTACAGGCCGGTTCGGATGAGAAAGAGGCTGCCGCTTTAAAGCGGCAGCCTTTTTTGCACCGGAGCGGAGGCAATAAAAAAGCAGGCTGGTACGAAGGGGACCGGTCCCATAAGATGAGACAAATAAAAAACACCTTCAAAGTTGAACGGATAGTTGTTATCCGAAATAAGACGTGGAGGTGTTTTTTCTATGGGGACAAGAGTGAATTATCCGGTTGAAGTCAAACGGAAGGCTTTAGAAATGAGATTGGTAGGCGTACCTAAGAAAGAGATCATGCAGAAATCGAATATCAAGAATAAGGCGCGGGTTCAGGCATGGGGCAGGTGGTATAAGGCTGCGGATAAACACTGATTCGAACAGCCTGTTGGAAAACAATATACTTATCGAAAGGATCCCGAGTATTCTTCTGAATGCAGGCAGAAAGTCGTTAGCTGAAACAACAAAATGAAGTTTTAAAAAAGGGGGTAGTCCCAGAGGCATTCTTTTCGATTTTCACGAAACAATTCAACCTTAAATTTACCTTAATAAATAAAATCCCATATTGACCAAACATTGTAAAAGGTGATATGTTTTTAATAGAATTACCAAAAAATACTTTTGTTTATATAAGGAGCATTTATGGATAATAAACAAAACTTTATTACTCTCGTACATCATTTCATATTTTCTCCAAAGGACTTTCTTTCTATCAAGTATTCTAGCGATAAGAATTATCGTCATTCTTGGTTTGTCTTCCTAGCTGTATTGTTTCTGTTCTTAGGCTTTTATTTAGCTATCTTCCCAACACTCTCTACCTTGATTAATAATTCATTTCAAGACAATGGAATTGATTATACAACTGATATGAATACACTCATTATGATCATTACATTAGTATTAGGTATTATTCAATTTACCTCGATGGTTCTTGTAAGCTTTTTTATTATACATATTATTGGGATATTAATTGGCGGGACCGCTACAGCCAAAGAATTTTTCCCTAGTTTTATTTATTCAATCATACCTATAGGCATCAAATTTACAATACTCATTATTTTTTCTTTCTTTTTAGGTAGTGATTTCGCCTTTTCAGTTATTTACCCAAATTCTCAACAGCCGCTAGATATTATCTTGAATATTATTATCGACCCTTTCTTTTGGTGGTCTACTATTCTAGGGTGTATTGCCTTAAAAGTAATACATCAAATTTCTTATAAAAAAACCATCATAATCATTAGCATTACAATGTCTTTAGGTATTATTTCTCTTTTTTCAACAAGTTTATTTTTATAAACTGAAAGGAGGTGAGATTTCAAGATGAAAAATAGCAATCTTTTTAAAATTGCAAGTATTACAGGTGTAGTTTCTCTCTTTGCCATTGCTACTTTCCTTATGGGCTCGTCAGAAGGTATTGCAGGTTTAGCTTCTATTGACTTTAGTTCAGGTCATCAGTTCGCTTTAGACCTTGCAACAAACCTAGGAATTAGTAAAAAAACAGCCTATGTAGCAATCGGTGTTATTATGACAACAGGCGATGTATTAACAATTCTCAGCCTATTGGCTGTTGTTTTGGGCGGAACTGGTCTAATTACAGCTGCAATGGTAGCTACAGCGAAAAAGCTAGCTAAAAAATACGGCAAGAAATATGCTGCTGAATGGTAAGATGCTCAAAAGGAAGAGATTGAGGAGTATAATTATACTCCTCCTTATTTTCGTTCTAGGAGGAATATACACATGCTCAACAAAAGGGTTCTCATTGCAAACTTTAAACTAACCTATAGACGAACTTTAAATCGCTTGATTTATTTTTTCCCATCAAGCGAAAATTTACTTAAATCAAATAAAATTCTATTTGTCTTTGCGCCCTTTTTCTTGGTGTATATATTTATTCTATATAAAGCCTCACAGACTCTTTTAACTGGAGTTCCAGAGCATATTCTAACTCTAGGTACTAACTTTATCATTCTCTTTTTTGTTTTGAATATATTAAAATCATCGACTGATATCATACATCGATATGTATATCCTGAAGATTTTCTTCTTCTTCATACTTTAAAAACGGATCCCAAAAAAATTTTATTATCAAGATTCTTCACAACAATTTTTCTAAACATCCTGTTTAAATTAACAGTAGTGTTATTCCCTATACTCTTTTTTATAAATTTTTCTACACATGACCGTATATATCTTTTGTTATCATTTCCATCACTGCTAATATTTATTGTTGGACTGACAAGTCTTTATTCATCGCTTACATACATCGTTTATTCTAAATTTCTACATAACATTTTAAATTCACGATTAAAAAGCTTGTTATCCCTTATAGGAATTGCCTGTATATCTGCCATTTCAACTACTTTTCTTGGTTGGATTGGACTTAATTATTTTTATCAAAATGATCTCCTCGAAGCTATTGGCAATTTCATATATCTATTCAAATTAGATACGATATTAACCACCAATTGGCTGCCTACAAATTGGTTTTTACTTTCAACAAGTGATATACATTTATTTTTTTTATGTTCTATAGGTTATATTGCTTTAGGTTGCCTTTTCGCCTTTATTACCTTTCATTTAATTTTGAAAGTATTGATTATAAAAGAAGCAGTACCTAATAATCTTTTGCCAAAATTAAAACCAATCAAGTTGCCTTTTTTAAGTTTCTTACAAAAGACCTTACCACGGCAAAATATTGCTATTCTAAAGAAAGACCTTACTGCATTATTAAGAGCTAATTTTACAATAAAAAAACGACTGGTACTTTCCATTAATATGATTGCAGTAGAACTAGGTGTATTGATAGGTCTTAGTTTAAATCAAAAGTGGTTTGATTTCTCAGACATTTTTGTTATCTACCCAATTTTATTTGCTGTGACTTATAATACATCTTTATTAGGAGAGGGATTACTTGGCGTAACTTCAGCAGATGCAGAGCGTGAGAACCTTTACGTTTATAAGAGCTCGGGTGCTTCTATTTTTAAATTGATCGCAGGAAAATCTTTATTGCACTTATCTGTGATTCTTATTTTAATGAATACGTTATTTTTATTCATCTTATTGTTATTCAACTTAGATATTATGACGCAGCTTATATTGTTCATCATGATTAACTCCATCAGTCTTATCATAGGGGCTGGACAAATTATTGGAACATTTCTCTATCCTCGTTTAGATTGGGAGAACTTTGAAGACATTGGTTCATCTGTTAAAGCATCATTTTTTGAACATACTATTCTCGGAGTGTTACTGGCATTTTACCTTCAGTTGTATGGTATCACAGGCGTTCTCGTTACTTTTAATATTATTAATAGGGGAGTATTCTTTTTAATCATTGTGACAGGTACCATTTTATTTGTTATAGGTATTGGAGTCTTTTATTATTTTTGGATTAAAAGAATAGGAACGAAAAATTGGGAGATGAAAACATGAACATTGAAAATGTGTCTTTCAAATATAAAGATAAACTGATCCTTGAATCTATTAATTTAAAGATAGAGAAAGGCAAAGTTTACGGCTTACTTGGACCAAATGGAGCTGGTAAATCAACTCTTTTAAAATGTATCCTTGGTATAGTGAAACCTTACGAAGGTAAAATCACTGTCAAAGGAGAAACCTTGGAATCTGAAAGATCCTCTTACCTTAAATATATAGGATACGTTCCAGACGCACCTTTTATCTATCATTATTTAACACCTAGAGAGTACCTTGAGTTTGTTGCTGATTTACAAGAAGTCCCTTATGAGATTAAAAATGATAGAATAGATCTTTTGTTAAGTCAATTTAAATTGAAAGATAATGAAAACGACATGATATCTACATTTTCTTTTGGTATGAAACATAAGTTATCTGTTGCAGGAGCCATAGTTCATGAACCAGAAATATTAATATTAGATGAACCATTAGGGGCATTTGATCCCCCCACTACAAAGATGATGAAAAGTTTTCTCAAACGTTATGCTGAACAGGGGAATACTGTCATCATGTCTACACATCTTGTAAACATAGCGCAACAACTATGCGATAAGGTTGGTATACTGATTAATGGTACTTTAGTTAAAGAATATAATCACCTGACAGACATAAAGGATTTTGAAGATTTGATTATAAGGGATATGGATACGATACTAAAATGAAGGAATTAATAAAAAGAAATAAGCGTATACTCTATATAGCAAGCTCCTTTTACATAGTGGGTTTAGTTCTTGGTGTGATTTTTAACAATATTCTACCTAGCCTTAGTCAAGATAATGTTCAAAATATCACAGTATCAGGTTACTTTACACATAATTTTGCAGCAAATTTATTTCTCATTTTTTCAATGTTTACATTTGGAATTTTGACATCTATCTTATTACTATTGAATGGCTTCTTAGTCGGTCTATCTTCTTTACATAGTATCACTGACCATGGAAACGATGTCTTATTTATATTAACTGCTTTGGTTCCTCACGGTATTTTTGAGATTCCGGCAATGATTTTGTCGGGAGCACTTGGTTTCAAATTGTTAGATTACGTGTATATGAAGATAAGGGGTATTTATTTTTCAAAAAAACAGTTTTTACAAGATTTTTTGTACTTTGTTATTATACTTTTTTTATTGACATTACTTGCTGCTGTTACAGAAGCATTAATAACACCTTATTTACTTAACAAATTAACATTAGGAGGCTCTTATGTTCTTTAATAAAAAGCAGATAGATAAATTACTGGATGATCATACAGAAGAAGAACAAAAAGAAACGAAAAGTAAAGTTAATACTTCATTTATAATAGTATTTTATTTTTCAATACTACTATCAATCTGTACTGTCTTTTTTGATTATAGGTACTTTTTGATTGCTTTGTTTGGCCCGACCATTTTAGTAACTTTTATATCCCCACCTTTCCAAACCAAAAAAGGTATTTATAGAATTTTTTCGGCCATATATTTAATACTTTTAATTACAGTTACTTTCTTTTGGTTAAATTGATTGCTTAATTCTCAATCAAAAAACGTCCTTAATGGATGTTTTTTTATATCGTTTAAATTAATAATTTGAATTGCTTTTTGACAAGTTCCACTCCGTACTACGAATGGGTTCTCCATCTTTTTTATTGTATAGGTATGTAAACGGTTTCTGTAGGGGGAGGGCTTATGTTAACGTTTACTGGTTTGCTGGTTTGGGGAAAGCAAGTCCGACCATGGTGCCTTTGATAGGGGTGCTTATTGCTGGATTTGGCATCAATGATATTTAAAGAAGGGATTATCAAAGTACTGCCAGTGGCGACCATGTTTATCTTCGCCACTTTAATTTTTGCATTTTACAAGACACAGGATTCTTTGAACCTCTAATCAAAGCATTAAACAGCTGACAAAGGGGAATGTTGTCACTGTTTCCATGGGTACAGCTGCAAGTGGGATGATCTCACACTTAGATGGTGCAGGAGCCACAACCTTTTTATGAACTGTACCCGCACTGCTTCAGCTTGTAAAAATTACATATGGGTCCTTGCTTACTGTGCGATCAAGGTTAAGTGTATACATCTTATGAGTATCAGAAAGCTATTAATATAATGCCTCCATCGGATCGTTTCATTCCTCACTAAAGTCTGAAACGTTTGATCTTAACAGCATTGATCGAACTACGACTGCCATCGTAGAACACACTGTTAAAGAAATACATTCATTATTTTAACAATATTCGTATTAAAACAAAACTAAACAACCAATCACCGGTAAACTATCGGGAATTGGTTGTTTAAAGGTGTTTTTAAATCCTGTCTCAAAACGGGGGTCAGTCCCGTTCCAGCCTGCTTTTTTATTTGGACAGTGTTTTGACGATGTTTTTCAAGCTGTCACCGCGCTTCAGTTCGTACTTACCTGCGCGGATTTTAGATTCGTTTCCGGTCTTTTTTACATAATCTTTGAAGTCATCGGCAGATGAAATCACTTTTCCTTTTGCAAGGAGGTCTGCTATCTCAGCCGTGCTCATGCCGCTTTTGATTTCAAGCTTATACTTGGAATCTTTTTTTTCTGCTTCCTTCTCTTTTTTGTTTTGAGACGAAGCATCCTGCTTCAGAGCGGTCTCTTTATAATGGAGCAGCTGCTGGTATTCTTCGCGTTTCAGCGAAACCTGCTGGTTGTCCTTTAAATAGGTTTTGACATCGGTTTCGCTGATGTTTTGAGCGTCTTTAGAAGCTTCAGCTTTTCCGTTATCTGTCAAATAAAATGCGCCTGCAAGAACGGCGGTAGCCAAAATTATTCCACCGGCAAATGCTTGTACACTTTGTCTGGTCATACAAGCACCCTCTCATTGTCTTTAATGATCGCTTTCACATCTTCGACAGATACGTGCTCAGCTTTAGCGATGGCGTCTACAGACATGCCGTTTTGGTATTTTGAAAGAATCTGCTTCGCAATATGCTGGCTGATGCCGGCATTTGGTCTGCGGACGACCACATTTGAATCGAGGAGCTCTTCCTCAAGCACGGTCATCTTCTTTTTCAATTTATAGATTTCCTGCATGGCGGACAGCTGAAGGGTTTCCAACTCCTGTTCAACTTCCTTGATCGGTTCTCTTTGAAAATATGAGAATGCAATCAGCGCAATGCTGACAACGAGCAGCGCAATGATAGCAATTTCCACGTTCATCACCTTCAATTCTAATTTTCTCCTTCTTTTTTATACCATAAAAACGCTTGCTTCAAAAGGAGTTAATGCAAAAAATAAAAATTTTGTCGAAGAATTTTATTTTTGTTGCGCCTGCGGGGCCATTTCCAATAGGATAAATACATAACAGGGCTTAACGGGAGGGCGCACGGTGAAAAGGATGATCGTCTCGAAAAAACCTTTTCAACATAGTATTCGAAGCGAATCTTTGTTTTGTAACGATATTTTAAAAATATCTTCGCCGGATCATGAAACCGTTCGGCTGAGCTGGGAAATCTCAGATGCTGTGCTTTCAGCGGCTGAAGCGGTTCTGTTTGAAAGTATAAAAGACGTCGAAAAGCAAATTCTTCTCTTTTGCGTAAAAAACGGAGAGCGCAGCGTACGGACGATCCATACCGATGCATTTAAAGGAGAAGCCTCGGTTTTTCCCGCTGCAGGCAATGCGTTCTACAAAGCGGAATACCGGATATACAATTCGCTCAACATGTCGCTGGCCGTTCTCACCTCCGGCTGCTTCTACCTTGGGGAAAACGGAATCCATTCAAACAGCAGCTGTTTTCTGTATCACGACAATCAGCAGGATTGGACGACTCAATTTTCCGCGTACACGAGTTATTCTTTAATAGAAGGAAAGGAGCGTTTCCGTTGATCAACGTATTGCTGCTGTCGCTGGAAAATCCTCTTTTATTGAAAAGCGGAGCGGGGCGCTATGTGAAAAGTCACCTTGAACTATTGCGGAACGAAGTCAGCTTTACCGTCTGCACGACGGCTGCCGGGCAAAACAGCCATGGATGGAAAACGCTTGAGATTCCGCTTGATTTAAAAGCGTTCGCTTCTTTTGAAGAGGCGGTGGCCGCCATGAATTTTCAGATGATCAAAACCGTGCTGGCGTATAAAGGACAATTTAATTTTATCCATGCAAATGATGATATCACCGCGCCTGCCGCCGTTTATCTCAGCGAGGTGCTGGCTCTTCCGCTGATTTCCACGGTACACGGCCTTGAAAGCGGCCGGAAAACGGCAGCAGGCGAGAATGTCCACCCATACAGAGCAAGCCTCGAACGGCTTCTGGCTGAAAAAAGCGATCAAATTCTCGTGCTGAGCAGCATGATGAAGACAGACATGCAAAAGGCGTTTTCGCTTCCTTTCGAGCAAGTCCGCGTCATTCCCCATCCGTGCATAAAAAGCCGCACGGTGAAAAAACGAATGAAAAGCGTACCGTACTTTTTTTCCTGCGGAAGGTTTGTTCCGGAAAAAGGGTTTATCGAATGGCTGCACGCCTTTCAGCAGCTTCGCAAACGGCAGCCTGATCTTGAACTTGTCATTGCCGGGGAAGGACCGCTTCAAAGCGGGATCGAGACCAAGGCAAGAGAATTGGGCATTAAGGAAAGTGTGACAATTCTTCCTTTCCTTTGTGAAGAAGAAAGAGAGAGCTGGCTGGGATTTTGTGAAATGGCTGTTTTCCCAAGTTGTTATGAGCCGTTCGGCATCGCTGCTCAAGATAGCATGGCAGCCGGCGTTGCCGTCGCCGTCGGAACCAACGGGGGATGGAACGATTTCGTCATCGATCGGGTGACCGGCTTTCAGATTGATTTTAATCATCCTGATAAAGCTGCATATGCGCTTGCAGAAATTGTCCGCGATAAGGAGCAGCTGCTCAAGGTCGGGCAAACGGCAGAGGCTTATATATTGGATTTGCATGATCCTGGATATATCAAAAATGTGTTTTTGCAACATGTGTATCACACGTCTTTTTAACAAACCGTGACAAACTAAAAAAAACGCCTGGCATTCCGGCATCATAAGTGGTATTATAGATAAGTCTGAACAGAAATGATATATAGTTTGGAGGGAAAAATAAATGCGCGTTAATATTACTTTAGCTTGCACTGAATGCGGCGAGCGTAACTATATTTCTACAAAGAACAAGCGTAACAATCCAGATCGCGTTGAATTCAAAAAGTATTGCCCACGTGACAAAAAATCAACATTACACCGCGAAACAAAGTAAGCAGCAGGGATTTTCCTGCTGTTTTTCTGTTTTTAAGGGGGAAAGAGATGTGAAGCGTTCTTTACGAAATGAGGTCAGAAAGAGGCTTGCAAACATGCCGGAACAGGAGTTTCTTCTAAAGGCGGAAGCGATTCACCGGAAGCTTTTTCAATCCAAACAGTGGAAAAAAGCGTCTGTCATTGCCCTTACGATATCCAGAAATCGCGAAGTTCCGACAGAACCGATTATCGAACAGGCACGGCATGAAGGAAAAACGGTGTGCATTCCGAAATGTATGCCTGATACAAAAGAGATGCACTTTCGCAGCTTTCAGGATGAAAGCGATCTTGAAGTTGTGTATTTTGGCCTGCAGGAACCGATCGTGCACAAAACCGGGCGGATGGAGCCTGAAGACATCGATTTCATCCTTGTGCCGGGAATTTGCTATGACCGGACAGGATACAGAATCGGCTATGGAGGCGGCTATTATGACAGATACCTGGCCGGTTTCACAAAAGATACCGCATCGCTGGCTTTCGAGTGCCAAGTGATCGATCATGTCCCAAAGGAGCCGCACGACATTCCGGTTGAGCAAATTTTTACCGAAGACGCCGTTTACACCTGCAGCGGGTCTGCTGAATAATTATTAAAAAATGAGACACGATACGGTTATAGGAGGGATCATATGAGAAAAGTTACATTCATTGCAGTAGGCGTCATTGCCGCCCTTGTGTTTTTTCAAAACCGTTATCGTGTCATCAATTTCATTCTTGGTCAAAACCAGATCCGCCACTATTTTATCCATTTGATGATGAGAATTCCGTTTTTTCGCAATAAGTTTATACAGCAGGCTTTCTGAATCCCGTTTAAAAACGGGATTTTTTTAAAGCGCTTAAAAGGCGCAGAATGACGCGTTTCCTGTTATAATGGACAAAAACAATTGTGGAGCGTCGGTATGTATTCAATCGATTATTTGTATTGGAATTTCATCGGGAACCTCTTAGACAGGGATTTTGAGCTTGTGCAGGCACCAGCTTCATTCGGAGAAGCCTGGCTTGAAGCAAGGGGGAGCGCGCCGTATGATTTGGTTCGCGTTTTTCGGAAGGATATCGATTTCAGACAGGATCTCGTCGGTGACTTGGAATCTCTTTATGAAAGAGCGGAGCGCCTGAGAGCAGCATCAAGGCAGCGAAAGCTCTCGATATTAAACGTCTATTTGTCACAGGAAGCACCTGTAGATGAGTGGGAAGATGTTGTCAGTCATCCGGTCGCAGATAAACGGATCAGCATCGTGCCGGTTTTTATTGAGCACGCTTCGGCTGAAGAAGGCTTCCGCAAACTCGCCGTTGCTTTAAACATGGGGCCGGATGAGCTGACAGGCCACATGCACGATGCCGGATACGAGAATGTGGAAGAGAAGAGAGCCGAAGTATTAGCAGCGGCTAAAGCAAGAGAAGAAGAAAGGCGGCGGGAAGCGGCTGTATTTGAGAAAGGCAAACCGATGTTTACCTGGATTTTTGCAGTGCTTCAAGTCTTCATGTTTCTGCTTCTGGAAATGTCGGGCGGCAGTCAGAATACCGACACGCTCATCCGGTTCGGTGCGAAGGAAAACAGCCTCCTGTTAGCCGGGGAATGGTGGCGGCTTGTCACGCCGATCGTTCTTCATATCGGATTGGTCCACCTCATGTTCAATACATTTGCATTGCTGTCTGTCGGAGCCGCGGCAGAAAGGGTGTTTGGATCATTCCGCTTTCTTGTCATATACATATCAGCCGGAATTTTTGGATCGATCGGCAGCTTTCTGTTCAGCCCGTATCCGTCCGCAGGGGCTTCGGGAGCCATCTTCGGTTGTTTGGGAGCACTTTTGTATCTGGCTTTTTCAAATCGGAAAGCTTTCTTAAAAACGATTGGAACAAATATCATTGTGATTATCATTCTGAACCTCGGCCTCGGTTTCACGATTTCAAATGTTGACAATGCCGGCCATATCGGCGGATTGATCGGCGGGCTCCTGACGGCCTTGGCGGTCGGAATCCCCGGGAAAAAAAGACCGCTCCAGCGGCTGACAGGCTGGGTTCTCATCTTTGTCATCGGAGGAGGCGCTCTGTACATTGGGACACATTCAGCTTCGATGCAGGAAAATGCCATGCTGCATCAGGCGGCGAAATGGTATGAAGAGGGAGACTATGAAAAGGTAAAAGATGCCTTGCAGGAAGCGGGCTCAAAGCAGGACGCTTCCAGCGACACTTTAAAGCTGCTCGCTTATTCCGAATTTCAGCTCGGCGAGTTTGAAAACGCTGAGAAAAGGTTCGAGGCCGTCGTTGAAAAAGATCCATCAGACCACGCCTCACTCTATATTCTTGCCAGGCTCTATGATCAAAAAGGCGAGTTCGCCAAAGCCGAACAGTCTGTTGAAAGAGCGTTGGCAGAAAAGCCTGATGAAGAGATGTATAAAGCGTTTCGGGACGAACTTAAGAAAGAAACCGCCCGGTAACCAAGTATGAAAAGCTTCCGTTATGTTAAAAATGGTCTTTAGTATAGACTCATTTGACGGGAGCTTTTAATATACAATGGAAAAAAAGCATGCGGTCCAAAAAAATTTAGCGAAAAATGTTGAATATTTAAATGAAAAGCTGGGGGTCGACAAAAGCTTCGATATGATCCGGCTTGATGTTGTTTATGCTGATAGAGACATGTCGCTTTATCTTGTCGACGGCTTTGTAAAAGATGATATTATGCATCACTTGCTTAAGAATCTCTCAAGGCTCACCCCTGAAAGTCTGGAAGACGATCCGCTTGAGAAGCTGATCAAAACGTACATCCCATACATCGAAATTGATACGGAAGACGACCTCGACAAAGCAGCCGCCCAGGTGCTGTCCGGGCCGGCCGTTCTCCTTGTCGACGGGGTGGACCATGCCATTATTATCGATGCGCGGACATACCCGGCAAGAAACCCGGAGGAACCCGACAATGAACGTGTCGTCAGAGGTTCAAGAGACGGCTTCGTCGAAACGATCGTGTTCAACACCGCACTGACGAGAAGAAGAATCCGCGACCGTTCCCTCAGAATGGAGTTCCTTCAGGTCGGCAGAAGAAGCAAAACAGATGTTGTCATCTGCTATTTGGAAGATATCGCTGATTTGGAAAGTGTAAAAAAGCTGAAGCAATCGCTTGAAGCGATCGATACGGACGCTTTGACAATGGCGGAAAAGACACTGGAAGAATATATCGGCGGCCGTCATTGGAATCCTTATCCGACGGTCCGCTATACAGAAAGGCCTGATACTGCGGCCGTTCATTTGTACGAAGGCCACATTCTCGTCTTTGTGGACGGTTCGCCAAGCGCGCTGATTACCCCTGTTACTTTTTGGCACCATCTGCAGCATGCCGAAGAGTACAGAAACAAACCGCTTGCAGGCGCCTATTTGCGAGTGGTCCGTTTTATATCTGTGTTGGCATCGATCTTTTTGCTGCCGCTGTGGTTTTTGCTCTCTGTCCATCCCGATCTTTTGCCGGACGCCCTTCAATATATAGGGCCTGAAAAAAAAGGGGCCCTTCCGCTGCTTGCGCAATTCATCATAATTGAAATAGGCGTCGACATGATGCGGATGGCTGCAATCCACACCCCGTCGTCTCTGGCTACGGCTCTCGGACTTGTAGCTGCTTTAATGATCGGAGAAGTGGCGGTGCAGGTCGGACTTTTCTCGCATGAAGTCGTCTTGTATCTCGCTGTTGCGGCTATCGGCACGTTTGCTACGCCGAGCTATGAGCTGAGCATAGCGAACAGGCTGGCAAGAATCGTTCTCCTGATCGCGGCCGGCGCATTCGGACCGATCGGCTTTGTCATCGCGATCTTCTGCTGGGTGATTTATCTGGTCAGAATGAAGTCGTTTCATGTGCCGTATTTATGGCCGTTTATCCCCTTTGACTACAGAGCCTTTCGAGATATCGCGATTCGAACGCCAATGCCGCTGAAAAATAGAAGGCCCGTATTTTTGGATCCCCAGGATCCAGACCGCTGAATGTCTGTTTTCCTTCAGGAAAACAGGCTTTTTTTTGCTTGACGCCGGACAGCTTTATGAATACTCTAATGTTAGACCTTTAAAGAATGGTGAAATAAAATGAAAACAGCCTATGATGTACAGCTGTTGCTGAAACAGTTTGGATGTTATGTTTATTTTGGAGATCGCGAACTTGAACTTGAATATATGATGGACGAACTGAAAGAAATGTTTCTTTCGAATCTGATAGAAAAAGAACAGTGGCTTAAAGGCGTTTCAATTTTGCAGAATGAACTCACAAAAGTAAAGAGAAAATAAAACAGGGATTAGAGGGGGAGCAAAATGAATGACAGCTGGCTGGTTGGAGTCGACCTTGGAGGAACAACGGTAAAGCTCGCTTTTGTAAGCGCTTATGGTGAAATCCTGCACAAGTGGGAAATTCCGACCGATAAATCGGGGGAAACGGTTACGGTAAGCATCGCAAAAGCCATCGACGGAAAATTAAAAGAGCTCGGCAAACCGAAGCACATCTTAAAATGGATCGGCATGGGCGCTCCGGGCCCCGTCAATACGGAGACCGGCATCGTTTATAAAACGACGAACATGGGCTGGGAGAACTATCCGTTAAAAGACCACCTTGAAGCAGAGACAGGATTAGCGGCGGTCATTGAAAATGACGCGAACATCGCGGCTCTCGGCGAAATGTGGAAAGGAGCGGGAGACGGCGCAAAGGATTTGATTCTTGTCACGTTGGGAACGGGTGTCGGAGGCGGCATTATTGTAAACGGAGAAATCGTCCGCGGGCAAAACGGTGCAGGCGGAGAAATCGGCCACATCTGTTCAGTTCCTGAAGGAGGAGCGCCGTGCAACTGCGGGAAAAGCGGCTGTATCGAAACGATCGCTTCGGCTACGGGCATCGTCAGGATTGCCAAAGAAAAAATAGAATCCGATCATCTAGATACAGACTTGCGTGCATGTCCGGATATCACGGCGCGCGATATTTTTGAAGCGGCCCGGGAAAATGATCCGGTTGCTTGCGAAGTCGTCGATTATGTGGCGGGTCATTTAGGAATGGTCCTCGGCAACTTGGCGAGCTCGCTCAATCCTTCGAAAATCGTAATTGGCGGAGGCGTCTCAAAAGCAGGAGAAATCCTGCGCTCCAAAGTTGAACAATCTTTCAACCGCTTCGTATTCCCGCGGGCCGGCGAGGCGGCTGAGATCGTAATCGCTTCACTTGGAAACGACGCAGGCGTGATCGGCGGCGCATGGATCGCCAAAAACCAATGGCTGAAAAGCCAGGCGGAGCCTGTTTTATAAGCATTTTCGGACCGCTTTGCAGCATTGTTAACACTTTTAAGCCAATGTGAAAAATGATTGATTTTTTTGTACAGACAGGTTAAGATATGATTTAGTAATTTTAGCGATTTTTCTAAAATAAAACAATATGTGGAAATTCAGTTTGCGGAAACATGCGTCTTGCTGCATAGGGAGGTTTCGAATGCGAAAGTCATTTTTTTCAAAAATTTCGTTTTTGTTAATTGCGACATTGCTGATGTGGCTGAAAACGTATGTCGTCTACAAAACAAGCTTCAACATTAAAATTGAAAACTTCATGCAAGAGTTTATATTGTTCATCAATCCTTTAAGCTTTTTGCTGTTTATATTCGGAATCGGCCTGTTTTTCAAAGAAAAAAACAGGAACCGGTTTATTATCGGGGCAAGTATCGTCCTGACGTTTGTCTTGCTTGCGAACATGATCTTCTACCGTTTTTACAACGACTTTTTAACGATTCCTGTATTGTTCCAGACGAATAATATGGGTGATTTGGGAAGCAGTATCAACTCTTTGTTTATGCCGACCGATTTGCTCCTCGTCGTCGACATTGCCATTTTAATTTGGCTGTACAAGCGCCAGCCTGCCAAAACAGGCGGAAAGGCGACAAGAAAGGAACGCGCGGCTTACTATCTATTTGTCGCTGCCGTTTTCTTTTTCAATTTAGGGATTTCTGAAACAGAAAGACCGCAGCTTTTGACAAGATCGTTTGACAGGGAAGTTCTTGTGAAGAATATCAGTCTTTACAACTTCCATATCTATGACGGGCTGATCCAGTCAAAGCAGTCTGCACAGCGTGCGCTGGCCGACAGCAACAGCCTCACGGAGATTGAAAACTATGTCAACGCAAACCGCACGGACACCAATCAGAACCTGGCCGGGATCGCCAAGGGTCGAAATGTGATCCTCGTTTCCCTGGAATCCACCCAAAGCTTTGTCGTGAACCAAAAGTTAAACGGCAAAGAGATTACGCCTTATTTAAACGACCTGATAAAGAAAAGCTACAGCTTCGAGAATTTCTATCATCAGACAGGCCAAGGCAAAACGGCAGATTCCGAATTCATCGTTGACAACTCTCTCTATCCTCTTGGAAGAGGAGCGGTCTTCTTTACGAATGCAGGAAACGAATATACGGCAATGCCTGAAATATTGAAAAACCACGGCTATTATTCCTCGATTTTCCATGCGAACAACAAAAGCTTCTGGAATCGGGATATTATGTACGATACGTTTAAATACGATAAGTTTTACGATATCAATTCCTATGATGTAAACGAAGGAAACTCAGTGGGCTGGGGACTGAAAGATAAGGAATTCTTTGAACAAACATCAGAGCTGATGAAAGAAATGCCTCAGCCGTTTTATACCCGCCTGATCACGCTGACAAACCATTTTCCGTTTGAGCTGGATGAGGAAGATAAACTGATCGATGAATTTGATTCAAAAAGCCGTACGTTAAACAGATATTTCCCGACCGTCCGCTATCAGGATGAAGCGCTTAAACGATTTATTGAAAAGCTGAAAGAAGACGGCCTCTACGATAATTCTGTTATCGTGTTATACGGTGACCATTACGGGATTTCCGAAAACCATAACGAAGCGATGAGCCAATTCCTCGGCAGAGAAGTAACCCCGTTTGAGGAAGTGCAGCTTCAAAGAGTCCCGCTTGTGATCCACATTCCGGGAGTGACGGATAAAGAGCCGAAAGCCATTGACACCGTCGGCGGCCAAATCGATATTCGGCCGACTGTACTGAACCTTCTCGGAATCGATTCGAGCGATCAAATCCAGTTTGGAAACGACCTGTTTGCCAAAGACAAAACGGAGTTTACAGTGCTTCGCGACGGCAGCTTTATTACGAAAGACAAAGTATACACAGACGGCATATGCTATGATAAATCGACAGGAGAGCCGTCTAAAGATAAAAAAGGCTGTGAGCCGTACATTGAAAAAGCGAAACAGGAGCTTTCATATTCAGATCAAATCATTTATGGCGACTTGCTGAGGTTTTATGACAGCGAGCGCTTAAAAAAGCAATCTGACGCCAAGCCGAAAGACGAGTAAGCTTTTCTTTTGGCGGAGAAAGCTGATGCAGCAGGCCGGATATCGTTCCGGCCTGTTTTTAATGACAAGAGTCCGTCATAAAAATCATGATCCAAGCCGATGCCGGTTATGATATAATTGATAATGATTCTCTTTATCGATATTCAAACCAGAAAGAAGGTATGAAAGGTGAATATGAAAGGAAAGACGCTCGCTGGAGCATGCTTTGTACTATTATTGATCGCAGCATTGACAGCATGCGGTAATCAAACGGAGAGCAAAGATTCGTCTTCTCAATCAAAAAGCGAAGAAACGATTACATACAAGGCTGAAAACGGAACGGTTAAAGTTCCGAAGCATCCGAAACGGGTGGTTGTCATGGCTGACGATTATTTCGGCTATTTCAAGACACTCGGTCTCAATGTAGTGGGTGCACCTGACAGGGTATTCAAAAATCCTTATTTCAAGGGGAAAACCGAGGGTGTGACAAACATTGGTGAAGGAAATTCCGCTGAAAAGGTTATTCAATTAAAACCGGACCTGATTGTCGTATGGACGACCCAAGGCGCTGATATCGAAAAGCTGGAAAAAATCGCTCCGACGGTCGCTTTGAAATATGACAGCTTGAATAACACTGAACGGCTGAAGGATTTCGCAAAAATGACAGGTACTGAAGATCGAGCGGAGAAATGGCTGGCTGAATGGGACAAAAAAGTTGCCGCGGCAAAATCAAAAATTCAAAAAGCGGTCGGGGACAAAACGGTTTCCATTATGCAAACGAATGGCAAAGAAATCTTTGTATTCGGCGATCAATTCGGAAGGGGAGGAAGCATTGTTTATCAAGATCTCGGCTTAAAGGCGACAAAGCTGACGAAGGAAAAAGCAATCGACGAAGGGCCGGGCTACACGAGCATTTCATTAGAAAAGCTGCCTGAATTCGCCGGAGATTATATATTTATAGGGCCCTGGGAATCAAGCGGAGACGACAGCGCCGTGCTTAATACCTCTATTTGGAAGAACCTTGGCGCGGTCAAAAATCAACATGTCTATAAAATCGACCCTGTCGGCTTCTACTTTTCCGATCCGATTTCATTAGAGGGCCAGCTTGACTTTATTACAGAAAGCTTAGCGAAATAAAGATGAACTTCCGCCTATTTGGGCGGAAGTTTTTTTGCGGGCTGAAACCTTATTGAAAAAGCGTTTTTTAAGCGAACCGGGAGAGTTTTTAAACGAGCCTTCATCATATGCTATTGTGGGAGGGATCATTGATGGCATTCATCAACATCAAACCGGAGTTAAAGCAGAATATGGAAAGATTGTCTAATATCCTGAACATACCCGAACCGCTTTTAATCAGCGCAAACGCGAATGCAGCCGCGGACGAATTTTATTTTCCGGGAGCGTCTTTTCAAGCAGGAAAAAACGTTCCAGCAGCCGAAACATATGAACAGCTGCAATTATTGGTGAATCAATACACACTTGAAGATGAACAGTGGCTGACAAAAACAGTCGTTTACGATTCAGCAGTACTGAAAAAGGAAATTGACAGATTGACGGAGTGCTTTCCGTTTGTTACTTCCCGCATCATCGGTCGCTCAAGCATGGGCCAGCCTATATACGAACTGCTCCTCGGAGCTGAATATGCCGAAAAAAAAACGCATATGAATGCTTCTTTTCATGCCAATGAATGGATCACCACTTCTGTTTTGATGAAATGGCTCAAAGAATATTGTTATCATTTATGTACAGGCCGGTCCGCTTTAGGTTTTTCACCGCTTGACATTTTTTCATCAACAAAGCTTTCCGTCGTGCCGATCGTTAATCCCGACGGGGTTGATCTTGTGCTTAACGGTCCCGGTCATCTTGGGATAGCGCGGGAAGCACTGGATGAGATGAATGAGCATCAACCGGATTTCCGGGAATGGAAAGCCAATATAAACGGAGTGGATTTAAATAATCAGTTTCCGTCTTTTTGGGAGATCGAAAAACAGAGAAAACCGCCCAAATCCCCTTCCTACAGGGACTACCCCGGAGATGAACCGCTGACAGAACCGGAAGCGGCAGCGATGAGGGATTTAATCGCAAACGAGCCGCCTGATCGGCTTGTGGCGCTTCACACACAGGGAGAGGAAATTTATTGGGGATACAAGGGGCTGGAGCCTCCTGAATCAGCCGATGTGATCCAAACATTTGAGCGCCTGAGCGGTTATAAGGGCGTCAGATATATAGACAGCTATGCAGGATTTAGAGATTGGTTTATTCATTTTTTCGGAAGAGAAGGATATACTGTTGAACTCGGCAAAGGAAAAAATCCTTTACCAATGAAACAATTTGACGATATATATTGTAAAAGCAGAGGCATACTTTGGGCATCCTGCTTTTTTGAAAGCTGAAACTTTTCACGGTGAAAATCGTAAATTAGACAGCCAATCATTTATGGAGGGAGAATGGCCGGTTTGAGAGTTTCGTTATGGCTTATTGCCGCTGTGATGACCGTGGCTGCGGCTGGTTGCACACCGCAGCATCAGGAAGGAACGAAAAGCGTTCATCATGAGGAGCCGGAAGGGAAAAAGAAAAGCAGTGCAGCAGTAAAAGATAAAAAAGTGATAGCGCTGAAGGACCGGCACTTTGATGAGGCGGCAGGATGGCTTGATGATGAAACCGTTATATACACCGCAACCGATCCGGTCGCAGGAAGTGAAGTCAAATCATATGATATATTTAAAGGGACGGGCGAAACGATCTACAAGACGGATGACAGGCTGATAGCGGCGGAAGTAAACAGGGAAAAAGGCATGATTCTCATCCAAACCGCCGGAAACGGCTCTGAAATGAAGTTAACTTTGCTTAATTTACAGGGAAAACAGCTGTACACAAAAAAATTTCGCACGCATGAACTGCAAGTGGACTGGAATCGGTTTGACCCTTATCTTTTATACGTCACAACTTTTACGAAAGATTGGAATTATGAATCGCGCCTGATTGATGCGAAAGAACAGCAAACCGAAAAAGACATCGCACAGGCCGCCTTTGTTCATTGGACTTCCGCCGACACTTTTGAATATATCAAATGGAATGAACGGGACCGGGAAAAACCGGCTCCTGTTTATTCCTTCAACACAGCGGACGGACGGGAAAAGAAGCTCGCCGGTGATGCCGTACTGCTCGATGTTCTGGGGGATATGCGGCTGATTGTAGCGCCTTCATCCAGTCATCGCCAGGGCACCTACATATTTTCAGACGTTTCTTCTTCGGAAAAGAAAATTTTTTTCAAATTGCCGCTGTTCTCGGAATATGGCAGCCTGTCACCGATGGAATACAGCTACGACCCTCGGCATGAGCTGTTTTATACGTATCAGCCGAATGAGTCGGGCTCCTTGTATGATCTGATTTCCGTCAGTCTCAAAACCGGCAAACGGGAAATCATTCGTGAAAAAGTGGAAATGCTTCCGATTACCGTATCTCCTGACGGGGATTATGCATTGTACGGTTATACCCAGGATCAAATCATTTCATTCAACTCAAAAACTGCAGCACCCCTGGTGACAAAAGAATAGAAAGGAGAATGGACAGTGGCCATAGCAGACGTTACCATCATACCGATCGGTACCGAAACTCCGAGCGTAAGCGCGTATGTAGCGGAGATTCAAACCATTTTAGAAGGATTTAAAAAAGAAGGCAAAATCCAATATCAGCTGACACCGATGAATACTTTGATTGAAGGGGAATTAAGCGATTTATTTGAGGTGATTCAGACGATTCACGAAGCGCCTTTCCAAAAAGGCATCCACAGAGTGGCGACGAATATCAGGATTGACGACCGCCGCGACAAGAAAACGACGATGGAAGGCAAGCTTGCAAGCGTCCAGCGTCATTTCAGCCAATAAGAAAAACAGCCTTATTCCGGAATAACGGAATAAGGCTGTTTTTGTCTAAAGGCACCGGGTTTAGTGGACTGTCGGATACCCGCTGTTAATGATTGTCATGACGGTAAACCATCCAAACACTAAAAAAGCCGCCCCGCCAAATAAGATGCCAAGAACGTTGATTTGTTTAAGAGAACGAAGAACTCCAAGAGCAGATAATATCGTGACTAGACCGAAAATGATCACGAGCAACATCAATATAAACCCCCTTCGTTTGGATCCCCTGCAGTATATTTCCAATTTTATTTTAACCGTTTTCATCAAATTTGTCGAGGACAACATGATTCATTGAAAGTTTCCCACAAAACCTTCATAATGGAACAAAGAAAGATGAATCTGAGGTGAAGAAAATGAAATGGAGAAGAATGCCTTTAGGGCCTATCCAGACGAACGCTTATATTTTATCCCATGATGACGGTACCTGTTTAATAATTGATCCCGGCAGCGAATCAGGGAAACTGAATGCATACATAAAAGAAAACGGCCTGAAGCCTCTTGCAGTATTGCTCACTCACGCTCATTTTGATCATATCGGAGCCGTGGACAATGTCAGAAAAGAATGGAACATTCCTGTATACGTACATAAAAATGAAGCTGAATGGCTGACTGATCCTTCATTAAATGGTTCAGCGCTGCTTACGGGACAGACGATCACAGCAGAAAAAGCAGATCATCTGATCGAAGAAGAGGGGGATCTTAAAATCGGCTCTTTTACGCTCCGCATGCTCTTTACGCCTGGACATTCTCCGGGCAGCGTCTCGTATTATGCGGAAGAAGAAAACCTGATCGTTTCCGGGGATGTTTTATTTAAAGGGGGAGTCGGGCGTACAGACCTGCCGGGAGGAAATCAAAAGGTGCTGATGGACAGTATTCATCAAAAACTGCTGACGCTTCCGGAAGAGACGCTTGTGTTAAGCGGTCACGGCCCCGAGACGGACATTGCAACAGAACAGGAACAAAACCCGTTCATCAACGGATTTACTTTGTAAAACATAAAAAAGACGATCCTGATGGATCGTCTTTTTTAATGGCCTCCCTGCCCGGGAACCATAATAAACACAGAATAATATGTAAATGCGGCAAAAAAGACTGTCAAGTAAGCACCGAAAATATAAATGTACATCCGCTCGGTCAAGTTGAGATACGATAAGAACACAAAAAATACAGTTTGACCGAAGAACAGCAGTGATGCATCTTTCATATTTCCTAAATAAAACATGACCGCAAAGATACCTGTCCAGAATCCTAACACACGGAACATGCGATTCATTTATATCCCTCCCAAAAAGCCCCTTTGATTTTATTATAAGCCAATTTATCTTGAAATGTAAACATTTTCATTTTGGGAAAATCAATTCATTTTTTACAATTTTGTGATAAGCATTTTTAAAAAATCACCTGTCACGTGTTTAAACGGAAAATATCACGGGTACTAAAACATACAAAGACAAAGTCAGTACATTTTAAGGAGGAATCATTCATGGAAGAGCTGACCTTTTATTCATACCCGAGCTGCACATCATGCCGGAAAACGAAACATTGGCTGAAAGCGAACCAGGTTGATTTTACAGAGCGGCATCTTTTCAGGGAAACGCCGAATCAGGACGAGCTGAAACATATTTTGTCTCTCACGACCGAAGGAATTGATGAGATATTGGCGACAAGAAGCCAGGCATTTAAAGAGTTAAATCTTGATATCGAAGAATTAACGGTCAGCGAAGTGCTGGAATTGTTAATTCAAAAACCAAAGCTGCTGAGACGCCCGATTATCGTAAACGGCGATAAGCTGGTTGTCGGATATAATCCCGGCGAACTCTTAAAATTAAAAAAACACACCTTACACCGTTCTGTTTCCTGAAAAAAACGAAGATTGCTGACACATTGCATGTTCAGCATATCTTCGTTTTTTCGCCTGTGTAACTGGGCTAGCTGGATTCGAACCAGCGCGTCACGGAGTCAAAGTCCGTTGCCTTACCGCTTGGCTATAGCCCAATGCGCTTACGTATAGTGTAGACAATCGATTTCGTTTTATACATAGTGATCAAAATGTTGGTCATATAGCCGATTGATTTTAAAGGAAAACAATGAGGAGGATTGACATGGAAAACAAGCATGCAGCCCTTTATGAGTATTTGGTCAAACAGGCGGACAGAATCACCGATGAATGGCTGTCCCGAACAGCGTCTGAAAAAGAAAAAACGGCACAGCAATATAAGGACTTTTTACTGGCTGTTTCAAGGGTATTTGCCAAGGATGAACAGGCGCTATGCTGGGATAAAGCCTCCGGATGCGCCAAGGAAATTGCCTACGACAGGGCTGTCAGCCAAATTCCGGTGACTGAAAGCATAAAGGGGTTTAAAGTGTGCCGTGAACTTTTAATAGATGAAATCGAGCATTTTTCGGATAAACATGCACCGGACTGTTCGAAAAAAGACTTTTTTATCTGGAATAAACAGCTTCACTCAATGATGGATGAGGTTATTGAACAGTTTATTCTTGAATATGAGCATACGACAAAGAGACAATTGAAGGCGCAGACCGAGATGATACGCGAACTGAGCGCACCTGTTATACCGGTATCAGAAAACATCGGTGTGCTGCCGCTCATTGGCGAAATTGATACTCACAGGGCAACGGTGATCATTGAATCTGCGCTTAAGCAGTGTGCTGAGCTTCATCTCTCGCATCTGTTTATTGATATTTCCGGTGTTCCTGTCGTCGATACGATGGTTGCCTACCAGTTGTTCAAAGTCGTAGACAGCACAAAACTACTTGGCGTTGAGACGGTTCTTTCGGGCTTGAGACCGGAGATTGCCCAAACAGTTGTGAAGCTTGGGATGGATTTTTCGCATATTAACACAGAACAGAGCCTTGCTAAGGCGCTTTGCAATAAAGGCTTTTGCATCCGTGAAAACGGCAAGGCTGAAGAGAAGGTTTAAATTTCTCATTTCAGCAGTTGGAAGCTGAATAAAATAGTCAAATCGGTATTCGGAAATTCCGTTTTTGCTTCGTATTCAGCTTGATTTGCGATTTTTAAGGATTTGATGCTTCCGATGTTTTTCGTATAAACTGCGCTTAGAAAGGAGGCGCAATGGTTTGTACACGATTGAATCATTAAGCGGAAGATTAATTGACGAGGCATATAGAATGAAGGCGTCAGACATTCATATTGTTCCCGGTGAAAAAGAGGCGGTGGTTCGCTTCAGGATTGATGATGAACTTTTTCAAAAAGACAGATTAACGAGAAATGAGTGCTCAAGGCTCATTTCTCACTTTAAATTCCTTTCTTCGATGGATATTGGGGAAAGACGGCTGCCGCAAAGCGGAGCTTTGACTCTTTATATCAACCGTCAGCCCGTTCATTTAAGAATGTCCACTCTGCCCACCATCCATGATGAAAGCTTGGTCATCAGGCTTCTTCCCAAGATGAGCAGCAAGCCGCTCACAAAGCTCTCATTGTTTCCGAGTGCAACATTCAAGCTGCTGTCTTTTCTGAAGCATTCCCACGGATTAATTCTGTTCACCGGTCCGACAGGCTCGGGGAAAACGACAACACTCTATTCTTTAATCGAATACGCTAAGCGGCATTTTAAGCGAAACATCATTACCTTGGAAGACCCTGTTGAATCAAGAAGCGAAAACATTTTGCAAGTGCAAGTAAACGAAAAAGCTGGCATGACTTATTCTGCGGGGTTGAAGGCGGTGCTTCGCCACGATCCGGACATGATCATCCTCGGGGAAATTCGCGATGCCGAAACAGCCCAAATCGCAGTCAGGGCAGCTTTGACAGGACACCTTGTTTTATCGAGCATGCATGCGAAAAATGCCAAAGGCGCAATATACAGGCTGCTCGAGTTCGGCGTTGATATGACAGAAATTGAACAAACACTGGTCGCAATCAGCGCCCAGCGCCTCGTCGGTCTCGTCTGCCCGTTTTGCGGCGACAGCTGCTCTTTATATTGCAGATTGTCGAGGCCTGTGAGAAGAGCAAGCGTCTTCGAGCTTTTGTACGGAAAAAGCCTCAATCTCTGCATCGAAGAAGCAAAAGGCAGGTGCGGTGACATAAAAACAGAAACTTTGAAAACGCTGATCCAGAAGGGAATAGCACTCGGATATCTGCCGTCGAATACTTATGAACGCTGGATAGGCCATGAAGATTAAAATGAAGTGGCCCGTCCGGGAACAGGCGGACATTCTGAAAAAACTCGGAGACATGATGAAGAGCGGATATACGATTTTGGATGCTTTAAGTATGCTGAAACTGCAATTGAATGAAAGGCGAAGAGCAGATCTGACATTTGCGATGGAGAAGCTGACAGAAGGGCGGCCTGTGTTTCAAGTGCTTGAAATGATTTCATTTCATAAGGATGCTGTTACCATTGTTTACTTTGCCGAACAGCACGGGAATTTGCCATATGCCTTTCGGCAGAGCGGAGAGCTGCTTCACCGCAAGATCGCTCAAACCGAAAAACTAAAGAAAGCCGCCAGATATCCTTTGTTTTTAGTTTTAACGGTCTGTGTCATTATCTCTATTATGAAATCGGCAATCATCCCGCAATTTTCCGCGATCTATGAATCAATGAACGTTGAAACGTCTTTTGCAACGACCCTCATCTTTTCGGTTTTTGATCATTTTTATC
Source organism: Bacillus sp. FSL K6-1284 (assembly GCF_038002625.1). Classification (NCBI taxonomy): domain Bacteria; kingdom Bacillati; phylum Bacillota; class Bacilli; order Caryophanales; family Bacillaceae; genus Bacillus; species Bacillus sp. FSL K6-1284. The sequence goes on along the minus strand of NZ_JBBOCW010000001.1, from coordinate 2,745,120 downwards.
TTTTTATCACAGGAATGATGTTGATTGCCGCCGCTTTATCCCTCTATTATCTGTGTTCATTTCGCCGTAAACCTCCAGAAGACAAAATGACCTTTCTCATTAGAATTCCCTTGCTGGGCCAAACCTTCAAACTATTCAACAGTTATTTTTTATCGCTCCAATTGAGCAATCTTTTGCAAGCTGGTCTGTCTGTATATGACAGTTTAAAAGCATTTGAAAGCCAGCCGTTTTTATCATTTCATAAAAATGAAGCGAAGCGCCTGATCGAGCGGCTGAAACAAGGGGAGAGTCTGGAGCAGATGCTGGCCGGGCATCCGTTTTATGAAAATGATCTGGCGAAGGCTGTTGCTCACGGCCAATTAAACGGACACTTATACAGAGAGCTGTATTCATACAGTCAATTTTTGATTGAACGGCTTGAACGGAAAGCAGAAAAATGGACAGGTTTGATCCAGCCATTGATTTACGGCCTAACAGCGGCGATGATATTAATTCTTTATTTGTCTATGCTTTTGCCAATGTATCAAATGATGAACCAGTTATAAGGAGGACGGAACTGTGAATGAAAAGGGATTTACACTGATAGAAATGTTAGTCGTCATGCTCGTCATCTCCATCCTGCTGTTGATCACCATACCGAATGTGACCAAGCATAATCAAAGTATTCAAAAGAAAGGATGTGAAGGGTTAATTAATATGGTTCAAGCGCAAATCACGGCTTATCAAATGGATCATGACGGGAAAACGCCGAGTAGGGCGGACCTTGAATCTGAAGGTTACGTGAAGAAGAACTTAAAGTGCCCGAATGGGAAAGCAATTAAAATTTCAAACGGCAAAGCACAGGCTGATTGACGGTTATGAATCAAAAAGGATTTACGCTTTTGGAAAGCCTAACTGTATTGATGATCGGTTCCATTATGCTCTCTCTTCTCTTTGCCGCACTGCCTCCCGTTTATGAAAAAAGAGTTGTTCAGCACTTTGTCTCACAGCTTGAAGAGGATCTGCTTTACGCACAGCAGACAGCTCTCGTCCGCCATGCGACGGTTAAGGTGCAGTTTGACTTTGCCGGCTGCCGCTATATTATTAAGCACGCGGACGAAGGCTCATCGCCTAAGCTGGTCAGGACATACAGTTGCCATATTGCGTTCAAAAAAGCGACGCTCAAACGAACTCTTACTTTTAACCCAAGCGGAGTTCCGAATCAAGGGGGAAAAATCGTGATCGATACACAGCACGCCTCTTTTGCACTGACGATCTATTTAGGAAGCGGAAAGATTAATGTGCAAAAAAAATAGAGGCTTTACAACAGTTGAAGCTGTTTCCGCATTAGGCATTTGGGTCATGATCACCATGTTATTGATTCCTATGGTTCATCAGCTGTCTTTGCAGCGCGGGGCATCTGAAAAAGAAGAAGAGGCATATCGCATATTGGATGAAAAGATCAGCCGCTACACACTGACCGGACGGTTTCAGCCTAAAGAAACTGTGCTTTACCGAAACACATCTTACTTTATTGAATGGAAGGAGCAGGGAGATGATTATAAAGTATGCATCTCCATTAAAAAAAGAGACAGTCAACGGCGTTGCTTCACCATTTTGCGGTCAAAAGGGATTTACCCTTCTTAATGTACTTGTTTCCTTAATGGTGTATATGTTCATTGCAGGAACGATGGCCTCGATATTTCATCTGTTTTTATCCCCGGAAAGAAACGGTGCGGATATTCACCCGCGCGAATGGACGATTACTGCCGAGCAAATATTGAAGGAATGCAGGAACTCGGTTGATCTAAGAGCGGGCGACGATCATCAGTCATTGGAAATGACAAATCGCCAAGGTGCCGCCGTTCGCTATGAGAAATATCAGACAGTTATTCGAAAAAGAGTCAATGGAAAAGGTCATGTGCCGCTTTTGCAACATGTCAAACACATGAGGTTTGTGATTGAAGATCATCTGCTGATCCTTGAAGCGATAAGTTTAAGCGGCAAGTCATACCGTAAGTCCATTCCGCTCTATCATATGTAAAAGGTGATCACGTGAAAAATTCAAAAGGATTCATTTATCCGGCTGCTGTTTTCACAGCTGTGATTTGCATGCTCTGCGCGGGTCACTCAGCCGTTTTATTATCGAATCAACGAATGTTTGCACAGCAAACAAAAGAATTTCATATTCAGCAAAACCTACTCCAAAATGGAATGCTCCATGCCTTGTCTCATATTCACGAAGAGACAAAAGTGAAAATTCAAAAACAGCATGGCTTGATATCGTATACTGTCAATCCGGCTCATCAGCGGCTCAAGCGAGTGAAGATAGAGGTAACGACAGCTTCCGGCACAGGAACGAGCGCTGAATTTCAATATGATTTGAGCACTAAGAAAATCACACAGTGGAAAGAATATTAAAAATTGTGTGTCGGAATCATGAAGAATGTATAAAAAAAGATTCGTATGACAACACTTCAACTGACAGAACTCCCCAAGAGGTGATGTGATGAAAACGAACGATTATGTTAAATATATGACGGAACAGCTCGTAAAATATATGGACACGCCTAAGCAGGAAAGAAAAGAAATGAAAGAAAAACGTAAAGAATCAAAGCCGCCGTCCAGGATATATCAATGGTTCGGCATTCTTCCTCTTGGCTGTATCATGTTTTTTAAAAGGCATAAATAAAGACAAGCCGCTTTCTACTGCAAAGCGGCTTATTTATATTCTTCCACAACGACGACTTTGTTGATTTTGTGTGTCGCAGGTTCAAATGAAATTGTAACAAACACTCCGAAATTTTTATTTCCTTCACTCAATGTGACATGGTATTGTTTGACCGCTTCATCCGCCCGCTTTCGATCCCATACTTTTTTCGTGAGACGCACTTCTGCTTCCGGATATCTCTTTTTTGCTTCCTCAACCGCTTTTTCTTCCCACTTAGACATGCGGGCTGTTTCGTAAGCTGCCGCATGGGCATTGAGCGGCCCAATGCTTGCAAGCAGTAAAAAAGAGCATAACATAGCATTTTTCAGCACGGGGCATCATCCTTTCTATCCTATTTTTTCCTTGTCAACAGTGTTTATACAAAAATGAAGAAGAAATTATGTACTTTATAAAGAACTTCAAACTTTTCAAAAAGATGAGAATTTGAGAGATTTTTTGAGGAATTAAACGAAAACGTTCTGTAAAACGAACTTAATCGACTATTTTGATAGTTTTCAAATGGCACATTTGTTCTTTATACTCTAACTATCAAGTTCTTTAAAACGAACGAACGAAAAAAGCCATTACATACTCGCTAGGAGGGTAGTCATGATCCGATTATCTCGAACTAGGAGATCCCGAAAAAGAGCCGGAAAAAACATCATCGTTTTTCAAACGCTGCTGATCATTTATCTTTTAATTGGATTGGGGAGTCAGCTGTCACAGCATACAAACGCATCATTTCACGATGTGGAAACATACAGCATGACAATGAAAGCGGCCTCTTCATTTCCTCAAGACGGGAAACAGTGGGACGGGAGCAATTTGAAGCTTCAAAAACAGACAAAGACGAAAGGAGCGGTCTGTGCACCGCTGACATTGTTTGCAGAATATAAAAACCGCGGCAGCCAAATCGCCGACTCTGAATGGAAGTGGGAGCTGCATAAACTCGGTAATGCCAAAAAACCGTTAGAGGACGGGACTGTGATCGATAAAGGCGCGTTCAAAAAAGAAGCCGAAAAGAACATCTACCGGATAGAGTCAAAGCGGGCGGCAAAAGGAGGGCTCTACGCATTTAAATTGATTAAGCCTGAAGGCCATCCCGATGTGAAAAAGGGCAAACCTTTTATTTGGTCAAATGTGATGAAGCTTCAAGACTGTAAAGAAGAAACACCGAAGCCGCCTAAAAAAGCATCAGAAAAGCCGAAGCAAACAGAACAGACAGAAACACGGGAAAAGTCTGAACAGGACATAGAGAAAACACCAAAGAGCAGTGAATCCGTAGATAAAGAAAATAGAAAAGAAGAAAATTCATTAGAAAGCGGGGAAGCGTCATGAAACATGTGATCAAATGGGTCAGCAATATCTTATATGTGATTATTTTCACACTCATCATCGCCGCGGTCATCGTCGTAATTTCGACAAAGTCGTCCGGCGGAGAGCCGCAGCTTTTCGGCTATCAATTGAAAACGGTTTTATCCGGTTCGATGGAGCCGGAATTTAAAACAGGTTCTGTGATAGGCGTTCAAAAGATTGAAAATCCCGGGTCTTTGAAAAAGGGAGATGTCATTACATTCATGCAAGACGAAAACACCATGGTTACCCACCGAATTATCGGTATAACAAAAAATAAATCAAACCTCATGTTTAAAACAAAGGGTGACAATAACCAAAACCCTGATTCCGATCCGGTGCTGGCGGAAAATGTTGTCGCTAAGTATTCGGGCATTACGGTTCCGTATGCCGGGTATTTGCTGGATTTTGCAAGTAAACCGATCGGCACAGCCATATTGCTGATCGTGCCGGGACTCTTGTTGATTCTTTACGCAGTGATTACTGTATCCGCGGCTTTAAGAGAGATTGACCAAAAAACTAAGGCAATTGAAGCCGCCGGGAAAGATCAATCAGTTTCCATGTAATCTTCGTTGGTCACCTGAACATTCAGGTCTCCATATATACAGATTTTCTTATTATAAAAGGAGGAGTTATCAATGGGTACAAAGAAAAAACTCGGATTAGGCGTTGCGTCTGCTGCGCTTGGACTGGCATTAGTAGGAGGAGGAACTTGGGCTGCGTTTAACGACATCGAAACAACTCAAGCAACTTATGCAGCAGGTACGCTTGACCTGAATGCGAAAGATACATCTGCAAGAGTGAACTTGTCCAACTTAAAACCTGGCGACAAATTCACTAAAGATTTCGAATTCAAAAATGACGGATCACTTGCGATTAAAGAAGTGCTGATGCAGGTTGGCTACAGCAATTTCGTTGACGGAAACGCGAAAAACGGCGGAAAAAGCACAGCGGAAGACTTCCTGAAACAATTTAAAGTCAGCGTTCTGACTGTCGGAGTTGAAGGCGGAAACGGCTATCCTAAAAACATCATTTTAGATGAAGCCAACCTTTATGATCTGTACAATATGTCCGCGAAAAAAGATAAGGCCGCGTACGAAAAAGTGAAGAAAGCAATCGAGCCAGAGTTCCTGCATGACAATGGCAAAATCAATGTAGCGACAATCAACGGAAAAACGGCGCCTGAATACGACGGCATTCCGAAAGATCCATATGACTTTGACAAAGTTCAATTGGTGATTGAGTTCGTCAATGACAAAACAACAGACGCCAGCGGCAGAATGGTACAGAACAAATATCAAGGAGATTCTGTGCAGCTTGACTTCTCATTCGAAGGTACTCAATGGAACGGCTTGACAATCGACGGCAAAAAACATGCCGATGAAAAAGGTTATGTAAAAGAGAACGAAAGAGCGCACAGTGAAGATAAATAATGGTGCAATTTAAAAAACGGATCTGTATGATCCGTTTTTTTATGTTCATGAGGAATCGGCTTATTCAGCGTAAAAGATGCCAAAGGGAGTAAGATATGTTTCCCTTACTCCTTTTCCTGTCTTTTCTTCCACTTTTGATAATCTAAAAATTCTCGAAATTGTTTTTTAGAAACCCCTGATGCCATAGCGTCACGAACTAGATTTTCCCATTCACTATCTAATTGACCATCGTATTCGGTTTCATCTTTCTCATTGAGCAGGGTATGAACCGAGACGTCCAGAACAGCGGAGACTTTTTCTAGAAATTGAATGGAGGGGTTTGTTTGCAAGTTTCTTTCTATTGAACTTAAATAAGACTTCGCTACCCCAGCCTTTTCAGCTAGTTCAGATAGTGAGTAGCCTTTTTCTTTTCGATATTGTTTAATACGCTGGCCAATCAATGTCATCACCTTCCTTTCGATATTATAGCACATTCAGAAAGGATTTATTGAATGACTTCTTTCAATTGATGCGGAAGGTTTTGAAGACTTCTTACCCAAATTGAGAAAAATACGTATATCCTCTGGACTAATGCCTTGTTCAAGAGCGTGTTTAATCAGTTCTGTCCACTCCTCATCCAATTCTTCTTTCTCATTTTTATCTTTATTCATACATTTCCCCCCCCAAAATACTTCATTATGTATTTCAGACAACCGTGTTGTGATAAACAAAGATAAACCCCGAGACTCAACACTTTACCAAGCTTGTCCAAATGGTGTTACGAAAGTTCCTCCTATCTCTTTAGTTCTATTATAAGTCCAGCTCACTGAATAAAAACAAGAATGTTGTCGAATCGGAAAAATTATCCTGAATTTTTTTTGTGCAAATAAAATAATCCCCCGTTTTGAACTTTAATATCGATTTTAGGCTCGTAAAGCGTTTGGAGAGCCTTTTTCTCAATTTCGTATTCCTCCGGTTTTTCTTCAGTATCCTCGTAAAATTGGTTTAAAAGTGACAGGTCGTTATTCCAGCGTTTCAGGGAAGCTTCAGCCCAATCAAGCGGCTCGCTTCTGGCCGCCTGTTCGATATAGCGCTCAAGCCGTTTAATGCCGCTTTCCGGCTTAATCAACGGCGACATCGTGTAGCAGTAGTCAGAGATCTGTGAAGAGAGATCTCGGGCCTCCATTTGTTCTTGAAACGATTCGACCAGCTGACCGCTGATTAAATGAAGGCCGAGAGACAGAAGCTTATCTTTTTTCATGTCGGATTGGTACGAGATCGTCACATTCATGCCGAGCCACGGTTCCAGGGAAATATGGGCTCCATCGGAACGGATTTTCTCATAAAGGCGAATAAATTTGCCGTTTTTTTGCACGGCCTGGAAAATTTGAAAAAGTCTTGGTGATCCAAAATGAATAAACTCACCTTCGATATCGGAAGGGGCCTCGTCTTCATTCGTGATCAGCGTGATTTTCATCGGATTAGGTTCTCCGCCCGTCTTTTCGAGCCAGTGCCAGTAAAACGGCCTGTTCATAATCTGTTTATCGACTTCAACCGTCAGCTGCACAGTCATGTGGCCTGAACTTTTGTCGGTGATCGTGCAGCCGTTTGCGATGAAAAAGCGTTCTAAAAACAGGTATATTTCTTCCTGACGCATTTGATTTTAGCCTCCGGTCTGTTCTTGGTTTGAAACGGCTTCATTTCCGTATGAAATGAAAGAGGTTAAGTTTTCCATTTTAATCTTCATTTCCTCGTCTGTCGCGGAGTAAAAGAGAATGTCATGAAGGTGGTCTTCAAAATTGCCGACCTCGATTTTTGTTAAAATATCATCCAAGTCTCCGACGACTTTTTCGAACAAATGGATCTTTTCATAGAGAAGTTTTAAAATATGCTCTTCTACGGTATGCTTTGTTGCCATGTTGTAAATGTAAACATCGCGTTCCTGGCCGAGCCGGTGAATCCGGCCGATCCTTTGTTCGAGACGCATCGGGTTCCACGGAAGGTCATAGTTGATGATTTTATTGCAAAATTGAAGGTTGATCCCTTCACCGCCTGCTTCAGTCGCGATCAGAACTTGAACTTTGCCCCTGAACAAATCTTTCATCCAGTCTTTCTTTCCTCTTTTAAATCCGCCTCTGAACGGTACAGAACTGATGCCGTTCTGCTGGAGGAACCATTGCAGATAAATCTGCGTCGCCCTGTATTCAGTAAAGATGATGACTTTGTCATCGAGTTCTTGAATGAGCTCAACAACTTTCAGCGCTTTTGAATTTTGCGCGACCTCGTTGACCTTTTCGATCAAATGGTGGATGACAGGTTCGGAGATCACCGGCGCTTCGCGATCCTTTCGGTCAAGCATGTTTTTCAGCGTCATATAGACAGCTTCTCTGCTTGAACAGCATTCGCGCTCCAATGTCATGATTGAGAACATGCTTGATGAATGCTGATGACTTGTCTTCAGCTTTTTAATCTCGTCATACAAAGCCTGTTCTGTAGGAGAAAAGGAAATGGGCACGGTTTCGACATGGCGCTTCGTCCAGGTGATGCCGGTATCATGCCGTCTGTTTCTGATCATGACTTTATTGATAAGGGACTTTAAGCGTTCATGCGCTTCAGCTGAATTGATCTGTTTTGTATAATCTTTGTTGAAGTTGCTTTCATTTCCCAAGTGTCCGGGTTTTAGCAGGGAAACGAGATTAAATATTTCGTCGATCTTGTTTTGGATGGGCGTCGCCGTCAGCATCAGGCAATATTTTTTCTTTAAGCTGCGGACAAACTCGTAATTTTTTGTTTTATTGTTTTTCAGTTTGTGAGCTTCATCAATAATCACCACATCATACTGGATCGACAAAACCGTCTCCCTGTGCGGCGACCGCTTTGCCGTGTCAAGGGAGGAGACGACAACATCGCACTGCTCCCAGACATAGCTTTTTTTCTGTTCCACGGCCGGAATTAAAAACTTTTCCCGCAGTTCCTTCACCCATTGCGAGACGAGCGAGGCGGGGACGAGGATTAAGATTTTCTTGGCCAGCCCGCGAATCATGTATTCTTTTAATATCAGCCCAGCCTCGACCGTTTTGCCGAGGCCCACTTCATCCGCCAAGATGGCTTTTCCGTTCATCTGCTCGACTACCTTCCGGGCGACTTCGAGCTGATGGGGAAGCGGGGTGAAGCCTGGGAGGTGATAAGGGGCCTGCAAGCCTTCAAACGTCGGAATCGCAAGCCTTTTCTGCACTTCACAGGAAAGCTTGTAAAGCTCCCAATTCGCCCATGGTCCGTCTTCATCAAGGTGCTTTTTGAACTGTTCCGGCCACTCGTTGTCGAAATGAATGTCTGGTCTCATCACTAATGCCGCCTTTCTCTTCTGAGATTCAAATGTTCTTTTTTAAAAGAAAATCTTGCGGTGAAAAAAACGGATTTTACTAACAAATAAACAAAACACGAACATTCTTATTTTAAAATAATAAATTGTTAATGATTTTTCCTGTTGCCCAATTGTTGTGATGATGGTAGGATATTTGTAGATCATCAGTAAAAAAATCATAAGCTTTATATAGTATGTCCATGAAAAGAAATGAATATGAGCGAATGACAGCAAGGGGAGAGACCGATAGCGGGAAACCTTAAAGCGGCGCCGAAGGAGCAAGCTGGGGAAACAGTGAATCTCTCAGGCAAAAGAACTCTTGCTTGACGCAACTCTGGAGAGAGTTTGTATCATATGATGTTTTAACAAACCACCAAAGGGGACATCTTTGCTTTTGATGCAAAGTAAACTTTCAGGTGCCAGGACAGAGAGCCTCAGAACTGACAAAGGGGCTTCTCTGTCCTTTTTTGTGCCGTCCAAAGCGGCGGAACCATCCAGGTGATGTTGGAATCTTTCTTGTTTTCTGATGATTGGCAAACTTGTTTTTAGTTTGAAAAGCGAAGGGGGAAGCAGAATGCTTAAACGAACGCCTTTATTTGACCTTTATAAGGAATATGGCGGAAAAACGATTGATTTTGGCGGCTGGGAACTGCCTGTTCAATTTTCTTCAATTAAAGAGGAGCATGAAGCCGTCAGGACGAAAGCGGGGCTTTTTGACGTCTCACACATGGGGGAGGTCGAAATCACAGGAACAGACAGCCTTCCGTTTTTGCAAAAACTGTTGACAAACGATGTTTCGACACTGAAAGAAGGCGGTGCCCAGTATACGGCCATGTGCTATGAAGACGGCGGAACGATCGACGATCTCCTCGTCTATAAAAAAGCGGCCAATGTCTACATGCTCGTCATTAACGCAGCCAATATCGACAAAGACGTCGATTGGATGAACAAGCACCAAGAAGGAGACGTTTCGGTTCGAAACGTGTCTGGCGAGATTGCGCTGCTTGCCCTTCAAGGACCGAAGGCCGAATCGATTTTAAAACAGGTCGCAGATAGCGATCTTGCCGGGTTAAAGCCGTTTACGTTCAGGGATGATGCGGCGATTGGCAGCGTGCAGGCGCTTGTGTCCAGAACGGGATACACGGGAGAGGACGGCTTTGAGATTTACTGCCGGAGTGAAGATGCAGCCTACATTTGGAAGCTGCTTCTTGAAACGGGCAAGGATTCGGGATTAGTGCCGTGCGGCCTCGGGGCCAGAGATACGCTGAGGTTTGAAGCGAAGCTGCCGCTGTACGGACAAGAGCTCTCAAAAGATATTACACCGATCGAAGCCGGCATCGGATTCGCCGTCAAAACAAACAAAGCCTCGGACTTCTTCGGAAAAGCCGTCCTGGCAAGCCAAAAGGAACATGGAGCGGACAGAAAGCTCGTCGGCCTTGAAATGATCGATAAAGGCATTCCAAGGCACGGCTACGCCGTCTATTATCAAGGCGAACAAGCAGGCGAGGTGACAACCGGCACACAGTCGCCGACCTTAAAGAAAAACGTCGGCCTCGCATTGCTGAAAAAAGAAGCCTGCGCCCTCGACACCGTCGTTGAAGTGGAAATCAGAAATAAGCGCTTGAAAGCCAAAATCGTGAAAACCCCATTTTACAAACGGCAGCCGTAAGTTTGCCAAGGCCGTGAAAGGAGACTGAAGATGAAGCACCGTTACCTGCCAGCTACAGATCAGGATAAAAAAGAAATGCTTGAGGCAATTGGAGTCGAGAAGATCGAAGAGCTATTCTCCGATATACCCGAAAGCGTCAAATTTAAAGGGGAATACCAAATTAAAAAGGCAAAGTCCGAGACTGAGCTCACAAAAGAGCTGACGAAACTCGCGGCTAAAAATAAAGATACAGTGATGCACGCCTCTTTTTTGGGAGCGGGCGTATACGATCATTACCAGCCCGTCATCGTGGACCACGTGATTTCGCGGTCGGAATTTTACACGGCTTATACACCGTATCAGCCTGAAATTTCTCAAGGGGAGCTCCAGGCGATCTTTGAATTTCAAACGATGATTTGCGAGCTGACGGGCATGGATATCAGCAACTCGTCGATGTATGACGGGGGAACGGCATTAGCCGAAGCGGCAATGCTTGCTTCAGGACATACAAAAAAGAAAAAAATCGTCGTTTCGGAAACCGTCCATCCCGAATCGCGCGAGGTTTTAGTAACGTATGCGAAAGGACAGTACATCGACGTGGTAGAAGTCCCTGCCAAAAACGGAACAACAGATCTTGCGGCTCTTGATGAAGCCGTCTGCGAAGATACAGCAGCAGTGATCGTCCAATACCCTAACTTTTTCGGGCGAATTGAGCCGCTGAAAGACATTGAACCGATCGCCCATAAAGGGAAAAGCATGTTCATCGTGTCCGCCAATCCGCTGGCTCTCGGGCTTTTAACACCGCCCGGGGCACTGGGAGCTGACATCGTTGTCGGGGATGCCCAGCCGTTCGGAATACCGGCCGCTTTCGGCGGGCCGCACTGTGGATTCTTTGCCGTCACGAAAAAATTGATGAGAAAAGTGCCTGGCCGTCTCGTCGGTCAGACGGAAGATGAAAACGGGAAAAGGGGATTCGTTCTCACCTTGCAGGCGCGCGAGCAGCATATCAGACGGGATAAAGCAACATCAAATATATGCTCCAACCAGGCGCTCAATGCGCTTGCCGCATCAGTCGCCATGACGGCGCTCGGCAAAAAAGGCGTCAAGGAAATCGCATGGCAGAACCTGCAAAAAGCGGCTTACGCAAAAGAAGCAGCTAAACGGGCCGGTCTTGAAGTCGTGTTTGACGGGCCGATGTTCAATGAGTTTGTCGTCAGGCTCAATGAACCTGTCGAAAAAGCGAATGAACGCCTGCTTGAGAAAAATATTATCGGAGGCTACGATCTCGGCGCTTCATATCGGGATTTAAAACAGCACATGCTGATCGCCGTGACAGAGCTCAGAACAAGAGAGGAAATCGATACACTCATGAATGAATTGGGGGATCGCCATGAATAATCAGGATCAATCGCTTATTTTTGAAGTATCAAAAGAAGGGCGGGTCGGCTACAGCCTTCCTGAGCTTGACGTCCCTGAAACAGATGTGACAGACGTCCTTGACGAAGCGTATCTCAGAGATGAACCGGCAGATCTCCCCGAAGTGTCTGAGCTTGATATTATGCGCCATTATACGGCTTTATCGAGGCGCAACCACGGAGTGGATTCGGGCTTTTATCCGCTCGGTTCATGCACGATGAAGTACAACCCGAAGATTAACGAAAAAATCGCGAGAATCCCAGGACTTTCTGCGATCCATCCGCTCCAGGATGAACGGACCGTGCAGGGTGCGCTGGAGCTCTTGTACGACTTGAGCGAGCATTTGGAAGAGATCACGGGGATGGATGAGGTCACCCTTCAGCCGGCTGCGGGTGCGCACGGCGAGTGGACCGGGCTGATGATGATCCGCGCGTTCCATGAGGCAAACGGCGATCATAAAAGGACGAAGGTCATTGTACCTGATTCGGCCCACGGTACAAACCCGGCGTCTGCGACTGTTGCCGGATTTGAAACGGTCACCGTCAAATCGAATGACGACGGTCTTGTTGATCTCGAAGATTTAAAGCGTGTCGTAGATGAAGAAACAGCCGCGTTAATGCTGACTAATCCAAATACGCTCGGCCTTTTTGAAGAAAATATTTTAGAAATGGCTGAAATCGTCCATAAAGCCGGAGGAAAGCTGTACTATGACGGAGCGAACCTGAACGCCGTTCTCAGCAAAGCAAGGCCGGGTGACATGGGATTTGACGTCGTCCATTTGAACCTTCACAAAACCTTTACAGGACCGCATGGAGGCGGAGGACCTGGATCAGGCCCTGTCGGCGTCAAGAAGGAATTGATTCCGTATTTGCCGAAGCCGGTGCTGGTGAAAAAAGATGGCCGTTATACCTTTGACCATGACCGTCCGCATTCGATCGGCAGGGTGAAACCTTACTACGGAAACTTCGGCATCAATGTGAGAGCTTATACGTACATTCGTTCAATGGGGCCGGACGGGCTAAAAGAAGTAACGGAAAACGCCGTTTTAAATGCGAATTATATGATGAGAAAGCTTGCTCCATACTACGATCTGCCGTTTGACCGGCACTGTAAGCACGAATTTGTGCTGTCGGGAAGGCGCCAGAAAAAGCTGGGAGTCAGGACGCTTGACATCGCAAAGCGGCTTTTGGACTTCGGCTTCCATCCGCCGACTATCTATTTCCCGCTCAATGTCGAGGAATGCATCATGATTGAACCGACAGAAACAGAGTCTAAAGAAACGCTCGATGCGTTTATCGATACGATGATCCAGATTGCAAAAGAAGCGGAGGAAACGCCTGAAGTCGTTCAGGAAGCACCGCATTCAACCGTTGTGAAACGCATGGATGAAACAAAAGCTGCGCGGAAGCCCGTGCTGCGTTATGAAAAATGATAAGAAGCCGGCGGATCGATTTCGCCGGTTTTTTTGTAAAAAAAACATCTTTATGTAAACGGTTTATGTACTGAATGATAAGGATTTCTCTCGTATTAAATAGTAAATTCATCAAATTTAAAATTAAAAATAAAAATTACATTGTAAAACGTGATAGTTTCAATGTTTTTATCAAATATAATGGTTTAATTTGCCTTAAAAGAAGAGGATTATGGAGTATTTAAAAGGATTCACAAGGGTAGAGAGTGACAACGATGAATATGAAGGTTTGATACAAAATGACAGTGAATATGCCGTTTGTCTCATATGTTACATAAATGTTACGGTATATTAGATTGCTTCATACGGGAGGAGAAATATGAATTCAGACGAAAAGCCAATCAAGATAAAAGTAGAAAAAGTGTCTAAAGTTTTTGGGAAAAATACAAAGAAAGCAACGCAGCTGCTTGCCGATGGCAAAACCAAAAAAGAAATTCTGAAAGAAACCGGGGCGACCGTCGGGGTGAACCAAGCGGATTTTAGCGTGTATGAAGGTGAGATATTTGTCATCATGGGTCTATCAGGGAGCGGTAAATCAACCTTGGTGCGGCTTTTAAACCGGCTGATTGAACCGACTGCAGGACATGTGTACATAGATGGTGACATGATAACAAATATGTCCAAAGACCAGCTTCGGGAAATCCGCCGGAAAAAAATCAGCATGGTCTTTCAAAAGTTCGCTCTGTTTCCGCACAAAACGATTCTTGAAAACACAGAGTACGGATTGGAACTGCAAAAAGTCGATAAAAGTAAACGCCGGATAAGAGCTATGGAATCATTAAAGCTTGTCGGTCTTGAAGGATATGAACAGCAATATCCGGATCAGCTGAGCGGCGGGATGCAGCAGCGCGTCGGGCTTGCCCGCGCATTGACGAATGATCCGGACATTCTGCTGATGGACGAAGCGTTCAGCGCGCTTGACCCGCTGATTCGCAAAGATATGCAGGATGAACTCCTCGATTTGCATGAATCAGTAGGCAAAACGATTATTTTCATTACCCATGATCTTGATGAAGCGCTGAGAATCGGCGATCGAATCGCATTGATGAAAGACGGAAACATCGTTCAAATCGGTACGCCGGAAGAGATCTTAATGAACCCGTCAAATGAATATGTTGAAAAATTCGTTGAAGATGTCGACTTGTCTAAAGTGCTGACAGCCGGTCATATTATGAAACGCGCTGAAACCGTACGCGCAGACAAAGGGCCGCGCGTCGCTCTGACGCTGATGAAAAACCTCGGGATTTCCTCGATTTATGCCGTTGACAAACACAATAGGCTTCTTGGTTCTGTTGATGCTGAAACAGCTAAAAAAGCAGCCGAAAAAAGCCAGACGCTGGAGAGCGTCATCTCGAGAGACATTACAACCGTGGAAGAGAATGCGGTCCTGACGGATATTTTTGAATTGGTCTCTGATGCCAGCATCCCGATTGCTGTCGTCGATGAAAAACAGCGGATGAAAGGGATCATCGTCAAAGGCGCGTTAATCGGAGCGCTTGCCGGAAATGACCGGTATATTAATGCACATTCAGATCATGAACCAGCTCATGAAACTGTTGTTCAGGAGGTGAGATAATGTTTACTTTATCATCGCTTCCCCGCATTCCTTTAGCCGATTGGATCGATCAGTTTGTTGACTGGCTGACGGTGTCGTTCGGCGGGGTATTTAACGGAATTGCCAGCGGAGTGGAATCGTTTGTTGATGCGATTGTCCAAGGCCTGGGTTTTGTTCCGCCGGTTATTTTGACCGTTATCTTTGCCGCGCTCGTCTGGCTGATCAGCAAAAGAGGCATTGCGCTGTTTACTTTAATCGGATTTTTTATCATTGATTATTTAGGATATTGGGACGCCATGCTCCAGACATTGGCGCTTGTCGTCACATCCGTTCTGATTTCTGTCATTATCGGCATTCCGGTCGGAATCTGGGGCTCCCAAAAGAAAACGGTTCGGAGAATCGTTACGCCCATTCTTGACTTAATGCAGACGATGCCGGCATTCGTTTATTTGCTTCCGGCCATCTTCTTTTTCAATATCGGGGTTGTGCCGGGTGTTGTCGCTTCCGTTATCTTTGCGATGCCTCCGACAATCCGGATGACAATCTTAGGAATTCAGCAGGTGCCGGAAGATCTGATTGAAGCTACAGAAGCATTTGGTTCAACGACAAGCCAGCGGCTCTTTAAAGTGCAGCTGCCGCTTGCGACGAAAACCATTCTGGCCGGTATCAATCAAAGCATCATGCTTGCGTTGTCAATGGTCGTTATTGCATCCATGGTAGGTGCGCCTGGACTTGGAGAAGAAGTTTACCGGGCTGTTACCCAGCTGCAAACGGGTACCGGTGTAGAAACCGGGCTTGCGATTGTTATTATTGCGATCGTACTTGACCGGGTTACACAAAATATAAAATTGAAAAAAAGCAGGGGGAATGCATAATGTGGAAAAAGATAGCGGGAATCGGCACTGCAGCAGTACTGACATTGGGTCTGGCTGCCTGCGGAAGCAGCAATAATAATGAAAACGCGTCTGTAGGCGATCAAGTCAGTTATAAAATTACCGGCATTGATCCTGGAGCGGGCATTATGAATGCAACGGACAAGGCGCTCAAGGACTACGATCTCAGCAAGTGGGCTGTAACATCAGGCTCAAGCTCAGCGATGACAGCCGCATTGAAAAAAGCTTACGATAAAAAAGATCCGATCATTATTACGGGCTGGACACCGCATTGGATGTTTGCAAAATACGATCTCAAATATTTGAAAGATCCAAAAGGTTCTTACGGCGATGCCGAAGAAATCCATACTGTTACGCGCAAAGGATTCAAGGACGATCATCCGGGCGCACACAAGCTGCTCAGCCAATTCAGCTGGACAGAGGATGATATGGGAGAAGTCATGCTTGCCGTTCAGGAAGGCAAAAAAGCGGAAGAAGCTGCAGCAGATTTCGTTAAAAAACATCAAGACCTTGTTAAGAAATGGACAAAAGGCGTCGATAAAGCGGACGGCGAAAAAATTAAGCTCGGCTATGTGGCATGGGACAGTGAAATTGCGAGCACAAATGTCATCGCAAAAGTTCTTGAAGACTTAGGCTACAACGTGACGCTCAGCCAAGTAGAAGCAGGCCCGATGTGGACTGGAATTGCAAATGGAAGCGTCGATGCTTCACTTGCTGCATGGCTGCCGCAAACGCATAAAACATATGCTGAAAAATACAAAGGCAAATACGAAGATATCGGTACAAGCATGACAGGCGTAAAAATTGGCCTTGTCGTTCCGACATACATGAAAGATGTCAATTCAATCGAAGACTTGAAAAAATAACGAACAAAGCCGGCGAACCCATTTCGCCGGCTTATTTTTATTTGAAGGATCATCTGCTCCGCCTGTTTTGATTGTCTGCAGGATATGCTAAAAAAAATCCTAAAACGCAAAGACGCTTTAGGATGTTGGCCGCAACTGGAGACAGCTGCGGTTATTAATTTTTCGTTTTAATTTTTCCGCCCCATTTTTTGAACCCGCCTTTCAGGTTGTAAATCTCCTTACAGCCGTGTTTGCGGAGCGTTTGGGCGGCTCTTCCGCTTCTGACGTTGTTTTGGCAGTACAGGTAAACCGGTTTGTCAGGACGGATTTCGCTTTTTCTTTGCTTAAGCTGTGAAAGCGGAATGTTTCTCGCACCCAAAATGTGGCCGCCTTCATACTCGTTCGGCTCGCGCACATCGATGAGTTGCGCTTTGCGATAGCCGGCCCGGAATTCTTCTTCTGTCAAGGTTTTCATAATGCGCTGCTGATAGATGTATGAAACGACCGCGTAGATGATGAGCGCGGCGCAAATCAAGAGAATGATAATGCTGCTGGTAGACAATCTGATCCGACTCCTTTTTGAATTCATCCCGTCTGATAATCGGGAGATTTTTAACGATATGTTAAGACAAATACTATTATAGTAAAGCCTCAGAAATCTGTCATCTGATTCGCCGAATTTATTTTCAATTTTAAGAGGGAATGGTAGACTTATTTTATACCAAAGAAAAAGAGGGTAGGTTATGGAAAAAGAAATATGGCGTTTTATCGATTCGGGACGACAGGATCCCGCTTTTAATATGGCGCTCGACGAGGCGCTCCTTTATTGGCACAGCGAAAATAAGATTCCGCCGACCATCCGCTTTTACGGCTGGAATCCGCCAACGCTTTCAGTCGGCTATTTCCAAAATATCGAAAAGGAAATCAATCTGGATGCCGTCAAAAAACACGGTTTAGGCTTTGTGAGAAGGCCGACCGGCGGAAGAGGCGTGCTCCATGATCAAGAGCTGACCTACAGTGTTATTGTGTCTGAAGAACACCCGGAAATGCCCAAGACGGTGACGGAAGCGTACCGCATCATCTCAGAAGGTATTCTTGAAGGCTTCAGAGAGCTGGGACTTGATGCGTATTTCGCCATACCAAGAACGGAAAAAGAGAAACAGAGCCTGAAAAACCCGAGATCTTCCGTCTGTTTTGACGCGCCGTCGTGGTATGAGCTCGTTGTCGAAGGCAGAAAGGTCGCAGGAAGCGCCCAGACGAGGCAGAAAGGAGTCATTCTCCAGCACGGTTCGATCCTTCTTGATCTGGATGAGGACAAGCTCTTTGATTTGTTTATTTACAAAAATGATCGCCTCAGAGAGCGCATGCAGAGAAACTTCAAACAAAAAGCGGTCGCCATCAATGAGCTCGCAAAAGAAAAAATCACGATTGAAGAAGCGAGCAAAGCTTTTAAAAAAGGGTTCGAAAAGGGGCTTAACATTCATTTGGAGCCTTATGAACTGACAGAAGAGGAAACGGAATTTGTCGCCGATCTCGCCAGAACGAAGTATGCGGCAGATGAATGGAATTATAGAAGGTAATCGGGTGAAAACGTTATCCCGTTGCTTGTTTTTTACATGCACATAGTGTAAACTTGTTATGATTTGAATAGGTGTGATTTGGAGGGATTTGATGACAACACCGAGTATGGAAGATTACATAGAACAAATTTATATGCTGATTGAAGAAAAAGGATATGCAAGGGTCTCAGATATAGCCGAAGCTCTGGCCGTCCATCCCTCCTCGGTTACAAAAATGGTTCAAAAACTCGATAAAGACGAATATTTGATTTATGAAAAGTATCGCGGCCTCGTGCTGACGCCTAAAGGGAAGAAAATAGGCAAACGTTTAGTATACAGACATGAATTATTGGAGCAGTTTTTACGAATCATTGGTGTTGACGAAGAGAAAATTTATGATGATGTCGAAGGAATCGAGCATCATTTAAGCTGGAACAGCATTGACCGTGTCGGAGATCTTGTGCAGTATTTTGAAGACGACAGCAAAAGAATCGACGATTTGAGAAGCGTCCAAAAAAGAAACGAACAGGAAAATCAATAAAAGCCGCCGGGTAACGGCGGCTTCAGATTGTTGACAAAATCCCAAAACGACTTTTGGTTTTGGGATTTTGTCATCCTATCAGCGTGATTGAAAACCCTTGCAGTCTAGGAAGGCCGAGCATCGGAGCAGACTTTCACAGGAAGTGATGACGGCGGCGTTCAGGCAGGACGCCTGGGCGGTTAGCCGCCGATCCTTCCTCTATTCGTGAGCACCGACGCGCAGGCCTGACAACGAATGCGAGGGTTTGTCGACACGCTGAAGCCGCCGGGGAACGGCGGCTTTTCTCTTTCCGTATCAGTTTTTCCAGCTGCCGCTTTGTCTCATGGTCTTTTTTTTCTGTCCGTTTCTTAAAATGGTGTAAAGCCATCTTTTAAGGGAGGGAGATCGCGATGTACATCGACGGGGTTTTTTCAGGCGGCGGTATGAAAGGGATTGCACTTGTGGGGGCATACGAGGCGCTTGAGAAACGGGGCTTCCGATTTAAAAGGCTGGCCGGAACGAGCGCCGGTTCGATTATTGCCTCGTTTATTGCGGCAGGTTATACAAGCGCGGAGATCCGTCAAATGATGGAAGAATTAAATGAAAGCGAGCTCCTTGACCCGAGATTTTCACTCTTGCCTTTGAAAATGCTGCAATGGGCATCGATTTATTGGCGGCTCGGTTTATATAAAGGAGATAAACTGGAAAACTGGATTTCCGAAAAGCTGAAAGCGAAAGGCATTTCAGTTTTCGGGGATCTTGAACAGGGAAAACTGAAGTTGATCGCCTCCGACTTATCGAATGGCAAGATGCTTGTGCTGCCTGACGATTTAAACAGATACGGCTTAAACCCAAGGCGTTTTTCCGTCGCCAGGGCGGTCCGGATGAGCTGCAGCATTCCTTATTTTTTTGAGCCGGTGAAGCTCAAGTCCTCCAGCGGCATCAGCGTTGTCGTAGACGGCGGAGTTCTGAGCAATTTTCCGATGTGGCTGTTTACAACAGAAAAAAAACGGCCGGTATTGGGGATCACGCTGATGCCCAATGAAAAAGAGAGGCCGAAGAAAACGATTAAAAATGCGTTCGAACTGTTCGGGGCGCTGTTTGAGACGATGAAAGAGGCGCATGACGCCAGGCACATTGCCACAAAACATGAGCGCAACATCATTTTTTTACCTGTTGAGGAAGTCCTGTCGACTGAATTCGCGATGTCGGCAGAAAAAAAACTAGCTCTAATCGAGCTAGGAAAAAAACGAACAGAATTATTTTTGAAACAGTGGACGTTTTAAAAGAAAGCCCTGTTTTTCTTTTTGCTTTTTTTGCCTTCAATCACTGTCAGCTGAGTCTGGCTTTTTTTCTTCACCAATACCGGCTTCGATTTATTAATAGACGGTACGCTTCTCAGATGATTAACCTTGCCTTTTATAGAGCGTTTTTTGTGATCTTGAAAACGCTTGTTGGATTGCTTGGCTGCTTTCTTAAAAGCGGCTCCTTCACTGCCCATATCGCGATTGGAAATGCGCCTGATCACGAAATAAATGATGGCGCCGACCGCTGCAAAAACAACCAAGTATTGGAGCAGGCGGCCCGGACTTGTGACGGCGAAATAGACAAACCCAAAAATTCCAAACGCAATAATTAAAGCTGAGACAGGATGTACGCGTTGCTTCATAACTGTCCACCTCCCAAAAAATTAACCAATTCGTTGCATTACATTACGATATTAGAAGGTTCCTTCTGTTCGTCCTCTGCTTTGGTCTCCATATGAAGAAGCTCATTGAAGCTTGCGATGGCGACTTCCACCTGATCGTCAGACGGCTCTTTCGTTGTTAAAAGCTGCAGCCACAAACCCGGATAGCCGAGCACCTTCAATACGGGGATGTCTCTCAGTTTGTTTGTCAGCTGCAGAACTTCAAATGAAATGCCGAGAACGACGGGTATCAGTGCGAGTCTATTCAAAATACGGACCCAGAGAGGGTCAGTAGGAACGAGCAAGTAAACAAACATGCCCACGATGACGGTGAATAAAATAAAGCTGCTTCCGCATCGGTAGTGCAGTCTTGACTGCCGCTGAACGTTTTCAACCGTGACCGGCAGATTTTGCTCGTAACAGTTTATGACCTTGTGTTCTGCTCCGTGATATTGAAAAACTCTTTTAATAAAAGGAGTGCATGATATGGCGTAAATATAGCTTAAGAGAAGGAGCAGCTTAAAAAAGCTTTCGATCATAATCTGCGCGACGTCCGACTGAAAGACCGGACGGGTGAGCTCCGCTAAAAAAACGGGCACGAGCGTAAAAATAAACTTGCTGAACAAAAAAGACAGGACGCCGACTGCGGCGAGGCCAAAAATCATCGTCAGCTTGGACGGCTTCTCTTCTTTCAATTGATCGTCTAAAGAAGGATCGAGGTCATAGCGTTCGCTCGAAAAATTCAAGTGCTTGGTGCCGTTCGCGCTTGCTTCAATAATCGCGATAATCCCTCTGAGAAAAGGAATTTTTTTAAATTTTTCAAGCGCCGGATTGGTTTTCCGAGGCAGCTTAAAAAATTCAAGGCTTCCGTCTTTTCTGCGGATCGCGGTTACATAATGGCGCCTGCCGCCGAACATAACGCCTTCGACGACAGCCTGCCCTCCGTATGCGGGCTGTTTTGTTTGATTTGACATTTGCATCAACCTATCTGTATCAATCTATGAGTACATTAACCATTTCCTTACACCTATTGTACAGGAAAAACGCTGAAACCTCTAGATTGACGGGCTCAAAAATTTAAGAAATTCGAACCTATTACAAAGCCAAATCTAATTAAAGTATACCCTTTTTCATGCTTTTTACACTCGGATCTTAAAAATCCGGGAAAGCTGATGTTGGCAAGGCTGTTTTTGGACATACTGGAAATGGAGGTGATCT
This sequence comes from Bacillus sp. FSL K6-1284, assembly GCF_038002625.1. NCBI lineage: Bacteria > Bacillati > Bacillota > Bacilli > Caryophanales > Bacillaceae > Bacillus > Bacillus sp. FSL K6-1284. Next base: position 2,723,490 of record NZ_JBBOCW010000001.1, on the reverse strand, counting down.
GGACTGTATGGGTAATGAAGACAATCAAAAACAGCCGGAAGAGCTTGAGCAAAATAAGCGTGAAACTCCGATGACTTTCATCGGAAGGGTGATCACGACTGGCTTTGTCGGCGGAGTGCTTTGGAGTGCACTCGGTGAGCTTGCGTACCTTTTTAAGTTCTCCGAAGTCAATGCAAACATGATTCTCCAGCCTTTTGTCATCGGCGATTGGAAAAACGGATTTCTCGGGACGTTTATCAGCATCCTGCTGATCGGTGTTATTTCCATCGGAGCTGCCCTGCTTTACTACGGCACTTTGAAGCAGGTCAAAGGCATGTGGGCAGGCATTGTATATGGAGCCGTTTTGTGGGCTGTCGTGTTTTACCTGTTCAATCCGATGTTCCCAGATGTTCAGACTGTGGCTGAATTAAAGAGGGAAACGGTTGTGACGACGCTTTGCATTTACCTGCTTTACGGTTTATTCGTCGGCTATTCCATTTCGTTTGAATACAATGAGCTCAATTCTGAAAAGTTGACGCGGGCCCTTGGAGAAACAAGAGAATAGTGCCTGATCAGGAAGCAATATGATAAAATGTTCACTGTAAGTGGACATTTTTTTGCGTGATGAGAAGGGGGAGGCAGAGTTGCCGCATATTTTAATATTGAACGGACCGAATTTAAACCGGCTTGGAAAACGCGAACCCGATGTATACGGTACAGACACATTAACTGATTTGGAACAAAAACTTTTTCAATTTGCCGAAGGCATTCAGATTGAATTGACTTTTTTTCAATCAAACCACGAAGGGGACCTGATTGATGCTCTTCATGAGGCAGAGGAACAATACGATGGAATCGTCCTGAATCCGGGGGCTTTCTCCCATTACAGCTATGCCATCCGCGATGCGGTGGCAGCAATCAGCATACCGGTGATTGAGGTCCATCTTTCAAACCCTCATGCGAGGGAAGAGTTCCGGCACCGCTCGGTCATCGCTCCGGTTGCAAGAGGCCAGATCACGGGACTCGGCTTTGAAGGTTATAAGCTGGCCATCTGTTATTTTATGAACGCAAATAACAAATAGGGGGACTAGTGGACAATGAAACTAAACAAATTGAGAGAGCTTTTCGGCGGTTTGGGTATTGACGGGATTTTGGTGACGAGCAGCGTTAATCTGCGGTACATCACCGGATTTACCGGATCTTCAGGACTGGCGGTCATCTCCGGCGACCAAGCGGTCTTTATTACAGATTTCCGCTATACAGAACAGGCGAAAGATCAAGTCAAAGGCTTTGACATTGTTCAGCATGCCGGCGGAATCGTTCAAAAGGCCGCCGAAGTGATCAAAGAGATGGGGATAAACAAAATCGGTTTTGAACAGGATAAAATGACATACGGAACGTATGCCGCCTACAAAGAGCAGCTTGGCGCAGCTGAACTCGTTCCTGTTTCTCAATCTGTGGAAAAGTTGCGCTTGATTAAGTCTAGTGAAGAGATTAAGATATTAAAGGAAGCTGCAAAGATTGCAGATGATGCATTCAGCCATATTCTGACGGTCATAAAGCCCGGCATCACCGAAATTGAAGTCGCCAATGAGCTCGAGTTTTACATGCGGAGCCAGGGAGCGGATCATTCGTCCTTCGATATGATCGTGGCATCAGGCGTACGCTCAAGTCTGCCGCACGGAGTGGCAAGCGGCAAAGCGATTGAGAAAGGCGACCTTGTGACATTGGACTTCGGGGCTTACTATAAAGGTTACTGCTCGGACATAACGCGTACGGTCGCGGTAGGAGAGCCGGATGATGAGCTGAAACGCATTTATCAAACCGTGTTTGAGGCGCAGGCTATCGGCATGCGGAGCATCAAGCCGGGAATCACCGGGAAACAGGCTGACGCTTATACAAGGGACTACATATCTTCACAAGGCTACGGCGGGTATTTCGGCCATTCAACAGGCCACGGCCTCGGCATGGAAGTTCATGAAAGTCCGGCGCTTTCAGCACGTTCGGACCAGATGCTTGAAAAAGGCATGGTTGTAACGGTTGAACCGGGAATTTACATACCGGGAAAAGGCGGGGTCAGGATAGAAGATGATATTGTCCTGACAGAGGAAGGAAACGAATCCCTTACCCATTCCGCGAAAGAATTAATTATTTTATAATCCGTTTGATTGGAGCAATAGGAGGATAATCATGATTTCAGTAAACGATTTTCGTACAGGATTAACGATTGAAGTAGATGGAGGCATCTGGCGCGTTGTTGACTTCCAGCACGTTAAGCCGGGAAAAGGTGCGGCATTTGTCCGCTCCAAACTGAGAAATCTTCGCACAGGCGCGATTCAGGAAAAAACATTCCGCGCAGGTGAAAAAGTGGCACGCGCCCAAATTGAAACAAAAACGATGCAGTACTTGTATGCCAACGGCGACCAGCACGTTTTTATGGATACGACATCTTACGAGCAGCTTGAGCTGAACGAGAAGCAAATCGAACACGAGCTCAAATTCCTGCTTGAAAATATGTCTGTCCACATCATGATGTATCAGACAGAGACGATCGGAATCGAACTTCCGAATACAGTTGAACTGAAAGTTGTGGAAACAGAACCGGGCATTAAAGGCGACACAGCCTCAGGCGGAACAAAACCGGCAAAAACAGAAACAGGCCTTGTTGTCAACGTGCCGTTCTTCGTAAACGAAGGAGATACGCTTGTTGTCAATACTTCTGACGGATCTTACGTATCAAGAGCATAAGAGTAACAGCGGGAAAGAGCCGGCTTCATTGAAGCCGGCTCTTTTTTTGCTGTCTGAAATCTTTTACCTCTCACAGGCCAAATAGAAAAATCGGAAGACTACTTTTTCAATGAGGAGCATAGATTGTAAAAAAAGAGGATGTGTTACTGGAGGTTTAAGATCATGAAGCTTTTCTTTGGACAAGTCAATCCGACGGTTTTGACAATGGCTGCGTTAAGAGTGGTGTCATCTTTGATCGAACTGACGGCGGCTGTCGTAATGCTTTTGACAAACGACGTCAGAAAAGCCGTGGCGGTCAACAGTGTGCTTGCGATGGTCGGACCGCTCATCTTTATTATTACAATGACAATCGGCATCTATCAGATTGCAGGGCAGCTTTCTTACGCAAAGCTGATTTTGATCTTTATGGGAGTGGTGTTGATCATCGCGGGGATCTATAAATAGTGACACATGATAAGAGAGACCGACTTGTCATAATGTCTTCCGTTGATCATACATTTTTATAGAAGACAAGCAAAAAGAGGAGGGAGTGTTTTTGCATCACATCACAGAGATTCTCCCCGATACGATCAAACGCGCGCTCAACGGTCTTGGCGACCATGAAATCAATCAGATAGAAGAAATTCGGATTCGGACAAGTCGTCCGCTCGAACTGGTGAACAAAGGAAAGCCACGCTTTCTCCCTTATGCGGCGACGCCTGAAGACTCGGCGCTTCTTTTAAACAGGCTGGGAAATTACAGCATGTATACACTGGAAGAGGAATTGAAAAAAGGATATGTCACGATCAGAGGCGGACACCGCGTGGGGCTTGCCGGCCGGGTTGTCGTCGAAAACGGAGCAGTCAAAGGAATCAGAGAAATATCATCATTTAATATCCGCATTGCCAAAGAAAAAATCGGCATTTCCGAACCGTATGTCCCTCATTTATTTCAAAACTCGTGGCTGAACACGCTGATCATCGGTCCGCCGCAAACCGGAAAAACAACACTGCTCAGAGATCTCGCCAGGCTGATCAGCTCAGGGAGCGGCAACGTGTCTGCCAAAAAGGTGGGAATCGTCGACGAAAGGTCTGAAATCGCAGGTTGTGTAAACGGCATCCCGCAATATCGGCTCGGCGACCGGGCAGACATCCTTGACGCCTGTCCAAAAGCGGAAGGCCTGATGATGATGATCAGATCGATGAGTCCGGAGGTTATGATCGCCGATGAGATCGGAAGAATGGAAGACGCAGAAGCGCTCTTGGAAGCGGTCCATGCGGGGGTGTCTGTCATCGTTTCGGCTCACGGCTCCTCATATGCCGATATCGCCAGGCGTCCATCATTGAAAATGCTTCAGGAGCACCGGGTTTTTGAGAGAATCGTGGAACTATCCAGAAAGAACGGTCCCGGCAGCCTGAGCCGCATCTTGAACGGGAATGGAGAGCCGCTCGGTGCGGCGAAGAGGATGTTATCATGCTGAAGCTTTTAGGTGCCGTGCTTATTTTGGCAGCAGCCACATGGACAGGATTTGAAATGGCGAAGCCTTTCAGGGATAGACCGAAGCAAATCCGCCAGCTGTTGGCCGCTTTGCAGTCTTTAGAGGCTGAAATCATGTACGGGCACACACCGCTCCTTCAGGCGTCAAAGCAGATCGCACACCAGCTTTCCGGGCCGATAGCTTCTTTGTTTCAGACATTTGCAGAACAGCTGGAAAAAGGCAGCGCTTCAGCGGGGACGGCATGGGAAGACAGCTTGGAGAAAGTATGGCCCGAAACGGCTCTCAAAAAGAAAGAATACGAGATTTTACGGCAATTCGGCGAAACGCTTGGCCGTCATGATCTGATTTCTCAGCAAAAACATATCAAACTGGCGTTAACCCATTTAGAGACAGAGGAAGCTGAAGCAAATCTCGCCCAGGCGAAAAATGAAAAAATGGTGAAGAGCCTTGGGTTCTTGTCGGGACTGCTGCTGATTCTTCTATTGATGTAATGAAGAGGGGAGCATACACGAAATGGGAGTAGACGTAAATATTATTTTTCAAATTGCCGGCGTCGGGATCGTCGTCGCTTTTCTTCACACCATACTGGATCAAATGGGGAAGAAGGAATATGCCCAATGGGTCACGCTTTTAGGATTCATTTATATATTGTTCATGGTGGCTACTGTTGTCGATGATCTATTCCAAAAGATAAAAGCTGTCTTTCTATTTCAAGGATAGGGGGGCTCACTCATTGAAATCGTACAAATCGTAGGATTGGGAATGATCGCCACCTTCCTCAGCTTGATTGTGAAAGAGCAAAAACCGACGTTTGCTTTTATGATTGTCGTTTTTGCCGGATGCACGATTTTTTTATTCTTAGTCGATCAAGTCTACGAAATCATTCGGATGATTGAAAAAATAGCTGCCAATGCCAACATCAACATGATGTATGTCGAAACGATTTTGAAAATTATCGGGATTGCTTATATAGCGGAGTTTGGCGCCCAGCTGACGAAAGATGCCGGACAGGGTGCGATTGCTTCAAAAATCGAATTGGCAGGCAAAATCCTCATCTTAGTCATGGCCGTGCCTATTTTAACCGTCATTATCGAAACGATCATCGGACTCATCCCTTCCATGTCTTAGTCAGAAAGGAGGATTTCCTGAGTGAAGCGTTTTCTGTTCTGGCTCTTGGTCATAGGAATCGTATGCTTTGGAGCGCATGATGTACAAGCTTCGCCAAAAGAAGCGGAGCCGGCTGGGGAACCCGCCGCGGAAGAATCGGCTGAAGCGATGGCCAGAGAGCAGGCTGAAGGTTTGGAGCTTGACCGGGTCGGGGAGTTCTGGAACAACATTTTGACTGAGTATGGAGGACACCTTCCCGAAAGTCAAAAAGGAAGCCTGCTTGAATTTGTCAAAGGTGAAAAGCACTTTTCGCCTGAGGAATGGAGCAAAGCGCTGTTTTCTTACTTGTTTCATGAAGTGCTGGCTAACGGGAAACTGCTCGGGACGCTGATCCTGTTGACCATCTTCTGCGTGCTGCTTCAGCTTTTGCAAAACGCGTTTCAGCAAAGCACCGTCAGCAAAGTGGCGTATGCAATTGTCTACATGGTACTGATCATTCTTGCGCTCAACAGCTTTCGGGTTGCCGTCACATATGCGAATGAAGCGATCCAGACGATGACAAGCTTTATTCTGTCGCTCGTACCTTTGCTTCTAGCGCTGATGGCGACTTCGGGAGGAGCCGCCTCAGCCGCATTTTTTCATCCGGTCATTCTCTTTCTCATGAACACGAGCGGCTTGTTTATCCAATATATCGTGCTGCCGCTTTTGTTTTTATCAGCGATTTTAAGCATTGTCAGCACGATGACGGACCAGTATAAAGTCACACAGCTGGCTCAGCTCCTCAGAAACGCGGCGATCGGCACGCTGGCTGCATTTTTAACCGTGTTCCTCGGTGTCATCTCGGTTCAGGGCGCCTCAGCCGCAGTGACGGACGGCATTACTTTGCGGACGGCCAAATTCATCACCGGAAACTTCATCCCCGTATTGGGCCGCATGTTTACCGAAGCGACGGACACGGTGATCAGCGCGTCTCTCCTGCTGAAAAACACCGTCGGGATACTCGGGGTGGCGATCTTGATTTGCATCGCAGCCTTTCCCGCAATCAAAATCCTCTCCCTCGCGCTCATATACAAAATTGCCGCAGCCGTTCTCCAGCCTCTCGGAGGCGGTCCGGTGATCAGCTGCCTGGATGTCATCAGCAAAAGCGTCATCTACATTTTCGCGGCCATGGCCATCGTTTCGCTGATGTTTTTTTTAAGCTTAACCGTGATCATTACAGCGGGGAATCTGACGATGATGATGAAGTAGGGAGGGATGAGATGGAATTTCTGACAGAGTGGCTCACGAACATTATTCTATTTATTCTAATGGCGATCGTCATCGATATGCTTCTGCCGAATTCGAGCATGCAAAAATACGCGAAAATGGTGATCAGCCTGCTCTTGATCGTTGTGATACTGAATCCGATCTTCTCTTTATTCAGGACCGATCCGGATGTAATCTTTGAGAGGCTTACAAAAAACGGACAAGTTCAGTCAAACGAAATAAAAAATCAGTTGAATTCAGAAAAAAAAGAAATACAAGCCTCACAACAAGCATATATCTTAGAACAGATGGCTGTTCAATTGAAAAAGAGCGCAGAGGGAAGGTTTACCAGCGACAAATACAAGATTGACCGAGTCGCGGTCTCTTCTGACGGCCAGCTGAAAACAGAGAAAGATCTCAGTAAGCATGCGGAAGTCTCGGTATTCATGGAACCGGCATCCGAAAAAACGGTCCAAGCCGTCGCTCCTGTCGAAATCAATACGGATCGAGGCTACCAGCCAATGCGAGAAAGAGAAAAGAAAGAGACGGGGGAAGTCAGAGAACAGCTTGCAGGCATATGGGAAATAAGCCCCGACAAGATTACAGTTCATATTGAAGGGGGAGAACGAAGCGGCAATGAATAAAAGAACCTGGATCGAAAAGCTGATCGGCCACCTGCTACCCAAAGACGAGAAAAACGGAAAAAAGCTGACGAAATATCACTATTTTCTGCTGCTTTTTGTTCTCGGCGTTTCCTTCATGCTCGTCAGTCAAATCTTCTCTTCCGAACCTTCTCAAGATCGAGCGGCAGATCAGCCGTCGGCTTCACAAAAAGCTTCGTCTGAAAGCGCCGGACAGAGCGGTGAAGGTGAAAAAGAAGTGTTCAAACCCGCCTCAGATGACAAACCGAAGGACTCGATCCAAGATTACGAACAGGAATATGAGAATCAGCTCAAAGACATATTGGAAACGATTATCGGCGTGGAAGACGTATCAATCGTCGTCAATGTTGATGCAACCTCATTGAAAATATTCGAGAAAAATAGAAAAACCCAGGAGACTTCAACGAATGAGACAGATAAACAGGGAGGCAAGCGAACGGTGTCTGAAATGTCTTCTGACGAAGAAATTGTCATCATCAAAAACGGAGATAAAGAGACGCCTGTCGTCGTTCAGACGAAAAAGCCCGATATCAGGGGTGTTCTCGTTGTCGCTCAAGGAGTCGACAACGTTCAAATAAAAAAGACCATCATTGAAGCAGTGACAAGGGTTCTTGATGTTCCGAGCCACCGCGTCGCTGTTGCCCCTAAAAAAATGAAGGAGGATTCATAAATGATGCTGAAAAAACAAACGGTTTGGCTTTTAACCATGTTAAGTCTCGTCGTTGTGCTGAGTGTCTACTACATTATGTCGCCTGAAGGAGAAAATGTCGTCACGGTGGATGACAAAGAACAAGTCGCTGCTGAAAAAGAAAAACCGATGAAAGAAGAGCCTGCCAAAGATGGCAAAGAAGACACCGCGCCTGCTAAAGACAAAACTGAAGGGAAAGACACAAAAGATAAAGAAACGTCTGCGAGTGAGCAGAACGGAGAAGTTGTAACAAAAGAATCATCCGGTGATGAAGATTTATTCACAACATACCGCATGGAAATGGACGATCAGCGCAGCAGGGAGAGGGAGGAATTAACCGAAATCGTCAGAAGCGATAAAGCGACGGCAAAAGAAAAAAGCGAAGCTTACGACAAGATGACAGAGCTAAGTGAAGCTGAAGGAACGGAAAAGACGCTTGAAACGCTGATCAAAACAAAAGGCTATAAAGACGCCTTGGTCAATGCCGACGGCGATAAAGTCAATATTACGGTGAAGGCGAAGGAGCACTCGAAGGCCGCTGCCACCGATATCATCGACATCGTCGCAAAAGAGGTGAAAAACTTAAACGATGTGGCTGTGACGTTCGAGCCAGCAGAGTAAACATGTCCCGCTTGCAAAAAGCGGGATTTTTTTATGCTTGAGGCCCCTGTTGATGCAGGGCGCTCATGATTGTAGTTGAATTCGGCATTCCTCTCCTGTAAGATGAATATAGTATGTACTTTTAGTACTAACTGATAAATGCGTAAAATCTTTTTCATTAGGAGTGCGATAGCATGTTAAACATTGATGAAATCAGACAGTTGATAAAATTAATTGATGAATCTTCGATAAATGAATTTACATACGAAAACGAAGGATCGAAGGTTGAACTGAAAAAACAAAGCGGAACCGTGCAAACCATCCAGCAAGTGGCTGCGGCGCCTGTTCAAACACCGGCTCCGGAAGCTCCCGCGATGCAAGCGCAAGTTCAGGATGCGCCTGCAGCAGAAGAAGCCGCAAAAGACGGCGGAAACCTCCACAAAATCACCTCTCCGATGGTCGGAACGTTTTATGCGTCTTCTTCGCCTGAAGCCGACCCTTACGTAACAGTCGGTTCGAAGGTAACAGAATCCTCTGTCGTCTGCATTGTGGAAGCAATGAAGCTCTTTAATGAGATCGAAGCCGAAGTGAAAGGCGAGATCGTTGAAGTATTGGTTGAAAACGGCCAGCTGGTTGAATACGGACAACCTTTATTTTTAGTAAAAGCAGAGTAAGGAGCAATAAGATGATCAAAAAGCTATTAATTGCGAACAGGGGAGAAATTGCTGTCAGAATTATCAGAGCTTGTAAAGAACTGGGGATCGATACAGTAGCCGTCTTTTCCGAGGCCGACAGAGAGGCGCTCCATGTTCAGATGGCTGATGAAGCATTTTGCATCGGACCTAAGCTATCAAAAGACAGCTACTTGAATATAACGAACATCGTCAGCGTCGCCAAAATGACCGGCGCTGATGCGATTCACCCGGGCTACGGTTTCCTGGCGGAAAACGCCGATTTTGCCGAGCTTTGCGAAGAGGTAAACGTAACCTTCGTCGGTCCGACAGCAGACGCGATCTCTAAGATGGGGACAAAGGATGTTGCCAGGGAAACGATGCAGCAGGCTGGCGTTCCGATCGTACCGGGTTCCAAAGGAATTATTGAAGATATTGAAGATGCGGTTTCATTAGCGCGCGATATAGGGTATCCTGTCATTATAAAGGCAACTGCCGGGGGCGGCGGAAAAGGAATCAGGGTCGCCCGTACGGAAGAAGAACTGATCAACGGCATTAAAATCACTCAGCAGGAAGCGGCCACCGCTTTCGGAAACCCGGGTGTGTACATTGAAAAGTACATTGAAGACTTCAGACACGTCGAGATCCAAGTGCTTGCGGACACACACGGAAATACGATTCACTTGGGTGAACGCGACTGCTCAATCCAAAGAAGGCTCCAAAAGCTGCTTGAAGAAACCCCTTCACCTGCGCTTGATGAAGGAATCAGGGAGCAAATGGGGCAGGCGGCTGTCAAAGCGGCTGAAGCCGTTAAGTACACGGGCGCGGGAACAGTTGAATTTATCTACGATTACCGCGAGCAGAAGTTCTACTTTATGGAAATGAACACGCGCATTCAGGTTGAGCATCCGGTAACAGAGATGGTGACGGGCGTTGATTTGATTAAAGAGCAGATCAGAGTGGCATCAGGTGAAAAATTAGCCCTCACCCAAGATGAAGTCACTTTTAACGGCTGGGCCATCGAATGCCGGATTAATGCGGAAAACCCTGAGAAAAACTTCATGCCTTCTCCGGGAAAAATCGAGATGTATCTGCCTCCGGGCGGGCTCGGCGTCAGAGTGGATTCTGCGGCTTATCCGGGATACTCGATTCCTCCTTATTACGACAGCATGATTGCAAAAGTCATCACATACGGGAAGACGAGGGAAGAAGCTGTATCAAGAATGAAAAGAGCGTTGAGCGAATTCGTCATCGAAGGCGTTCATACGACGATACCGTTCCATCTGAAACTGCTCGAGCACGAAACATTCGTAAGCGGAGAATTCAATACGAAGTTTTTAGAAATATATGATGTAATGGGGTCGTAATTTTAACGGAGGTGAACATATTGAAAGACGACAACAGCTTATTGGAAATGAGCCATGAAGACAATCATTTAGGAAAAGTGGAAATCGCTCCGGAGGTCATCGAAGTCATTGCCGGAATCGCAGCTTCCGAAGTTGAAGGCGTAGCTGAAATGCGCGGCAATTTTGCGACAGGTGTCGTGGAACGGTTTGGAAAAAAGAATCACGGCAAAGGCGTCAAAGTTGATTTGTCAGATGACGGAATTATCATTGATGTTTATTGCGTGATGATGTTTGGCGTTTCGATTCCTAAAGTTGCAAATGCCGTTCAGGATAATATCCGCCAGACGCTTCTCAATATGACAGCTCTTTCGATTAATGAAATCAATATTCACATCGTTGGCATTCAATTCGATTCAAAAACGCACGAGGTGGAAGTCGATCAAGAGATGTAGTGCGGTGAAGTGGAAGAACCAAGGGGAATGACGGCCCTTTGGTTTTTTCATGTTCCGTTTTAAAAAATGACGTTTAAAAGCATCTTTCCGCTGTTATCGACCAAAAATAAGAGGAACCGGAAAGTTTGCAAAGAAGTTCGAAAAACGAATGATAACAAATGTTTGTTTCTTATTATTCGGTTATTGACGATAAAACCGCGATTTTTGCATGCGGAAAGACTAAAAATATGATATGATCTCTTTGTGGCTTAAACGGCAAGCGGCAAAGAGGGTTAAAGGAGAAAAAGAAAGAATGAAAAGAAGAACAGCAAGAGAAAAGGCTTTGCAGTCACTATTCCAGATTGATGTCAGTGATACAGAACCGAATGAAGCGATGCAGCACGCCTTGGACGGGCAGGAAAGCGACGCTTTTTTCGAGCAGCTTGTTTACGGGGTCTTAGAGAACAAAGAGAAAATCGATGAGATGATCAAACGGCATCTCGTCAATTGGAAGCTTGACAGGCTAGCGAATGTCGACCGCGCGATTTTGCGTTTGTCCGCCTATGAAATGATTTTTTTAGAAGACATACCTGTCAACGTCTCTATGAATGAAGCGATTGAACTGGCCAAGCAATTTGGAGATGACAAGTCGGCGAAGTTTGTAAACGGTGTTCTTTCTAACATTAAATCCGATCTTGAATAATCTAGGAGGAGAGCAAATGACAGCAACCATCATCGACGGGAAAGAAACAGCAAAGGAAAAGCGCGGGCAGCTGGCCAAGGAAGTTGAAGAGCTGAAAAAACAAGGAGTGACCCCGGGACTGGCCGTTATTTTAATTGGTGATGATCCGGCGTCTCTTTCATATGTACGGGGAAAGAAAAAAGCAGCTGAAGCCATGGGGATTCGTTTTCAGCTGGATCATTTCGATGCAAGTTTCTCTGAACAGGAACTTCTTGAAGTAATTGACCAGTACAACCAAAATAACGACTTTCACGGAATTCTTGTCCAGCTGCCTCTTCCGGATCATATTTCCGAACAAGCGGTGATTGAAAGAATATCCCCTGACAAAGATGTTGACGGTTTTCATCCATTAAACGTAGGAAAGATGCTGCTTGGCGAAGATACATTTCTGCCTTGCACGCCTGCGGGCATCGTGGAGCTTTTAAAGAAAACCGAGATTGATCTGTCGGGAAAAGAGGTTGTTGTCGTCGGGCGAAGCAATATCGTCGGAAAGCCGGTAGGGCAGCTGCTCTTGAACGAAAACGCAACCGTTACGTACTGCCATTCAAGAACGGCCGACATTACGGCTCACACAAAAAAAGCCGACATTCTGATTGTCGCTGTCGGAAAGGCGAATTTCATCAAAGCGGATCAAATGAAAGAGGGAGCCGTTGTCATTGATGTCGGCGTTAACCGCCTTGACAACGGAAAGCTCGTCGGTGATGTCGATTTTGAAGAAGCGAAGGAAAAGGCTTCCTATATTACACCCGTACCGGGCGGTGTCGGTCCGATGACGATTACAATGCTGGCCCATAACACGGTTAAATCAGCGAAGCGTACAATTTAACTTTAATGTACAGCCGTTCATCCGCCTGGTCTCGCGCCGGCGGATGAACGTTCTTGTGCCTTCTTAGAAAGGAGACTGTGCCATGAGTGAAATTTCATTTGTCACGGTCACGGCTTTGACAAAATATATTAAGCGCAAATTTGACGTGGACCCCCATCTTGAAGATATTTGGATCAAGGGCGAGCTGTCAAATGTTAAAATACATAGCAGAGGCCATATTTATTTTACATTGAAAGATGATAACGCCCGCATTCAATCCGTCATGTTCGCCAGACAAAACAGAAATCTCGCCTTTACCCCTGAAAACGGGATGAAGGTATTGGTGAGAGGCGGCATTTCGGTATATGAACCGAGCGGCAATTATCAGCTCTATGCGAAAGAAATACAGCCTGACGGCATAGGCGCGCTTCATCTCGCGTATGAAGAACTTAAGAAAAAGCTGTCGCAAGAAGGCTTGTTTGATGAAAAACATAAGAAACCCATCCCCGCGTTCCCATCCGTCGTCGGTGTTGTCACATCTCCAACCGGAGCGGCTGTACGCGATGTGATCACCACCATTAAAAGAAGATACCCCCTTGTAAAAGTGATCGTCTTTCCAACGCTCGTTCAAGGAGTAAACGCGGGCGAGTCCATCGTCAGCAGCATCAAAGAGGCTAACCGCAGAGAGTTATGCGATGTATTAATCGTCGGACGCGGAGGGGGATCGATCGAAGAGCTGTGGGCATTTAATGAAGAGGCTGTCGCCAGGGCCATTTTTTCTTCCGACATTCCGATCATTTCCGCCGTCGGGCATGAAACGGATTTTACAATCAGCGATTTTGTCGCGGATTTGCGAGCGGCGACCCCGACGGGAGCGGCCGAACAGGCCGTACCTAATATGCTTGATTTGCTGGAGCGTCTGAAAACGCTCGAAGCGAGAATTGCAAAATCGATGAAGCAGGATTTAAGAAAGCGGCAGGAGCGCGTGAAAACCCTCCAGTCCTCTTATGCCTTCCGCTACCCGAAACGGCTGTATGCCCAAAAGGAACAGGAATTCGACCTGATATTCGACCGTTTCCAAAAACAGCTGGCGATGACCGTTGAACGCAAAAAACAAAAACTGAACGAACAGACATACAAGCTGGAGATGCTTCATCCCGAGGAGCAGCTTAAACAAGCGAGAAAGAGGCATGAAGAGCAGACAGTCCGGCTGAAGCGGAATATGGATGTGCAGCTTAAGCAGATTCAATCGCAGTTTCAAACGGTTCTTGGTAAACTGAATGCATTAAGCCCTCTCCAAGTGATGGAAAGAGGGTACAGTTTGACATATAAAGAAAACGAATTGATTAAAAGTATTGAACAGGTTCATGAAAAAGACGAGATCCGCGTCACATTAAACGATGGGACGCTGACCTGTGAGGTACTGCAAAAGAGAGGCGAAACAAATGGCTGAAGAAAACAAAACAAACCGGGAAGACCTGACATTTGAAGAGGCGATGAAAGGTCTGGAACAGATCGTATCAAAGCTTGAAGAAGGGGATGTGCCTTTGGAAAAGGCGATCGACTACTTCCAGGAAGGGATGGCTCTTTCGAAAATGTGCCACGAAAAACTGCAAAATGTCGAAAAGCAGATGGACTACATTTTGCGGGAAAATGGGGAATTAGCTCCTTTCAGTGTTCGGGAGGAGGAAAAAGGTGACCGGTAAACTTGACGGATTTTTAAAATCGAGAAAAACAGTAATTGAAGAACGCCTTCCGATGTATATTAAAGACCTGCGAGCGCCGTCCATCCTTAAGGAATCCATGCTGTACTCATTGGAAGCCGGAGGGAAACGGCTGAGACCGATTTTGGTACTTGCGCTTCTTCATGCGTACGGAAAAGACGAAGAAGCCGGAATTCCGGTAGGGTGCGCGGTTGAAATGATCCATACGTATTCATTAATCCATGACGATCTCCCTTGTATGGATGACGATGACCTCAGAAGGGGAAAGCCGACAAACCATAAAATATACGGGGAAGCGACGGCCATTCTCGCCGGAGACGCCTTATTAACCGAAAGCTTCAAAATGATCACTTCCAATATGCCTTCTGATGTATCTGCTGAAAAACGCATCAGACTGGTGAATGAGCTGATATCGGCAGCGGGGGCTGAAGGCATGGTCGGCGGTCAAATTTTAGATATGGAAGCGGAATCAAAGTCTGTCTCTCTTGATGAACTGCAGCGGATTCACGAAGGAAAAACGGCTAAACTCCTCAGCTTCAGCGTCATCGCGGGGGCGATTCTAGCAGATGCATCTGAAAAAGAGATCGAAAAGCTCCGCGAATTCAGCCATCATATCGGCATCGGCTTCCAGATCAGAGATGACATTCTCGACCTTGAAGGATCAGAGGATAAAATCGGCAAACGGATCGGATCTGACGAGACAAACGGAAAATCGACCTATCCGTCGCTCCTTTCGCTTGAGGGCGCCAGCCAAAAGCTTGATGAACATATTGAAAAAGCAAAACGGCTGATTTCAGAGCTTCCGCTTGAAAAAGAGCTTATGTACGAGTTTTGCGATATGATTGCCGCAAGGGATCATTGATACAGGGCTTCCATTTGAGCATCAAAGGCTTATTATGCTAAAATATAAAGAGTTGAACTCTAAAACGCCGCGCCGTTATCACGTTGTGTTAGCGGCTGTTTTTTCAAACGAAGCGTCCGCATATGCAAGTTTGCGCATGGGGATGAATTCGTCATATAATAATTCAAGCTGAAACTTAAAATGAAGCAAGGCGCATACTTGCAGAAATCATGCTGAAAGTGAGTTGATCCGATTGGATCTGTTATCGATAAAGGACCCTGCATTTTTGAAGAACCTTTCAAATCAAGAACTGGAAAGCTTGAGCGCTGAAATTCGCCGTTTTTTAATTGAAACGCTTTCTGAATCCGGAGGGCACATTGGTCCGAATCTCGGCGTTGTCGAGCTTACCATTGCATTGCATAAAGAATTTAACAGCCCGAAAGATAAGTTTTTGTGGGATGTGGGGCATCAATCGTATGTCCATAAACTGCTGACCGGCCGCGGAAAGGACTTCGCCACCCTGCGTCAGCATAAAGGACTGTGCGGTTTTCCAAAGCGGAATGAAAGCGAACATGATGTCTGGGAAACGGGCCACAGTTCGACTTCTCTCTCCGGTGCGATGGGGATGGCCGCTGCGAGAGACTTGAAAGGGACAAACGAATATATCATCCCGATCATCGGAGACGGTGCACTGACCGGCGGCATGGCTCTTGAAGCGCTTAACCATATCGGCCATGAGCAAAAAGACATGATTGTCATTTTGAATGACAACGAAATGAGCATCGCTCCAAACGTCGGAGCGATTCATTCCATGCTCGGAAGGCTGCGCACAGCCGGAAAATATCAATGGGTCAAAGATGAGCTTGAGTATTTGTTCAAGCGGATTCCTGCTGTTGGCGGGAAGCTTGCCGCTACAGCCGAGCGGATCAAAGACAGCCTGAAATACCTGCTGGTATCCGGGATGTTCTTTGAAGAGCTCGGATTTACGTATTTAGGGCCTGTAGACGGTCATTCCTATGATGAGCTGTTTGAAAACATGCAGTATGCGAAAAAGACGAAAGGCCCGGTACTCCTCCACGTTATTACGAAAAAAGGAAAAGGCTATGAGCCTGCGGAAACCGATAAAACCGGCACATGGCACGGAACCGGCCCATATAAAATCGATACCGGTGATTTTGTTAAGCCGAAAGCCGCTGCGCCATCATGGAGCGCGCTCGTAAGCGAAACGGTCAGGAAGCTTGCCCGCGAGGATGAAAGGATTGTAGCCATTACTCCGGCCATGCCTGTCGGTTCAAAACTTGAAGGGTTTGCGAGCGAGTTTCCGGAGCGCATGTTTGATGTCGGCATTGCGGAACAGCATGCGGCAACGATGGCGGCTGGTCTCGCGACTCAGAATATGAAGCCGTTTCTGGCGATCTATTCGACATTTCTTCAGCGCGCTTATGACCAGGTTGTCCATGATATTTGCCGGCAAAACCTAAATGTATTTATCGGCATTGACAGAGCGGGCCTAGTCGGCGCTGATGGGGAAACACACCAGGGCGTGTTTGACATTGCTTTTTTACGGCATATTCCGAATTTGGTTCTCATGATGCCGAAAGACGAAAACGAAGGCCAGCACATGGTCAACACGGCTGTCAAATACGATGACGGCCCGATTGCCATGCGCTTTCCGCGCGGAAACGGACTCGGCGTCAAAATGGATAAAGAATTGAAAGTGATCCCGATCGGAACGTGGGAAGTGCTGAGACCCGGGACAGACGCGGTCATTTTAACATTCGGCACCACCATTCCGATGGCGCTTGCTGCCGCGGAGGAGCTGCAGAAAGAAGGACGTTCGGTCAGAGTGGTTAACGCCCGTTTTATCAAGCCGCTTGACGAAAACATGCTGATGGAAATCCTGAACGAAGGGCTTCCGATTTTAACGATCGAAGAGGCTGTGCTCCAAGGCGGATTCGGCAGCTCGATCCTTGAGTATGCCCATGAACATCAGTCATACAGCCCGATCATTGACAGAATGGGGATACCTGATCAATTTATTGAACACGGCAGCGTCGCCAAGCTTCTGGAAGAGATCGGAATGACAAAAGAAGACGTCATCAGACGAATAAGACTATTGACGCCCGTAAAGACTCATAAAGGAATTGGATCATGACAGGAAAAAAAGAACGGCTCGACGTTTTATTAGTAGAAAGAGGGTTAATGGAAACGCGGGAAAAAGCGAAAAGAGCCATCATGGCCGGCATCGTCTATACGAATGAAAACAGACTGGACAAGCCGGGCGAAAAGGTCGACCGCACGATTCCGCTGACCGTTAAAGGAAACCCGTTAAAATACGTCTCAAGAGGCGGATTAAAACTTGAAAAAGCATTAAAAGAGTTTCAGCTTTCCGTTCAAGGCAAGCTGATGATTGACATCGGCTCTTCCACCGGCGGCTTCACAGACTGCGCGCTGCAAAACGGCGCTCTCCGCTCATATGCCGTTGATGTCGGGTATAATCAGCTCGCCTGGAAGCTGAGACAGGATGAGCGGGTTGTAGTGATGGAACGCACGAATTTCCGGTATTGCACACCTGCCGATTTTACGGAAGGACTGCCGGAGTTCGCGACGATCGATGTCTCTTTTATCTCACTGAAAATCATCCTGCCTGTGCTTAAGAGCATTTTAGTTCCGGGAAGCGACTGCATCGCTCTCGTCAAACCGCAGTTTGAAGCAGGGCGGGAATCCGTTGGGAAAAAAGGGATCGTCCGCGATCCCCTCGTCCATCAAGCTGTGCTTGATGACATCAGCCGGTTTGCGGCTCGGGAAGGATATGACTGCAGAAACGTCTCGTTTTCGCCGATTACCGGCGGCGACGGCAACATCGAATTCCTTCTCCATTTGCATTGGGACGGAGAAGAGCAACCTGGCACGCCGATAGCAGAAGAAACGATCAATCAAATTGTCGAAGAAGCTCACAAGACATTAAAAGCGAAAAAAACGGATCCGCGTGATTAAAAACCCTTGAGAGTCGTACGGCGAATGCGAGGGTGGCCGGCACGCAAAAAGGAATAATAGTGGGCTATTAT
Organism: Bacillus sp. FSL K6-1284; assembly: GCF_038002625.1. Classification (NCBI taxonomy): domain Bacteria; kingdom Bacillati; phylum Bacillota; class Bacilli; order Caryophanales; family Bacillaceae; genus Bacillus; species Bacillus sp. FSL K6-1284. Next base: position 2,705,356 of record NZ_JBBOCW010000001.1, on the reverse strand, counting down.
TCCTTTTTTACTGCAAACATGTACTTTTCCGACAAAATCATTTAACATAAATGTATAAACATACACAATTTGTGTATAAAACGAGGTGTGAAATGAACAAAGGTCAAAGGCATATTAAAATCAGGGAGATTATCACCGCTAATGAAATTGAAACGCAGGATGAGCTTGTCGATATTTTAAAGAAAGACGGCTATAATGTGACGCAGGCCACCGTCTCGCGGGACATTAAAGAGCTTCATTTGGTCAAGGTGCCGACAAACAACGGTTCCTACAAATACAGCCTGCCTGCTGATCAGCGCTTTAATCCCCTTTCCAAATTAAAAAGATCATTGATGGACGCATTTGTCAAAATCGACTCAGCCAGCCATCTGATCGTTTTAAAAACAATGCCGGGCAACGCGCAGGCGATCGGGGCGCTGATGGACAATTTGGATTGGGAAGAAATCATGGGAACGATCTGCGGAGATGATACCATTTTGATCATCTGCCGGACGCATGATGATACCAAAATCGTACAGAAGAAAATATTGGAGCTTTTATAAACGAAGGCCTGAAAAGAGGTGTCATGAAAGCTTGTTAGCTGAATTATCGATCAAAAACTTTGCCATTATCGAAGAATTAACCGTTTCTTTTGAAAAAGGGCTGACGGTTCTGACCGGTGAAACCGGGGCCGGAAAATCGATCATCATCGACGCCGTCTCTTTGCTTGTCGGAGGCCGCGGCTCGTCCGAATATGTCAGGTATGGCGAAAAAAGAGCCGAATTGGAAGGGCTTTTCCTCCTTGACAGCGGTCATCCGGTTTTTGATTTGTGCACAGAACTGGGGATTGAAGCCTCGGATGACATGATCGTTATGAGGAGAGATATTAACGCAAACGGCAAGAGCATCTGCCGCGTCAATGGAAAACTTGTCACCATTGCCGCTTTGCGGGAAGTCGGCAGACTGCTGCTTGACATACACGGGCAGCACGACAATCAGCTGCTGATGGAGGATGAGCACCATCTTCAGCTTCTGGACAGGTTTGCAGGAGAAGAAATCGAGCATGCTCTAAAAGCGTATCAGGAAGTTTACAGCCGCTACATGGACGTCATGAAAAAGGTGAAAGAGCTTTCTGAAAGCGAGCAGGAAATGGCTCACAGACTCGATTTAATACAGTTCCAGCTTGATGAAATCGAATCTGCAAACCTTGAGCCGAAAGAGGACGAACTTCTTCAGGAAGAGCGCCGTCAAATCGCTAATTTCGAAAAAATATACGAAGCTCTGCAAAATGCCTATAATGCGCTACGCAACGAGCAGGCTGGGCTTGACTGGGTCGGCATGGCTTCAAGCGAGCTTGAAAACGTCTCAGGTATCTATGAAGGGCTCAATAAAGTATCTGAATCTGTAGCCAACGCATACTACATTCTCGAAGATTCAACTTTTCAGATCAGAAATATGCTGGATGAACTCGAATACGACCCCGAGCGCCTCGATTATATCGAATCGCGATTAAACGAAATCAAACAGCTGAAACGCAAATACGGCGCTACTGTCGAAGATATCCAAGCTTATTCGGCTAAGATAGAGGAAGAGATCGACCGGATCGAAAACCGGGACAGCCACTTGCAGGCTTTAAAATCCCGCCTCGAATCAATCGGCAAGGATGTGGCGATTGAAGCCGCCAATGTGTCCGAAATCAGAAAAAAATGGGCGAAAAAACTGGCCAAACAGATTCAGCAGGAACTGAAAGATCTGTATATGGAAAAATCGACATTCGATACGGAATTCCAGGTGAAAAAAGCGGAACGGGATGATGATGCACCCGTCGTCAACGGTATGCCGGTTCAGCTCACAAAGCACGGCATTGATACCGTCCATTTCCTAATCTCAACAAACACGGGAGAACCGCTCAAATCTTTGTCAAAGGTTGCATCTGGAGGAGAGCTGTCAAGAATCATGCTGGCCATGAAAAGCATTTTCTCTGCTCAGCAGGATGTTACATCGATCATTTTCGATGAAGTGGATACGGGTGTAAGCGGCAGAGTCGCGCAGGCGATCGCCGAAAAAATACACCGCGTCTCGATCGGCTCTCAAGTTTTATGCATTACCCACTTGCCGCAGGTGGCCGCGATGGCTGACACCCATCTTTTGATTACGAAACAGTCGAAAGACGGGAGAACGACGACAAGCGTCACACCGTTGACAAAACAGGAAAAAATAGCGGAAATCGGCCGGATGATCGCCGGAGTCGAAGTAACGGATCTGACGAAGCGCCATGCGAAAGAACTTTTGAACCAAGCTAAGCTTGTTAAAACTACCGGATAAGCTGTTCATCCTGAACAGCTTATTTTTTTGTCGGCATTTTCTTATACAAACTCATTCTTATCATTTTATCCAATGATTTTCTTCCGTCCGCAGTTATAAATCGCTGTCCGAAAGGCAAAAGTAATGAATGTAGCGAAAGAAATTTTATATGGTGTGGGTTAGGTGCGAGGAGAGTGAAAAGGTGGATGTTGAAAAAATCAGAAAAGTTGTGGGTATGATTCTCCTTGTTTCTTTAATAAGTGTAGGGTTTTACAAACCGGTGAAAGAATACATTGTAATCCCAAAAAACTTGAACATTTTTGAGACGGGTACCCGTGCGGTTGAAACGAGCTTATCCGTCAGTGCTTCGAAAGATGGATCATCGGAAGCATTCACACTGAAAGAAAATCAAAGCGAAGTGGAAATAAAAGGTGAAAAGAATGGAAAGGCAGAACTCGTCTATGATTTTGCCGGATTCCCAGTTAAAAAAACGAAAGTAAATGTCCTGCCTGATTTGAAAGTGGTCCCCGGCGGGCAGTCTATTGGTGTAAAGCTTCACTCCGTTGGCGTATTGGTGGTAGGTTTTCATCAAATCAATACCTCTGAAGGCAAAAAATCGCCCGGTGAAGCAGCCGGAATCGCGGTAGGCGACATTATCACCGAAATCAACGGCACGAAAATCGAAAAAATGAATGACATTACCCCTTTTATTCAAAAGGCCGGGAAAACAGGAGAAACCTTACATCTGTCGATTAAAAGAGATAAACAAGAAATCAAAACGAAGCTCATTCCGAAAAAAGACCAGGCTGAAGATAAATACAGAATCGGCTTATATATCAGGGACTCTGCCGCAGGAATCGGCACAATGACTTTTTTCGAGCCGAAATCGAAAAAATACGGAGCGCTTGGTCACGTCATTTCAGACATGGATACGAAAAAACCGATCGTTGTTGAAAAAGGGCAAATCGTGAAATCGACCGTCACTTCGATTGAAAAAGGAACAGGCGGAAATCCCGGAGAGAAACTGGCCCGTTTCGCATCAGAACGAAAAGTGATCGGTGATATCAACAGAAACAGTCCATTCGGGATCTTCGGGACGCTTCACGAGTCAATCAAAAACCGCATCGCTGACAAAGCCATTCCGATTGCATTTTCAGATGAAGTAAAAGAAGGCTCTGCCCAAATTTTAACGGTTATCGAAAACGACAAAGTCGAGAAATTCGATATTCAGGTCGTCAGTACGACACCTCAGAAGTTTCCGGCTACAAAAGGGATGGTGCTGAAAATTACCGACCCGAGGCTGTTGAGCAAAACAGGAGGCATCGTTCAAGGGATGAGCGGAAGCCCGATCATCCAAAACGGAAAGATCATTGGCGCCGTAACTCACGTTTTCGTCAATGATCCAACGAGCGGATACGGCGTGCATATTGAATGGATGCTGTCTGAAGCGGGAATCGATGTTTATAAAAAAGAAAAAGCAAGCTGACTGCCGGATTCCTCCGGCAGTTTTTGATTTCGTCTTTTTTTCTTGCGCGTTGTGCGTTAAAATGAAAGAAGAAAAGATTTTTCGACAAATTCACGTTCCCCGGTTTGTCAAGTCGCATTTCGAGTCGAAAAATCGAGAAAATCAGAAAAAAACAGAGAAAAAGCGAGAGATACCACTATTATTGGAAAAATCCTTTTTAAAAAAAGGGAATAAAGTGGTGCTGTCGAATTAAACATATTAGAAAAAGAATGATGAAATTTATCAACATACACATTGGGGAGGAAGAAACGTGGAGAAAATTAAAGTATGTGTTGCTGATGATAACAGGGAGCTTGTCGGCCTATTAAGCGAATATATCGAGGGACAAAGCGACATGGAAGTACTTGGTGTCGCATACAACGGACAGGAATGCCTTTCGTTGTTTAAAGACAAGGAGCCCGATGTGCTTGTGCTGGATATTATCATGCCTCACCTCGACGGATTGGCCGTTCTTGAAAGGCTGAGGGAATCGCAGCTTAAAAAGCAGCCGAATGTCATTATGCTGACGGCGTTCGGTCAGGAAGACGTGACGAAAAAAGCTGTAGATTTGGGCGCGTCGTATTTTATTTTGAAGCCTTTTGACATGGAGAACTTAGTCGGCCATATCCGCCAGGTCAGCGGAAACGGATCTCAATTGACACACCGTGCCCCGTCTTCTCAAAGCAGTGTGCTTCGGCCGCAGCCGGAATCGCCGAAGAAAAACCTGGATGCCAGCATTACGACCATCATCCACGAAATCGGCGTGCCCGCTCATATAAAAGGCTATTTATACTTAAGGGAAGCCATCTCCATGGTGTATAACGACATCGAACTGCTCGGAAGCATTACAAAAGTGCTTTATCCGGATATCGCCAAAAAATTCAACACGACTGCAAGCCGAGTCGAACGGGCGATTCGCCACGCCATCGAAGTCGCATGGAGCAGAGGCAACATCGACTCGATTTCGTCACTTTTCGGCTACACAGTCAGCATGTCAAAAGCCAAGCCGACGAATTCAGAATTCATCGCGATGGTCGCAGACAAGCTGAGACTGGAGCATAAGGCTTCTTAAACGTTGACATGGCGCGGTTTTGACGAAGATTTACCGTTGAATTGCCGACCTTTTTATAACGAATAGTTTATCGTAATTCCGATGAATTTTTCGCCTTATTGCGATGAATTGCGATCCGAAGGGTTTCATACAGTATTTGAAGGTCTCGTTTTTATAAACGAGGCTGTTTTTTTGCTCTTAAATGTACTGTTTGTGTTTCAGCACGGTGTGTATTGTGTAAAGTCAGCCTAACAGCTTATCAAAAAATACCAAAATATTGTAATTTGTGCACTTTTTAGACATGCCTGTTTGTTATATGATGAAATCGAAATGAAATAAATGGAAAAGGAGTTGTTTTAAAATGAAAGTCAATAAATTATTAACTGGTACGACTCTGGCTGTTGGTTTACTTATTTCTACAGCGCCGGTATTTGCTGCACCGCATTCATCTGAGGTGATTGCACATCCGACTGCTCAATACATCAATTGTCCAAGTGACTTGCCAAGCTCATTCAAAAGCAGCAAATCATCAAAATGTGTAAAATCTTCTTCAGGAGTTTTCAGTAACAAATTTTCTGATAGCGATGGAACATGGTATTTCAAAGGGAAATTTTACAGTAATGTTTTTAACACTTGGGTTGGTTTTTACGAAGGATGAACAAAAAAGGGGGGCTCCCCCTTTTTTTGTTTTCACGGAAATAGATGGCGGAGAATGTAAAACCTTTCGAAAAAAGCCAATCTCGAGTTAAAAGTATGAAATAAGCGGGTGGTATGATGATCTTTACGAAAACAGATCTTCGCTATTATCTCGAACAAGACAAGAAAGCGTTAGGAATCTCAAGTCGAAAAAGGCCTAAATGGTTTGGCGATGATATTTGGAAGTATCAGATAGCCTTGCGCAAACATGAATATTACTCAAATGCCAACTCCAAGGTGTTCAAGCATGTTTACCGGTATCTGCATAAAAAGAGAGGATTGAATCTCGGATTTGACATCCCGGTGAATGTTTTCGGTCCGGGGTTGAGGATCAACCATTACGGATTGCTCATCGTAAACAGCAATGCAAAAATAGGTGCAAACTGTGACATTCATCAAGGAGTTAACATCGGTCAAAATCACGCTCACCACGATGTTCCAACAATCGGAGACAATGTCTGGATCGGGCCTGGAGCAAAGCTCTTTGGCAGCATTCACATTGCCGACGGCATTTCGATTGGCGCAAACGCCGTAGTCAACAAATCTTTCACTGAGGAAAACATTACAATAGCCGGTGTGCCTGCCAAAAAAATTAAAGAGGCGCCGTCAACAATGGACCGGAAGCAGGCTCTGCAGCAGCAAATATAAGCATGAGAACTGCGGAAGGAGCAGCGCTGCTAAATCATCCGCTATGAAGGACTAAATGTTGTCATGAAGCAGCCGGGCTTTAAAAAATGCATTCCTGCAAGTTCTGATAAAAGCCACATAGCACACAGCCAGCTTTCGGTGTATCCGTCTATTTTTCAAAGTTTGTCTCACGCCCGGTGCATTGGCGTCATAGACTGAATCATATAAAGCGAAAGCCGCATGAAACGTCTTTTTTCTTATGAAAAAAGACGTTTTTTTATACAAAAAAATAAAAATGATGAAATAGATCTGATTTCTTCCAGATGACAACCATTTTTCGCCTTGGGTAGACCGTTTTTCACAGACGTTTTTGAGCGGATGGCTTCTAACAATTCGGAAATCCCTGGGGCGTTGGACGGGTAAATCGGGCGAATATCTGCTGGAGTGGCCTGCTTTACAGCCGCCGGGTATTAAAGATAAGGTACGGGGTGTAAAAAATTCAGCGGGCGAGGTGGTCGACATGAAAAAAGGAGTCATCCTTGTTTTGTTCGCTATGCTGCTATTGGCAGGCTGCGGGACAACGCAACATAATGAGAGCCGAAAAGGAACAGGCGGGGAAACGTTTGTGAAAGAAGGCACCTTTGTCGGTTTGGCGGATCAGCATACCGTCGCCGTCAATATTGACGGTAAAGAAACGACGTTTCAGGTCCCTCCCGAAAAACGGGATAAATATAAGGGGATCAAGGATGATACAAAGGTGGAAGTGAAGTACACGAAAACAGAGGACGGAACATTACAGCTTGAAGATATGAAAGAGAAAGAATGATCGTTTGCAAAAAGGGATTGTAGGAGGAACTAATCGTGAAACTGTTAATGAGGAGTTTAGTTTTGCTGCTGTTTTCGTTTATTGCGGTTTTTCCAGCTGCTTTTGCAGCTGAGCCGCTTTCCGGTAAGACGGTATATGTTGACGCAGGTCACGGGGGCGAAGACAGCGGTGCGGTCGGGAACGGGCTGCTTGAGAAAGATGTCAATCTTGAAGTGGCAAAGCTGGTTGATGAAAAACTGAAAGAAGAGGGAGCTGCCACAGTCGCCTCAAGAACGGATGATACGTTTTTGACGCTGGAAGACCGGGTGGCCAAAGCGAGCAAGCACGCTTCGGACTTGCTGATCAGCATTCATGCAAACTCGGCCGTCCCTGAAGCGTCAGGTACAGAAACATACTTCGATTCTGCCTATCAAGCCGCTGACAGCGAACGCCTGGCGTCTAACATTCAAGAACGCCTTCCGGATGCGCTTGGCACTCGGGACAGAGGTGTAAAAGAATCAGGGTTTTATGTCATCAAAAATTCTCAAATGCCGAGTGTTTTAGTCGAACTCGGCTTTATCACGAACAAAACTGATGCAGCTAAACTCGAAAGTCCGGAATATCAGGAAAAAGCGGCAGACGCGATTGCTGACGCTGTCACAGCTTATTACGAATAACAATAGGGGCCCCGGTATAAGACCGGGGTTCTTGTGTTATGTTTATGTTAAAAAAGGCCTTATGTGTGGAAAGAAAACAGTAAGACCTTCATAATGGGATATAAACTTGCAATTCTTGTAGAGGTGAACCAGAAATGACGAAAATATTTGCACACCGAGGAGCTTCAGGCACTTTCCCCGAAAATACAATGGCGGCGTTTAAGCAGGCGGCGGCCATCGGTGCAGACGGCATCGAATTGGATGTACAAATGGCAAAAGACGGACGTCTTGTTGTAATACATGATGAAAAGCTTGACAGGACGACTTCGCTGAAAGGATATGTGAAGGATCTTACATATAAGGAGATCAAGCGCGGAGACGCAAGCCACCGTTTTTCAGAAAAAACCGGCTCTGTCCCGGTACCGACCCTTGAAGAAGTGTTTGAGTGGGCGGCAGATGCTGAATTTCTTCTCAATGTGGAATTGAAAAACAGCATTATCCGTTATGAAGGGATGGAAGAAAAGGTGATGTCGATGATTGAAGCGTACGGCCTTCAAGACCGGATCATTCTTTCATCATTTAATCATGAAAGCCTTGCGTTATGCAGCAGATTGAATCCAAGTATCGAGTTGGCCGCGCTTTACATGGATGTCATCTACAAGCCGGAGGAGTACATTGAAATGATTCCGGCTACAGGATTTCATCCGTATCGCCGTTCAATGTCGGTTGACATGATCAAAAACGCCCATTTGAAACAAAAAGCGGTCCGGCCGTTCACCATCAACCGTGAAGAGGAGATGAAAAAGCTGATTGCTGAAGGAATTGACGGTTTCTTCACCGATTTTCCCGAAAAAGCGTTAAAAATAAAAGCCGAGATGTGACACGCTGAAAGGATGACAAAATCCCAAAACTAAAAGTCGTTTTGGGATTTTGTCAACAATCTGAAAGCCGCAGACAATATCTGCGGCTTTTTGCTTTCCGTTCGCAGAGATCACACCTCGCGGCCGCTCTGCTTTTTTCTAAAGCGGGGGCTTACTTGGTTGCGTTTTCTGTCTCTGTATAGAATAAATCCGCCTAATAAATAAAGGCCGCCTGCGAAGCATATGAACCCCGCCAGCCCCTGAAGCCAAAGGATCTGAAACGGGCTGATCAAAACGCCGAAAACAGTGTCGCGCATCAATTTAATTCCGAGAGCAGCCAGGCCTCCCGGTATCAGCAAAACGAGCAGTGCGATCATTCTCCCCATACACGAATCCCCTTACCAAAGATTTACCTTTATTGTCTATTTGAAAAAAAAGTTTGTCAAGAAAGGAAAACATGATAACATAGATGTTGTGCAAATTGTTGCAAGTGAACGTGATAGTGTGCAAAATTTTTCATACAAAGGGGTAAAGGGATGATGCAAAAAGTACTGATCGTTGGTGCTGGAAAAGGGGGGACCGCTCTCTTGGATGTGCTGCTGAAAACAAAGACGATGCATATCGAGGCGGTCATCGATAAAAATCCGGAAGCTCCCGGGCTTTTCATCGCGCAAAAAAACGATATCGAAACGGCGCTCGATTGGGCGCCGTACATCACAGAACAGATCGATATCATCATTGAAACGACCGGAGACGCCGGCGTATTAAAGCAACTGATGCGAAAAAAGCACGACAGTACGATCGTGGTGCCGGGATCGCTCGCTTATATCATCTCTCAGCTGATGAACGAAAAGCAGCAGCTCATCCAAATGTTAAAAGAGCAGACGTATAAACACGACCGTATTTTCAACTCTATGAATGACGGCATGATTTTTATCGACATTAACGAAGAGATCATTTTGTTTAACAAAATGGCGGAAGTGATGACCGGGACAAAGCGCACTGAAGCGATCGGCCAGCATATTCAAAGCGTGATCCCGACGACGAAGCTGCCGCGCATTCTCAATACGAGAGAGCCTGAGTATCATCAAAAACAATTTCTCCATCCGAACAGGCAGATCGTCACGACCAGAATTCCGATTATCGATGACGGAGGGACGCTGCTCGGGGCGCTTAGCATATTTAAGGACATTACCGATGCGGTCGAGCTGGCTGAAGAGGTGACCAACCTGAAGGAAGTCAGAACGATGCTTGAAGCGATCATTCAATCTTCGGATGAAGCGATATCGGTCGTTGATGAAAACGGAAACGGGATGATGATCAACAGGGCGTATACAAAGATGACGGGCCTGACAAAAGACCAGGTGATCGGGAAGCCGGCCAATACCGACATATCCGAAGGTGAAAGCATGCATTTGAAAGTGCTTGAAACGAGGCGCCCTGTCAGAGGGGTCAGAATGAAAGTCGGCCCCAATAAAAAAGAAGTGATCGTCAATGTCGCGCCGATTATTGTTGACGGTATTTTAAAAGGGAGCGTCGGTGTTATTCACGATGTATCTGAAATTCAATCGCTCACAAACGAGCTGAACAGAGCGCGCCAGATTATCCGTACACTCGAGGCGAAATATACATTTGCCGATATCATCGGTTCAAGCGAGCAGATGCTCGTCGCGCTGGAACAGGCGAAATTGGGGGCGAAGACGCCTGCGACGATTTTGCTGAGAGGCGAATCGGGAACGGGGAAAGAGCTTTTTGCCCATGCCATACATAACGAAAGTGACCGAAAGTATAATAAGTTTGTTCGCGTCAATTGTGCGGCCATTTCGGAATCACTGCTTGAATCAGAGCTGTTCGGCTATGAAGAAGGCGCTTTTTCAGGCGCGCGCCGCGGCGGCAAAAAAGGATTTTTTGAAGAGGCGAACAACGGCAGCATTTTCTTGGATGAAATCGGAGAGCTCACGCAAAACACACAAGCGAAGCTCCTCCGCGTTCTTCAGGAAAAAGAAATTGTCAGAGTCGGCGGGACCAAACCGATTTCTGTGAACGTCCGGGTCATCGCAGCGACAAACGTCAATATTGAAAAAGCGCTCGCTGAGGGCAGGTTTCGCGAAGACTTGTACTACCGGATCAATCGCTATCCGATATCAATTCCGCCGCTCAGGCAGCGGAAAGAGGATATCGAAGCCTTGAGCAGGCATTTGATTGGGAAGATCAATCAAGAATACGGACGCAATGTAAAGGGGCTCACGAAAAACGCACTCAAATCGTTAAAAGCACGGAAGTGGCCGGGGAATGTCAGAGAGCTTGAAAATGTCCTTGAGCGGGCGATGATCTTTTTAAAACCGCAAATGGAATGGATTGATCTCGAACACCTGCCTGAAGCAGACCGTCCGAAAAAAAAGGTGGAAGCCGGAGCAGCTTTCCCTGAGATTGAAGAGGAAAAGCTGTCTGATGCGGTTGAACGGTTTGAAGCTCATGTCATAAAAGAAACGCTTGAAAAGCATCAATACAACAGAACGAAAACGGCGAAAGCGCTTGGAATCAGTATCCGCAATCTCTATTACAAAATGGATAAATACAATCTTGCAAAAGATAGCATGCGATAAATTGCAAAATGAGTGCAAAATCATGCAAACTGTAAAACAGGATCACAGTACCGAACCGCTTTTTTATACTGGCACGAAACTTGCATGATATAGTGGGCGGATGTTTGCTAAGAAAGGTGGGTACTATGAAGCTGAAACAATTATTGCAAAAAGCGGCGGAGCTTGACAATAAAACGGTCGCCGTCGCACATGCAGAAGATGACGAAGTGCTGCAAGCAGTCAAACTTGCGGTCGACAAACAATTTGCCCGGTTCTTGCTGATTGGGCACAGAGAAAAGATCAGGCATATGATGACAGAACAGAACATTTCAAAACGGCACGTGGATATCATTCATTCGGAATCGCCGGCGGATTCGGCGAGAATTGCCGTTCAAGCTGTCAAAAGCGGAAATGCTGATGTTCTCATGAAGGGGAATGTCCCGACAGCCGTGCTATTAAAAGCCGTTTTGAATAAAGAGTACGGGCTCCGTTCCTCGCATGTGCTGTCACATGTAGCAGCTTTTGAAGTCAGCGGGTTTGAGAGGCTGATTTATGTAACAGATGCGGCAATGAATATCAGCCCCAAGCTTGATGAGCTGAAACAAATTTTAGAAAACGCAGTCGGCGTGGCGAGAGCGGTCGGCGTGCAAATGCCGAAAGCCGCTTGCCTCGCCGCGGTGGAAACGGTGAATCCCGCAATGGAAGCGACATTAAATGCAGCTGCCTTGACGCAGATGAATCATCGGGGCCAAATCAAAAATTGCATCGTTGACGGGCCTCTTGCGTTGGATAACGCGATCTCACCGCTTGCCGCCCGGCATAAAAACATTTCCGGAATCGTTGCGGGCGAGGCTGACATCCTGCTTGTTCCTTCAATTGAAACAGGCAATGTCCTTTACAAATCATTGATTCATTTTGCGGGTGCGAAAGTGGGAGCCATTTTGGCAGGGGCAAAAGCGCCCATCGCCTTGACAAGCAGGGCCGATTCCGCAGAAAACAAGCTGTATTCGATTGCTTTGGCGCTGTGTACGTCTGAAGCACGACAAGAGGAGGAATAAAAAATGGAACTATTTCGATATATGGAACAGTATGACTATGAGCAATTGGTATTTTGCCAAGATAAACAGTCCGGATTAAAAGCGATCATCGCGATTCATGATACGACGCTCGGGCCGGCTCTCGGCGGCACGAGAATGTGGACATATGAAAGTGAAGAAGCCGCAATTGAAGATGCGCTGCGCCTTGCGCGGGGAATGACCTATAAAAACGCGGCGGCCGGACTGAACCTCGGAGGAGGCAAAACCGTTATTATCGGCGATCCGCGCAAAGATAAAAACGAAGAAATGTTCCGCGCTTTCGGCCGTTACATTCAAGGGCTGAACGGCAGATACATCACCGCGGAAGACGTCGGTACAACCGTTGAAGATATGGACATCATTCATGACGAAACTGATTTTGTTACAGGCATTTCGCCTGCTTTCGGTTCATCTGGCAATCCTTCCCCGGTAACGGCTTACGGGGTATATAAAGGGATGAAGGCTGCGGCAAAAGAGGCCTTCGGGACAGATTCGCTTGAAGGAAAAACCGTTGCTGTCCAAGGGGTCGGAAACGTGGCATACAATCTGTGCCGTCATCTCCACGAAGAAGGCGCGAAACTGATCGTGACCGACATCAATAAAGAAGCGGTCGAACGCGCAGTCGCCGAATTCGGCGCCCGTGCCGTCGATCCGGATGATATTTATTCACAGGAGTGCGATATATATGCACCGTGTGCTCTGGGAGCGACAATCAACGATGATACGATTCCGCAGCTGAAAGCCAAAGTGATTGCCGGGGCAGCCAACAATCAGCTGAAAGAAACGCGCCACGGGGATCAAATCCACGACATGGGTATCGTTTATGCCCCTGACTATGTCATCAATGCCGGCGGCGTCATCAATGTCGCTGACGAGCTTTACGGCTATAATTCAGAGCGCGCGCTGAAAAAAGTCGAAGGCATCTACGGAAATATTGAACGCGTCCTTGAAATTTCAAAACGCGACCGCATTCCGACATACTTGGCCGCAGACCGCCTGGCTGAAGAGCGTATTGAGCGCATGCGCCAATCGAGAAGTCAATTTTTGCAAAACGGCCATCACATTTTAAGCAGGCGTTAAGATCATAACCCCTATTCGCTATTGGAGGTTTTATATCAATGCAGGTACAGGAAAAACGTATTCTCGTCATCAATCCGGGATCAACATCTACAAAGATCGGCGTTTTTCATGATGACCGTTCGATTTTCGAAAAATCAATCCGTCATGACGAGGCTGAGTTACAGCAATACCAAACCATTATTGATCAATATTCGTTCAGAAAACAGGCGATACTCGAAACCCTGCATGAACAGGGAATCAATATTTCTAAATTGGATGCCGTTTGCGCCCGGGGAGGGCTGCTCAGACCGATTGAAGGCGGCACTTACGAAGTCAACGATGCGATGATCACCGATTTGAAGAACGGATATGCGGGGCAGCATGCATCAAATCTCGGGGGTATCATCGCCAGGGAGATTGCCGACGGATTAAATATTCCCGCTTTTATCGTCGACCCCGTTGTTGTGGATGAAATGGCCCCTATCGCAAAAATTTCCGGCACGCCGGCCATTGAAAGGCGCAGTATTTTTCACGCGCTCAACCAAAAAGCTGTCGCGAGGAAAGCGGCCTGGCAGTTTGGAAAGCGGTATGAAGATATGAAAATGATCATCACCCACATGGGAGGCGGCATTACGACCGGCGTTCATTGCCACGGTCGGGTGATCGATGTCAACAACGGCCTCCACGGAGAAGGTCCGCTCAGTCCGGAGCGGGCCGGAACCATTCCTGCGGGTGATCTGATCGAAATGGCCTTCTCCGGCAAGTATACGAAAGGCGAGCTGATGAAAATGCTAGTCGGCGGCGGAGGCCTCGCCGGCTATCTCGGCACGACGGATGCGGTTAAAGTTGAGAAAATGATCAAGGAAGGCGATCATAAGGCTGCGCTCATCTATGAAGCGATGGCTTATCAAATCGCCAAAGAAATCGGGGCGGCCAGCGCCGTCTTAAAAGGCGAAGTCGATGTCATTATTTTGACAGGCGGACTGGCGTACGGAAAATCGTTTGTTACCTCGATCAGACAATACATAGACTGGATTTCGGATGTCGTCGTCTTTCCGGGAGAAAATGAGCTTCAAGCATTGGCTGAAGGTGCATTTCGCGTATTGAACGGCGAAGAAGAGGCGAAACAGTATCCGAACCAGAGGAGGGAAAGTCATGGCAACTGAATACGATCTCGTGATTCTTGGAGGGGGCACAGGCGGCTATGTGGCTGCCATCAGAGCTTCGCAGCTGGGGCTGAAAACAGCCGTCGTTGAAAAGCGGAAACTCGGCGGCACGTGCCTTCATAAAGGCTGCATCCCGTCGAAAGCGCTCCTAAGAAGCGCGGAAGTTTACAGGACAGCAAAAAAGGCGGACGAATTCGGAGTGGTCATTTCTGAAGTCGGCCTGCGGTTTTCTCAAGTTCAAAGCAGAAAACAAAAAATAATTGACCAGCTGCACAACGGTGTCAAACACTTGATGAAAAAAGGAAAGATTGATGTTTACGAAGGAATCGGACGGATTCTCGGGCCGTCGATTTTTTCCCCGATGCCGGGGACGGTTTCCGTTGAGATGGCAAACGGGGATGAGAATGAGATGCTCATACCGAAAAACGTCATCATCGCCACAGGCTCAAGGCCCAGGTCGCTGCCAGGGCTTGAGCTTGACGGGGAAAACGTGCTGTCATCCGACGAAGCGCTTGAACTTGAGCAGCTTCCGGCTTCCATGCTGATTGTCGGAGGAGGTGTCATCGGAATCGAGTGGGCTTCCATGCTGTGCGATTTCGGTGTTGACGTGACCGTCATTGAGTATGCAGACCGGATTTTGCCGACTGAAGATGCCGATATTTCTAAAGAAATGCAGACGCAGCTGGCGAAAAAAGGCATCACCATCATCACGGGAGCGAAAGTGCTGCCCGACACATTGGCGAAAGGCGATACGGTCAGCATTCAAGCGGAAAAAGACGGAGAAAAACAGACCTATTCCGCTGAGAAAATGCTCGTATCTGTCGGAAGGCAGGCAAATGTTGAAGGGATCGGTCTGGAAAACACAGATATCCAAGTCGAAAACGGCTTTATCGCGACAAACAGCATGTACCAGACAAAAGAATCCCACATCTATGCGATCGGAGATGTGATCGGCGGCCTTCAGCTTGCACATGCTGCTTCCCATGAAGGGATTACGGCTGTTGAGCATATTGCTGGCGAGAATCCGCACGCCATCGACTATTCGCTTGTCTCAAAATGCATCTATTCAAGTCCTGAAGCCGCATCGGTCGGCTTGACAGAGGATGAGGCGAAGGCACAGGGCAAAAGCGTCAAAGTAGGCAAATTTCCGTTTCAGGCGATTGGCAAAGCGCTCGTGTACGGTGAGACGGACGGCTTTGTCAAAATCGTCGCCGATCGCGAATCAGATGATATTTTGGGCGTTCACATGATCGGCCCGCATGTGACAGACATGATATCTGAAGCCGGTCTGGCAAAGGTGCTTGACGCCACCCCGTGGGAAGTCGGACAAACGATCCATCCGCATCCGACGCTGTCGGAGGCGATCGGAGAAGCCGCCCTTGCCGTAGATGGAAAGGCGATTCATTTTTAGAAAGCATGAAGGAGTGAAAAAAATGGGCAATAACCGTCATGAAGCAGTTGGATTAACAGATGAACAAGCAATCGACATGTACAAAACCATGCTTTTAGCCAGAAAACTAGATGAGCGGATGTGGCTCTTAAACCGTTCAGGCAAAATTCCTTTTGTCATCTCTTGTCAAGGACAGGAAGCCGCCCAGGTCGGAGCGGCATTTGCATTAGACCGTGAGAACGATTATGTGCTTCCATATTACAGAGATATGGGCGTTGTCCTTGCTTTTGGCATGACGGCAAAAGATTTAATGCTGTCGGCGTTTGCAAAAGCCGAGGATCCGAATTCGGGAGGAAAGCAGATGCCGAGCCACTTCGGTCAAAAGAAAAACCGGATCGTCACGGGCTCTTCGCCAGTGACAACGCAAGTTCCGCACGCGGTGGGTGTAGCGCTTGCCGGAAGGCTTGAAAAGAAAGACATCGCGACTTTTGTGACGTTCGGCGAAGGCTCTTCAAACCAGGGGGACTTCCATGAAGGGGCGAACTTTGCCGCCGTTCATAAGCTTCCCGTCATTTTCATGTGTGAAAACAATAAATACGCCATTTCGGTTCCTTACGAAAAGCAGGTGGCTTGTGAAAACATTTCCGACCGCGCCGTCGGTTACGGCATGCCCGGCGTGACCGTTGACGGAAATGATCCGCTTGAAGTCTACAAAGCGGTTAAAGAAGCAAGGGAACGTGCCGGAAGAGGCGGAGGTCCGACATTAATCGAAACGATATCATACCGGCTGACCCCGCACTCCAGCGATGATGATGATCGAAGCTACAGAGAGCGCGAAGAGGTGGCGGAGGCGAAGAAAAATGATCCGCTTAACAAATTCGCGCATTACTTAAAAGAAACAGGGCTTCTGGACGACCAGTCTGAGAAGCAAATGTCGGATGAGATCACAACCATCGTCAATGAAGCAACAGATTATGCTGAACATGCACCTTATGCAGATCCGGAAGATGCGCTGCGGCATGTTTATGCGGAGTAAGGGGGAAGAACAATGCCAGTTATGTCATATATAGATGCTGTCACTTTGGCTTTGAAAGAAGAAATGGAAAAGGATTCCCGCGTCTTTGTTTTAGGGGAGGATGTCGGCAAAAAAGGCGGTGTGTTCAAGGCAACAGCCGGTCTTTACGACCAGTTCGGCGAAGAGCGGGTGATGGACACGCCTTTGGCGGAATCCGCAATTGCCGGCGTCGGAATCGGGGCTGCCATGTACGGGATGAGACCGGTCGCCGAAATGCAGTTTGCAGATTTTATCATGCCGGCTGTCAACCAGATTATTTCAGAAGCGGCAAAAATCCGCTACCGCTCCAACAATGACTGGAATTGTCCGATCGTCATCCGCGCACCTTACGGCGGAGGCGTGCACGGCGCGCTGTACCATTCTCAGTCAGTTGAATCCGTATTTGCCAACCAGCCCGGGCTGAAAATCGTCATGCCTTCGACACCTTATGATGTCAAAGGGCTTTTGAAAGCGGCCATCCGCGATGACGACCCTGTCCTGTTCTTCGAGCATAAACGTGCGTACCGGCTGATCAAGGGCGAAGTGCCGAGTGACGACTATGTGCTGCCGATCGGAAAGGCGGATGTGAAGCGGGAAGGCGAAGACATTACCGTCATCACATACGGATTGTGCGTCCATTTCGCCCTTCAGGCTGCCGAGCGGCTTGCCAAAGACGGGATTTCCGCACATATCCTTGATTTAAGAACAGTATATCCGCTCGATCAGGAAGCGATTATTGAAGCGGCTTCCAAAACGGGCAAAGTGCTTCTGATGACCGAGGATACGAAGGAAGGCAGCATTATGAGTGAAGTAGCCGCGATCATTTCAGAGCATTGCCTGTTCGATTTGGATGCGCCGATTAAGCGGTTGGCGGGCCCTGACGTCCCGGCAATGCCGTATGCTCCTACAATGGAAAAATTCTTTATGGTCAATCCGGATAAAGCAGAAGCAGCAATGAGAGAATTGGCCGAGTTTTAATATAGCGAAGGAGGACATATCGTATGGCAGTGGAACAAATGACAATGCCGCAGCTCGGGGAGAGCGTGACGGAGGGAACCATCAGCAAATGGCTTGTCAGCGTCGGAGATCACGTCAACAAATACGATCCGATTGCTGAAGTGATGACGGATAAGGTCAATGCTGAAGTCCCTTCATCGTTCACGGGAACGATTACCGAGCTTGTCGGGAAAGAAGGCGAAACTCTGCAAGTCGGAGACGTCATCTGCAAAGTCGAAACAAACGAAGAAGCGAAACCGGAGGCTGAGGCTGTTTCCAATCTGGATCAAGCGGAAGCGGAGCCGGCCAAACCGGAGGAAAAAGATACATCTCAGAAAAAACGTTATTCCCCGGCGGTGCTGAGACTTGCCGGTGAGCACAACATTGATTTGGAGCAGGTGGAAGGTACCGGTGCCGGCGGACGGATCACCAGAAAAGACATCCAGCGCATCATTGCTTCCGGAGCTGCTCCTCAAGCTGATGCGGCGCCGGAAAAACAGCCGGATACAAATGCCGCGGGAGCGAGTGAGCCCGTCCAAAAGCCGGCGCAAGCCGCCCCTCAAGCTGCACCGCCTCAAAGTGCGGCTGGAGACGTCGAGATTCCTGTGACCGGAATCCGTCATGCGATTGCGACCAATATGGTCAGAAGCAAGCATGAA
Source organism: Bacillus sp. FSL K6-1284 (assembly GCF_038002625.1). Classification (NCBI taxonomy): domain Bacteria; kingdom Bacillati; phylum Bacillota; class Bacilli; order Caryophanales; family Bacillaceae; genus Bacillus; species Bacillus sp. FSL K6-1284. Next base: position 2,686,889 of record NZ_JBBOCW010000001.1, on the reverse strand, counting down.
ATCCCTCATGCCTGGACGATGATGGAAGTGGATGTTACAAGTCTTGTGAGCTACCGCAACAAAATAAAGGACGAATTTAAGAAGAAAGAGGGCTTCAGCCTGACCTTTTTCGCGTTCTTTGTCAAAGCGGTCGCACAGGCGCTGAAGGAATTCCCGCAAATGAACAGCATGTGGGCCGGAGATAAAATCATTCAGAAAAAAGACATCAACATCTCAATTGCAGTAGCGACTGACGATGCGCTGTACGTTCCTGTCATCAAGCATGCCGATGAAAAAACGATTAAAGGCATCGCGAGAGAAATCTCCGAACTGGCTCATAAGGTCAGAAGCGGCAAGCTGACGAGCGGGGATATGAGCGGAGGTACGTTCACGGTCAACAATACCGGTTCGTTCGGGTCGGTTCAGTCAATGGGGATCATCAACCATCCGCAGGCGGCCATCCTGCAGGTTGAATCGATCGTCAAGCGTCCCGTCGTCATGGAGCATGGCATGATCGCGGTCAGAGATATGGTGAACCTGTGCTTATCCCTCGACCACAGAGTGCTTGACGGCCTCGTTTGCGGCAGATTCCTTGCCCGTGTGAAAGAGATTTTGGAACAAATCGATGATCATACTTCCATTTATTAAAAAAGAAGAGCTGGCCCGTTAAGGGTCAGCTCTTTTCTTTTTCTAAGGGGGCGAGCATGCGGAGATGTCCGTTTAGCACCTCGATTGAAGCCGGCGTTTTTGTGCAGATTTCGCCGTCTGTATCGGCTTCCATTGGGAGGGCGGTTTCAACTTCAACGGTTTGCCCCTGATAATAGGAGAGCTCGCCTGCAAAGGAATCCCATTCGGGATCATCCATTGCAAAAAGTTCTTTCAATGCAGCCAGATTCGTATTCCGGCAGACGAGGATGTCCGCTTTTCCGTCGTTAATGCTCAGCTGCGGAAGGGGGATCTTGTTTGTTCCGATAAATGGTCCGTTCAGCACGACCACCATGACCGCTTCGTCAGTAAACTCTTCTCCGTCGATCGACAGGCGGAAAGAGAAAGGCTCAAGATTGGAGATGGTCCGCAGTGCGCTTGTAAAATAACTGATTCTCCCGAGCAGCGCTTTTTCCGTTTGATTGATATGGGTGGAAGCTTCCGTAATCAATCCGATGCCCCAGAAGTTGAGACAATAATGATCATTTGCTTTTAACACATCGACCGGGACAGGTTTTCCATTGACGAGCGCTTCCGCCGCTTTTTCAATGTTCTGGGGAATGCGGAGCGCCCTCGAAAAGTCGTTGCATGTGCCGCCCGGGAGAATGCCGATATCTGGCTTCGTTTGAAGCTGGCTGATGCCGTTAATACATTCGTGCACCGTTCCGTCACCGCCTAATATAAACAATTGCCCGATATCCTCCCCGATCTTTCGGCAAAATTCGAATGCATCACGTTTCTTTCTCGTCGGTTTTACGATGAGTTCGTCTATAGCCTGTGAAAGAACAGGTACGGCAGCACCCAGTGTTTTTTCAACATTTTTTTGTCCTGCATTTCCGTTGTAAATCAGCATTGCTTTCTTTCGGTTCATAAAGGTGCTCCTTTATTTGATAGAGTCTTTACTTATTTTTCCCCGGGCTGCCCGTGCCATAAACCTGAAGGAACACGAATCGCCTGATTTGCGGTTCGGACGGTTTCAAAGTATCATTAGAACAGATGAGCAAACAGCGCCTTTAGCATCATGCTAAAGGCGGCTAAAAAGGAGAGATCTTAAAGTGAACATGGATTTTAATCTGTTTATGAATGATGTCGTGCGCCAAGCCAGACAGGAAATAACGGCTGCCGGCTACACCGAATTGAAAACGCCTGAAGAGGTCGATGAAGCGCTCACGAAAAAAGGGACTACGCTTGTGATGGTCAACTCCGTCTGCGGCTGTGCAGGGGGAATTGCAAGGCCAGCCGCACATCATGCGGTTCATTACGATAAGCGCCCGGATCATCTCGTCACCGTTTTTGCCGGACAAGACAAAGAAGCGACGGCTCGAGCAAGGGAATATTTTGAAGGATATCCGCCCTCTTCTCCGTCATTCGCTCTTTTAAAAGACGGCAAGATTTTAAAAATGGTCGAACGCCATGAAATTGAAGGCTATGAGCCGATGGCTGTCATCACTAAGCTACAAGGATTGTTTGAAGAATACTGTGAAGAAGTATAAGGTAAAGGAAATACCGCCTGCCAAAACAGTGGCAGGCTTTTTTTATGTATAAAAATTCTTTTTATATGCAATCAGAAAGATAAAAACATAGGCTTTCAATTGGTATTTAAAGGCTTGTTTGAAGGTTTTTCAGTTATTTTTCAAAATGGTATTGCATCTGGCCTAGAAAATGTTTAAAATACATATCAACGAATAAATATTCAAAAAAGGTTCAGGGGGATACACAACATGAAAAAATGGATGTTAATGGTAGTGGCAGCATGTGTCACATTTGCATTGACTGCATGCGGGACGAGCAGCAGTTCTGCTGATAAAAAAACATTGGTGATGGGAACTTCAGCCGATTACCCGCCTTTTGAATCGAAAGACGGAGATAAGATTGTCGGTTTTGATGTTGATCTGGCCAATGCACTGGCTAAAAAAACGGGCCATGAAATCGAAGTGAAAGACATGGACTTCAACGGCCTGGTGACCGCTCTTAAAACAAACAAAGTCGACATCGTGCTTTCAGGAATGACGCCGACGCCTAAACGCAAAAAGCAGGTCGATTTTTCAAACGTCTATTATACGGCTCACAACATGATCGTTACAAAAAAATCAAGCGGCATCAAATCGCTTGACGATTTGAAAGGAAAAACGGTCGGCGTGCAGCTTGGCTCCATTCAGGAAGAAAAAGCGAAGGAGCTTACGCCGGATTATAATTTAAAAGTTGAAAACCGCAACCGCATTTCGGATTTAACCGAAGAAATCAAAGCGGGCCGCTTTGACGCAGCAATCATAGAGGATATCGTTGCCGAAAAATATATTAATAAAAATGAAGAACTGGTTGGCTACAATCTGCCGAAAGAACCGGATGAAAAAGCCGGCTCCGCGATCGCCTTCAAAAAGGGAAGCGATTTGACCGAGAAGTTCAACAAAGCGCTTGAAGAAATGGAGAAAAGCGGAGAACTTGAAAAGCTGAAAGAAAAATGGTTCGGCGGAGAAACGAAAAAGTAAGCGTGAAAAGTTCAACTTTTTGTTGAACTTTTTTTTCTAAAGCGATGTGCGCCTCTTTGATGATGAGGCGGGAGAGGGAGAGTCACATGAATTTTCTTGATTTTTCTAGTACAATACCCGAGATGCCTTTCATTTTGGAAGGCTTGGGCGTCACCTTAAAAGTGGTCGCGGCTGCGGCCGTGCTTGGATTTTTGCTGGGGGTTTTGATTACGCTTTTAAAAATCAGTTCGATCAAGCCCCTCGCATGGATTGCCGATTTTTACACTTCCATATTCCGGGGGACACCGCTTGTTCTGCAGCTGATGATCGTCTATTACGGGCTGCCTCAGGTGCTGGGCTTCGATATTGATGCTTACTGGGCGGCCGTCATCGCATTCGGCTTAAATTCCGCCGCTTATGTGTCAGAAATCATCAGAGCCGGAATCAATGCGATCGACAAAGGGCAAAAAGAAGCGGCGATGGCGCTGGGCGTCCCGTATGCAAAGATGATGAAGGATCTCTTGCTGCCGCAGGCCTTTAAAAATATCATGCCAGCGCTGATCAACGAATCGATTACACTGACAAAGGAATCGGCTGTTGTCACCGTCATCGGACTCGGCGATATTATGAGACGAAGCTATCAGGCGGGAGCGGCGATCTACAGCCCGCTTGAGCCGATGCTGTTTGCGGGTCTCATCTACTATGTGCTCGTTTTGATCCTGACGTTTGTCGGCAAAGCGATTGAAAGGAAGCTGAATGTCAATGATTAATGTTCGCAATCTCTCAAAATCTTTCGGAAAGCACGAGGTGCTTAAACATATTTCCGTTTCCTTTGAAAAAGGCGAAGTAGCCGCTGTCATCGGTCCGTCAGGCTCAGGCAAGTCCACGTTTCTGCGTTGCTTAAACATGCTCGAAAAGCCGACGGAGGGCAGCATTTTCATTCAGGATCAAGAGATTACAAGACCGAAAACAAATGTGCTGAAAATCAGAGAGAACATCGGCATGGTCTTTCAGCATTTTCATTTGTTTCCGCATAAAACGGTTCTTGAAAATATTACGTATGCACCTGTCCATGTCAAAAAAGAAAGCAAACAGGCAGCAGCGAAAAAAGCGGAAGAACTGCTTGAGAAAGTGGGGCTTATCGATAAAAAAGATGATTATCCGAACCGTTTATCAGGGGGGCAAAAGCAGCGCGTTGCGATTGCGAGGGCGCTGGCGATGAATCCGGACATCATGCTGTTTGACGAGCCGACATCGGCCCTTGATCCTGAGATGGTCAAAGAAGTGCTTCAGGTGATGCAGGATTTGGCGAAAACCGGGATGACGATGGTGATCGTGACGCACGAAATGGGCTTTGCCAAAGAAGTCGCCGACAGGGTGCTTTTCATGGATGAAGGAACCATTGTCGAAGACGATGATCCTAAAGCGTTTTTTTCTTCTCCAAAATCGAAAAGAGCTCAAGACTTTTTAGAGAAAATACTATAAAATAAGCTGAAGAAGATACTGATCTTCTTCTTTTTTATTCACTAAGACTAGCAGAAAAGATTGGGGTTAACGATGTTTAAAATAGGTTATCGCACATTAAAAACAGCGCTTGGCACAGCATTGGCCATCTATATCGCACAGCTGCTCGGCCTTCATAATTTTGTGTCGACAGGGATCATCACGATCCTCTGTATTCAAGTGACGAAAAAGCGGTCCCTTCAGGCATCATGGGCCCGGTTTGCGGCATGCATTCTTGCGATCGTTTTTTCATACGCGTTTTTTGAACTGATCGGCTATCATCCGGCTGTCATCGGTCTGATGCTGCTGTTCTTTATTCCGACAACCGTTCTTCTGAAAATAAAAGAAGGAATCGTCACAAGTTCGGTCATCATTCTTCATCTTTATATGTCAGAAGGGATCACCCTTTCTCTCATTTGGAATGAATGCCTCATCATCATTACGGGAATCGGCGTTGCCCTGCTGATGAATTTGTACATGCCGAGCCTCGATAAAGAGCTCAAACAGTATCAGCAGAAAATCGAAGATAACTTTGCCAAGATTTTTGAAGAAATCGAACGCTATTTGCTGACCGGGGAACAGGACTGGACGGGAAAAGAGATTCCTGAGACGCACCGTTTGATCAATGAAGCGAAGACCCTGGCATACCGTGATGTGGAAAATCACTTTCTCAGGCACGAAAATCTCTATTATCACTACTTTAAAATGAGAGAAAAGCAGTTTGAAATTATCGAAAGGGTCCTGCCGAAAATTACGTCGATTTCGATGACGGTTGAACAGGGGCATATGATCGCAGCGTTTCTTCATGATTTAAGAGGAGCCATCCATCCCGGCAATACGGCTCATAAGTTTTTGAAGCGGCTCGTGAAAATGAGAGAGGAAATTGATGAGATGGAGCTGCCGACGACACGCGAAGAATTTGAAGCGCGCGCTGCTCTTTTCAATTTTCTCGGCGAAATGGAACAGTATCTTGTGATTAAGAGCTACTTTAAAGGAATTAAATCTCCTGCATAACCGCATGAGTTTCTCCTTCATTGGTCAATCTAATGGAACAGGGGGAAACCCGTGCGGTTTTTTCTATTCCTGCGGAAGTCCGGGCTTGAAGAAAAGCAGGCGTTTCTCCGCAAAAAGAGCCGCCTGCTTTCATGATTTGTATTAAAAAATCATGCTGAGTCCGGTAAGCAGAGTCGTCAGCACCATGACGCCGATCATTAAAATAACCATGAATTTGATGAATTTTCGAGACAAGCTTTTCACCTCTGTTTTTTAATCTCCCATTATTTTATACTGCTTTTTTTCATCGGACAAGTTTCGTGTAAGAATCAAATAGAGAAGGGGCAGAACACGATGAATATGTTTGAAAGAGTCGACGATTTAAACAACAGCCGTCAACAAGCTTTGCTAGGGGGCGGGCAGGAACGGATCGACAGGCAGAAGCAAAAAGGCAAGCTCACCGCCAGAGAGAGAATCGATCTTCTGCTTGATGAGGGAACGTTCACTGAGCTGAATGCTTTTGCCAGAAGCCGGCAGTCCGGCGGCCCGTTAGGCGACGGGGTTGTCACGGGATTCGGAAAAATCGATGGGCGGCCCGTTTATCTGTTTTCCCAGGATTTTACCGTCACCGGCGGAGCGCTCGGAGAAATGCACGCCAAAAAAATAGCGGCCGTCATGGATCTTGCCCTCAAAAATAAGGCCCCTTTCATCGGTCTGAACGACTCAGGTGGTGCGAGAATTCAAGAGGGTGTGCTATCATTAGATGGATACGGTCATATTTTTTACCGAAATGTCCTTTGCTCAGGCATCATTCCGCAAATCTCTGTCATTCTCGGCCCTTGTGCGGGCGGCGCGGTTTATTCTCCAGCTTTGACCGACTTCGTTTTCATGAACGAAAAAACCGGACAGATGTTCATTACCGGTCCGAAAGTCATCAAAACGGCGACAGGCGAAGCTGTCAGCTCCGGAGAATTGGGGGGCGCCTATATACATAATTCAATCAGCGGGAATGCCCATTTTTCCGGGGATTCCGATGAGGCCGTCCTCAGTGAGGTGCGCAAGCTCTTGTCCTACATCCCCCAGAATCACGAAGAAAAGCCCCCGGCTAAGGCGAGAAAGGCGAAAGACGATGAGGTAAGGCCTGATTTAATGACGATTCTGCCTGAAGACGGTCAGCGGCCGTATGACATCAAACAGATCATCGCGGAAATCGCAGACAGCGGAACATTTTTTGAAGTGCAGCGCCACTTTGCCAAAAACGCGGTGATCGGTTTTGCAAGGATAGCGGGGGAAACGGCGGCGATCGTGGCCAACCAGCCGAAGTATTTAGCCGGAAGCCTCAGCATGGATGCGGCTGACAAAATCGCCCGGTTTATCCGTTTTTGCGATTCCTTTCAGATCCCGATTTTGACTTTGGTGGATTGTCCCGGCTTTCTTCCGGGAATACGCGAAGAGCACGGCGGGGTGATCAGACACGGCGCTAAAATCCTTTACGCGTATGCGGAAGCCGCCGTCTGCAAGGTGACGGTCATTTTAAGAAAAGCATACGGCGGAGCATATGTCGCTTTAAACAGCAAGGCGCTTGGAGCTGATGCCGTGTTTGCTTGGCCGAATGCAGAAATTGCAGTGATGGGCGCCTCGGAAGCTGCGGATGTGCTGTTCGCGAAGGAAATCGAACGGTCGGAAGACCCGCGGGCCGCCCGCGAGGAAAAAATCCGGAAATGCATGCACGCTTCAAGCCCTTTTGCCGCTGCAAGATACGGCATTGTAGACGATATCATCGATCCGAAAGAGACGCGGAAGAAGCTGATCCAAACGTTTGACATGCTGAAGAGCAAAAGAGAAATCCGGCCGGACAAAAAGCATGGAAATATACCGCTTTAAAAATGGAGGGGAAACTAGCATGAATGAAAAACGCCTGTTAGAAGAGTTTTTAGAACTTGTGCAAATTGATTCCGAGACAAAACACGAAGCTGATATTTGCAAGGTGCTGAAAGAAAAATTTGCTGCTCTGGGAATGGATGTCGTGGAGGATGACACCGCGCCAAAAACGGGGCACGGAGCGGGAAACCTCGTGTGCACGCTTCCTGGAACGAAAGAGGCGGACACGATTTACTTTACATCCCACATGGATACCGTCGTGCCCGGAAAAGGCGTGAAGCCGGTCATTGAAGACGGATATGTCAAAACAGACGGCACAACGATTTTGGGAGCTGACGACAAAACAGGCCTTGCAGCGATGCTCGAAGCCGTAAAAGTGCTGAAAGAAAAGAACATTCCGCACGGAACGATCCAGTTTATCATTACGGTCGGCGAAGAATCGGGGCTTGTCGGAGCGAAAGCTTTAGACCGATCGCTGATCAAAGCCGATTACGGATATGCGCTTGATTCCGACGGGAAGGTCGGCAATATTATCGTAGCAGCGCCGACACAGGCGAAAATTAGAGCAACTGTCTACGGAAAAACGGCTCATGCCGGAGTAGAGCCGGAAAAAGGAGTCTCCGCCATCACGATCGCTTCAAAAGCGATTGCCAAAATGCCGCTTGGCCGCATCGACGAGGAGACGACGGCTAATATCGGCCGCTTTGAGGGCGGAACGCAAACCAATATCGTCTGCGATCAGGTCGACATTCTCGCTGAAGCCCGTTCGCTTGTTCCGGAAAAAATGGAAAAGCAGACCGAAAAAATGAAGCAGGCGTTTGAAGCAGCCGCCGCTGAAATGGGTGGCAGAGCCGAGGTGGAAATCGAAGTCATGTACCCGGGCTTTAAATACAAAGACGGGGATCTCGTCGTTGAAATCGCCAAAAAAGCCGCCGAGAAAATCGGCCGTCCGTACGAGCTATTGACGAGCGGCGGAGGAAGCGATGCGAACGTCATCGCAGGACACGGCATTCCGACTGTCAACCTTGCAGTCGGATATGAACAAATCCATACGAAAAACGAAAAAATGCCGATTGAGGAACTTGTCAAAACTGCAGAAATGGTTGTTGCCATTATTGAGGAAGTAGCAAACCCGTCATAAAGGCGGGTTTTTACAGGGACCGTTTCAGCTCGAGCCGATGGTTTCAGCGGAAACGGTCACACTACCTGAAGTCGCGATCGAGAAGATGGAAGGGAAACGCAAAAAAGCTTGCGCCTTTAAAGGCGCAAGCTTTTTATTTTGTAGCCGATTCAGCAGGCTGAATGGCTTTTTTGTTTTTTTGGTAAACTTGATGAAGAACGACGGATTGAATCGTCAGAAGCAGTCCGCTTGTCAGCCAGTACAGCGGCAGGGCTGCAGGGACGTTGATCGAAAAGATCGTCATCATCACAGGGAAAAAGAAGCCCATGATTTTGGCGGACTGCTGAGCCGCCGGATTTGTTTGGGCGTTCTGTGCGTTCAGCTTTTGAGACACATAGAACTGGATAAAATACATGAACCCGGCGCATAAAGATACGATAATATCCGAATGCCCGAGGTTAAACCAGAGAAAAGAGTGTGAAGCAATTTCGGGCGTCGAGCGGATCGCATAATAAAAACCGATCAGGATCGGAAACTGAATCAGCATCGGCAGGCAGCCCATCGCCAGCGGGTTGATGTTATGCTTTTGGTAAAGCTGCATCATCTCCTGCTGAATTTCCCTCTGCTTCACAGGATCTTTCGTCTTTTTTAGCTTGCTTTGAATCGCATCCAGCTCAGGTTTGACAAGCGCCATTTTTTCCTGCATGGCCCGCTGTTTTTTATACTGGTTGGCAAACAGCGGAAAGACGAGAACCCGGACGATGATGGTCACAAAAATAATCGACAGTCCGTAGTTTCCGTGGAAAAATCCGGCGATTCCTTTAATCAGCTCTGAAAAAGGCCCCACGACATAGTGTTGGAAGAAGTTGTCGCTTCCTCCGGTACTGCCGGTGGCTGCCGAAGCTTGTTCACCTATAAACATGGTCATGATCAAAAACATTGCAGTCGCAAACAATTGTTTTAATTTCGTGTTCAACACGTTCTCCTCCTTCTGAATAAAAGGGCCCGTCTGCCGGACACCTTTTCCCGTTTAAATTGAAAGAAGAAGGGAACGGTGGTCTTCATCGTCGTTCGATGAAGCTTTCATGCGAATGACTTTACTTATCCATACCGTAATGCGATGATATAGGATGATAAGAAAATCGATTGCAGAAACAAACTGTATTGCATGATATTCTTCAAACCGTTTCGTTTTCCAGCTGTCGCCCGTACTGCAGTCCTTTAGGATGAGGGCGATACCGATCGCCGTCAGTGCGGGAAGGACGATTGTGAAAAACTCAAACAGTAAAAAAGCATCGTTGAAAGATTCAAGAATCATCTATTATCACTTCCGTTTCATTTAACATCTTACTATATGAATGCCGGGATGTCTAATCTGAGTACCAGGAGGGAGCCGTTTTGTCTGCTGATAAACAAAAGGGAAGAGTCATCTTTCATATCGATATGAACAGCTTTTACGCGTCTGTTGAAATGGCGTATGACCCTTCGCTGAAAGGCAGGCCGCTCGCCATCGCGGGAAATGCAAAGGAGCGGAAAGGCATCGTCGTCACGTGCAGCTACGAGGCGAGAGCACGCGGCGTAAAACCGCCTATGCCGCTTTGGGAAGCGAAGCGGCTCTGCCCCGAGCTGATCGTCAAGCCGCCGAATTTCGACCGCTACAGAAGCTCTTCAAGAGAAATGTTTCAAGTGCTCAGGGAGTATACGGACCTTGTCGAGCCTGTTTCCATTGATGAAGGGTACATGGATTTAACGGACACGCCATACAGAAATCGGGCATATGAAACGGCGAAGGAAATTCAAGAGCGCCTTCAAGAAGAACTGCTTCTTCCGTCAAGCATCGGGATCGCTCCGAATAAATTCCTGGCCAAAATGGCTTCGGATATGAAAAAACCGCTCGGCATTACGATATTGAGAAAGCGCGAAGTGCCCCGGATTCTTTGGCCCATGGACATCAGCGAGATGTACGGAGTCGGCCGGAAAACCGCTGAAAAGCTCAAGACGCTTGATATCGGCAAGATCGGCGATTTGGCTGCCGCAGATGAGTATGCTTTAAAGCGCCTCCTAGGTATCAACGGCCCCCGTTTAAAAAGGAGGGCAAACGGCATCGACACCGGAGAGGTGAATCCCGACAGGATATACGAATTCAAAAGCGTCGGCAATTCCTCGACTCTCCCGTATGACAGCACAGATGAGAAGGAATTGTGCGGCCTGATTGACAAGCTTTCCGTCTCAGTAAGCGACAGGCTGAAGCGAAAAGAGGTCATGGCAGCAAAAGTTTTCATCATGATCCGCTTTGCGGATTGGACAAACATAACCAGAAGCAAGACCCTTCTGAATCCGACCGATTCAAGAGAAGATATTGCGAAGGAAGCGAAAGCCCTTTTCAGGCAGCATTGGCACGGAAGCCCTGTCAGACTTTTAGGCGTGACGGGAACAGACCTCGTCAATCGGAAGGAAGCCGTCAAACAGCTTGATTTATTTTCGTTTCATGAGGATGCCAAAGATGAGCCGATCCAAAAAGTGATGGCCGAATTGAATGAAAAATATGGAACAGACCTCATCAAAAAAGGGATCAGGATCGTGAAAAAAGAAAGCAAGACGAGCGGAACAAGCTTTAACAAAGATTTTTTCCAGGACGAGAGACAAGATCAATAGCTTGAAAATGTAGGTCAAAGTGTGGTAATTTCAATTTAAATAAAAATTAAACTAAAATGCTAAACGCTTTAGAAGGGACGTTAGACATGGCAAAACAACAAATAGGTGTAGTTGGTTTAGCAGTAATGGGAAAAAACTTGGCTCTAAACATTGAAAGCCGCGGGTTTACGGTTTCTGTTTACAACAGATCAAGCGAGAAAACGGAAGAGTTTCTGAAAGAAGCCGAAGGCAAAAACGTTGTCGGTACATACAGCATTGAAGAGTTCGTTCAATCTCTTGAAAAACCGCGCAAAATTCTGTTGATGGTCAAAGCCGGAACACCGACAGACGCAACGATTCAATCGCTCCTGCCTCATCTTGAAAAAGGCGACATTTTGATTGACGGCGGAAATACATATTATAAAGATACGCAGAGAAGAAACAGAGAGCTGGCCGAAAGCGGCATTCACTTCATCGGCACCGGTGTTTCCGGCGGTGAGGAAGGCGCTCTGAAAGGTCCTTCTATCATGCCAGGCGGACAAAAAGAAGCCCATGAGCTTGTCAAGCCGATTCTTGAAGCCATTTCTGCAAAAGTAGACGGCGAACCGTGTACGACATACATCGGTCCAGACGGCGCCGGCCATTATGTAAAAATGGTTCATAACGGCATCGAATACGGAGACATGCAGCTGATCTCAGAATCATACTTTATTTTGAAACACATTGTCGGTCTGTCTTCAGATGAGCTTCACGAAGTCTTCTCCGAGTGGAATAAAGGAGAGCTTGACAGCTATCTGATCGAAATCACGGCTGATATTTTCACGAAAAAAGACGAGGAAACTGGCAAGCCGCTCGTTGACGTCATCCTCGATAAAGCAGGTCAAAAAGGCACAGGAAAATGGACGAGCCAAAGCGCTCTTGACCTGGGCGTGCCGCTTCCGATCATTACGGAATCCGTTTTCGCCCGCTTCATTTCTTCCATGAAAGAAGAGCGCGTCAAAGCAAGCAAGCTTCTGACAGGTCCTGAAGCGAAACCGGCCGCCGAGAACAAAGAAGAGCTGATCGAAGCGGTCAGAAAAGCACTCTTCATGAGCAAAATCTGTTCTTACGCACAGGGCTTCGCTCAAATGAAAGCCGCATCAGAAGAATACGGCTGGGATTTGAAATACGGCGATATCGCGATGATCTTCCGCGGAGGATGCATCATCCGCGCGGCGTTCCTGCAAAAAATCAAAGAAGCGTATGACCGCGATCCAGAGCTTGACAACCTGCTTCTTGACCCGTACTTCAAAAATATCGTTGAAAGCTATCAGGGCGCTCTCCGCAAAACGATTTCTCTTGCGGTTGAACAAGGAATTCCTGTACCTTGCTTCTCAAGCGCTCTCGCTTATTTTGACAGCTATCGCACTGCGACATTGCCGGCCAACCTGATTCAGGCGCAGCGCGACTACTTTGGCGCACATACGTATGAGCGTACAGATAAAGAAGGCATTTTCCACACTGAGTGGATGAAATAAGATGTAAAACCGCAAGCTGAAAAGCTTGCGGTTTTTTGATTTCGGAAGGATGCATGTTTAAGCGCTTCTGTGGAAACCTACTCAAAAGAGAGTTTCAATAAGGAGGAATCAACCCATGTATCCTAGTTTAGAGGGAAAAACGGTCGTTATCACAGGGGCGGGTACAGGTCTTGGAAAAGCGATGGCGCTGCGTTTCGGTGCTGAAAAAGCCAATGTAGTGATCAATTACTTCAAGGAAGAAGAAAATCCCGAAGAGACGGTGAAGCAAATAGAAAACAGTGGAGCGCGCGCGATTGCCGTTCAAGGAGATGTCTCAAAAGAAGACAATGTAAAAGCGCTGATCAGACAGGCCGTTGATTCATTCGGTTCCGTTGATGTGATGGTGAACAACGCGGGGGTGGAAAATGAAGTACCTTCTGAGGATTTGTCTCTGGAAGACTGGAACCGCGTCATATCAACCAATTTGACAGGAATGTTTTTAGGATGCCGGGAAGCGATCGGCTATATGCTTGACCATAATATTAAAGGCTCGGTCATCAATATGTCGAGCGTCCATCAGCAAATCCCGTGGCCGCATTTTGTCCATTATGCGGCAAGCAAGGGCGGGGCAAAACTGCTGACGGAAACCCTTGCCCTTGAATATGCCCCGAAAGGAATTCGGGTAAATGCGATCGGACCCGGTGCGATCGATACGCCGATTAACGCCGAAAAATTCGCTGATCCCGAATTGAAAAAAGGCGTTGTTGAATTGATTCCGATCGGGTATATCGGAAAGCCGGAGGAAGTCGCGGCTTGCGCGGCCTGGCTTGCATCCGAAGAAGCGAGCTATGTGACGGGCCTGACGCTGTATGTGGACGGCGGAATGACGAAATACCCGGGATTCCAAGCTGGAAAAGGATGAAAAGAAGGCGGGGTGCCTTCTTTTCATCATAAGCCCAAAAAAATTTACATAAGATTAATAGAAAGCAAAAGTGCTGTTTACATAGCAATGATAGTGTAGGTTTGTCAACAAAAAGCGGTTATGGAGGGAGTACATAAGAATGGGTTTCTTACGCAACAGAATCGTCGGCATTACACTGGCAGGCGCAGTCGCTTTAGGATCAGCGGGAACAGGCAGTGCAGCAATGGAAACAGCGAAAAAGAAGGAACAACCAAAGGTCAAAAACGTGATCATGATGGTCATGGATGGAACAAGCTCTTCTGCAACAACATTGGCACGCTGGTATAAAGGCGAACCGCTCGCGATGGACCAGATTGTCAGCGGCGGTGTCCGGACGCATTCGGCAGAATCGGCGATCACTGATTCTGCACCTGCAGCAACTGCGATGGCAACGGGACGAAAATCAAATTCTTCCTATATTGGAGTGCTGCCTTCAAAGGTGAATACACCAGGTGTCGAGAAGGTCGGTAAAAAAGATCAATACCGGCCTGTGGCAAACGTGCTCGAAGGCGCCAAACAGAAGGGAAAAGCAACTGGCATTATTGCAACCTCTGAAATTCAGCATGCCACGCCTGCCGGCTATTCCGGCCATCATAAGGACCGCAATAACTTTGAAGTACTCGGTGAACAGCAGGTTTATCAAAACATGGACGTTGTCCTTGGCGGAGGAAAAGAATCGCTTCAGCCGGGGACAAAGGATAAAAGCCGCAAAGACGGTGAAGACCTTGTCAAAGTGCTCAAAGATAAAAAGTACGATTTTGTTGAAACGAAAGATCAGCTCCTCAAGTCAAAATCGAAAAAAATTTGGGGCGCATTCTCACAGCGCGATCTCGTGTATGACATGGACCGCCGTGCAACGCATCCAGAGCAGCCGACGATTGCGGAGATGACGAAAAAATCGATTCAGACGCTTTCTAAAGACAAGGACGGTTTCTTTTTATTCGTGGAAGGAAGCAAGCCTGACTGGGCAGCGCATCAAAACGATCCGATCGGCATGATCAGCGATGTATTGGCATTTGATAACGCGGTGAAAGAAGCGCTTGAATTCGCTAAAAAAGACAAACATACAATGGTTATTGCCGTCTCAGACCACGGCAACAGCGGCATCTCCATCGGCAACAGCAACACGACGAAAGGCTATGACACAACGCCGGTATCAGCCTATATCGATCCGCTGAAAAAGGCTAAAATGACGGTGGAAGGCGCAACCGGCAAATTAAAAGACGATTTATCGAATATCGAAGAAGCGGCAAAGCTTTACGGACTTGATGATTTAACGCCGGCAGAGAAGGAACAGCTGAAAAGCGTGAAAAACAAAAAAGAAGCGGCTTCATTATTCACCAAGCTGCTCAGCAACCGAGCCAACATCGGATTCACAACAGGCGGTCATACAGGTGAAGATGTCTTCCTGTATTCGTACGGTCCCGAAAAGCCGCAGGGGCTCGTCGATAACACCGGCATCGCTAAAACGATGGCAAAAGCAATGGGCTTCAACTTAGACAAATTAACAAACGAATTATTTATCGAAGCAAAACAGGCATTTAAAAAAGCCGGAGCCAGCGTAACGATCGATCAGAAAGATCCGGCTAATCCAGTTCTTGTCGCATCGCGCAAAAAAGGGAAAGCCGAAATGCCGGTGAACAAAAACCTCATCAGAATCAACGGAAAGGAATATGAATTAGACAGCGTGATTGTTGAAAGCAATGGATCCTTCTACGTGCCGAAGGAAGCAGTTCAGCTGTTCAAAAAATACGCCCGATAATTTGTTTGGCCCCCCTCTTGAAAGAAGAGGGGGTTTTTATTATTCAAAATAAATACATACATTTATTTTTAAATGTCTAGACATATAAAAATAAAAAGATATAATAATAGTTGTGTGAAAGCGCTTTTAATAAAGGAGGATATGACGATGAAAAAGATTTTACTTGCATGCAGTTCGGGTATGTCGACAAGTCTCCTTGTCACCAAGATGGAGGAATACGCGCATTCAATCGGTGACGAGGCAAAAATTTGGGCGGTCGGACAGGACAAGGCAAAAAAAGAGATGGCAGAGGCAAACGTCGTTCTCATCGGCCCGCAAATGAGCTTTTTAAAAGGCGAGCTGCAGAAGGAAGCAGAACAGTACGGTACTAAGGTTGATGTGATTGATATGATGGCTTACGGAATGGCAGACGGAAAGAAAGCTTATGAACAGGCGCTCAGCTTGATCGGAGATTGATGATGATGGGAAAATTAAAACTCGATGAATTAACAGGCGAACAAATTTGCTTTCAGCTCATTCTTCATAGCGGAAACGCCCGCAGCAAAGTCATTCAGTCCATCAGGGCATACCGCGCCGGCAGCGTTCAGAAAGCAGAGGAGCTGCTGCACCAGGCTGAAGCCGATTTGCAGCAGGCCCATGATATTCACTTTCAAATGATTCAAAAAGAAGCGGGCGGGGAAAAAAGTGAGTTCTCTTTGCTGCTCTTGCACGCGGAGGACCATTTGATGTCGACGCTCACGATGAAGGAACTTGTGTCCGAATTATTGGAATTATTCAAAGAGAAAAATCTATGATTCGCACTGTATGGCAAAATCGAAGGGGGATAAGAGACCATGTTTGAAAAATTGAGCAACCTCTTGGTGCCGATTGCCGGGAAGCTGAATAACAACCGGTATTTAGGCGTGCTGAGGGATGCGTTTATGCTGGCTTTTCCGCTCACCATTTTCGGATCGATCATTGTCGTTTTAACCAATTTGCCGTTTCTCAATAAAATGATGAGCAAATCGGCGCTTGAAACGTTCCAGTCGGCTTTAAGCATAGCGCCGAGTGCAACGATCAGCATTATGTCCGTTTTCGTCGTGTTCGGGATCGGGTATTATTTATCCAAAACTTATGAAGTCGAAGCGGTTTTTGGAGGAGTCGTCGCTTTGGCATCGTTCCTTCTGCTGACTCCGTTTGTATTAAACGGCGAAGGAGGGGAAGTGGTTCCGAACGTCATCCCGATTGACAGGCTCGGTGCGAAAGGGATGTTCCTCGGAATGATTACCGCCTTTACATCCGCGGAGATTTTCAGATTTTTTGTCCAGAAAAACTATACGATCAAAATGCCCGCCGGCGTTCCGCCTGCTGTAGCTAAATCTTTTGCCGCGCTGATTCCGGCGGTGATGACCTTGTCCGTCTACTTGGTCATCAATATCCTTGTGACCCAAGCGTTCAATACGAATATGCACGATTTAATTTACAATCTGGTACAGGCTCCGCTTGTCGGCCTTGGAAGCGGTATCATTCCGACCTTGATTGCTATATTTTTTACTCAGCTTCTCTGGTTTTTCGGACTCCACGGGCAAATTATTATCAACTCTGTTATGGATCCGATCTGGAATACGCTTTCGATCGAAAATTTGAATAGCTATACCGCAACAGGGGAAGTTCCGCATATTATCAATAAGCAGTTTATGGAAGTGTACACCGTCGGAATGGGCGGAACCGGGATGACACTGGCCGTGATTATTGCCATCCTGCTGTTTATGAAGAGCAAGCAGATGAAGCAGGTCGCAAAACTCGGAGCAGCGCCGGGGATTTTCAACGTAAATGAACCGATCATTTTCGGCCTGCCGATCGTCATGAACCCGCTCATTTTTATTCCGTGGGTGATCTCGCCGATGATCGTCACTTTAATTACGTATTTCGCAATGGCGTCCGGGCTTGTGCCGCCGCCGACTGGGGTCACGATTCCTTGGACTGTGCCGATTTTTATCAGCGGAATGATGGCGACCAATTCGCTTGCCGGCGGCATTCTACAGATTGTGAATTTAGCCGTTGTCTTTATGATCTGGTTCCCGTTTTTGAAATTCATCGACCGGATGAATATGAAAAAAGAGCAGGAAATCAATGCAGCGGAACAAGATCAGACAACGCTAGGACTTTAAAAGGAGATTGATGACATGTCAAAAACAGAACTGCAGCTAGAACAAATTCAATACCGTTTTCCAAAAGGTTTCTGGTGGGGATCGGCGGCATCCGCGACTCAGACTGAAGGAGCGGCGGCTGAAGGAGGCAAAGGAAAGAACATTTGGGATCACTGGTACGAAAAAGAGCCGAACCGATTTTTTGACGGAGTAGGCCCTGAGAAGACTTCGCGTTTTTACGAGACTTACAGAGAAGATATTCAGCTGATGAAGGAGCTCGGCCACAACTCTTTTCGTTTCTCCATTTCGTGGGCCCGTCTGTTTCCTGAAGGAAAAGGGCGGTTGAACGAGGAAGGAGCTGCCTTTTATAACCAAGTCATCGATGAGCTGCTGGCGGCTGGGATCGAGCCTTTTGTCAACCTTTATCATTTTGATATGCCGCTTGCGCTCCAGCATATCGGCGGATGGGAAAACAGGCAAGTCGTCGATCACTTTGTTTCATACGCGGAAACGTGCTTCCGGCTGTACGGGGATCGTGTGAAAAAATGGTTTACCCACAATGAACCGATCGTTCCTGCTGAAGGAGGCTATTTATACGATTTTCATTATCCGAACATCATCGACTTTCAAAAGGCCGTCCAGGTCGCATACCATGAAATTCTTTCAAACGCCAAAGCGGTCGAAGCCTACCGCAGACTCGGAGGCGACGGCAAAATCGGCATCATTTTAAATTTAACGCCATCCTATCCGCGAAGCCAGCACCCGGCAGATGTGAGAGCTTCTGAAATAGCTGACGCTTTCTTTAACCGGTCGTTTCTTGATCCTGCCGTTAAGGGTGAGTTTCCGCAGCTTTTAACAGATATTTTAAAAGAAAAAGGCTATTTGCCTTTCATGGAAGAAGGAGACTTGGAGCTGATCAAAAATCACACTGTCGATCTGCTCGGCATCAATTATTATCAGCCGAGACGGGTGAAAGCGAAGGAGCACATGCCTCATCCGGACGCGCCTTTTATGCCGGAGCGTTTTTTTGACCATTATGAAATGCCCGGACGAAAAATGAACCGCCACCGCGGCTGGGAAATATACGAAAAAGGAATCTATGATATTTTAATGAATGTCAAAGAAAACTATGGAAATATTGAATGCTTTATTTCTGAAAACGGAATGGGTGTTGAAGGAGAAGAGCGTTTCCGCGGCGGAGACGGCATAATCCGCGATGACTACCGAATTGCGTTTATTGAAGAACACTTAAAATGGGTGCACAGAGCGATTCAGGAAGGAGCGAATGTCAAAGGTTATCACCTTTGGACATTCATGGACAACTGGTCATGGACGAACGCCTATAAAAACCGCTACGGATTTGTATCTGTCAACCTTGACAAAAACGGCGAACGAACGATTAAAAAAAGCGGATACTGGTTTAAGAAACTTGCCGAGAACAACGGTTTTTAAAAAGGACTCGGGCTAAAAGATGGTCTGTTGGGCCATCTTTTTATTTCCGCTTCAAAACCGATATAATGATAAGGAAGGTGTTACAAGCATACAGAATCCTTAGTAATGGTGGTTAAAACATGAGAAAATACGAATATATTTCAAACGAAATGAGGAGGCGGATTCAGGAAGAATACTATCCGATTGATCAGCCCATACCTGATGAGCTTTCTCTCGCCAAAGAATTTTCCTGCAGCAGAATGACGATGAAAAGAGCCCTCGATATTCTCGTGTCAGAAGGCATGCTGTACCGCAAGCGCGGACACGGCACCTTCATAGTAAAATCATCGATTCAGCAGCTTCCCGTCAGTGTGACAGACCGCGAAAACCTCGGGCTGACCAAGCTTCTCGCCAATAAACAAATCGAAAGCCGCATCATTCAATTTGATGTCGAATTCCCTTCAGATGAAGTGGCTAAGCAATTGTCAATCGAAAAGACCGTTCCGGTGTATCATATCATCAGGCTCAGAAAGGTTGAAGGCGAACCGTATGTCATTGAAGAAACGTATATGCCTTCGAATGTCATCTCTGAATTAAATGAAGACGTTCTTCACGGCTCCGTTTACCGGCACATCACCGAGACGCTGAAACTGACAATCGCCGGCTCGCACCGGAAGATCAGGGCGGATAAGTCGAATGCGCTCGACCGAGAGTACTTGGAATGCGCCCCTGACGATCCGGTTCTTGAAGTTGAACAGGTCGCTTTTTTAAATACGGGAGAACCGTTTGAATATTCTTTTGCAAGGCATCGCTACGACAAGTTTGTGTTTTCCAGCGTCCATGTTCGGAAATGAAAAACCTGCATAACCGCGGGTTTTTTGTTTTGTCATGCAATCTTCCAGCACGCTTGTCCTCCGAGGGGATCGTGGGCTACCATCGCTTTAGCGGACGGGAATTTCCGAGGCCGTGCGCATATTCAGAACCAGCTGCTCATAAAATTAACTAAATAATTAGAAATAAAACAATATATTGACAACTAATACATTTTTCGTGGTACGATAGGATTGTTATTTGTCCAACAAGCAAAGGGGGAGAATGAATGAAAAAGTGGAAAAGCTTATCATGGATTGTATTGCTGCTGACGCTTGTCATGGGATTGGCAGCGTGCGGAAGCGGCAATGCATCAGGAAATAAGGACGGCGGATCTGCGTCAAAAGGATCAGAAAGCTACAGTCTGCTGACAGGGGGAACCGGCGGTACATATTATCCGCTCGGCGGTCAATTTGCAAACCTTTGGGAGGATGCAACAGGAGACAAATTTACGACGCAGACTACAGGTGCTTCTGCTGAAAACATGGCAACTCTGCAAAAAGGGGAAGCTGAGGTCGCTTTTTCTCAGACGGACATTGCCACTTATGCCATAGAAGGCAAAGAAATGTTTAAAGAAAAAATTGAAGGAATCAAGGCGATTGCCGCCCTGTATCCTGAAACTGTACAGATTGTAACAACGGAAAAAAGCGGAATCAATTCGATTGAAGATTTAAAAGGCAAAACGGTTTCCGTGGGTGCTGCGGGTGCAGGGGTCAACATTAATGCCAAGCAGATTTTGGAGGTTCACGGGATGTCTTTTGACGACATCAAACCGCAAAACCTGTCTTTTGAAGAGTCGACAGACGGCATTCAGTCAGGCGCGATCGATGCCGCCTTCATCACGGCTGGAACGCCTACCGGGGCTGTCGAAGGGCTTTCTGCGCAAAATAAAATAAAAATTTTAAATATTGAAAAAGATAAGCAGGAAAAGCTGATGGAAAAGTATCCGTTCTATGCTGAGGATACGATCAAAAAAGGCACCTACGGCATCGGGAGCGATATGAACACGGTCGCTGTCAAAGCGATGCTCGTCGCATCCGACAAGGTGGATGAGGACACCGTCTATAAAATGACGAAAGCGCTGTTTGAAGCCGATAAAATCAATCATGCCAAAGGCGAATTTATCAAGCCTGAAACCGCGCTTGAAGGATTGGGCGATATTGAAATTCATCCTGGAGCGGCTAAATATTTCAAAGAAAAAGGGATAGAAAAATCGTAAAGCCGCAGGCAGATAAGCGATGAACAAGCCCGGACAATCGATAGACCGTTGCAATGAAACATCGGTCTATCGTTTTTCTATTCGGCAGGGGATTTGGAAAAATGGGGAAATTTAAAATTGTAAAACGGCTTGTGCCGGCGCTGATCATTGCCGCTTTTGCAGCGGCATGCCTGATTCCTTATCAGACCGCTGTCGTGTTCGAGAAAGAGGACAGCGGCGAGATCATCGCTTTTCTTCCCCTCCAAAAGAAGAAAAGCTTTGATGTGATCTATACGCATTCCATCCATCGGACAGAAGTGATCGAATCGTATGTGTGGGAAAAAAGAATGATTCGGCAGACCGCTCTGACCTATCATGATCCGGCCGTCGGGATGCCGGCAAACGCGGAGCAAGGTGAAAGGCTCGTCATCAATAACGGTGTCTATACCATTTCGGATATGAAGAGGACCTTTCCGTTCATTGACATGCGGATCGGAAGGGTGAGGGCGAATCACAGGATCAAGTATTCAGGCGCTGAACATGAGTTAAAGCGGTACATCCGCCCCGGCACATGGACAAGGATGAGTGTCCGAAAACTAAATGTCTTGCAACAACTGAGGGGAGTGAAGATCAATGACTGAGCAGCTTTCGGAAAAAGATCAGCAGGAACTGCTGGAGAAATACGATCCTGAAGCGGGGACGAGAAAGCTCAAAGGGTTGACGGGGGTCATTGCATTTGTCGGCCTGCTCGCTTTTTCTTTGTTTCAATTATACACAGCCATTTTTGGCGTTTTTCCGGCTCAAATTCAAAGGTCGGTTCATTTAGGATTTGCGCTCGGTCTGATTTTTTTATTGTTTCCGGCGACAAAAGGTTTACGGAAGACCGGCAAATTCAAAGTCGCCTGGTATGACGCAATCTTAGCCGTATTAGGAGCGGGCGTCGGCGCTTATTGGGTTGCCAATTATGAAACGATTGTAGGCGGGATCGGATTGATCACGGAAACGGACTTTTATGTCGGACTGTTGGCCGTCCTGCTCGTATTGGAAGCGACAAGACGTGCTGTCGGGCTGCCGATTACGATCATCGCCGGCCTGTTTCTTTTGTACGGCCTTTACGGCTCGTATCTGCCGGGCTTTTTGTCTCACAACGGCCTGACGCTGGAAAGGCTCGTTCAGACGATGTATTTTACGACGGAAGGAATTTTGGGCACGCCGCTCGCTGTGTCTTCGACATTCATCTTCCTGTTCATCCTGTTCGGTTCATTTCTTGTCAGAACCGGTGTGGGGCAGTATTTTAATGACCTTGCTGTGGCGATCGCCGGACGAAGTACTGGCGGACCGGCAAAAGTCGCGATTTTTTCAAGCGCGCTTCAGGGAACGATCAGCGGAAGCTCTGTCGCCAATGTCGTCACTTCCGGATCGTTTACGATTCCGATGATGAAAAAACTGGGTTATAAAAAAGAATTTGCCGGTGCAGTCGAAGCTTCCGCATCTACCGGCGGACAGCTGATGCCTCCGATCATGGGAGCCGCCGCCTTTTTAATGGTTGAGTTCATCGGCGGAGGCATTACGTACTGGGATATCGCGAAAGCCGCGATGATTCCGGCTGTTTTGTACTTTACGGGCATCTGGATTATGACCCACTTTGAAGCGAAGCGCCTCGGCTTGCGCGGTTTAACGAAAGAAGAAATGCCGAACCGCAAGGAAGTATTCAAAAAGATTTATTTGCTGCTTCCGATCGTTTCGGTCGTCGTTTTGTTAATGTCGGGCATTACGGTCATGCATGCCGCTTTGTATTCGATCGTTCTGGCGATCCTGGTCGGTTTGTTCAACAGGGAGACGCGAATGGGCCTTAAAGGGATTGTGCTGGCTCTCGCGGAAGGAGCGAGAATGGCACTTTCCGTTGCGGCGGCAACGGCTGCCGCCGGCATCATCGTCGGAGTCGTCACAAAGACGGGCCTCGGTCTTAAACTTGCAAACGGCCTGCTCGATTTGGCAGGAGGCGCATTGCTGCCTTCGCTCTTTTTGACAATGATCGCCGCTCTTGTTCTCGGAATGGGATCGCCGACGACGGCAAACTATGTAATTACGTCAACGATTGCCGCACCAGCCTTGATTTTGCTGAATGTTCCTGATCTGTCGGCCCACTTGTTCGTGTTTTATTTCGGCATCGTAGCTGACATTACACCGCCCGTTGCTTTGGCTGCATTTGCCGCCGCCGGTGTTGCGGGAGGAGAGCCGATCAGAACGGGGATCAATTCAGCAAAGCTTGCGATTGCCGCTTTTATCATCCCGTATGTATTCGTCCTGTCTCCGGAGCTTCTCATGATTGACGCACATTGGTATGAAATTCTCTGGGTGATCTTTACCGCATTGTCCGGAATGATCGCCATCGGTGCGGGCATGATTGGATTCTGGATGAGAAAAGTGTTCTGGTTTGAAAGAATAATGGCGGCTGCCAGCGGTCTTCTGCTGATTTATCCGGAGGGCTATTCCGACATAATCGGTCTCGGCATATTCCTTCTGTTGTTCGTTCTTCAGCTGATGTGGAAGCGGGACAAAAGCCATCCAGAAGAAATGCAGGCCTTAAAAGCATAAATAAAAAAACAGCCTTCAATGTGAAGGCTGTTTTTTATTAAAGCGGCCACCAATGAAAGCCGTCTTTTGCGAGCAGGTCATCAGAAGCTTTCGGTCCCATAGAGCCCGCCTCATAGTTGGGGGAAAGGGTTTTGTTTTCCTCCCAGTTTTGAGAAATCGCATCAACAAAACTCCAGGAAAGCGCAACTTCATCCCAGTGGGCAAAGTTTGTCGCGTCTCCGTGCAAACAGTCCAAAATCAGCTTTTCATAAGCTTCAGGCGTGTTGATGCCGTCCCCGCAGTTATGGCAGTAGTCGAGCTTGATCGGCTGGGCAAAAGTGCCGCCTCCAAGCTTCCTTGCGTTTAAATGAAGGGTGATGCCTTCATCCGGTTGAATATGGATCACCAGCAGGTTAGGATGCATCGTGTTGCCGTTTCCGTAATAAAGATTCATCGGAATGTCTTTAAATTGGACGACAATCTGCGTTGATTTTTTCTGCATCCGTTTCCCTGTCCGGATGTAGAACGGCACACCGGCCCATCTGAAGTTGTCGATCAGCAGTTTGCCGGCAACGAACGTTTCCGTATTCGACTCTTTTGCTACATTTTGCTCATCGCGATAAGCCGGAACCTGTTTTTCGTCAACAACACCCGCGTCATACTGGCCGCGCACAAAAAACTGATCGACTTCGTCTTTTCGAATCGGACGAAGGGCTCTGAGCACCTTCACTTTTTCGCTGCGGATCTCTTCCGTGTTCAGCTTGATCGGCGGTTCCATCGCAAGCAGCGCCACCATTTGAAGAATGTGGTTTTGAACCATGTCTCGAAGCGCACCGGATTTTTCATAATATCTCGCTCTGTCTTCCACACCCAAATCTTCACTTGACGTGATTTGAATGTTCGAGATGTATCTGTTTGTCCAAAGCGGCTCAAAAATCGCGTTGGCAAAGCGGATGACTTCGATGTTCTGCACCATTTGCTTTCCTAGATAATGGTCAATCCGATAGATTTGATCTTCTGTAAAGGCTTCACGAATTTCCTGATTCAAGGATTTTGCGCTCGGCAGATCATGTCCGAAAGGCTTCTCGATCACGAGCCTTGACCAGCCTGTTGTTGAAGTGACACCCTCTGATTTTAGGAACTTTGCAATCGTTCCGAAAAATTCAGGAGCCATCGCTAAGTAAAACATCCGGTTATTCGGAATATCATATGTACTTTCCAGCTTCTCTAAAAGTTCGTTCAATTCCCGGTATGAGCCGGAATTTGTAACATCAAAAGGATGATAGTAGAAGTGAGATGTAAACTCGTCTACATCCTTTTCGTTTAACGGAAACTTCGAAACCGATTGCTGTACAGTACTGCGAAAGTCTTCATTTGTCCAAGGGCGTCTGCCGACTCCGACAACCGCGAATTCATTCCCGATTTGTCCGTTTTCGTAGAGCCTGTGGATAGAAGGATATAGTTTTCGTTTTGCCAAATCCCCTGTTGCGCCAAATATTACGATAACTGCTTTTGGTTCCATTTGATCTTTTTTCAATTAAACGTACCTCACTTTATTCGAAGCTAAGTTTATTTTCTTCATTTTAAAGCTAATAATCCCTTAAAGCAAACATTTGAGATCGAATCGTATGAAAAGTTTACTGAAAACGGGCAGGGTATTTAGTTGCATAGCATGGCGTGAAGCCGGCGTTTCTTTTTTCTCAGACTTCCTGTATGCTTGTGATAGATGAAGTTTTTAGCAGGAGGAAAGGATATTGGAGTTATTATTTTTAGGAACGGGAGCAGGCATCCCCGCAAAAACGAGGAATGTCACATCCGTTGCATTGAAGCTTTTAGAAGAAAGGCGGTCTGTTTGGCTGTTTGACTGCGGGGAGGCCACACAGCATCAAATTTTACATACATCGATCAAGCCCAGAAAAATTGAAAAGATTTTTATTACCCATCTTCACGGCGATCATGTATACGGGCTTCCGGGTCTTGTCAGCAGCCGCTCTTTCCAGGGAGGAGAAGGTCCGCTGACCGTGTACGGACCGCAAGGAATCAAAACGTTTCTTGAAACGGCGCTTGACGTATCGGGGACGCATGTCACATATCCGCTTGTGATTAAGGAGATTGAAGAAGGGACAGTCTTTGAAGATGACCAGTTTATCGTGACGGCGAGAAGCGTATCTCACGGCATCCCCGCTTTTGGATACCGCGTGCAGGAAAAAGATGTTCCAGGCGCACTTGACGCCGAAGCGCTGAAAGAGACCGGAGTCTCGCCTGGCCCTGTTTATCAAAAGCTGAAAAACGGGGAGACGGTCACATTGGAAGATGGCCGGAAGATTCGCGGTGCAGACTTTATCGGACCGCCGAAAAAAGGGCGGATTGTCGCTTTTTCCGGAGATACGAGGCCATGCGAGAATGTGAAGAAGCTTGCCGAAAAAGCCGATGTCCTCATCCATGAAGCAACATTTGCGAAAGGCGACAGGGAGCTTGCCGGAGACTATTATCACAGCACTTCAGAACAAGCGGCGGAAACAGCGCGGGAGGCCTGCGCAAAAGAACTGATTTTAACCCATATCAGTGCAAGATACCAGGGGGAAAACGTGCTTGAACTGGTCAATGAAGCGAAAGCGATCTTTCCTGATACCGTGGCAGCTTTTGACTTTTATGAGCATGAGATCAAAAGAACTTAAGTGGCATTCGAAGCTTCTTTGTTCCGGCAATGCGGGACGGGAAGCTTTTTTGTTGACACGGTTTTAAAATGGTGTATAATAAAGCGTAATCATTACGTTTTGATAAGGAGGACAACATGAGAGTCAAAATTACATTGGCGTGTACTGAAACAGGGGACCGCAATTATATTACGACAAAAAACAAACGTACAAATCCGGATCGCCTGGAATTGAAAAAATATTCTCCGCGTCTGAAAAGGCACACGATACACCGAGAAACAAAATAACAAAAAACCAGCAGAATGTCTGCTGGTTTTTTTGTTTAATTGGCGGCTTGATAAGCGTATGTTTGCTGCTGTGCGGCATACCACACATCATAGATCGCAAGCTGGACGATGTGGGGCTCATCATGATGGATCAAATGCGAGCTGTTTTTCGCTTGAATCCAGCCGCTTTGATGCGAAAGAGACAGCAGTCTGCTGTGAAGCTTCAGCCACTCGTGATGAGCCTGTTTCGCCGCCTCCGTTCTTTTTCCCGCCGAAAGGACGAGCAAAGGAACCGAACCGAGGTGTTTCTTTTCCTGCTTCAGAATGTCCAGGCTTTGTTGAAAGTCCTCATAGGACCCTTCGATCGAAAACTGTTTGCTGTAGTCTTCTTTTAATGTTTCCGGAAGAAGAGGCAGCACTGTTTCCTCCTGATCTTCACAAGCGGGATCAAGCAGCACCATGCCGATGACTTCATCGCTGTACCGGCTTGCAAACAACCTTGCAATGACGGCGCCGAACGAATGGGCAACAAACAGGTATGGTGGTTTGACGCCTGCTGCTGCAAGCAGCGCTTTTAGTTCCTTCACCATCTGATCCGCTGTTCTTTTGCTGCTGCTCGGCCCGCTGTTGCCAAGGCCTGCACGGTCGTATGCAAACAAGCCGAGATCTTCGTCTATATCGGGTAAAATGGGCTGCCAAGTCTTTGAAGAAGAACCGTAGCCCGCTTCAAAAATAATGGTTGCGTTCTTTTTTCCTTTTCTCTGCTTTGTGTAAAACATGCATCCTTCAACTGTATATATTCTTTCCGTTATGGTCATAGAGGTCATCCTCTCTCTGTATATGGTGTTCTATTAGGAAAGACGCACGAACAAGGATGTTCGTTTCTCACGAGTTTGAAAAAAAGAAATATCCCGCCTTGAGGCGGGATATCAACAACTTACCAGGCTCTGTCGTACTGAACAGGTCCTTCAATTTTTGTGTTCAGCTGTTTGGCAGCGGTTTTCGGCCAGTATGGATCTCTCAGCAGCTCTCGCGCAACGAAAATGAGATCTGCGCGTCCATTTTGGAGGATTTCCTCAGCTTGAAGGCCGCTTGTGATCAACCCGACTGCACCTGTCTGGATTTCGGCTTGGGCGCGAATTGTATCGGCGAAGCCGACTTGATAGCCCGGGAAGACGTTGATGTCGGCAGGCACGACTGCACCGGAGCTGACATCGATCAAATCAACGCCCTGTTCTTTCATCCATTTGGCGAAACCGACATAATCGGCGACATCAAGGCCTTTTGTTTTGTAGTCTGAAGCTGAAACGCGTACGAACAATGGTCCGTCCCAGACTTCTTTTACAGCGTCGATGACTTCGCGAAGCAGCCTGTAGCGGTTTTCCGGTGATCCGCCATATTCATCCTCGCGTTTGTTGGAAAGCGGTGATAAAAATTCGTTGATCAAATATCCGTGGGCCCCATGAATCTCAATGATGTCAAAGCCGGCGGCTTTCGCGCGTTCAGCTCCTTTTTTAAAAGCCTGAACGGTTTCTTTTATGTCTTCTTTTGTCATTTCAACAGGTGTTCGCGAATTTTCGTCGAAAGGAAGAGCTGAAGGCCCGTAGATTGTACCTTCGACCTCGGCTTTTCTTCCGGCGTGTGCCAGCTGAATCGCCGTTTTGCTGCCGTACGGCTTGATTTGTGACGTTAATGCGGCAAGTCCGTCAATATGCGCGTCATCCCATATACCAAGATCCTGATCGGAGATTCTGCCCTCTGGGGTGACGGCGGTAGCTTCTACCATGATCAGTCCGACTTGTCCGACGGCGCGGGAGATGTAGTGGGTCATGTGGAACGGCTGCACTTTTCCATCCTTTTCATGGGAGGAATACATGCACATCGGCGACATGACAATCCGGTTTTTTAGTGTAACTCCTTTTAAACTCCATGGTGTGAACAGTTTTCGATTACTCAAATTTTTTCGCCTCCCGTAAGTTTTCGCCTCGATTATACCAATTCTGCCCATTCACGTCATATAAACTGCTCAAGTCATTTCCATATGTAAGAATGTTCAGTACAATAAAGTTGTTCACATTCTATTTTTTACTAAATACGATATTTGCATACACCTGCGGAAAACAGCGAAAGAGGGGGTTTGCTTTGTGAAGTGGCAGACAGTGGAAGAACTGAAACAGCTGCTCATTACTCTAGTTCAATACGAAAGCATCTCAGACACGGCCGGAGAAGTGGCGCTTGCGAAGTATATGCATGATTTATTAAAAGACCGTTCGTACTTTCAAAAGAATCCTGAATATTTAAAGCTTCACCCGATGGAAGACGGGCGTTATTTTCTAACCGCCCTCGTCAAAAAGGAAGAGAAATCAAATACGGTGCTCCTCTTGAGCCATTTTGACGTGGTCGATACGGCAGACTACGGCGAATTCAAACATACGGCATGCAAAGTCCCAGAACTCATGGATGTATTAAATGATAAAAAAGAACTTTTGCCTGAACGGGTCAGAAGAGACTTGGAAAGCGGCGAGTGGCTGTTTGGAAGGGGAAGCATGGACATGAAAGCGGGTCTTGCTGTTCAATTTTCGATGTTGGAACGGGCGATGAACGGAGAATTTGACGGAAACCTTCTATTAATTACGGTTCCGGACGAAGAAGTCAACTCACAGGGGATGCTTGAAGCCGTACCCGCACTGAAAGCTTTAGAAGAGGAATTTGGCCTTCATTATACATCATGCTTAAATTGTGAGCCGATGTTTGAAAAACATCCGGGAGATCAGAAGCAATACGTCTATTCAGGCAGCATCGGCAAAGCGCTTGCCGGATTTTTCTGCAAAGGGATTGAGACGCATGTCGGCGAGCCGTTTGCAGGGGTGAATGCGAATTTAATGGTGTCCGAAATCAACAGGCTGCTCGAATTAAACGTTGACTATTGCGAAGAAGCGGATGGAGAAGTGACGCCTCCCCCGGCCAATCTGATGCAAAAAGATTTGAAGGAAGCGTACTCGGTTCAGACTCCTCACGCAGCGGTGTCGCTCTTTAATGTGCTGATGATGGAGCGTTCCGCCGCCGAGCTCCATCACATGCTGCTTGACACAGCCAAGGAAGCGGCCGCCAATATTCAAACAAATATTGAGCGTGAAACGGCCGAATATCAGCGATTTGAAGCATTCACGCCAATGAATCCGACCGTTTCCGTGCTGACGTTTGAGGAGCTGTGGAACAAAGCAAAGGAAAAGGCCGGGAAGTCCGAGGCGGAGCGCATACTCAACTTTGCATTTGCCAACAGGGGGAAGCTTGGAGACCGCGATTTTTCAACGAAAATCGTGTCTGAATTGGCTTCGCTCTGCAAAGAAGATGCTCCGATGATCGTTCTGTTTTACAGTCCGCCGTTTTATCCGGCTGTTTCTTCAAAGGACGATCCTTTGATCCGAAAGGTGATGAAAGATGTGAAACAGTATGCGGCCGACAGGTACGGTATTGAATTTACAGAAGTCCAATATTTTCCCGGCCTGTCCGATTTAAGCTACCTTCAGCTGCAAAAGCAGTCTGTCGATGCGTTCACATCCAATATGCCGCTGTTTCAACACGGCTATTCATTGCCTAAAGGACGAGAAAACGCACTGTTTGTGCCGGTCATCAATATCGGGCCGGCCGGCAAAGACCCTCATAAATGGACGGAACGCCTCCATGTGCCGTTTTCATTCGGAAAGCTGCCCGATATCCTTCGGCTGGCGATACACAAGCTTCTCTAAGTATACGGACGGGGCCGCTTGGGGAAAAATCGGGAACAAGCGAAACGCTGTCTCCCGATTTTTTTAAATTTTGGCCGCAAACATATCCCTGATTTCCGCAGAACGATTCGCCGCTTCTTTGACGCAGGATATGACGATCTGTTCAAATTGTTGGTCGTCAAGCACCCGAAGGCCTGCTTCTGTTGTCCCTCCGGCGCTTGTAATCTCTTTTCTCATGACAGAAGGGTTCCTGCCGGTTTCAAGCATTTGAGCCGCACCTGACATCATATCGATAATCAGCTGTTTCGCCGTTTCTTCAGGAAGTCCCAATTCCGCAGCTGACGCCAGCAGGGCTTCGACAAATCGATAAACAAAAGCGGGGCCGCTTCCGGCTACTGCTGTCACCGCATCAAGGGCAGATTCCTCAACGATTGCAACGCTTCCGATTGTCGCAAAGAGGTCAGCTGCTTCCCGCATCTGCTCTTTCGTCACGAGCGGGCTTGCCGCAAAGGCTGTGGCTGATTTTTGAATGGAGGCCGATGTATTCGGCATGGCCCTTACAACTGGCAGATCAAGCCCGGCGTAGTGCTGGATCGTGCGAATCGGAATGCCTGCAAGGACTGAAATCAGCAGCTGATCTTTTCGCAAATAGGGGCGGAGTGCGGCCATTCCGGCCGCCGCGTCCTTCGGCTTCATCGCCAAAACGAGTGTATCCGAACGGGCGGCGACTTTTGCCGTATCGGCTTCTCCGCACACCCCGTATGTCTCGCTTAACTCACGAAGTCTGGCCGTATTCGACTGATTCGTAACGAATATCGCTTCCGGCTCCATCGCACCGCTTTTGACAAGCCCCTTAATCATCGCTTCAGCCATCGAACCGGCTCCGATAAATCCCATTCGTTTCATTATGAATTCCTCCTTCTAAAAAACAAAAAAACCTTTCCGTCTTCACAAAGGACGAAAAGGTTTCGCGGTACCACCTTCATTAGCATATACATGCTCAGCTCTTGCCCCGTAACGCGGGATACGTTTAGGTTTGCCTAAGCGCTCTGAGGGCAGGTTCAACATGCAAGCGGGCTGTGAAATCTTTCAGCCGTGGATTTCACTCTCTTTCACCATTGCTTGTTTACTATTCCTCTTCATTGCGTCTTCAATCATTTACCTGCATATATTTGTTGTTCATTATGCTATGAGGAATGATGAAATGTCAACAGGCATTTGAAGCAAAAATGACATGCGCGGGAGAAAAAGGTAAAATATGATCAACATCAATTCGCAGGATGAGGAGAATCAAACGATGAAAGACGCAAGAATCATTCCTATTTCACTGCCGACTCCGTTTGCAGTCGGAGACGTCAACATTTATTTGGTCAGAGGCGAGGCGCTGACTCTGGTCGATGCCGGGCCCAACACAAAGGAGGCGGCCGCCGTTTTGAAGAAAGAGCTGGCCGGCCAGGGACTGTCATTAAACGATATTGACCAGGTCGTTCTGACCCATCATCACGCTGATCACGCCGGACTGCTGGACGAATTCCCCGCAGGGGTCAACATCATCGGCCATCCGTTCAATGAACCGTATATCAGCCAAAATCCCGATTTTATTGAAAAACAAAAGGCCTTTTTTACATACCTGTATCAGCGATTCGGCGTTCCCGGCGATATGAAGCCGCCGGGGCTTACGGTAAAAGCGTCGTACCGGTTTTCCTGTAATCGGACTTTGACAGAGACCGTTTCAGAAGGCGCGCAAATTGACGGGCTTGAAGGGTGGAGGGTTCTTGAGACGCCCGGACACGCCGCTTCACATATTGTCCTTTATCATGAGGAGCTTGGAAGCATGCTCGGAGGAGACTTGCTGTTAAAGCCGTCTTCTTCAAATCCGCTTCTTGAAGTGCCGCAAAAAGGAGAAAGGCGCCCGACTCCGCTGCTGGACTATTTGAAATCGCTCGGCAGGCTGCGGGAGCTTCCGCTCAACATTATTTATCCCGGCCACGGGGAGGACATCACAAAAGTGAATGAGCTTGTCGCCAAAAGGCTGGAAAAGCAGCGAAACAGAGCCGAAGAGGTGTACCGCATCCTTACTGAAAAACCGCATTCACCTTATCAGATATGTCAAAAACTGTTCCCTGCAGTCTATGAAAAAGAGCTGTTCTTAACGATGTCAGAAACGATTGGGCAGCTTGACGATTTGGAATCCCAAGGGAGGATCGGAGCAGAAACGGCCGATGGAATCGAGTACTATTACGCAAAGTAGGTGACGAACATGCAGCAAAAGTTGAAAGAGCAAAACGTGATGATTACAGGGGCTTCAGGAGGACTTGGGGAACGGATCGCATACCATGCCGCCAAGGAAGGAGCCGAGGTCATTCTGGCTGCGCGCAGAAAAGACCGCCTCATGGCTTTGAAGCAAAACATCGCCGATGAAACCGGTGCAAAATGCCGCATAATCGCATTGGACGTCAGCCGGACGGATGACATAAAAGCGGCGTTCCAAGAGGCCGGTCCGGTTGATATTCTTGTGAACAACGCGGGATTCGGTATTTTCGAAAACGCGCTTGACGCTTCTCTTGAAGATATGAAAGCGATGTTTGAGGTCAACGTATTCGGTCTGATCGCCTGCACGAAAATGGCACTCCCGCATATGATCAGGCAAGACAAAGGCCATATTATCAACATCGCCTCGCAAGCGGGCAAATTAGCGACGCCCAAGTCAAGCCTTTATGCGGCAACAAAGCATGCTGTGCTCGGGTATTCAAACAGCTTGAGAATGGAGCTTGCCGAAACGAGGGTCAACGTGACAACGGTCAATCCTGGACCGATTCAAACCGACTTTTTTAAGACGGCCGATAAAAGAGGGGATTATGTCAAAAGCGTCGAGAGATGGATGCTTGATCCGGATCAGGTTGCTAAGAAAGTCGTCTCGGCAATGATGACGAACAAGCGAGAAATTAATCTTCCAGGCTGGATGAACGGCGTCAGCAAACTCTATCAGCTCTTCCCAGCCCTGGTTGAACGAGCAGGCCGGAGCGCTTTCTATAAAAAATGATCGTCTCTGAAAGGAACGGAATCGTCCGTTTCTTTTTTATTTGCATTTTTTTAGATGATCTCCTGTCAGAGAGGCTCAAAATATCATATAAAGACAGGGAGACTTTGTCCCTCTTCAAACCGCTGCACCGAACCTGTGCTTCCTTCTATAGGCTTTGCTTGATCTGAAGGCACCTGTCCCGTCTGAGGCAATCGATATAAAAATACTGTATGCCGAAAGATTCCGTGCTTCCGGGAACACGTGCCGGCCGCTGATGAAAAATAAGGTAAAGGTCGCTTTCGTTATGCTGTTCTTCTTATATAAAATGGCAACTGGGTGACGAAAAGGAGTAATATTTTACCATTTATTGAAATTCTCTCATCCCGGCCGAAACATGATATCACGTGATACTCGCAACAAAATACACGATAAAAGGAGTTTCTTAACGGTGCAGGAAGAATGGAACCCATTGATGAAAAATCGTTGCATCATCTGGTTAGTCACGGGGATTTGCTTAACGGTCATCTTTCAATTTCCGCTGCAGAGCGTCGCTTCATCTGCAGACAAATACGCCAATTTTGACGAGCTTGCCGAACATGAAACAGAAGGAGAAGATTATCAAATCGAATATACAGACATGGGCACCGAACTGCTGATTCTTTCGCCGCACGGCGGAGGAATCGAAGGAGGTGTCAGTGAACTTGTCCGCGCCTTCAGCGCCGATTATTCCACTTACTTATTCGAAGGAATCAAACCCTCGCAAAACTGGGATCTTCACATCACAAGCAATCATTTTGATGAACCGCAGGCCGTCAAAGCGGTCAAAGAGCACAACTATACGCTGGCTTTTCATGGATATCATGACATCGTTGAACATACGCTTGTGGGAGGAACGGATACCGGAGGGGCGAAAGCGATTGTCAGAGCGCTGCACAACCAAGGTTTTTCAGCGGAGCTGGTCAGCCCAAGCCACCGGCTTGCAGGGGGAAATCCCGAAAATATCAATAATCAATGCAAAACAGGTCAAAGCATTCAATTGGAAATCAGCACGCCTCAACGAGAGGCTTTTTTTTCGGAGTTCGGCCTGTGGACGCGGGCAAGTTCTAAAAATGAGACGTTCCAAACGTATGTCTCAGCTGTTAAAGAAGTTTTGGAAACGCGGTATAAATAAGATTGTATATTTGGGTCACATTAAAACTAAAGACATTTAAGAGGGTGAGTATGTTGATCTATATATACAACTGTTACGGCGGCACTCATTCTTCTGCACTTGCCGCCGCTTATCATCTGAAAAAGCTCCCATTCAGCAGAAAACCGTCGAAAAACGAAATTTTAAGTACCGACTGTTTTAATCAATTAAGTCCGAAGGAAATGGGGAAATTAATCTTTCACGGTCTTGATGAAGAAGGCCACCAGGTGTACACGATCGGCAGAGGATCATCAAAAGCGGTCATTCCAGCCATGCTGGGCGTTTTTGAGCTGTTTGAAAAAAACGGAAAACTGCAGGAAAAAGTCGTTTTTTCAAACACGTCTCCGACTGTGCCCATTGCGATGACATTCGGCGGTTTATTTTCAAGAAGGCTGAAAATCGATCCGATCGGGGTTCCTTTGCTGGTGCTTGGAGCGCAGCAGGCATACAAAGACATCATCAAACTGGTGCAGCAAACAAAAGACCGTTCAAAAACGACTTCTTCGGTGATCGAAGTGCTGGATAACAATTTCATAAAAAAATGAACATCTAAACAGCTTCCAGTATGATGAGTCTTTCGGCTTCCATATTGGAAGCGTTTTTTTATTTTTTAAATATAGTAATTGTTTTTTTAAAAGGACATTTTCTAAAAAATTGAATATAAGATAGAGGATATTGTTGAAATAGGACGAATCTATAACCTTAGAATTACTTTTCATAAATTTACTTCTTTGTAAATTTGAAGGGTAGAGATCAAGGATTTCCCTTCCACTTTGCTAGAGAATACTATCTGAAAGAAGAAACGGGGGGTTAAAAAGACGGCTGCAATCGTTATGAGAAGCAGCGATTTTATATTGGGAAATTCAATCTGTGACACTTTAAATGATAGAAGTGTAGTTTTGAAAATGAAAATCAGCGTGATAAGAGACGGAAAATTAGAATGATGTTATTTTTTTAGAATAACAAATGGAGCCGTCTGTCTCAATACAAATTAGGAGGCGCCTATGAAAAAAATGTTTTCTATTTTTCAAAATAAAAATTATGCGCTGCTGTTCTTCGCATCCTTTACCTCACAAATGGGAGGGATCATCGGACTCACTGCCCTCTTGTTTTACCTGCTAGACCGTTTTTCCAATCAGCCTGCATATGCCACAATGACCGAGCTGATGCTGTCATTGCCTACATTGGCTGTATTTTTCCTCGTCGGTGTTTTCGCGGATAAGTTTGACCGGCAGAAAATCGCCAAAAACTGCGATTGGATCTGTATGGGACTATCGATTGTATTACTGCTGTCTCTCTATCTTGAATGGATGCCGTTTACATTTGCCGTTCTTTTTTTAAGAAATGCCGTTAAAAGTTTTTTCACCCCTGCCCAAACTTCTCTTATTCAAGGAATATTATCTGAAAACGAATATTCGCTGGCCGTCGGATTGAATCAAATGGTAGCCAGTTTATTTATGCTGTTCGGAAACGGGCTTGGCGTATTTTGTTATTGGACGCTTGGAGTTGAAGGAGCCGTTATGGTTGATGCAGCCAGCTTCGCACTGAGCGGGCTTTTAATTCAAGCCTGCCGGATTTCCGATGCCGTCCGCATGCCAAATGGAAAACATTCCATTAGACAGCTGAATATCGCTGGTATATGGAAAGATTTCACACTTGGTTTTACTTATATTCTCAACCATAAATTGCTGCTTGCCCTCGTGTCCGGATTCGTCCTTTTCGGAGTTGTCAATGGGGGGCTCTCGGTCATGCAGGTGTTTATATTAAAATACAAGCTTGCACCTGTAAACTATGAAGAGATGTCGATTGTACTCGGCATTGTTTTCGGTGCGGGGTTTTTGGCGGGGAGCATCGCCGCATCCTTGCTTTCTCAAAAATTGAAGCTTTATCAACTTTTGATCCTAGCGCTGATTGTTTGCGGATGTGCCACGATTTCCGGCTCCCTGGTTAAAAGTTTGTGGCTGTATATGGTCTGCTCCTGCTTTATCGCGGTTTCGCTTCCAAGCATCAACGTTGCCATCGGAGGGTGGATACCAAACATCGTCAATCCGAAAATGATGGGTAGGGTGCAGGGGTGGATTCATCCGCTTATGATGCTCTCACAGTCGCTGACCCTTCTGTTTATTGCGTGGCTTTACCCGGCATGGATCGCGCTTGAAAGCCTGTATTGGCTAGTCGGGGGAAGCCTGATTGCTGTTGGCGTTTTCTACATGATTATCCTTCCGAAGTTTTTAGCGCTGAATCGGACGGCTGACGTATCTGTCGATTAACGGCTTATTCACCAAAAAATATCTACAACGAAAGGGAATGATAGAAATGAAATTATTTTGCCTGCCTTACGCCGGCGGATCCGAATCTGCATTTTATTCCTGGAAAGGCCATATGCAGCCCGACATTGAGATTTGTCCGATTCAGCTGAAGGGAAGGGGCCGGCGTTTCAACGAGCCTTGTTACGAAAGCCTTGAAGAAGCAGTTCAAGACATTTTTGAGCAGGTTCAAGCTGAACGAAAAGGTGACGACTACGCTCTTTTTGGGCACAGCATGGGAAGCCTTTTGGCATATGAACTTTACTATCAAATGAGCGGGGCGGGAGCTGAAAAACCGGTTCACATTTTTTTCTCGGGCTATAAAGCGCCAAACAGGATCAGAAAGAAAGAAAAACTGCATACCTTGCCCAATCCTATTTTTAAGAAAAAAATTGTCGAGCTCGGGGGAACACCTGAGGAGCTCATCAATCATGAAGAGCTATTTGAATTGTTTATCCCCATTCTCAAAAGCGACTTTAAAATGGTAGAAAACTATATCTATCAAGAAAGAAACAGCAAAATAGATTGCGACATTACCGTTCTCAACGGAAAAGAAGACGCTATGAGCAAGGAAGATGTATCCGATTGGAAACATCATACTTCAGGACACTTTACAGCCTACTACTTTGAGGGGAATCATTTCTTTTTGCACCATCACGTTGAAAAGATCACCGGCATCATCAATCATTCATTGACAGCCAGCCGGACGTTTTAACCTACGATTTCGGCGAGATTCAAGCCCGGGCCTAATCTATTTTTCCTTCCTCCGCCGCTTCGAAAATTACTTTTATTATAATCGGAACAGTGTTTTTTAGGTCTTTTGATCTGGTTTCTGTTTATCTTGTATCATAAATACGTGTTTCGACAATGTAAAATATAAAATATCCAATTCATAAAAAATTAACCATTATTAAACAATATTCCCATGGAAAATAATGATTATTTTTGATAATCTGTTTTCACAAGACGGAGGTTCAATAAAAAATCGGTAAAAGAGCAACTACAGACCAATATTATGGTGAATATTTTATCAAAAAGGAGAATTTTTATATGGTTGCTAAACATTCATTAGAAAATGGGGTATTTCACAAAATGACAGAGAATGAAAAAGAACTGATCCTACATTTTAACAACACAAAGACCGATTATCCAAAAAACAAGACGCTTCATGAGCTTTTTGAGGAACAGGCCATGAAGACGCCTGACCATACGGCTCTTGTGTTCGGTGCTCAGCGCATGACCTACAGAGAGCTGAATGAAAAAGCAAACCAAACCGCGAGACTTCTCAGGGAAAAAGGGATCGGCAGAGGCTCGATTGCCGCGATTATCGCGGAGCGCTCCTTTGAAATGATCATCGGCATCATTGGCATTTTAAAAGCGGGAGGTGCGTATCTGCCGATCGACCCTGAAACGCCGAAAGACAGAATGGCCTTCATGCTCAGCGACACGAAAGCCGCGGTGCTGCTAACGCAAGGAAAAGCGGCAGACGGAATCGATTGTGAGGCTGACATCGTTCAGCTGGACAAAGAGGCTTCAGACGGATTCAGTAAAGAACCGCTCAGTTCTGTCAATGATTCCGGCGATACCGCCTATATTATCTACACATCAGGTTCCACGGGAACGCCAAAAGGCGTCGTCACCCCGCACTACAGTGTCATAAGGGTCGTTCAAAATACCAATTATATCGATATCACAGAAGACGACGTGATCCTCCAGCTGTCCAATTATTCGTTTGACGGATCAGTGTTCGACATCTTCGGCGCTTTATTAAACGGAGCGTCGCTGGTCATGATTGAGAAGGAAGCGTTATTGAACATCAATAGACTTGGAAGCGCTATCAACGAGGAGAAGGTCAGCGTGATGTTCATTACGACGGCACTGTTTAACATAATTGCAGATATTCATGTCAACTGTCTGTCGAATTTACGAAAAATCCTCTTCGGCGGGGAGAGAGCGTCGATTCCGCATGTGAGAAAAGTGCTGAATCATGTCGGCCGGGATAAATTGATTCATGTTTACGGCCCGACGGAAAGCACGGTATATGCGACATATTATTTCATCAATGAAATAGATGAAAAAGCCGATACAATCCCGATCGGCAGCCCGCTGGCGAATACGTCAGTCTTGATCATGGATGAAGCCGGCAAGCTCGTGCCGATCGGGGTTCCCGGAGAGCTGTGCATCGCAGGCGACGGTTTAAGCAAAGGATATTTAAACCGCGAGGAACTGACGGCGGAAAAATTCATCCCGCATCCGTTCATTCCGGGAGAAAGGCTGTACAAGACGGGCGATTTAGCGAAATGGCTGCCTGACGGCAATATCGAATTCATCGGCCGAATCGACCATCAGGTTAAAATCCGCGGCTTCAGAATCGAACTCGGCGAAATCGAAAGCCGGCTGGAGATGCATGAAGACATCAATGAGACGATCGTCATCGTCCGGGAAGACGAAGAAAGCCGCCCGTACATTTGCGCCTATATCACGGCAAATCATGAGATTTCCCTTGATGAGCTGAAAGGATTTTTAGGTGAAAAGCTTCCAGACTACATGATCCCCGCATATTTTGTCAAATTGGACAAGCTGCCCCTCACCAAAAACGGAAAAGTGGACAGAAAAGCCCTGCCTGAGCCGGACAGAACGGCGGGGGCGGAAAACGAATATGAAGCGCCGCGAAATGAAACGGAAGAAAAGCTGGCAGCTGTTTGGCAGGATGTTTTGCACGTTGAAAAAGCGGGCATTCATGATCATTTTGCACAAATGGGCGGACATTCATTGCATGCGATGGAGCTCATCGCCAAAATAAAGGAAAAAATGAATGTTGAAATTCCGCTGCATCAGCTATTTAAGCTTGCAACCATAAAGGAATTGAGCGCTTTTATCGAAGCTAATCAACAAGAAGACAAGGGAGACGGCTTCGTGACAAGGGCTGCCGATCCGGAAAATATCCATGAAACATTCCCGCTTACAGGCATTCAGCTGGCTTATTTAGTTGGAAGAGATGAGTCGTTCGAAATCGGCGGAGTCGCTACGAATTTAACTGTTGAATTTGAAGCTGATGTCGATTTGAATCGATTTCAGCTGACACTGCAAAAATTGATTGACAGGCATCCGATTCTCCGCACGATCGTATTTGAAAACGGAACGCAAAAAATTCTCGAAGCAACACAACGTTATACAATCGAAACTCAGGATTTAAGAGGTTTCACAGAAGAAGAAATCAACGCCAGAATTTTAGAACAGCGGGAGAAGATGACATCAAAGATCATTGATCCAAGTGTATGGCCTTTGTTTGAACTCAAAACGTTTATGCTGCCGGGAGAGAAAAAATATTTTTTCCTCAATGTGGACCCGCTCATTTGCGATGACAGCAGTATGAAACGATTAATCAGGGAGTTTAAACAACTATATGAAAACCCCGGCCTCAAACTGCCTTCACTAGCATACAGCTTCAGAGATTATGTTTTGGCCTCGATCGATTTTAAGCAAACAAGCAGATATCAAAAAGACCAAAAATATTGGCTGGATAAACTGGATCATTTTCCAAGTGCGCCTGAGCTGCCTCTTAAATCAGATCCAGCCCATGTAGCGAAACCTTCGTTCAAGAAGTTTTCAACGTTTTTGGATAGACATACATGGAATGAATTAAAAAAGAAAGCCCGGCATTATCATCTCACGCCAACCTCCGTCCTTTGTGCTGCATATGCCTATATTTTAGCTTATTGGAGCCGGCAAAACCACTTTGCTATCAATTTAACCGTATTTAACAGAATCCCGTTTCATCCGGATGTCAAAAACATGATCGGAGATTTTACCTCTTTAATGCTGCTGGACATCCATGCCGAAGAAAACACGAGCTCTTTCTGGAGATTTGCTTTAAATGTTCAGGACACGCTTTTAGAAGCACTGGAACACAGACATTATGACGGAGTTGATGTGATCAGAAACATCGCCAAAAAGAATGGCATGAATAAAAAAGCGGTCATGCCGATCGTATTCACAAGCGTGCTGAGTGAAAATCCCGACGACTCATTTGACAGTCTTGTCGATTTTGACAACATTCATTTCTTTAGCACGAGAACGTCGCAAGTATACATTGACAACCAAGTATATGAAATAAACGGCGGCCTTTATATTACATGGGACTATGTGGAGCAAATTTTTGAACATGAAGTAATTGAATCGATGTTTGACCAGTATATCGCAGTCATCCAGAAAGCCGTATCCGGCGAGGACGTTTCAACCATCCAAATAAATGAAAAAAGCCGCCAGATGATCAGCGCCTATAATGACACAGATCAATCTTTCGATACCGAGCCCTTGCACGAATTGTTTACCGGCCAGGTTAAACATGGACCTGACAGAGTGGCACTCAAGCATCATGATGAGGTGATGACCTATCAGGAGCTTGACGAAAAATCCAACCAGGTCGCAAGATTTCTCATTGGAAAAGGGGTTGAAAGGGGCGACTATATCGGTGTCATCGGCAAAAGAAGCCTGGGGACGATTGTCAATTTATTGGCTGTATTGAAGACTGGAGCAGCTTATATCCCTCTCGATCCGGATTATCCAGAAGAAAGAAAGGCGTATATCCAATCAAAAAGCAACTGCAAATTCTTCATCAGCCATGACGTGTATGACAAAGAACATATCGAGCGCTTCTCAAAAGCGCCGGTTGACCGAAAAGTCGATTTGGATGACATGGCATATGTCATCTTTACGTCAGGAAGCACAGGCAAGCCAAAAGGCGTTCAGATTACGCATGGTGCCGCAGCGAATACCATTCTCGATATCAATGAAAAATTCAACGTCACAGAACAAGATAACATAATGGGCATTTCCTCATTGTGCTTTGATTTATCTGTTTATGACGTGTTTGGCGCTTTAAGCAGCGGGGCGTCACTTGTCATCATTGATGACCAAAGGGATGTATTCAGTCTGAAAGAGACAGTCGAAAAAGAACGGATTACAATTTGGAATTCTGTTCCGGCGATTATGGGAATGACGGCCGATGTATACCCGGCCAACGAGCTCAATCATCATCTCAGACTCATCCTGCTAAGCGGAGACTGGATACCGCTTCAGCTGCCTGCAACCATAAAGAAGACGTTTAAAAACGCAGAAGTGATTAGTTTGGGAGGCGCAACAGAGGGATCGATCTGGTCGATCTACTATCCGATTCAAAAAGTAGAGGAAGACTGGAAAAGCATTCCTTATGGAAAACCGCTGGCCAATCAAAAAATATACGTATTGAACCAGAATAAACAATTATGTCCCGTCGGTGTCGAAGGAGAGCTGTACATAGGCGGAGCAGGGGTAGCAAGCGGGTATATTCATGATCAAGAAAAAACGGATCATTCATTTATCCATCATCAGGAATTAGGTTACATCTATAAAACGGGTGACTATGGCGTCTTGAAAGAGGACGGTTATGTAGAGTTTCTCGGAAGAAAAGACAGCCAGGTGAAGATCAGAGGCTACAGAGTGGAAATGGGGGAAATTGAAAATACTCTCGTAAGCCATCAGGAGATTACGAAGGCATCGGTTATTGATTACACAAGTCCGGATGGAATCAAAAACTTATACGCTTTTGTTGTAGCAGAGAACGCGATCAGCCAATTAGATGTAAAGGAATTTTTGCAAAAAACGCTGCCTGACTATATGATTCCTGCGAAATTCGTGGAAATTGACAAAATCCCGTTAACTGTAAACGGAAAAGTCGATAAGCGCACGCTCCATGACTTGGCTGAACAGCATACCGCAGATGAAGGTCAACGAGGCGGGTCGATGCTGCCGGAGAATGAAACACAAGCCATGCTTCTGGAGATTTGGAAAGATATATTTGGCCTAGACAGCATCAATCTTCATGTCAGCTATTATGAAATCGGCGGAGACTCACTCAAAGCGATATCCATCATCACGGAAATCAACAAACGAATGAATGTTGAGATGCCGATCAGCGAAATCTTTAAAAATGATTCAATCATCGCTTTGGACCACTATTTGAAAAACAGAGAAGAAAGCGATATGGAACATCCGATTCAAACAGCTCACGAAAAAGAGTATTATCCGACATCCCCTGCCCAACAAAGAATGTATATGCTGTCGATGCTGGAAAATGAAAGGGGAGCTTACCATATTCCGATGGCCCTTCTTGTCGAAGGCCGGATAAACGCCATACAGCTTGAAAACGCATTGAAGACATTTTTGCAAAGACATGAAGTTTTGCGAACCGGGTTTGAAATTCAAAACAATGAACTCATCCAAAAAATTTATGAGAATGTCGAATTCCGCCTCGAATACGAGTGCTTAGACGCTTCAATTACAGATCAGCATGCTTTAATGGAGATCACAAGCAGGTACTGTAAAGAATCCATTAAGCCTTTTGATTTGAGCCGGCCGCCTCTTATGAGGGCCAAGCTGATCAAAATCGACGATATTAGGCATATACTGGTCATAAATTTTCACCACATCATCAGTGACGGGGTTTCTCAAGGGATCCTGATGAATGAAATATTGGAACTTTACAGCAATGTGCCATTGCCGGAAGTAAATGTGCAATATAAAGATTATGTGGAATGGAATCATACATTTAATCAATCAGCCGCGATGAAAAAGCAGGAAGCTTATTGGCTTGACGTTTATCGCGATATACCGTCAAAGCTGGACTTTCCTTATGACTAT
Source organism: Bacillus sp. FSL K6-1284 (assembly GCF_038002625.1). NCBI lineage: Bacteria > Bacillati > Bacillota > Bacilli > Caryophanales > Bacillaceae > Bacillus > Bacillus sp. FSL K6-1284. The sequence goes on along the minus strand of NZ_JBBOCW010000001.1, from coordinate 2,643,333 downwards.
AAACGTCATCATATCGACACGTTTGAAGGAAGCAGCGTGTTTTTGGAAATGGAGCGGGAGCTGTCAGATCATATAAGGAAGCTGGCGAAACACACCGGAACAACTCTTTATACGGTGATGCTGAGCGCATATTATGTGCTTTTAAATAAATATACAAATCAAACAGATATCGTTGTCGGAACCGCTGCTGCCGGAAGGCTGCATCCTGATCTACAAAATGTATTCGGCGTTTTTGTAAATACACTTGCTTTGCGGAACGAGATTGATACTTCCAACAGCTTTAAAGAATTTTTGCAGCAGACGAAAGAGCGTACGATAGCGGCCTTTGACAATTCCGAGTATCCGTTTGATGATTTGATCCGCAAACTCAATGGTGTACGGGAGTCTAACCGCAATCCTTTGTTCGACACGATGTTTGTTCTGGAAGATGCCAGGATGTTTACCAAACAGAAAGGCGATGTCAAGCTGAGTCCGATCATCTTTGAACTGGACAATGCAAAATTTGACATGATCTTTAATGTGTTGGATTTTGAACAAAAGATCGTATTGAACATTGAATATTCGACAAACCTTTTCAAGGAAGAGACGATTCAAAAGATAGCGGAAGATTATTTCAGGATTTTAGAGGAAGTTTCAGAAAACCTTGATGTTACTTTACATCAAATCGATATGATATCCCGTCAAGAAAAACGGACACTTTTAGAGTCCTTCAACCATACAAAGACGGCATATCCAAAAGGAAAAGCAATCCACCAGCTGTTTGAGGAGCAGGTGAATCAAATACCAGATCACACTGCGGTTGTTTTTGAAGATCAAAAACTGACGTACCGACAGTTGAATGAAAAAGCAAATCAAGTGGCAAGGCTGTTGCGAGAAAAAGGTGTCAAGCCGGATACGCTCGTCGGGATCGTGATGGAGCGGTCGTCCGATATGATTGCAGCGATTCTCGGTGTGCTGAAAGCAGGCGGCGCCTATTTACCGATTGATCCTGAGTATCCTCTGGAGCGGATGAGATACATGGCTTTTGACAGTGAAGTCAAAGTCATCATCTATGACGTTCCGCTGGCCGAGGAGCTTACGGCGGAATCGATCGAGTTGATTCATATGGATGATGAGAGGATTGCCGGGCAGGATCGGTCAAACATTGACAATGTCAATCAAAGCGGCGACCTTGCATATGTCATCTATACGTCGGGTTCAACAGGAAAGCCAAAAGGCGTGATGATCGAGCATCAATCATTGATCAACTTGTGCAGCTGGCATCAATCCTGTTTTGAAGTCGGACAAAACGACAGCAGCTCGATTTATGCGAGCATCAGCTTCGACGCTTTTGTCTGGGAGCTGTTCCCTTATATAACAGCGGGAGCCACCGTTCATGTCCTCAATCAGGAGACAAGGCTGGATGTTGAAAAGCTGAACCGGTATTTTCATAACCATCATATTACGATCAGCTTTTTGCCGACACCAGTCTGCGAACAATTTACAGCGCTTGACAATCATTCGTTAAGAACGCTGTTAACGGGCGGAGATAAATTAAACGTCTTTAAAGAAAAAAGCTATCAAATCGTAAACAACTACGGACCGACGGAGAATACAGTCGTTGCTACAAGTTTTCCAATCGACAAATCGTATCAAAATATTCCGATCGGAAAACCGATCGATAACGTCAAAGTGTATATATTGAACAAAGACCTGCAGCTTTGTCCGCTCGGAGCCAGCGGCGAGCTCTGCATCGCGGGGGAAGGGCTGGCCCGCGGGTATGTAAATAGACCGGAATTGACTCGGGAAAAATTCATCGAAAATCCATTTGTACCCGGGGAAAGAATGTACCGCACAGGTGATCTTGCCAAAATGCTGCCAGATGGAAACATTCAGTTTCTGGGACGGGTTGATCTGCAGGTTAAGATTCGCGGCTATCGGATCGAACCCGGCGAGATCGAGAACCAGCTGCTTAAATATGAAAAGATTGAAGAAGCGGCGGTCATCGCAAGAGAAGACGGAGATCATGACCCGTATCTTTGCGCATATGTAACGGCTAAAAAGGAAGTCGAACAGGAAAAGATCAGAGCGTTTTTAAAGAAAAGCCTTCCGGATTATATGATTCCTCAGCACTTTGTCCAGCTTGACGGGCTGCCGCTTACCGTGAATGGAAAAGTGGACAAGAAAAGCCTTCCGGTTCCGGAACAGAGCGTCACAATGGATCGCTGCTATGAAGCGCCGCGGGATCAGATGGAAGAAAAACTTGTTTCCATATGGGAAGAGGCTTTAGGAATCAATAAAATCGGAATCAACAGCAGCTTCTTTGAAGCCGGCGGGCATTCGCTTAAAGCCGCCGCTTTGGTATCAACTATTCATAAAGAACTGAATGTCAAGCTGCCTTTAAGACAAATATTCGATACCCCGACGATTAAAGGGCTGAGGGAATATATCGGTGCGGCGAAGGAAAGTACTTTTACATCGTTAGGAAAAACGGAAGAAAAACCATATTACCGATTGTCTTCAGCGCAAAAAAGGCTCTATATCCTTTCTCAAGCAGGCAGTCATGTTGCATATAACATGCCTTTTGCCATGACGCTCGAAGGCGATTTTGATATCTGCCGATTTGAGAATACATTAAAAAACATGATCAAAAGACATGAATCATTTCGAACTTCATTTGTCATGATCGACGGTGAGGTGATGCAGCAGATTGAAAAAGAGATCGATTTTCAAGTCGCATACAGTGACATCGGCAAAGAAAGCGCCGAAGAAAAAATCAAAAGCTTCATCAGGCCGTTTCATTTTGAAAAAGCACCGCTTTTAAGGGCGGAGGTCGTCAAAGTGAATGAACGTGAGCACTTGCTGATGTTCGATATGCACCATATCATTTCCGATGGCGTGTCCACCGACATCTTCGTTCAAGAGCTGGGAGCGCTGTATGAAGGGAAATCACTGGAACCGTTCGATATTCAATATATAGATTACGCAGAATGGGAAAATAGCCATGCCCGCAGCGATGAGCTGAAAAGACAGGAAGAATACTGGCTGAAGACGTATAAAGGCGATATCCCGGTCCTTGATCTCCCGACAGATCATAAAAGGCCGCTGACGAAAAGCTCTGAAGGTGACACCGTCACTGCAGCAATCGAAAGTGAAACATTCCGCAAGCTTCAGCATATGGCGAAAGAAAACGGCGTTACGATGTACATGCTTCTGTTGGCCGGTTATACAGCACTGCTTTCCAAATATACAGGTCAGGAAGATATCATCGTCGGGACTCCGGCTGCAGGGAGAAATCATGAGGATATTCAACATCTCATCGGCATGTTTGTCAATACCTTGGCGATCAGAAACCATCCGGAAGGGAAAAAGACTTTCAGACATTATTTGCAAGAGGTAAAAGAAAACACGCTTCAGGCTTATGAAAACCAGGATTATCCGTTTGAAGAGCTTGTAGAAAAAGTAAACATCAAACGGGACATGGCCCGAAACCCGCTCTTTGATACGATGCTCGTGTACCATAACACAGACGTAAAGCCGTTTGAAGCAGAGGGGCTGAGAAGCAGGCTGGTGGAGATCAAGCGCGGCATTTCCAAGTTTGACATCACAGTGACTGCGAGTGAAGCGGCAGACGGATTAAGATTGGAAGTTGAGTATTCAACGACGCTATTCAACAAGGAAAGAATGGAAAGACTATCTGAACACCTGATCAGCTTGTTGGAACAAGCGGCGGATCATCCGGACATTGCCATCAATCAGATAGATGTCCTGACAAAGGGTGAAAGACATCGGGTTCTGTATGATTTTAACCGAACAGACGGTGTGTTCTGCAAAGAGATGACGATACCGGAGCTGTTTGAAAAGCAGGCGGAAAAAACGCCTGATCATCCGGCGGTTGCCTTCGGGGATGAAACGATTTCTTACAGGGAGCTGAATGAAAGGGCGAACAGCCTGGCTTTCACCTTGCGTCAAAAAGGAGTAGGCCCTGATGTGATAGCAGGGATTCTCACAGAACGGTCAATCGAAATGATCGTCGGTATTATGGGTATTTTGAAAGCTGGCGGAGCCTATCTGCCAATCGATCCGGCGTATCCGCAGGAAAGAATAAGCTACATGTTAAAAGACAGCGATGTCAGCGTATTATGCGCGGCAGGCGATGTGGATCTGGGTGAAGCTTATGCCGGAGACATCATCCGGATTGATCAAACCGGACAAAATGACCACGTGGAAAACCTTAAGCATGACATCAAGCCGGAGCATTTGGCATATGTCATCTATACATCGGGATCCACTGGACAACCGAAAGGCGTCATGATCGAGCATCATAGTGTGAACAATCTTGTTCATGGATTAAATGAAAGAATTTACCATCATCTCGATGCTCATTTAAATGTAGCACTGGTTGCGCCTTATATATTTGATGCCTCTGTCAAACAAATATTCGCAGCGCTTCTCTTCGGGCATACCCTTTGCATCGTCCCGCGCGAGACAGCTTGGGATGCGATGAGTTTAATTGAGTATTATTCGAAAAACAACATCAATGTATCGGACATGACGCCTGCTCATTTAAACATGCTGGCGTATGTAGACAAAACGGAACTCGAATTCGATCTGAAGGAATTGATTGTCGGCGGAGATGCTTTAACACCTGATGTCATAGGCGGCCTATTTCATAAATTCCCGAATCTGTCATGCAATATCACGAATGTATACGGCCCGACAGAGTGCTGTGTTGATGCTGCTTCACATCAAATCGAATCGGGAAAAGTGCCGCAAACACCGTCCATTCCGATCGGCAGACCGCTTCTCAATACAAGCATCTATATTGTGGACAAAGACCTCCGCCCTCTGCCGGTTGGGATTGCCGGAGAACTATGCATAGCAGGCGAAGGGGTTGCCAGAGGGTATGTAAACAGACCTGAGCTTACGGCGGAAAAGTTTGTCGACCATCCATTTGAGCCGGGCAAAAAAATGTACAAAACCGGAGATTTGGCGATGTGGCTTCCTGATGGACAGATTGAGTTTTTGGGACGCGCCGATCATCAAGTGAAAATCCGCGGCTATCGAATAGAGCTTGGCGAAGTGGAACAGCAGCTCTTGTCACATGAGAAGATTAAAGAAGCGGCGGTGATCTCAGGAAAGGATCAAAACGGCAACAGCTATTTATGCGCCTATTTCGCGTCTGATCAGGAATTGCCTGCAGCTAATGTACGACAATTTCTTGAAAGGGAAATGCCTGATTATATGATTCCGTCCTATTTTGTTAAGCTTGACAGGCTCCCGCGCACCCCAAGCGGTAAAGTGGATAGAAGCGCACTGCCTGAGGCGGACGGAAATTTAATAGAAGGAACTCGGTACGATCCGCCCCGAAATGAAATCGAACGAAAACTCGTGCAAGTCTGGAGAGAGATTCTCGGTGCCGAGGACATCGGGATCAGCCACCATTTCTTTGCGGCAGGGGGAGACTCGATCAAGGCGCTCCAGATCGTTTCCAGGCTGGCAAAGATGAACCTGAAACTTGAGATGAAGGCGCTGTTCGCCAATCCGAAAATAAAGGATCTCAGCCGATTGATCACAGAAGAAACGAGACATCGCAAACATAACAAACCCGTTACAGGTGAGACGGAACTGCTTCCTATCCAAAAGAGATATTTTGCGAACAACAAAGAGGAGCTTGACCACTTCAACCAGTCATTTATGCTCTTTAGAAAAGACGGCTATGACGAAAACATCGTCAGAACAGCCTTCAATAAAATACTGGAGCAGCATGACGCGTTAAGGATGATCTATGAAGAAAAAGACGGAGACATCATTCAATACAACAGAGGCTATCGTGAAAACTTGTTCGACCTGGATGTTTATGATGTAAGAGGCCTTGACAATCAAGCGGAAAAGGTGTTTGAGCTGGCGACAGGCATTCAAAAAAAATCATCGATTAGAAAAGGAAAACTCGTTCATCTTGGCATCTTCCGGGCTGATGAGGGCGATCACCTGCTCATTGCGATCCATCATCTTGTCGTTGACGGCGTATCGTGGAGAATTTTGTTCGAGGATTTTGAAACATTGTACCTTCAGGCATTGAAAGGCGAACCTCTCGACATCGGATATAAAACGGATTCATACCAAGAGTTCGCCCGTCAATTGAAGAAGTATGCCCAAAGCCGCAGGCTGTTAAAGGAAAGGGAGTATTGGCAAAAGGCCCTGGAAGCGGATGCTCCATTTATTCCTGCTGAAAAGCTTGAACGAGACACGTTTGAACACAGCGCGACCTTGTGCATCAGAATCAGCCCAGACGTGACAGCAAAACTTTTGCGAAACGCAAACAAAGCCTACAACACGGAAATCAACGATATTTTGCTGACGGCATTAATCGCCGCAGTCAGGGATATCACCGGAGAAAACAAATTGAAGGTCATGATGGAAGGGCACGGCAGGGAGGACATCTTAGACGGTGTTGACATCACGAGAACGATCGGCTGGTTTACGACGGTTTATCCGGTCTTGATCGATTTGGGAGAAGAAAAAGAAATATCGCAAAATATCAAAATGGTCAAAGAAACGTTGAGAAAAATACCGAATAAAGGAATCGGCTACGGCGTTTTAAAATACATGACAGAAGAGCTTCAGAAAATACAAACTCAGGCTCCGCTTTCTTTTAACTATTTTGGAGAAATGAACAATGATATGAATAGAAAAGTATTTTCCCAGTCGCCATTTTCGCCGGGAGAAAGCATCGGCGGAAAAATCGTAAGGCACTGCGCCGTCGAAATGAATGCGATCTCTTTAAACGGCGAATTGACAATCTATACGACGTTCAACCAGGATCAATACCAAACAAGCGCAATCGAACAACTCAATCAATCATTCAAAGAAAACCTGGAAAAGATCGTCGATCATTGCGTTGATAAAGAAGGATCGGACATGACGCCTTCCGATTATGGCGATGTCTCACTTGGTCTTGAAGAGCTGGAGCGTATTAAAGATAAGTACAGCGCTTTTCAAATCGAAAAGATCTATCCGCTGGCCAACATGCAAAAAGGAATGCTATTTCATAACGCTATGGATCAGACATCAGGGGCATACCTCCAGCAAATTGTCATCGAATTAAAAGGACGTGTCCATCCGGACATTTTAGAAGAAAGTTTTCACGAGATCGTGAAGAGGCATGAAATCTTAAGGGCGTCTTTTGAATATGAAATCACAGCCGAACCGAGACAGATTATAGCTAAAGAACGGAAAACGCCTTTCGCATCAATAGATCTGACAGGCGAAAATCGGACTCGCCAGCATAGGTTCATAGAAACATATTTAAAAGAAGATCAGGAAAAAGGCTTTGATCTGAGCAGTGAAGCCCTCATGAGGGTTTGTTTGATCAGAATGAATGATGAATCGTATCGGCTGATTTGGAGTCATCACCACATCCTGCTGGACGGCTGGTGTCTGGGTATTGTTTTGAGCGAGCTGTTCAGTCTATATGGAAAAATAATGAAAGGTGAATCCCGCCGATTAAAAGAGCCGAAGCCGTATGGAGACTATATCAAATGGCTGGAAAAGCAGGATAAAGAAGAAGCGGCGGCATACTGGAAGGATTATCTAAAAGGGTATGAGACGCGGGCTGAACTTCCATCATTCAATCGCGGCGCAACGTCAGAAGAATATGGCGGCAAAGAAAAAGTCATATCGTTTTCAAAAGAACTGACAACGAAAATCACCCGGATCGCCAAGAAGCATCATGTCACCATCAATACGGTTCTTCAAGGAATTTGGGGCATGATTCTCGCCAAATACAACAATACCGATGAAGTCGTATTCGGAACCGTCGTCTCGGGGCGGGAGGCTCCTGTTGACGGCATCGAAGAGATGGTCGGCTTGTTTATTCATACAATACCGACCCGTGTCAGCTTTGAAGGCGCAAGAAGCTTTAAAGACGTGTTAAAGAAAACACAAGCCGAGTCTATCGAAAGCAATCGATACAGCTATATGAATTTATCGGAAATTCAGGAACTGAGTGAAATGAAAAGAGAGCTGATCACCCATGTCATGGCCTTTCAAAATTATGCGTTTGATGAAGAGCTGTTCAGAAGCCAATCCGGGGAAACCGGTTTTGAACTGGAAGGTGTTCATGGAAAAGAACAAACCAACTATGATTTTAATCTGACCGGCGTTTTAGAAAATGAGCAGCTGAAGCTCAAATTGACATTTAATGAAAATGTGTATGACAACACCATCATCGAAACACTAGAAAAGCATATCATCACCGTTGCAGAACAAGTGGCGGAAGATGAGACACAAACATTACGAGACATCAACCTTGTGTCAAAAGAAGAAAAACACAGGATTTTACACATATTCAACGACACAAAAACGGGTTACCCGAAAGACAAGCCGCTTCATGAGCTCTTTGAGGAACAGGCCATGAAGACGCCTGACCATACGGCTCTTGTGTTCGGCGGCGGGCGCATGACCTACAGAGAGCTGAATGAGAAAGCAAACCAAACCGCGAGACTTCTCAGGGAAAAAGGGATCGGCAGAGGCTCGATTGCCGCGATCATCGCGGACCGCTCCTTTGAAATGATCATTGGCATCATCGGTATTTTAAAAGCGGGAGGCGCGTATTTGCCGATCGATCCTGAAACGCCTAGGGACAGAATCGATTATATGTTGATAAATAGCGGTGCGGCATTGTTAGTAACAACAGATTCGCTTCTTCAACCTTTTGATATAAAAACCGTTGATTTGCGTTCGGACGAGTTGCACTTACTAGGCGAAGAGAATCTTCCGCGTGTGAATCGCTCAAGCGATACAGCGTACATCGTCTACACGTCCGGCTCAACCGGAACACCAAAAGGAGTGGTCATCCCGCATTACAGTGCGGCAAGAGTCGTTAAAAACACCAATTATATCGACATCACAGAAGATGACGCCATTCTTCAGCTGTCGAACTATTCGTTTGACGGATCGGTGTTCGACATCTTCGGCGCTCTCTTAAACGGAGCCTCACTTGTCCTGATCGAAAAAGAGACGGTCTTGAATACACATGAGCTGGCCGAAGTGATTGAGAAAGAACGAGTCAGCGTGATGTTCATTACGACGGCGCTGTTCAATACGCTCGCCGACATCAATATCGGCTGTCTCGCCAAGCTGCGGAAAATCCTCTTCGGCGGGGAAAGAGCGTCGATACCGCATGTGAGAAAAGTGCTGGATCATGTCGGCCGGGATAAATTGATTCATGTTTACGGCCCGACGGAAAGCACGGTGTATGCTACGTATTACTTCATCAATGAAATAGATGAAAAAGCCGATACAATCCCGATCGGCAGCCCGCTGGCGAATACGTCGGTTTTGATCATGGACGAAGCCGGCAAGCTCGTGCCGATCGGGGTTCCCGGAGAGCTGTGCATCGCAGGCGATGGTTTAAGCAAAGGATATTTAAACCGCGAGGAGCTGACGGCGGAAAAATTCATCCCGCATCCGTTCATTCCGGGAGAAAGGCTGTATAAAACGGGCGATTTGGCGAAATGGCTGCCTGACGGCAACATCGAATTCATCGGCCGAATCGACCACCAGGTGAAAATCCGCGGTTTCAGGATCGAACTCGGCGAAATCGAAAGCCGGTTGGAGATGCATGAAGACATCAACGAGACGATCGTTACCGTCAGAGAAGACGGAGAGAACCGCCCGTACATTTGCGCTTATATCACGGCAAAGCGTGAGATTTCCCTTGATGAGCTGAAAGGGTTTTTAGGTGAAAAGCTCCCGGATTATATGATTCCCGCCTATTTCGTGAACATGGACAAGCTGCCGCTCACCAAAAACGGGAAAGTGGACAGAAAAGCCTTGCCTGAGCCAGACAGAAGCGCAGGAACTGAAGCGGAGTACGAAGCGCCAAGAAACTATGTCGAACAGCGCATCATTTCCATCTTGGAGGACGTACTCGGAACAGAGCGGATGGGTATTTCCTGCCATTTCTTCGACAAGGGGGGGAATTCGCTGAAAGCGATGCAAGCTGTCCATTCCATTAACAAAACGTTTGGCATTGATATGAGGATCAGCACGTTCTTTAAACATCCGACTGCAAAATCATTAGCGCGTTTTGTATTAACCGCTGAAGCCGAATCGGCCGTTAGTGAGGAGTACGCGGAAGAGGAAGTGTGATGAAATTGCACTGTACAATCTATCATTTGAAATGATAGATTGTACAGCTGCCCCATTTTCCGCAAAAAAACCGATTCTGATATTGGCCGCAAGTCTGACGAATGGAGTGAGATGAGTATGAGCATAATGGACTTCATAAATGATTTGAAAAAGAAAAATATCACCTTATACCATAACAAGGGAAAAATCAAAATCATCGGTCCTCAAGAATTATTGACGGCTGACTTAAAACAGCAAATCAAGCGGTATAAAGAAGACATCATCGCCGCGCTGGAAGCGGGCGAAACGGACATTGAGCGAAGCTTTCCGAAAGCGGCACCGTCTAAAAGCGGAACCTATCCTTTGTCAAGGGAACAAAAAAGGATGTTCATTTTAAATCAACTTGATGACAGCAAAACGGCCTATAACATGCCGCTGGCGGTAAAAGTAAAGGGTGAAGTTCAAATCAGCCGAATTGAACAGGCATGGAAAGCGCTCATCAAAAGGCATGAATCGTTAAGAACTTCTTTTGTCATGCTCAATGGCGAACCGGTGCAGAAAATCGAACAGGAAGCCGAGTTCCGACTTGAATACAGCGAGTTGGGGGATCAAAGCATTCAGGAGAAGATCAGCCGTTTCATCAAACCTTTTCAATTAGAAAAAGCCCCGCTTTTAAGAGCGGAAATCGTAAAAGTGGATGAAGCTGAGCATATGATGATCGTTGATATGCATCATATCATTTCAGACGGCGTCTCTATCGGAATATTAATGAAGGAATTCGCCGACTGCTGTGAAGGCAAAGAATTACCTCCGGTGGCGGTTCAGTATAAAGATTATTCAGAGTGGCAGAGAGACATCGAGCAGCAGAGCCGGTTGAAGAAGCAGGAAGCGTATTGGCTTAACACCTTCCGGGAAGACATTCCGGTATTGAATATGCCGCTTGATTTTCCGAGACCGAAAATCCGAAGCTTTCAAGGAAACAGAACGGTTGTGGAATTGGATCAGGACACCACAAAAAAACTGAAGACGATAGCAGCAAAAAACGGCGTTACGATGTACATGCTTCTTTTGGCAGGCTACACCATTCTGCTGTCAAAATACACCGGACAAGAGGATATCATTGTCGGCTCGCCGATTGCCGGAAGACCGCATGCCGATTTAAACGGGACAATCGGGATGTTTGTCGGCACCCTTGCGCTGAGAAACCGGCCAAAGGGGAACATAACATTTAGCGAATATATCCAAACGGTCAAAAACAATACGTTGAACGCCTATGAAAATCAAGATTATCAATTTGATGCATTAATCGAACATCTGGGCTTGACACAGGACATGAGCAGAAATCCGCTGTTTGATACGATGTTTGATCTGCAGCATGCGGATGATTTCGCATCTGAAGCCGGCGGGGGGCATTTTGACACGTATGATATTCCATTTCATGTCGCGAAATTCGATGTAAGCCTGACGGCATTTTTGCATGGAGACAACCTGAAATTTGATTTCCAATATTGCACGGATCTGTATAAAAAAGAAACGATTGAAAGAATGGCCGGACATTTTTTGAATGTTTTAAAAGACGCTGCTCATCACCCTGAACTGGCGTTAAGCGAGATTAGGATGATGTCGGAAGAGGAGAAAGACATCATCTTACATACATTCAATCATGAGAAGACAGATGGTCCGAAAAACAAGACACTCAGCCGGCTGTTTGAAGAGCGGGCTGAAAAAACACCCGATCACACCGCTGTTATATTCGAAGATCAGCAATTGACATATAGAGAGCTGAACGAAAAAGCCAACCAATTGGCCTGGCTTTTAAGAGAGAAGGGCGTAAAGCCGGATACAATTGTCGCGATCATGACAGACCGTTCACTAGAGATGATCATTGGGATTATCGGAATTTTAAAAGCCGGTGGAGCCTATCTGCCAATTGATCCTGATTATCCGGAGGACAGAGTCAAATATATGCTGGAAGACAGCGGAGCTGATATGGTCGTTATCCAGGACCCCTTTAAATCAAAAATAGACGGACGTCAACTGATCACCACCGAAGATACCCGATCTTTCAGCAAAGAAAATCTCCCAAATGTCAACAAGTCTTCTGATTTGGCATATGTGATTTATACTTCGGGTTCTTCAGGCAGGCCGAAAGGCGTCATGACGACTCACCGCAATGTCGTTCATTATGTTGATGCTTTTACGAAAAGGATTCCTTTGAGCGAAGATGATACAGTTTTGCAAGTCGTATCCTTTTCATTTGATGCATTTTCTGAAGAAGTCTACCCTATTTTAGCTTGCTCAGGGCGCTTGGTGATCAGCAGAAAAGTAAGCGATCTGAACATTGATGAACTGGTGAAAACGATCGGGAAGCATCGTGTCACACTTGTCAGCTGCTCCCCGCTTCTATTGAATGAAATCGATAAAAATCAGCACTTAACCCTTCATCCGCAGATGAAATTTGTCAGTGGAGGCGACGTATTAAAATTTGAGTACGTCGAAAACATCATCAAAGGCGCCGACGTTTACAATTCTTACGGTCCCACGGAAGCGACAGTTTGTGCAACCTATTATCAACTAATCAGCGCAGACCGCAAAAAAACGAGCATTCCTATCGGCAAGCCTTTAAGCCATTATAAGGTATACATTGCAGATCAATACGGCCGGCCGCAGCCGGTTGGAGTACCGGGTGAACTGCTGATCGGCGGCGAAGGGGTCGCAAGGGGATACTTGAATCATGAAACATTGACAAAAGCGGCATTTGTGCTGGATGAGTCAGGCGAGAGAGTATATCGTACAGGCGATTTGGCAAGATGGCTGCCTGACGGAAACATCGAGTTTTTAGGCAGAATCGACAGCCAAGTCAAAATCCGCGGTTATCGGATCGAACTGGAAGAAATCGAACACCGGTTGTTGATGAACGACGATATCAATGAAGCCATCGTGGTGGCGAAGGAAGATCGGGAAAACAGCAAATATTTATGCGCCTACATCACATTCAAAAACAAAGACGCAGATATTGAGCAGGTTCAAGAACGTTTGGCGATGGACCTTCCGGAGTATATGATTCCGTCCTGCTTTATCAAGCTTGAGCAAATTCCCCGCACGATCAATGGAAAGGCTGATCTTAAGGCATTGCCGGAGCCGGATCGAAAAGCATTAGCCCAAGCCCGCTACGAAGCCCCGCGCAATCAAACGGAAGCCTTACTTTTATCGATCTGGCAGGATATCTTGCCAGCGGAACAGATCGGGATTAACGACCATTTCTTTGACATCGGCGGACACTCATTAAAAGCTTTTTCAATGGGCGCGAAAATTCAATCGGCATTAAAAGTCGAAGTGACGCTAAAGGAAATCTTCAGTCATCTGACGATTAAAGACATCGCAGCTTATATCGAACAAAAACAAAAACAAGTTCAATCCGACATACAAAAAGCGGAAAAGAAAGAATACTACCCGCTTTCTTCCGCTCAAAAAAGGCTGTACATTCTCAATCAGATCGAAGAAGGCCAAACCGCCTACAACATGCCTTTCGCGATGAAAATAAGAGGTGAGCTCCAAACGGAAAAGGCCGAGAAGGCCTTCAGAATGCTAATCAAAAGACATGAGAGTTTAAGAACATCCTTTTCCACCGTCAATGGCGAACCCGTTCAGAATATAAACGAAGAGGTCACATTTGAAATGAAATACCGGGAGCTTGACAATTGCAGCCTTCGGGAACGGATGAATCAATTTATCAGACCGTTTGACCTGGAAAAAGCCCCTCTTTTGAGAGCGGAGCTGGTGAGGGTGAACGCAGCCGAACATATTCTGCTGCTTGATATGCACCATATTATTTCCGATGGCGTGTCAATCGGGATCTTGATGAAAGAATGGGCGGCTTTATATGAAGAAAAGGAACTTGCACCGTTAAAGATCCAATATAAAGATTATTCCGAGTGGCAGCGAGAGTCCTGTCAAAAAGACCGGTTGAAAAAACAGGAAGAATACTGGCTATCCGTTTTTCAAGACGACATCCCTGTTCTGAACATGCCGACAGACTTTCCAAGGCCGCAAATGCAAAGCTATGAAGGAGATCGAATCGCATTTGCAATCGAAAGAGAGCTGACGGATAAGCTGAAAAAAACAGCGAAAGAAAACGGAGTCACGATGTATATGCTGCTGTTGTCCGGGTATACAATACTGCTTTCGAAATACACCGGACAGGAAGATATCATTGTCGGTTCGCCGATTGCGGGGCGAACCCGGGAGGAGTTGGAACAGACGGTCGGGATGTTCGTAGGCACCCTTGCGATGAGGAACCATCCAAAAGGCGGCAGGACATTCATTGAGTATCTGCAAGATGTAAAAGAAAATACGTTAAACGCCTATGAAAATCAAGATTATCCTTTCGATGAACTCGTAGACAAATTAGATTTGGAACGGGACATCAGCAGAAATGCCTTATTTGACACAATGTTTGATATGCAGGCGCTGGATGATGCAGAGCCTGATATAGAGGGATTGCATGTGGAACCCGTTGATTTGGAGTTTCAGATTTCAAAATTCGATTTGTCGCTGGCAGCAGCAGAGTCCGCAGGCGTCATTACGTTTCACCTGGAATTCTGCACAAGGCTGTATAAAAAAGAAACCGCCGAAACGCTGGCGCAGCATTTCGTGAATATCCTAAGAGATATTTCCGATCACCCGCAGAAGACATTAAACGAAATCAGCATGCTTTCAGAAGAACAAAGAAACACAGTGTTGTATCAATTTAATGATACGAAGGCCGAACACCCGGCAGGGATTTTTTCTGAGCTGTTTGAAGAGCAGGCCGAAAAATCACCGAATCATCCGGCGGCGGTCTTCAAAGATCATATGTTGACATACCGCGAATTAAATGAAAAAGCGAATCAATTGGCCAGAACATTGCGGAAAAAAGGGGTTCAGCGGGAGTCAGTAGTCGGAATTATGGCGGAGCGTTCGTTGGAAATGGTGACAGGCATATTGGCGGTTCTAAAGGCCGGCGGGGCGTACATGCCGATCGATCCGGGGCTTCCGAAAGAGCGCATTCAATATCTTATCACGGATAGCGGAGCTGATCTATTGCTGACCCAGCATCAGCTTATTGGCAGCATCAGCTTTGCCGGAGAAATCATCCAAATCGATCAGGCCGATGCTTACGACACGGATGGAAGCAATCTGGAGCATCTTAATTCCCCCGGTGATTTGGCATACGTCATCTATACCTCGGGTACGACGGGAAACCCGAAAGGCGTGATGGTCGAGCACCGCAATATCATTCATTCCCACTATACTTGGAGAAAGCACTATGAATTGGCATCATTTTCAGTTAACCTGCTCCAGCTTGCCAGCATGTCGTTTGATGTATTCGCGGGAGATTTATGCCGCAGTCTTCTCAACGGCGGAACAATGTATATGGTCCCGGATGATGTCAAACTGGAAATGAATCTGCTGTATGACATGATCAACAAATACGGCATTCATATGTTGGAATCGACGCCAAGCCTGATCATTCCTTTGATGAAATATATCGATCATCACAAGCTTGACCTTTCAAGCATGAAGCTGTTGATCATGGGTTCTGACACGTGCACGATCAAAGATTATAAGTGGCTCGTTGAACGGTTCGGACAAAGGATGAGAATCATCAACAGCTATGGCGTCACAGAAGCTTCTGTCGATTCCGGCTATTATGAAGAAGCTTTGGATCGGATTCCAGAGATTGCGAATACGCCGATAGGAAAGCCGCTGGACAATACCGCATTTTATATATTGGATTCCTCATTAAACCCGCAGCCGGTCGGCGTTTATGGTGAGTTGTACATCGGCGGTGAAGGGGTCGCGAGGGGATACTTAAACAAACCGGAACTCACGAAGGAAAGGTTTGTTCCAAATCGTTTTGCCGCCGGGGGGAAGATGTATAAAACGGGAGACTTGGCAAGGTGGCTGCCTGATGGAAATGTCGAATTCCTCGGGAGAATCGATCACCAAGTCAAGATTCGCGGTTTCAGAATAGAAACAGGCGAAATTGAAACGAAGCTTTTGGAAAATCAAAACATCAGCGAAGCTGTCGTTATAGACCGGGAAGACAAGAAAGGACATAAGTACCTGTGCGCCTATATTGTCGCTCGAGCGAAAACAAACGCAAATGAACTGAGGGAATATTTGTCCGATCATTTACCGGATTATATGCTCCCTTCCTATTTTATTCAAATCAACAAGATGCCCCTCACGCCAAACGGAAAGATCGATCGAAAAGCGCTTCCTGAACCTGCCGGAGACGCCATAGCGGCAAGCGGATATAAAGCGCCGCGCAATGAAACGGAAGAAAAGCTGGCCGCTGTTTGGCAGGAGGTGCTGGACAAGGACAAAATCGGAATCAACGATAATTTTTTTGAAATCGGGGGAGATTCAATTAAGGCTCTGCAAATCGTTTCAAAATTATCAAGAGCCGATCTCAAGCTTCAGGTTAAAGATCTGTTTACCAATCCGTCCATCAGACACCTCAGTAAATATGTCAAAAAAGAAACGAAAGCTCGCACCAGCGAAATCGTGCAAGGGCAAGTGCCGCTGACTCCTGTGCAAAGGTCGTTTTTTGAAGCGAATCAAAGGGAGCAAAACCATTATAATCAAGCGTTTATGCTCTACAGGGAAAACGGGTTTGCTGAAAGGATCGTCGAAAAGGTTATCCGTAAACTCACAGAACACCATGATGCATTACGGATGGTCTATCGGGAGAAGAACGGTGAAATCATTCAGCATAACCGCGGCTTGGAAGACAGCGTCTTCGATCTGAATGTCTATGATTTGAAAACGGAAAAAAATCTCGAGGAAACTGTTTATCAGATAGCGACGAATATTCAAAAAGACATATCCATCAGCGAGGGCAAAATGATCAAGCTCTGCGTGTTTAAAACAACTGAGGGAGACCATCTGCTGATTGCGATCCATCACCTTTTGGTAGACGGCGTGTCCTGGAGAATATTGTTCGAGGATTTTGAAGCGGCATACGGTCAAGCCCTGCAAGGCAAACCGATAGAGCTCGGTTATAAAACGGATTCGTACAAAACGTTTTCCGAAAAACTGGCTGAGTACGCAAGCAGCAAAAAGCTCCTGAAAGAACAAGAATATTGGCGGGAGATATCCAAAGGAAAGATGGCATTCCTCCCTAAACATCGCCAAGCGGCACATGATAACTATGAAAATAGCAGAACACTCAGAATATCCCTCAGCCAAATGGAGACGGAACAGCTCCTGAAAGATGCGCATAAAGCATACAATACGCAGATTAATGATCTCCTTTTAACGGCTTTGTTGATCGCCTCAAGGCAGCTGACGGGGGAAAACAGGCTGAAAATTCTTATGGAAGGCCATGGAAGAGATGATATTTTGCAAGATGTGGATATTACGAGAACGGTCGGCTGGTTCACCGCAATGTATCCGGTATTCATCGACTTAGAAGATGAAACAGACTTGTCTGTGATGATTAAGATCGTGAAAGAAACTTTGCGGAAAATACCGAATAACGGAATCGGATACGGCATCCTCAAGTATTTGAGAAAAGACGAAGGGCTTATAAAGGATGAAAAGCCTCCGATCTTATTCAATTATCTTGGTGAGCTCGATCATGATCTGACGACTGAACAATTTTCATCGTCAAAGCTTTCAACAGGTCAAAGCATCGGAGAAAAAAGTGCAAGAGATGCTTCTGTTGAAATCGATTCAGTTGTTGTCGGCAGGCAATTGATGATCAGTACGACATTTAACGAATACGAGTATTCTCCAGATACGATCAGCGAATTGAATCAAGCATTCAAAGAAAGTTTGCAAATGGTCATCAGCCATTGTACGGGCAAAAATGAAACCGAAAAAACGTCCTCTGACTACGGTTATGACAAACTCTCGTTGGAAGATCTTGAAGAATTATTAAATGAATATGAATCTATCGACAGCTAGATATCATGAAAAAAGCTAAAGAAGCCCCCTTGAAATGGTTAACCTGCTGCTTAAAAATGGGCGGCCCATGTGGATCTGAAAACAAAAGGAATTCTAGGAGATGAGATGACGATATGAAAACAAAAGTTGAGAAAATATATCCGTTATCAAACATGCAAAAAGGAATGCTGTTTCATGCCATGAAAGACGAAGCGTCACACGCATATTTTGAGCACTTCATCATTGAATTAAAAGGTGATGTGGATGAGCGGATGTTTGAAGAAAGCCTAAATGAAGTCATGAAAAGGCATGAGATCCTAAGAGCATCATTTCATCACAGATTGGATGAGCCGCTGCACGTCATTATTAAAGATCGGCACATGAAGTTTGACTATCTTGATATACGAGGCCGGCATGATCAAGACGGCGTTTTGGAGAGATATTTGGCAGAAGATAGACAAAAGGGTTTTGACTTAGCCAAAGATACGTTGATGAGAGCTTGTCTCATCAGAACGTCTGACGATTCGTATCAATTTGTCTGGACGTATCATCACATTTTGCTTGACGGATGGTGCCTTGGCATCATCCTGGATGAGCTGTTGACGATATATGACATGAAGCGGAAAGGCCAAAATCATCAATTGGAAGACCCGAGGCCGTACAGCGATTATATCAAATGGCTGGAGGATCAGGATAAAGAAGAAGCTCAGAGCTATTGGGAGCGCTATTTGAGCGGCTATGATCAAAAAAATTCGCTTCCAAAGCTTCGCACACCTTCTGAGACGGGTTTTAAAAGAAGAGAGAAAACGATTGAATGTTCCAAAGAATTGACAAATCGCCTGATCAAATTGGCCAACCAGAATCATGTAACGATCAATACCGTGCTGCAAAGCATTTGGGGCGTGATTTTGGCGAAATACAACAACAGCGAGGATGTGGTGTTCGGAACCGTTGTTTCCGGCAGAGATGCCGAAGTGGAAGGTATAGAAACAATGGTCGGCGTCTTCATCAACACCATCCCGACCAGAATCAGGCTGGGCAAAGACAAGCTTTTTAAAGATGTTCTTCGCCAAACCCAAGCCGACGCTTTGGAAAGCAGCCGCTACAATTACATGAATTTAGCGGAGGTTCAAGCGCTAAGCGAGTTGAAAAATGATTTGATCGACCATGTCATGGTCTTTGAAAACTATGCCGTTGACCAAAAAGCGTTTGAAGAAAAAAATGATGTAGGTTTTGAAATGGTGAATGTCAGCGGGGAAGAACAGACCAATTATCATTTCAGCATTTCCGCGGCTCTTGACGATCAATTAAAGCTGCTCTTCATCTATGATGAAAATGTATATGACGACACCATCATCGAAACATTAGAAAAGCATATCATCACCGTCGCAGAACAAGTGGCGGAAGATGAAAGCAAACCATTGCGAGACATCAACCTCGTGTCAGAAGAAGAAAAAATGAGGATTTTGCAGACATTCAACGATACAAAAACAACTTACCCGAAAGACAAGACGCTTCATGAGCTTTTTGAGGAACAGGCCATGAAGAGGCCTGACCATACGGCGCTTGTGTTCGGCACCCGGCGCATGACCTACAAAGAGCTGAGTGAAAAAGCAAACCAAACCGCGAGACTTCTCAGGGAAAAAGGGATCGGGAGAGGCTCGGTTGCCGCGATCATCGCGGACCGCTCCTTCGAGATGATCATCGGCATCATCGGGATTTTAAAAGCGGGCGGCGCATATCTGCCAATTGACCCTGAAACGCCTAAAGACAGAATCGCCTTCATGCTCGAAGACACGAAAGCCGGGGTGCTGCTTGCGCAAGGAACAGCGGCAGAGGGAATCGATTGTGAGGCTGACATCATTCATCTGGATAAAGGAGCAGCGGACGGATTCAGTAAAGTCCGGCTCAACCCAATCAATAATTCCGGCGATACCGCCTATATCATCTACACATCAGGTTCCACGGGAACGCCAAAAGGTGTCGTCACTCCTCACTACAGCGCGGTACGGGTCGTTCGCGGAACCAATTATATCGACATCACAGAAGATGACGCCATTCTCCAGCTGTCCAACTATTCGTTTGACGGATCAGTGTTCGACATCTTCGGCGCTCTCTTAAACGGAGCGTCACTCGTTCTGATCGAAAAAGAGACGGTTTTGAATACACATGAGCTGGCCGGAGTGATCAAAAAAGAACAAGTCAGCGTGATGTTCATTACGACGGCGCTGTTTAATACGCTCGCCGACATCAACATCGGCTGCCTCGCCAAGCTGCGGAAAATCCTTTTTGGCGGGGAAAGAGCGTCGATACCGCATGTGAGAAAAGTACTGAATCATGTCGGCCGGGATAAATTGATTCATGTTTACGGCCCGACGGAAAGCACGGTGTATGCGACGTATTACTTCATCAATGTACTAGATGAAAAAGCCGATACAATCCCGATCGGCAGCCCGCTGGCGAATACGACGGCACTGATCATGGATGAAGACGGGAAGCTCCTGCCGATCGGGGTTCCCGGAGAGCTGTGCATCGCGGGCGACGGGTTAAGCAAAGGATATTTAAACCGCGAGGAGCTGACGGCGGAAAAATTCATCCCGCATCCGTTTATGCCGGGAGAAAGGCTGTATAAAACGGGCGATTTGGCGAAATGGCTGCCAGACGGCAACATCGAATTCATCGGCCGGATCGACCATCAGGTGAAAATCCGCGGCTTCAGGATCGAGCTTGGCGAAATCGAAAGCCGGCTGGAGCTGCATGAAGACATCAATGAGACGATCGTTACCGTCAGAGAAGACGGAGAGAACCGCCCGTACATTTGCGCTTATATCACGACAAAGCGTGAGATTTCCCTTGATGAGCTGAAAGGGTTTTTAGGTGAAAAGCTCCCGGAATACATGATTCCCGCCTATTTCGTGAACATGGACAAGCTGCCGCTCACCAAAAACGGGAAAGTGGACAGAAAAGCCTTGCCTGAGCCGGACAGAACGGCGGGGGCGGAAAGTGAGTATGAAGCGCCGCGAAATGAAACGGAAGAAAAGCTGGCGGCGATTTGGCGGGATATTTTAAAGGTGGAAAAATCGGGTATCAACGATCATTTCTTCGAGATGGGAGGACATTCTCTCAAAGCGGCTGCGATGGCGGCAAGAATCCGCAAGGAGTTCAAAGCGGAAATCCCTCTTGGGCAAATCTTTAAAACGCCGACAATCAAAGGATTGGGAGAATATATCAGATCGACAAAAGATAGTGTTTATTCATCTATTAAAAAAGTGGAAGAGAAAGAATACTATCGTCTTTCATCCGCACAAAAAAGACTGTACATTCTAGGTCAAATCGAAGGAAGCGGATTGTCCTACAACATCCCTTTTACCATGAAAGTCAAGGGCTCCTTCGATATACGCCGGTTTGAGAACGCATTGCGAATTATCATTCAAAGACATGAAGCGCTTAGAACGTCCTTCTCGATGGCGGATGGAGAGCCTGTTCAAAAGATTGAAAAAGAGGTAGATTTCAGCATCAAATGCAGCGAAATAGAGGAGTCTCTATCCATTCAGGAGATCATCAAACAATTTGTCAGACCGTTTGATTTAAAAAAGGCCCCGCTTTTTAGAACAGAGGTGGTCAAGGTTGATGACGAGGAACATATCATTCTGTTTGATATGCACCATATCATTTCAGACGGCGCATCGATGGGAGTTTTGACAAAAGAAATTTGCGATTTGTACGGCGGAAAAGAACTGAAGCCGCTCAGCCTCCAATATAAAGACTATTCAGAATGGCAAAGGGATTTTTATCAAAAAGATGAGATGAAAAGGCAAAAAGAATACTGGCTTAATATTTTCAAAGACGAGATTCCGGTCCTCAACATGCCGACGGATTACCCAAGGCCGCAAATGCACAGTGTTGAAGGCGATAGAATCGGTTTTGCAATCGACGGCGAATTGACGAAGAAGCTCAAGGGGATCGCCAAAGACAACGGAGCCACCATGTATATGCTTCTTCTGGCGGCGTATACGGTTTTGCTTCGAACATATAGCGGACAGGAAGATTTGATTATCGGAACGCCGATTCATGGAAGAAAACATCACGAGCTGAAACATGTAATCGGGATGTTTGTCAATACGCTGGCGATGAGAAATCATCCGAAAGGCGACAAGACATTCGCTGAATTTTTGCAAGATGTAAAAGAGACGGCACTGAAGGCGTATGAAAACCAAGATTATCAATTTGACGATCTTGTCGAACAGCTTAACCTTGAACGCGACATGAGCAGAAATCCGCTGTTTGATACGATGTTTGTCCTGCAAAACCTGGAAAAAGCGGATGCTGAAATAGAAGGGCTCACATTTGAACCGTTTGAAAGCGACGTCCATATTGCAAAATTTGACCTCACTTTATCGGCAATCGAAAAAGACTCGAAGGTAGAATTTGATTTGGAATATTGTACGAAGCTGTTTAAAAGAGAAACAGTCGAAAGGATGGCGGCGCATTTCGTCCGTGTTTTAGAAGATATTTCCAATATGCCGGACAAACGGCTGGATCAAATAGAGGTCATGTCAGAAGACGAAAAAAACACATTGTTATATCGATTTAATGATACGAAAACTGATGCTCCAACAGACAAAACCATTTGCCGACTGTTTGCGGAGCGGGCGGAGACATCACCTGACCAAACAGCGGTCGTGTTTGAAGATCAAAAGCTGACATATCGACAATTGCATGAGAGGTCAAATCAGCTGGCCCGGTTTTTAAGAGACAAAGGGGTTAAACCGGACACAGCGGTCGGCATCATGGTGGACCGCTCTCCCGAGATGATCATCGGCCTTCTGGGAATTTTGAAGGCTGGAGGCGCGTACCTGCCGCTTGATCCGGCATATCCTGAAGACAGGATCAAATACATCCTCGGCGACAGCCAAACAAAGTTTCTCCTGTCGGAAGAGGCGCTCATCAAAAAACGGGCCTTTATCAAAGAGGCCGGCATGATCAACATTGATATTCACGACAAACAAATTGCCGCACAGGATGCGGGCCGATTGGAGCCTGTCAGCCGCAGCGGGGATCTGGCTTACATCATCTATACTTCAGGGTCCACAGGAAAACCGAAGGGCGTCTTAATCGAACAAAAAGGGCTGAGCAATCTCGTTTCAGCGGTTATCAAATGGATGCATTTAAATACGGACAGCAGAGTGATTCAATTTGCTTCGCTATCATTTGATGCGTCAGCATTTGAAATCTTTCCGGCGCTGGCAGCCGGGGCGGCTTTGGTTTTGGGCCGGCAGGAGGAAATGATGCCGGGGCAGCCGTTAACAAGCTTTTTAAGGCATCATGACATCACTCATGCGACTTTGCCGCCGACCGTTCTGAATGTGTTGGATGAATTCAGATTGGAAAACCTCAAAGTGATCGTTTCCGCGGGCTCTGCTTGCAGCGAAGAACTGGCAAAAAGATGGTCCGGAAATCGGCTGTTTATCAATGCCTACGGACCGACGGAAACGACGGTCTGTGCAACGGCGGGGGTTTACGGAGGATCCGGGCGTCCTCATATCGGCAGTCCGATTGCCAATACAAACGTATATGTATTGGATCAAAACCAGAAGCCTGTGCCGACAGGCGTTGTTGGAGAGCTGTGCGTCGCCGGTATCAGCCTTGCACGCGGGTATTTAAACCGGCCGGAACTGACAGCCGAAAAGTTTATTTCACATCCGTTTGTATCAGGGGAAAGATTGTACCGGACGGGTGATCTGGCCAGATGGCTGCCTGATGGACATCTCGAGTTTTTAGGAAGAATCGATCATCAGGTGAAAATTCGTGGATACCGGATTGAACTGGGGGAAATCGAGAATCAATTGCTCAAGCTTGACAAAATCGATGAAGCGGCGGTTATAGCGAGGAATGACAACGACAACAGCCATTATTTGTGCGCTTATATCGTCTCCAATGAAGATTGGACGTCAACCGAGATCAGCGAATGGCTCGAAAAAGAGCTGCCTCACTATATGATTCCGGCTTATTTTGTCAGACTTGATAAGCTGCCGCTCACATCAAACGATAAATTCGATCGAAAAGCCCTTCCTGCACCTGACAGACACGTCGCCACAGGAGCGGAATACGAAGCGCCGCGGAATGACACAGAAGCTAAGCTCGTTGACATCTGGAGGGATGTTCTCGGTGCCGGAGACATCGGTATCAGCCACCACTTCTTTGCAGCAGGAGGAGATTCGATCAAGGCGTTGCAAATCGTCTCAAGGCTGTCAAGGCTTGGTCTGAAGCTTGAAATGAAGGATCTGTTCGCCAATCCGAGAATCAAGGATCTTTCCAAGTATGTTAAAAAACAATCACAGAGGCAAAATGCCAATACAATCGTCACGGGACATGCAGAACTCACTCCGATCCAAAAATGGTATTTTGCTAATAACAAAGAAGAGCTGGATCACTTTAACCAGTCATTTGTGCTTTTCAGAAAGGGCGGATTTGACGAAAGCTGTGTCAAAAAGACTTTCAATAAAATAATGGAGCAGCACGACGCGTTAAGGATGATCTATGAAGAAAAAGGCGGGGACTTCATTCAGTACAACAGAAGCTTCCGGGAAGATCTGTTCGACCTGGATGTTTATGATGTAAGAGGGCTTGATCGTCAAGCGGAAAAGGTGTATGAGCTGGCGACAAGCATTCAAAAACAAACATCGATCAGAAAAGGAAAACTTGTTCATCTCAGCATCTTCCGGGCTGATGAGGGCGACCACCTGCTCATTGTAATCCATCACCTTGTCGTCGACGGTGTATCGTGGAGAATACTGTTTGAGGACTTCGAAACATTGTACAGTCAGGCATTAAAGGGGCAAACGCTCGAGATCGGCTACAAAACGGATTCCTATCAAGAATTCGCCCGCAGGTTAAAAGCATACGCCCACAGCCGAACATTATCGAAGGAAGCCGAGTATTGGCGGAACATTGCCAAGGCTCGTGTCCGATTTATTCCGCCTAAGAACATATTAAAGGAAGATGTATATGAAAACAGTACGACTTTGAGCATCAAGCTCGGCAAAGAGGCAACAGCGGACCTTTTGCGAAACACGAACAGAGCCTACAACACCGAAATCAACGATATTTTGTTAACGGCATTACTGACCGGAGCAAGGGACATCACAGGGGAAAACAAACTGAAGGTCATGATGGAAGGCCACGGCAGGGAAGATATTTTAGAAGGCGTTGACATCACGAGAACAATCGGCTGGTTTACGACGATGTATCCGGTGCTTCTTGATGCAGGAGAAGAAAAAGATCTCTCCCAACAGATCAAAATCGTCAAAGAAACGGTCAGAAAAATACCGAATAAAGGAATCGGCTACGGGATATTAAAGTATATGGCCGAAGACTCGGATTTCATCAACGAAGAAAGAGCCCGGATTTCATTTAACTATTTAGGCGAGATCGATGCCGACATGAACCGCGGCGAATTTTCCGGCTCCAGCTTCTCCGAAGGGGAAAGCATCGGCGGAAAAATTGCGAGAAGCCATTCTATCGAGATCAACGCCATCGTAATCAATCATGAGCTGGTGATTCATACCACCTTTAATCAAATGGAATACGAAAAAGATACGATCAGCCGGCTGAATCATCAATTAAAAGAACGCCTGGAACAAATCATTAAGCACTGCACGCAACAGACGGAAAGCGAAAGAACGCCGTCCGACTATGGAGATACAAATATCAGTTTAGCCGAACTTGAAGAAATCAAAGGAAAATACAAAAGAGCCATTGAAAAAATCTATCCGCTCGCTAACATGCAAAAAGGTATGCTGTTTCATGCCATCGAGGATCATACCTCAGATGCATATTTTCAGCAGACGGTCATGGATATTGAAGGATATGTCGATCCGGCGATTCTTGAGGCAAGCTTTAATGACATCATGAAACGGCATGAAATCTTAAGGGCCTCTTATGAATATGAAATTGTTGAAGAACCGAGGCAGATCATCATCGAAAACCGCAGCATCGACTTCACCTATTTCAATATCGCGAAAAGTTCCGCACAACAACAGGAAATGTTCATTGAGAGATTGATCAATGAAGATCGAAAAAAAGGCTTTGATTTAAGCAGAGATGTGTTAATGAGGGCTTACTTGCTGAAAACGGCGGAGCGCTCGTACCGGCTTGTCTGGAGCCATCACCATATTTTACTCGATGGCTGGTGCCTTGGCATCATCATGCGTGAGCTGTTTGTCATCTACGAAAACCGGATGAACGGCAAAGCCAGTCCATTAAAGGAGACGAAGCCGTACAGCGATTATATTAAGTGGCTTGAAAGACAGGATCAGGAAGAGGGCCGTCAATATTGGCGCGAATATTTGAAAGGGTATGAGGAACAGGCACAGCTGCCTACATTAACAAAACGCAAAAAAAGCAGCCTGTATGACCGCCGGGAGAAGGTCATCCATTTGTCAAAACAGCTGACAAAACAATTGAAGGCGCTCGCTGCTAAAAACAGCGTTACGCTTCATACGGTGATTCAAACGATTTGGGGCTTGATGCTTACGAAATATAATAAGATCGATGATGTCGTGTTTGGAACGGTCGTATCGGGCAGGGAAGCAAACGTAGACGGAATCGAAGACATGATCGGCCTGTTTATCAACACCATCCCGACAAGAATCAGATTCAATGAGCAGGCGCGTTTTAACGAATGTTTGCAAAAGGTTCAGGAAGATGCGATTCAAAGCAACCGCTACAACTATATGAATCTCGCTGAAGTCCAGGCTTTGAGCAGCTTAAAGAAAGATCTGATCGATCATATTCTCGTATTTGAGAACTATGAAACTGATGAACAGGACTTTGAAGAGAGTCAAATGAAGACAGGCTTTAAGGTGAATGAGATCAGCGCTGCGGAACAAAGCAATTACAGCTTTAGCATGTCGGTGACTCCTGGCGAAGAGCTCACCCTTGTTTTGACATATGACGGCAATGTCTATGACAGGGATATCATCAACAATATCGAAGGTCATATCAAAAGGGTCGCTGAGCAAGTGACGGCAAATGAGAACCGGAAAATCGCAGAGATTGACATGCTGGCGGAGGAAGAAAGAAAGACGCTTCTATATGAGTTCAACCGGACAAACGCAGATTATCCAAGGAATAAAACGATCCATCAATTATTTGAAGAACAGGCGGAACGGACGCCTGGGCATACTGCGGTCGTATTTGAAAAGGAGAAGCTCTCGTACAAAGCACTGAATGAAAGGTCAAATCAGCTGGCGGGACTGTTAAGGGAAAAAGGCGTAAAACCTGACATGATCGTCGGCGTTATGGCGGAGCGTTCTGTGGAGATGATCGTCGGAATGCTGGCGGTGCTGAAGGCCGGAGGCGCATACTTGCCGATCGATCCCGAATATCCGGAAGACCGGATCAGATACATGATCGAAGACAGCGGCATCAGCATCCTGCTGAAAAAGGCGGACAAACAGATTGACGTTGATCTCACCTGTATCGATATGAACGAAAAAGGGCTGACAAAAGACAAAGCCACAGAGAACTTAGAGCACACGAGCGGTTCTTCTGACATGGCTTATGTCATCTATACCTCAGGTTCGACCGGAAAGCCGAAGGGTGTCATGGTCAACCATCAATCAATTGTTAATACGCTTTATTGGAGGAAACAATCGTATGGCTACAGTACAGACGATGCCACACTTCAAGTGCCGTCCTTTTCATTTGACAGTTCTGTTGAAGATATTTTCACGACGCTTATATCTGGGGCGAAGCTGGTTTTAATTAGAGATTTGCGGATGAATCCGCGTGAGATCATCGGTGCGTTGCGAACGCATAAAGCGACAAACTTGCTGGCCGTTCCGAGCTTTTATCTAAGCCTGCTCGACACGATTGAGCAGCCTTTAGAGGATTTAAGATTTATCACGGTCGCAGGGGAAGGCTTCAATGAAAGTCTGATCCGGCAGCATTTTGAAAAGCTGCCGGACGTCAAATTGTTTAATGAATACGGACCGACGGAAAACAGCGTTTGCTCAACGCGGGGCGAGCTGCAAAAAGATGACGAAAAAGTCGTCATCGGCCGGCCGATCAGCAATCACAAGGCTTATATTTTAAATCACAACCAGCAGCTGCTGCCGTTGGGCACACCCGGTGAACTTTGTCTGGGCGGGGAAGGCCTTGCCCGCGGATACTTAAACAGACCTGACCTCACGCTTGGAAAATTTGTTCCAAACCCGTTTGTTCCAGGAGAAAACATGTACAGGACGGGGGATCTCGCAAGATTTTTACCTGATGGCCAAATCGAATATTTAGGAAGAATCGACCACCAAGTCAAAATCCGCGGATTCAGAATCGAACTGAGCGAAATCGAAAACCAATTGCTGAAAATAGAAGGCATTGACGCGGCGGCAGTTATGGCGCGGGAAGATCAAGCCGGCGGAAAATACCTATGCGCATATATCGTCGCGGACAAAACGGCCGGCGTTGCAGACGTCAGAAAATGCTTGTTAAAGGAACTGCCGGATTACATGGTGCCGTCATACTTTGTCAAGCTCGATCAATTGCCGCTTACGGCAAACGGCAAAATCGACAGAAAAGCGCTCCCTGAACCTAGCGGCACAATCAGTGAAGCGACGTACGAAGCACCGAGGAACCGCACAGAGGAAAAGCTTGTCTCAATCTGGGAGAACGTTTTAGGGATCGAAAACATCGGAATCAGCCACAATTTCTTTGAACTTGGCGGCCATTCCTTAAAAGCTGCGGCATTGACTGCAAAATTGCATAAAGAAATGAAGATTGAAGTCCCTTTAAGACAAATATTCGAAACACCGACAATCAAAGACATCGGTGATTTTATCGAATCCATGAAAGAAAGCCCTTATGCGTCCATCACACAAGCGGAAGAGAAAGAGTATTACGCATTGTCATCCGCACAAAGAAGGCTGTATATCCTTCATCAAATCGAACCAGGCGGCCTCTCTTACAACATGCCTTTCGCCATGAAAATTGCAGGAGATTTTGATGTCGACCGGTTCGAGGACGCTTTTCGGCAGTTGATAGAAAGGCATGAATCCTTGAGAACGGCCTTTGTGATGGTTGACGGCGAGCCTGTACAAAAAATCGAAAAAGAAGTCGATTTTAAAGTGAAGTACGGACGACTCGGACAGGACCGGCTGGAAGAAAAAATCAAAGCGTTCATCAAGCCGTTTGCTTTGGAAAAAGCGCCGCTTTTAAGAGTGGAAGTATTAAAAGCGAGTGGCGATGAACATGTACTGATGTTCGACATGCACCATATCATTTCAGACGGGGTATCCATGGCCATTTTCACAAGAGAACTGGCCGAGTTGTATGAGGGGAAAACATTGCAGCCGTTAACGATTCAGTACAAAGACTTTTCAGAATGGCAAAAACTTTTTTATCAAAAAGATGAGATTAAACGCCAGGAAGACTACTGGCTCAACGTTTTTCAAGGTGAAGTGCCGGTGCTGAATTTGCCGGCGGATGAAAAACGTCCGCAAAAGCGTTCGATTGAAGGAGATATCGTTCAGTTTGAAATAGACGGCGAAACGTCCGCCATGCTGAACAAACTGGCGAAAGAGAACGGCGCGACGATGTATATGTTGCTTTTGGCGGGATACACAACGCTCTTGGCGAAGTATACAGGCCAGGAGGATATCGTTGTCGGCTCACCGATCGCGGGAAGGCATCACAGCGATTTGAAACATGTCATCGGACTGTTTATCAACACGCTGGCGATGAGGAACTATCCAAAAGGAGACATGCCATTTGCCGACTATTTAAAAGAGGTTAAAGAAACGGCGCTGAAAGCTTATGAAAATCAAGACTATCCATTTGATGAACTGGTTGAAAAACTTGATGTCAAACGGGATATGAGCAGACACCCGCTGTTTGATACCATGCTTGTTCTGCAAAACTTCGACGGCGATGAAGCGGACATCGACGGCTTGATATTCCAGCCACTCCAAACCGAGGTGAACATCTCAAAATTTGATTTGACGCTGACAGCCGCTGAGGCAAATGAAGGCATTCAATGTGTTTTCAACTACAGTACAAAATTGTTTAAGCGGTCCACGATTGAAAGAATGGCGGGCCATTTGATCAATATTTTAAAGGAAGCGGCAAACGATCCGCAAATGCCGTTGAGCGACGTGAACATGCTGTCAGATGAAGAAATGAGAGTGCTTCGGGATCAGAATCAAGGACAACAAACAGATTACCCTAAAAATCAAACGGTTCATCAGCTGTTTGAGCATCAGGCTGGCAAAACGCCGGAGCAAACAGCGGTGGTCTTTGCGGATGAAAAGCTGACGTACAGGGAACTGAACGAAAAAGCAAATCAATTGGCAAGGCTTTTGAGAGACAAAGGAGCAAGCGCCGGTGCACCTGTAGCGATCATGATTGAACCATCGCTTGAGATGATCATTTCCATGCTGGCGGTATTGAAAGCCGGAGCGGCTTACGTGCCGATCGAGCCGGAGCAATTGGCCAAACGGACGAATGAGATTTTAAGTGACAGCAGAGCTGCAATATTGCTTGTCAAAGGCTCTGTCAAAGAAAACGTCGCGTTCGCTGGAGAAATCGTCAATGTTGCCGACGGTTTGATTGATGCGAAGGCTGCGTCAAACCTGTCTGCATCGGGTGCAGCCGATCAGAATGCATATATGATATACACATCAGGCTCCACCGGAAAGCCGAAAGGCGTATTTGTCAGACACGGGAATGTGGTGAACTATACAACATGGTTTATGAAGGAAGCGGGTCTTACAGAAAACGACAAAGCCATGCTTGTGTCCTCATATGCGTTCGATTTGGGCTATACGAGCATCTTTTCGGCTCTTTTAAGCGGAAGCGAACTGCATATCGCACGAAAAGAATGTTATACAAATGCGCACCGGGCTTTAAAGTATATCAAAGAAAACGGCATCACCTATATCAAACTGACGCCGTCTCTGTTTAACATTTTTGTCAATGATCCGGGCTTTTCCGCCGAAAAACCTTGCGCCACTCTCAGGCTGGTCGTCTTGGGCGGGGAGATGATCAATACAAGGGATGTTGAGACATTTTACAACCAATATCCCGATCATGTAGTCATGAATCATTATGGCCCGACGGAAACGACAATCGGCTCAGTCTTTAAAGTGATCGACCCGGAACACCTCCATTCTTTCAAAGAATATCCGGTTATCGGCACTCCGATTCATAATACGAATGCATATGTGCTTGATGAAAACATGAAGCTGCTTCCGGAAGGTGTGTACGGCGAGCTCTGCATCGCAGGCGCCGGAGTGACAGGCGGCTATGTAAACAAACCGGATATCACGAAAGAAAAATTCGTCGAAAATCCGTTTGCACCGCATACAAAAATGTACAGAACTGGAGATCTTGCCAGAAGGTTGAGCGATGGAAATATCGAACTTGCAGGCCGGATGGACAGCCAAGTAAAGGTAAGGGGCTACAGAATAGAACCGGAAGAAATCAAAAACAGGCTGTTGGCTCATGATGATATCAAGGAAGCCTTTATTGCTGCAAGGGAAGACCATAAAGGTGCAAAACAGCTGTGCGCCTATTTCACAGCAGACGCCGAATTACCGTTCGAGGACATCAGGACGTATCTGATGCGTGAGCTTCCAGAATATATGATTCCGTCTTCATTTGTCCAAATTGAGAAGATGCCGCTTTCAGCCAACGGAAAGATCGATACAACCGCATTGCCTGAACCGCAGCCGGGAAAAGAGACGGAATACGAACCGCCCCGGAACGAGACGGAAGAAAAGCTTGTTCAAATATGGGAAGATGTGCTTGGCATTGACAAGATCGGGATCACTCATCACTTTTTTGCAGCAGGCGGCGATTCCATCAAAGCGCTGCAAATGATCTCAAGATTATCAAGAGAAGGCCTGTCGCTAGAAATGAAAGATCTGTTTGCAAATCCGCAAATCAAGTCTTTGAGCCGATATGTCAAGGCCGAAACCAACAAATCAGCATCATATGAAACGGTAGAGGGCGAGGTTCTCTTGACCCCGATTCAACAAGAGTATTTCTCGTTGAACAAAACGGACAGAAACCATTACAACCATGCGGTTATGCTTTATAGGAAAAACGGATTCGACGAGAGCATCGTCAAACGTGTATTCAGAGAAATCATCCAACATCACGATGCACTCCGGACGGTGTTTAGAGAAGAAGGCGGAAAGATCATTCAGTACAACCGGGGACCGGGCAAAAAGCTGTTTGACCTATTTGTCTATGACGTCTCGAGCGAAAACGACCAGCCTCAGAAAGTGTACCAATTGGCAACGGAGCTTCAACAAAGCATCGATATTAAAACCGGCCCTCTGGTTAAACTGGCGCTCTTCAAAACGAATAATGGGGATCACCTGCTGATCATCATCCATCACCTTGTGGTCGACGGTATCTCCTGGAGAATATTATTTGAAGATTTGGCGCTGGGGTACAGTCAGTTATCAAATGGGGAAAAAGTCAAGTTCTATCCAAAAACAGCTTCCTACCAGGAATATGCACATCACATCACGGAATATTCAAAAACTGAAAAACTGCTTAGTGAAAAACAGTATTGGCTGAAGGCCGTTTGTGAAGACGTCAAATTCCTGGAAATGAATGAAGATGCAGGTGTCTTCAAAGTTGAGGACAGCAAAACATTCAGCACGGAACTCGAAAAAGAGGAGACAACGCGGCTTTTAAGAGAAACAAACCAAGCTTACCGTACCGAAATCAACGATCTTCTGATCGCAGCGCTTCTGGTGGCGGTAAGAGATATGACCGGGCAAAATAAATTAAGAATCACGCTGGAGGGGCATGGAAGAGAACAGGTGGCAGATGGCATCGATATCAGCAGAACAGTCGGCTGGTTTACCTCGAAATACCCGGTATTCATCGATTTGGGACAAGAAACAGACATGTCAAGAACGATTAAAATGGTGAAAGAGCACTTGCGAAACGTGCCGAACAAAGGCATCGGCTACGGAATTTTAAAGTATCTCACCTGGGACAGTGAGATCGCAAAAGGCGCAACATCACCAATCTTGTTCAATTACCTGGGACAGCTTGACGAAGACATCAACAGCGGAGAATTTTCTTCATCACATCTGTCGCCGGGAGAAGCAGCCGGAAAGGGCATCACTAGAGAAAATCCACTCGAAATCAATGCGGTGGTCTTCAGAGGAAAACTGGCCATTCAAACGACCTATAACACAAGAGCATACAGTGAAGACGTCGTCAAAACTTTTGCTCAAAAATATAAAGAAGCCTTGAAAGCGGTCATTCGCCACTGCGCGGAACGAGAAGAGACGGAAAAAACGCCGTCTGATTACGGAGACAAAGGCATCAGCTTAGATCAGCTTGAGGAAATCAAACTGAAATATAAAGGGATGGAAATCGAAAAAATCTATCCGCTTGCCAACATGCAAAGGGGCATGCTGTTCCACGCACTCGAAGACAAGGAATCACAGGCGTACTTTGAACAAATGGCCATCGATATGAAAGGTTTGATCGATGAGCGTCTATTTGCAGAAACGTTCAATGACATCATGGAAAGACACGAGATTCTAAGGGCCTCTATTGAGTATGAAATAACGGATGAACCAAGGAATGTGATCATCAAGGACAGAAAGATCAATCTTGACTATCATGACTTGCGAAAGCAGAGTCCGGCGGAACGGGAGCAAGTGATTCAAGCGTATCGCAAAGCAGATCGGGAGAAAGGTTTTCGCTTAAACAGCGAACCATTGATCAGAGCAGCGCTGATGAGAACCGAGGATGACAGTTATACGTTCATATGGACAAACCACCATATTCTGCTTGACGGCTGGTCCCGGGGAATCATTATGGGAGAGCTGTTCCAAATGTATCATATGAAAGAAACCGGGCAAAAACAACGGCTTGAAGAGGCAAGACCGTACAGCGATTATATCGGGTGGCTAAAGCAACAGGATAAAGAAGCTCCAAAAGCGTACTGGAAAAACTATTTATCAGGCTTTACCGAAAAATCGCCGATTTCGGTTTTGGCGAGTTCTTCCGGACATGCGAAATATAAGAGAAAAGAGGCCGTCATAGAATTCCCGCAACAATTAACCGGCCGGATCACAGAGCTTGCCAGCCGTAACAATGTCACCCTCCATACTGTTTTACAATGCATTTGGGGAATGCTTTTGGCAAGGTACAATCAAACGGATGATGTCGTATTCGGTACAGTCATTTCCGGCAGGGATGCACAAGTAGCCGGAATCGAAAAAATGGTCGGATTATTCATCAACACTGTACCGACGAGAATTAGACTGGAAAAAAGCCAAAGCTTTAAGGAACTCATCAAAAGCGTTCAGGAACAGGCTTTGGAAGGCAGGACATATCATGACATGAATCTGTCGGAAGTACAGTCGCTCAGTGAATTAAAAAGAGAGCTGCTGGATCATATCCTGATTTTCGAAAATTACGCAGTTGATCAGAGTGCATTTGAGACAAGCGGCAAACGCGGTGCTGGTTTTATCTTTGAAGAAATTCACGCCGAAGAACAAACAAATTACGGATTTAATATTGTGGCCGTCCCGGGCGAACGTTTGGTCATCAAATTGACTTATGACGGAAATATCTATCATGACCACATCATTGCCGGTATCAAAGGACACCTTCAACAAGTGATGGAACAGGTCGTCCAAAATGAAGATCAGTCATTAAACGACATCACAGTCCTTTCGGAAGCTGAAAGAAACAGGCTGTTGTACGAATGGAATGACACGAAAGCGGAATATCCGAATCAGACGATTCACCGGCTGTTTGAGGAACAAGCCGAAAAAACCCCTGAGCTTGCTGCGGTTGTCTCAGGAAATGACAAACAGACGTACCGTGAGCTCAATGAAAAATCAAATCAGCTTGCCAGATACCTCAGGGACAAAGGAGTCAAAGAGGATACGATTGTCGCCATCATGGCAGAACGCTCACCGGAAATGGTGGTCGGAATCATGGGGATTTTGAAAGCCGGAGGAGCCTATTTGCCGATTGATCCCGATTATCCGGAAGAAAGGATCAAGTATATGCTTGAAGACAGCGGCGCGGCCATCATCCTTGTGGATCACAAGCAGGACTTGGGCACACTTCATCAGGAAGCCGTCGAATTAACCGGAGATTTCAGCGGTTTTCCGGCTGACAATCTGGAACAGGCGGGTAACGCCGACAGCCTTGCATATATCATCTACACGTCAGGTTCTACAGGCAAACCGAAAGGGGTCATGATCAGGCAAAGAGGGCTGGTCAACTATATTACCTGGGCTGCCCGTGTATATGTCCAAGGCGAACAGCTCGATTTTGCCCTCTACTCATCCATTGCCTTTGATTTAACGGTGACATCGATATTTACGCCATTAATCTCAGGCAATCGGGTGATTGTTTATCAGCATAGCGGAGACGGGGAACCGCTGATTCGAAAAGTATTCAGAGACAAAAAAGCCGGGATTGTCAAATTAACCCCGTCTCATTTAAGCCTTGTCAAAGACATGGATCAAAGCCAATCAAGCATCAAACGTCTGATCGTCGGCGGGGAAGATTTAAAAACGGAATTGGCCAAAGAAATCACGGAGAGATTTCATCACAACATTGAAATCTACAATGAATACGGTCCGACTGAAACGGTTGTCGGCTGCATGATCTATCAATATGATGCCGGACGGGACCGGCAAGTTTCTGTCCCGATCGGCAAGCCGGCCTCCAATGTCCAGCTCTATATTTTGGATGAACGTCAGGAAGTGCAGCCGGTCGGAATTGCCGGAGAGCTGTATATCAGCGGAGACGGAGTCGCAAAAGGCTATTTGAACAAACCGGAGCTGACGTCTGAAAAATTCCTGCCAAATCCGTTTTTACCGGGTGAAAGAATGTATCGAACAGGAGATCTTGCGAAGATGAGGCCGGATGGAGATATCGAGTATCTGGGCCGGATCGATCATCAAGTCAAGATACGGGGCTACCGCATCGAACTTGGCGAAATCGAGCATCAATTGTTAAGGCACAGTGATATAAAAGAAGCGGCGGTTGCCGCCAAAACAGATCAAAGCGACAATCAAGTTCTTTGCGCATATGTCGTTTCCGAAAGAGACATCACACAGGAAGACATCAAAGCGTTTTTGGCGAAGGAGCTTCCGGAATATATGGTGCCGTCCTATTTGCTGAAGCTTGATGAGCTGCCGCTGACACCAAACGGAAAAGTCGATTTGAAGGCCCTTCCAGAGCCAGATCGAAGCGCGGGCGCTTTACTGGAATACGAGCCTCCAAGACATGAGCTGGAAGAAAAAATGGCCGCCATTTGGGAAGACATCCTGAATATCGAACAGATCGGCATCAACGCCAACTTATTTGATATCGGGGCGAATTCTTTAAACGTCATGTCATTTGTCTCTAGGCTATATGCAGAGCTTGGCTTCAGAGTTCCGTTTAAGGATATTTTCTCCAAGCCGACCATTAAAGAGCTGTCTGATTTTCTGAAGCATGCACAAGACCTGCTGAAAGACTACACAGATGATTGCATGCAGCTGACCAGAGCGGAAGAAGGCGGCAAAAACCTGTTCTGCTTCCCGCCGGCCGCGTCGATGGGCATTGCCTACATGGGCTTGGCCAAGCATCTAAAGCAGCATTCGGTGTACAGCTTCAACTTCATTCCGTCCGCAAACAGGATTCGAAAATACGCGGATATCATTAAAAACATTCAAGGTGAAGGGCCGTACACATTAATTGGCTATTCATCCGGCGGAATCCTGGCATTTGATGTGGCGAAAGAATTAAACCGGCAAGGATATGAAGTTGAGGATTTGATCATCATCGATTCAAAATATCGGACAAAAGCCGAGAACCATCAGTTCACAGAGGAGGAATACAGAGAAGAGATATCCAAAACATTTGAACTTGAGAAATACCGCGATGCAGAGAAATTATTGAGCGACTATTTAGTGGACCTGGTGATGAAGTCTTATGTATATATACAAAACACAGTCACAACCGGCGCAATTGACGGACATATCAGCTATATCAAGTCAAGCGACAATCAGCGGGATGAAAATATGATGATGTGGGAAAAAGCGGCAACCAAAACCTTTACAGTCGTTCAAGGAGCCGGAACCCATATGCAAATGATCTCCAAGTCCCATCCTGACATTCTTGAAAGAAATGCAAGATTGATCCATGATATCATCAATAAGACTGTCAAAATATGAACAAAACGGCATCCTTTTCAGGGTGCCTTTTGTTTGCCTCATCAACTCTCTGTTATAATGAAAGGCAAAGAAAAGAGAGGAAATATTTCAAAAAACAAGCAGCAGCGGGTGCTGCGGTGCGAACATCTATCAAGACAAAATAAAAGCGGGTGAACCAAGTGGAAGCCATTCGAGTGCTCATAGCGGATGATGAAAAAGAAATCAGAGATTTATTGAAAACCTATTTAAAAAGAGAGTGTTATGAGGTTGACGTGGCAGTTGACGGAGAAGATGCGTTAAGGCTGTTTGAACAAAACCATTACCACCTCGTGATATTGGATGTGATGATGCCGAAAATCGACGGCATCGAGGTCTGCAGAAGGATGAGGAATCATACGAATGTTCCGATCCTGATGCTGACCGCCAAAGACCTTGAAGGCGATAAAATTTTAGGACTGTCCATCGGCGCCGACGATTATATAACAAAGCCCTTCAGCGTAAACGAAGTGCTTGCGCGGATCAAAGCCATGCTGAGGCGCTTTTTGGTCCTCGGAAGCGAAAGCCGCTCCGATGAACAATCGCTGATTCAATTTAAAGGATTGACCATCGATTTGAAAACATATACGGTCACCGCAGGCGGACAGGAGATCTCTCTGACGGCGAAGGAGTTTGAACTGCTGAAGTTTTTCGCCTCAAATCCGGGGCAGGTATTTACGAAAACGCAGCTGTTTCGAAACGCATGGAGCGATCAATACATAGAAGATGACAATACGGTCATGGTGCATATCAGAAGGCTGAGAAAAAAAATAGAGCCGGACCCTTCCGATCCACAATTTATTCAAACTGTTTGGGGAATTGGCTATAAGTTTGTAGGTGAGAAAGATGCTGACCGATAAAAAGCTGCTGCTTCTCATTTTACAATGTGCGGCGATTGCAGCACTTTTGTTCATCTATATGAAAACGGCTTCCTTTGGGGTTTTCAGCACAATGTTGTTTATTTTTCTGTTTGCCGTTACCGCACTGCTGTTTACGATGAGGCTTCGCTTCATCGATCGCTTAAAGCTGATCGAAACCGAGCTGAAGCGCGTGGCGGATGGAAATTTAAGAAGAAGATTGCTGGCGAAAGGCGATCAGCCGTTTAATGAAATCATTTTTTCCATTAACGAATTGATAGAGCAGCTTGAAAAAGTTCAAATCAACGCCGCAAAATCGGAAGCGGCCAGAAAACGGCTGCTGTCTAATATTTCCCACGATATCCGAACGCCGCTCACATCAATTATTGGCTATGTTGATGCATTAAAAGACAGGGTCGCGTCTTCGGAAGAAGAGAAACAGGAATATCTCAATATCCTTTCTAAAAAATCCAACAGCCTCAAGCAATTGATCGATGAAATATTCAACATGGCGAAATTGGACGCGAATGAAGTCCAGTTGAAAACAGAGTTTTTTGACCTTGCCGAAGTCGCTAGGGAAACGCTGATCGACTTTTTGCCGGAACTGAAAAAACATGACATTGATTTGAATGTGCAGATCCCGGAAAAGAAATGCTCTGTTATCGCAGATCGGCTCAGCTTGATTCGCGTGATCGAAAACATCGTGAGAAACGGGATTCACTATGGAAAAGCGGGAAAAGTACTTGGAATCGAACTGACGGAATCAGAGCATGAATATCAGCTTCTCATCTGGGATCAAGGTCCGGGGATTCCGGAAAACGAGATTGAAAACGTGTTTGATAGAATGTACCGCAGAGACCGGTCGAGAAGCCTTGATGACGGGAGCGGCCTGGGGCTTGCCATCGCCAAATCGCTCGTCGAAAAAAACCGCGGACGCATATGGGCACAGAGCGTCCCGTGGGAAAAAACGACGTTTGGTTTTTCGCTGCCTAAACAAAACCATCTCCAATCATTTAAGAATTAATTAAGAATTGGTTAAGAAGAAGTTAAATCCTTCTGTTTATGATGTAGTTATAAGGCTAGTGAAAGAGAGTGGATCAACTTTGAGCACAATTATTAAAACGACCGATCTCACGAAAATGTACGGGCCGCAAAAGTCTGTAGACCATCTCAATATCAATGTGAAACAAGGAGATATATACGGCTTTTTGGGACGGAACGGCGCCGGCAAAACGACGACGATCAGAATGCTGCTGGGTCTGATCAAACCGACCAGCGGGCAGATAGAAATTTTCGGAGAGAATTTTTTCAAGAATAAAAAAGAAATTTTAAGAAGAATCGGATCTATCGTGGAAGTGCCCGGCTTTTACGCGAACTTGACGGCAAGGGAAAACCTGCTGATCAATGCGAAAATCATAGGTATCCATAAAAAAAATGCGATCGATGAAGTATTGGAGATCGTGGGCCTGCAGCATGAAACGAAAAAGCTCGTCGGCAAGTTTTCCTTGGGTATGAAACAAAGGCTGGGAATTGCAAGAGCCTTGCTTCACTATCCGGAGCTGTTGATACTGGACGAGCCGACAAACGGCTTGGACCCGATCGGGATCAAAGAAATGAGAAGACTCATTCATTCTCTCGCCAAAGAAAGAAACATCACCATCTTTATATCAAGCCACATTTTGTCTGAAATCGAACAGCTCGTCGATCATGTCGGGATCATTCATGAAGGAAAACTGCTTGAAGAAATTCCGTTTGACCATCTCAAAAAAAGAAACCGCAAATATCTGGAATTTCAATTATCCGATCAAAATAAAGCGGTCGTTCTGATGGAACAGCATTTTGATATTCATGACTACGAAGTTCACCAGGACGGGATCATCCGGGTATACTCCCATTTGGGCCAGCAGGGAAAGCTCAATAAATTGTTTGTCGAAAACGGAATAGACGTATTGAAGATTGCGATGAGCGAAGACAGTCTTGAAGACTATTTCGTGAAGTTGATTGGGGGCGGGACGATTGGCTAATTTGCTATATACCGAATTGCTGAAGCTTAAGCGGTCACAGATGTTTCTTGTCAGTATCCTGGGAGCGGCGGCAGCCCCTTTTATCTGTTTTATATCGTCTTTGGCTAAAAAAGCCAAGTACCCTGATGTACCGATTCGCTTCAGTGAGACCTTTTCCGATACCAACCTGTATATTGTGCTTTTGATCGGAGTCCCGTTGTATGGCGTGATTACATCATATTTATTCAATCGGGAATACGCTGAAAGCACGCTAAAGAATCTATTGACGATTCCTGTTTCAAGAATCAGCCTGATTGTCAGCAAATTGGTTCTGCTCCTCAT
The DNA here is from genome assembly GCF_038002625.1 of Bacillus sp. FSL K6-1284. Lineage (NCBI taxonomy): Bacteria > Bacillati > Bacillota > Bacilli > Caryophanales > Bacillaceae > Bacillus > Bacillus sp. FSL K6-1284. The sequence goes on along the minus strand of NZ_JBBOCW010000001.1, from coordinate 2,602,851 downwards.
TTGGATCATGATGCTGACGTTGATTGCCTGGGTGCTGACGCTGCTGTTTGGGCTGATCGGCCAGTTTGAAGGGCTCAGTTCGGCGGTTTTAATAGATGGGTTTAAACAATTTATGATAGGCGGGGCACTTCTTTTCTTCCTGGTCAGTCCAATTATATTTGTGACACTGCTGTTTAAAAACTACGTGCCCACCATTATCTTTACAATCATTATATCAATGGTCAGCATTATGGTATACGGCACGGAGTACAGCGCTTTACTCCCCTGGTCGGCGGTATGGGTGATCGCTTCGGGTACGTTCTTTCCGGAATATCCGCCCGAATATTCTTTTATCAGTGTTGCCGCCACAACCATTCTTGGATTAGCCGCGACAATCGTTTACTTTAAAAAAATCGATATTCATTGATGCAGGAGGAGTCTAAGGGAATGTGCAACACATGTTTGTACATTCCTAATCCCGATAAAGGCTTATTGCACAATTTTTATGGATATATTTAGGATAAAAGTATAAAAAAGGAGAATGGAACATGTCTTTTTCAGAATTAAATATTGATGCTTTTCGTTTCATTAATGATTTGGGAAAAGAGTATTCGATGCTGAATCCGGTCGTTTACTTTCTGGCCGAATATATGATGTACTTCCTCGCGTTGGGTCTTGTCGTTTATTGGCTGACCCGGACGACAAAAAACAGATTGATGGTCATTTATGCAGTCATCGCATTTGTGATTGCCGAAATTCTTGGGAAAATCATGGGCTTTCTGCATTCCAACTATCAACCGTTTGCCACGCTTCCGAATGTCAACAAGCTGATAGAGCATGAAATTGACAATTCGTTTCCGAGCGACCATACGATTTTGTTTTTTTCAATCGGCTTTTTAATCTTCCTGTTTCACAAAAAGACGGGCTGGCTGTGGCTTGTGCTTGCGTTTGCCGTAGGCATTTCCCGCATTTGGTCGGGCGTTCACTATCCGCTCGATGTTGCGGCGGGAGCCCTTCTTGGCGTGTTGTCAGCTCTGTTTGTATTCTGGACAGCACCGAAGCTGTCATTTATTCATCAAATGCTGTCCCTTTATGAAAAGGTAGAACACCGGATTGTTCCTTCCAAAAGCAAATCGAACGATAAATCGAAGAACTTTTAAAGGATGAGGCTGCCTTGGATTTAGGCAGCCTTTGCTATGTGCACTCACAAATAAACGATCGGCTTCTTCATCCTCCAAATCGAAGGCGGTTCCCGACAGCAAGAGTATATGACCGTCTCCATGAAGGTAGACGGACTGTCGGGTGCTTTGTTTTTTTGTACGAATAACAGCTGTAGAATCGCTTTCCAGGTATATAGGTTCCTCTTCTTCCTCCTTTTTTCATCCCCATTATAAAAGATGCGGGCTATTCATGACGAAAATTCCAAATAATAGGAATTGAATATAAGTAAAAATATGGTATAATATCAAATACATAGGAGGTGATAATTTCCAATAGGTAATGATAAAATGGTCCATTCTGCTAGAAATCTATTTTTTCATCCATTAAAATGAGAGAACTCGGACCTTAAATTGTTTTGGATGCGGCAGTAGCTTATGGATGGCAGCTGAAGACGTACATACGAATTATCAAAAATACGGAGGGAAACGAAATGAAAAAAGCGATTTTAGGGTTTTCTTTGTCTGCGGCGCTCCTGGTTCCATCCTCATTCGCTGCGGCTGCTGGGGACGGGCAGCTGACAAGTGAGCAAAAAGAACTGCTTGAAGCCAAGACAGAATACGTGCAGTCACTTCCTGAACAGGCATCTGTCCAAAGCGGTGTGACGGCATATGCAGGAAAAAGGCTCACAATTAAAAGAGGAAGCTTCCTCGCCTGGTCGAAAGATTATATCGACTGGTACTACAACGGCAAAAAAGTATCGAAAAGCAGCGGATCGCAGGATGTCGGCTACGTCTTTCCGAATGTCGTGAGAGCAAAAGGGATTAAAAGGTATTACAAGTCTTCAGGGCTTCACAAATGGAGAGCGAAAAAAACGCTGAGCTTCGGGACCGTTACACCGTGGGGAGATGTTGAATTCGCCAGCTCAACCTTTACAGACAGAAGGTGGGTCAATAAAAAAGGAAAATACGGAAACGATTAATTTGCCGTAAGCCATTTCATACAACGCTGCTAAAAGACTATTTTGAAATTAATGGCAGCGTTGTATAATGGAGAATGTTGCAACACCATCCTGATGCAAGAAAGGATTTTTTAAATTGATCAAAATCGATGACCTGACGAAATCTTATGGAAGCAAAAAGGTATTCAACCGTCTCAACATGAATATCGAAAAAAACAAAGTCACCTTCCTGATGGGGGAAAACGGCGCCGGGAAAACGACGCTCTTGAAATGCCTGCTCAAGCTGGAACATTTCGAAGGCGGCATTCTGTACGACGGAGAGCCGCTTGAAGCCGTCAGGAGCAAAGTGCACGTTATCTATGACGATTCCCCGTTTTACGATCATCTGAGCGGATATCAAAATATTAAACTGTTGATCAATAAACCTGCCGGCAAAGAAGAGCTGGAACAATTATCGCAAAAGTTCCTCGGCCGGGCGCTGCTGAAAAAAAAGGTTAAGACCTATTCATACGGACAAAAGAAAAAGCTGGCCTTAATGATCGCTGCATTAAACAAACCGTCATATTTGTTTTTGGATGAGATATCAAACGGGCTTGACTACCGGTCCATGATGGAGCTTCAGGCGCTGATCAATGACTGGTCGAGCAGGATGACGATTGTTGCCGCCGGCCATCAGTTTGAGTTTTATTCTTCAATCGTCGATCAATTATACGTGTTGAAAGACGGTTCAGCTATCCACATAGACAATTTTAAAACGAATGGAGCAGAATTGGGCGATGTCTATAAAGAATATTTATAATATTTTCAAAAAAGAGCTTGCATTTCAATCATATTCTAAAATGCTCGTCATGTTATTGCTTCCTCTATTATTCATTTCATCCGGATACATATATGTACATTATAAAAATACAATTGACAGCTATCAGCAGTTTAAAAAGACTGAAGACGAATATAAAGAACTCGGCATCGATATTAAACAGGCGCTGGCGTCGCCCGTCAAGGTGAAGGAAGGGGAGCTGAAAAGCGAGGATGGCGACGGAGAGATCGTCGAAAATATTTTAAGGTTTGACTATGAGAATTTCGTCTTGTCCCTCCATCATCTGGAGCCCAAGCAGTCGGTTATCATGACGCTTGAGCTGATGGGCTTCATCATTTTTCCCTTGGCTTTTACGCTGTATGCCATCTATATCTCCTCTTACGACATCAGGTTCAAGACGGTGAAAGTGAAAGCTGTCAGCCATGATTGGAAATCCGTTCTGCTGGCCAAACAGTGTTCGGTTTACATGGTGATGGCTGCCGCCGTGATCGCCGTTGTATGTACGGCATATGTGTCAAGCTTCGTCTTTTATTCCCTGGCTTCAAGGGCCATACCGGTCGGCGAGTTCACAATACCCGCTGTTTCAAAAAGCAATATCCCGCTTCAGCTCGTTGTCGTTCTGGCGGTCAGCTTCATTTTTTCGACGGTCGGATTTTATTTGGGCGTCCTCTTCAGAAGCTTTATTACGCCTGCTTTGCTGTATATCGTTTACAGCCTGCTTATCCCTGCTTTGGGGAGATTCGATTTGAAAAACCTGCTGTCTAATCTCGGGCATGCGGTTTTCAGTTTCAGCGGCGGCTTTAAACTGTTTACACCGGTGAAGGTGGACATGATTCCGGTCGTCATCATTTTAGCCGCATCCATCGGCTTGCTGTCTGCGGTTACTTATTATATGGCGCACAGGCAAAGCAAATATGTCGTTTGAAAAAAGAGCGCAGGCACTTGCGCTCTTTTTTTTGCAAGCGACGGATGCCCGTTGGCTCAGGTTTGGCAGGCGAGTGTCAAATAGTTGGAACAACAGAATCTGCCGTCTCTGGATGAGGCGGTTGTTTTGATTGAAACCTTGTTCCTCGTAAATATTCGAAAAATTCTATATAATAATAAAGCGGTCTCAGGAATTCATGCACTTTTTAGTAAACAGCTTTTGAACAGAGGGCAGGTGAGTATAATGGCGAATCAGGATTTGAATTTGCACACGTTATATACGAGTCATACCCGCGATGCCTGGGCAAATCTTGGCGGGCATATGGCGGTAGAAATGACCGAAGAGGAAGTAAAAAGGCTTGAAGGTTTAAATGACTATCTGTCTTTGGAAGAAGTCGAAACCGTTTATGTTCCGCTGGCGAGGCTGCTTTATTTACACCGGACAACTCAATATGAACGGAACACCCGGGTGAACGGTTTTTTGAACCATCCTCACGCGGCCAAAATTCCGTTCATCATCGGGATTGCCGGAAGCGTCGCGGTTGGAAAAAGCACGACGGCCCGCATCATTCAGACGGTGCTCTCGCGTTTGCAGGAACGGCTGAAAGTCAGTCTGATCACAACCGACGGTTTTCTTTACCCCAATGCGGTGCTGACAGAAAAACAGATGATGTCGCGGAAGGGGTTTCCGGAAAGCTATGATGTCAAAGCATTGCTTGAGTTTTTAAACGATTTAAAATCCGGCAAGGAAATCGTTCACGCACCCGTTTATTCCCATTTAACGTACGACAGATTGGAAGGGGTTTACGAAACGGTTGAACAAGCGGATATCGTCATCATCGAAGGCGTCAATGTGCTGCAGACACCGACGATCGAAGACGACCGGACAAAACCGCGGGTTTTCGTTTCCGATTTTTTTGACTTCTCGATTTATGTGGATGCCGAAGAAGACCTCATTATCAAATGGTATCTTGAACGCTTTCGCATGCTCAGAGAGACGGCATTTCAAGATCCGAGTTCTTATTTCCATAAATTCAAAGACCTTGCGGACGAAGAAGCGGACCATATGGCAAAGTCAATATGGGAGACCGTCAACCGTCCGAATTTGTATGAGAACATTCTGCCTACAAAATTCCGGTCTGATTTAATCTTGAGAAAAGGCGAAGGCCACAAGGTGGAAGAGATTCTCGTCAGACGGGTGTAGAAGAGGAGGCTTGCATGATCCATCATATTGAACTGTATGTTTCAGATTTGGAAGCGTCGAAGCGCTTTTGGGGCTGGTTTCTCGGAGAGCTTGACTATGAAGTTTTTCAACAATGGGAAGACGGGATCAGCTGGAAAGCAAACGGCGCCTATCTCGTGCTTGTGCAGGCGAAAGAGCAGTTTGTCAAAGCGGGTTATCACAGGTGCCGCATCGGCTTAAACCATCTTGCTTTTTACGCGGCATCCAAAGAACAGGTCGACGAAATGACAATGAAACTGAGGGAGCGGGGATGCCGCATTTTATACGAAGACAGACATCCGTTTGCCGGCGGAAGCGGGCATTATGCCTTGTATACCGAAGATCCCGACCGCATTAAAGTCGAACTTGCGGCGCCTTGAGGCGGGCGTCCGCCGGAAGGCCGGCCTTTGACCGAGCCGGCCTGTTTTCAATTAATGCTGCATCGTTTTTTTCGAACTTAATTTGACTTTTGCTTCATCTATTTTGAGCTTCCGGAAGGCTGCCACCAGGAAAGGAACGCCGCAAATAGTGACAGCAGACAGGATTGCAAAAGTGAAAAACGGCTTTTCCGCTCCAAAGGCGTCCAGCAGCATTCCCCCCGCCCAAGGGCCGATCACGCTTCCCAGCTGGGTGAAGCCTATAGCCCCGAAGTAAGTGCCTTTCAGCTCAGGCCGGGCAATCCGGTCGACCAGTAAATCCATCATCGAAAAGAGAAGCACTTCCCCGATCGTAAACACGATAATGATCAAGACGATGGACCATAGATCGTGGAAAAACGAGAGGCTGAACAGGCTTCCGCTAATCAGCACATTTCCGGCAATCAGCGATAAAATCGGTGAAAACCGTTTGGCGATATGTACGATCGGGTACTGTACGACAAGCACGGCCAAGGCATTCAGCGTCAGCATCATACCGAACACTTTCGTCCCGTCTTCGATGAAACGGGCTGGCCGCCATGTATTGTGCGAGCGTGGATGTGAAGTGGGAATACCCGAATAAACAAAGAATCGAACCGATTAGTGTAATCGTAAATACCCGGTCTTTTTTTGTCACCTCCAGCGCGTCCCGCACTTTTATACGCTTATTCCGCTCAGTTGCCGGTACGGTGTGGTGTTTAAACTGAATGACCAGCACCGCCGCATAAATAAAATAAATGAAAGCCGCAATGAAAAACGGCAGCGTCGTTTTCGAAGATCCGAGGTACAGGCCTAAAAGCGGACCAAAGACGACGCCGAGGTTGATCGCGGTATAGCGGAGATTAAAGACGAAAAGGCGCGTTTCGGGTTTGGATACGTCTGAAAGCAGCGCTCTTGAAGTCGGTTCAAACAAAGCGCGGCATAATCCGTTTAAGGCATTCATGACAAAGAATGTCCAGACATGATCGGCGAGCGCGAAACCGGCGAACACGAATGTCCAGCCGAAAATCGAAACGAGCATGATGGTTTTCCGGCCGAACCTGTCTGATAAGTACCCGCCGTAAAAGCTTGCCGCAATTCCGATCAGAGAGCTCGCTGCAATAACGGCGCCGGCAAAGCCGGAAGAGGCGCCTTTCACTTGTGTCAAATAAATTGCTAAAAAAGGGATGCTCATGGCTGTGCCCATACGTCCGAAAATGGTTCCGACAATAATGGTCCAGCTGAGCGGGTGGATGTTCTGCCATTTTTGTTTCATGATAAACTCTCCGTTACGTTTTTATTTGTTTATCATACATGAAACAAATGGCGGTGAATAGAGGAATTTCTATATGCTGGGTGATCAAAAGGAGAACAAGCCTTGATTTGTGACATAATCATAGATGACATCTTCGATATGGGCATGCAGCCCCTCATTCGGTTCCTCGATCCGCCTTTCCTGCAAAGCCAGCTTCAGGATTTCTTTTTCGCCGGGGCTGAGCGGATCGGTTGCAACATTGCGTCCGTACTGCTTCAGCGCCTGTCCGAGCATTTTTTCAATCAGTTTCTCATCCATTTGTCTTTCTCCTTTAGGAGCGCTTTTTCTTTTATCTTACTAGGAAAAAACGAGGTTCTCAAGGGAGCTTTCAATTTGAGCCATTAAACCGGATGCGGCAGCATTCCGAACTGGAATGATCCGCCATGTCACCTTCTTTCCAAAGAAGGTGTTTTTTGTTGCTTTCAGCCAGGATTTTCTTTGGATAAAATTACGCCTGGAAATCGAACGTATATTCGGAGTATAGTATTCATACACTAATTGTGCGAACATCAGTTCTTTTTGGAGGGAGAGAGATGGATTACGGTCAATATCCGTCGCGTTCGGTTTTGTGCGTTGATATGCGGAGCTTTTATGCAAGCTGTGCCGCAGTCCTGCTCGGACTTGATCCGATGACTTGCCTGCTGGCGGTTGTCGGAAACACGGAGCGGCAGGGGAGCATCGTTCTCGCTGCTTCTCCGGCTCTGAAAAGAGAGTTCGGCGTGCAAACGGGAACAAGGCTTTATCAGCTGCCGGATGATCCGCGCATCAAGCTGGTCAATCCAAAGATGGGGCTGTTTGTCCGTGTTTCTACAGAGCTCACCCGGCTGTTCTGCCGCTATGTGCCGCCTGATGCCATTCATACGTACAGCGTGGATGAAAGCTTTATTCAGGTGGACGGTGTTGAGAGCATGTGGGGAGACGCCCGAACGATTGCGATGAAAATTCAAGATGATATGGAAAGGGAGTTTGGCCTTCCCTGTGCTGTCGGAATCGGACCGAATCTGCTGATGGCAAAGCTGTGCCTTGACCTTGAAGCGAAAAAATCAGCAGACGGAGTGGCCGTTTGGGGCTACGAAGACGTGAAAACGAAGCTGTGGCCGCTGTCTCCGCTGCGCCGCATGTGGGGAATCGGCTCCAGGCTGGAAAAGACGTTAAACCGGATGGGGATTTTTACAGTCGGTCAGCTGGCTCACTATGATCTCAAGCGGCTTGAGAAAACATTCGGGGTGATGGGAAACCAGCTCTATTATCACGCTTGGGGCATCGACCTTTCAGCGATCGGAGCGCCGCTCTTGGAGGGGCAGGTCAGCTATGGAAAAAGCCAGATTTTGCTTCGCGATTATCCGAATCCGGAGGAAGTCAAGCATGTCATTCTTGAAATGTGTGAAGAAGTAGCCAAAAGGGCGCGCGCCCACCGCCAGGCCGGCCGGACCGTCAGTCTTGGCGTCGAATACAGCCGCGATGAGCTTGGCGGCGGGTTTTACCGTTCAAAAACAATGGAAAGCCCTTCAAATGTCACCCTTGATCTCTACCATACATGTCTGGCATTGTTCGAGCGGTTTTATGCCGGCAAAACGGTTCGGAAAATTTCCGTCTCTTTTTCCAATATTCAAGACGACACCAATATGCAGCTTGATCTTTTTCGTCCCGATCAGGAAAAGAAGCGGCAGCTCGGGTACGTGATGGACGGCATCAGAGAACGGCACGGATCAACAGCGCTTTTGCGGGCTGTTTCCTATACAAACGCCGGGACGGCCCGGCTGCGGTCAAAATTGGTCGGAGGCCATCAGGCATAGAAAGGAGAATCATTTATGCTTCGCGACAGAGGCAGTATCAAATGGGTTTCCATGATGCTGCCTGAGCACGTGGAATTGCTCAGGGAATATCATGAAAGCCTTCAAAAACTCAAAAAACCGATCCTGGATGAACAAAAATATGAAGAATTTAATGAAATCATTTGTGAAGCGATGGCAGAAAACAGAATGTTGCAATTTGCCTATTATCGGCAGGGGGAAGTGAAAACACTGGCCGGCCGGATTCACTATGCCGACGCCCTGAAAAGGGAGCTGCGGATCGTAAGCCGGGCGGATGAAATATGCATTTTAAAGATGGAGGATATCATTGAGATTGAATACGATTGTCGTTTATAATAGAATCAGTATTCGGAGGTGGATAAAATGGTAAATGACATTCATTTGCCGACTGTAGCGTCTCATGCAAAGCCTGTTATCTTGAAAGGCGATACTTTGCATGAGGCGGGGTTATAAACAAATCGCCTAAAAAAAGCAAGGTATCATTTCTGATCATCCGGCTTTGCACCTTATTTTTAAATATAGATCCATAAATAAGGAGCTGGCAGAAATGAAGACACCTTTTATCAGAAATGACCAATATAATTTTATTAAGTTTCAAACGGACAGCCTTGTTCAGGGACATGCGAACATCAATGACGAAAACGTACTTGACGCTTTGAAATGCAATGCGCTCGATCAAGTGTTCAACCTGTTTCCTGATCTCAGCAGCGATCAAAAGTCTTTGCTGCAGAAGATGGCAGAAGTGGAAGACAGCGGTGAAGCGATGCGCTTTTTAGCCGAATTAAAGCCTCATGTCATTCCATTTCAGCGTATAACAGTAAAAACCGCTAAAAAGCTATTTTCTAAAGTGAAGAAGTTAAAGACGCCCGATTTTGAACAGATGGATTTCAGCGGATATTCCTACCTGGGATGGAATGATGCAGGATCAGGCAGAAAGTACATGATTGTGGATGCCGGCGGAAAGCTGACCGGAATACACGGCACCATCAAATCCAGCAATAAAAAAGGAATCTGCGCGATATGCAACAGGACCGAAGAGATCGGACTGTTCATGGCCCGGGTGAAAAGCGGGAAAGAAACCTATACAGACAGAGGCAATTATATTTGCTGTGACAGTGAAACATGCAATCAAAATGTGATGACGCTGGATCATCTGAACCATTTCGTCGCACAATTAACGAAAGAATAAACGAGAACCCCCCGGCTAAGCTTTAGCCGGGGGGTTTTATGATTTGGCTTTTAGCCTGCCTCTTTCGCAGCACTTCGCTCTCCGAAGAGACGGGTGGTCAGCCCGGGAACAGCCATACATAAGAATACGGAACGTCCAAGGCTGAATAAAAGAAAAGCGAGCCACAGCCCATGGTTTCCGAAAGCGGGCACAGCGGTAAAAAAGGCGGCCAGGAAGACGAGAACAGCCAAGAACATTGAATTTCTGACCGGGCCTATTTCAGTCGCTCCTGTAAAAATCCCGTAAAAAACGAGTCCGAAACTTGCGGCCAAAGGAAAGAGAGCGATCCAAATATCGTAGGTTTTCGCTGCTTCCAAAACGCTTTCAAGCGGTGTAAACAAGGGAAGGATTACACCTTTCAAAAGAAAGTAGCCGACTGAAAGCAGCGCGGCCGAGATCAGCGACCACTGGATCGAAAGGGAAAGCGTACGGGAATAAAGTTCCCGATCCATTCTTCCAACGGCTTTCCCGGCAAAAATGCTCGATGCATTGGCAAATCCGTCAAACACATAAGCCATCATATAATGAATTTGAATTAAGATCGCATTTGCGGCCAAAACTTCAGCGCCGAAGCCGGCTCCTTTAGCCGTAAACAAATTAAAAACCGTTAAAAGGCACAATGTCCGAATCAATAGATCGCGGTTGACAACCATCATTTTTTTAAACGGTTTCGGGTCGAACAAAACCTTGACGGACGGCAGCTTAAACCGCATGGCGGCATTCGTTTTCACAAGCCAGCAGCCGATCAGGCAGCCCGTCACTTCCGCAATCAAAGTGGCTAGAGCGATGCCGTATACTTCCATGTGAAAGACGTAGACAAAAACGATGTCAAGCACGATATTCAAGACGTTCATCGAAATCTGCAAAAGCAATGTCACTTTGATAAGGGACATTCCCATCAGCCAGCCGAGAATGCAATAGCTGATTAAAGCAAATGGAGCGCCCCAAATCCTCAGCGAAAAATACTGCGAGGCGAATTCAGCGGTATGGCGGTCAGGCTGTATCAGCGTCAGCGCTGCGTATTCAAGCGGTTTTTGCAAGAGAATGAACATCAGTCCGGCAAAAAACGCGATGCAAACAGGCCGGGCAAGAGCCAAAACGCTCTCTGATCTGTTTTGGGAGCCGAGCGACTGAGCAGCGAACCCCGATGTGCTCACCCGCAAAAAGCCGAGGAGCCAATACATCGTATTAAAAATCATCGTTCCGACTGCAACACCGCCGATGTAAGCAGGGGAGGAAAGCTGCCCGGCTACCGCCGTATCGACCGCCCCCAGCAAAGGAGTGGTGATCGTTGAAATGATCAGCGGAACGGCGAGTGCTAGATAATGTCTGTGATTCATCTCTTATGACCCCCCCTTAGGATTCAAACACCTGAAGCAGCTTTTTGGCATATGGGTGCCTTTCGGCAGAAAAAAGCTCTTCTTTTTTAAATTGATCGGCAATCTGCCCGTCTTTCATGACCATGATGCGATGGCTCATAAAGTGGACAGCGGCCAGATCATGGGAAATAAACAAATAGGAAAGCCCCATATCATCCTGCAAATCTTTGAGGAGGTCGAGGATCTTCGCCTGACTGGTGACATCCAGGCTTGCCGTAGGCTCATCAAAGATGATTAAAGACGGGTGAGTGCTGATGGCTCTGGCGATTAAGGCCCTTTGGAGCTGCCCGCCGCTTAATTCATGCGGATAGCGGTCAAGGAGGCTCGAGGGAAGGCCGACCATTGAGAACAGACGCTCAGCCGTCAGACGGCGGCTGCCTTGGAAGTCCTTTAAAAATGGCGGTATGTCTTGTTTGGAAACATCAAGCGGCTCCATAACTGAATCGATAATATTGAGCTTTGGATTCAATGATGCGGCCGGATTTTGAAAAACAGCCTGCAGCTTTCGGCGCAGTCTTCGGGTCTCTTTTTTGTTTATGCCGGGAAGCGGATGTTGATGAAGCCGAATCTCTCCGTGATCGATTTTTTCGAGCAGGAGAAGGCAGCGCGCGAGGGTGCTTTTCCCGCTGCCGCTCTCGCCGGCGAGCCCGAGGCATTCGCCTTTTCGAATGGAGAACGATACATTGTCAACCGCTTTGTGGCCGCAAGCGTAATGTTTTGTCAGATTGCTGACAAAAAGAACGGTTTCTGCTGAATGGGTCATCACGCACCTCCTGTTCCCGCCAGCGCCGCTTCCTTTGTTTCAGGCGCGGCTGTCAGCCTCGGCGGAGGATTTTTCAGCGGCGGGACGGCTGCGAATAAACGTCTTGTACATTCATGTACCGGTTGTCTGATTAAATCAGCGGTTAAGCCGCTTTCGACGATTTCTCCGTTTTGCATGACAGCGGTTTGATCGGCGTACCTTTTGACAAGCCGGAGGTCATGAGTGATAAAAAGGATGGCGCAGTTTGTTTTGGCGCGCATCACGGTGAGCTGTTGCAAGACGTCCGCGGCCGTGATGCTGTCTAAAGCCGTTGTCGGTTCGTCTGCGATGAGAAGCTTCGGGCGGAGCACCATCGCTTGAGCGATCGCGGCCCTTTGGAGCTGCCCGCCGCTCAATTGAAACGGGTAGCTTTCATATACTCTGTTTTCCGGCAGAGAAACCTCCCGAAAAGCGCGGAGAATCGCTTCTCTTCGCTTGTTTTTAGACCAATCGGTATGCGTTTTGACCATTTCGTCAATTTGTTTGCCGATCCGTATAAAAGGGGTGAATGCTCCGTGACAGTCCTGAAAAATACAGGCGATATCCTTTCCGCGCATGCGTCGGAGCGCTTTGCGGCCGGCTTGAAGCATCTGGCGGCCCTCAAATATCACATCTCCGCCGGACACCGTTAGTCCGTCCGGAAGCAGCCCGGCTATGGCCGAAGCGGTCAGGCTTTTTCCGCTGCCGCTTTCCCCGAGCAGCGCGAACCATTCCCCTTCATGGATCGAGAAGGAGGCATTTTTGACAATGGTGTGCTGTCGGGAGCTGATTGATAAGCCCTCAATGGATAACATCGGCATGCTAAGAAACTCCTTTCTTGTGTTTAACGTCAAACCTGTCCCTTAAACGATCACCGTACAGGTTGGACAACAGAACGATGAACATGATCGCAAGACCGGGAATCACCATAAGCTGAGGCGCATGCAAAAAGTAATGTTTTCCGTCATTCAGCATGGCGCCCCATTCCGGGTATGGAGGCTGAGCACCCAGTCCGATATAGGACAGGGCAGCAATCATTAACACCGTTTTTCCGATATCAAGTGTCGCAAGTACGGAAACGTTGCCGAGAACATGGGGCAGCAAGTGCTTTTTTAAAATCGCCCCGGAGCCTAAGCCCGTCAGCTCGGCCAAGGCGATGTAATCTTTTTGTTTTTCCGAAAACACCGTGCTGCGGACCAGCCTTGCATAGCCGACCCATTTGACAGCGACAACGGCTAATATTAAGTTCATCAGACCAGGGCCAAGCAAACCGCTTAAAACAATCGCGACAATATAGTCCGGAAACGCCATGACCGCGTCAACGATTCTCATGATCATCCGATCCAGCCGTCCGCCGAAAAAGCCGGAGACAAGCCCGACGGGAACGCCTATGAAAACGGAGATCAGAATCGCGGCCAAGGCGGTGCCGACCGTCGCTTTCGCACCGGCGATCATTCGGGAAAATATATCTCTGCCCAAATGGTCTGTCCCGAGCCAGTGCTGCAAGCTGATCGGCTGGAGACGGTTGGCCATATCTGTGCGGAGCGGATCGAACGGCAAAAAGAAGGGGACGGTGAACAGCGCCGCGGAAAACAGCAGCACGAACCACAGTCCTGTTTTGGTTCGGAATATAAGTTTGACGTTTTTTCTCATCGGCGTCCAGCCTCCTTTAAGCGAATTTCCGGATTGAGGTACCGATAGGAGAGGTCGACCAAAAGATTGATCAGGACAACCGTGATCCCCATGAAAAGAATGTACCCCTGAATGATCGGATAATCACGCTGAACGATGGCGTCAACGACAAGCTTGCCGACGCCGGGATATGCAAACAGGACTTCAATAATCACCGTGCCGCCGAGCAGGCTGCCGAGGCTGACCCCGAATATCGTGATGACAGGGACAAGACAGTGGCGAAACGCGTGAAAGAAGAAAATTCTCGCCTCGCTGATACCGCGCGCCCTGGCTGATCTGATGAAATCCTGACCAAGGCTTTCGATCAAGCTTGACCGTACAAGGCGGACATAAACGCCCGACATCGCGATCCCGAGCGTGAGAGAGGGGAGAATCAAATGTTTAAACGTTCCGGCTCCCATCGACGGCAGCCAATTCAGCCTGACGGAGAAGAGATCGATCAGTATCAATCCGAGCCAAAAGCTTGGGAGCGCGGCTCCCACTAAAGCGAGCAAGCGGCCGAGATGATCGATCCACCGATCCCGGTATAAAGCGGAAAGCGTTCCGACCGGCACGGCGATCAGCAGCATGACGAGAAGCGATGCGCCGGTCAGAAGCAATGTCGCCGGGAATTTCCGGCTGAGCTCGTCGATGACGGGTTCGTGTGTTGTATAGGATTTTCCCAAATCAAATTGGAAAAAGCGTTTAAACCAGTTCCAATATTGAATATAAACCGGTTTGTCCAAACCGAGCTCCTCTTTGAATGCCTCGATCTGCTCGTCTGTTACCGCTACATCATCTACGCGAAGCATCTGTTTCACCGGATCACCGGGAGCCGCTTTCATAAATACAAAGCTGATAAACGAAAGCAGGAATAAGAATAGAACCAGTTCAAACAGCCGCTTAGCGATCTGCTTCATTTCGTTTTCACATCCAAATCTTTCGTCAGCATATAATACTCACTTTTGCTCGTTTCCCAATTTAATACACCGTCTCGGTATGCCGTGATGTTTTCGGGAGTGACGATAAAAGAGTTCAATGTCTCCTTCTCGATCAATTCAGCTGCTTTTTTAGCAAGGCGGTCTCGCTTCTCTTTGTCGATTGTGCGGTTGAATTCCTCAATCCATTTGATCAAGGTTTGATTTTCGATGCCGCTGTAGTTTAAAGCGCCATTCGGCATATAGGCGGTGTTCAGCAAATAGCCGGCATCGCCTCTGGGCGCGGTCATCGAGCTGTATGTCGCCAAATCCCAATCATCGTTCTTCGCCAAATACTCATCGATATTTTCGACTTGTTGAATCTTAATCGAAATGCCCAGTTCCTTCGCATTTGATTCAAGAATTTGTGCGATTAAAGGCAATTCCGGACGAGACTGATAGGTTAGCAGTGTAAAAGATAAGGCTTGTCCGTCCTTCACGGCTTTGCCGTTTTCAAGCTCGTAGCCGGCTTTTTTCAGCTCAGCTTTTGCCGCTTCCAGTCCGCTCGGCTTTTGAACCGTACCGGCGGAAAACGGGAAATCCGCTAAGAAAGGTCCGTCTGCCGGCTGAGCATGCCCGTTCAAAATGCTTTCAGCGATTTCTTTGCGGTCCAGTAATGCGTCGAAGGCGCGGCGCAGGTGACGGTCAGCGAAATGATCCTTCTTTGTATTGTAGAGAATCTGGTGAACGCGCAAGCTCGGCACCGAATCAACGGTAATCGATGAATCTTTTTGAATTTGGTCAATATCCTCCACGCTCGGTCTGTAAATAATGTCGGCATCTTTTGATTGGAGAGCCATGACGCGGGCGTTTGCGTCTTCATTAAACGAAAATGTGACGTGCTTCAGCTTCGGTTTGCCGTCCCAATAATCGTCATACCGTTCTAACTCTATTTTATGGCCGGCCTCAAAAGAGGAAACTTGAAAAGGGCCCGTCCCAACGGGCTGTTGAGAAATGTTTGCTGCGCTGACGTCAATGATCGATGTGTTTGGATGAACCAATTCTGAAGGGAATTCGGGAAAAGGCTCCTTTGTTGTAATCGTCAATGTTTGTCCTGCAGCTTTGATTTCTTTAATTTTTAAGGCGTTATTCATCGCTTTGCTCTCGCGTATCGTCCGTTCTAAAGACGCTTTTACCGCTTTGGCATCCGCTTTTTTGCCATTTTGAAACGTCAGATTGTCTTTAAGGGTGAAGACCCATGTTTGTCCGTCTTTACTTTCCCAATCCTTGGCAAGCCAAGGTTCGATGGAAAGGTCAGCGCTGATTTTGACGAGCGTTTCGCTGATGCCGGCGCGGACAGCCGTATAATTGACATCGAGATTCGGGTCAAGGGTTTGACTTGGAATATTGAAAAGAAAGGTGAGTTTCTTCTCATCACCTTTCGCTGAGTCAGCGCCTCCGGCGGAGCAGGAAGCGAGAATGAAGAGAAAAACAATCGGTATGATCATGCGTTTTGCTATGTAAGCCATCGGTTAATACCCCCCAAGTAGTAATGATTTCGATTTATCTTCATTATCATAGGGGATATTTCCTTTGTTGTAAAGGAATGTTTGTTCGTGTTTGACTAAAGTGCGGGGACAAATTTTTCGGAGCCCGGCCAGCTTTTCCATATAAAATAGGTCTGCAAAAAAGAAAGCCCGAATAATTTGAAACAAGGGAGTTAATGGAACGATTTACAGGGGAAAAAAATATGCTGTTAATAAGATGTTCAAACAGCAAGTGAAAGGAGCCATAAAGCGATGATGATTACAGTAAAAATACGCCATACCGCTGAAACCGAAGGCACAGACATAGGTGACTTCACTCCTGCTGAACTCGAAAGCATCGTCCAGACGATCAGAAAATACGGAGCTTGGCTTTCACCTGATGCCGACGCAGATGATTATAAATTTACATTCCGAGACGCTAAATACAATCTCGAACAAAGAGTCTTTGAAATCATTGTGGAATAATCATATATCGACGGGGTTGACGGACACTGAATGAACGATCGGAAATGGCGTTTATTTAGAGTCCTTTTTATTTTTGCCGGGCGGGAAGACAGTCCCGATAAATGAGGAGGAGCCTTGAATAGATTTAGCTCTTCAAGGTTCCTTCACTTTTACTTCCCGTTGACGGTCAAACCGTCTTTAATCAAGGCATTCACTTTGCTGCTGAATAAAAGGCCGACATGGCTTACGCCTGAGATTTGCACATTGTTTGCACCATCAAGTTTGGAGAGGCTGTTTAAGACGATATAGTCGCTTGTGCTGTAAATCGAAGTGTATGAGATTTTGTCATTCGGAGCGATTCCCTGAGGCGCCGTGTTTGTAACCAGCCGGTTAGCACCCCCAAGGGTAACGACATGTCCGACTTTATCTGCTCCGTCCAGATTTTTAATATAATAGAGCGTATTGGCTCCGCCCATGCTGTGGGCGACAATATCGACTTTTGATGCTCCTGTTTGATTCAGCACATGCTTGATGTATTCGGATAATGTCGGCGCATTAATTTTATTATTTCCTGTTTTATCGATAAAGTTGATGGCGTAAAGCTCACTGCTTGTCCAGCCTTGAGATTGTAAATACGATTTAATGCCGATGAAGTTATAATTGGCTCCGCCGATGCCGTGAACCATGACGACCGGATTGTGGGAAGCGGCGGAAGCTGTTGAAGGCCGGCATGAAAATACGGACACAACAGACAGCATGCAAATCAATAGAATAGATAAAAATGAATGGCGACGCATTGTTTCTCCTCCTAAAAAAGTAATAAGTTCACAACAACGACAATTCTATAAAACGAACATATGAAAACGAAGTGTAAAATTATCTATTTTTTACACTCGGAAAAAGAGCAGTATATGAAACGGTTTTTTGCCGCTGGGCGCGCCGGTATCCTATGGGGCAAGGTGAGTGAAGCTTTTCAGGGAGATGGCAAATCGATTTGTGCTGTTGAATTAGAACTAAGAATTTACTCCCATTCATCTACTGACGTATTAAAATGGTAAATTGGGAGCGGGAAACGGTATAATAAGGAAGCATATCCATTGCTTAGTTGCAGAACATTTGTGCCGATGGTCAGGTATAATGTTGAAAGGAGAGGTTAGATTTTGATGAAAACATGGGCATTGAAAACAATGTGCCTGTGCTCTCATGTGCAGTTTTTTTCCGACTGCAAAGCGGTCCGCTGCATATCAACAAAGTGTTGATTGCTTATCAGCGGAAAACGGGATTTTCGTAAAAAAAAGACGTTTCGAATGATGACAGACCGGATCAGGATCAAGTCCTGTTTACCAAAGGGGGATGAACATGATTTCAAAAACGCCGGAGCCGCCGTATTACGCAGTGATTTTCACATCGGTCAGAACGAACGGGGATCATGGCTACAAAGAGACGGCTGCGAACATGCTAAAGCTTGCCGCAGCACAGCCAGGCTTTTTAGGAGCAGAAAGCGCAAGGGACATGAACGGAAAAGGAATAACGGTTTCCTATTGGGAAAGCCTTGAGGCGATTGAAAAATGGAAGTTTCACAGCGAACACCGGCAGGCGAAGGAAAAAGGCCGAACAAAATGGTATTCTGACTTTGCCGTGCGGGTTGCAAAAGTTGAAGCCGCAAGGATTTCGGAGCGGCCCGGCCGGCCCCCGTCAGATGGCACCGGCGGGGAGGAAATGCAATGATTCAATTGTTAAATCATAAAGACCCGCACACGGCCCGCTGCATTGTAAATGTTCAAAGGCCGGCTTATGAAAAAGAAGCGGAGATTATTCAATTTCAGGGCATTCCGCAGCTGAATGAAACAGCTTTTGATGTGATGGATTCCCGTGAAACTTTCATCGGCTGGTTTGAGGGAGGAGAATTAGCCGGAATCGCTTCCTTTATACATACAGCCGAAAAGCTGACGATCTGCAGGCTGGCCGTTCTTCCCGTCCATTTTCGAAAAGGGATTGCGATGGCATTGCTTCGTTATCTGTTGATGGAGAAGGAAGCCGAAGCGTTTGAAGTGACGACGGGAGCGGAGAATGAACCGGCAAAAGCGCTATATCAGAAATTGGGATTTTCCGAGATTGAGCAGTATGAACCTGAAAAAGGAATTGTTCTTTCAAGACTGACGCTGAATGCGCCGAGAAAGGTTAAAGTCGTCTCCTATCAAGAGGAGTGGAAGGGCGAATTTTTCAAAGAAAAAAAGCAGCTTGAAGCGCTTTTCCAGAATGAAGTCTTGCATATTCACCACATTGGAAGCACGTCAATTCCGGGGATGAGCGCCAAGCCTGTCATTGATATCCTGATCGAAGTAAACGATCTCGGCTCCGCAGCCCGCTTCGAAAAGGGGATGAAAATGCTCGGCTATGAATCGAAGGGGGAAAACGGAATTCCGGGGAGAAGGTTCTTTCAAAAAGGAGGACGGAAGCGTACACACCATGTCCATCTGTATGAAAGCGGGCATCCCGATATCAGGCGGCATCTCGCGTTTCGGGATTATTTAATCTCGCATCCGGAGCGGGCCGAAGAATATGCTGCTCTGAAGATGAAGCTGGCGGAGATGTTTCCGCTTGACATGGCGGGCTATGTTGACGGCAAAAACGGCTGGATAAAAGAGACTGAGCGCTTGGCTGAACAATGGGAAAAGGCAGGGGAGGACAGGTAAAGCCCCCTCCTGTTTCAGGCTCTGACACAAGAGTCAAACGTTCCTTTGTGGCTTCCGTCACAGTAAGGCATTTTCAGCGATTTTCCGCATCTGCAGAGCGAAAAAGCGGGTTTTTCAGGGAACGGGTTTCCTTCCATATCGATCAGTTCGACGTCTCCCGTGACCCGGAAACCGCCGTTGTCCATCACTTTAATCTGCACTTTTTTGGGCATCATTCCACCTCCGAATCCCTTCATATTTATGCCTGACAGTCGGAAACGATGCGCTTTTTCCCGCTCCTGTGGTACAATGTCCGTAAACGAAATAGAGAAGGATGATATCATGCAGCTTGAAATCACTGCACAGGCAAAACAAGCCATTCAACGGGCAACAGAGCCTTATCCTGATAAAAAGATCCAGCTTCGCTATGATTCCGAGGGCTGCGGATGCGCGGTCAGCGGCGTGCCGGTTCTGTGGCTGACGGACGAATTATCGGGAAGTTGCGAGCCCCTTGAGACAAACGGGCTTCCGATTTATATTCAGTCATCGCAAAAAGTCTTTTTTGATGAAGCGATGACCATCGACTATTATGAGAAAGCGGGTGCCTTGATGCTGAAAAGTCCGGCACAGGTGCTTTCTCCCAGAATGAGTATTTTAGTGAAATAGGGTGGCGTTCGATTTGAATCAAAAGGTAAAATCTTTAAAACAAACCGCTCAAAATAAAACATGGGCGTCCTTTTTACATCAAAATCATCCGTATACACTCCTTCATTGGTCAATCGGAGGGACAGAGTCCGTCAAAAAGGATGTCTGGCTTCTTCAGGATGAAATGACTTTTGAAACAAAGGAATTCGATACAATTGAGACGGCCATCTCTTGGATCGGCGATCATATGAGCGACATTACGGATATTTTGTAGCACAAAAGAAGGCGGACGAGACTTATGCTCGTTCGCCTTCTTTACGCCGATTTGTGATCTCTTGAAGAAAGTCCCGCACCGTGTTTTTGTAGCTGGTTCTGTTTTGGGTATAGCTCATCGCGTGCGCACCTTTTTCAGCGATATAAAGCCTTTTCTCCCCCGGCTTCTTCTCGTAAAGCATTTCGCTCGATTCAGGCGGGATATAGTCGTCTTGTTTGCTGTGAATGAACAGCACCGGTTTTTTGATCTTCCCGACGACGGATAAAGGGGAGACATCACCGATGCGGTAGCCGTCCCGCCATCTCAAAAAGAGGCTGGCAAGCGGCAAAATGAAAGCTCCCGGAAGATGAAAATCTTCTTTCAGCCGGTAAACGAGCTGATCCTCAAATGTGGCAAACGGACAGTCGGCCACGTAAAAATCAGCGTCGGCATCGTCCATTCCCGCGTAAAGAAGCGTCGTGACAGCGCCCATCGATTCGCCGTGAATGCCGATCAGCGCGTGTTCGCCATGTTTTTCCCGAAGCCAATGGACAACCGTTTTCAAATCGTTTTTTTCATAATATCCGTAGCTCGTTGTTTTTCCGCCGCTTGTGCCGTGCCTCCGGTGGTCATATATGACGGCGTTCCAGCCGAGATCAAGAAACAGATTCATATATTTGATCGAATTCAACAGATTCATCGTCACCCCGTGGCAGATAATCACGGTGTTTTTCGTTTTGTGCGGATGGACGTAGTATCCTTTAATATTGTAGCCGTAAGAAGAAGGGAGGTTGATTTCTTCTTTCGGGAGAGCGGCAAAAGCTTTTTCGTCATAATGGCCGTCAGCCGTTTCCCGCTCGATAATGTATTCGTCTGTCCGTTTTTTAATGTACATGATTTGATTCGTAAAATAGATTCCGAGCGCGGCAATAAACAGCAAAACCGCCCCGATAGCAGCCAGCCAAATCAACATCTGATGTATTCTTCCTTTCTTAAATGCTTCTCACTTTATCATACCACACAACGATTGGCATTTGCCGAGAGAGACGGCTCTCCGAGTGACGGCTTGCCTGAACTTTTAGATTCCTGATAAACTATCATCACAAACAGGGAGAACGGAGGACAGGATATGGGAAAGAAAAAACAAGACCCAAATGCCCGGCAGCTGCTGAAAGATGCGCTCGCCGACGATTTGAAAGATAAACTTCAGCAAATGAAGAGCGAATTGAAAGAGGAGGACGAAAAAAGAAAAGAGCGTGAGAAAGAGCGGCTCATCAAGGAAAGACAAGAAAGGGAAAAAAATAAAAGCTTTGAAGAGCTCCTCAACGAAAGCGGAATTGACGACTGGAAGAAGTATAAGTAAGAAAGCCCCGTCTGATCAAGAGACGGGGCTTTCTTATTGCTTTATTCGCGATGTGCAGTGTACACGCCGCGTTTTGTATAAAAGCGGAGTGCTTTGATTTCCT
Organism: Bacillus sp. FSL K6-1284; assembly: GCF_038002625.1. Taxonomy (NCBI): domain Bacteria; kingdom Bacillati; phylum Bacillota; class Bacilli; order Caryophanales; family Bacillaceae; genus Bacillus; species Bacillus sp. FSL K6-1284. The sequence goes on along the minus strand of NZ_JBBOCW010000001.1, from coordinate 2,581,260 downwards.
GTTCTGTCAGACCGCGTCCGCCGACAGATTCAACGTTTTCCCGAAGCTGGGAGATTTTGCTCGCTCCGGGGATGACCGCTCCGACAGCCGGCTGGGCGAGAATATACTTCATCGCGGTTTCGGTCGCGGATAAATCAGGCGCCGTTTTTTCAATGTCCGCTTTTGTTTTAACGAGTTCATCGTAGGAATACGATAAATAGCCGTTTTTCTTGATCGCGGCGTTTGCATCTGACAGAGGTTTTTCTGTCAGAATCCCTTTTGCCAAAGGTCCTCTTGCAATCACGCTGATTCCATGTTCTTCAAGGAGAGAAAGCCATTCCTCAGGCCGTCTGTCCAACAAGCTGTATTGCATCATGACCGTGACGATGTTTGATTTTTTGATGTATTCCTTAATGACGTTCGGCCGAATTGAAGAAATGCCGTAATGGCGAATGACGCCTTCCTGTTTTAATTCTTCAAAAGCTTCGATCGTTTCGTCGATATTGTCTTCAATTGTGCCGCCGTGCAGCTGATAAAGATCGATGTAGTCGGTTTGCAGCCGCTTTAAGCTGTGCTTGACGGCTTCTTTTATGTACGCTTTCCGGGGATCCCAGAACCAGCCCGGTTTTCCTTCCTCCCAGCGGTTTCCTGCTTTTGTCGCAAGGATCACGTCTTGGCGCCTTGATTTGATTGCTTCACCGACAATCTCTTCGTTGCGTCCAAAATCGTACAAGTCGGCAGTATCCAAATAATTGATGCCAAGCGCCAAAGCTTCATCCAAAATTGACAGTGCGTGCTTTTTGTCTGTTCCGAGAGACATGCAGCCGAGGCCGACTTCACTCACCTGTAAATCGGAATGTCCGAGCGTCCTTTTTTTCATAAGCTTCACTCCTTTTTTTCTTACTTTGAACGTAATACAAAGGAGCGAAGTTTTCAACCCATCGGCATCGGGATCAGAAGTACAGCTCGAAGATGATCACGCTTAGGGCGCAAATCAAACAAACCGCGGCAGGGATGGCCGTAAAAAAAGGCTGCCGCGCCCGGAATAGGTGGGCATGAATGGCGCCTGTCATAAGCAGGGAGAACAACAGTCCCGAGCCGAAAGCCAGATGCACATTCCAAATCCCGGCGATCATGCCGAGCGCTCCGGCGATTTCAAGAAATCCTGTTACTGAAAGAAACCACAGCGGGTATTGATAATGGCGCCAATGTTCCACTTGAAAAGGAACGTGCATCGCCTTGATTACGCCTCCGGTCAGCATAAATGCCGCCAATCCTGCTTTTACGAAAATAAATGCCACCATGTTCACTCCGTTTCTGGATGTTGCGGATTAACGAGCATCCCGTGGATCAAAAGATCAGTGATTTGTTTTGCGAGACTTGAGGGGGCTTTTGATCCGTCAAGCAAATAGATATCGGCAAGGTGCTCAATCATGCCTGTCAGGCATTCGGCAACGGTCTCCATTTCCAGGCCGGACCGGAAGTAGCCAAGCTCCTGCTCTGCTTTCAAGTTTTCTTTCAAGGCCAGTGTTAAATCTTTTTTCATTTCATATGCTTCCGGGCTGAGAAAAAAACCGATGCGGGTCAAATCCGGGTCCTCTGCCAAAAAACGAAATACAGCCTCTACAGCAGCCGTTACCCGTTTTGATACGTGTTTTTTCTCGATTCCTTCTTCTAAACGAAACGATTCGATCAGATTTTTTAAGTTCGCGTGAAAGCCATTGATCAGCTCGTTATAGATGGCGTCTTTGCTTGGAAAGTATAAGTAGAAAGACGGCTGAGTCAGCCCCGCTCTTTTGACAATCGTACTTACTTTCGTCTCATGGAATCCCCGGTTTGCAAATTCGTTTGCAGCAACTGTGAGCAGCCGCTTCCGGCTTTCTTTGCCTTTGCGTCCTTTTTCATTTCCCACATTCATCCGCCTCCAAAATAATACTTTCAAGTAACGTTACTAAAAAGTATTATTTCATGCGATCCTTCTTGATGTCAATCAAAATCATTCGATTTTCTTTTTCAGAAAGCCAGTCTTTCACATAGTGATACATTCGTCCGTATTCCTTCAGCTTGGCGCGGATTTCCCATGCTTTCCCCGACATGACGATGCGGTTGTTCAGCCGGTAGACCTTCATGGCGCGTCCCCCTTCCATGGTGTATGATAAAATGTATGGGATCAAAAGCCAGAGCAGAACTTAGGAGATGATCAAACTGAAGCATTTAGAGGAGAAAACCATATCTAAAGAAAAACTTTTTTCGGGCAAGGTGATCGATCTTTATCTTGAAGACGTCGAACTGCCGAATGGTAAAACGGGAAAGCGCGAAATCGTGAAGCATCCGGGCGCTGTTGCGGTGCTTGCTTTGACTGATAAAGGAAACATCATTTTGGTGAAGCAGTACAGAAAAGCGCTTGAACGGACGATCGTTGAAATACCGGCAGGCAAGCTTGAAAAAGGAGAGAAACCTGAATATACCGCGCTGCGGGAGCTTGAGGAAGAGACGGGATACACGGCGGCAAAGCTGGAGAAAATCACCGCTTTTTACACATCGCCGGGCTTTGCGGACGAATTGGTGCACCTGTATCTTGCCGAAGAGCTGACACCGCTTGAAGAAAAGCGCGAACTTGATGAAGACGAATTTGTAGAAGTAATGGAGGTGCCGCTTACAGGTGCGCTGAAACTGATGGAAACTCAGGACATCTATGATGCGAAAACGGCTTATGCCGTGCAGTATCTGGAGCTGAGAAAGGCCCTGCAAGCAAAAAAATGAAAGAAATATTCGCAGACATGCATATCCATATCGGGCGGACGGAATCAGGCCGGCCCGTTAAGATAACGGCTGCCAGAACGCTTACGCTCGACGAAATTTTGATTGAAGCAAGCGAGCATAAAGGAATGGAACTGATCGGCATTATAGATTGTCATTCACCGGAGGTGCTGGCGGAAATTGAAAAAGGGGTGTCTTCAGGCCGTTATACAGAGCTTGAAGACGGCGGAATCAAATATAAAGATACCGTGCTTCTGTGCGGGTCTGAATTGGAAATCAATGATGACAGATGCCGGGGCCCGATTCATGTGCTGGCATTTATGCCGTCGATCTCCGCAATGAAGCAGTTTTCCGCCTGGCTCTCGGAAAGGGTGACGAATATCCATCTGAGCTCCCAGCGCATCTATGAGACAGGCATCGGCCTTCAGCGGAAGGTGAAAGAGCTCGGCGGCTTGTTCATTCCCGCGCACATTTTTACGCCGCATAAGAGCCTGTATGGCAAAGGAGTCAAATTTTCGCTGCAAGAGGTGCTTGACCCGAAGATGATTGATGCGGTTGAACTTGGGCTGAGCAGCGACACAGATATGGCTTCACACGTATCAGAACTGAATCCCTATGCATTTTTGACCAATTCGGACGCCCATTCTCTTGGGAAAATCGGCAGGGAGTATAATAAGCTACACATTAAACATGCCAGCTTTCAAGAGTTTTCACTTGCTTTAAGAGGACAAGAAGGGCGCTGCATTGCCGCCAATTACGGAATGAATCCGCAGTTGGGCAAATATTTTCAAACCGCTTGTGAAACATGCGGCCGTTTGCAGGAGGCAGGTGAAACGGTGTGTAAAGCGTGCGGAAGCCGAAAGTTTACAAAAGGCGTCAGCACACGTCTAATGGAGCTTTACGATCAGGATAAAAGTCCGGTCAAGCGCCCGCCGTACGTTCACCAGGTTCCGCTGCAGCTGATCCCCGGCATCGGTCCGAAAACGATTCAGAAGCTGAAAGATGCTTTCGGCACTGAGATGAATATCCTTCACCGGGTAAAAGAAGGCGAACTAAAAGAAACCATTCGTCCGCAGACGGCTGAGCTCGTGATCAAAGCAAGGAACGGGGATTTAGAGCTGAAAGCCGGAGGCGGCGGAACCTATGGAAAAGTGCAGAGCTGAAGGGGGCTTTGGAAAAAGGGATGGAGTGGAAACTAAAATCGTATGAGGAATTGTCGAAGGAAGAGCTGTACCGCATCATCAAGCTTAGAATAGACGTCTTTATCGTTGAACAAAACTGTCCGTATCATGAGCTTGATCACTTGGATGAGCGGGCACACCATTTATTTCTAAGCCAAGAAGGAGAGATCGCTGCGTATTGCAGGCTGTTCCCGAGCGGTACGGCTTACCCGGAGGCATCAATCGGCCGGGTGATCGTCCGTAAAGAGGACAGGGGAAAGGGATATGCGCAGACGCTTCTTGATCAAGCGCTCCGCTTTTTGGAAGACGAGCGGGGGGAGAAAAGGGTCAAGATCAGCGCCCAGAATCATTTGCGTTCCTTTTACGGCTCCTTCGGATTTAAAGCAATATCAGACGTCTATATGGAGGACGGCATTCCGCATGTGGATATGATCAAAACGGCAGAAACCGTATGACTTGCGTTCAGAACCCCGCCTTTCTATAATAGTAAGGTAAAAATTTGACAGGAGAGTGGGGAACATGGCCAAAAGCAAGGCAAGGAAAAAGCGTGAGCACATGTTGAGAAACACAGGCAGAGATGCCGCCGCATCAAGAGGCAAGGCGCCTGAATTCAGCACGCACGTCAGAAAAACGAAAAGCAGGCGGGAAGAGCTTGCAAAGCTGCATATGAAACATAAACGAAAGAACCCTTATGATTTGCTTCATGAAGATCATAAGGGTTCTTTTTTTAGAAGATGCGCGAATACATGCATGTGTCCCGATGTTCGCTTAAATCATTCGAAAGGTCATCGCTTTGTAAAACGGCTTCCAGCTGAAAGCCGAGGCGCTCCGCCATTTTTCTGCTTTTCGTGTTCATGCTGTCACAGCATATCTCAAGCCGCTTGGCTTTGATGTATCCCCTCGCGAAATCAATCAGTCCGTTAAGCGCTTCGGTCATGTACCCCTGTCCGGCAAATTCAGAACTGCGCCAATAGCCGATTTCAAACCGTTTCGCTTGCCAGTTCATGCGGTGAAGGCCTGTGCTGCCGACGAATTTCCCCGTTTCTTTATGGAAAATATGCATCCGTAAATCGTTGCGCAAAATAAAATCGGCCTGTGCCTGCCTGACGTTGATTTCTACATGTTCTTCCTCGGGCATTTCCCTTGCAAACGGCATCCACGGCTTGAGCTCAGGCAACGATTTTCGAATGGCGTCATGGACGGCCTCGCCGTCGCCTGCCCTTGGCGCTCTGACAAAAAGGCGCGGGGTTTCAAAACTGTCCGGAAAATCGAGCAGTATCGGATTCATCCAGGTTCCCTCCAGATATTCTTTCTATTTTCGATTGTGCCATCTTCCCATCACAATCGTGTTGTTATATGTTCCGTCAGAAAGCCGCTTGTCTTTTTTTAAAATCCCTTCTATTTTAAAGCCATGCTTTTGATACAGGGCAGAAGCCCTCTCATTTGTTTCCGACACGCGCAGGGTCATTTTTTGAATGCCTGCGGCATCAGCCCAAACAATCGATTCGTTTAAAAGGCGTTTTCCAATGCCGTATCCCCAAAATTCTTTCAATACGCATACGCCAAACTCGATTTGATGAGAGAAGCGTTTTAAATCCTGTCCGGCACATCTTGAAAAGCCGACGATCCTGTTTCGAGCGACCGCCACTAAAAACAAGCATCGGTCATGTTCGCTGTCTCTTTTGATCAGCTCTCTAAAACCCGCTTCATCAATAAAACCTTCGCCCTTTTCCCTGTCCAAATATTCGGTTTCTCCATCGATCTGTACCCTTACAGCAGACAATTCCTTTGCATCTTGTTGGACAGCTGGCCTGACGATGTAGCTCAGCCCTTTACCATCAAAGCGTTTGTTCATGAGATACTCCAATCATTTTTATATCCATTAGTCTATCACATTCCTTAGCTCGAATTTGTTTAAAATGACTGAATATAACAAAAATGGATCGCAAATGGCGTTTCGCGGTCCTTGAGCCGGTTCGGCCGTTACCTTGAGCCCGTGCTTATACATTGCTTTCGGCAGCGTAGTCAGCGGTTTTAACTCTAAGGACGCCGGGTGGATGGATGCGCATCAAAAAGATGTATGCGGCAAATGCGAGCAACACGCCTGAAAACCATGAAATATCATAGAGGGGTTTCAGGGCCGGCAAGTATGTCCCGATCAAAGACATAAACGCTCCAAGTCCAACTGCGGCAAATGCGCGGTAATTGTAGCCTTTATAGTACGTATACCTCCCGGTTAGAGAGTAGAGATCTTCGATGTGAAGCGTGCGCTTCCGGATGATAAAATAATCGGCAAGCATAACGCCTGCGACCGGCCCCAATATTCCGCCGATTGTGCCGAGAAACGAAAACACGCTCGCTTCATTCTCCATCAGCTTCCATGGGAAAGTGAACAGGGCCAAAACAGCTGTCAAATAGCTGCCTCGCTTAAAATCGATATATTTCGGCAAAAAATTGGCCAGGTCATAGGCCGGCGAGACAATATTCGCTGCAACGTTTACCGAAATGGCGGCGATGCAAAGCGTAATGACCGAAAGCGCGATCACATACGGGTTGTCAAAATGGGCGAGAATATCGACAACATCCCAAATCGGCTCCCCGAAGGCAGCCTGTGAGCCGGAGGTGACGGTAATGCTTGCAAATGCAAACAGAACGAATGTGCCCGGCAAACCGTAAAACTGCCCTCTGATTTGTTCTTTTTGAGAGGCTGCAAACCTCGTAAAATCGGGAATGTTCAAAATGAGTGTCGCCCATATGCCGATAATTCCCGTCACACCGGCAAGAAACGGCCAAATCAATTCGCCGAATGTCTGAAATTTTCCCGGCTGCGAATAAATCGGACCGAGTCCTCCCGCAATATCGACTGCCCACCACACCATTCCGCCAAAGACGAGATAAACGAGCGGGCCGGCCCAGACTTCAAACTTTCTGATCGACTCCATTCCGTGGTGAAGGACAAGCAGATGAATTCCCCAAAAGAAAGCAAATGACAAAAGCCCTGATAAATGCAATCCAAACAAGTTCCAATCGCCGCCGATGTCTTTCCAGCCGCTCCACACATTTAAGATCAGGATGTTAAGCGCCATGCTTCCCGCAAACGCTTGAATGCCGAACCACATAATCGCCACAAAACCTCTGAGAAGCGCCGGAATATTAGCCCCGTATATCCCGAAAGAAGCCCTGATTAACACGGGAAAAGGCACGCCGTATTTTGTGCCGGCATGTCCATTCAATGCGAGGGCTGCATAGAGCACGACCGAAGCGACAGCGATAATCCCAAGCACCTGCCACGGAGAAAGCCCGATCGCTATCAGTCCGCCAACCGTTGCGTAAGTCGGGATGTTATGGATGCAGCCCATCCAGATCGATGCGAAATTGACCGCTTTCCATGTGCGTTCCTCAGGCTTTAGAGGCTGCAGGTCGCTGTTTGAGAGTGTACGGTCTGATTGAACTTTTTCATATTGGACAGATTTCATATAATCCCTCCGCTTATTTTTAAGGAAAAATATAACTTATTATTCTGAAAAATTCATTAGATAAACTAAACAAATGTTTCAAGGCGTTTGTTGAGGTTGACTAAACGAGCCGTTTAAAACCGTTATAAAAATATTGATTTTTATGAAACAGTTGTCTATCTCGGTCATAGGATAAAAGACCAGGTTGAAATATTACTCCGCATTGTAATGAAAGCGTTTTCTGATCGGCGGGGAAAAAGGTGAAACTGAAGGGGGTTAACAAATAATGAAGAAAATTTTATTGGTTTGCGCGGCCGGCATGTCAACGAGCCTGCTTGTCAGCAGAATGAAAAAGCATGCCGAGGCGCTGAACGAAGAGGTCGACATCATCGCACTGCCTGTATCCGAAGCCGGGACTGCCGCGTCAAGCGCGGACGTCGTACTGCTGGGGCCGCAAGTCAGGTACCAAAAGTCACAGGTTGAGGCGAGCGCGGGAGACACGCCGGTTCAGGTGATCGACATGCGCGACTACGGCACCATGAACGGCGAAGCTGTGTTGCAAAAAGCGCTGCAGCTGATGAAATAAAAAGGAGGGGAGACAGGGATGAGCGGGTTTATGGAGAAGTTTGAGCGGAACGTGGAACGGTTTTTGGTTCCCGTTGCTGCAAAACTGAACTCACAGCGCCATATATGTGCGATCAGAGATGCTTTTATTCTATCATTTCCGATTATTATGGCAGGGTCGATTATCATTTTATTGAATTTCGCTATTTTATCTCCGGACGGGTTTATCGCCAAAATTTTGTTCCTTGAAAAGATATTTCCGAACTTGGCTGATTATCAGTCGGTCTTTACCCCCGTACTGCGGGGATCGCTCGATATTATGTCCATATTTGTTGTGTTTCTCGTCGCACGCAATTTAGCCATCTCAATGAAAGCGGATGAACTGCTTGCCGGATTAACGGCCGTATCCTGTTATTTTATCATTTATTCACCGTACCGCCTGATCGAAAACGAGAGCTTTTTAACGACGAAGTGGCTCGGTGCGCAAGGGCTGTTCGTTGCCTTAATCATCGGGATCCTCGTCGGTGAAGTGTTCAGCAGGCTTTCAAATGCCAAGCGCCTGCAAATTCATATGCCTCCGCAGGTGCCGCCTGCGGTTGCCCGGACATTTAAAGTGCTGTTTCCGATCATCTTCATTACAATTGGTTTTGCGATGTTAAGCTTTGCGCTATTGTCTCTGTCGAAAAACGGTTTGCATGAATTGGTGTATACCGTGCTGCAGACGCCGTTGAGAGAGATGGGAACGAATATTTTCACTGTTGTTTTCCTTGGAATCGTCGCCAACTTTTTATGGCTGTTCGGCATTCACGGCCCGAATACAATCGCGGCGATCAGAGAAACGATCTTTGCCGAAGCAAACCTTGAAAATCTCGCTTTTGCCGCCAAAACAGGCTCTGCCTGGAACGCTCCGTTTCCTGAAACATGGGCGCTGAATGACGCCTTTGCAAACTACGGGGGATCGGGCATGACGCTGGGGCTTTTGATCGCAATATTCATCGCTTCAAAGCGCCGGGATTATAAAGATATCGGTAAGCTTTCGATCGGGCCGGGGATATTTAACATTAATGAACCTGTTATTTTCGGACTTCCGGTCGTGCTCAATCCAATCTTCATGATTCCCTTTATCATCGTTCCGGCAGTCAACACTGTCATCGGCTACTTGTTCATCAAGTTTCAGCTGATTCCGCCGATCGCATACGCTGTTCCGTGGACAACGCCCGGGCCGTTGATTCCGTTTCTCGGGACAGGAGGAAACTGGCTTGCGCTCGGGGTCGGCTTTCTTTGCCTCGCCATTTCAACAGTGATTTATCTGCCGTTTGTAATGGCTGCCAACAAGACTGTGAATACGGACAGGGAGCATTCTTCGGAAAACAGGGAGGAATCATAACGTGATCAGGGCGCCTTTTACGGGCGCCTGTCTTTTTTCAAAAAAAGTCATGCGGCTCTCTTTTCTCTCATACAATCTATTAAAATCAAAAGCACGTCTGGGAGGAAGATACATGCGGAAGCCCACAATCAAAGAGCTCATCTTTCAACATATGAAGGATCATCTGTCAATCTATTTATTTGTTTCAGTACTGTTTTTAATGGGTGTGATTTTCGGCGCGGTCATCGTCAACAGCATGACGATCGGTCAAAAAGAAGATTTGTTCTACTATTTGAATCGATTTTTTGGACAGCTTTCCGAAGGAAAAGCAGCCAGCTCAAAGGAAATGTTTTTGCAGAGCTTTCTTCATAATATGAAATATTTAGGCTTAATGTGGATTCTCGGGATTTCCATCATCGGCTTGCCCGTCATTTTTATCATGGTCTTCTTAAAAGGGATCGTCGTCGGATTTACAGTCGGCTTTCTCGTCAATCAAATGGGAATCAACGGCTTTTTCCTGTCTTTTGTCTCCGTGCTCCCGCAAAATATGCTGCTGATCCCAGCTTACTTGATCATGGGGACTTGCGCCATCGCCTTTTCGATGAGGCTCATCCGCCAGCTTTTTGTCAAACGCAGCCTTGCAGAAGCGCCTGTCCATTGGTTTGGCCGGTACGCTTTTGTGCTCGTCCTGATTCTCGCGATGTCTCTTATATCCTCTTCCTTTGAAGCATATCTTTCACCGGTGTTGATGGAAAAGCTGACGGAGTACGTCTTGCCGAAACAGCATTAATTTATAATGATTATTAAAAAATATTCATTTTGTTTCTCAATTTATAATGATTATAGTTGGCTCCCTGCGCTTGTTTTGTTATAATAAGCTAGGTAATGCGGCGTAGGAGGGAAAGTCAATGGAAACACGTATTGATCGGATTAAAAAGCAACTGCATTCTTCCAGCTATAAACTCACCCCTCAGCGCGAGGCTACTGTAAGGGTGCTGCTTGAGAATGAGGAAGACCATTTAAGCGCAGAAGATGTATACCTCCTCGTAAAAGAGAAATCTCCTGAGATTGGTCTTGCGACAGTATATCGGACTCTTGAATTGTTAACTGAATTAAAAGTAGTGGATAAAATCAATTTTGGCGACGGTGTGTCAAGATATGACCTCCGTAAAGAAGGTGCCGCACATTTCCATCACCACCTTGTTTGCATGGAATGCGGTTCGGTTGTTGAAATTGAAGAAGATTTGCTTGAAGACGTGGAAGAAATCATTGAAAAGGATTGGAAATTTAAAATAAAAGACCACAGGCTGACGTTCCACGGCATCTGTCATGACTGTCAGCAAAAGGAATCGGAATAGTCTAAACCGGAGAGAACCCTTTCAGCCATGAGCGGGTTCTTTTTTGATTCAGACGTATAAAACTTGTCTCATTTGGCATAAGTTTTAGTAATCGAATCAAAAGAAGGGACCTGAAACCGTATGAAAATGCTGAAAACGGCTGCCGATATGATCAAGGTGTTCGTGCTGTTTACCGGTTTTACCGTCTTGTTTTATTATGCTATGATATGGATAAATTCAGAGTATGAAAACTATCATCGGTATGATAAACCTGAAGGAGCAGCCCTCAAGGTCGCCTCGATGGAAGGGGACGAGCAGGGCAGCTGGTTTAACCGGTTAATCTTTTTTTATTTGAACGGGGAGTAGGATAGCGTGAAAGTTCATATTAAAGACTTTATCCACTACGCCGTTGTTGAACGGGGGCTTTCCCACAACACGGTTGTGAGCTATGAACGGGATTTGAACAGCTACGCCGCCTATTTAGAGGAACAGGAGCAGCTGAGCTCTTTTGACCAGGTGACAAGGCTTACCATCATCCAGTTTTTAAAGCATTTAAAAGACGCCGGAAAATCCGGTAAGACGATTGCGAGGCATCTCGCTTCCATCCGCAGCTTTCACCAGTTTCTGCTGAGGGAAAAAGTAACAGCCCAGGACCCGTCCGTCCATATTGAGTCACAAAAAACGGAACGGACGCTCCCGAAGGTGCTGTCATTACAGGAAGTCGAAACGCTTCTGGATACGCCGAAGCTGACGGGGCCGTTCGGCTACCGCGATAAAGCGATGCTGGAATTACTGTATGCGACAGGAATCCGCGTCAGCGAGATGATCGCATTAAAGCTGTCCGATGTCCATTTATCGATGGGCTTTATCCGCTGCTTCGGGAAAGGAAGAAAGGAGCGGATCGTTCCGCTCGGCGAAGCGGCGTCACATGCGGTCGGCGAATATCTGTCAAAAGCGAGGGGAAAGCTTTTGAAAAAAAATTCCGAAGACGCCCTGTTTCTGAATCACCACGGCAGACAGATGAGCCGGCAGGGGTTTTGGAAAAATTTAAAGAAAATCGCCTTGGAAGCGGGAATTAATAAAGAGCTGACGCCGCACACACTGAGGCACTCATTCGCCACACACCTGCTCGAAAACGGAGCCGATCTCCGGGCCGTTCAGGAAATGCTCGGACACGCCGACATTTCGACGACGCAAATTTATACACATGTGACGAAAACAAGGCTGAAAGACGTATATAAGCAATACCATCCCCGTGCATAGCCTAAAAGAACAGGCGAAAGCACGGTTTTTCATGTTGAGTGTGCAGCAAATTGCGGGAAGTTTCTCACTATTCCCGTTCGTATTGTCAACTGTTGTGTAAACGGTTTATACTTGGCTAATAGCGGTATTTTGGTTTTTTTATGCCAAGCGTGACAGCCTACAGCTGACAGAAAGAAAAAAAGGAGGCCGACAAATGCCTGCATTTGATTACAACCGCGTATTTTTAATTGTGATGGATTCCGTTGGAATCGGCGAGGCGCCTGATGCCGATCAATTTAATGACAAAGGCGCAGATACATTGGGCCATATTGCCGAACACATGGGAGGCATCCGCCTGCCGAACATGTCGAAGCTCGGACTCAGCAATATCCGAGAAATCAAAGGTGTCGAAAAGGCAGAAGAGCCGCTTGCCTATTACGGCAAAATGAAAGAAGCCTCAAACGGAAAAGATACGATGACTGGTCATTGGGAGATAATGGGACTTTACATAGACAAACCTTTCCAGGTGTTTCCCGAAGGTTTTCCGGACGAATTGATCCATGAACTTGAACAGAAGTCCGGAAGAAAAGTGATTGGAAACAAACCTGCATCAGGCACTGCGATTTTGGATGAGCTCGGTGCGGAGCATATGGAAACCGGCGCGCTGATCGTCTACACCTCAGCGGACTCCGTTCTGCAGATTGCCGCACACGAAGAAGTCGTGCCTCTCGAGGAATTGTACAAAATCTGCGAGATCGCGCGCGAGCTTACGCTTGACGAGAAATATATGGTCGGACGCGTCATTGCGAGGCCGTTTGTCGGCAAGCCGGGCGAATTTAAACGGACGCCGAACCGGCATGATTATGCGCTGAAGCCGTTTGACAGAACCGTAATGAATGAATTGAAAGATGACAGCTATGATGTGATTGCGATCGGCAAAATCTCCGATATCTACGACGGCGAGGGCATTACGGAATCGCTTAGAACGAAATCAAATATGGACGGGATGGACAAGCTGGTGCAAACGCTTGACAAAGATTTTACAGGGATCAGCTTTGTAAACCTCGTGGACTTTGACGCGCTGTTCGGGCATCGCCGCGATCCTGAAGGATACGGAAAAGCGCTCGAGGAATTCGACGCGCGCCTTCCTGAAGTATTTGAAAAGATGCGTGAAGACGATCTGCTCATCATTACCGCCGACCACGGCAATGATCCGGTTCACCATGGCACAGACCATACAAGGGAGTACGTGCCGCTTCTTGTATACAGCAAAAAGCACGAAAAGCCCGGTGCGCTTCCGCTCGCAGATACATTCGCGGACATCGGCGCGACGATTGCCGACAACTTTAAAACGAATATGCCAAAGTACGGAAAAAGCTTTTTATCCCTGCTGAAATAGGAGGAAACGACGTGAAACAGATGATTGCAAATGCCGCAGACTATATTAAAAGCAAAACAGAAATCAAACCGGCGGTCGGCCTGATTTTGGGATCGGGCCTTGGCGTGCTTGCTGATGAGATAAAAGACGCCGTTCGCATTAAATATGAAGACATCCCGGATTTTCCTGTTTCCACTGTTGAAGGGCATGCCGGACAGCTTGTCATCGGCAGACTTGAAAATGTGCAAGTCGTCGCGATGCAAGGGCGTTTTCATTTTTACGAAGGATATTCAATGGACAAGGTAACCTTCCCGGTACGTGTCATGAAAGAACTCGGGATCGAGACTTTAATTGTGACCAATGCCGCAGGCGGCGTCAATGAATCGTTCCGTCCCGGCGATTTGATGATCATATCCGATCATATCAATTATATGGGAACGAATCCGCTGATCGGGCCGAACGATTCCTCGCTGGGTGTCAGATTCCCTGACATGTCATCCGCATATGATAAGGAACTGCGCCTCTTGGCGAAAAAAACAGCCGAAGAATTGAACATCAGTGTACAAGAAGGGGTTTACACAGCCGTCACAGGACCTACATACGAAACGCCTGCCGAAGTGCGCTTCCTCAGAACGATCGGATCGGATGCTGTCGGCATGTCGACGGTTCCGGAAGTCATCGTGGCAAAACATGCGGGCCTTCGCGTGCTCGGCATTTCGTGTATATCAAACGCGGCAGCCGGAATCCTCGATCAGCCGCTCTCCCATGACGAAGTGATCGAAGTCACCGAAAAAGTAAAAGCCGACTTTTTGCGGTTTGTTAAAGCGGCCGTCGCCAAAATCGGCTAAAACCGCCGCGAAGTTGAAATGTGAGCCAATGCAAGTTCAAATAAGAACCTGCATTGGCTCTTTCTTTTTGCCTGATGAGAAATTTTTTCCAATCAATCCGTATAAATCCAACTGGATTGGAAAAAATAGAGAGGATTACGAAATGGAGGTCTGGGTGATGAAACGTCATTTATCCAAATTGCTGATTTTTACGATTATCCTGATGACTGCGCCGCCGGCGTTTGCAAAAGAGAGCGAAAAGAAACCGTCGGAGCTTGCTGATGACGCAAAATCTGCCGTTTTAATCGAGCGGGATACCGGTAAGGTGATGTATGACAAGAACAGCCGTGAAAAGCTTCCCCCGGCCAGCATGACAAAAGTGATGACCATGCTGTTGATCATGGAAGCTCTTGATGAAGGCAAGATCAAAATGAAAGACAAAGTCAGAACAAGCGAGTATGCCGCTTCAATGGGGGGATCGCAAATTTTCCTTGAGCCCGGCGAAGAAATGACGGTTGAAGATATGCTGAAAGGGATCGCCATCGGATCGGGTAATGATGCCTCTGTGGCAATGGCAGAGCATATTGCCGGATCTGAAGAGGAATTTGTCAAAAGAATGAATGAAAAAGCCGCTGAGCTCGGCCTCAAGGATACATCTTTTCAAAATACGACAGGTCTGCCTGAAGAAGGCCATTACAGCACAGCCTATGACATGGCACTCATGGCGAAAGAGCTTTTAAAATATGAAAACATCACGAAATTTACGGGAACATATGAAGACTATCTGAGAGAAAACAGTGATAAAAAATTCTGGCTCGTCAACACAAACCGCCTCATCAAATTTTATCCCGGCGTTGACGGAGTCAAGACCGGCTTTACAAATGAAGCAAAGTACTGCCTGACAGCTTCAGCGAAAAAAGGAAACATGCGCGTCATCGCTGTCGTTTTTGGTGCCAGTACGCCAAAAGAACGAAATGCCCAAATCACAAAAATGCTTGATTTTGCATTCAGCCAATATGAAACGCATCCGATGTATAAACGCAATGAAATCATTTCCGATTTGAAGGTCAATAAAGGCCATGAGCAAAAAATAAACCTTGTCACATCGGAACCGATTTCCCTTTTGACGAAAAAAGGCGAAAATATCGAAGCTGTTAAAAAAGAAATCAAACAGAAGGAAGATATCCAGGCCCCTGTCAAAAAAGGCACAGAGCTTGGGACGCTCGTATTGAAAAAGGACGGAAAGGTTCTCGCTGAAAGCCCTCTTGTCGCGGAAAAAGACATGGATAAAGCAGGGATGTGGACGATGTTCAAGCGGACGATGACCCACTGGACGAAGTGGAGTGAATAATGCCGAACGGTCACTAGTTTTGTCACGGTGAAGGAATTTATAAAGTCTGAAGCGAAACACTCATTATCCGATTTAAACCAAGGAGGAATGAGGATGAGCCTCGGAATCGATATTCACGTCAAAGAATCCGTACTATGCATTCGGTTGACAGGTGAACTCGATCACCATACAGCAGAAACCTTGAGAAAACAAGTCAGTGACCATCTGGAACAATCCGGCATTCGCCATATTGTCATGAATCTTGCAGACCTTTCGTTTATGGACAGTTCAGGACTTGGCGTCGTGCTCGGCAGATATAAGGAGATTAAACAGCTCGGCGGAGAAATGATCGTCTGCGCCATTTCTCCTGCTGTCAAACGTTTATTTGATATGTCCGGGCTGTTTAAAATCATTCGCCTTGAGCAATCAGAGCAGCGTGCACTTGAAACGTTGGGGGTGGCGTCATGAAAAATGAAATGAATATCCAGTTCACGGCACTCAGCCAAAACGAATCGTTTGCACGGGTGACAGTCGCTGCTTTTATCGCTCAGCTCGACCCGACGATGGATGAACTGACCGAAATTAAAACGGTCGTATCCGAAGCGGTCACAAACGCGATCATACACGGTTATGAAAACTCAGGGCAGGGAGACGTATACATTTCCGTCACCCTTCATGATCATATCGTCTACTTAACGATTCGTGACGAAGGAGTCGGCATCCCTGATCTTGAGGAAGCGCGCCAGCCCCTGTTCACGACAAAGCCTGAACTCGAGCGGTCGGGAATGGGCTTTACGATCATGGAAAATTTCATGGATGATATCTCGATCGACTCCTCACCTGAGATGGGAACCACAATACACTTAACAAAGCACTTATCAAAAAGCAAAGCGCTTTGCAATTAAGGGAGATTTGTTATGGATGTGGAGGTTAAAAAAGAAAACCAGAACACTCAGCTTAAAGACCATGAAGTGAAAGAACTGATTAAAAACAGCCAGAACGGCGATCAAAAAGCAAGGGACCTCCTCATAGAAAAAAACATGCGTCTTGTTTGGTCTGTCGTTCAGCGTTTTTTGAACAGAGGCTATGAGCCTGATGACCTCTTTCAAATCGGCTGCATCGGCCTCTTGAAGTCGGTGGACAAATTCGATCTTTCCTATGACGTTCGGTTTTCCACCTACGCCGTCCCGATGATTATCGGCGAGATTCAGCGGTTTATCAGAGATGACGGAACCGTCAAAGTGAGCCGCTCGCTGAAAGAACTCGGCAACAAAATCCGGCGGGCAAAAGACGAGCTTTCCAAGTCAAACGGCCGGATTCCGACCGTTCAGGAAATCGCCGATTATCTCGAAATCAGTTCGGAAGAAGTCGTGATGGCCCAGGAAGCGGTCCGCTCTCCCTCATCCATTCATGAAACGGTTTACGAAAACGACGGAGACCCGATTACACTTCTGGATCAAATCGCCGATCAGTCGGAAGAGAAGTGGTTCGATAAAATCGCTTTGAAGGAAGCCATCAAGGATTTGGATGAACGGGAAAAGCTGATTGTTTATTTAAGGTATTACAAAGACAAGACGCAATCTGAAGTTGCCGACCGCCTCGGCATATCCCAGGTGCAAGTGTCGAGGCTTGAAAAAAAGATTTTAAAGCAAATCAAAAACCAGATGGATCAATTTGAAAGCTGAGGCTGCTCGGATGTCTAATGAAAAACCGGAACGCTCCAAAAAAGAGCGTTCCGGTTTTTTTGTGGTAATTTATGGTCTTTTGCCGCTTGCTGAATGATAAATGGGATGTACTTCATACTACAACTATAACCATCATATAGGAAGTGACCCAGATGGAACGTCAAGTTTTTATCAGACTCCGCCACCGGCTTGAGGCCGATCCCGATGAATTGATTCTGCTCGGCCATATCGCACAGGTAGCGGGCGACCGCCGATACAAAGAAAAGCTTGAACGGCTGCCTATTTATCAGGTCAGCAAAGCGGATCAAAGCATGGTGGTGTTGGACGTGATGAAGGTGATCGAAGCTGTACATAAATCGTTTCCTGACCTTGACGTCCAAACCGTCGGCGGTTCCGAAACAATCGTGGAGATCCAATATCCGAAAAGGGGGCTGTCTCCCGTACTGTTCGTCGGCGTCTGGCTGCTCCTGTTCGTCGGTGCCGGCCTTGCTGTCATGAACTTTCATGAAGATGTCAGCATGAGGGACGTACACATCTTGCTTTACGAAATGGTGACGGGCAAGGAGAACCGCTATCCATACCTTTTGCAGATTCCGTACAGCATCGGTCTCGGTCTCGGCATGATTTTGTTTTTTAATCATTTATTTAAAAAACGGTTTAACGAGGAGCCGAGCCCTCTGGAGGTCGAGATGTTTAAATATCAGCTTGATTTGGACCATTATGTGGCATTGCACGAAAACAAAGAAACGACAAAGGATATTCATGATCATTAGCGTGATCTTTATCATCTTTCTCGGACTCGCAGGAGGGATTGCGGTTGGATCTGGATTTGTCGCTTTTCTTACCGTGCTTGGCATTATACCGAGACTGACTCAGCTGACGAAAACGCAAGGGTTTATCCAGGCGTATGAATGGGCTGTCATTCTGGGCGCGGTGTTCGGAGGATGGGAATCGCTGAACATGTCCCGCTTTTTTTTATCCAAATGGCTGCTTGTTCCGATCGGCCTTTTGGCGGGCGTTTTCATCGGAATGCTTGCAGCGGCGCTGACAGAAGTGTTGAACGTGCTTCCGATACTGGCGAAACGCATCGGTATGGGGGACAGGATTTTGATTCTTTTAATGGCCATTGTGTTCGGGAAGATCCTTGGCTCGATGTTTCAATGGCTCATTTTTGTTCATTTGTCATAAAAGGAGGAATATGATGTCAAGTTTGAAAGATAATTACCAATCGAAAGTCAAAGCTTATCAGCCTACGCCGCCTTATGTCCTGAACTGTATCAAGGCTTTTCTTGTCGGCGGTCTGATCTGTACGATCGGCCAGGCTCTCCAGAATTTTTATATGGCCGTATTCCACTTTGATGAAAAAACAGCTGGAAACCCGACGGTTGCTACGCTCATCTTAATCTCCGCTCTGTTAACAGGCCTTGGCGTCTACGACAGAATCGGCCAGTTTGCCGGTGCTGGTTCCGCCGTTCCGGTTACAGGGTTCGCCAACAGTATGACGAGTGCAGCCCTTGAGCATAAAAGCGAAGGCTATGTTCTCGGCGTGGGGACAAACATGTTCAAGCTTGCCGGAAACGTCATCGTGTTCGGCGTTGTGGCCGCTTATATTGTGGGAATGATCCGCTTTGCCTTTGACAAGTTGTTTTAGGAGGAAAACATCATGAAATTAACTGGAAAACAAACATGGGAGTTCGAGAACCCGCTGTTTGTTAACTCGAGCGGAACAGCGGTTGGACCTAAAGAAAAAGAAGGTCCGCTTGGACACTTATTTGACAAAACCTATGATGAAATGCACTGCAACCAGAAAAACTGGGAGATGGCAGAGCGCAAGCTGATGGAGGATGCGGTTCAGACTGCGTTATCAAAACAAAATCTTAAAAAGGAAGACATCGATATCTTTTTGGCAGGCGATCTGCTCAACCAAAACGTGACAGCCAACTATGTGGCGAGGCATTTGAAAATTCCTTTTCTTTGCTTATTTGGAGCATGCTCGACATCAATGGAATCGATCGCGATCAGTTCGGCATTGATTGACGGAGGTTTCGCAAAGCGTGCCCTAGCGGCAACCAGCAGTCATAATGCTACTGCTGAAAGGCAGTTTCGCTACCCGACGGAATACGGCGGCCAAAAGCCGGGAACCGCTACATCCACAGTGACCGGAAGCGGAGCAGTCGTCCTCAGTCAGCAGCCCGGCGGCATCAAAATCAGCAGTGCAACCGTCGGAAGAGTTATCGACTTGGGGATTACCGATTCGCAGGATATGGGGTCGGCGATGGCCCCCGCTGCGGCGGATACGATCAAGCAGCATTTAGAGGATCTGGGACGCACCCCTGATGATTACGATTTAATTTTAACCGGCGACCTTTCAGGTGTCGGCAGCCCGATTTTGAAGGATTTGTTAAAAGAGGAAGGAATCAATGTCGGGACAAAACATAATGACTGCGGACTGATGATCTATACGCCTGACCAGCAGGTTTTTGCAGGCGGAAGCGGATGTGCTTGTTCCGCTGTCGTCACCTTTGGCCACATTTTTAAAGAAATTGAAGCGGGAAGGCTGAACAGAGTGCTTGTTGTAGCGACAGGCGCCCTTTTAAGCCCGACGATCGTCCAGCAAAAAGAATCGATACCATGCATTGCCCATGGCGTCGTATTTGAACGGGCCGAAGGGGGGAACGCTTAAGATGGAATATGTCATTGCTTTTATTGCAGGAGGATTGATTTGCGTCATCGGCCAGCTTTTGCTTGATATCTTTAAAATGACGCCGGCTCATGTCATGTCAACTTTTGTCGTATCAGGAGCGATCCTTGACGGTTTCGGCCTTTACGACCGTTTTATCGAATTTGCCGGTGCCGGGGCTACAGTCCCGATTGTCAGCTTCGGCCATTCTCTTTTGCACGGCGCGATGCACCAGGCTGAGGAACATGGCTTTATCGGAATCGGCATGGGGATATTCGAACTGACATCTGCCGGTGTATCTGCCGCTATCTTGTTTGCTTTTCTTGTTGCCGTGATTTTTAAACCGAAAGGATAAAGGATAATGCCAGCAAAACGCAAGGTCATTTTGGTCACAGACGGCGATATATACGCTGCAAAAGCAATCGAATATGCGGCAAGAAAAACGGGCGGCCGCTGTATTTCCCAATCGGCGGGGAATCCAAGCATTAAAACGGGACCGGAGCTTGTATCCATGATCCTAGAAACCCCTCATGATCCTGTATTCGTCATGTTTGATGATTCCGGACTTCAAGGCGAAGGGCCGGGAGAGACAGCGATGAAATATGTAGCGATGCATGCCGATATCGAGGTGCTCGGGGTCATCGCCGTCGCTTCAAAAACTCATTATGCAGAGTGGACAAGGGTCGATGTATCAATCGATGCGGAAGGTGAACTGACGGAATTCGGCGTCGATAAACACGGGGTCAAAGAGCTCGATGTCAAACGAATGAACGGTGACACGGTCTATTGCCTTGATCAGCTGGATGTTCCGATCATCGTCGGAATCGGTGATATCGGTAAAATGAACAGAAAAGACGATGTGGAAAAAGGATCGCCGATTACAATGAAAGCGGTCGAGCTCATTTTAGAAAGGAGCGGGTATCATGAGTGCTCAAAAGCAAGAGAAGACGAACGTATTCCTTGATCCTTCTAAGAATGAAGCGTATTTCAAGAAGCGGGTCGGCATGGGAGAAAGCTTTGACCTTGGCGTACGCAAGGTCTTTATCCTCGGCCATGAAGTTCAGCTTTATTATGTCAACGGGTTGTGTGACACCCAATACATCATTCACCTGTTAAGGGAACTGGTGCATCTCAATGATAAAGAAAAAGAGTCGGGCGAGGTCGAAGACATTGTCGAAAACAGGCTTTTGAACCAGCAGGTTTCAAAAGCAGAAACGCTTGATGAAGCGGTGGACCAAGTGCTGTCGGGACTGGTTGCCATCATCGTCGAAGATGCGGGATTTGCATTTATCATTGATGTCAGAAGCTATCCGGGCAGAACGCCGGAAGAGCCTGATACAGAAAAAGTCGTACGCGGTGCAAGAGACGGGCTCGTCGAGAACATCATCGTCAACACAGCCCTGATCAGACGCCGGATCAGAGATGAACGCCTGCGCTATAAAATGCTTCATATCGGTGAACGCTCCAAAACAGACATCTGCCTTTGCTATTTGGAAGATGTTGCAGATCCCGATCTTGTTGAAGTATTAAAAAAAGAAATTGAAAATGTGAAGATCGACGGACTGCCGATGTCGGATAAATCGGTAGAGGAATTCATTGTCGGCCAAGGCTTCAATCCGTTTCCGCTTGTCAGGTTTACGGAAAGGGCAGACGTAGCCGCAAGCCATATTTTAGAGGGGCATGTCATCGTGATCGTCGATACGTCGCCAAGCGTCATCATTACGCCGACGACTTTGTTTCACCATGTACAGCATGCTGAGGAATACAGACAGACACCGGCTGTTGGGACGTTTTTAAGGTGGGTGCGGTTTTTCGGTATTTTGGCCTCCACCTTTTTGCTGCCGCTTTGGCTATTGTTTGTCATTCAGCCGTCGCTCTTGCCTGATCATTTATCGTTTATCGGTTTAAACAAAGACACTCATATCCCGATTATCATGCAGATTTTCCTGGCGGATCTCGGCGTCGAATTTTTAAGAATGGCCGCCATTCATACGCCGACGGCGCTTTCGACTGCAATGGGCCTGATCGCTGCCGTATTGATCGGCGATATCGCGATCAATGTCGGCTTGTTTTCTCCCGAAGTCATTTTATACGTTTCCCTCTCGGCAATCGGAGGGTACACGACACCAAGCTACGAGCTGAGTCTGGCGAATAAAATGGTGAAGCTGTTTATGCTGATATTGGTGGCGCTTTTTAAAGTGGAGGGATTTGTCATCGGATTAACGATCTTAACTATAGTGATGACTTCGATCAGATCATTGCGGACGCCTTACTTATGGCCTCTCCTCCCGTTCAACGGAAAAGCGTTTTGGCATGTTCTCGTGCGCACTTCCGTTCCCGGGGGAAAAGTCAGGCCGAGCATCGTTCATCCGCGAAACCGCTCCAGACAGCCGTGAAGACGGTATTCCAAGAGGCTTTTCCCCGGGGAAAAGCCTCTTTTTCAGTAATCGAATTCAGGTCTTTGGGTCCCGATGCCTCTGTATTCGTTCGCAGAGATCGCGACTGCCCGGAGGCTGCAGATGTTGTTCTGTCTTCTGATCGGATAGACGACATACAGCATTTCGCGGCCGGACGGGTCAAACGTTGACGAATGAAGGAAAACCTCGGTTCCTCTCCGCCAAAATCTCGTATTCGCCGGAGCTGTAATAATCTGCCCTTCATAAGGCTCGTAAATTCGCTGTTCATGATGTACAGCCGGCTGATAAGAGCCGTATACATCTTCCGGTGTATAGCCTGGAGCCGGGGTGTAGGGGTAACGGTTTGGATACATATGATAACCTCTTTCCCACTTCGTTTTTTTAGGTTTCATCTTTAAGATTATATTCAGGTAAATGCCTATTTGTATGGGCGATAATCTCGATTTTTCAGCTCTTTTTTTAACTGAATGGACGTTATGTATGCCTATTTCTATCAAGTGCTGTTTTCTGTTATTCTATAATCAATAGAATGGATTGGTTTTTTAAGGGATTATTCCCTTTGTAAATCAAGAAAATTTGGACAAATGGTGGTTTAGTTTTTAAAACGAAATGTTATAATACAACATAAGAATCGCACTATCATGAAGCCGGAAGATGCATCGGGCAGCAATCGGACCGCCCCTTGCACCTTTGTAGATAGAGAAAGAGGGAATGACAATTGTTTTTACATGGTACTAGCAGACGAAATGAAAGTGGACACCTCGAAATCGGCGGTGTCGATGTTCTATCATTGGCAGAAAGATATGGAACACCTCTTTATGTATACGATGTCGCGCTGATAAGAGAGCGCGCCCGAAAATTCCAGAAGGCATTCAGGGAAGCCGGTTTAAAAGCGCAGGTAGCGTATGCAAGCAAGGCGTTTTCAGCGGTCGCCATGATTCAGCTTGCCGAACAAGAGGGGCTGTCTCTGGATGTGGTATCGGGAGGAGAGCTTTTTACTGCGATCAAAGCAGGGTTCCCCGCTGAACGGATTCATTTTCACGGAAACAATAAGAGCCCTGAAGAACTAGCCATGGCTCTGGAGCATCAAATCGGCTGCATCGTGCTCGATAACTTTCACGAGATCGCCATTACAGAAAAGCTTTGCAAGCAATCAGGACAAACTGTAGACGTTTTGCTCAGAATCACACCGGGAGTTGAAGCGCACACGCATGATTATATTACGACGGGACAGGAAGATTCGAAATTCGGTTTTGATCTGCACAATGGGCAGGTCGAACAAGCCATCGAACAAGTCCTTCGCTCATCTGCGTTTAAGCTCCTCGGCGTGCACTGCCACATCGGTTCGCAAATTTTTGATACGGCAGGATTTGTTCTTGCGGCAGACAAGATCTTTGAAAAGCTCGCTGAATGGAGGGAGACTTACTCATTCATTCCGGAAGTGCTCAATCTCGGCGGGGGCTTCGGCATCCGCTATACAAAAGACGACGAGCCGCTCGCTGCCGATGTCTATGTTGAAAAAATCATCGAGGCGGTCAAAGCAAATGCCGAGCATTTCGGCTTTGACATCCCTGAGATTTGGATCGAACCGGGCAGGTCTCTTGTCGGAGATGCGGGAACCACGCTGTACACGACCGGTTCGCAAAAAGAGGTGCCGGGCATTCGCAAATATGTGGCTGTTGACGGCGGCATGAGCGATAATATCAGGCCGGCGCTTTATGAGGCAAAATATGAAGCAGCCGTCGCCAACAGGATGAACGATGCTTGTCATGATACCGTATCAATCGCAGGAAAATGCTGTGAAAGCGGAGATATGCTGATTTGGGATTTGGAAATCCCCGAAGTTCGTGACGGAGATGTGCTCGCCGTTTTCTGCACCGGTGCATACGGCTACAGCATGGCCAACAACTACAACCGCATTCCGCGCCCGGCCGTCGTTTTTGTCGAGGATGGAGAAGCGCAGCTCGTCATTCAGAGAGAGACGTATGAGGATATCGTCAAGCTGGATCTGCCGCTTAAATCGAAAGTAAAACAATAAAAAAATGGAGATTCCCTCAAGGGGGTCTCCATTTTTTTATTCAAAAAGAATTTTTTCCCGTTTGCCGCATGAAGAATATTTCCCGGCCATCGGGCGGTGTTTTTTGCAAAAAAGATCATGACATGCATAGAACAGCGACCGGGCTGATTGTATATAATATTGGGAATTTAACAAAAATTTAACAAAGGAGATGGTAAAGGCAATGATCAAGGTGAAAAGGATGAGATTTGCTGATTTTGCGGATTTAGAGGCGGAGTAGATGAAACCGGCCAAAGTATCCCTACTCCACCGCATGCTCCAGTGCCTGAAGCAATGTGTTGATTGTAACATAGCGAAGTGTTTTACAGCAATAAACAGTTCTGTGAATATTTTATTAATTTCTGCTGTGATTTCATTCCCATATTCTGCTGCGGCTCATCCTGCAACACAGTCCGCTGATAAATATTCAAGCTTTGAAGAATTGAAGCGGAATGAAGATCCGGCGTCTTACCGAATGACGGAGAAGGACGCAAAAGTGCCGATGCTCATCATGGCGATCCATGGAGGCGGCATCGAACCCGGAACAAGTGAAATCGCCAATGAAGTGGCGAAAAATTATTCCTTGTACTTGTTTGAAGGGCTGAAATCATCAGGCAATAGGGATCTTCACATTACAAGCACCCGTTTTGACGAGCCGGCGGCGCTCGCCATCACTGCGAGTCACCAGTATGTCATGTCGCTTCACGGCTATTACAGTGAAGACCGCGCTATTAAAGTGGGCGGGACAGACCGCGTTAAAATCAGAATATTGGTTGATGAGCTGAATCGCTCGGGGTTTGCCGCTGAAATGCTGGCGACGGACGACAAGTACGCCGGAACCCATCCGAATAACATCGCCAACAAGTCGCTTTCCGGGCTGAGCATTCAGCTTGAAATGAGCACAGGATTCCGCCAATCTTTATTTGATCGGTTCACGCTAAAAGACAGGGCAGCGACGCAAAACGAAACGTTTTACCGATTTACAAAACTGCTGACCGATTTTATTCACGAAAACTATGAAGAAGACGGAGGGGACTTCCCCTCTGCAAAAATAAAACACCCCCTTCAATTGAAAAAGGAGGTGTTTTGGCGGTTGTGTTAACCGTTGGACTCTGAGGTGCCGCCGCCGGTGAATACGGAAACGATGGCATTCCACAGAGACACAAAGAAGTCGATCAGTTTTTGAAGGAAATTTTGTCCTTCTTCAGAATCCAGGAATTTCGTGATTTTATCTTTTGCTTTGTCAAGCTGGTCTCCAACCTGGTTCCAGTCGATATTAATATTTTTCATGTTATTAAATAAAGACATGAGAGATTTTTTCTGATCCTCTGTGAGCGTCACGCCCAGATCGGAAGCGGCGGAATCAATCGTTTTTTCCAATTCCTCTTTTGATTCGGGAACCCCGTTTTTCGAGATTTCTTCCTTGACTTTGGCCATCAGCGCTGATGCATTCTCACTGCCGATTTTCTCGCCAAGCTCTGAAGTGGTGACTAGCTCTTCATTCGCGACTTTTTTCACGTCTTCGGAGATCTTTTCGCCCGAAGTCGTTTCATAGGCTTTCATTAAACCGGTCAAAGCGGCTGTGCCTGATACTTCAAATGGTGCAGTGATATAGACTTTAGCGTCTTTTACACCGGCTGTCATCAGCGCGTTTAAATACATTTCATCCGTAATTCTGCTGATATTGTGTGTCTGCACTTCCAAACCGGTGCCTTTTTTCGCTACGGTAATCGAAGAAGAAGAAATCGCTCTTGTTCCGATTTGTGCTTTCGGTATATAATCCCCTAAATATTTATGCTCCTCATCATTTGTCACCTCGATGATGGTCGCATTTTCAGGCGCATTCATTTCTTTTAATACCTTTTGTCTGTCCTGGCTTGACAAGTCTTTCCCCAGCGTGACGATCACATCACCCACTGCGGCGTCAGCAAAGCTGACCTGCGGGAAAATGAGCAGACACAATGCTGTAAAGATTCCTAGTATCGATTTTTTCAAGCTCAATGCCCTCCTTAAAAATGCAGGCTTCAGGCAGAATTGCTGTACTTTTAAAGAAGCCTGCCGGAACGGAAATAATGCGTTCCGAAATATAGACGGATGAAAGATGAGAGAGGTTTCAAAGAAAAAAAGAGATCCATTTTTCTTCAAGTCAAATGCCCTCCGGGTATCGTATCACACGCTCTTTTATCATTCATGATTTTCACAGGCGATTCAACCTTTTTTTAAAATCTTTTACAAAAGTGATGCAAGAGCGCCGTTTATTTCAGGTAGATTGGCTCTGTGCTTCTTTGATATGATATAATGACCCTTGTGAAATGAAAGGAGAGAATCAAGATGGCTAAAAAAGGATACATACAACTGACAAACGGCAAAAAAATCGAGTTTGAACTATATCCGGAAGCGGCGCCGGGAACTGTCGCCAACTTTGAAAAACTTGCAAACGAAGGGTTCTATGACGGGTTGAAGTTCCACCGCGTCATTCCGGGCTTCGTCAGCCAAGGAGGCTGCCCGCACGGCACCGGAACAGGCGGTCCTGGATATACGATTAAATGCGAGACAGAAGGGAATCCGCATAAACACGAAGCCGGTTCTCTCTCAATGGCTCACGCAGGAAAAGATACTGGAGGCAGCCAATTCTTTATCGTCCATGAGCCTCAGCCGCACTTGAACGGCGTACACACTGTTTTTGGAAAAGTCACATCAGGTCTTGATGCTGTCACTTCAATGGAGCAGGGACAAGGCATGGAAAAAGTCGAAGTATTTGACGCATAATTAGAAAGCGAAGAAACAGCCCGCTAAGCCGGGCTGTTTTTTTGTCTGAAACGGTGTTCATTTTCCAGATGCAATAGGACCAGGGACCGATTCTTCGACCGCGTTTTGCTAGGAAATGATGATCCTAATAAATAAAATAATTGTGAAAAAATGACCCTTTATGTAAAATATATTCAAGTGAAGAGCTAGAAAGAGAACGCAATCTGTATAAAAGGAAGGGGCGTAAGGGGTGAGCGTAAAAATCCCATCGACTGCAGTCGGCGTAAAAATTAATGACTGGTATAACGCGATACGCAAATTCAATGTTACGGACGCCGAAATGCTGAAGGCAGAAATTGAGCGCGAAATTTCTCAAATGGAAGAAGATCAAGACTTATTATTGTATTACGCCTTAATGGAATTCAGACACAGAATTATGCTTGATTACGTAAAACCATTGGAAGAAGGCGAAACCCCGCCTGACTTTTCTGAAATATTAAAAGATATCGAAGATGAACAAGGAAAGCTGACAGGCCTGCTTGAATATTATTTCAATTTTTTTAGAGGGATGTATGAATATAAAAACCATGATTATATTAAAGCGATCTCTTTTTACAGGCGCGCCGAAAAAAAGCTGCTGCATGTCGAGGACGAAATAGAGAGAGCCGAGTTTCATTTTAAAATGGCTGAAGTGTTTTATCATATGAAACAGAGCCACGTGTCGATGAACTATGCGCTTCAAGCGATTGAAACCTACCAGGCGCATGAAACTTACACGGTTCGGAGAATCCAATGCGAGTTCGTCATCGCAGGCAACTATGACGATCTGGATTCGAATGAAAAAGCGCTTTCGCATCTTGAAAAGGCGCTGAAGCTTTCACAGGAGAAAGGCCAGCTCATATTGGAAGGACACACCTATTACAATTTGGGTAACTGCTATTATAAGATGGGGGATTTTAATCGGGCGGCTGAATACTTCAACAGAGCTGCTGCGATTTATCAAGAAGAGTCATCAGATATTCTCCCAAAAGCGTTTTTTAGTCTTGCACATGCATATTTCAAGCTGAAGCAGCTGGAACAGGCGGATGACGCGTTAAACAAAGGGATTGACATCGCCCGGCGATCAGACGATTCGATCTATCTATCAAAATTTCATTTTTTGAAAGCCTTGTATCTTGATGATGACGGAAGAGCTCAAATGCTGGAAACTTTTCAGCTGCTCGGTTCAAAAAAGATGTATCCCGATATTGAGGACTTGGCATTGGAAGCTGCTGAATACTATAATGAAATTGGGCGCTTGAGCGACTCTGTTTATTTCTATCAAACGGTATTCAGTGCTCGAAAACAAATGAAAAAAGGGGACTGGTCGTATGAAATCTAAACTGTTGTTAACCGCCGCTGCTTCAGTAGCAGGACTTTCTCTGGCAAGTGCTGTGCTGATGACGCAAACAGATGGTATGAAAGTCGCCGAGAGAAATGTAACGTCCGCACCGACGCAAATCGCCGAGAGAAATGTAACGTCCGCACCGACGCAAATCGCCGAGAGAAACGTAACGTCCACATCGGTGCAAATCGCTGAGAGAAATGTAACATCCGCACCGGTACATGTTGCTGAGAGAAACGTAACATCTGCCAAAACGTCACCGATTCATATCGGAGAACGAAATGTAACATAATATTCAGTCAAAGGGCAGTGCTCGCTTATAGGAGCACTGCCTTTTTTATGTCCGATAAAAAGAGGATAGGTGTGAAATAACACGTAAAAAGTCCCCTTTAGGGGATATTTTTTGAAACAAAATGCAAATAAGGACGTATATCCTTGGAAGGAATGCTAAATTTTTTTATAATAAAACTTATCAGAACTAAATAAGGAGATCAATAATGAGGACTTTGGTACTGCTTAGAGGCTGCCCTGGCACCGGAAAATCAACCTGGATCAGGGATCATCAATTGAATCAATATACACTGTCTGCTGATCAGCTGAGGCTGATCCATCAGTCACCCGTGTTAAATTTGGAAGGGAATTACGACATTTCTCAAAAAAATGACGGAAAAGTATGGAAGCTTTTGTTCACCCTCCTTGAAGAAAGGATGGAAAGGGGGGAATTCACCGTTGTTGATGCCACACATGCGAAACCAAGCATGATTTCAAGCTATAAAGCTCTCGTTTTAAAGTATCGCTACAGAGCGTATGTGGTTGATTTTTCCGATATTCCGCTTGAGACCGCTCTGTTGAGAAACCGGGAGAGGGCTGAGCATAAGCGGGTGCCCGACAGCGTGGTTCACGCCATGCACGAGCGGATTTTAACCGAACCGGCGCCTTCCTGGACAACGGTCATCAAGCCGGAAGAATTTGACGATGTGATGCAGTATAAGCCGAGGCGGCTCGACAGTTATGAAAAAATACATGTGATCGGGGATGTGCACGGCTGTTTTACGGTGCTGGATTCTTATTTGAAAGGCAGACTCGAAGATGACGAGTTATATATTTTTACAGGTGATATGCTTGATAGAGGAATAGAAAACGCAAAAGTCGTTCAATTCCTGCTCAGTATCAAAGATCGTAAAAATGTGATTTTGCTCGAAGGAAATCATGATAAATATTTGAAGCAATACGGGCATGATGAAGAAACAAGAAGCAGCGTATTCAACAAGAAGACAAAACCGGAATTAGACGAAGCAGGCTTTGACAAAAAAGATATCAGGGAACTGGCCAGGCGCTTCCACCAAATTGTCTACTTCACGTATGGAGAAGATACTTACATCATCACGCACGGAGGTATTTCCGCGCTTCCTGACAACCTTCTGCTTACAGCTACCAGCCAGCTGATCAACGGTGTCGGCGGATATGAGACAGATATCGACCATGTCTTTACGAAAAATATGGAAGGGCGGAACATCATTCAAATCCACGGGCACAGAAACATGTTCCGGCTTCCAGTGCATGCAGCCGCAAAATCATATAACCTGGAAGGGCAGGTGGAGCACGGCGGGCATTTAAGGGTTGTCACCATCGATCGGTCTGGCATTCAAACACATGAGATAAAAAATGATGTGTTTAAAACGTCCTCTCCTTCGCTTGATTCTCATCACGAACACGAGGAGCTGACTGTCGACCATTTTCTAAAGCATTTGGACGAACACGATTATGTATCTGAGCAAAAATTAGCCGGAGGCATTTCCTCTTTTAACTTTACGAGGAAGGCTTTTCAGGAGAGAAAATGGGACAGCGTCAGCATGAAGGCAAGAGGGCTGTTTATCAACAGAAACACCAAGGAAATCGTCAGCAGAAGCTACAACAAATTTTTCAACATCGATGAACGCCTGACGACGAAAATGCATGTTCTCGTTAACACGCTGCGCTTTCCGGTCACTGTTTATGATAAGGCGAATGGATTTTTGGGAACGGTCGGCTACAATTCTGAAACCGATGAGCTCGTCTTCACCTCAAAATCTTATACATCGGCAAGCGGACAAAAAGACGGCCATGCGAAATGGGTGGAAGAGCTGTTTCACAAAACGTTTGACGCATCTCAGATTGAGGATATAAAAGAATATGTAAAAACACGCAATGTTTCGTTAGTGTTTGAAGTCGTGCTGCCAGAAAAAGATCCGCACATTATCGAGTACAAATCGGATAAGCTTGTCCTTCTCGACATTGTCAAAAGACAGATGAAATATGAAAAGCTGCCGTATGAAGATGTCCTCTGTTTTTCTGAGACATTTCGCGTAGAATGTAAGCAAAAAGTCATTTCTTTTGACCAGTGGACCGATTTTTATAAATGGTACCTGTCTGTGTCAAATGACCCGTCGATTGAGGAGGAAGGATATGTGATTGAAGACTCGGCAGGATTTATGACAAAATTAAAACTGCCTTTCTATCAATATTGGAAGTTCGTGCGCGGTATCAAGCACAGACTCGGCGCGGCTGCTGGTCGCTCGCCCCATCACGAGGCCCTGTTCCATTCCGAGCATGTGAAGTTTCTCGCCTGGGCCAAAACGAAAGACAGCGAGTATCTTAAAAACCAGTCCGTTATCACCATCCGAAACGACTTTTACAGCGAAACCTAAAGCGAAGAAAACAGAACAAACGGTTTCTTGAAACATAGTTATTTAGACTCAATTTTCAAGCTTGTTTTCACACACACACCCCTAAACCAGAATGTACATTCGTAGGTTATAAGTAGTATTTCGTCTGAATATGAAACGATTTCCCTTCATTTTGCGTTATACTTAAAAACCACATATTTTCCGTCTGAATCGAACATGTTTTATTTCATCATTCACAGGAAATAAACATAGGATAGTTCAGAACGTGTTCTGGAGGTTTTGATCATGGGGAAAATAAGATTCAAGCTCACGGTTCTGCTCGTTTTGGCTGCCGTACTGGCCGGAGGCTTTTATTATTTAAAAAACGGAAGCGTTCAAGATGTCTCAACGGCGCTCAGCCAAACCGTCTCATCTGAGGAAAAGAACTATACCATTTATCAATATAAGATCACCAAAATTGACGGCACTGAATACCACGGGGTATCAGATAACGGAACGAAGATCATTTTCAATGCGAAAAATCTCAACCAGGATCTGTCCGACATTAAAGAAGGAGACAAAGTAAAGGCCTACTTCTCTAATGCCAACAGAATCGACGGATTAATCAAAGTCGTCAAGGTGGCAGATTAAAAACCCTCTGTTTCTCAGAGGGTTTTTTTGTGCAAGCAGTTTTCATTGCAATTTTAATATGCGGCCGCTATAATTACGCATAAGGACAAGTAAATATCGATTGTATCCTTCGGGGCTGGGTGAAAATCCCGACCGGCGGTAATAAAGCGAGAGACAGCTTTAGAGCCCGTGACCCGCTGTGCTTCGTGCAAAGCGGTGGATTCAGTGAGAAGCTGAAGCCGACAGTGAAAGTCTGGATGGGAGAAGGATGAAGAGACTATGTGAAAAATAATGATGATGCATAGTTTTATTTCTCATACACAAAAACAACCCCCGGATCGACATCCGGGGTTATTTTTTTGGAAGAAGGGAGGGAAATTCATGACAGATGCGCATTATATGAATCTTGCATTGGAGCTTGCGAAGCAGGGTGAAGGTCAGACAGGAGCCAATCCGCTTGTCGGAGCCGTTGTCGTCAAAGACGGTGAAGTGGTCGGAATGGGGGCTCATTTAAAATACGGCGAAGCGCATGCAGAAGTGCACGCCATTCAAATGGCAGGCCGCCATGCGGAAGGAGCCGTCATTTATGTGACGCTTGAACCGTGCAGCCATTACGGCAAAACGCCTCCTTGCGCGGAACTGATTATCCGTTCCGGTTTGAAGCGGGTAGTCGTGGCGGCCGAAGATCCGAATCCGCTCGTTTCCGGAAGAGGAATCGGGATGCTGAGAAGTGCCGGGATCGAGGTCGAAACAGGCGTTCTCAAAGAACAGGCGGAAGAGCTGAACGAAAAGTTCATGCATTTTATGCGGACAGGCCTTCCGTATGTGACATTAAAAGCAGCTGCCAGCCTTGACGGCAAAACCGCTACCGCAACAGGCGACAGCAAATGGATTACTTCTGAAGAAGCGCGGATGGACGCTCACCAATACCGAAAAAACCACCAGAGTATTTTAGTGGGATCGGGCACAATAAAAGCAGACGACCCGAGTTTGACATGCCGTCTCCCCGGTGCAGTGAATCAGCCGGTGCGTGTCGTTCTCGATACGACGCTGTCAATCCCGCTTCAGTCAAAAGTCATTCAGGATAAAGCAGCGGCAACCTGGATTTACACGACGTCCAAGGCAGATCCCGAAAAGGTTCGGAACCTGGAAAAAGAAGGTGTACAGGTAACCGTGCTGGATGCGGATGAACTTCCGGTGCGCGACGTGCTTCTGCACCTTGCAGACCGAGGTATCGCTTCAGTCTTTGTCGAAGGTGGTGCGACGGTTCACGCAAGCTTCGTCAAAGAAGGACTCTATCAGCAAATGATCTTCTATCTTGCCCCTAAATTAATCGGAGGGCTGCAATCTCCCAGCATCCTCTCCGGTGAAGGCTTTCAATCGATGAAAGATGTCCCCTTACTGCATTTCACAACCATTACCAAAATCGGCCAGGATATAAAGCTGGCGGCAAAACCGATAAAAAAATAAGGCGGTGGCATATGTTTACAGGCATCATTGAAGAAGTCGGAATGATTTTGGACATGAAAAAGGCGGGAAGCGCCATGTCTTTAGTCATCCAATCCAACAAAGTGACCGAGGATGTGAAGCTTGGCGACAGCATTGCTGTCAACGGAGTCTGCCTGACCGTAAATGAGTTCGGTTCCGGCAGTTTCACGGCGGATGTCATGCTTGAAACCCTGAAAGCAACATCACTCGGCACATTAAAAAAAGGAAGCCGCGTCAATCTTGAACGGGCGATGGCGGCAAATGGCCGCTTCGGCGGGCATATGGTGTCGGGGCATGTCGACGGCACCGCGTCTATCGTGCGCATAGAAAAAGCGGCTAACGCCGTATACTATGATTTAAAACTTGACCCTTCACTGGCCAAAATGCTTGTGTTAAAAGGTTCGATCGCCGTAGACGGCGTCAGCCTCACCATTTTTGGACTGACGGAAGATCAAGTAACAGTCTCGCTTATCCCGCACACATTGGATGAAACGATTTTTTCGGAAAAAAAGCCCGGAAGCATCGTCAACATCGAGTGCGATATGATCGGCAAATACATTTACCGGTTTCTCCACCAAGCAAAACAAGACAAACAGGCAAAGCCATTGACTGAATCGTTTTTTAAAGAAAACGGGTTTTAAATGAAAGGAGGCTGCGCGCCTATGTTTCACACAATTGAAGAAGCGATACGCGATTTGAAGCAAGGAAAAGTCATCATCGTGGTCGATGACGAGGACAGGGAAAACGAAGGCGATTTCGTTGCGCTGGCAGAATACGCAACACCTGAAGTGATCAACTTTATGGCTTCGCACGGAAGGGGTTTGATCTGCGCGCCGCTTAATGAAGAGATCGCTTCACGGCTCGACCTCCATCCGATGGTGGACGAAAATACCGATTCTCATCACACGGCATTTACGGTCAGTGTGGATCACCGCGATACAAAGACGGGGATCAGCGCTCAAGAGCGGTCGTTGACCGTCATGTCGTTGATTGATGATCACGCGCTTCCGGGCGATTTTAAAAGACCGGGGCACATTTTCCCCTTGATTGCGAAAACAGGCGGCGTTTTAAAAAGAGCCGGACATACGGAGGCGGCCGTTGACCTTGCGGAGGCGTGCGGTTCCGCGCCGGCCGGCGTCATCTGCGAAATCATGAATGAAGACGGCACGATGGCAAGGGTGCCTGAACTCAAAAAAATAGCCGACCAGCACGACTTGAAAATGATTACGATTAAAGATTTGATCGAATACCGCTACAGCAAGGGAACGCTGATCAACCGAGAAGTGAAGATTACGCTGCCTTCCGAATTCGGCACATTCAAGGTTTACGGCTATACAAACGAAATCGATGACAAGGAACATATAGCACTCGTCAAAGGCGATATACCTTTCGGAGACGAGCCTGTCCTTGTCCGCGTACACTCAGAATGCCTGACGGGCGATGTTTTCGGCTCTTACCGCTGCGACTGCGGCCCGCAGCTTGCTGCCGCACTCGCGCAAATCGAACAAGCGGGCCGGGGCGTGCTCCTTTATTTGAGACAGGAAGGAAGAGGAATCGGCTTAATCAATAAACTGAAAGCTTATAAACTGCAGGAAGAAGGATATGACACCGTGCAGGCTAATGAAAAGCTCGGTTTTCTCCCAGATCTTCGTAACTACGGGATCGGCGCCCAAATTTTAAGAGACCTCGGCGTGAAACAAATGAAGCTGCTGACGAACAATCCGCGAAAGATTGCCGGTCTCGAAGGCTACGGACTGACGATCGCAGACAGGGTGCCGCTGCAGATGGAGACAAAAAAAGACAATGAAAAGTACTTAAAAACGAAAAAATCAAAATTGGGGCATATGCTTCATTTTTAAACTAAAATCAATCACAAAAAAGGACGGGATTCATATGAATAAAATAGAAGGTCATGTAATTGGAACAGATTTGAAAATTGGGATCGTTGTGTCAAGGTTCAACGATTTTATTACAAGCAAACTTCTAAGCGGTGCAGAAGATACGCTGTTGAGACATGGGGTCAAAGCTGATGATATTGATGTCGCCTGGGTTCCCGGCGCATTCGAGATTCCGCTGATCGCCAAAAAAATGGCTGAAACGAAAAAATACGACGCCGTGATTACACTGGGCACGGTCATCAGAGGAGCGACAAGCCACTATGACTATGTCTGCAATGAAGCGGCAAAGGGGATTGCGGCGAGCAGCATGTCAACAGGCGTTCCGGTGATCTTCGGCGTATTGACGACAGACACGATCGAGCAGGCGGTAGAACGCGCCGGAACAAAAGCCGGAAATAAAGGTGCAGAAGCTGCCGCGGCAGCGATTGAAATGGCGAACCTGACCCGGTCGCTTCAATAATTACCGAAAAAGAGTTTAAAAAGGTTATAAAAATGTTTATAATGTGATGTGAAGCGACTAGCCTTCGTTAGATCCACATTTTGATATATTGAGGGGTATTTATGTTAATTCGTTATAAAAAGTCATTCGAAAAGATTGCGATGGGGCTCCTTTCGTTTATGCCGAATGAGAAGGACGTCAAGCAGCTTCAGCAGACAATTAAAGACTATGAAACGGACACTGAAAGGCAGCTGTTCCTATGGAAAGAAGGCGAGGATATTGTCGGCTGTGTAGGAGTAGAGAAAAGAGAAGAAGAAGTCGAGATCAAGCATATCAGTGTAAACCCGTCTCACCGTCATCAAGGAATCGGCAAAAAAATGGTGTCGGCCATTTCGCAAATGTTTGCACCTAAACCGCTGGTTCCGAATGAATTAACTAAAGGATTCTTTGAGCGCTGTCAGGATCACGAAAATGAAGACATCACATATAACCAATGAGCAGAGGCTTCTAGCCTCTGCTCTTTTTTCGCCGTTCGATTTGTTTTTTCCTCTCGGCAACCACTTCAGTCCGGTCTCTCAGCAGGTGTTTATCAATGATGAAGGTGTCGGGTGGATCGTTTGCTCCCCACTCATACGACTTTTTTTCACATTGTTTCCGGCATGCTTTGATCAAAGATTCATCTGTGATCGGAAGCATGATGCTTTCATAAGGAGAATGGGCTTTGATTTTTTGGTAAGTCTTCCTTAACAGCTTGATGAAGCGGCTGTAATCTAATCCGAGCGATTCGACTGCGTCTTTTTCGGACACCAGGATGCGGATGCTGTTCGCCATTAATCTCTCTGCACCGGCAAAATTGTTTCTCCGCTGATGATAGAGTGCGACTGCCAGCTGAATCAATCCAACCCAGTATAATTTCCGCTCGCCGGGATTGTCCTTTTTCCAATGGTCTTCTAAAATTTCGTGGCATTCAAAATAATCCCTTGACCCGTGGAATTCGGCCAGGTAATCGATATAAGCTTGGGGATACATCTGACATCCTCCTTTAAGTTTCCGTTAAAGTGTATCATAAGAACGGAACGGAGGAAAAATGGAGATATATCCAGGCTATGAAAAAAGCGCCCGGGTAACGGACGCTTCTCATTTTTATGTTAATAGATCCATGCCGCTCCTACAATAATCAACAAAATAAACAGAACGACAATCAAAGCAAATCCTCCGCCGTAGCCGAAGCCTTTACCTCCCATGTTGTTCCCTCCTCAGGTTTAAGATTTTACACAGTATTCTATGCAGCATACGCTCAAATCGTATAGGCGAATGCCAAAGCTTCTTAAATTATATTGGACTTCATGCAGACGCGTAATTTATACTAAAGGGTAGCCAGTTTTAGCCGGCTTAGAAGCGATTTTGAAAATGGTGAGAAATGAACATGGAATATCAGGTGAAAATCGAGGCGTTTGAAGGGCCGCTGGATCTGCTGCTGCACTTAATCAACCGCCTTGAAATAGACATTTATGACATACCTGTTGCGAAGATAACCGAGCAGTATTTATTATATGTGCATACGATGCGCGAACTTGAGCTCGACGTGGCCAGTGAATATTTGGTGATGGCTGCGACCCTTCTCAGCATTAAAAGCCGAATGCTCCTTCCAAAGCAGGAAGAGGAGCTGTTTGACGAAGAGTTTCTCGAGGAGGAAGAGGACCCGAGAGAAGAATTGATTGAAAAATTAATAGAGTACAGAAAATACAAAAGTGCCGCGCAAAATTTGAAGGAGCGCGAGGAAGAGCGGCAAAAAGCATTCGCGAAGCCGCCGAGCGATTTAAGCGACTATGCCAAGGAAATCAAACTCAGCGAGCAAAAGCTGTCCGTCACCGTTTACGACATGCTCGGGGCGTTTCAAAAGGTGCTGAACCGCAAAAAAATCAGCCGGCCGTCTGAAACTAGAATTTCAAGACAGGAAATACCGATAGAAGAACGAATGACGCAAATCGTCGATTGTTTGAAATCGTCCCGTCAAAGGATGCATTTTATGGAACTGTTCCCATACGAACAGAAAGAGCATCTTGTTGTGACGTTTTTGGCGATTTTGGAGCTGATGAAAAACCAGCTGATCATCATTGAGCAGGAACACAACTTTTCAGACATTTACATAACAGGGAGTGAAGCGATTCATGACGCTTGATATCGTGAATTGGAAAGCCATTGTCGAAGCGCTTTTGTATGCCGCCGGCGACGAGGGCCTGACAAAAAAACAGCTATTATCCGTTTTGGAGATCGATGAAGCCGAGCTTCAGGATATTATGCTTGATGTCAAAGAAACCTATGAAAAAGAAGACAGGGGCATCGAGCTTGTCGAGTACGCGGATACGTACATGCTTTCGACCAAAAAAGAATTCGCCGTCTATTTGAAAAAGCTGATTGAAGCCCCTTCAAAAGGGCTTTCTCAGGCTGCCCTCGAAGTTTTGGCCATCGTTTCATATAAGCAGCCGATTACGAGAGCGGAAGTCGAGGAGATCAGAGGGGTCAAATCTGAACGGATTCTCCAGAGCCTTGTCGCAAAAGCGCTGTTGTGCGAAGTAGGCCGGGCGGACGGACCGGGCAGGGCAATCTTGTACGGTACAACCGAAACATTTCTTGAACAATTCGGCTTAAAAACGCTTGAAGAGCTTCCGCCGCTGCCCGAAAATGTAGAAGAAGACGGGGTTCAGGAAGAAGCCGATCTGTTCTTTGAGAACTTTAACCAGACGTTCGAAGATTTAAAATAGACTCACCTTAAGGACCGAAGTATGATAATATATATTATCGTATTTTTTATGTTTAATTTCATGCATGAAAGAATACGATTGTAA
This sequence comes from Bacillus sp. FSL K6-1284, assembly GCF_038002625.1. Lineage (NCBI taxonomy): Bacteria > Bacillati > Bacillota > Bacilli > Caryophanales > Bacillaceae > Bacillus > Bacillus sp. FSL K6-1284. The sequence continues at coordinate 2,542,922 of NZ_JBBOCW010000001.1, read as the reverse complement.
CAAAGCGATGAGGAGAGGGTGCCGACACCAATGGGAAAATCTATGGCAAGAGCCCAAACCGAGCAGGCAGGCGAATTTTTAGCACAGACCGTTCAGACGCTGAGCGATTATTTAAACGAAACGACGCTCTCATCCCTTGAAGCCGAAGAGCCCGGGAGCAGAGATTATTATCGCGATGTCCTCAGTAACTTGAGAAAACTGGCGGTTTACTGTGAAGAAGGGCTTCTGGCTTGCCGAATCAGGCTGAAGCAGGTTCCTTTTCAGGACGCTGCCGCCGAAAGGACGCTCTATCAGATCTATCATCGATGCATAGAAGAATTTTTTACACCGAAAAAAGATACTTGGTACGAAGACAGCAGAGCGGCCTACACGGGAAAAAACGCCATTTGCTTTCACGAACCAGCGCCGGCCTCATTAAAAAATTTGATGGCTTCGCTTGAAACAGAATATCAATCGATGAGAGAAGAATTGGAATACTATGCGACTGACTATCGGATGAAGATGGTTCAGCCGAGATCATAGCTTAAATGAACCGTGTGCCGGAACTCCCCCTTTCATGAAAGGGGGAGTTTTAATGTTGCTTGAGATTTTTCTCGGGGAATCATCCAATTGGTGTTCATAACGGAAAGACAAGCGCATAAACTTGTACAAACAACCACAAGGACGTGAGAAAAAATGCGCTTTTTTCTAAAACAGGCTGCAGCAGCCATCATCATATGCTCTCTTTTATGCTCTTCATACCAAATCGCTGAAGCACAGCCTTCCCTTCATGTCAGCGCAAGAAGCGCGATTGTCATGGACGGGCAATCCGGACGGGTATTGTTTGCGAAGGATGAGCATGAAAAACGGCGCATTGCAAGCATTACGAAGATTATGACAGCCATTTTGGCCGTGGAATCGGGCAAATTGGATGAGACAGTCACGGTCAGCGACAGGGCGGTCAAAACGGAGGGATCATCAATCTATTTGACAAGCGGGCAAAAGGTGAAGCTGAAGGACCTTGTTTACGGTTTGATGCTGAGATCGGGAAATGACGCAGCCGTTGCGATTGCTGAGCATGTGGGCGGAAGCCTGGAAGGGTTTGTCTACATGATGAATCAAAAAGCGGCCGACCTCGGCATGGAAAACACCCTGTTCCGCAATCCGCACGGACTCGATGATCACCCTGACCACTATTCCTCGGCCTATGATATGGCGCTTTTGACGAAATATGCGATGACAAACGAAACGTACCAAAAAATCGCCGGAACGAAGCGCTATAAGGCAGAAACGATGCAAGGCATCTGGAGAAATAAAAACAAGCTTTTAACAGGGCTTTACGAATACAGTACAGGCGGGAAGACGGGATATACCAAGCTGGCGAAGCGCACGCTCGTCTCCACTTCATCGAAAGACGGAACCGATTTGATCGCCGTCACCATCAATGCCCCTGACGACTGGAATGATCATATGAACATGTTCAACTATGTATACGGCCACTACAAAACATATATCATCGCCAAAAAAGGCGAGGTTCCGAAATTAAAAGACTCTTTTTACGGGAATAAAGCTTTTATTAAACGGGATGTCACATATTTGTTAAACGAAGATGAAAAAGAAGACGTGAAGGTTGACATCGAGCTTCTTAAACCGAAAAAATCGTGGCGTAAAAACAAAAAAGAAATCCCGGACATCATCGGGGAAATGAACGTCATGTTCAACGGAAAAACGATTGCAAGTGTACCGATCTATTATGAAAACGAACGCAACAAAAAGCCGAAAAAATCGTTTTTCGAGACCTTTCAATCCGTATTCCAAAAAGCGGCAGGCGGTTCATCATGGTCAATATAATCTGGGTCGGCTTAACGGTGATCGGTCTGGTGTTTGCGCTTTTCAACGGAACGGTTCAGGAAGTCAATGAGGCCGTATTTAAAGGTTCGAAGGAAGCTGTCACGATTTCGATCGGCCTGATGAGCGTCCTTGTTTTTTGGCTGGGGCTGATGAAAATCGCCGAACAATCCGGGCTTCTCGAAAAATTCAGCAGGTTGTGCCGGCCGTTCATTTCAAAGCTGTTTCCCGAGATCCCTCCGGATCATCCGGCGATGGGGTATATTTTATCCAATTTAATGGCCAACTTTTTCGGATTGGGCAATGCGGCGACACCGCTCGGCATTAAAGCAATGGAACAGATGAAGGCGCTCAACCGGAACCGCAGGGAAGCGAGCCGCTCAATGATCACCTTTCTGGCGGTCAATACGTCAAGCATTACCTTGATTCCGACGACCGTCATCGCGGTCAGGATGACATATGATGCAAAGGCGCCGACAGACATCGTCGGGCCGACCATTTTGGCGACTTTAATATCGGGAATCTTTGCGATCTTCATCGACCGATACTTTTATTATAGAAGAAAAAAGAAGGGGTGAGCATTTGGAATTCATCAATTGGCTTTCTCTGGCCCTTATCCCGTTTATCATCGCCACGATTCTGCTGTATGGTACATTCAAAAAAGTCCCGACTTATGAAGCGTTTGTTGAGGGAGGGAAGGAAGGAATCCAAATTGCGTTTTCCATTATCCCTTATTTGGTCGGTATGCTTGTAGCGATCACCGTTTTCCGTGCTTCAGGGGCGCTCGATTTTTTTATGAATCTTTTAAAGCCGGTATTTTCCGCCGTGGGAATTCCGACGGAAGTGGTTCCGCTGGCTCTGATCCGGCCGATTTCGGGAACGGCGGCGCTCGGCATGACGACCGATTTAATCGCAGTTTACGGACCCGATTCGTTCATCGGCCGGCTGGCCTCTGTCATGCAGGGATCGACAGACACGACGCTGTATGTTTTGACTGTCTATTTCGGCGCGGTCGGAATCAAGAAAATGGGGGATGCTTTAAAAGTGGGACTGCTTGCTGATTTAGCGGGGATTATCGCGTCTGTGATTATTGTAACATTGCTGTTTGGAAGCGCCTGATCAACAGGCGCTTTTTTGCTTTTTTAGCCAAAACTGTTTTACTTTTGACGTGAGAAAGGATACATTTAAGGGCGGAGTGCTTCTTTCCTAAGGAAGAAGGCGCCCGCAAACTTGTTTGTTGGTCTGGAAAAAAGTAAGATAATACATGAGGTGAAAGATATGGAACGACTTCAAAAAGTAATCGCCCACGCCGGTATTGCATCAAGGCGAAAGGCGGAGGAACTTATAAAAGAAGGGAAAGTCACGGTCAACGGCAAAACCGTCAGAGAGCTCGGCGTTAAAGTATCAAGCTCAGACCGGATCGAGGTAAACGGCGTCCAGCTTGAAAGCGAAGAACCCGTTTATTTTCTCCTGTATAAACCGAGAGGGGTTATATCAGCGGTTAAAGACGATAAAGGCCGGAAAGTTGTGACCGACTTTTTCACAGAGGTGGAGGAGCGGATTTATCCGATCGGAAGGCTTGATTATGATACAAGCGGCCTCTTATTGTTAACGAATGACGGGGACTTCGCCAATAAATTGATGCACCCGAAATACGAAATTAATAAAACGTATGTGGCAAAGCTGAAAGGCATTCCTTTAAAGGAGAATTTAAAAAAACTTGAGCGGGGCGTACGCCTTGAGGAAGGAAAGACAGCTCCGGCAAAAGTGAAGCTTTTGTCACTCGATAAGAAAAAGCAGACCAGCATCGTCCAAATCACAATCCATGAAGGGCGAAACCGTCAGGTCAGGAGAATGTTTGAAGCCATCGGACACGAAGTGCTCAAGCTGAAAAGGGAAGAGTACGCTTTTTTGAACCTGGCGGGCTTGAAAACCGGGGAAAAAAGAGAGCTCACGCCTCATGAAGTGAAAAGGCTCAGGGCATTGGCTGAACACGGTAAAGCGGCTTTCTAAATTTTCACACAACCTTCAAAAAAGGCAAATGGCAGGCAGTCATGAGATGATATAATGATACTGAATGTCTAAATGAGGGGGCGGATTATGAAAAAAAAGCGTTTTTACATTCGGACAGGCATCCTCCTTGTGCTGCTTGCAGCGCTTGGCTACACGCTGTACAGCGCCGTGTTTCAAAAGACGGAGAGTGTGGCGGTGGGGGAAAAAGCTCCCAATTTTTCGCTGGAGGATGTTGACGGCAACCGTCTCAAACTGGACGATCTAAAAGGCAAAGGGGTATTTTTAAACTTTTGGGGAACATGGTGCGAACCATGCAAAAGAGAATTTCCTTACATGGCGAATCAATATAAAGTGTTTAAGGATCAAGGGGTTGAAATCGTCGCCGTCAATGTCGGCGAATCAAACCTTGCCGTCCGAAACTTTATGAAAGACTACGGCGTCAATTTTCCGGTTGTGCTTGATAAAGACAGGCAGGTTCTGAACGCATACGATGTCACACCGCTGCCGACCACGTTTTTGATCAATCCTGACGGAGAGATTGTCAAAGTCGTGTCTGGCACGATGACAGAACGAATGATCCATGATTATATGAATATGATCAAACCAGAGGGATCGTCATGATGAAAGAAATCAAATGCGAATGCGGCCATGTGAATCCGACGGGCACCGTTTTGTGTGAATCGTGCGGAAAGCCGCTCGTCAAACAGGATGCCAAACTCCTTGACATGCGGTATGACGGAAGTGCGAGACGCTCTCAAACATATAACAAAACAATCGTAGATAAAATATGGAATTTCTTTTCGTCTGTAAAGGTCGGCGTCTGGCTGATCGTCATTACGCTGACAGCATCTGCTTTTGGAACGATTTTCCCGCAGGAAATGTTCCTGCCGCCGGGTGCGCAGGCTGATACATACTACAGCGAACAATACGGGCTTCTCGGACAAATCTATTATACTCTCGGTTTCCACAATCTTTACGGTTCATGGTGGTTTATTGTTCTGGTTGCTTCAATCGGCATATCGCTTGTGATCTGCAGCCTTGACAGGGTCGTTCCTTTGTACAGGGCGCTGAAAAATCAGGGCGTCACGAGAAATCCGAACTTTATGGAGAGGCAGCGCCTTTTCAGCCGGACGGAAGCGGACATGTCTGAAGACACCAGATCACAAATCGTCGGTAAACTGAAGAAAAAACGATACCGAGTCAAAGAAGAAAACGGAAACCTGTTTGCGGAAAAAGGCCGTTTTTCAAGATGGGGCCCATATGTGAACCATATCGGGCTGATCATATTCCTCATCGGTGTCATGCTCAGATTTGTTCCGGGCATGTATGTCGACGAAACCCTTTGGATCAGGGAAGGGGAGACCGTGCCCATCCCGGGAACTGACGGCCATTACTACTTGAAAAACAACCGGTTTACAAAAGAAATGTACGACAGTGAAAAAGAAAAAGAAGTATTTTCAGAGGCGATTACTAAAGCAGGTGACGGTACTGTCGCAAAAACATATCAAACCGATGTTGAACTATATGAAAGAAAAAATGACAGTCTCCCGGGTGAAGCGCCTGAATTGAAGAAAGTGAAAAGCGGCAAGATCAGGGTCAATGACCCGCTGAAATTCGGTTCATATGCACTCTATCAGCTGACTTACAAGGAAGGCGAGCTCGACAAAATGGTCTTTCAGCTGATTGAAAAAGACAGCGGGAAATCTTTCGGCAAAGTGGCAATCAACCTCTTGGAGCCGAAGCCGGAATATGATCTTGGCAACGGTTACAAAGTTCATATTGCAAGCTACCTGCCGGACTTTTATTTTAACAAAGACGGGGAGCCGAGCACGAAAACGAGGAATCCGAACAATCCGGCTTTTGTATTCCAGATCACCGCCCCGGATAAGCCTAAAGGAGAAAAGAGTTTCGTTGCGATTCAGGAAACAATCGAAGGTTCTGACGACAATAAATACAAAATGAAGTTTGACCACGTCGAAACGAAAAATCTCTCAGGCCTCACCATTAGAAAAGATTTGACTTTGTGGGTGCTCATGGTCGGCGGCGCCATCTTTATGATCGGCGTCATCCAGGGGATGTACTGGCACCACAGAAGGATCTGGCTCAGAACGCTGGACGGGCATGTGCTCGTCGCCGGACATACGAATAAAAACTGGTACGGGCTGAAACAGGACTTGAAGGCCGTACTTGAGGATACGGGGATATCCGAACCGGCCGATCAAAAAGAACTGTCAAAGGAAAAAAATAAACGGCCAGCATAGGGAGGGGTTTTCATGGCAGAGTTAAGCGGCAATTTATTGTACGCGGCATTTCTCTTGTATCTCTCAGCGGTCTTCTTTTTTGGCGGCTCCATCAGGAGCAAGGCTTCAGACCGGAAGAAGAAGAACCGCTGGGCGTCGATCGCAGTGTTGATCACGATCATCGGATTTGTATGCCAGTTTGGATATTTTATTGCGAGATGGATCGTTTCCGGACACGCACCGGTCAGCAATCTTTTCGAATTTACAACTGCTTTCAGCATGATGCTCGTTCTGGCGTTCATCATCATCTACTTTATTTACAAGCTGTCTGCTTTGGGGCTGTTTACACTGCCCGTTGTCCTGCTGTTAATCGCATATGCCAGCATGTTTCCGACCGATATCACACCGCTGATTCCGTCGCTTCAAAGCAACTGGCTTTATATTCATGTTACGACTGCAGCTCTCGGACAGGCGATTCTCGCCATCAGCTTTGTCGCCGGCGTGATCTTTCTACTCAAGCATGTGGATCAGTCACAGCCTGGCAAAAAAACGTTCTGGCTCGAATTTGTCATGTTTATGCTTGTGACAACGCTCGCGTTTATCCTTGTCACGACCTCATTCCGCATTGGGGGCTATGAAGCGCAGTTCAAGTGGATTGATAAAGACAACCAGGAAGACGTCATGATTTACGAGCTTCCCGCTCTGATCGGGCCGAACAAAGGCGAACTTTTAACAGAGGAGAGAATGGAGCCGCTTGTCAATGTGCCGCCTATTTTTTCAGGACGGAAGCTGAATACGGTTCTCTGGTCGTTTGGAACCGGCGCATTGCTTTACGGTGTCATCAGGCTGATCATCAGAAAACGCATCAGTCAGCTTCTTCAGCCGCTCGTGAAAAATGTGAACCTTGACCTTGTCGATGAAATCGGCTATCGATCCGTTTCGATCGGCTTTCCGGTTTTTACGCTTGGCGCGCTTATTTTCGCGATGATATGGGCACAGCTGGCATGGAGCAGATTCTGGGGCTGGGATCCGAAAGAAGTCTGGGCGCTGATTACATTTTTGTTTTATGCAGCTTATCTGCATCTCAGGCTTTCAAGAGGCTGGCACGGCGAAAAATCGGCGTGGCTTGCCGTTATCGGTTTTGCCATTATTATGTTTAATCTTATTTTTGTAAACCTTGTCATCGCTGGACTTCACTCTTATGCATGATCCGTGCGGTGCAGGAAGGTCCGGGCTTTTCGCCGGGCCTTCCGCAGCTTATCGTTTTAAATTGGGAAAGGCCATTCTTAGCTTGGCTTACGATCGCTTTTCTAATAAAATGAATGTAAGAAGATTCAAATCAGGAGGTTTACGATGGAACAGACGAAAGAGACAAAAATATTAGTAGTAGACGATGAGGCAAGAATCAGACGACTTTTAAAAATGTACCTGGAAAGGGAAAATTATAAGATCGAGGAAGCCGAGAATGGCGACGAAGCCATCGATAAAGCCCTGGGCAACGAATACGATTTAATCCTGCTCGATTTGATGATGCCAGGAACCGACGGCATTGAAGTATGCCGCCAAGTACGCGACAAAAAAGCCACTCCGATCATCATGCTGACGGCGAAAGGCGAAGAAGCGAACCGGGTGCAGGGCTTTGAAGTCGGAACCGATGACTATATTGTAAAACCTTTCAGTCCGAGGGAAGTGGTGCTGAGAGTCAAAGCGCTCTTGAGAAGATCATCGCAAACCTCTTATCTGAATACAGATACAACGGCAAAAAATGTTCTTGTTTTTTCTCACTTATCCATTGATCACGATGCTCACAGAGTTATGGCGGACGGAACCGAAGTCAGCCTGACGCCGAAAGAATATGAACTGCTTTACTTCCTGGCCAAAACTCCTGATAAAGTATACGATCGTGAAAAGCTGCTGAAGGAAGTATGGCAATACGAGTTTTTCGGCGATTTGAGAACGGTCGACACCCATGTTAAACGTCTACGTGAAAAATTGAACAAAGTCTCGCCGAAAGCTGCGAAAAAAATCGTAACAGTATGGGGTGTCGGGTATAAATTTGAGGTCGGAAACGAATGAAGTTTTGGAAGAGCGTAGTCGGTAAACTGTGGTTTACCATACTGCTTTTGGTTTCATTTGTCTTATTTATCCTTACGTTCTTTCTGCTTGAGTTTATTGAAAACTACCATGTCGATGAAGCGGAAGCTGATTTGACAAAGCTCGCCAGCAAGGTGGCCGTCATCATGGAAAACCATAAAGACCAGGAGACGGCCAGATCGATCACATGGGAGCTTGCCGATGAACTGACGAGCATCACCGTTATCAAAAATGAGAATGAATATTGGTATTCACCGCGGGAAAATCAAAAAGTGGCTTCCATTACATTAAAAGATATTAAAAATGATTCCGATCTGAACGAAGCGCTTCAGAAGCATCAAAAAGTGCAGAAGCGGACGGTCATCTCCGATCAAAAGAACGATCAGCTGATTGTCGGTGTACCGTACGGGAAAGGCGAAGATGAAGGCATGGTGTTTCTTTCTCAATCGCTTCTTGCCGTGAAAGATACGACACAGCATACGACAAGGTATATTCTCTTTGCCGCTGCGATTGCGATTGTGTTAACGACGATTTTCGCTTTCTTCCTGTCAAGCCGGATTACCTACCCGCTCAGAAAAATGCGGCAGGGTGCACAGGATCTTGCAAAAGGGAAGTTTGATACGAAGATTCCGATCCTGACCCAGGATGAAATCGGCGAGCTGGCGATTGCCTTTAACCAAATGGGGCGCCAGCTGAAGTTCCATATTACAGCGCTCAATCAGGAAAAGGAGCATTTGTCGAATATCTTAAGCAGTATGGCAGACGGCGTGATCACCATCAATATCGACGGGACGATCCTTGTGACTAACCCTCCGGCTGAACGCTTTTTACAGGCCTGGTATTATGAGCAGAACATGAATGTAAAAGAAGGCCATGAACTGCCTCCTGAAGCGCGTGAGCTTTTTCAAAACACCGTCGGCACGGAGAAGGAGCAGATGATTGAAATGACCCTGCAAGGCAGAACGTGGGTGCTGCTCATGAGTCCGCTGTACAATCAGTCACATGTGCGCGGAGCGGTCGCCGTTTTGAGGGATATGACGGAGGAAAGACGGCTTGATAAGCTGAGAAAAGATTTTATCGCCAATGTCAGCCATGAGCTGAGAACACCGATTTCGATGCTTCAAGGGTACAGTGAAGCAATCGTTGACGACATTGCAAGCTCTGAGGAAGAAAAAAAGGAAATCGCGCAGGTCATCTATGACGAGTCTTTACGAATGGGAAGGCTTGTGAATGATTTGCTGGACCTTGCCAGAATGGAGGCGGGCCATATTTCCTTAAACGTAGAACAGGTGGAGCTCCGCGAATTTTTCGAGAGGGTGTTCAGAAAGTTTTACGGAGTGGCCGGTGACAAAGAAATTACGCTTTCTCACAATCTTGATCTGCACGAAGCCAAATTTGTGTTTGATCCGGACAAAATGGAGCAGGTATTAACGAACCTGATTGACAACGCGATCCGCCATACAAATGCCGGCGGCACCGTACATGTCGATGTGCAGTCAGCGCAAAGCGGGCTGAAAATCGCCGTGAAAGACTCGGGCAGCGGCATCCCAGAAGAGGACCTGCCGTTTATTTTTGAACGCTTTTACAAGGCGGATAAAGCAAGGACGAGAGGAAAAGGCGGGACGGGCCTCGGACTTGCGATCGTTAAAAACATCGTCGATGCACACAACGGATCGATCACCGTCCACAGCATGCTGAACGAAGGTACTTCCTTCACGTTTTACATTCCAAGAAATAAGCAGGATGTTGGCCAAATTTGACGAAGAATCTTGTTCCATAAGAAACAAAGAGCACCTGTTCATGAAGAACAGGTGCTCCGTTATTTGAGGGCAACTTGTATCCAAGTTGTAAAATTTCTGCTTATCCTGAAACGTTTTTGCCTTTGTTGCCGTTAAAAGAGTGGGGATTCCAAAAGACAGATGAACATCAGAGGAAATGGATGAAGGATTTGGACAAATGGACTAGTGAAAATCACATATGGACATAATTGCTCCCGTTCTGATCATCTATAAAAGGCCGTTTATTTTTTCTGCCCTTAAAAGTCCGCCAGCGCTCCAATTGCGGACCGTCAAAGGAAGAGTTTGGTTTGGATTTATGTATAATCTGTTTAGAGGATGCGAGAAGCAAAAGAGGTTTCTAGACAAAATAAACTTGAAACAGGGAATGAGTGATGACTTTATGGATAAAACCAAAATACTGATTATAGAAGATGATGAAGCAATTGCTGATTTGCTTGCTTACGGGCTGACGTCCGAAGGTTTTGAAACGTGCACGGTCAATAACGGCTCTTCAGGCATGAGGAAATTAGATCAATTCAAACCTGATCTTCTGCTGCTCGATTGGATGCTGCCTGACTGCAGCGGATTGGATATTTGCAAAACAGTGACTGAAAGCTATAATATTCCGATACTGATGATCACCGCAAAATCAGATGTAACGGATAAAATACTCGGGTTGGAATTCGGGGCCGATGACTATATTACAAAGCCGTTTGATCTGCGCGAAGTTGTCGCGAGAATCCGCACGATCCTTCGGCGTCTGGAACAAGCCTATCATGTGAACGAACGGGAAACGGAAAAAGAGGATGAGATCCGGTTTAAAAATATTGTGATCATCCCGGGTGAAAGACTGGTGAAAAAAGACGGGGCAGCCGTCGAATTGACTCCTAAAGAATATGATCTGCTGATGACTTTGGTTGATCATCGGGGAAAAGTTTTTACGCGTTCAGAGCTTTTAGAATTCATTTGGGGATACGATTTTTTCGGTGACACCCGTACAGTTGATACCCATATTCAAAGACTCCGCAAAAAGCTCGATGCAAGCGACTTGATTAAAACGGTGTTCGGTATCGGATATAAATTCGAGAAGCAGGAGGAGTAGAGAGTGTTACGGACCATCAAGGGCAAGTTTATTGTTGGCTTTTTTCTGATTTTTTCTCTCTCTTTCCTTGTGCTCAATCATACGGTTAAGAACGTGATTTGGTCGAGTAATGAAAAAATTGTAACATCGGATTTAGTCGAACTGAAAAAAAACAGTACCGTCTATGTAAACCAGGCATTTTTAATCAATCATTATAAAAACAATGAACTTTATTTCGGTGATATGGCCGATGAAATGGTAGATAATTTGAATCACTCCACAGGAAGCAATGTCGGTGTTTATACCGTGAATGGCGCATTGTTGTCTGCTTCTGATCAGAAGGCGTTTTCCCGTGGAAGTAATGAAGATCTTAAACAGGCGATCAAAGGAAAGACTGCCTATCATATCACCTATAACCGCAATAAAGCAGAAGTGTTTTTTTCATACCCGGTTGTCGTTGAAGGCACAAAAGTAGGCATATTACGCTTTTCGAAAAATTTCGACCTGCAGTATAAGCAAAGCGGAGAGATCCTGGATATTGTTTTTTACATCGCACTTGCCATATTTTTGGCGGCGTTTCTTTTCTCCTATATCCTGTCCAGACATATCACGATTCCGCTCGTCAAGCTGACAGATGCCACCTCGCAAGTCAAGAAGGGTAAACTGGATATGGATATCCACTTTAATAGAAAAGATGAAATTGGCCAGCTTGCCATCAACTTTAACGATATGATCAGCAGAATTCGAGAACAAATTTTAACTATCGAAAGGGATCGTGACCGTTTAAAGGAATTGAACGAACAAGAAAAACGATTTTTTGACAATATGACGCATGAGCTGAAAACACCTCTGACTTCCATCCAAGGATATGCAGAGATCATAAAAGATAAAGGGGAATCGGATCGGGTGTTTTTTGATAAAGGAATGAACCACATTGTTGAAGAAAGCAGGCGCCTGCATCATTTGGTGATCAAGCTTCTTGAAGTATCCCGGGAACCTGCCAAGGGCGCTCAATTTGACAGGGTCGAGGCAGGGGAAATTTTAAAAGATGTTTGCGAATCGATGAAGTTTCGGGCAGAACGGTATAAGAAAAGGATTACCTGTGACATTGAAGATGGCCTGTACGTTCACAGTCAGGTGAGCAGGCTGCGCCAGCTTTTCATCAATCTGCTGGACAACGCCATCAAATACAGCTTATCTCATTCGGAAATCATCATTAAGGCCGAAATCGTTGGAGAAAACATTCTTTTTACATTCAAGAATCCAAGTGCTCCATTGAAAAATGACCAACACTCCAAAATGTTCCAGCCCTTTTATTCAGTCAATCAGAAGATTAAGGAAGAAGGAAGTGTAGGCTTGGGATTAAGCATTGTGAAAACAATTGTTGACGAACACGGAGGAACAATCGAGATGTACTACAAGGAAAACCAAACAGTGATTCATGTTGAATTAGCTTACGCAAAGGTTGAGAAATGATGAAAAACAAACCGTTTATCATTTGGGCAGGAGTGCTGTTGTTTCTGGCCATTATCGTGTCCAGTTATAATGTCGGAAAAAGATCTGAAACGATTATTATCCCGAGCGGGGAAGAAAATCATAGCGATGACCAGAAGACCCGCCCTTTTCAAGTCAATACGATTTATCGCCTTCCAAAAGCAGGGCAGCTGCTTGGGTGGTCTTCACCGGATTCCGTTGTCGGTTTTTTCAAGGGAGATGGGACATCCGAACGTACAGCGCGCAGTCTTCAGCGCCTTTCCTCCCCCTATGAAAAAGCTGAAATCGTAAAAGGCATTGAAAGCAACATGTCCAACCTGAAAATGTCTCCAGACGGAAAGCGTATCGCCGGAGTCACTTTGTCATTAAGTAAGACATCAATGCAGCTGTTTTCGCCGGCGAACGGAAAAAACACAGAAATCGCCAGCATCTCCGCCAGCAATGAGGTCTATGTCCAAGATGTTTCATGGTCAAATAATAGCAGATACGTTTGTTATCTCGTTTTAGATGTTGGGCAGGGGAATCAGACAAGCCTTCGTGTTTATGATACGGATTCCGGAACGCTCAAAACGTATACATTGAATGATTTTGCGGAGAAAGATTCGCTTACGGGAGTTAACATCTCTGATAATGGACGAGATTTGCTGCTTACCGTGTTGCAGCGTTCCGACGAGTACGGGATTAGAATGGGAACGATTGACGGCAACCGCATCAAAATCCAGGACAAGCGTCTGGACAGCCGCGGCGGGCCTGTTTGGTTAAACAATGATCAATTTGTATTCCTGGACACAGGGGAAACCCTGTACGAATATGATCGCAGAAACGGCGAGCTTTCTGCTCTGCTCGAAAAAGTAACTGTTTTTAAATTCTCAAACGACTTAAAGAAAATCGCTTACTCTTTGAAGGATGAAGACAATATCTATGCAGGCAAGCTTCAAGGGAAAAATATCCTGTATGAAGAACCGATATACCACGGCACCATCCCTTCGGAAATATATTGGAGCCCGGACGGCAACAGCCTGCTCGTTAGCGCACAATACCAGTACCCTTCTATGGAGAGTGCATCGGCGCGATTTTTAGAAGAACAAGCTTATATCATCACATTTAAATAACCGATCGTTTTATACTTTAATATCAGGAAAAAAAACCTTATTTCAGTTAAATACCGAAATAAGGTTTTTTTATCCATTCCTTTCTCACTATCCCCTTCAAGGTAATAAGTCTTATTATTTACTGATTAACATCCCTCAAAAAATGATGTTTTTCCTCTTTTTGTGACATTTTGTTTACAAGTTGGCCGAACTTCTGCGATATCTTCCCTTTATATTTAAAGAGCATCCTTCTTATAGAACGTTGTCTTCAAATAGCAGCTTAAAAATTGTCATTTGTATGTGACGAGATTAAAAGAAACCTAGTGATTGATAATTACAGCTTAAGGAGTTGGAAAAAGTGTTAAATTCACCAAAAGAAGATCGTAAATTGAGCGCACTAGGAAAATTAGTGCTGGGTATGTTGATTGTACTGGGGGTGACTTTGTTATGCATTTCGTGGAATACACTCGCTGGTCCAAAGCAGGAACCGCTAAAAGAAAATTCCTCCGCTTCAGCACCTGTGACGGGAGGCAAACATAAAGCAGAGAAAAAAGAAAATAAGCAAACAGCGCCGGAAATCGGAAAGGTCGTCTATTTGTCATTTGACGACGGGCCGAATCCTGCGGCTTCAGATAAGATCTTAAGTTTGCTCGATAAGTATCATGCAAAAGCTACTTTTTTCATGTTAAAACCGAATATCGAACAAAATCCCGATATTGTGAGAAAAATGGTTGAAAGCGGCCACTCTGTCGGCTCTCACGGAGTGACGCACCAAGTATCAAAAATCTATAAATCTCCTGAAAGCTTTGCAGCAGAAATGAACGATACGTTGAAAACGATCAAAGAAACGACCAACGTTGACACACATTTGATCAGATCGCCTTACGGATCAAAGCCTTATATTACCGGTCCATTTCAAGAAGTCATTAAGCGCGACCACTTTAATCTTTGGGACTGGACTGTTGATTCAGAGGACTGGAAATCTGCAAATACAAACGGTCAATTCGTCAATAATGTGATTCAGCAAGTCAATAACCTTTCCGGTGTTGAGCCGCTTGTCGTATTAATGCATGAAAAACCGACAACTGCGGCCCATTTGGAGAAACTATTGAAATACTTTCAGGAAAACGGATATGAAATGAAGCCTATTCATGATTCGATAAAACCGGTTCATTTCAGATGGAATTAAAAAATATGACCTGGATCAACAAGGAAGGGATACTATGGTGAAAATGAGAAAAAGAAAACTAAAGATGAAAAATGTGATATTGTTCGCCCTCGCGCTAGTGATAACGATTGGCAGTGTGGTTTCATACGGGATTTACCGTACCGTCGCAAAATCAATAAATGGAATGTACGAGCCTCTTCACAGGGATACCGAGCAGAAGGATACTGCTCCGCACGATCCTATATCCATTCTCTTATTAGGGATAGATGAGCGCCCTGGTGATAAAGGACGACCGGATTCTATGATTGTGATGACGATTAACCCGGAGACAAAGAAAACGACAATGACAAGTATTCCGCGTGATACAAGGGTGTTTATCAAATCGAAGAATAAATTTTCGAAAATGAATTCGGCCTACACCTATGGCGGAATTGAAGGGACCGTTGAAACTGTAGAACAATTTTTGAACATTCCCATCAATTATTATATTAAAATCAATATGGATGGGTTTAAAGATATTGTCGATGCAATTGGCGGCATTACGGTGGATAATCGGATTGATTTCACCCTTGAAGGCGTGCATCTGTCAAAAGGAAAGCAGCATCTTAATGGCAAAACTGCTTTGACATATGCTAGGATGAGAAAAGACGATCCTCGCGGTGATTTTGGACGTCAAGAGCGTCAGCGTGAGATCATCAATGAAATCATTCATGAAGGTGCCCGATTAAAATCATTAACAAACTATCAAGAAATTTTGACAGCATTAGAAAAAAACATCAAAACAAACTTAACACTGGACAAGATGATCGATATTCAACATTCTTATAAAGAAGCTGCCAAGGATATTAAACAGATAGAAATTGAGGGTGAAGATAAAAAAGTTGACGGCTTATGGTATCACCTGGTGACTGACGAAAAGAGAAAGGAGATTTCCAAAAAGCTTCGCCAACAATTGGACTTAAAGTCATAAACTGATGAAAATCAGTCCATTTCAAAGGATCCGCCTTAAGGAACGTTCCGATTATGAGTATACGGACGCAGCTTAGTGAGAAAGCGGAAGTTCCTGTAAGCTTGGCACCTGTTCATTTAGAACGGGTGCTTTTATGCTTGTTAAGTTAAAATTAAGCTTAACTTTAGTTAAACCCCCTTTCCATTTTCATATGTTCGTAATATAGTTGTAATAGTTGTAATGTAACCTTTTAAGATTGACAAACGACAATAAATTGAACGGAGGGGTTTCAGGTGGAAGAAACCTTTCAGAAAATATATGATCAGTATCATCAGGATTTATTTCAGTTTTTATTTTATATGGTAAAAGACAAAAACCAGGCAGAAGACTTAGTTCAGGAAGTATACATCCGCGTCCTGCATTCTTATGAAACATTTGAAGGCAGAAGCAGCGAAAAAACCTGGCTTCTTTCGATTGCGCGGCACGTTGCGATCGACTGGTTCAGAAAGCAGCAGACGATCCGCCAGCGGATTTTGGGGACGTTTGACTGGGAGAAGCAAGATGTAAAAGACCGCAAGCCTCTGCCTGAGGACATCGTGATGCAGAATGAAAACCTGAAGGAAATTTTCGAGGCCCTTGACAGGTGTACGCTTGATCAAAGATCCGTTATCGTATTGCGGTTTATCCAAGGGTATTCGATCAGTGAAACGGCAAAAGCCTTAAATTTTTCCGAAAGCAAGGTGAAAACCACTCAGCACCGCGGTCTGAAAGTGCTTCGTAAACAGATGGAGCTTTTGAAGGAGGATCCAAAGAATGAAGAAGTCAGAATGGAACGAAGAACGGCTGAAGGCGTTACTAAGCCAACTTCCAACGGTTAAGGATAATCGTTCGGCAAATCAGATCTATCAAAAGCTGATTTTCGCACCAAAGCGTAAATCACCGAAAAAACGGGTCGGCGCATTTGCTGCTACAGTTTTGGTTCTCTTTCTTCTGATGCTGATCACTCCTCAATTAATCGAACAGATCAGATCTCAAAACAGCGCCGACGCCAACATTTCATCTGACGGAAAATTGGTGCAGACGGAGGCTGATGCTGCCAAGTCTGAACCTGCAAATACGTTTGTCGTCTCCCAGAATCAAAAAGACGACTATATCACCTTCGCTTTCCTTGACAAGTCCAAGTCTGTCGTTGTCCCGATAAGTCTTGAGAAAAGCATAAGCATGACGAATCTTGAAGATGCACTTCACGCATACAGCCGGCTTAAAGTGGACCAATTTACATCATTTGATACATCTTATCTTGATCAGGTGAAGTTCAAAGAACAGAAAAACGGTAAAAAACTGACGATTCAAGTAAATGAAAAAATACCGGAGCTTTCAGTGGAAGATTTCGAACGGCTGAAAAATGTGATCAACGAAACCTTTAAATGGGGTTCATATGATTCTGTTTTGTTTATTTCCGATGATGAATCTGGCGTTGAATTTGAATCATTCGGAATGCTCGCTGATATGGCGATTATGCATCAGACGCAAAAAGGCTACTATTTATATGAAAGCTCTGACGGACGCCGGTTCCTTGCACCTTCAAGCGAATCTTACGAAACGGTGCAGGAAGCGATAAAGATGATGAAAGTTAAAGAAAGCGGCACTCATTTACAACCCATTCTATCCGATGATACAAAGATTGAAGATATTCAAAAGAATGGAAAAGAACTGATCATTCAATTTTCTTCCTCCGCGAATATTGAAAATAAACCTGAAGACGTTTTGATGGTGGAAGGCCTTCTATTGACCGCCAAAGATTTCGGGTTCACAAAAGTGAAATTTAAAAATGCATCCACAACCAAGGTCGGCGCCTATGACTTGTCGAAATCTGTACAGGTTCCTTACGCACCGAATCCGATAACGATAGAAAGCTAAAAGACTCCCCGCGCGGAGTCTTTTTTTGATGTATAAAATGTATTGATTTGGAAGTATACTAAGCTGTCTCCGAATCGGGGGAATTTTACCGCAGATGCTTGTAATAGGAGGATATGGAAACCCTTGAAGATACTCAGACATCAAAACTTCCTGTTCGCGATCGCATGGCTTTCGGGGCTTGCGTTTCTCGTCACTACGCCGGGAGCGGCAGCTTCAGAGTGGATTGAACCGATTAAAGGGGAGATCACAGATCAATTCGGGACGAGAGACGGAAAACATAAGGGGCTTGACATTGCCGCTCCTGAAGGGGAAGCTGTAGCGGCAGCCGCAGACGGAACGGTAAGCAAATCGTATCAATCGGACTCCTACGGCCACGTGATATTTATCAAACATGACAACGGATATGAAACCGTTTATGCCCACTTAAGCAAACGCCTGAAAAAGGAAAAAGAACGGGTGAAAAAAGGCGAGCAAATCGGAATCATCGGCAATACGGGAATATCGACCGGAACCCACCTGCATTTTGAAATGCATCACGGTTCATGGACTGAAGATAAAAGATATGCAATCAATCCGCTGACGGTGCTTCGTGAAGAAGCGTTCCAGCAAAATTCGGTCCACGTTCATCAAAACACCGGGACAATGAGCGGTGCCGTAACTGTTCAAAAAGGGGACACGCTCTGGAAAATCAGCAAGGATAGCGGTATATCTATCGAGGAGATCATGAGAATAAACGGGTTGAAACATTCGAAGCTTAAGGCCGGCCAAACACTCCGCCTTCATGACGATGAACCGAAGACCGGCACATATGTGGTCCAGAAAGGGGATACGCTTCATCATATCGCCGAAAAAATGGGCGTTACTGTCCGGCACCTCAAAGAATGGAACGATTTGAAAGGCGAGCAGATTTATCCCCGCCAGCTGCTTGAGATCAGGGAGAGTTCCTAAAAAAAACGGAACCCGAAAGGAATTTCTTTCAGGTTCCGGGGCTTTTTATTAAGGAAGGTCGATGACTTTAACAGACACGATATCCGGGATGTTTTTCAGCTCATTTAAAATATCGTCCTCAAGGTGGCGGTCAAATGAAAGCATCATGATCGCTTCTCCGCCTTTTTCTTTTCGGCCCACCTGCATAGTGGCGATGTTGATGTCATGGTCTCCTAAAATTCGTCCGACATGGCCGATAGCCCCCGGTTTATCCTGGTGGTGAATATACACAAGGTGTCCAGCCGGATAAAAATCGATATCAAAGCCGTTTAAGGCAACGATGCGACCGCCGAAGTGCGGAATGTACGTCGCTCTTAAAGAGAATGTCGTCACATCTCCGGTGACAGTCACAGAAATGCAGTTTTCATAGCCTGACTCATTGGAAGAAATTTTTTCGCTGAAGCTGATGCCGCGCTCTTTCGCGACAGTGCCGGCATTCACTTCGTTGACGGTAGCCGCGACCCTCGGCTTCAGGAATCCGGCCAAAAGGCTTTTCGTAATAAATGACGTTTCAAGCTTGGCGATAGAGCCTTCATATTGAATGGCTACATCTTGAACAGGCTCATTCATACACTGAGACACAAGGTTTCCGATCGTATTGGCAAACTGATGATAAGGCTGGATTTTTTCGAATGAATCCTTTGTCATGGCCGGAAGGTTGATCGCGGACATCACAGGATTTCCTTGCGCATATTGAAGGACTTCTTCGGAAACTTGTGCAGCGACATTCAGCTGAGCTTCTTTCGTTGAAGCGCCCAAGTGAGGAGTCGCGACCACAAGCGGATGATCGATCAGTTTTGAATCGACCGGAGGCTCGACTTCAAACACATCGAGGGCAGCGCCTGCGACATGTCCGCTTTCCAAAGCTTCCAAAAGCGCCGCTTCATCGATGATCCCGCCTCTTGCACAGTTCACGAGACGAACGCCTTTTTTCGTCTTTGCGATGGTTTCTTTGTTCAAAAGTCCCTTCGTTTCTTTTGTGAGCGGGGTATGAACTGTAATAATGTCAGCGCATGCCAGAACTTCTTCAAAGCTGTTCGCGTTAACGCCGAGCTTGCTTGCCCTTTCTTGCGTCAGGAACGGGTCAAATACATGAACGGTCATGCCGAACGCTTTTGCGCGGCTCGCGATTTCGCTTCCAATGCGGCCCATTCCGATGATGCCGAGCGTTTTTCCGTAAAGCTCTGAACCGACGTAAGCCGAACGATTCCACTCCCTGGATTTAACGGAGATGTTTGCCTGCGGAATATGTCTCATTAACGCTGAAAACATTGCAAAAGTATGTTCAGCAGTTGAAATTGTATTTCCGTTTGGCGCGTTTACGACGATGACACCGTGCTTTGTCGCCTCGTCAATATCGATATTGTCGACGCCGACACCTGCTCTGGCAACGATTTTTAGCGAAGTCATCTTTTTAAACAATTCTTCGGTCACCTTCGTGGCGCTCCGCACCAAGAGAGCGTCAAACGTATGAAGCTCGTCTTCCGCTTCCGCAACATTCTTTTCTACAATTTCAATAAAATCTGCTTCCATTAATGGTTTGAGGCCGTCGCTGGACATTTTATCTGAGACCAATACTCGAAACATGTAAGATTTCCTCCTAAATAAGCGTCATAAATATCTGATAATTTACCATATTCCATAAAGGGTGTCAATGAGTTTCGTGCGGAAAGACGAAAATTAAAAATGAAATAACTGTGAATGTGCGGTTTTTAGTGTGTGGAAAAAGTGAGTTTGCCGAAATATCCTGAAGGACGCCCCAAAACAGCTCAATAAGCTTTGAATCTGTACATTTTTTCACAATTCATTTATAATAATATCAGTATCAAAAATAAATAAGATCAATCTTCGGGGCAGGGTGAAATTCCCTACCGGCGGTGATGAGCAAGCGCTCTAAGCCCGCGAGCCTCTTTAGGGGCAGGATTCGGTGCGATTCCGAAGCCGACAGTATAGTCTGGATGGGAGAAGATGGAGGTTCCGTGCGTTTTGAAATGATATTTTCAAACGTTTATTTGACCTGTCTGTAAAACAGCCCCGCTTTTTCAATAAAGCGGGTTTTTTGTTTAGGGCAGGGGGAAAGAACCATTCCTCTTTTCGTGAGATGTGATCGAAAAGGAGAGAGTGACAAAATGAAACACAACAAGGTGAGACGTCTCGTCTCAATCAGCATGCTGAGCAGCATCGCATTTATTTTAATGATGCTGAGTTTTCCGATCTTGGGGGCATTCCCGTATTTGAAAATCGATTTTAGTGATATCCCGGCACTGCTCGCTGTTATTTTGTATGGTCCGGGAGCCGGAATTGCTGTTGAAGCGATCAAAAACGTGCTGAATTACTTTATTGCCGGAAGCGCCTCAGGCGTTCCGATTGATCAGGCGGCTAACTTCATTGCCGGAACATTGTTTATCCTGCCGGCGGCTGTGCTGCTTAAAAAATCAAGTTCTGCCAAAGGGTTTGTCACAGCTCTTTTCGCAGGGACGCTTGTGATGGCCGTTTCGATGAGCATTTTAAATTATCTATTATTTCTGCCTGCCTACACTTGGTTTTTAAATGCTCCAGTGCTATCGGGAGAAGCGCTCAAAACCACAGTTTTGGCCGGAATCCTGCCATTTAATTTCATCAAAGGCATCGCTGTGGCTCTCGTGTCCACGCCGATTTTCCTTTCGTTGAAGCCGCGGCTGAAGGAAAACGTCCGCATGGCCGCCAAATAAATAGACATGAAAAATGCCCGGCACAGTGCCGGGCATTTTCAGCTGCATTAAGGAGCCGGCTTCTTTTT
Source organism: Bacillus sp. FSL K6-1284 (assembly GCF_038002625.1). NCBI lineage: Bacteria > Bacillati > Bacillota > Bacilli > Caryophanales > Bacillaceae > Bacillus > Bacillus sp. FSL K6-1284. Next base: position 2,521,501 of record NZ_JBBOCW010000001.1, on the reverse strand, counting down.
GCTTGTTGGCGAAGCAGTGCTTATCTGATAAAAAAACATCCGGCACTTTGTGCACCGGATGTTTTTTTGCTTTATTCGTGTTTAAGCGGGTCGCCTTCGAACGGCTCATCCGCAACTTTGATCGAATCTGTAGGACAGCCTTCAAATGCGTCCATCATGTCTTCTTCCAAGACGTCAGGGACTTCGACGACACCCTGATTGTCGTCAAGGGTGACAAACGCGATTCCCTCATCGTCGTAATCATAAATATCAGGAGCCGCAGCACCACAAGCTCCGCATGCGATGCACGTATCTTTGTCTACAATTGTATATTTTGGCATGAATAAAAAACCTCCCAGATTGTTCTTCGTTGGAACAAATGGTTTAACCCTCTATCTATCCGATATGAAACCTATTCCCATTCCTTATTGTAATGGTGTTAATCTTACATTTCAACTCAAAAATATTGAGAATGCTTATCACACAAGGGTTCTACTGCTAACATACCCCTTTTATATGAGTTTAAACGTCGATTTCTCCGCAAAATCTGTTAAAATAAAAAGAAGAAAAGATCGAATGTTGCCGGAAGATTGTAGGTGATGATATGCCGGTTCATTTTTTTGACGCCATTGTGCTCGACATTCTGTCATCCATGAAGGGTGAGCGTTCTTCAAGCGCGGTCTATCATTTATTAAAAGGAAAAAGGTCGTCACAGACGATACAGGACGCCGGTTTATTTGCCGTTTCAAAATACTTTGGCTTTTGCTCGGCTCTGTCCAGAGAGCAGGTGACAGTCAGCGTTCAACAATTGAAACAGGAGTCTTTGGTCAGAGAAAAAGCGGAAAGCGGCGCTTACATCGTCACCGAAAAAGGAGAAGCGGAACTTGCCGGCTTTTTTGCCCTTTACCCGTGGCCCCGCCATTTTCACGGCGGCTATTATCAGGCGGCAGCCAAAATCATGTGGGCAAGGATGTCGCTTTTGATTCAGGTGCTCTCCAACAAACTTTACCGCGAACGCGTGTATTTACCGATCGTAAAAGATTATCAGATTCAGAACTGGGTTAAACAATATTTAAGAAGCCGGAATGCCGCTGAAACAGCAGCCCAGTTTCACCATGAGCTGAAAGAGAAGCTGTCTGTTTTGAACGATGATGAACAGGCCGCTATTTTTGTCCACTCCCTGACTTCCGGGGCAAAAGCGGGCTATACATTTAGACAGCTTTCCGAAAAAATGGACCTTGATGAGTGGTACATATATGCACTGTTTTGGGATGTTCTGCATCATTTTATTCAATCCGCCCAAAATGGTGAAAGTCCGCTTTTTCAAACGCTTATTCAGGACATTCCTTTGAATGATGGCTTGACACAATCGACGAGAAAAACGCTTTTTCTTATAAAAGAAGGGCATACAATAGACCGGATCGCAGACATTCGAAAGCTGAAAGCGGCGACGATCGAGGATCACATTGTGGAAATTGCCATTCATGATCCGTCTTTTTCCATCAATCAGTACGTGTCGAAAGAGGAGCAGAAAATCATTGCCGATTATGCGAAAGCGAACCAAACCAATAAAATCAGACAAATTAAAGAGGGACTCGGCGGCCGATACAGCTATTTTAAAATCCGCCTGGCCTTGTCGAAAACGGTGATCAGGAATGGATAAACTTCATCAGGCGCTCCGCCGGTACTTTGGTTATCATACTTTTAAAAACGGCCAGGAAACGATCATCAAAAGCGTGCTGGAGGGGCGGGACACGGTGGCGATGCTTCCGACAGGAGGCGGGAAATCGCTGTGCTACCAGCTTCCCGGATTGTTGAAAGACGGAACCGTCCTGATCGTCTCACCGCTTTTGTCTTTAATGGAAGACCAGGTGCAGCAATTAAAAATGCGCGGAGAGAAGCGGGCCGCGGCCTTGAACAGCGCTTTGACACACCAGGAAAAAAATGACGTATTAAGTCGGCTTCACAGCCTCAAATATCTGTATATTTCACCAGAAGCCCTCCAATCCGGCCAAGTGCTGAAAAAGCTTCAATTGCTCAATGTCAGCCTTTTTGTCGTTGATGAAGCTCACTGCATTTCACAATGGGGGCATGATTTCAGGCCTGATTATTCGAAGCTTGGAGATATCAAGGCGCTCCTCGGTCATCCCGTCACCCTGGCGCTTACAGCGACGGCAACCGAAGCGACATTGAAGGACATTTCCAATATGCTGGGGCTTAAAGGCGCCAATTATTTGATCCATTCCGTTGATCGCCCGAACATTGCGCTTCATATTGAAAAGTTGCGGGATACCGCTGAGAAGACGGAGCGACTGACAGGGCTGGTTCAAAAGCTGCAAGGTCCCGGTCTTGTCTATTGCCCGACAAGAAAATGGGCTGAAGAACTGGCTGACAAGCTTGGTGATGAGACAAAATTGAGAACGGGATTTTATCATGGCGGGATGGAGGCAAGCGACAGGATGCTGATTCAGCAGCAGTTCATTCGCAACCAGCTTGATGTAGTCTGCTGCACGAACGCCTTCGGTATGGGAGTTGACAAGCCTGATGTCAGATATGTGATCCATTTCAGCCTCCCGCAGACGACAGAGGCGTATCTGCAGGAAATCGGACGTGCGGGCAGGGATGGAAAGCAGAGCGTCAGCATTTTGCTGAAAGCTCCGGGAGACGAGGAAATCCAGGAACAGCTCATTCAAATGGAAGCTCTCTCTCAAAGTGATATCGGCTTTTTATACGAAAAGCTTGCCGGAGTGAAAGATGAGCGAAACCGGCGGGAAGTTCTACAGCAGGCCGGTTTATCTGAAACGCAAGCCCGCCATTTTCTACATCTTTATCAGAAGGTGCATCACCTTGGCGACGACGGCCGGGCGGTCATTCAGAGGGAGATGGACAGCCGCAGGGAGCTCAAGTTGAAAAAAGCGGCTGGATTCGCCGCCGTCACCGAAAGCGAAGGGTGTTTCAGGGAAAGCTTGCTCGCTTATTTTAAAGAACAAAAAGAACCGCTGGAAACGGATGACACAGTGTGCTGTACATCCTGCGGTTTAAGTCTTGAAGCATACGAAGCCAAAGGAGACCGTCCGTCTATGAACAAATTGACAGCGTGGGAAGAAGAATTAGATGCCATATTTGCCGCCAGCTGTGATCGTGTATGCTGAAAAAGCAGTCGGAAATCATACGTCGCCTGTCAGACAGGGAAATGCTGAAACAGCTCTATTTTTCCCAGATGCTGATGCTTTTTACCGCATTATTGATGGGCATCTTTTTATTTGATGATGCAGACGATTTTTTGTCGCTTTGGAATCCATCGGACTTGAGCATCTTGAAATACGGGGCGCCGCTCGCGGCTCTCGTGATTATCGCCGACCTGATGGTGATGAAATGGGCTCCGAAGCATATGTATGACGATGAAGGGATAAATGAAAAGCTTTTTCGTGAACGCTCGTACCCGCATATCGTGATTCTTACCCTTTTCATTGCATTTGCAGAGGAAATATTGTTCAGAGGCGTTATCCAGACGCATTTCGGTCTCTGGGCAGCGAGCATTATTTTCGCGATTTTGCATTTTCGTTATTTGAAAAAATGGCTGCTGTTTGTAATGGTTGTGTCCATCAGCTTTTTGCTCGGATTGAGCTTTGAATGGACAGGGAATTTATTCGTTCCTGTGACGGCACACTTTTTGATCGATGTTGTATTTGCGTGCCAGATTCGTTTTCAACACGTAAGGAGGAGTTCGCATGACGGAGATGTCAAGGATAGAGAGGAAGAAGAAGGAGCAGGAGAAGACCCGTGCTGAAATGAGCCGGGAGGCGGCCGCGGCTGTTGAACTGAAGACACCTGATGATGACATTCCTTCCAGGCAGACGTATCACAAAAAAAAGAAGCACAGCAAAAAAAAGAATAAAGACAGAAATCCGCTATTCACGTCACTTGCAGTCATGTTTGTTTTCATTCCGATCATCGTCTTCGTGGTGTTTATGTACATGCTGAACCAAGACAAAGGCGGCGATTCCAACTCTGATCAGTATGATAATGTGTTTTATGAAAACAAATCCGGTGAGACGGGAATGACGAATGAAAATCAAAACGGTGAACAAGAAGCGGATCAAAAGGCGGCTTCGCAGCATACAGCCGCCGCCCTTCAAGAAGAAAAGCTGAAAGAGAACAAACAATCGGAAAATAAAGAGGATGAACCGTCAAAAAAAGACGAGCAAAAGGAAAAAGAGCAGCCTAAAGAGGCAAAAAAAGCTGAGGAGAAGCCTGTCGCTGCAAAGAAGCCTACCGCACCGAAGCAGCCTGCGGAACAAGAGAAGAAAACGGCAAGCGCAGCTCAAACGCCGCCCGTTCAGCAAGCGCCGCAGCCCAAAAAGGTGCTGAAGCACACGGTTGGCGAAAAAGAGACGCTTTATCGGATTTCGATGAAATATTATAAGAACCGGTCAGGAGAGGAAAAAATCCGCAATTATAATCAATTATCAGGCAACAATGTCTACACCGGCCAGATTCTGAATATCCCGATTTATTAACAATGGCATCATTTTGCCCGCGAATACATATACATTGTACTATCAAATAGGACAAGGTGTGAGGACTGTGGGAAGCGAGCTTGAAGAGCTGAACCGTTTTACGGACGAACCGACGAAACAAATGCTCCGCGCCTTAATTAAAAGGAAGAAAAAGTACGAAAACTATGCCAGACAGACATTCAGGTGGCAGGCGCTGGCGGCGATATGCGCGGTTTCGTTTTGTTTGTTTGCAGCGTCAAAAGGGCTCGGGCAAAACGGCTTCCTTTCCGGCTTGCTGAATGACTCCGTCTACCTGCTTTGGATTTTGTCGGCCGCTTTTGCATACAGCACCGCTTACTATTTTAAAAAGAAGGAAGAAAAAGCAGAAGGGGAATTTCATAAGCTGAGATGCGAGATTATTCAGAAAAGCACGGATTTATGGCCCCAGCCTGAAGAGTGGAAATCAAGGGAAACGGTTTTTAAGATCATGAAACAGCAGTATGACATTAATCTTTATTTCGAAAGCAAATAAAAAAGACGTTTTCTTATTAAAAGAAACGTCTTTTTGCATAAAGCCGTCTTATGATAAACAAAACAGATTGGAGAATGCACATGATCTATTGGCTCAGTCTGGCTTCGGCCGTTTTCATCGGTTTTGCTGCTTTAGTGTGGAAAATGTCAGGTATCGCGCGAGAAAACCGGGTATTGAAAGCCGAGTTTTCGCTCAGGCGCCTAAATAACGAATTGACCGTCTTTTTTATTTCGGATATTCATAGGCGGACAGTCAGTGAAGACATTATTCGTGAAGTGAAAGAACACGGGGTTCAGCTCGTCTTGATCGGCGGCGACTTAGCGGAGGGCGGCGTTCCTTATTCGAGAATTGAAGAAAATATCAAAAGGCTTTCAAGTTTGGGAAAAACGTATTTTGTATGGGGAAATAACGATTATGAAGTTGATCAGGAAAGGCTGCAGGAAATATTCAGGGCACACGGCGTAACGCCTTTGCGCAATGCTTCGGTTTTGTATGACCATCAAGGGCAAGCCGTCAATATTTGCGGAGTGGATGACATCAGGCTCGAATTGGATGATTACCCGGCAGCGCTCAGAGGCGTGCAGCAGGATTTTCCGACCATCCTTGTGTCACATAATCCGGAGATTCATCATCAAATACAGGAGACGGACGGTATTGATCTCATATTGAGCGGTCATACCCACGGAGGACAGATTCGCCTCGGCAGATTCGGGCTCTGTGAAATCGGAGGAACCGGAACCGTTCATCAGGCGCCGTACTTGATCAGCAACGGCTATGGCACATCGAAGTTTCCGCTGCGGCTGGGAGCGAGGCCGGAAACCCATCTGATTAAGCTGGTCCCGGGACCCTGCATGGAAGGAAACTGATGCTTTTTCACTGAAAAGGAACGAAAAGGCGGCATTGTGCTTGTCTTCCGCCCAAACACAGTGTAAACTGGTATCAAAATTAAGAACCTATGACTCATCATCTCCATATAATAAGATATATGATGTGTGCAAGAAGAGGCAGGAGGGAACGTTATGCGGCTTGAGCGTCTAAATTATAATAAGATCAAAATCTTTCTGACACTTGACGATCTGACAGACCGGGGGCTGACGAAAGAAGACCTTTGGAAAGACTCATTTAAAGTTCAGCAGCTGTTTAAAGACATGATGAACGAAGCGAATACAGAGCTCGGGTTCGAAGCGAATGGCCCAATCGCTGTTGAAGTGTATTCTCTTCAAGCACAAGGAATGGTCATCATTGTCACAAAAAATCAAGAAACAGATGAAGACGATAATGAGTATGATGAGGACTATATTGAAATGCAAGTCAAACTTGGCGAAAGTGTTGACATTATATATGAATTTCAAACGTTTGAGCATCTGATTGAACTTTCCAAAAACCTGGACCGCATCGGTATTCAAGGCGGGACAGTCTACCACTATGAAGACAGGTATTTCTTAAGTCTCGACGATTTTGACTCCCATGAGGCTGACGGCGTGATTTCGATTTTAGCCGAATATGGGAATCCGACGACTTTAACGATTTACAGGCTTCAGGAATACGGAAAGAAAATCATGGAAAACAATGCCGTTCAGACCATTCAGACATATTTCAAATAGCCCGCATTCAAAAAAGATATTCTGCTGTGTTAAACAGCAGTTTTTTTCTGCCGAAAATAAGAATATAACAAAAAAGATTTTTCTCGAATATTTTCACGAAAAATGGTTGATTGTTCTTTGCATGATTAGTGCAAGGGTGTATACTATTCTCTGAAAGGACAACATGCCAGAAAGACTTTAGGAGGTTAACTTATAATGGTAGCCGATCAAAACACCGGTCATACTGAAGAAAACACACATGACGTTTTGAAATCAACGCAAACGGTGATACATAAGGCGCTTGAAAAATTGGGGTATCCTGAAGAGGTGTATGAATTACTAAAAGAACCGATCCGTTTTTTAACGGTGAAAATTCCGGTTCGCATGGACGATGGATCTGTTAAGATTTTCACGGGCTACCGAGCCCAGCACAATGATGCAGTAGGGCCGACAAAAGGCGGCATCCGTTTTCATCCGGGAGTTACAGAAAAAGAAGTTAAAGCGCTTTCTATTTGGATGAGTCTGAAATGTGGCATCATCGACCTTCCATATGGAGGCGGAAAGGGCGGGATCATCTGTGATCCGCGGGATATGTCCTTTCCTGAACTGGAACGTTTAAGCAGAGGGTACGTCCGGGCGATCAGCCAAATTGTCGGACCGACAAAAGACGTGCCGGCTCCCGATGTATTTACCAATTCTCAAATCATGGCATGGATGATGGACGAATATTCAAGAATCGACGAATTCAACTCGCCGGGCTTCATTACCGGCAAACCGCTCGTTTTAGGTGGTTCTCACGGCAGAGAATCTGCGACAGCAAAAGGGGTTACAATCTGCATTAAAGAGGCGGCGAAAAAGAAAGACATCGACATTGAGGGAGCTTCTGTCGTCGTGCAGGGGTTCGGAAATGCGGGAAGCTACCTTGCGAAATTCATGTATGACGCGGGTGCAAAAGTTGTCGGCATTTCTGATGCATACGGCGGCCTGTATGATCCTGAAGGGCTTGACATCGATTACCTGCTTGACCGCCGGGACAGCTTTGGGACGGTCACAAAGCTGTTTAATGACACCATTACAAACAAAGAACTGCTGGAACTGGAATGCGACATTCTGGTGCCGGCTGCAATAGAAAATCAAATTACCGCGGAAAACGCCCATAACATCAAGGCGAAAATCGTTGTCGAAGCAGCCAACGGCCCGACGACGCTCGAAGCGACGAAAATTCTTTCCGACCGCGGCATTCTTCTTGTACCGGACGTGCTGGCAAGCGCCGGCGGTGTAACCGTATCGTATTTTGAGTGGGTGCAAAACAACCAGGGATTCTACTGGACTGAAGAAGAAGTTGAAGAACGTTTGGAAAAAATGATGGTCAAGTCGTTCAACAATATTTACGAAATGGCGCACAACCGCAGAATCGACATGCGGCTTGCAGCCTATATGGTGGGCGTCCGCAAGATGGCGGAAGCATCCCGCTTCAGAGGCTGGATATAGGTTCAAACATTTGCAACAACCCAAAAAATCTCCTATCATAAAATAGGAGATTTTTTGATTTGCCCGATATGACAGGAGATGAACGGAACATGAAAGAAGAAAAAGTGATCATTATCGGCGGTGGCCCCTGCGGGCTTTCAGCAGCTATTCACATGCAAGAGATCGGAATAGATGCACTCGTCATTGAAAAAGGAAACATCGTCAACAGCATTTATCAATATCCTACACACCAAACCTTTTTCAGCTCAAGCGAAAAACTTGAAATTGGCGATGTCGCTTTTATTACTGAAAATCACAAGCCGGTCAGAAATCAGGCGCTTTCTTATTACAGGGAAGTCGCCAAGCGGAAAAATTTGCGGATCAACGCGTTTGAGAAAGTTCAATCCGTCACAAAAACAGAAAATAACCAATTTGTCGTGGAAACATCAAAGGATACGTATTTGTCGTCATTTTGCGTGATCGCAACGGGATATTATGACAACCCGAACTATATGAACGTCCCGGGAGAAGACCTTCCGAAAGTGTTCCATTATTTTAAAGAGGCTCATCCGTATTTTGATAAAGATGTTGCGGTTATCGGCGGGAAAAACTCAAGCGTCGACGCGGCGATGGAGCTCGTTAAAGCGGGCGCAAGAGTGACCGTTCTGTACAGAGGGAACGAATATTCCTCCAGCATCAAACCATGGATCCTTCCCGAATTCCTTTCGCTTGTCAAGCACGGAAAAATCAGAATGGAATTCCGGGCGGTCGTCAAAGAAATTACGGAAGAAGAGCTGATTTTTTCTGTCGACGGAAAAGAGACCAAGATCAAAAATGATTTTGTATTCGCGATGACAGGCTATCACCCTGATCACGGCTTCCTTCAAAAAATGGGAGTCGAAATTGACGCGGAGTCGGGCCGTCCTTCCTTTAATGAAGAAACGATGGAGACGAACGAAGAAGGCATCTTCATCGCCGGCGTTATTGCGGCCGGGAACAACGCAAATGAAATCTTCATTGAAAACGGACGTTTTCACGGCGGCTTAATTGCAGCTGAAATTGCTAAACGAATATAAAACCAATATTTTATGATTTGTATCAGGCAAAAGAGAGCATATTCTATATATAGATGTGCTCTCTTTTTTTATCGGCACACAGATCAACATGAAAAGGGGCAGCCTGACATGAAAAAGAAAGTAGCTCTTATTACAACAGGAGGAACGATCGCCAGCCGGAAAACCGAAAGCGGCAGGCTTGCGGCAGGGGCGATCAGCGGTCCTGAATTAGCCGAAATGTGCAGCCTGCCGGAAGATGTCCAGATCGATGTCTATCCGGCGTTTCAGCTTCCGAGTATGCATATTACATTTCAGCATTTACTAGAACTCAAACAAACCGTCGAACGCGTTTTTCAGGACGGCAGCTATGACGGCGTGGTTGTGACGCATGGTACGGACACGCTTGAAGAAACCGCTTATTTTTTAGATTTAACCTTGCAGGATGAGAGGCCGGTCGTTGTCACAGGCTCACAACGAGCCCCCGAGCAGCAAGGAACAGATGCATATACAAATATCAGACACGCCGTTTATACAGCGTGCAGCCCAGATATAAAAGGAGCCGGCACGGTCGTTGTTTTTAACGAGAGGATCTTTAACGCGCGCTACGTTAAAAAAGTGCACGCTTCGAATCTGCAGGGTTTTGACGTATTCGGCTTCGGTTACTTAGGGATTATTGACAATGATAAAGTATACGTTTATCAAAAGCCCTTAAAGCGGGATGTTCATCAGCTGCAAAGACCGCTTCCTGAAGTGGATATCGTCAAATGCTATCTGGATGGAGACGGCAAGTTTATCAGAGCCGCTGTCCGCGAGGGTGCAGCAGGGATCGTCCTTGAAGGAGTCGGAAGGGGACAGGTACCGCCGAATATGGTGGGCGATATTGAGCAAGCTTTACATCAGGGCGTTTATATCGTCATCACGACGAGTGCAGAGGAAGGCGAAGTGTATACGACCTATGACTATGCGGGCAGCAGCTATGACCTCGCGAAAAAAGGTGTCATCTTAGGCAAGGATTATGACAGCAAAAAAGCGAGAATGAAACTGGCCGTCCTTCTTGCAAGCTATGAAGAAGGTATAAAAGACAAATTCTTCTACTAGGCGGCCCCGTTCTTTTTCAATTTCAAAACAATCAGAATCATGGTAGGATAGAATGAGATGAAAAGGAAAGAGGTTTCCTCATGTTCGGAATTATCTCAGCAGGCTTAGCTCCCGGAATCGCACTGTTAATGTATTTTTACTTAAAGGAAAAATATGAATCCGAGCCCATTCATATGGTCATCCGCCTTTTTATACTGGGGGTCTTGCTCGTTTTTCCGACGATGTTTATCCAGTATGTATTGGAAAAAGAACACATTTCTGAGGGCAGTTTTGTCGTTTCATTTTTAACTTCCGGCTTTTTGGAAGAATTTTTAAAATGGTTTTTGCTGATGGTCAGCGCTTTTCAGCATATCGATTTTGATGAACACTATGACGGGATCGTATACGGGACAAGCCTTTCATTGGGGTTTGCGACGCTTGAAAATATATTGTATCTCATCGGGAACGGGGTGGAGTACGCTTTTATGCGCGCTTTGCTTCCGGTTTCCAGCCATGCCTTATTCGGAGTGATCATGGGCTTTTACATCGGCAAAGCCCGTTTTTCCTCAAGTAAAACAAAGATGAAATGGCTGTTCTGCTCGCTTTTTATTCCGGCTTTGCTTCACGGTCTCTACGATTATATTCTGCTTGCCTTAAAAAACTGGATTTATTTTATGCTGCCCTTTATGGCGTTTCTTTGGTGGTTCGGCTTGCGCAAAGCAAAAAAAGCCCGTTCCGTCAAAGCCGGCGGGCAGTCTCTTCAGCAATAGCCGCCTCGAGCATAGGCGGTTTTTTTCATTTTCTGTCCGGCATATTTACCTAAAGTTGAAACAGAAAGGAAAGCGTGTATAAAATCTGCCTCTCTACAAAAGATATGGGTACAAAAATGCTGGAGGAGGCTTAAAACATGAAGTCGAAAGGTTCTTTTTGTTTGAATGTCATTTTATGTACCATTATGGCAACCAGTCTTTCACTTCCATTCAGTCAAAAAAGCGCTGCCTTTTCTGAACAGGTGATACAGCGGGGGGCGACAGGGGATGATGTGATTGAACTGCAGGCAAGGCTTCAATACAACGGCTATTACAATGGCAGAATTGACGGAGTATACGGATGGGCGACATACTGGGCCGTCCGCAATTTCCAAAATCAGTTCGGCTTAAAGGATACAGACGGCCTGGTCGGGCCGAAAACAAAACGATTTTTAATCAATCATACTAAATATTACAGCGACTACGTGCACAGACAACTTCGAAAAGGAAACCAATTTACACATTACGGCGGGATGCCGCTGAAGTATCAGACGAAGCCTTCAAAAGAAGTGCAGCAGCAGGCGAGAAAAAAGGCGGAAGCAAGACAGCAGCAGGGCGCACAGCAGCAGGGCACTGCCCAAAAGCAGCCGCAGCAAAAGCAGCAGGCCGCTCCTGCACAGCCGAAAAAACAAGCGCAGCCAAAGGCTGCACCTAAACAGCAGGCGCCTAAAAAACAGGATGCCGTTGCAGCCAACATGCCGGGCGGTTTCTCGAACAACGACATTAATCTGTTGGCCCAAGCGGTTTACGGTGAAGCGCGCGGAGAACCGTATGACGGCCAGGTTGCTGTTGCAGCCGTTATTTTAAACAGGCTCGACAGCCCTACCTTCCCGAACACGGTGGCTGGTGTTATCTTTGAACCGCTTGCATTTACAGCTGTCGCGGATGGACAGATTTACATGACCCCGGATGAAACGGCGAAAAAAGCCGTTCTTGACGCCATCAATGGCTGGGATCCGTCAGAAAATGCGACTTACTACTTTAACCCTGACACGGCCACTAGCTCATGGATTTGGGGCAGACCACAAATTAAAAGGATCGGTAAACACATTTTCTGTGAATAAAAGCGAGGTGCTATAAATGATCAGAGGAATTTTAATCGCCCTTTTAGGTGTCGCCATCGTCGGAACAAGCTATTGGGGCTATAAGGAACATCAGGAGAAAGACGCCGTTTTGCTTCATGCCGAAAACAACTATCAAAGGGCATTTCACGATTTAACTTATCAGGTGGATCAGCTGCATGACAAAATCGGGAGCACACTTGCGATGAACAGCAAAAAAACCCTGTCTCCCGCCTTGGCGGAAGTATGGAAAACGACTTCTGAAGCGCATAACAATGTCAGCCAGCTGCCGCTGACCTTAATGCCGTTTAACAAGACAGAAGAATTTTTGGCAAAGGTCGGAGATTTCAGCTACAAAGCAGCCGTGCGCGACCTTGACAAAGAGCCGCTTAATAAAAAAGAGTACGCTTCTTTAAATCAGCTATATGAAAATTCAAAGGATATACAAAATGAATTGCGTAATGTCCAGCATTTGATTATAGACAAAAATCTGAGATGGATGGATGTAGAGCTTGCGCTCGCGTCCGGCCAAAAACAAAGCGACAATACGATCATTAATGGATTTAAAACCGTTGAAAAAAGCGCAAGTGCGTTTTCTGATACGGATTTAAGCGCGACAGAGATGACGAACACGAAAAAAGAGCAGCAAGGGTACGACCATTTAAAAGGCAAGAGAATAACCGAAAAAGAAGCGCGCAAGATTGCCCAAAAATTCGCTCAGGACAAAAATTACAATATCAAAGTGTCGAAAAGCGGCAAGAAAACGAACAGGGATGTATACAGCATCAGCATGCAGGACCCTGATCAAAAAGCGGATATTTATATGGACATTACCGAAAAAGGCGGATATCCAGTTTATCTGATCCAAAACAAAAAAATTAAAGATGAAAAAATCAGCCTGAACGACGCGTCGAACAAAGCCCTTCAATTTTTGAAAAAAAACGGCTATAAAACCGAAGACCTGAAGATGGATGAAAGCTCGCAATACGACGGCGTCGGCGTATTTTCGTTTGTTCCGGTCCAGGACGGCGTCTGGCTCTATCCGGACAGCATCCGCATCAAGGTCGCGCTTGACGACGGCGAAATTACCGGATTTAATGCAAAGGATTTCTTAATCTCCCATAAAAAAAGAGACTTGCCGAAGCCGAAATTAACGCTTGAAAAAGCGAAAGCAAGCCTGAATCCCAACGTAAAGGTTCAGGAGACGCGCCTTGCTTTAGTCACAAACGAGCTTTCACAAGAAGTGCTCTGCTACGAAATTCTCGGCACGATTGAAAACGATACATTCCGCATGTTTATCAATACCGAAGACGGCACGGAAGAGAAGGTCCAAAAAATGAAAAGTGCAGAACCGATATATAACGATTTGTAAAACGATAGATCAGAGGGAAAAGGCGGATACATGCCTTTTCCTTTTTAGCATTTGGAATAATTCGTCCTAAACATTTCCATACTGAACGTATGGGCGGAACGTCCGCCGGTGAAAATTGAACATGCCCGGTGCCATAAACTTTCCGGGCAGCGGAGGAATGTTATGAAAACAATTGAACGGTTATTATTTAAGATTCTTGTCGTACAGGCGGTCATATTAATCAGCGTGCAGCTTCTTTTTCATTTCTCCAAGGCTGAGCCTTATCTGTCAAAAGTTGTGCAGTATGAAGGCGTGAACAACATGAAAATCGGCGAATGGATCGAGACATTTAAGCCGTAAATTCACGCTAAAATCTCCCCTTTTTCGCCTGATACATGATACAATCCTATAAGGAGTACCAGATAGCAAGGAGAGGAATTATGGAAAAGAAATTATGCATTGCAATAGACGGCCCTGCGGCAGCCGGAAAAAGCACCGTGGCTAAAATCGTGGCCGGAAAAAAGTCGTATATTTATATCGATACGGGTGCCATGTACAGGGCGATTACGTATTTAGCGCTGAAAAAGGGCGTCGATTTAAACGACGAAGCGGCGTTGACGGCCTTGTTAAAAGAATCTGCCATCGATCTCACGGTTTCGCCTGAAGGGGAGCAGAAGGTTTATATCGCAGGCGAAGATGTAACAGAGGCGATCCGCACGGATGACGTGAGCAACCAGGTTTCAATCGTCGCCAAATACGCCGGGATCCGCGAAGAAATGACGAAAAGGCAGCAGCAGCTGGCTGAAAAAGGCGGCGTCGTCATGGACGGCCGCGACATTGGTACCCACGTTCTCCCGAATGCGGAAGTGAAAATATTTCTTTTGGCGTCCGTTGAAGAGCGGGCAAAACGCCGCTTTGAAGAAAACGTCAAAAAAGGGTACAATGTAAACTATGAAACGCTTGCAGAAGAAATCAGGCGCCGTGACAAACTCGATTCAGAGCGCGAGATTTCGCCGTTGAAAAAAGCGGACGATGCGCTTGAAATCGATACGACTTCACTGACGATCGATGAGGTGGCCGAAAAAATCCTGCAGGTTGTAGACAAAAAGGCTCAAAAATAAAAAATCCGGGCAAATTACTTATTGTCTGCATGTTTTGACTTGACAAACACAGGCTTTTATTAGAAGTTAGTAATAATAAATCATGTTTTAGAACATTCAAATATCCATTTTTGAATGGTTCTTTAATACATATCGGCTGTCCGGATCGGATATCAATTCGTCCGGAATAACCGTTTTTACAAAAGCTGTGTAGGTTTGGACCAAGGAGGTTATTGAAATGACAGAGGAAATGAATCAAATTGATGTTCAAGTACCAGAGGTTGGAGATGTGGTGAAAGGTATTGTAACGAAAGTTGAGGACAAGCATGTCGATGTTGACATCCCCAACTGCAAGCAAACCGGAATTATCCCAATCAGTGAATTATCAAGTCTTCATGTTGAAAAAGCATCAGATGTCGTCAATGTAGACGATGAGCTTGAATTAAAAGTGACAAAAGTGGAAGACGATGCATTGATTTTATCAAAACGTGCTGTTGATGCAGACCGCGCTTGGGAAGACCTAGAGAAAAAGTTTGAGTCAAAAGAAGTGTTTGAAGCCGAAGTAAAAGACGTCGTCAAAGGCGGTCTGGTCGTCGATATCGGCGTGCGCGGATTCATTCCCGCATCGCTTGTAGAGGCGCATTTTGTTGAAGATTTTACAGATTATAAAGGAAAGACGCTTACTTTAATCGTCGTTGAGCTTGACAGAGATAAAAACCGCGTGATTTTATCACACCGTGCGGTTGTTGAAAAAGAGCAGTCGGAAAGAAAACAGGATTTTCTTCAAACGCTGGAAGCGGGACAGGTACTTGAAGGAAAAGTGCAGCGCCTGACAGATTTCGGTGCTTTCGTTGACATCGGCGGCATTGATGGTCTTGTTCACATCTCCCAGCTGTCGCATTCACACGTTGAAAAACCGTCAGACGTAGTCGAAGAAGGCCAGGATGTCAAAGTCAAAGTGCTGTCCGTCGACCGCGACAATGAGCGAATTTCGCTATCAATCAAAGAAACGCTTCCTGGGCCTTGGTCCAACATCGGCGAAAAAGTGAAGCCTGGAGACGTATTGGACGGAAAAGTCCAGCGCTTGGTGAGCTTCGGTGCGTTTGTCGAAGTGCTGCCTGGAGTTGAAGGCCTCGTCCACATTTCGCAAATCTCGAACAAACACATCGGAACACCTCATGAAGTCCTTGAGGAAGGCCAGGACGTTAAAGTGAAAGTTCTTGACGTCAACGAAGAGGAAGAGCGCATTTCTTTAAGCATGAAAGAGCTTGAAGAAAACACCGATAAAGCAGAGCAGGAAGATTACCGTCAATACCAGGCGAAGGAAGAGTCTTCAGGATTCCAGCTTGGTGAAATGATCGGAGACAAACTGAATAAATTAAAGTAAAATTTGGTGATGATGGTGACGCGAGCAAAAAGAAAAAAAGAACACATTGATCATGCCTTGTCCACCGGACAGAAACGTCAGACCGGGCTTGATGATATTACGTTTGTTCACGTCAGCCTTCCGGAAACGGAATTGTCACAAGTTGATACTTCAACCAAAATAGGCGAACTGTTTTTAAGTTCGCCTATTTTTATCAATGCGATGACAGGCGGGGGCGGGAAGGCGACGTTTGAGATCAACAGGGCTTTGGCGAGGGCGGCTGCACAAACGGGCATACCGGTCGCTGTCGGCTCGCAAATGTCCGCTTTGAAAGACCCTGATGAACGTCCTTCATACGAGATCGTCAGAAAAGAAAATCAGAAGGGTCTTGTATTCGCCAATTTGGGGAGCGAAGCGACTGTGGATCAGGCCAAACGGGCGGTCGACATGATTGAAGCCGACATGCTTCAAATTCACCTCAATGTGATTCAGGAAATTGTCATGCCTGAAGGCGACCGCAGCTTTACAGGTCGCCTGCACCGGATTGAAGACATCTGCCGAAATGTCAGCGTACCGATCGCTGTAAAAGAAGTGGGCTTTGGCATGAGTAGGGACACCGCGGCCCGGCTTTTTAACGCCGGGGTCCAGGCGGTCGATGTTGGCGGTTTCGGAGGAACGAATTTTTCGAAAATCGAAAATTTGCGCAGGGATAAAGCGGTTCAGTTTTTCGATCAATGGGGCATATCGACAGCAGCCAGCCTGGCCGAAGTCAGCTCTCTGTTCGGCGATCAGCCGATTATCGCATCCGGAGGCATTCAAGATGCCCTTGATCTGGCCAAATCGATAGCGCTGGGTGCGTCTGCGGCGGGGATGGCGGGCTATTTTCTCCAAGTGCTGACAGCTTCGGGAGAAGAGGCGTTAGCCGCCGAAATCGAGAGCCTGATCGAAGATTTAAAAAGGATCATGACCGTCTTGGGGTGCCGGACGATTGAACAGTTGAAAAAAGCACCGCTCGTCATCAAGGGCGATACATATCATTGGCTGAAAGCGAGGGGTGTTGACCCCTTTGTTTACAGCAAGCGCTAAAAAAACCGGCTTCTCATGAGCCGGTTTTTTTACGGGTTTCGCTTCCGTGCGTCCTCCGCACTTTCGAGAGAGGCGGCCCCATTGTAGCTGATGGACTGGTCACGGTCGGATTCGGTTCGCTTCTGCTGTTTCAGCTTCTTTTCCTGCCTGTCTTTTCCCAACGCTGTTCCCTCCTTATCGCACGTTTAAAAAATCTCAAGTCACTCCATACTGAAAATGGAGGACGAAAACATATGGAAGAATTCTATTATTATTGGTCAATGTGGTTTTTATGGGTGTTAACGACTTTTATTCTTGAGAAAAACAGCTTTCGCTTTTATGCGTCAGCATTTATTCTGCTCAACATCATGTTAAGTATGTATCAGATTCAGCTCTTTCTGCATTTTAATGCCGCCTATTTGTCGTTTTATATAGGAGCTTTCATGCTGTGCGGTTATTTAAGGCTTCATAAAAGCGTCAAGCGGCTCCTGCTTCATTTGTCGATGGTGTCCGCCTACGGTTTTTTGTTTCTGTTTGCATTATATGACCCTGTTTGGTTTATCCTAAAGCCTGAATGGCTGACCATCATTCTGTTTGTCATCATGACGACGGCTTTTGAAAGAAGCTTCGCCGCCCGTCTCGGGATGTTTGTGCTCGGTGCGTGCCAGGGGGAGCTCTTGTATACATTCGTCATCAGAAAGCTTTATGGAGACATTGCAGCCGGCGGTTATTCATGGCTGTCAATGTGCGCTGCGGGGATCGTTCTCGTTTACGGAATCTCCCAGTATGAACGGCTGATGCATCAGTTCTATCACAAATGGAAGCGATTGAATAAAGGAGCAGCAAAAATGTCATGAGCCAATATACTTATCCGATCATCTTGGGAATTATCGCCGGTATTGTTGTCAGAGTGTACATGCTCCGAACCGACTACCGCCAGTACCCTACATATCTTCATGGGAAAACGATACATATTGCGCTGGCTTTGATCGCTGCCAGCATTGGAGCGATCATTATTCCGTCGATCTTAAAATCGGATTATACAGCGATTACGTTTTTAACGCTGGCTGCAACCCAATTCAGGGATGTCCGGAATATGGAACGCGAAACATTGACGCAGCTTGACGGCTATGAACTTGTTTCAAGAGGCAGCACATATATCGAAGGAATTGCGATCGCCTTTGAAAGCAGAAATTACATTGTCATTTTCACATCGCTCCTGACGACCCTCGCATATATTCTGTTTTCATCGGTATGGGCAGGCCTTGCTGCAGCTTTCATCTGTTTTATCTCGGGCAGGATCTTAATGTCCGGAAGCTTTATTAAGGACATCGTCGATATAGAGTATAAAAAGCCTCATTTTGAAGGAGCCGGCCTTTATGTTGACAATATTTACATTATGAATATCGGGCTTCCTGAAAAACAGAAGCTGATTTTGGAACACGGCATGGGTTTTATTTTAAAACCGAAAAATTTTAATTCCGCAGTAACCATTGCCAATCTCGGGCAAAGGCAAGCGATTTTATTCGACGTTTCCAATGTGCTCGGCGTGTATCGAGACTCCGGAGAACCCTCTCTTTCGCCGCTGGCGAAAAGGGATTTGAATGACGGGCGGGTCGCGGTTTTTGTCCTTCCGGTCATCAAGGACAAGGAGACGGCGATCAGGGTCATCGGCGATGTTCCGACGCTGGAAAACGCCATTCGCGTACCGATGGAATTTATTAAAGAAAAGCACAGCAAGGTGATAAAATGAGCGAATCAATCGAAAAATTCATCCTCGCCGTCGTCACAACAAGGCGAGAGCGAGTGATCGGAGGGACGGCTGCATTTTTCTGCGACACCCCCGAGGAAATGAACACGTACGCGAAAAACCTTGAAGCCATTCTCGACGGAATCGCCCACGGAATAGGAGATGACCTGTATTTGATTGTGAAACATTTTTAATTACAGTTGTGATCTTTTTAGAAATTGATATAATATATGAGTTAAGCCCTTCTCATGGAATAAGAAGGGTTTCTTTCTTCAAACTGATTTTTTGAAAAGAGAAATAAATGATGATTCATTTAAAGATGGAAAAGCTTTACTGAATTGAAAGGAAGGGTACTATGGGAAAACCTGTCGTAGCCATAGTTGGAAGGCCCAATGTGGGGAAGTCCACGATCTTTAACAGGATCGCTGGCGAAAGAATTTCGATTGTGGAAGATACACCTGGCGTGACGCGGGATCGGATATACAGCTCTGCCGAGTGGCTGAATCACGACTTCAACCTGATTGATACAGGCGGAATCGAAGTCGGCGATGAGCCGTTTTTGGCGCAGATTCGCCATCAGGCCGAAATCGCCATGGAAGAAGCAGATGTGATTATTTTCATGACGAACGGCCGCGAAGGCGTCACGGCTGCTGATGAAGAAGTGGCAAAAATTTTATACCGTACAAAAAAACCTGTCGTTCTGGCGGTTAATAAAGTGGATAATCCTGAAATGAGAGCAAACATTTACGATTTTTATGCCCTCGGCTTTGGCGAGCCGTACCCGATTTCAGGGACGCACGGCCTCGGTCTCGGCGATCTGCTTGACGCGGTCAGCGAACATTTTAAAAACATACCCGAAACGAAGTATGAGGATGAGGTCGTTCAATTTTGCCTCATCGGCCGGCCGAACGTCGGAAAATCCTCTCTTGTAAACGCCATGCTTGGAGAAGAGCGCGTGATCGTCAGCAATATTGCGGGAACAACGCGCGACGCCATTGACACGAGGTTTACATACAATCAAAGAGACTTTGTCATCGTTGATACAGCCGGGATGAGAAAAAAGGGAAAAGTGTATGAGGCAACTGAAAAATACAGCGTCCTCCGGGCTTTAAAGGCGATCGACCGCTCAGAAGTCGTCTGCGTCGTCTTGGACGGCGAAGAAGGCATCATCGAGCAGGACAAGCGGATTGCCGGCTATGCGCATGAAGCGGGAAAAGCCGTCGTCATCGTCGTGAATAAATGGGATGCAGTCGAAAAAGACGAGCGGACGATGAAAGAATTCGAAGAAAAGGTTAGAGATCACTTTCAATTTTTGGACTACGCGCCTGTTTTGTTTATGTCCGCTTTGACGAAAAAGCGCATCCATACGCTGATGCCTGCAGTCATGACGGCAAGCGAAAACCATTCGATGAGGGTGCAGACCAATATTCTTAATGATATCATTATGGATGCAGTGGCTATGAACCCGACGCCGACGCATAATGGCAACCGCTTAAAAATTTATTATGCGACACAAGTGGCTGTGAAGCCGCCGACATTTGTCGTATTTGTCAATGATCCTGAGCTGATGCATTTTTCTTACGAACGCTTTTTGGAAAACCGGATACGCGACGCCTTCGGATTTGAAGGAACACCAATCAAGATTTTCGCAAGAGCAAGAAAATAAAGAGGTGTAGTAAAAATGACAAAAGTATCGATTTTGGGAGCCGGAAGCTGGGGAACAGCCTTGGCGCTCGTTTTGGCCGACAACCAGTACGATGTGTGCATTTGGGGCCATCGTGAAGAACTGATTCAGCAAATCAATGAACACCATGAAAACAAAGATTATCTGCCGGGTGTCAAACTTTCTGAAAACGTGCATGCCACAACAGATCTTGAAGCTGCAGTGGCCGATGTCAAGACGATCATCGTCGCCGTTCCGACAAAAGCGATCCGCGAAGTTCTCGCACAGGCTGTTTCCTTCATCGACCAAAAGGCGATTTTTGTACATGTTTCAAAAGGAATTGAGCCTGACACACTGCTCCGCATTTCTGAAATGATGAAAGAGGAAATTCCGGCTGAATTAAGGGAGGACATCGTCGTTCTCTCCGGGCCGAGCCATGCGGAAGAAGTCGGTTTAAGACACCCGACGACGGTAACCGTATCTGCCGACAGCAGCATTGAATCGGCACAGGCGATCCAGGATATGTTTATGAATCAGAATTTCCGCGTGTATACCAATCCGGATATGATCGGCGTAGAGATCGGCGGCGCGCTGAAAAACGTCATTGCGCTTGCCGCGGGCATTACAGACGGTTTGGGGTACGGAGATAATGCGAAAGCCGCGCTGATTACAAGGGGCTTGGCAGAGATCGCCCGACTCGGCACGAAAATGGGCGGAAACCCGCTGACATTCTCGGGGCTTACAGGAATCGGAGATTTGATCGTCACCTGCACGAGCGTCCATTCACGAAATTGGCGAGCCGGTAATATGCTGGGTAAAGGCTTCAAACTGGATGAAGTTCTGGAAGAAATGGGGATGGTCGTTGAGGGGGTCCGCACGACAAAAGCCGCTTATCAGCTTTCAAAGAAATTTGATGTGAAAATGCCGATTACCGAGGCATTGCACAAAGTATTGTTTGACGGCGAAAAAGTTGAGACGGCAGTCGAATCATTGATGGCGAGAGTCAAAACACACGAGATGGAAGATCTTGTGAACACATTTGAAAATCAAATGAAATGACCACTCCATCACCAACTGCTTTATACTCTCCTCTAAGTTCGTTTTAAAAAAACCGAAACATTTTGGAGACTTAGGCAAGAGAGGATACATTTGTCCGAAGACTTGCATAAAATAGAATCGAAGTCTGGAAGAGCTGTATCTTACCAATTGGGTTATATAGTCACAATCGTTATGCCTGAAGCAAAGCCCCCCTCTTTGCTTCAGGTTTTTTTTGCGGTTTTTTCCGTTTTGAAATATTGGAAAAGCTGTTGAACTTCTGGTTTTTCTTATATAAAATGAAATATAACGCTTACATCACAAGAAAAGGTAGAAGGAGGGCTTCAATGTGAATGTCGGTCTGTTAAAAATGTGGTTTGCCTTGGGATCAATGGGCCTGATGTTCTTAGCGGTGATTGCCATATACATAAGCAGATATAAATTTAAAAACCGTTTTTTAAAAGTGCTCACGTCGTTCGTCGCCTATACATGTATGCTCATCTCCGGCGTGATCGTCTTTTTTGTCGTCTTCAGCGGTCCCGTCAACGAATAAAGCATAAAAAAGGAAGATTCATATGAAAATCGTAAACGCACTACTTGTTACTGTATTGACCGCAATCATGCTAAGCGGCTGTTTGTACCCTGAAGAAAGAAAGGCGAAAAACAGCGTGCCGTATCAGCACCAGCTCAAAGAAGTGCAGGCGGCCGTTGATGAATTCAGGGAGGCGACGGGAGGGCTTCTGCCGATTAAGACAAGGGATATGAGCGTTCCAATCTATCAAAAATACCCTATCGATTTTAACAGGCTGTCCCCCCGGTATATGGCTGAGCCGCCGGGTACTTCCTATGAAAGCGGCGGAGAGTACTTGTACGTTCTTGTCGATGTAGAAAAAAAGCCGACGGTCAAGCTCATTGATATAAAAATGTCGGAAATGATCAGAGAGCTAAAGCTTCGGGTCGAAATGTATAAAGATCAGCACAAGTATCCACCGTATAAAAAAGTCGTATCCAATCACTTATTCATGCTTGACCATGAAAAGCTCGGACTGAAAGAGGCGCCTTCTGTCACGAGTCCGCTTTCCGGCACCTCTCTGCCGCTTCTCGTCGATGAAAAAGGCGACATTCAAGTGGATTACCGAGTGGATTTGGCCAACCTGATAAAGCGGTCGAAAAAAACGGTAAAGCCGGGTGAGGAAATTCAGGATTTGATGTGGAAAGAGACGCCTTTTGTTCCAGCGTTTTCGGTAAAGTATACAGTGAATGACAAACAGGAACCTGTTTTTCTCGAATAGAATATCGGTCAAAATGCAAGTATCAGTCATGAACCTTTCTCCTCAGCATACAATGAGGAGAAAGGTTTTTTCATGCATGCCGAAAAAATTTCCCTAAGCTGTCATATTGAAATAGGACAACGTCATACACTATAGTGTCCTGTTTTTGATTGATGAAGAAGTAAAAAATTGAAAAGGATTGGAAGTCCGGGAGGGGATCACTTGGAAAAGGTCGATATTTTCAAGGATATCGCTGAACGAACAGGAGGCGATATATACTTAGGTGTCGTAGGAGCTGTACGTACAGGAAAATCTACGTTTATCAAAAAATTTATGGAGCTAGTGGTGCTCCCGAATATCAACAATGAAGCAGACCGGGCGCGCGCACAAGATGAGCTCCCCCAAAGTGCCGCTGGCAAAACCATTATGACAACTGAACCGAAGTTTGTTCCGAATCAGGCAATGTCAGTTCATGTCAGTGACGGACTCGATGTGAATATAAGGCTTGTCGACTGTGTCGGCTATACTGTACCCGGAGCAAAGGGATACGAGGATGAAAACGGGCCGAGAATGATCAACACTCCTTGGTATGAAGAGCCGATTCCATTTCACGAAGCTGCCGAAATCGGCACGAGAAAAGTCATCCAGGAACACTCCACCATCGGTGTTGTGATTACGACTGACGGCACGATTGGAGAAATCGCCAGACAGGATTATATCGAGGCTGAAGAACGGGTGATCGATGAATTAAAAGAGGTTGGAAAACCATTTATCATGGTCATCAATTCCGTAAGGCCGTACCATCCGGAAACGGAAGCGCTCAGGCAAGAGCTGATGGAGAAATACGACATTCCGGTGCTGGCGATGAGCGTTGAAAGCATGAGGGAAGCGGACGTTCTGAGCGTTCTCAGAGAAGCGCTTTACGAATTCCCTGTACTCGAAGTCAACGTCAATCTTCCGAGCTGGGTCATGGTATTAAAAGAGAATCATTGGCTCAGGGAAAACTATCAAGATTCCGTTAAAGAAACCGTCAAAGATATTAAAAGACTGAGAGATGTCGACCGCGTCGTCGGACACTTCAGCGAATTTGATTTTATCGAGCGCGCCAGCCTCGCCGGAATAGAAATGGGCCAGGGGATCGCCGAAATCGATTTGTACGCGCCGGATTACCTGTACGATGAAATTTTGAGGGAAGTCGTCGGCGTTGAAATCAGAGGAAAGGATCACCTCCTTCAGCTCATGCAGGATTTTGCCCATGCCAAGACCGAATATGATCAAGTATCAGATGCGTTGAAAATGGTGAAACAAACCGGTTATGGAATCGCTGCTCCCGCATTAACCGATATGAGCCTTGATGAACCGGAAATCATCAGGCAGGGGTCAAGATTCGGAGTCCGGCTGAAAGCGGTGGCGCCGTCGATTCATATGATCAAAGTCGATGTGGAGAGCGAGTTTGCGCCAATCATCGGAACAGAGAAGCAGAGCGAAGAGCTTGTCCGCTATTTAATGCAGGACTTTGAGGATGATCCGCTGTCAATCTGGAATTCCGACATTTTCGGAAGGAGCCTGAGCTCCATCGTCAGAGAAGGGATTCAGGCGAAGCTGTCCCTCATGCCTGAAAATGCAAGATATAAGCTGAAGGAGACGCTCGAGCGCATCATTAATGAAGGATCAGGCGGCTTGATTGCGATCATCTTATAAAAGGGAAGGCCTCTTATCATACGGGAGGTCTTTTTTTCATGCCTGAAACAGGATGAACAGGCGCCGTGAAAGGGATTGAGGCGGCAGGGGCAAGCGGCTGGAAATATAGGAAAGATTATGATTAAAAAAGGAAAAACAGGAATATTTGTTCGTTTCATTCTGCTTAAACCTTGACGAATAAGGGATCATCGCTTTAAAATGCTTGATATGGTTATTCAGATGTGTTAATCTACATACAGAAAATCTTCACTTTACTGGACAAACGTTCCTCTCAAAGTGAAATTTTCACTGAAAGCCGTGAAATGCCTTTTCTATATTTATTTGAAATTTCTGTTCAAACAGGTATAGAAACAGGTTGAACTGTGAAGAAATGATGATAATCTATTGTTTGATACCTTTTGGGAGGAGGTGAAAGGCATGAACAAGACAGAACTAATCAATGCGGTTGCAGAAGCAAGCGAACTATCTAAAAAAGACGCTACTAAAGCAGTTGATTCTGTTTTTGATACAATTTTAGATGCACTTAAAAACGGTGAAAAAATTCAATTGATCGGTTTTGGTAACTTTGAGGTTCGAGAGCGCTCAGCTCGTAAAGGACGCAATCCTCAAACAGGTGAAGAAATCGAAATCCCTGCAAGCAAAGTACCTGCTTTCAAACCAGGTAAAGCGCTTAAAGACGCTGTAGCAGGAAAATAATTGTATGTATATATGCCGTTTTCGCGCGTAATACATACCATGTTGTTTCTTCACAGGAAAGCCCCTTTTCAAAGGGGCTTTTCATAATTTTAAGGCTTTTTTTCAGATGGAAAACATTTTGCCGGCAAAAAACCTTTCATTTTGCTTTTATAAGCTGAAGTGTGCTAGAATCTGAATTAAATGTATGCGTTTCTGGAGGATATAAAACAATGAGAGAAATCAACAAAGAACAAATTGAACAAGCTGTCCGGCAAATATTGGAGGCGATCGGAGAAGATCCGAACCGTGAAGGCCTTCTTGATACACCGAAAAGAGTCGCGAAAATGTACGCCGAAGTATTTGCAGGGTTAAACGAAGATCCGAAAGAGCATTTCAAAACGATTTTCGGCGAGGATCACGAAGAGCTTGTTCTTGTTAAAGATATTCCCTTTTATTCAATGTGTGAGCACCATTTAGTCCCTTTCTACGGGAAAGCCCATGTAGCTTATATCCCTAAAGGGGGAAAAGTGACAGGGCTCAGCAAATTGGCGAGAGCCGTTGAAGCGGTGGCAAAGCGCCCGCAGCTGCAGGAGCGGATTACGTCAACAATCGCCGACAGCATTGTTGAAACGCTGACTCCGCACGGTGTCATGGTTGTTGTTGAAGCCGAGCACATGTGCATGACGATGCGCGGCGTGAAAAAGCCGGGTTCAAAAACTGTCACTTCAGCCGTAAGAGGAACGTTTAGACAAGATGTAGCCGCTCGCTCTGAGGTGTTGGAGCTTATCAAAACATCATGATTAAAAATGAGAAGGTGTGCGATGAACATGACCAATAATCAATCGAATGATTTTGTCGTTATCAAAGCCGTTGAAGACGGCGTCAATGTGATCGGCCTGACGAGGGGCACGGACACAAGATTTCATCATTCAGAAAAGCTTGATAAAGGAGAGGTGATGATCTGCCAGTTTACCGAGCACACCTCTGCGATCAAGATCCGGGGCGAGGCCCTGATTCAGACGGCAAACGGCGAGATGAAAAGCGAGTCGAAAAAATAGATAGCCGGCCTTTTATGGCCGTTTGCGTGGCATAAGACAATATCTTTCAACATATTATGGTATAATTAAACTTTCTCCGCTCAAAAAAGATACATAATCAATCAAAAAGAAAAACTGCGAATTTTGGGACAAGGGTGATATCTTTGCAAGACATCTACGGACAATTATCTTATTTGAAAATCAAGCTGAATCAAAAGCTTTCACATCCATATTTGGCGAAGCATTTGACTGCGCCGAAAGTTGATGAGGATAAGCTGTTTCTTTTCTACGCTCTGTTTGAGGAAACGGATTTAAAAGAAGCTGACAAGGAAAGTTACATCTTAACGGCGATGCTTGTTCAAACAGCCCTTGATACCCATGATGAAGTCACGACCGCAGCTTCAATTAAGCAGGACGACTATAAAAACCGCCAGCTGACCGTATTGGCCGGTGATTATTTCAGCGGCATGTACTACTCGCTGTTATCGGGTATGAAGGATATTTATATGATTCGGACGCTCGCTGCGGCCATCAAAGAAATAAACGAACATAAAATCAGGATTTACGACCATTCCGCAAAAGATGCGGACAGCCTGAAAAAAAGCGTCAGCATAGTGGAAGCTGCACTTTTTCACCATCTCGCCGACCACTTTTACCTGCCTCACTGGAAAA
Source organism: Bacillus sp. FSL K6-1284 (assembly GCF_038002625.1). Taxonomy (NCBI): domain Bacteria; kingdom Bacillati; phylum Bacillota; class Bacilli; order Caryophanales; family Bacillaceae; genus Bacillus; species Bacillus sp. FSL K6-1284. The sequence goes on along the minus strand of NZ_JBBOCW010000001.1, from coordinate 2,494,750 downwards.
CAGCCGCCAATGACTTTCTTGTGTTTAAAAGGTTTGCGGCCGAAGAAAAAGCTTCAGATTCCCGGCTGCTGGAGACGATCATACAGAAAGAGTTTCCGGAAGACCAGGCTTCATGCGGACAGCTGGCTGCAGCGGCTTATGAAGAAGCCAAGCTTGCGATCAACCAGTCGCTTGCTGCAAAGCCCGCCGTCCAAAAATGGCTTCTGAAACGCCTGCAGGAAATTCGGCCTGAAAAACGAACTTATCATCAGAAAGTGGAAGAAGGGTAATCATGGTGCAGTCAAAAGAACAGCGCGTACACGGCGTGTTTGAAAAGATTTATAAAAATTACGACCAGATGAACTCCGTCATCAGCTTTAAACAGCATAAAAAATGGCGCGACAAAACGATGCAGCTCATGAACGTACCAAAAGGAGCCAAAGCGCTTGACGTCTGCTGCGGGACGGGCGACTGGACAATCGCGCTCGCTGATGCGGCCGGAGAGACAGGGGAAATCAAGGGCCTTGATTTCAGCAAAAACATGCTGAGCATCGCCGAACAAAAGACCGACAGCTACAGCCAGATCGAACTGATCCACGGCAACGCGATGGAACTGCCCTTCCCGGACAATACGTTCGACTATGTCACCATCGGCTTCGGGCTTCGCAATGTTCCCGACTATTTAACCGTATTAAAAGAGATGGCGCGCGTGGTAAAACCCGGCGGCCAGGTTGTATGCCTTGAGACGTCCCAGCCTGAAATGTTCGGGTTCAAACAGCTGTACTTCCTGTACTTCCGTTTTATTATGCCCATGTTTGGAAAGCTCTTTGCCAAAAGCTTTAAGGAGTATTCATGGCTTCAGGAATCGGCCAGGGAATTTCCTGGTATGAAAGAGCTTGCTGCATTGTTTGAAGAGGCTGGATTAGAAAATGTTCAATATCATCCGTTCACAGGCGGCGTAGCGGCTACACATGTCGGCTTGAAGCGATGATGACTACTGAAATACTCGGGTGAATCGATATGAAATTGACAACGTTTTATTCTTTTTTAAATGACGATATTGAATTAATAGAAAAAGAGCTTGAAAAGACCGTGCACTCCGACTATCCATTGCTAAGTGAAGCGAGCCTGCATTTGCTGCAGGCCGGAGGCAAGCGGATTCGTCCTGTGTTTGTCCTGCTTTCCGGCATGTTCGGTGAATACGATATCAACAAAATTAAAAATGTCGCTGTTTCATTGGAATTGATACATATGGCTTCGCTCGTACACGACGATGTCATCGATGATGCGGAGCTTAGAAGGGGACAGCCGACTATCAAAGCGAAGTGGGATAACCGGATTGCAATGTACACAGGTGATTATTTGTTCGCTCGCTCACTTGAAGCGATGACGAAAATAAACGAACCGAAAGCCCATGAAATCTTGTCCAAGGCGATTGTCGAAGTCTGTCTTGGAGAAATTGAACAAATCAAAGATAAATATAATATGGAGCAAAACCTCAGAACCTATTTGCGGAGAATCAGGCGCAAGACAGCCCTTCTGATCGCATCGAGCTGCCAGCTAGGCGCCATTGCTGCCGGCGCGGGTGAAAACATTCATAAAACGTTGTACTGGTTTGGCTATTATGTCGGCATGTCCTATCAAATTATTGATGACATCCTCGATTTCACCTCAAGCGAAAAAGAGCTTGGCAAGCCTGTGGGCAGTGATCTGCTTCAGGGGAATGTCACGCTTCCCGTATTATATGCACGGAAATCGCCTGAATTAAAAGCGCGGCTTATGCTGGTCAACAGTGAAACGACTCCGGAACAGATCAAACCAGTGATCGAAGAACTGAAGAAAACCGATGCTATTGAACAATCGTTCAGAGTCAGCGAAATGTATTTAAATAAGGCTTTCGCACTGCTTGAAACGCTCCCGAAAAACCGGGCGCGGACGGCACTGGGCCAAATTGCGAAATACATCGGCAAACGAAAGTTCTAAAAAAAGACAAATGAGTCGAAAGTATGAATATTCTCCACCCTTTATTGATTAATTGTTTGAAAAATGCTATATTTCTGTTGTAGTGTTGAAAGCCTATACATATTAGCGGGGTGGAGAATCGACTATGGAAAAAACCTTTGTGATGGTAAAACCTGACGGCGTTCAGCGTCAGCTGATCGGCGAAATTTTGTTAAGATTCGAACGTAAGGGCTTACAATTAATCGGAGCCAAGCTGATGAAGGTCTCAGAAGAGACGGCAGGCGAGCATTATAAAGAACATAACGGCAAACCGTTTTTCGGCGAGCTTGTCGACTTTATTACTTCAGGCCCGGTATTCGCCATGGTGTGGGAAGGCGAAGACGCAATCGCGGTCGCCAGACAGCTGATCGGGAAGACGAACCCTAAGGAAGCGCTCCCAGGAACAATTCGCGGAGACTTCGGCATGTTTGTCGGAAAAAATATCATTCACGGTTCAGATTCTCCTGAAAGTGCAGCACGCGAAATCAACTTGTTTTTTAAAGAAGACGAACTTGTTGAAGACGAGAAGTTAATGAATCAATGGATTTACTAAAAATCAGCTGAAAAGCTGATTTTTTTATATGGATCAGAATGGCTGCCGCCGGGCAGGCTTTTTTCTTTTTAAAGATACAAATTTAAAAGAAAACAAGCTATAATTGTACTCATATCAGCACGACGATTAGGAGAGAAAACATGGACAATTACAGTTTCTTTGTTGATAAATGGAAAAAAATAACTGGTGTGGATTTGGCATTGTACAAAGAGGCGCAAATGAAAAGAAGGCTAACATCTCTTTATGAAAAAAAGGGGTACGGCGATTTCCGCGAATTTGCGCTCGCTTTAGAAAAGAATGAAGCTCTTCTGCAGGAAACGCTGGACAGGATGACGATTAATGTTTCAGAATTTTACAGAAACTATAAGAGGTGGGAGGTTCTCGAAAAAACCATCCTCCCGCTCTTAAAGCCTGCGAAAACATTGAAAGTATGGAGTGCGGCATGTTCAACCGGTGAAGAGCCGTATACATTATCGATGATTTTAAGCAGACAGAAAGGCCTCTCAGACTATCAGATCATCGCAACAGATATCGATGACAAAGTTCTTGCGAAAGCGAAAGAAGGCGTGTATCAGGAAAGATCTCTTCAGGAAGTGCCGAAAGAGATAAAGGAACTTTATTTTACGCAAGACGGAAACCGATTTGCCGTCAAAGACGAGATCAAGAAAAACATTCGCTTTCAAAAACACAATTTACTGGCTGATGCATATGAGAAAGATTTTGATATCATCGTATGCCGCAATGTTCTCATATATTTTACAGAGGAAGCAAAAGAGAAGATCTATCATAAGTTCAGCGGCAGTTTGAAGAATAATGGAGTTTTGTTTGTCGGAAGCACGGAACAGATCTTCAATCCGGAAAAATACGGTTTTCAATCGACAGATACGTTTTTCTATCAAAAAAGTTAGCTGACTTTTTATAAAAGGTTATGTTATAGTTTTACTTAAAAGCGTTAATGTGATGAAGGGAGAACGAAAGCATGAGGTATTTAACAGCCGGTGAATCTCACGGTCCGCAGCTTACGACAATTATCGAAGGAGTCCCAGCAGGGCTTTATATCACAAAAGAAGACATTGATTACGAGCTTCAAAGACGTCAAAAAGGCCACGGCCGCGGACGCCGGATGCAAATCGAAAAAGATCAGGCACGGATCACAAGCGGTGTAAGGCACGGGCGTTCTCTTGGATCGCCGATCGCTCTCGTCGTCGAAAACAACGACTGGAAACACTGGACGAAAATCATGGGATCAGAGCCGATCACGGCTGAAGAAGAAAGCGAAATGAAACGACAGATTTCAAGGCCAAGACCGGGTCACGCTGATTTGAACGGCGCGATCAAATACGGGCACAGAGATATGCGCAACGTGCTTGAACGTTCATCTGCCAGAGAAACGACCGTCCGTGTGGCGGCAGGAGCCGTCGCCAAAAAGATCCTTTCCCAGCTCGGCATCCAAGTGGCCGGCCACGTGCTGGAGATCGGCGGAGTAAAAGCCGAAAAAACAAATTATGAATCTATCGAAGACTTGAAAAAAGTAACCGAAGAGTCTCCTGTCAGATGCTATGACGAAGAAGCGGGCAGAAAAATGATGGACGCGATCGATGAAGCAAAAGCAAATGGCGATTCGATCGGCGGAATCGTCGAGGTGATTGTTGAAGGGGTGCCGGTAGGAGTCGGCAGCTATGTCCATTACGACCGCAAACTCGACAGCAAGCTGGCTGCCGCCGTGCTGAGCATCAATGCTTTTAAAGGTGTTGAATTCGGCATCGGCTTTGAAGCTGCACGCAAAAACGGCAGTGAAGTCCATGACGAAATCATTTGGGACGAAGAAAAAGGCTATACGCGCGCTACAAACCGTCTCGGCGGCCTTGAAGGCGGGATGACAACGGGAATGCCGATTGTCGTCAGAGGCGTGATGAAGCCGATTCCAACGTTATACAAACCGCTCAAAAGCGTTGATATCGAGACGAAAGAGCCGTTTACAGCAAGCATCGAGCGTTCCGATTCCTGCGCTGTCCCTGCCGCAAGCGTAGTGGCTGAAGCGGTTGTTGCATGGGAAATCGCCAAGGCGATCGTCGAGCAGTTTGGCGTTGACCAAATGGACCGGATCGCTGAAAATGTTGAGAAAATGAGAAAGCTTGCGAGGGAGTTTTAATGAAATCACTTCAAATCGAAACCGCTTCTTTGTCCTACCCGGTGTTCATCGGGGGAGGCATTAGAAAAAACGCGGCAGAGCTCTTGTCATCCTTGAACCTTCCGATGACGAAAGTGCTATTGATCACCGACGAAGAAGTTGATAAACACTATGGAGAAGAACTGTTCGGCCTTCTCCGCAGCAAATGGCCCGTCAAAAAGGTTGCGGTGCCAAGCGGTGAACAGGCCAAATCAATCGATCTGTTTATGAAGCTCCAGACGGAAGCCATTCAATTTCACCTTGACCGTTCGTCATGCATTGTGGCGCTGGGCGGCGGCGTTGTCGGCGATCTTGCAGGGTTCGTCGCTTCAACTTTTATGAGGGGCATCGATTATGTGCAATTCCCAACGACTCTGCTGTCTCATGATAGCGCGGTCGGAGGGAAAGTTGCCATTAATCATCCGCTCGGAAAAAACTTAATCGGCGCTTTTCATCAGCCGAAGGCGGTGGTTTATGATACCGAATGCTTGAGCACGCTTTCTGAAAAAGAAATGCGTTCAGGTCTTGCGGAAGTCATTAAGCACGCATTTATCCGTGATGAATCTTTCTTGAACGAATTGCTTAAAATTGATTCAATTAAAGCGATTACGACCGGCCAGCTCAGTGAAATGGTGTACAAAGGCATTTCGATTAAAGCGGAAGTTGTCTCACAAGACGAGCACGAACAGGGAATCAGGGCCTATCTGAATTTTGGGCATACGCTTGGCCACGCCGTTGAAGCCGAATACGGCTACGGAGAGATGACCCATGGCGACGCTGTCGCTTTAGGCATGCAATTTGCTTTGTTTGTCAGCGAGAAGGTGTTGAATTGTCCTGTTGACCGCACAAAAATCGCCGCCTGGCTGAAAAATCTCGGCTATCCGGAAAGCGTAAAACGCGAAGTTTCAACAGAAGCTCTCATCAATCGAATGATGAACGATAAAAAAACACGCAGAGGCATCATTCAGTTTGTTCTGCTGGATAAGATCGGCAGTGTGCGGCTGCACTCCTTTAAAGCCGATGAAATTGAACGATGGCTGAATATGTGGAGATTGGAGGGAGGCAAATGATGATGCGCGGAATTCGGGGAGCGACGACAGTTGACCAGGATACAGAAAAAGACATTACGGAGCGGACGAAGCAGCTGATCGGAAAAATGATCGATGAAAATCAACTCAAACCTGAGCAAGTCGTGCAGATCTTCATTTCTGCCACTTCCGATATTCACGCTGCTTTTCCCGCAAAGGTCGTCAGAACGTTTGACGGCTGGCAGCATGTGCCCGTCATGTGCATGCAGGAAATGGATGTTGAACACGCCCTTAAAAAATGCATCAGAGTGATGATGACGGTTCAGACGGATATGCGGCAGGATGAAGTCCGCCACGTTTATTTAGAAAATGCCGTAACGCTCAGACCTGATTTATCATTGACAAAAAATACTGAATTGTAATACGATTGTAGAAACCTTGAAATACACAGGAGTGTGTATGGGGTTTTAGTTTAGAAAAGCTGAGTATGAGACTAGGGTAGATTGAGAATGAGCTGAGATGAGCTGAGTTGAGACAAAACGTTTATTCATTCTACCCAAAAGACGCTGTTCTTTTGGGTTTGTTTCGTTTTCCCCTCTTCAATTCAATCATTTGTCCTCTAAAGGCCTTCTTCTCATTCTCTCCGCCTGAATAAGGAGTGAGAGATTGTTGAGTCTGCAAACCGATTTTGCCTCTTTTTCAGAGGATACTTCACACTTTAAAACAATACCGATAATTGAGAGTTTTTCCGTCGATACGCTGACGCCCGTTCAATTGGTCGAGAAGCTGCAGGAAAACATCGTGTATTTGCTGGAAAGCCAGGATGAAACCTCTGCATGGTCAAGATATTCTTTCATTGGTCTGGATCCCTTTTTGACGATCAAAGAAGAATGCGGCCGGTTTCACGCCTGCGATCAAAAGCAGAAAAAGCTTTATTCAGCTTCACAGTTAAAAGAAATTCTCGAATGGATGTCGGAGACATATTCGATCAAAGCGCCTGAGCTCGACATCCCGTTTACAGGGGGAGCGGTCGGCTATTTAAGCTATGATTTAATGCCGCTCATTGAACCGTCCGTCAAAGGGCACAGCAAAGAAACGGAGATGGAAAAATGCCTCCTGTTTGTCTGCCGGACGATGATCGCCTATGATCACGAGCTGAAAAAGCTGCATTTCATCCACTATGCAAGGCTTGAAGGCAGTGAAACAAGGGAGGAGAAACAGCGCATTTTTAAAAAGGGGAAAGAAGAGCTCAAACAGCTTACACACAGGCTGTCAGGCCGGAAAACGACGAAAGAGCTGTTTCTCCCGCAAGGACGGCACACGGCCCCCAGCTTTAAAGGGGTTCAATCAACATATGAGAAATCCCGGTTTTTGGCCGATGTCAATCGCTTGAAAGAGTACATTAAAGCGGGAGACATTTTTCAAGGCGTCCTTTCGCAAAGGTTCGATATTCCGGTGAAGGTCAGTTCTTTTGAGTTATACAGAGTGCTGAGAATGGTCAACCCGTCCCCGTACATGTACTACATGAAGCTTCCTGACCGCGATCTCGTCGGAAGCTCGCCTGAACGCCTGATCCATGTTCAAAACGGTCATCTTGAAATTCATCCGATTGCCGGCACGAGGAAAAGAGGCGGTGATCAGGCTGAAGATAAGCGGCTCGAAAAAGATCTTTTGGCTGATGAGAAAGAAAAAGCGGAGCACTACATGCTCGTCGATTTGGCGAGAAATGATATCGGCAGAGTAGCTGAGTACGGATCTGTCCAAGTGCCCGAGTTTACGAAAATCGTTTCCTTTTCACACGTCATGCACATCATTTCGATCGTAACCGGCTCGTTAAAAGCGGGCGTTCATCCGGTAGACGCTTTAATGAGCGCATTTCCGGCCGGAACTTTGACCGGCGCTCCGAAAATCCGCGCGATTCAGCTTTTAAATGAACTTGAGCCCGAACCGAGGGAAACATATGGGGGATGCATTGCTTATATCGGATTTGACGGAAATATCGATTCATGCATCACGATCCGGACGATGAGCGTGAAAAACGGAGTGGCGTCCATCCAGGCCGGAGCAGGCATCGTAGCCGACTCCGTGCCTGAAAAAGAGTGGGAAGAGACCTGCAATAAAGCGGGGGCTCTGTTAAAAACGATTCAAATCGCTGAAGAAATGTTTCTCGAAAAGGGGGAGGACGGCAATGAACGAACTGCTGAAATCATGCGTTAATGGAGGAACAATGAATGAAACCGAGGCACACAGCATCATGCGTGACATGATGACCGGCTCGCTGAGCGCCGCGGAAATTGGAGGCCTCCTGTCCGTTCTCGCCTACAGGGGAGAAACGGCTGAAGAGATTGCGGGATTTGTCAGAGCCATGCGGGAGCAGGCGCAAACAATAAACGGGCCGGAAGATGTTGTTGATACGTGCGGAACCGGAGGAGACGGAAGCTCCACCTTCAACATTTCCACAGCGGCGGCGATCATCGCTTCATCAGCCGGGGCAAAAATCGCCAAACACGGTAATCGTTCCGTTTCTTCAAAAAGCGGGAGCGCTGATGTTCTCGAATATCTCGGCGTTTCAATTCAGACGTCGCCTGAAGAAACGATTCAGAGCATTGAACGCCGCAATATGGGATTCCTCTATGCGCCAAGCTATCACTCTTCCATGAAGCACGTGGCCGGCGCAAGGAAGGATTTGGCTTTTAGAACCGTATTCAATCTGCTCGGCCCGCTCAGCAATCCAATGAAAGCCAAGCGCCAGGTGATCGGCGTCTACTCGATTGAAAAAGCAAAGCTCATGGCCCGCGCACTTGAAGCGTTTGAACCGGAACACGTATTGTTTGTATCGAGCCGGGACGGTCTTGATGAACTGTCGATCACATCGCCGACAGATGTGATTGAACTGAAAGGCGGCAAAACATACGAATACACCGTTGAGCCTGGCGATGTCGGTCTGCCGTTCGGCAGGATAAGCGACATTCAGGTGGCGACGCCTGAAGAAAGCGGCCGTCTCATCGTCGATATTTTGAAAAACCGCGCTCCGGATTCGGCTGTTCATATCGCAGCGTTTAATGCCGGAGCCGCTTTATACGTCGCAGAACAGGCTCCGGGTTTAAAAGAAGGCGTTGCACTCGCTTTAGAAGCTGTTGCAAGCGGTGAGGCGCTTGATCAGCTGGAACGATTAAAACAGAAAGAGGAAGAGTTGTATGCTTAATCAAATTATTGATAGAAAACGAGAAGACATTCTGAAAATCGAACTGCCGGAAGATTTGAAGCTGCCAAAGCGGTCATTTAAAAAGGCGCTTCTTTCTCCTAACCGGTTTGTCGCTTTAATTGCGGAGGTGAAAAAAGCTTCACCGTCAAAAGGTGTGATTCAGGAAAACTTTGAGCCCGTAAAAATCGCTAAACAGTACGAACAGGCTAAAGCCGACTGTTTGTCTGTTCTGACAGATACACCTTTTTTTCAAGGGAAGAACAGTTATTTGTCAGATGTGAAACGCTCGGTTTCGCTGCCAGTACTGCGCAAGGATTTTATCATTGATTCCATTCAGGTTGAAGAAGCGGACCGCATCGGAGCGGATGCGATCCTGCTGATCGGAGAAGCGCTTGAACCGCAAAAGCTGTTTGACCTCTATCAGCAAGCTGCTGAAAAAGGCATGGATGTGCTTGTCGAAGTTCATGGCGAAGAGACGCTTGAAGGTATTTTAAATGTCTTTACACCCGAAATCATCGGCGTAAACAATCGAAATCTAAAAACCTTTGAAACATCCGTCGGGCAAACGGAGCGTATGGCAAAACTCGTTCCGTCAGGGAGCGTTCTTATCAGCGAAAGCGGCATCGGACAATCGGAAGACCTCGCTTTTGTAAAAGCGTGCGGAGCCCGGGCTGTGCTAGTCGGCGAATCGTTAATGAGAGAGCCGTCACAGCTGAAGGCTGTCCATGCGTTATTCGGAGAGAACGGATGATGGAGAAACCGGGCTTAAAATATTGCGGGATTCATTCATTGGAAGATTTAAAGGTGACAGCCCGCTCGAAAGCCGATTACCTCGGATTTATTTTCGCCGAAAGCAGACGGTCGGCAGACCCGGAGGATGTGAAACGCTGGTGTGGCAAAACGGATACAGCGGGTAAAAAGCTTGTCGGCGTCTTTGTTAATGAAAATATTTGCAGAATAGCAGAAATCGTAAAAGATGCCGGTTTGGACGTGATCCAGCTTCACGGAGATGAAACAGAGGCAGATATCAAGCGGCTGAAAAGCATGACAGACTGCGAGATTTGGAAGGCGCTCCACCATGGGGATGATACCGTTCAGCGCATGGCATCTTTCGCACCTTACATCGACGGGTATGTCATCGACTCATCTGTTAAAGGGCTCAGAGGAGGAACGGGCGTTTCGTTTTCGTGGGACAGCGTTCCGATGTATAAAGATGCAGCGCAAAGAGAAAGAAAGCGACTGTTTATCGCCGGGGGCGTGAACCCGTACACAATCGCGGATCTTTTAAAGCGGCGCCCGCCGGGAATCGACCTGGCAAGCGGAATTGAAGAAAGAGGCAGGAAAAGCGAAAAGCTGATCGGCCTTTTAGAAGAAAGGATGTTCGAACATGTATTCATATCCGAATGAACAAGGCAGGTTTGGTGATTTTGGCGGGAAATTCGTGCCGGAAACACTCATGCAGCCTTTGGAAGAAATCGAAAAAGCGTTTCTTGAACTGAAAGACGCCCCCTCGTTTCAAAAGGATTATCAAAAGCTTTTAAAAGACTACTCAGGCAGGCCGACGGCTTTGACGTTCGCTGACCGGCTCACAAAGCAGCTGGGCGGAGCGAAGATTTATTTAAAAAGAGAAGATTTAAACCATACAGGCGCCCACAAAATCAACAATGCCCTCGGCCAGGCTCTGTTGGCCAAGAAAATGGGGAAAACAAAGCTCATCGCTGAAACCGGCGCAGGGCAGCACGGCGTGGCTGCGGCGACTGTCGCTGCAAAGTTCGGCTTGTCATGCATTGTCTTTATGGGTGAAGAAGATGTTGCCAGACAATCGCTGAACGTGTTCCGGATGAAGCTCTTGGGAGCGGAGGTCGTTCCGGTGTCAAGCGGAAACGGGACATTAAAAGATGCTACAAACGAGGCGATCCGTTACTGGGTTCAGCATTGCCAGGATCATTTTTACATGATCGGTTCCGTCGTCGGGCCGCACCCGTATCCTTATATCGTCCGTGAATTTCAACGGATGATCGGCGAAGAGGCGAAAGCGCAGTTTTATCAATTGGAGCAAAGCCTCCCCGATAAAGTTGTCGCCTGTGTCGGAGGCGGAAGCAATGCGATCGGGATGTTCAGCGCGTTCATTGAAGAAACTGTTGAACTGATCGGAGTCGAAGCTGCGGGAAAAGGTGTCGACACCCCCCTTCACGCGGCAACGATCACAAAGGGTACAAAAGGCGTTATCCACGGTTCTTTGACCTACTTGATTCAAGACGAGTACGGACAGATCATTGAGCCTTATTCCATTTCAGCAGGACTTGATTATCCGGGGGTCGGCCCCGAGCACGCTCATCTTCATCAAACAGGGCGCGTCACGTATGAATCTGTCACTGATGATGAAGCGGTCTCGGCATTAAGGCTGCTGACAGAGACAGAGGGCATTTTGCCGGCTATTGAATCCGCCCATGCATTGGCAAAAGCATTTGACATCGCTAAAGAACTGCCGAGAGAGAAAAGTGTTCTCGTCTGCCTTTCAGGCAGGGGAGACAAAGACGTCCATACCTTGATGAAGGTGTTGGAAGAAGAGGTGAATCAAGATGTTCAATCTGAAAAAACAGCCGTCCGATAAGTTATTTGTTCCGTTTATTACAGCGGGAGACCCGCTGCCTGAAATCTCGATCGAGCTGGCGAAATCCCTTCAAGAGGCGGGGGCGTCCGCCCTTGAACTCGGGGTTCCGTATTCTGATCCGCTCGCTGACGGCCCGGTGATTCAGCGCGCGTCCAAAAGGGCGCTTGACAACGACATGAACATCGTAAAAGCGATCAGGCTTGGCGGTGAAATGAAAAAAAACGGCGTCCATATTCCGATTATTCTCTTTACGTATTATAATCCTGTGTTACAATTAGATACAGATCACTTTTTCGCTTTACTGCGACAAAATCGGCTAGACGGACTCCTTGTACCGGACCTTCCTTTTGAGGAAAGTGTATATTTGCAGCAGCAGTGTAAAAAACACGGGATTACCTATATTTCGCTGGTCGCGCCGACAAGCGAATCGCGCATTCAAAAAATAACGCAGCAAGCGGAAGGTTTTGTGTATTGCGTTTCTTCGCTCGGTGTGACAGGTGTGCGCAATGAATTCGAAGATTCTGTTTCTTCATTTATCAGGTCAGTTAAAGGAATGAGCTCCGTCCCGGTTGCCGTTGGGTTTGGGATTTCCAGCTCCAAACAAGTGGAGATGATGAATGAACTGGCGGACGGCGTTGTCGTGGGAAGCGCCCTTGTCAGAAAGATCGAAGAGCTGAAAGACGAACTCATCGCCCCTGAGACAAGGGAACAAGCCTTAAAGGCGTTTGAGGCATACGCTAAGACATTTAGCGGATCGTACATGGTAAAATGAGGTGACAGAATGTTGCAAATTAAAGAACAGTTAAAACAATTAACGCCTTACAAGCCGGGCAAACCGATTGAAGAGGTCAAAAAAGAATTCAATCTCGACCGGGTCGTCAAGCTCGCTTCAAATGAAAATCCTTACGGCTGTTCGGAAGCGGCAAAAGCAGCGCTCCAGACCGAAGTGCAGCAAATGGCTCTCTATCCTGACGGCTATAGTGCGGCATTAAGAACAAAGCTTGCCTCCCATCTCGGCGTAAACGAAACGAACATCATCCTTGGAAACGGAACGGACGAAGTCATTCAAATTATTTCCCGCTCTTTGTTGGATCCTGCATCAAACACTGTAATGGCGAATCCGACATTTTCACAATACAAGCACAATGCTGTCATCGAAGGAGCGGAAGTCAGGGAAATCGGCCTGCTTGACAACGGCTGCCACGACCTGGATGCAATGCTGGAGGCGATCGATGAACAGACGAAGGTTGTCTGGGTTTGCAGCCCGAACAATCCGACCGGAACGTATGAATCCAGCCGCAACCTGATCCGTTTTCTTGAAAAAGTCCCGGAACATGTCCTTGCTGTCGTCGATGAAGCTTATTACGAATACGTAACGGCTCAAGACTACCCTGAGACCATTCCGCTTTTGGAACGCTTTTCGAACTTGATGATTCTCAGGACGTTTTCAAAAGCTTACGGTTTAGCGTCTTTGAGGGTCGGCTACGGGATTGCCTCTGAACAGCTGATTCAGGCGGTTGAGCCGGCGAGACAGCCGTTTAATACAAACCGGCTCGGCCAGGCTGCCGCGCTTGCCGCGCTGGGCGATCAGGCATTTATCGACGATTGCGTGAGAAAAAACAATGAAGGGCTCAAACAGTACTACGATTTCTGTGATGAGCACGGGCTAAATTACTATCCTTCACAAACGAACTTTGTGCTGATCGATTTTAAACGGAATGCAGACGAACTTTTCATGGAGCTGCTGAAAAAAGGCTATATCGTCAGATCGGGGAATGCGCTCGGCTTTCCGACATTCCTTAGAATATCGGTCGGTACGAAGGAACAGAACGAAGGCTTGTTGAAAACGTTAGCCGGCATGTTGTAAGAGGTGATGATTCAGTCACCTCTTTAGTCTATTGATGAACTTAGGTGATAAAAAATGACTCAACCAAATGAAACGATTTTATTGGCCGGTTTGGGCTTAATCGGCGGTTCGATCGCCCTTGCCATCAAAAAGGAACACCCCGGCAAACGGATCATCGGGTTTGACGTGTCAGAAGAGCAGGCAAGAGCTGCACAAAAGCTTGGCGTTATTGATGCTCCGGCTGTTTCTTTTTTAGAAGGGGTGAAAGAAGCATCAACCGTTTTTTTAGCGGCGCCGGTCGAACAGACGCTTCACATGCTTGATGAACTTGCCGCTTCAGGCATCAGAAAAAAGCTGCTCATTACAGATGTCGGCAGCACGAAACAAAAGGTCGTCAGCCATGCCGAGAAAGTGCTGCCGGATGAATACAGGTTTATCGGGGGCCATCCGATGGCCGGATCGCATAAATCGGGCGTCGCAGCCGCCAAAGACTTCCTTTTCGAGAACGCGTTTTACATTTTGACGCCTTCCGGCTCCGCCGGCAAAGAAGCGGTTGCTTCCTTAAAAGATCTGCTCAAAGGAACAAATGCAAAGTTTGTGGAAATGTCTCCGGCTGAACACGACGCCGTTACAAGCGTAATCAGCCACTTTCCGCACGTCGTAGCGGCCAGTCTCGTCCACCAGACCGTCAAATTCGAAGATCATTATCCGCTCGTCAAGCGTTTTGCCGCAGGGGGCTTCCGCGATATTACGAGAATTGCCTCAAGCAGCCCGGCGATGTGGCGCGATATTCTTTTGCACAATAAAGATAAAATATTGGAACGGTTTGACGAATGGAAATTTGAGCTGGACAGAATCCAGTCTTTTATCGAAAATGAAGATGCAGACGGGCTGTTTGAATTTTTTCGGCAGGCCAAGGAATACCGCGACGGTCTGCCTTTGCGGCAAAAAGGCGCGATTCCTTCCTTTTACGATCTTTATGTCGATGTCCCCGACCATCCCGGGGTCATCTCGGAAATTACGGCGATTCTCGCTGACGAGAAAATCAGCATTACGAACATCCGGATTATTGAAACAAGGGAAGACATAAACGGTGTTCTCAGAATCAGCTTTCAATCCGATGAAGATCGAAAACGCGCCGAAAAATGCATTCAAACCCGCGCAAAATATGAAACATTTTATGCTGATTGAGGTGGAACACATGAAAAGAGGAAAAATCAGTTCACTAAAAGGAGAGCTTCATATTCCGGGAGATAAATCCATCTCTCATCGCTCTGTTATGTTCGGAGCCATAGCAGAAGGGAAAACGGTCATCAAAAACTTTTTGCCAGGAGCCGACTGCTTGAGCACGATCGCCTGCTTTCGGAAAATGGGTGTGGAAATCGAACAGAATGGCAGTGATGTCACCGTCCTCGGCAAAGGGCTCGATCAGCTGGCTGAACCTGCGGAACTCCTTGACGTGGGGAATTCCGGAACGACGATCAGGCTGATGCTCGGCATTTTGGCGGGACGCCCGTTTCACAGCACAGTCGCCGGCGATGAGAGCATCGCCAAAAGGCCGATGAAGCGTGTCACAGAACCGCTTCGAAAAATGGGAGCGAAAATCGACGGCCGCGCCGGAGGGGAATATACACCGCTCTCTGTCCGCGGCGGACATCTGGCAGCGATCGATTTTCAGTCGCCTGTTGCAAGTGCGCAAATCAAATCTGCCGTTTTGCTTGCAGGTCTGCAGGCCGAAGGCGCCACAACGGTGACGGAGCCTCATAAATCAAGAGACCATACGGAACGGATGCTGTCAATGTTCGGTGTCAGCCTTCAGGAAGATGAAACAAGCGTAACAATTGAGGGCGGGCAGCAGCTGAAAGCGGCCGAAGTCTTCGTGCCGGGTGATATTTCATCAGCTGCGTTTTTCCTGGCAGCGGCTTCCCTAGTTCCTGACAGTGAAGTCGTGCTTCGCAATGTCGGACTCAATCCGACCAGGACGGGAATCATCGATGTCTTGAAAGAAATGGGGGCCGATCTTGAAATCGAAGAAAAAAATGCCGGAAACGCCGAGCCGTACGGCGATCTCAGAATCAAAACGTCCTCTTTGAAAGCCGCTGAGATTTCGGGCGATTTGATCCCGCGCCTCATCGATGAAATACCGATCATCGCTCTTCTCGCTACACAGGCTGAAGGAACGACGGTCATCAAAGACGCGGCTGAGCTCAAAGTAAAAGAAACGAACCGAATCGATACCGTCGCCTCAGAGCTGAAAAAAATCGGTGCGAACATCGAGCCGACAGAAGACGGGATGAAGATTCACGGCAGGACGCCTCTTACAGGCGGCGCGAAAGTCTCAAGCCACGGGGACCACCGGATCGGAATGATGCTGGGAATCGCCGCCTGCATCTGCGAGCAGCCGATCGACATTTTACAGCCTGAAGCTGTGAGCGTCTCATATCCTTCGTTTTTTGAACATATTGAAAAGCTTGCAAAAAAAGCCTGAAGCCTTGTGCTCAGGCTTTTTCAGCCCGGAAAATCATGAAAGCCGGGCGTTTGATCATAAAACGAATGTCTCCCGCATAGCTTGTCTTAACAGAATCAATCTGCTTCATACAGGTGTGCGGGCAACATATTTGCCGGAAGCCGCCGCGT
The DNA here is from genome assembly GCF_038002625.1 of Bacillus sp. FSL K6-1284. Classification (NCBI taxonomy): domain Bacteria; kingdom Bacillati; phylum Bacillota; class Bacilli; order Caryophanales; family Bacillaceae; genus Bacillus; species Bacillus sp. FSL K6-1284. The sequence continues at coordinate 2,478,717 of NZ_JBBOCW010000001.1, read as the reverse complement.
GAATTATGATAGTAAGTAACTCACCGCGATATGCCGGCTGATACGGCAGGCGATGAATTGACGAAAGAAAGGGACGTTTAGATTTGAATACTTCGATTCAAGAAGCCATAAAATTAGTTGAAGCAGGCCACCCGGAAAGCGGATTGAAAAAGCTTGCTGATATCGAGTCTGACCTTCATGATGAAGACAAAGCCATAGTAGCTCAGCTGTATTACGAATGGGGCATTGTCGATAAGGCTATCGCCATCGCGAATGATCTCCATGAACTGTATCCGGATGAAACGGAACTGACATGCTTTTATGCCGAACTCCTCATCGAAACCGACCAGGAAGAAAAAGCGCTCAGCGTGCTCGAAACGATTCCGGAAACAGATGAAGCGTACCCGCAGTGCCTGCTTTTAATGGCTGACCTCTATCAGATGCAGGGTCTGTTTGAAGTCAGCGAGCAAAAGCTGTTAAAGGCCCAAGCCATTTTGCCGGATGAGCCGATTATCGATTTTGCCTTGGGAGAGCTGTATTTCACTCAGGGAGCTTACGGCAAAGCGGTCCGTCAATTCAAAAAAGCGGCCGAAGAAGAAGCCGTCATCGGCGGCGTCAATGTGTACCAAAGGCTGGCGGAATCATTAAGTTCATCCGGCGCGTTTGAAGAAGCGCTTGAATGGTATGAAAAAGCCGTCAAGGAGAACCCGGAGCCCAACACACTGTTCGGGTTTGGTTTTACGGCGCTGAAAGCGGGGTATCCTAAAACTGCGATTAAACAACTGACAGAGCTGAAGGAAATGGATCCTGCTTATTCTTCACTTTACAAGCCTCTGGCAAACAGCTTTGAAGCAGAAGGGCTTTATGAAGAAGCATTTGAAACGGCAAAAGAAGGAATCCGCTTCGATGAATTCAACAAAGAGCTTTATCTTTCTGCTGCAAAAGCAGCCTTAAAAACGAAAAGGCATTCGGAAGCGAAAGAGCTGCTTCGTGAAGCGCTGGCGCTGGACCCCGGATTTCTGGAAGCCGTCCATACCCTGCTTGCCCTGTTTCTTGAAGAAGACGACGATGAGAGCATTATTGAACTTGTACAGGAAGTGCGCAAATACGGAGAGGATGATCCGAAGTTCAGCTGGCATCTGGCATCGGCGTTCGCCCGGACAGAGGTGTACGACAAGGCGCGTGAGGAATATGAGAACGCATTTTTGCACTATCGGGATGACGCCGATTTCCTTTACGAATATTCAATGTTTCTGCTAGAAGAAGGACGGCGAAAAGAAGCGCTGCCTCTGCTGAAAAAACTGGCAGAGCTCGACCCGGCAAACGAGGAAGTCCAGGAGACGATTTTCAGAATCGAAGATGAAAATTCCTTTGAATAAGCAGGATATGATCGGTTTGTGTGGAATTTATAAAGTAATACACAAGATGCGATAGAGGAGGGAATAACATGCAGACCCCTGTTTCTGTCAATGAAAAAAAAGATTTTATCCGCTGGTTTCTCAACCATTATCAGCTGAAACGAAGAGAGTGTGTATGGATTCTGAATTATTTAATGAGCCATGACTCGCTGATGGAAAAAGTGCATTTTGTCGAGCAGGCCGAATTTTGTCCGAGGGGCATTATCATGTCTACCCACTGCGTTGAGGAAGTGCCTTTTCGTTTTTATAAAGAAAATGTCATGACGACCGATGCAGAAAAATCATTTCATGATATCAGGCTGAATAAGCAGCAGGATCTCTTTATCCAGCTGAACTTCCGCTCAGCCTATAATTCTCCGGAATATGCGGCTGTACTCGAAGCCAATCCCCATATTCCGAAAGACCTATATGAAAATGAAAAAGATAAAATTGTCGCTGAACAGATTTTGGAGCATTCCATTTCCACTTTTCAGAGACAAAAGCTGCTGCGGGAAATCGATGAAGCGCTTGACCGCCAAGATAAAGAAAGCTTCGAAAAACTAGCTAAACAACTGAGCCAGCTGCGATAATCCGCTGCCAATCAAGCCTTGCCGAGAGCAAGGCTTGTTCAGCTCCGGAGAAAGCGCTGTCAAAACGAGGAGGCCGGGAGCCGTGAAATGGAATACGCACGATGCGGATATTTACTTGAACGCGAAAGAATACATCGATACAGCTGTCATCCCTTTAATATCGGTTAATTTGGGAGATCAGTTTAAATCGGCCGTATCAAAAGGGGAATTTACGTCTATACTTGCAGAAGAACTTGAAAGGCAGCTGAAGGGCAGAATCTATTTGTTTCCGCCCTGTACATATTTAGATGCGAATGAAAAATCGGCGCAGCATATCGCCGATTTAAAAGAAATGGCCGGAAAACATTTTCGCCACATCGTTTTTTTAACGACGGATGAACGCTGGAAGCAGGTGCTCGAAAGCGAGCAAAAGCTGCTGTGGGTTCCGGCGATTCCTCTCGAACATATGAAGGATTCGTTAAAGCAGAAGCTGCTGGAAGACCAAATTGAGCAAATATTGAACATTTTGTTACAATATTGGAACTCTTAATAAAAACACTTACATTTCCTTTGTATAATGATTTTGGGAATGTTGACCTTCCTAAAATATTGATATATTATGAGGGTGTCCTAGTTTCATGAATTTTTTTCTATTTCAGTTATATTGTAGCTGGGGACTTGAGGGGGGATATGAAGATGAGCGAAAAAAGACATCGGGTATCCAGACGTCAGTTTTTAAACTATACGCTGACCGGAGTCGGCGGCTTTATGGCGGCGGGGATGCTCATGCCTATGGTTCGCTTCGCGCTCGATCCGGTTTTAAGGCCGACTGAAGATCAGGACATGGTTCAGGTTGTCAGCGTTGATGAACTGACAAATGAACCGCAGCGCTTCGATTTTAAAATCAAACAAGTGGATGCCTGGTACGAATCGGAAGAATCGAGATCAGCGTGGGTTTTCAAAAGTGGGGACGAAATTGTAGCTTTATCACCGGTTTGTAAACATTTGGGGTGTACGGTCAACTGGAACAGCGATCCTAAAAATCCGAATAAGTTCTTTTGTCCGTGCCATTACGGACTTTATGAAAAGGATGGTACCAACGTGCCCGGAACTCCGCCTCTTGCTCCTTTGGACCGCTATGAGCAAGAGGTTAAAGACGGCTACCTTTACTTAGGGAAAGCCAAGCCGAGGAAGGATGGGTGATCATGCTAAACAAAATTTATGACTGGGTGGACGAAAGACTTGACATTACGCCGCTCTGGCGGGACATCGCCGACCATGAAGTTCCTGAACACGTGAACCCGGCTCACCATTTTTCAGCTTTCGTGTACTGCTTCGGGGGATTGACGTTTTTCGTTACGGTGATTCAGGTGCTGTCCGGCATGTTTTTGACGATGTATTACGTTCCGGATATTAAAAACGCCTGGGAATCTGTTTATTATTTGCAGAATGAAGTGGCGTTCGGACAGATTGTAAGGGGAATGCACCACTGGGGGGCAAGCTTGGTCATTGTGATGATGTTTCTTCATACGCTCAGGGTTTTCTTCCAGGGGGCCTATAAGAAGCCGAGAGAGCTGAACTGGATTGTCGGCGTTTTGATCTTCTTTGTCATGCTCGGTTTAGGTTTTACAGGCTACCTTTTGCCTTGGGATATGAAAGCTCTGTTTGCGACAAAAGTAGGTTTGCAGATTGCTGAGGCGACGCCGCTGATCGGCTCGGAAATTAAAACGCTGCTTGCCGGTCATCCGGATATTGTCGGCGCTCAGACGTTGACGCGCTTTTTTGCCATACACGTCTTTTTCCTGCCAGCCGCTCTGTTCGGACTGATGGCTGCACACTTTATCATGATTCGCAAGCAAGGAATTTCTGGGCCGCTGTAAGCGAGCGACTCAATTGAGAAGGAGGGGATGGCATGAAGAGGGGAAAAGGGATGAAGTTTGTCGGTGATTCACGGATCCCGGCGGAAAGAAAACCGAATATTCCAAAAGATTATTCTGAATTTCCAGGGAAAACGGAAGCGTTCTGGCCGAATTTCCTGTTGAAAGAATGGATGGTCGGGGCGGTTTTCCTTGTCGGTTTTCTCGTGCTGACCATCGTGCATGAGCCTCCGCTCGAGCGGATGGCAGATCCGACCGATACCGGCTACATACCTTTGCCAGACTGGTATTTTCTATTTCTTTACCAATTGCTGAAATACGAATATGCTGCCGGGCCGTATACGGTGGTCGGCGCAATTATTATTCCGACAATTGCATTCGGAGCGCTATTATTGGCACCGTTTCTTGACAGAGGCCCTGAAAGAAGGCCGTTTAAACGCCCGGTTGCCGTAGGGTTGATGCTTTTGGCAATTTCAGCGACGATTTTCTTAACATGGCAGTCCGTTGTCACCCACGACTGGGCCGCTGCTGAAGAGCAGGGTAAGATCAAGGAAGAGGCCAATATAGATACGAGTGCAGCAGGGTATAAGATTTATCAGGAGCAAGGCTGTATTTCGTGCCATGGAGACAACATGCAGGGAGGAGCGGCAGGCCCGTCTCTCGTTGACAACGGCTTGTCTCCGGAAGAGATTGCGAAAATCGCCAAGGAAGGAAAAGGCGAAATGCCTGCTGGCGTTTTTAAAGGATCTGATAAAGAGCTTAAAGAACTGTCTAAATTCATCTCCGAAACAACGGCGAAATAAAACGGTTGTCAAGTTGATGAAGGCAGGCTATACTCTTGATAGAGCTGAAGCTGACGCCAAGTCAGCCTCTCGGGCTGTCGACGATGTCGATGGCCTTTTCAATTTTGACCGCTGCTGATCGTGAACCGTACGGAAGCCGGAAAGGCCGCTGCTTCTTGGCGCACGTTTCTGCGGTCAGTCTGTGAAGCTGACTCGGCGGCGGCTTTTTTTATTTAAAGAGACTGTGAGTTGATTGCTTTGAAACTGATTTCCTACATGCTCGCTCAAAAGCCGCTGCTTCTGCTGCTTTTGATCATTAATTTCTTCGGTACGGTTTACGGGTATTACTGGTACCTTCCGCAACTGACGAATACGCCTGCGAAATTTCTGATTTTCGTTCCCGACAGCCCGACGGCGACATTGTTTTTTTTATTTGTTCTCATCGGACTTTTATTGGGAAGGAATGCTCCTCTCTTTGAGGCGCTTGCGCTTGTTACGCTCGTCAAATACGGGCTGTGGGCGGTTGTGATGAATATTCTTGTGCTTGCGGTGTCCGGAAGCCTCCATTGGACGGGCTATATGCTGATCGCGTCGCATTTCGCAATGGCTGTGCAAGGCGTGCTGTACGCCCCTCATTACCGGTTTAAAGGGTGGCATTTGGCGCTTGCGGCTGTTTGGACGCTGCATAATGATGTCATTGATTACTTGTTTGGCATGATGCCGAATTATTCAATGCTCGATCAATATATGCCGCAGATCGGCTATTTTACATTTTGGCTCAGTATCGCTTCGATCGCTTTGGCCTATTACTTGGTTTTGTCCCGGAAAGCTTTTAAGCTGTAACACGGATTCACAATCTAGGTCTAACCTTGTCCCTCTCTTCATACGCTTTAATAGAAGGAGTGGGAGGGACCGTAATGATACGAAAGGTGATCCTTTGCATGATGCTTGCGCTTGTTTTTCCTGCGGCCGGTTTAAAAGCGAAAGAATCATTGGCTTTGCAGGAATTGACGGAACTGTCAGATACGGTATTCCAGCTAACAAGGCAGTCTCAATATGAGGAAGCGGTACAAATTCTTCAATACTTTGAAAAACGGCTGAAAGCAGCGGAGAATGGGGAAACAGAGGGTATTATGACAGGCTCGGAAATCCGCCAGGTCAGTCTGGCCTACCATGATACGCTGAAAAGGCTGGAAAGCGAAGATGTCGCACAGCAGGAAAAATTTAAAGCCGCTGCCCAGTTTAGAATGCTGATGGACGCCATAGAATCTGACCATGATCCGCTGTGGAGCAGTTTGAAAAAGCCGATCATGGATTCTTTCAGCGCTTTGAAGGCCGGGATTCAGAAAGAAGACAACCTGACATTCAGGGAAAAGTGGAATCATTTTTTATCCTTGTATGATACGATTTATCCAAGCTTAACGATTGATGTTTCGCCAAAGCAGTTAAAAAGCGTCTCCAACCATATTGCGGTCGTGGAAAACGGGGGCTTTCAGCAAATGACGGAAAGCAGCAAGCTGGAAAGGCTGACGCTTTTGGAAAAAGATTTGGAAGATGTGTTTGATCAAGTAGAAGAAGATGATGCAGACCCTTCACTATTATGGGTCATCCTGACGACAGGAAGCATTATCCTCTCGACGCTGACATATGTCGGTTTCAGAAAGTATAAAGCTGAAGAGGACAGGCGCAGAAAAAGAGAAAAAGATTGGCCGAAATAAGAAGCTCCGCTGATCGCGAGCTTCTTTTTTTTGCTGACCTTCAATCAGCGTGTGATGGGATTTTTGTTCTCATCAAGCGTAAACCCTTCTCCCAGAACGTCGTGTACGTCGCTTACGGCTACAAAAGCGTGCGGGTCGACCGAGGTAATCACGTTTTTCAGCTGGAAAACCTCATTTTTCGGAACGACGCAGTAGAGAACGTCCCGCTCTGTTTTCGTATATGACCCCTGACCTTTTAAAACCGTGACGCCTCTTTCCATTTCTTCAATGATTTTGCGCTGGATCTGGTCGTTTTTTTCAGAGATGATGGTGGCGCCTTTTGCAGCATAACCGCCTTCCTGCATAAAATCGATGACCTTTGAGGCGACAAATACGGCAACAAGCGTGTACATCGCTTCCTTATAGGAGAGGTAAAAAATAAGGGATAATGTAATGACGCAGGCGTCAAACACAAACATGGCTTTGCCCATCGGCACTTGAAAATATTTGTTGATCAGCCGCACAATAATATCGACGCCGCCCGTCGTTCCGCCGTATCTGAAAATAATGCCCAATCCGGTACCGATAAAAACGCCTGCAAAAAGAGCCGCGAGCGCAAGATCGTTTTGTAGCGGCATATGAATCTGGAAGCGCTGAAAAATCCATAAAAACACCGACAGACTGACTGTGCCGAGAATGGTATATGAGAAGACCGTTCTGCCGAGGAGTTTCCAGCCGATGAAGAAGACCGGGATGTTCAGCACCAGATTGGATATGGAAGGATCGATGTTAAACAGGAAATAAAGCAGCAGGGTAATGCCGGTAAAACCGCCTTCCGACAAGTTGTTCTGCATATTAAAATGAACGAGTCCAAAGGAAAAAACAGCGGCGCCTGCTAAAATAAACAGGACGTTCTTCATTCTGATGTCTCCGAACATAAAAAAACTCCTTTCCTTCCATAAGCTGGCGTTAATATTATAGTGTATCCGTTTTAAAACAGCAAACCCGTCTTAAACATTTGTCAAACTTGTTTGAATTCGCTAACATGTAAGAGATGACAGGAGGTTTTGTCAGCATGACGAAAGAAAAAACGATGAAAGATATACAGCGTGAGGTTGACGAATATATCGGCCAGTTTAAAGAAGGCTATTTCAGTCCGCTTGCCATGATGGCCAGGCTGACGGAAGAGCTTGGCGAACTGGCGAGGGAAATCAACCATCATTACGGTGAAAAGCCGAAGAAAAAAACCGAATCGGAAAAAAAGATCGATGAAGAAATCGGCGACGTATTGTTCGTTTTAGTTTGTCTTGCGAATTCGCTTCATATATCATTGGATGAAGCGCATGATATGGTCATGGAGAAGTTCAACACCCGTGACAAAGACCGCTGGACAAGAAAAGAAGAAGGAAAGTAGAGGAGAATCAAGATGCAAAAGGAGACCATTAAAATCGCAATAGCAGGACCGCGCGGAAGAATGGGAAGCGAAGCGGTCAAACTTGTTGAAGATACCGCACATTTTGAGCTTGTCGGTGCAATCGACCGTACATATAACCGTGAAAAGCTGTCAGACGTGATGATATCAAGTTCAGAAGCCGTCATTTACACCGATATTACCGAATGCTTTTCAGAAACGGCTCCGGACGTTCTGATTGATTTGACAACGCCGGAAATCGGCAAGCTACATACAAAAATCGCGCTGGAGCACGGCGTCCGTCCTGTTGTGGGAACGACAGGATTTTCTGAGAGTGACTTGAACGAGCTTATGGAACTGACCGACGAGAAGGGGATCGGAGCCATCATCGCGCCAAACTTCGCGCTCGGAGCCGTGTTGATGATGAAGTTTTCGCAAATGGCTGCCAACTATTTTACCGATGTCGAAATCATTGAACAGCACCATGATCAAAAGCTTGACGCACCAAGCGGAACGGCCTTGAAAACGGCGGAAATGATTTCGGCTGTTCGCGAAGCGAAAATGCAGGGGCATCCGGATGAAAAAGAAATTCTGCCGGGAGCAAGAGGAGCCGATCAAAACGGAATCCGTCTCCACAGCGTTCGTCTGCCGGGATTGATCGCCCATCAGGAAGTGATGTTCGGCGGAGACGGCCAAACCTTGAAAATCCGTCATGATTCATACAACCGCGCATCTTTTATGTCTGGTGTGAAACTGGCTGTTGAACAAGTGATGAAAATCGATCAGCTTGTCTACGGCCTTGAAAATATCATAGAGTAACAAGAAGGGGGAAATCGCTTTGAAAATCGCCTTAATTGCCCATGACCGAAAAAAACAGGACATGATTCAGCTGACGACCGCTTATAAAGATATTTTAAAAAAGCACGAGCTGTTTGCGACAGGGACGACCGGTTTAAAAATCACCGAAGCGACAGGGCTGCCCGTCGTGCGTTTTCAATCGGGACCGCTAGGCGGAGACCAGCAGATCGGTGCTTTAATCGCGAAAAATGACATCGACCTTGTGATTTTTCTGAGAGACCCGCTGACGGCCCAGCCGCACGAACCTGATGTGTCAGCTCTTATCCGCTTGTCTGATGTTTATGCCATTCCGCTCGCCACCAATATGGGAACGGCGGAAATCTTGATCCGATCTGTCGAGGAAGGCGCGTTTGAATTCAGAAACATTGTCCACGGCGGGGATCGAGATGCTTGATATACTGGCTTTCGGCGCGCACAGCGATGATGTAGAAATCGGCATGGGAGGAACCATTGCCAAATATACTAAAAAAGGCTTTCAAATTGGCATCTGCGATTTAACCCAGGCTGAACTGTCTTCAAACGGAACAGTCGAAACGAGAAAAAGCGAAGCGGCGCAGGCGGCCGACATTCTCGGCGCCAGCGCGCGGATTTCCCTCACGCTGCCGGACAGGGGGCTGTTTCCCAGCCAGGAGGCGATCAGGGAAGCGGTTGCCGTCATTCGAAAACATAAGCCGAAGCTTGTCTTTGTCCCTTATCCGAAGGACCGGCATCCCGATCACGGGCACGCAGCGGAAATCGTCGAAGAAGCGGTCTTTTCCGCTGGAATACATAAATACGAAGATGCAGAAAAACAGCCGGCCCATAAAGTCCAAAACGTGTACTACTATATGATCAACGGTTTTCACAAACCTGAATTTGTCATCGACATTTCCGAAACGATCAATCAAAAAAAGGAAAGCCTTGCTGCTTATCAGAGCCAGTTCACCCGTTCCCGGCAGTCGGTTGAAACACCGCTGACGAACGGATATATTGAAACGGTCGAAGCAAGGGAAAAGCTTTTGGGAAAAGAGGTCGGCGTCGCATACGCGGAAGGGTTTTTTTCAAAGCGGACTCTTCTGTTAAACAACGATTTATTTGGGGGCGGATGATGAAACAGTTAAAAATCGGAATCACATGTTATCCGAGTGTCGGAGGATCAGGAATTATCGCTACCGAACTCGGCAAGCTCCTTGCGGAAAAAGGACATGAAATTCATTTTATTACATCAAGTGTTCCGTACAGGCTCAATAAAGTGTATTCCAACATCTATTTTCACGAAGTCGAAGTCAATCAATATGCCGTGTTTAAGCACCCGCCGTATGATTTGGCTTTGGCCAGCAAAATGGCGGAGGTGGCGAAGCGGGAACAGCTTGATGTTCTGCATGCCCACTACGCGGTGCCTCACGCGATTTCCGCTTTTTTAGCGAAGCAAATGCTGAACGGAAACATTAAAACGGTCACAACGCTGCACGGCACAGATATAACCGTTCTCGGCTATGATCCGTCTTTAAAAGATCTGATCAAGTTTGCGATCGAGTCGTCTGACCGCGTAACAGCGGTTTCTTCAGCTCTTGCTGCGCAAACGTACGATTTGATCAAACCGAACAAAAAAATCGAAACGATCTATAATTTTGTGGATGAGCGCGTGTATTTAAAAAAGCAGGAGCATCATTCGCTGAAAGAGCAGTACGGCATCGCCCCTGATGAAAAAGTGATCATCCACGTATCCAATTTCAGACAGGTGAAGCGCGTGCAGGACGTCATCCATGTCTTCAGCAGCATTGTCAAACGAATGAAGTCGAAGCTGATTCTCGTCGGCGACGGGCCGGAGATGACCGTGATCTGCCAGCTTGTCAGACAGCTCGGACTAAAAGATGATGTTCTTTTCCTGGGCAAACAGGACAGCGTAGAAGAGCTTTACGCCATCAGCGATTTAAAGCTGCTTTTGTCCGAGAAGGAAAGCTTCGGTTTAGTGCTGCTGGAGGCGATGGCCTGCGGCGTTCCGTGCATCGGCACCAATATCGGAGGGATTCCCGAGGTGATCAAAAACGGTAAATCCGGTTACTTGGTCGATGTAGGAGATATTGAAGGCGCAGCTCGTAAAGCGCTCCATTTGCTGACTGATGAAAGCCTGCAGCGCCAGTTTGCGGAAGCGGCGCTAGAAAGCATCAAGGAGCGCTTTTCTTCCAGTAAAATCATCGCGCAATATGAAGAAATTTATCAACAATTAACAGACGGGGAGTGTGACAATGGAGGATCTCTTTTTGAAGGCTCTTCCTCTCCTTCGTGAGCTGAAAAAACACGGCCGGCAGGCCTACTTTGTAGGCGGATCTGTCAGGGATGCCCAAATGAACCGGGATATCGGTGATATTGACATCGCTACAGATGCATCCCCGGAAGAAATTGAAGCCATTTTTCCGAAAACCGTTGATGTCGGAAAGGAACACGGAACCATCATCGTCCTCTTTGAAGGAGAATCCTATGAGGTGACGACCTTTCGCGCAGAGCTTGAGTACGAGGATTACAGAAGGCCGAGCGGCGTTCAGTTTATCAAATCGCTGAAAGAAGACCTGAAGAGGCGGGACTTGACGATTAATGCCATGGCGATGGATGAACAGGGGAGACTGATCGACTATTTCGGCGGACTCCGCGACATACGGGAAAAATTGATTCAAACGGTCGGCGACCCGGCGGAGCGTTTTCACGAAGATGCGCTACGCATGCTGCGGGCGCTCCGTTTTATGAGTCAGCTCGAGTTTGAGCTTTCTCCAAATACAAAAAAAGCGATTTGCGAAAACCGTCTGCTCTTGGCTCATATTTCTACAGAGCGGAAAACGGTTGAATTCGAAAAGCTTTTAAAAGGAAAAGCGGCGGACAGGGCTTTGGAAGCGGCGGCTGAAACAGGGCTTTACAAAGAGCTTCCGGGGCTGGACGGCAAAAAGGAGCGCGTTCTGGCTGCCCGTGCTTTTCCTTTTTACCAACTTCAAAAAAGAGCGGATATATGGGCGGCTTTCATTCACATGATATCACTCGATTCCGCTGAGGCTCACCGGTTTTTAAAAGGGTGGAAGCTTCCGGGGAAAGTCATAAAACAGGCGCTCCTGACGGCTGAACGAATCGATCAAAAATGGGATGCCGTCTCGATGTATGAGGCGGGGGAAGAGACGCTGCTGTCCGCTTCCGCCATCCGCAGCTTAAGGGACAAGCAGGCAATCGATGAAAAGCGGCTGGCTGAAATCAGACAGTCGTACCGCGCGCTTCCGATTAAAAGCCTGAAAGACCTGGCGGTGTCTGGAAGCGATTTGTTGAATTTCAGAAAGAAGCCGGCCGGGAAATGGGTGTCCGATGATTTGAAACGGATTGAGCGGGCCGTGTTAAACGGGGAGCTTGCCAATCAAAAAAAAGCCATAGAGGAGTGGCTGGATTCATGCAGTCAAATTTAAGAAAGAAACTCATTCAATTGTTTACAGAGGCCGACGGCGAATTCATTTCAGGCCAGAAAATCAGCGAAGAGCTCGGATGCTCAAGGACCGCCGTTTGGAAGCATATCGAAGATCTGAGAAAATCGGGATATGAACTTGAAGCGGTCCGAAAGCTCGGCTATAAAATGATAAAAAAACCTGACAAAATCACCGAAGATGAAATCAGGCTCGGGTTAAAAACGAAAAAAATGGGACAGACCATCCATTTTCAGGATGTCGTCTCATCAACTCAAAAAATCGCCCATGAGCTAGCAAACAACGGTGCGCCGGAAGGAACGATCATCGTTGCCGACAAGCAGACTGAAGGAAGGGGAAGAATGGCGAGAGCATGGCATTCCCCAGAAGGAAACGGCATTTGGATGAGCATCATTTTAAGACCTGAAATGCCCGTGCAAAAAACGCCGCAGCTGACGCTTTTAGCCGCAGTCGCGACCGTTCAGGCAGTCGAAGAGCAAACCGGCATCGCAGCTGAAATCAAATGGCCGAACGATATTTTGATCAACCGCAAAAAAGTCGTCGGGATCTTAACCGAACTGCAGGCGGAAGCCGATCAGGTCCATTCTGTCATCGTCGGAATGGGGATCAACGTCAATCAGCTTGCTGGCGACTTTCCGGAAGAATTAAAAGAAACAGCGACAAGCCTTCGTCTCGCAAGCGGTGAAAAAATCGACAGAGCCGCTTTGATTCAAACGATAATGGCGACATTTGAAAAAAGGTATGAAGACTATCTCGCCTACGGTTTCGAACCGATCAAGCTTTTATGGGAGAGCTACGCTTTGAGCCTGAACCGTGAATTGACGGCCAGAACGCTGAACGGAACGTTTCACGGCAAAGCGCTGGGAATAGACGAAGAAGGCGTCTTGATCCTGGAAACGAGTGACGGCATCAAAAAAATATACTCCGCCGATATCGATATAAATCCGTCATAGTTGGAAGGATCCATGCGTTTTTGGTATACTTCGGATGGGCAGTATCCTGTAGGAACTGCACCTGGAAAACATGCAACTGATAAAAAACAGTCTGCCTTGATCCAAAAAGGACTGGGACAGAGGGATGATTCTTGCCGAACACGGACGATTCGAAATCCTTCTTCTTGCCGGAAGGTTTTTTTGCTGTCCGAAAAGATGCTCATGCAAGCACGGCAGCTCATCTCCTCTGAAAAAGAGGAGGAGAAAACATGAAGACAAAGATTGATTTTCTAAAAATGAAACAAGAGGGAGAGCCGATCGTCATGCTGACGGCCTACGATTACCCGGCGGCAAAGCTTGCCGAACAGGCCGGCGTCGATATGATTCTTGTCGGCGATTCGCTCGGCATGGTTGTGCTCGGCCTTGATTCGACCGTATCTGTGACGGTCGCTGATATGATCCACCATACAAAAGCCGTCAAACGCGGGGCAAAAGATACGTTTGTGGTGACGGATATGCCGTTTATGTCTTATCACTGCTCTTTGGAAAGCGCTCTGAATAATGCCGCGGCGATCGTTCAGGAAAGCGGAGCCGATGCTTTGAAGCTTGAAGGCGGCGACGGTGTATTTGAGACGATCACGGCTTTAACACGCGGCGGAATACCTGTTGTCAGCCACTTAGGCTTGACTCCTCAATCCGTCGGTGTCTTGGGAGGCTATAAAGTTCAGGGGAAAGATGAAGAAAGCGCCCGCAAGCTGATTGAAGACAGCAGGCGCTGTGAAGAAGCAGGCGCAATTGCGCTCGTTCTCGAATGCGTCCCGGCAGCGCTCGCTGAACAGATTTCAAAGGAGCTCACGATTCCTGTCATCGGCATTGGAGCAGGCCCTGGTACAGACGGACAAGTTCTCGTTTACCACGATGTTGTCGGACACGGAGTGAGCCGGACGCCTAAATTTGTAAAACAGTATGTGCAAATCGATCAGCCACTTGAACAAGCGCTTCGAGGATATGTTGAGGATGTCAGAAGCCGCGTGTTTCCTGAAGATGCTCATTCATTCCGTATCGATCAGCAAGTTCTTGAAGGATTATACGGAGGGAAATAAGCATGATTCAGATCCATACAGCAAAAGATATACAAAATGCAACGAAAAATTATCGCAAAGAAGGCAAAACGATCGGTTTTGTGCCGACAATGGGCTTCCTTCATGAAGGCCATATGTCGCTTGTGGAAAAAGCGCGAAAAGACAATGATATTGTCGTGATGAGCATTTTTGTCAATCCTATGCAGTTCGGTCCGGGTGAAGACTATGAAGCGTACCCGAGAGATATCGAAAGGGACCGGCAGCTTGCGGCTGACGGAGGAGTGGACATCTTGTTCACTCCTGAGCCTGAAGAAATGTACGGTCAGGAGTCGACGGTTACCGCAAGCGTGAAAAAGCGGACGGACGTCCTTTGCGGCCGTTCAAGGGAAGGTCATTTCGACGGTGTCGCAACAGTGCTCACAAAGCTGTTCAATCTCACCTTTCCGACAAGGGTTTATTTTGGCATGAAAGATGCGCAGCAGGTTGCCGTTGTCGACGGGCTGATCAACGACTTTTTCATGGATATTGAGCTGATCCCGGTTGAAACAAAACGGGAAGAAGACGGGCTTGCCAAAAGCTCAAGAAATGTCAACCTGCGAGCAGAAGAACGGCAGGAAGCACCCGCTCTCTATCAAGCCCTTCAGCGCGGCGCCGAGCTGATCCGTGATGGAGAGAGGGATGCGGAAGCTGTTAAGCGAGAGGTTCGGAGCATTCTTGAAAAAACGAGCGGTGTCATCGATTATGCGGAAATTTATTCATATCCCGATCTGGAGATCAGGGAGCCATTGACTGGAAAAGTCATCATAGCGGTTGCCGTTCAGTTTTCCAAAGCCCGCTTAATTGATAATATCATCGTCGATATCCCGGCAGATCAAAAGGAGGATTTATGATGTACCGTACGTTAATGAGCGCAAAACTTCACAGAGCGAGAGTGACGGAAGCCAATTTGAACTACGTCGGCAGCGTGACAATTGATGAAGATTTGCTGGATGCCGTCGGAATGATGGCAAATGAAAAAGTGCAAATTGTGAATAATAATAACGGGGCCCGGCTGGAAACGTACATCATTCCCGGTGAAAGGGGGAGCGGCGTCGTTTGTTTAAACGGAGCTGCCGCCCGCCTTGTTCAAGTGGGAGATGTCGTCATCATCGTTTCTTATGCCATGATGTCTGAAGAGGAAGCAAAGACCCATAAGCCGAAGGTTGCCGTTTTGAACGAGAGAAACGAAATCGAGGAAATGCTGGGTCAGGAGCCCGCCCGTACCATTCTGTAGCCCCCTTGCCTTTAGGGGGCTTTCATATCGTTTAGAAAGAGTAGAAGGCGAAGCTTTTTCCCCGCATCTTTCTAAAACGTGTTACACTTTTGTCGAAGGTATCGAAATTGAGGTGTCCATTGAATGAACAATCAACGATATGTGGTCATTGATGTGGAAACGACAGGGAATTCGCCAAAAAAAGGCGACAGAATCATTCAAATTGCAGCGGTTGTGATTGAAAATGGACAAATGACCGAACGTTTCTCCAAATATGTGAATCCCAATCAGCCGATTCCCGCTTTTATCGAGCAGCTGACGGGAATTTCGAATGAAATGGTTGAAAATGAAGAGCCATTTTCGGCGATTGCCGAAGATATTTTTGAGCTGCTTCAAGACAGCTGTTTTATCGCTCATAACATTCATTTTGATCTTGCTTTTGTAAAGTATGAGCTGCAGCAGGCCGGTTTTGGCGAGCTTGAATGCAGCGTTCTCGATACGGTGGAGCTTTCGAGAATCGTTTTTCCGGGTTTTGACGGCTATAAATTGACTGAGCTGAGCGAAGAGCTTCAGATTCGCCATGAAAACCCGCACAGGGCTGACAGCGATGCGGAAGTGACCGCTTTGATCTTTTTACATATGATGGACAGACTGAAAAGGCTGCCGATTTCGGTTTTGAAATCAATCAGACGTTTATCCTGGCATTTGATCAGTGACGCGCAGGAGCTTTTTGACGGCTTGATCGCTGAAAAAGGCGCCGATGCCGAACTTGATGCCGGCTTTATGAAGGTTGGTTCCTTTGTGATCAGGACCCCTGAAGACGAGGATGAAGAGGCCGGTCATAAGAGCCGGGTCCCGCAGACAGAGCCGCTTATTTGGGAAAAAGACGGCGGACTTTCTTCATTGGACGACCGGTTTGACAAGAGAGAAGGACAGACGAAAATGATGCGGGAGGTCTGGACCGCTTTTCAAAATCATGAGCATGCTCTGATCGAAGCTGCCACTGGAATCGGAAAAACGCTCGGATATCTCGTGCCGGCTGCAATCCGCGCCAAGCAAACAGGCAAGCCGGTCGTGATCAGCACATATACGACATTGCTTCAGCAACAGATGATCAACCGTGATATCCCGCTTTTGGAAAAGATTTTTCCTTTCCCGGTCAAAGCCGCGGTTTTAAAGGGCCGCTCTCATTATTTATCCATTCGCAAGTTCAAGCATATTTTACAGGAAGATGATGACAATTATGATAGCGTCCTTGCAAAAGCGCAAATTCTCGTCTGGCTGACAGATACAGAAACGGGCGATTTATCGGAAATTAATCTTCCGTCAGGCGGAAAGCTTCTGTGGGACAGACTGGCATATGATTCGCATTCATATGCAGAAAACAGCACCCTAAGGAAACTGTGTTTTTATGAGAGAGCCAAAGCGCGGGCGCAGAAGGCTGATATGATCATTACCAATCATGCGCTTCTGTTGACTGACGAAGCCAATCAGCGAATTCATACCGGTGATGCCGATACGTTTGTTATTGATGAAGCCCATCACTTTGAACGCGCAGCGGGCGAGCAGTATGGGGCAAGAGCAGACTATGTCTTTCTCCATAAAAGGTTGATGCGGCTCGGCACCCTCAAACAAAGGGGGATTTTAAAAAAAGCCGAACGCCTCTACCGGTCAGCAGGCATTTCACCAGAATCTTTTTTCCAAATGGACGAATGGCTCGCTCAGCTTCTTGAAGAAAGCGATCTGTTCTTTACGGCTGTTCATTCTTTTGTCAAGCGGAGGAAACCAAGAAACGATCTCAACCGTCTCTTATATAAGATCGGCGAAATCGGTGAAAGCAGGGCATGGAACAGGCTTGAAGAAAGCGCGAGAAGACTGTGTTCCTTGCTGTATGACATGCACCGGCTGTTTTCGGATCAAAAGAAAAGCCTCGCTGAAAAACAGGCTTCCTTCACCAGCCGCCAGGCGTTTTTGTTAGAGGAATACGATTCATGCATGGACGACCTTGAAGAATATCGAAAGACGCTCGCCCGCTTGATGTTTGACCCTGTCGAAGATGAGGTCGTCTGGATTGAAATTGACGCGAAGGGCGCAAAAAACGCCGCGGCCATTTACGCTCAGCCGCTTGATACAAGCGAAATTCTGGCCGACCGGTTTTTCACCGAGAAAAAAAGCGTTGTGCTCACATCGGGGACGCTTGTCGTCGAGAACTCATTTGACTATATGATCAAAAAGCTCGGTTTAAGCGATTTCTATCCGAGGACCTTGCAAATCGAGGCGCCTTTTTCTTATGATAAGCATATGAACATCATGATTCCGACGGATGTCAGCCCGATTCAAAACGATCCTGAAGACTATATTCGAGATGTCACGCGTTATGTCAAGGCGCTTGCAAAACAGAAAAACGCCAAAGTGCTCGTCCTGTTTACGTCTCATGATATGCTGCGAGATGTCTACCATGCAATAAAACAAGAGGAAGACTTTCCTTGTCAGCTCCTTGCGCAGGGGATTTCCGGCGGAAGCCCCGTCAAGGTTATGAAATTGTTTAGATCGTATCCCCATGCGGTTCTTCTCGGAACGAACCATTTTTGGGAGGGCGTTGACTTTCCGGGTGACGAGCTGACGACGCTGGTCATCGCAAGGCTGCCGTTCAGGCCGCCAGACCACCCCGTTGAATCAGCCAAGTGTGACCGGGCAAAGAGAAGGGGAGAAAGCCCGTTTCAAGCGGTATCTCTGCCGGAAGCTGTCCTGGCATTCAGGCAGGGCATCGGCAGGCTGCTTCGCTCGGAGAAAGACAGCGGAACGGTCGTGATTCTCGACCGCCGCATCCGAACCTCTTCCTACGGTACGGTGTTTATGAAGGCTCTGCCCCCTGCAAAAGTCATGGAGCCTACATTCCTTGAGCTTGAAGCGTACATAGCCGGGAAAAACGGCTAAAAGCCGCATAAAGCGGCTCTTAAATGGTGTGGATTAAGGTTTTATTTTTTAGGCTGTTTATTTAAACGGTTATCCCGTTGTAACAACTAGTATGGCTTTAGGCACAGAGAGTATGAATTACAATTATTGTTTCGTTCGGAGGTATTTGAAAAATGGAAAACAAAATCGAAATTTTATCTACCGTAAGCGTTGAGCATTCAGAAGACCTGTATAAAATCGTCGACCTTTTGAACCGCACGCTCAAACGCGATGATCTCATGTTCGGCCTCGCTCTCGATGAAGAAGATCAAAAACAGGCCATTTTTACGATTTATCGTACTTAGGAGCAGAAAATGGGCAAAAAAACATTAATTTTCATACTGATATTTGGTATTATCTTTTTAACAGCACTTCTTGCGGGAGCGAATGTCTACCGTACGGCTATGGATCAGAAAGAAAGCGGCCACGAGCAGGCTGCCGAAACAGCCAAGCAGGAAGCAGGCTTAAAACAAGTTGACAGCGTGGAGACGTTTGTCGGCAAAGAAAAGCAGTACATTGTCACAGGGACGGACAAAAAAGGCGGCAAAATGTATGTTTGGGTGCCTGCTGACAAAAAGCAGAAAACGATTTACAAAAAAGCGGCAGACGGCATTACCGGCCGCCAGGCTTCAAAAGCGGTTCAGGATGAAGGCCTTGTGTCTGAGCTTAAAGAGGTGCACCTTGCAAGGGAAGGCAATGTTCTATTGTGGGAAGTTACATACTTAAATAAAGATGGGCAGTACAGTTTAAGCTATGTGGACTTTATAAACGGAAAAATTCACAAAAGTATTACGCCTTAGACGAAACAGGGGGAAATCGAGTTGAATCTAGCTAAAAGAGTATCAGCGTTAACACCATCTGCAACACTGGCAATCACTGCAAAAGCAAAAGATTTAAAAGCGGCAGGGCACGACGTCATCGGTCTTGGGGCGGGTGAACCGGATTTTAATACGCCTGAGCACATCATTGAGGCGGCTGTCCGTTCGATGAATGAAGGACATACCAAATACACGCCTTCCGGAGGTCTTGCGGCGCTGAAAGACAGCATCCGCGAAAAATTCAAGCGCGATCAGGGAATCGAGTACCGCCAATCTGAAGTTATCGTGTGCACAGGTGCAAAGCATGCTCTTTACACCCTATTTCAAGTGCTCCTCGACGAAGGGGACGAAGTGATTATTCCGACTCCGTACTGGGTCAGCTATCCTGAACAAGTCAAGCTTGCAGGCGGCAAACCGGTATTTGTGGAAGGCCTTGAGGAAAACAGCTTCAAAATTTCTCCGGAGCAGCTTGAAAAAGCCGTCACGGAAAAAACGAAGGCTGTGATCATCAATTCCCCAAGCAATCCGACAGGCATGATGTATACGGAAGAAGAGCTGAAAGCGCTCGGTGAAGTATGCCTTCGCCGCAACATTCTAATCGTATCTGATGAAATATATGAAAAGCTGATTTACGGCGGAAAAAAACATGTATCCATCGCACAGCTTTCTCCAGAACTTAAAAATCAAACCGTAATCATCAACGGGGTTTCCAAGTCACACAGCATGACCGGCTGGAGAATCGGGTATGCGGCAGGCAGCGAACCGATCATTAAAGCGATGACGAACCTTGCCAGCCACAGCACGTCAAATCCGACATCTGTCGCACAATACGGAGCCATTGCTGCTTACAATGGACCAAACGAGCCTGTTGAAGAGATGAGAAAAGCTTTTGAAGACCGGCTGAACAAGGTGTATGAACTGCTTGTTGACATTCCGGGATTGACATGCCTGAAGCCTGAAGGGGCCTTCTACTTGTTCCCGAATGCAAAAAAAGCGGCAGAATCGTGCGGCTTTTCAAGCGTTGATGAATTCGCCGAAGCGCTTTTGGAAGAAGAAAAAGTTGCGATTGTTCCCGGTTCAGGGTTCGGCGCACCGGACAACATCCGTCTGTCGTATGCGACATCCCTGTCACTTTTGGAAGAAGCGGTCGCACGGATTCGCCGCTTTGTCGTGAATCGCAGCCGCTAGAAGCAGAAAGCGTCCGCAGCTGGACGCTTTTTGCATGCACGCAAGCTGCATTGACCTGATCGAATCAAAAAAGGTATAATATACGTTATGGACGTCAGAAAGAATGAGGGCTTGACCGAATTCTTTCGTGTTTTGGAGGGAAACGATAGTGAAAACAACAATAAACCAAGTGTACAAGCATGTTGGTGAAGAAGTAACAATCGGCGCTTGGATCGCCAACAAACGCTCAAGCGGCAAAATTGCGTTTTTGCAGCTTAGAGACGGGACAGGCTTTATCCAAGGAGTCGTCGTCAAAGCGGAAGTGGACGAAGAAACATTTCAAGCCGCTAAATCTGTCACACAGGAAACATCTTTATATGTAAAAGGCGTCGTCAAAAAAGACGAGCGTTCGCCACTCGGCTACGAGCTTGCAGTCACATCGCTTGAAGTCATCCATGAAGCGACAGATTATCCGATTACGCCAAAAGAACACGGAACAGAATTTTTGATGGATCACAGACATTTGTGGCTCCGTTCAAAACGGCAGCACGCAACGATGAAAATCCGCAATGAAATCATTCGCGCTACATACGAATTTTTCAATAAGGAAGGCTTTGTTAAAGTCGATCCTCCGATTTTGACGGGAAGCGCACCTGAAGGAACGACAGAGCTTTTTGCGACAAAGTATTTTGACGAAGATGCCTACCTTTCGCAAAGCGGCCAGCTTTACATGGAAGCTGCTGCAATGGCTTTAGGAAAAGTCTTTTCATTCGGGCCGACTTTCAGAGCTGAGAAATCAAAAACGAAGCGCCATCTGATTGAATTCTGGATGATCGAACCGGAAATGGCGTTTGTCGAATTCAATGAAAACCTTGAAGTTCAAGAGAACTATGTCTCTTTCATCATTCAAAGCGTACTTGAAAACTGCAAAATTGAACTGAATACGCTCGGCAGAGACACTTCCAAACTGGAGCTTATCAAAGCGCCTTTTCCAAGAATCACGTATGATGAAGCGATTCAGTTCTTAAAAGAGAAAGGCTTTGACGATATTGAATGGGGCGATGACTTCGGCGCTCCTCACGAAACGGCGATTGCCGAAAGCTATGACAAGCCGGTATTTATTACACACTATCCGACATCATTAAAGCCGTTTTATATGCAGCCTGCACCTGACAGGGACGATGTCGTACTGTGCGCTGACTTGATTGCGCCTGAAGGCTACGGTGAGATTATCGGCGGATCTGAACGGATCCATGATCTTGAGCTTCTCGAAGCGCGCCTGAAAGAGCATGGTTTAGAATCGGATGCTTATCAATGGTATGCAGAGCTGAGAAAATACGGCTCAGTTCCGCATTCAGGATTCGGACTCGGACTCGAACGGACGGTTGCCTGGATCTGCGGTTCTCCGCACGTCCGCGAAACGATTCCGTTCCCAAGACTATTAAATCGCTTATATCCTTAAGAAAAAAGTCTCCTGATTGCAGGAGACTTTTTCACAGTCATCCATGATATACTGGAAGGTAAGAGGTGTATCGAATGAAAAAACAGCACTTTATTAAGATGCAGGAGATGGGATCTGTCACCATTCCGAATCTGCTTTTTTTGAACTATCGGGAGCTTGGCTTAAATGAGACAGAATTCATGCTGCTCTTAAACATTAAAATGCATGTTGAAAGAGGTTCATTTTTTCCGACGCCGGAGGAATTAAGCAAGACGATGTCGATTGAAACCGAACAATGTATGAACATGCTGAGAATGTTCATTCAAAAAGGCTTCATCTATATAGAAGAATGCGAAGACCAGAACGGCATTAAGTTTGAAAAGTATTCGCTCGAACCTCTCTGGGGCAAGCTGTTTGAGCATCTTGAAATGGACGAGCAGAAGAAACTCGCTGAACAGAATGAAGGCGAAGAGAAGAGCCTTTATACGATCTTTGAAGAGGAATTTGCGCGGCCGCTGTCTCCGCTTGAATGCGAGACGCTCAGCATCTGGCTTGACCAGGATCATCACGATGCACAGCTGATCAAACAAGCTCTCAAAGAAGCCGTCATATCAGGAAAACTCAATTTCCGCTACATTGACCGGATTTTGTTTGAGTGGAAGAAAAACGGCATTTCAACAGTCGAACAAGCCGCAAACTACAGCCAAAGATTCAGGCGGAAGACCGCACCGCGGCAGAGTGAGCAAAAGGAGTATACAAGACAGGTTCCTTTTTACAATTGGCTTGAACAATAAAGTGAAAGGTGAAGACATGCTGACAAAAAAACAGATCGAGTTTTGTTTAGAAACAATCGGTGAAATGTTTCCGGATGCTGAATGCGAATTAGTCCATGACAATCCGTTTGAACTTGTCATCGCCGTCGCTTTATCGGCCCAATGCACAGATGCGCTTGTCAATAAAGTGACGAAAACGCTTTTCAAAAAATATAAAAAGCCTGAAGATTATCTTGCTGTTCCGCTTGAAGAGCTGCAGCAGGACATCAAATCGATCGGCTTATACCGGAATAAAGCAAAAAATATTCAAAAGCTCTGCAAAATGCTGCTGGAAGAATACGGCGGTGAAGTGCCGAAAGACCGGGATGAGCTGGTGAAACTTCCGGGCGTCGGGAGAAAAACCGCCAATGTCGTCGTTTCGGTTGCATTCGGTGTTCCCGCCATTGCCGTCGACACCCACGTGGAAAGGGTCTCAAAAAGGCTCGGCATTTGCAGATGGAAGGATTCGGTCACGGAAGTCGAAAAGACGCTGATGAAAAAAGTGCCTGAATCAGAGTGGTCCGTTACTCATCACCGCCTGATCTTTTTCGGACGCTATCACTGCAAGGCGCAAAGGCCGAAATGTGAAGAATGCCCGTTGTTTTCTCTGTGCAGGGAAGGGCAAAAACGATATAAAAAAGGGCTGGTGAAGCTGCCGTGACAAGCGTTTCTCTGTTGGACGAATACGAAAAAACGCTGCGTAAGAGAAGACCGGAATCCGGCGAAAAGCTTGACGTTCTTTTGGAAAATCCGCTCTGCTGCGATTTTTTTCTGGACATAGAAGAGGACAAGCCGTGGGAGCATGCGGAAGAATGGGTTCCGCTTCTGTTTGCGGCTTGGGAGCGTACAAAAGAAAAGCTTCTGCCCGTCTTTAAAACGAGAAAGTCAAGGTGCAGCCAGGATGATATGCTGAACGGGGTGTGCTGCTTGATCGCAAGCCTCCACTGGACGATGGGGGAGCCTGTCACAAGTCTCAACTGGGAGGCCATCACCCGTAAGGATTTTGGAGCCAAGCCGATGAACTGGACGGAACGCCTCGAGTTTATCCTCCAGAAACCAACGCAGTATCATTGTTTTATTCAGCTTGACGAATTGTTTACGGAAATGAAAAAGCAATTTTATAAATATGTTGCCATCAATCATAAAAAAGCCACTCACTAAACTGTGAGTGGCTTTTTAGATTAATGGGTGCCGGTTGATTGACCATTGGAATTTGTTTGTTGATCATCTGTGTTGCTGTCTTGATCCGGGTTTTTGTTTTTGTCTTTATTCTGATCTTTGTTTTGATCATCGGCGTCATCATCTTTTCTGCCGTCTGTATTTCCCGGATTTTGATTGTTTTGATCTGGATTGCCTGAATTTTGATCATCCGGCTGATTAGAGTTGCCGTTATTTTGTTTGTCTTTGTCCTGATCATCATCAGCATCCTGCTTCTTCTCGTCATCCTCGTCTTTCTTTTCATCGTCCGCTTTTGACTCATCATCTTCAGCCGCGTTGACTTTAAGCGTCACAGAAGCAGGGTCGCTTTCGCCATCTTCAGTAACGGCCGTGACTTGGAATTTGTAGACGGATCCTTCTTTTGCATTCGGTATGACGGCTTCTTTCGCACTGCTGCTTTGAATTTCGCTGTATCCGCCTCCGTCAACAGATTGTTTGACTTTAAAGGATACATCACCGTCTCTGGAATATGACCATGAAAGCTTGATGCTCTTTGATGCTTCATCATATTCTGCGCTCAAACCTGTCGGCTTGTCGGCATCTTCTTTTTCCTCATATTTTTTCGAAACAGTCGTCGGCTGTGTGCCTTTTACAAAGTACTCAGTGACTTTTTTATCGCTAGGCGTGTTGCTGCTGGCGAGCACCGGCGGGTTCGAGCCTTTTAGAACTGTCGCTTCAACGACGCTGTCAGGCTTTTCAAATGAGCCGCTGCCGTTGTCCACCTTGGCAATCAGTTTTTTGAACAGAAGTTTGGCGACTTGCTGTTCGTTCGCGCTCAGCGAATTATGGCCAGATTTTCCGGTCCAGACGGCAGCTGTGTATTGCGGTGTATAGCCGACAAACCAAGAATCTCTTGCTCCATTAGGATTTATGCCATATTTTTTGATATCGGCTTCTTCAAAGTTGGTTGTACCTGTTTTACCAGCTACAGTAACATTAGGAACTTGTGCGGCTCTACCTGTTCCCGTCTGGACGGCTGTTTGTAGCATATCCGTCATCATGAATGCCGTGTAGTCGCTCATGGCAGCCTTTGATTCAGGCGTCAAGTCAAGTTTTGTGCCGTCATTGAATTCCACCGCTGTGACGGTGTGCGGCTCATTGTAGTAGCCGTTGTTGCCGAATGCGCTGTACGCTCCGGCCATTTGCAGTGTCGATACACCGTTTCCGAACCCACCGATCGCATAGGATTCGTGTAACTCATCCTTATCAATCGAAAGGCCAAGGCCTTTTGCAAAATTTAACACGTTATCTTTACCGGCAGCCTGAAACGCTTTTAAAGCAGGGATGTTTCTTGAATCGGCGAGTGCCTCTCTCATTGACATCCAGCGTTTGTAATTCCGGTCATAGTTATGAATTTCCTGGCCAGTTGAATATTTGTACGGCTCATCTTTAATCTGTTCATATGTCGACCATTTTTTGTTCTCAATAACAGGTCCGTAGTCAAGGATCGGTTTGATTGTTGAACCCGGTTGGCGTTTTTCATCAACTGCATAATTCCAGTCGCCCGTATTTCGATTTCGCCCGCCGCCGATCGCGCGGATTTCTCCGGTTTTTGTATCAAGCAAGGTGAGGCCGGCCTGCATTTTTTCGGTATACTGGATCGAATCGCCGTCCATCAGCTCATCCACATAATCCTGGGCGTCTGTATCAATCGTCGTGTAAATCTTCAGTCCGTCCGTTCCCGGAGTGACGTTCGCTTTTTCTTTTACTTCGGCGACGGCCTGCTCGACAAACGCGCTGTATTTGTTGGACGTTGTTTTTGCGTACTCCTTCGGAGAGACAAGGCCTTTTGTGACGGCTACTTTTTTCGCTTTGTTGTACTCTGCGTCAGAGATAAAGCCGTGTTTATTCATCAGACTCAGCACGACATTGCGCCGTTTCTCGGCTTTTTCCGGATGTTTAATCGGGTTGTAGTTATTCGGGCTTTGCGGCATGCCGGCAAGCGTTGCGGCCTGCTCGACCGTTAAGTCGTTTAGATCTGTCACCCCGTAGAACTGTTCAGCCGCTTTTCCGACACCATAGGCTTGCGGCGAGAAGTAAATCCGGTTTAAATACATTTCCAGAATTTCGTCTTTTGAATATTTTCTTTCGAGCTGGAACGACAGCCAGACTTCCTGGACTTTCCGTTTCAGCGTTTTTTCATGTGACAGAAGGGAGTTTTTGACGACCTGCTGTGTGATCGTACTTCCGCCTTCAGAACCGAATCCGCCTTCGAAGTTTGCCAGAAGCGCTCCTCCGATCCGGATCGGGTCGACGCCGTGGTGGTCATAGAAACGCGCGTCTTCCGTTGCAAGAAATGCGTTTTTGACGGAATCAGGGATGTCTTTAATCGACACGTACGTCCGCTTTTCTGAACCAATTTCGGCGATTTCTTTTCCGTTTTTGTCATAGACGGTGGAAGAGTACGGTGTTTTCAGTTTTGCGTCATCAAGGGACGGCGAGTCCGCTACCATCACCGCAAAAGTGACGCCCCCGGCAATCAAGCCGATAACACCAATGATTAAAATGGATAAAAGAATTTTCTTAAACAATCCTGCTTTTTTCTTTTTCTTGGGTTTAGAATGAGTATTAGACCTGCTATTGCCCTGCTGGGCTTTTCGCCGTTCCTGGCGGCTGTTAAATTGATCTGACATAACATCTCAACCTTTCGTAGTTAAACCTTTCCGCTCACATGACTTTAAAATCATAATTTATGATGGCGAAAAATACAACTGATCAATAATCTTAATATAATCAATTCTTGGCGAGTATCCAAGTGAAATAGGGTGAGCGGCTTCCTGAAGCTCGTCTTTTCGGATCGATTTTCTGCCGTTTTGCTTTTTCCGCTCCCAGAAATAAAATAATTTTTCTGCTTCCAAAAAATAAATTTCTTCAAAAGCGGATATGATAACAAAACAAATGCCGTCTTGCGCCACAACCTGCTTCATATGCTCGATCTGATGATCGTGGAAATTCTGAAGCGGGAAAGAGGTCCGGCTCTTCGTTTCTTTCGCTTCAAAATCGATGTAGCGGCCTTTATAAACCCCATTATAATCAGTAGTTGACGACTGCTTGAAATATGCTTCCTTGATCACCGCAGCGCTTCGCTTCGGATAATCGACCTGAACAATCTGTACAGGAGTCGGTTTTTTATGGATGACCGCAATCGAATGAGATTGATAATACATATTCGTTTCATTCAGGTCATCTTCGAGGGTCATGCCGCGATTGGAATACGACGGCTTCTTTTGCAAGGATGAGGCAGCTGTTTTCGGCTGATACGATTTGCCGTTCGGGTAACGAATCACTTTCTTCATCCTCCTTTTACAAAAATCTGGATACTAACGGAAGTGGCTGATCTTGCACAACACTTTTTCCGCGGCGGAGCTGACGAGCCGCATTCAAGAGCTGACCGCAAAACTGAACAAGGACAATATCTCACGGACAAATGCCTACAAACGCTACTTTGACCGCCATCCTGAAATCAAGTGGTCGCTTTTGGCTTCATTTGTTTCCAGGAATGCCGGCTGGTCGATGACCGATTTAAAAGGGCGTTTATTCGAGCTCGGACTTACGGCTTTTCAGCAGAACTGGCTGTTTTTAACGTATGAAAGAGCGAACTGGCTGATTTTTTCGGACGCCTATCCGCAGCTCCTGTTATACCATTGGTCCAAGCAGCTTGGCCAGCCGCTGTTTCATTTGCTCCCCTCATTTGGTGTGTCTTCATTTATGAAAACGGAGTGGGAGCGGTTCTGGCATGAGCGCGATCAAAAGCGGCTCATGTACGCTCTCATTATAAATGAACAAAACACTATCCAAACTCCTATTATACAAAATCCTTTGTTTAAAAAGAATGTTTTTCAGACGATTCCTTTTCAGCTATGTGAATGGTTTCACTTCAACACAGTCATTTTTCCGACGGTAGAAGGCGTTTTTTACGGCGTGTCTGTCAAACGCTTCACTAGTTTAAAGGAAAGGATCAAGCTCGGCAAGCAATTAAGCGAGCTGCTGTTTTCGCCTGAGCTTTTCCCCGGTTTTTTTCACTTTACATCATGTGTTCCGCATACCGGGTCGCGCTTTGATATGGAACGCTGGGCAGGGGTTAAAATCAGAACCTCGCCATTTTTGAGAACGTGTTATCCCGTTGTTGCCCATTCATTAGACGGATTAAAATCCGATTGGTTTCGCGGAGGAAAGAGAGAGGCAATGTTCAAAGATGAAAAACTGCCGAAAACGATCGAAATCACCGATTGGTATTTTCAAAAAAGAAGGCAGCTGCAGGCATTGTTTTCACTGGAGCATTGGCTGAATAAGAGGTAAAACAGAAAAAAGCAAGGGTTCTCCTTGCTTTTTAAGTGGACGGGCGGTTAGGTCCGCCTAATTTCTTATCCAGTGTGTCTGTTTGTTTAGCATCAGGTTTTGTTTTCGCAGGTGATTTCTTTTTGTTGTTTTCCACAGCGGGCACCTCCTTACCTTTTTAGATTTTGCAAAAAAGCGCTGATCATACCATTTTTCGCAAGATCACTTGTCGAAAGCGGGCGTTTGGCTGGAAAATGAGTTTCTTTGGCGGTTTGCTTCTAGTTTTGTCAGCTGCGGAGGAGAGGGGGCGCATAGGGAAGAATGCATAGAAGGCGATCAAAAAGGAGGGAAGCAAATGAACGGATTTGCAAGCAAAGACTCGGTCCTTCAAATGCTTTTGGAAACGGAATCACACATGTCGTCTGCTGAGAAAGCTTTGACAGAAGCCGTACGCCGGGCGGAGCATGAAAAGCGGGCTAGCTGGAACGAACGGCTCGATCTGATTGAAAAAGAACTGGCAGAGCTCTCAGCTTGTTTAAACAGCACGTTAATGGGAGTGGAGCCAAGAGGAGAGACGGCATAAGCCGGATTCGTTGTAACGGTCGTCTTCCTTTGGTACGATAAACCCGAGGTGAAAAAATTGGATACACAATCTCTTCTTGTACAGACACGGGAATTAATCCGCCTCGTAAAAGAAGCGGAAGAACGATACAGTAAGGGAAAAGAGGAAGGGACGGAATACGATTTTTTCGAGGTTGTCAAACCTTCTGTCGAGAGATTCGAACAAACAGTGAAAAGCTGGCTGGCGGAAAGCCTGCCTTATATCAAGGCGAATCGGCCAAAATACATTTATGAAGAGCAGCTCAGCTCGGTTGAGGAAAATGCAAATGAAATTTTCATGCAGTCCTATTTCTGCAAAATCCATAAAAAACGCTTTAAAGATCTGACGGAGTCCGTCCTCTATACGCTGAAAAACGTAGAAGACGATATATTAAAAGAAGACCGGGATTAGAACCCGGTCTTCTTTTTGTTTGTTTAGCTGGCGTCCGTATTCATATCATAAGCAGGGTGCTGTGCGCCATTCGCTTCAAGAACTTTCATACTTGTGCGAAATTCGTTTAATGTCAGATGTCCCTGGATATACAAAAACTTGGCAAAATCCATCAGTTTGTTCATGCAGTCTGTCTCATACTGTTTCATCTCGGCAAAACAATTTCTTAAGTATGATACGTTCATATGGTGCATCCCCTCTCCTTTATATTAATAATATCGTACCATAACAATTCGACTTTTTTCTGTTTTTCAAATATTAAAATTTTCGACACTTTTTGACAAACTTGTGACAGAACCTTTGGAACAGGAAATGCCTTTATATCATACACATATAAAAAAGGGCTTTAGGAGGAGAGGAAAGATGGAAGAGAGGAGAACCGCCGTATATCCTTATTCCGGCCCCGGTGCATATGTTCAAGCCGATCAGCAAAACCATCATGCCTATCATCCCGTTCAGCCGTACTACAGCCAGGAAACCGTCCCGTACGCTCATCCAGCTCAGCGGCCGCAGGCCTATCAGCAGCCGATCGAGCAGAATGTGGACCCGTTTTCAGTCTATCATCAGCCTGTTCAGCAACAAATACAGCCGCCGCTTCCGCCGTTTCAGGCATTTCCTTATCAGCATCCATATCCCTCGCCGCGGCCGAATCTCCACCAGCCATCTCAGTTTCAAAGCTTTCTGTCGCAATTCAAAAAAAAGAACGGGCAGTTTGATTTCAGCAAAATGATGGACACCGCTGGCCAGATGGTGAGCACGGTCAACCAGGTCGGAGCGCTGGCCAAAGGGTTTATGGGATTCTTTAAATAAAAAAAGCATGGATGAAGGTCATTCATGCTTTTTTTGCTCCGGAAATGAGACCGTGAGGATATTTCGGTTCCACGACGTCTTCATTGTTTCTTCGCGGACGGGATATGGGAGCAAAACGGTTCTGGACAGGCTTGTAAACGATGAAGAACCGCCGCTTTCTTTTTTCTCCTTCAAGGCGACATGAAGATATCTTGATTTCGCTTCAATCATGATATCTCCGTTTTGAAACGATTCAGGAACGGCAATGTCGACGTGAAGCGCCTCATTCTCCTCTCTGATGTTCATGGAAATGGTGGAATTCTGAAGCTGGTCTGATATCAGTTTTTGGAATGAATTTAAAATATCGTGGAAAGGTGAATTGTAAAATAACTGTTCAACCGCTTCTTGAATTTCGTCTTTCTTGCTGAGCGAGTGATTGTCGTTTTCCTTGAAATCCATTCTTCATCACCCCGGTTTTTTATTTTCAGCTTATGCAGGGGCTCTTGGTATGGTTATTCATTGATGGGAATTTGAAAGTGTGGTTAAATAGTGGGGAATCCAAAGATTTATTTAACCTGTTCCTCTTTTAATAGCCATCATAAAGAGGCGTTTTGAAAGGAGCCCAACTGTATTGTTGAAAAAATTATTCGGTATTGGTCAGAAACAAAATGAAATGAAAGAAGAAACCGTTTTTTCACCGGTAGACGGACAAGTTTTGGAACTTTCAAAAGTCCCTGATCCCGTTTTCTCCCAAAAGATGATGGGTGACGGAATGGCTGTCGAGCCTTCCGCAGGCGAGATCGTCTCACCTGTCGACGGGGAAGTGATCCAGCTGTTCCACACAAAACATGCCATCGGCATCCGTTCACTGTCCGGCGTGGAACTCTTGATTCATATCGGTCTGGAAACCGTAGCGATGGAAGGCGAAGGTTTCACAGCCCATGTCAAAGAAGGAGACAAAGTAAAAGTCGGCGATCCTTTGATAACGTGCGATTTGGAACTGATCAAGGAAAAAGCGAGCAGCACCATTACGCCGATCGTCATTATGAACGGCGATGTGTTGGAGCGCGTCACAAAACATGAAGAGGCAAAGGCGAAAAAAAGCGAGACAAAGCTCATGGAGCTTAAAGTTAAGTAACAGCAAAAAAGCAGAGAGCGATTCTCTGCTTTTTCATTTTCTCAGGAAATCACCTCTTTCAGAACGAACGGACATTCGCTAAAATAGAAGGGAGAGGTGACAGAGTTGTTTCAAAAACGAAATTTGACAGATATGATTCAGCTTCTGAAAGAAGACCAAGCTTTCAGCAAGCAAATTGTTCATTGGCATACAATTGAGGAAAAAGAAGCGGATTACCGCGATTTTCCTGAAGGTTTAGATAAAAGAATCGTGCATGCTTTACAGCAGAGAGGGATAGAAAAGCTGTATTCCCATCAGGCTGACGCGTTTCTGCACAGCGCCGCCGGCAAAAACGTGACGCTTGTGACGCCGACGGCATCCGGGAAGACGCTTTGCTACAATCTGCCCGTCATTCAGCGGATCACAGAAGACCAGGATGCGCGCAGCTTATATCTTTTTCCGACAAAGGCATTGTCACAGGACCAAAAAAGCGAACTGAACGAATTAATCGATGAAATCGGTGCGTCGATCAACTGTTATACATATGACGGAGATACGTCGCCTTCGATCAGGCAGAAAGTCAGAAAAGCAGGACATATCGTCATTACAAACCCGGATATGCTGCATTCGGCGATCTTGCCCCACCATACAAAATGGGTGTCATTGTTTGAAAATCTGAAATATATCGTCATCGATGAGCTTCACGTATACAGGGGAGTCTTTGGCAGCCATGTAGCCAATGTCATCAGACGGCTGATGCGGATCGCTGAATTTTACGGAAGCAAGCCGCAGTTTATCTGTACATCCGCGACGATCGCCAATCCATTGGAGCTCGCTGAGACGCTCACAGGGCAGCCGATGCATCTGATTTCAAACAACGGCGCCCCGTCGGGTAGAAAGCACTTTTTATTTTACAACCCGCCGATGGTCAACCGTTCGCTTAACATCAGGAAAAGCGCGACCCTTGAAGTGAGAAAGCTCGCATCCGAATTTCTGAAAAACGGCATTCAAACGATTGTGTTTGCAAGAAGCAGAGTCCGGGTTGAAATTATATTGACATACTTGCAGGAAGTGATGAAACCGATTGTCGGCCCTCATTCGATTCAGGGGTACAGGGGCGGCTATCTGCCGAACGAGCGGCGCGTCATTGAAAAAGGCCTTCGCAGCGGGGACATTAAAGGCGTTGTCAGCACGAATGCGCTTGAGCTGGGCGTTGATATCGGACAGCTGCAGACATGCATCATGACCGGATATCCGGGAACGATCTCGAGCGCCTGGCAGCAGGCCGGCCGTGCTGGAAGAAGGCACAACGAAGCGCTGATTGTCATGGTGGCAAGTTCCGCCCCGCTCGATCAGTACATTGTACAGAATCCGGACTATTTCTTTAAACAAAATCCCGAGACTGCCGTCATTAATCCGGATAACCTGGTCATTCTTGTCGATCATATTAAATGCGCAGCCTTTGAACTGCCTTTCAAAAGAACGGACACATTCGGCGGTGCCGAAATCGAGGATATTCTTGACTACTTGGCAGAAGAAAGAGTCCTCCACTTAACCGGGAACACGTATCACTGGATGAATGACGCTTTTCCGGCGCACGGCATCAGCTTGAGGTCGGCTTCTCAGGAAAATGTTGTCATTATTGATCAGTCAAAGCGCGAGAAGGCGAAAGTGATCGGGGAAATGGACAGGTTCAGCGCCATGACGCTTCTGCATGATGAAGCCATTTATTTGCATCAAGGCATCCAATACCAGGTGGAAAAGCTTGACTGGGAGGAGAAAAAGGCGTTTGTCCGCGAGGTTCAAGTTGATTACTATACGGATGCCAATCTTGCCGTCCTATTGAGAGTTCTCGAAGTTGACAAGGAGAAAAAGACAGAAACCGCAGCGTTCGGTTTTGGGGATGTGACCGTTCAGGCGAAAGCGACGATTTTTAAGAAAATAAAATTTGAGACGCATGAAAATATCGGCTCAGGCCCGATTCATCTGCCTGAAGAGGAACTGCATACCAATGCGGCTTGGGTGCAGGTGAACGATGAGGAGCGGCAAAATTGGAACGACATCAAATTGGAAGAAGCTTTGCTTGGGACTGCAAACGTACTGGGACATGTCGCCGCCTTAAAAGTGATGTGCGATCCGTCTGATCTGCACGTTTTTCCGCAAATTAAAGCCGTTCATAACGAAAAGCCGACGATCTTTTTGTATGATCGCTATCCCGGCGGAGTGGGGCTGTCTCAGAAAGTGTATGAACAAATGCCTGAGATCATCAGTGAAGCGCATCGGCTGATTTCAAGATGTCCGTGTGAGTCAGGATGCCCTTCCTGCATAGGAGTGGGCGGCAGCGGCGATCAGACAAAAAACAATGCGCTGCGCCTTTTAAAAGGCTGGAAAGGTTGAGCGGAATGTCTTTAAAACGAAAACTTAACCGCTATAAGCATCACCTGGGAAATCAAGCGAAAGAAGAAAAAACGGATTCTCCGGCAGAAAAGCGGACTTCCGTGTCCGTCGGTTTTGAGAAAGAATGGGCCGAACTCGGTGTTAAACCGTATGTGTTTGAGAACTGCTATTGCCTGATCAGGGAAGTCGTTTATCCGTTGACACATGTTCATGGCCATTACGCATTTTCTGAGCTGCATGAGACGGTTAGGCGCTGGAACAACAGCGACGTTTCCCATTCGCTTTCAAGCAAAGGGTATACACCGAGCCAGCTTTTCTTCTTTGATACGGAAACGACCGGTCTCGGGGGAGGAGCCGGCAATACGATCTTTTTGCTCGGCCATGCACGGGTGTATGATGACCGCGTAGTCGTCAAACAGCATCTGCTGCCAAAGCCGGGGCACGAAGCCGCCCTCTATCACAGTTTCCTGAGTGAAGTCGATATTCAGTCTCTTGTCACCTATAACGGGAAAGCGTTCGACTGGCCTCAGGTGAAAACGAGGCATACGCTGATCCGCGACAGGGTTCCGAAGCTGCCGGATTTCGGCCATTTTGATCTGCTCCACGGATCCCGCCGCCTTTGGAAGCATAAGTTTGACCGCGTCTCTTTGGGGACGGTGGAAAAGGAAGAGCTGGGTGTTGTAAGAACTGAAGATACGCCGGGCTACCTGGCGCCGATGATGTATTTTCATTTTTTAAAGGAGGAGCGTCCGGAAATCATTGAAGGCGTTTTGCGCCACAATGAGCTTGATGTGCTTTCTTTAATTTCTCTTTACATCCATTTATCGAAGAAAATCCTCACTCCGGAGCAGACAGCGGAAGCAAACGAAAAGTACGCGATGGCCAAATGGCTTCTCGCCAACCGGGAGACAGAGCTTGCGACAGCGCAATTGCAGGAGCTTGAAAAAAAGCCTTTCGAGCAGTCTGAACGCGCATCATTCGATTTATCCATGCAGTATAAAAAGCAGGGCATGCTAAAAGAAGCCGCATCCCTTTGGCTGAAGCTCCAAAATGGAACAGACGGAAAAACCGCCTGGCGCGCAGGCATCGAACTCGCCAAATACTTTGAACATCGAAAGCGGGACATTCGGGCCGCCCTCGAGGTAACGGATAACCTGATGCTGCAGCACGGTTCACAAAAGTTTGAGCTGACCGAAAAAGAAGTAGCCGGCCTTTTGAAACGGCGCGAGCGGCTGGAAAGGAAATTCGGACGAAATATTCCCCGGGCAAGCGCAGAAAACGACGATCTTCGAAAGCCAAACATTTCAAGCATGTTATGAATTGTAGAAACCGATCGCTTCTTGTAAAATAGCGTTAGAATGGTTTGAAGGGAGCGTCGATATGTATAAGGGGCTGTTTTATCTGTTTTTTGTCGTCGTACTGTTTATCGTATTAATCATGACGAATTTCAAGGAAAGCTTTATGGCTTACTTTTAAAATAGGTTTTTATATTAGTACATGTTTACCCCTTGCTTCATAGTTTAATAGTGTATATAGAAGCTTAAAGAAAGGGGAATTTTCATGCACTGTAAACCGCATGTAATGGCGCCGATTGTTCATCCTACTCAATGCTGCTACAACCATACGCAAAGCAAAACCGTCGTACCGCACATTCACCCGCAGCACACAACGAATGTCAACCATCAGCATTTTCAGCATGTTCATTACTTCCCGCAAACTCAATCAGCTGTCAACCAGGCATCACATCAGCACTTCGTGAGCCCTGGCGCAGGAATGATGCCCGGGCCTGGAGCGATGCCAGGACCTGGAATGGGTATGGGTCCTTACTAAAAAGGATTTTCGGAAGTTTTGTCAGGATGAACGAGCGCCGGATTGAACGTGAGCAACAGAATATCTTTTAAAAAAATGGGGCGGAATACGGCCCCATTTTTTAGCAGGTGATCATAATGAAAGTATTGGCCGTTACAGGGTACAAGCCGTTTGAACTGGGGATTTTCAAACAGGATGACAAGGCCCTGTTCTACATAAAAAAAGCGCTTGAAAACCGATTGACCGCCCTGCTTGAGGAAGGGCTGGAATGGATCCTTATCTCAGGCCAGCTCGGCACGGAACTATGGGCGGCGGAAGTTGCGTTTTCGCTGCAGGAAGAATATCCCGACTTGAAAGTGGCGGTTATCACTCCGTTTTTGGAACAGGAAAAGAAGTGGAACGAGAAAAATCAAGAGCAGTATGAAGCTGTGCTCGCAGCCAGCGATTTCACTGAAAGCTTGACACACAGGCCGTACGAAAGCCCGGTCCAATTTAAACAAAAAAACCGGTTTTTCATCGAAAAGGCGGATGGCTTATTGATTCTGTACGACGAGGAAAGAGAAGGCTCGCCTGTGTATATGCTGAATGAAGCAAAAAAAGCTCAAGAAAAACGCGATTTTCCGATTTACACGATTACGATGGATGACCTGAGAGTCACCGTTGAAGAAAGCAGCTTTTACGAAGAGTAAAAAGTGCAAGAGAAAATTTGACATTGCACACGTTTTCTGAAAAAATATAAGATGATGATTCACGATATGAGGTGAAAAAGATGCTTGCTGATAAAGTGAAGCTTTCTGCTAAAGAAATTTTGGAAAAAGAATTCAAAACAGGAGTCAGAGGCTACAAGCAGGAAGATGTTGACAAATTCTTAGACATGGTCATTAAAGACTATGAAGCCTTCCATCAGGAAATCGAAGAATTGCAGCAGGAAAACCTGCAGTTGAAAAAACAGCTTGAAGAAGCGAACAAGAGACAGCCGGCTCAATCAAATACGACCAATTTTGATATTCTAAAACGGCTTTCCAATTTGGAAAAACATGTGTTTGGAAGCAAATTATACGATTGATGAAAACCGCTTGCCCTTTAGAACAAACTAAGCTATAATAGTTGATGTCTTAACGTTCGGGTAATCGCTGCAGATTTTACATCTGTAGAGGAAAGTCCATGCTCGCACGGTGCTGAGATGCCCGTAGTGTTCGTGCCTAGCGAAGTCATAAGCTAGGGCAGCCTTGCAGAAGGCTGACGGCAGGAAAAAAGCCTACGTCCTTTATGGATATGGCTGAGTATCCTTGAAAGTGCCACAGTGACGAAGTCTCACTAGAAATGGTGAGAGTGGAACGCGGTAAACCCCTCGAGCGAGAAACCCAAATTTTGGTAGGGGAACCTTCTGGACGGAAATGAACGGAAAGAAGGACAGAGTTGACTCTGTAGATAGATGATTACCACCCGAGTACGAGGCTTAGCAGCCGACAGCAGTACGACGGAACAAAACATGGCTTACAGAACGTTACACACTATTATGATGATGACAATGTATAAGCTCTCCGCAGGTAGGAGAGCTTTTATCATGTAAAAAACATACATAAAAACAGGTGATATGATGAAAACCTATACATTAATTGCAACAGCGCCTATGGGAATTGAAGCGATCGTTGCCAAAGAGGTGCGAGATCTAGGATATGATTGTACGGTTGACAACGGCAAAGTCGTGTTTGAAGGTGATGCCCTCGCCATCTGCAGAGCCAATCTGTGGCTGAGAACTGCTGACAGGGTGAAAGTGCAGGTTGCCGAATTTACGGCCAAGACCTTTGACGAGTTATTCGAGAAGACAAAAGCGATCGACTGGAGCGCCTATCTTCCTGAACACGCCTCATTCCCCGTGACGGGAAAGTCTGTTAAATCAGTGCTTGCAAGCGTGCCGGACTGCCAGCGCATCGTCAAAAAGGCGATCGCCGAGAAGCTGAAATCAGCGTATCAGACACAAGGCGGGTGGCTTGAGGAAACAGGCCCGGAATATAAAATCGAAGTCTCCCTTTTAAAAGACAAAGCGGTCATTACGCTTGATTCATCCGGAGCCGGGCTTCATAAACGGGGATACCGAACCGGTCAAGGGGAAGCGCCGCTGAAAGAAACCCTCGCTGCAGCATTGATTCAATTGACAAATTGGACGCCTGACAGACCTTTCGTCGATCCGTTTTGCGGTTCGGGCACGATACCGATCGAAGCGGCTTTGATCGGCCAAAATATTGCGCCGGGTTTCAACAGGGATTTTGCATCCGAAAGATGGGAATGGATCGGCAAAGAAGTGTGGGATCAAGCAAGGCTTGAAGTCGAAGACAAAGCGAATTATGATCAGCCGCTGTCAATTTCGGGGTATGACCTGGATCATCGTATGATCGAGATCGCCAAAGCGAATGCCGAGGAAGCGGGACTCGCCGATTTCATCGAATTTAAGCAAATGCAGGTAAAGGATTTTCGGACGAAAGAGGAATACGGCGTGATTGTCGGAAATCCGCCGTACGGGGAACGCCTCGGTGAAAAGAAAGCAGTCGAAGCCATGTATAAAGATATGGGCGAAGCATTTGCCGGACTTGATACGTGGTCTGTTTACATGCTGACATCAAACGAGCGTTTTGAAGAGTGCTACGGGAAAAAAGCGACAAAAAAACGGAAACTCTTTAACGGTTTTATTAAGACGGACTATTACCAGTATTGGGGGAAAAGGCCGCCAAAACCGAATAAAGAGAAGTGAAGCTAAAAGGCTGCCATGAAACGGCAGCCTTTTTTCTTTCCATAGCTGGAAAGCCGCCGAACGGCGTTTTTAAATTTGCGCGCCCGCGGGATTATCCCCTTAAAAGCGCATGGCAAAACATCGATTCACTAGTAAATCCATGAATCATTTTTCTTTTTATAAGACGAATCATAGCATTTTTTGCGCGGCTCATAGTAGCAGTCTTTCTTGCAAGGTTTGTGGTAATCGTAGTCTTTTTTACAAGGCTCATGGTAGTAATAATCCTTTTTGCAATAATCGTAATCCTTCTTGCAAGGCTTATGGTAATCGTAGTCTTTTTTGTAATCCTCATGGTAGTAATAATCCTTTTTGCAATAATCGTAATCCTTCTTGCAAGGCTTGTGGTAATCGTAGTCTTTTTTGTAATCCTCATGGTAGTAATAATCCTTTTTGCAATAGTCGTAATCCTTCTTGCAAGGTTCATGGTAATAGAAGTCTTTTTTGCAAGGCTCATGGTAGTAGTAGTCCTTTTTGCAATAATCGTGATCTTTCTTGTAAGGATCATAATCATAATCCCAATAATCTTTCTTTGCCGGTTCATAATAGTACATAAACTCTCCACCTTTAGTCTATAAATTTTTAAGTCCCTACAGGATATGATAGAAAAACAGAATAGACTGGGTTTTTATTGTGGATAAAGCGCACATTGTCTAACACAGTCCTTACTATCTGATGTTAAGCTGTTGTTTGACTGGAAAAAGGGTGTTTGACCGCTGTGAAAACGGTTAAACGTAAATGTTGATATTTGATAACTTCCCCGAAATTTTGATACAATCAAAATCAGAATAAATATTCGATGGTAAGTTATCAAGGTGAGCAAAGCGTTTAGCAACTTGTTAAAGGATATCAGCAGATTACCACACACCCAAAAAGAACAAGATGGGTTAAACGCTATGTTGAACCTTCTTCCACTGTGGGTGGTCGATTAATCAAGGTGTCGCTGCGAAATATCTTGATTTTTATTTGTCGATAGTCGAAATGACAGTTTACGACTCGCAAAAATGAATGTGCAGTCCTAATTCAACCATTAAGCAGATTGTTAAAAAATGTTGAATCATTAAAAAAGAAAAATGAGGTTTGTATATGAATTCTGTCAGCCAAGAAATCCAAGATTTGTCCATTCAATCGTTGGAGTCAACTTTTAATAAACTAACAAATGCTTATAAAAGCACGAAAGAAAAAGGTTCAAACACAACTCTTGTCAAAAAGAGACTAAACGCAGTAAAAATTGGTTTAGAAAGCCTAAAAGGTATTTGGAATGGAGAAGATTTTGGCTATAACGAAGAAATCATATTGACTTCTAAAGAAGTTTTACAAGGTATCATTCCATCTATTGAAAAACAAATAGCCAAAGCAAAAGAAGGCAGTCCTCAAAAAACATTAAATGAGCGTCGCTTGACTGCACTAAAACTGGCAATCGAATCTTTGGAGAACCGTCTTATATAAGACGGTTCTTAAAGTTTTTAATTGTTCCGGAATTGGGTGAGTTACATAACAAGATTGAAGGAAACCATATATACTATGGATTCCCTTTATTTTTGCGTATTTATCAAGAGCAAAGAAAAAACATAAAATCAGCCTGTATAAAAACGATTCATCCTGCATATACTCGGGATTATTGATTTTGAAAAGGGGTGATTTCATGTTGAACAGCGATCACATTCATATGATTCAAAAAGCGCTGGAGACGTCAGAAAACCAGCTCGAGGACATTGGCGAAGAGCGCCTTACATATGCGAAGGAAGAATTGAAAAACGCGATCAGCCATATGGAATCGACGGATCATCCGTTTTTGACGCATTCGATTTACCGGAAATAGTTAAGAGAGGCTTCCTGCTCCTTTTCTCAAATCTTTCTTGTTGAATTTCCCGAATCATAGTGATAGGATAGAAGTTCTGAAAACTCGATAGTTGGGGGTTGGAGCAGGGTGACAGCATCTCGTCTGCCTTTTTCATTAACAAAAACAAAAAACTTTTATGAAGAACTGAACAATTGGATCGGTGATGTATTTTACGATATTCTTCCTGAAAAAGGCTTTGATTTGCGCGATGAGCAAATATTCATGGCTTTTCAATTAGAACGGGCATTTAAGGAAAAGAAGGTCATGTTTGCAGAAGCCGGAGTCGGAACCGGAAAAACGCTCGTCTATCTTCTGTTTGCCTTGAGCTATGCTAGGTATACGGGCAAGCCGGCGGTCATCGCTTGTGCGGATGAGACGCTGATCGAACAGCTCGTCAAAAAAGAAGGCGATATTTACAAAATTTCCGAGCATTTGGGCTTGACGATTGACGCAAGGCTCAGCAAATCGCATGATCAATATTTATGTTTGAAAAAACTGGAGAAAACGATGCAGCGATCTGATGATGAGAAATGGCTTGACCTCTACGAAAGTCTGCCGTCTTTCGTTCATGAATCGCAGGGCATGCAGTCTTTTTATCCGTACGGCGACCGCAAAGAGTATTCGTCTTTATCAAATGATGAATGGTCTGAAATCGGTTACGATTCTTTTCAAGACTGTCTCACGTGCGACATGAGGCACCGATGCGGACTTACACTGTCAAGAGACCATTATCGAAAATCAACCGATTTCATCATCTGTTCCCATGATTTCTATATGGAGCACGTTTGGACAGAAGAGGCGAGAAAACGGGAAGGCCAGCTTCCGCTTTTGCCGGAACACAGCGCTGTGGTTTTCGATGAAGGGCATCTGCTCGAGTTTGCGGCGCAAAAGGCGCTGACGTACAGGGTGAAGCAATCGACGCTCGAAATGTTTCTCGAGCGCCTGCTCGGCAATGACATCAGAGAAGAATTTGCAGAGCTTGTCGAAGAAGCGCTTCGCGCCAACGACGAATTTTTCGGTTTGCTTTCAGAAAACGCCGAAAAAGCAGAAGGCTCTGAGCGCATGCGCATCAAAGATCATGCCAATCTGAAAAAAGCGGCCGCCGAGCTGTATGATTTGCTTGAAAAGATCGGGGAGGCGCTCGTTTTTGAAGGCGAGCTGTACACGATCGACCAATACGCTTTAACCGTTGTTGAAGAGTATCTCGAACAGATGGCTTACTCCCTTTCGCTCTACAGGAAAAATGCGATCAGCTGGCTTGAGCAAAAAGAGCTTGAGTCAACATTCGTCGTCATGCCGAGAACCGTCTCCGAAGTTCTCGGAGAAAAAGTGTTCTCCAAGCAGATTCCATTTATTTTCTCATCGGCGACATTATCGGAAAACGGATCGTTCGATTATTTAGCGACAAGCCTTGGGATCCGCGACTACTTATCATTTACCGTTGATTCGCCGTACGACTATGAAGAGCAGATGAAAGTGTACATCCATCGAATTGAGGAAAAAGAAGCAAAAGAAAAAGCGGCAATCCGTGCAATCAAAGAATCCGGCGGGAAAACGCTGATTCTGTTTCCGTCTTTTGAGGAGCTTCTGTCCTTCAAGCGCCGGACTGCACAGGAATCATTTTCGTTTCCTGTTTACTTTGAGGGGGATGAAGAAATCAGTACAATTGTTGAAAAGTTTCAAACGGTTGAAGAATCCGTTTTGTGCTCTGTGCATCTATGGGAAGGGCTCGATATTCCCGGAGATCCGCTGCAACATGTCATCATCTGGTCGCTTCCTTTTCCGCCGCATGATCCTGTGTTTGAAGCGAAGCGGAGCGGTTTGGAAAACGCCTTTCGCGAAGTAGACCTTCCTTACATGCTGCTAAGGCTGCGCCAAGGCATCGGCCGTCTGATCAGATCAAACAGCGACCGCGGCACGATCAGCATTTTTGCGGGCGATGAACAAGAATGGAAT
This sequence comes from Bacillus sp. FSL K6-1284, assembly GCF_038002625.1. Lineage (NCBI taxonomy): Bacteria > Bacillati > Bacillota > Bacilli > Caryophanales > Bacillaceae > Bacillus > Bacillus sp. FSL K6-1284. The sequence goes on along the minus strand of NZ_JBBOCW010000001.1, from coordinate 2,437,005 downwards.
GTGATAAAAGAAGTCGAATCTGTGCTTCCTGTTCAGCCGGTTTATGTATAAAGAAAAGCGGACATCCCGCTTTTCTTTTTTTTGGTTGCATAAAAGTTGACTTTCGTAAATATTTCCATTAGTCTGATTACAATTCGCATCATATAAGGGAAGAGGAGGATGAATGATGTCGATCAATACATATGAAAAAGAGTTTTTAGAAACATTAAAGAAAATCAGCCGGTATGAGCAGGCGATTAACGTGATGTATTGGGATATGAGGACGGGCGCGCCGAGAAAAGGCGAAGAAAGCCGCGCCGAAGCGATCGGACAATTGTCGGCAGACGTCTTTCAAATGAGAACGTCCCCGCGGATGAAGGAGCTTTTGGATGCCCTTGCCGAGCAAAAACAGGATCTGCCTGCCGATACACAGAAAGCGGTTGAGGAAGCGAAAAAAGAATACGATTTAAACAGCAAGATTCCGGAAGAGGAGTTCAAAGAATATACGACGCTGACATCCAAAGCGGAATCCGTCTGGGAAAAAGCGAAAAAGGCGTCCGATTTTTCTCTCTTTGCTCCGTATTTAGAAAAAATCATCGACTATAAAAAACGGTTTATCTCGTACTGGGGATATGAAGGCCACCCCTATAACACCCTTCTGGACCAATACGAACCAGGCGTTACAGTCGAAAAGCTCGACGGCCTTTTTTCTGAATTGCGGGAGGCGATCGTTCCGCTTGTACAAAAGATTGCCGCCAGTGATCAAAAGCCTGATACGGGCTTTGTGCACGAACGTTTTCCAAAAGAGCGGCAGCGCGATGTATGCCACTTTTTCTTAAAAGAACTGGGCTATGATTTTGAGGCGGGGCGCCTGGATGAGACGGTTCATCCTTTCCAGGTGACGATCAGTCAAGGGGATGCCCGGGTGACCACAGCATATAATGAAAACGATTTTCGCTCGGCCGTTTTCGGAACGATTCATGAATGCGGCCATGCCATTTATGAACAGAACATTGATGAAGCGCTGGGCGGAACCAATTTAGCAGACGGCGCATCAATGGGGATACATGAATCCCAATCCCTTTTCTATGAGAACTTTATCGGCAGACATCAAGGTTTTTGGAAGCGGTATTTTGAGAAAATAAAAGAAGCAAGTCCTGACCAGTTTGCAGGCGTTACTGCCGAAGGGTTCTACAGGGCCGTTAATGAATCAAAGCCGTCGCTGATTCGGATTGAGGCTGATGAGCTGACATATCCGCTGCATATTATGATTCGCTACGAAATTGAAAAAGCGATTTTCAGCGGCGAAGTATCGGTCGGAGACCTTCCGAAACTATGGAATGACAAATATGAAGCATATCTGGGCATTACGCCTCCTGACGATGCTAAAGGAATTCTGCAGGATGTCCATTGGTCCGGCGGCGATTTCGGTTATTTCCCTTCATATGCGCTCGGATATATGTATGCGGCTCAACTGAAATCAAGCATGCTGAAAGATTTTCCGGAGTTTGACCGCATGATTGAAAACGGCGAATTTGAACCGATCAGAAAGTGGCTGACAGAGCACGTTCACATCCACGGCAAAAGAAAAAAACCGTTGGACATCATCAAGTCTGCGACAGGCGAAGAATTAAACGTCCGTCATTTAATCCGCTACCTGAAAGAAAAATATACAACACTCTATTTGTAAAAAAGAAATCCCTCCCGTGAGCCCGGGAGGGATTTTTGGATCAGAATTTTCTGTTAAATACGAACATTAAACTGAAAAAAATGTGTGCAGGTTCGTCTTTTTTGTTTTATCCCTTTTCAACCGGATCGAAAGTTGATATAATTTGATACATTATATCACTCATATAATCGCGTGGATATGGCACGCAAGTTTCTACCGGACACCGTAAATGTCCGACTATGAGTGGGCGCTAAGAAAACGAACGTCTTTTAGTGAAACAGACGGAATTCGTCTTTTTAAGCATTGCCCGCTCGCATTCAAAATCCGAGCGGACAATGCTTTTTTTTATGAAGGGCAATTGATGAACGGAGGGGTTTAATGGAAAAGCTAAAACGAAAAATTGCAGAGCATGGCACGGTGTTGTCTGACGAAGTGCTGAAAGTTGATTCATTTTTAAATCATCAAATCGATCCGGAATTAATGCTTGCTGTGGGCGAAGAGTTTGCCTCGCTTTTCCGGGAGGAAGGCGTCACGAAGATTGTGACGATCGAATCCTCAGGCATCGCACCTGCCGTGATGGCAGGCTTGAAACTGGGCGTGCCGGTAGTATTTGCAAGAAAGCGTCAATCGCTTACCTTAACGGAAAATCTGTTGACGGCTTCTGTCTATTCATTTACAAAAAAAACGGAAAGTACGATTGCCGTATCAGCCAGCCATCTTTCAAAGGATGACAAAGTTCTGATCATCGACGATTTTTTGGCAAACGGACAAGCGGCGAAAGGGCTCGTTTCCATCATTGAACAGGCCGGCGCAAAGGTGTGCGGAATCGGGATTGTCATCGAAAAATCATTCCAGACGGGCAGGGAGGAGCTTGACAATCTTGGAATCAGAGTCGAATCCCTTGCGCGTATTGCATCTCTTGCCGATGGAAAAGTTACCTTTTTACAGGAGGTTGGGTCATGAAACTTACGGCCGGTAAAACCGTTTCATTAAGCATTCAGCACGTCCTGGCCATGTATGCAGGAGCCGTTGTCGTGCCGCTGATCGTCGGCGGCGCTCTCGGCTTGACGCCGGCTGAACTGACATACCTTGTGTCTGCCGACATTTTGATGTGCGGTGTGGCGACACTACTGCAAGTTTGGAAAAACCGCTTTTTCGGAATCGGTTTGCCTGTTGTATTGGGGTGTACGTTCACAGCCGTTTCACCGATGATTGCGATCGCTTCAAAATACGGTATTCCAGCGATCTATGGAAGCATCATAGCAGGCGGTGTGATTGTCGTTATCGTTTCTTTTTTCTTCGGAAAGCTTGTTAAGTTTTTCCCTCCCGTGGTCACAGGATCGGTCGTCACGGTGATCGGTATCACCTTGATTCCCGTTGCGATGAACAACATGGCCGGCGGTGAAGGCAGCAGCGATTTCGGCGAGCTGTCCAATCTTGCTTTAGCTTTTTCCGTTTTACTGGTCATCGTCCTTTTATATCGTTTTACAACAGGATTTATCAAATCCATTTCCATTTTAATCGGTTTAATTGCAGGAACAGCCGGCGCCGCTCTGATAGGAAAAGTTGATTTTACAGAAGTGGCAAACGCAGGCTGGGTGCAGATGATCCATCCGTTTTACTTCGGCACTCCCGTTTTTGAGATCACACCGATCTTGACGATGTCCCTCGTGCTGATCGTCAGCCTTGTCGAGTCTACAGGCGTCTACTTTGCATTGGGTGATTTGACGGACCGCCGGCTGACAGAAAAAGATTTAGCAAAAGGCTACCGTGCCGAAGGGATTGCCGTGCTGCTGGGCGGGGTTTTCAACGCCTTCCCTTATACGGCCTATTCGCAAAACGTCGGTCTCGTCCAGCTGACAGGAGTTAAGAAAAACAGCGTGATTGCGCTCGCTGGAGCTTTTCTTATTCTGTTGGGGCTGTTTCCGAAAGCCGCTGCTTTAACGACGATCATTCCTAAACCTGTGCTCGGCGGCGCTATGGTCGCGATGTTCGGCATGGTGATCGCCTACGGGATCAAAATGCTGAGCCGGGTTGATTTCGGAAAGCAGGAGAACTTATTGATCGTAGCGTGTTCCATCGGACTCGGCCTAGGCGTGACGGTTGTACCGCAAATGTTTCAAAACCTTCCTGATGCCGTCAAGCTTTTGACAGAGAACGGAATTGTCGCGGGAAGCTTTACAGCCATTCTCTTGAATGCGATCTTTCATATCCATCCGTTTTCTCGTCATGCTGAACAGCCTGAAGCAGTTCCAACTGAAAAATCAGCCGTTTAAAACCTCACAGATTGTGAGGTTTTTTTGCATTGCGGATAAGCCATACTACCGGTATGAAGAGGAGGCGTAACGAATGGAAACTGTGAATGAGCTTGTCGAACGAATCAGCACGAAAGACGGCGGTGAAGCTGTCATCCGTCCCGTCAAAATGGCGGATGCCCCCGACATCATTGAAGCAGTAAAAGATGTGATTCAAACCGGTGTGTACATCCAAAAAGAACGGCCGCGCACACTTGAGGAAGAGCGGGCATTCATCAGCGATATGATGGAAAAGGATAACATGTATGCGGCGGTTGAAATCGATGGTGCGGTGTACGGAATTGCCCGGGTCATTCGCGGCGACCTCAAAATGAAGCGGCACACGGGGCTGTTCAGAACATGGCTTCACAGCAAAGCGCAAGGGCTTGGAATCGGCAGGGAAATCATGTCCTACACCCTCAACTGGTGCAGGTTGCATCGTCTGCATAAGCTCTGCCTGACCGTATTTTCTGCAAATAAAGCAGCGCTGTCGCTCTATGAGAAAAGCGGCTTTATCATTGAAGGGGTTCAAAAGGAGCAGGTTTTTGCGGACGGGAAATATGAAAATGAAGTGCTGATGGCCTATTTTTTCGAGAGGTCCACATAAGGCCTGGCGATTCGGGAGACGCTGTAAATAGAGGTGGTGTTATGGCCTACGTCATTTCGGCGGGGACAAGCCTTCCCCGCTGCCATGTTGACCAGAAGGAAGCGGCCGTTTTTGCGAGGGAGATGTTCAAAGATTCATTTAAAGACATTGACCGGCTGCTGTCAGCTTTTCAAAATGGAGAAATCGCTTCAAGACAATTTGTCATGCCTTTGGATTGGTATAAAGAATCCAGGAGCTTCAAGGAAAAAAATCAGGCGTACATTGAAATGGCTGTCAGACACAGTGCAGAAGCCGTTTCGAATTGCCTGTCAGACGAACGGTTTTTGAAAAAAGAAATCCCTTTCGAAAAAATTGAAGCGATTTTTTTTATATCTTCTACAGGCATCTCGACTCCCGGCATTGAAGCGAAGCTCATGAACATTCTGCCTTTTTCAAAACAGACGAAGCGGATTCCGATTTGGGGGCTCGGCTGTGCAGGAGGAGCATCAGGTATAGCGCGGGCATTCGAATACTGCAAAGCGTTTCCAAAAGCCCATGTCCTTGTGATTGCGGCGGAGCTGTGCAGCTTAACGTTTCAAAAGGATGATCAATCGAAAAGCAACCTTATCGGCACATCTTTATTTGGCGATGGAATCGCCGCACTCTTAATGTGCGGCAAGGAAGCGGATATCTCATCAGCCGGATTGGAGGTTCTTCCGGAAGTAGTGAGCTCACAATCAGCCACCTTGGAAGATTCGGAAGATGTCATGGGCTGGGAAATCAATGACAACGGTTTCCGTGTCGTTTTTTCCAGGGACATTCCGACATTGATCAAAACACATTTAAAGAATGATGTCGAAGCATTTCTCAATAGGGAACAACTCGCTTTGGAGAACATTCAAGTATTTCTTGCCCATCCTGGCGGAAAAAAAGTTCTCGACGCTTATATAGCAAGCCTCGGCTTTTCCGAAGCGCACATCGACTGTTCACGAAAAATTTTGGCCAGGCACGGCAATATGTCATCAGCCACTGTGATGCATGTTTTAAAAGAATATTGCCTGCATGGCAGTCCCATACCGGGAAAATATGGTCTCTTAGGGGCGCTCGGCCCGGGCTTTTCATCGGAGCTGCTGCTTTTGAAATGGACAAAAAGAGAGTGACTGACACATGTTTTGGACAATTTTAAGCATTTTTGCCGCCCAGCGCCTGCTTGAGCTGGCAGTCGCGAAGTTCAATGAAAAAAACGCTCTGAAAGAGGGAGCGGTCGAATACGGGAGACGTCATTACCCTTATATCGTCGCGATGCATGTTTTGTTTTTCATATCTTTGATTTGGGAAACGATCGCTTTTCAACGCGGACCTCTTCCGATGGCGCTTGTCGTATTAACAGGCCTCATCTTCACTCAGGCCCTCCGGTATTGGGCGCTCTTTTCTCTGGGGAGATGCTGGAACACGAAAATCCTTGTCATCCCTGGAACGAACCTTGTCCGAAAAGGGCCTTATCAATGGTTCAAACACCCGAACTATGTGGCGGTGGCTCTTGAATTTCTGCTTTTGCCCCTGCTTTTCCAGGCATACGCCACCGCACTTTTATTTACGGTGCTCAACGCTGCTGTCATGTACATCCGCATCCGCACGGAAGAACAGGCATTAGAAAAATTACACCATTGAAAATGATTATCATTTTATTTATAATGATGATAAACATTCTCATTATAGGATGGTGAGTCGCGTATGACGATGTTTTTTTTGCTGGCGGCGGTCAGTACATACAGTTTATTGATTGGTTATGTCTTAAAAGGTATCGCAGGAGCGAATCCGCAAAAATAAATAAATACACGTGCTGAAGCTGCCGAAACAGGCAGCTTTTTCTCGTTTTTTCTTTCAGATTGTGAAGAAAAATACAGCAAGGTTGTGTAAAATGGGAGAAAGGGCTAAGATGGCAAACAACAACGCAAAAAGGGGTAGGAAACATGGCACAAATAAACACGAAAGACGACCTGTTGAAAAGAGCCGGAGCGGTTTTCGGGGAGCTCAGGAAGAACGGGGATGACAAGCGGTCTGCGCAGCTTGCGGGAATCATCCGAAAATGGCTAAGAAAAGAAGTGTACATTGCGTTAACCGGACATTATTCAGCAGGAAAATCATCGCTATTGAACGCGCTGCTTCAGGAAGACGTCCTGCCGACAAGTCCGATACCGACGAGCGCCAATCTTGTGCTGGTCCGCCGGGGGGAAATGAAAACAACACTCCATACGATCGATGGAAGATACGCCCGGATGGATGGCTCTTATGATAAAGAAAAAGTGCAGGCGTACTGCAGGGACGGCAGCCAGATTGAAATGGTGGAAATCGAGGGGCCATTTTCAGGAATCGCGCCTCAGGCCGTCTTAATTGACACGCCCGGAATTGATTCGACGGACGATGCCCATTTTTTATCGGCGTCTTCGATACTTCACCAGGCGGATGCCTTGTTTTATGTCGTGCATTACAATCATGTCCATTCCGAAGAAAATGTGAAATTTCTTCGATCAATAAAAGATCAGATACCCAATATTTTTTTCATCGTGAACCAGATTGACCGTCATGACGAAGCAGAAACAGGCTTCCATGCCTATAAAAAGCAAGTGCTTGATATGCTGCAGAAAGAAGGGATCGATGAAGATCATCTCTTTTTTACATCGGTCACCGAAGCCGGTCATCCACTGAACGAATTCACCCGGCTTCACGCTGTGCTGGAAAGGTTGCAGCATCAATCCGAACAGCAGCTAAAGGCATATACGGAGCAAAAAATCAGCAGCCTGATTCATGAACATATCAAAATGCTGATCAGTGACGAAGACATAGCTCTGTCTGAAGAAACCGCTTCCTTAAGAGAAAAAGTCGAGTCTGTAAAAGCACGGCTTGCCGATTTGATAGAACAGGAAAAACGGGCGGAGGAACAAATCAAAAAAGACATTCATACAATTGCCCAAAACGCAAACTTAACGCCGTTTGAGATGAGAGAACTGGCCAAATCGTATTTGGAATCTATCGAAAAAGGCTTTAAAAAAGGCTTTCTTTTCAGCAAGGCCAAAACGCTTGAAGAAAAACAAAAACGAAAAGAAGTGTTTCTTGCCGACGTTCAAAAAAGGGTTCAAGCCGAAATCGACTGGCATGTCATTGAAGCAATCAAGGCTTTCATGAACCGCTTTAACGTCCAGAGTGATGAACTGCTTCGGGACGTTCTTCAATTTCGGACAGAGGTAGATGAAAATGAACTGCTTCGTTCCCAGAAAAAAGGGGCTGAGCTTACACCGGAATACGTGCTGAACTATACGAAAGAACTGGCTGAAAACATCAGAAGAAAGGCAAAAAGACAAGCGCAGCCGCTTATCGATCAGCTCAAAACATTCATCAAAGAAAGAAGCGGCCTGCAGGCGGAAGCGATGAAAGTCGAATATGAAGCGGAACAGGCGAAGCTCGCCGAGCTCGAAAGCCGGTTGATCGAACAGCAGAAGTCATATGAAAAAGCAAACCGTCTCTGGGATCAATGGGAACACGGCGATCAGAGCGAGCTGCCAGCGAATTGGTATGCCGAAGAAAAAAAGCCCCTTGAAAAACCGCTTGATGCCCGACGAGCGGAACCGGTCCGTGTGCAAGGGGAAAACAGCAGCCGTAAAGACGATGTGCTCCATCCGAAAAAGGGCGTTTCTGAGTACATTGAGCACTTTTTCGACTTGGCCCGGTTTTTGGCGGATATTCCTGCTTTGGAAAAGCAGCGAAAAGCATTCTTGGACAAAACGGAACGCCTTCATACAAAGCAGTTTACCCTGGCGCTCTTCGGCGCATTCAGTTCCGGCAAATCGTCTTTTGCAAATGCGCTCTGCGGGCGGAAAGTGCTGCCGTCATCTCCGACGCCGACAACGGCAACGATTAATAAAATAACAAAACCGTCGGGAACCAAAAGGAACGGGACGGCTGAAGTCGTTTTTAAAACGGAAGAGGAAATCAGAGCGGAACTGGATCAGCTATTGGAGGGGAAAATGGCTGCGGCAAAAGGCTCCGCTTTTGGCGAAAAACTTGGAAACCTTTTGAAAAAAGGAGACCTGGATGATGATGAACGGCTGCTGATCAAGAACTTCCTCAAAGCTTATGAGCGTTATGGTTCATATATCAACGATCGGGAAATCCTGACGATTTCCGCTGAAGATCTGCATCCGTATGTCGCTGAAGAACAAACGGCCTGCGCCGTCCGTGAAGTCACCGTTTATTTGAGCACACCGGTCACGGAGAAAGGAATTACGATCGTCGATACACCGGGTGCCAGCAGCATGAATAAGCGGCATACTGAGCTTGCGTTTCAATACATGAAAGATGCCGATGCTCTGCTTTACTTAACATACTACCAGCATGCATTTTCCAAAGCGGACCGGTCGTTTTTGCGCAAGCTCGGACTCATTAAAGACGCTTTCAGCATGGATAAAATGTTTTTTATTTTAAATGCGGCAGACCTCGCGGAAAACCCGGCCGAATTACAGACGGTTGAAGACTATGTTAGGGGAGAGCTCTTGAAAGAAGGCATTCAAAACCCGCATCTGTATCACGTATCGAGCAAACAGGAGCTCAGCAAAAAAGCTTCGCCGAATAACGATTTCAGCAGATTAAAGCGGGAGCTCGACGATTTTATCGAAAATGGTCTAGCCAGAACAGCTGTCGAAGAGCTGCTTGATGAAGGCAAAAAACTGTGTGAAACCGTCTTTCAGCTCCGCCGTTCACTGCACCGTTCCGCTGAAGAAAAGGAAGCGGAGCAAAAGCGGATCGCCAAAGCTTATCAAGCGGCTTTAGCTGTCATTGAAGAAGCAGAAAAGGGATCATCAATCCTTCAAATGACCGAAAAGGATGTGGAAGAGCAATTTTACCACATGAGGCAGCGCCTGGCCTTTTATGCACACGATTTATTTAAAGCTGCAATCCATCCAGGGCTTCAGAACGGAGATTGGCGCGCCAATCTGCAAACCGCTTTGAAAAGCTGCTTAAAGGAGTATGAATTCGAATTTTTGCAGGAACTAAAAGCGCTTGATATCAGAATGGAAAACATCATGCTCAAGTATGCCGGCGAACAGTGGGCAAATGCCGTAAAAGAGCGGCTTGCCGATAATCCTTATTTTGCGGTTCATATCACAGCTGACCGCCCTGAGACCGGCAGCTGGGAAACAGCTGCAGCGTCAGCGGATGAAGGGGAATTTGCAGATGAACTGAAAATGTTCAAAACGCCTAAAGCGTTTTTTCAGCAAAATGGCAAAGCCCGGCTTGTCGAGGCGTTTACTGCAAAGCTTTCGGCTATCACGGACGAATGGATTCAACGTGAAAAGCGGACATGTTTAAAGCGCTGCAAAACGAGCGCCGGACAATTACAGAAAGCGGCTGTTCTGTCCGCAAAAGCTCAACTCGAAGAACAAAAAGAAGCGTACTTTCATGAGCCGTTGGAAAGCGCAGAGCGTGAAAACATTGAAAAAGCGCATAACTTGGCAGGCGAATGGCTCCGCTCAAGTTGAATCAGATTGATATTGGTATGGATATCTGGCCGGCAGACATGATAGACTGAATAAAAAAAGAAGGGAATTAGATGATGACAAACGTTCATGAAGCCATTACAGCACATTCCAAAAAACAGCACCAGCACATCAAGCAGTTCGTGCGTCTCGAACAGGAGAGGGAAAAAGCGATCGATGAAGCGGTTGATAAGTGCCGGCGAAATGAAGCATTTTCAACCGGCCTCATCAACCAAATTACCATGCAAATGAACGAATTGGCCAAAAAAGGCATCGTTCCCACGAGACGGCTCGTCTCGAAAGAAATGGTCGCCGAATACGTCAGCCGAAAATATCCGCAGGCCTAGCTGGTGAATCCTTCCGCGTGTGGCGTCATGTTTTTTTGCAAAACATAAATCATGTCACGCCCGCTGGAGGTGAAGTGTAATGGGAAGAACAAAGCTTGGCAACGCGAATGCACAGCGAAACAACAACGCTAAAAAGAAGAACGGCTTTAATACTGAATTTGCGACTGAATCCTATTCGCAAATGGAAGCCGCCAAATTAATTTCTAGCAAAAAACAGCACCAAAAATAGAAACAGCGTCGATTGACGCTGTTTTCATCATTTTTGCTCCTGTGGTACAATAAGTGCATTGTATGATGAAAGGAAGTTTCCATAATGAACAAGAAGCTGCTGCTTGTAGACGGGATGGCTTTATTATTCCGGTCTTTTTTTGCGACTGCGGTGCACCGCAATTTTATGCTGAATGACAAAGGGGTGCCGACAAACGGGGTTCACGGCTTTTTAAAGCATCTGTTAACCGCGGTGTCTGCGTTTGAACCGAGTCATGTCGTCTGCTGCTGGGACATGGGAAGCAAAACGTACCGCAACGATTTATTTAAGGACTATAAAGCGAATCGCGGCGAGCCGCCTCTAGAATTGATACCGCAATTTGACATGGCAAAGGAAGCGGCGGAAGAGCTCGGGATTTTAAATATCGGCATTGCGGGCTATGAAGCCGATGACTGCATCGGCACGCTGTCAGCGATGTTCAGCGAAGAAGCGGAGATCACGATCGTCACCGGTGATAAAGATTTGCTTCAGCTTTTAACAGTCAATGTTAAAGTCGCCCTGCTACAAAAGGGAATCGGCAATTATAAAGTATACACGGAAGAATCATTCAGTGAAGAGACCGGTGTCGAGCCGAAGGCTTTGATTGACATCAAAGCGCTGATGGGTGATACAAGCGATAACTACCCGGGTGTAAAAGGCATCGGCGAAAAGACGGCCTACAAACTGATTAAGGAATATTCGACTGTTGACCGGCTGCTGGAAAACATCGGACAGCTGACAAAGGGTCAGCAGACGAAAATAACCGAATGTCTTGAAGACCTGAAGCTGTCCAGAATCCTTGCAGAAATCAAATGCGATGTACCGCTTTCCTGCTCATTGGACGACGCAGACTTCACCTTGATGCATGACAGGGCGAAAGCGATGCTGAGACTTCATCAAATACGGGGAATCGAACCGCTGCTGGTAAAATTCGAAAAAAGAGAGATCGGATAACCGATCTCTCTAATGTTTTGTATTGCTTTTTTTCGCCCGGTTTTCAAGCTCGGTTTTTGGGTCTGTATGCCGGTTATCCCGGTTTAATACAATATCTCCCTGGGGCGTGACACCGCCTGTCAGGCGGCCTCTTCCTGCTGAATGCTGTTTTTCCACATGAACCACCTCACTCGTTATGATGTGCAGCGGGAATGGATTTTACTCGGGGTGATTCAGCAATATCGCCTTTTTCGCAAGCTTGTCAGCCGCCTGGTTAGACTTCGAAGGAATCCACTTGATAAAAAATAAATCAAAATCGTTTTTTAAGCGGATGATTTCATCCAGATAAGGCTTAAATGCCTGATTTTTGACAAACTCCAAATCCGCCGTGCGCTCGACGATCTGCGAATCGGTCCGAAACGAAACGATCCGGTAGTTTCGTTCGGCGCACAGCTTCATTCCTTCGATCAGCGCCTTGAATTCCGCTTCATGATTGCTCAGTAAGCCGGCGGGAAGGGAGAAGGACTCGGTCTTCTGACCGTCTTTGATGAAAATGCCAAGTCCGGACGGTCCGGGATCACCCGCGCTTGCTCCGTCGATATAGACCTCAATCGGCATTGTTTCCGCTCCTTTCATCCAAAGGGGTGATTCTTTTAGCGGCATAAGCGTACGGCGCTGCGAAAACGGCGACAACGAATTTCAAGACATATGTCGTGATGAAAATCTGAATCCAGACATTCAGCGGATAAGCGCCCATAAATGCGACGCTTGTAAAAATCAATGTATCGAGCAGCTGGCTTAGGGCTGTGCTGCCGCTGTTGCGAAGCCACAGTGCCCGATCGGAAGGAAATAACCTTCTGATTCCCGAATATACATAAACATCAAGCGTTTGGCTGATGATATAGGCGAGCAGGCTGCCGAGCGCCACACGGGGCAAGAAGCCGAATATCGTCTCCAGCGCAGGCTGTGCAATGTCTTCCGGATGCGGCTTGAACAGAAGCGCTCCCTGCATGACGAGCGTCAAAGCAATCAGAATGAAAAAACCGATTGAAACGGCTTTTTTCGCTTCTTCCTTTCCGTATCTTTCATTGATGACGTCGGTCGCAAAAAATACGCTTCCGTACAGGATGTTGCCGAGTGTCGCGGTCAACCCGAACAGCTCGACCGTTTTGACCACCTCGATATTGGCGGCGGCTGTCGCAAAACCGATCCAGACAAATAAACCGGTTTTGCCAAATCGTTTAAAAAAGAAGAGAACAATGATAAAATTAATGATCGCAAAACTAATCCATAATATTTCGTTAAACAAGAACGGGTACTTCCTTTCTGAATAAACTGTTTTGATTATAGCATAACAAGCCATAATTTGAATAAAGGTGATTTTGTGAAACTGAGAGCAGGTATGAAAATCAAGATTAAAGGGTCTTCACCCATTCCTTTTACAGCTGATGAATGGATCGAGATGAAAGAGGCAGTGGCGGCCGGGCGTCAGCTTTCTCAAAGTCCGTATGTCACTGAACTTGAGTTTGAAGATGAGAAGGGCAGCTTTTGGACTCTGAAAGAGCTGGAAAAGCTGAAAGAAGAACTTGCGGCTGAACCGGATGAGATCACCGTCTATTTTGACGGCAGCTATGATAAAGAAAGTCAGCTCGCTGGTTTAGGCATTGTGATATATTACTCCCTCGGCGGGGACCGGTACCGATTGAGAAAGAACAAGAGCTTTCGGCTGACAACGAATAACGAGGCGGAATATGCGGCTCTCTCCGAAGCCGTTAAAGAGCTTAGAGACCTTGGGGCAAGCAGGAACTCCATCGTCATTAAAGGGGATTCGCTCGTCGTGCTGAACCAGCTTGAAGGTAACTGGCCATGCTATGACCCCGTTCATTCGAAATGGCTGGACAGAATCGAGAGCCAGCTTCAAAAATTAAAGCTAACGCCCACCTATATTCAAATCAGCCGTAAAGACAACAAGGAAGCGGATCAGCTCGCAAAAAAAATGCTTGAGCATACCATTGTGGAAAGCCAAATCAAACTAGATGAATAACGGAGATGAACGTTTTGGATAAGAAAGAGATCTTTAAGGAACTCACACATTTGCAGGACACCTACTGTGAAGGGTGCTTCATTAAAAAACACTTCAGAAAAGAATACGGAAAAACGTATGCCCACGCATTTTGCATTTCAAAATGCACGGTCGGAGAAAAGCTCCGAACCTATGGAGACGTGCTGACAAACAAAAATTGATCCCCCCAATAAACCATCATCCTTGGGCCGCGCTAAAAAAACCGCTGAACGCGGTTTTTTTAATGCTGTGATTCGTCAAGCTGGTGCTGGCAATCATTTAAGATGTTGAGCTGTTCGTTTAAGAAGTCTTCATCCAGTGCGGATAGTTCCTCAGCCTGTGACAGCTGTCTGGCGTCTTCGATGGATTGATACGCCGATTTCAGCAAAGTGGAGCTCTTTTGCCTCGTCGCCATTCCCGTCGTCTTTTGGGCGGTTTCTACGGCTATTTCAAGCTGCTTGCGCTGATTAAATCCCGTTACAAGATCATCGCGATGTTCTGAGTTCATGATCATACACCTCCGACAAGTATTTTTTCTAAAAAAGGCATTTTTATGTGTGAAATAGAAAAAATAAAGTAAAATTAATCCGATATAACTATTGAACCTAAAAAATATAAGTCTTTATTACTAATTTAGGTAATCATGAAAAAAAGGAGTCTGAGGAACAGTGGAAAGCAATGAACTGCAAACCGTTCTTCACAAGACATTTGTGGAGGTATATAAAGATCTTGAACAGCTCGTTGATATCGCGAAAAAGGGGCGTCCATCTCTCGAGAAGAACATTGAGGAAATCGAGCAAAGGTTGAAGCAAAATATACTGGCAATCGAAATTCAGCTGAAAATTAAATAGGAGAGGCAAAAAATGCCTCTCCTCTTATTTGAAGTCTCAATTGTCTTGATTTTGTTAAAGCTTTACAACGTTAGATGCTTGAGGTCCACGATTACCTTCAACAATCTCGAAAGAAACTTCTTGTCCTTCTTCTAGAGATTTGTATCCGTCACCTTCGATTGCAGTGAAATGGACGAATACATCGTCTCCGCCTTCAACTTCGATGAAGCCGAAGCCTTTTTCATTGTTAAACCATTTTACTTTACCGTTTTGCATATTGCTTAATCCTCCTAGTACTGTAGCACAATGTGCTAAAAAAAATTTTCATCATCTAACGGTGTTCTGCTAAATGATGGTTTCACTATACACTATCTATGGAGGCTTCGTCAAGCTGTCAAGAGAAAAAAATGAACTTTAATGCTTTTTTAAGGAATTTCTTTGAAATCGTTTTCAGTTTCTGGTTATTGATCATTATTTTTCGCAAAGTGGACGAAACATTTTAAGCGTCAGCCCGTATATAATAAAACCAATATCAGGAATGCGAAGAGGAGTGTTTATAGATGAACCGTTATTCGGTTGATGAGTTTGTATCCAAAACCCAGCAGGAAGACAAAGGGGAGGGGCTGTTTGAAATGGAAACACCCCGTCTCTTGGAAGTTAATCTCGATGGAAAAGTGTGGGCAAAGGCCGGTTCGATGGTTTCCTACAGGGGAAGAGTCAAATTTAAGCGTGAAGGGGTATTTGAACACGGAATTGGACGGATGGTGAAAAAAGTGTTCAGCGGAGAAGGGGCTGCACTGATGAAAGCGGAAGGAAACGGAAAGGTGTACCTCGCTGATCAAGGAAAGAAGATCTCCATCTTAAACTTGAAGGGGGACTCCATATTTGTGAACGGGCACGATCTGCTCGCATTTGAGCCGTCGATCCACTGGGACATCAAACTGATGAAAAGAATTTCCGGCATGCTGGCCGGCGGATTGTTTAACATTAAGCTTGAGGGAACTGGAATGGCTGCAATCACAAGCCATTACGAACCGCTCACTTTAATCGTAACCCCGGAAAGCCCAGTCTATACCGATCCAAACGCAACGGTTGCCTGGTCTGGAAGCCTTCAGCCTGAATTTGTGACAGATGTATCTTTTAAGACGTTCATCGGCAGGGGAAGCGGGGAATCGATCCAAATGAAGTTTTCAGGGAACGGGTTTGTCGTTGTGCAGCCGTTTGAAGAAGTTTATTACTCGGAATCTTAATATTAAACGAAAAAAACACTTGCAGGGCAAGTGTTTTTTTGACTCAGGCTTTTTTAGGACAGCGCCCGGACAGTCTGTTTTTTGTTCATGATGATTTCAGACTGCTCGATAATGTCCGTCAGGATGACTTCTGATGAATTGGATAAATGCAAGTTTTTAATGTTTTTCTTCATTTCGTTTAACTTTTTCTCATCAGCCAAAAGGGAGGAGACTGATTCAAGAATTTCCTCATGCCTGTTGACGACGATGGCAGCTCCTCTGTCTTCGAAGAACAGGGCATTTTCCTTTTCCTGCCCGGGAACAGGCTTGTAAAGGATGACGGGAACGCCGATTGCCGTGGCCTCCGTCAGGGTAATTCCGCCCGGCTTTGTGATCATGCAGTCAGCCACCCTGAACAGCTCGTCAATTCTTTCGATATAACCGAGTGATTTCAGCTTGTTTGGATAAAGGGCTTCAATGTCTTCCAGTGAAGATTTCAGCATCGTATTTTTTCCGCACACGACGACGACTTGAACATCCTCTTTCGTCACCAGAGATTCACACAGTTCCTTTACGTTTTTAAGAACCCCGTGTGCGCCTGCCATGATCAGCAATATCTTCTTGTCGGGAGACAGCTGATACTTCTCGTAGATTTTATCTTTGTCCATTTCTTCTTCAAACTGCCTGCGGATCGGAATACCCGTGATCTTGACATTGCTCGGGTGAGTGCCGATTTCGAGCAGTTTTTCCTTCACATAATCAGTGGCTACGTAATATTTGTCAATGTGTTCGTGGACCCAAATTTTGTGAAGGCAGAAATCCGTCATGACGTTAAAGGTCGGAATGACTTTTCCCATTCTCCGTCTGTATTCGGGTACGACAATCATTGGAAACGTATTGATAATGATGTCTGGCTGATGTTTTTTAACCAGTTGGTCCAGCCGTTTATTTCCCATTTTGAAATAAATATTAAACTTTCTTTTATTGTAAATTTTATCGACCCCATAGTAGAAAAGGCGATAAAACTGTTTACCGATTGAAAAGCTTTTCAGGTAGAGATACTGTGTGATCTCTGACACAATCGGGTTTGATTCTTGATACAAATTCGAAACAGTTACATTCTTAAAACCGAGCCGTTCGCACTCTTGGTAGAGCGTTTTGGCTACTTGAACATGGCCATTTCCGTAATTTGCAGTCAAAATTAATATATTTTTATTGGTATTCAAGCATATTCACCTCAATTAATTCAAACAGCAAGAGCTAAAATGGTAAAAAAACAGGAGTCAATGTCCACACATACCATACCATAAATATTATTTTAATTATAAATGAAGAACAAAAATTAAGGTATTTTTAAAGTATGGATCGGCAGGAAAGCACTGGGTTCCTTATTATTCCTGCTTTCGCGGCCAAGCCGAACCCCCTTATGGAAGACTAACCCAACTGTATTTTAACACATTTTGAATGTCTTGCATCAGACCAGGGCATGAGAATTTCATTTCCACTCGTACGGTGTTTCCTGGTAAACGTAATAATTCAGCCAGTTCATGAACAAAAGAGTCGCGTGGGCTTTCCAACGGTTTACAGGCGCCGCACCGTCCGGCCCATCTTTAAAATAATTCACCGGCGGATCAATGTCCATGTTTCCGGCCAAATCCCTTTCATACTCTTCTTTAAGAGTATCTGTATCATACTCAGGATGTCCAGTTAAAAAAACTTGTTTTTCATCTTTTGAAGCAATTAAACAGACGCCCGCTTCATCGGATACGCTGAGCACTTTTAAATGAGAAACGGCTTTTAGGTCATCCATATTTATATCTGTATGCCTTGAATGCGGGACATAGTAGAACTCTTCAAAGCCTCTGACCAGTCTTTCATTTTTCTCCATTATTCTGTGTTCGAAAACGCCAAATGTTTTTTTCGGCAGTTTGACTTTGCGAATTCCGTAATGATGATAAAGCCCCGCCTGCGCTCCCCAGCAGATGTGAAGCGTTGATGTGACATGCGTTTTGCTCCACTCTAAAATCTCCTGAAGTTCTTTCCAATAGGACACTTCCTCATACTCCAGGTGCTCGATCGGCGCGCCGGTAATGATCATGCCGTCAAATTTTCTGTCCCTGATCGAAGAAAAAGTTGTATAAAACTGTTCCAAATGCTGCCTTGGTGTATGTTTTGGCGTGTGTGTAGACGGTATTAAAAAAGTGAAATATACCTGTAAAGGAGAATTTCCGAGCATTCTGAGCAGCTGTGTCTCGGTCCTGATTTTCTGCGGCATCAGATTAAGAATCACAATATTTAAAGGTCTGATGTCCTGATGAAAAGCCCGTTTTTCATCCATGACAAAAATATTTTCACTTTCAAGAATCTGCTTCGCTGGCAAATTGATAGGTATGTTGATAGGCAACACGCCACCTCCGGTTTTCTCCGCTGATTTTTCTTCATTATAGGAACTTTTTGGCGATATTTCAATGTGTGAATTGTGTTACAATGAAAGAAGTGTGTGAAAAATATGGAAAATCATCGTGTGATGAACCAAAAGGAGGATCCTCTTGCAAATGAAATCCCATCTATCAGACATAGAAATCGCCCAAAGTACGGAATTAAAACCGATTGCCGAAATTGCACGGAAGCTCAATATAAATGACGATGAAATAGAGTGTTTTGGTTGCACAAAAGCGAAAATTTCTTTAAAAATTTTTGAGCGTTTAAAAGAAAAAAACGATGGACAGGTGATTTTGGTAACCTCCATCAACCCGACCCCGGCCGGCGAAGGGAAGTCGACTGTCACCGTCGGATTGAGCCAGGCGCTCTGGCAGATTGGCAAAAAATCGATCGTTGCACTGAGGGAACCTTCACTCGGTCCGACAATGGGACTGAAAGGCGGGGCTGCCGGAGGAGGATATTCCCAGGTTCTTCCGATGGAGGATATCAATCTTCACTTTACAGGAGATATGCATGCGATCACAGCTGCGAACAACGCTTTGGCGGCTTTTATAGACAATCATATTCATCAGGGAAACGAATTAAACATCGATATTAGAAAAATCGTCTGGAAAAGGACGCTTGACCTCAATGACAGGGCGCTGCGCGAAACCGTTGTCGGCTTAGGCGGAAAAGCGAACGGATTTCCCCGGGAAGACGGCTTTGACATTACTGTCGCATCGGAAATCATGGCCGTTTTATGCCTGGCCGGAGACTTGGCCGATTTAAAAAGACGTCTGGCAGCAATGATCGTTGCCTACACTGTTGACGGACAGCCGGTGACGGCCGGCATGCTCGGTGTTCAAGGAGCGCTCGCTCTCCTATTAAAAGATGCCATCAAACCAAACCTTGTTCAGACTGTTGAAGGAACACCGGCGCTCGTCCACGGAGGCCCGTTTGCAAACATCGCACACGGGGCGAACAGTTTGATCGCGACTAAAACGGCGGCGAAACTGGCTGATTATGTCGTGACTGAAGCGGGATTTGGCGCGGATTTGGGTGCGGAAAAATTCATGCACATCAAAACGAGAGCCGGCGGGTTCACCCCAGGAGCGGTCGTGATCGTCGCCACCGTAAGAGCGCTGAAAATGCACGGCGGAATGCCTCTCGCCGATTTGAAGCAAAAAGACGTAAACGCATTAAAAAGCGGAATCGCAAACCTTACCAAGCATATCGAAACGATAGACGCCTTCGGTCTTCCGTACGTTGTGGCCGTCAACAGGTTCGTACACGATGCGGAGGATGAGCTTGAGACGGTTCTTGGCTGGTGCAGGGACAACGGGCATCCGGCTGCACTGTGCAATGTTTGGGAAGAAGGCGGAAAAGGCGGGATTGACCTGGCAAGTGAAGTCATTCATGTTATGGAGCAAAAGGACAATCATTTTTCCTATTTATACGAATTAACCGACTCGATCGAAGACAAATTAGCCAAAATTTCCCGCACCGTTTATGGAGCCGAGGGGGTAGAGTTTACCGAAAAGGCGAAAAAGCAGCTGCTGGAATTGAAAAAGAACGGATTGGACGGGCTGCCAGTATGCGTGGCCAAAACTCAGTATTCTTTATCAGATGATCCGGGGAAAATTGGCAGGCCGAAAGGTTTCAGCATCACCGTCCGTGAATTAAAACCATCGAGGGGCGCGGGATTTATCGTCGCTTTAACTGGCAGCATTTTAACAATGCCCGGGCTGCCGAAACATCCTGCTGCACTTAAAATGGATGTCGGTGAAGACGGCAGGGCCAAAGGTTTATTCTAAAAAGGAGGGACCGTCATGTCCATTTACGATATCAGCGTCAAGACGATTAAAGGCGAGGACACGACACTGCGGCCGTATAAAGGCAAAGTGCTTCTCATCGTCAACACGGCCTCAAAGTGCGGATTTACACCCCAATATCAACAGCTTCAAGGCTTGTATGAAACATATAAAGACCGGGGGCTGGAGATTCTGGGCTTTCCCAGCAACCAATTCATGAATCAGGAGCCTGGCGATGAAAAAAGCATAGAAGAATTTTGCAGCGTAAACTACGGGGTCACGTTTCCGATGTTTTCGAAGGTGAATGTAAAAGGAGATCAAATCCACCCGCTGTTCCGCCACTTGACGAACAAGGCGAAGGGCATGCTTGGAACAAAAGCGGTCAAATGGAATTTTACAAAATTTCTCGTTGATCAAACCGGGGAGAACGTTGAGCGTTTTTCACCGCAAACCAATCCAAAGGAGATGGAGGAGGCCATTCAGAAATGGCTGGGCTGAATCAGGAACAAACAGAACAGATCCGCTTGATGTCCGAATGGGTAAGAAAAAAGCTCGCAGCCGAAGGGACAGGACATGACTGGCTGCATATCGAAAGGGTTCGGAACATAAGCCTTCAGATTGCAAAAGAAGAGGGTGCAGACCTGTTTGTGACCGAAGCTTCCGCCCTTCTCCACGATATGATTGATGTAAAGCTGGACGATGAACACCGGGTTCCGCTAGATGAGTTGAAAAGGCGCCTGTCAGAAGACTGGAAGGTCGATCCTGGAACGGTTGACGGGATTCTTGCCATCATCACAAGAATGTCATTCAGAGACAGAGAAAAATATAAAGACGAACGCCTTTCAAAAGAAGGTATGGCAGTTCAGGATGCCGATCGGCTTGATGCGATCGGCGCCGTCGGGATCGCCAGGGCTTTGATGTTTGCAGGGGCAAAGGGTCATCTCCTCTACGGGAGCGCCAATGCGCCTACTGCTGTCGGCCACTTTTACGAGAAGCTTCTCCTTTTAAAAGATTTGATGAATACAAAGACGGGACGGATGCTCGCGGAAAAAAGGCATCAGCTGATGCTCGAATTTCTCGGCGAACTGGAAAATGAATGCGCCTTCTCCGGAGAAAGCCGCCTTGATAGATCAGGACCGGGGGTTATGGTAGAATAAGACCGGATCTTTTAACAGAGGGGGACAATGATGAAAATTAAATCGATAGAACCGACACCGAGCCCGAATACAATGAAGGTGATTTTGACCGAAGAACTGCCGGGCGGAAAAAGCAATAATTATAAAAAGGACCATGCGGAAGGCGCGCCTCCCGTCATCCAAGAGGTTTTAAACATAGAGGGAGTAAAAGGCGTCTACCATGTGGCCGATTTTATCGCTGTCGAGCGCAATGCGAGATTTGACTGGAAAGACATCCTCCCTGCCGTGCGTGCTGCTTTCGGAATGGACGAAGCCGAAGAGGCGGGGGGCCGTTCCGAAGAAAAAGAATCGTTTGGCGAAGTTAAAGTCTTCGTGCAAATGTTCAGCGGGATACCGATGCAGGTGAAATTGACCGACGGCGAGCGCGAGGAGCGCTTCGGCCTTCCGGAACGTTTCCAAGAAGCGATCTTGAAGCTTAAAACCGCGTCTTCCAACGTCGTGCTCGAACGGTCTTGGAAAGAGCAAGGCGTCAGATTCGGCGATTTTTCAGAAATCGGCCGTGAAGTAACGGAAGAGCTTGAGGCGGCTTACGATGAGGAGCGCCTGCGGAAGCTGACGGAATCAGCCGCATCAAGCGATGCTGAGGATAAACGCGCGGCTGTGCAGCGAAAGTCTTACCGGGTAACGCTTGAAATGATGGATGAGGAAGATTGGCAAAAACGCTATGCCCATCTTGAACAAATGGATCCGGATGAAAAGGACATTCCAGTACTCGAAAAAGCGCTCAATGACCCGAAAACATCGATCAGAAGACTTGCTGTCGTTTATTTGGGCATGATCGAAACGCCTGCGGTGCTTCCTCTTTTATATCAAGCACTCGAAGACAAAACGATCACGGTCAGAAGAACAGCCGGTGATTGTCTGTCAGACATCGGAAACCCGGAAGCGATTCCGGCAATGATCAAAGCGCTCAAGGACCCGAGCAAGCTTGTGCGCTGGAGAGCCGCCATGTTTCTGTACGAAGTCGGCGATGAGAGCGCGCTTCCCGCTTTAAAAGAAGCTGAAAACGATCCCGAATTTGAAGTCAGCCTTCAAGTCAAAATGGCGGTCGAACGGATCGAATACGGTGAAGAAGCGAAAGGCTCCGTATGGAAGCAAATGACGGAAAGCCGCAAAAAAGACGGCTGACAAGGACGCTGGAAACAGCGTCTTTTTTTATGCCTTAAGCTCTTCGCTCTGAAGCGGCGATCCATCCGGGAATTTTGAAAAAAGTCACGCGTCTTGTTATAAAATATCACTTTTTCTATAAAAATATTTCGAATATTGTTGAAAAACACGCTGAAAATATATATAGTAGTTAGCAATCATATGGAATGTGGAGGTTCTGATTCATGGGGAATGATTTACAGATGAAGATCAAAACAGCCGTCATCTTGCGGATCAGTCCGGCAAGCGGTTAGCAGACAGTTTTTTAAAACTGAATATTCAGAAAATATAGAATGTAAATACGAAGATGTTTAGGAGGATCACGATGACAGGTTTACGCAGTGACATGATTACAAAAGGGATCGACAGAGCGCCGCACCGCAGTTTGCTGCGCGCGGCTGGGGTAAAAGAAGAGGACTTCGGCAAACCGTTTATTGCCGTTTGCAACTCATATATCGATATCGTACCGGGTCATGTCCATTTGCAGGAGTTTGGAAAAATCGTCAAAGAGGCGATCAGAGAGGCCGGCGGTGTTCCGTTTGAATTTAATACAATCGGGGTCGACGACGGAATTGCGATGGGGCACATCGGAATGAGATATTCTCTTCCGAGCCGCGAAATCATCGCCGATTCAGTGGAAACGGTTGTATCAGCGCACTGGTTTGACGGAATGGTATGTATTCCAAACTGCGATAAAATCACGCCGGGTATGATCATGGCAGCAATGCGGATCAATATTCCGACCGTGTTTGTCAGCGGGGGGCCGATGGAAGCGGGAAGAACGAGCGACGGACGGAAAATCTCGCTTTCCTCTGTATTTGAAGGCGTTGGCGCTTATCAATCAGGCAAAATCGATGAGAAAGGGCTTGAGGAGCTTGAACAGTTCGGCTGTCCGACATGCGGATCATGCTCGGGCATGTTCACGGCCAACTCGATGAACTGCCTTTCTGAAGCTCTTGGCATCGCCATGCCGGGCAACGGCACCATTTTGGCGACATCGCCCGACCGCAGGGAATTTGCCAAACAGTCGGCCCGCCAGCTGATGGAGTTGATCAAGTCGGATATTAAACCGCGCGACATCGTGACCGAAAAAGCGATCGACAACGCGTTCGCTTTAGACATGGCGCTCGGTGGATCAACGAATACGATCCTTCATACGCTTGCGATCGCCAATGAAGCGGGGGTCGACTACTCGCTTGAACGGATCAATGAGGTAGCGGCAAGGGTTCCGCATTTATCAAAGCTTGCGCCGGCTTCCGATGTGTTTATTGAAGATTTGCATGAAGCTGGAGGCGTATCAGCAGTCTTAAACGAGCTGTCGAAAAAAGAAGGCGCGCTTCACTTGGATACGCTGACCGTAACGGGAAAAACGCTTGGCGAAAATATTGCCGGGCGCGAAGTGAAAGATTACGAGGTCATTCATCCGATCGATCAGCCGTTTTCAGAGCAAGGCGGACTCGCCGTCCTGTTCGGCAACCTGGCGCCTGACGGTGCGATCATTAAAACCGGCGGCGTCCAAGACGGGATTACCCGCCATGAAGGACCTGCGGTTGTCTTTGACTCACAGGAAGAAGCGCTTGACGGCATCATCAACCGTAAAGTAAAAGCGGGAGATGTCGTCATCATCCGCTATGAAGGTCCTAAAGGCGGACCGGGAATGCCTGAAATGCTTGCACCGACTTCGCAGATCGTCGGAATGGGCCTCGGTCCGAAAGTTGCTTTAATTACCGACGGCCGCTTTTCCGGAGCCTCCCGCGGTCTTTCGATCGGCCACGTTTCGCCAGAAGCAGCCGAAGGCGGCCCGCTTGCTTTCGTAGAAAACGGCGACCATATCATTGTTGATATCGAAAAGCGGATTTTAAACATCGAAATCTCCGATGAAGAGTGGGAAAAAAGAAAAGCAAACTGGCCCGGATTTGAACCGAAAGTGAAAACGGGCTATCTCGCCCGGTATTCAAAGCTGGTGACATCTGCCAATACCGGCGGCATTATGAAAATCTAGCGGTTTTTTCGCCCGGTGTTTGAAATTCAGCCCCCGCTGTAGTATCCTTGACATCAGTAGCAAGGTTTATAGAGGGGGCTTTTTAATATGTCAACAGCTTATGAAGAATACATGCGCCAGCTCGTTCTTCCGATGCGTCAGGAATTGGTGCAGGCCGGCTTTAAAGAGTTATCGACCGCGGAAGAAGTTGAGACATTCATGGAAGGTGCAGAAGGCACGACTTTCGTCGTCGTCAATTCAGTCTGCGGATGTGCCGCAGGGCTGGCGAGACCGGCAGCCGTTCAGGCCGTCTCCGGAAGCGAAAACGGGCCTGATGAGACCGTTACAGTCTTTGCCGGACAGGACCGCGAAGCAACGGCGAAAATGAGGGAATACTTCGAAGGATATGAACCGTCTTCACCTTCAATGGCACTGCTGAAAGGCAAAAAAGTCGTTCATTTAATTCCTCGTGAACAGATTGAAGGCCGTGAAATGACGGAGATTATGAAAAACATCACGGACGCTTTTGAAAAACATTGCTAAAATGCCCTTTGAAGGGCATTTTTTACGGAGAAGAACATGATTGTCACAACAAGCTACAGACCGACTGAAAACACGGTTTTAACGGCGGAAAAAATCAGCTGGACGCTCGGCGCCCGCTTTTCCGAACGGAGAAAACGGCCGATTCGCCAAATCCGGGAGACAGAGCAGGAAGATGTTCTCGTGGTTGGAAAAGAGCGCTTCGAGCTGTATCATTCAGAAGGCGAAAAGTTCTTTTTCCACCCGAACTCTGCGATGTTCCGGGCGAAGCGCATGTTAAGAGGCGAACCGGATCCTTTTGTCGAAGCTGCACAAGTTGAACCGGGAGACAAGCTGCTCGATTGTACGCTCGGCCTTGGATCAGACGCCATCATTGCAAGCCTTGCCGCTGGCGAACAAGGCGAGGTGTGCGGAATTGAAAAAAGCCCGCTCCTCGCTTTTCTTGTCGAGGCGGGGCTTCAATCGTGGGAGACAGGCCTTGACGCTTTGGATCAGGCGATGAAAAGGATTCGGGTTCATTCCGGCGACAGCTTTGAATATCTGCTGGAGCTTGATGATGATTCAGCAGATATCGTCTACTTTGACCCGATGTTTGATGATGGAATCGAAGAATCAAACGGCATCGCCCCTTTAAGAAAGTGGGCGCATTCCGAGTTTACGCTTGACGGTGCTTTAAATGAAGCCCTTCGGGTCGCCAGAAAAAGAGTGGTCCTGAAAGACCACTGGAAAAGTCCGCGCTTCGAAAAATACGGATTTCGCGTAAAAAAACGCAAAACGGCCCTGTTTCATTACGGTGTTCTCGAAAAATGAAATCCCAAGGCATATACCTTGGGATTTTTTAATCTGCGATTTCCATGACGATAAAATAAGCGAGGGTAATCAATGAAGCGGTTATAAAAAGACCTTCAATCATGAACGATCACTCCCAATTTTGGAATTTTCATCTTTGATTGTAAACGTTTTATCGCCAAAAGAAAAGGCGTTTTGTTTATTTGCACCGTCACTTTATGAATGACTGAAAATTCAACCTATGATAGAATAAGAGAAAACGAGAAAGCGATCCAAAAGGGGACTAACCAGTCATGAAGATGTGGATGAGAAAAGCGCTTGTCACATTATTTACAATTGCAACGTTCGGCCTTGTATCTCCTCCTGCGGCATTAATGGCGGACAAGCCGCAGGAGCATCAGAGCATGAAAGAATCCGGGTATACAGCTGTTTATCAAAAGCAGGAAGAGCCCGAACTTGAAGAAGACGGCGAATCCAAATCTTCATTTGACAGCTACAAGGATGAACTGCTCAATGAAGCAGAAGATCTGTCATTCGTAAAATTCGGCAGCAGGATATCGCCGGTCATCGAAGACGAGTACAGGGAAGAAGTGCTTCCAAAGGTCGAGGAGATCATCGTCAGCCATCTCATGACAATGCAGGACAATGACGCTTACCAGGATCTTGTCATTTCCAAAACGCCGACGGCGGGGAAGTCGGAGAGAATCTTCCACGTTTACAACCGGAAAACGGGGGAGGATGTGCTGAGGTTCCATGTGCGCAGGGACAAGCCGCCGCATAAAGGGTACTGGTTTAACTTTCATTATCATACTGCCGAAGACGGCTTTCAAAAACATCACGATCTCGGAAGCATATACTGGGACCGCAATACACCGCCTAACTGGATGAGCCACTAAAGGAGATTGATGCAGATGAAGAAGTATACGATGAATGAAATGGTGCACTTAACGAAAAATATGCTGAATGAGCGCGGGGTTACGATTGAGGATATTGCACTGATCGTACAAAAGCTGCAGGAAAAATACCATCCTGATCTGTCGCTTGCTGTATGCGTTGAGAATGTCGAAAAGGTCTTAAACAAAAGGGAAATCGTTCATGCCGTGTTAACGGGGATAGCGCTTGACCAGCTTGCCGAGAAAAAGCTATTGCCTGAACCGCTTCAATATTTGGTCGAAACGGATGAACCCCTTTACGGGATCGACGAGATTATTCCGCTTTCCATCGTAAACGTCTACGGTTCGATCGGCTTGACGAACTTCGGCTATCTGGATAAAGAAAAGTTCGGCATCATTAAAGAACTGGACGACTGTCCGGACGATGAGGTTCACACGTTCCTTGATGATATCGTCGCTGCCTTGGCGGCAGCTGCTGCAAGCCGAATTGCCCATTCGCATCAGGATCTTGAGGATGAAGAGAGAACAGACGGACAGAGCGTTGCGAAAAGCCGTTGAAAGACCTCGCCCTTCCCGCCATCAGGCGGGGTTTTTTTATGCCGATATTTTATGTCTTTTCCCGAAAAATGTCTTGTTTTCGAAAGGTTAAACAAGATACACTACAAAAGGATGAAAAAAATGAAACATCATGCGGATATATGCCGTCATATGTTAGAGAACCGGAATTGAACAAAACGGGGAATGACACCAATGCATTCGGGCGGCCTGATCAGAATGAAAACCTCGAAGAAAGGTTTCCTCTCATCACAGCTTTAACCTCCATCTTCATGCATCATGTTCACAGATGATCACACAAAGAGATGAGCATCATCCGGCATTATTTCGCTACAAACATCATAAGGGGGCTTTAAATTAATGATTTCATTGATTACCGCCATGGACAGAAACCGCCTGATCGGCAAAGATAATGATCTGCCATGGCATCTGCCGCAGGATTTGAAGTATTTTAAAGAGGTGACGAAAGGACACGCCGTGATCATGGGGAGAAAGACGTTTGAATCCATCGGCAAACCTTTGCCTCACCGGGAGAACATCATCGTTACATCCAATAAAGAACTGGATATTCCGAATTGTCAGGTGATGCACTCGGCAGAAGAAGCGGTGCGGTTTGCGAAAAACAAAAACGAAGAATGTTTTGTCATCGGCGGTTCAACACTGTACGCGGAGATTCTGCCTTTTGCGGACAAGCTGTATGTGACAAAAATCGATGAAACCTTTGAAGGGGACCGGTATTTTCCTGAATTCAGCGAAGCTGAGTGGGAAATCGTTTCGAGGCGGAAAGGCCTGAAAGATGACAAAAATCCATATGACTACGAATTCCTCGTTTATCAAAGAAAAGGATAGAGGAGAGGATTTTCATGTTTCGCTATTGTTTTTTATGGATGTATTCGGCCTATATGTTCATCAAGCATATCAAGCTCCTGCAGGCGCTACAGACACTTGACCCGCGCCTTTCGTACGCCAATCAGATGGAAGCTGTCTTTGATAAGCCGAAAGCTTTTTTACGGGGGTGCATCGGCTTAACCGGTTCGACCGTTTCCATCCATCAGAATGGAAGATCCCCGGCTGGCCCCGTCCTTTACGTGCATCCAAAGCTCGGCCTGTCAGAGCTCGCCGTGCTGCTCGGACACCTTGATAAAACGGCTTCGTTTTTTGCTGATCCGCGCGCCTTTCGTTATCCGCTGCTCAGCGGCTGGCTCAATAAAATGGCCGCGGTCAAAAAAAGCGCCGACAAGGAAGCATCACTTGAAAAAGTGGAAGAGATCGTCAGGAAAGGCCAAAGCTTTATTCTGTCTGAAGATGACGGGCTCGATTACAAATCTTTATCCAAAAAGCTCGGCATTCCGATCGTTGCAGTCGAAACAGCCGGTACGGAAGACATGAAGAAAGGCAAGTTGTTCAAGAGGCTGAGACCTGCTGATATCGACTTGACGATCCACCCGGCATACGTCCTGACCGAAAACAAACAGCTTCGGGCATAAAAAAACCAGGCTTCCTTTATGGGAGCCTGGTTTTCGCCGTTTATGATATAAACGGCACCTTTGCCACGTAGAAAAGCACGCAGAAAAACATGGAGGCGCTGCCGCCGAGTACGAAGGTGTGCCAAATCGCATGATGATACGGGATCTTTCTCCATAAATAAAAGATCGTTCCGACAGAATACAATATTCCCCCTAAGAGCAGCAGGGCGAATCCTTCTCCGGTCAAGGCCGTATAAAGCGGCTTGATCGCAATAATCGCCATCCAGCCCATCACAAGATACACCAGCGTGCTGACCACGATAAATCGTTTCACAAAAAAGATTTTAAATACAACTCCGCCAATCGCAAGTCCCCAGACGACCGCAAGCATTGTATAGCCGAGCGTGCCTTTCAAAGGTCCGAGGAGCAGCGGTGTGTATGTACCCGCAATCAGTACGTAGATGGCTGAGTGATCGATGATCTCAAGAATATCTTTTGTTTTTTGGTGCTGAATGCTGTGCAGAAGGGTCGAACTTAAATACAGGAACAGCATGGAAGCGCCGAAAATCGAAAAGCTGACAACATCCACCGGACTTCCGTAGCGAATCGCAAATATCACCAAAAATACGATGGCGGGTATGGAGAGGAGAACGCCGAGCCCATGGGTAATTGCATTCGCAATTTCTTCTTTAATCGTGTACATACCAAGACACCCTTTCTATTCTTGAATAATGTGATGCTTTAAAGAGCTTAAAAAGCGGAGGCCTTCAAGCGTGATTTTTGTCCCGGCTCTTCCGCGGCCCTTTGTAATAAACTCTCTTTTTTCCAAATAATCCAATCTGCTGCGCACTTGCTGGGGGGTAAGCTCCGACTTGCCGTTTTTGCTCAGTTCAGACAGAACTCTGCGGCTGGCAGGCTCTCCTTTTTCATTTAATTGCTTGACTGCATCGAGCAAAAACGCAAACTCCTCTTTTTCCATTAAAGTCAGTGATGTTGAAGCCGTTTTTTTATCTTTTGGCTTCTTCTTTTCGATTTGTTCTCTTAACGCCGGCGGAGTGTCGTAAAGCTGAATCGTTTTCCCGTCCGAGACGGTTTTCATATAATCCGTCATGTTTTTGAGTTCTCTGACGTTCCCCTCAAACTCATGCTGCTCTAAAGCCTTCCAAACGACCGGTTCGACATATATGTCATGATCCCCGCTTTTTAAAAAATGATGCACGAGAAGGGGGATGTCGCTTCGCCGTTCAGCAAGGGGGGGAAGCGGAAGGTCGAGCACATTGAGCCTGTAGTACAAATCCTTGCGGAATTCGCTGCTTTCAATCCGTTCACCGAGCGGCACGCTTGAGGTGACAATCAGTCTTTTTGGCATCCCTTTTTCAATGGCTGCCAAAAGCTTGCCCTGGAGAGGCAAGGAAAGCCCCCACACTTCGTCGAGAAACAAGGTTCCGGATTCATTCATCTCTGAAAGAAAAAAGTCTTCAGCCGCTTCATCTTCATTCAGCGTGCTGCAGCTTACGTGTGTGAAGGGATCATGGTTGAAAGATGATCCGGAATGAATGGCTTTGGCGAACAGCTCTTTGCCTGTGCCTGTTTCTCCATGAATCAGAATCGGATGGGAAGAGGCTGCAAATTGTATCGCTCTGTTTTTCGTTTGCAAAAAGGAATCGCATTCCCCGATCAGCTCGGAGAACCCTATGGATGGGTACGTGTGTTTAATCATGGCGGATCTCCTTTTGGTTCTAATTGGTTCTATTATAACACCCAATTAGAACAAATAAAGAGTTTTTTGAAAAAAAGTATATTTGGCTGCACATTAAGAATCGAAAAGAACTCCGTATATATTGAGAAAGTGTATAATATTCTGTAAATAACAAAGAATTGCCCTTTAAATTTTGAATATTCATGATATAATGGCGTATTAAATAAAGCTTTATACAGAAAGGATCTTATACATGAAACCGTTGCTTAAAGAAAACTCTCTCATCCAAGTCAAAGACATTTTAAAAGCCCATCAAAATGTAAAAGATGTTGTCATTCATACCCCCCTCCAAAAAAATGAGAGGCTCTCCGAGAGGTACGATTGCAACGTATATTTAAAAAGAGAAGACCTGCAGGTTGTCCGCTCTTTTAAACTGAGAGGCGCCTATTATAAAATGAAGCAGCTTTCAAAAGAAACGACGAAAAACGGGGTCGTCTGCGCCAGTGCAGGAAACCATGCGCAGGGGGTCGCTTTTTCCTGTAAACATCTCGGTATTCACGGAAAGATTTTTATGCCGTCGACGACTCCGAGGCAAAAAATTTCTCAAGTCGAATTGTTCGGCAAGGAATACATCGAGATCATCCTGACAGGCGACACGTTCGATGATGCATATCAAAGCGCAGTCGCTTGCTGCGAGGAAGAAAAACGGGCATTTATCCACCCGTTTGACGATCCTGCCGTCATGGCCGGACAGGGAACGGTTGCGGTCGAAATCTTAAACGATATCGAAACAGAACCCCATTATTTATTTGCAAGTGTAGGCGGCGGCGGCCTGCTTTCAGGAGTGGGAACCTACATGAAAAACGTGTCCCCGGATACAAAGCTGATCGCGGTTGAGCCCAAAGGCGCGCCGGCTCTATTTGAATCAAACAAAAAAGGCGAAGTCGTGACCCTCGAGAAAATCGATAAATTTGTAGACGGAGCCGCCGTGCAAAAAATCGGCGAAGAGACATTTAAAACGCTTGAAACCGTTGTAGATGATATTTTGCTCGTTCCCGAAGGAAAGGTATGCACCGCGATTCTTGAGCTGTACAACCAATGCGCGATTGTCGCCGAGCCTGCGGGAGCGCTGCCGATCGCCGCTTTAGAACTTTACAGGGATGAAATCAAAGGAAAGAATGTCGTATGCATTGTGAGCGGAGGAAACAACGATATCGGCAGAATGCAGGAAATCAAAGACAGATCGATGATGTATGAAGGACTCCAGCATTATTTCATCGTGAACTTCCCGCAAAGGGCGGGAGCTTTGCGCGAATTTCTAGATGAAGTGCTCGGGCCGACCGATGATATCACCCGGTTTGAATATACGAAGAAAAATAATAAAAGCAGCGGCCCTGCGCTCGTCGGCATCGAATTGAAGCAGCGCGAAGACTACGAGCCGCTGATTGCGAGAATGGACCGCAAAGGCTTCCGCTATGTCGAAGTGAATAAAGATGAAGGCCTCTTTCATTTGCTGATTTAAGAAATTTTTTTGAAAACACGCATAAATCAAAGACAACGGCTCCTGAGATTATGTATAATAAAGAAAATATCTCATAAATGAGGATTGATAGCTTGTTACTTAAAAGCCTGGAGTTCAAACGTTCGGATGGACAGAAGGTGAAGGTGACGGAAATACCCCTGCTGAAGGAGGACGACCCGCATTTTTTTATGGCCAGTCTGAGGCTCGAAATCTTTTTAAAGACACTCTATTGCTCAAAGCGGAAAAAAAACGTCTACTCCTTTAGGGACTACTTAAAGAGAGCATTGAAATGGCAGGATTACCTCGCCATTTATCAAGAGGAAGAATTGAAGCATAATGCATAAGAATTGATAGCATTCTTTGCCGGCCCATGAAGACAGCCAAATCCGCTTGGAAAAGGGCGGAAGACGGCATTCGGCCGGCAAAGAATTTTTCATGCCGAATTTGGCCTCACTAGGAAATTCACCATTTGAACCGACAGG
The DNA here is from genome assembly GCF_038002625.1 of Bacillus sp. FSL K6-1284. Classification (NCBI taxonomy): domain Bacteria; kingdom Bacillati; phylum Bacillota; class Bacilli; order Caryophanales; family Bacillaceae; genus Bacillus; species Bacillus sp. FSL K6-1284. Next base: position 2,404,794 of record NZ_JBBOCW010000001.1, on the reverse strand, counting down.
ATGTGAAGGGAATTGCCAAGCATTAAAATTGTAACGGACTCAACAGCTGACTTGAGCGAAGAACTGCTCAGAGAATATCATATTTCCGTTCTCCCGCTCTCGATATCAATCGACGGCATTGTTTACAGAGACAGGTTCGATATTCAGCCGGACGAATTTATTGAGAAAATGGAGAGCGCCGCAGAACTCCCGAAAAGTTCACAGCCGCCTTTAGGCGCTTTTATCAAACTGTACGAAGAGCTGACCGCTGACGGAAGCGAAGTGATCAGCATCCATCTCTCAAGCCAATTGAGCGGGACATACCAGACGGCTGTAAGCGCTTCAAACATGGTCGACGGGAATATTACGGTGATTGATTCCATGTATATTTCAAAAGGCCTCGGCTTTCAGGTCGTACGAGCCGCCTTGCTGGCCGAAGAGGGAATGACGGCCGAAGCGATTGTAAAAGACCTGGAGAACTTGCGCGACCGGACATCCCTCTATGTGACAATTGATCATTTTGATAACTTGATCAAAGGCGGCCGCATCGGGAAAGGAAAAGCGCTGATCGGCTCATTGCTCAAGGTTAAGCCGATCGCGAGGCTTGAGGACGGAATCTATACGCCTGAAAAAAATGTCAGGAGCACCAGTCAGCTTATCCGTTATTTAACGGGTCAATTTCTTTCCGCGGTGAAGGGAAGGACGGTGCAAGCGATCGGAATCGCCCATGCCGATGCACTCGACCTTGCTCATAGGCTGAAAGACTCTTTGCTTGAACATATCCCGGGAATCGATATTGATATTGCGTACACAACGCCGATTATCTCTGTTCATACCGGAAAAGGAGCGATCGGTTTTACTTTTTACACCGATTGAAAAAGGGGATGGAAGGATTGAAAAACGTTTTTGGCATTTTCCTTGCAGGGATTCTCACAGTGTTTCTTTCGTCCTGCGGAACTAGCAAGATTGAAAATTCTTTAAACTATGACGTACAATCTTTTTCTTTTCAAAATCAAGACGGGAAAACCGTGTCTCTTGAAAGTTTAAAAGGCCAGGTGTGGGTGGCCGACTTTATATTTACGAACTGTAAAACGATCTGTCCGCCGATGACTTCACATATGGCTGAACTGCAAAAACAAATGGAAGAGGAAAACCTGCAGGCCCGCATCGTCTCTTTCAGCGTTGACCCCGAAAATGACACGCCGGAAAAGTTGAAAAAATTTGCGGCCAACTATCCGCTCAATTTTCAAAACTGGGATTTTTTAACTGGATACTCGCAGGAGGAAATTGAAAAATTTGCGCTGAAAAGCTTTAAAGCAATCGTGAAAAAACCTGAAGATGAGGATCAGGTGATTCACCAATCGTCATTTTATCTAGTCGATCAAAACGGCAAAGTCGTCAAGGATTATGACGGTGCAAAAAATACGCCGTACGATGAAATCATCGCCGATATTAAGACGCTGGAAAACCGTTGATAAAAACGGGCGCCTGCCGCTGAAGCCTGCTTCCTGACCACCGGAAACAGGCTTTTTTTTACACCTGTCAAATCATTTTCAAAAGAATCAAAACATGGTACACTTTTTTTTAGGTATCTAGAAGGAAGGGGCATCATTTTTGAACATACGGTTTATAACAGTCATGATGGCCCTCGTCTGTCTGCTTTCAGCCTGTACGGAATGGAATGCGGGCGTTGAAAAAACATCGGTCTCCCCTAAGCGCGATATCGTGATTGCAGCAGTGGGCGATTCTCTGACAGAGGGGGTAGGCGATCAAGAGAAGAAAGGCTATGTCGGCATGGTGGCCGACGAGCTTGAAAGCCGGAGCGATGTGAAGTCCGTAACGGTCAAAAATTATGCCGTTAAAGGCTCCCGGACTGATCAGCTGCTTGAAAGATTAAAAGAAAAAGAAGTACAAGAGGGCCTGAAAGATGCAGACTACATTTTGTTTACAATCGGGGGTAACGACCTGATGAAAGTCGTCCGCCAAAACTTCGCGCACTTAACGCTTACACCTTTCCGCGTTGAACAAAAACTGTTTGAAAAGCGGTTTTCGAATATTTTAGCGGAAATTAGAGAGCAAAACGCCAGCGCTGAGTTGATTTATGTCAGCATGTATAATCCGTTTAAGTTTACGCTGTCTGAACTGAGGGAAATTGACCAAGTCGTAGACGAATGGAATGAAGGAGCAGAAAAAAGCCTGAAAAAGGTCTCCAACACGAAAATAGCGAATATCGCTGATATTTTTGAGGAATACAGCGATGAAAAGAAGATTGCAAAAGATGAGTTTCATCCTAATCAATACGGATATTTTTTAATAGCGAAACGCGTTTACGAACAAATTAAAAACGAAGACCCCCAAGCAGAATAAGGTGAAAAAATGAAGAAATGGAAGAACTTATTTTTAATTTTAGCAGCAGTCAACGTCATCATACTTGCCGGGATTTTCATTCTCGTATTCATGCCCGGCGGTCAAAAGGAACCGTCGCGGCCGACTCCGAGCGAATACCAATTGAACGTGACGAGCACGAAAGAATCATTGGCCGCATTCATCAACACATATTTGGAGAAGGAGTCTTCGCCGGATCTTGACTATCAAATCGAAATCGACGATGAATTCCACATCGTCGGTGCGATCCGCGCCTTTTCCTCGACAGTCGATGCGAGGGTGTCCTTTCGGCCGACAGTGGAAAAAAACGGAGATGTGGTTCTTGACGTGACGAGATTTTCGATCGGCAAGTTAAATGTTCCGATATCGATGGTGCTGAACTACATGGATCAATTTTATGATCTTCCTGATTTTGTACACGTTCGTTCGGATGCTAAAGAAATTCAAGTCCGTCTGTCAGAGATGCCGCTTAAAAACGGAATGTATGTGAAAGCAAAAGACATTGATTTAGAAAAAGATCAAATCGAATTTGTTTATTATCAGCCTGCACAAACAGATTCATAGATCGTGCGGCGGGATTTACAGGGGTGAACATATGGAACGTATCTACACATATTTCAGCTTGCTGTCTATGTTGTTTTCACTGTACTTCGGCGGCCTCGCCGCCTTCAGTTTCATCGATGAAAACATGGACAAGATGTATTTGAACATCGGGTATTGTGCGTTGTTTTTAAGCATTATGATCTTTACCCTAGATGCGAAAAAACATAAAAAAACTGACCATCACAATCAATAATTGCCGGCAAAATCCTAAAACATGAGACCGTTTTAGGATTTTGTTGTCCATGCTTCAGCAGACTGTAAAAGAGACATCAGGTCTCTTTTTTTTCGCTATGAAGGCGGAGCTTTGGCAGGAAACGGCGCCGCTTTTATTGTGAGAGAAGGGGAGCCGTTGACGAAACCGAGGCCATACAAAGTTGTGGATTCCCCGGCGTGAAGCGTGATTTTCGGAACCTTCAGCAGGACCGCTGTTGAACCGGCGGCCTTTACCTCCATGTCGATTTTCTGTGAACGCACCTGGATGTACCGCGTGACCGTTTGAAAGGGGACACCTGAAAACAGGACAGGTCCGTTTTGCACTGCAAAGTCAAGAGCCGGAGAGTCCGGTGATAAATGAACGAAACGGATGCTGCGGCTTTCCGGATCAGCCGCAGGCCGGTCATACATTCCGACGGGAATGAGCTTTGCAGCTGTGCCTGTAACGGCAACCGTGCAGTACCCGCCGTGGATCAGGTGATACTGTACCGACAGCAAGGGACCGTGCGCCCTGCCTCTTTGGAAAACATCGATTTGAATACGGCCGGCAGGAAACCGGACATAAGAAGATAAATCTGTATAGGAGATGTTTTGAAAAACGGATATGCCGTTTACGAATACGTCGAGATTGTCGGTGTGAGGAGCCGCGTGGAGCAGTCTGATCATCGCTGCTTTTCCGCCGTTTCGAAAATAAAAGGGCGCCTCTACAGGCGGAAGATGGTAGCAGTTCCTCCGAAAACCCTCCGCCATTTGACGGGCATCATGATCTGTAGAGAACATTTTGTCACGCCCCTTTGCATGCTTTCTGACATTATATGAGGCTGCGAAGCCATCGGTCACATCGCGATCAAGACGACAGATGAAAAGGAGTAAACAATGAAAACGGATTTTACATACGGAAATGTGTTTAAACAGCTGGTCTTTTTTTCCGGCCCGATCATTTTAGCCAATCTTTTGCAGATTTCATTTCAATTCGTCGATAGCTTGTGGGTCGGAAATCTGCTCGGAGCAAAAGCACTCGGTGCTGCGGCCGTCTCAGGGACGGTTTTCTTTACGGTGCTGTCGTTCGTATTGGGCGTCAACAATGCGGCGCTGACGATTCTTGCGCAGCAGAAAGGAAAAGGGGATAAGAAGGGACTTGCTTCATATGTCAACGCGTTTGTTGTTCTGATGACAGCGATGAGCGTATTGCTCGGGGTTATCGGCTATTTTTTCACAGAGCCTCTGCTTTCGCTTCTTCAAACGCCCGGCAATATGATGGATTTGGCTGCAAGCTATTTAAGCATTCATTTTATCGGGATTATATTCTTATTCGGCTATAATTTCATCAGTACAGTGTTAAGGGCGGTCGGCGACAGTCAAACACCTTTGCGTTTCGTCCTCTTGGCCGTCATCCTGAACCTGTTCATGGATCCGCTGTTTATCTCGGTATTCAACCTCGGAATTGCCGGAGCGGCCTATGCAACCGTCGTTTCCCAAGGGATTGCTTTCATTTACGGTGTGGTCTATACGGTGAGAAAGCGGCTTGTTCCATTTTCAAAGCCCGCGCTTCCGTCTCTGGAAGAGACGTCCGTCATTTTGAAGCTCGGAGTGCCTGCCGGCTTGCAAATGATGGTGATTTCAGGCGGCTCGATGGCGATTATGAGCGTTGTCAATTCATTTGGAGAACGTGTCGTGTCAGGGTTTGGCGCGGTACAGAGGCTTGACAGCCTGCTGATACTCCCGGCGATGGCCATCGGCACGGCTGTCAACAGTATGGCTGGCCAAACCGTCGGCAGCGGCGATATGGAGCGTACGAAAAAAATTGCTCACTACGGCGTCATTTATGTTCTGCTGTTTATGGCTGCCGTCAGCACCGCGATATTTCTGACAGGCTATCATGCGGTCAGGCTGTTTATTTCGGAAGCCGATTCAGCTGCATTCGGGGAAGAATATTTAAAAACGATTGCTTTTTTCTATCCGTTTATCGGGATTAACTTTGTGTTAAACGGTGTTGTAAGGGCAGCGGGCGCGATGTTTCAAATTTTGGTGCTGAACGTGATTTCTTTTTGGGTTTTGCGCTATCCGTTTACATACTTATTTTCAAAGTGGCTTGGCGAAAACGGCATAGCACTTGGCATTGGAATGAGCTTTATGCTGAGCAGCCTGACCGCGTTTTTATATTACCGCTACGGGAAGTGGAAGGACCTCGTTTTATTTGAAAAATGAAAGAACAAGCTCCTGCGGCAAGCCCCGGAAGCGATTCCCGCCGGGCATCTGAAGCAAAGAAACAAAATTGCTGTTAACGTCTTAATAATTGACGATATATACAATATAAAATGAGTTTGGTGTTGGGGGCTTGTCATGTTTTTAATCGATTTATTTTTGAATTTGTGCATTTTAATTACTTCACTCTTTATCTACACTCAGCTAAAGTGGAATATTTTTTCCCGAAAAGCTACAAACAAACAACTTAATTGGATTGACGGCGTCATGGGAGGATTGCTCGGGAATGTGCTCATGTTCTTTTCGATCCAGGCAACCGATGAAACGATCGTTGATTTGCGTTATGTGCCCGTTATGATTTTGTTTCTATTTACGGGCGTCTTTCCGGCCTTTATTTGTTCTCTGCTGATTATAGGAGGAAGATTTGTTTACGGGGGGAATATATCTTCGATTGCAGCGCTTACAGGAATGATCGTTATATTCATAGGATATTATCTCATCCTCAGGGTCATGGATAAAGACGCTGACACTTATCGAAAGACATTTGCTTTGGTTATTTTTGCTAATGTGGCGATTTCAATTGTGATCTTGATGCTCCTCCATGATTTCCATTTAGTGAAAATTTTAATGATATGGTTCTGGATTTTATCTACTATCGGCGGCTTTACGTCAGTATATGTCGTCTCATATTTAAAAAAATCTCATTTTCTGTTGAAAAAGTATGAAGAGGAATCGTCGCTTGATTATTTAACGGGATTGAATAATGTCCGCCATTTTGATGCGATATGGAATGCTCATATTTCAAACGCAAGGGAGAAGAACGAGAAACTGTCTTTGCTTATGATCGATATCGATTATTTCAAAACGATTAATGATACATACGGACATTCAAATGGAGACGTGATTTTAAAAGAACTGGGAACGATTTTAAAAAAGTCAACACGTGCGGAAGGTATCGTATCAAGAAACGGCGGAGAAGAGTTTTCGGTCATATTGCCGAACAGTTCTCATTCGCAGGCTGCAGAGATTGCTGAAAGGATACGCAAGGAAGTGGAGACACACACTTTTTCAATTTCTCATTCTAAAAAGATTCATATTACCGTTTCGATTGGGGTTGCGGCATTTCCGGAGGTCATTCGCAGTACGGACGAGTTGATTGAAAAAGCCGACCAATGTTTGTACAGGGCTAAGCACCTTGGGAGAAACCGGGTGTGCGCCTCCGTTTGAATTCACGTTAAGCTGCACGAAAAAGGATAGATGAAACGATGTCCATCTATCCTGTCTTTATTATGTTCGTTTATCGAATTCCGCAAGTTTGATGAAAGTCTTTTCGTCTTCAATTAATCCGCACGCGCCGCACTGCACTTTTATGGCGGGACCGCTGTAGGGCAGGTGAAATGGAGAAAGCTCGTCATCTGAATACGTTTCCATGATCTCCCCTGTTGCCGGATCAATCTTAACGGATGTCGGAGACTGTTCGATTAAGTTGAACCGTGTTCGGTTTGTTTTGCAGTTTGGACAAAGATAAGGAGCTGTCATATGTCAATACACCTCTTTTTTAATTAAGGTGCACAGATTCGGGCCAATTTATGAAAACCCGATTAGCGCTGTTCCCGTTTTTTGTCCAATTTGCTGAACAGTTCAATCAGCGTTTTCAGCTCTTCATCACTGAAGCTGCTGAACCGCTTGAAATAATATTCCGTTTTCTTTTCTTCAAAATATCTGATAATTTCTTTTCCCGCGTCTGTCAGATGGATTTTGATGATCCGTCTGTCTTCTTTTGACCGGACTCTCGTGATCCATCCTTTTTCAACCAACGCATCGGTTACAGCTGTGATATGGCTCGCAGAAACGCCTAAAATCGTTGCAAACTCCGTGACTTTCTTCGGACCTTGCTCACTCAGCAGGCGGAGAATCATGAATTCATTGCGGGACATCTCTTTTTCGAGCAGCTCATTTATCTCATCACGTATCTGTTTAAATACTGTGCGAAGCAGTGCTTCCATATCATACATCATTTGTTCTCTAACTTTCAAAATTTCGCCCCTCCATATAAGTAGCAAATTTCAGCTTTTTTTAAAAAGGAATGACCGAATCAGCATGAATATTATTTTTCATGAACATGATATCACTATGATACCATAATTTTCGTTTTTCAAGTGTATGTTTCAGAAGATTTTTAGTTCATTTGACCATCAATTGAACAACGATCCATGACAATGATAGATGAATACTGCTGTTTCTTAGAATTTGGCGATGGCAATGACATATTATTGTCATTTTTTCTTTTTAGGCAGCGGCTGATTTTGCGATGAGCGGGAGCAGGCTTAAAAATGAGCATGCTGTGATATAATGGTTCCCAACAAATGTTGAAAAGAAGGAGGCAGAACAGATGGCTGAAAAACGAGAACTCGCCACATTTGCCGGAGGCTGCTTTTGGTGTATGGTCAAGCCTTTTGACGAACAGCCGGGCATTATCAAAGTCGAATCCGGCTATACCGGCGGCCATACGGAAAATCCGACCTATGAAGAGGTTTGCAGCAATACAACGGGACATAGGGAAGCGGTGCAAATCACGTTTGATCCCGATGTCTTTCCATACGAAAAACTGCTGGAACTCTACTGGCAGCAAATCGATCCTACTGACAGCGGAGGACAATTCGCAGACCGCGGCGAGTCTTACCGGACAGCGATTTTTTTCCATAATAACAAGCAGCGGAAACTCGCTGAGGAATCGAAGAAAAAGCTTGAAGAAAGCGGCATCTTTAAAGATCCAATCGCGACCGACATTCTGGAAGCCGCGCCATTTTATCCGGCTGAAGAATATCATCAGGATTATCATAAAAAGCATCCTGAACGCTACACACAGTATCGGATCGGAAGCGGAAGAGAAGGATTTATACAACAACATTGGGGGCGTAAGCATGGCGAACAATAAAGAAGAACGGCTGAAGCAGCTGACCCGGATGCAGTATGAAGTGACGCAGAAAAACGGGACGGAGCCTCCATTCCAAAACGAATACTGGGATCTGCACGAAGACGGAATCTATGTCGATATCGTGTCGGGAAAACCGCTGTTTTCATCGCTTGACAAATTTGACGCACACTGCGGCTGGCCAAGCTTCACAAAACCGGTCGATACCGGGGAGATCGAAGAAAAACTTGACACTTCACACGGCATGGTTCGGACTGAGGTGAGAAGCAAGTCTGCCGATTCCCATCTTGGACACGTGTTCCCGGACGGCCCCGGACCGGACGGCCTGCGGTATTGCATCAATTCAGCAGCCCTCCGTTTCGTGCCGAAGGATGACCTTGAGAAAGAAGGGTACGGCGAATATGCCAAGCTGTTTGAAGGGGAAAAATAGATCTTAAAGGCGCTCGTCGTGTACCTTAGTATGATAAATAACCAATGGTTTGCCCTCTTTGCTCTCACAAAGCAGAGAGGGCTTTTTCATCTCCGAATTTGGAATTGAATACTCCGAGCTAGAAAGTCGAGTAGTTTCTCTATTGCTAAAGTAAAGCGGCATTAAGACTGCCGTGAGGATACCCAGCATATAGAAAAATCTGTTAACATCCCACGAAATACAAACGAAGAAAGCTGAGAAAAACGGCATGTTCAGATGACTTTTTTCAAAAGGGCCATCTTTTTTAGAGGATTTTCTGCTCTGAAAGCGAAAAACAATATAATAGAACATCTTAGAAAAGAGGCAGCCGTTGTGACATCCATTTCAAACACAGAAGACCGTTATTTAATGCTGACATGCAGCAAAAAAGTTGAGTCGCATTATCATATATACACAGATGACCAGATCCCGCAAATGTTTTCATCTCATTTTCTGCAGCTGCAGGACGAATTTCCGCTGAGAGAGCTGTACTCCCTGCTCGTTCGGGTACCCGATATTTTAAACCGAAATTATATTCATGTGAAAAGCTCTTTTAACCGCGATCTCCCTTTCACAATGAAAAAGTCGCTCTTTGATCTTGGATACATTCTTGATGAAGAATTGTTTTATTCGATCCGGCTTGCAGATTGGAAAGGAGTTTCCCCTGTGCGGGCAGAATGGGGGACGAAGAAATCTCTCATTGACGGCTGCCGCATCATGCAGGCTTATGATTCGTTGTCGATCAATGAAGCGTTTGCGAAGGAAAAGCTGCTGCGCAAGTATCGTTTTTACGAGGAAGGCATCATTCAGCTGTGTGTCTGCTACTCGGAAGAAGGAGAACCGATTGGATGTGCCGAGCTTTATCTCGATCAGGACGAAAACGTTGCTAAAATCGAGGAAGTCGCCATTTTGGAGCCTTATCAGCGGAAAGGCTATGGATCGGGCCTTATCAAGCAGATGCTCGTCGCTGCCAAACAATCGGGCATGGAATCGTGCTATCTTGTGACTTCGGGAAGCGATCAGGTGAAAACGTTTTATGAAAAGCTGGGTTTTCAGCAGAAGGGAAAGCTTACGACGATATTTAAATATTTGTTTGAATAAAGTAGGCAGGTGCACATACCAATTGGGACTTGGCCTGCATAGGCTGGGGTGTAGACTTTATACGAAAGGATGATAAGCCTGTGCATTACTCCCATTATTGCTGTCCTACTGGAGGATACGGCTACGGGTTTCACGGCAGAAACACATTTGTGCTCATCGTTGTCCTCTTTATTTTGCTCATCATTGTCGGTGCGGCTTTCATTTGCTAGCTAAAAGCCCAACGCCCGGTCGCTTGACATGCTCACAAAGCCTTCCATCCGGAAGGTTTTTTTGTTTTTGTTGTAAAATTTTACATATATATGTAATATAATCATAAGGTGAAAATATCGGACAAACGGGGGAGAAACTTTGAAATATGCTTGGGTCATTAAAGGGGACTTTTTCAGACTGTGGTCTGGAACGTTTTTATCGCTCTTTAGTTCGGTTCTTTTCTATTATTCATTGGTATGGTGGTCTTTAGCTGAAACCGGAAGCGCCCTTTCGGGAAGCGTCGTGATCGGCATCGGGCTGACTGTCTCGATTTTGATATCGCCGTTTACAGGCTGGCTTTCCGACAGGTTTCACAGGGGGAAATTGATTGCGGCTTCAGATATGATCATTTCAACTGTATTTTTAATAATCGGATTTTTGGCGCTGTCAGGCATGAGTTCAGTTATGTTACTGGCGGTTGCAAGGGTGATTGTATCGGCATGTTTGACCGCAATCGAACCTGCTGCAAGATCGCTCTTGCCGGATACACTGAGGAAAGAACAAATTGAAAAAGGAATCGCATTTCAAGAAGTGATCACACAGCTTATCCAAGTGATCGTTCCGCTTGTCACAGGGGTTCTGTTTTCCTTTCTGCATTTCGGCTGGTTATGGGTGCTGTGCGGAAGCCTCTCCTTCCTATCCATCTTTTTGGAGTGGAGAATCAAAGATAAAAGGGGCAGCCAAAAGCGTATTCCTTTTACAAACAAACAATTGTTCAGCGGTTTTACAAGCTTGCTTCAAAATAAGCCGCTCAAGTATTTGTTGTATGGGACGAGCATACAGCAGCTTGTATTCAGCGGTTTTCCAATATATATCGTCATTTGGACCTCGCTATTATTAAAAGATCAGGCTTGGCTGGGCGGCGCTTTTCAATCATTTTGGGCGTGCGGGACGCTGTCTGCGGCGCTTTTCTTGTCTTTTATCGCAAAACCGGAGCACGCAAAAGCTGCTGTGCCCGCTTTAATGCTGATTTTCGGCCTGCTTTTGTCGCCTCTAGGCTGGATTAATCATGTCGTGCTCGGCGCCGCGATTTTGATCGTCATCGGAATGATCAGCGGCGTAGTCAACATCTATATTGAAGGTTACTTGCAAAGGGTAACGGAAGGTGAAAACAGAGGCAGATCGCTGGGCGCTTTTTTTGCGGTCAACAGCGCTTTTATGCCGCTCGGCTATGCGGCCGCGGGAATGTTGTCGGATGCTGTCAGTCCCGAATATTTATTCCTCATCGTCGCACTGCCCGCGCCGTTTGCTGCGTTTTCGATGATGAGATCATTTTATTTATGGGAAAAACAGACGAAGGAAACCGTTGCTTTGCAGGACAAAACGTCAATGTGAATAAGCGCGCTTGGAAAAATAAAAGGACATGTCCTTTTATTTTTTTGTTTACACTAACGGCGATCGCTCCGAAATCAACCATTTCACTTGAAAAGAGAATGCCGCCTTTTCCCCATTCATATAATGTAAAGAAAAACCTCTCATTGGGGAAGGGGGGATGTTTTCATGTCATTTTTGATTAAGCCGGATTTGCACGCAAGCTATCCGGTCGTTCAGTATGCAAAAGGAAGCTGGATTGTCGACAATTCCGGAAAACGGTACCTTGACGGCTGTTCGGGGGCTGTTACCTGCAATCTCGGGCACGGTGTACAAGAAGTGATTGATTCTCTCAAAGAGCAGCTTGATTTCGTTTCATTTGTCTACCGTTCACAGTTTACGAGTGAACCAGCTGAACAGCTTGCCGAACTCCTTGCTGAATGGCTGCCGGGTGATCTGAATTGGTCTTTTTTTGTCAACAGCGGGTCGGAAGCTGTTGAAACCGCCATGAAAATCGCCGTTCAATACTGGCAGGAAAAAGGACAAAACGACAAAACGATTTTCCTTTCAAGATGGAACAGCTATCACGGAATTACAAACGGAGCCCTGTCGCTGTCGGGATTTTATGAGCGCCGCTACAGGTTTACGCACATGCTGCACAAGTATCCCGCCGCTTCCGCGCCAAACTGCTACAGATGCCGGCTTTCTCATCCCGACTGCCAGGAAGCGTGCGTGAAAGAAATCGAGCTCGCCATTAAAAGGATCGGCAAGCAATTTATCGCGGGCTTCGTGGCCGAACCCGTCATCGGGGCTGCTGGAGCAGCCATAACAGCGCCCGATGGTTATTACAAAAAAGTAAAAAAGATTTGCGAAGAAAATGAAATTCTTTTTATTGCGGATGAAGTCATGAGTGGGATGGGAAGAACCGGCCGGTTGCTGGCGATTGAACATTGGGGTGTGACCCCGGATATTGCCGTACTCGGCAAGGGGATGAGCGCAGGGTATTCACCGATTGCCGCAGCTGTCATATCCGATGACATCATGGAAACGGTCAAAAACGGCTCAGGAGTCATCATGAGCGGACATACGTACAGCGCAAACCCTTTTTCAACCCGTGCGGCGCTCGCCGTTCTCCGCTACATTCTGAAGCACGATCTTGTCAAACAAGCCAGGATAAAAGGGGAAAAGCTGAAAAAGATGCTGAAAGAAATCATGAAACAGTCGAGCATCATTGGCGACGTTCGGGGCAAGGGGCTTCTTATCGGGATTGAATTTGTCGCCGATCGAAAAAGCAAAAAGACATTTCCTTCATCAATGCCGGTGTCGGCTCTCGTCATTTCCGAAGCGAAAAAAAGAGGCCTGCTTCTTTATCCGTCCCAGGCGGGCATTGACGGCGGCGGGGGAGATGCGGTCATCATTGCGCCGCCCCTTACGATATCGGATCAAGAGCTGGAAGAACTTATTCATATATTTAAACATGCCGTACACGAGATTGAAAAACAAGCAGAAAAGGTGATACGCGAAAGATGACGGTCCTGAACAAACGAATTGCTGTTGAAGATGCGATTGCCGATTTGAAAGACGAAGCGACCGTCATGTTTGGCGGATTTGGGGGAGTCGGTTCACCGCCTTCTTTCATCAGTGCGATTTTGAAAAAAGGCGTAAAAAATTTAACGGTCATATGCAATGACGCAGGCTTTCCCGGCATCGGCATCGGGCCATTAATCGTCAATAACCGCGTAAGGCGGCTGATCGCTTCCCATATCGGATCAAATCCCGTTGCGGGAAAACAAATGACTGACGGTTTTCTCGCCGTTGAATTTTCACCGCAAGGGACGCTCGCGGAAAGAATCCGTGCGGGCGGCACAGGTCTTGGCGGCATTTTGACCGATATTGGGATCGATAATGACATGGTGCGTCAAGGAAAGAAGATCGTTTCTTTGAATGGTCGTGCATACCTTGCCGAAGAAGCGCTGAGTGCGGAATACGCTTTTATTTATGGGAAAACCGCCGATGAATTCGGCAATATCATCTACGACAAAACGGCGCGTAACATGAACCCGCTTATGGCGATGGCTGCTGATCGGACATTTGCCGAAGTGGAGCGGATCGTTCCCCTGGGAGAGCTGGATGAAGAAGAAATTGTAACACCCGGTGTTTTTGTCGAAGGTGTCGCTGAAACGGAAGGGGTGAACTGGAAATGGGTTTGGGAGTCATAGAGCGGGAGAGAATTGCAAAACGGGCGGCCCGCGAAATCAAAAGCGGAATGATTGTCAATCTGGGCATCGGCATTCCGTCTTTAGTTCCCAATTTTTTAGATCCGGGCACTTCCGTTATGATCCAATCTGAAAACGGGCTTCTCGGCATCGGCGAGTCGCCTGAAAAAGGAAGGGAAGATGAGAATCTTTGCAATGCGGCAGGCTGGCCTGTCACCGTAGTAAAAGGCGCTTCTTATTTTGATTCGGCTCTGTCGTTCGGCATGATCAGAAAGGGCGCGATTGATGTCACGATTCTTGGTTCTCTGCAGGTCAGCCAGTCAGGGGATCTGGCCAACTGGATCGTCCCCGGCAAAAAGGTTCCTGGAATGGGAGGGGCGATGGAGCTTGCCCAAAAGGCGAAAAAAGTCATTGTCGTGATGAGCCATACCGATAAAAACGGCGCCCCCAAACTTGTCGCCGACTGCACTCTGCCACTGACTGCAAAAGGCTGCGTTGACATGGTGATTACAGAAAAAGCCGTGATCACCATTGACAGCGGCGGCTTTGTATTAAAAGAGCTGATGAATGAAGAGGATCTTGATGATGTGCTGCGGCTGACGGATGGAAAGGTCCGGATCGAACTGCCGCTTTCGTAAGAGGAGGAATTGGATGGAGAACATAGAGAGAAAGGTGTGCGATTGGATCGATTCGCACGAGAAAAAAGCGGTTCGCCTTTTGAAAAAACTCGTCGGAGAAAAAAGCACAATGGGCAGTGAATTTACCGCCCAAGCTGTCGTCCTGGAGAAACTGAGGCAATTCGAAGCTGAAATCGATGTCTGGGAGCCGAGCATGAAGCAATTGGAACAGCACCCGCTGTTTAAATCAGACAGAACAAGCTTTAAAGAAAGCCCGAATATTACGGCTGTCAAAAGAGGAAAGGGCGGCGGGAAATCGCTGATCTTAAACGGACACATCGATGTCGTGCCTGAAGGAAACAGAAAAGACTGGGAGACGGAGCCTTTTCAGCCGGTCATGAAGCAAGGACGGATATACGGCCGGGGCACAACTGACATGAAAGGCGGCAATACGGCTCTTTTAATGGCGATGGAAGCGCTGGAGCAATGCGGGGTTCACTTAAAAGGAGACCTGATTTTTCAAAGTGTCGTAGACGAGGAGTGTGGCGGAGCCGGGACGCTGGCGGCCGTCATGAGGGGCTACAAGGCGGACGGCGCTTTGATTCCCGAGCCGACAAATATGAAAATGTTTATTAAGCAGCAGGGGTCGATGTGGTTCAGAATCACGGTCAAAGGGCTTTCTGCACACGGCGGCACAAGATATGAAGGTGTCAGCGCCATTGAAAAAAGCATGCTTGTCATCCAGTCGCTTCGCCAGCTTGAACAGGTCAGGAATAAGAGAATAACAGATTCTTTGTATGACAATATCCCGATTCCGGTTCCGATTAACATCGGCACGATCAAAGGAGGCGCATGGCCTTCATCGGTCGCTGACACGGTGACACTGGAAGGAAGGTGCGGAATCGCTCCGAACGAATCTCCTGAAGCCGTCCAGTCCGAGTTTGAAAACTGGCTCAATGATCTTCAATACCATGATGAATGGTTTAAACACTACCCTGTTGACATAGAATGGTTCGGCGCCATGTGGCTCCCAAACGATTTGGCTGAAGACCATGAACTGACGAAAGTGCTGAAATCCGCCTATCAAACCATCACGGCAAACGATCCCCTAATCGAAGCTTCCCCGTGGGCGACAGACGGCGGAATATTGTCGCACGCCGGAGGCACCCCTGTCATCGTCTTCGGTCCGGGAGAAACGAAAATGGCTCACCAGGCAAATGAATACATTGAAAAAGACGCCCTGATTCAGTCAGCCAAAATCATCAGCCTGTTTATTATGAATTGGTGTGATTATGAACGGTGAAAAGATCAGCTGTTTTGGAGGTTAAATATGGTGGAAAAATGGAGCAATGACAGCTGTACGCTTGAAGCGGATGTCGACTTGTTCAGTAAAAGAATCAGAATCATCAATTATGAAGGCGATGTGTGTTCATTTTTTCCCACCATATTGAAAGAAGCAAAAAAACACGGCATAGGGAAAATGATCGTTTTCACCAAAACGAATGACAGAAACGCTTTGCTTGAGCGGACGTTTGAACCGGAAGGGAAAATTGACGGATACTTTAACGGGCATGATGCTGACGTGTTCGTAAAATATGTGAAAGAAGACAGGCGAAAAACCGCTGACTGGCTTGCGCAGGATCAAATGCTGACAGAGCTGTTCAGCACTCCCCGCATCGCGGAGGCCCAAAACGCTTCCTTTCAAATCAGGCGGGCCGCCTCCAGTGATGCGCCTGGTCTCGCCGATCTCTACAACTGCGTCTTTCCTGTATACCCCGCGCCTGTTTCAGATCCGGCATATCTTAAGGAAGCGATGGGGAAAGGGGCTGTTTACTACCTCGCTTTTGACGGGGAAAAAGTGATTGCATCAGCAGGTGCAGACGTGAATCCCGTTTTGGGGAATGCGGAAATAACAGACTGCGCCGTCCTGCCGGAATACAGGGGCTTTTCATTGACGAGGCGGCTGATTGCCGCACTCGAAACCGATTTGAAACAAGCGGGTATCTTTTACGTTTATTCAATCGCAAGAGCAGCTTCTTTCGGGATGAACGCCAGTCTTTATCATTTATCATACTCATATAGGGGCCGGCTTTTGAACAACTGCCTCATTTATAAAACCATCGAGAACATGAACATCTGGTGCAAAAATTTAAGCCGGTCTTAAAAAGCGGTCTTCCGCGGGTTTTATATTTGAAGAGACACTTTTCACACCGGTCACATAACCTGAAAAGTATAGGGAAAATGCTGATAGGGGGATGAAAGATGGAAAACGGTCTGTTTCAGCCGAAAAGGCACTGGAAGGATATTGAGCTTTGGAAAGATGTTCCCGAGGAAAAATGGAACGACTGGATCTGGCAGCTGACCAACACCGTCAGAACGCTTGACGATTTGAAAAAAGTCGTCAATCTTACGAAAGAGGAAGAAGAAGGGGTGAGAATCTCCACAAAGACGATCCCTTTAAATATTACGCCGTATTACGCTTCACTGATGGATCCGGATGATCCGCGCTGTCCGATCAGAATGCAGTCGGTGCCCCTGGCAGAAGAAATGCACAAAACAAAATACGACCTTGAAGATCCCCTTCATGAGGATGAAGATTCGCCTGTCCCCGGCTTAACCCACCGCTATCCGGACCGGGTTTTGTTTCTCGTCACTAATCAATGCTCGATGTACTGCAGATACTGTACAAGGCGGCGTTTTTCCGGACAAATCGGCATGGGCGTGCCGAAAAAGCAGCTCGATCAGGCGATCGCATATATCCGGGATACGCCCGATGTCAGGGATGTCCTGATTTCAGGAGGGGACGGCCTTCTCATTAACGATCAAATTCTTGAATATATTTTGAAAAACCTCCGTGCGATCCCGCACGTGGAAATCATCCGGATCGGCACGAGAGCCCCGGTCGTCTTCCCGCAGCGGATCACCGACAAGCTTTGCAGCATTTTGAAAAAGTATCATCCCGTCTGGCTGAATACGCATTTCAACACGAGCATCGAAATCACGAAGGAAGCGAAGGAAGCCTGTGAAAAGCTGGTCAATGCCGGGGTGCCGGTCGGCAATCAGGCCGTTATTTTGGCGGGGATAAATGACAGCGTTTCCATTATGAAAAAGCTGATGCATGATTTAGTAAAAATCAGAGTCCGTCCGTATTATATCTATCAATGCGATTTGTCTGAAGGAATCGGCCATTTCAGAGCGCCTGTCTCCAAAGGTCTTGAAATCATTGAAGGCTTGCGCGGACACACAAGCGGTTATGCAGTCCCTACCTTTGTCGTTGACGCGCCGGGCGGGGGCGGAAAAATCGCCATACAGCCGAATTACTTGATTTCGCAAAGCCCCGATAAAGTCGTGCTCCGCAATTTTGAAGGCGTCATTACGTCTTATCCTGAGCCTGAGAACTATATTCCGGGAAGAGCGGACGACTATTTTGCCAAAATTTTCCCTGATGTAATGAAGGAAAAAGAGGAGATCGGCATATCGGCAATCTATGCGGATCAAGCTCTTTCATACACACCGGACGGCTTAAAACGGCTTGAAAGAAGGGAGAGCTATTCCACAAGGCCCGATCATGAAACATTGAAAAGCCGCCGGGCAAAGCGCGATGAATTGAAAGAAAAGAAATTCCTTGCTCAGCAAAAAAAAGAAGGCGAAGCTGAGGGGCGTGTGCAATGAAGAGGTGTGAATGGTGCAGTGAAGAAAAAGCCGGGGAAGCCCGCACGGCGGTTTATTGGGAGCTTCCTGACGGGACGAAAGCGATCGAAATCACCGATACACCTGCGGTGGAATGCGAAGGCTGCGGCATGGTCTATCAGGAGGACAATGTCACTTGGGAAATTGAAAATCAGCTGCTCTTGATCGATACAAAAAAACTGCCTTCGTCCGTTTCGTATGATGCGCTGATGAAAACAGAGCGCATATTGAAGCGCAATTACTTTGATTTTTCTTCATGAAGCCGGCTTTTTGCCGGTTTTTTTTGTTTGTATTTTTTCAGACGCCCTGTATAATAGAACATCAAAAGAGGACAGGAGGGGAGACCGTGAAGTCTTTTTACCATTATTTAATGAAATACCGCCATCCGAAACCGAAGGACGCGATCAGCGAATTTGCGAACCACGCTTATCTTGATCACGGATTTCCCAAGACATCAACTCATTACGATGAAATCAGCTCTTACCTTGAGCTTAATGGGGATTATTTATCGTCAATGACGACATTTGATGAGGCTTGGGAGCAATATATTTCGGAAACAAAGCGATAAAAAATCCGCAGTTCTGAATAACTGCGGATTTTTTACGTTCGCCTAAAGCCGGCTGGGCTTTTCGGAAAACTCATCGGGCTTTGTAACCTTAGCCCATGCGAATTAACAGCACTCAGCATACGATAAGCGTAACACGGAAGCTTCAAGGCAAGGGGGAATCCAAATATGAAGTCAAACGCGCCTAAATTCAAAGTCGGGGATGTTGTCGTTGTCGTGATGTACGGGACGGTCGGAACGATTACAAAAGTTCATAAAATCGATAAGCATTTTTTGTATGAAGTCAATCATAATGAAGTGCTTTATTTTGAAACTTCTCTTCAGCTCTACAAAGATTATGACGGGGTCATTGTCGATACGGAAAAGCTTGATATCGAATATGAATTTTTAATCGGGGATGTCGTCTATGTAAAAGATTACGGCAAAGAATTGTTTAAAATCACCGGGCACAGAACGGAAATTTGGAGATATGTGGAGGATGGCTGGGAAGACATCATTTACGAGCTGACCCGTTTGAAAGACGGGGAATGGCTTGAAACCGAAGAAGAAGATTTAACGCTCGTTCTCAGAACTTACGAAATGGACCAGTTCGTCCATCAGCTTCTGTTTGTTCATTATGTCGGCGAAGCCGGACAAGAGCTTGATGAACCGATATCTGAAAAGGTGTTTCTGCCATTCGCGGGGGATCCCGAGGAGCATGAGCATGAGCGCAACATGGCTGTTGCTGTCGTGGATGAGCTGCTTGATATTTACAATGACTATAAAGTATTGTATGAAATGTTTCAGGATGCGGAATATAAAGAAATGATGGAGTTTGTGTTAAGCAGCCTGAAGGAATATTTCAAATGATAAACAACAAATATAAAAAGTAAGGAAAACAGCCGAACACAATCAGGCCGAACATGGCTTTCAAGACCTTCCCCAATACCAGGTCAAACCCTTCTCCGTCAAGTGCTTCAAGCGTTTTTTGGATCATTTTCTTTTCCCCTTCCGGCTTTTGTCTTGTTACGACATGTATATGACAGAGGACAAACATTATGACAAACCGGTTATAAAACCGGATGCCAGCTCATACATCAGAATAAGGAGGCGATCACAATGAAAGAAATTGAACTGATGATAGATACAGAAGAAATCGCTGATTTTTTTTATCTAGAGCTGACAAGAAGAGGCTACATACCGAGCGAGGACGAACTATTCGAAATTGCCGATATCACCTTTGATTATCTGATTGCAAAATGTATGATAGATGAGCATATAGAGGATTGAAAAAAGGGACCGGGGCGCACCTGCTCCGGTTTTTCTTATAAATTTGCCCGGCGGGGGAGCCGGGTGTAAAATGTTTAAAAACAATGACAAGGAGGCACTGATTTTTTCAATGTATAAAGCACTATTTTCAGCCGCTGTCTTTGCAATGATGGCCATTCTTATCCGCATCCCGGCGGTTCAATCGTTTGATGTGAGCGTGATACAGGCTCTCGAATCTGTCAGACACCCGGTTCTCACAGCGTTTTTTAAAGCGGTGACAGAGCTTGGGTCAAGCGGCTTCATGCTGCCGCTGATGCTTGCTTTAACCTTGGTACTTGCCGTCTATAAAAAAGCAGCGGCATCACTGTATCTTTATTTGCTGTTTTTTGTTGAAAGAACGGCCAATGAAGCTTTAAAAGGCTGGGTTGCCAGAGAGCGCCCTTCGATAAACCCGCTCGTGCACGAACCGTCACACAGCTTTCCGAGCGGCCATTCAATGAATGCGGCGAGCATATATCCGTTTATCGCATATCTCTTTTTGCTCTGCATTCCTTTTTTTCAACAACGCAGCCGCGCACTTTACATGTGGACAGGCCTTATCGTCGGACTTATCGGCATCAGCCGCATGTATCTCGGCGTTCATTATATGACAGATGTCATCTCAGGATTTTCTCTCGGTCTGGCGCTGTTTTTCATCTTCAAAAAAATTGGCGAAAAGTACCCGCTTGTTCGACAAAAGTAGTCAAAGGGATTGAGCCGCGAAGCGCCAATTGTATAAAAAAAGGAGGGATCTGTATTGCCGTTAATGTTTCAACTGTTTAAAAAGAAGCTGACACCTTATGATGTGACGATTTTTCAAACGCCTTGCTTTGGTGAAGATAAGGGATATGAAATGGTTTACAGAACGGAAATAAACGGCAGAACCCATGAAGATGTGCTGGAACGGACATTTTCCACTTTCAATGTTTATGACACGGTGCCGAATGATTATAAGGCGAGATTCCTTGCAACAGGCGACATCGTTTTAATCGATGAAGGAAGAAAGGGAAAAACCTATTATAAACTGCTGTCTACGGGATGGAGCAAAATCAACCGCATTTTGCTGCAGTCATCGTAAAGCTGAAAAAACTGCGGAAGCGCTGTCCGCAGTTTTTTTATGTTGTATTCTTTCGTTTTCTGGCGCTGAATTCCTTTTCGTGTGCATCCTCTGCCGCGATGACGTCCTTTGTCGGGATGTGGTTGTTCTTTTTCTGACCGGTGACTCTGTTTCGCTGTTTTTTGCCCATCATTTATGACCTCCTTCCTAAAAAATAGGATGACTAAACGCCCCGCTATTTATCCAAGAGAAAGTCGTCTTTATTCTGTCATATTGATCGCGGCCGGGTAGACATACGGCTGCTTCGGCTCGCTGATCTCCTTCCATCGCTTCGTGCGGATGATCGGGATGACAGCGCCGTTATAAGATGCTTTGCCGAGCGTTCCTTCCAATTCAATCCATGTATCAGGCTGCAATTGCTCAGCGCCGCTCCATTCGGCGAGAAACCCGATCAGGCTGGCGTCTGCGATGCAGTGTGTGATCATAAATCGGGACAGCACGAGCTGGCGTGCGCTCAGCCCCGCTTCCTTATGGACGAAGCCTTTGACCGTGATTTCTTTTCCAATGTAATGATCAAGACGGCTTGTCACTTCATCATAATAGTCTGCAAACATATCGTCATTCATGACAATTCGCTTTTCATGCTTAAATTGCTCCATCTTCCGGTCATACGCCGACTTCGGCATCGCTGAATCGGCGAGCCCCTGCTGAATCTCCGGTGTCATGACATGTTCCTTTTCGCCTTCGGTTTGAGGGGCGATCTCCGTTTTGGTGAGCATCGTCCCTTTATTGGCGGCGACAGACGAATTCAGTACAGCCGGGGAAAGGGTGAATCCGGTGATAAGGGGAAGCGTGATTACGCCATAATGCATCAGCCTGATGAAAAAAGGCTTTGATTCGTCATGATCATGTCCGCAGCCGCAATCTCCAGAGTGGTCATCCTTCACCGTCCAGACCCTTGTCAGCTGAATGATAAACAGAAACGCAAACACACCTGCGGCGATGAGGCTTGTGTAATCGTATTTCGGATTGATCAGCTTATTAATTTCCCCTGTGTAATGGAGCTTGAAAATAAAGACGGAAAAAGCCGCCAACACGAGTGCGCGCAAAAATTGCCGAGGCTGAAAAACCATTGGTGAAACCTCCTTTCTAAAGCAAACTGACAAATTTGATACAAACATAGACAACAAATGTGATCAGAATAGACAAACAAATGACGAACTTCGGCTTAAACGCATGCAGCATCATGACCGTATTTTTTAAATCGAGCATTGGTCCGTATACGAGAAAAGCAAGGATGGACGAAGAAGGAAACAAATTGGAGAAGGAGGCGCCGATAAATGCATCCGCTTCAGAGCACAGTGATAAAAAGTAAGCCAGTCCCATCATGACCAATGCCGAGTCGAGCATGCCCCCTCCGAACAAAAACAGCGATTTTAACGGGAGGTAGGTTTGCACAAGTGCGGCAATTAAAGCGCCGATAATCAGAAACCTTCCCATATCAAAGAATTCGTCAACAGCGTGTTTCAGCATATCAAATAGCTTTTCCGAAAAAGGGGATTGTCTGCCGGAATGGGCGCAGTGTGCAGCTGTTATGCTGCTTTCCGTTTTCAGCTGGCTGGAGCGGAACATCATGCTGATCGCAAAAGCGATGATGACCGCTGCGGCAAAACCGACAGCAACCCTTAAAACGGCCATTCGCAAATCATTGCCAAATGCCATAAAAGTGGATAAGATGACAATCGGATTGATCAGCGGACCTGTCAACAGAAAGCCGACGCCGGCGTAGATGGGAACGCCTTTTGAGACGAGCCTTCTCACGATCGGGACAATTCCGCATTCGCAAGCCGGAAAACAAGCGCCGAGCAAACAGCTGACAATTACTCCTGAAAACCTGTTTTTTGGAAAAAGCGAGCGGATGTGCTCTTCAGTTACAAAAATCTGGATGAAACCGGCGATCAATACCCCGATTAATACAAAGGGAAGAGCTTCGATTAAAATGCTGATGAAAATCGTATTCAGCTGCTGAACGGAAGCCGGAATCTGGAAGGGGAGGCCTGCGGCGAGCGATCCGCCGGCTGACACAAGGCATAGCAAAACACCGATGACAACAAGCCCGGTAAAGTCGATTAAATAACTATTAAGTGAACGAAACATCACTTTTCCTCCATCCTGAAATAGCTAATCGTAATGATTCTTTTTTAAAGGTATGCCTGTCCTTTTTTAAACATGACAACAAAAGAATGATGCCGAAGCGTTGCAGGGCTTTATTTTCTTTTTCCGCGATGTTGGTTTATAATACATATGCGAGTGGATGCTGCAATCATCATCACCAATCAGCTTTAAAAAGGCAGGAGGAATATTCATGAGCGTACATATTGGCGCAGAAAAAGGACAAATTGCAGAAACGGTGCTGCTGCCGGGAGACCCGCTGCGTGCAAAATATATCGCTGATACATATTTGGAAAACGTTGAATGTTATAACGAAGTACGGGGAATGTACGGCTTTACGGGCACTTATAAAGGAAAGCGCGTTTCCGTACAGGGGACAGGCATGGGTGTGCCGTCTATTTCAATTT
Source organism: Bacillus sp. FSL K6-1284 (assembly GCF_038002625.1). NCBI lineage: Bacteria > Bacillati > Bacillota > Bacilli > Caryophanales > Bacillaceae > Bacillus > Bacillus sp. FSL K6-1284. The sequence goes on along the minus strand of NZ_JBBOCW010000001.1, from coordinate 2,381,354 downwards.
ATGTCAATGAACTGATCAGAAGCTATGATGTGAAAAACCTGATCCGCGTCGGATCGTGCGGTGCGATCAGAAAAGACGTCAATGTAAGAGATGTCATTCTGGCAATGACTTCATCAACCGATTCGCAAATCAACAGAGTGGCATTCGGATCGATCGACTTTGCGCCCTGCGCAGACTTCGGCCTGTTAAAAGCTGCTTATGACGCTGCAAGTGAGCGGAACATCCCGGTTACGGCAGGGAACGTGTTTACGGCGGATCAATTCTATAATGACGACAGCCAAATTGAGAAGCTTGCCAAACATGGAGTGCTTGCGGTCGAGATGGAAACGACGGCGCTTTATACATTAGCTGCGAAATTCGGCCGAAAAGCCCTCTCCATTTTAACGGTCAGCGATCACGTTATTACCGGCGAGGAAACAACAGCAGAAGAAAGACAGACGACCTTTAATGATATGATTCTGCTGGCTCTGGATACCGCATTGTAACCAGATACATGCACTGAAAAAGGATGGATTCGAATGAACGGAAAGTACAAATACGTGACGATTGCTTCATTGCTGAGTGCAGCGGTTCTGCTTGGCACAGGATGTACCATGACTGAACAGAAGCAAAATGACACGGCTAAAACACAGAACACTGCAAATGCAAGCAAAGATGCGAAAGACCAAAAGGACGACAGCAGCCTGGAAGATCAGGAGTTCATACTTGAGAGCAAGTATTTTAATCAAATTAAAGATGTAGACGGGCTGCCGACGATTCAAAATCCGGAAAACATACTGGCGCTTGTCAATAAAGAGTACGCGCTTCCCGGCAACTATGCACCGAGCGACTTGACAGTGCCTGATGTCGCGTTTTCTTTTACCGAGGATATCGACAAGCGGTATATCAGAAAAGAAGCCGCCAAAGCGCTTGAAGAGATGTTCAGTGCCGCGAAAAAAGAAGGCTATGAACTGGCTGCGGTGTCCGGCTACAGATCCTATGACAGACAAAAAGCGATCTATAACAACGAAGTGAGCCAAAAGGGAGAAGAAAAGGCGAAAGAAGCTGTGGCATATCCGGGTCAAAGCGAGCATCAGACAGGACTTGCGATGGATATTTCCAGCAAAAGCAACGGCTTCGCCTTATCAGAGGACTTCGGCAATACGAAAGACGGACAATGGGTCGAGAAGAACGCCTACAAATACGGCTATATCATCCGTTATCCGAAAAACAAAGAAGACATTACGAAATATAAGTATGAACCATGGCACCTGCGCTATGTAGGCAAAAAAGCGGCTAAAGTCATCCAAGAGCGCGGCTTGACGCTTGAAGAGTATTTTAAACAGGTGAAAAAGATATAAAAGGGAAAGGCCGATAGATATCGGCCTTTTCATGTTACCAAAAAAACAAACCTGCAAGGGCCACACCTGCAATTAAACCGAGGCCAAGTCCGTATACAGGGCCCCAACCCCATCCGCCGCCGTAATATCCGTAGGCGAACCCGCGGCCTCCCCGTCTGATCATCGGGGCGATATACACTTTGCTTGGTGATACACGGACGATTCTTCCGACATGGACGCGGCCTCCTTTGTCGGTGATTCTCGCAACTCTGCCAACATTTTGGTGGCAAAACCTATAATATCGGTCCACTTGAATGCTCCTTCCATCATCTAATCTATTCCTAGTCAGCTTATGATAGTTTCAATAGAAAAGGTTGGACGAAAGAAGGAGGACAAATGATGGTTTATAGATGTGATATAAAAATAATATGATCAAGAGAATCCCGGTATTTTTCCAGGTAATGCAGGTGTTTTTCCATCGTTTCATAGTCTTTGTCGGAAATCGCAGGCGACAGATCCATTTCAACGGCGTCATCAGGGGCTGCTGCATCTTCCAATACGACAGGGATGATGTCAATCTTTGGAAATTCTTCTTCTCGAAGGACATTGACCCACTCATCCTCAGTATATAAAGCGGTGAATCCGTAAAAGTCCGTGATTTCCTTTTTTGCTTCGTCTGTCAGAGCGTTGCCTTCCTTAAGGCACACTTCGATCGCGATTAACATCCCTCCGGGTTTTAAAATCCGCCGGATTTCCTGTAAAGCGGACCGGATATCTGTGAAGCTCAGTACAGATTCAGATAATACACAGGCAAAGCTTTCAGACTGAAACGGCATTTCCTCGAGTGGAGAGTGGACAATCGGAATGGATAGCTGTTCTTTTTTGAAACGCTGTCGGGCTTTATCGATCATGACCGGGTCGGCATCAAGGGCAGTGACAGGAAACAGCATCTGCCCCAAATAAGCGGCGGTCTGGCCAGTTCCGCAGCCTGCATCAAGAATCGGCTGCTCAGGGTCGATGCCGGCTTTGGCGAGCACTGCCTTTGACAGGGACATCCCGCCAGGATGAGCGGATGAGACGCCGAAGCTGGCAAGCATGTCTAAATAATCGCTCAAATTGAGATCCCTCCTTTTTTGTATGCATATGCAAAAAAGGAATAATGGTTGAAAAACGATCGAATCCCAGCAGACCGGAAAATCGGATCCTGAGTAATTCGAGTTGACGAATAAAGATTCGTCCATGATAATATGGTAAGAAGAAAAGGTGGTGTTCGTTTGAAACAGCAGTTAAAACTCTTTTTGGCTGTATTGATTACGGCTGTCGCCGCCTCCGCACTGACGCTTTATCTGGTGGGCAAAGGCAGCGGCGGTTCAGTATATTCCGCTTCAGACTCCGAGAAATTCGAAAAGCTGATGGCGGCGTACGACAAAATCAAGAGCGACTATTATCAAAATGCAGACGATGAAAAGCTGACTGACGGGGCAATTAAAGGGATGCTTGGAGCTTTGGACGATCCATATTCAACATACATGGATAAGAAAGAAGCTAAAAGCTTTGAAGAAAGCATTACCTCTTCTTTTGAAGGAATCGGCGCCCAAGTAGAAGAAAAAAATGGACAAATTCTAATCGTCGCGCCTATTAAAGGATCTCCCGCAGAAAAAGCCGGCTTAAAGCCGCATGATGAAATTCAGAAAGTGGACGGCAAAAGCGTAAAAGGCAAGACCGTCAACGAAGCGACAGCAATGATCCGCGGCAAAAAAGGCACGAATGTCAAGCTTGTTCTCAACAGGGGAGGCGTCGGCCAAATCGATGTTACGATTAAGCGCGATACGATTCCAATCGAAACGGTGTACTCTAAAATGATCGGCGGCAACATCGGTGAAATCCAAATTACGTCTTTCTCTGAAAATACCGCTAAGGAACTGACGAAAGCCATTGATGACTTGTCTGAAAAAGGTGCGGAACGATTCGTGCTTGACCTCAGAGGAAATCCCGGCGGCCTGATGGACCAAGCGATTATGATGAGCAACATGTTTGTCGATAAAGGCAAAACCATTATGCAGGTTGAATCCAAAAACGGGAAAAAAGAAGTGTACAAAGCTGAGAAGGAGCGAAAAGTGAACAAGCCGACCGTCGTTCTCGTCAACGGAGGAACGGCAAGCGCCGCTGAGATCATGGCCGCAGCACTTCACCAGTCTTCAGGCATCCCGATTGTGGGTGAAAATACGTTTGGAAAAGGAACGGTTCAAAATGCGGAGAGCTTCTCTGACGGATCGACCGTCAAGCTGACGATTGCCAAGTGGCTGACGCCAAATGGTGACTGGATTCACGAAAAAGGAATCAAACCTCAATATAAAGCGGAGCTCCCAAGCTATGCTAAACTGCCGTACCTGGATTCCAAAAAAGAGTATAAGGCAGGCAGCACCGGAGACGAAGTGAAAGCTGCCCAGCAAATGCTCCAAGCGCTCGGCTATAAGCTGAATGCGACGGGGGCATTCGACGCACAGACAGAGGCTGCCGTTAAGGCTTTTCAAAAAGACCAAAAGCTGAAAACGACAGGCATCCTAACGGGCGAGACGACGATCAGCATGACAAGTAAGCTGCAGGCTAAGCTTGCTGACAATGATACGCAGCTGGATAAAGCGATTGAGATCTTAAAAAAAGAAAAATAAAAGAAACCCTTGCGCTCACACGAAGCGCAAGGGTTTTTTAGTGATCAAGCGCTTTTTTGCACATCCTTCTTAGCATGGAACAAAAAGCTGATCACAGAATTGTGTTTTACATTTTTCACAAAAAACGGATTCAACAAGACAACGGTCAAAAGGTTGGCGGTAAGCCCCCAGAATCCTTCGTAAATGCCGAAAGTGGCACCTGTTAAATAAACGGTAAATGTAACGGCCAGGCCGATGAGAAGACCGATGATCGTCGCTTCCTTCGTCTGGTTTTTCCAGAACAGGCTGATGACGATGGCAGGGAATATCTGCACCATGCCTGATACACCGAGCAGCTGAAGCGTTACAAGCGCTGCCGGGAACAGCATTCCGAATAAAAGGGCCAGACCGATGACGACGAATACCATCGAGCGGGTGATGATCGTCAGCTTTTGTCCCGAAACGCGGGGGTTGATCAAATCGCGGTATAAATTGTTAGCGAATAGGTTGGATGCCCCTATCGCCATAATCGAACACGGGATCAGACTTGCCAGGGCAATCGTTGAATAGGCGAATCCTTGCGTGACGCCGCCGTAGGAACTTTGAATTAAATACAGCAATGCAAATCTCGGGTTAATGTCATCAGGAAGTACGAGAAATGCGATAAAGCCTAAGAAAATGACTAAAATCAATACAATATTGTACAACGGCAGAAACATACTGTTCTTTCTGAGTGCATCCGCGCTGTTCGCCGTGAAAACGCCTGTCGCCGCATGGGCCCACATGAACAGAGCAAACGCGGAAACGATCGATGCCGTGATGAACCAGGCGATTCCGCGAGGTCCGTCAGAAGGGATTGTCAGCATATGCGGCGCTTCATTTGCCAGCTTGTCAATCATCGGCGTCCAGCCGTTAAAATGGATGAGCGGCAACGAAACGACCATAAACAGCATCATCACCCAAACTAAAATGTCTTTAATAATGGCAGTGTATGTAGGACCTTTGATGCCGCTGAAAAACGTATAAAGCGCGACAAGGACGAACGAAATGATTACGACGACATTGACGTTAATAAACCCTGTACCCGCGACTTGAAGCGTATCCTGAATTCCGCTGAGCTGCAGGCAGATATACGGGATCAGCATTAAGACGCCGACAATCGCAACAAGCGAAGACAGGAGCTTGCTGCTGAAGCGCTCCCTTGCATAATCGGCCAGCGTTGTGAGCTGGTGCACTTTCGCAACCTTCCAAATCTTCGGCAGAAAAAAATAGGCGATGAAATAGGCCAAAACCGAATAAGGAATCGCGAAAAAAGCGACGCTTCCGCTTGTAAAAGCGGTGCTTGTCAATCCTAAAAACGTGTAGGCCGTATACAAGTCGGCACCCACAAGAAACCAGACGAGCAGCCCTCCGAACCGCCTTCCGCCGACAGACCACTCTTCAACCGATTTCCGCGACTGCTTATTGCTACCGGCGATAAACCCGATACAGACCACGGTCAAAATAATGCCGGCGGTGATGAGGAGCGCTGTTAAATTTCCCTGCATCACTCATAACCTCCGTTTCTTTTCTCAAATCTGTAAATCGCAAATGTGATCATCGGTGTCAGCACAATCCACAGCACCAGCCAAAAATGAAAAAATGGAAGTCCGAAAACGATCGGATCAATCCGGTTTACAAATGGTAGCAAGGCAAGCTGCCCGATAAAAGGGATGATGAACAAAACCCATTTAAAAAGCTGTTGATTCACCTTTTTTCCTCCTTTAGCGATTTTAATGTTCATAATCATAGCAGTTGTCAGATTTAATCACAAGATAATTATTAGAAAAAAGTGATTTTTTAAATTATTTAAACAGGCGTTCTGGCTTGCATATTCGAAAGTATAACTTTACAATAATTAATATCTTGAATTCGAGATAAAACAGAATGAAGAGGATCACCATGCAGGAGACTGCTGAGTAAAAGAATGGGAAAGAGACGGGCGAACGGGGGCTTTTTGATTGATGAACCGCTGGAAAGCACCGGCGCAATGACATCGCTGAAACAAAATGGGAAAAGGAGTGAAAGGAAATGAATCATATATATGAGAAAGGGAATTCTGATACCACCCTGTTGTTATTGCATGGAACAGGGGGAAACGAACACGATCTTCTGCCGATCGGCAGGATGATTGATTCCGATGCAAATTTACTCGGAGTCAGGGGAAATGTGCTGGAAAACGGAATGCCCCGGTTTTTCAGGCGCTTGAGAGAAGGGGTGTTTGACGAGAAAGATTTGATCGACCGGACGGATGAATTAAAAGCGTTTTTAGATGAGGCAGCAAATGAATTTCACTTTGACAGGAGCCGGGTGGTCGCAATCGGTTATTCAAACGGCGCCAATATCGCTGGAAGTCTGCTGTTCCGTCATGAACGTGTACTGAAAGGGGCGATTTTGCATCATCCGATGGTTCCGTTTAGAAATCGCAAGCTCCCTGATATGACAGGCCTGCCCGTGTTCATTGGAGCCGGCAAAACAGACCCCCTCTGCCCGCCGCAGGAATCAAGCGAGCTTGCCGGCTATTTCACAAACGCCGGCGCCCAAGTGCTCCTTCACTGGGAAAGCGGCGGTCATCAGCTGACACACAGCGAGATCGACCAGGCGAAAATCTGGTATGAAAAGCATATAAAAGCATAAAAATAAACCTTAGTCCTTTTTGGGGACTAAGGTTTTTAGCGTGTTTACAGCCATGTAGATACGTCAGACACATCAAAACGATTGCTTTTGTGCGCAGGTTTGACCGGTTTTCCGATCGAAATCAGCATGACCGGTACATAACGTTCATTGATGTTGAATTCTTTAACGAACGCTTGCTTGTCAAAGCCGCCCATCGCGCATGTGTCATAGCCCATAGCTTTAGCCGCAATCATCAGCTGCATGGCCGCGAGCGATGCGTTAGTAAAGGCGGCGTCTCTTGCAAATCCGCTGTTTTGATAAGCGCCGTTGATTTGTCCGAGCAGCGTGTTTTTAATGTCTTCGGTCATATAACCTGCTTCTGTCAGAGGGCCGTATACGGCTTCACCGTTCAGGTTCGCTTGTAAGTCTCCAAGCACGGCTACAACCGCAGATGCCTGGCTGACTTGTTTTTGGTTGAACGCGATCGGAAGGAGTTTATCTTTTGATTCTTGGCTGTGGAAGACTGTAAAATGCCAGTGCTGCAGATTCCAGGCTGACGGAGCCTTTGTTGTGACGCTCAGCAGCTTTGTCAGCTCCTCTTTGGAAATGGAAACGCTTGTGTCATATTCTTTAATCGAAGTACGCTCTTCCAGAATGTTGAGAGCGGTGTTTTCTTGTGAAGACATGTGACTTCCTCCTTTGGGCTAAACATGTTATGATAGAGTCAGACAAAAAGTTAGAAACTTACTTTTTGTAACTTTATTGAGTATTTTAATGGCACACATTATATTTGTCAACTGGATATGGAGGGGTGAGAGAATTGGGGTTTACAATGTGTCCTAGAATGGAAGCCGCCTTTTCTTTACTCGGCAAACGATGGAATGGATTGATCATCCATGTATTGTTGGATGGACCTAAACGGTTTAAAGACTTGACCGAAATGATACCGATGATTAGCCAAAAAATGCTGGCTGAACGTTTAAAAGAGCTCGAACACTGCAAAATAATCGAGCGCCAAGTGCTGCCGGAAACGCCGGTAAAAGTCATCTATCAATTGACAGACAAGGGAACGGCGCTAGAGCCTGTCCTCAGAGAGATACAAACCTGGGCCGAGCATCATTGCGATCCGGAAGGGAGCTGACCGGATTGACTAGTAAAGAAACAGTCGTCATTACAGGCGGGGCCAAAGGCATCGGAAGAGACCTTGTGACCGCCTATGCTCAAAAAGGTTTTATCGTCGTATTCGCCGATGTACTGAAGGAAGAGGGTGAACAGCTTGAAAAAGAGCTGACCGCTTCCGGAGCGCGGGTTCAGTTTGCAGCTTGTGATGTGGGATCTGAAGAAGATGTGAAACAGCTGATGCAGGAAGCTTCCCGAAACGGCCGTTCGATATCTGCGCTCATTAATAACGCGGGCAGATCAGTTTGGAAGTCCCCTTATGATTTGACGGCGGAAGAATGGGACGATGTTCTGAATACCAATTTGAAAGGCGCGTTTCTTTGCGCAAAAGAAGCCGCCAAAAAAATGAAAGAAGCGAAAACAGGCGGAGCCATCGTCAATATCGCTTCGACAAGGGCGTTTATGTCCGAGCCTGACTCGGAAGCCTATGCCGCGTCAAAAGGGGGCTTAATCGCTTTGACTCACGCATTGGCCGCGTCTTTAAGCAAAGATTCAATCGTCGTCAACAGCATTTCCCCGGGATGGATCGAAACCGGTGATGATACTGCCCTGCGGCCTATTGACCACGAACAGCATTTGTCAAACAGGGTCGGCCGCCCTCAGGATATCGTCAAAGCATGCTTTTACTTGACCGATCCGGACAATCGCTTTGTCACCGGTACAAACTTGACGGTGGACAGCGGAATGACAAAAAAAATGATTTATGAAGAATAGCCCAAACGTTTCCCGACTTTATGAATACCTTTACTATAGGCAGACATAAAGGAGGATAAAAGCCAATGAACCCTCATATGCTTTATTCGAGATCAGGTCCTGCCGGATACCCGGCCAGATTCCCGTTATTCTGGGGTTTTGGAGCGCCGCTTGTCGGCGGATTGCTGGGCGGATTTCTCGGAAGTGCGATTTTTAACTACCCAAGACCTTACGCTTACCCGCCGCCATACCCGGGACCTTACGGCGGCACGCCTTATTACGGCTACGGGTCAGCTCCTGGGGCCGTTCCGTACGGAGGTGTTCCGGGCGCAGCTCCATTCAGAGGGGCGGGACCGGGCTATTGATCAATAAGCCAATTGTTGCTGGCATCTAAATGCCGGATGTCCAATATGAAGCGGCGGCCAAAGCTTGCGAATCTTTTCGCCTTTGGCCGCCGTCTCATTCTTTCCGGATCGATCAGTCAGGGAACTGTACTTTTCCAGGTACGGTATATGCGCTTGACGTCCCGTTTTCCGGCAGTTTTTTGATCGTGTCTTTTACGACTTTTCCTCGGATATCTGTAATTCTGACTTTAAGCGGACTTGTCCCAAGATTGGTGCTGACGAAATGGTTGTAGTCCGTTTTCTCCATGTTGATCCACTTTCCGCCTTTGTAATATTCCATTTTCATGACGGGATATTTGTGATTTCTGACTTGGATTGCCGCCCACCACTGGCTGCTGCCTTCTTTGATCCGGTAAGTGAAATTGCCGGTAATCGGCGCTTTGACTACACGCCATTTAATGTTGATTTTGCCGTCTTTCATATCGCCGATCTGGCGAAAAGCGTTCGGTGAAAGGTCAAGAGCTCCCGGCGCGCCTTCAGGATACAGATCGGTCACATAGACGGTCGTTTTTCCTTTCGGCCCTTCAACCCGCAGATAGGCGCCGGCAAGAGCTGCTTTCACTCCGCGGTAATTCATATCTGTCGGATTTAAAGCGGTGATCTTCATATTGGACGGAATAGGATCCAAAAGCAATGCACCGCCGGAGTAACCCGACCCCGTGTAAGTGGCGTAGCCCTTATGCAGTGAGTTGTATGCTGCAGAAGCTTGAGGTGAAAAACAAAGGATCGTCAAAAACATTGCTGTGATCAATAAGCTGATTTTCTTTTTCATATCCATCCTCCTGTTTTATAAATTGAGAACCATTATCATTATAAGGACTAACTGACAACAGCCGAAAGAGCAAATAGTTACAGAGATTTTTTAAGGAATAATGACTACCACCGTTGAAATGTAAAAGTTCAGCCGCATGTCAGGCAAATGAGGTGATCACCCTTGAGGACTAGTGTTAAAATGGTACAGGAAGAAAAAAAACAGCCTGCTTTGCCAAGCTGGCCGTTTTCAAAACGTGATGTCGATTTCAGACAGGTTAAAGTCCTCATTTTTTAAGAACATCACTTCTAAAATGCCGTCTTTAAATATTGCTTTCGTACCCTTTCTGCGCACTAGAGAGGGGAGAACGACTTTTTCCTGCCGCCCTTTTTCAGGGTAGTTTTCTATGATCAGGGTTTGTGAAGTATGTTTAATTTTCAGAAGGTTAAGCTGTTCTTGGGTGAGCGGTATTTTAACAAATACATGGCTTGTCGTTTCAAAAATATCAATCGGATCAGATTCATCTGCCGCCTGTGTTTCTTTTGAGAGAGGGTCACGAAAAGGAAATTGAACTGCATACCCCGGGCCGAAAACGCTTTTCATCATGTGGTGGATATACTGCTCCACATCTTTCGGGTCAGCGTTTTTTAATCCGTCCTTGGAAAACTGCTGAAATGGAAAAAAGCGTTGCCAATCAAACACGATCACACTTCCTTTCACATAGACGGTACAGTATATGCAAAAAAGTGCGGAAAGTGATGAGAAGAAAGGAAAGAAACAGACATGAATCATTCATCTCAAACGAAAGGAATCATTTACACAGCGCTTTCTTATCTGCTGTGGGGGCTCCTTCCTTTATATTGGAAAGTGCTCGATCAGACGGCTGCGCTCGATATACTGGCGCACCGGATTATCTGGTCATTTGTTTTCATGTGCGGCGTGCTTCTCGTTTTGCGGCAGTGGAAAAACGGAGTCAAAGCATTTCGCGCGCTTTCGGGAAACCGTAAGGAATTTGTACCGCTCATTTTGTCGTCCGTTCTGATTTCGATCAATTGGTATGTCTACATATGGGCTGTCAGCAACGGTTATATTCTTGAAGCGAGCCTGGGCTATTACATCAATCCGCTCGTATCGATCGTGCTCGGAATTGTCTTTTTAAAGGAAAAGCTGACGCGGATGCAGGGAGCGGCAGTTCTTCTCGCTGCCTTCGGCGTGCTTATTTCCGCCTTCCAGTACGGTTCCGTGCCGTACATCGCCCTGATACTTGCATTCAGTTTCGGGCTCTACGGACTGGCGAAAAAGCGGACATCGCTCTCAAGCGCCATAGGACTTACCCTGGAAACGATGATGATCGCTCCGGTTGCAGTGATCTATCTGTTGTTCTTCAGCCATCCGGAAAAGGCTCAAGCCGCTTCAGGGAGCATCGGCATGATGGTACTGCTGTTTTTGGCAGGAGTGTTAACTGCGATTCCGCTGCTTTTATTTGCGGAAGGTGCGAAAAAACTTCCGCTTTATCAAGTCGGCATTTTGCAATATATCGCTCCGACCATTACATTATGCTTAGGCGTGTTCGTCTACCATGAACCGTTCAGCAGCAGTAAGGTCTTTACGTTTACCTGCATATGGGCGGCGCTGATTTTGTTTACACTTTCGCAATTTCAATGGAAGAAACCGGAGAAGGTATTTTTAAAAAGAAAAAATTCCTTTCATCCGTAAGCCCTTTTTCTTTTCAATAAGCACTGATTATGTATAATTAAACATTATTGAAGCAATTCGGAGGTTATTCCGTCATGGCAGACGAACTAGAGCTTTTCCGGGCGTATAAAACCCTTTGGAAAAACCGGACGATGGACGGAGAAGGCAGGCAGGCGCTTCATCGGGCGATTGATGATGAGTTGAACGACCTCCGCACCCATCCAAGGCTCAGAAAGACGAAGCACGAAAAATACTATCAATCAATCCGGCGCATTGTGAATTCACAATTGGAACCAGATATGAAGCTCAAGCTGATTGAATGGCATACGGAACGATTGGAGTTATTAACAAACGAAGAAAGCAGGGAGTAACATGAAAGCAATAATAAAAGAAGATGTGCAGGCTTCTTTGGAAACATTTTTAAACCAGCCTGTTTACATTCATTTGGAGACGACAACCGGATCGTATTCCGCGCATAAAGATGAGCAGAACATGACCGTGGTGGCGTATATCAGAAACGCGAAGGTGACATGCTCCCGCGCCAAAATCACGGGCGAGGGGCCATTTCGCGCCGGTTTGAAAATCGAAGACGGCTGGATCTACGCCGAAGGCCTGACGGATTATACGGTTGATGATGAAGGAAGGTTGCTTCTCGCCGGCTATTTGCCGGGCGGCAAACTCGCCATTTCGCTTCAAATCAGCAAAAAGCCATTTGCAGTCTAAAAAGAAGGTGTTATAGATGAAAAAACATTTACTCGTGATCTTGCCGCATCCTGACGATGAATCTTTCGGAGTCGCCGGCTTGATCGCCTTAAACCGAAAAGAAGATATACCTGTAACATACGCGTGCCTGACGCTGGGCGAGATGGGAAGAAATATGGGAGACCCGCTTTTTGCCAACAGGGAAACCCTTCCGCTGCTCAGAAAGCAAGAGCTGATCGACGCCTGCAGGGAAATGGATGTACAGGACTTGCGCATGCTCGGATACCGCGATAAAACGCTCGAATTCGAGGATGAAGAAAAACTGGCCGATCGAATAGAGGCTGTCATTGATGATGTAAACCCGAGCCTTGTTGTGACGTTTTATCCGGGACACGGCGTTCATCCTGACCATGATGCGTGCGGTGCTGCGGTCATCAGGGCATTATCGCGGAAAAAGAAAGAAGACCGGCCGCGCGTCTTATGCATGGCCATCACCCACCACAGGGAAGAGGTTCTTGGCAAACCTGACGTCGTTCTTGATATCAAAGAAGCCGCAGATATTAAAATGAACGCGCTCAAAGCGCATAAGTCTCAAACAGGCGGCTTTATGAAAGAAATAGAGAAAAAACTCGCCAATGGCGAGCCGGTTGTTGAGACATGGTTTGAAAAAGAAACATTTTGGACCTATCAATGGAATGATTAAAATGATCAAAAAAGGTGTCGGGCATATGAGCCCGGCACCTTTTTACACGCTTTGAGTGTGAATATAGCGGTTTTGAATGCGTTTGAGCCTGAAAAACAGCCCGACTGCACCGGCTGCGAGCCCCGTGATCAGTCCGATCCAGTACCCGAAAGCTCCGAATGAAGTATACGTTCCGATCACAAAACCGACCGGAAGCCCGATAATCCAATACGAGACGAGAGCTGTGACAAGCGTGTAGTTAACATCTTTATATCCTCTGAGCGCTCCTTGAATCGGAGCCGCGATGGCATCTGACAGCTGAAAAAACAACGCAAACAGCAAGAAGTCCTTTGTCAGAAGCAGCACATCCCGGTCAGCCGCATACAAACCGGCAATTTGCTCTCTGAACAGTAAAATGATGAGTGCGGTGAATAATGAAAAACCGACCGCTATTGAAATGCCGAGATAGCTGTAGGTTCTCGAGTCTTTAAACCGTTTTGCTCCGGCCTCAAAGCCGACGACAATTGTCAGCGTCATCGATACGCTCAATGGAAGCATGTAAAGAAGCGAAGCGAAATTCATTGCCGCCTGATGGGAAGCGATCGTGACCGTGTCAAAATGGCTCATCAGCAAAGTGACAGCTGCGAATATACTCGTCTCAAAGAAGATGGCGAAACCGATCGGAATGCCGATTTTCAGCAGTTTCATACTTTCAGCAAAAGAAAATGAATAGAATGTTCCAAAAATCCTAAACTGGTGAAACGGCGTCTTTTTGTGGACGATGTATAAAGAGATCAGACAAATGCACCAATATGTGATGGCGGAAGCCATACCGGCTCCTGCTCCTCCAAGCTTTGGAAAGCCGAAGTTCCCGAAAATGAACAAATAATTCAAAACAAAATTAATGGGCAGAGAACAGAGCGTAACCAGCATCGTCACCCGCGTTTTTCCGAGTGAATCAATAAAGCAGCGCATCACATTGTAAACAAACAACGGCAATATGCCGAGCCCGATGCAGATTAAATATTGCTTTGCGATGACCGCTACCTTCTGTTCAAGATCGAGATTCTCAAGCACCGGATCAATCAGTAAGTACCCGGAGACGATCACGGCAATGCTGATGATTCCGGCCACATAAATCGATTGAATAACAGTATAAGGGACATCCTTTTGCCGCTTGGCCCCCATCAGTTGGGCGACCATCGGTGTTACAGCCGTCAAAATGCCGGCAAGCCCTGTATAAACCGGGGTCCACAAACTCGAGCCGATTGCGACGCCGGCGAGGTCGGCGGCACTGACTTTGCCTGACATCACCGTGTCGAGAACCGTAATGAGCGACAGTCCCGCTTGCGTAATCAAAATCGGAATTAAAATCGTTAAAAACTGCCTTGTTTTCTCCCGCAAATCCTTTGTTTCCCTCATATCAGTTCCCCGTTTCTTTTGGATAACGAGAGAAATTATAACACGTTATGTATAAAATGCAATAAATGTCTGTTCAATCTTTTTTCGCCTGTTTTGCTTTTTTAAACATTTGCACATAAATAAAGGAAAGAGAAAGAATTCCTAAACACGTACATAAATATTGACATATTTTTTGAATGGTCAAGAAGATTCACCTCCATATCTTAAAATGCGTCATAAAAGGAGGAAACATGCATGAAAGCGGCGGTAATAAACCGGAAGTTTTTTTATGTGTTTTCTAATAGTAAATAACGACTATTGATATACAAAAATGAATGAGTATTAAGTGTTAATTTTACATTTATCTTTATATTAAGATAGGAAATAAGAATCTATAGATGAAATAGTAAAACGCCGTTCGATCTAAAAAAAAGATACTCCCAATTCCGGATGTTGGCAAAAAAAATGTATGATATAGTCAATTTATGGTTTCGTGGAGGAATTTGTGCTGAAATGTAGAAATGTATAAGTGATCCTGATCTTTGCTTTTCGATTAGGCAATAGATGAGGATTGATCGGCGATTTACGGTAAACTAATGAATAAGAATACGCAGTTTTTACACCCTCAACTTGAACGCTGGGCTTGACCGTTTGATCCGAAAAAGAAAATCGGCTGTAAAACGGCACAGAAATCCGCATGTTACGGCGTCTATTCGGGCTGTTTCGGCACATGCAGCATATCCAGTTAACTCCTTCTCGCTGTTTTTCACCATGAACCTCTGATTTTAAAACAACTGATCATCGTATTTCCGAAAACTTAAAACTCAAACCTTTGCAAAAAAAGCACCCGATATCTCGAGCATTGAAAAAAGTGTTGATTTTTGTCAATGTGCCTATCAGTCTGTATTTTTAATAAGAAATTTGTAAAAAGGCAAAAAGACTATTAAAAAAATATAAATTAGACCGATACAAATCGTGAATTGCATTTTTTGCTTAAGAATATAAAAGGGGGCTTTCAGCCAAAGGCCATCCATACGGTGATCAGATCACCTGCCTGACCGGCTGGATAAAGTCTTAAGCAATGGCAAATGTAATGGCATACATAGAGAGAACGAAAATGAAACGGGAGGTTAAGAGGTTATGAAGAAGAAGATAGCAGTAGGTTTGGCGGCCTCTGCGGTAGTTGGAACTTCATTGGCGGCGTCACCGGTAGAAGCCCAAACCATCAAGGTGAAAAGCGGAGACTCACTGTGGAAGCTTTCAGCTGAGTACAATACCAGTGTTTCGGCACTTCAATCAGCCAACAATCTTTCATCTACAGTTATTTATGTCGGACAAACTTTAAAAGTACCGGACGGCAAGTCAAAAAGCAGCTCACAGACAAAATCCGCAAGTTCCAGCTCAAGCTCAAGCACTGCAAAGTCAACTTACACAGTGAAATTAGGAGATTCCTTGTGGCTGATTGCCAAAGACTACAAAACAACCGTAAAAGAGATTAAAAACTTAAACGGTCTGAGCAGCGATATGATTTACCCGGGACAAAAGCTGGTTATTAAAGGAAGCGCGAAAAACACCGGTTCCAGCTCTGGCTCAAGTTCGAGTTCCAGTTCGAAATCATCCAGCTCATCCTCAAGCTCGCAAAGTTCAAGCAGCACATACAAAGTCAAATTGGGCGATTCTTTATGGAAAATTGCCAATAATTTGAATATGACAATCGCCGAAATTAAAACGCTGAACAACTTGAAGTCGGACACGATCTACCCGAACCAGGTTCTTAAAGTGAAAGGAACGGTTTCCAGCGGAAGCAAAACATCTTCTGGTTCGTCTTCAAATTCTTCATCAAGTAAAACGAACACAAGCAGCAGTTCAAAAACGACCACTTACACGGTTAAACCAGGCGATTCTCTGTGGAAAATTGCAAATTCGATGAATGTGACAGTACAAAGCATCAGAGAAGCTAATCGATTAAAAACAGATGTCCTGCAAGTCGGCCAGAAGCTTAAAATCTCCGGTGCATCGACTTCCGGATCATCTGGCAGCCCGTCTTCCAGCTCGCCGAACTCTTCAGTTTCAACCGGCACTTCGACAAGTGCAAAGGTCGAACGGATGATTGCAGAAGCAGAAAAGCATATCGGCGTGCCTTACAGATGGGGAGGCAACAACCCTTCAGGCTTTGACTGCAGCGGATTCATCTATTACACGTTGAACAAAGTCACATCTGTCTCAAGGCTGAGCGCAGCCGGATACTGGAGCGTCATGTCACCAGTCAGCCAACCTTCAAGAGGAGACTTCGTTTTCTTCCAAACATATAAAGCGGGCCCTTCACACGTCGGGATTTATTTAGGAAACAACAAGTTTATCAATGCCAACGATTCCGGTGTCACTGTCAGCGACATGAACAATTCCTACTGGAAACAGCGCTATCTCGGTGCAAAACGGTATTCATTCTAAAAAAGCCATTTTATATGGCTTTTTTTTTGCGTGTTTTCAGGATAGGAAGGACAGGTTTAATGCCCCTCTTCGTTGTCTAAACTGAAAAGAAAAGCGAAGGGGGGAGCCGTTTGAGAACATTACATTACATATTGCTCACATGTATGGCCGTTTGTTTGGCAGCTGCATGTACACAGCAGAAAGAAATTCAGCAAAAAAATGTCGAACAGGAACATAGAGTAACCTTTGAAGCGATGACACAGCCGTTAAAAGTACCGCTGATCAAACGCGACGGTACGGAAACCGGTTTTATAGAAGTGTCTGAATCTGCTGCAGAAGGCCTTGATATCAGAGTCAGCGCCCATAATCTGCCGCCGGGAATGCTTGCTTTTCATATTCATGAAACGGGCGTGTGTAAAAAGCCTGATTTTGAAAGTGCGGGTGCTCATTTCAATCCTGACCAAAAGGAGCACGGCTTTCACAATCCGAAAGGACCGCATGCCGGTGATTTGCCGAATATTGAAGTCGGAGCCGACGGCAAAGTCGACGTTATCGTAAATGCGCCGGACGTCACCCTCGATCAGAAAAGCAAGTTCAGTCTGCTTGATCATGACGGAAGTGCTTTCGTCATTCATGAGCATCAGGATGATGATCTGACAAATCCATCCGGAAACTCCGGAGCCCGGATGGTTTGCGGAGCGCTGACGAACACCGGAAAAAAGTGAATCGGCGCATGGAAGCCGTTTATATTGAGGGCAGTGCATCTTTTCTAGTATACTTACATACAGAAGACGCTTTGAGAAAGGAATTTTACAACACATGAAATATGATCTGCATGAACTAGAGCTGCCTGAAAAAATAAAAGAGCGGCTGATTCAGTCTGCCGCTAAACCTGTTGCCGCGGAATACCAATCATTGATTGGAACGCCCGGTTATGAAGCGGAAGACAGCGCCATTCTCTATGACGCGATGATCGCGCTGTCACTCGGAAAAAACGTTTTGTTAAAAGGCCCGACAGGCTCCGGAAAAACAAAACTTGCCGAAACGCTCTCCGCTTATTTTCAAAAACCTATGCACAGTGTCAACTGTTCTGTGGATCTTGATGCAGAGGCGCTTGTCGGTTACAAAACGATTGAAAACACCAACGGGAACGCCTCTATTGAATTTATCGAAGGTCCTGTGACAAAAGCGATGAACAACGGCCATTTCCTATATATTGACGAAATCAACATGGCGAAACCGGAAACGCTGCCGATCTTAAACGGGGTGCTCGATTACCGGAAAATGATGACCAATCCGTTTACGGGGGACGTCATCAAAGCGAAAGAGGGATTCGGCGTGATTGCAGCGATAAACGAAGGCTATGTCGGAACGGTCCCGTTGAACGAAGCGCTGAAAAACCGGTTTGTCATTATCGACGTGCCCTACATTAAAGGTGACCTGCTGAAGCGGGTGCTTGAAACACAATCCGAACTAAAAAATCAGAAGCTGCTGAACCGGTTTGTTACCCTGTCATCGGACTTAATGACGCAGGCTCATAATGGACAGGTTTCTGAAGAGGCCGCTTCCATCAGAGCGCTTCTCGATACTTGCGACCTGTCGACATATATTCCGCCGCTGCGAGCGATCGAACGCGGCATCGTTGAAAAGCTTGATGATGAACGCGAAAAAGCGGCGGTCCGAAATATTGCCCAGACTTTGTTCGAATGAGGGTTTTTTTATGAAGTTTATTAAATTCAATGACAGCAAGATTGACTCTCTGCTTTTTATGGAGCTGACAGATCTCGCGAAAACGCTCGCGAAAAGCGATCAGGTTGAAGTGGAGTACGGGGTTCAGTCTTACTACAATCCTTTTGAGAAAAAGATCTACATGAGCCATTTTTGGAAAGACCGGAACCACCGGGATATGGTAGACGGTTTGAAAAGCGATGTATACTTGCGGTCAATCGGCTCCCGTTACAGCTCGATGAAAGACTTTTCCCGCATGCTTGACGCGACTCGGAAATATCATTTTAAGAGTTTGGCAAAACAGTTGTTTATGCTTTTTGAAGATATCAGAATCGAAGAGTTCATCAAGAGGGAGCGGCCCGGTACAAAACCGGTATTTTCGAGCCGGAAATCAATGTACCGGAAACATTTTGCGACCCAGTTGACGCTGAATCTGGAGCGGAGCATTTTTACAGATGCTTTGTTTTGCGCTGTATATCTTAAGCTGACCGCGGAGTCGCCGCTTGATGAGATACCGGCTATCCATGAATCGGTCGATCCGATGAAGGGATTTATAGAAGCCGAGCTCGCCCGAGTATTCGAAGCGCGTTCAACTGCTGACATCGTCTCGATTGTAAGCGGGCTGATGGAAGGTTTTGAAGAGGTGCTCGAAAAAGATATGCTTAATACGTACTTCTTTTTTCCGGAATTGGAATACGAACAAGTTGACGAAGAAGCGCTTTTTCAAGATTTGAAAGCAAAACCGAAGCTGAGCGAGGATCTGACGCTTGAAGAGAAAAGTGCGGGTGATGAGGAAGTTCATGAAGAAGAAATGCCGACTTGGCACAGAGAAACGGAAGCTCCGGCGAAAAGCTTTCTCCAGTTTGATTTGGAGCACGGTGCAAAAACCGATATTTCCGGCGGGGCTTTAAGAGAAGGCGAAGACGGCGACCAAGCGCTCGGGTCAGTTCAGGGAACGGCGAAGCAGACGAAAAGAAAAGACTATTCAAAACTTGAATCGCTTGAATCTGTTCAAGATGAGCCAAACGGCGGCGCCGCACCAGCCGGCAAAGAAAACCGCTATGCGTTTTCGGTGATGAAGCCTCCGGAAAAACCTTCTAACGAAGACATATTAGACTACCAGGCTCAAGCAAAAACAATCGAATCGTATCAAAAACGGCTCAAGCAGATGATTCAAAAAACGCTCGAGCATAAAAAAACGCTCCCGAGAACCGATTTGCATGCAGGCAGATTGAACAATAAACTGCTCCGTTACTTTACAGAGCGCAATCCGCGCCTCTTCTATAAAAAGCAAGAACCGTCAACAGAGATCGACGCCGTTTTTACATTGCTCGTCGACTGTTCAGCAAGCATGCATGACAAAATGGCCGAGACGAAACGGGGCATTGTCCTGTTTCACGAAGCGCTTAAATCTGTTGCTGTCCCTCACCAAATCGTCGGTTTTTGGGAAGATACGAACGATGCGACAGAGACGAGCCAGCCCAATTACTTTCATACGGTCGTCTCTTTTGCGGATTCCTTAAAAGCAGGCGCCGGACCGCATGTCATGCAGCTTGAACCGGAGGAAGACAACCGGGATGGATATGCGATCAGACAGATGACAAAGATGCTTGTTCAAAGAAGCGAAGTTCAGAAGTTCCTGATTGTCTTCTCAGATGGGGAGCCGGCCGCATTCGATTATGAACAAAACGGGATTGTCGATACACATGAAGCCGTTATGGAAGCGCGGAAACGAAATATCGAAGTCATCAATGTATTTTTATCAAACAGCGAAATCGAAGAATCGCAAATCAAGACGATACAGGACATGTACGGAAAGTACAGCCTTTTCGTCCCGGACGTCGATCAGCTTCCCGATGTTCTGTACCCGCTTTTAAAAAAGCTGTTGAACAAAAGTATAGGCTAGATATGACAGATGGCAGCAATACTCGCGGCCATCTGTTTTTAATCGTAGAAACACAGTGAAATATTGAAATTTTTATTATTTTTATCAACTTAATTTTTTGCGGAGCACATCGGGATGTTAAAAAATAGACGGTCAGGGGAAATATGTGAATAAATAATGAGCCGGTTTAAAAGAATTCGGTCTGAAAGTTCAAAATTATAAAATTTTTTATTTTTCAAGATGATTTTTTAATTTTATTTGAACAATCTGTGTAGAAACAAATGAGAAACAGTGGTAAAATGTACGTGGAAGCGTTTTTATTACATATTTCTGGGCGTAAGGTTCAGAAGATATATTAAGATAGTGAATCATTCACTTGATTATTAGGTTGGGGGTAATGTTCAAATGTTTCAAAATAGTATGAAACAAAGAATGACTTGGGAAGAATTTCACGGTCCGAACCTCGGCTATGTGCTGGAGCTTTACGATCAATACGTCAAGGATCCAGAAAGCTTGGATGCTGATTTAAAAGAGATGTTTGACGAACTTGGAGCTCCCCCGGGCGATATAAGGGCCGCCTCTCTAAAAAACGAAGAGGCAGATTTCACGGCTGGATCTATTCAAAAAATCGCATCAGTGATAAAACTCGCAGAAGATATTAGAACCTATGGCCATTTAAACGCTTCCGTCAATCCACTGAGAAAAACACAAGAGAAACAGGAGCTTTTTCCTCTTGCTGAGTACGGGTTAACTGAGCAGGATGTAAAAAAAATTCCGGCGTCTGTCATATGCAAAGATGCCCCTCAAGAAGTAACGAACGGTTTAGAAGCCATCCAGTACTTGAAAAACACATACAAAAAATCGATTTCTTTTGAATTTGACCATGTGCACATTTTTGAAGAGCGCAACTGGCTGATGAAAAAGATCGAATCCGGGGAATTATTCGCCCCGAAATCGAAAGAAAAGCTGGTGGAAGTTTTAAGAAGGCTGACAGAAGTTGAAAGCCTTGAACAGTTTCTCCACAAAACCTTTGTCGGGCAAAAACGCTTTTCAATAGAAGGACTTGATGCGCTTGTGCCCATGCTGGATGATATTATCGCCAAGTCCGTTTCGGCAGGTACGACAAACGTTAATATCGGAATGGCGCACAGGGGCCGCCTGAACGTTCTTGCGCATGTGCTCGGAAAACCTTATGAAATCATTTTTTCTGAATTCCAGCATGCGCCGAACAAAGATCTCGTTCCGTCGGAAGGTTCGACAGGGATCAATTACGGCTGGACGGGTGACGTAAAATATCACCTCGGCGCCAACCGTCAGATTCAGGATGAGCATACGAAAACGGCGCGCATTGCGCTCGCGAACAATCCGAGCCACCTGGAGTTCATCGATCCGATCGTTGAGGGATCGACAAGAGCCGCCCAGGAAACGAGAACGGAGAGCGGCTATCCGCTTCAAGACGTTAAAAAATCGCTGGCGATTCTGATTCACGGCGATGCGGCATTCCCAGGGGAAGGCATTGTCGCGGAAACGCTGAATTTAAGTCAGCTTAAAGGCTATCAGGTGGGCGGAGCGATTCACATTATCGCCAATAACATGATCGGCTTTACGACGGAAAGCAATGAGTCAAGATCAACGAAATATGCAAGCGACCTTGCAAAAGGTTTTGAGATTCCGATCGTCCACGTCAATGCGGATGATCCTGAAGCATGCCTTTCAGCGGTTCAGCTCGCTGTTGAATACCGCATGACTTTCAACAAAGACTTTTTGATCGATCTGATCGGCTACCGCCGTTTCGGCCACAATGAAATGGATGAGCCGTCTGCAACGCAACCGATGCTGTATGATGCGGTCAGAAAGCACCCGACCGTCAAGAACATCTTTGCTGAAAAGCTGATTCATAACGGGATCGTCGATAATGAAACCGTCGACAAAATCGGGGACGCTGTCATGAAGCGTTTAGAAGAAGCGTATCGCAAAGTGCCGGCCAAAAAGGAAGATATGACGCATGAAATCGTTCTTCCGGAACCTGTTTCCAACGGTTTTCCTGATGTTGACACGTCGGTTGATGTTGAAACTTTGCGGAAAATTAATCAGGAGCTTGTTTCATGGCCTGAAAACTTCAACGTTTTCGATAAGCTAAAGCGAATCCTCGAAAGGCGCGCCAAAGCGTTCGACGATGACCGAAAAGTCGACTGGTCGCTTGCAGAGGCGATGGCTTTTGCATCCATTTTGAAAGACGGCACACCTCTAAGGCTGACCGGGCAGGATTCAGAACGTGGCACATTCGCACACCGCAACCTTGTCCTTCACGACAGCAAGACAGGGGACGAATTCATCGCACTGCATCACCTTGCAGATACGAAAGCGTCATTTGCGGTTCACAACAGCCCGCTTTCTGAAGGATCCGTCCTTGGCTTTGAATATGGATATAACGTGTCTTCGCCGGAAACGATGGTGATCTGGGAAGCGCAGTTTGGAGACTTTGCAAACGCGGCGCAAGTGTACTTTGATCAGTTCATTTCTGCAGGAAGAGCGAAATGGGGACAAAAATCAGGGCTCGTTGTTCTCTTGCCGCACGGCTATGAAGGGCAGGGACCTGAGCATTCAAGCGGAAGAACGGAACGCTTCCTTCAGCTGGCGGCGGAAAACAACTGGACTGTCGCCAACTTGACGAGCGCTGCCCAGTACTTCCATATTTTAAGAAGGCAGGCGAAGATGCTCCTTCGCGAGGAGATCCGCCCGCTGATCATCATGACGCCGAAAAGCCTGCTGAGAAATCCGAATACCGTATCAGAAGTGCAGGAGCTCAGCGACAGCAACTTTAAGCCGGTCTATGAAATGTCAGGACTTTCCCATCAGTATGACAAAGTGACGCGCCTCGTCCTTTCAAGCGGTAAAGTTTCGATTGACATCAGCAGCCATTTCAATAAAATGGAAGGTGAAAAAGATTGGCTGCACATTGCAAGGGTTGAAGAGCTGTATCCTTTCCCTGCAAAGCATATTAAAGCGATCTTCAGCAAACTCCCGAATTTGGAGGAGATTGTCTGGGTACAGGAAGAACCGCAAAATATGGGTGCATGGAACTATATCGAGCCTTATTTAAGAGAGATTGCTCCAAAGGACGTGAAGGTCCGCTATATTGGCAGAAGAAGACGTTCAAGTCCGGCAGAAGGGGATCCGACGGTTCATAAAAAGGAACAGGAACGCATTGTATCTGATAGCTTGACTCGCAAAAATTAAGGGGGAACTAAAAAATGGCGGAAATTAAAGTACCTGAATTAGCGGAATCAATTTCAGAAGGAACGATAGCCCAATGGCTGAAACAACCGGGAGATTATGTAGAACAAGGGGAATTCCTGCTTGAGCTGGAGACTGATAAAGTCAACGTTGAATTGACGGCAGAACAGTCCGGCGTTCTTCAGGAAGTGCTGAAAGATTCCGGTGACACGGTTCAGGTCGGCGAAATAATCGGAACGATTTCAGAAGGCGAAGGAGAAGGAGGCCAATCAACGGCTCCTCAAGCTGACGCTCAAGAAAGCGCCGGCGCTTCGGAAGAGAAGCCAGCCACGTCTGAAAAGACAGCCGAACCTCGCGAAAGCGCGAACGATGAGGCGGATACAACCAAAACAAGGACAATCGCTTCTCCGGCTGCCCGAAAGCTCGCCCGTGAAAAAGGCATCGATTTATCGGAGATTCCTACCGGTGATCCGCTCGGAAGGGTCAGAAAGCAAGATGTTGAATCTTATCAGAAGAACGAGCAGCCGCCAAAAGCTCAGCCTGAACCAAAACGCGAAACACAGGCGCCGGCTGCTAAACAAACCGAAAATGCAGGTAAACCGGTTGAGCGTCAAAGAATGTCCCGCCGGAGACAGACGATCGCCAAACGCCTCGTTGAAGTTCAGCACACCGCCGCTATGCTGACGACATTCAACGAAGTGGACATGACGGCGGTCATGAACCTAAGGAAACGCCGAAAAGATCAATTCCTTGAGCAGCATGATGTAAAGCTCGGATTCATGTCATTCTTTACAAAAGCTGTGGTCGCCGCGCTGAAAAAATATCCGCTCCTCAACGCGGAAATTCAAGGCGACGAGCTTGTGATCAAACAATTCTATGACATCGGAATCGCTGTTGCTGCGCCGGATGGCCTCGTCGTACCGGTCGTTCGGGATGCAGACCGCAAAACCTTTGCTGATATTGAAAAGGATATCGGAGAGCTTGCGAAGAAAGCGAGAAACAACAAATTGTCGCTCAACGAGCTTCAAGGAGGCTCCTTTACGATCACAAACGGAGGAACGTTCGGATCACTGTTGTCGACTCCGATTTTGAACAGTCCGCAAGTTGGTATTTTGGGCATGCATAAGATCCAGCTGCGCCCTGTGGCAATTGATGAAGAGCGTTTCGAAAACCGCCCGATGATGTACATTGCATTATCGTATGACCACCGGATCGTCGACGGTAAAGAGGCAGTCGGCTTCCTGGTTACGATTAAAAATCTGCTTGAAGATCCTGAACAGCTTCTGTTGGAAGGTTAAATCAAGAAAAAAGCTTTGGCCGCATGTACGGTCAAAGCTTTTTGTTTATCATCTGCGGGGCAGGAGAATAATTGTTATTCTTCTGCTTATTTGCTTTCTTGCTCCAGTATGTCGCAAGCCATGAGCCTGAAAGGTTATGCCAGACGCTGAAAACAGCGCTCGGGACAGCGGAAAGAGGAGAGAAGTGCGCCGTTGCCAATGCTGCACCGAGACCCGAATTCTGCATGCCGACCTCAATGGACACGGCTTTTTGTGATGCATAATCCATTTTAAAGCACTTTGCCAAAACAAAGCCAAGGAAAAGGCCGAGGCCATTATGAAGAACGACGACCGCAAAAATCAACAGCCCTGATTGAATAATGTTTTCCCGGTTGCCTCCGACGACCGCGGTGACGATGGCGACGATGCCGAGAACAGAGACGAGCGGAAGCACCTGCACCGCTTTTTTCACTTGTTTTGTAAAGAAAAATTGAACGATCAGCCCGGCGATAATCGGGAGCAGCACCGCCTGTAAAATCGACAAGAACAGTGAGCCCGGAGATACCGGAAGCCATTCTTTTGCGAAAAATAAAATGAGAAACGGCGTTAAAAAAGGGGCAAGCAATGTGGAAACCGTTGTAATCGCCACTGACAGGGCGATATTCCCCTTCGCCAAAAATGTCATGACGTTTGATGCCGTTCCCCCGGGACAGCATCCCACTAAAATGACCCCAACCGCTATTTCGGAGGGAAGCCCGAGTCCATAGGCCAGTCCAAAAGCGAGCAGCGGCATGACCGTATATTGAACCAGCACACCGATCAGCACATGCAGGGGACGTCTCAGCAGCTCTTTAAAATCGTCCGCTGACAATGTCAATCCCATGCCAAACATAATCACGCCAAGCAGGATGGTAATATAAGGGGTGATCCAGGTGAATTGCGTCGGAAAGGCAAAGCCGAGAACCGCAAACAGAATCACCCAAATGGCGAACGTTTTTCCTGCAAATTGACTGATTTTGATCAAATAACTCATAAGTCCAGCTCCTCACATCTGTAGAAAATATAACATCCTCTTATTATAATTAATATTCTGAATAATTCAATACTTGTAAAATTCGAATTTGTTTTAAATAATATTATTATGTAAACTGAAAGAAATGTTTGAAAACCTTGACGAATTCATTTATGCTTTTTAAAATGATAGTTTGTAGCCATATGCAATTAGACCGAGAAGAAGAGGTGCTTAAGTGGAAAATCAACAAAATATATGGTCATCAAAGCTTGGATTTATCTTAGCTTCGGCCGGCTCGGCAATCGGGCTCGGCGCGATATGGAAGTTTCCTTATGTCGCCGGAACAAGCGGCGGCGGAGCATTTTTACTTATGTTTATTCTTTTTACTTTATTGATTGGGCTTCCGTTATTAATGGCGGAGTTCATTATCGGCAGAAAGACTCAAAAAGATGCCGTTGAATCCTATAAGGAGCTGGCGCCCGGCTCGCTTTGGCATTGGATCGGCCGGCTCGGCATTATCACGTGTTTTATTCTGCTGTCTTTCTATAGTGTTGTCGGCGGCTGGATCATCATTTATATTATCAAAGGACTGACCGGCGAACTGTCAAGAAGCACGGATTATGCAGGTCTTTTCGGAGAGACAATTGCAAATCCGTATCTCGTTCTTGCGAGCCAGTTTGCATTTATCATGATCACGATTCTTGTTGTTGCAAAAGGGGTCAGAAGCGGAATTGAAAAAGCGAGCAAGTTTATGATGCCTGCTCTGTTCGTTATTTTTCTGCTTTTGATCATCCGTTCGCTTACACTTCCCGGTTCAATGGAAGGCTTGGAATTTTTCTTAAAACCTGATCTTTCCCATATCACAGCCAAAACGGTGCTGTTTGCGCTTGGACAATCCTTTTTCTCGCTGAGTGTCGGTGTTTCCGTTATGGTAACGTACAGCTCTTATTTATCGAAAAAAGAAAACCTTGTACAGTCGGCCGTTTCAGTGACATTGCTCAATGTATCTGTAGCGATTCTTGCCGGGTTTGCGATTTTTCCGGCCGTTTTTTCATTCGGATTATCTCCTGATGCCGGCCCGATGCTGTTATTTAATGTGCTGCCGTCAGTCTTTCACAAGATGCCTTTGGGAATCGTCTTTTTATTGGCGTTTCTGCTCTTATTTTTATTTGCTACACTGACGTCCGCATTTTCAATGCTTGAGATCCTTGTTTCTTCCTTATCAAAAGGGGATCCTAAAAAAAGACAGGCTTTCGCTTGGGCCGGGGGAATTGCGATTTTCCTATTCGGAATTCCTTCAGCATTATCATATGGCGTGCTTCAGGATGTATCGATTTTTAATCTATCTATTTTTGATGCGGCGGATTACCTTGTCAGCAATATTTTAATGCCGCTCGGCGCTTTGCTCATCGCCGTTTTTGTGCCGCTCAAAATCCCGAAAGAAGAGCTTTTTGCCGAATTGAGGGAGGGCTCTAAAATCAGCAGAAAATGGTTTGCAGCATGGCTTTTGCTGATCCGCTACGCCGCTCCGATCGTTATTATTGTCGTCTTTTTGGACGTCATTGGCGTATTTTAAAATTGAATTGTTTATAAGGCCGGATTTGTCCGGCCTTTTTTTCATGCAGACAGTTTGTCAACGGTACTTTCTTTTCTCTCTGTGAAATGGCAGCGGTATGACCGGCAAGGGAAGTGTTTGATTAATCGGCTTTTTTCTGCGCAGACATATTAAAAAGGCCTGCCGGTGAATTCGTTTTTGACGATTTTACCGGCAGGCAGAAGAGGGGGATACTTTGACTTTGATTAAGGCATGCGGAATGTTACAGTTTGGCCGTTTCGATCAAACCAGCCTTTAAAGGCCCAGTTAATCCAGCCGCCGTCTCCCTGGTTTGTAAATTGTCCGCTTTCAAATACCCAAATGCCGTAAATCACGCCATGATAGTTGGCAGATCCATAAAATTTTACTCCTCTTAAACCATTTTGATAGCCTTGACTTAAGTTAAATACCATGACATTGTATCTTTGCCCAGCAGAATAAAAAGCGGTTTCCATGCAGTTTTTGACGAAACCGCTGCGGTTGGAGCTTTGAACGATAGCATCTCTAATCGAGTTTCCGATTCCTAAAAGATCGAGGTTGATGTTGAGATTAATAGCGGAAGTTTTAAACTGTTGTTTTTCCTGGTCCAATGACTGATTGAGAGATGTGGGTATAGACATAGAAGGCAAGGTTGTAACAGAACTGTCCGTATGCTTTGATTCTTTCGCTTCTGATAAGTACGGCAAACAAGTCAAACCGAGCATTAAGGCTGTAAAGAAAGCAAACATTTTTTTCATGATTTACCCTCCTAAAATAAATTTGCCATTTTCGAAAAACTGACCGGCTGAATCAGACAAACATCGACAGTTTGTTCATTTATTCCCTCCCTTCTTGTAGAATAGCTTAACGATTTTTGGAATTAGAAGAATGAGAAAAAACGACTATTTTCCAAATAAATCAAAAAATGTTCACATTCCATACTTAAGGCACAAATTTGGGATATATTGATAGACTGTTGAGATTCAGTATTTCATAAAGGGATGATCAAAATAGCAGATTCAGAAGGATGTATGGTTGTGGGGATTCTCTTCCGACTCCGCCTCGCCAATCTTCGTGTAGCGGTCTTAACAATCCTCAAGAGAAACTGGGATATTTAAACTTTTATTTGTTATCTTATTACAGACGATAGAGGGTTTAAGGGATATAGATACGGTATTGAGAGTGATAAGGTATCGGCACTTTCGCTCGATTCGGCTAGTGTCGACGGCTGCCTGGTGCAGAGAAGAGAAAGGTGCGAGAGGAAAGACTCGTCCGCTTTTTGAGGCAAGGCTTTGACGGGGAGGCCGATGTCCGGCGCAACTACCGAAACAAAAGAGGACTTCAATAGTTGAAGTCCCGCCATTGAATTTGAATCAGAAGGGCTCCCATAGAACGCGCTTTGCTGTCGCAAACCGCCTTTCAGGTTCTCTCCAGTCAACGACATTCCACCAATTATCGACGTATTTTGCCCTTTCATTTTTATATTGAAGGTAGTATGCGTGTTCCCATACGTCGAGCGGGAGAAGGGGGATCACATCCCATTGGCTCATCAGCTGATGTTTTTCTGCGATCAGAATTTCCAAGCGGTGTGAGCGAGGCGCCCAGACAAGGATCGCCCAGCCCACGCCTTCCACCTTTTTCGCCGCTTCGGAAAATTGTTCTTTAAAGGCCGAATAGCTGCCGAAAGAACGGTTAATCATTTCCAGCAATTCGCCTGTCGGCCGCCTTTTTCCTTTTGGATGCATCGCGTACCAAAATATCGTGTGCAAATAGTGCCCGGCTCCGTGGAAGGCGAGCTCTCTTTCCCAGTGGTTTACAAGGTCGAATTGTTTGGTTTGCCTTGCTTTCTGCAGTTCTTTTTCAGCTTTGTTCAAGCCGTCGACATAGCTTTGGTGATGTTTTGTATGATGAAGAAACATAATTTCTCTTGAAATATAAGGCTCAAGGGCTGAATAAGAGTAGGGCAGGCTTGGCAGGCGATGGCCTCCGATCGGCACTGTTCTGAATGGCTGCCGGCCGGCTTGAGACGCATCACTGCGGGAGATGGCTTGATACACGGCTTCTGCCTGTTCATACCATTCCTGTTCGGTCGCACGAGGATCATCCAGTGATTGAAAAAGTTTTTCTAACTGGCTTTCTATAGAAGGATCATCTTTCATCTGGTCTTTCAGACCTTTGGCCCATGACGCTATTTTTTCTTTGTAAGCATTCAATATGTCTCCCTCATTTCCGCTTTTTTAATAAATGCGCTTGAAGCGAGCAATGAAAACACAAAAGGATAACTGTGATAGCGGATGTAGAATTGTTTCGGCAGCCCGATTCCCGTCGGGTATTCGAGTCGCTCAGGCGAGCTTTCGTGATCATCGGTGAGAAAACGAATCCCTTTTAAGATCTTAGGGTCATCCGGACGCTCATATTGCAAAAGCGCCTCCAGCGCCCATGAAGATTGAACAACTGTTCCAAAGTGAAGAGGGACAAAACGCTTCGCTTCACAGCTTTTGCAAGATTCTCCCCAGCTTCCGTCTTCAAGCTGGATCGATTTAAGCCAGGAGACCGCTTTTCTGACAGACGCGTGATTGCGGGAAATTCCGACGGCTTTCATTCCGGTGAGTGCGGCCCATGTCCCGTAAATAAAGCAGACGCCCCATCTGCCATACCACGAACCGTCAGCTTCCTGATGGTGATCAAGCCACCTTAGAGCGCGTCTGACTGCGGGATGGTCATCTGTCAACCGCTCTTTAAGTCCGAGCAGATGAAGAACGCGCCCAGTCAAGTCTGCCGTTGACGGATCGACTGCTGCGTCAGCGGCAGATTCGAGCGGCAGATGTCGGAGGAGCGGATGGTCAACGTTTTTTTCAAATGCTGAAAACCCCCCATCCTTGTTTTGCATTGATAAAAGCCAGGTGAGCCCCCGGTTCCAGGCAGCCGGACGCCTTTGAAACGGAATTGCTTTTAATGCCGCAGCGGTATCGTCCAAATCGGGATTGTTTGTATTGATGTGTGAAAAACCCCATCCTCCCGGTGCCGCTTGAGGGTTTGAGACCGCCCAGTCCGCTTTTTTCACATGCTGTCTTTTGAGAAGGTAGTCCGCTGCCGATGAGATGGAAGAATGTTGTTCAGGTATTCCGGATTCCTGCATGGCAAAGCTGATGAGCGCGGTGTCCCAGACAGTGGAAGTTGAGTTTTCCAAATGGAAGCCTTCCTCTCCGCATGAGGAAATAAGGCTTTTGATTCCGCCGACTGCTTTTTTAACAACGGGGGCGTTTTTTGATATTCCCATCGCTAGCAGGCTGTAAATCATGAACATGGTCGCGCTCGCATAGCTGTATAGTGTTCCGTCTTCTTCGATTCTGTCCAGCATATATTTTTTGCCCGCTTCAAATCCGAGCTGATGAACATAAGCCGGCCATTGAAAGAGCTGTTTCCATTGCAGATTGAAAGAATAGAAGGTTCTCTCGTCAAAAGAGCGGATGTTCAGCCATTCAAGAGGATTTTTTGACATGGCTTCATCCAGATGCCGAAGCGAGCCGATTTGGTTGTTTTTTAAAGAGAATCGTCGATTAAACGTAATGGCCATCGGGACAAAATGAATTCTTGCGTATGTGCTGAAATGGTAAAAATGCAGCGGGAAATAGGGCGGGATCAGTAAAAACGAAAGCGGAATATAGGCTCTCGGCCATGGATACAGCCCGTTGGCAGCGAGCATCCACTTCGTCATAAAGTGCACATTCTTCAAACCGCCTGCTGCCTTAATAAACGCCTCGGCTTTCTGCATATGCGCATCTCTCCGGTCATAGAGCCCCGAAGCCAGCATCCCGGTATAGCCCTGGACTGTCGCGGTCAAATTGCCTGCCGTTTCATCCGGATGATTGCGAAACGCACCGTCTCCGCTCTGCTTCGAACGGATTCGTTCAGCAAGACTTGTGATGAGAGAAGAGTCCTGATCGCCAAGTGAGGTCAGCATCAAAATGAAAAAGCTGTCTGTCATCACGGGCCCTTCAAAACAAAACCGCCATGACCCATCAGGTCTCTGTCTATTTTGAAGCTTTGCGAGCGTCTTTTGTCTGAAAGCTTTCACGTCTTCTAGTAAAGAACGCAATCTTCTCATCTCCTTCATTTTACTGTATTCATTTCGGAAATGTGTCATGCCAACCGGATGAAAACAGAAGAACAGCGATTTTGAATATGTGATGAGCATACAGAGGCATTCGTCAGCGCGGGCATGCGTGAGCATGATCAGGAAATCATGAATATCTTCGTTTACCTCTGTTCCATTATCAGGTATTGTAAAAAGAGAGACCTTAGAAACAATGTTTGGGGGATGTTGCTGAATGAATATTGAACAGATCCTGTATGACACCGCAGTCGAATTGATCAAAAAGAGGTATCCGACCGGATGGGGCGGGGCAGCCGCCATGTATACCGAAGACGGGAGAATCTTGACGAGCGTAGCGCCGGAAGTAATCAACGCTTCAACCGATTTATGCATTGAAACGGGCGCCATTCTCGAAGCCCATAAATATCAGGCAAAAATTACGCACTCTGTTTGTGTCGTGAGAGATGATGAACATTCCGAATGCAAGGTATTAACGCCGTGTGGGGTATGCCAGGAAAGACTTTTTTATTGGGGGCCGGATCTTAAAGCAGCTGTAACTGTACCGGATGGGCGTCTGCTTTATAAATCTTTAAAGGAAATACAGCCATACCATTGGTTTGCTGTGTATCAAAAGTAGCAGGGGAGGGGCGTTCGATGTTCGAGTGCCGCAAGGTCTATCTCAGACCTGTTGAAAAAGGCGATATGGAGAGCTTTTACAAAGCTGTTCAAAATGAAGACATCAGATATATGACGGGCACGACGCGCGAATTTACGATGGAAGACATTTATGAGCACTACGAGAGAATCACAAGCGATGAGACGCGCTATGATTTTGCCGTCTGCTTAAAGGAGGACGATCGCTTGATAGGCGATCTGTCCATCATTGACATCGACCGGACGAATCGAAAAGCAGGGTTTAGAATCGCTTTGCACAGCCCCGCTTATTTGAACAAAGGCTATGGTCCTGAAGCGGTGCGGCTGGCCATGCAGTTTGCATTCGAAATGCTCGATCTTAACCGCCTTCAGCTCGAAGTCTTTTCACACAATAAGCGCGCGCTGAAAGCATATGAAAAAGCCGGATTTAAAAGGGAAGGTACGGTTAGGGATGCTCTTTATATGAATAAACAGTACTCAGATGAAATCATTATGGGGATATTGAAGCGGGAATACGAAGAGCTGATATCCCGCTGAATCAGAGGGCGCGCAGCATGTTATTCTACTGAGCGCCGCTTTGTTCATTTTTATTTTTCAATCTTTGCTGAACGGCTGTAAATGCCGCCGGCAATCAGCGCCATTGTCATCGAATATCCACAGCAGCTTCATCGTTCTATTTGCCTTGCAGACTGGCTGTACGTTCTCACATCCCGCACGAAAAATGTGACAGCGGCTGTTCCGGCATATAATACAGCGGCAGCGATAAATACGCTTTGCACCCCGATCAAGTCCGCCAAAGCCCCCATAATGGCGATTGTTAAGACAGACCATGCAGTCAAAATAGTATTTTTGGCGGCGTTGACCGGTGCACGCTCTTCATCTGTCAACGTATCTTGAAGGATAACCGTCTGGCTGACGTCTCTTACTTGATAAAGCGGACCCATCATGATACAGAGGATGACCGAAAGGAGGGGATTTGACGAATAGGCGAATAAAAGCGTTGTGATTCCCATTGAAACAGAACCCAAGACAATCATGAGGCCAAGCCTTTTCTTGAGCTGGTTGGAAAAGAGCACAGCGAGAATGCCGCCCAAAATCGCTCCCAAAAAATAACCGGCATTGATGAATCCCCACCAAGCCTCCCCTTTATTTAGCACCTCTTTCGTAAAAGCCAGCAAAACGGCGGAAGTCCAGACCGCATTTGCTAAACCTTCTGACATGTCCATCATCGTAAGCAGCAAAACGGTTTTCTTCCTGTATACAGTGCGCCAGACTGATTGTGTGCGGGTTTTTTGACGAGGGATAACCGCTGTTTTCAAATCCGGCAATTTGATTAAAAGCCCTGATACGAAAAAGAGTCCTGCTGTAAACACTGTCAGCGTGTGAGTTTGGGCCAAAACGGTTAAATAGCCGCCGAGCCCCCAGCCTGCTGCCTGAACAAACTGATTGACCGTTACGATGCTTCCCGATGCCGCCACGTAATCGCGCTTTTTAATCGCTTGATACAGTAAACCTAACTGTGCGGGGGAATACCAGGAGCCGACAAAGCTTTGCAAAAACAGCAGCATATAAATGATATAAGAGGGTAAGCCCAGCGATTGACATAAGCCGATGCATAATGCGCAGACCGCTCTGAACCATGTTGAATAAGCGGCTGTTTGCAGCAGGTCGAGGCGCTGAATAGCAAAAGCAGCCATCGCTCCTCCTAATACACTGCCAAACGAGGATAAAGCCAAAACCAGACCCGATTCGAATACAGAGTTCGTTTCCTTAAACACATCGACCATGACGATGATCGTCATCAAAATCGACCCGACAGCCTGTGCTGTTTGTGACGCCCATATGTATCTAAAACTTTTTTGATTCCAGAGGGTTTTGCCAAGAGAGGAAGAATACACGGTTTTATCATTCCAGTCGACTTAAACTATCATCTATTTTACCATATGTATCTATAAATGTTTACTTCTATAAAAAAGAAAACCGCCCTGATCGACAGGGCGGCTGCAGAAACTCATGTCTTGCGTTATTCGCCTGTATGAATCCAGACGCTTTTTACTTCTGTATAGTTATCCAGAGCGTATGAGCCCATTTCACGTCCGAGTCCCGACTGTTTGTAGCCGCCGAATGGGGATGCGGCGTCAAAGGCATTATAGCAGTTGACCCAAACGGTACCGGCTTGCAGACGGTCGGCGATATAGTGGGCGTTTTTCAAATTTTCCGTCCATACGCCAGCAGCAAGGCCGTATTCGCTGCGATTGGCCCGTTCGATGACTTCATCTACCGTTTCATAAGGGATCGCCGCCAAAACAGGACCAAAGATTTCTTCTTTTGCTATTGTCATCTCGTCTTCGACATTGGTGAATACAGTCGGAGAAACAAAGTATCCCTGCTCATAAGGGCATGTTCCGCCGGCTGCGATTTTCGCACCCTCCTGACGTCCTTTTTCAATATACGAGAGGACGCGTTCGTGCTGTTCTTTGCTGACAAGCGGTCCCATTTGCGTGTCTTCATGAAGGCCCGCACCCTGGCGGAGCGACTTGGAATATGCGGCCATTTCATCGACGACTTTGTCATATTGGTCTTTATGGATGAACACGCGCGATCCCGCACAGCACACTTGGCCTTGATTGAACATGACGCCGGTTAGTGCGCCTGGAATCGCTTTCTTCAGATCGGCGTCAGGGAGGATGATATTCGGCGACTTTCCGCCGAGTTCAAGGGTCACCCGTTTAACCGATTTGGCCGCTTTCTCCATAATTTTTTTGCCGATTTCCGTTGACCCTGTGAATGCCAGTTTGTCGACAAGGGCATGATCGGTCAGAGCTTCTCCGGCCGTCTCACCGAAGCCAGGAATGATGTTGATGACGCCTTTCGGGAAGCCTGCTTCATCGATCAGTTCCGCCAAATACAGAGCGGAAAGCGGCGTTTGTTCCGCCGGTTTTAAGACCACCGTACATCCGGCTGCAAGAGCGGCTCCCATTTTCCACATGGCCATCAGAAGCGGGAAGTTCCAAGGGATAATTTGCCCGACAACTCCGACAGGCTCATGTCGTGTATAGTTAAAATAAGGTCCGTTAACAGGAATCGTCTGTCCGGTTATTTTCGTCGCCCAGCCGGCATAATAGCGCATATGTTCAATTGACAGCGGAATATCGCCTGCGATCGTTTCGCTGATCGGCTTCCCGTTATCCAGCGTTTCAAGCTGAGCCAGTTCCGTTTTGTGTTCCTCCATCAGATCGGCGAGTTTGTACATCAGCCGGCTTCTTTCGGCCGGGTTCATCGTCCGCCACTCACCGCGGTCAAAAGCTTCCCGCGCGGCTTTCACCGCTTTGTCCACATCCTTGGGACCTGCTTCATATAAGGTGGCGAGCGTTTCACCAGTCGCCGGGTTTGGGGTCTCAAACGTTTTGTTTGAGGCGCTGGCTACAAATTCCCCGTTAATATAGAGCTTCTTTGTTCCCTGCAAAAATGACTCCAGCTTTTTACTGACCTGCATTGTTAATGAACTCATGTTTGTCAAACAAACCTCCTTTGAAATTTTGGTCTGTCTTCGGGTGAGTTGTCTTGGTGCTGGTTTGTCTTTTGATTTGGTCATTGCGCGGATGAAAGAGGGATATATTTCTGATTTTGGAACTATACACCACCATTCTATAACAGGGAATGAAACCAAATCAATATCCATGTTCTTTAAAATCACATTCGCCTCCAGATCGCATTGCATTTCGGCGAAAAAACGCTACAATGGAAACTATACACGTATGAAAAAGGAGACATCCGCATGATTCACGAAAAATGGCAGAACAATAACACCATTAAAAAAGTAAAGTGCATACATACCGATGCCAAAAAGTACATCGTCAACAGAGCGCTGACCGTAGGCAACGTATACGAGGTCAAAAACGAAACGGAAGAGTTTCTGTTTATCATCGATAATACAAACAAAGTCGGCGGCTATTACAAAGAGTACTTTGAAGAAGTAAAAGCCTGAATCAATTTGCGCGGGTCATCAACAGCAATGAATGGTAGTTGAACAAACCCCCGCACGCATTCATAAAAAATCGGCTGACTGAATCAGTTGCTTGACCGAAGCAGGAACAGCGCCTGATATGTACATAAAAGGCATAATAGTCAGAAGAGAACCGCAGAGGAAGAACATCCTGCTGCGGTTTTTTGTTCTATCCGTTATCCACCTTTTGATTGGTAGCAAACGAAAAATAAGCTGAAAAAACTGATGAAAAGTTGAAACCTCATGCGTCTGCCGGGCGTATTAATTGATAGTAAAAACAAACATATCGCGTTAAAGAAATGTAATCTGCTCGTAATTGTTTATAAATCAGGGTTATCGTATCCTTATTAGTAACTGACAAGTATACTTTGCCTTGTGCATAAACATAAATTGGATATACAGAAAGAGGGGTTTTGATTGGGCGTTTTTTCAGCAAGCAAGACAGCAGACGGCAAAAAATTTGAACCGCTGCTCATAGAAGGAGAAAAAATTGAATCGGTTTGCAGACTGAGGATAGATCAAATTTGTTTTACGAACAAGCGGATTATTTTTTTTGATAATAAACTGTTTTCCAAAAAGAAAGTCCGCGTCTTTCTGCCATACAGATCGATTGAAGGCTTTGCGATTAGAGAAGTCAGCATGTTCAATCCAGACAGTTCTCTTTCTCTGATGACCAGCAGCAAAATCTTTGACCTGGAATTTACGAAGGATACCGACATGCTTGAAATTCAAGCGCTGTTATCAAAATACTTATGTGCATAAACCGTAAAGGCTGTTCACCGCTTGTCCGCGTCTGAACGGCCTTTTTATTTTGGAAAGGCGGGTTTTTCTCCCACGAAATCGGGAAAGGAAGAAGAAAGGAGGAGGATCAGCCATGCCATTAACACAAAAACAAAAAGACCATCTCTACCATAAATTAATTGACTTAAAACAAAGCCTTTCCCCTGCAGAAGGAACAGATCAGTCGATGGCGGAAGAAACGGGCGAGCTTTCAAACGGAGTTGACAATCATCAGGCTGACCATGCCAGCGTTTATTTTGAACGAATGAGAGAGCAGACCTTCCGGCAGACGGACAGAAATTTATTAAAAGAAGTGGAAGACGCCCTCAAGCGATTGGAAGACGGCACATACGGAATATGTGAAGCAACAGGTCAAGAAATACCATATGAGCGCCTCGAAGCCGTTCCATATGCAAGAAAAACCATGGAGACTCAAGCTGAAACAGAAAAAAGAAATCAAGAGGGGGAAGGATATGACGAGCAATTTACACGGCAAATGAAGGATTTGACAAACAGAGAAACGATGGATCAAAAGCGTTCATATGCTTACGAACGTCTTGATGAGGAGCAGGATTCAAAATAAGCACCCGCAAAAACAGGGTGCTTTTTTTTATGGCTCTGTTTGTTAAAAGAGATGTCCTACAACTGTCGACGGGGAGTCAAGTACTCGACACAATAAAACATTTATCAGTTATCGGAGGTTTAATTGCAGCTATTGATATTCTAGAGAAAAATCCGGACATCCAGGAAAAGTTACACGAAAACGAAAAGTACTTACTTAAGAGACGGCATTCAACAAATAGGACTTAATGTATTACATAGTGAATCACCTATTATTCCAATTATTCTTCCAGATCGCGACACAACTTTACGTTTTGCAGACTCACTTCATCAAGAAGGTGTCTACGTTAACCCAATTCTCCTCTTCGCATACCTGTTTCTAAAGCTACTAAGACGAGCACATGAAATTCTTCCTCTGTGTGTGCTAGTAGATATGTTCTTAGCTTTTGGAAGTCCGTAATGGATAACGCTTTGTTTCGTTTCGATAACTCTTTCCCACGAGGTTTGACAAGTTCTGCGAAATCATTCGTGAGATAACCACGAGCGTAAGCGTCACGAAGTGCCATTTTGACTTTTATTAACAAGCTGCGAGTGGTACTGTGAGAACGCTTCTTTGCGTATTCATCAATTTTTCTTTGCACAACAATGTCATTCATATCTTTTAACTGAATATTTCCGAATAACTTTCTAATAATTCCTGACGCTTCTAGGTATCTTTGAAACGTAGCTTTTTGTATATCATTTTTCTTCACAAGATATATCCAGTGTTAGTTGTTTAAAAGAATCTATGCCTAAGTCAAATCTCTTTGTTTCTTCCATCAATCTGATATAAAAGTCTTTTTTATCACCTTTTTTATCCAATTCCTTGATATATCTCAAATGTCCGCCACAAAATTCCAGCACAGGACATCATTTCCCTTACCGTATCAACGGATTCCATACTATTATTCTCTATTTCCTACCTCCCTGTTAGATATGGGGAGGTAGAATGGTGTCGTTGCTACGCAACGACAAGCACACCGCTTCCACTGTTTTTCATAATTTCTCCATGCACTCACTTCCATTGTGAAAAATGAAGCACTATTTCTATTTATCTCGCTAACCGTTCGTATTCGGTATCTCGGCGCTTATCAATCGCTCTGGAATAGGCTTCCATCATGGCGGTATATAGTAGATTGTTTTTACAATCATTAGTCTACATAACAGCTTTTACGGTCAATACTGCTCGCTGTTTTATCAACTACAATGTTTAGAGACTGCTTGTATGTCTCGCTTGAAACAAGTCATCTTAGGTTTCCATTCATGAATGTAGTAGTTTCAAACTTCTGTATTTAGTTGTATGGGAGTATTTTCAAATAATTCCTTTCAGAGACAGCTTATGAAGTGATTTTTCGCATGTAGAAAGGTTTTAGTATGGCTATTCTCACAAAATAAATATCACGATATGCAATGTTGTTTTTCAAAAAAATAGCTCTTCATACATCGCTCTTTCTCATTTTTATTTTCTCGCTTGCTAAGTTTCTGTCTATATCTTTGTTACGGTTAATATCATATTACGATTTGTATTGGAGTTGTAGGGGGGGGCAAAATAAATCTTTATTTGTTCAATGTTATTATCGCATGATGAGTTGTGATATTGTGTAATATCCTTATCATATCAACTATTAGAGAGGGAGAAAAAAGTATCAAATTCTGCAATGAAATTCTTGCTGCAATAAAATTCTTGCGGACATATTGTCATAGGGGCATAATCGATGTTGAGTGAGAGACAGAACGCCGATAAAGTATAATATCTGGATATAAAACGAAGAAACAATTGCTTGATGGATTGTAGACATTAAAAATCATGTGAAAGCATTGAATATACACCTATCAAAATCTTTTACATTAGCAGAAAAATAAGGAGATTTACATATAATCATGTTTAATATGTAAATTTCTCTATTATGTTTATCAAAGATAAGGTAATAGTTTTTACGTACTGCGCCAGAACTCAATCTATTTTTTTCCATTTTATTAATCTCATTACATATTCAGAAATAACCTTTTCCCCTGTATAATTGGTAGAATGTGTCTGCTTTGAAATGAAAAAATATAGTGGCATCATGATCACAGATAGCGAGTCAATATTTTATTATTGGGGGTTGTCTCATGAGAAGTAAGATGATAATTATAACAATAATCACAGTATTTATGTTGTTTGTTGGATTTAACACCTCAGTCTATGCATTGACAGAGGAAGAGTCTGTTGCAATCCAATCATTATTAGAAGATGCTAGGCGTATATCTGGCACACCGGGCATGTCAGTTTCAATACAATCAAGGGATGATACCTATTTCTTTTCATCCGGCTATGCAAACTCTGAGGAAGGGATTTTGACCAATGAAAACACCATATGGGAGTTAGCCTCCGTCAGCAAAGCTTTTACTGCTTTAGGAATTTTACTTTTGGAAGAGCAGGGATTTTTGTCTATGGACGATTCGGTTGTAGAGTATTTACCTTGGTTCTCATTGCGATATCAGGGACAGCCCGTTGACATGCAGAGTGTTACTTTGAATCATTTCCTTCATCATACTACAGGGTTAATCAATAGGTATCATACTCAGCATATCCCAGAGGGAAATACACCAGATATGTTGCAAAAGACCGTTGAAATGTTAATAGATGCCGAAGTGGTATTTCCACCTGGCGAAAGATATGAATATGGGACGGTAAATTATGATGTGCTGGGCTTGGTGATAGAAACCGTATCGGGACAAAGCTTTGAGGATTTTATGGAAGAACAAGTATTTCGACCACTGGGGTTGTATGAAACTTATGCGAATAGAGGTAAGGTACAAGCGACAGGTCAGTTGGCACAGGGCTATCGTTCCGCTTTTTTCATGACACTGCCATATGATGCACCGGAATTTAGAGGAAACACACCTGCTGGGTATCTGTTTTCGTCCTCTCAAGACATAGCCCGTTGGATGGGAATTCAATTGGGAATTGTTGAAGATATTCCGGAAATCTTTCAAGGGCTGATTGCAAAATCACATGAGGGCAATAGGTCTGTTGCGGCTGTGGATGGACTGTACTATGGGGCGGGGTGGGTCGTGAATGCAGATCAGACATTCAGCCAACACGCAGGTGGTAATCCAACGTTTGCAACAAATATATTCTTATTCCCAGAAGAACAGCTAGGTATCTCTCTATTATCCAATAGTGCCAGTACAAATATTGACATGTTATATAATATTAAGGATATTTTAGACGGGAATATCTCCCAAAGCTATCAAATGAGTTTGATGCAGATTTCGGATATCGCCCTATCTTCCGCTACAATTGCTCTAACATTACTAGCAATTCTATTTTTCTTTTTAGGGGTGCGTAGAAAGAAACAGAATAGGAAATTACCGTTAACGAAAAAGAGATTGACACTCATAGCTTTTTGGCTTGTGACTACAATTTTTATAGGTATCCTATGCATAATCCTCCCCACAATATTTGGGGCTAGTTGGAGGTCATTTCTAGTTTGGCAAACGTATAGTTATCTAACCGCACTGATTGCGTTGTTTTTACTAAGTGCAAGTATCACTTGGTTTGTATATTGTTATCGCTATAAATGTTCCTAATGAGATGTGCCATTGTAACCTAAACGAAAACTTTTTTATTTGCTTCGCAGCATATTCCGACCACGCATAAATATGCTACATAATATAATATTTTATGCTTGAACTTAAATAATGTTGTATTATCCGAACGAAAGTTCTTGCTGATATGAGCAATCGTTTGTTTTTTATCAAATATGAACAGGGCTTTTTTGATAGAAACATATTTTGGCATCAAAATAAATGAGTTGACTTTCTATTTAAAAGAAAGTAACATACTATTTGTAAGTAAATATTGAAACGTTAGCACGGGAGGAAAATAGAATGTCTAAAGTATTGTTTGTTAAAGCTAATGACCGTACTGCTGAAGAAGCTGTATCTGTAAAACTTTATGATGCGTTTCTTAACAGCTATAAAGAAAATCATCCAAACGATGAAATTGTAGAGCTTGATCTTTACAAAGAAAACCCGCCGTACCTGGGCAGAAATGCTATTAACGGGACATTTAAAGCAGGAAAAGGCATGGAATTGAACGAGGAAGAAAAAGCAGCTGCAGCTGTAGCGGACCGTTACTTGGACGAATTCGTCAAAGCCGATAAAGTTGTTTTTGCTTTCCCATTGTGGAACTTTGCTGTTCCAGCTGTACTTCACACTTATGTGGACTACTTGTCCCGCGCAGGAGTGACGTTTACATACACTCCTGAAGGACCTAAAGGCCTGATGGGAGACAAGAAAGTTGCTCTGTTAAATGCCAGAGGAGGCTTCTATTCTGAAGGACCGATGGCTGCAATGGAAATGTCATTGAACTACATGAAAACCGTCATGGGCTTCTTCGGTGTTCAAGACCTGCATACCGTTGTCATCGAAGGACACAACGCTGTTCCTGACGACGCTCAAAAAATCATCGAAAACGGCTTAGCAGAAGCTAAAAAGCTTGCAGCATCATTTTAATTGTGAAACCCTTGTTCCAAAAGCGGAACAAGGGTTTTTTATTTATGTCGGCTGCTTCACGCTTAATAAATAATAAACATAGTCCGTCGGCACACCCGCTTCACCCATTTGCCTCAGCATCGCTGAAATGTTGCCTCTGTGGTACGTGCCGTGATTGACCACGTGATGAAGGAGTTCGCTAACAGGCGTTTTGATTTCGCCGAATGCCGGATGTGCAATCGTGATTTCACCATCGGGGTCTTCAAGATTTTCAAAAAACGTTTCATATTGAAGCGCCGTGTCTTGAAAAATGGAGACGAAGTCATCAATCTTTTTTCCCTTTAACATTTCTTTCAGCCGCATGCCGGTTTCCTTTGCTTCCTCGTAAGCGGCTCCGGATATTACTTTCAGCCACAAGGCGTCAGCCACGCACATATGGGTAACAACCTCAGATACAGATTGAAAAACGCTTTCGATTTCCCGGGTGAACAGCTCTTCAGGCAGGCTTTTCAGGTGGCTGAGCACCCTTTGATTCGCCCAGTTGTGATAATCTAAATGCTTTAGTGCGCGATGTGTCATATTTTTAGCCCTCCTCACTTTTTTATTATCAATTCGTGAAAAAGACCGATATTCCTTTAAACGAGGAAAAAAATACCTCGGGGCATAAAGAGTAAAAAACCTGCCGATCGGCAGGTTGTCGTGCTTAGTCTTCGTCCTGTTTTTTAGATGGGGTAACCGGGTAAAGTTCTTCCGATGCTTCACTTTGATACTGCAATGAGCCTGGCTTTTCCCGTTTTTCGTTTTCCGTTTCGCCCAAAACGTTGGCTTCCATATAGCGGTGGAAGAAATATTCGAACACTGTGACGCCGATTGCTGACACGATTGAAGCGGCAGCAAGCGAACCATACGGCGGATTATTTTGCATGGCGAGAATCGCCCAGATCAATACGAGGGAAAGGCCAAAGTCTCCCATTGTTGCAGTTGTATTGTTTGTTCTCGGCAGAAGAAGAAGAT
Organism: Bacillus sp. FSL K6-1284; assembly: GCF_038002625.1. Classification (NCBI taxonomy): domain Bacteria; kingdom Bacillati; phylum Bacillota; class Bacilli; order Caryophanales; family Bacillaceae; genus Bacillus; species Bacillus sp. FSL K6-1284. The sequence goes on along the minus strand of NZ_JBBOCW010000001.1, from coordinate 2,338,448 downwards.
CTCCGATCAGATAGGAGATCACACCTAAAAACAATGTCAAAACAAACATTTCGCCAAATGGAACGCCAAAAAACAGAGTTAGCACCACATATAAGAGGACAAGGCTCACAATAAATTTTAAACACAATGCTCTTACATGCTTCATTTCGTTTCCACACCTTTCAGCTTATTTTAAAGCATTCCTGTTTTGTTGCTGTTTATTGCTTTTGTTATCCTGCTGGAATGCGCTTTCTGTTTCGTGGTCGTTTTTCAGCTGCTCGAGGCTGCTGTTTTGAATGCCTTTCTTCTGCATGGTCTCACCACCTTTTTCACTATATTTTGGATTGTTTTTGATTTCTTATACATACCACGAAAAAAGCAAAAAAGAGGGTTATCCCTCTTCCTGAAAGCCTGTCATTTTTTTCTCAGTCCTGCCGCGTATGCAGGGCCCATCCCGGTTATTTTTGATAAAATGAGCGCCATATCATGCGGCGTCTCTTTCATGCCGTTTTCCAGCCATTGCTGCATGACGCTGATAAGAGCGCCGGTTATATAGGAAATCAAGTAGTCTTCCGGTACGATCGGATCCGCCTTGATCGCTTTTTTCAGCCGTTTTAAATTGATGCTCAAAACCGATTTGAATTTCAAACGGAAAGAACCCGGGCCTTTCGGGCCTAAAATTGCCTTCATAAAAACCTCGTTTTCTCTTATATATTGAAAAATATCGACGACAAACGTTAGCGGATGATCAATCACATCCTGATTTAATATGTCCATTGAGTGAATCGAGCGTTTAGCAATGTTACTGATCTCTTGGATAATTTCCTCCTCGCTTTGCTCCAGCAAATCGTATTTATCTTCGTAATGCAAGTAAAACGTGCCGCGGTTAATATCGGCTTTCGTTGTAATGTCCGTGACGGATATCTCTTCAAACGTTTTATTTTTCATCAGTTCAGAAAGTGCGTCTCTAATCATTTTTTTCGTGCGCTTTACCCTGCGGTCTTTTTTTTGTCCAGTCATACAAATCCTCCTGAGGTCCATGAAAATCAACAATGTCCATGTTTGTGTTGAGAACTTAACATTTGCTGATTGATTGTTCATTGCATTCGCCTTTTGTGCAATTATAATAAACATGATGAATATTAATCAACACAGTGTTCAATATTTGTGTATGAAAAAGCATGCCTCATAAGACAAAGTGTGTTGAAAGTCCGGCCAGGGCAAAATCAATCGTCCAAAATGAGGCGTGGAATTTCAAAAAGCGGCTCTAAGGAGAGGATAGAATGGAGAAATATGTGCTGTATTTCAATGAAATCGATCAATTTGCTTTGCCCTATGTCGGCGGAAAGGGGGCGAACCTCGGGGAAATGACAAAAGCGGGTTTTCCCGTTCCCGAGGGGTTTTGCATATCAACTGCCGCCTATCGCGCGTTCATACAAACAAGCGGCATCATCGACAGCCTGCTCGACCAGCTTGGACAGCTCAAGCATGATGATCTGGAACAGATTCGGATTGCGGGGAAGCAGATTCGCGAGCATCTTGCCCAGATTCCCATACCTGACGAGATCAAATCGGCGATACTGGAAGGCGTTGATACGACCGGCAAAGATAAAGCCTATGCTGTCCGCTCCAGTGCTACGGCAGAAGACCTGCCGACAGCTTCATTTGCGGGGCAGCAGGATACCTTTTTGAATGTCTGCGGAAAAGATCAGCTTCTTGATGCGGTAAAACAATGCTGGTCCTCTCTGTTTACGGACAGGGCGATTTCCTACCGCGCGAAAAACGGTTTCGATCACCGCTCTGTTTTTCTTGCAGTTGTCGTGCAAGAGATGGTTTTTCCCGAGGTGTCCGGTATTATGTTCACTGCGGACCCGATCACGGGGCACCGCAAAACGGTTTCCATCGATGCCAGCTTCGGCTTGGGTGAAGCGTTGGTGTCCGGAATTGTGAGCGCTGATCTGTATCAGGTTCAGTCAGGTGAAATCGTCAAAAAACAACTTTCGAAGAAGGAATCGGCCATTTACTCCGTTCCAGAAGGAGGAACCGTTCAGAAAACCCTCTCTCCGGAAGAACAACAAACACAGGCTTTGCCGGATCCAAAAATCGTCGAATTGGCAGAACTGGGGCGCAGAATCGAGGCTCACTACGGTAAGGAACAGGATATAGAATGGGCTTTTGCCGGCGGCAGCTTTTACATTCTTCAAAGCCGGCCGATCACATCCCTATACCCGGCCGTACACGTTTTTGATGATAAGCCGCATGTATTGATTAATTTTGGCTATATCCAAATGATGACCGATCCAATGAAACCATTGGGTGTATCGGTGATCAGCCAAGTTCTCCGATTTTTAAAAAAAGACCCTTCGGCACAGCCGATTCTTCGCGAAGCGGGAGGAAGAGTGTTCGCCGATATTACGGGTGCTCTTTCCCTCAGATTCGCCCGAAGCCGGCTGCTTAAAGTATTAAATGGTATGGATCAGCTGATGGCATCTGCTGTATCGGAGGCAGTCAAGCGCAAAGAACAACAGCTTAATTCCATTTCGATAAAAGGCATGTTTCATATTGCCGGGAGATTGATGCCGATTTTGATTCCGGCAGCATTAAAGGTTGTCGGAATCCTGCTGATGAAAAACCCCGATAAAGCCGAGAAAAAAGCGGAATTGATCATTGAAGCGATCGTGACGGACACCGAGGAGAAGCTTAGCCGGACTTCCGGTGCTGAGACGATCCGCGTCATCCAAAAAGGAATGGAAAGGATGTTCCAAGACGTGCTTTCAAAAGTCGCTGTATATGTCTTCAGCGGAATGATTGCAGCCGGAGCGCTCGAAAAAAAGCTGAAAAAAAAGCTGGGGGACGAAAAAAGCGCTATTTTACTGGGAAAATTGTATAAATCCCTGCCTCATAATGTCACAACGGAAATGGGTCTTGAGTTGGGGGATCTTTCCGATCAAGCGAGGAAGTATCCTGAAGTCATTGACTATTTCAAGCGTGCAGACAGCGAAAACTTTATGGAAGAATTGCTCAAAATCCCCGGCGGCGCCGAATTGAAGTCGAGTTTAGATGGTTATCTCAAAAAGTACGGGATGCGGTGCGTGGGAGAAATCGATATGACAAGGCCAAGATGGGCAGAGGCTCCGGTTCAGCTCGTTCCGTCCATACTCAGCCATATTCGGACGACTGCCCAAGGGGAACACAGGAGGAAATTTAAACAAGGCGAAATGGAAGCGGAAGAAGCAAAAAAGGAAATCATCTCTCAATTTCGTTTCACGGAAAAAAAGAGAATCTCCCGGCTCGTTCATATGTATCGAAGCCTGATGGGAATGCGGGAGCATCATAAATTTACACTTGTAAAATTGATGTTTTTATACAAAAAAGCCATTCTTAAAGAAGCCCGCCACCTCGTTGAAAAAGGAATCCTCAATTGTGAAGACGATGTTTTTTACTTGACGCTTGAAGAGCTTATCGCGCTATTGGAGAATCGCAGCATCGGGAATATTCCGGAATGGTTAACAGACAGAAAACGGCAGCATATGTCCAATCAAAAGCTCACATCCCCCCGCGTGATGACAAGTGAAGGGGAGATCATCACAGGGAGGCTGCGAAATGCAAAAAGTCCCGAAGGAGCTCTCACAGGGACACCGGTTTCTGCGGGCATCATTGAAGGGACCGCCAGAGTTGTGAAGAGCCCTGAAGACGCGAAGCTGAATCAAGGGGACATCTTAGTGGCGCCGTATACTGATCCGGGCTGGACTCCGCTTTTTACTTCAGCGGTTGGACTGATTACGGAGGTGGGCGGCATGATGACTCATGGTTCAGTAGTGGCAAGGGAATACGGCATTCCTGCGGTCGTCGGAATTGACAAAGCGACAGACATCATAGAAGACGGCGCCTACATCCGAATCGACGGAACAAACGGGTTTGTTCAAATATTGAACAGTGACGGCTCATGAGCGCTTATATTGATGTTTGATGCTTATACCTGATATAATAAAAACAGAACAAGAGTTCGGTTTGATTCTCAAGGTGAGCAAAGCGTTGAGAGCTTTCAATGAACAAAGCAGATTCATGAAAGAAGAAGCCAGTCAAACCAATGAAAATGAAGGAGAAATGGATGTCGCAAAATGGAATTGTTTTAGTAGCCAGTGTATCAATCTTACGGGATGATAAAGTCTTGATGATAAAAGAGAATAAGCCTACCGCCGTTCATAAGTGGAACTTTCCGGGTGGACGTATCGAATATGGAGAGGACATTCTCCATTCAGCTCGAAGAGAAGTTAAAGAGGAAACTGGATTGGACGTAAAACTGATTGCGGCTGCTGGTGTATATAATTTTATCAGCAGGACGAAGAATCAAGTTATTTTATTTCATTTTATTGGTGAAGTTACCGGAGGTTCTATCAAGCTCGAAGAAGATGAAATTTCAGACTGCAAGTGATAAAAGTAAGTGACCTTGTAACATTTGAGAACGAAGACTTACGAGAACCAAATGTAATAAAGCAAATCATTGATAACCTATTAAAAGAGAATGTACACTCAATGAGTGTGTATAATGAGCAACTGATTCAATAGTTCTTATCCAGCTAACAGAGACGTTAGTTGAACAAGTATAGAGGAAACCCTAATCATAGGATTTCCTCTATTTTCATGCAATATCAACATTAAAATTCAACAGAGCCTAAATCAAAAAAGCCAGCCTCTTAAAAAGGCTGACGAAGTCGTTCTTACCAGCTTGCTTTTTTAACGCCGGGGATATGCCCTTTGTAAGCAAGCTCACGGAAGCAGATGCGGCACAATTTAAACTTCCGAATCACGGAATGCGGTCTGCCGCAGCGTTCACAGCGGGTGTACTCTCTGACTTTGAACTTTTGTTCCCGTTTTTGTTTGACAATCATTGAAGTCTTGGCCATCTTTTTACCTCCTTCATTTTAAATTCATCGATTTATATAAATAAAAATAGAATTTATTTCTGTAAACAATTTATTATAACATTTAAAATATCATTTGTAAATAAATTCAAAAGACTCGCTTTGCAGATAAAAAGCGAAAATGAATCTCATTGATTAAAGCAATTAAACGATCCCGTTTCTCCTTAAAAAGCGGCATATTCTATCAAAAAAGACCCACGCCCATCGATTGACTGATCTGCCATCCCTAAGATCGATGTGTCCGCTTTGCTCGATCTGATGATTTGGATTGAGCGGAAAATAACCGATTTGCATCATTACGAAGCAGCGGGAAATTTGTATACTGGCTTCAAAGAAAGGGGGGAGGATAGAGAACAACGGTATTTAGATTTTTGTCTCATTGTCTGGCACTCCACTATACAATGAAACGAAGGAAGAATCTAACACAGCAAGAAAGCGCTGCAGAATTTGACAGTCTTGTGATTCGACTCCAGCCAAAGAAACAAATCACTTCGATTCCGTAACACCAGCTCCCGCTCTAGATCAAGCTTGAAAACGAATCACGGAATGCAGGGCTGTTCATTTTCACATGAACCTCGATGTTCTAGGGGTGACATTGCCGCTGTGTCCTTGAAAGCGGCGCCGACGGCGGAAATGGTAAACGCGTCAAATGTTATAAGCGGTAAAATCGGGAAAAGGTGTGCCGGCTGCACACCTTTTTTTCAGCGGCTACCTTTGGCTGACCGCTATTTTAAGCCCGATCAAAGCGAATAAAGACCCTTCCAGCAAATGAACTTTTTTGGCGGCTTGCGGACTTCTGCGCAGCCGGTCTCCGACTTTTTCCGCAAACAGGCTGATCATCACAAAGATCACAAACGCTTGAATTAAAAATAACATGCCGTAAACGAGCATTTGCGTTGTCACGCTGAAGGTGCCGGGATGAATAAATTGCGGAAGAAAGGCAAGGAAGAACAATGAGACCTTCGGGTTTAATAGATTCATCACAACGCCTTTTTGGTATAAAGCCCTGCGGTTCAATGAATCTTTAGCTTCAAGATTGAAACCAGCACTTTTTCGCCGGAAAGACTGGTAAGCTAAAAACAACAGATAGGCTGCACCTGCATATTTCACGATCGAGAAGGCGACAGCTGATTGATAGATCGCAGCAGAAATACCTGCTGCAGCAGCTGTGATATGGACGACTAACCCTGTGCATAGCCCGCATGCGGTTGCTGTACCTGCCGATTTTCCCTTTGAGATGCTCTGTGCCAAAACGAACAAGTTGTCAGGGCCCGGCATAAGTGTAAGCAGTACAGCCGCACCTAAAAAAGAAACGATCGATATCACATCCATCTGTCCAACTCCATTTTCATTAGTATTTTTTTATTATACTATCAGAGAAACTCTTTTTTGAGTGAAAAGGCGGGGAAAATGGACGGTTTTTTAGTTTCTTGTATTAGTACAAGTTTGTGCTAATCAACATATTTTGATAATGAAGAATGAAACTCAAGGAAGGGAGAAGTGCTTATGTCTTACTGCAAACCGCGCGTTCTGCCGCCAGTTGTGCATCCTACCAGGTACTGTGAGGATCACAGATACTCTAAAACGATCGTTCCTCACATCCATCCGCAGCATATTAAAAAAGTGGATCATCAGAAATACGAGCATGTTCACTATTATCCGCATTCTTATTCAAACTATAAGCCGGTTTATCATGATCACTCTTACTGCGGTAAACCTTGTAATCGCTACGAAAAATACTAACCTTTCCGGAAGAAAAAGTTCTTCTCATGAAAAAAGGCCGTAAGAAGCGTCCTAATGGTGCTTCTGCGGCCTTTTTTTCATTTAGTTCCTGCAACCTTGCAAAGTCCCCTGCAAAACAGCTCGGCCGGCCTTTTTCGTCTTCGAATTGAAAGGACGCACTTCGACTCGGGTATTCACAGTCAGCTCTGACGATATTTCGTCAAATTTGCCCGCCCAAAGACTTCCGCCAAACCAGCTTGGCGCGTCTTCCCGGACGAGATGCATGGTGAAGCGCCAGCTGATCTGGTCCGGTATCCGGGCCATTCCTTCATATTGATCATAATCTCCAAATGAAGCAGGGGCCGGAAGCCAATCGGCGTAGATGCCGACGCTTCGCCGTTCCCTGACTGGACTGTCAGGTGCTTCGGTATACGGTTTTTTCACTTTTGCAATTAAAGCCGTTCCACGGGCATTGGGAATATCCTGGGCTGGATGAAGAACGACGCTGCATGGATAAGGTATTGGTGCGGCAGGCTGCGCTTGGATCGCCGCCGCAGGCAGCATGAGGACAAGCGACAGCGCAAGACTTCCCAAGCGTTTCATCATTGAACCACCTCCGTATCTTGAAATAGTCTAACCAGTCACACCTTTTCAAATTCTTCACCTTCAGCCGCCAGGACATTCACCTATTGACATTTTGGGAGTACCTTATGGTAAAAGACACCATGATTGGGGGCGACGGCATGGGATACTTTGTTCAGGCAGAATCAGGCGTTAACCTGTACGTAGAAGACATTAATCCTCAAAGCCGCAAAACAATTGTATTTTTGCACGGCTGGCCATTAAGCCATCTGCAGTTTGAATATCAATTTGACGATCTTTCACAAAAGGGATACCGCTGTATCGGCATTGACTGGCGGGGATTCGGGCGTTCGGATAAGCCGGCGACGGGCTACAATTACAACCGTTTGGCTGACGATATCCGCGCTGTCGTTGAGACGCTTCAACTAAACCGCTTCACGCTTGCCGGTCATTCAACCGGCGGCGCCATAGCACTTCGCTATATGTCGCGATACAGGGGTTCCGGGGTCTCAAAGCTGGTTTTGATCGATGCAGCGGCACCTGTGGGATTTACAGAAGAGACGGCAGCCAAATTGCTTCAGCAAGCGTCTCACGATCGTCCTAAGATGATGCGTGAAGTGACCGACACATTTTTCTTTCAATATATTACACAACCGTTCTCGGACTGGTTTTTTCAATTGGGATTGCAGGCGGCAGGCTGGTCAACAAAAGCGGTCATCGACATGCTGAGAGATGAGAAACTGTATGATGATCTTGGAAAAGTCGCTGCTCAGACCTTGATCATTCACGGTGTTCAAGACAAGGTGATTCCGTTTGCACAAGCAAAGGAACTCAACCGCAAAATAAGAAATTCATATCTTGTTCCGTTTCAATACAGCGGACACGGTCCGTTCTGGGAGGAACGCGAAATGTTCAACCGTATTTTAACGCAGTTTATCGGTTGATTCTATACCGAGGAGCTGCCGCCACATAATGTTCAAAAAGCAGAAAGGAATATTTTGGATAACGTGTTATGATGATAATCACCGAGACTGCTTCTACAGTTTGTAGCGTAAAAATACCCGAATAATTTTGCATTCCAGGGAAGAGAAGAATCGCAATTTTTACTAGGGTGAATCTCCGTTTTGCGCAGAAGCAGAAGGAAGCATGACGTTTCTGAGGGGGAATGGAATTTAATGAAGTCAATTCAAGCAATCACCGTTCATTCAAAGCAATATATTGTAGGTGAGCCATGCCATCCGCCAGGATTTAAAGACGAAGCGACCGTTATGAAAATTACAGAAAAAAACAAGTTCTATGGATTAATCAGAGGCTTTGTTGTTCATTTCGATACAAAAACAGAGCTGCATATTCATACAGAGCCCGTCAAGGTATATTGGAGATGAAGGACTTTAAGCGAACATTTAAAGTATTCGTTTAGTGTCTTTTTTTAACTCCGGAAGCAAGGGGTATTCAACCGGCGGATGCTTCAGGGTAATCAAGCAGATTTTCCAAACACGATCTTCAGAAAATGAACGGGCAAAAATAGGGACAAAGTATAGGTACTTATGCAGTCAGGCTTTAGCTTTTCAGCATAATGTACTAGTGAATCTATAAAATGAAAGGAGCGTGTACACATGTACTGCAAAAAACATCATGAGCCGCATGTTTACCCTACGAAATATTGTGAGGATCATAAGTATTCAAAGTCTGTCGTTCCTCATATTCATCCGCAGCATACTAAAAAAATTGACCACCACAAATATGAACATGTTCATTACTATCCGCACACTTATTCACATCATAAAGACGTTTCGCATGAACACTATCATTGCGGAAAACCTTGCAAAGGCTTTGAAAAAAAGTCGGACTATGGCCATTGCTATTAATAAAAGCTTGATTATACCATATTTTGATCGCAGTTAAATATACGTTCACTCATTTCACAGACCATAGCTTTTTTATGGTCTGTTTCCATTTGGGAGGTAGTAACCGTATATCGTGATTGCGAGCAGTATGAAAGCAGAATTTACGATAAATACACAACGCATCATTGCAATTTAAACAACCGCTGTTTCCTGCAATTCACCTTTCTTCTTTTTCTAACGTGATCGTGTACTCCATCTCTTCCATCTAGCTCAGAAGGCGGATTTTCAAGTCGCACAATACATATTAATATCATTTATACCTTTTTTATTTTAAAATGGTACATATAGGATGTTGTTTTTTCTAGTTGGCTGGGAAGAAAGGAGAACCGTTATGAAAAAAACACTTTTTCAAAATGCAACGATTGTAACTCTTGATCCGCAGCTTCATACGATCGAAAAAGGGGACATGCTGATTGAAGGCTCCGTCATTCTGGACGTTGCCGAGTCGATTGCACCGGGAGACGCTGAGATTGTTGATGCCTCCAACATGCTGATCATGCCTGGATTTGTCGATACACACCGCCACGTATGGGAATCTGTGATCCGCGGAATCGGAGCCGACTGGTCCCTGCAAACCTATTTAAACCGGATTTATTATGGCAATTATGGATCAATGAGAAGGCCTGAGGATGATTGGGTCGCGAACTATTTAGGAGCGCTTGAGGCGCTTGAGGCAGGGGTCACAACTTTGCTGGACTGGACGATGATTGAATCGCCTGATCATACGGACCAGCTGATTGCGGGACTGAAAGACGCCGGCATTCGCGCAGTATTCGCTTTCGGAACATCCGGTGATGCCGAATATTGGGACAGAGACAGTGATCTTTCGAATATGGACGAAGCGAAACGGGTAAAAAAAGCATATTTTCAATCGAAGGATCAGCTTTTGACGATGGGGCTTGCCATTCGCGGTCCGGAGTTTTCTTCATGGAAGACATCTGTGTTTGAAATCGAAACGGCCCGGGAACTTGATGCCTTATGCAGCATGCATATTGCGTTTGGCAACTGGGGAGCGAAAGATCGTTCGATTGAGAAGCTGAATCAAGCCGGGCTGCTCGGTCCCGATTTAAATATGGTGCATGCCAATGCGATGAGTGAAGAAGAAATGAAAATGCTTGCGGCTCACGGAAGCTCGATTTCTGTGACACCAGAAATTGAGATGATGATGGGGCACGGCTATCCTGTTACAGGGCTCGCCTTAAAAAACAGGGTTCTTACTGCACTTGGGGTTGATGTTGTGACATCGACGGGAGGTGACCTTTTCGCACAGATGAAATTTGCCCTTCAAGCAGAGCGTGCAAAGCGCAATGAAGAGCTGTTGAAAGAAGGGATCATGCCTGGTCCCGAATTGAGCATATCGGCCGAACAAATCTTGAAAGCAGCGACCATTGACGGGGCGAGGGCATTAAGGCTCGATCATAAAATCGGCTCGCTTTCCCCCGGCAAAGAAGCTGACTTTATCATGGTGAAAACGGACAGCGTCAATTTGCTCCCTTTGACTGATGCGGTGGGGGCCATCGTCCAAAGCGCGCACACCGGAAATGTAGATTCCGTATATGTCGCAGGAAAAGCAGTGAAACGAAACGGTCGATTGGTTGATGCAGATCTTGAAAAGGTGAGACAAAAAGCGCTGGAAGCTAGAGACCATATCTTATCCCGATCCCCTGAAGGCGCCTATTGATCTTTCCTTTGAAATTCAGTGATAAACTTACCTTGCTTGACTTCAGAAGGCCGCTCTTCGGGAATTGTTTCTGTTTGAAGACCAGCTTTTTGGTTTAGTTTTCAGAGAAGAGTATGTATGGAAAAGGTTATGATGATGTTATAACCTTTTCCTGTCGCTTATAAGTTTTGATTAAAAGGGGATATAATTCACGCCATTAAGCATTTCTCTCCACAGATGATCATTAGACTGCCAGATTTCACGATCTGGAAGTGTAACCGCGCATATTCTTTTTAATGGCCAATTCTGCTCGACAATTCCTTTAACTTTTGAGTGATTGATAAGGAGTACCCTGAAGTCGTTTTGTACTAAATCCGATAATACGGACTCCAGTTCTTGAGCCTCCTTGTAGGTTCCGTTAGTTCTGACAAAAAGGATCCGATTAGCGGTTGACATCTTTTCATAAAATCTGTTGATTCTTCTATTGAATTTTTCCATCACTTCATTGTATGTGGCAAGATGTTCGAGTGTATTTTTATCTGCTTTAAAATCATGAGCTGAATCGACATGATAATAATCATCTGTTAAAGAGATATAACGGTCAGTAGTATAAACACCTGTTGAGTAGCCTGTTACCCTTAGATTTTGGGGTGCCATAAAATTTGAAAAGCGATTCTTTAAAAGACGGTTCAGTTCGGTCAGGGAAGAGGTGCCGACCCAGTCTAAAGGACCTGCATACGGCCTTAAATTGTTTTTCCTAAGCTGAAGAGCAGTTAAACAGAGGTGGCCTAATCCGAAAATGGCATTATAGTCTCCTTTTATATCATTCAAATTCATAATCTTAACTCCTTTTGTGGATTAATTTCCAACAATCTATTTAGTATTCTATGTTTTATAAAAGGGTTGAGTAACAACAGTTGCCTACATTGAGGTCTCGGAACAGGAGAGTTTAAAGAATGGGGCGGAAACATAAATAAAAAACAACGTAAAAGTTGTTTTTTAAAGGGAATCTTTTATCTGTAATAAAAGGATGTCTATAACAGAGTCATTCAAATTCTTTAGAATAGCTGAAATGTCTAAAACCAGCCTTCTTGTTTGTTCGTTATCAAGGATTAAATCTTTATGATGGGAAATAATAGATTCCAAAACAACGGCAAGTTCGACACCATTCTCAATATTTGCTATCAATGAGCTTTCTTTTATTTTTGTCAGAAGCCAATTTAAATCATCCAAACCTTCAATAGGGTAGTAATGAATCTGATACAGATCGGCTGCCGAATTTTCAGTCAGAATCTGTTCCGCTTTTTCTTTTGTGATGGCATCTTCCGAATAGACATAGGGAATATCTGCATTCCCAGAATGTATGCCTCCCGTATGTCCGCAGCGGTCATCATCAATGGAGTCATCTGTATAAAGTTTAGAGAGAAATTCTCCAAATGAGCCGGCTAATCTAAAATCCTCTTCAAATTCTGAGTCAAAATAGTGAACCGGCGGATTTTCTTTCGTCTCCCTGTAGTCAAGCGCTATCCACGTATGGCCGTCTCCATGAATAAGGACCAGGTTGTCAGGCAGTCCCCATTCTTTAATAAAGGCTTTACTCTCGAGAATTCCATCCTTTTTCCCTATGCCTAATAAGTAGTCAAACTGGACATGATCTTTAGCCCAGGAGGTGGGCCGTTCAGAAGGGAAGGCGTTAAAATTGATATAGCCACCATTTTGTTCAAGAATAAGCGCTTTATATTCCTCCGGAAGTCTCACACCTAACTTTTTTTCAGCTTTCAGAATGCCTCTCTCTGATATGCTTTTTAAAGTGTACGGATCTTCGTCTTCGTATATCCAAAAGTTTTTCAAATGATTCCCCCACATTCGTTTATATCAGTATCTATCATGCAAAATGCTGCTCGGGCCTTTATGCTTGTATTGCCTTCCTGCAGTCTTTTATAACGGCTATCTTTGGCTGAAGACCGAGAAATTATCATACGTTTGCGGAATAGCTCCGTATGTTCCTTTAATACGAATATCTTTACATTCACCTTCGGTATTCTCAAAATAAAGCCTGTAAGCCCTAGGCATCAATGTGATGACATCCTGAGCAGTTCGATCAGGCCAGTTCCCTTCAAAATCTTTAATGCTTAAACTCATAAACCTGCCGGAAAGATGCATCATCTGAATTTTAATCGTTGTTTTGCAGTTTTCTGCATTAAAAATCGTAAACTTGTAGCCAATATGCCAGTGAGAAACGTTAGAGTCGCTATAGGGAATGTCCTCCACATGAGTTCCCGTAAACGTAAGATTCAGCTTGTGCGGGAACGAATAAGCTTCAGCACTGCTCCCAAAACTGAAAAATCCACAAAATAACACCATGACCAGCAAAAAGCGTTTCATTCAAAACCCCCTCCTTTTTCCATTTTATTGTAGCATAGATGAGTTGAAAAAGATGGAAGTTTTTTGAGGGAGAAGCACAAAACCAAAAATCGCGTATGGCTTTGATAGGGTGTAAAAGCCTCTCCAACTTTTTTTAACCGGATGGTCGAGCAGCCATGAAATTGAAGATCTTGGTTTGACTTTTGCTGTAGGGGTTGATGAAGGCCGAGAGACTGCCCTTGAAAAAATTTATTTAAATGGGCGTCAATGATCCAAAGAAAGATCGAATCACCTTGACATACCAATATGTTAATCCGTACACAGCAGGAGCCCAGATTGCCGGGCATGATGAATGCTGGAACGAGCTATTTGCTTCAAACGTTATCGGTGTCAATAGGGAAATCAAATATGCAGGAGCTGCAGCCATTAACGACCTTGGTTTACTAGATGAAAAAGATGTAGACGGGACCATGTGGATCAAAGGGAAAGGGATAGGCGGTACTGTCAAAAACTATGAAAAACAAAAAACTGACGGTCATGGCAGTCAGTGAAAGGGATAGAAGGAATGGGTGGAAAGTTGATCATAAACAGCAAGTGACTGTTCAGAAAATTGAATCGTGGGACTAGGGGCTGCCGATTTCACCTTTGGCTCCCCCTAGATTGTTGATTGCAAGAAACAGCTTCTTGTCCTACCGACGAAGGAAAAGAAATATGGAACATGAAAAATCAAAGAATTTTAAAAAATGTCGATCCGGCCGTTTATATTATTCTCCTTCAATAGGGAAAAAACGGTTTTACCGTAATTTCAAAATGACCCGCAGGTCTAGATTTTCCGTTTAAGATTAGCCTTCCCGTGTTTGGAGAGGTTTATGTTGGCTATGTCCAAATAGTTTATTTAATCTGCCATTCTTTAATGACAAGTGTTGAAGAGCCGCTGTCAACAATCGGATCAGAATTTCCGATCTCTGTTGCTTCCTTGAGAGACTCTGCGCTGATAAGATAAGCGCCCCCGGAAGCATCGCTGAAAGGGCCAAACATTTCCAAGCGGTTCTCGGCTTTAAGCCTGTCCAAAAATTGATAATGGGCTGGCACATATTGATCTTCAAAATTCTCGGTTCTGGTTGTTATGAGTAAATATTTTTTCATCGTAGCACGCCTTTCTGTCAAAAGATGACTTTATCTTAGCACAAATATATAGAAGATTCATATAAAAGTTCGATCGGCGGAAGGCGTAGCTGCTTTCCTTTCGATTGCGCCACATTGGCAATGATTGAAAGTGATTTTGAAGTAAAGGAGTGGAAGACCAAGGAGACGGGATTTGAATTTCATGAAAAGAGTGGCACGGATAATAATAGGGAAACAGGGAATAAAAAAATAGATATTTTGTTATTCGGCCATCACTTTTGATGTTACTGAATGATTAATTTGGGACTTGAGAACATCGATACTTTGTTAATCTAAGCGGAACTAACTTACTTTTTAAGTTAGTTCCGCCGTTCAAATGACTAATCCAGATTTTGATCGATCGTTCCTTCAAAATAGTCATCACTGACTTGTTCATGAGTTTCAGCCAATCCTTTTTCCAACTGCGTGGCTCCTTCATAATCCGAGGGGTCAAAATATTTTCCTGCCACATCCGTGCTGTCATTCATGTTTTCTTTGTTATCAGTTTCAGTATTAACGTTCTCTGTCTTAGCATTGCTGTCTAACGATTGCTGAGAATCGTATTCCTTGTCTGCTGAAGAAAATCTTTTGTAGTCATCGGGTCTGTCTGCTCCATGTTTTTGCGTCACGTTTATCACTCCATATTATTGAATTTTATGTTTCCTTTAAAATTAGACAGGGGCATCTGAAGACCATTTCAGTCTGATGATCATTCAATACAATGGTTTCACTCCTTTGCGAATTGTGCTGAAATATCAACTCTTTTTATTGTGTCTGTTGAGGTGGTATTCATTCGCTTTTTCGGGAAATCAATCTTCAACCCTATATCAAGGGAAAGAGAACAGGCGCACAAAAATCATAAAGCAAAACCGGGCGTGCAGCAGGAACGACGCCGATCCTTTCAATGGCAGACATCAAACAGGATAACTTCCTATTCGATGATTAAGGCTTATGTATTTAAGAACATGTGAACTTGCTTTAATTCGTTGGGCGCCTTCACTGGGGGATAAAAGTGGAAAAAAAGCGAGTTGAACTCTGGAATGTATATTTTCCTGCCTGTTTATGCTTTTTTGTTTCTATATGATGAAATGGTTGTTTTCAATGATGCATATGAACCAATAGCTGCGTAACCATAGAATCCGCCCATAAATACTCCAGCTATGAGGCTGTGTCGATGGCTTATGCAAACAGATATGATTAAGCCTAGTGCGATCGCAATTGATGGGACATACTTTTTGGGAACCTTGAGAAAAATTTTAATTATCTGTGTGACGATCAAAATAATTGGCACTGCTATAACAGCATCCCAAAAGTTTGTATGAATGATTGGAAAATCCAAAAAAGACACCACCTTTTTCATCAGTATTTCTTGATTTGCTGAAAAGTATTTAACCCGAGCAGCAGAAAAACTTACGGATCGCATAAATGAGGCAGTATATCAGCTTCAAGAAACATCACAAGCGCTCTCAGTCATGATGTTGTTGTTTAGCTTAGAAATAAGTTTTGAATTATCTTTTTGCAGCCGTTTCATTAGCGGCATTTTTTATGCGCTTGAAATTCTTGATTAAAGAATAGTTGAAAGGATTTATTCACCAATTCCTTTCCGTATAGTGGTAAACTCTTAGTTGGTCATTACTTTTGTCATACATTTTTCGGGAAGCGAGGTATTGCATATGATCGGTTCAATACTTGGAGAAACGCTGGCTTTAGATATCATGAAAGTTGATTTATCGATGAAGAAAGAATTTTTGACAGAGCTGAAAGCTTGCCGTAAAGAGTTAGAAAAAGACAAAACGGAGTTCTCTGATTCTAAAAAGACGATCACCGAACCACAGTTGTCGTCTCATTCGTGGCAAGGCAGTCTTGCTGACTCCTTTAACCGTATTCGAGGCCTGATGAAGACTGCCTACAATGACATCAGCGGAAAACAGCTTTCTGATGTTTTAAGCAAAATCGATGAACGAATCAAATCTTTAGAAGAGGATATTCAATCGCTCAGCCAGGAAGTTCGTTCTTTAGAGAAAAAGATTGAGAACGCGAAGCGCGAAGCAAGGAGTAAATGAAAAATGGGTCAAGAAATAAAAGTAAATACTGGGGAAGTCAAACAAGCGCTTTCTAATTTGAAGCATTCCAGCCATTCCATGAAAGCATCGGTTCCGACAGATATCAAGGGCCAGAATCAGCTTGATGCGACGAAGAAGATAGAGGAATTGAATCGGGCGATTCATAAGATCGCTTCTTCCTATGCCTCTGCCTTCTCAAAACAAGCCGCCCAAACGGAATCAGCAGTCGAAGGAATGCAGGGCACCGACAAACAGCTGGCTTCTTCAATGAAAACAAAATAGAGGAGAATGCCATGAAGACTCTTGATGTTCAGGCGTTGCACAAAGCCATTGATCAAACGTTGGAAGAGCAGAAGAAATTGAAAAGCAGATGAGGTGAATCATTTTATGACATTCTCAAAAATTAGTAAATTTATTGAAGAGAATAAACATGAGGCAATATTTACTGGAGGCACGAATGAAAATAATATAAAGTGGATCGAAGAAACACTTCAAGTTGAATTGCCGGAGAGTTATAAATGGTTTTTAAAAAACTATGGCTCAGGTGGAATTTTCGGCGTGGAAATACTTGGATATGACCTTGAGGGTGCCTATGTTGTAGAGCAAACTGAGGACTATAGGAAATATTATAATTTACCTGATGGGATAGTTGTAATAGAGTATGTTGACGAGTTCTCCTATTGCCTCGATACAAATAAAATGGAAGACGGAGAGTGTCCTGTAATTGTATGGGCTAATGACGGAGGTTACGGAAATGTAGTAGCACATAATTTTCTAGAGTTTTTCATGAAAGACCTTAAGGAGTCTAAAGAAAACTGGGAAGAAGACGAAGATTGGGACGATGAAGAATAATTTAATATATTCAAGCACTTATCTCAGATCGAGTGCTTGTTTTATGTTCAGGGGATAAAACTAGAGAAAAGAAAAACGAACGTGAATATTAAGTCAAAGACGAAGAGGCTGCGGACACTGATCTTTTGCACATGTTGTGCAGCTGATTGGCGGCCGCTTTTTAATGCCGGGGACACACCTTTCCATAATCAAATGATGTATCGAATGAAGATGAAGATCGTCAGGGTTACTGGTGAAGCGGCTGAGTCTATGCAGTATGTAAGATTTAGTAGCCTTTCAATGCTTTCTTCTTTCTTTTTTAAAAATTATATGTCATAGTACCGATATAATGATTAAGTAGAATTGAAAGAGTGATGTCCATTGTTATCTTTAGGAAATATTATAACAATAGAATTTGAAAACGAAATTCAAGAATATGTCCTTGCGAAAAGTAAAGTGTTATCAATTGAAGACAATGTTTTAAGAGTGCATTATCCTGTTGATGAAGAAACGGGGAGAACTGTTATTATTCCAACAAATACAGCGGTAACAGTTCATTTTATAAATGAGCAACAAGTCCCATATAAATTTAATAGTGTAATAAAAGGCCGAGAAATTTATCAGGATATACCTGTACTAAATATGTATTTACCTGAAGAAGTTCAAATGAAAAAAGTTCAAAGACGGCAATTTTTTAGAGTCAATACAACGCTTCCCGTCACTGTTCGCTCATATGGATCTGGCTCAATGTTTAAAACATATACATCAAATATCAGTGCTGGAGGCGCTGCGTTAATCATTGAAGAAACGCAAAAACACGAACCGGAAGATGATTTGAAGCTAAGTATCCATCTGCCAAATGAGGGACATGATGAAGATGTGATTGACGTCCATGCTCAAGTTAAACGCACTTACATTGATCGCAGAACAAACAAACAGCTCATGACAGTTGAATTTATCAAGATGAATGAACATGATGAGCAAACCCTTGTACATTATTGCATAAAATTGCAATTGACAGAAAGAAGGAAATTGAAAACTGAATAAATGGAAGTTTAGGAATACAGTGATCTGCCTGATATCCCTCAATTAATTCAGAGGAGATGTTTCGTCCCCGCCATATACATTTATGGAAACCTGTTGGCAAGTTGGCGTCCAACTCTGCCAACAGAAGTCATCAACTGCACTGAAGTGTAGTGATCCTTCATATGTAACAGATATTCTGCATGAAAACGGCAGATCGACAAGCAACACCGTCGGTGAAGCAGTGGAATCCTAGGCTGCGCCGGCCGATTTCAAGGTCAAAAAAGAAGCTTGAGTTCTCGTCGCATAAGCTTGGAATGCGTTATCAAAAAAGGTGACATAACCGGGATTTAATGGTCGCGACCGCTGAACCAACGAAAAAAAGAGAAGCCTTTTTTCTTCTGCCAATGAAGAAAAAGGGCTTTTTAATTTGCTGAAAAACTTCTTTTTTTGAAGCAAAAGTACCAAACACCAGTAGAAAAAGGCGGTCGTAAGATTTCTGTGAGCTCTCGTCTGGCAGAATCGAATACGAATTGAAAAAAGGTTGAGAAATTGCTTGATGACAAATTAAAACCGATCAAGACTTAATTAAAAAAGGCCGTTTGGGATGGCTTATTTTAAAAGGAAGATTACGATGAGAAACCAGGAGATTATCAAAAAGGCAGAAATAACGTTTGCTATTCTTAAAAGCGGTGGACTGGTGATTCCAGCTTAAGTATCAACGTGATGATGGCCGTATCATTCGGATGGACCATGATGCCCAGAAATCCTGAGAAGAACGGTTTCTGGACTGCGTACCATAAGAGCTGGTGTGAAGGAAATTGAAACCTAACATTATTTAATTCGTATCTATAGTAATTTGAACATTATAGGGAGTGTTAAATTGAAGATTGCACTATTGATTATTGCAGGTATAATAATTTCTCTTGGTTTAGTAATAGCAATCGGTATTCTTATGTTTCGGAGGGAAATAAAAAAGTTAAATCCAGAGTATATTGTACAGTTTGTTAAAGCAAAATCAGGAAGCGGGAATGTCTCATTATCCATAAAGCACAACGATGAGAATTGGGTTGATGTTAACGTAAACGAGCAACTCCCTCTGGCAAGTACTGTGAAAATCATCTTAGCCATTGAATATGCACAACAAGCAGCAGCAGGAAAAATCGATCCGCAAAAAGAAGTAAGATTAAAGGAATTAGAGAATTTCTATATCCCAAAAACAGACGGCGGTGCGCATGAGGCTTGGATTATTCAATTGAAAAAAGACAAAGAGATAGATCGTGTTCCATTATGTGAGGTAGTCAACGGGATGATTGCTTACAGTTCTAATGCAAATACTGAATACTTAATTGAGGTGCTGGGGCTTCAAAACATCAATCATGTTCCAAAGAGCTTAGATATGTTAAAGCATGAGCCTATGTATCCCATTGTAAGTGCACTTTATATACCTACCCAACTGATGAATGAAAAGAACTTATCGAAAAAAGAAGTCCTAGAAGTAATGAAAAACATGGATATGCATGAATACCGTAATAAAGCGATTGAAATTCATAATAGATGGCTGAGCCAACCACTAACTGATCAAGAAAAAAAACAATTAAGAAAAACTTTGGACAATGATTTTCAAAAAATTTGGTCCGACCGTTTGCCCCGATCAACGACTAGAGATTATGTATCTATTATGAAAAAGCTAAATAGCAAAGTATATTTTAGTGAAAGTGTATATCAATATCTTGATCCAGTAATGGAACAAATAATGAGAAATCCAAACAATTGTGAATGGCTTGTTCATGCGGGACAAAAGGGAGGATCTACCGCGTTTATTCTTACAATTGCAATGTATGCGACAGATAAAGATGGAAACCAGACAGATATTGCATTTTTTGCAAATGATTTAACTCCAGTCGAGAAAGCAAAACTTTCTCGAAATATGAATGGGTTCCTGCTGAAATTTTTAAAAGACTCTAAATTCCGCGCCCATATCAAAAAAGAATTATCTATTTTAGATTTGCCTGGTTCACTTTCATGACTATCCCCCATCGGAAACCACGCTCGCGGTCTTTGCCGTATTTGGCCAAAATATAATTTCAATTCTTGGTTTCTCGAAATCAATAATCTTAGCTGTTTACTCTCATCTTAATAGAGACACGCAGCGTAAAGAGTTTATCAATGTTGAAGTGCTTCCCGCAGTTTAGTAGCATTTTGAATATTGTTTTGTCTAATAAAGCAATACCAATCATTAAGCATTTTACCGACTTTCTCAAACGCAACTTTAGCTTCCAATGTCCCCAGCATCCTTTCATATAGTTGTTTTTAAATATTCAAAAAATTAATGTCTGGTCTTTTCCTTTTTTGGAATCTGAAAAAGGTTATGCCGAACGTGTCAGGGTATAAGACCTACTCAATAAGATTCATTTTCATGAATTGACAGGATTTATTCACCAATTCTTTTCTATAAAGTGGTAAAATGTTTCGTGGTATGTCACTGTAGTATTAGAGGAGAATGCTATGAAGACTCTTGATGTTCAGGCGTTGCACAAAGCTATTGATCAAACGTTGGAACAATTAAAACAACAATCAGAAGAATTTGCTCAAGTAAAAAAAAGCGTTGAGGATATTGCATCACTTGATGATGCTTTAAAAGGAAAAGGTGGAGACGCTATCCGCGCCTTTTACGAGGAATGCCACACCCCTTTTCTACAGTTCTATGATACGTTTATAGAGGAATACAGTTCCACGCTGAAGAAAATGAAAAGCGTGCTGAATTCCCTGGAACCAAACGATAACGGGTTTATTTCGCAAAGCTTTCTTGAGCACGAGCTGGAACAAGGATTGAATGCTGCGGACCGCACAACAAAACACCTGGTGTCCAAAGCCAACGCCACGATCGCGAAGGTCAGTCATATTGTCGATTTGCCTGATTTGAATGACACCGATTTTCATGAACAGTATCAGAAATCCTTAAAGGAAATCAATCAGACAATTGAAAAGCTGCATACGTTCGACAGAGAACAGACAAGCGCCCTCAAAACCGCCGAAAACGACCTTGAGACGATGCAGAGATACATAACCAGGCTGGAGAAAATGTATACTGGGCCAAAAATTGAGATTGCGAGTTATCAAAAAGGATCCATTTTAAAGCCAGATGAGATGGATGCTTTGCGTGGTGGACAAGACACAGCGATGGGCGTCATGATGGATAAGCTGGACAAGAGATCGAAGCTTGAAAAAGAAGTTAGCGAGGTTAGCAAACAGGATAATAAAATTGCTAAACTAAAGAAGAAGCTTGATGATTACAATTTTTCAACAGCTTCAGAGTTTTACGAGATGGCCGCGGAAATTGGCTACGAAAACCTTTCCCCTTGGCAACAGCGATATTTCAATCAAATTGAAGGCGCTCGTGATTTTGGCAACGCAATTAAAGGAAGCGCTGAAGGACTCAAAAATGCAGTCGTCGATACTGCGGTAGGCCTATGGGACATGGTCGTTCACGCAGACGAAACGATTGAGGGCATTAACTTTACACTTCATCATCCTGATGTCACATTCAATATTATAAAAAAAGGAATTGAAGACTCGTATCAACGAGATGTCGTCAATGGTGATTCTTACACCCAAGCCAGATGGTTTAGCTATGCCGTTGGAATGGTCGGGACATCGATTGTTGGTTCAAAAGGCGTTGACAAAGCAGCAAAAGCTGCCAAGGCGGGGAAGGTAGGGCAGGTCGCTGCCAAAGCAACTAAAGCTTCGAAAAAAGTATCGAAACAAGCTTTGGAAAAAAGCGTAGCGTCTTTAAAGAAATCGATGCAAAGGGTCGCTTCAAACATAAAAGGAATTCAAATACACAACCCTTTTGCGCCGCAAGTTCAGTTTGCAGGTGGGGGTAAAGTCCCTTATCATGCACTTAATGGGGAGCATATAAAAGACAGTCTTATTCAGTTTGCGAAGAAAGTTTCTGATATAAGCAGAAAACCGTTTACAGGAAAAAATATAAATGTACCTTGGTTAAATAAGGAACGATTTGAAGCGAAAGAAATTGAAGGGCATGTAAAGACTAAAGGAAAGATTAAAAATGTAAGTAGAAGAGTTTATACGTTTAAGGATCTTGATATAAATAGAATTGACCCTGAAACTGGAATGACAAATTTACAACTGATGCAAAAAGGAAGAACTCCGTATGCGAACGATGGTACTCAAATTAACCTCCATCATCTAATTCAAGAAGAGCCTGGACCAATGGCAGAAATACCTGATAGTTGGCATACAAAATACTCCAAAGTTCTTCATGGACTAAAAGGAAAGGGAGAAAGTTTCAGAAACGATCCTATACTTGAAAAACAGTATAATCTTTTCAGGAAAAGATATTGGAAATGGAGAGCTAAACAATTTGAGAATCAAGATTAAGAGGTGGTTTTAGTGAACTATTCGCAAGTTGAACAATTCATAAAAGAAAATGCTGAAGATGATGATTTTACAGGTGGCATTAGCATCGAAAAAATTAATGAAATTCAAGAAAACCTAAACGTAAAACTACCCGAAAGTTATAAATGGTTTTTAAAAAACTATGGGTCCGGTGGAATTTACGGTGTAGATATTTTAGGTCATGGAAAAGTTTCACCAAGAGTAGTAACAGTTACTGAAGATTACAGAAATCACTATGGTTTAATTGATGGTATCGTAGTCATTGAATATGTAGATGAATTCTCTTATTGTCTTGATACAAACAGGATGGTAGATGGTGAATGCCCAGTTATACTTTGGGATAATCAAGAGGGTTATGGTCGAACAGTAGCTACTAATTTTCTAGAGTTTTTCATGGAAGACCTTAAGGAGTCTAAAGAAAACTGGGAAGAAGACGAAGATTGGGACGATGAAGAATAATTTAATATATTCAAGCACTTAATCTCTGATTGAGTGCTTTTTTTATTGTTCAATTTCCGAGAAAAATCCGACAAAAAGGGGGATAAAATGGAGGACTTTTTCTATTCCATTTTGTCATACGATAGAGACAAGAAAAACGAACGTATACCTGAGTCCAAGAAGGAGAGCCTGCGGACACTGATCTTTTGCACACGGATATTGTGCAGCTGATTGGTGGCCGCTTTTTTATTGGCCAGAATGGGAGACGCACCTTTCCCTTATCAAGTGTGTACCCGGATGTATCGAATGATGATGAAGGTCGTCAGCTTCACAGGAGGAGCGGCTGGAGTCTATGCAGGATTGCGCGCCTTCAGTTACGGTGTTTGTCGGTGCTGAAAAGGACGCCGCCCCAAAGCCGGAAAGAGAGCCTGTCAGTGCTGCTGCCACGGTTAGAACAGACATTGTTTTTTTCATGCTGATCCCTCTTTTTCATCTACCCTCTCGTTTCCCGGTGAGGATGCAATAAAACATGTGAGTGCGCTTTGTATGTTTTATTGATCCCTTGCAAGGGAAGAGAAATGGGTAATTCGGTATATACACAAGCAAGAAAGGGGAATGGAGATGGCTGACAAGAAAAAAATCACAATAAACGGCGTTGAAATGGAAGCGTCCGAGGAACAGACGGTGCTGCAGCTTTTGAATAACAGCTCGATTGAAGTGCCGCAAGTTTGCTATCATCCTAGCTTAGGGCCGATTGAAACATGCGATACGTGCATCGTCAGCATCAATGGCGAGCTGAAGAGGTCGTGCTCCGCTGAATTAAAGGATGGCGACGTCATTGATACGCTTTCGTCTGATGTGAAAAAAGCGCAGGTTATCGGGATGGACAAGATTTTATATAATCATGAGCTTTATTGTACAGTTTGCGATTACAACAATGGGGGATGTGAAATACATAATACGGTGAAAGAAATGAAAGTCAATCATCAAAGCATCCCGTTTGATCAGAAGCCTTACCATAAGGATGAATCAAATCCGTTTTACCGGTATGATCCGGATCAATGTATTTTGTGCGGACGCTGTGTCGAAGCGTGTCAGGATGTTCAGGTAACTGAAACACTGACCATAGACTGGGAGCGGAAACGCCCGCGCGTCATTTGGGATAATGATGTGCCGATCAATGAGTCATCTTGTGTATCATGCGGACACTGTTCTACCGTCTGTCCATGTAATGCGATGATGGAAAAAGGAATGGAGGGGGAAGCCGGATATTTAACAGGAATCAATGACGAAACGCTGCGTCCGATGATCGAGATCACAAAAGGCGTAGAAACAGGGTACGGCTCGATTCTCGCCATTTCCGATATGGAATCTGCCATGCGTGATGAACGAATCAAAAAAACGAAAACCGTCTGCACATACTGCGGCGTCGGCTGCAGCTTTGATGTCTGGACAAAGGGCAGAGACATTCTGAAAGTCGAGCCGCAGGAGGAAGCGCCGGCCAACGGCATTTCTACTTGTGTAAAAGGAAAGTTCGGCTGGGATTTCGTCAACAGCGAGGAACGCCTGACAAAGCCGCTGATCCGAGAAGGCGACCATTTCCGCGAAGCTGAATGGGAAGAGGCGTTATCGCTGATCGCCAGCAAGTTCACGGATTTAAAAGAGGAGTTTGGCCCGGATTCGCTTGCCTTTATTACATCTTCTAAATGTACAAACGAAGAATCCTACCTCATGCAAAAGCTGGCCAGAGGGATCATCGGCACAAATAATGTCGACAACTGTTCGCGCTATTGCCAATCTCCTGCGACTGCCGGCCTGTTCCGGACAGTCGGCTATGGCGGTGACTCAGGGTCGATTACAGATATCGCGGAAGCGGACCTTGTGTTGATTATCGGTTCGAACACGTCTGAATCGCATCCGGTCTTGTCCACTCGCATTAAACGGGCTCATAAGCTGAGGGGACAGAAAGTGATCGTAGCGGATATCAGAAAACACGAAATGGCAGAGCGCTCTGATTTATTTGTCCAGCCGCGTGCCGGATCAGATATCGTCTGGCTGAATGCCATCGCCAAATATTTAATTGAAAACGGCAAGGCAGATGAACGCTTTTTGCAGGAAAGAGTGAACGGACGGGACGAATATGTGAAAAGCCTAACGCCGTATACCCTTGAATATGCCGAGGAGAAAACCGGAATTGATCAAGAAACCCTCATCCAAATGGCGGAGATGATTGGTCAGGCTGACAGTGTGTGCGCATTGTGGGCAATGGGCGTGACACAGCATATTGGCGGAAGCGACACGAGCACGGCAATTTCTAATCTGCTGCTTGTGACAGGAAACTACGGTAAACCGGGAGCAGGCTCTTACCCATTGCGCGGCCATAACAACGTGCAGGGGGCAAGTGATTTCGGCAGCATGCCTGACAGAATGCCGGGGTATGAAAAAGTGACGGACGAACAAGTCCGCCAAAAATACGAGCGGGCGTGGGGTGTGCCGCTGCCGAAGGAGCCGGGCATGACCAACCACGAAATGATCGAAAAAATCCATTCTGGCCAGCTGAAAGCGATGTATGTAAAAGGTGAAGAAATGGGTCTGGTCGATTCCAATATCAATCATGTACACGCCGCATATGAAAAGCTTGATTTCTTTGTAGTGCAGGACATTTTCTTTTCACGAACAGCCGAGTTTGCTGATGTTGTTCTTCCTGCGAGCCCGAGCCTTGAAAAAGAAGGAACCTTTACAAACACAGAACGCCGTATTCAGCGGCTGTATCAGGTGTTTGAACCGCTGGGCGAATCAAAGCCTGATTGGCAGATTATTATGGAGGTAGCCAATAAGCTTGGCGCCGGCTGGCACTATGAGCACCCTGGAGAGATTATGGAGGAAGCAGCCATGCTGTCGCCGATTTATGCCGGCGTCACCTATGAACGCCTTGAAGGCTACAATTCCCTGCAATGGCCTGTAAGCGCTGATGGAAAGGATTCGCCTTTACTCTTTACAGAGCGCTTCCCTTTCCCGGACGGCAAGGCCAAACTCTACCCTGTTCAGTGGACAGAGCCTGAAGAGTTCGGTGAGGAATATGACATCCACGTCAACAATGGGCGGCTCTTAGAGCATTTCCACGAAGGGAACCTGACCTACAAATCAAAAGGGATTTCGAAAAAAACGCCGGAAGTGTTCTTAGAAATTTCTCCTGAACTGGCGTCAGAGCGGGGAATTCAGGACGGAACCCTTGTCAGACTCACATCGCCTTTCGGAAATGTCAAAGTGAAGTGTCTGATCACTGATCGTGTCAAAGGGAAGGAAGTGTATCTGCCAATGAACGATTCAGGAGAAGCGGCGATTAACCTGTTGACAGGCAGTCATGCTGATAAGGATACCGATACGCCTGCATACAAAGAAACATCGGCCAAAATGGAAATTTTGAAGCGCGATGGAACCAATCCGCTGCCTAAGATCAATCACCGCAACGGCAATCCGCAGCCGCAAATCGGTGTGCAGGTACAAAAGAAATGGGCGCGGAACGATTATATTTTCCCTGGCGACGCTGTGAAAAGGGGGATTGGGCATAATGGCTAAAGCGATTAAACGAATTCAGAAAATCGAGATAACCGAAGAGGATCAGAGAAAGCGTGATATGAAAGAAATAGAAGATGCATTAGTCGAAAATAAGGAAGCCATTCTTGAAACGCTGCATATGATTGGGCACATGAACGAGCGCGGTGTTTTGCCAATGCTCCGCGGCCTTTTTGGCCAAGGAGATAAAGTTCTGGACATCTTAGTGAAAAAGGCAGATACAGAGGAAACGGCCAACACGCTTAAAAATCTGCTTCTTCTGTTTGGGACGCTCGGCATGTTAGACGTGAAACAGCTGGAACCTCTCATTTTGAAAGTGAATGCGGGGGTGGCAAACGCGGTGGAACAAAAGGACAGCGAAGAGAAAACAGGTTATTTTGATGTCATCCGCTCACTCAAAGACCCGGAAATCAACAAAGCAGTTACACTGCTATTCTCCTTTTTAAAAGGAATGGGACAAGATACAGAGGAGCTGGAACGCACGACTCAGCCTCCGGAGCACCAAAAACAACATCAGGAACCCCGAGAGAAAAGGGGGATGAATAAGAGGGATTGACCACCCGCCCGAGCCGGCTGTTGCCAGCTCGGGTTTTTTGCAGGCAGCCGGCTAATCAATATGAAATCGAAGCAAAAAGAGCTCACTCAAAAAACAGGAAGATCTTGCGAGCGGGAGTGGTATGAAAAAGTGTTGGATGCAGGCAGCACATTTGCAGGAAACATCACCGGATATTATGATTACAAGAAAGCCACTGAGGGTGTTAATCCCGTTACAGGAGAAACATGTCTCCTTCACATCATGACTTCAAAAAATTCACCATTGTTCCATCTGGATCGGCAATTGCCGAAAATCTATTTAAGTTGTTGGAGGAATGATTCAGTATGTTAACAAGAGAAGATATCTTTAAGCATGTCAAAGAAAAATTCGGTACATCGCCAGATTACCCATTTCAAAAATTTCCAAACTATGCCGCTTTAAGACATGAATCTAACGAAAAATGGTATGGTCTTGTAATGAATGTTCTCCCAGAAAAGTTAGGCTTAGATGGAAATGACGAAATAGATATTCTGAATTTAAAATGCCCTCCCGAAATAAGCGGCAGTTTAAGAAATGGAAAGAGCATTTTACCTGGATATCATATGGATAAGGAAAATTGGATATCACTTGTTTTAGAACGTATAGATTCAGAAGAAGAAGTTTATAACTTAATTGAGCAAAGCTTTAATTTAACCAAGTAAATCATGAAATGATCGTTTCGCAAAAGGAACCAGAAAATGTTCAAACTTTTTTATAAAACCGAAACTTAAATTCGTTGGATAAGAATCCGTTTTGATCAATCTTTTTTTCAAAACGGGTTCTTTCTATAATATGTGGGTTCTCATGATGATTTTAATCAACTTTATTTTAAAGCAACAACAACACGGCCATTAACAAAAGAGGCAAACCCTTACGTACCAAGGGTTTGCCTCTTCTCATTTAAAACGTCCCAGGAGAGATTCGAACTCCCGACACACAGCTTAGGAGGCTGTTGCTCTATCCACCTGAGCTACTGGGACACAGAACAATATTATAGTGCAAAAATCAGAAAAAATAAAGAGGTTGCAGCGGTTTTTTTAAAAATTTCTTCGGGAAAACATACATCCGGCAGACATTGCAGCCTGCTGAATGTATGTTTTGGCCTTAACCTTTCAGGTCAATATGATGTCCTGAAACGGGATGTGGCGCCTGAACCATGTCAACGAGCTGCTGTGCGCTTTGTTCGGCGGTGTCCAAAGCCGTCTTTGTCAGCGACATTTGCACGTTTTGATAAAGAGCGGCCTGACTCATGGCCATTGATAAAACAGCAATATCCAACATAACCACCTCCTTAACATGTGTATCGGTTAGAGAGGTGAGGACTTTACTCATATTTACTAATCTGAATATTCAATTTAATATAGTGGTAAACCGATCCCAGCGGCATCTTAAACACCATGAAAAAGAAGCCGTCTCTCACCGCCACTGACCGGTTCCTTGTTTGTCTTCGAATAAGAAGAGCTGTTTTGTATCTTCCGCGATTCTTCACTTCCTGAGCATTTGTCTAATGTCCTTTGTTGATTTCATTCTCGAAGAGGCTGATGATTCTATCATTCTGCTTGACAATCGTTCGCAACATGGCAACAATGTTTCCTGCAAATCCGATCAATATGATCATTAATATGATGATGATCCACATGGTAAACCACACCCTTTTGCACAAAATTTTCCTTTCGATTCAACATTACCACCTGGTCTTTCACAAAACAACTTTCCTTTTGAAACGGAGGCTGATTTTATGGATTGGCTTGAATTTGTTTCTGCGACGGTTCAATCATTGGCATGGCCAGCTACTTTGATGATGTGCGTTTTGCTGTTAAAGGAACCTTTGTCTGAACGGATGAAGGAATTGATCAAACTGAAATACAAGGACTTTGAATTGGAGTTTGACAAAAGGCTTCAGAAGCTCGTCTCCGTACGGGAAAAAAGGTTATCGGGACTGACATCTGTACGGTCAGCGCCGGCAGGGGAGAACATGATCGAAAGCGCTTGGTCTGATGTTCACAATGTTCTGCGGGAAACAGCCTCGACATTTGATCAAAATGCGATCCGCCTTGAAGGCGATGAATTGATTCAAATGCTGCATGACCACGGAATGATACAAGACGACGCGGCATCTGTGCTTTCAGAGCTTTCCGCTCTGCGTCGGGATGCATCGGACAGAGTGAGCATTACCGGAGCCCTGGCATACAAAACACTTTGCTTGGAGGAAGCGAAGCGTTTGCAATTATTAGCTGAACAACAAACTGCGATTAAATGAAAGGCGAAACGATTCATTTGATACTCTGACGCTTTACATCAGCGCCGGAGTTTTTTTGTATTTGAGCTAAAAATGAATTTTCTTTATCGAATAGACGATTTTACGGAGAGAGGCTGATTGCCGGTTTAAATATGATATCATGGTGGACAGGAAGAAGTTTATGATAAGAGAGGGTTTCATTTATATGCTAGAGAAAGCTGAAGCTTTATTGCAGCACTATTATGGCTATCCTTCACTGCGTCCGGGTCAGAAGAAAGCCATTCAATCGGTCGTTTCTGAAAAACGGGATACAGCATGCATTATGCCTACGGGCGGAGGGAAATCAATCTGCTACCAAATTCCCGCGCTCCTTATGGAGGGGACAACCATTGTGATCTCTCCTTTAATTTCCTTGATGAAGGACCAGGTGGATGCGTTAAATCAGCTTGGAATTCAAGCTGCGTACGTGAACAGTTCTTTAGGCCATGGCGAAATCGCTGAGCGGCTTTCCGTTTTAAAGGAAGGCGGCTACAAGCTGTTTTATGTCACACCTGAGCGGCTGACGTCTCCCGATTTTATTCGCGTGCTTTCCCGCATTCATATCCCGCTGACAGCGATTGATGAAGCTCATTGCATTTCACAGTGGGGCCACGATTTCAGGCCGAGCTACAGACATATTGAAAGCTTTTTAAATAGCCTCGGCACCCGTCCGGTCGTATTGGCATTGACGGCTACCGCAACGCCCGAGGTTCATGAGGATATTTGCACACAGCTCGGGATCGAAAAAGAGAGCACGGTTTTCACCGGTTTTTCACGGGATAATTTGACGTTTAAAATTTTAAAAGGCGAAAACAAGGATCGTTTTATCGAATCATATGTGGAGAAAAACCGCTCAGAGGCGGGAATTATTTATACAGCGACAAGAAAGGAAGCCGAAAGAATATCAAGCCGCCTGTCTCAAAAAGGAATTGCGGCCGGGTGCTATCACGGCGGGATGAATGATGAAGAAAGAGACCGGCAGCAGGATCTCTTTTTAAATGACGAGATCAGTGTGATGACAGCGACCTCAGCATTCGGAATGGGCATCGATAAATCCAATATCCGCTATGTGATTCATGCTCAAATTCCAAAGAACATGGAGAGCTATTATCAAGAAGCAGGACGAGCCGGACGCGACGGTCTTGACAGCGAGTGTATCCTGCTATTTTCTCCTCAGGACATCCGGCTTCAGCGGTTTTTAATCGAACAGTCGACAGAAGATGAAGACATTCGGGCGCAAGACGTGAAAAAGCTGAGGCAAATGGTTGATTTTTGCCATACTGAAGGCTGTCTTGAGCGGTTTATTCTTTCTTATTTTGGCGAAGTTTCGACTGAAGACTGCGGCAGGTGCAGCAGCTGTCTCGACACCCGAAGCATCACCGATGTGACGAAGGAAGCACAGATGGTACTGTCCTGCATCATCCGCATGGGAGAAAGGTTCGGAAAAACCATGGTGGCGCAAGTTCTGGCAGGTTCGAAAAATAAGAAAGTGACCGAAAACGGCTTCCAGCAATTATCGACTTACGGAATTTTAAAGAACCGGTCTATTGCCGACATCAGCGATTTTATAGAGTTTTTAATCGCAGATGAGTACATCCAGATGTCCGACGGAACATATCCCGTTCTCTTTGTCGCCAACAAGGGGCGAAACGTTTTGCTCGGCCGGGAAGCGGTGATGCGCAAAGAAAAAATGCAGACAAGTCAAATTGTTAAAGATGACGAATTGTTTGAACGGTTAAGAGCGCTGCGCAGAAAGCTTGCCCAGGAACAAGGCGTGCCTCCTTTTGTCATATTCTCTGACGAAACGCTGCGGGAAATGAGCGGGAAAGTTCCCCTGACAGACGAAGAACTTTTGTCAGTCAAAGGAGTGGGAGAACAAAAAAGAGTAAAATACGGCGCTGTATTTCTACAGGAGCTTCAAGCCTATAAAACTGAGAAAGAAGCATAAAAACCCAAAAACATCATATGTAAAAAGTTTTTTTAGTAAATCTCCTATTGCAGATAAAAAAAGATTGGAACCCTTGATACACCTGAATTTATGCCGATTTTTGGACGGCTGAAAATCCTCCTCGTAAAATAACTGTAATCAAAAACAAATTGTTTTGTTATTGATTTGACATTTTCATATGTTACGATTGCTCCTGTTAGCCGGACAATAAAAAGCTAACAAGGGAGGATTTACTTATGAAGAAGACGTTTATGTCCTTTGTTGCAGTTGCAGCACTATCTTCAACTGCATTCGGAGCGAGTGCCTCTGCAAAAGAAGTAACAGTCCAAAAAGGTGACACCCTTTGGGGAATCTCGCAAAAACAAGGGGTAAATCTGCAGGACTTAAAAGAATGGAATCAGCTTTCCTCAGACCTGATTATTCCAGGACAAAAGCTGAACGTTTCTGAAAAACAGACAGAAGAAAAGAAACAATATACCATTAAAAAGGGAGACACTCTCTGGAAAATCGCTCAACAATTCGGCGTTTCCGTGAACGACCTTAAAAATTGGAACAACATAAAATCAGATATCATTTACCCGAATACATCCATAACTGTTGACGGACAGGCGACGGTTCAAGCTGCTGCGGCGCAGCCTGCGGAAACAAAGCCTGCCGTACAAAAAGAAGCGAAAGTTGAGAAAGCTGCGCCTGCACCTAAGCAGGAAAAAGAAACGGCTTCCCGTTCAAACGAATCTCAAAGCTCTCAAAGCGCTGCAAAAGAACTGACGGTTACCGCAACGGCATACACTGCCAATGACGGCGGAATGACAGGCGTGACAGCTACGGGTTTTGATCTGAACGCCAATAAAAACGCCAAGATTATTGCGGTGGATCCAAACGTGATCCCGCTTGGATCCAAGGTGTATGTTGAAGGCTACGGAGAAGCGACTGCTGCCGACACCGGCGGTGCGATCAAAGGGAACAAAATCGACGTATTTGTTCCAAGCAAATCCGCGGCAAAAAACTGGGGCGTTAAAACGGTTAAAGTAAAAGTTTTAAAATAAGAAGTTTTACCATTGATGGACACTGACCATGGAGATGATCAGTGTCTTTTTTCTGTTTTCTGCATCTTTTTTTCGATTTAGATGTTTTTTTAGATTGGCAAATGGGTAGTTCAATAGATATGTACATATCAGCTGATTTAGAAAAGGAGATGTAAGAGTATTGCTGTGGATTATCATGACATTTTTATTGATTAATGCAGGGATTTTTATTTTTTCTTATCTGAGGACAAAAGATATTAATTTGAAGACGTCAGACGGTTATTTTCTCGGCGGGCGCAGTCTCACTGCTCTCTATATTGGAAGTTCGCTGCTTTTAACCAATTTGTCAACAGAACAAATGGTAGGGTTAAACGGTCAAAGCTATTCGGGAACGATGAGTGCGATGGCTTGGGAGGTTACAGCACCGCTTGCGCTCATTATGCTGGCATTCGTTTTTTTACCGAGGTATCTCAGTTCTGGGGTTACGACGATACCTGACTTTCTTGAAAAACGCTATGATCAAAGAACGCGGCAAATCGTCTCGATTCTCCTGCTTCTGGGATATGCGACCTCGTTTCTGCCAACCGTATTGTACTCCGGGGCGCTCGTTCTCGATCAAGTGTTTAATATTTCCTCTGCGCTTGGAATCAGCAAGTTTGCGACTGTTTTTTTCATCTCGCTTGTGATCGGGGCCGCAAGCTGCTGCTACATATTTTTTGGGGGACTAAAAGCTGCGGCATCGGCTGATGCCATTTATGGCGCCGGTTTAATTCTTGGCGGTCTGTTTATTTTTGTGCTTGGAATCATGGCAATCGGCGACGGCAGTCTCTTAAACGGCTATACTGAGCTGACGAGTGTACATAAGGAAAAGCTGAATGCCATTACAGCTGACAACACTGCAGAAGTCCCGTGGCCGACGATTTTTACGGGACTGCTTGTGAACAACTTATTTTATTGGGCTGTTAATCAGTCGATCGTTCAGCGGGCGCTTGGGGCGAAAAACTTGGCTGAAGGGCAGAAAGGCGCATTGCTGGCCGGTGTATTTAAGACGATCGGTGTGTTTTATCTCGTTCTTCCCGGGGTTATTGCTTACCATCTTTACGGAGGTCATATTGAAAATGCTGACACCGTTTACCCTAAGCTGATCGTTGATTTGCTGCCGACTGCACTTATCGGTGTCTTTGCCGCGATTTTATTCGGAGCGATTCTCAGCTCGTTTAACGGTTCGCTGAACAGCACGATCACGTTGTTTACATTGGATTTGTACAAACCGATCTTCAAGCCTGAGGCAAAAGAAGAAGAGCTTGTGAAAACGGGAAGGATCTTTGTGGTGATCCTTGCCGCGGTGTCGATTATCATCGCGCCTTTTATTCTGTTTGCGCCGTCCGGACTTTACAATTATTTGCAGGAAATGTTCGGATTTTTCAATGTCCCTGTATTGGCTGCCGTCGTCGTTGGATTCTTTACGAAAAAAGTGCCGGCGCTTGCCGTGAAATGGGCGATATTCGCACACATTGTTTTGTATACCATCTCAAAAATCTATTTTGGCCATATTCATTTTCTCTATATATTGGCCGTTTTGTTTCCGTTTTCCGTCCTCTTGATGCTTTTCATCGGAAAATTGAAGCCAAGGCCGTCAGAATTCAAGCTTGAGAAAAATGCAAAGGTTGACTTGCGGCCATGGAAGCATGCCAAACTTGCTTCTATTCTTGTGATTTGTCTGATGGCCTGCATTTATCTGTTATTTTCGCCTTGGGGTCTTGCCAAATAAAAAAAGGCAGAGGATGTGTTCATCCTCTGCCTTAATGTTTTGTGATACAAAGTGATACATGTTCTTTCTGTGCGTCGATCCGGCACCGTCCGCCAATCGGAAATGTAAAGAAAGGGGTTGTATGGCCGAAATCTATATTTGCGATAACGGGTATTTGAGAAAGCTCTTTTTTTGTTTGCACAATTTGTTTAAGGCGCTCAAGCGTTACGGCTGATGCTGTCTGAAAACGGCCAATGAGAACGGCTTTGACACCGGAAAAATCGGGCAGATGAAGCAAGGACTGCAGATCGCGGTCAAAAAACGCTGCCGGCGATTCCCAATCATCCTCAAGAAACAATACGGCGTTCTTGATGTCAGGGAAATATTCCGTACCTTGCAATAGGTTCAATGTGCACAAATTCCCTCCTATGATCTTTCCGTCTGCTGAGCCTTCGTTGATCACAACAGGGCCGCTGTTTTGTTTGGGACATTCTTCAGTTTCGATTTCTTCACACCACATCGATGATGGTTCAACATCGTAGACACCGCTTGCGCAACAGCACTTCAAAAAGTAATCTGTCATATAGTTTAGTCCATACCCCATTGAAAAACTTGAAAAATGAGGTCCCGAATAGGTGACAAGCCCGGTTTTTGCATAGATCGCCGCTGAAAGAGCGGTAATATCTGAAAAGCCGCAGAACACTTTTGGGTTGGCTTTTATGAGTTCATAATTCAAATGTGATAACAGCTGATTGCTGTTATACCCGCCGAGCACAGTGAGTATTCCTTTGACGCGTTGATCGGAAAAGGCATCATGGAGATCGCTTACTCTCGATTGAATGCTGGAGGAAGAACATTCATCAATTTCATTAGCATGTGCGGAAAACGAGATTCGAAATCCGAGATTGTTTAAAACCGTTCTCGCCTTTTCGATCTTATCGGTGTTGAGAAGTGACAGGCTTCTCGATGGGGCAATCACCCTGATTTCGTCACCGGGCTGTAGTTTTTCTGGAAACATGAACGGGCACACCTTTCATTGTTTCTATCTATTTCACCATACTTTTAAAGATCCTGCCACTGAATTTCACCGGATTTTGAACCGGGGTCGATCGTTACTTCAAAATGATGCTTTTCATAAAAATGGATCAGCCGATCCACATGGTCCCAATCCCTTTCAGCAATGTCCCCCGTGATGACCGGTATGTTGTGCTCGCGGGCTTTTTCTTTTAAATACTTCATGCAGATGGAACCATAACCGTAGCTTGCCGGCCCTTTAATATCCCCGATATGGATCGCGCGTTTTTCTTCTTTGTAGGAAGCGACAAGAGAAAAATCACATCTTCCGCGGTACGGCGACTGGCAATCGCTTAACATGATCTTGCATGTCCGGCCATCATCAATCGAATGGACAATCATCCATTCATCGTCTTTCGATTGATCAATACCGAGCACTCGCGAATCTTTGGAGATATCCTTCATATTTTCACGCATCCGAAACAGTTGAAATTGCAATTCGTTCAATTCCTTCTGCAAGCCGGAGCTGTCTTTTTGCATTTCTTCATCCGTTATCATAAAAACTTACTCCTTTCCATTAAAACATACAGTTTTCGATTATAGTAAAAAGAACGGCAATTTGCAAATGGGTTGCTAGAATTAAATTTTAATGTAATTTTAAACAAAAATTTCACATTCTACGATTTTTTTGTGATAGAATTCATATGACTTCTGGTATATTTACCTAGGATACGAGACAATGGATCCTCCTAATCCCAGAAAAACCATGACAAAAGGAGCGTACGATTTTGAAGAAAAGAATTTTTTCTCTATTGATGCTGATGTCAGCTTTTGTTCTTGTATTAGCTGCATGTCAGCAGGCTGATCCAAAAGGATCTTACGCAACGGCTTATAAAAAGCTGATTTCTGCGAAATCATACGAATTTTCAAGTGATATCGGCTTGAAAGTTGACGCATCCAACCTTGGAGCGGAAGATAAGCAAGTTGCTGATATGCTGAACGATGCAACATTAACGATCAGCGGAAAAACGAATGCTGAAACGAAACAGTCTGAGGCTGTGATTAAAGCGAAGCTGAAAGTCCAAAACATGTCGCTTGATTTCGATATTCCGGTTTATATGGACGAAAAGAAACAAGTCGGCTACATCAAAATTGACAGCGTTCTTGACAGCTTCGGCTTCTTCCTTGGAACAGCCGGCATGAATTTTGACAGCGTCAAA
The DNA here is from genome assembly GCF_038002625.1 of Bacillus sp. FSL K6-1284. Taxonomy (NCBI): domain Bacteria; kingdom Bacillati; phylum Bacillota; class Bacilli; order Caryophanales; family Bacillaceae; genus Bacillus; species Bacillus sp. FSL K6-1284. Next base: position 2,301,983 of record NZ_JBBOCW010000001.1, on the reverse strand, counting down.
GGCAAGTACCTTGAATTCCCGCTTGAAGATGACAAAACTTCATCTCAAGACACGGATGAACTTCAAAAACAATTGATGGAATCCATCAAAGAAGCTGCAGACAATCTGCCTGCAGATAAGTTTGAAAAAGCGGATCTGACAGATAAAGAAAAAGAGCAGGGTGCTGCTCAAAAAGTCGCTTTCAGCTTTAGTGACAAAGAAATTAAAGCTGCGGTCGTCAAGTTCATCGAAATCGCCGGAAAAGCGAGCGGAGAAGCTGTTCCGAAGAGCGAGCTGAACAAGATTAAAGACGGACTGAAAGACGTCACATTCAAAAAGTTCGATGTGACATCAACAATCGATGACAAAGAAAATCTTCTGACTGAAAATGCGGATATCTCTTTGTCTGTTGACAGCAAAAAAGCACCTCAATCTTTAGGCATCACGGCATCTACAACTTACAAAAATATCGATGGTGACGTAAAGTTTGAGCATAAACCGAATAAAGAAGATATCGTAACTGAAGAAGAATTCGAAAAATTAATGGCTAAAGATGCTATGAATTTCTAAGGCATCCGCCTTGGTTCCCTTCCTCGTTCTAGAGGAGGGGAATTTTTGTATATTCTGTGACTAAATTCTGACGAAAAGCCGAAAACGTTGACATTCCTCCTGAATTTGAATACGATTTTGATAGCTTGCACAAATAGGAGAGATTGCCCGATATGACACATACACAAAAAAATAAAAACTATACAGGCATTGTTGTTGCTCTGACGATTATCATAAACGGTGTCATTGCCCTCTTGTTTTTCATGCCGAAAAGCGACAAATTCGCTCATTTGGATTTGACTTTTCTGCCGCTTTTGAACGCAGTCTGCAACAGCTTCACATTCATTTTCTTAGTGGCTGCACTGATCATGATTAAACAGAAAAACATTAAGGCGCACAAGCGGTTTATTTTTGCCGCTTTTACGACAACGTTCATCTTTCTTGTTTCATACTTAACTTACCATTCATTAATGCCTGACACTCATTTTGGCGGGGAAGGGATTATAAGACCGATCTACTATTTTATTTTGATCACACACATTGTCTTGTCCGCTTTAATCGTTCCCTTGGCCTTGTTTACGTTGTTCAGAGGCCTGAGCATGCAGGTGGAACGCCACCGCAAAATCGCCCGCTGGACGATGCCGCTTTGGCTGTATGTCAGCCTGACAGGTGTTCTCGTCTATATGATGATTTCCCCATACTATTAAAAGCCGGAGAATCCGGCTTTTTTTTGTTCCCGCAACTTCTTCTCTTTTAAAAGCGATTTTCCTCTGGTACAAAAATATATGCTGAAATAGATGATCGTCTACACAAGATATGGAAATAGGAATATAAATAATTAGAGCTTTTTATAGAAATGAAAAAGGGAGATGGATATGAAAATTTTGCTTGCCACTTATTGGAATATACCCCATGTAGGTGGTGTATGGACATATATGGAGCAATTAAAAGAAAAGCTGGAGTCCTTAGGACATGAAGTGGATTTGCTCGGATATGGAGAAGAGAGCAGTATCGTTCATATCGTAGATGAAAACCGCAGCGTCAAAAAAGATGAGCTGCTTCCATTAGTTAAAGCAATGATGAGCGAAGAGAAGTATCCGGAAATATACGCAAATCAATTGGTCAGCTATACTGAGCTTCAGCGCTATGTCTATGAGCTGGGCGCTGCCTATTTGGGACTTGACAAATATGATCTAATTCATGCGCAGGATATCATTTCAAGTACATGTATTAAGCGTGTTATGCCTAAAGATCAATTGCTTGTCACGTCGCTTCACGGCAGTGTCGCATATGAAATCAGAGATCAGCTCAACACCATCCACAGATCGTCGACTTCCCATGTTGCAAAGGCATATTTTGACCACCTAGAAACAATAGGTGCGATGTCTGGCGATACGGCGATTGTTGCAAACAACTGGCTTAAAGATATTTTGACGGAAGAATTTGAAGTGCCGGAAGAAAAAATCCTTGTTTCTCAGTACGGCTATGATATTGACGGATTTCTGGGACGGATGGACACAAAGGCAGCTGATATGCCTTTAACGGATAAGAAAGTGATCCTTTTTACCGGAAGAATGATTGAAAATAAAGGTATACATCACTTAATTGAATCACTAGCTCTATTAAAAAACCGTCGAGACGATTGGGTATGCTGGCTGGCAGGAGAAGGGGAAAAGCTCGCCGGACTCAGAATTCAAAGCGAGCAGCAGGGTATTGATGATAACGTCGAATTTCTGAGAAATCGGAAAGATGTGCCTTACTTGTTATCCCTCGCTGATATATATGTTCTTCCAAGTCTTTTGGATAACCAGCCTTTATCTTTAATTGAAGCTCAAATTGCCGGGGTTCCTGCAATTGTCAGTGATGCTGGAGGTTTGCCGGAAATGGTAGAGCATGAAGTGACCGGCCTTATCGTGTCAAAGGGAGATGTGAATGCACTGGCAAATAGTTTAGAACGATTGCTGGAAGACGATGATTTTAGAAATCAATTGGGGAATAACGCCAGGGAGTTTGCTAGGAAGCATTGGGATATGGATGAAGCCGTCACCAGGGTCCTTGATATTTATCAAAATGAGAAATAAGGAGTGAAATTGAATGAAATCTTTAATTATTAATCACTTGTTTGAAGGTTTAAACAAAGAAATAGATGCTGAATGGTGGGCAAAATATGTGGATCTGCTGGTCGAATTCACCGAAGAGCGGAATAGCCAGAAGCAAGATAGCTCAACGGCATCCGCAGAATCAGATACAGATGTGAGTGAATCTGTCGATGAGAGCCTTAAACCTTTAATAGCAGAGCTAAAAGATATTTTTGAAGATATGAATAGCAGCATTTTGGAGAATAATAATAAAGTTTTAAAAGATATTCTAGGGGCTGCAGCTCAAGGAATTGATCGCAATGTTTTAGAGGAAATCATCGAGTCAGTGCGTAAAGAAGTCAGAGTGTCTGATCCCGAAACGGCAGAGTCTTTAGAAACGTTTAAAGAATCGACTGACAATAATACGGTTACCAGCTCTACTGAAAGTTTGGAACGGTCAGTTGTAGAAACACTTACAGAATCATTGCCCGAAGACCACACAATCCCAAGCCCCGAAACTGTAAAGGTGCTTAAAGCAGTTCAAGAAAATCGTAATGAAAGTGAAAACAATTAAAAATAAAAAGCCTTCGCAATCCGAAGGCTTTTTATTTTTTTGTATTCTTATTATTTCAAATTGAAATTAAATGCAGTAGGTAGCTGTCTTTTACCTTTTTCCGTTACGAGGCATACAATACTATCAGCAGTATATCTTTTTCCTATTAAAGAAGAACATAAAATAGGAGGGGAACGATGAGGTGATTGATAGATGAATTTAAAAGACATTAAAGGTCAATATGATGCCGTTTTTAGTCTGGGACATCTTTGTTTAGCGGCTATTCAGCTGAGAAACAATGATTTAAGGCCTTTTGCAGGACCTCTGGACTGGGTTACCACGAATTCTCTCTCAGATCTCAATCGGCTTCTTAGAAATCGCTTCACCGGCTTTATGAATTCTAAAAATATCAGAGTCATTGGCTATAATACAGGTGAAAAAAAAGAAGAGGGATCTACAATCTATGTTTTAGATGACTTTTATAACATTGGCTCTGTTCACGACTTTGACGCGGATCAAAATACGCTTGATCAATTGATCACTTATTCTGAAGTGATGGAGAAGTACAACAGAAGGATTAACCGCTTTTTGGAGAAAGTTTCAACAGGCAATCGCATCCTATTTGTCAGGACAGAAGGAGAAGGCAGCTTTAAAGAAGCACAGGAACTTGAACTTGTATTATCAGATTTGGTTCAGCACGACTTTAGCGTTCTTCTGGTGAAGCACTCGAAGGTGAATGGGATTGTAGAGAAAAATTGGCCATTAGAAAAGACTTGCACTGTTGAACTGCCGGACAAAGAGATATGGGAGTCAAACAATGATCTATGGGCATCGTTGTTTAAAGGAATCACTCTCGTTTAAACCGGATTTTTTTGGAGTTTACCAGAGGAGGAAAAGAAATGTTTGAAAATAAAACGATATTCATTACTGGAGGAACAGGCTCATGGGGCCAGGAACTCATTCTTCAGCTGCTATCCTTAAATCCTAAAAAGCTCATTGTATTTTCCAGAAATGAAGAAAGACAAGTTCAAATGAGAAGGCAGATTGAAGATCCGAGGTTGACGTTTTTCATCGGGGATATCAGAGATCGGAAAGCGCTGAATACAGGATTAAAAGGTGTCGACTATGTCTTTCATTTAGCTGCGCTGAAGCATGTGCCGGTTTGTGAAGAACAGCCGCTTGAAGCATTAAAAACGAATGTCACAGGGACGGAAAACGTTATTGAAGCAGCGATCGAAAACGGGGTTAAAAAAGTCATCAACGTCTCGACTGACAAAGCGGCTGACCCTGCCAACTTTTACGGAATGACGAAAGCGATCGGCGAGAAGTTGATCGTATATGCGAACCATCTCTATTCAGACACGGATTTTATTTGTGTAAGGGGAGGAAATGTGCTCGGAAGCAGCGGAAGTGTTCTTCAGCTTTTTAAAGACCAGATCAGGGAAAAGAACCAGGTCTCCATCACAGACAAAAGAATGACCCGTTTCTTCCTCACGAAGGAAAAAACGATCCGGCTTTTATTAAAAGCGGCTGAAAGCGGCCAAGGCGGGGAAATTTTCATTATGAATTCGCCGGCCTGCAGAATTTTAGACATGGCTGAAGTGCTGATCGAAGCTTACGGAAACGAAAAAACGTCCATTGCAGAAACGGGGGCAAGGCCGGGGGAGAAGCTTCATGAACTGCTGATTTCACCTCATGAACGGCAGCATGCTGTTTCATTTACAAATGACCTCGCGGTGGTGCTTCCTGCAATCAAAATGCCTGAACTTCATAAAAAGTATGCGGATTGTCAGCCTTTAGAAACTGATCATTTGAGCTCAAAAGACTTTTTAATCTCAAAAAAGGAAGTAAAAGAAATGCTGAAAGAAGGCGGTTTTTTGGAGTAGAAGGATGGACCGAAGCGTTCACGGGAGAATACGCGAACTGATGACAGGCATGGCATGCGGCTGCAGGCGATGCTTCTGTTCGCTCCTCGAAAACAGGACAAGCCGGACGAAAATTCACCCGGCTTGCCGTTTTGTCAATGTTCAAGTGTTAACCCTTCGATATGTTCTTCGACTTTTTTTGTGCGTTCCATTACTTTTTCCGTGTAAGAGTAATCCCCGTAGCAATAAGGGTAGCGGAAATTGTTTGTATCTCCGCCGCAATTATACAGGTCGGGGTTCTTTTTGACTTGTTCTTCGGAAAATGTCTTTGCCAGCTTCTCTGAGTGCTTTCCGCCGTGTTTTGAGACGTAATCGATATAACCCGATCCCATATTATAGCTTTGGATGATCGTTTCAATATCGACGCCTTTTTTCTGTCCCTTTTTATACATTGCTGTAAAGTGGCGCACACCCTGCTTAATGCTTGCTTTTGGATCGTCAATCTCATTTCGCTTCATACCGAGAGATTCCGACGACTGCATCGGATCACCGCCTCTGCCTTTCGACTCCTGATACATCATGCCCAATAAAAGAGCGGTGTATTGTGAAAGATCCTGTTCATCGAGTTCTTCTTCAACAAGAGGTTTGTAATCTTTTAATCTCTCAAGAATGTTAGATTCAGTGTCAAGAGGAAGCCATTTTAATTGTTCCAGACCGGAGATGGCAAAGAAAATGATCAAGGGAACAAACACAAAAAAAGACAAACAGCCAGCTCCGGCTAAACATCCCGATTTCTTTTTCTTCAATGGTTTCACCTCTGTAGCGCCCTGATGCAAAACAGTATACAGCCTCATTTATTATGACATATATCTTCAAGAAGACCAAGCGATATCCTTCTATCTTGGATCGCGGTCAAAGCCGAATGTGACGTTCGGAAGAGTACGGATTCTGAACAAAAAGTATATAAAACCGGCAATCAGCCAGCCGGCTCCAATCATGAGCGCATTTTTGCTGATGCTAAGCAGCAGCCAGCCGCAGAAAGAGGCTCCCAAAAAGGGCAGAACCAAATAGCGAAGCGTTTTTAAAAAGCCTCTTTCCTGTTTTCGAATGTAGTAATGGCCGATGACAGACAGGTGGACAAAAATGAATCCGATCAGCGCGCCGAAACTGATGAATGAATAGATGACCTCGAGTTCCCCGATCATGGCCGTCAATGAAATCAGCCCGATGAACATAATGTTAAACACCGGCGTCTTTAAAGTCGGATGCACATAGCCGAAAAAGCGTTTCGGAAGAGAGCTGTCCCGCCCCATCGCATACAAAAGCCTCGAAGCGCTCGCATGCGAAGAAAGCGAGGATGAAACGACAGCGACCATCGTGCCCGCCAAAAAGAAGGACTTTAAAAAGGCGCCTCCTGTATATAGGGCTATTTCCAGCGATGCCGAATCGGCATGCTGGAAGCTATCATAGGACGGATAGATTTGCTGCATCAAGTAAGAAATCGCCGTAAACAGCGTTCCGCCGATCGCTACTGTTAAAAAGATGGCTAACGGAATGTTCTTCTTCGGGTTGACCGTTTCTTCAGACATGGTGGAAATCGCATCAAAGCCAAGAAACGAAAAACACAAAATCGTCGCTCCTGATACAATCAGGGAAGGCTCGATATCAGAACGGAAAAACGGATCGGCTGAAACCAGCTCGCCCGTCCCGAGGCCGTCTGCGAGCCCGGCGATCATAAATCCGGCAAAAGTCAGGGCGACGATCACTTGAAAAGCGACGAACAGCCCTGTAATATTTGCGGTTAGTCTGATGCCTAAAATATTGACAACGGTAATCGATAAAGCGAGCAGAACGACCCAAAAGCCATGCGGCACTTCAGGAAAAGCCGCCGTCAAATAAGCGCTGCCGATCGCAAAATTGACCATCGGCAAAAATAAATAGTCTAGCATGATCGTCCAGCCGGCTAAAAATCCTGCGTGCGGATGAATGCTTTCATATGCATATGTATAAACCGATCCCGCTTTTGGATAGGCTTTGACCATGCTGCCGTAGCTCAAAGCGGTCAAAAGGAGTGCGGCAACAGTGAATATGTATGCCGCCGGAACGTGCCCCTTTGTCAGTTGTGCGACCACTCCGTATGAATCAAATACGACGAGCGGGTCCATATAAGCAAGGCCGATCACAACAAGCGGGCCGAGTGTAAGGCTTCGTTTAAGCGCAGTTTCGTTTTTCAATGACTTCTAAATCCCCTTATGTAAAAAATACAGAAATTAAGACATATTTTATCTGTTTTTTTGCGCTTGAGCAACTGTATAAAACCTCTTTTTCCTGTATAAAAATAGCAACAGTTGCAAACCCTTTGAAAAAAGGCAAGGAGTATGAAGGTATGGATATATTGAGAGGCTATGTTGAAGCCGTCAAAAGAAATATGGAGACGATGAATGCATCTGATTATGATGGAAAAGAAGAGGATCTAAGAAAACAGCAGGAAGAGCTCGAACGCTATGAACAACGGTTGAAAGAGAAAAGCGCTTCGGCCGATCGCTTTGATCAGGTAGTCGATGCCGCTGTAGATTGTGCGGCCGGCGATATTTCATTTTCACAGCTTGAACATATGTATCAGCAAGAAGGCAGCTAGCGTCCGGATCAGCGGACGCTTTTTTCGCGATTCAGGATGATGCGGACAGATCACCTGGATAGCGCAATATATAGAAGCGAAAAAATCATGTACATGTGAAGGAGATGGTAAAATATAGTTTGAAAGGGGAGGAGCAATTTTGACTAACTATATTTGCACGACGTGCGGTGTTCAATGTGAAGCTGCTACGAAAGAGCCGGCGGAATGCATTATTTGCAATGAAGAAAGACAGTATGTCAATCATTCAGGGCAAGCTTGGACAACGCTGGAAGAAATGAAGCAATGCGGAAGGTTTCAAAACGAAATCGCATGGGAAGAAGAGCGATTATACAGTTTGACGACAACCCCCGAATTCGGCATCGGTCAATCGGCATACCTGATACAGGAGCCCGGTTTTAACTTACTGTGGGATTGTATCACATACATGGATCAGCGGACGATTGAGAATATCGAGCGGATGGGCGGAGTCCAGGCGATCGCTTTATCACATCCGCATTATTATGCTGCACAAACGGAATGGGCTGAAATGTTTGATGCTCCGATCTACATTCATGAAGATGACAAACAATGGGTGCAGCGGCCGAGCAGCCGGATTGTCTTTTGGTCCGGCGATTCCCTCAAGCTGTCAAGCGGGTTGACCTTGCACAGGCTTGGCGGCCATTTTAAAGGGGGAGCGGTCTGCCATTGGGCAAACGGAAACGGAGGCAAGGGAATCCTCCTTTCAGGAGACATTATCCAAGTCGTTCAAGATCGCAGATGGGTAAGTTTTATGTACAGCTATCCAAATTTGATTCCTCTTCCCGCCGGCAAAGTGGAGCAAATAGCTGATCAATTAAAAAATGTTCCATTCAACCGGCTGTACGGCGCTTTTCGCCGCTCTGTGGAAAACCATGCCGGAGAACGTGTACAGCTGTCAGCCGCAAGGTATGCAGAAGCGCTTCAGGGAACGCTGTTTTCGACTTGATCTGTTCCCTGGCTATAAAACTTTTCAACCGGTATGTTTTGGTATATGATATGAAGGTAAAAGTTGCGCGGAAAAGGTGAAAAGCATGAGTGAGCACAATCAGGAAACAACAGAAAAACAGGTGCGGGCCGAGTTAGATGAAGAAACTTTATTTCTCGTTTCACAGACGTTTAAAGCGCTCTCAGACCCTACGAGAATCAAAATTCTTCATCTGCTCTCACAAGGCGAACATTCGGTCAATGAAATAGCAGAGAAGCTGAGTCTGCTGCAGTCAACCGTTTCGCACCAGCTCAGGTTTTTAAAAAATCTTCGTCTCGTTAAATCAAGAAGGGCAGGGACTTCCATTTTTTATTCTCCGGAAGACCAGCATGTCCTCGATGTACTTCAGCAGATGATCGATCATACACAGCATGACTAAAGCTTATGAAAAGGCAAACTCCACATCCCGAGTTTGCCTTTTACGCTGAGCGTTTTTCTTCGTTTCTTCCTTTTTTTAAAACAAAAAAAGAGAAACCGACATAATAAACGGCCAGTACAAAAAAACCGATCATCGTGGCCGGGTCCTGCGCAAAAAGGGCGCCGTACGCTGCTGAACCCCCGTTTGAAACCGCAGTCTGGAGCTGGCCGATCTCGGCGATTCGGTAAAGAAACCGGTATAAAAATAACAAAAGTACGATCAATTCAATCCATAAATGCGTTCTGAAATAAAGGATGCCGTCCCGATTTTCGATTGACACATGCTTCAGCGCATAGGCGGTCAAGATGAGTCCGAGCGCGATCCCAATCAGATCATAGAAGTATGATAAAGGGTGAAGTGCGCTCATCGTCAGCAGAAAAACGAAAATTCCCGAAAAGAGGATGATCCGGAACAGCATGCGTGCCGGCTTTAAAGGCTGATAGCCGACTGAGCGTTTGAACTTGATATAGACGAAGGACACAATGGCGAAAAACTGTAAAAAATAATATATGATGTTTTTAAAACCTCCTTTTTTAAGGAGTATATGTCCAAACTGTATAAATCGTAACAGGAAAAGTGATTTTCTAAATAATTGGGTGATGAGATCCCCTTTTTTGTCATGATATTCCAAAATGGTGTGTGCTTTAGAATGAAAATAGGAGCGTAAGATGAATGTGAGGGATCTGCGGTGAAAATTGACCGGCTATTGGCCATCGTGATTTTATTGATTAATAAACGCCAAGTGCAGGCAAAGGAGCTTGCCGGCATGTTCGAAGTCTCTGTCAGAACGATTTACCGGGATATCGAGGCGATCAACCAGGCGGGCATTCCGATTGTCACCTCACAGGGAGCGGGAGGCGGGATCAGCATCATGGAGCGGTTTCGGCTCGAAAATAAACTGCTTTCTGCAGACGAACTGGCTGCCATTACTACGGCTTTGGAAAGCGTTTCTTCAACGTATGAAGTCCTTCATCACGGTTCTGCCCTTGAAAAAATCCGGTTTCTCGTTTCCGAAGAAGAAATGCCGGAATTCCGCAAGAAAACGGAAAAATGGTTTGTTGACATCTCTTCCTGGGGAGAAAGTCCTGTCATCAAAGAAAAGATCCGTTTGTTGGATGAAGCGGCAGACAGCACGCGGGCGGTCTCCTTTACATATGTGAACAGAGAGGGGCAAACCGGAACAAGGAAAGCTGAGCCGCATACCCTCGTCCTAAAGGGAAGGCACTGGTATTTATATGCGTTTTGCCTAAAGAGACAGGCGTTTCGCTTCTTTAAACTGTTGCGTATGAAAGACGTACAGATGCTTGAAGAAAAGTTTGAAAGAAAGGAAGTTGATCTGTCTTCACTTCCTTGGGAAACATCATGGTACAAACCGGACAATATGACCGAGTTGACCCTTCTCATTAAACCGTCGGGAGAGTCTTTGGCGAGAGAATGGTTTGGCTCAGAAGCTCTCACTTATGAAAACGGAAAATGCGTGGCAACCGTTTCTTATCCGGAAGATCAATGGCTGTACGGATTTCTCCTCCAATTTGGAACACATATTGAAGTTCTCACACCTCCCCGCATCCGTCAAAAAATAAAAAATTTGGCTAATCAAATTGTACATTTATACGAAACCTGACACGATGCTGTCAGGTTTCTTTTTGTATGATGAAGAAAAAGGAGGAATGAAACATGGAACATCATATTTGCCAAAGCTGCGGCATGCCGATGACAAGCGAACTTTTCGGCACAGAAAAAGACGGGGGGAAGAATCGCTACTACTGTATGTACTGCTATGAAAACGGAGCATATACACATCCGGATGCGACATTGAAAGAGATGATCGACATCTGTGTTCCTTATATAAAAGAAGAGGGAAAAACCGAGGCCGAAGCGAGATCGCTCTTGGAGCGGACGCTCCCTCATTTAAAACGGTGGGCGTCGGATACGCAAACGAAAGGCGGGCAGAGAAGATGAGCTTTTCTCATTTCGAAAAACAGAAGGCAAAGTTATTCAGCGGGATATCGACCGTGACAAGCAACCGTGATGAAGTATCCGAAAAAGGTAAAATTCCTTCCATGTGGAGTTTATATCGCGAAAAATTTCCGCATACTGAACGCCAGGACATTAGGAGAGACACGATCGCACTTTATTCAGATTATGAGACGGACGAACACGGGACATATACATTTTCAATCGGAACGTTCGTTGATCAGCAAGAAAAAACGGCCAATCTCATTTCGCTCCCTGCATCCGAATATGCCGTTTTTGTTTCAAAGCGGGGGAGGATCGCGGAGGTCGTGTTTGAAACTTGGCAAGAGATTTGGACATGGGATGAAAAAAATCTTCGTACTTATACCGGAGATTTTGAAGTTTATGATGAACAAGCAGAAAATCCCGAAAATGCCCAAGTTGCCATCTATGTTGCTGTCGATCGAAAAAAATAATGCTTGCAAAACTAATGCCATTAGTTTTAAAATGAAAACTAACGGTATTAGTTTTTTATTTTGATCGAAGAGGTGAAAGCGATGAGGATTACCCGATTTGAATCGGTCTACCAGCTGACTTTTTTTCCGCGCCTATTTCCTGTCAACTGTTATTTAGCAGATGAAGAAGACGGCCTTACATTAATTGATACAGGGATTCCGATCAGCAAAACAGGGATTTTAAAGGCTGCGGATCATCTCCGTAAGCCGATTAAACGGATTTTGCTGACCCATGCCCACAGCGACCATGTCGGTTCGCTTGACGCGCTGTACTACAGCCTTCCCGGTGTGAAAGTGTCCATATCTGAACGGGATGCGCGTCTGTTAAAAAGTGATACAAAGATGCTGGAAGGGGAGCGCGGAACAATCAAAGGAGGCGTTCCGAAAAACATCAAGACAAATCCTGATATCCTTTTAAAGGAAGGAGACAGGATCGGTTCATTGCTGACTGTTTCATCACCCGGGCATACGCCTGGCAGCATTTCGTTTTTGGATGAAAGAAGCGGTCTTCTCATAGTCGGTGACGCGTACCATACGCGAAGCGGCATGACGGTATCAGGGCATTTAAAGCTTTCATTTCCTTTTCCAGCTTTGGCCACGTGGGACAAAGAAACTGCTTTAGAAAGCGCGCAAAAGCTGTTAGATTTAAAACCGAAGGCGCTTGCCGCCGGCCACGGCAATCTTGTCCATGATCCGGTTCAAGCGATGACAAAAGCGGTGAACGAAGCACATATCAAATTGAACAGGAAAGGATGAAGAAATCGTGTCTCCACGAATCGGTTTGAATAAAGAAGCAGTATTGGAAGCTGCGGCATTTCTGGCTGATGAGGAAGGCATTCATGAAGTGACGCTTGCTTCTCTTTCCAAAAGGCTGAATGTCAAATCTCCGTCTCTGTACAATCATATAAAAGGATTGAACGACTTACGGAAAGAACTCGCACTTTACGGCTTGACGATACTTTATGAAAACATGGCTTCTGCTGTCCAGGGAGCCGAAGAGGATCAGGCTGTCAGCAGAATGGCTCACGCCTATGTCACTTTTGCCAAAAACAGGCCGGGGCTTTATGAAGCAACTTTTATTGCAATGCCTGATGAAGATGAACGGCTTGACGAAGCAGGAGACAGAATCCTCGCCTTGGTGCTTTCCGTTCTGAAAGACTATCATTTAGACAATGACTCCGCGATCCATGCGGTCAGAGGCTTGAGAAGCATCATGCATGGATTTGCAACACTCAGGCAACACGATGCGTTCGGTCTTCCTTATGATGTGGAAGAAAGTTTTGATTTGACAATCCGTGCCTTCCTAAAAGGCATCGCTACCTATCAGACTGAATAAACAAGGGAATTTTTCCTTAATTGTTTACATTTTTTCGAAAATTTAGTATGATTTTCGTATGGCTCTTCCATTTTTTGAGTCATAGGTATGAGAAGGCTTAACCAGCCATTAATTGCCTTGGCCTAACAGCCGAGGATTTTTTTATGTCGGCAAAGAGAGACTGGATATGCAAAAATTGGTTCACACATGATGTGTTCCATGTTATGCTGTTATTGTGAATATATTCACAAAAGGGCGTGCGCAATGAAAAAAACTCCGATTTACGTAGAAATATCTATCCAGACAGATATGGAGCGGCTATGGCGCTATACTCAAGATCCTGCCCTCCATCGGCAATGGGACTTGCGATTTACGGACATTACCTATTTAAAGCGCAGACCGGGTGAACCGCAAAGGTTTTTATACGAAACGAGAATCGGCTTCGGTTTAAAAATTTCCGGTACAGGAGTGTCTGTCGGAAACGTATATCAAGACACGGGAGACAGAGTCTCGTCACTCAAGTTCGCTACAAACCACCCGCTTTCTGTCATTCGCGAAGGCCGAGGATATTGGAAATACAGCGAAAGCGAAACCGGGATCACGTTTATGACACAATACGATTATGACACCCGTTACGGGAGGCTGGGCCGGCTTGCAGATAAGGCATTCAGGCCGCTCATCGGCTGGGCGACGGCCTGGAGCTTCGCTGCGCTGAAGATCTGGCTTGAAAAAGGACACCATCCAAGGCTGCTTTTTCAAAAAACATTGATCTATTGGCTCGTTTGTCTGCTGTTTTCTTTCGTCTGGATTTACCAGGGGCTTGTGCCAAAGCTCATGATGGTTCATCCTGAGGAAATCAGCATGCTTTCGACTTTCACGGGCGGCCGTTTTCATCCCGAAATGCTCCTGAAACTGATCGGCATGGCCGAGGTGATGGTCGGCGTGTTATGGCTTTATCCAGGTCGGAAAAGGAAGTGGTTTCTTTTGCATATCGCCCTGCTTGTGCTGCTTTCGGTATCTGCAGGAATGGCTAATCTCGCATCTTTTGCCCAACCTTTTAACCCGGTCGTGCTTAATGCCGCGCTTATCATCTTGTCCGTTGTCGGCTATGTGAGCGCTTGTGGCATTCCAAACGCGGGTAATACGATCAGAAAGAGGCGTTGATTTGGTTTCGATGTATGAACGGGTGATCGAGGATTTTCACCTTCTTCACCCAAAACTCAAGGAACGGTATCACCTCACCCAAGAAAGCGCGTTCAGAGGAAAAGGAGTGATGACGGAAATATCCGGCGGTTCGTACTGGATCAGGCTGTTGTTTAAAGCGGGAACGGTCTTCCGCTGTTTTTTTCCCGAAAGAGGGAGGAACATTCCGTTCACGATTGAAAATCACATTCGGCTGACGAAAAATGATACACCGGCAGCCGTTTGGAACAGGACTTTCTTTTTTCGTGATAAACAAAGGTATTTTGATGCTGTCATGATCTATGATGAAAGCCGGGGAGAAATCATCGACTATTTCGGACATCCGCCAATCTTAATTTCAAGCCTGCGGTTTAAGGCGGAAGCTGACGGATCACTGTCGATTACTTCTGTCAGACAATGGCTGCCTTTATTCAGTAAAAAGCTGCCCCTTACAAAGTGTTTATACGGTATTTCCAGGGTGAATGAATCGTATGACGAAGAAAAAGGCTGTTTTACGATTGATGTTCATGTGAAAAATCCGCTGTTCGGAACGCTGTTTGCCTACAGAGGAACGTTTAACAGGGAGGAGGAGATGGCATGAAATTCCGCCGCTTTTTTGTAAGCGTTCTTTGCTATGCGGTTTTTTTCGCCGGCAAAGCGCCGGACATCCCGCCAGCAGAGGCGCTGCTTTTATTAGCGATGCTATTTTTTGTTCCGGCCGCACTCGATCTTACTCAGCATGAAAACGGAATGTTTCGGCTGATCAGCGCGTGCTTTCCTTATGCGGCTTGTGCGGCTTCGTTATCCCTGTTGTTCCATTCCCCGCTTTTTTCAGCGATTTGGCTCTGCTATACGGGGATGATCGCCTTATACGGCGTCCTTCGTCTCTGGGAAAGAGGAGGAAAGGACCTTGAAGAGGCATCGATTGACAGCGGTCTGCTTTACCTTCCTTTCGGAGGGGGTTGGCTTTTTGCTTATACGCTGAATCTCCAGGTCATGGATTTCAGCCCGCTGATCGTGCTGCTGACAGCGGTGCATTTTCATTATTCTGCATTTCTCATTCCGATTTTTAATGGAATGCTCGGAAGGAAGCTGAAAAAGAAAGGCCTTTTTTATACAGCGGTGACATGGCTCATCATGCTGTCTCCGCTTTTCATTGCGGTCGGCATATCGTTTTCGAAAACCATTGATGTCTTCGCCGTTGCGCTGTATTTGGCGGCCATATACGGCAGCGGCTTTCTCGTCTCGATCGCGGCCTTCAAAAACAGCGCGGCTCGCCGCTTTGTGATCTTTTCGTCTTTTACATTGATGATTACCATTGCTTTTTCACTTATTTACTCTTACGGTGTTTATCGCGGCCGGCCGACTTTTACAATTCAGGAAATGATTTGGATTCACGGGCTTGTCAACGCTTTTGGCGTCATTATTCCAGCGCTGACCGGCTGGCGTCTTGAATCTCCTGAGCCGGACTGTGAAAGGAGGCAAGGCGAAATGATGAGCAACATTTACGGATCATGGAGAATCGGAGCCGATTTTTTACAACGGCACCGATTACAAAGCGATTCGTCTTACCAAGGTCTTGCCGATGATATGAGCGCATTTCAGAGAAACGGATTTCAGCTTGAGACGGTTTCTCCTCTCATTCTCGATTTCTATGAGCATACTGCCGATTATTCGTTAACAGCGGAGATCGCCTGGCGTCCATGGTTTAAGCCGCTTGCGCACATGTATCAGCTGATTTCAAAAATGACAGGGCAAATTCATTTGGGGACAAAGACCGGGCGGCAAACGATGGAGGGCGAGATTATCGGTGTTGATTCAGCCAAAGACGGCAGGAAGAATGTGCGCGCCTGGGTCAGAACGAACGAGGAAGGCGAGACTGTGTTCGTGGCGCTTTATTCTGCTCATACCCATGATGACATCACATATATGAATATTGCACTGCCATTGCCGTTTTCCAATATGACAGGCATTTTAAAGCCGAAAGCAGAGGACGGCTGCCTGATTTTGACGAGCAGAGACAAACGATCTGACCGGGGTGATGAAGGCATTTTCCTTTCGACCGGAACAGGTACGTTTAAACTGCCGCTTGCCGAACGCTTTATCATCAAAGAGCAGGGACGAAAGAGGCTCTGCGCTCATCACTGCATGTGGCTGTTCGGCATACGGTTTCTCGACATTCAATATCATATTGAAAAAAAGGATTCTGCCGTCAATAGGGCGAAAATAGCAAAAGAAAGCTAGGCAAAAATCGAATCGAACTGGAGGGTATTTATGCTAAAAAACATTTTGCTTGAACAGTTTAAAGCATGCTTTAACGAAACGACTTGGTTTGTTTGTTTTCAAACGGCTTCCGCTGATCTTACGGAAAGCCAGGCAAGGCAAAAAGGGGAAGGTTCGGAAAATTCGATTTTAGAAATTGCCAACCATTTGATTTTTTACAACGAGCGCTATTTAAAGTGGTTTAAAGGAATTCCCGTTCCGGCTTTTGATTATACGATCGATGATACGTTTGTAAACAAAAGCGGACTTGGCTGGGAAGAAAGCCGGCAAGAACTGAATACGATCTATAACGAATGGATCGATGCGCTTTCGGCATGCGAAGAGAAGATGCTGATGGAGCCGGCCCAGCATGATCCGCATTCCACCTGGGCGGAGATTTTGTCCCTTCTCATTCTTCATAACGCTTACCATCTGGGACAAATCGTCACGATCCGAAAACAGCAGAAATCGTGGGACCCTTCAAAAGGCGTCAACTAACGGTGTTGTCAGGCAAGATGGCGGCTTAAGGCGGTCACCCACCCTAAGCCGCAGTTCATTTTGCCTGGGTCAAGCTTCGATTATTGCTTTCAGGTGATAATAGGCGTCTTTTAGCCAGGGATGGACAACTTTCAGTTTATCTTTTTGTTTCCACAAATACTGAATATAAACAAACGCCCCGTGCTCCAGAGAAATTTCAAGCGCTTCATAAAGCTCCTTGATATAAGGCGGAGTCCCTGTCTGATCCCATTCTATTTTGTCCGCTGAAAACAGGACAAGATCGAGCTGGGAGGGATTTTTTTTAAGCGTTGTATGGCATTCTATTGCATCTAAAATATCTTGATCCGCCACCTGAAACAGGTCCCGCGCCATCACTTTCGACAGTTTTTGATGGATAATCATCGGAAATATCCGTTCTTCGGGCAGAATATCAATACCGAGCGCCTCAGCAGCCGCAATTCTTTTTTCATTAGGGATGACACCGCTGATGTCATGCATAATACCGGCTATTCCCGCTTTTTGTGCAGGAACATGAAAACGCTTTGCCAATTCTTCCGCCGCTTTTTTCACTCTTATCGAATGTTCGGCTGTTTTTTCGTGGTTATGGCGTCTCAAAAATTCAAGGGCATCTGAACATACATCACCTGTGCAACGAACTTCCATCTCTATTCCTTCAATATTCATCAGAGATTCTCCTTTTTGAGGTTGTTTCATGATAAACAAAACACATTCGTTATCTGATTTTACCTTATCATAACATTGACAAATCCTAAAACCTACCATTAAAATATTTTGTTAACCGGAAAATAAAAAGAAGGGACTGTCCATTGACTATGTCTGAACTGACAAAACAGCTGATCTATGATATGTATGTTAAACTCCTGCACCTGAACGAACAAAAAGCGGATACTGATCTCAAGGCATTTTTAAAGCAGGCGGCAGAATCTGATGTTAAACGGCTCCCGGGGAATATGACGACCATCCATGTCATCAGCTGTATCGGTCATGATGAACCGATTAATAATACAAGCATCGCCAAAAAAATGAATTTATCAAAAGCAAATATTACAAAAATCAGTTCAAAGCTGCTGAAAGAAGGCCTCATTAAACGGTTTCAATTGACGGACAATAAAAAAGAGATCTACTTCAGGCTGACCCCCAGCGGAAAACAAGTGTATGAACTTCATGAAAAGCTCCATCAGCAAAAAGCGGAACAGTTTCAGAGGTTTCTCGATTCGTTTTCAACAGCAGAACAGGGAGCTATTTTGAAATTTCTTCAAGGTCTGACACTTATGACAGAAACGGATAGGAAACAATAATAATATTATGTTAACTTGAATGAGCGATTGACAAGAAATCCCTTCCAGATTATAGTTGAATTAATGAGTTAGTTATTCGGATAACTAAGAGGTGAAGTGAATGGCGAGGCCGAATGTGACTTCAAAAGAAACGTTGATTGAGGCAGCTAAGCGCCGCATTGCCGGACAGGGTCTGGACAAACTGACGTTAAAGGCGGTAGCTGAAGAAGCAAAGGTGACACAGGGAACGGTTTACTATCATTTCCGGACAAAAGAGCAGCTTGTGTTTGAAGTGGTCCGCGACCTTTGCCGCGCGTCGTGGGAACGGTTGAAAGCAAATGATAGACCCGCTGCCGAAAGGATAAAAGACGGATTGTCATCGGCGAAATCAAGAACACGGAAAGATGCGTATTACCATCAGCTTTTTTTAGAATTGGCCGTTTTAGGTTTTCGAAATGAAAAGATAAACGAGCAGCTTGGAGAACTTCTCGAAGAGGAAAATACGGTGTTGGCAGAACAGCTTTCCGAGATGTGGAAGCGTTCTCCTGTTGACGGGGTTTCTTTCAGCACGTGGGGCATTCTTTTAAACGCACTAATCGACGGTCTTGCTCTTCAGTCGCTGATGTCTTCGGGATTTTCCTCTGAAAAAGTCTACGGGGAATTAGAGGCGGTGCTGCAGATGCTGACGGAAACCGCCGTAAAACAGCATGGAGGGGAGTAAAGGGAGATGGAGATGTTAACTGAAAAACTCGGTTTGGCTCTTGTTTTTTCGTTCGTTGTCTGGCTTGGCGCCACCGTGTTTTTTATGCTGTTCGGCAGTGCGGTTCTTGCCGAACCCGGCCAAGATTCTTTTATGCTCCGCTTTTTGCTTCTTGAAGCCGGAACTTTTGCCCTACTATATGCCGTGATCCTCGCTTACCGGCGAGTTGACAAATCGAGGTTTGCTGCGGTTAAGTTTGGCATTGTAGGGTCGGCAGTCGGTTTGTTTCTCGACACATTTTCTTTATGGCATCATTCATTGATCTTCCCGGCGCTTTCAAAGGGCCAGGTGATTGGATTTGCGGTTTGGATGGTCTTCGCGTATGCCATGTATTTGACGATACCGCTCATACTTGAAAAAAGAAGGTCTGCGGTTTAAATCTTTTATGTAAGATTCGCCCGCTTTATGCTAAAACGGGCGAACGGTCTTTAATCTTGCGGAACCGATTGTTCTGCATTGATGTATCCAGCACCGTAAACATTTGGATCGCGATCTTTCCATAAATCGGTTCCGTTTATTAACAGTTGTTTGATTTCATCAGGTCCTGTCCCTGGGGCTTGCTGAAGAATAAGGGCTGCAATGCCTGCGCAGATCGGCGTGGCCATCGAGGTTCCGGATAATATCATATAATCTGTGCCGACTCTGTTTGCTTTTTGCATCTTATCGAGGAAAGATCCAGGTGAACGAAGCGATGTAATATTTGTGCCCGGTCCCAGCAAGTCCGGTTTAACTTGACCGTAGATCGTCGGCCCTCTGCTTGAATAAGAGGCAACATCATCATCCTCCCGGCTGACTGTATCCCGGTCATCCAAAGCTCCGACTGTAATAATCTTGCTGCTGACGCCAGGGCTGGCAATCGTTTGCGCATCAGGACCGGAATTTCCGGCTGCCGCACATACAACAATGCCTGCGTCCCATGCTGCATGAACAGCTTTAACGACCGGATCTTCTTCCTCATTCTCGTAGCGTAACGCATCTGCCCCCAATGACATTGAAAGAATGTCGATCGGATCATCAGGGTTTTCCTCATTGAATTGAATGCACCAATCGATCCCTTGAATGACAGTTTCCAGCGTGCCGGATCCCATTTTGTCCAATACTTTTACACCGACAAGTTCCGCTTCAGGAGCAGGCCCCCGGTACTGACCCGATGAGGCAGCTCCGTTTCCGCAAGCATCGCCGGCGCAGTGTGTGCCATGGCCATTGTCATCATACGGTTCTGTCCTTTGGTTGACAAAGTCTTGAAAAGCCCTGATCCTGCCTTCAAGATCTTTGTGAGGGTATATGCCCGTATCAATGACAGCGATTGTGACACCTTTGCCTGTCAGCGTCTGGTTGTTTCTGATCACCTCTTTGGCACGGCTTGATTCAACCGCTACGTCGAGGAGCGCTTTCACTTTGCGATTTAAATAAATTTTGCGAATGTCACCGCATTGAGATAGAAGCGATTGCAAAGAAGAAGGGGTGACTTCCGCGCTGCAGCAGCTAATGTTGGAAAAGCGATGCTTGATTTTGTTTCTTCTCTTGCTGCCGATCATTTCATTGACTAATTGATAGCCTTTATGGTGGCTGTCTTTTTCAAATTCAATAATGACCGGTATTTTTTTGTTCTTCATTAATATTTTTTCGAAAAATCCGTGTAAAAAGCAAGGGGTCCATTTAAAAGGTTTATAGAGTTTCAGCACGCTTTCTCTCAGCGGCCGGTCCAGTTTATGGGCGTTGGACCTTACCATTTGAACCATATAGGAACCGAACATCCTAGTTCCACCTCATCTCTTATAGTTTATTCTTCCTCTTAATCTATGAATGAAAGGGGGGTCCCGTAAAGTTGGCTGTCCTAAAACGGCGGCAAAAGAGGCCTGTTTCCCATTCGCTTCTGAAAGTGGCAACGGAAGTCCAGGGTTTAAACGAGCCAAAATACATGATATTCTAGTCATGTCAATATCACCCTCTAGAAAGCGGCCAAAGGAGCTGAATTCATGGCAACAATCGAAGATTTTTTAGAGCTGGATATTCGGATTGGGACAATTTTAAAAGCGGAAGAGTTTCCTGAAGCGAAAGTGCCGGCTATTAAGCTTGACATCGATTTCGGAGAAGAGATTGGCGTCAAACGTTCGAGCGCTCAAATCACAAAGCGTTATACACCTGAAAAGCTTATAGGCCGGCAGGTGACGGCAGTCGTCAATTTTCCGCCGCGGCGGATTGCCGGGTTTAAATCGGAAGTTCTCGTTCTTGGCGGCGTGCCGGAAAAAGGCGACGTTATTTTGCTGGCGCCTGATCAAGAAGCGCCCAATGGAACGAAGATCAGCTGATGCATAAAAGAGAGGCTCCCTCTACCAGAAGGAAGCCTCTTTTTTTATTTCACCTTGAATTTTTTCGTCAATTCTCGCAGATCTTCCGCCATTTGTTCAAGTGTGGCAGAAGACGTACTGATTTCTTCCATTGAAGCCAGCTGTTCTTCCGCTGATGCCGCAATATCTTGTATTCCAGCTGTGCTTTCCCTTGAAACATCGGCGATTTGCTGAACGGCACCGGAGACTTCCTCTGAGCCTTTCGACAATTGTTCGACCGCTGCATTGAGCGTTTGCAGCTTGCCGGCAATCTCATTCGTCATGCCGCTGATTTCGTGAAAGCTTGTTTCTGTTTTCTCGGTAATTTTGAGTCCGGATTGGACTTCATGGTTGACCGATTGAAACATCTTGAGAGAATGTTCGATTTCTTTGACGATTTCCTGAATCAGCGCTTCGATTTCTTTTGCCGATTCCGCTGATTGGGCAGCAAGCTTTCGAACTTCTTCGGCGACGACGGAAAAGCCTCTGCCTGACTCGCCGGCGCGGGCCGCTTCAATCGCGGCGTTCAATGCCAATAGATTCGTTTGATCGGCAATTCCGTTAATGACCCTGAGAATTGATGTGATATCTTTCGATTTGCCTTCGAGACCTTTGACGACGCTCTCAGCTTGTTTGACAGATCGATCGATGGAGTTCATCTGGCCGACCGTTTTCTGAACGAGTTCTCCGCCGGTTTCGGCGATTTCTGTCGATTTGATCGATGATTCAGTAATCGATTCCGACACTTCGGTCATTTCGCTCAGATGATCATTCATTTGGCTGAGCTGCTGCGAGCTGGTTTCGACTTTTTCATTCTGGCTTTCGGCCCCGTTAGAGAACTGTTCGATCGCGGAAGTAATATGTTCTGTCGCTTGGCTCGTCTGTTCCGCGCTTGCTGTCAGCTGCTCTGATGATGAGGCGACATTCTCAACCGATTCCTGAATGGTGCCGATCAGTGTGCGGAGCGATTCCGCCATATCATTGAAGCTTGTGCCGAGCTGCCCGAATTCGTCATTTGAACGGACTTTAATTTGCTGTGTCAAGTCGCCGCTGCTGATGTTTTTTGCAGATTGAACGAGCTGATTCAATGGTTTACTGATCGCGCGGACGATAAAGAAAATGAGAATTCCGCCTAGCACCAAAGCCCCTGAAAAGACGATCAGAGCCATATAAAAGACGGGCTTTGTGGCGTTTGTTATCTCATCGGAAAACATTGTCCCGGCAATTTTCCAGCCTGTCAGTTTGTTTGTTGCAAACGCCATTTGCTTTTCTTTTCCTTCAAAAGTATATTTGAATACACCTTTTTCTTTGCCGTAAACTTGGTCAACCCAACCGCCTTCACCTTCAGTTCCGGCTTTAATCTTCGGATGGGCGATATATTTTTTAGATGCACTTGAGATAAAAGCAAAGCCGTCTTTTCCGACTTTGACATCATTTGTCGCTTTAATCAGCTCATCGATATTCAAGCTGAGCGCCGCGACGCCTGACCCGTCTTCATTCTGCTTGGCGATGGTAATGACCGTGTTGCCGGTAGCGGCAGAGGTGTATGGATCAGTGACGATGATTTCGCCTTTTTTCTCAACCGCTTCTTGGAACCATGGCCTTTCCGCGGGATTATAGCCGTCAGGCATTTTCGTATAAGGATGCTGCACGTAGACACCGTCTGCAGAGCCTGTGAACACGGCTTCTACATCTTTATTTTGTCTGGCGTATTGTTCAAACTGTTGTCTTAACGAAGTCTGGCCTTTATCCTTGTATGTTTTTTCTTTGATCACTTCACTGAAATATGTAATAGCATCCGCTTTTTTTTCGATATTTTGATCGATCGTTTCGTTTAATTGATCCACGCTGTTTCTTGCGCTTCTCATGATTTCATCTTCAATCGAACTTCCCGCCGTATAATAGGAAACACCTGAAAGGATTAAAACAGGGAGTGTTAAAATCAATAAAAATGAGACCGCTAATCTTTTGGAAAGAGATGGATGCTTGATCCAATTTACTATTTTTTTCATTCGCCAAAACTCCTTTTTATAGGTTACGAGATTAATATCGGACAATTTTCACACTTTTGCATCAAATTTTAAAATTTAGACTCCAAAATAAAATGCTCAACTAAGGCGAAGGCAACAGTTTTCGGGATTGGCTGAAAAAAGGGCTGCATAACTGTTGACAAAGTTTACCTTCGTTTATATACTAATCGGTAAATACAGTGAAAGGAATAGGTATAGGGGACATGAAGCAGTAATCTTATTTTCCATCGTTTTTTTTAATATGAAAAAACGGAAACTTGGAGAATAGGATGAGTATGCCCTTTTATACCTTGCATCAATTTCTGAAATTTGCATGTTTTTTGTCGTGCAAAGAAATGGGATCGGTTCATACCGCTTTCACGGTGCATATTTTGGCATGATATCCTCTCCGGGTTTCCGCGAGAGGTTTTTTGTTGTCAGCCAAAATAAAAACAGAGGTGAACGGTATGACGATCTTAATGAAAATAAGAGGTTTGCAAAAAAGCTTTGGAGAGCAAACGATTTTAAAAAACATCGTTTTTGACATTTCCAATCAAGAGCGGATTGGGTTGGTCGGATACAATGGAGCGGGGAAAACAACGCTCGCAAATATATTGAGCGGTCATATAAAAGCTGACAAAGGCACTGTTCAAACAGACCGGACGCTTAAAATCGGCTATCTGCTCCAGTCGATTGAGTACTCCATTCATGACTTCAACAGCATATTAACAGACGATGAGGGCGGGAAATTATATCAGTTGGCCAGCCGTCTTGGCTTATCAAAGGTCCAAAGCTGGAATTCCGAGCGGCTCAGTCATTTGAGCGGGGGAGAAAAACTAAAGCTTGCGCTTGCGCACGTCTGGAAAACGATGCCTGACCTCCTCATCTTAGATGAGCCCACCAATCACTTGGATTTAAAAGGAATCAGCTGGCTCCTTGAAGAACTGCAACAATATCGAGGGGCTGTATTGATTATTTCTCATGACCGTTATTTCTTGGATCAATCCGTTTCCAAAATACTTGAGCTGGAAGATGGGAAGTTGCACACTTATCAAGGAAACTATAGTGCATACCGGCAGGAGAAAAAACGGTTATATGAAGAACGTCTGCACCAATATGAAGTCCAGCAAAAGCAAAAAGAAAGAATCGAGTCACAGATTGCAACGCTCCAAAATTGGTCACAGAAAGCCCACCGTGACTCAACAAAACAGGGATCACGGTCAGAACGAAGGCAGCTGGGCTTTAAAGAATACCACCGGGTAAAAGCCAAAAAGCTCGATAACCAAGTCAAATCAAAGCTTAAACGCCTTGAACAGGAACTTGAAAAAAACAAAGCGGAAAAGCCACAAGAAGCAGAATCTGTCAATTTTCAATTTTCATCGGGAGAAAAAAGGGGCAAGCGGATTATCGAAGCGAAAGGCCTGACAAAAGCGTTTGACGGACGCACCTTATTCAAAGACAGCCATTTTTATGTCAAACATGGCGAGAGAATAGGGCTTATCGGAGACAATGGCTGCGGCAAAACGACCCTTGTGAAGATGATGTTGGATGCTGAACCTGCAACAGCCGGAACGCTATGGAAGAGCCGATCTGTAAAGGCCGCATATTTAAGCCAGGATGTCAGTGATTTAAGCGTTGATCAAACAGTGGCTGAAGTACTGAATTTGTCTGACAGAGCCGAAATCGCAAATGCGCGGACCATTTTGGCCAATATGGGAATCAAAGAAAACCGCTTTCATAATGAAATCGGGACATTCAGCCTCGGGGAGCGGACCCGGATTAAACTGGCAGGTATGATTTTAAAGGATTATGATCTGCTGATTCTGGATGAACCGACCAACCACCTTGATTTGCCAAGCAGAGAGCAGCTTGAACAGACATTGCTTGAGTTTCAAGGCACGATCATCATTGTGTCGCATGACCTGTATTTTACAGATCAATTGTGTAACAAACTTCTCGTATTTGAAAATGGGCGCATCACCCGCGTCGAAACCGGATTGAAAGATTATCGGAGCAGAAAGAAACAGCGACATGCAAAACGCTATGAAGAGGAACGGCTTCGCATCGAAAATCAGATGACCGCCGTTCTCGGAGAATTAGCCGGACTCACCCCCCAAGACCCGAGATATCATGAATTGGATCAGGAATTTTCAGAGCTGGCCAAACGCAAACGGGCGTTTTTAGAAAAAGAATAAATGGAAAGAACCATTTGTGTTTTTTAACACAGATGGTTCTTTTTTGTTTGACGTGGTTTAAATTACCACCC
The DNA here is from genome assembly GCF_038002625.1 of Bacillus sp. FSL K6-1284. Taxonomy (NCBI): domain Bacteria; kingdom Bacillati; phylum Bacillota; class Bacilli; order Caryophanales; family Bacillaceae; genus Bacillus; species Bacillus sp. FSL K6-1284. Next base: position 2,276,509 of record NZ_JBBOCW010000001.1, on the reverse strand, counting down.
ATTAGAGATGGCACCCAAGGTAATAATAGGATAAAAATGATGGACTTACTACAGCAATAAAAAAGGGTGATCAACATGTGGAAAACGATTGTTTCCTATTTTCCGGACTGGATGGTCCTGATGCAGGCTTTTTTTGTTTTTTTCGTCCCGTTTGCCATATCAAAAGTATTTCTGTGGCTTCGTACGGCAGGGGATGATTGATATGAGATGGTGGAAAGCAAAAACACGCAGATTGATACAGTCGTCCAACAAGCATGAAAAACCTAAAAATGAAGTGCCGGCTTTGGAATCAACGGGGTATTTGACCGGCGATTTTGATCACGACCTGCAAGCGGTCAAAACAGCCTTGGAGAATAACTCAGACGTTCATTTCCGAGAATTCAACTTAGGGCGCACCGGCATCCGGGCGGCGATTGTTTTTGTTGAAATGCTTGCAGATCAAGACCTGATTGACAAACATATTATGAAATCCCTTATGGATGATTTCTCCAAAGAATATAACATTGAGCTTTCTTCATTAAGCAGCAATATACCGGACTTAATCCAAAAGCAGATTTTATCAATCAGCGGAGTATCAGTGGCAAAGCATGTCAGCGAAGTAGTGCCGGAAGTGTTGATGGGTACGGCCATACTGCTGATCGACGGTTCAGCGGAAGTTTTATTGCTGGGAACCGTTAAAAAAAATACAAGGAACATTGAAGAGCCCGTATCTGAATCCTTGGTCAGAGGGGCGCGCATCGGCTTTACGGAAACAATTGGCACAAATACAGCCCTTTTGAGGCAGCACGGCAAAAATCAAAATTTGTCTATGGTTCAATTTCAAGTTGGGAAGCGAGCTGTCAAAAATCTTGTCGTCGCCTATATTAAAGACGTGGCTGAACCAGGACTGGTGGAAGAAGTCAAAAAAAGAATCGAAAAGATTGATATCGATGATGTGCTCGAATCAGGTTTTGTCGAACAGCTGATCGAAGACAATTATCTCAGTCCATTTCCGCAGGTGCAAAGCACTGAACGTCTTGACAGGGTGATGAGTGCGTTAATGGAGGGCAGAGTGGCCATCTTATTGGACGGGACGCCTTTTGTTTTAATCGTTCCGGTTACATTCAGTATGCTCCTGCAATCGCCCGAGGATTATTATGAACGCTGGCTCCCGAGTTCACTGATCCGCATCATGCGAATTGGCGCAGCGATGATCTCGCTTCTTGGACCCGCTTTATATATTTCCTTTATTTCGTTTCATCCTGGGCTGATTCCGAGTGAACTTGCGATTTCCATTACCGGAACGAGGGTGGGTGTACCTTTTCCATCGCTGATCGAAGCGCTCATTATGGAAGTGGCGATCGAAATTTTGCGCGAAGCCGGCCTCCGGCTGCCAAAACCAATCGGTCCGGCGATGGGAATCGTCGGCGGTATCATCATCGGGGAGGCTGCCGTGCAGGCAGGCATTGTCAGCCCGATTATGGTCATCGTTGTCGCCGTTACCGCGATTTCTTCATTCGCCATTCCGCAATACAGCGCCGGTATTTCGCTGCGCATGTTGAGATTTGTGGCGATGTTTTGTGCAGCCACGTTCGGTTTGTACGGGGTGATTATGTTTTTCCTCATGCTTGCCAGCCACGCGGTGAAGCTGAAAAGCTTTGGTGTTCCATACGCAAGCCCGGCTGTCCCTTATCGTTTGCAAGATTGGAAAGATTTCATCGTTCGCATGCCGATACAGTTGATGAAAAAGCGGCCGAAGTTGCTAAAAACAGACGATTCGACACGTCAGTAGCAGAGAAAGGAGAAAACGCTTATGATGGTCAGGCAAGAAGAGCGCATTACCACTTCGCAAACAGCTGTTATCATCACCAATTTCCTGCTTGGGACAGGGATCCTGACACTTCCGCGAACGTCTGTTGACGAGGTCGGAACCCCTGATGTTTGGATCACGCTTATATTAGGCGGCTTAGTCGCTCTCTTGGCCGCGGTCATCATGGTAAAGCTCAACCATCAATATCCTAATAAAACCTTTTATGAATACAGTCAGGACATCATCGGCAAATGGATCGGCAGCCTGATCAGCTTGTTTTTCGTATCTTATCTATTGGCCCATTCCGGTTTTCAGGTCCGCTCGATGCTTGAAATCATCCGCTTTTTTTTACTGGAAGGAACACCCCGCTGGGCCATTGTCATGATTTTTTTATGGGTGGGATTATACTTGATCGTTGGCGGTTTAAGTTCGATCGCCCGATTGTTCCAAATCGTGCTCCCCATTACATTTATTCTTTTTCTGCTGGTCGTGTTTATGGGTATCGGAATTTTTGATGTGGACAACTTGCGTCCTGTACTTGGCAAGGGAATAGGGCCTGTCTTAAAAGGAATAAAGGTGACCGCATTGTCTTTTTCAGGTATTGAAATCATTTTGATCCTGATGCCCTTCATGTATCAGCCTCGCAAGGCCATTCATACGGTTGTGATCGGGATCGCCATCCCTTTGCTTTTCTATATGATCACCGTCGTTATGGTAATCGGCGCCCTGTCTATAGACGGGGTGGTATCACGAACCTGGCCGACGATTGATTTGATGAGAAGCTTTGAAATACCCGGTCTGATATTTGAACGGTTTGAGTCTTTGCTGCTGGTCATCTGGATCATGCAGCTGTTCTCCACCTTTGTCATTTCTTTTTATGGTGCAGCATTAGGCCTGGCCCAGCTCTTTAAAACAAATATTCGGCCGATGCTGTTTGCTTTACTTCCGGTGATTTATCTCATGGCCATGATCCCGAAAAATATCAACAACATGTTTGCATTCGGAGATTTTATTGGAAACAGCGGCGTTTATTTAGGCGGCATGACACCGCTCGTCCTGCTGGTGATTTCAAAAATAAAAAGGAGGAAACAAGGAACTGACAGAGGCTGATGATTGAAAAAGGAAAGGGGGGATTTCTCCATGATGGTGAGTCAGCAAGACAAAATTACCGTTTCGCAAACCGTCATCGTCATCACGAATTTTCTGCTGGGAACTGGTATCTTGACACTGCCGCGGACATCTGTGGAAGCGGTTAAGACGCCGGATGTCTGGCTGTCTGTTGCATTTGGAGGATTGATTGCTCTATTGGCAGGTTTCATCATGGTGAAATTAAGCATGGAGTACCCCGAAAAAACGTTATATCAATACAGCCGCGATATTATTGGCAAGTGGCCGGGAGGACTTTTCAGCCTGCTTTTGATTTGCTATTTTCTCGCAACGTCAAGTTTCCAAGTCCGCTCTGTTACAGAGGTTATGGGATTTTACTTACTGGAAGACACGCCGCTTTGGGCGATGGCGATGGTTTTTTTATGGAGCGGGATCTATTTAATAATCGGCGGTATCAATCCGATTGCCCGACTTTATGAAATCATTTTTCCGATTACAGTACTCATTTTTCTTGTCGTCATATTTATGAGTGCAAGCATATTCGAGACCGACAATTTGCGTCCGGTTCTCGGGAAAGGGATCGTGCCGGTGATGCAAGGAGTCAAGACAACGTCTTTTGCTTATACAGGCATAGAAGTTCTGCTGATCATCGTTCCTTTTATGAGAAAGCCCGAGCAAGCGTTAAAAGCTACTTTAATGGGCATTTCTTTCCCGATTATCTTTTATATGATCACCGTTATTATGGTCATCGGTGCACTGTCGGTCGATGGAGTGACATCATGGACCTGGCCGACGATTGATTTAATGAGAAGCTTTGAAATGCCGGGGCTGATTTTTGAACGGTTTGAGTCCATGCTGCTGGTCATCTGGATCATGCAAATATTCTCCAATTTTACGATTAGCTATTTTGCTGCTGCTATAGGTCTGTCACAACTCTTGAAGAGGAGGATGGAACCGATATTATTCGGCTTGCTTCCGGTCATTTATCTCATTGCGATGACGCCTAAAAATATCGACCAGCTCTTTCAAATGGGAGATCTGATCGGCAACAGCGCCATCTTTTTAGTCGGGCTCATCCCGCTCATGCTTTTGGTGATATCGAAAGTAAGGAGGAGAAAGTTTGAAAAAAATTAACACCATTCGCTACTTAACGATTGCTTTCCTTTTGTTTTTATTAACCGGATGCTGGAGCAGCCATGAAATTGAAGAGCTGGGTCTCACATTTGCGATGGGGATTGACAAAGGCAAAGAAACCGAACTCGAAAAAAAATTTGACGAAATGGGAGGTAATTACCCGAAAAAAGATCGGATCACGATGATCTATCAATACGTGAACGAACAGGCGGCCGGTTCAAAATCGACCGGAGGAAGCACTGATCAAAAATCGTATATTAACGTTTATGGAACGGGGGACTCGCTTCAGCAAATTAACTCTGAAGTAGCATTGAGACAGGACAGGCCTGTATTCAGTCCTCATTTAAAGGTGATTGTCATCGCCGCTGAGCTTCTCCGCACCTATTCGCTGGCAGAACTGCTTGATCAGCCTCTCCGCGATAATGAAATCAGGCCGAGCAGTATGGTGATCGTCACAAGAGGGCGGGCGAGAGACACGCTTGAGCTGAAGGAAACCGGTGAAATGCCGGCGTTTCGACTGCGCAAAATCGTCGAAAATGAATATAAAGCGAAAAAAATTCTTCCTCCTGTGACACTTGCCAAACTGACAGGCAAAATGAGGTCAGGAACGAGCTATCTGCTTCAAAATGTTATTGGTACCGATGGGGAAGTCAAATATGCAGGAGCAGCCGCGATCAACGGAAAAACCAATAAGCTGATCGGTTATTTGGATGAACATGACTTAGAAGGGGTAATGTGGATCACCGGAATGGGAATTGGAGGCACGGTTAAAAGTTATGACCCGGAAGAAAAAAAAGTGACCGCATTTGGTGTCGAAACGATTAAAAGCGACATCAAGCCTATCGTCAAAGGAAACCGTCTTTCTTTTGAAGTGAACGTAAAGTCAGATGGTTATCTTGCGGAAAACTGGAGCACGAATGAAAAAGCTTTTGATAACAAATTTTTAGAAAAGGTCGAAAAAACAACCGAGAAAACGGTGAAAAAAACGATGGAGGACATTACAAAAAAAATGAAAACCGAATACAAAGCAGATCTTGCCGGATTCGGGAACGAGCTGAGGATCAAGCATCCGAGGCTTTGGGAAAAACTAAAGAAAAATTGGGATGAGACTTTTACCGATATACCGATTACATTTCATGTGCAAATCACGATTAAAGAATACGGTACCGTTGGGGATCAGTAACAGAAGCACTTCTAATCACGAAAGGCGGAGAAATACGCAATGATCCGTTCCGAAGATAAAATTACGACTTCTCAGGCCATTGTTGTCTTAGTCAGTTATATTATGGCTGCCGGGATTCTCACCTTGCCAAGAACCGCTGCAGAAGAAGCCGGTACGCCGGATGTATGGATTTCCGTCCTATTAGGCGGAATTGTCACAATGGCAGCCGGAGTCGTGATGACAAAATTAAGCCAGGATTATCCCGGGCAAACATTTTTTCAATATGGGGAAAACATTGTCGGAAAGTGGCTCAGTATTGTGAGCAGCCTACTGTTTATTGAGCATTTTGTGATGATTGCGGCTTTTGAAGCAAGAATTATGGCAGAAGTCATCACCTTTTTTTTGCTGCAGCAAACACCGATTTGGGCGATCGTCATGTCGATGATGTGGGTCGGATTTTATTCGATAAAAGACGGTATGGGATCGCTTGCCCGTTTATTTGAAATCATTTTTCCGATTACAATCCTTTTCTTTTTAACCGTCGTATTTATGAGTTTTGGCATATTCGAACTGGATAACCTGCGGCCAGTCCTCGGGGAAGGCATCATGCCGGCATTAAAGGGGACAAAAGCGACAATGCTTTCATTTATCAGCGCAGAAGTAATGATGTTTCTTTTGGCGTTTATGAAAAAGCCGAAAGATGGTGTCAAAGTCGTTGTCATGGGAATCGGCATTGCGATACTCTTTTACTTAACGACGGTCGTATTCGTGATCGGAGGGCTGTCAGTCGACGGGGTAACCGCGTTGACATGGCCGACGCTTGATCTCATCCGCAGTTTTGAAATGCCCGGCTTAATATTTGAACGTTTTGAATCGCTGCTCCTTGTCATCTGGATTATGCAGTTGTTTGCGACTTTTTCCGTCTCATTTTACGCCGCATCGCTGGGGCTGTCGCAAATTTTCAAAAAAAAGAGCAGACCGATTATGTTCGGTCTGCTTCCGGTGATGTATGTTATCGCGATGACGCCCAAAAACCTCGATGGCGTTTTTTCTCTCGGCAACATGATCAGCTACATTGCGGTGGTTTTATTCGGCATTGTGCCGGTTCCGCTTTTATTGATTTCGAAAATGAGGAAAAAGAAACCTTTGCAAAGCTAGATGTTCAGCCCGCTTTGTTTACTTGCTTCTTAGCTCTCGGTTTCACCCTGTCATTCGGCATGAAAAACACGAGCAAAAAGGCGGCCGCTGCGGGGAAAATTGCCCAAGTAAACGTATGAACAATCGAATGTGACAGCGCCTCGGTGATGTGATTTAAAATATCCGGTGGCATTGATGCCCGGGCACTAGACAAAATCTGGTTGGCATCATTCGGTGAGGCGAGATTTGAAGCGCCTGTGCTTTTAAACATATCTTCCATCTGTTCTGAAAATTGGTTTTTTTGAATCATGCCGAACATACTGGCGCCGATCGTCATGCCGAGAGAGCGCATAAAGTTGCTCGTAGAAGTCGCTGAGCCGCGCTGTTCCGGGCCGAAATGATGGATAGCCGCCATGCTTAATACAGAGAAAGAAAAACCGACTCCCAAGCCGACAACAATCATATAAATGGTTAATAATAAACGCGGAGTGTCAATGTTAAGCGTGCTTAATAAAGAAAACCCGCTGACGAGAACCAGTCCTGAGATGAGCATAATGTTCCGGTAGCTCATTTTTGTCGTTAAGAATCCGCCAAGCTGGGCTGATACGACAGAGCCGAGCATCATCGGCAAAAGAACAAGCCCGGAGTTTGTCGCAGAATCTCCGTAAACACCCTGAACAAAGATCGGAATCTGGATGGTAGCTGAAATAAATGTCCCGCCGTAAAATAAAGCGACAAGCGTGCTGCCGGCAAACAGCCGGTTTTTAAACATATGAAATGATCGGTTCACTGGCCTTACGTTCGATCATGAGGAAGCAAACCAATAAGACGGCTGCACTTCCGAAAAGTGTAAGGATGACATTCGAATCCCAGGCGTATTTCTCGCCGCCGAGCTCCAACGCAAACATGAGGCAGACGACCGCTCCTACGAGCGTGATCGCCCCTAGCCAATCAATGCGATGCTTTTCATGCTGTTTCGTTTCTTTGTAAAATAGAAGAATGAAAACAAAAGAAACCATACCGAGCGGCAGATTCATATAAAAAATCCAGTGCCAGCTGATGTAGTCAGTGACATAGGCGCCGATGAGCGGTCCGAAAATGCTCGAAAGGCCAAAAACAGCGCCGAAAAGTCCAGTGATCTTACCGCGTTTTTCCAGCGGGAAAATATCAAAAATGATGGTAAAAGCAATCGGAATGAGCGCGCCTCCGCCAATTCCTTGGATCGCGCGGTAAATGCTGAGCTGCTCAATGGTTGTAGCCGTTCCGCACAATGCTGATCCCGCCATGAACACGATGCTGCCAAAAAGAAAAAAACGTTTTCTTCCATACATATCCGACAGCTTGCCGAATATCGGCATGCCGGCCATTTCAGCGACCATAAAGGCAGATACAACCCAGACAAAGCTGTCGAGTCCGCCAAGATCGCCGACAATTGTTCCCATTGCCGTGACAACGATGGTATTGTCCATCGAAGCCATCAAAATAGCAAGCAAAAGCCCTGCTACAACAAATCCTAATTTTTGATTTTGAGTTTGTGACAAATCAATCTATTCTCCTTTAAATAAATTCGTTCTAAAGCAGCGTTTGGCATGGACGCTTCATCCTGTTATGATCATTTATATCAGGAAATAAATATCTTAGCTGCTAAGACATAATGATTTTATAGAAGGGTGTTACCGATGTCAAGAACAAATCATATTGAAGGAGAAGGGCTGCTCAACGAGCTGATACAGCAGTTGAGATTTCACAGCACCGCAACCATTTTTCTGCACGAGGCGATCGGCGAGAAAATCGGACTGAACGCCACGGATCATAAATGCCTTGAGATTATCGCGCGGGAAGGGAAAGTAACAGCGGGGGAGCTTGCCGCAAAAAGCGGGCTGACAACGGGAGCGATCACAGGCGTGATCGACCGCCTTGAGAAAACGGGCTATGTCAGACGCATCAGGGATTCGTCCGACAGAAGGCGTCTTTTAGTCGAACTGATCCCGGAAAACATGGAGAAGATCTCTCATATCTTTCAAGACTTGGCGCAAGAATCTGCCGGATTTTTAAGCCGATATTCAGAGGGGGAACTGCAAACCATTATCAAATTTTTGAAAAACAGCACGGCGTTCGCCGCCGATTATGCCAAAACTTTAAAGAAGACAAAGTGACAAAAGACCGGTTTTGTTTCAACCGGTCTTTTGTACACGTTCATATTTTTTCAATTTGAACTCTTCCGGAAAAGAAAGTTGCTCCACCGCCCATATCAGCTAATCGATCAGGCGTCAGTGCATTGACGAGATAATGCTTCCCATCTGCATCCGCCCATAATCCTTGGCTGACGGCCACACCCGGAAGGACGTGTTCTCCGACCGCAGCGGGCAGGATACATGATCCGCGGTCATTCCAAACCTTCACCAAATCTCCGTTTTCGATGCCTTTTTCTTCGGCATCCTTTCTATTTAAGTGAAGTTTCGGCTCCTTTTCTAATTTGATATGCTTTTCATTGTTTGAAAAGGTCGAATTTAAAAAATTATGATTCGGTCCGGGTACAAATAAAAACGGATACTTGTCAGTTTCAACAAGCGGGGTATGAGTCGGCAGGCCCGGATAGCCGTGCTGTTCCATCAGTTTTGAGTACAATTCAATTTTTCCGCTGGGCGTTGGCAGTTTATCAGGAAAAATCGTTTTCCGATTGGCTTTGACAAAATGCTTTTCAGTCAGGCTGTCGTAGTCAATGCCGTCGAGCCACGGATTATCAGGGTAGTCAAGCGCCTGTCTGATCATCTCTTCGTCGGAATCTTTCAGCGGTTCATCATCAAAGCCCAGCGCCTCAGCCAAAAGTCTGAATACTTCTGTATTTGACTTGCTCTCACCGTATTTTTCAATAACAGGCTGCTGAATTTGCGCATAATGGTGCCAATATGATGTATAGAAATCCGTATTTTCGAAAGCTGAAGAAGCCGGCAGGACGATATCGGCATACCGTGCCGTTTCCGTCAAGAATAAATCGTGAACAACCGTGAATAAATCTTCGCGCTCAAGCCCTTTCCTGACTTTGTTCGCCTCCGGCGCGACGACGGCCGGATTGCTGCTGTACACAAACAGCGAACGGATCGGAGGCTCGGTTTCTAGGAGAGCTTTGCCAAGCTGATTCATGTTGATGACCCTCGGCGTTCTGCCTTTTAGTAAATCGGGACGCTGCAAAGCTTTTGTATTATAGGCCAAAAATGCCGTGTTGCCTTTGATCGCTCCGCCTCCTTTTTTCGTCCACTGGCCCGTGATCGCGGGGAGGCACGCGATGGTGCGAACAATCATTCCTCCATTGTCATGATGCTGAAGACCGTTGCCGATCCGGATCAGGGAAGGGGAGGTGCGGCCGTACAAGCGGGCGAGCTCGACAATATCATTCCGGGATACGCCGGTGATTGCCTCTACAGTGGCGGGATCGTATTGCAGTACATGGCGACGGAGCTCTTCATGGCCGACTGTAAATTCTTTCAGAAATGGTTCATCAGCCAAATTTTCCTCGAATAAGACATGCATAATGCCAAGCGCAAGCGCGCTGTCCGTGCCGGGACGAATCGGAATAAACCAATCCGCCATCCGCCCGGTCTGATTTTTATGAACGTCGATCACAACGATTTTTGCACCGTTTTTCCGGGCTTTTTGAGCAATAGTGATTTGATGCATGTTGGTTGAGACTGCATTGATTCCCCAAAAGATAAACAGTTTTGTTTCCGTTGTATCTTCAGGGTCTGTGCCGATGCTTCCGCCCATCGTGTATTTATAGCCGACAGAACCGGCAGGAGTGCAAATCGCCCGGTCAAGCTGGCTCGACCCGAGGCGGTGAAAAAAGCGCCTGTCCATTCCTTCAGCCGTCAAATTCCCCATATTGCCGTAAAAGCTGTAGGGCAGAATGCTTTCGGGGCCTTCCTGTTCAATGAGCGACTGCCAGCGGGAGCGAATCGTTTCAATTGCTTCATCCCAGCTGATCGGTTCAAAAATCCCGTCACCTTTTGGACCCGTCCGTTTCAGCGGAGTTTTCAGCCGTTTGGGATCATAAATACGCTCCGTCATATTGCGGACTTTATTGCAAATATTGCCCTGTGTGACCGGATGGTCCGGGTCGCCTTGTATTTTAACGATTTTTCCGTCTTTTTTATGAACGAGCAGCCCGCATTGATCCGGGCAGTCGAGCGAACATACGGATTTGAAAATCCCGTCTTTTTGATCAACAAATGACTCCATGGAATCCGTTCCTTTCCGATAAAATGAATATGATTCTAGCATTATATCACAAAATCTCGTCAATTCTGAAAATAAGAGCCGAAAGAATCGCGGCAGAACAACGATAAAAAAGGATGCCCCTGGAAGGACATCCTTTAAGTTTTTGTTTATTCTTTATCAAAATCAGGCGCGACCGCTTTTTTAATAAATAAAGCGGTAAAGAAAGCGATACAGCATAAAGCAAGCGCAAACCAGTAGGCATGGTGAACACCGTGAGTCATCGCTTCATGCACGATTTGTGGGCTTGCGGCTTCTTGTCCGGCAAGATAGCTTTTCTGGCCTTGGCTCATGATGCTGACGAACACCGAAACACCGAGTGCGCCTGCAACAGGCTGAAGCGTGTTGGCGATTGCCGTTCCATGAGGATATAAATGTTTCGGCAATTCGTTTAATGCATTCGTCTGCGCAGGCATCATGATGGCTGAGATCGACAGCATCAAGATGATGTACACAATAATAAACGCCCAGACCGGCACCGAAGGATTGATCCTACTGAAGAAAAACATCACGCCGACGAGAACGATCGTACCCGGAATGATGAGTTTTCTCGGCCCGAACTTATCGAATAAAGCGCCCATGGCCGGTGACATGAGACCGTTTAGCAAGGCCCCGGGCAAAAGTAAAAGCCCTGCTGCTTTGGCTGTAAAACCAAGCGGTCCTTGCAAATACATCGGCATCACGATTTCGGAAGCGAACATCGCCATAATGACAATCACAAATAGGCAGACCCCGCGCGTGTAATTTTTATAGGCGAACACACGCACATCGAGCAACGGTTGTTCAAGCTTCAGCTGACGAAGCACGAACAACACGATACTGATCAGGCTGACGATGATTACACCGATGATCAGAGGGGACTGAAACCCTTCCGGAGCCTCTCCGGCACTGCTGAATCCGTATACGATTCCGCCGATCCCGATGGTTGAGAGAACGATCGATAAAAAATCAGCCCGCGGGCGCGTCGCTTCTCCGACATTTTGCAAATACTTCACCGCAAACAAGATTGAAAATACTGCAAAAGGGATGACGATAATAAACAGCCAGCGCCAGCCGAGGATGTCAACAATGACGCCCGAAAGAGTGGGGCCGATCGCCGGAGCAAACATGATGACCAAACCGAACGTCCCCATGATTTTCCCGCGGACTTCAGGCCGATAAATGAGCAAGAGTGCGTTCATAATAATAGGGATCAAGAGACCTGTACCGACCGCCTGAATCATGCGCCCCGTCAAGAGCATCGGAAAATTCACTGCACAAGCGGCGATGATGGTTCCGACTAAAAAAATCGACATGACGCCGATAAACATCTGTCTTGTCGTGAACCATTGAATCAGTAAAGCGGAAATAGGCATTAAAACACCCATGACAAGCATAAATCCGGTTGCCAGCCATTGAACAGTCGGGGCATCAACGTGAAAGACTTCCATCAGCTCTGTTAATGCGATGTTCAACAGCGTTTCGTTTAATATTGCAAAAAATGCACCAATCATGAAGGTGACTAATATTGCTTTGGAATTAAACTTTTTCTCCATATCAAACCTCCTGTAATACAATTTACCCAAAAACATGACGACAAATGATATGTAGGATTCCCGAATATCTGGAGTCCCAATTTGTTTCTTTCGTTTTTCATCTTATATAATAACGTGTCTCCACCGCCGTTCATTGTTTTTCTTCATGATTGGCAACTATATGAGTATACTCGGTTTCACCCATATTTACAATAAAATTGTCAGGTTCATCTTTTGAAGTTAACGTATGGATGATTATGAAAAGACAGGGAGGGAAGGACATAGATCATCTTTTCAGTCAAATCAGCCGATTATTACAGGTATAATTTACCTGTATTGCTGGCAGCTGTTCTGACTGAAGAAAATTATCTCCGGATCCTTTCCCTGATAGATACTAAATCTGAAGAGTTCTTTTAAATGCACTGTCGACTCCCGTATTTATTTGGGCAACAGACACCATTACAATATTTCGATATATCCCTCTGTGCCATGCACGCGAATTTGTTGCCCATCTTTTATCAGCCCAGTCGCATTCTCCACTCCGACGACTGCCGGCAGGCCATATTCGCGTGCGATCACTGCTCCGTGGGTCATCAATCCGCCGACTTCGGTGACCAGGCCTTTTATGGATACAAATAATGGTGTCCAGCCTGGGTCGGTAAAGGAGGTGACTAATATATCTCCATCTTCCAGATCGGCATTTTCCATGTTTAAAATGACACGTGCTCTTCCTTCTATCACTCCGGAAGAAACAGGCAGGCCTGCAATCGCATTAGGCGGCAAATTTTCTCGTTTGTACGCACTTGTAATGATTTCGCCATCAGACGTGATCACACGCGGTGGAGTTAGTTTTTCATATAATTTGTACTCGTCTTTCCGTTTGCTGATGATCTGGTTATCTATTTTTTTTGTGCGTGCGACTTCGTAAAGCTCTTCAAAAGTGAGGTAGTATATATCTTCTTTTTCATGAATAACGCCCGCTTGTACGAGTTGTTCGGCTTCTTTCAGCAATGCCTGCTTATATACGAAGTAGCGACTGACTATGCCGTATTTTGGATATTCCCGGTAGCCGATGAAATTCCGGATGAGATCGATCATTCGTTTTGTTTCTTTAGCTTTTTGTTCACCATCCGGCAATTGCTTCAATCGATCAATTAACTCTTGTTCTTTTTCCAAAGCAGCCCGCCGCCCTTGCTCAAACTTTCGATTGCCGGCGTTAGGCTCGAAGTTTTTGATATGACTAAGAATCATGGGGACAAGTGTAATTGGTTTTTCACTCCAGCGAGGTCTTGTAATATCAATTTCTCCGGGACACCGCATTCCGTATTTGCTGAGATAATCATAAATAGCGTCTTGAATTTCCTTTCCACCATCAAACTTAACCAGTTCATCGAGAAAGTTATCTTCTTTTGCATGCTGCAAATAATCAATCACTTCTGGATAAGGGCGAATCACATCCGCGACATCCATCAGCTCCAGACCCATTTCCGAAGTAATATTGCCCGGTACAGATTGAGAAAGGGTATCAGCGGCGTTTTTTTCGCCTAGCCACTTGTTCATGTTTTCATTGATCCATGTTGTCGCATTTATAGCAGCCATAAACACAGCCGTACTTTGCGGGTCAAATACGATCTTCTTTAATTGTTGGATATCTTCCAGTATAAAATCAAACAAATCCGATCCCGATTTCGCTTGGATGTTTTGCTTTAACTCTTCGATCGATGTTTGATTGCGCTTCATCAAATCAGAAACGATTGTCGGATCGTTCTCGAATTGCACCGGCATATCTGTTTGACCGTTGCCCGGAATCGGTGCTGTTTGATCATTTGGCATCAATTTTATAAAATCTCGCTCGATTACGGTCATGATTGCGTCTTTTGTAAGCGGATCTGCTCCCACGGTGTTTAATAAAGCTTCCCGGCCGGCACGTGTCGTCAGCCTAGGCGCAACATCAACAAACAATCTCCCGCCGGCTTTACGCATAGGTGCAGGAGTAATTAACAGATAAAAAGACAATCCCAACGGTTTAATGGGATCAGTCATCATTTGCTGATGACCAACAGATAGATAGACGTGATTTTCTTGATCATTCGCTTCAGGGATCGGGAATAAAGTCGTGATCGGCCGGCTCTGAACAATATAAAATGTATCATCAGCCAAACACCATTCGATATCTTGCGGCTGGCCAAAATGAGCTTCGATCTGTCTTCCGATACGTGCCAGCTGTAAAATTTGCCCGTCAGTGAGTGCTTGAGACATCTGCTGATCAGGATCGATCTGCTTTGTCTCTGTTCCGCCTTGTGCTCGTCCATAAATCGCCAATTTCTTGGCCGCTATTCTCTTATCGGCGATTTGTCCGTTTTGCACTTTATAACAATCGGCAGAGACCAAGCCGGAGACCAGAGCTTCTCCAAGTCCAAAACCGGCATCGATTGAAAGCAGTTTCCGGTTGGAAGTCATCGGATCAGCGGTAAATAAAATTCCTGAAGCATGCGGGAAAACCATCTTTTGAATGATAACGGATAAATAAACTTGCCTGTGATCGAATCCATTCTGCATACGGTAGATGACCGCGCGCTCCGTAAACAGGGAAGCCCAGCATTTGCTGATATGCTGCAAGATCGCATCCTTGCCGATAACATTTAAATAGGTATCTTGTTGACCCGCAAAAGAAGCATGCGGCAAATCCTCGGCAGTCGCGCTAGAACGCACTGCATAAGCATGTTTCTTGCCAAATTGAGAGAGATAGTGAGCAACTGCTTTCACAACATCAGCAGGAATTTCTCCTTCCATAATGATTTGCCGAATCTTCCTGCTGATGTCACTAATTTGATCCCGATCCTCAACTTTTAGCATGGCCAGTTGAGCCAGCAACGCTTGGAACGTTTCGTTTCCTTTGACGGCTTTTTGAAATCCTGCTGTCGTGACGCAAAAGCCTTCTGGTACTTGTATTCCTTGAATTTTTGATAATTCCCCTAAATTTAACCCTTTTCCCCCGACAAGCAAAAGCTGTGTTTTTTCCATTTCATGAAAACCGAGAACGAAATGACTCATTCTGCATCTCTCCTTCGAAAAAAAATTTGACAAGAGCTTTCCGATATGGTAGACTTAAAATGTAAGATGGGAAATCTATGACATTTAATTTTAAACGTACGTGATCTGATTATATCATCGCGTCTGTTTTTATGCAATATTAAAAGAACCTGGTAAAACCATGGTTCTTTTTTTGTTTCTTCATGCAATCGAATATAACGATGGCCGATTTAATCCGGTCGGTTCGCGGAAGATGCCAGCTGCGCAGGAGGTTTATTCTTCGCAAGTCGTCATATTTGCAAAAACGTAGTTTATTTTCCTATAATTTAAACGTGTGATACATATAGAAAGGAAGTTTTTCATATGCAATCTTTACAAAACAAAACCGCTCTGATTACAGGAGGGGGAAGAGGGATCGGCCGCGCAACAGCGATTGCCCTTGCAAAAGAAGGCGTACATATCGGCCTTATCGGCCGTACAGCTGCGAATCTTGAAAAAGCAGCAGAGGAATTAAAGGCGTTCGGCGTAAAAGTATCTGTAGCCGCAGCTGACGTAAAGGATTTAACAGCTGTAGAACGTGCAGTCCAATCCGTAAAAGGAGAGCTTGGACAAATCGACATTCTCATTAACAATGCCGGGATCGGCGGGTTTGCAGGATTTCTTGAGCAATCCCCCGAGGAGTGGGAAAATATTGTCCAGGTGAATCTGATGGGAGTTTATAATGTAACACGCGCCGTTCTGCCTGAAATGATCGAAAGAAAAGCCGGCGATATTATTAATATTTCTTCTACAGCAGGCCAAAGGGGAGCAGCCGGGACAAGCGCCTACAGCGCGTCTAAGTTCGCGGTACTCGGACTGACCGAATCGCTGATGCAGGAAGTCAGAAAGCACAATATCCGCGTGAGTGCTCTTACACCGAGCACGGTTGCGACGGACTTGGCAATCGACTCCAAATTAACAGACGGCAATCCGGAACGCGTCATGCAGCCTGAAGATCTGGCGGAATACATGGTTGCCCAACTTAAACTGCATCCGCGCATTTTTATTAAATCAGCGGGCATGTGGTCTACAAACCCTTAAACAATCAGGAAAGGACAGGCTTGAAACAGCCTGTCCTTTTTTCGTGCTATTTTTGCGAAAGGCGTACGGGGAGATGACGGACGCCGAAGACAAACGGACTTTGAATCGCTTCAAGCTCCTCTGAGCTGTCCTTTTCCACGGATGCATGCCGCAGCAAGTAATCGAGTGCGACTTTCGCTTCAAGCCGGGCAAGGGGAGCACCGAGACAAAAGTGGATGCCGAAGCCGAAGCTCATATGAGGGTTTGATTTACGATCAAGCTTAAAGCTGTCAGGGTCGTCAAATTTCAGTTCGTCACGGTTCGCTGAAGCGACCCAGTTGATCACCGTGGAACCTTTTGCAATCCGCACGCCTTTGATGTCAAGGTCTTCAGCCGCCGTGCGGCCGATTGCTTGCACGGGCGGATAATACCGCAGTGTTTCTTCAACAAAAACAGGAACGAGGGACAAATCTTGCCTTACGGCTTCCTGTGTGGCTTTGTCTTCGGTGAGATAGCGGACGCTGTTTGCGATCAGGTTAGTTGTCGTTTCGTTGCCTGCGACCAAAAGAATGATGCAAAAATTCAGCAGTTCTTCTTCTGTCAGCGACTTGCCGTCAACTTCTGCCCGTAGCAAAAGCGAAATCAGGTCGTCTTTTGGCTCTTTTTTGCGCTGCTTGATAATGTTTTTAAAATAATCCGCCAAAAACCGATTGCCTTCTTCACGGCGTTTGTACATCTGTTCAGCGGCTTCAGCCGAGCGGTCTTCCGCACCTGCGACAAGGATGTCTGAATAATGTTTAAACATGAGGCGGTCTTCAGCCGGAACGCCCAAAAGTTCAGCAATGATAATGACGGGAAGGGGAGCAGCCAAGTCATCCACCACATCAAACAAATCCTTCTGTTTCGCTTCGTTAAATAAAAAAGCCGTCACTTCTTCGATATGCGGCTCAAGCTCTTTCACCGCTTTCGGCGTAAAAGCTTTATTAACGATGGCCCTCATTTTTGTGTGTTTCGGCGGGTCCATTGTTAATATGCTTTTTCCTTCCATATTACCGCCGCGTTTTGAAGAGAAAAGCTTCGGGTTTTTTAACACGAATTGAACGTCTTCATACGAAAAGATATCCCAGCATTTTCGCTCATCATCGTAACGCAGAGGAGACGTCTTTCTGATCCGGTTATAAATCGGGAACGGAAACAGCCGGTCATTACTGGAGCTGATTTCTTTCATCGGAATCCAATTGGCATAGTGCTTGCTTGATTGAAGTGAATTTGAATTTGCCACGTCAACTCTCTCCTTTAACATGAATCGTTTATACATGATGAACCGGTTCAATCTTTACGTTATCACTATTTTTACAACGGTTTCAACGGACATATCATGAAAAAATTGTCAATTGGCCGAAAGTATCGGATCTAAAAAAGGAAAAAAGGCGAGGTATGCTCACAACACCGGGAACATCAGCTCAGAGATGGATGAAAAAAACGAGGCCGCACCTGATGAGGTACGGCCTCGATCTTTCAGCTTACGGCTTCTTCCCGGGAGAACTGGCTGTTATACAAATCGGCGTAAAAACCGTTCTCGCGGAGAAGCTCTTCATGGCTGCCTTTTTCAATAATATCTCCGTTTTTCATCACAAGAATCAGGTCGGCATCTTTAATGGTAGAAAGACGGTGGGCGATGACAAAACTCGTGCGGTTAGCCATCAGTTTGTTCATCGCTTTTTGAATATTCATTTCCGTCCGGGTGTCGACACTGCTAGTCGCTTCATCCAATATTAAAATCTTCGGATCGGCTAAAATGGCTCTCGCGATCGTGAGGAGCTGCCGCTGCCCTTGCGAGATGTTTTGGGCATCTTCGCCCAGTACCGTATCATAGCCGTCCGGCAAGGTACGGATAAAATCGTCGGCATAGGCGGCTTTTGCCGCCCTGATGATGTCTTCATCTGTTGCGCCATCACGTCCGTAGGCGATGTTTTCGCGGATGGTGCCGTTGAACAGCCATGTGTCCTGCAAAACCATCGCAAACATGCTTCTGGCCTGTTCGCGCGACAGTTCGCTGATGTCAGTGCCGCCGACCTTGATGCTGCCTTTGTTTAATTCATAAAACCGCATCAGCAAATTGATGATCGTCGTTTTTCCTGCACCAGTCGGTCCGACGATCGCAATTGTCTGGCCTTCTTTGGCATGGAGGCTTAAATCGCGGATGACCGGAACGTTTTTATCATAGCCGAAGGCGACACGTTCAAACGATACATCGCCTTTTAATGCGCCGGTATCGATGGAAGCCGGCGTCTCCTCGGTTTCCTCGTCTTCGTCTAAAAGACTGAACACCCTTTCGGCGGATGCGATTGCCGATTGGATTGTATTCGCGATTCCGGCAGCTTGAACGAGCGGCTGGGAAAATTGCTGCGTGTATTGGATAAAAGCCTGCACGCCTCCGATTAAGAGGGTGCCGTTAAGAACGAAAATACCGCCGGTTATGCTGACAAACACATAGCCGAGGTTGCCGATGAATGTCATGATCGGCATCATCAGACCTGAAATAAACTGCGCTTTCCAGCCTGACTGGTAAAGACGCTCATTCACTTCATTGAATTGCTGAATCGCTTTTTCTTCATGACCGAATGCCTTTACTTCCTGGTGCCCTGTAAACATCTCTTCAACGTGTCCGTTGATGTCGCCGAGTTCTTTCTGCTGCGTGCCGAAGTGTTTCTGCGAAAATGAGGCGATAAATCGGACAGCGAGCATGCTGAGCGGAACCGTGATGAAGACGACGAGCGTCAGCACAGGGCTGATCAGGAGCATCATGACGATGATTCCGACTATGGTAATGACAGACGTAATCATTTGCGTCAGCGCCTGCTGCAGTGACGTATTAATATTGTCAATATCATTGACGGCGCGGCTGAGCGTATCGCCATGCGAATGCTTGTCATAGTACTTTAAAGGGAGTCGCGTCAGCTTTTCATTCACTTCCTGGCGCATTTCGTATATCGTTTTCTGGGCTACGCCGGCCATCAGGTATTGCTGCAAGAACGTAAAGAAAGCAGAAAGCAGATACAGTCCTGCCAGGATCATCGTGATCCGGCCGAGAAAGCCGAATTGAACACCGGTGCCTTCTGTAAAGCTTGCGAAAAGGGAAGAGGTCGCATCTCCGAGAAGTTTTGGACTGATGACATTAAACAACGTCGCCAATATTGCAGCACAGACAACGAGCACCAGCTGGAAGGTCCGCGGTTTTAAATAGCGGGCCAATCTCAAGAGGGTCTTTTTAAATTCTTTCGGTTTTGTCTCGTGCATTCCTTTTGGTATCGAGCCGTGATGCTTTTGTTGTTGGCTCATGCGCTTTCCTCCTCGGCCTGCTGTGATGCCACAATTTCCTGGTAAATTCCATTTTCAGCAAGCAATTGTTGATGGGTGCCGATACCGGCTATTTTTCCTTCATTTAATACGATGATTTGGTCCGCATCTGTAATCGTGCTTACCCTTTGGGCAACAATAATGACGGCGGCATCAGCGGTGGTTTTCTGAAGCGCTTTTCTCAGCTTTTGATCCGTTTTGTAATCAAGCGCCGAAAAGCTGTCGTCAAATAAATAAATTTCCGGTTTTCTGACCAATGCCCGGGCGATGGAAAGCCGCTGTTTCTGGCCGCCTGAAAGGTTGGCTCCGGCCTGCTCGATATCAGATTCAATTCCATTTTCCTTGCCTTCCACAAACTCGGCAGCCTGTGCCGTTTCAAGTGCTTCCAAAATTTCTTCATCTGTTGCATCTTCTTTGCCAAATCGGATATTGTCCTTGATCGTCCCGCTGAATATTGAAGCTTTTTGCGGGACATAGCCGATTTTCGCGCGAAGCTCCTTTTGCGCCATCTTTCTGACATCTGTTCCGTTGACAAGCACAGACCCTTTTTCAATATCGAAAAATCTCGGGATCAATTGAAGAATCGTCGTTTTTCCGGCCCCTGTGCTGCCGATGATCGCAGTCGTTTCACCCGGTTTTGCCTTGAACGTAATATTTTCGAGAACGGGCTTTTCAGCTCCGGCATAACGAAAAGTCACATCTTGAAATTCCACATAACCGCGCAAGCCGCTGTCTTTCTGCGGCTCTTTCGGATCGGTAATCGAAGGCACTGTTAACAGCACTTCGTTAATGCGGTCGGCAGATGCCTGAGCCCTTGGGATCATCACGAATGTCATCGCAAGCATGATCAGCGCGATTAGAATCATGGATGCATATTGAAGGAAAGCCATTAAGTTCCCGACCTGCATGCTGCCTTGATCGATGCGGATGCCTCCGAACCAGATAATCGCGATGTTCGTGAAATTCATCATAATCATCATGACAGGAAATAGAAAAGCCATGATTCTGTTGACGGCGATGCCTGTATCGCGAAACTCTTCGTTTGCCTTTTGAAAACGGGCTTTTTCTTGATCAACTCGGTTAAAGGCGCGAACGACGCGAACTCCAGTCAAACCTTCCCTGAGAACAAGGTTGAGACGATCCGTCTTTTTTTGAAGAACGCCGAATAAGGGAACAGCTTTTCTTGTAATGAGAAAAATCAGCCCCGCAAGGATCGGGAGAGCGGCCAGAAATATAATCGACAGCTTGGCATCTCTGGACACGGCAAGCACAATACCGCCGACCAGCATTAACGGCGCTCTTGTCATCAATGAAAGCATCATGTTGAGTACATCCTGGACTTGCTTGACATCATTTGTGGTACGGGTAATGAGAGAAGCAGAACCGATTTTTCCGAATTCATCCATTGAATAGTGTTCAACTTTGACAAACAGCTTGCGCCTGATATCCCTTCCAAAGCCGAGGGCTGTTTTCGAAGCGAAAAACGCTTTTCCGACAGTCATGATGATGGCCAGAAGGGAGCAGGCGATCATCCAGCCGCCGGTTCTCAATATGAATGGCATGTCGCCGTTCACGATTCCGACATCAACGACATCTGCCATTAACGTCGGCAAATAAAGCTCAAGCACACTGCTCAGCAAAGTAAAAACAGCGACAAGAATCACTTGCAGCTTATAAGGCTTTAAATATTTTAAGAGTGAGATCATTTTTCAACCTTCTTTTCACTTGTTTTTTCTCCGTGTTCGATAAACTCGGATAACTTATGAATCAAATCGGCGAACTGCCTGCTTTCATCCTCGCCCAGAAACCGAGTGAGCTGCAGGAACCACCGGTTCAGCCCTTTAAGCGCATCGTCCGCCGCTTTTTTTCCTTCATCGGTTAAAAAAATCCGGACGATCCTCCTGTCATCCTCATCCATGCGCCGAAAAACGAGCCCTTTTTTTTCCATTCTGTTCAACATCTGCGTGACGAAAGGGGAGGTGACATGCAGAGCGCGGCTGATTTCGGATGCCATTTTGCCTTCACCGCTTGCTTCATTTAAAAACATCAGCGCTTTTGCCTCAGTCTTTTTCCATTCAACTGCAGGAAAAGACTGCTTCATTTCCGCATACCGCAGCCGGTTGAAAGCTTCGATCAACTGCACAACGGTCTTGCGGCTGACTTTATCTTGTTTCATAAAAAGCACCTGCTTCTCCATTTTAATTAATTAAGTAAATAAACTAAAACACGGTATTATCATACATAGAACAACAAAAGATTGTCAAAGAAGAAACTTATAAAAAAGAAAAAACCCGATCATTGATGACATGACCGGGTCATTGTACGAGCTTCATAAAAAAATCTTTCATTTCAAGGTGGCGAAGATGTTCCGGAACTTTTTCCGAACCGACGATGATCATCGGAGCCAAGCTATCCGTTTTATAAAGTGAGCCATGGCCGCCTCCGCCAAAATGGAGGGGAGACTTTTCGCCGGCAAATTGGAACCCGGGTTTCGCGTCGGCGATCACAAACTGTCCGCGATGCGAATGCATGGCGCTGTATAGGCGGGCAAGAGCATCCGGGTAATCGCCGTATTGGATCGAGACGCCGTCTGCTTTAATGTCCAATAAAGAAAAATCTCCGCTGATCGTCCATGACTGCCCGTAAGGATCTTGATAGCCGCCTTTTGGACGAAACCGAAGCGGTTTTAAAGAACGCTTCGAATCAACATATATCCAGCCGCTTTTTTTCCACGCTGTGAAAGCGATTCGTTCGTCTTTTTTCAATTCATTGACGGCACCTTGCAGCGGCATGTTTCGATCCGTGACATAAATGTATGCCATTCTGTCGTTTACTGCAAAAAGAAGCTGGGCGTTTCGATCGGGGGCTTCGTTTATTTTAGCGATCCGGTATCCTTTAAAAAGCGAATGAAGCCGGATGGCGGCCTTGTCTTTATCGCGTCCGATCGCTGTCTGCCCGCCATCACCCATGACGACCCATACCGCTTTTTCGGCCGCATCGCGCCAAGAATCATATGCATTCAATATACGCTGCAGCTGCTGGTCCATTTTTTCGAGGCCTTTCATATCCATCGGGCCTTTTTTGTGTGCATCATGGTCAAAATCGGGCAAGTAGGCGACAGTCAGCGCAGGAAGCTTCCTCTTTTTAATTAAATAGGCCACTTCCTGTGCTGTGAACTTGTCGTTAACGCCATAACTTTGCCAAATATGGTGGTGGGGGTTATCGGGATCGAGCTGGGCAAAGCGGCCGAACGAAAAAAGAGCCGGCCCGTTTACCATCATATGTTCAGGCATCAATTTAAGCTTTTTGAGCGGGGGCGGGATATTTAATTCGTGGCGGTCAGGCCCTCTGTATATGAGCCCGTTGATGGATGCCGACTGTTTTCCTCGCACTTGCAAATCATCATGGACCGTTGTCACCTTCCGGCTTAAATGGCGGTGATTAAGAGAAAATATCCCGTCTTCGATCGTTTGTTTGATGCCGAGTGTGGCGATTTCTTTTTTATCGCTCCCGTAATTCACGATTCTCTGTTCATCCTGATCATACCAGACGAGCCCGGGAACGCGGTGGATATTCGGATAAGTTCCGGTGAGCAGGGTGCTGTCAATCGAGACCGACATGGTCGGATACGCGTTTACCACTTCAGGTTCATAATGACCGTTTTCAAGAAAGAATTTTAATGCCGGGGCGCGGCCTGCTTGAATCGCTTTTTTCAAAGGCTGATCCATCAAAGAGTCGATGATCAGGACAATGACCGGTTTTTTGGAGGATTTGACGGCCTCTGCTTCTTCATCCGGGAGTCCCAATTTTTCATTCCCGGCATTCAGCCATATAATAAATGAAATTAGCGCACATATAAAAATGGCAAGAACAATGCTTAGCTTTTTCAAAATGGCCTCATTCCTTTAATCCCATCATATGCATATTCTGGCATGGGACGCCGGAAGTTATAGCTGGTAATACGTTCTAAATGATTCACGGCAGCTCTGGGGAATCCTATTCAATTAGAAAGGAGGGTCAATGATGAAAAAGCATAAATGGTTAGCCGCATTTGCTATCATCGCGATTTTAGCCGTAATTGGCTATATCACGGTCAGACATCTTGAACCGGAATATGTATATATGCCTCCTAAAGAAAAAGTCATCTCAAAAGAAAAACGAGTGCACGGATACGATCTATGGGGAGCATTTACACCGGACAAGCCCGCCTCCGCAGAGGAGGGAGCTGTAAAGGTTGATGACCGCCTTCTCGACTTGGGACGGGAGACATTTTATAAGGAAACTTTCGGCAACGAAGTGTTTTTGACAGATATCATCGGACTCCTTGACGGTCCCATTACAGCAGCCAACATGACGAAAGCCATTGCCGGATTGAAAGGGAAAGGGACGACGAACTTGCGCATCGAATTAGCTGAAACAGTTAAGGTCGGCGGGAAAATCTTTAAAAAAGGCGAGAAGATCGACACCGGCATTGATGTTCCAAAAGGGGCATACGCACCGCTCGGCATGCCTTTCAAATACGCTGACGGAAAAATCAAAGCCGGCATCAGCTGTGCGGCCTGCCACGCCGCAGTCGATCCGAAAACGATGAAGGTGATGGAAGGCGTGACAAACTCTGATTTAAATACAGGGCTGATGCTGGCGCTGGCGACAAATTCAGCGGCTTATTTTACACATGCCGAAATTGATAATATTCAACAATTTATGAATGATAAAAGCCCTGTGATCACTGCCAGAAACGGCAAAAAAGAACGCCTTCCCGATCCGGACCGCCTCGAAGATGCGGTCGATCGCATTTTCCTGAAGTGGCCGAGAGGTTTTTTCGACTCGACGATCGATATGAAAAGCAATCCCACGCAGATTCCGGATGCCTATACATTGGGCGACCATCCGTACAGCTGGAGCGGTTCGGCAATGGCCGGTCCTTTTAAAGGCTTGACTGTGTTCAGCAATAATGTTCATGCGCAAAATTCGGACAGCCTCTCGCAAGCCCCGGCAAGCCGGGCGCTTTTCGGCATGAGCGAAGATGTTTATATCGGGACGATCCTGCAAAGGGCTCCCGTCTCAACATACAGGTATCAGCCGAAAAAAAAGGAAAGTCCGACTGCGTTTTTCAAAAAAGCCGATCCCACTCCCGGAGTACCGGGCGTCAACCAAATGGTCAAGCCGCCAAACTATCCTAACATCACATTGGCGGCGCCCGACGGCGTACTTGTGAGCTCACCCGGACGAAAAGTGAATGAAGAAAACAACGCTGTATCCGCCTGGCAAAATACACTTAGACCTCCTGATCCGCGGCAAAAAACCGACAGCCAAACCGTCAGGCGCGGCAGGCGTGTTTTTGAACAAGCGGGCTGCATATCCTGTCATGCCGGCCGGTATTTGACGAACAACAAGGTCATCTCGGTTGAAAAAATCGGAACCGAGCCGACAAGGGCCCGGTCTTTTAAGAAAACGGAAAACATATTCGGGAAAAGCCTTATTCATTCGCCTGACACACCGGTGCCTCTGCCGCGCAAACCGAAGATCCTGAAAGTCCCGACAGCCGGGTTTGACCCCGAACAGATCAAGCTTTCCTGGGCGCAGGGAGATTCCAAAGGCGGGTACAAAGTGCCGAGTCTGATCGGCGTTTACTGGCGCGCTCCTTATTTGCACGACGGAGGGATTGCAGTGGGAAGCTCATTAAAAGAGACAGGCTTACCAAAGACGGTCATAAAAGGTAAGCAGGCGGATCCTTATAACAGTTTGCTGGCGATGATCGACAGAGATTTAAGACAGCAGGTCGTCAAAAGCAATTCGGAATCGCCCGACTTAAAAGCGGTCAGGGTAACCGGCAAAGGGCATGAATTCTGGATCGACGCCAAAAGCGGCTTTTCCGAACAAGAGCAAAAAGCGTTGATTCATTATTTAATCCATGCCGATATGCCGAAAAAGTAAGGAATAAAATGAAACGATAAGCCGCCTGAATGGCGGCTTTTTTTAAAACTTCATCACGGGAGCGGCGATATGATCGCCTTTTCGGTCCTTTGTGACGGCGCGATCCGGCTGACGGAATATGTCATTCACTTCAGCGGTTTTGACGAGTCAAAGGCCGGTTCCAGGCTGCAGCCAGTGCAGGCGAGCCCGTTTCCAGACAGAAAAAACTGGCGTCAGTATGAAAAATCAGCATAAAAAAAGGGGATAAACATACATATATAAGATGTGCTTTTTACAATAGAAGAGATGCGCAGAGAATAAATGGACAGAAAATTCAGACATTAATCATTGTTTATGATAAAATGAAAACAGCCAAGCTTTTGCGCCCGGCTGAATTCGTTGTCATACTGGCTATTGGTATTGCTGAAGGCGAGAAAAAAACTTCTTTACGAACTGATAAAAGACTTTTGCAGAAGGGGAAAGCTCCCTGTTTTTAGGGGTGATGATTCCGACTGTGCGCTTTACTTGAGGATAATCAATCGGGATCTTCTTTGTAAAACGGGGAGCCGTTTCATTAAAGGCGCTTTCCGGCAAAAGCGTCACACCCATATCAGCAGAAACCAGCCCTTTGATCGCATCCAAATCTTCGCCCTCTGAGGAAATTTTAGGCGTATATCCTACTTGCTTGCATGCATCAACAGCCATTTTTCGAAGGATGTATCCGTCTGGAAACAGCACATACTGATCATTTCTGAGATCGCCGAGATGAAGGCTTTGCTGGCCTGATAGGGGATGATTGATCGGCACGAGTGCCAAAAGGCTTTCCGAAAACAAAATGTCCCCTTTAATCTCAGCGATATTTGACGGAACAGGACCGAGAAAAGCCAAATCGATATCCCTGTTTTTCACCGCTTCGATTAAAAATTTATAAGATCCCTGCCTTAAAAGAAAAGCGACATGAGGATGCTCCTCTTTAAAAGCGGAAATAACCGTCGGGAGGAACTGGCCCGCAAGGCTTGTCGGGAAACCGATTTTAACGGTCCCGCGATTCGGGTCCAAATACTCATCGATTTGTTCCTTCGCGAAATCGATCGCTTTCATCGCTGTTTTAATATGGTCTAAAAACTGTCTCCCGATCGGAGTCAGCTTCACATTGCGGCCTTCGCGCTCAAACAAATCAACACCGAGCTCTTCTTCGAGATTGGCGATCTGCCTGCTGATCGCCGACTGAGCGACATGAAGGTGCATGGCCGCTTCCGATACGTGCTCTCTTTCTGCAACTTCCATAAAATAATGCAATTGGCGTAATTCCATCGTTGTTTCACCTGCTCATCTCAAAATGAGATAGTTTTAATCTAAATTATATATTGTTTGTATAGATTTGAAAACCTACAATAGGATTAGAGTTTGTAAGATTTTATGACCGGGGACAAACGGGAAAAATGAACGGGGGAGAGGAACAATGACTTATAATCAACTACCAAAGGCACAAGGTCTCTACCGTCCTGAATTTGAACATGATGCATGCGGAATCGGCCTTTACGCTCATTTGAAGGGCCTTCCTACTCATGATATTGTCAAAAAAGGATTACAAATGCTTTGCCAATTAGACCACCGGGGCGGTCAGGGCAGTGACCCGCATACCGGAGACGGAGCAGGCATCATGATGCAGATTCCGGATGCTTTTTTCAAAAAAGTCTGCGCCGGTTTCAACTTGCCTGAAAAAGGACGCTACGGCGTCGGGATGATCTTCTTTTCTAAGGATGACAGCGGGCGCGAAAAAACCGAAGCGCGCATTAACGAGCTGATCGAACAGGAAGGACAGACAGTGCTCGGCTGGCGAACTGTACCTGTAAATGTCGGAAAAATCGGAACAGTCGCACAGAAAAGCGCGCCAATCGTCCGCCAGGTATTCATCGGAGCAAATGAAGCGATGAAAGACAATCTGGCATTCGAACGGAAGTTGTACATCATTCGCAAACAGGCCGAAAATTGGGCGAAAGAACACGACAAAACGTTCTATTTTGTCAGCCTCTCTAGCAATACCATCGTATATAAAGGACTTCTAACACCCGAGCAGGTTGATGCTTTCTATGAAGATTTACAGGACGAGGACTTCGTCTCAGCTTTTGCATTGGTTCACTCCCGTTTCAGCACAAACACGTTTCCGAGCTGGGAAAGGGCACATCCGAACCGCTATCTGATCCACAACGGGGAAATCAATACGCTGCGCGGCAATATGAACTGGATGAAAGCGAGGGAGCAGCAGTTTGTTTCCGAAGCGTTCGGCGAAGACTTGCCAAAGGTTTTGCCAATCCTCGATGAAAACGGAAGCGACTCCTCGATCCTGGATAACGCTTTTGAATTCTTTGTTCTGGCTGGAAGGAATCCGGCCCATGCTGCAATGATGCTGATTCCGGAGCCGTGGAACGAGAACCCGTACATGTCAAAAGAAAAGAAGGCATTTTACGAATATCACAGCTCTTTAATGGAGCCATGGGACGGCCCGACTGCGATTTCATTTACAAACGGAAAACAGATCGGGGCCATTTTAGACCGGAACGGGCTCAGACCCGCTCGCTATTATGTCACTAAAGACGACTACCTTATTTTTTCCTCCGAAGTCGGCGTGATTGATGTCGAACAGGAAAACATCTTATATAAAGACCGGCTGGATCCCGGGAAAATGCTTCTTGTTGATCTTGAAGAAGGGCGGATTATCTCCGATGAAGAAGTCAAATCCGAAATCGCCGGGGAGTTTCCGTACCAGGAATGGCTCAGTAAAGAACTGGTTCATGTCTCAAACGATATTGAGGAAACCGAAGAAAAATCTGTGCCTGACCTATTGACCCGCCAAAAAGCATTCGGTTTTACGTACGAAGATATTCACAAATATTTAATTCCTGTCATTACAGAAGGCAAAGATCCGCTCGGTTCAATGGGCCACGATGTCCCGCTGGCGGTGTTGTCAGACCGTCCGCAATCGCTGTTCAACTATTTTAAACAGCTGTTTGCACAAGTTACAAATCCGCCGATTGATGCAATCCGCGAGCAGATCGTCACTTCGACATTGACATGGCTCGGAGCGGAAGGCGATATTCTCCATCCGAATGAAAGCAGCTGCCGCCGGATTAAATTGTATACACCGGTCTTGACAAACGCACAGTTCAATTCTTTAAAAGGACTTGTGCATAAGGATTTCAAAAGCAAGACGATTCATACGCTCTTTACAGACGACTTGAAGAGCGGCCTCGAAGATATGTTTAAAGAAGTGGACAGAGCGATCGCCGAAGGCGTGACTCTCCTTATTTTATCCGACCGCAAAATGGACGGTCAGAAAGCGCCGATTCCTGCGCTGCTAGCCGTCAGTGCCTTGCATCAGTATTTAGTCCGCGCGGGAAAACGTACGAAAGTCAGCATTATCGCCCAATCCGGTGAAGCGCGCGAAGTTCACCATTTTGCCGCCTTGATCGGCTACGGAGCGGATGCCATTCATCCGTACCTCACGTATGCGACATACAAGCAGGCGATTGAAGACGGAGCACTTTCCATCAGCTATGAAGAAGCCGTTACAAAATACAGCAAAAGCGTGACAGAGGGCGTCGTAAAAGTGATGTCCAAAATGGGTATTTCCACTGTTCAAAGCTACAGGGGCGCACAGATTTTTGAAGCGGTTGGGATCAGCAAAGACGTCATAGACAGCTATTTCACAGGAACGGCATCACAGCTCGGCGGAATCGGTCTGGATACGATTGCCGAAGAAGCGAAGCGCCGCCACAGGGAAGCGTATGAAGATACATTCAGCGAAACGCTTGATTCGGGAAGCGATTTTCAATGGAGAAAAGGCGGGGAGCACCACGCTTTTAACCCGAAAACGATTCACACGCTGCAATGGGCATGCCGCAAAGGTGATTACAGCCTGTTTAAACAATATTCGAAAGCAGCTGATGAAGAAAGAATCGGTTTTCTCCGCAATCTCTTCTCATTTGATGAAAACCGGAAGCCGCTGCCGCTTGAAGAGGTCGAATCCGCTGAATCGATTGTGCGCCGCTTTAAAACAGGGGCGATGTCATTCGGCTCTTTAAGCAAGGAAGCCCATGAAGCGCTGGCGATTGCAATGAACCGTCTCGGCGGAAAAAGCAACAGCGGGGAAGGCGGAGAAGATCCGGCGCGCTTTACGCCTGACGCAAATGGCGATAACCGCCGCAGCGCGATCAAGCAAATCGCTTCAGGCCGTTTCGGTGTGAAGAGCCATTATCTCGTCAATGCCGATGAGCTGCAAATTAAGATGGCGCAGGGTGCAAAACCTGGAGAAGGCGGACAGCTTCCTGGCAACAAAGTGTATCCATGGGTTGCCAATGTACGCGGATCTACGCCTGGGGTCGGCTTGATTTCACCGCCGCCGCACCACGACATCTACTCGATTGAAGATTTGGCGCAGTTGATCCACGATTTGAAAAACGCCAACCGCGATGCACGGATCAGTGTAAAGCTTGTCGCTAAAGCCGGGGTCGGCACGATTGCAGCCGGAGTCGCCAAAGCGACTGCCGATGTCATCGTCATCAGCGGCTATGACGGGGGCACTGGAGCCTCACCGAAAACAAGCATTAAGCATACCGGCCTTCCGTGGGAGCTTGGACTCGCAGAAGCTCATCAAACACTGATGATGAACGGTTTGCGCGAACGCGTCGTATTGGAAACAGACGGCAAATTAATGACCGGCAGAGACGTTGTCATGGCTGCGCTTTTAGGAGCCGAAGAATTCGGTTTTGCCACAGCGCCGCTCGTTGTTCTCGGCTGCGTTATGATGAGAGCCTGTCATTTGGATACTTGCCCTGTCGGGGTAGCGACGCAAAACCCTGAGCTGCGCAAAAAGTTCATGGGCGATCCGGATCATATCGTGAATTACATGCTCTTTGTCGCAGAGGAAGTTCGCGAATTGATGGCCCGGCTCGGTTTCAGAACAGTTGATGAAATGGTGGGCCGCACGGATGTCCTTCGTGTCAGCGAACGGGCGAAAGCACATTGGAAAGCGGGTCAGCTCGATTTATCAAACCTGCTATATCAGCCGGAAGGCGCACGCACATTCCGTACGCCGCAAAACCACAAAATCGATGAATCACTTGATATTACGCAAATTCTACCCGCCGTCCAGTCAGCTGTTCAAAACGGCACGTCTGCGGAAGCATCCTTTGAAATCCGCAACATCAACCGTGTAACAGGAGCCATAACCGGAAGTGAAATTTCTAAGCGCTACGGCGAAGAAGGCCTCCCTGAAGATACGATTACGCTCAGATTCACAGGTTCAGCGGGGCAAAGCTTTGGCGCGTTCGTACCAAAAGGAATGACAATGTATTTGACAGGAGATGCCAATGATTATATCGGCAAAGGTCTTTCAGGCGGAAAAATCGCCGTCAAAGCGCCTGACGAATTCAACCCTGCATTCCGTGAAAATGTTATTGTCGGAAATGTTGCGTTCTACGGTGCTACAAGCGGAGAAGCTTATATTAACGGACTCGCCGGCGAACGGTTTGCCGTCAGAAACAGCGGAGTCAGCGTTGTCGTTGAAGGCATCGGCGACCATGGCTGCGAATACATGACCGGCGGACGCGTCGCTATTCTCGGCGACGTCGGCAAAAACTTTGCCGCGGGCATGTCAGGCGGAATCGCCTACGTGTACGCCGAAGACAAAAAAGCCTTTAAACGGAAATGCAATCCTGAAATGATCGAATTTGAAACACTTGAAGCACCTGAGGAAATCGCCGAACTGAAAACGATGATCGAAAACCATTACAGATATACTGAAAGCTCAAAAGCAGCTTCGATACTTGATCATTGGGAAGAGGCCGTCGGCCGGTTTGTGAAAGTGATTCCGAAAGACTTCAAGCAAATGATAGAGCGGATTAAAGAGCAAAAAGAAGCCGGCTTGTCTGATGAAGAAGCGCTGATGTACGCGTTTGAAGCCGGTACGAAGCAAAAGATTGAACCGTCTGCGGCTGCTTCATCAAAAGAAGCGGTGGCACAGTAAGAAAGGGGAGGGGAAAATGGGCAAAGCAACAGGATTTATGGAATTCAAGCGGGAAAAGCCTGCTGAACGCGATCCTCTCACACGAATAAATGACTGGAACGAATATTCGTCTCCATTTTCTGAGGAAGCATCAAAAAGACAGGGAGCGCGCTGCATGGACTGCGGCACCCCCTTTTGTCAAATCGGCATGGATATAGGCGGTTATACGTCAGGATGTCCGATACACAATTTAATCCCTGAATGGAACGACCTCGTTTACAAGGGAAGGTGGAAAGAAGCGCTTGACCGCCTTCTGAAGACAAACAACTTCCCTGAATTCACGGGGCGGGTCTGTCCGGCGCCTTGCGAGGGCTCTTGTACGGTGGCGATTTCCGACCCGGCCGTATCCATCAAAGGGATCGAACGGACGATTATTGACAAAGGATTTGAAAACGGATGGATTCAGCCGCGGATTCCGAAAAAACGGAGCGGCAAAAAAATCGCGATCGTGGGCTCAGGGCCTGCCGGTCTGGCAAGCGCCGATCAATTGAATCAAGCGGGGCATTCGGTCACTGTTTACGAGCGCAGCGACCGCCCGGGCGGCCTGTTAATGTACGGCATTCCAAGCATGAAGCTTGAAAAAAGCGTTGTCGAACGCCGCATCAAACTATTGACGCAGGAAGGCATCGACTTTGTCACCAATACGGAAATCGGCAAAGATATTACAGCCGACGAGCTAAAAGAACAGTACGATGCGGTTATCCTTTGCACAGGAGCCCAAAAACAGCGCGATCTCTTGATTGAAGGCCGGGAAGCAAAAGGTGTCCACTTTGCCATGGACTATTTAACAGGCACTATAAAAAGCATGCTCGATTCGAATTTTAAAGATAAACAGTTTATCAATACGAAAAATAAAGATGTCATCGTCATCGGCGGGGGAGATACCGGAGCAGACTGCGTTGCAACGGCCTTGCGCCAAAAAGCGCGAAGCGTCGTCCAGTTCGGCAAACATCCGAAGCTGCCCGATACAAGAACCGCCGAAAATATGTGGCCTGAACAGCCGCATGTCCATTCACTGGACTATGCTTATGAAGAGGCGCAAGCAGCATTCGGCAGCGATCCGAGACAATATTCGATCCAAACGAAAAAGCTTGTCGCAGACAAAAACGGCCATTTGAAAGAACTGCATACGATTCAAATGAAAAAAGTAAAGAATGATCAAGGAAAATTTGAGTTTCACGAAATTCCGGGCACGGAAAAAGTATGGCCTGCTCAATATGTCTTTATCGCTATCGGCTTTGAAGGAACGGAACAGCCGCTGCTTGAACAATTCGGGGTAAATACGGTGAGAAATAAAGTTGACGCAGCATACGGGGAATTTAAAACGAATGTCGATGGAGTCTTCGCAGCAGGGGATGCGAGAAGAGGACAGAGCCTGATCGTTTGGGCGATTCACGAGGGACGCGAAGTCGCCCGTGAGGTTGACAAATATTTAATGGGAAGTTCTGTACTGCCATAAAACAAAGGGGTTTTCACATCATATAAATAAAGCCTGTCCTGCGACCTTCTTTAGGTTGACAGGGCAGGCTGATTTTTTGTTTGCTTCACAATATTCACCTGCTGATTCGACTTGCCATATCGTTATTTGTTCGAATTTATACAAAGGCAATGATAAAAAAATTGTGTACGTACTCCATTTAATGGTATATAACATAACCTAAAGTATGCAACGCAATAAAGGAGGCTATAACAGTGGAAGAAACTTATCAATATCAAGATGACTGGACGGATGCGGATAGACAGCAGCCTTTTACTTATGGCGGCTACGGCGGCTACCCCTATCCGCGGCCAAGACCGCGCCCTAGACCGAGACCGCCGTTTTATCCGTATCCATTCTTCTATCCGTTCTTTCCTTTTTATCCATACTACCCTTACTACCCGTACCCTTGGTAATGGGTAAAGCGAAGCTGTCTGGTGAAACAGACAGCTTTTTTCATTTTGATGAATTTTTCAAAACGCTTCCACGAATAATAACAGCGATATGATAAAAGCTCTATATTTCCAAAAGAGAACAAAATTGGATGTGGTATTCGTGTCGTTATTCGTCAAAAAGACCAGCAAGGAAAAGCGATATTTAATTTTCGCATTCAGTGTCATTCTTCTCTATGTCCTTCCGCTTTACATATTAAATGAAGACGCTCATATCCGCGTGCATGACAACCTGGATTCCAACATTGCATGGTATAAGGTGCTGGCGGAAAGCGGTCAACTGCTCGGCGGTGTTAAAGCCGTTATTCCGCAAATCATCAACGGACTGCCGCGGGATGCTTACGGAACGGAATGGAGCGGCATTGTCTGGCTTCATGCCTTGTTTCCCTCGATGACCGCATACGCTATAAGCCAAACGATCACGAGGGTGTTTGCCTTTGTCGGGATGTACCTGCTGCTGAAAAGCCATTTGATTCGCGATGAAAAAGCGTATTTCATCAGAATCGCGGTATCACTTGCTTTTGCCCTGACACCCTTTTGGCCTTCGGGAATGCTCAGCACGCTTGGCCATCCTTTAGCTTTATGGGCTTTTTTAAACATCAGGGCAGGAAGAGACTCATGGAAAGAATGGGCGACCCTTGCGCTTTTGCCGCTTTACTCAAGCTTTGTGCTCGGTTTCTTCTTTTTCCTAGCAGCCGTTTCACTGATTTGGCTTTATGATTTGGTTTCAAAGCGCAGCTTTAACCTTCGCTTTCTCGGAAGCATCGCTCTCATGACGGGCATTTTTCTGGCGATAGAATACCGGCTTGTTTATTCGGTTTTCGCTTCAGGCGAAACGATGCATCGGGTTGAATTTATTTCATCCAGGCACGACATCCTTCATTCGTTTCGGCTGTCATTTAAAAATTTCGTGCTCGGCCACAATCATGTCATGACCGTCCATACGGCAGTGATCCTGCCTTTGATTGTGCTCACTTTTGGGCTCGTCGTTGCGAGACAACGAAAAAAGCGGCCAAGAGAAGAAAAGCTGTTCATCTTTTTATTCATTTTAAATTATGCGCTTTCTTTATGGTATGCCCTCTGGTTCAACAAGCTGTGGGCGCTTCCCAAGGAAAAGATCAGTCTGCTTTCGGCATTCAATTTCGCGCGTTTTCACTTTTTGCGCCCTCTTGTGATATACGCAAGCTTTGCAGTTGCATGCTACATATTGTGGAAAATGGGGAAGAGATGGCGGCGCTTCGTCCATGCCGCGCTGGTCGCCCAGCTGCTCGTGCTTATACCGTTTCATGAAGAGCTGACTTACGGCGCATACCACCATGCCCCGACCTTTCGGGAATTTTATGCATCAGATCAGTTCAAACAGATCAAACGGTTCATCGGCCGGTCTCCCGATTCCTACCGGGTGGCGAGCATCGGCCTGCATCCCGCGATTGCGCAGTATAACGGTTTTTACACACTTGATACGTATGCCAATATTTATCCGCTGAAGTACAAGTATCAATTCCGGAAAATCATCGCCAAAGAGCTTGATAAAAATCCGGTCCTGGAACGCTATTTCGATGAGTGGGGGAGCCGCTGCTACTTGTTTGTTGACGAGCTCGGAAAACATTACGCGTTCAAAAAGAGCACGAAGAAAAAAATCACGAACCTCGAATTGAACACTGAAGCGTTCAAAAAAATGGGGGGGCGATATATTTTTTCTTCGGTTCCGATTATGAATGCAAAACAAAACAAGCTGGCGTTTTTAAAGCGGTTCAGCCACCCGCAGTCCGCTTGGAACATCTATGTATATGAAGCGAAATAAGCATCGATAAGGAGGAAGCAAATTGAATCTTCAACAGCCTTTGCTGACAATCGTCATACCCTGCTATAACGAAGAGGACGTGTTTGCCGAAACCGCAAAACAGCTGACTGCGGTATTGGATGATCTCACAGCAGACAAGCTGATCTCTGCAGAGAGCAAGCTTTTATTTGTCGATGACGGATCGACGGACCGCACATGGCCGCTGATTGCTATGGAAAGCACAAAAAACCGCTATGTGACAGGCTTGAAGCTGGCCCGTAATTCGGGACATCAAAAAGCTCTCTTAGCCGGACTAGATAAAGCGAAGCAAAAATCGGATTGCGTTATTTCAATCGATGCCGACCTTCAGGATGACATTTCGGCAATTCGCCGGTTTATCGAAAAATATCATGAAGGCTATGAAATCGTCTACGGCGTACGCCGCAGCCGGAAAACGGATACATGGTTTAAACGAACAACAGCCGCATGGTTCTACCGGATCATGAATAAGCTCGGCATCCAGCTGGTCGATAACCATGCCGATTTTCGGCTTTTGAATAAACGGGCGCTTGAAGAGCTCAGCCGCTATGCAGAAGCAAATGTTTTTCTGCGCGGTCTGGTGCCCCTGATCGGCCTCCGGTCGGCCAAAGTGTTCTATGACCGAAAAGAGCGGCTGGCTGGAGAAACGAAATATCCGCTGAAAAAAATGCTGTCTTTCGCTTTTCACGGGATTACGTCATTCAGTGTCGCTCCGATCCGTTTTTTTACCCTGATTGGCTTCTTCTTATTTTTCCTAAGCTGTATCGCAGGTTTATATGCAATGATTCAAAAGCTGCTCGGCTACACGAATGCTGGCTGGGCTTCGTTGATCATTTCGATATGGTTTTTGGGCGGTTTGCAATTGATGGGGATCGGCATTATCGGCGAATATATCGGAACGATTTTCACCGAAGTGAAAAGAAGGCCGAGGTATGCGGTGGATATCGATTTATATACGGAACGGCTCGGCCGGCGCGAACCTGAAAAACGGCCGGAAACGAAGTTCAGTTGATGACGGATCAAACGGATTACTTAACTTTTACAGTTCATTTTGAATAAGGAAGGATGTACAAATTTATGACAGAAAAACAAACCTCTGGCATGACGGTTGTCGCGATCGGGTCGATCCCATTGATTATGACGTTGGGAAATTCGATGCTGATTCCGATTTTGCCGAAGATGAAATCTGAACTCAATTTATCGCAATTTCAAGTCAGCCTTGTCATTACCGTGTTTTCGATTACTGCAGCGCTCTTTATTCCGCTGCTGGGTTACTTGGCGGACCGCTTCTCAAGGAAAGTGGTGATTATTCCGTGCCTGTTCCTTTACGGGGCCGGCGGGATTCTTGCAGGATTTGCATCGACGACCTTTGCGAACGCTTTCCCGTGGGTGCTTTTCGGGAGAGGACTGCAGGGGCTTGGAGCAGCCGGTACAGCGCCGATCGCAATGGCGCTGACAGGAGACCTTTTTAAAGGATCTGAAGAAAGCCGGGTGCTCGGTCTCGTTGAAGCCTCGAACGGCTTCGGAAAAGTGCTGTCTCCGATTTTAGGATCATTGATAGCATTGATCGCTTGGTTTTGGGTGTTTTTTGCATTTCCTGCTTTCTGTATTGCACCGATCATTTTGACTTGGATTTTTATCAAAGAAAAAGACAAGAAAAAAGATCCGCCGCCTCTCGGAAAATATGTGAAAGGGCTGACAAGCGTTTTTAAACATGAGGGCAGATGGCTTTTCACCGCATATCTCGCAGGGGCCGTCTGTTTGTTTACTCTGTTTGGCATCCTCTTTTACTTATCTGATGTTTTGGAAAAAGAATTTCATACAGACGGCGTAAAGAAAGGTCTGATCTTGGCGATCCCTCTGCTTGTCATGTGTACAACATCATATATTACGGGCAGCAAAATCGGACAAAATCAGCAGCTGATGAAAAAAATGATGGTTATCGGGCTCGCTCTGATTACGGTTTCCTACGGCACACTGTCTTTTTTCTCCGCGCTCATTCCTTTTATTTCGATCCTTGTCATCAGCAGCATCGGTACAGGCTTTGTTCTGCCGTGTGTCAACAGCTTCATAACCGGGGCTGTCGGAAAAGAGAGGCGCGGCTTTGTGACATCGCTGTACGGATCGGTCAGATTTTTAGGAGTCGCGATCGGTCCGCCGATTTTCGGGAGGCTGATGGAATGGTCGAAACTCGGCATGTTTATGTCGATTGCGGGCCTGACATTAGTCGTCGGTGTGTTGGTGCTGACGATGATTCATGTCAAAAAGGAAGACACCAAAAAAGGGGAGAAGGGGCTGCAGCCTGCTGACGCAAGATAGGAGGGAAGAGAAAAAATATGCGCATTGAAAAGGTTGACACATTTCCGCTGTTCCACAGGCTTTCCTCCCCTTACGGCGATGCGAACGGATTGAAAAGCTACAGAACGTGCTACCTGATTCGGATCACGACAGCTTCAGGCCTGTCGGGATGGGGAGAATGTGCGGATTGGCTGCCTGCTTTGGATGCGGGCTTTAAAAAACGGATCATTCCTTACTTAATTGGAAAAGAAGCGGGCAATCGCACGGAGCTTGTCACCGTCATCAAAAAGTGGCATCAGCGGGCCGCAGCTGCCGTTAGCATGGCTTTAACGGACATTACGGCGAAAAAAGCAGGCCTTTCGGTATGTGAATTATGGGGAGGAAAACTGAGGGAGCAGATCCCGGTCTATGCCTCATTTCAATCATATTCAGACAGGCCCGATTGGAGCCGCCATTCCCTCCGGCTCGTCGAAAAGGCCGTGCGGTCCGGATTTAAAACCGTCAAGCTGAAAGCGGGAGGCAAGTTGTTTTCCGAAGACTTGGCGCATATTCAGGCGTTCCAGGAGATGACAGGCCAAAACACCGGACTGATACTCGATGCCAACCAGAGTTATGACCAGGCCGCCGCACGGAAGTGGGAAACGTGGTTTTCCGCCTGGGGCAACGTGCTTTGGTTTGAAGAGCCCATGCCGTTTGACGTTCCCGCTGAATACCGGATGCTGCGTTCAGCGCTTTCTGTTCCGGTTGCCGGAGGAGAAAATGTAAAAGGCGCAAAACCGTTTTTGCCGATTTTTCTGGAGAACGCAGTCGATATTGCTCAACCCGATGTTATGCACTGTGACGGCACAGACGATTTTCAAACCGTTCTGAAGCTCGCCAGGCATTTCGGAAAAAGGGTTTCTCCCCACAGCTATGACGGCGGACTTTCAAGAATGTACGCCGTTTTCGGACAAGCCTGTCTGCCGCCTTGGAGCAAAATGGACGGAGAAGATATCGAACCGCTCGAATGGGATGCCATGGAGAATCCGTTCACAAAACTCGTGCCCGTCAGCATAAAAGACGGATACATTCAAGTCCCGGACAAAATCGAAATCGATACAGAGCTCGTAGAAGCGTATGGATGGGACGGCTCGTCTTACATGTGAAAGCGCCAACTCGAAAAAATGTGATATTTTTCATTTCCCCTTACATATAGTAGGAAGAGGACAAGTTTCTTTAAAGGGGATTATATCCGTATGGGAAGAAAGCTCAAAATCGTACATGCTATCGTGCTGGGCAGCGTGTTACAGGGTCTCGGCATGGCGCTGTTTTTGTTTCCGAACCATATTCCTTCAGGGGGCGCAGCCGGCATCGCTGTTTTGCTCAATTTTTGGTTTCAGGTTCCGCACGGATTAACCGTCTGGGCTGTCAACTTTTCGCTGCT
Organism: Bacillus sp. FSL K6-1284; assembly: GCF_038002625.1. Taxonomy (NCBI): domain Bacteria; kingdom Bacillati; phylum Bacillota; class Bacilli; order Caryophanales; family Bacillaceae; genus Bacillus; species Bacillus sp. FSL K6-1284. The sequence continues at coordinate 2,237,487 of NZ_JBBOCW010000001.1, read as the reverse complement.
TTTAACGGCCGTTAAATGGCTTGAACCCGTAACGGTCTTCGGAACGATGGGGGCGATTACCATGACGTCCGTTTCGGTGCAGATCTTCGAATCCTGCATGCCCCTCATGACGACGAACAATATCTGGCTGGATTTATTTTACGGATCCGTCCTTTTGGGGACGGGGGTTGGACTGCTATATAAATACAATATTTCTAACGGCGGTTTTGGCGCCCTGGCTTTAATGATATCGATTTACCGCGGCGGAAAACCGGGAACTGCACTGTTTATGATGAACGCATTCATCTTCCTTTTGACGGCGTCTGTCATCGCCTGGGGAATCGTTATCCAAGCACTAATCTGCCAGTGGATTTCTACGAGGATCATCGATGCGATTTATCAGATTCGCTTCCGTCCGTTATTGATGCCTATCGCCAGTTTCCGCAATAAAAAATAGGCCGCTTTTCAAACGACCCTAATCATATAAATAAAATGTATCTGATCGAAGTCCCAGTCTCAGCGTTTCAAGCGGAATGGCATCCTGAAACGGTATATTCGCCAAATTGGCGTCAGGACCGATTTTTTCAATGAAACACGTCTGCAGCTGTTTCGTCGGCGCTTCAAAAATTAAATCCCTTGAAGCGATGCCGGAATGAAGGATCTCCTCAATAAGCTGGGACCGCATTTCTCCATCGCTTTTGCACAGCCCGCTCGTGCCGCTTTCCCTCGTTTCCGTGATCACTTTCTCGGCTCCGGCTTCAAGATCTTCGAGGATGTAATCGATCCATTCGGCTGACTCGAGCTCACTGCTGAGGGCGCTGTCTTTGCTGCCGACTTCGCTGAACACGTGAAACTCTTTCGAAAAATCGGAAATAAAGCTTGCTTTATCTTTATTAGAGAGACGGACCGTTCCGTTTGATATTTCCACATAACGACATCCATATAATTTGCAGTAGCGATAGTAATCTTCAATTTTATCCTGGCTTAAAAACTTCTCAAACAACGTTCCGCCAAAAAAGAATTGAACGTCATTTTGCTTCAGACAATCGATTTTCTCAACCAAATATTTCGTAATTAAAGATGTTCCCCATCCAAATTTCACAAAATCTATATAATCTGCCGCTCCGTGAATCGTATCTTTAAAAAAGTTCAAGGGAACCCCGTTATCAATCAGGATGGTGATCCCTTTTAATCTTGGTTTAAGCTGCCTGTCGGGCAGTATCAGTTCAGATGAAATCATTGATTACCCCTCACAATCTGCTGTATCTTTCATACTTTTAGGTAAATGTCTGTCGGCCATTATTCAGCTGTCACAATAAGAATTCACCTTTTCCCGTTTATCGTTTCTCCCATTCATGTGTTGCCGTTCGGCAAGGAGTGATCTTCGTCCACCTCCCATTAGGCAGCATGTTAGCCTCTCATCTCCTGACTTGCTTCTCAACTAGGTATCTATCCATTTTGTGAAGTCAAAGTAAGTATATTCGCCGTCCTTTCATATGGTTCCTCACTAGTTCTTCACAATGAAAACTGACGTAAAAAGAAGGCCCGCGACAGATACGCGAAGCCCTTACTTAATCTTAGAAAATATATCAGTATATCAAATCCGGATCTCTCACCGCCAGTTTTTATTTTAATGCCGCAAGACAGATGTAATGATTGACTGATAGGAATCGGTTTATTTCAATTTGGCGCGCCGGGTCTTTCAGATATTCACAAAATTGCTGAAATCATAACAATTTCCAGATCACATTTAGTTTAAAAAGTGAATAATCTGCCTATATGTTCTTTCAGTTCATGTTTCGTATCAGGGGGTAAGAAAACTAACCTTTAGGACGTATTGGGGGAAAATCGATGAACGATGTTTTAACGTATCACACATGGAATGAAAAAGCTTCTGAAGAGGTGATGGATACCTTCAGCGGCGAGATGGACGTTTTGAAATGGGCGTACAGCACGTATCAAAAAATTGTTTATGCCTGCAGTTTCGGCGCGGAAGGAATCGTTTTGATCGACTTGATTTCAAAAGTTGTGAAAGAAGCGGACATCGTGTTTTTAGATACAGGACTGCATTTTCCGGAAACATATGAACTTATCAATGAAGTGAAAGATCGCTATCCCGGTCTGTCGATTCGCTTTTTAAAACCCGGCCTCTCGCTTGAAGAACAGGAAAAACGCTATGGCAGCGAACTTTGGAAACGCCATCCGGACCATTGCTGCCGCCTTCGCAAGATCGAGCCGCTCAGAGAGCATCTGTCAGGTATGGAGGCATGGATGACCGGGCTGAGGCGGGAGCAGTCGGAAACACGGAAACATGTCCGTTATATCAACAAGGACGACAATTTTAAACTGATTAAAATCTGCCCCCTTATTCACTGGACATGGGAAGATGTCTGGACTTACATTAAGCTGAATCAGCTGACGTATCACAAGCTTCATGATCAAGATTATCCGAGCATCGGCTGTGAGGTGTGTACGTCTCCCGTGGCAGACGGCGGCAATTTAAGAGCGGGAAGGTGGGCCCGTCAGGAAAAAACAGAATGCGGGCTGCATCAATTCCGGTAGGAGCTGGGTAAAAGATGACGATTACCATTTTGGCATTCATTATCGCTTTGTTTTTTGCCATGAACATAGGAGCGAGCGGAGCAGCAGCTTCAATGGGAATAGCGTATGGCGCAGGTGCCGTCCGGAAAAGGCAGGCGGCCTTGTGGATCAGCGGAATCGGTGTATTTTTGGGCGCCATGATAGGCGGAGGAGAGGTTGTGAAAACAATCGGTTCAGGCATTATCCCCACGTCTATTCTCAATGTGCATATTGTCGTGATTATCCTCGGAGCATCTGCGATTTCGCTGTTTATTGCAAACATCGCGGGGATTCCCCTTTCAACCAGCGAGGTGACGGTCGGCTCGATTGTCGGGGTCGGCGTCGCATTTCAAGCGGTATTTACCGATAAGCTGTTGGTGATCGTCATGTATTGGCTGATCATTCCGATTGCCGCTTTTTTTCTCGCTTTTTTCATTGGACAATTGCTGAAAAAAGCCGAGAAGAGGCTGCGGTGGCTTAAACAGCAAAAATGGGCGCGGCTGCTCACCGCACTAGTGATTTTAACCGGGTTTTTAGAAGCCTTTTCGGCGGGAATGAACAATGTCGCGAATTCCGTCGGACCTCTCGTTGGAGCAGGCCTCTTGTCAGTCAGCAGCGGAACGTTTCTTGGGGGACTGTTCGTGGCTATCGGAGCCATTTGCCTTGGAAGCAGAGTCATTGAGACGAATGGGAAAAAAATCACCGAGTTTTCGCTTTTGCAAGGGTCATGTGTTTCCGGACTCGGTGCGTCCCTAGTCATCGGCGCTTCGCTATTTGGCATTCCCGTGCCGCAAACCCAGATTACGACTTGCAGCATCATTGGGATTGGCCTTTCTGAAAAGGGAAGGGCAATTTTTCGTAAAAGCGTTATTTTGAAGTTAATGAAAGTATGGGTTGTTTCACCGGTTTTTTCACTTGTCATTTCGTATAGTCTCGTGAAAATCTTTCTCGATTTTGATTTATATTCAGTTGCAGTTGTTTTATGTGTTTTTCTTGCCACTCTTGGATCTGTAAGCCTTATGAAACATGCCAGGCAGAAACAATCAGATGTCCGAAGAAACAGGGATCATGTAAAGTCGATCGTTGGAGGAAGAGGGCGTAAAAGAGAACCTGCCGCATGGAGGGACTTTAGTTAACCGGGCCGCCTGTTTTGGATGATTGGGACTAAGGCCCGGAATCAGCCGGATTTAAAAAAGGCGCTCGTGCAGCTTTATCTGTTTCATTGCCTGATCGTGAGAAGTCATGAGCGGAACGGCACTTCTCAGCCGTATGATCGAAGAAGAGGTTGGCACGACGCCGCTATTTTTTGAAGAATACCAATGGATTGGCAGAAGGCGCGGCGCAGCAGATGGCCCTTTTTCTCAGGAAAAGTATTCCTCTGGTTTAAACTACATCCCGATTGTTAACAATGAAGAGAGAGATTCGGGAGGGAACCTTGATGGAATATGTACACTTGGTAGTCGAACTGACGATAGGGTTTGCAGCTTTATTTCTGATGACGAAAATTCTGGGGAAAACCCAATTTGCCCAAATTACGCCGTTTGATTTTATTTCCGCTTTAATATTGGGGGAAATGGTTGGAAACGCGATTTTCGATCAGGATGTCACCATCTGGAAAGTCCTTTTCGCCATCCTCGTTTGGGCCATTCTAATCTATTCAATAGAAGTTTTATCACAAAAAGTGCAAAACATCAGAGGTTTTCTCGAGGGCAGGCCAAGTATTGTGATCAATAAAGGAAAAATCGATTATAATGCCCTCAAAAAAAATAAATTGGACCTGAACCAGCTGCAGACATTGGCACGTGAAAAAGGCTGTTTTTCCTTAAACGAGATTCAATATGCCATCCTTGAAACAGACGGTTCGCTTAGCGTCCTGCCAAAACACAAATACGGGATGCCGACAAAAGAAGACTTAAACATCCCTTACAAACCGGTTCAGCTCCCGGTGCCGTTAATCCTCGACGGCGAGCTCGAAAAGAACAATCTGCATGAAGCCGGCTTTGACGAGCTTTGGCTGCAAAATCAATTATCAAGTCAAGGTATTACACAGTATCAAGAGGTGCTTTATGCGGAATGGCGCGGCGATGAGGGGCAGCTTTACGTTACAACCTATTGATATTGGCAAGCGCGGGTTCGACAAGCTTCGAGCCCGCGCTTTTCTATTTGCGCTCACACGGCTAAAGGATCGTACTTTTTTACCGGTCCGAAAGGCTGTCAATCTCTAAAAAATTCCGTTAAATCATTCAAACGGCCTTCAAATGGAGGAAAGACAAACGACAAAAGGTGCAATTGAAGCTGAAAAATCTGCTTTCAGCCTCTTTTTCTTTTCCTTTTTTCTTCAAAAATCTCCATTTTTCACATGACCTGCGCTGTCCAATCAAAACACGCAAACTTGACATAAATATCTAAAGTGTTAATATACTAACCGTGTTCGAAAAAATACGAACAGAAATGCGAACAAAGGGAGATGTTAAAGATCTTTAATCAAAAAAACGTAGCTTTTATAGGGGCAGGATCAATGGCAGAGGGAATGATCTCAGGCATCGTTCAATCCAAAAAACTGCCTGCTTCGCAAATCTATGTTACAAACCACACGAACCACCGGCGTTTAGAAGAACTCCAGCAGAAATATGGAATACGAGGCGTCAGAAAAGAAGAACTTGACTATCAGAACATCGATTGCTTCATCTTGGCGATGAAGCCGAAAGATGCAGAGAGTGCTCTTACTTCCATGAAACCGCATATTCAACCCCATCAGCTTATCGTGTCAGTTTTAGCTGGCATATCAATTTCATTTATTGAAAACGAGCTGCACGGCATGCAGCCTGTCATCCGAATCATGCCTAACACCTCAAGTGCAATCGGCGCATCTGCAACCGCCATGGCCGAAGGCAGCCATGTAACAGCCGATCTGTCAAAAACCGCGAAACAACTGCTTCAATGCATGGGAGAAGTCTATTCCATCGAAGAAAGCAAAATGGACATTTTCACCGGCATTGCCGGCAGCGGGCCTGCTTACTTTTATTATTTAATGGAGCACATCGAAAAAGCGGGAGCCGAGGCTGGATTAAGCCAAAAACTAACGAGGGAAATCGGCGCGCAGACATTGTTAGGCGCCGCCAAAATGCTGTTGGAAAGCCCTGAAGATACAGCTGTTCTCAAAGACAACATCACTTCCCCTAACGGTACGACTGCCGCCGGTTTAAAGGCCTTGGAGGAAAGCGGCGGAGGCGAAGCGATCGAACAGGCGGTCAAACAAGCCGCAAAACGATCCAAAACCATCAGTCTCGAACTTGAACAATTAGTCGCAGCAAAGTAAGCACCCGTAACGAAGAAAAATACTACAGGAGTGATAAAATGACCTCTAATCAACAGAGGGTAGTTGTCAAAGTGGGAAGCAGTTCTTTAACAAGTCTTCACGGCGAAATCAGCAGCAAAAAGCTCGAAAAGCTCGTTGAGCAGATCGTCCGCCTCAAAGATGAAGGGCACGAAGTCCTCCTCGTTTCATCTGGCGCTGTGGCGGCCGGATACCGGAAACTTGGCTTCATTAACAGGCCGGATACATTGCCTGAAAAACAAGCATCCGCATCTGTCGGCCAGGGCTTACTAATCGAAGCGTATTCCAAGCTCTTTTTATCCCATGGCTATATCGCTTCACAAATATTAATCACAAAAAGCGATTTTTCAGATGAAAAACGGTACAACAATGTGAGAAATACGATGAATGTTCTGTTGAAACGCGGCATTATTCCGATCATCAACGAAAATGACACAGTTACCGTCAACCGGCTCAAATTCGGAGACAATGATACGCTTTCTGCTAAAGTGGCGGGTCTGATCGACGCTAACCTGCTGACCATCCTCTCTGATATAGACGGCCTTTATGACGCGAATCCGCGAAAAACGCCGGACGCCGCACTCGTCCGGGAAGTAAATGAAATCACGCCGGAGATAGAAGCTTCAGCAGGGGATGCCGGAAGCGAAGTCGGAACAGGCGGCATGAAGTCGAAACTGGACGCTTTTAAAATTACAATGGCTTCAGGCATCAAAGGATTTTTAGGGCGTGCAGACACCTCCGGTCTGTTGCAAGAAGCAATCAGCGGGACTGCGAGGGGAACGTATTTTATTCCGAATGACGATTCACACACACTCAACCATAAAAAGCAATGGATAGCATTTAACTCTGGACCTGAAGGAGACATCATCGTCCACAACGAAAGCAAAGAGTTTATTATCGACCGTAAAAAAAGCCTGTATCCTTCTAGTATTTACGAAATTAACGGCCGTTTCAGCAACGGTTCCGTCGTTCGAATCCTTGATCAGGAAGGAGAGGAAATCGGCCTCGGCGTCGTCAACTTTTCCTCATCCCAGCTTCGTAAATGGAAGAAGGATACGAATCAGGAAACAGCCGCTTCCTCACAGGCTGTCGTTGACAGAGAAGCGTTTGTCTGTCATTTAGAGCTATCCGTTCCGCTTTAAAAAACAAATCAAAGGAGGAATTGACATGACGGCGACAAGCGAGAACATCAGGGCACAAATCGAAGAAAAAGCGATAAAGGCAAAAACAGCTGCAAAATCTTTGCGGCTGACAACTGAAAAAGACAAGAACGAGGCGCTTGCTACACTGGCCGAACACCTGAAACAAAACATGAGCTATATTCTCACTGAAAATGCCAAAGATATTGAAGCGGGACGAAAAAAAGGCTATGATGCAGCCTACATCGACCGCCTGTCGCTCAATGAAGACAGGGTACTGGATTTTGCCGATGGACTGCTGGAAGTCGCGGAACTGGATGATCCGGTCGGAGAAACGCTATCAAGCTGGACGCTCGACAACGGGCTAAAGGCGGAAAAAGTCAGCGTTCCTCTCGGCGTCATCGGCATGATCTATGAAGCGCGTCCGAATGTGACTGTCGATGCGACCGGGCTCGCTCTAAAATCGGGCAATGCGATCGTTTTGAAAGGCGGCTCTTCCGCCATTCATTCGAATACAGCGATCGTATCGGTCATGCACCAAGCGCTGGAAACGACAGACATTCCCCGCGATGCTGTTCAATTTATCGAAAGCACGGACCGAAGCGCCACGAAGCAGCTCTTCAAGATGAAAGAGCATATCGATGTACTCATCCCCCGGGGAGGCGGTGCCCTCATTCAGGAAGTCGTTGAGAACGCAACCGTTCCCGTTCTTGAGACGGGAGTCGGCAACTGTCACATCTATATCGACCGGGAAGCAGACCCTGAAAAAGCAATCAATGTCATGATCAATGCGAAAACAGACCGCCCCGCCGTCTGCAATGCGCTTGAAACGCTGATCGTTCACGAAAAATGGCTTGAGGAAAACAGTGCAGCGCTTATCAATGCTTTAAACGAACACGGTATTCAAGTTCACGGGGACGAAAAGGCGGTTCAATGGATTCCAGGCGCGATACCAGCGGGGGAAGCCGATTGGCAGAACGAATATTTAAGCCTTGATCTCGCGGTTAAAGTCGCAGCAAGTCTTGAAGAAGCCTGCGATCATATCGAAACATACGGAACAAAGCATTCAGAAGCGATTATCACCGAAAATCCGAAAACAGCCAAGGCTTTTCTGAATACCGTTGATGCGGCAGCACTGTATCACAATGCCTCAACCCGGTTCACCGACGGCGGCGCACTCGGCTTCGGCGCGGAAATCGGGATTTCTACACAGAAGCTTCACGCCCGCGGACCTATGGGTCTGAAAGAATTGACCACATGCAAATATATCATGAGAGGCGACGGCCATATCAGAAGATAAATAAAAAAACTTGCATTGAAACTGCACCTCAATTGTCACCTGACAATCTTGAGGTGCAGTTTTTTCTTACGGCTGCATCCGCCGTATCACGGAAAACATACGGCGCTGTGGTTTTTCTTTAAGCATCCTTTAAAATCCTTCCTTTACATCCTTTCAATCAAATTACATAATGATCTATGATATAGGATTCAGAAGGAGAGTGTACGTTATGCAACCCCCAACCGGAAAAACCTGCGTTCCGACCGGTGTGGATCTTAAAAACACCGGTTTTGGATATACGTTGTCATTGATAAGCGGCAAATATAAAATAATCATTCTATATTGGCTGTCTGAACGCGAAGTGATGCGGCATAATGAGCTGAAGCGAAGCATCGGCACCATTTCCTTCAAAACGCTGAACATCATGTTAAAAGAGCTGGAGGCAGACGGCCTTATTATACGTAAGGAATTTCCCCAAATTCCCCCAAAGGTGGAGTATTCATTATCTGAACGCGGACGTTCTCTCTTACCTTTGTTCAATATGATGTGTGAGTGGGGAGAGAAAAACAGGCTGGGCTGACAGCCTGTTTCAACCGGAATGATTTCCGCAAAACTTAAAGATTGTCAATAAAACGCAAATAATCCCGGGCGCTTTTCTCCAATTCTCCCGCTCCCGGCCCGGTCGCTTCTTCCTCATTTCCGCCGGGCTCATTTTCCTTGCCGTAAAACGCAAAAAATGAACGATAGTCTGCATGACAATATCGGAATGTCGTTTCAAATGGAACTAATATTTGTTCAAGCGTATAGCGGTACCTTCCGTTTTCACCATAATCTTCTTCTTTAATTCCGGCGGATACACCTAATGCCACTTTACGATTTTTTAATCGATCACCTCCATTTGAACCATAAGCCCATCCGTAAGCCAATACATCATCAAGCCATTTTTTAAGAAGAGGCGGACAGTTAAACCAATAGATAGGGAATTGAAAAACAAGATTGCCGTGCGCTTCCACCAATTTTTGTTCTTTTTCCGCGTCAATGTTTCCATCCGGATATACGTCGGACAATTCGTGAACCGTATACTTTTCCGGATATTTTTTGAGCTCCTCTACCCAGCGCTTATTGATAACTGATGTTTCTAAACTTGGATGTGCAACGATAATCAGTGTTTTCAAATATTTTCCTCCTTCGGATTGTTTTCATCTTGATTATAAAGTTCACACTGCGAATTTGTAAGTATGCACTTTTGGTTCAGGTACTTACATAAAGGTAAGTATCAGTTGTCATCAAACGGTCCGATTTTGCCTGTCCAAAATCCTCTGGCATGAAAAATGCACTTTTTTAATATAATGTTACAAAGCTCTGCTGCCTAAGGAATTTGACGATCCAAAAAGGGGGTCACTTTATGAATTTTGAACTAACCAGAGAACAGCAAATGGTTCGCGAACTCGCCAGAGATTTTGCGAAACAGGAAATTGCACCGCATGCCGAACATGTTGACAGGACGGGAGAATTTCCGGTTGAGACATTTAAAAAAATGGGGGAGCTCGGCCTCTTGGGGATTCCGTTTCCGGAATGCTACGGCGGGTCAGGCGGGGATACGATTTCCTATGCGCTTAGCGTCGAAGAAATCGGCAAAGCGTGCGGGAGCACCGGTCTAAGCTATGCTGCGGCTGTATCGCTCGGGGCTGCACCGATTTATTATTTCGGCACCGAAGAACAAAAACAAGAATATCTCGTGCCACTTGCGACGGGCCGGGCGCTCGGAGCGTTCGGGCTGACCGAACCGAATGCAGGATCAGATGCGGGCGGCACCCGGACAAAAGCCCGCTCGGAAGGGGACAGCTATGTGATCAGCGGGGAGAAATGCTGGATCACCAATGCCGGATATGCCCGGACCGTCATCGTCACCGCCGTCACCGGAAAAGATGACAACGGAAAAAACATCATCTCCGCCATCATCGTTCCGACAGATTCGGAAGGCTTCACCATTAATAGCGAATATGACAAAATGGGTGTCCGCGGCTCCAATACATCGCAGCTCATCTTGGACAATGTCCGCGTTCCAAAACAAAATCTGTTGGGAAGCCCGGAAAAAGGGTTTAAACAGTTTCTCAATACACTTGACGGGGGCAGAATTTCGATCGCCGCGCTGGCCGTCGGTATCGCTCAAGGCGCATTTGAGGCCGCGCTTGCATACGCACACGAACGAAAACAATTCGGCCGGCCCATCTCCTATTTCCAGGCGATTCAGTTCAAGCTTGCCGACATGGCCATGGAAATTGAGCTTGCCCGCAATATGGTGCTGAAGGCCGCATGGCTGAAAGATCAAGGCCGGCCGTTTACAAAGGAAGCGGCTTTCGCCAAGCTTTATGCCTCAGAGATGGCGTTCAGGACATGTAATCAGTCCATTCAAATACACGGAGGATACGGGTATATGAAAGAGTACGGAGTCGAGCGGATGCTGCGGGATGCCAAATTAATGGAAATCGGTGAAGGAACTTCAGAAATTCAACGGCTCGTCATCGCAAGGCAGCTCGGCATAGGCAAACAAGCGGCAAAATGAAAACGCTTTCCGGGAGAAGGGAGGGACAACGTTGGCAGAGCTGCTCCATTTGACTATCGGAAAATTGTTGGAGAAAACCGCGGCAAACGCACCTGATCACGAGGCTGTCGTCTATCCGGATCGCCGTCTCCGTTATACGTACCGGCAATTTGACCAGTTGTGCAGAAAAGTCGCAAAAGGACTGATGGCGCTCGGTATTGAAAAAGGTGAACATGTCGCAATTTGGGCTTCCAATACTCCGGAATGGCTCACCGCCCAGTTTGCCTCGGCAAAAACGGGCGCGGTGCTTGTCACAGTCAACACGAACTATCAATTATCAGAGCTTGAATATGTGCTGAAACAGTCAGATGCCACAACACTCATTTTAATGGAATCATACCGGGGCACTTCTTACATTGATATCCTTTACAAACTGATTCCTGAATTGAAGGAGTCGGAACCGGGTAAGCTCGCATCTGAAAGACTGCCTTTCTTAAAAAATATTATTTTGATGGGAGATAAAAGGCATCCCGGCATGTACCTTTGGGATGACATATTAAAGCTCTCCGGTTCGGTAAGCGAAAAAGCGCTTGATCACAGGATGGAACGACTCAAAGAGCATGATGTCATCAATATGCAATATACATCAGGTACGACAGGCTTTCCAAAAGGCGTGATGCTCACTCATTCCAATTTGGCAAACAACGCGGCAAATATTGCGGAATGCATGAATTTATCGAGAAAAGACAGAATGTGCATCCCCGTACCCTTTTTTCACTGCTTTGGATGCGTGCTGGGAACTCTCGCTTGCGTCACCGCCGGTGCGACGATGGTGCCGGTGCAAGAATTCAATCCAAAAGAAGTGCTTTCCGCTGTCGAAACGGAAAAATGCACGGCGCTGCACGGTGTACCGACCATGTTCATTGCCGAACTGAATGATCAAGATTTTGCATCATATGACTTGTCTTCTTTAAGAACGGGTATCATGGCCGGTTCAAACTGTCCGATTGAAGTTATGAAAAAAGTGATCAATAACATGGGGATGTCTGAAATAACGATTGCATACGGACAGACAGAAGCATCACCGGTCATTACCCAGACGAGGGTCAACGATTCGCTCAAAAGAAGGGTCGAAACCGTAGGGCGCGCCTTGCCGAATGTTGAAGTCAAAATAACTGAACCGGGCACAAATCAGGAGGTTGCAAGAGGCGTTCAAGGCGAGCTGTGCACACGCGGCTACCATGTCATGAAAGGCTATTACAAAAATTCTGAGGACACGGCAGCGGTGATTGATGAGGACGGATTTTTGCATACAGGTGATTTAGCCGTAATGGATGAAGAAGGCTACTGCCGGATTACCGGGAGATTAAAAGACATGATCATCCGAGGCGGAGAAAACATATACCCGCGGGAAATAGAAGAGTTTTTATACAAGCATCCCAACATTCTCGACGTCCAAATTGTCGGTGTGCCTGACGAAACATTCGGTGAAGAGATATCGGCCTGGATCAAACTGAAAAGCGGAGCATCCATGACAGCTGACGAATTAAAAGAATACTGCAAAGGTAAAATCGCCCGTTATAAGATTCCGCGCTATATCGCATTTGTCGAAGAGTTCCCGATGACGGCATCGGGAAAAGTGCAGAAATTTAAATTAAGGGAGCAAGCGCTTGAACATTTTCAATTGTAATTTTCTCTTGCAAGTGCGACGAACTAAAATGAGGGACTCTTTTGTTAAACGGATCATCCGCACATGTAAACGGATACCGTGTAGCCTAAAGCTTTTGAAAGTGAAGCAAAACTGTATCTTAATTGGTTAAGGTACAGTTTTTTTATGAGATTTTTCAAAAACACGTGAGATGATATTTTTTACGAATAAATGATGACAATTTATTTCCATTTCCGCTCGGAGTGCGTGGAATTCCAGCTCTGTTTTTTGAATAAAATGGTATAAACATCGTGATATTTTCTCCGCTTTAGAGCTTTTCTTATGTTATGAGCAGTAAAGACAAGAATTTTGTAGATGAGATAAAATAACCATTTTCTAAAAAATTATTGAATTTATTGTAAACATTGTTGTATTTTATCGAATTTGTATTACAATGATTCTCATACGTATGATTTAGCCATATATTGTCATATAACCTGTAATTATTTTACTTTTTTATTCTCTTATATTTGAAATGGAGGGGTTCCATTGAACACAACCTACACTTTGACCCATGCTCAAAGGAGAGTATGGTTTACCGAGCTGCTCGATCCGGGTACAAGTATCTGCAATCTTGCAGCCTGTGTCAAATTCAGGGGCGCTATTGACCTTGATGTGCTGCGGCGGGCTTTGGATTTTTCAGTTTCCCGGCATGATTCACTTCATTTTCAGCTGACAGAAGGGAAAGGGGAAGAGCCTGATCTTTATCTCGCTGAACATCGCTCGCTTTCCATAGAGACCATTGATTTGACAAAGGCCGGCAAGTCCGAACGGAATAAGTGGATTGACGATCAGACTTCGATTCCGTTTAAGCTGTTTCATTCACCGCTTTATCAATTCACCCTGCTGGCGATTTCGAGCGAAGAAGTTTGGCTCTATGCAAAATTCCACCATATCATAATGGACGGTATTTCTCTTAATCTGCTAGGCAATCAACTGATTGAGATGTATCAAAAAATGATTCGGAATGAACCCTTACCTCAACATCATGAACCTTCCTATCTCACCTATATCGAAAAAGAGAAGCAATACTTGCAATCTTCCCGGTTTGAAAAAGACCGTTTATTTTGGACAAACACCTACCACACCATTCCAGAACATTTCCCACTAACAGAAAAAGCCTTGCCTCAACAACAAAGCACCGCCGCTTTAAGAGAAACCCTGACTCTTTCACATCCCTTGGCAGAATCAATCCGACACTTTTGCGAAAAGCATCAAATTAGCATTCTTTCTCTGTTTATGGCTTCGTTTTACATATGCATCAGCAGAATGACATCCAGCAAGGATATTGTGATTGGGACCTATTACGGAAACCGCGCCTCCAGGCTGGAAAAAGACATGCTCGGTATGTTTGTGAGCACACTGCCAATCAGAATGGAAGTTGATACGGATTGTGATGTTCTTTCATTTGTCACAAGCATCGGGAAAGAACAGCTTTCAGTCATGCGTCATCAAAAATATCCCTACAATCTGCTGATGAACGAATTAAGGCATCAGCATGGTGATCTGCAAAATTTAATTGTCACTTCCATACAGTATCAGCCGCTTCAATGGCAACAAGCGGATGGATTTGAATATGAAACGGCCATGTATTTCAGCGGGCGCACTGCAAATCAGCTGTCTGTTTCAATTAAAGAGCGCCTTGATACCGGTATCATACAGTTAAATTTTGATTATCAAACCGCTATGTTTACTGAACATAACATCAAACGGATTCAATCCCATCTTTTAACCGTTTTGGAGAAGGCGCTTGAGAAGCCGGACCAGCCGATTAAAAACATCGATATGGTAGAGTCCAACGAAAAGGAACGGATTTTGTCTGCTTTTAACCAAACAGATTCCGTCAAACCTTTGGCGCCGACGCTGCATAGCTTTTTCACCCGCCGTGCAGCTCTGTCGCCGAACATGCCGGCGGTTCGTTTTTCCGGCGGTACCTTAACATATCGAGAGCTTGATCAGTATACCAATCAGCTCGCTGTCCGGTTGAAGAAAAAAGGCGTTGCCAAAGAAAGTGTGGTCGGCGTGCTCGCCGACCGTTCACCGGAGATGGTGATCGCGGTGCTGGCTGTTTTGAAAGCCGGCGGCGCTTACGTGCCGCTTGATCCAGACTATCCTGAAGAACGGCTCAGATATATGCTCGCTGACAGTGGCGCCCGGCTTCTCGTCACAGGGCCGGGTTTGTCCGTCTCCGGTTTTGCCGGTGAGACGCTTGAAGTCAACCTGTCATCGTTTCAAGCGGAGACAGCGGAGACCGAATCGGTTTGCGTTCATACAGATGGCGGCTCACTCGCCTATGTCATCTATACATCCGGTTCAACCGGGACACCGAAGGGCGTCGCGGTTGAGCACCGACAGGCTGCCGCCTTTTTGTCCGGGATGCAGCGCCAGTTCCCATTAACTGAAGATGATGTCATCGTGCTCAAGTCATCGTTTTCATTTGATGCTTCGATCTGGCAGTTGTTTTGGTGGATGATTCCCGGCGCCTCCATGTATTTGCTTCCGCAGGGCTGGGAGAAGGATCCCGCTTTGATGACAGAGGCCTTCACAAAAGAAGGAGTGACGACGGCGCATTTTATCCCGGCGATGGCCAACAGCTTTTTAGACCAGGTCGAGATGGAAACAGAGGAGAAAAGGACAAGCCTTGCGAAAACCTTGAAACGCGTATTCGCCGGAGGTGAAGCGCTCGCTCCCCAGACAGCCGCCCGATTTGCCCGGTCTTTGCCGGAGACTGCGGTCATTCACGGCTACGGGCCGACAGAAGCTACGGTGGATGTCGCATTTTTTCGGTACGACCACGAAAAAGACAGGGAACGGATGCGGCTTCCGATCGGAAAACCTGTACCGGGAGCCCGTCTTTATATTTTAGACAGTGAGAAAGCTGTCCAGCCCATAGGGGTGGCCGGAGAACTGTATATCGCAGGCGCGGGTGTCGCAAGGGGCTATTTGAACCGTCCGGAGCTGACAGAAGAACGGTTTCTCGATGACCCGTTTTATCGAGGGGAACGCATGTATCAAACGGGCGATCTGGCGAGATGGCTCCCGGACGGCACCGTTGAATGGCTGGGCCGTATGGACGGCCAAGTGAAAATCCGCGGCTACCGAATCGAACCGGGAGAAGTCGAAGCGGCGCTTCGCCAGATCGACGGCGTGCGGGAAGCGGCGGTTGTCGCCCGGACAGAAGGGGAGGAAACCGAGCTTTGCGCCTATATTGAAGGTCAGGATCAAAAGACCGCAAGGACAGAACTAGGCAAACGCCTGCCGGCCTATATGATGCCTTCATCATTCATCGAGATGCGTGACTGGCCTGTCACACCGAGCGGAAAGCTTGACCGCAAGGCGCTGCCCGCTCCCGACGGAGCGGCTGAACGACGCGCTTACACCGCGCCGCAAACCATCACGGAAATGAAGCTCGCCAAGCTTTGGGAAGAGGTGCTGAAATACGGCCCTGCCGGCATTCGCGACCACTTTTTCGAACAAGGCGGCCACTCGCTGAAAGCGACTGCGCTCGTCTCCCGCATCGCCAAAGCGTTTGGCGTGCAAGTGCCGCTGAAGGAGATTTTCGCCAAGCCGACACTGGAAGAGCTCGCCGCCGTGATTCAGGAATTGGATGAAAGCCCGCATGCGGCGATTGAACCGGCAGAAAAACAGGACACCTACCCGGTGTCCTCGGCGCAAAAGCGGATGTATGTCCTTCAGCAGCTGGAAGACGGCGGTGTCGGCTACAATATGCCGGCGGCGCTTAAGCTGACAGGACCGCTCGACCGCGCCCGGCTTGATGAAGTATTCAGGCAGCTGATCCGCCGCCACGAATCGCTCAGGACGTCGTTTGAAACTGGAGCAGACTGCGAGCCTGTCCAGCGCATCCATGATGATGTCCCGTTTCAGCTGATGGAGTTGGCCGCGGCTGAAGACTTTGTCCGTCCGTTTCGACTTCAAGAAGCGCCGCTTTTCCGCGCCGCTCTTGTGAAGGAAGCGGAGGAGAGCCACCTGTTGTTGGTGGACATGCATCACATCATTTCCGACGGGGTGTCTGTCGGCACCTTAATCCGCGAATTCAGCGAGCTGTACGCCAACCGGATGCTTGCCCCGCTGCGGATTCAATATAAAGACTACGCCGTCTGGCAACAGGCATTCAAACAAGGAGAGGCGTACAACAGACAGGAAGCCTATTGGCTGAAGCAGCTCGACGGAGAGCTGCCGGTGCTGGAGCTTCCGGCCGACAACGCCCGCCCGGCGGTGCGAAGCTTTGCGGGTGATACAGTGTCCCGCACGCTTGATGCGAAAACAACAGCCGGCCTATACAAGATCACCCGCGACAACGGTTGCACCCTGTATATGGTTCTTCTCGCCGCGTACAGCACGCTTCTTGCCCGTCTCAGCGGACAGGAGGACATCATCATCGGTTCGCCGATCGCCGGAAGGCCGCACAAAGACTTAGAACCTGTCATCGGCATGTTTGTCAACACATTGGCGATCAGAACGCATCCGGCAGAAAACAAATGTTTCAGCGATTTTTTAAGGGAGGTCCGCGAAACGGCGCTTGAGGCGTTCGAACATCAGGATTATCCGTTTGAGGAGCTTGTCGACCGGCTCGATGTCGTCCGTGATATGAGCCGCAATCCGCTGTTTGACGCCATGTTTATTTTGCAAAACATGGAACAGCACGATATGCAATTAGCCGGCCTTCAAGTCAATCGCGTTCAAACATTTGCCCATCAAGTATCTATTTTTGACCTTACATTGACCGCTTGCGAATCTAACGGGAATATCCGTCTCGACATGGAATTCAGCACCGATCTTTTCTTAAAAACAACCATCGAGCGCTGGATGAAACATTTGCTTGTACTTTTGCGCCATATCGCCCATCAGCCCGAGACAGATCTTGCACGCTTCAATCTTCTGAACGATGAAGATCAATACCAAATTCTTGTTGAATTTAATCACAAACACCTTCAACTTCCAGAACGAACAGCAGTGTTTCACGAACTGTTTGAAGAAACAACAGCGAATAATCCTCAGAAAATCGCAGTCATTGAGGGCTCGAAACAGATCAGCTATCACCAATTGAATGGTCGCGCCAATCGACTGGCGCGGACGCTTCAAACAGCCGGAATCGGTCCTGGAAAACGAGTTGCGATTTTGGCCAATCGTTCGATTGAAGCCATCATAGGTGTTTTGGCCGTGCTGAAAGCGGGAGGAGCGTATATCCCGATAGATTCCCATTATCCAGAAGAAAGAATTCGGTTTTTATTAAAAGACAGCGAAGCATCTGCGCTACTGGCCCAGGCTGAATATATAGATATCGCTTCACTTTTGACAGATGGCAGTATGCCTTGCATCCAGCTTGACCATGAACATAATGGCCTGCACGAGGAAAATATGGTTTCAACAGCAACTCCAAAAGATACTGCCTATGTCATCTATACTTCGGGAACAACAGGAGTGCCAAAAGGAGTTGAAGTCAGACATCGCAATTTCACACATGCAGCGCTTGCTTGGCGAAGCATCTATGAGCTTGACCGCACACCGGCGAGAGTGCTGCAAATGGCCAGTTTCTCGTTTGATGTCTTTTCAGGAGACATAGCTCGGGCATTCTTAGACGGGGGAACGCTTGTGATTTGCCCGGATGATGTCCGAATTGAGCCCGAACTGTTATGTAAGCTGATGAATCAACAGCAGATTACATTAATGGAATCGACACCAGCCCTGATTGTTCCCTTTATGGAATATGTTTACCGGCGGAAATATCGATTACCGAGCCTAAAGGTGCTGATTCTGGGCTCAGATATTGTCAGTGCAAAGGATTTTTACACATTAAATGAACGATTCGGAAAAGAGATGCGGATCATCAACAGCTACGGTGTAACAGAGGCGACCATTGATTCAAGCTATTATGAAATCACGATGAGTAAAGAGCCTTATCACGATTTTGTACCGATCGGCATTCCGCTCCCAAATGTACAAATGTATGTTCTCAACAAGAACAAACAAGTTCAGCCCATCGGCGTCCCGGGAGAACTTTTTATTGGGGGAGAAGGCGTGGCCAAAGGCTATTGGCAAAAAGCTGAATTGACAAAAGCCAAATTCAGCGATCCATTAGCGCAAGGTCGGCCGCTGTATCAAACCGGAGATCAGGCCTGCTGGCTTCCTGACGGCACCCTCCGTCTTTATGGGCGTCTTGATCAACAAGTCAAAATAAAGGGCTACAGAATTGAGCTCGAAGAAATAGAAAATGCGCTTTTGAAGAACGAGCATGTCAAAGAAGCGGTAGTCGCCATTCAAAAAGATATTGAAGGGAAAACCTATTTGGCGGCATACGTCGTTCCTAAAGAAACAGACATCATCGATTTGCGTTTAGATTTGGCAAAAAGGCTTCCGGCTTACATGATTCCAGCCCATTTTGTCGGTTTAGAGAAAATGCCGCTTACATTTAACGGAAAATTGAATAAAGACGCTTTGCCTGCTGCACATGTTCAGCCCCTGGAAACTTACCATGCCCCGCAAAATGAAAAACAAGCATTGCTATGCCGGATTTGGGAGGATGTGCTCCATGTACGGCAAGCCGGCATCACCGACTCTTTCTTTCAGCTGGGGGGAGACTCCATAAAAGCGCTGCAAGTGTCGGCTCGTCTTGCCGCTGAAGGATGGGATATGACGATTCGGGATTTATTTCAATTTCCGACCATTGAAGAACTGGCGAGTCACCTGACTCCGACCGTATCAATTGCCGATCAGGGACCTGTTGAAGGGAATGCCAGTCTAACACCTGTACAGCAAAGGTTTTTTGCCTATCCTGGCGCCTTTGAACATCATTACAATCAAGCAGTCATGCTCACAAGTGAAAAAAGATTGGACGAGACTGCACTACGCCGGGCCGTATCCGCTTTAATCAAGCATCATGACGCCTTGCGGATGATGTTTAAAAAAGACGATAACGGACGCATCCTTCAATATAATCGCGGAATCAGTCAAACGGATGAGGATGGATTCAGCTTTAAGACCATAGACCTCGCCGATGAGACGCAGATTGCCGAACGCATAGAAGCGGAGGAAAAACGAATACAGCGGGCAATGCGTTTGGACGAAGGACTCCTTTGTCACATTGGATTGTTCAGATTGCGGGATGCAGACCATCTGCTGATCGCCATTCATCATCTGATTGTGGATGGTGTGTCATGGAGAATTTTGCTTGAAGATTTACAAACAGCTTATCAGCAAGCTTTAGCAGACAGAAAAATTAAATTGCCGCAGAAAAGCGATTCTTACGTAACATATGCAAACAGGCTGCATCCATTGTCAACAAGCAACGAACTGCTTGAGGAAGCGGCATATTGGGAGCATGCGATATCTTTTGAAACGACCGCATTACCAAAAGACGGTCATAGGAATGCGGACAGGCTGCAAAAAACGGCACTCATCGCTTCGCGCATGTTAAGCGTGAAACTGACAAACCAGCTGCTGTTTCAGACAAAACAGGCATACGGCACAGAGGTGAATGAACTGATGCTGGCGGCCTTGGGAATGGCGCTTGCCGATTGGACGAAACGTGAGCATTTCCTTGTCAGTGTTGAGGGACATGGCAGGGAAGGACATGTTCCGGACATTGATATTTCCAGAACTGTAGGATGGTTCACCTCGATTTATCCGGTTCTTCTGGACATGAGTGCACCGGACAATTCAAGCGAAAAAACCGCTTGCCGTATAAAAAACGTGAAAGACATGATGAGACGCGTGCCGAACCAAGGAACCGGATACGGGCTTTTGCAATCGTCCCAACGTATTCAGCACCGTGAACCTGAAATCTGCTTTAACTATCTCGGACAGTTCGACGGTCTCGAAGGAATGATGCGGATGTCTCCTTATCAGCCGCGCCACAACATTGCAGAAGAGCGGCCGAGAGAATTTGATTTGGACATTAATGCAATGGTCGTCAATCAGCGGCTTGATATTCAAACTGTCTATACCGACGTCTTTTCCAGGCGTACGATTGAAACATTTATGGATGGCTTCTATGACCGCCTTTGTGAGGTCATTGAGCATTGTTCCGCCAAGAAAAAACGAGAAAAAACATTGAGCGATTTCAGCAATAAACAATTGACTTCCGCTTCATTCGAAAGTATTGCCAATCTCGTAAAAGAACTTTAATTTCGCCGGAAAGGTGTGTGGCATTCATGGCGCAAGAGACAGAGATTCAAGATATTTATCCATTGTCGTATATGCAGGAAGGAATGCTGTTTCATTCACTGCTTCACCCTGATTCAAACGCCTATATTGAACAAATTTCCTTCACCATCAGCGGTGATTTGTGTCTGGATTCATTTCAGAAGAGTCTGGATCTATTGATTGAACGTTACGACATTTTCAGAACGATTTATATAAAAGAGGTGCCTGATCTGGACGGGCCGCAGCAAGTCGTTCTATCACACCGAAAAGTAGCTGTTCAGACGGAGGATATTTCTGCCTTGACGGCTGAACAACAGAATACGTTGATAAATAGCTGCAAACAAGCAGATCGGCTTCAACGGTTCGACCTGCAAAAAGGCCCATTAATGCGGCTGACCCTGTATCAAACAGGAGAAAAACGACATACATGCGTCTGGACCCACCACCACATCATGATGGATGGATGGAGCTTAGGTATTGTGCTGCAAGATTTTTTCCATATGTACTACGCTCTAAGAAACGGCCGGCCTTTCCACCTTGGGAAGCCGGCGCCTTACAGCACATACATGACTTGGCTTCGCGGTCAGAGTAGAGAAAAAACAGCTGCCTTCTGGTCCGATTATTTGGAAGGGTACGGGGAGCCTGTCTCTGTCCCCGGTTCAAAAAGCAAAACAACAGAAGGCGTTTATACACCGAGTCACCTTCAATTCTCACTCAAGCCGGAAACGGTTGAAAAACTTTCCGATTTAGCAAGGCGATTGGGCGTGACGTTAAACACATTGTTTACAAGTATATGGGGCTTGCTTCTGCACCGCTACAACGCGACTGATGACGCTGTATTCGGCGCAGTTGTTTCAGGGAGGCCTTCCGCCATTGACGGGATCGAATCAATGGCCGGACTGTTCATTAACACGGTGCCTGTCCGGATTCGCTCTTCTGCGGGTATGTCATTTTCTTCACTCGCCAAACAGGTGCAAAAAGACATCCTGACTTGTGAAGATCACGGCTATTATCCTCTCTATGAGATTCAAAACGAGAGCGGCTTAAACAAAGACCTGGTCAATCATATCCTTGTATTTGAAAATTATCCCGTCCAAATGCAGAAAGAGGTTAACGGCTGGGAAGAATCGGAGGAAAACGCTCTTCATCTTGATCATTTTTCCACGTCAGAGGAAACCAATTACGACTTGAATATTGTCATTGTTCCCGGTGAGACCTTTTACATAAAATTCAGCTATAACGCCGAGGTCTATGATCAAACCGACATACTTCGGCTTCAAGGGCATGTAAAAGAAGTGATCGATTGTATACTATCAGATCCCGATCAATTGATCACAAGCATTGATCCCGTGCCACTCGCTGAAAAAAAACTGATTCATTCCTTTCACGGCAAACAGCGAACTTATCCGGATCAAACAGTTTATGAGCTGTTTGAAGAGCAGGCCGCCAAAACACCGAAACAAGAGGCGCTCAGATTCAATGAAACAAGCTGGAGCTACCGTGAATTAGATGAGCGAGCTAATCAAATCGCTCGTGCGCTAAGGAAAGAAGGCGCAGGTCCAAATCAAGTTGCAGCTGTTATGCTGCGCCGCTCAAAAGAAACTGTCGCAGCTCTTCTCGGCATCTGGAAATCGGGCAGTGCGTATATGCCGCTTGATCCGGATCATCCGCCTGAGCGGCTCTCGTTTCTCTTACGCGACAGTCAAGCCAAATGGCTCGTTACGCAACATGAACTGCTCCCTTTTATCCCTGCGGATTACAAAGGGAAGATTGTCACAATTGAAGAAACAGACGCGGAACCAAAAGCCGCTCTTTCAGCACAGTCAGACAGCGAAAATTGGGCCTACATCATTTATACATCAGGGACAACGGGGCAGCCCAAAGGGGTGCTCGTCAGCCACAGAAGCATTTCCAATACATTGCAATGGAGACGGGAAGAATACAGCATGACAGACCGCGATATCGCGCTCCATCTCTTTTCATATGTGTTTGACGGGTCAATAACAGGTCTGTTCACACCGCTTCTGTCAGGCTCCTGCGTCTTGCTGACCGATGAAGATGATGCAAAAGATGTCGTGGCTATGAAACAGCTTATCGCCCAACACGGCGTCAGCCATCTGCTCTTCGTTCCTTCCTTATACCGCGTACTGCTGGAGACCTTGACAAAAACAGACGCGGAAACACTCCGGGCTGTGACATTCGCCGGGGAAGCCGTGACACCTGATTTAATCACCGTAAGCCGCGAGATTTGCAGCAACGCCGAACTGATAAACGAATACGGACCGACAGAAAACAGCGTGTCAACGACGGTGCTGCGGAATCTTCAGAAAAGCGAGCGATTGACAATCGGACGGCCGGTTGATAATACATCTGTCTATATTATGCACGGGAACCTCCTTCAGCCGATCGGTGCTGTCGGTGAATTATGCATTTCAGGAAAAGGCCTTGCTGAAGGGTACTTTCAGCAAAAGGAATTGACAGATCAAGCCTTTACCGCCCATCCCTTTCATGAAGGAGAACGGCTGTACAGGACAGGGGATAAGGCGCGCTTTTTGCCGGATGGAACGATCGAATACCTTGGACGCCTGGATCACCAAGTAAAAGTCAGAGGATTCAGAATAGAACTAGGAGAAATTGAATCCGCACTTCGCGGTATTTCCGGGGTAAAAGACGCGGCGGCACTCGTACGCACCACAGCAGATGGAGAACAGGAGCTTGCGGCTTATGTTGTGTTGCAAAAGGAAACAGAGCGCTTGGACCTGCATAGAGCCCTTGCCGGGAAATTGCCGGCCTATATGATGCCTGACAGCTTTACAATACTGCCCAAAATGCCGCTTACAACGAGCGGAAAGCTGGATCGCTCCGGTCTCCCGGAACCGGCACATTCAGGCGGGACAGACGTCATGCCGAAAGCGCCCCGCACTTTGCTGGAAACAGAGCTTATGTCGATTTGGCAAGACGTGTTGAAGCGGGAGCGGATTAGCATACATGATGATTTCTTCCAATTGGGCGGTCAATCTCTTAAAGCGGCGGCGCTTGTCTCAAAAATCTATCAGCGGCTTAATGTTCAGCTGCCGATTCGCGAAGTCTTTTCATATCCGACGATTGCCAGCATGGCTTCTGCAATAGATCGGGTCAAAAGTGAGACCCGTCCGGAGATAAAACCGGCGCCGGAAAAAAATCTGTATCCTTTGTCTTTCGCGCAAAAAAGGCTCTATGCCCTGCATCAGCTGGCAAAAGACAGTACAAGCTACAACATGCCCGCTTGCTTGGAACTCTGCGGAACACTGAACCGAAAGCGATTGAAAGAAACTTTTGCAACATTAATCGACAGACATGAAGCGCTGCGCACTTCGTTTGTTTTACAGGACGGGGAGCCGATGCAAAAAGTCGTATCATCTGCCGAAGTGAAGTGGACAGAGTTGCACATCCAATCCGAGAAATCGCTCAATGAAGTGTTGGAATCGTTCGTTCAGCCGTTTGATCTTGAAAGAGCTCCGCTGATCAGAGTCTGCTTAGCCGCGTTGAACAAAGACCGGCATTTCTTCCTGCTTGATATGCATCATCTCATTGCTGACGGTATGTCAATGAGCACGTTTATTCGTGAATTCTCGGCCATTTACAGCGGGAAAGAGCTGCCTCCATTGACACTGCAATATAAAGATTTCGCTGTATGGCAAAATGAACAGTTTTCAGCCGGGGCATTCGGCAGCCAAAAACAGTACTGGCTGGAAGTGCTGAAGGGAACGTTGCCGGTGCTGGACTTGCCGCTTGATCAAAAACGGCCGCTTCTCCCCGATTTTAGCGGAGACACTTTGACCACGCATATTGACAGGGAAACAGGGGCAAAGCTGCGCCAGTTAATGGATGAGACCGGTTCAACGTTATATATGGTGTTGCTGGCTGGCTTCTCAGTCTTTCTTTCTAAACTGAGCGGCCAAGAGGATATTGTCATCGGTTCGCCGGCACATGGCCGAGAACGCGCAGAACTTGATGGCGTGATCGGGATGTTCGTGAATACAATGGCGATGCGAAGCAAGCCTGAAGGGAATAAAACAGTCCGTACATATTTGAAAGAGATCAAAACACTGACACTTGAGGCTGTTGACAACCAATATTATCCGTTTGAGGAGCTCGTCCAACACCTTGACGCCCCACGAGAAGTGAACCGCAACCCGCTTTTTGACGCTATGCTGGTGCTTGAAAACAGCGATGATTTCAAGGTGGAATTACCGGAACTGACGCTTTTATCACATAAACTGCCGCATCACTCGTCAAAGTTTGATTTGACTTTGCATGCCGAAGAACAAGATGACGGTACGATCAGCTGTCATTTTGAGTACAGTACCGCCTTATTTGAAAAGGCAACGGTCGCGCGCTGGTCTGATCATTTTAAAGCGCTAATCGGCAGCATGTCGGCCAATCACGACATGAAACTGTCCGACATGCAAATGCTGACTCCGAAAGAACAAAACATGCTGATCAATGCTGCAGGAGAAACGGCTGAATACCCGAGACAAGAGAACATCGCGAGTCTATTTGAAAAACAGGCAATGGCCGCTCCGGATCAAATAGCCGCCGTGATCGATGATCGGCAGCTGTCTTACCGGGATCTTGATGAAAAGGCTGAACGGACAGCTGCTGTGTTGAATGAACATGGTGTCGGTTCAGGGCAAGTGGTCGGTTTAATGACAGACCGTTCACTCGATATGCTGGTTGGGATTCTCGGCATCTTAAAAGCGGGAGGCGCCTATTTGCCGATCGACCCTGAT
Source organism: Bacillus sp. FSL K6-1284 (assembly GCF_038002625.1). Lineage (NCBI taxonomy): Bacteria > Bacillati > Bacillota > Bacilli > Caryophanales > Bacillaceae > Bacillus > Bacillus sp. FSL K6-1284. The sequence continues at coordinate 2,211,985 of NZ_JBBOCW010000001.1, read as the reverse complement.
TATCCAGCTGAACGGATCCGCTTTATGCTGAATGACAGCGGGGCCAAACTGCTGCTTACTCAATCCGGACAACAATGGGAAGAACCTATAGACATACCTGTTTTATATATTGACGAGGCAGAAAAAGCCGCAGCGAAAAGGCGGCGCCAGCCGATATCAGCCGAACAGCCGGCATATGTGATCTACACATCAGGAACAACAGGAAAGCCAAAAGGTGTAGTGATTGAACACCGCAATGTGGTCAGCCTGATCAAACATGACGAGCTGCCTTTTTCATTCGGATCCCGGGACGTCTGGACACTGTTCCATTCCTATTGTTTCGACTTCTCGGTTTGGGAAATATTCGGCGCTCTTTTACACGGCGGAAAAATTGTCATTGTCCCGAAAGAAACCGCCCGCGATCCCCATGTCTACCGGCGGCTTTTACAAAAAGAAGGCGTGACTGTGCTAAACCAGACGCCTACAGCTTTTCACGGGCTTATCGATGAAGAATTAAGGCATTCGGACCGCTTACAGCTCCGCTATGTCATCTTCGGGGGAGAAGCCCTGCAGCCCGGGATGCTGATGAACTGGATTGAGAAGTATCCAGAAACGGATCTCATCAATATGTACGGCATTACCGAAATAACGGTGCACGCCACGTATAAAAAGCTGACTCGAACCGATATGAAACACAATAAAAGCAATATCGGAAAACCTCTGGCAACCCTACAAGCCTATGTCGCGGACGCCTATATGAACCTGCAGCCTGTCGGTGTGCCGGGAGAACTGTATATCGCAGGCGCCGGAGTCGCAAGAGGCTATATCAACAGTGAAGAGCTGACCGCTTCCCGATTCATCACAAATCCATATGTCGGAGGTCAGCGCCTGTATCGTACGGGAGACATCGTCAAAAGGATGCCAAACGGCGAGCTGGAATATGTCGGCAGAAAAGATGCGCAAGTGAAGATCAGAGGATACCGGATTGAGTTGGGAGAAATCAGAAGCGCCCTTCAAGAACTGCCTCCAATCAAGGAAGCAGCAGTCATAACAAGAAATGACAAAGACGGACAGCAATCGATCTATGGATATGCGGTAACGGCGCAAAGCCTGAATGAAGCAGAGATTCGTACATCTCTCAGAACGCTCCTCCCGGAATACATGATACCCGCGCGGATCATACAGGTTGATGAACTGCCACTGACAGCTAACGGCAAGCTCGACGAAAATGCGCTGCCAGAACCGGCGGCCAATCAGGGCGCAGGTGAAGATATAAGCCCAAGAAACGATATTGAACAGATGATGGCTGAGATTTGGGAAGAGCTCTTAGGAATGGAGGGGCTCGGTGTGAACGCCCATTTCTTTCACCTTGGCGGAGATTCTATTAAAGCGCTGCAAGTATGCGCAAGGCTAAAGCAGCGAGGCTATGAAACAACGGTTCGCGAGCTGTTTAAACATCAGACGCTTGGCGAGCTGTCAAAGCGGGTAACGAAAGTCCGGCGCGAGATTGATCAAGCGCCCGTCAACGGCGAAGTGCCGCTGACGCCTGTACAGCACTGGTTTTTCTCACAATCTTTGTCACACGATCACTTTCATCAATCTGTCATGCTGCACAGTTCCGCGCGATTTGATGAAACAGCTCTGCAAAAAACGCTCGCCCATATCGTGGTCCATCATGACGCATTGCGGATGGTATGCGGATATCAAGACGGAGTTTTAACACAGTACAACAGAGCCGAAGAGCTTGCCAAAGAGGAGCTGTTTTCGTTTGAACTGCTTGATGTAAGAGAAGCAGGATCATTAGCTCAAGAGCATGTGATGATTGAAAGGGCCGCGGAACATATTCAGAAATCGATTCAGCTTCAGACAGGGCCGCTTGTTGCAGCCGGCGTTTTTCGCGGATCGGACGGCGATCATTTGCTGCTTGTGATTCATCACCTTGTCATCGACGGAGTATCATGGCGCATCCTCTTCGAAGATTTAACCGCCGGATACAAACAGGCCCTGGCGGGAAAAGAAATCGTGCTTCCGGAAAAGACAGATTCCTATCAAACCTATGCCAAGCGGCTGACTGATTACGCAACAAGCCGACAGCTATTACGGGAAATAGATTACTGGACTGAAAGGGAAAAAACAAGAGTTGAACCGCTTCCGAAAGATGCCGAAACCATTACGAATCTGCTGCAAGATACAGACACCATAGACATTCGGCTGACAAAACAAGAAACAGAGCGTCTGTTAACGGCTGTAAACAAGCCGTATACGACAGATACAAATGACATATTACTCGCCGCGTTAGGTCTTGCGCTTCACAAATGGACCGGCAATGATCGATTCAAAATCAGCTTAGAAGGCCATGGAAGAGAAGCGCATTTGGAGGATATCGATATCAGCCGGACGGTCGGCTGGTTTACCTCGATTTATCCTGTTTTACTCGATGCAAGCCTTCCGGAGTCCGCAGATGATCATGAGCGTTTCGGCTACCACATCAAGCGGACAAAAGACATGCTGCGCCGTATTCCGTATAAGGGCGTTGGCTACGGGGTGCTGAAATACATCGGCGGCATGTGGGAACCTGAAGATTTCCAGCGTCCCGACATCAGCTTTAACTATTTGGGACAGTTTGACGAAGATATCAAGTCGAGCGGATTTCGCGTTTCTCCCGTCAAAGCGGGGCATGAGATCAGTCCGGATTGGGAGCGGCCTCATCTTCTCGATATCAGCGGCGCCATATCTTCAGAATGTCTCGTCATGCACTTTGTCTACAACCGGCTTCAATATGAGAAAGAAACAGTACAAGCTCTAGCAGACCATGTTCAATTTTTTCTCAAAACGATCATCAAGCATTGCACAGAAAAAGAAAACCATGAAAAAAGTGCAACAGACTTCACTGATGAAGATTTAACTTTGGAGGAACTAAGCGACATTATGGGAGCTGTCAATAAATTATAGAAAAGGAGAGTCGCTGATGGTGCAGCAACCGGAAATACAAGATATCTATCCTTTATCTTTTATGCAGGAGGGCATGCTGTTTCACTCGCTATTGGATCAGGAATCTAGAGCCTACTTTGAACAGGCATCATTTACGATAAACGGCTCGCTTGATACAGAACGGTTTCAAAAAAGTTTAGACGCGCTGATTGAACGCTATGATATTTTCCGCACTGCGTTTATACACAAAAATGTGGCAAAACCGCGCCAAGTCGTGTTAAAAGAGCGGCAAAGCCGCCTTCAATTTGTTGATATTTCTCATCTGGACGAGGCGGCTAAAGAAACATTTGTCGATCAATTCGAACATGACGACAAGAAAAAAGGATTTGATCTGCAAACAGACCCTCTTATGAGAGTATCTATCTTAAAAAGGGCGCACGAACAATATCATTGTATTTGGAGCCATCATCACATTTTAATGGATGGCTGGTGCTTTGGTATTGTGATGAAAGAATTTCTTGCGATTTACAAGGCTTTAGGAAAAGGGCAGCTTCCTGATTTTGAACCGGTTCAGCCATTCAGCAAGTATATTAAATGGCTGATGCGACAGGATCGAAAAGAAGCTGAAGCCTTTTGGAAAACAAGGCTTATCGATGTCAAACAAACCGCATCACTGCCCAAAACATCATCATCCTCAAAAGGAAAGCTTGAGCAGATGGCATTTACCCTATCTAAAGAACAGACTGAAGGGCTGCGAAAATTGGCCTTGCAAGCAGGCGCGACGCTGAATACGGTTTTTCAGGCATTATGGGGAATCATTCTGCAAAAGATCAACCGCTGTGATGACGCAGTCTTCGGCTCCGTTATTTCCGGGAGGCCGTCTGATCTTGAGGACGTAGAAAAAATGGTCGGGCTTTTCATTAACACCATTCCCGTCCGGGTCAAAAGCGGGCCGGAGTCCTTTTTGACATTGGTCAGCCACTTGCAGCAGGAGTCACTGAAAGCGGAAGCGTACAGTTATTATCCTTTATATGATATTCAGGCGCAAAGCACGCTGAAACATGAGCTGTTTGACCATATTGTCGTATTTGAAAACATACCGGCCCAGCGCGAAATTGAAAGTCTGAATCAAGCTGATGCATTCGATTTCACAGTCGATGATTTCGATATGGAGGAAGTTACCAACTATGGATGCAGCATTAAAATCATTCCGGGAAGCTCGCTTTATATTCGCATAAATTTTGATATCGGACTGTATGATCCAGCCATGATGAAAAAAATCGAACTGTATTTACGCCATATTATAGGCTCTGTCATCGCTGATCCCAATCAACAAATCGCACAAATTGCATTGCTTGGCGAAGAGACTGCCAAAAAGATGCTGTACGAATTCAATCAAACAGAGCCCGCTGCACCTTTGGCGCCGACGCTGCATGGTTTTTTCACCCGCCGTGCAGCTCTGTCGCCGAACATGCCGGCGCTTCGTTTTTCCGGCGGTACCTTAACATATCGAGAGCTTGATCAGTATACCAATCAGCTCGCTGTCCGGTTGAAGAAAAAAGGCGTTGCCAAAGAAAGTGTGGTCGGCGTCCTCGCCGACCGTTCACCGGAGATGGTGATCGCGGTGCTGGCTGTTTTGAAAGCCGGCGGCGCTTACGTGCCGCTTGATCCAGACTATCCTGAAGAACGGCTCAGATACATGCTCGCCGACAGCGGCGCCAAGCTTCTCGTCACAGGGCCGGGTTTGTCCGTCTCCGGTTTTGCCGGTGAGACGCTTGAAGTCAACCTGTCATCGTTTCAAGCGGAGACAGCGGAGACCGAATCGGTTTGCGTTCATACAGATGGCGGCTCACTCGCCTATGTCATCTATACATCCGGTTCAACCGGGACACCGAAGGGCGTCGCGGTTGAGCACCGACAGGCTGCCGCCTTTTTGTCCGGGATGCAGCGCCAGTTCCCATTAACTGAAGATGATGTCATCGTGCTCAAGTCATCGTTTTCATTTGATGCTTCGATCTGGCAGTTGTTTTGGTGGATGATTCCCGGCGCCTCCATGTATTTGCTTCCGCAGGGCTGGGAGAAGGATCCCGCTTTAATGACAGAAGCCTTCGTCAATGAAGGGGTGACAACGGCGCATTTTATCCCGGCGATGGCCAACAGCTTTTTAGACCAGGTCGAGATGGAAACAGAGGAGAAAAGGACAAGCCTTGCGAAAACCTTGAAACGCGTATTCGCCGGAGGTGAAGCGCTCGCTCCCCAGACAGCCGCCCGATTTGCCCGGTCTTTGCCGGAGACTGCGGTCATTCACGGCTACGGGCCGACAGAAGCTACGGTGGATGCCGCATTTTTTCGGTACGAACACGAAAAAAACAGGGAACGGATGCGGCTTCCGATCGGAAAACCTGTACCGGGAGCCCGTCTTTATATTTTAGACAGTGAGAAAGCTGTCCAGCCCATAGGGGTGGCCGGAGAACTGTATATCGCAGGCGCGGGCGTCGCAAGGGGCTACTTGAACCGTCCGGAGCTGACAGAAGAACGGTTTCTCGATGACCCGTTTTATCGAGGGGAACGCATGTATCAAACGGGCGATCTGGCGAGATGGCTCCCGGATGGCACCGTTGAATGGCTGGGCCGCATGGACGGCCAAGTGAAAATCCGCGGCTACCGAATCGAACCGGGAGAAGTCGAAGCGGCGCTTCGCCAGATCGACGGCGTGCGGGAAGCGGCGGTTGTCGCCCGGACAGAAGGGGAGGAAACCGAGCTTTGCGCCTATATTGAAGGTCAGGATCAAAAGACCGCAAGGACAGAACTGGGCAAACGCCTGCCGGCCTACATGATGCCTTCATCATTCATCGAGATGCGTGAGTGGCCTGTCACACCGAGCGGAAAGCTTGACCGCAAGGCGCTGCCCGCTCCCGACGGAGCGGCTGAACGACGCGCTTACACCGCGCCGCAAACCATCACGGAAATGAAGCTCGCCAAGCTTTGGGAAGAGGTGCTGAAATACGGCCCTGCCGGCACTCGCGACCACTTTTTCGAACAAGGCGGCCACTCGCTGAAAGCGACAGCGCTTGTCTCCCGCATTGCCAAAGCCTTTGGCGTGCAAGTGCCGCTGAAGGAGATCTTTGCCAAGCCGACACTGGAAGAGCTCGCCGCCGTGATTCAGGAATTGGATGAGAGCCCATATGCGGCGATTGAACCGGCGGAAATACAGGACACCTACCCGGTGTCCTCGGCGCAAAAGCGGATGTATGTCCTTCAGCAGCTGGAAGACGGCGGTGTCGGCTACAATATGCCGGCTGCGCTTAAGCTGACAGGTCCGCTCGACCGCGCGCGGCTTGATGAAGTATTCAGGCAGCTGATCCGCCGCCACGAATCGCTCAGGACGTCGTTTGAAACAGGGGCAGACGGCGAGCCTGTCCAGCGCATCCATGATGATGTCCCGTTTCAGCTGATGGAATTGGCCGCGGCTGAAGACTTTGTCCGTCCGTTCCGGCTTCAAGAAGCGCCGCTTTTCCGCGCCGCTCTTGTGAAGGAAGCGGAGGAGAGCCACCTGTTGTTGGTAGACATGCATCACATCATTTCCGACGGGGTGTCTGTCGGCACCTTAATCCGCGAATTCAGCGAGCTGTACGCCAGCCGGACGCTTCACCCGCTGCGGATTCAATATAAAGACTACGCTGTCTGGCAACAGGCATTCAAACAAGGGGAGGGGTACAACAGACAGGAAGCCTATTGGCTGAAGCAGCTCGACGGAGAGCTGCCGGTACTGGAGCTTCCGGCCGACAACGCCCGCTCGGCGGTGCGAAGCTTTGCGGGTGATACAGTGTCCCGCACGCTTGATGCGAAAACAACAGCCGGCCTTTACAAGATCGCCCGCGACAACGGCTGCACCCTGTATATGGTTCTTCTCGCCGCGTACAGCACGCTTCTTGCCCGTCTCAGCGGACAGGAGGACATCATCATCGGTTCGCCGATCGCCGGAAGGCCGCACAAAGACTTAGAACCTGTCATCGGCATGTTTGTCAACACATTGGCGATCAGAACGCAGCCGGCAGAAAACAAATGTTTCAGCGATTTCTTAAAGGAGGTCCGCGAAACGGCGCTTGAGGCGTTCGAACATCAGGATTATCCGTTTGAGGAGCTTGTCGACAGGCTTGATGTCGTCCGTGATATGAGCCGCAATCCGTTGTTTGACGTTATGTTCGCTCTGCAAAATATGGAGCGGGAATCACTGACTCTGCATGACTTGCATTTGACGACTATAGCTCATGACGCCCATAAAGTCTCTAAGTTTGATATGACTCTTTATGCAGCTGAAGAAGATCAAGAGACAATCCGTTTTGATGTTGAATTCAATACAGACATCTATCAAAAACAAACGATCAAGAAATGGCTTTCCTACTATATTCATATTCTCCATCATGTGATCGAACATCAGAACATTCATCTCGGAGATATCCATGTATTAGATGAACATGAGACAAGCTCATTCATTCACACATTTAATCAGACAAAACAAGACTACCCGAAACACGAAACGATCAGCCGTTTATTTGAATATCAAGCAGCCAAAACACCTCACGCCCCGGCCGTTATATATGACAGGCAAACCTTGACTTACCGTGAACTAAACGAACGCGCCAACAGAATAGCCGCTGCGCTTCGAGCAAATGGCGTCGGTTCAGAAAGTGTTGTCGCACTATTAACAAGTCGCACCCCTGAACTTGCGGTCGGAATTCTAGGTATTTTAAAAGCCGGCGGAGCCTATCTTCCCGTCACTGAAGACATGCCGACAGAACGGCTGGAATGGATGTTGTCTGACAGCAATGCTGTGATGCTCCTCCAATCAGATCGATTAGAATCTCATATGGCAGGAAAACGGTTATTCATAGAAGACATCCAGCTTGAGGCCGGCATTTCAGCAAACAATCCCGAACAGCAGGGCGGTCCTGATTCTCTCGCTTATATCATGTATACATCCGGATCAACCGGCACGCCAAAAGGCGTAATGGTTGAACAGCGCGGCGTCGTCCGTCTCGTAAAAAACAGCGATATGGCATTTTCACCTGAAGACAGGATTTTATTGACAGCGTCATTGGGATTTGACGCGATGACATTTGAAGTATTCGGACCGCTATTAAACGGTGCTTGTTTATACATCAGTGACAAGGAAACTTATTTAGATTCCGATCGGCTCAAGACATTCATACAGCAGAACGGCATCACGACTTTATGGCTGACATCATCCTTATTTAATCAATTATCAGAACAAAATGAACGAACATTTTCCGACCTGTCCAGATTGATTCTCGGCGGAGAAGCCCTGTCGCCAAACCATGTCAATCGCGTTCGCAACGCGGCGCCGGATCTCGCGCTATGGAATGGCTACGGCCCAACGGAAAACACAACATTCTCAACGTGCTTCCGGATTGAACACGAGTATAAGCATTCCATTCCGATCGGCCGCCCAATCGCTAATTCAACCGCTTATATTGTCAACAGCCGCGGGAGATTGCAGCCTATGGGTGTCATCGGAGAATTATGCGTTGGCGGGGACGGGCTAGCCAGAGGCTACTTCGGGAGACCTGAACTGACGAAAGAAAAATTTGTGCCAAATCCCTTCACACCTGGTGAACGAATGTACCGGACCGGTGATTTGGCCCGCTGGCTGAAGGATGGGTCGATTGAATATATCGGCCGGATGGATGATCAAGTAAAAATTCGCGGCTACAGGATTGAGCTGGGAGAAATTGAAGCAGCATTGCGGCAGATTGACGGTGTCAAAGAAGCCGCCGTCATCGTGCGAACCGGTCCCTCAGGACATAAAGAACTCCTTGCCTATATGAGTCTGCAAGCGGAAATGAATATCGAGAAAGTCAGATCCCTTCTTTCTCAGCAATTGCCCGGGTTTATGATCCCGGCGCATTTGGTTGAGCTTGCCGCCTTGCCTCTGACACAAAACGGAAAGCTCGACAGAAGAGCGCTGCCTGAGCCGGAGACCACAGCAATCAACACAGCATACGCCCCTCCGCGCAACCAGCTGGAGGAACGGCTTGCCGTGATCTGGCAAGAGGTGCTCGGCGTTGAAAAAGTCGGGATTGAGGATTCGTTTTTTGAACTGGGAGGCGATTCGATTAAAGCCCTCCAAGTATCTGCGCGCCTTGGACGGTTTGACTTGAAAATCACGGCAGGCGACTTATTCCGCCATCCAACTATTAAAGAAGCCGCGCCTCTCATCCGCAAGACTGAGAGAAATATAGATCAGCGGCCGATTGAAGGAGAAGTACCTTGGACGCCCGTTCAGCGCTGGTTCCTCGCACAGCATATCGAAAAGAGGCAGCATTTCAACCAATCTGTCATGCTTCATAGCTCAGAAGGATTTCAGGAACAGCCGCTTCGAACAGCTTTACAGCATCTTGTCATCCATCATGATGCCCTCCGCATGACAATCATCGATGACGGCGGCCAGCTGCAGCAATTTAACAGGGGAATTCATGGAGAACTTTACAGCCTGAACATAAGAGACCTTTCTAAAACGGCACAATGGGAGAAGCTGATTGAAGACGAAGTCGCTGATTTGCAGCGCAGTATCCATTTGCAAACAGGCCCACTGCTAAAAGCAGGCTTGTTCAACACAATGTCGGGAACTTATTTATTTCTCACCATTCATCATTTGGTCGTCGACGGGGTCTCATGGCGGATTTTGCTTGAGGATTTATCGGCAGCATACAGTCAGGCGGCCGCAGGACAACCGGTTCAGCTTCCGCGGAAAACGGACTCATACCAATATTTCGCAAACCGGCTTGCCGAATACGCAGAGAGCAGCAAGGTCATTCGCGAACAATCGTATTGGCGCACTGTTGAAAAAGAAAAAGCCGCTTTACTTTCTTGTGAAAAACCGCATAGCGCTGCGGACAACATTCGGAAAACGGAAAGCTTTACCCTTTCCGAAGAAGACACACACGTTTTAATCCACAAGGTTAACAACGCCTACAACACAGACACCCAGGATATTCTGCTGACGGCAGCATCATTAGCCCTGTGTGATTGGATGGGAGAGAGGAAACTGCGGATCGCGATGGAAGGACATGGGAGAGATCACACCCTTCCTGAATTGGATATCAGCCGGACAGTCGGCTGGTTTACCACAATATATCCTGTGTTGATTGATTTACATGCAGTCGAAGGCGAGTTGGGGCTGGCAGTGAAAACAGTCAAAGATACACTCGGCAGAATACCGGACAAAGGAATGGGATACGGCATTTTGAAATATTTAACATCCTCTGAAAACAAAACAATCCAGTTCAGCAAAGCGCCTGAAATCGGTTTTAATTATTTAGGGCAATTCAATGATACAGAACGCCAACAAAAGTTCAGCTTTTCGGGGCTTGCAAGCGGGAAAGACATTACACCTACATGGCAGCGTGAGCAAACGCTGGAAATGAGCGCCATGGTAAGGCAAAATCAGCTGCATTTCAATTTGAGCTATCCGCCAAGCCGGTTCCATAAAACAACAATGAAACAGCTGCTGCACATGGTGAAACATAATTTGCACCAAATCATCAAACATTGCGCACATAAACAAGAAACAGAGAAAACGGTCAGCGATTTTAGCAGCCAATCGTTAACAGCGGAAGATTTGGACAATATTGCGAGCTTTGTCGAGGAACTGTAGGAACAGGAGGCAGGGAAAAAATATGACAAAAAAACATGAGATTCAGGATATTTATCCGCTTTCTTATATGCAGGAAGGCATGCTATTTCACACCCTTCTTAACAAGGACACACAGGCATACGTCGAACAAGCCTCATTTTCAATGACAGGAAAGGTTGACACAGACATTTTTCAGAAAAGCATCACTGCTCTGTGCGCCCGGCACGATATTTTCAGAACGATTTTTATCAGTCAAAATGTATCCGTTCCGCAGCAGGTCGTCTTAAAAGAACGGACGATCACCGTTGAAGAAAAAGATCTGACTCATTTGGATCGATCCGGCCAGCTTAGATTGATCGATGACGTCAAAAAAACAGACAGAGCCAAAGGATTTCATTTGCAAAAAGATGGATTGATGCGCGTCATTCTTTTTAAAACAGGGGAACGCGAATTTACATGCATATGGAGCTTCCATCACATCATTATGGACGGCTGGTGCCTCGGGATTGTCCTGAAGGAGTTTTTCCATATATACGCTTCCCATTTGCACCAAACACCATTAAAGCTTGAGCCTGCTGTGCCTTACGGGAGCTATATTCAATGGCTGATGGAGCAGGACAAAGAAGCCGCCGCCCGGTACTGGGAGGGTTATCTTGAAGGATATGACCAACAGAGCCGGCTGCCGCAGCAAAAAAAAGCGGGCGCCAAAAGCAGACAAGAAGAAGTCACATTTTCCCTTTCTAAAACAGTTACGGATAAGCTGAAAGAGCTGGCCGCAAAGGAAGAAGTCACATTGAGCACCATTTTTCACACGCTTTGGGGAATGTTGCTGCAAGCTTATAACCAGACGGATGATGCGGTTTTCGGTTCGGTTATTTCCGGCAGGCCGGCTGAAATTGCAGGGATAGAGCGGATGATCGGCCTTTTCATTAATACGGTACCGGTGCGTGTTACCGGTACAAAAGTGCCTTTTGTGAAACTGATTAAACAAGTGCAAAAAGATGCGCTCAATGGGCAGCCGTACAGCTACCACCCGCTCTATGAGATACAGGCGGAATCCGCCGTCAAACAAGGCTTAATCGACCATATTCTTGTTTTTGAAAATTATCCTGTTGAAAAAGAAATCGCACTGCTGAACAGTGGACAAGATGCAGAGGATCTGTTTCGCATTCATGATTTCAACATGGAAGACGAGACCAACTACAGCTTTTATCTCATGGTAGCACCAGGTGAAAACATTCATCTCAAAATGAGATTTGATTCCGGCATTCATGAACGTTCTTTCATCGAAAGCGTCAAAGGCCATTTGCAGCATATCATCGCACAAGTGCTGGAAAATCCGAATTTGACCCCGGAGGAATTGACGATCACAACACAGCAGGAACAAAAAGACCTGCTCAGCACGTTGAAAATAGAGACTAAACAGCGTGAATATGAAACGATCCAGTCGATGTTCGAACGTCAGGCGGCACAATCCCCTGATGAAAAAGCAATTCACTATGAAGGGCAGTCGATCACTTATAAAGAGCTGAATGAAATGGCCAACAAACTTGCACGCCTTCTCCGAAAACGGGGTGTCAAACGCCAGGAGCCGGTCGCGATCATGGTCGAACGTTCTCCCGCATTAGCGGCGGGAGTACTCGGCATTTTAAAAGCGGGCGCGGCATTTGTTCCGATTGACCTGAGCCATCCTGCCGAACGCATTCGCTATTGCATAGAAAACAGCGGCTGTCAGCACATAGTATCACAGCATCATGTGGCGGCTTTAGCAAAGTCAGCCGCAACAAAACGATCTGTGACATTCATAGAAGAAGCAGATGCGGAAAGCGACGGAAGCAATGTCGAGACGGTAAACACTGCGGAAGATTTGCTTTACATCATGTATACATCTGGAACAACGGGGAAGCCGAAGGGTGTTTTATTTGAACATCGAAATATGGCCAATTTGCTTCATGACCAATTTGAAAACTCACGTATTGATTTCAAAACAAATGTGCTCCAGTATGCATCTTGTGCGTTTGACGTCTGCTATCAAGAATTGTTTACAACTTTGCTTAGCGGCGGCACGCTTTGCATCGCGCCTGAATCAATCAAGCGCGACCCAGCTCAGTTGTTTTTGTTGATCAATACACAGCGAACAGAAGTCGTCTTTTTCCCGACGGCTTTTGTGAAGATGCTTTTTAATGAGGAACACTATGCGAACCACTTTCCAAACTGTGTGAAGCATGTCATCACTGCGGGGGAGCAATTGACGGTCTCGCATATTTTTAAGGCATTGCTCAAGCGGCACGGCATACACTTGCATAATCATTACGGCCCGGCGGAAACCCATGTCGTCTCGACATGCACCATTCATCCTGAGGGCGACATCCCGGATTCTCCGCCGATCGGAAAACCGATCAGCCATAACGCCTTGTATATCCTTGACAAATACAAACGACTTCAGCCCTGCGGTGTAGCAGGAGAGCTTTATATATCAGGCGCGAGCGTCGGGAGAGGATATGTCAATAATCCAATCTTGACAAAACAGAAATTTTTGCCCGATCCATTCAGAGCGGGAGCCGTCATGTATCGAACAGGAGATATAGCAAGGCTTCGTGCAGACGGACAAATGGACTATATCGGCCGGACGGATGATCAAGTGAAAATCAGGGGCTACCGGGTCGAACCTAAGGAAATAGAGGTGACATTGGCAAATCATCCTGCTGTTAAGGAAGCGGTTGTCCTGGTTCAAAAAGACAGTGAAGGGGAACATGAATTGTGCGCATACTACAGCACACGGAAACCGATCGACCCTTCTGCATTGCGTCATGATTTGGCCGACGCCATCCCTGACTACATGATGCCAGTAAAATGGACTGCTGTGCCAGCGATTCCGCTTACAGCAAATGGAAAAGTCGATAAAAGCGCCCTCCCAGAACCGACATCATCCGCATCGCATCAGTCATACGCCGCACCTCGCAATTTGAACGAGCTCAGGCTTTCACAGCTTTGGGAAGGTCTACTGAAAAGGGGGCCGGTCGGCATCCGCGACAACTTTTTTGAACTGGGCGGCCATTCTTTAAAAGCAACATCGCTCATCTCTCGCATCGCCAAAGAATGGAACGTTCAGATTCCGTTAAGTGATGTCTTTGCCCATCCGACCGTAGAAGGGTTGGCAGCAGTCATCAGTGAAGCGGAAGAAAACCCGTTTGCTTCGATTCAGCAAATAGAGAAGAAGGAGACAAATCCGGTTTCTTCCGCACAAAAACGGATGTATGTTCTGCACCAGCTTGATGGCGGAGGAGTCAGCTACAACATTCCGGCCGTTTTGGAGCTGACAGGCGAGCTCGATCAACAGAGGGTGGAAGCTGTATTTCGCGAACTGATCCGCCGGCATGAACCCCTTAGGACATCATTCGAAGCAGGAGACGACGGCGAGCCGGTGCAGCGGATTCATGAAAAGGTGCCGTTTGCTTTTTCAAACGAATCTTCATCTGAATCATTTATCCGGCCGTTTGATCTTGGAAAGGCTCCGCTTTTCAGGGCGGGCTTAGCGACCATTGAAAAAGGACGATATCTGCTTTTAGTGGACATGCACCATATTATTTCAGACGGTGTCTCCATCCAATTGCTCATGCAGGAATTCAGCGAGCTGTATAAAGGACTTGAACTGGCTCCGTTGCGCATTCAATACAAAGACTATGCAGCATGGCAAGAAACATTCAAAACAAGCGACATATACAAACGGCAAGAATCGTATTGGCTCAAACAACTGGCCGGTGAGCTGCCAGTGCTCGAATTGCCGACGGACAAACCGCGGCCCCCGGCAAAAAGCTTTGCAGGTGACCGGGTTACGTTCGAGATCAGTCAGGATCTTACATCACGTTTACAACAGCTCGCAGGAGAAAACAGATGCACACTGTATATGACGCTTCTTGGGATATACACCGTTTTATTATCACGGCTAAGCGGGCAGGAAGAGATCATTGTCGGTTCGCCGATCGCGGGCAGACCGCATGCTGACCTGGAATCCGTGCTCGGAATGTTTGTGAACACATTGGCTTTTCGAACACGTCCGGTGAGCGGAATATCTTTCAAACAATATTTACAGGACATTCGAGAAACAGCGCTAGAAGCCTATGAACACCAGGACTATCCGTTAGAGGAGCTGGTTGACCGCCTCGGCGTTCAGCGGGAGATGAGCCGAAATCCGCTCTTTGATACAACGTTTGCACTGCAAAATATGGAGCGGCAACAATTGTCGATGGAGGGGCTTGAGTTTCGGCAGAAAGATATCAGCCACCCGATTTCTAAATTCGACCTGTCACTGTACATGGCCGAAAGCGGCGGACAAATATATTGTCAGTTTGAATACAGTACAGATTTGTTTGAACGGAAAACGATTCAAAAATGGGCCGATTTTTTTAAAACGTTGGCTAAAAACGCTGCACAGCATCCGGAGCTGGAACTGGACCATTTGTCAATCCTTTCGAAAAAGGAAGAAAGCGCACTTCTGCAAAACCTCAGCCCGATGCAAAAAATCGATTTCCCACTGGATCAGCCGCTTCATCATCAGCTCGAGCAGCAGGCAGAAAAGACGCCTGATCGTCCGGCCGTTTTGGCGGATGGCGTCTCCATCTCCTACAGAGAACTGAATGAACGGGCCAATCAAATTGCATGGAAGCTAATTGGCCTCGGTATTCAACAGGAAGATGTGATTGCCGTGATGGGGAGACGTTCACCAGATATGCTGATTGGAATTTATGGCATTTTAAAAGCGGGAGCTGCTTACGTGCCGATCGACCCTGACTATCCTGAAGAACGAATCCGTTTTTTAATGAAGGACAGCGGCGCAAAGACCTTGCTTGCAGAATCTAATCCATCGATGTTTGAGGGAACCATTTTGCCGCTAGATGGCGGGCGCGAGAATCACGGAGAAGCGGCAGTCAATCCGAATCTCCCGGTACCGCCCGATGCCTTGGCCTATATCATCTATACATCTGGCTCAACGGGACGCCCAAAAGGCGTCATGGTGGAACACAGGTCCGCGGTCAATTTTTTATACTCACTGCAAACCCGCTACTCACTTAACGACTCGGACATCATTCTGCATAAAACGTCTTACTCGTTTGATGCTTCAATATGGGAGCTGTTCTGGTGGCCATTCGCCGGGGCTTCTGTTTATCTGCTTCCTCAAGGAGGGGAAAAAGATCCTGAAATCATCTTAAAAGCGCTGGAGGAAAAGGAAGTTACAGCCGCCCATTTTGTCCCTTCTATGCTTCACTCATTCTTGGAATATATGAATCAAAGAAAAAAACCGGCCGACATCAGACATTTAAAAAGAGTCTTTGCAGGCGGCGAGCAGCTGTGGGCGCACCTCGTCTCCCGTTTTCATGAGCTTCTGCCGAGGGTGGAATTGACAAATTCCTACGGACCGACGGAAGCGACGGTAGAAGCGGCATACTTTGATGTCCCTAAAAGGAAAACACTTGACCATGTCCCGATCGGCCGATCAGGACACAATATGAGACTCTATATTTTAAATAAAAAACGGCAGCTTCTCCCGTTCGGCTGTCGAGGGGAACTGTATATCGCAGGCGCGGGCGTCGCAAGGGGCTACTTGAACCGTCCGGAGCTGACAGAAGAACGGTTTCTCGATGACCCCTTTTATTCAGGGGAACGCATGTATCAAACGGGCGATCTGGCGAGATGGCTCCCGGACGGCACCGTTGAATGGCTGGGCCGCATGGACGGTCAAGTGAAAATCCGCGGCTACCGGATCGAACCGGGGGAAGTCGAAGCGGTGCTTCGCCAGATCGACGGCGTGCGGGAAGCGGCGGTTATCGCCCGGACAGAAGGGGAGGAAACCGAGCTTTGCGCCTATATTGAAGGTCAGGACCAACAGACTGTAAGGACAGAGCTGCGCAAACGCCTGCCGGCCTATATGATGCCTTCAGCCTTCATCGAGATGCGTGAGTGGCCTGTCACTCCGAGCGGAAAGCTTGACCGCAAGGCGCTGCCCGCTCCCGACGGAGCGGCTGAACGACGCGCTTACACCGCGCCGCAAACCATCACGGAAATGAAGCTCGCCAAGCTTTGGGAAGAGGTGCTGAAATACGGCCCTGCCGGCATTCGCGACCACTTTTTCGAACAAGGCGGCCACTCGCTGAAAGCGACAGCGCTCGTCTCCCGCATCGCCAAAGCGTTTGGCGTGCAGGTGCCGCTGAAGGAGATTTTCGCCAAGCCGACACTGGAAGAGCTCGCAGCCGTGATTCAGGAATTGGATGAAAGCCCGCATGCGGCGATTGAACCGGCGGACAAACAGGACACCTATCCGGTGTCCTCGGCGCAAAAGCGGATGTATGTGCTTCAGCAGCTGGAAGACGGCGGTGTCGGCTACAATATGCCGGCGGCGCTTAAGCTGACAGGACCGCTCGACCGCGCCCGGCTTGATGAAGTATTCAGGCAGCTGATCCGCCGCCACGAATCGCTCAGGACGTCGTTTGAAACCGGGGCAGACGGCGAGCCTGTTCAACGCATTCATGATGATGTCCCGTTTCAGCTGATGGAATTGGCCGCGGCTGAAGACTTTGTCCGTCCGTTCCGGCTTCAAGAAGCGCCGCTTTTCCGCGCCGCTCTTGTGAAGGAGGCGGAGGAGAGCCACCTGTTGTTGGTGGACATGCATCACATCATTTCCGACGGGGTGTCTGTCGGCACCTTAATCAGCGAATTCAGCGAGCTGTACGCCAACCGGATGCTTGCCTCGCTGCGGATTCAATATAAAGACTACGCTGTCTGGCAACAGGCATTCAAACAAGGAGAGGCGTACAACAGACAGGAAGCCTATTGGCTGAAGCAGCTCGACGGAGAGCTGCCGGTGCTGGAGCTTCCAGCCGACAACGCCCGCCCGGCGGTGCGAAGCTTTGCCGGAGATCATGTGTCCTTTTCACTTGATGCGGACACTTCATCCGGCCTTTACAAGATCGCCCGCGACAACGGATGCACCCTGTATATGGTTCTTCTCGCCGCGTACAGCACGCTTCTTTCCCGGCTCAGCGGACAGGAGGATATCATCATCGGTTCGCCGATCGCCGGAAGGCCGCACAAAGACTTAGAACCTGTCATCGGCATGTTTGTCAACACATTGGCGATCAGAACGCAGCCGGCAGAAAACAAATGTTTCAGCGATTTCTTAAGAGAGGTCCGCGAAACGGCACTTGAGGCATTTGAACATCAGGATTATCCGTTTGAGGAGCTTGTCGACCGGCTTGATGTCGTCCGTGATATGAGCCGCAATCCGTTGTTTGACGCTATGCTTGTCGTACAAAATATGGATCGCCAAGAGCTTTTCCTGGATGGACTGCATATTCAGCCTGCCGATATGCCTCAGACTGGGGCGAAGTTTGATCTGACGCTGCAAGTTTCAGAAGGGGATGAACGCATACACTTTCGGTTTGAATATGCATCATCTTTATTTAAACAAGATACGATCGAACGCTGGGCATCACATTTCACGACAATGCTTCAGCACATTGTCCACGCACCGCAGACAGCGTTGCCTGCCATCAGCATGCTGACAGCTAAAGAACAACAGCTGCTGATGACAAACTTTAACAGGATGCCGGAACAACACGGCCCTAACATAACCGTTCACGAATTATTCGCCCGTCAGGCGGCAAAATCGCCGAGTGCAACTGCACTCATCACTCGGGAAGGGGTGCTCACTTATCAAGAATTAGACGAATGGTCCAACAAAATAGCGAGAACATTGCAAAATCAAGGGATTGGTCCGGATCTCACTGTAGGTATTATGATTCCTAAATCAACAGGCTTGATCGCAGCCGTTCTCGGAACCTGGAAAGCAGGGGGCGCCTATGTCCCAATTGATCTTGGATATCCGGACGAGCGCAAACAATATGTATTAGCCGACAGCGGAGCTAAACTGCTAATCACCGATAAAAAAACAATTCATCAAGTACCTGATGGTTTTAAAGGCGAAGTGCTTCTGATTGAAGATGTACAGGAACAGGACACCTCACCTATTCTAACTGCTTCCGGGCCTGATCATTTGGCCTATATCATTTATACATCAGGTACGACGGGCAAGCCAAAAGGCGTCATGGTGGAACACAGAGGAGTCGCTTATACAGTTCAGTGGCGCAGTGCTTTTTATGAATTTCATGATCATGATATCGCGCTTCAGCTTTCCTCATTTTCTTTTGACGCATTTGTCACAAGTATGTTTGCGCCGCTTATATCAGGAGTGCAGACCGTTATCCCGGCTGAGGAAGAAGCGAAAGACATTCTCGCTATTAAACAATATCTAGCCGATTACGGCATTACGCATATGAATCTCGTTCCGATTCTATACCGGACACTGCTTGACGTATTGCAGCCGGAAGATGTACAAACACTGCGACTTGTCACATTAGGAGGCGAAGCGATTGAACCGAATTTGCTGGAGCGCAGTTTCTCGCTCCGCCCTGACATAGAAATTTCCAATGAATACGGGCCGACAGAGAGCAGCATCACGGCCACTGCGGCCAGAAGATTGAAACGAGAAGAAAACATCACGATCGGCCGGCCGATCGGCTATACAAATGTTTATATTTTAAAAGGAGATCACTTGCAGCCTATTGGTGTCACCGGAGAACTTTGCATTACAGGACCGGGGCTTGCAAGAGGATATATCAATCTTCCTGAGCAAACGGCAAAATCTTTCGTTCAAGATCCGTTCCATCCAGATCAGCGCATGTATCGGACGGGGGATTTGGCGAAATGGCTGCCGGACGGCACATTGCAGTATGTCGGCAGAATGGATGAACAAGTCAAAATCAGAGGCTACCGAATCGAGATAAAAGAAGTGGAAGCGGCACTCTCCGGCCTTGCCGTAGTAAAAGAAGCGGCAGTGGTGGATTCTGTTACCGCAGCAGGTCATAAGGAACTGTGCGCTTATATCGTTGTTGAAGACGGCGCAGATTGCGGCATGGTGCGCAAAGCTTTGGCCAAAAAAGTGCCGTCTTACATGGTACCGGCGTTTTTCCAAACGCTTGATGCATTGCCTACCATGCCAAACGGGAAGCTGAATAAGCCCGCACTGGCAAAGATCCCGCACAAGGGAGAGACTAGGCAAACATTTACGGCTCCGGCCACTGATATTGAAAAAGAATTGGCTGCCATCTGGCGCGGGGTGCTCGGTGTGGACAAGATCGGAATTGATGAATCATTTTTTGAGCTTGGCGGAGATTCCATTAAGGCATTGCAAGTCTCCGCGAGATTGCATCAATCAGGAAAGCAATTGGCCGTAAAAGATATCTTCAGCCATCCGACAATCCAAGAATTGGCGCCATACGTCCGTTTATCACAACAACCGATCAGCCAAGCATCTGTAGAAGGCGAGATGACATGGTCACCGGTGCAAAAATGGTTCCTGTCTCAAGATATAAAAGAAGCCCACCATTTTAATCAGTCGGTTATGCTGCATCGGTCAAATCCGTTAGATGAAGATGCATTGAGGAAAACGCTAAAAGCGATAACCGTCCATCACGATGCACTCAGGCTCATATGCGCCAAAGATGAACAAGGGAACTTGCGCCTGTACAATCGTCCAGCGAACATCGGAGAGGACCAGCTTTACAACTTGCGAATCTTCAATCTGGCCGGCGAACCAAAAGATCATGAACACATTATCAAACACCAAGTTCGTGAGCTGCAAAAAGCAATGGACTTGGAAAACGGGCCGCTGGTGCAAGTCGGGCTTTTCCGCTCAAGCGAAGGAGATGACCTGTTTCTTGCTATCCATCACTTGGCCGTCGACGGCATATCATGGCGGATTATCCTGGAAGACTTGGCATCCGTCTATGAGCAGGCGATTCGCGGAGATGACATAGCACTCCCGCCAAAAACCGCATCATTCCAGACATATACCGAGCAATTAGCCAAGTATGCAGAAAGCCGGCAGTTATTACAGCAAGCAGACTATTGGCGCGCCATCGAACAACATGAAACAGTTGCACTGCCAAAAGATCAGACACATATCGACAAAACCGCTTTGAAAAAACGTAACACCGTATCATTTACTTTAGCTCAACAAGAAACAGACGCGATTCTAAAAGATGTGCACAATGCTTACAATACGGATACCCAAGACCTGCTATTGGCGTCAGCGGTACTCGCTATATGGCAATGGGTGCCGCAAAAGGCGCTAAAAATCGCGCTTGAAGGGCATGGCCGTCAATCTGAGGCGGCATATCACGATATCAGCCGAACTGTAGGGTGGTTTACTTCCATATATCCAGTATTGCTTCAACTTGAACCCAATACATGGGATGACCATCATGAAGAATATATGATCCGCGCATTAAAAATAACAAAAGACACGTTAAGGCGGATACCTGATAAAGGATTTGGATACGGTGTTCTCAAATATATGACACCGCCTGAAAAAGCAAAGATCAAATTCGGCAAAGCACCTGATATCACCTTTAACTATTTAGGACAATTTGAAATCGGAAACCGTGCGCAAACCGAAACAGAACAGCTTGATGCATTTACACTTTCTCCTTTGGGGGGCGGCGAAGATATCACCGGCACTTGGAAGCGTGAACAGTCGCTGGATATCAGCGCACTCGTAGCCGAAGGCAAACTGACCGTTAACATGACATATGAAACAGGGCGTTTTCAAAAAGAAACCATTGAGCGGCTTTCCCAAGATTGTCAGTACTATCTCAGAAAGCTGATGAACCATTGCCTCGGCAAAACTGAAACAGAGAAGACCGTCAGCGACTTTGATGATCGCGAGCTGACCGAGGAAGCTTTTAAAAATATAACCGACTTACTCGGATTTCATTAAACGAGCGGAGGGAAACAATGGATCATACACAAAAAATCCAAAACATTTATCCTTTAAGCCACATGCAGGAAGGAATGCTTTTTCATTCTTTCCTGCAAGACGAAGGAACCGCATATATTGAACAGTCCGTCTTCACAATAAGGGGTCAGCTCCATTTAGACTGGTTTCAACAAAGTGTCCAATCGATCATTGACCGCCACGATATTTTCAGAACGGTTTTTTTGCCTCATGTTGCCGGGCTGAAAGAACCGCGCCAGGTCGTTTTACGCGATCGATCCTTTCAGTTGCATGCTGAAGACTTGACCGAAATGCCGGAGACCGATCAAACCGCATATATCAGCCAGTTTAAAGAGCGGGATCGGCAGAAAGGCTTCAATCTGCAAAAAGATATGCTGATGCGTATTTCTCTGTTCAAAACGGCGCCGGAACAACACGTATGTGTATGGAGCCATCACCACATTTTAATGGACGGCTGGTGTCTCGGGATCGTGCTGCAAGAATTTATGCAGTTGTACGAAGCCATCTATACGGGTGAATCTGTGCCTTTAGATCCTGTTCAGCCATACAGCGCATATATTTCCTGGTTGTATGATCAGGACAAAGACAAAGCCAAGGAATATTGGAAGAACTACTTGACAGACTTCAATGCGCCAACAGGTCTTCCGAAAGTGTCTGCAAAACCTGCTGAAAAGGGATATCGGCAGAAAGAGCTGATGTTTTCATTAGACCGAAAGTTGACAGCCAGACTCAAAACAATCGCCAAACAGCATGGAGCCACACTCGCCACTCTCATACAAACCGTGTGGGGCTTAATGCTTCAGCGCTATAACCGGACAGATGATGTCGTGTTCGGCTCTGTCGTTTCCGGCCGTCCTTCCGTGATTCCGGGTGTTGAGAAGATCATCGGTTTATTTATCAATACTGTGCCGGTTCGAATCAAGACCGAGAGCGAAAATGAAACCTTTTCAGAGCTGCTTCGCCGCTCCCAAAAAGAAAGGCTCGCTCAAGACATGTTCAACTTTTATCCATTGGCTGACATTCAGTCGCAAATCACTTTCAAACAGCATGCGATTGACCATATTTTCGTTTTTGAAAACTACCCTTTGCAGCAAATGCAAGACTCGGCAAACCGCGCCGAATCACCGCTTCAGATCGAAAATGTAAAAGTGTCGGAGCAATCAGGCTACAACTTCAACCTCATGATTGCCCCGGATGATGAACTTGTCATCAAGTTCATCTACAATGCAAACGTTTATGATGAATCATGGATTGACTGTGTGAGGGGCCACCTGCTGGAAGCTTTGCGAAGAGCGGCGGAGGACACCGATATCCCCGCCTCCAGGCTGCCGATGATCGCGCCTGACGAAAAAGCCCGGATCATCGGGGAATTCAACGATACAAAAACAGATTACGATACGAACAAAACAATCACTGACTTGTTTTCCAATCAAGTAGAGAAAACGCCGGAGCATATCGCACTACATGCCGGCGGCTTGACGATGACATACCGAGAGCTGGATCAAACATCCACTGCATGGGCCCGTATCTTCCAAGAACAAGGCTTAAAGAAAAACGGAATTGCCGGCATTTTAGCAGAGCATTCACCTGAATTCATCATCGGAGTTCTTGCCGTTTTGAAAGCAGGCGGCGCCTATCTCCCGCTCGATGCCGAACTGCCGCCTGAACGGATCAGCTGCATGCTGAAAGAAAGCGGGGCGGACGTATTGGCCGTTCAGAAAGGACTCAAGACGAACATTGATTTTCCGAAAAAAGTGTTGATATCCAAGGAAGCGAAATTGGCACCTGTCAGCGCTATCAACATAAATACGCGTCCGGATGATTTGGCTTATATCATGTATACATCAGGTTCGACAGGCAAACCAAAGGGCGTAATGATTTCGCACCGCAATGTCGTATCACTGATCTCAAACAGCAATTACACATCAGCCGATACAAATGACCGATTAATCTTAACCGGTTCACTGGGCTTTGACGCCATCACATTTGAAATATTCGGAGCGCTCCTGAAAGGAGCATCTCTTCATGTTATCGACCGCTCGACGATGTTGACTCCTGCCCGTTTTGGCAGCTATTTGCTTCACCATGATATCACAGTGCTGTTTTTAACAACGGCTCTCTTTAACCAGCTGGCACAAGCCCAGCCGGACATGTTTTCAGGGCTCTCCACTTTATATGTCGGCGGGGAAGCTTTGACGCCTGCACTGATGAATACGGTCAGACATCAGTGCCCAAACCTGAAGCTTTATAACATATATGGTCCGACGGAAAATACAACATTCTCTACATTTTATGAAGTCAAGCAAGATTTTTCACAAGCGATTCCCATCGGAAAACCGATCAGCAATTCAAATGCCTTTATTGTTGACGAGAGCGGTCAGCTCGCGCCGATCGGCGTTCCCGGCGAACTTTGCGTCGGCGGCGATGGGGTTGCAAAAGGATATTTGCACAGACCTGATTTGACGAGTCAAGCATTTGTAGAGCATCCGTTTCAACCAGGGGAAAAAATGTACAAAACCGGCGATCTGGCGCGCTGGCTGCCAGACGGCAACTTGGAATATATCAGCCGGATGGACCGGCAAATCAAAATTCGCGGCAAACGAACTGAACCGGCTGAAATAGAAGCGCGGCTCATCGAGATTGAAGGCGTTCAAGAAGCCGCTGTCATCATTGTAGAAAAAAACGAAGAAGCATTCCTTATCGCATATTATGTAAGCGATGATCAAACAGAGGAAAAAACGATCCGTTCATTACTATCAAGGCAGCTTCCCGACTATATGATTCCTCATGATTGGGTTAAAATGGACCGCATGCCTCTTTCGGCAAACGGCAAAATCGACCGCCGCGCGCTGCCTGCACCTGATCAAAAAACGGCTTTGAAACAGATTGTGCCGCCAAGAAACTGGGTCGAAAAAGAACTGATTGACATATGGAAACCTATCCTTGGCGTGAAGGAGCTCGGTATTAAAGATGACTTTTTCGAACTTGGCGGTCATTCGCTAAAAGCTCTTCAAGTCATTCACCAGCTGAAAAACAGCCAGGGGATCGATATTCCGATTGAATTATTATTCGAGAATCCAACAATTGAACAATTGGCCGAAAAGCTGTTTTCACATGAGCTGCGCGCCTCGGCCGTACAGCATGTCAGCAGACTGAATCCGCCGACCGGAGTGAACCTTTTCTGCTTTCCTCCCATTTCGGGCTTCGGGATATTTTATAAAGATCTTGCTGCCAAGCTAAACGGCAAAGCGACTGTGTACGGATTTAACTTTATTGAAGAAGACAGCCGTATGGAACAATACGTGAACAACATCATCCAAAAACAGCCTCGGGGTCCTTATATCCTGCTGGGATATTCAGCGGGAGGCAACACGGCATTTGAGACTGTAAAAGAAATGGAAAACCGTGGTTTGGAGGTCAGCGATCTCATTATTGTCGATGCATATCAAAAGAAACAAGCATTGCCGCCACAGCCAAGCAGCACCTCGGCAGAACATGTTCCCGCTCACCTCAGGGAAGCAGTCATCAAAAAGACGGCAAACTATCAAAAATATTGGGCACAATTAATCAATGGCGGCCAAATCAACGCAAACATCCACTTTATTGAAGCCGGCATTCAGACGGATCAAATTGACAGATTCATATTGCAAAAATGGGCCGACGCCACAACAAGAAACTATCAAGAGTATAAAGGAGCCGGGCCGCATCAGGATATGTTCGAAACTGCCTTTCTGTCAAAAAACGCCGAGATCATTCAACATATCCTCACAAACAGCGGCAAACATGCAGAGCATTCTCGGTAAAAGCCGTCCAAACACCAACAGGCCCGAGCCAAAACATTGAGAGTTCTAAAGCGATTTCTTAAGCTTTAGGACTTTTTTCTTTCAAATCATCATAAGCTGTAAAGAACAGACAAGACCTGGCTGAACCTATGGCAGGAAACAGGATAAGCTACTTCACTTTCGAATTCGCACAATAAATAAATGAAGGCGCTTTCAAATTCTATTTCAGACACTTTTGAATATGAAAGGGGGCATTTTTTTGTTTCAAAAATTGCTTATCGCCAATCGTGGCGAAATCGCACTTCGGATCATCCGAACTTGTAAACGGCTCGGTATTCAGACAGCTGCCGTCTACTCTGAAGCGGATGCTGAGTCCCTGCACGTTAAAGCTGCAGATGAAGCCTGGCTGATCGGCAAACCGCGGGTCAGTGAAAGCTATTTAAATATCGAAAAAATCATCGAAACCGCTAAAAAAGCGGGGGTCTGTGCCATCCACCCGGGATACGGCCTGCTTTCCGAGAACAGCCGTTTTGCCGAAAGATGCCTGCAGGAAAATATCACGTTTATCGGTCCGCCGTCCGATGTGATCGCCAAAATGGGGAGCAAAATTGAAGCAAGGCTAGCGATGGAACAAGCCGGGATTCCCGTCGTTCCCGGCGTGACAAAAAGCTTGGCCGGTCTGAATGAAGCCAAGGCTCTTGCCGAATCCATCGGCTATCCCGTGATGCTCAAGGCTTCTTTTGGAGGCGGAGGCATCGGAATGCAGCTGATTCGCAATGAAGGCGAATTAGCAAAAGCATATGAAGGCAGCCAAAAACGAGCCGCCGATTTTTTCGGAGACGGGGCTATGTACATCGAGAAATATATCGAAGATGCAAGACATATCGAGATTCAGATTTTAACAGACGAATACGGAAATGCCGTCTATCTTTGGGAACGGGACTGTTCGATTCAGAGACGCCAGCAAAAAATCATCGAAGAAGCACCTGCTCCGTTATTCGATGAAAACATGCGCGCGAAGCTCGGTGAAGCGGCCGTGAAAGCCGCGCTGTCGATCGGCTATGCCAACGCCGGGACAATCGAGTTTTTAGTAGACAGCAAGAATCATTTTTATTTTCTCGAGATGAATACCCGCCTGCAGGTCGAACACCCGGTGACAGAGGAAATTACAGGGCTCGACATTGTCGAAGAACAGCTCAATATCGCAGCAGGCAAAGCGCTTCCGTATAAGCAGAAAGACATTCGGCGTGACGGACATGCGATCGAAGTCAGAATCTGTGCCGAAGATCCGAAAACATTTTTCCCTTCGCCGGGACGGATCACTGACCTAAAGCTGCCTGAGCACCCGAATGTCCGTCATGAATGCGCAGCAGCCCCAGGTATGAACATTACCCCGTATTACGACCCGATGATCGCCAAGATGATCGTCAAAGGAAATAGCAGAGATGAAGCCATCCGCACATTGGCCGAAGCGCTCTCACAATATCAAGTGAAAGGCATTAAGACAAATATTCCGTTGCTTGAAGACATCGTACGTTCTGACGAATTCCGAAAAGGCGGGGTCCAAACCGATTTTATCAGTCGTTATCAGTCAAAATGAAATTAAGGAGGCGTGCCATGAATACTGTTGTCACCAATATGGCGGGAAACGTGTGGAAAATATTAGTGAAAGCAGGAGACGAAATCGAAAAAGGGCAGGAAGTCGCCATTTTAGAATCGATGAAAATGGAGATTCCGATTGTCGCCGAAACGGCCGGCACCGTCAAAACCGTCAGAAAAAACGAAGGTGATTTTGCCGATGAAGGAGATGTCTTATTGGAGCTTCAATAAGGTCTGGAGGATGGCAAATGAATGTACCGAAGAAAATTTTCATTAAAGAAGTCGGGCCGCGCGACGGTCTGCAAAATGAAGAAACCGCACTCTCGACAGCCGATAAAATAACCTGGATCGACATGCTTTCCCAAACAGGGCTTTCATATATCGAAATCACTTCATTCGTTCATCCTAAATGGATTCCTGCACTGTCTGATGCCCTTGACGTCGCCAAAGGCATTAACCGGAAGCCGGGCGTCACCTACGCAGCCCTCATTCCGAACCGAAAAGGGCTGGAACGGGCTCTCGAAGGAGGGATCGATGAAGCTTCTGTTTTTATGTCGGCAAGCGAGACACACAACCGGAAAAATATTAACAAATCGATCGGAGAAACGCTTCCAGTCTTGCAGGAAGTCACCGGGACAGCAAAACAAGCAGGCCTCACCACTAGAGCCTACCTGTCCACCGTATTTGGCTGTCCTTATGAGCATCATGTGCCATTAGAACAAATCATACGCCTCTGTGATGCGTTGTTCGACATGGGCATCGACGAACTTTCTCTCGGAGATACAATCGGCGCAGCGAATCCCGTGCAAGTTCAAAAGGTGCTTGACGTACTTTTAAAACGCTTTCCGAAAGAGAGTTTCGCCCTTCATTTTCATGATACGAGAGGGATGGCGCTCGCCAACATGATCACAGCGATGGATATGGGAATCACCGTATTTGACGCATCATGCGGCGGGCTGGGCGGCTGTCCTTATGCCCCTGGAGCCACGGGAAATGCGGCAACTGATGATTTGATTTACATGTGCGCCCAGATGGGCATCGAAACCGGAGTTGATCTCAGCAAGCTGCTTTCAGCTGCCAAATGGATCGAAGACAAAACCGGGAGAGAGCTACCAAGCCGAAATTTGCAGGCGGCGAAATCAAAGAATTGCTTTTCATAGATTGAGGAGGAGGAAGACCGAATGGAGCCCAATGTTCTTTATTCCATAAACGAGCAGGCGGTCGCCGTGTTGACGTTGAACAGACCGCAAGCTGCAAATGCCCTCTCGCTCGGACTTCTCGACGACCTTCAGCATATCCTTCGCGATATCCGTTCAAACCCGACCGTCCGCTGTGTCATTATAACGGGAGTAGGGAACAGGACGTTTTGTGCAGGTGCCGATTTAAAGGAAAGAGCCCGCATGAGCCCCACAGAAGCGAAGCAGGCCGTTTCCATGATTCAACAAGTGGTCAGCCAGACGGAAAAACTGCCGCAGCCCGTCATCGCTTCATTAAACGGAAGCGCTTTGGGAGGGGGGCTGGAGCTTGCATTGGCGTGCGACATCAGGATCGCAGCCGAACATATTGAACTCGGCCTCCCCGAAACAACGCTCGCGATCATTCCCGGGGCAGGGGGAACACAGCGGCTGCCCCGCTTGATCGGCAGGGGAAAGGCAAAAGAAATGATCTATACCGGCTGCCGCATCAGCGCCGAAGAAGCGCAAAAGATCAGCCTAGTTGAACATGTCGTTCCGCTTCAAAAGTTAAAGGAAACAACCGAAAATATCGCAGCGAACATTGCGGCGAACGGACCGGTTGCCGTCAGACAGGCGAAGTTCGCTATCAATCAAGGGCTTGAGACAGATATCGAAACTGGACTCGCGATAGAACAAAAAGCCTACGAGCTGACGATTCCGACGAAAGACAGAACAGAAGGGCTGAAAGCTTTTACAGAAAAGCGGAAGCCGTATTATACGGGAGAATAAAACGAACGGGGGGACAGCCGATGCCGGCCGAAAAGGAATTGTATGAACGCATTCGCCGGATTCAGGAAGGCGGAGCGCAAAAATACCATGAAGCTAATGAGAAAAAAGGAAAATTATTTGTCAGAGACCGATTAAAGCTACTGCTTGACGAAGGCCTCGACCTTGAGGACGCTTTTTTTGCCAATTGCATGGCAGACGGGCTTCCGGCAGACGGAGTCGTCACGGGAATCGGAAAAGTCGGCGGCCGAACCGTTTGCGTCATGGCTAATGATTCAACGGTGAAAGCAGGATCATGGGGAGCGAGAACCGTCGAAAAAATCATCCGCATCCAGGAAACAGCCGAAAAGCTGAATTGTCCGCTTCTTTATTTGGTCGATTCAGCAGGCGCAAGGATTACGGATCAAGTTGACATGTTTCCGGGGCGAAGAGGAGCAGGGCGGATTTTTTATCAGCAAGTCAAATTATCCGGGCGCATCCCGCAAATCTGTCTTTTGTTCGGTCCTTCAGCGGCAGGCGGCGCCTACATACCGGCTTTTTGCGATATCGTTATCATGGTCGAAGGTAACGCCTCGATGTATTTAGGCTCGCCGCGCATGGCGGAAATGGTGATCGGCGAAAAAGTGTCGCTTGAAGAAATGGGCGGAGCGCGAATGCACTGTTCTGTTTCAGGCTGCGGAGACATTCTTGCCGAAACGGAAGAAGATGCGATCAAGTCGGCGCGCCGGTATCTTTCCTACTTTCCGCCGAACTACACCGAAAAAGCGCCTGTCATTGAAGCAAAACCCGCTCGTCCGTTTGACCGGCCGTTGGAGGAGATCATTCCGAAAAACCAAAACGCACCGTTTCAAATGATGGATTTAATCGACCGGATCATTGATGAAGCGTCTTTTTATGAGATCAAAAAATTGTTCGCGCCAGAGCTGATTACCGGTTTGGCGAGGATTCACGGGCAGCCTGTCGGCATCATCGCCAATCAGCCGCGGGTCAAAGGCGGTGTGTTGTTTCACGATTCGGCAGACAAAGCCGCAAAGTTTATCAATTTGTGCGATGCCTATCATATCCCGCTGCTGTTTCTGGCTGATATCCCCGGCTTTATGATCGGAACAAAAGTCGAGAGGGCGGGTATTATCAGACACGGTGCGAAAATGATCTCAGCGATGGCCGAAGCAACCGTGCCGAAAATATCCGTCATCGTCAGGAAAGCTTATGGCGCAGGCTTGTATGCGATGGCGGGACCGGCCTTTGAGCCTGACTGCTGTCTGGCGCTGCCTACGGCTCAGATTGCTGTGATGGGTCCGGAAGCAGCGGTAAATGCCGTTTATGCCAAAAAAATCGCACAATTGCCTGAAGAAGAGCGGTCCGCCTTCATTGCCGAAAAACGGGAAGAGTACCAAAAAGACATAGACATTTACCGGCTTGCTTCAGAAATGATTGTCGACGGGGTCATTCCGGCCGATTCGCTTCGTACGGAACTCATCAAACGGCTGAATGCATATATGACCAAATACATGATATTTACGGAACGGAAGCATCCTGTTTATCCCGTCTAAAGGCCAATGAAACGAAAAGGGGGGAAACGGTATGGCCGAAAAAGCGGTTTGGCAGCCTGATCCGGAATTTGTAAAAGCGACCCGGCTGTTTCAATGGATGACAGCTCTCGGTTTTTCCGACTATGATGATTTTTTGAAAGCAAGTACAGACGATATCGCCTGGTTCTGGGAAGAGGCCGAAAAAGCGCTCGGCATCAGCTGGTACAAGCGGTACAGCCAAACATTGAATCTCGATAAAGGCATAAAATGGCCGAAATGGTTTTCCGGCGGACGCTTAAATGCCGTTTGCAGCGCCGTGGAAAAATGGTCCCGACAGCCTGATGCGGCCGAGAGGACAGCCCTCATCTGGGAAAGTGAAGACGGAAAAACAGAACGGATCACCTATTCTTCTTTACATCAAAAAGTCGCCCGTGCGGCAGCAGGCTTTAAAAAACAAGGCATATCAAAAGGGGATGTCATTGCGATTTACATGCCGATGATCCCGCAAACGGTCATCGCCATGCTTGCCGCCGCTAAAATCGGCGCGGTATTCTCCCCGGTTTTTTCAGGCTACGGGGCCCATGCGGCAGCCGCGAGACTCAGCGCTGCCGGAGCAAAAATTCTTGTCACGGCAGATGCCTTTTTGCGAAGGGGAAAGAAGGTCTGTATGAAGAAAGAAGCTGACAAAGCAGCAGACCGCGCCCCCACTGTCCAAAAAGTTGTCGTCTGCCGGCTTCACGATGGCGAACAAGATTGGAATCATAAGAGAGATATAGACTGGAATGAATTGATGAAAAGCGATCCTCTCCAGATGACAGAAGAAATGGACAGTTCAGATCCGCTCATGCTGCTTTACACATCAGGCACGACAGGACAGCCGAAGGGAGCGGTTCATACCCACGCCGGTTTTCCGCTGAAAGCTGCATTTGATGCGGGCTTCGGGATGGATGTCAAACAAGGGGACACGTTTTTCTGGTTTACAGACATGGGCTGGATGATGGGACCGTTTTTAATATTCGGGGGGCTCATAAACGGAGCGGCAGTTTTGCTGTATGACGGAGCACCGGATTTCCCGGCCCCGAGTCGGCTGTGGGAGCTTGTCAGCAGACACCAGGTGTCGCATCTCGGCGTCTCTCCGACGCTCATTCGCTCACTGATGCAGCACGGCGAAAATTTTCTTCTTCAATGCGACCTGAGCAGTCTGAAGGCAATCGGCTCAACGGGAGAACCTTGGAATTATGAACCGTGGATATGGCTGTTCCGCCATGCTGGAAAAGAGCGGATTCCTATTTTTAATTATTCAGGAGGAACGGAAATTTCAGGCGGCATTTTGGGCAATGTGCTCCTGCGGCCGATCACGCCGATGACGTTTAATTCGCCTCTGCCTGGCATGGCGGCCAATGTCTTCAACGAAAAAGGGGAGGAAGTCGTCAATGAAGTCGGGGAGCTTGTCCTGACAAAGCCGTGGGTCGGCATGACGAATGGTTTTTGGAAGGAGCCGTCCAGATATGAAAAAGCATATTGGAGCCGCTGGACTGACGTCTGGGTGCACGGCGATTGGGCAAAACGTGATGAAAACGGCTACTGGACGATCAGCGGACGTTCTGATGATGTGATCAATACTGCTGGGAAAAGGATCGGGCCCGCCGAAATAGAGTCCGTACTGGTCGGCCATCCAGCGGTGGCGGAAGCAGGCGTTATCGGCGTTCCGGATCAGCTCAAAGGTCAGGCTGCCGTCTGCTTTGTCGTCCTCACACAGTCGGAAAAGCCGTCGGAAAAACTAAAAGATGATTTGCTGAACCTCGCCTCTGACGCGATCGGTAAAGCGATCAAGCCAAAAGCGGTTTACTTTGTCAGCGGTCTGCCGAAGACGAGAAATGCAAAAGTGATGAGACGGCTGATCAGAGCTGCCTATTTGAACGAGCCGGCAGGCGATTTGTCAACATTGGAAAATCGTCAAACATACGATGAAATTGCCGGCCTTTCAGCGCAAAAAAATCTGTAGTATACTGGATAAGGCTTGGAGACAAAGAAGAAGGACACGTCCTTCCTCTTTTTATTTTAAGACCAAAAACTCACATTCTGACGATAACCGAACCTCCGCCGGCCGCGCAGACGCGGTTTTGCTGCTCTTCAATTGAACGCAGCAGCTGATTGTTGCATTCCATGAGTTTGATCAGCAATTCCATTTGATCTTCGAGATTTTTCAGCCTTTGATTCATCTGCTGAGAAGATTGGCCGGTGTGCATGTGCGGGGCTGAAGGCGGATAAGACGTTTCAGAATTCCATTTTGAATACATAGAAATAGGCCTCCATCATCTAAACTGATATATCTTATCGTATGATCCTAAAATCGCAACGTTCGCCTAAATCAAAACGAGAGGAACTAAAACATGTACTTGACGATAAAGGAAACCGCAGAATATTTAACGCTTTCAGAAGCATATGTTGAACAGCTTGTGAGAGAAAAGAAAATTCGCACCGTCTTCGACGGACAGCAGCATTTAATCAACAAAGATCAATTCAATACCCATATGGAACAGATGGAAAAGTATAAAGAGTGGGCGGAATCCGTTCTGAACGAACCCATCCCCGAAGATCCGGATGTTAAAGATGAAGATTAACCAAGATAACGATAATTACATTATGTAAACTAGGTGCGTTTCTAGAAAATGTTCGCACGACTCTATCATGACGTGTGAATGGGACGTTTCGTAAAAAAAGACACAATATAGGAAATGAAAGGGATGAAAGAAGCCCTATATATAAAGTTTTCTATGATTTTATTTCATTTCCGAAACAATCACGTTCATTTTTTGTTCAAAAAGTGTTATCATTTAGTAGTAAAAAATACAGCGTGTTTTGAGATTGCGGGTTTTCGGGAATTCCAGACTGAAAACAGCAAAACAAACACAAAAGGGGAGAACCTTTTTGCGGACTTGTTTGTGCACAAATTCACAAACTGTGAAAAAGGGGTTCCTTCAAAAAACAGCACATCGCTTATTGAAAAGGAGAATTGGTTATGCCGGAAACAATCGATCAAACAGCTGATCAAACAAACGAATCTGTAAGCCAAAGCCAACGCGATCTTATCGATCAACTGCTAAAACCTGAAGTACAGGAGTCTTTGACTGTTTTAGTCGACCAGCTTCCAAAGCTGACAGAACTGGTCAACATTTTGACAAAGTCTTACGATTTCGCACAATCCGTTGCAACTGATGAAGTATTAAAAAATGATACGGTCGGTGCCATCACAGAAATTCTTGAGCCTGTCAAAGATACGGCAAAAGAAATCGCGGCTACCGCCATTGAAGCAAAAGACCGCGCTGACGAAAGCAATGAAGTCATCGGACTTTTCGGTTTGCTGAAAATGCTTAAAGATCCGCAGGCCCAAAAGATGTTCCGCTTTGTTCAAAGCTACCTGCAAATCATGTCAGAACGCGAAAAACAAAAATAATCACTATACATTCAGAATAAGGACGGAGGATTCACGATGTCAAAACATATCGTCATTTTAGGCGCTGGTTACGGCGGATTACTGTCTGCTTTAACAGTTCGCAAACACTACACAAAAGAAGAAGCAAAAATCACAGTTGTTAACCAATACCCGACACATCAAATCATCACAGAACTGCATCGCCTTGCTGCGGGCAACGTGTCAGAACAGGCCATTGCGATGCCGCTTGCAAAGCTTTTCAAAGGAAAAGACATCGATCTTAAAATCGCCAAAGTCAACTCGTTCTCAGTTGACAAAAAAGAAGTCGCTCTTTCTGACGGCTCTACCCTGACGTATGACGCGCTTGTCGTCGGTCTTGGTTCTGTCACTGCTTACTTCGGCATTCCTGGCCTTCAAGAAAACAGCATGGTGCTCAAATCTGCAAACGATGCAAACAAGATCTTCAAGCATGTTGAAGAGCGCGTGCGCGAATACGCTAAAACGAAAAACGAAGCGGATGCTACGATCCTAATCGGCGGCGGCGGACTAACAGGCGTCGAGCTTGTCGGTGAACTCGCCGATATCATGCCGAACCTTGCGAGAAGCTACGGTGTCGATCCGAAAGAAATCAAGCTGAAGCTTGTTGAAGCCGGTCCGAAAATCCTGCCGGTTCTTCCGGATGAGCTGATCGAACGTGCGACAAAGAGCCTTGAAAAACGCGGCGTTGAATTCTTGACAGGACTGCCTGTCACAAATGTAGAAGGAAACGTTGTTGATTTGAAAGACGGGCAAAAAATCGTCACAAATACATTTGTCTGGACCGGCGGTGTTCAAGGCAATCCGCTGATCGGCGAGTCAGGTCTTGAAGTGAACCGCGGACGCGCAACTGTAAACGATTTCCTTCAATCCACATCACATGAAGACGTATTTGTTGCAGGAGACAGCGCCGTTGTCTTCGGTCCGGATGGCCGTCCGTACCCTCCGACAGCACAAATCGCTTGGCAAATGGGCGAGCTGATCGGCTACAACCTGTATGCATACTTAGAAAACAAATCAATGGAAACGTTCAGCCCTGTCAACTCGGGCACGCTTGCAAGCCTTGGCCGCAAAGATGCAGTTGCCGTTATCGGCGCGAACAGTACATCTCTTAAAGGCCTGCCTGCTTCATTGATGAAAGAAGCGAGCAACGTCCGTTATCTGACTCATATTAAAGGTCTGTTCAGCCTTGCTTATTAATGGAAATGAAGCGCTACTTATAGTTTAAACTATAAGTGGTGCTTTTTTTTGCTTTAAATTTGACGGGCAAATGAAAATATTGTGGTAAATTTGAACCAAAATGCATTGACAAAAAGACGGTCTCATCGCATTATATGAATATAAAATAAAAATATTCATATGTTTATAAAACAAGGAGAGACTGACATGCCGAAATTTACCGAAAAAGAAAAGGAAGCGATACGCTCAGCTTTAGTGCAAAGCGGAAGAGAGCTTTTTGCGCAGCTTGGATTGAAAAAAACGAGCGTTGGTGAGCTAACAGCCTCGGCCGGAATTGCCCAAGGCTCATTTTATACATTTTTCGACTCGAAAGAGGAGCTTTATTTTGAGATTTTGCAGCAGGAAGAAAGTAAGATCCGCGCCCAGCTTGAGGCATCATTTTCTGAAAGCGGGAAAACATTTGCACAGTTTTTGCGTGAAGCATTGGCGGTGGTGGAAGATAACCCGTACATTCGCCAAGTTTACGATGACAACTTACTCGAGACACTCTTCCGCAAACTCCCCGAAGAAAAGCTGCAGGCGCATTTCGACAGCGACGAAGATTTTTTCAAGCCTTTAATTGAAATGGGCCAGGAAAAAGGCTGGCTTGTCAGAAAAAAACCGGAGACGATCGTCAGTGTGATTCGCGCCATTGTTCTTTTATCCTTTCAAAAAACAAATATTGGGGAAGACCGCTACGACGAAACGATGGATTTGCTTATCGAATTGATCGGACAGGGGCTTTCGGCCAAGGAGGATGCATCCCATGATTGAAGTCAGCGGGCTTCGCTTCACATACCCCGGACAAAAAACGCCCGTATTGAAAGGAATCGACTTTTCGATTCAAAAGGGTGAAATTTTTGGATTTCTCGGCCCGTCCGGCGCTGGAAAAAGCACGATTCAAAAAATATTAATCGGTATTTTAAAGCAATATGAAGGCCGGGTTTCTGTGATGGGGAAAGAATTGAGTCAAGCCGACAGCTCCTTTTATGAGAAAATCGGCGTCGCCTTTGAATTTCCGAATTTCTATCAACGATTAACGGCACTGGAAAACTTAAATTTGTTCCGTTCCTTGTATGCATCTGAAACCGAGGAGCCGGAAACGCTGCTCGCTTTAACGGGTCTTGAAGAGTACGGCCGGACAAAGGTATCCGCTTACTCAAAAGGCATGAAAATGAGGCTGAATTTTTTGAGAGCCCTGATCAATCAGCCTGATCTTTTATTTCTAGACGAACCGACCTCGGGGCTCGATCCCGTGCATGCCAAAAAATTAAAACAGCTTATCCTGAACAAAAAGGCGGAAGGGAAGACGATCCTGATCACAACGCACCACATGCAAACAGCTGAAGAAATCTGCGACCGCGTAGCTTTCATCGTTGACGGCAGGGTGGCTTTGATTGATTCTCCACGCGCCTTAAAAGTGCAAAAAGGAAAAAGGCACGTAAAAGTGGAGTACCGCAGCCGCAGGCAGCTGGAAACTGCTCAATTCGACCTTGATCAGATCGGCAGCAGCCCGGAATTTTTGAACTTGATCAAGGAGCACCCTGTGGAAACCATTCATTCCCAAGAAGCATCGCTTGAAGACATCTTTATCGATGTGACGGGGAGGCGTTTAAGTTGAGGATCTTATCAGCGATTTCCCATGATATCAAACTTCAGTTCAAGCACGGTTTTTATTATGCCTATTTGCTGATCAGCGCGGTGTATATCGCTGTGTTGCAGTTTCTTCCAGCTGATTACAGGGAGGCGGCGAACATTGCCTTGACGTTTTCAGACCCGAGCTTCCTGGGGTTTTTCTTCATCGGGGGTCTTGTTTTACTGGAGAAAGGGCAAAACATCCATGACAGCCTGTTTGTAACGCCGCTAAGTGCGAGTGAGTATATTCTTTCCAAAACGGCGTCTTTATCCGTTTTGTCTCTCGGATCGAGCATTTTCATCCACAGCAGTGTGTTTGGCTATGGAACAAATTCCGGTTTGTTCGCTTGCGGCGTGCTGTGCACTTCATTTTTCTTCACGATGATCGGCTTAGGTTTGGCGGTGCGGTGTGAAACCTTAAACGGATTTTTCTTTTTGTCTTCTTTGAGCACCTTTGTGTTCGTTCTGCCTTTGTTTGAAACAGCGGGCATTTGGAGCAGCCCGCTGTTTTACGCTCTGCCGTCAAAGGCCTCATTAATGCTGTTAGGTTCCGCCTTTACCGGCCTTCAGCAGTGGGAGCTCGTCTACGCGATTTCCACTCTCTTGTTGTGGAACGGAGCCGCGTATTTCTGGGCGAGGCATTCACTTCAAACGTTCATCACATTAAAGCTTGGCGGAGGTGATACACGATGATGAAAATCATTCAGCTGATACGCGGAGATATGAAACAGATCAAACGTGATTCAATGCTTGCTTTTTACGGTCTGGCGCCTTTTCTGCTCATCATCGTGACAGCCGCTGGCATTCCTTTGTCAGCGGAACTGGCGGCATTCAATATCACCCCATACCGTCATTTGATCATGAGCTTTGCCATGCTTTTCATCCCCCTGATTCTCGGTATCATGTCGGGGTTTATCCTGCTTGATGAGCGCGACGAAAATATGATTCAGTATTTTGCCGTGACGCCCTTGTCGAAGCGCGGATATGTCTTGATACGCCTCATCCTGCCAATGGCGCTGACTTTTTGCTACAGCATTTTGCTGTTTGCATCCGGCGGTTTAATGGCGCCCGGCTCTGTGTACCTTTTGTTCATCCTGATCATGGTCACGCTTGAAGCCCCGATTTACACGCTGCTTTTAGCCGCTTACGCTTCGAACAAAGTGGAAGGGCTCGCTTTAATGAAAGGGTTCAGCCTGCTCACTTTCATGCCGGCCGCGGTTTATTTTATTCCTTTGCCGTGGCAGCTTTTCGGCGTTTTCACGCCGACCTACTGGACAGCGAAAACGTACTTGGCAGGAACTTCTCATGAAGGGCTTGTTTTCGTTTTCGGGTTCATCGGAGTTGTGCTGCATGTAATGATACTGCTGCTTTTATACCGGAGGTTTTTGGTGAAAACCGATCAATAGGAGTATATCCCGCCGCGTTTTGCAATAAAGTATTAAAACCATCAGCGGGAGGCGGGATATTCTATGAAGAAAAATATGAAGCTTTGTCTGTGTATGATGATGATCTTTGTATTGACGTTGGCCGGCAGCATAGACGGCTTGGCCGCCGGGGAAAAAGGCGCCGGGCTCAAAGAGCAAATCGATCAGCTGTTAAAGACCGAGCCTGATTTAAAAGGAGCGCTCGCAGGCATCAGCGTCAGGTCCGCGGAAAGCGGGAAAATGATATACGGCCATATGAGCGATACACGGATGAGACCGGCGTCCAATCTGAAGCTTTTAACGGCAGCAGCTGCCTTTTCCGTCCTGGGTGAGGACTATACCTTTCCCACAGAGGTGATGACAGACGGCGCACGATCTGCGAGCACACTCAAAGGCAGCCTTTATCTAAAAGGAAAAGGCGATCCGACGCTTTTGAAAGCCGATTTTCAGCAAATGGCCAAGGCACTCCGAAAACAAGGGATCACTGTCATCCGGGGAGACTTGGTCGGCGATGATTCCTGGTATGATGAGGTCCGCTACTCTCCAGACCTTTCCTGGAGCGATGAAGACGCATACTACGGAGCGCAGATCTCGGCTTTAACAGCTTCGCCAAACGAAGACTATGATGCCGGAACGGTCATCATCGACGTGAATCCTGACGGCAAAACCGGGAAAAAACCCGTTGTATCGCTTACTCCGCAAACTAATCATGTCAAAATCGAAAACGGTGCCAAGACCGTTGCTGTAGACGGAAAAAAAGATATCACGATTAAAAGGGAACACGGCGGAAATACCATCCAAATCAAAGGGACGATTCCACAAGGCGCTTCAAGGGTCAGACAATGGGTTGCGGTTTGGGAGTCGTCAGAATATGCACTCGATTTATTTAAACAGGCTTTACAGCAACAAGGCATTCGAATCCTGGGAGAGACTAAAACCGGCAAAGCGCCAAAAAA
Organism: Bacillus sp. FSL K6-1284; assembly: GCF_038002625.1. NCBI lineage: Bacteria > Bacillati > Bacillota > Bacilli > Caryophanales > Bacillaceae > Bacillus > Bacillus sp. FSL K6-1284. Next base: position 2,172,987 of record NZ_JBBOCW010000001.1, on the reverse strand, counting down.
AGCGCGCCGCATCACCGCACATCAATCCATGCCGCTTTCAGAGCTGATGATCCCCTTTATGAAGCTCAGCAACAACGGCCATGGCGAAACACTGATCAAGGAAATGGGAAAAGCCGCGAGCCGTGAAGGAAGCTGGGATCAAGGTCTGGAAGTGTTGAATAAAGAACTGCAGGGATTTGGAATGGACACAGAGAAGATCGTTCTCAGAGACGGCTCAGGCATCTCGCATATCAATTTGATTTCTGCCGACCAGATCACAAAGCTATTGTATTCCGTTCAAGAAGAGAAATGGTTTCCGTCGTTTACCCGTTCACTCCCGGTTGCGGGAGAAAGCGACAGAATGGTCGGCGGCACATTAAGAAACCGGCTGAAAGACCCGGCTCTAAAAGGCAAAGTCAGAGCGAAAACAGGCTCTCTTTCAACCGTCAGTACCTTATCGGGCTATATCGATACTGCAAGCGGCGAGACATTGATTTTCTCCATTCTTCTCAATCAGCTCGTGGATGATGAAAAAGGAAAGGATATTGAAGATAAAATCGTTCAAATATTAGCTTCTTCATGACAGCTCCCATTGCTTAAGGCAATGGGTTTTCTTTATTGAAAAGGCTTTCCATTCACTTCGTACTTTTTTCAGCTGAGGCCATATAATGCTAAGAGATTTCATTTTCTATAAGTTTAACAGCAGGCAGGGGGAAATATATGAACATTTTGCTGGCTTATTATCGATACTCTCCACATACAAACGGCCCGTCTACCTATATTGATATCCTTAGAAAAAGCTTGGAAGGAGAAGGGCATTCTGTCGATTTAATGTCGCACGATACCCGATGGCTCAACATTCAGGTCGCCGATCAGCAGCCGGCCGATAAACACCGGTTAAAACATGAGCTGATTCACCGTCTTCAAACAGCTTATACCGAAAAATATCCCCTGTGGATATATTGGCGTGAAATGGAGCGCTACAGTTTGGAACAAGCTGTTAAACAGTTTGATCTTAAGAAGTATGATTTGATCCACTGCCACGATTTTATGACGGCAAGAGCACTGGCCCGTTCCAAACCTCAGCACACGCCTTTAATCGTGTCCCTCCATAACTTTAAATATCATGAAGCAAAGATTACCGGGGAATTTGACGAGAAAAGCGGCCAGGAACAGCAATACATGAAAATCGAAGAATGTTTGGGCGCAATGTCTGGAGACGTTGTGGCCGTTCCGTGCGAATGGCTGAAACACGAGCTGATTCAAATTGGTGTGACGCCTTCGAACATCCGAGTCATCCCGTATGGAATTGTAAAAACACCCTTTATCGAAAAGAAAAATAATCTCCCTAAAAGCCTCCCGCATCAAGGAAAAAAGATCATTCTCTGTCCGGCGCGGCTCGTTCCGGTGAAAGGACACCGCTATTTGATCGAAGCGCTTTATAAACTGCGGTGCGAAAGGGATGATTTTCACTGCCTTCTCGCAGGCGAGGGTCCGGAGCTCGAAACTCTGCAAAGCCTGTCCGAAAAGCTCGGTATCGCGTCGGCGGTCTCTTTTCTCGGAAAGCGAAAAGATATACCCGACTTAATGAATATTAGTGATGTCATTGTTTTGCCGTCGCTTCACGATACATTTCCGCTCGTCATCCTGGAAGGGCAGTTCTCCGCAAAACCTGTGCTGGCGGCAAACGTAGGCGGGGTAAAAGAAATCATTGATGACGGTGCGAACGGATTGCTTGTTCCCCCGGCAGACAGCGAAGCGCTTACTGAAAAGCTGCGCCTGCTGCTCGACGATGACAAAACCCGGCAAAAATTGGGGCGCCAAGCGTTTCAAAAAGCTATGAAACATTGGGATATCAGCTTTCACATGAGGTCGATCGAAAACCTGTATCAAACATTCGAGACACAAAAAAGAGCAGTGCGGTCCTGCAAAAATCATCGAAAAGAGCAGGGGCTGGACCTGGAAATCCTCGAACAAATCGGTGAAAAGAAAACGTCAGAAGCGGAGTACACGATTGCCGGGGAAATCCCGGAACATCTCAAAAGCCAACTTAAAAAAGAGGACCATTACATTCATGTTTATGATTTGTCAGGCGTTTTACTGCAGACAAAAGCGGTCGATTCGAAAGGGTGCTATGAATTTCACCAGCTCCCCCGAGGCAGCTATGTCTTGAAAAGCACTATCGAAGCATTCGGCAATCAGTTCGTATCCCTCGACTGATGATAAATACTTCTGTGCAAGCCGGCTGTTTAGCCGGTTTTTTATATAACAGTTTTCGTTTTATTTGTCTTTATTATAATACAGATTCAAATAAGAAAATTGCTTCAAACAACATCCTATATTAGGAAAAACGCGATGTTCAAAGAACTTTCTTAAATTTGTTAACTATTTCACAAAATATGTGATTTTTATCACATTCAAAACTGTTATATTAAACATAAGATATAAATGCAACAACTGTTATATCATTTCAACTTGAAAAGAGGGGGATTTAAATGGAACAATGGAAAGGTTTCACCACAAACGTTTGGCAAAAAGAAGTCAATGTCCGCGATTTTATTCTCTCGAACTTTGAGCCATATCAAGGTGACGAATCGTTTCTCGAACCTCCGACGGAAGCTACATCGGCATTATGGGATCACGTAATGGACTTGACAAAAAAAGAGCGTGAAAACGGAGGCGTCCTCGATATGGATACAGAGATCGTCTCAACGATTACCTCGCACGGTCCCGGCTATTTGGACAAAGACTTGGAAAAAGTCGTCGGCGTTCAAACCGATGAGCCGTTTAAACGGTCGCTTCAGCCTTTCGGCGGCATTCGCATGGCGAAACAAGCATGTGAATCCTATGGTTTTGAATTGAATGAAGAAGTGGAAAGAATCTTTACCGATTACCGCAAAACCCATAACCAAGGCGTGTTTGACGCGTATACGGACGAAATGAAACTCGCCCGAAAGGTCGGAATCATTACCGGACTGCCTGATGCTTACGGGCGCGGGCGCATCATCGGCGATTACCGGAGAGTGGCGCTTTACGGCGTGGACTTCCTGATCGATGAAAAGAAAAAAGATGCGGCCGGCACCTCTCGCGTGATGTCTGAAGAAAACATCCGCCTTCGTGAAGAATTGTCAGAACAAATCCGGGCATTGAATGAACTTAAAGCACTTGCAGCAAGTTATGGCTTTGACATTTCCGAGCCTGCGGCGAATGCAAGAGAAGCATTTCAATGGCTGTATTTTGCCTATTTGGCTGCCATTAAAGAGCAAAATGGAGCAGCAATGAGCCTTGGCCGCGTGTCCACGTTCCTTGATATATACATCGAAAGAGATTTGAAAACGGGCGCATTAATAGAACAGGAGGCCCAAGAGCTTGTCGACCATTTTGTCATGAAGCTGCGCTTGGTCAAATTTGCACGCACACCTGACTACAATGAGCTGTTCAGCGGCGATCCGACGTGGGTGACAGAATCAATCGGCGGAATAGCGCACGACGGACGCGCACTCGTCACGAAAAACTCGTTCCGTTTCCTGCATACGCTTGACAATTTAGGTCCGGCGCCGGAACCAAATTTAACCGTCCTTTGGTCTGTCAGGCTGCCGCAAAAGTTTAAAAACTACTGTGCCAAAATGTCGATTAAAACGAGCTCGATTCAATACGAAAATGACGATATCATGCGTCCTGAATACGGGGATGACTACGGCATCGCCTGCTGTGTATCGGCAATGGCAATCGGCAAACAAATGCAGTTCTTCGGAGCACGCGCCAACTTGGCGAAAGCGCTTTTATATGCGATTAATGGCGGAAAAGACGAAAAGCATAAAATGCAAGTCGGTCCGGAAATGCCTCCGGTTGCTTCCGATGTGCTGGACTATGACGAGGTCATGCATAAATTCGATCAGACGATGGAATGGCTTGCAGGCTTGTACATCAATACGCTCAATGTCATTCACTACATGCATGATAAATATTGCTATGAAAGAATTGAAATGGCGCTGCACGACACGGACATTTTGCGGACGATGGCCACCGGGATCGCCGGCTTGAGCGTTGTGGCCGATTCGTTAAGCGCTATCAAATATGCCAAAGTCAATGTTGTCCGCGATGAAAACGGCATTGCCGTCGATTTTGAAACAGAAGGCGACTTTCCTAAGTACGGAAATAATGATGACCGCGTCGACGCGATCGCCGTTGACATTGTCAAGCGCTTTATGAAAAAACTGCGCAAGCACCAGACATATCGCCAGTCTGTTCATACCATGTCAATTTTAACGATCACGTCAAACGTCGTTTACGGCAAGAAAACCGGAAATACGCCGGATGGACGCCGGGCGGGAGAACCGTTTGCTCCAGGCGCGAATCCGATGCACGGCCGCGATACTAAAGGAACGCTTGCATCGCTGTCTTCAGTGGCAAAGCTGCCTTACAGCTATGCGCTCGACGGCATATCCAACACCTTTTCGATCGTCCCGAAAGCGCTTGGCAAAGACGAAGAGAGCCGCGCCGTCAATTTATCAAGCATCCTTGACGGTTACGCCGCAAAAACAGGGCATCACTTAAATGTAAACGTATTTAACAGAGAAACATTGCTCGACGCCATGGAACATCCGGAGGAATATCCGCAGTTAACGATTCGCGTCTCAGGCTATGCGGTCAACTTTATTAAGCTGACGAAAGAACAGCAGTTAGACGTTATCAGCCGTACCTTCCATGAATCGATGTAACGAGCATAAAGCGGAGCGCGGCCGAGGCGCTCCGCCCCATAAAAAGAGGTGATCTTCATCATGGATGGAAATATTCATTCGATCGAAACATTCGGCACCGTTGACGGTCCGGGCATCAGATATGTCGTCTTCACACAAGGCTGCCTGATGCGCTGTCAATTTTGCCATAATGCTGATACATGGGAAATCGGAACCGGAAAACAAATGACGGTTTCCGAAATCGTTCAGGATGTCCAGCAATATCTCCCGTTTATTCAATCATCAGGCGGAGGCATCACCGTTAGCGGAGGCGAGCCGCTTTTACAACTGCCATTTTTAATCGAGCTGTTCAAAGCCTGTAAAAGCCATGGCATACACACGGCGCTCGATTCGTCCGGCGGATGCTATTCGGCGGCGCCGGCATTTCAAGAGCAGATCAAAGAGCTGATCCAGTATACAGACCTTGTTTTGCTTGATCTCAAGCATATCAACAGGAAAAAACATATCAACCTGACAGGAATGCCGAATGACCACATATTGGATTTTGCCCGGTTTCTCGCTGATCATCAAGTCCCCGTCTGGATCCGCCATGTACTGGTTCCGGGGATCTCTGATATCGATGACGATTTAGCAGCCCTCGGCACGTTTATCGGCACGCTGGGGAACGTTCAGAAGGTGGAGGTTCTTCCTTATCACAAACTCGGCGTCTACAAGTGGGAAGCGCTTGGCCTGGATTATCCATTAAAAGGGGTTGAACCGCCAAGTGCCGCCAGGGCCGAAAACGCATACAGACTACTCACCGCCCACTTGCAAGGCGGAGCCATGCTGCAAGAAACATAAACCCTTTTAACCGGACAGACTTTTTCCAACAAAAAGCTGTCCTTTTTGTCTTACCGCACAACCGTATAAAAAATCCCTTTTTTTACAATAGTAAGATGAGAAAGATGCGCCTGCTGCGGCAGGCCGACAATAAAACAGCAAGGTGGGCGGGAAGCATGTATCATTTGTATTCTCACAACGACTTGGATGGAGTCGGCTGCGGAATTCTCGCAAAGGTGGCCTTTGGCGAACGGGTCGAGGTCCGCTACAATTCGGTCACCGGACTTGATATGCAAGTCGGACGTTTTCTGGAACGGACAAAAGGAAAAGAAAAACAGCATGAAGGCCTGTTTATTACGGACTTGTCCGTTCATCAAGAAAATGAAGAAAGGCTGGACCAATATGCTGAAGCGGGCGGAAAGGTCAAACTCATCGACCACCACAAAACTGCGCTTCATTTGAATGAACGCTCTTGGGGCATGGTAAAAGTTCAATATGAGGACGGCAGGCTCGCTTCAGCGACTTCTCTTTTTTATGAATACTTAATAGACAACGGCCACATTCAAGAGACAAAAGCGATGGATCAGTTTGTCGAACTCGTACGCCTCTATGATACATGGGAATGGGAACAGACGGACGCGCTCGAAGCAAAGCGCCTGAATGACCTGTTTTTTATGGTCTCCATTGACGAATTTGAGGAAAAAATGGTCCGGCGCCTTAAAGAAAGCGACGCGTTTTCATTTGATGAATTCGAAGAAAAAATCTTGGATATGGAAGAAGAAAAAATTGAACGATATATCCGCAGGAAACGGCGGGAAATCGTTCAGACCTTCATCAATGCACACTGCGTCGGCATCGTGCATGCGGAATCCTATCATTCCGAAGTAGGGAACGAACTCGGAAAAACGTATCCGCACCTTGACTATATCGCCATCTTAAATATGGGCGGCAAAAAAGTGAGCCTTCGCACCATCCATGATGAAACAGATGTATCAGAAATCGCCGGCACGTTCGGCGGAGGCGGCCATGCCAAGGCAGCGGGGTGCCCGCTGACAGATGAAGCATTCAAGCTGTATGTGACTGAACCGTTTCCGCTGGAGCCCTTGAGAGCGGATGCCTTTAAAAACGTCTATAATGTAAAAGAGTCGGACAACGGCAGCCTTTATATCAACAGGGACGAAGACCGGTTTTTTCTCTTTCCTGGAGAACACGGCTGGAACATTCAAGTAAACGGCGTGACTCAGCATGAGACATTTACTTCATTCGAAGAGGCAGAACGGTTTATTAAAAGAAATTATGCTGCATGGCTCGCAAGGGATGAAGCGTTTGTCCAATATTTGATGCAGCAGGTCAAACAGGCGATCCAAACGACAGGCTAAAGACTTCGACAGTCTTGGCCTGTTTTTTCATATACAAAAAAGAACAGCTGGCATATAATAACAGAAAGTTCCGATTTTTCCAAAAGGGGAGATGTTCATGAAAGAAAAGAACACAAGCTGCGAAACAAAAGAATTTCGGGCCGTGTGGATCGCCACCGTCACAAACATTGACTGGCCTTCGAAAAAAGGGCTGACAATCGAAGAGCAAAAAACAGAATATGTGAAGCTTTTGGATGCTGTGACAGCCATGGGGATGAACGCAGTTGTCGTTCAAATTAAGCCGGCGGCGGATGCGTTTTATCCTTCCGCATACGGGCCGTGGTCGGAATACTTAACAGGCGTTCAAGGAAAAGACCCCGGCTACGATCCGCTGTCATTTTTGCTCGAAGAAACCCACCGAAGAAAGCTTGAATTTCATGCATGGTTCAACCCTTATCGGATCACGATGAATCATACGGATTTGAACAGGCTCTCACAGGATCACCCGGCTAGAATGCACCCCGATTGGGTCGTTGCCTACGGCAGACAGCTGTATTACAATCCCGGCATTCCTGAGGCACAGGAATTCATTGTCCAAGGCATAGCAGAGGTCGTCAAGAATTACCAAGTCGACGCCGTTCATATGGATGACTATTTTTATCCGTATAAAATTGCGGGCGTCGAATTTCCCGACTTGAGCACGTATGAACAATATGGAAAGGACCGTTTTTCAAATATTGAAGATTGGCGGAGGGACAACGTCAACCAGCTTGTCAAACAGATCAACGCCGCCGTCAAAAAAGAAAGAGCATCGGTCAAATTTGGAATCAGCCCCTTTGGTGTATGGCGCAATATAGCAGATGATCCGACGGGATCGAATACAGCCGCCGGAATGACAAACTATGACGACCTTTATGCTGACACGAGGGAATGGATCAGGCAGGGATACATCGATTACATCGCCCCGCAAATCTACTGGAGCATCGGCTTTGCCCCGGCTTCCTACGACATTTTAGTAGACTGGTGGAAAAATGAAGTCAGCCAACGCCCCGTTCATTTATACATCGGACAAGCAGCCTATAAAATCAATCAAAACTCAGATCCCTCCTGGTCAGATCCTGAAGAATATCCGCGCCAGATTGCCTTAAACCGCGCCTCAAATGTGATGGGAAGCATCCATTTCAGCCTGAAAGATTTAAACCGGAACCCGCTCGGCATAAAAGACAGGCTGATCCAGGACTTGTACAAAAAACCGGCAGCTATTCCCGGTATGCCTTGGCTTGACAGCGTAAACAGCAAACAGTGAAAACTGATATTTTAGTGATACGGCCGCCGGTAACAGTACCAATCCATTTTGACAATGTTCAAAATGGATTTTTTGTGTTAAAAATCGCATGAATAGAGCACCTTAATAGATAAAAACAAGGAAAGAAAGGTTTAAATCAAATGGACATTTTCTTAGCGATTTTACCAGCGATTTTCTGGGGAAGCATTGTGCTCTTTAATGTAAAGCTTGGGGGCGGACCGTACAGCCAGGTGCTCGGTACGACATTTGGCGCTTTAATTTTTTCAATCGGAATCTACTTCGTCGTCCAGCCTGAATTATCTCCCCGTATATTTGCCGTCGGCGTCGTCTCCGGACTATTTTGGGCGCTCGGTCAGACCAATCAACTGAAAAGCATCAAGTTGATCGGCGTGTCTAAAACGATGCCGATCTCAACGGGACTTCAGCTTGTATCCACTTCTTTGTTCGGCGTGCTTGTTTTTCGCGAGTGGGCGACGACAATCTCGATTGTTCTCGGGATTCTGGCGCTGATTTTCATCATCGTGGGAATCGTGCTGACATCGCTGGAAGACCGCAGCCAAAAATCGGAGGAAAAAACCGGCGACATGAAAAAGGGAATCGTGATTTTGCTGATTTCCACATTCGGCTATCTCGTGTATGTCGTCGTCGTACGGCTTTTCGATGTCAGCGGCTGGGCGGCTCTTTTTCCTCAGGCTATCGGCATGGTAGCCGGCGGCTTGATCTTGACATTCAGGCATAAGCCGTTTAATTTTTACGTCATCAAAAATATCATTCCAGGTTTAATTTGGGCAGCCGGAAACATGTTTTTATTCATTTCCCAGCCGCGGGTCGGCGTAGCGACCAGTTTTTCGCTATCGCAAATGGGAATCGTCATCTCAACGCTCGGCGGCATTATTTTGCTCGGCGAAAAGAAAACGAAGCGGCAGCTGATCGGTATCGCCATCGGCATTATATTAATCGTCGCAGCCGGCGTTTTGCTGGGCATTGCAAAAGCTTAAGGACGGCTTCTAAAGCCGTCCTTTAATATGTGACGATGCCCTTAAGCGGCAGGTGGTCGGAAGCGTTCGGATCAACGGCGACAACTTCAGCCGCTGACACATGAAAAGACCGGCTGAGGAAGATGTAGTCCAAGCGTCGTCTCGGGCGGTGCGAAGGGTGCGTGAATCCCTGTCCGTATTGTCTTTCATCCCACAGGTCGGCCAGTTTCTCCGCGACCTTTGTCCATCCCCGTGAATGAGGCTTCATATTAAAGTCTCCCATGACGATCACTGGCAGATCGCTCTCTTGAACCCTCTCGATTAAAAAATCCGTCTGCTTGCCGTGAAGCCACGGATTCAGGCTCAAATGCGTAACAAAAACGCGAAGGAGCCGATCACCGATCCGGACATCAGCCTCAAGAAGAGACCTTCCTTCGATCAGCCCTTTGACAAAGTTGAATGAATGATGCCGTTCTTTCACAATCGGAAAACGCGTTAAGAGAGCGTTCCCGTATTGCCTGTTCACTGAAGAATCACCGGAACTCAATGAAAGGGAGGGGCAGTACGCATAGTGCATGTTCAATTGTTCTGCTAACGATCCGATTTGGTCTTCGTAATCGCTTCTATTGGAGAAATGCTGATCTACTTCATTAAGGCCGACGATGTCGCAGCCGCTCTCGGCGATCACACCGGCTGTTCTCTCTAAATCAACGCGACGGTCCCTTCCTTTTCCATGATGGATATTAAATGTCATGATGCCAAATTTCATAATCAACCCGCCTCTTCTTTAAGCTAAGCATATTGTACCTCCGGAACGATTAAAATATTTCTGCTGTCGGCGGAACGAGATTAGGTTAAAATGACATTATGATATAAAGAGGAGTGTTCCTTGATGACAAATAGCAGAACGAATCCAAAGGTTGATGAATTTTTAAGCAAAGCCGAGAAGTGGAAGGGAGAGTTTGAGAAGCTGCGTCAAATCGTTCTTGACTGTGAGCTGAACGAAGATTTCAAGTGGAAACATCCTTGTTATACGTTCGAGAATAAAAACATCGTATTAATCCATGGATTTAAAGAATATTGTGCGCTCTTGTTTCACAAAGGCGCCTTGTTAAAGGACCCCAACGGGATTCTCATCCAGCAAACGGAGAATGTACAAGCCGCGCGGCAGATTCGATTCACCAATGTACAAGAAATAGCTGAAATGGAAACCATCTTGAAAGCTTACATAAATGAAGCGATTGAAGTGGAAAAAGCCGGTCTTGAAGTAGAGTTTAAAAAGGCTGCGGAATATACGATTCCTGAAGAACTGCAAAAAAAATTCGCTGAAATCCCGGCTTTAAAAACGGCTTTTGAAAAATTGACGCCGGGACGGCAAAGAGCATATATTCTTTATTTTTCTAAACCAAAACAATCCAAAACCCGAGAATCGAGGATTGAAAAATATACAAAGCAAATTCTTGATGGAAAGGGATTGAATGACTAGTCTATTTCGCAACTACCGTTTTCATGAGAGAGGCGAATCATAACCATATGGCCGAAGAAGCGGTGAATTGATTAGTGAAGGGCCGCTCAATTTTTCGAATGGCACGAGATCCATACCTTGATGATCACCGCTTGATTATATAAAAAGACATTTATATAATGGAGGCAATATACCGGCTGCAAAGCGCCTGAGATTGGAGGGAATGTCATGACCGTACAAACGAAGCTTGATTCGAAAAGCACGGTGAGCTGCATGAAGATATTGAGCGACTCTACCCGGCTCTTGATTCTGAAACTGCTCCAGGAGAAACCATATTGCGTCTGCCAGCTTGTCGATATGTTTGAAACAAGCCAGCCCGCCATAAGCCAGCATTTACGAAAGCTGAAAAGTGCAAATATGATCAAGGAAGAAAGAAGGGAGCAATGGCGTTTTTATTCGCTTCATGACGACTTTCCGGAGCGCGAATTGGTCCTTGCCATTCTCAATCAGATCGATGAACATGATGAGGTTCTCCAAACCGTTAAAAGAAAAGAAAGACCCGTTTCGTGCCAATAAAAAAGCAGAGGGAGGACGGTTCCCTCTTTTTCATTTCACTTTTTATATAAGCATTGACTTATATAACGATTTTATTATAAGATGTGTCCGGAGAGGAAACCTATGAAGGAGGCGTACACGCGATGACGACAGTCTTAGCCATTTTGATTTTTCTGCTGACCCTCACGCTTGTCATTTGGCAGCCGAAAAATCTATCCATCGGCTGGTCGGCCTGCGGAGGTGCGGCGCTGGCTTTAATTGCCGGGGTCGTCAATTTTCAGGATGTATTAGATGTGACGGGAATCGTATGGAATGCGACTTTGGCTTTTGTCGCGATCATCATCATCTCCCTGATTCTTGATGAAATCGGATTTTTCGAGTGGGCCGCCCTGCACATGGCCAAGGCAGCGAAAGGAAACGGCATTCGGATGTTCGTCTATGTTTCCCTGCTCGGAGCCGTAGTAGCGGCTCTGTTTGCCAATGACGGAGCAGCTTTAATTTTGACGCCGATCGTCCTCGCCATGGTACGCGCGTTACATTTTCAAGAAAAGCTCGTTTTTCCTTTTATTATCGCAAGCGGATTTATCGCGGATACGACATCGCTGCCGCTTGTTGTCAGCAACCTTGTCAATATTGTCTCAGCCGACTTTTTCAACATCGGATTTATCGAATATGCAACAAGAATGATAGTTCCTAACCTGTTTTCCCTCATCGCAAGCATGATCGTGCTTTTTTTGTTTTTCAAAAAAAGCATTCCGCGGCATTATGACATGACAAATGTAAAACAGCCGGCAGAGGCGATTAAAGACAGGAAAATATTCCGTTTGTCATGGCTGATATTAGCGGTTCTGTTGGGCGGTTACTTTATGAGCGAACTGTTTTCAATCCCCGTCTCAATCATCGCAGGTGCGATCGCCGTCATTTTCTTATTCACAGCGAAAAACAGCCCCGCGGTACAAACGAAGAAAGTGCTGAAGGGAGCGCCTTGGGCGATTGTTTTCTTTTCACTAGGGATGTATGTCGTCGTATATGGTTTGAGAAATGCCGGCTTAACGGACGTTCTCTCACAGGTCATACAGACCGTCAGCGATCAAGGGCTGTTTATCGGAACAATCGGAATGGGCTTTATCGCAGCCATTCTGTCTTCACTTATGAACAATATGCCGACGGTGATGATTGATGCGCTTGCGATTCACAATACCGACACACACGGGATTCTCAGAGAAGCGCTGATTTACGCTAATGTCATCGGCTCTGATCTCGGTCCGAAAATCACGCCAATCGGCTCCTTGGCGACGCTATTGTGGCTTCACGTCCTTTCACTGAAAGGCGTAAAGATTTCTTGGGGAACCTATTTTAAAACAGGTGTCATTTTGACCATTCCAACCCTGTTCATCACGCTTGCCGGACTTTATGTGTGGCTGTTGATCATCCATTAAACATGATAGGAGACGATGACAAATGTCAAAAAAGACCATCTATTTTTTATGCACAGGCAACTCTTGCCGCAGCCAAATGGCTGAGGGCTGGGCGAAGAAACACCTCGGAGACGAGTGGAACGTCTACAGTGCAGGGATTGAAGCGCACGGTTTAAACCCGAACGCGGTCAAAGCCATGCGAGAAGCAGGCATCGATATTTCTGAGCAGACGTCCGATATCATTGATCCCGATATCTTACACAACGCAGACCTCGTCATTACGCTGTGCGGGGACGCGGCTGATAAATGCCCGATGACACCGCCGCACGTCAAGCGCGAGCATTGGGGTTTTGACGATCCCGCCAAAGCAGAAGGGACAGAAGAAGAAAAATGGGCATTCTTTCAGCGTGTACGCGATGAAATTGGAGAGCGGGTCAAGCGTTTTGCGGAGACAGGCGAATAAATACAAAGCTCAGGTATTGTTACCTGAGCTTTGTATTTTTTAGAAACATCTATTTTTGATAAAGAAAGAACGTACCAAAAGGCATGCGGCCGTTCATGTAAAAATTCAAAAATCAATTTACCGAGAAATTCTGTAAGATCCATTGCCAGAGGCTGAATGAGTACCAAGGGATTCCCGGCAAACACTAAAAAACCCCCAGGCCGGGGATTTTTCACTTTAATAAGAAAAGATGACCTGAAAGACTCGTTTTAAATGTTAATTGTTTTCTTTACCTAAAACTGCTGGAGAAGCGCATGACATTCTGACGTTTAATTCAGGGTCCATTTTTTGAGTTAATGGTATTGAGCCCGGCTCACGAATAAGAGACAGCAGAGAATCGACCATTTTGTGAGCCAATTGATCGATTGGAACCCCTACGCTCGTCAGCGGGGTTTCAAGGCTTGCCATTTGAGGAATATTATCATAAGAAATTAAAGATAGGTCTTCGGGTATGCTGAGCTGTTGTTCCTTTACGGCTCGTAAAATCCCTACACTGATATCGTAGCTTCCGCTAATAATAGCTGTAGGTTTTGAGGTTTGTTGTAACAGTTTTTTCGCAGCGGTGTAACCGTTATACCAGCTTAACCCATTAGTATTTAAAATACTGTTTCGACTTAACTTTAAACCGGCTTCCATCATAACCTCTTCAAACCCTTTGCTTTTTTCAATCTGACGCTTATCGGCAGGGGAAAGGTCGCCGACGTAGCTAATGTTTTTGTGGCCAAGTTGATACAGATACGCAACGGCTTTGTAAATTGCTTTTTTATGATTGACATCGATAATAGGATGTGTATGTTCACCTGACACTCCGTAAGATAAGATAGGAATCGTTAATCCAGTATCATCACTAAGCTGAGTTTCGCCGCCTTCTTCAAAAATCATGATCCCATCCACGCGAAAACTCTTGAACAATTCCACTGCCTCTTTAGCTCTGTTAACGGATAAAATCATTGAATAGCTGTTCTTTTCGACTACTTCATTTATTTTTGTAACAAGTGCCGATAAAGCGATTCTTTCAATTGTAGGCCAGACAAGTCCGATCGTTTGACTTTTTTTAGATGCCAAGCTTCTCGCTGCAAAATTCGGAGTATACCCTAATTGTTCGGCAACTTGCAAGACCTTTTTCTTTGTATCCGGTTTTACAAGAGGGCTGTTTCTTAAAGCCTTTGAGACTGTTGAATAGCTTACTCCGGAAGCGTGGGCGATGTCTTTAATAGTTACAGTCATTTTGGACCTCCAAAAAATCCTTAAAAATATATTATTGCAAATTTTCGAAAATAATTTTATGATAATAAATAACAACGTTGTTATTATAAATGATACATCATGAAATAACAATCATATACATCTTCCGAATAAAATAACAACGTTGTTAAAGGAGTTTTTCGGATGATGAAGCAACGTTTATTTTTAACAACGTTGTTAAACTTATTGTAAAGGAGGGGAAGGGTGAGAAAGACGATCATCTAATGTCTTGCACCGATAAAATATTACACAAATTGTTACTGAACATTATCGGAAACGGGATTCAGGGGATAAACCGAAACATACAATGCAATAATTTTACTTATTCGTTCACTATTTGAGCGAAATTGTAAACGCTATCAAAAAATATGACGATGAAAGAAATCATGAATCGCAATCAATCATTGCTTAGAATGCAACGGTCATGAGATTCAAGGAGGGTAGTTCATGAGAAAAATGCTATCCGTGTTTTTTGTATGCGCTTTAATCTTTGGGATGCTTACGGGATGTAAAAGCAGCGATGTAATAGGCACCGATAAAACCGTAACGTTACGGCTTGCTCACAACCATAATGAGGAGCACCCCGTCCACAAGTCTTTACTCAAATTTTCAAAAGACGTAGAAAAGAAAACCAATGGCACCGTTAAAGTACAATTGTATCCAAATGCTCAGCTCGGTTCAGAGCGTGAAGTGATTGAATTGACACAAACCGGGGCTGTCGATCTGGCTAAAGTAAGTGCGAGCGCTTTAGAAAGTTTTTCAGAGGTCTACTCCATCTTCAGCCTGCCTTATTTATTTGACAGCAAACATCATTTCTATGAAGCCATGGACAGTGATATTGCAAAAGAAATGTATGATACAACGAAAAACATAGGTTTTATTGGATTAACCTACTATGATGCCGGTTCACGGAACTTTTACACAAAGAACAAACCGATTATGCACCCAAATGACCTTAAAGGTTTAAAAATTCGGGTGCAGCCGAGTGCTACAGCGATTCGAATGGTGGAACTCATGGGTGGAGCACCTACTCCAATGGCTTATGGAGAAGTGTATACAGCATTGCAGTCAAGTGTAATCGATGGCACCGAAAACAACGAAATGGCTTTAACAAGCAGCAATCACGGGGAAGTGGCAAAAGAATATTCATACTCAGAACATGCGATCGTTCCGGATATTTTAATCATGAATTTGGACAAAAAGGATCAATTAAGCGAAGAGCAGCAGCATGCGGTGATCGAAGCGGCGAAAGAATCTACTGAGTATCACAAAATCGTTTGGGCTGAAGAAACTGAAAATGCGGTTAAGAAGGCAAAGGAAATGGGAGTGAAGTTCCACAAACCAGACAAGACTCCATTCCGGGAAGCGGTAAGCCCGCTTCATGATGAGTTTGCCAAAAAAGAATTGATCGGAAAATACTATAGGAAAATTGTGCGAAAGCTAAAAAAGTAAAATGACTCTGGATGAATGAGGGACTCGAATATGTTTCGATAAGGGGGGATGTATATGCTAGCTTTAAAAAAAGCAGTGAATAAAACGATTGAATGTTTGACTTGCACACTAATGGCCATCATGGTTTTGGTTGCGATATGGCAAGTATTTACGCGATATGTACTAAATTCTCCCAGTACGTTTTCAGAAGAATTTTTACGCTATTCACTGATATGGATCTCTATGTTGGGCGGTGCCTATGCATTTTGGAAAAAAAAGCACTTGGCGATAGAATTTATCGTTCGAAAACTTCCAATAAAAGCAGCTGTTTTCGTTCATACTTTCATTCAGATTCTTTTGATTGCTTTTGCTCTGATTGTGTTGGTCTTAGGAGGTTCGAAAGCAGTGATCACCACAATGGAGCAATCTTCAGCAGCATTAGGGATACCGGTGGGATTTGTTTATCTATCACTTCCTGTTGCAGGCATACTCATCATTGGATACAACTTGGCCGGTTTATATGAATCTTTACATGAATTCAATTCAAAACAAAAGTCAGGTGATGATGTAAAAAAAGCAGCAAAGATGTGACTGAGGCTTTTTGAAAACTAAAAAAGAGGTGAAATGATATGGCCATAGCAGCAGGTCTCATTTTATCGGCAGTATTCTTCATATTGTTGTTTCTCGGCGTTCCGATTTCTGTAAGTATTGCGGCGGCATCCATTGTAACAATGCTTACCATTTTTCCTTTTGATGTTGCCATTTTCACTTCGGCGCAAAAAATGGTCACTGGAATCGACAGCTTTGCTTTATTAGCGGTACCGTTCTTCATTTTATCAGGCATTATTATGAATAATGGCGGTATTGCAATGCGGCTCATTAACTTCGCAAAATTGATCAGCGGCAGGCTGCCCGGTTCTCTGGCCCATACAAATGTTGTCGGAAACATGTTATTCGGTTCCATTTCCGGTTCGTCTGTAGCTGCGGCGGCGGCAATCGGCGGGGTCATGTCGCCGCTGCAAGAAAAAGAAGGATATGACCGGACTTACTCTGCCGCAGTAAATATTGCTTCTGCACCAACTGGTTTGCTTATTCCGCCTAGCGGTCTTTTGATCATTTTCTCATTAGTCAGCGGCGGAACATCTGTAGCCGCTTTATTTATGGCGGGCTATTTGCCCGGAATCTTGTGGGGGCTGGCTACGATGGTTGTCGCCTGTATGATTGCAAAAAAGAAAAAGTACCCTGTTGCGCCAAAAATTACGATTAGTCAAGGTTTTAAAGTGCTGCTCGATGCGATTCCAAGCCTGTTGCTCATTGTAATCGTAATCGGGGGTATTATCGCCGGTGTTTTTACAGCAACTGAAGGAGCGGCAATAGCGGTGGCTTATTCCTTATTGTTATCGCACTTTTATAGGACATTGAAATGGAAACAGCTCCCCCAAATGCTGCTGGAAACGGTAGAAATCACAGCCGTTATTATGTTTTTGGTTGGGACATCAACGATGCTCTCATTGGTCATGGCGTTTACAGGCATACCGACGGCAATCAGCAATGGAATTCTAGGGATTACAGATAACCCAATTTTGATCTTGCTGTTGATGAATATCATCTTATTAATAATCGGTACATTTATGGACATCACTCCGGCTGTATTAATTTTCACTCCAATCTTTCTGCCAATTGTTCAAAGCTTTGGCATGGATCCCGTGCATTTTGGAATTATGATTGTATTTAACCTTTGTATCGGCAATATCACTCCTCCTGTGGGAAGTGCTCTGTTTGTGGGCTGCAGCATAGGTAAAGTTGATATTGAACGAGTGGTTAAACCGATTCTGCCATTTTATGCTGCGATCATGATCGTCCTTTTAATTGTTACCTACATTCCACAAATCAGCTTAATGCTGCCTCAATTATTTGGACTTTAAGACAGGAGGCGTCTATTTAATGTCAATTAAAGAAACCTACATGTTTACATTTATGAAAGAAGAGAAAAATGTGCTGCATTTTCATTTAAATGACGGTCATGCACATGCGAAAATATTCATTCTTGAAGAAGATATAATTCGGATTTTACTGACGGAGGAAGAAGCGTTAACGCTTGAAAAAACGTGGAGTGTCGCGCCTGGACAGATCGATGTGCCATGGGAGGGACGCCATCGTTTAGACATGAGCGGATTTACATTGCCTCAATACGAATTCCAGCAAGTCAAAGATGTTTTTATCGTGAAAACCGGTAAGGTCAAGCTTCATGTTCAATTGAACGGCTTTAGAATCAGCTGGTTTTATCACAATGGTTCTGAATGGATCAATGTTGCAAACGATCGGCAAACACAAGGGTATAATTTTGAAGGGGCTTTTGGAAAGGACGTATACCATTATTTACAACGCGATGTCCAGGAACAATATTTTGGATTTGGCGAGAAAACGGGAAACGTCGATAAACACGGGAAACGCTACCGGATGTTAAATATCGATGCGATGGGGTACGACGCAGAGTGGTCAGATCCGCTATACAAGCATATCCCATTCTATATTACACGTCATAAGAAAACAGGCATCTCCTATGGAATGTTCTATGATAATCTATCAGCTTCCATTTTTGATATGGGTTCAGAGCTTGATAACTATCATGGACTGTACCGCTATTATCAGGCTGAAAAGGGGGATTTAGACTACTACTTCATAGCCGGTCCGAAAATAAAAGATGTAGTCGAAACATTCTCTTGGCTGACAGGCAAAACGATCTTGCCGCCAAAATGGAGCCTGGGCTATTCAGGCTCTACGATGAGCTATACCGATGCGCCAAATGCACAGGAACAATTAAAAAACTTCGTTCGTCTTTGTGAAGAACATGATATGTTATGCGATTCGTTTCAATTATCGTCAGGATACACATCTATCGGTGACAAACGTTATGTCTTTAACTGGGATGAGATCAAAATCCCTGCTCCAAAAGAGATGGTGCAACACTTCCATGAGAAGGACGTCCGTTTATGCGCCAACATTAAACCGTGTTTGCTAAAGGATCATCCGTACTTTGATGAACTACAAGAAAAAGACATGTTCATTGTAAACAGAGAAACACAAAAACCGGAAATGGCCCAATTTTGGGATGATATCGGAGCTTATTTAGACTTCACGAAGCGCCAAACGTTCGACTGGTGGAAGGCTCAAATAACAGAAAAGCTGTTGGAATACGGAATTGATTCAACTTGGAACGATAATAACGAGTTTGAAATATGGAGTCAAAACGCCAAGTGTCACGGCTTCGGCAAAGAAGTGGAGTTTGAACTGATCCGCGCGCTTCATCCGCTTTTGATGATGAAAGCGTCTTTCGAAGCTCAGCTAGAATACAACCCGGAATTACGCCCGTACCTGATCTCAAGATCCGGATGTCCCGGCATGCACCGTTATGCACAAACTTGGACCGGTGACAACCGAACAAGCTGGAAAACATTAAAATTTAACATTAAAACAGGCATCGGTCTAAGTTTATCAGGCATTTACAATTTCGGCCATGATGTCGGCGGATTTTCAGGACCGGCCCCTGAACCGGAGCTATTCGTAAGATGGATTCAAAACGGCATCATGCATCCGAGATTTACCATTCATTCGTGGAACGATGACGGGACAGTTAATGAACCATGGATGTTTCCTGAAACAATCGATGAAATCCGTGAACTCATTAAGTTTAGACATAAGATCATCCCTTACATTTACACCGCGCTATATGATGCGCACGAACATTATCAGCCGATCATTCGACCGACATTTTATGATTTTGAACATGATGAGAAAACATTTGAAGAGAACGATGAATTTATACTTGGTGAATCTTTGCTGGTTGCATCTGTCGTCGAAAAAGGAATGACGGAGCGGGAGGTATATTTACCGAACCATGAAAAAGGCTGGTATGATTTCCATACGGGAACATGGTATGAAGGAGGGAAGACAGTCGTTCTGCCGGCACCATTACATTATACTCCGCTATTAGCGAAAGCGGGAGCGATGGTTCCGGTAAATGGTGCAAAAGTGACATTCCAAACAAAGAACCAAGATGAAAGAGGATTTTTGTTATTCCCATTCAAAGGAAAAGGAAAATCGACTTATCGTTTGTATGAAGATGATGGGTTAACAAATGAATATACTCGTACATTTGCCTTTATACATGTCGATATGGAGACAACAGAAGACGGGATCAATCTTTCAATACAAAAGGAAGGAACATACGAGTTATCGTATGATCAACTCACTTTTCACGTACCAAATGGAGAAAAGAGAAAACTGATCGTAAATGGCACAGAGCTGGAAAGCAAGAACGGAGCGTTTTCTTACAGTTTGCCGTGTGATTAAAAGATTAAGGCCACATGATGATGATGTTTCCATTAATCGAGCAAGAATCTTTGTCCGCGGTTACATCCCGGCCAGCTGAATTTTGTCATCTAGCACGACACATGAATCATGATCATGAAAATTTATGTAAGCGGATACTAATCGGCAAATTCTTTTGAAAAAAACCGCTCCAATATATTGTTATTGTCATGCGAAATGATGATATCGAATGTTAAATAATAAGAGGGAAGAGGATGGGAGAACCATGCAAATGACGTTTCGATGGTACGGAGACAGCGACCCGGTCACATTAGAGTATATTCGCCAAATTCCCGGCGTTACTGGAATTGTTTCGGCCATTTATGATATTCCTGTAGGGGAAGCATGGCCTTATGAGAAAATTGTAGAGTTAAAAGAAAAAATTGAAAATCATGGTCTATCGTTAAGTGTCATTGAAAGTGTACCTGTCCATGAAGATATTAAATTAGGTCTTCCGACAAGAGATCAATATATTGAAAACTATAAAACGACGATACGCAACTTGGCAAAAGCGGGAGTTAAAATCGTTTGTTACAATTTCATGCCTGTATTTGACTGGACTCGTTCTTCTTTAGACTATGCACTAGAAGACGGTTCTACAGCATTAATTTATGAAGAAAAAAAAGTTAGACAAATGAATCCATTACATGGTGAACTAAAACTTCCCGGTTGGGACACAAGCTATGAAGATGGACAGCTAAAGAATCTTTTTCAACAATATCAGCACATTACGGAAGAGGATTTATGGGAAAATCTTTCGTATTTTATTAAAGCGGTTATACCGGCGGCAGAAAATGAACAAGTCAAAATGGCGATTCACCCGGATGATCCGCCATGGCCTATCTTTGGACTGCCTCGAATCATAACGAACAAAGAGAATTTGGAGCGATTGATTAATCTCTATGACAGCTCCTTTAACGGTTTGTGTTTATGCAGCGGGTCACTGGGTGTGAATTCAACAAATGATATTCCGGAATTGATTCGTTATTTCGGAAAAAAAGGAAAAGTCAACTTTGTGCACCTGAGAAACATTAAGATCATCGGAGAAAAGTCATTTCAAGAATCCTCCCACCGTTCAGAAGACGGTTCTTTAGATATGTATGAAATCGTAAGAGCATTAAGAGATATAGATTTTGCCGGACCAGCCAGACCGGATCATGGAAGAATGATTTGGGGAGAGGCCGGTAAACCGGGTTATGGTTTATATGACCGTGCGCTGGGTGCAGTGTATTTAAATGGAATGTGGGAAACATTGACGAAAGAAAAGAAGCGGATAGCCTTTGAATGCAATAAATGAACAAGCACTAACTAAAATGCAGAGACGAGGGATGAATGTGCAGATTCCTTTTCATGTCAACTTGAAAGATAAGGTGGCTGTAGTGACAGGTGGAGGCGGCATTTTATGCAGCTGTTTCGCTAAAGCAATAGCTCAATGCGGTGCAAAAGTAGCAGTAGTCAGCCGAAGAGCTGAATCGGCAGACAGAGTAGCGAAAGAGATCCAAGAAAACGGAGGCGAAGCACTTGCCGTTACAGCAAACGTCCTTGATAAACAAAGCCTTGAACAAGCGAAACAACTCATTAACAGAACATTCGGCAGATGCAATATTCTAATTAACGGTGCAGGCGGCAACCATCCAATGGGAACAACAGATAAAGAATATTTATATAAAAAAGACTTGAATACTAAAGAATTGACTACGTTTTTTGATTTAGAAATAGAGGGAGTAAGGTCTGTATTTGATGTAAACTTTCTTGGCACACTGTTAACCACTCAAGTATTTGCAAAAGACATGGCTGATCACGACGGAAATGTGATCGTTAACATCTCATCCATGAACGCCAATACGCCGCTGACGAAAATTCCCGCCTACAGCGGTGCAAAAGCGGCCGTCAGTAACTTTACCCAATGGCTTGCTGTGCATATGTCAAAAGTCGGAATTCGTGTCAATGCCATTGCCCCAGGCTTTTTTCTTACCGCCCAAAATAGGAGCCTATTGCTCAATGAAGACGGAACATATACGGAGCGAGCACAAAAAATTATCAACCAGACGCCGTTGGATAGATTTGGGGTTCCGGAAGATCTAATCGGAACGTTATTATGGTTGGTAAGCGATAAAGCCTCGCGATTTGTAACTGGAACCATCATACCGGTCGATGGAGGGTTCTCCGCCTATTCTGGAGTATAACTAAGAGAGGTATTGCTTCAAAAAGCTGATTTTCAACACTGAAAAAATCCCAATTTCTCTGTGCCACATTGAGAAATTGGGATTTATTAATTCAATTTTTCCTTTTTACAGGCAAGAAGATAAACAATTGTATGATCTGCTTCCTTATTTCATCAATATTACCGAATCACTACCGCCGTGCAGGAAGCAGGAGGTTTTCCGCTGCTAATATGTATTGTTTTGTTATTGTTTGACAAAGGTGTTATAACTGTTTATATTGTATATATACAGTTATAACGAATAGAGGGATGTCATGCATTGAATATCATCATTTCAAATTCATCGGATGAACCGATTTATTTGCAGATCGTCAACCAATTAAAAGATCAAATCGTCAAGGGAGAACTCTCGGAGTCAGAGGCGCTCCCATCGATCAGAAACCTGGCCAAAGAGCTTAAAATCAGCGTAATTACAACAAAAAGAGCCTATGACGAACTGGAGAGAGAAGGGTTTATCGTCACAGTCGCGGGAAAGGGCTCGTATGTCGCAGCGATCAACAAAGACGTGCTTCGAGAAACAAAAGTCAAATTGATCGAAGAACACATAGCAGAAGCCGTCACTGAAGCGAAACAAATCGGCTTTACATACGAGGAACTTCAAGAGATGCTCAAACTGGTTTATGAGGAGTGGTAAAAATGACCAGCATACTGGAATTAAAAAATGTATCAAAACATTATCAAGATTTCTCTTTAAAAAACATCAACTTCTCGCTTGAAAAAGGATATATTATGGGCTTTATCGGCCCGAACGGAGCCGGAAAAAGCACGACCATCAAGCTGATCATGAACCTGATCAAAAAAGACGAAGGGGACATCAGCATTTTCGGTCTCGACAATGAAAAGCACAATATCGAAATCAAGCAGAGGATCGGCTTTGTATACGATGAAAATCATTTTTACGAAGAACTGACACCGAACGAAATGAAAGGAATCATCAGACCGTTTTACAAAAAATGGGATGAGGCTGTTTTTCAGCGGTACGCAAAAGACTTCCAGCTCCCTTTAAACAGGCAGATCAAAAACTTGTCAAAAGGAATGAAGATGAAATTCTCATTGGCGGTCGCGCTTTCCCATCATGCCGAATTATTGATCATGGATGAACCGACATCAGGACTCGATCCTCTTGTCAGATCGGAGCTCCTCGACGTGCTGCAAACATTGCTGCAGGATGAAAACAAGTCGATTTTCTTTTCGACGCATATTACCTCTGATTTAGAAAAAGTAGCGGACTATATCACTTTCATTCATAACGGCCGGCTCGTGCTGAGCAAAACAAAGGATGAGCTGTTGGAGGAGTACTGCATTGTAAAAGGAGACCTCGATACGCTGCATAAAGGAAACGAAGACGCCTTAATCGGCATTAAGAAAAACAGCTATGGCTTCGAAGCGCTCTCCAAAGATAAGCGGGGAGTCGTTCAGCATTTCGGGGATTCGGTCATGATCGAAAAACCGACTTTGGAGGATATTTTGGTATTTTCAACCGGCAGGAGTGATCAACATGTATCATCTTATTAAAAAGGATATTTTAATGCAGAAAAGAGCAATGAAACTATCGCTGTTATTGATGATATTTTTTACTTTTACATTGTCACAGCTTGAGCTCGTCGGATATACAGTGGCGGTTTTGGCTGTCACATATCAGCTGGCATTAGGCGCAAGCTCCTTAGAAGACAAAAACAACAGTGATAAAATCCTGATCAGCTTGCCCATTAAAAGAAACATCATCGTCTTATCAAAATATGTATCGGTTTATGTCTATGCGGCTTATGCCATTCTCTTCTATTCTTTGATCAATGCAATCGGACAAATGCTGCACTTGCCGCTTGATTTCCCATTGACACTTTCAGGCGTCATGGGTGCTGTTGTGGCTGTCACTTTATTTAGCTCGATCTCATTTCCGCTGATTTTTAAGTACGGCTATTTGAAGTCCAAAATGGCCAATATCATCATATTTTTCGTCATTATATTTGGAGGGACGGCCTTTTTTAAATTTATAAATGCGGGGGAAAACCTTGCACTAAGTCAAAAATTAACGGCTTTTCTGAGTGAAATGTCAAATGCGGGCACATTCATCCTTTTGGTTGGCGTACTGCTCGTGATGATTTCTGTTTCATATGCGATATCGCTCAGCTTTTATAATAAAAGAGAATTTTAGTTTAAGGATCAGCGGGAGGAGCTTTCGCTGATCCTTTTTTCGTTGCTTAGAACCGTACGGCTGTTTTACTTTCCTCCCACTATCATCTATTATAAAAAATTCCTATAAAAGAAAAATTTCCGTGTTGATAAAAGCATTTTTTCCGGAAGTTTCGGTAAAAAACGAAACTTTTGGCCCTTTTATTTCACTGTATAATGTAAACGGTTACGTTTGTAGTATACTTATACTATCATTTCTTTTTAGGGAAGGATAGAAAAACAGGTGAGAGAGAAATGAATACAAGGCAAAAAGACATTCTGAATCTGTTGTTATCTGAACCTGAAGACTATTTAGTCGTACAAGATTTCGCAGACAGGGTAAAGTGTTCTGAAAAAACGATCAGAAATGATCTAAAAACGATTGAAGATTATCTCAATCAGCACTCTGATGCTCAATTGATTCGCAAACCGGGACTGGGCGTTTATTTGAATATTGAAGATCATGAAAGGGTCCGTTTAAGCCGGCAGTTATATACCGAACATCACGCCGCACAGCAGCAATCCGATGAAGAAAGGATGCTGCAAATCGCTTATCAGTTATTAATGAATCCAAAGCCGGTTTCTGCAAAAGAAATGGCTGCCGAGCACTTCTTGAATAAGTCTTCCATTAAAAGGGATTTGAATCAAATCGAAGTTTGGCTCCAGCGGTTTGGCCTCACTCTTGTGTCCAAGCAGCGCCTCGGTTTAAAGATCGAAGGAAGTGAAAAAAATAAGAGAAAAGCGCTGGCGCGCATCTCGGAGTTGATTGATAACCCGGAGTTTACAAGCCGATTTATTAAAAGCCAATTTTTAAGCCATGAAGTGGAATTTGTTAAAAGCGAAATCAGATCATTGCAAAAGCGACATTCTTTATATTTCACTGATGAAACGTTCGAAAATTTACTGTTGCATACACTGCTGATGATTCGCCGCATCAAAATGAAACAGCCGATTACCATTTCTCCGGAAGAAATAGATGCAGTCAAAAAGAAAAAAGAATTTCAGTGGACGTTTGCTTGTTTAAAACGGCTGGAAGCTGTTTTTGCGATCCGCTTTCCTGAAGAAGAGGCCGTCTATTTAACATTGCATATATTAGGCGGCAAAGTTCGTTATCCATTTGGGAAAGAAGGGGAGAACGGACTGGAAAACCCTTTGCTTCCAAAGGTTGTCGAATATTTAATTCGGCGTGTCTCAGAGTTGAAAATGATGGATTTCCGCGAGAACCGGGTTTTGATTAACGGATTGAAAATTCACCTTAATACCGTTTTAAACCGGCTGAGCTATGACCTTTCCGTATCAAATCCGATGCTCAACGATATCAAAAAAATGTACCCATATCTGTTTCATACTGTCATTGATGTTCTTGAAGACATCAACCAAACGTTTTCACTTTCGATTCCCGAGGAAGAAGCCGCCTATCTGACATTGCATTTCCAAGCGGCGATCGAGCGCTTCAGCTATGGAAAAGACAAGCATAAAAAAGCGATCATTGTCTGTCATATGGGCATCGGGATGTCACAGCTGCTGCGGACAAAAATTGAACGGAAATTCTACCAAATTGCCGTGATGGACTGCATCGCAAAAGCTGATTTGGCGGACTATACTGCACGACATGAAGATATCGATCTTGTCATATCAACGGTCAGCCTGGAGGATTTATCAATTCCCCATATCGTTATATCTCCGCTGCTCGAGTCGGCCGATGAGAAAAAGCTCAGCGCTTTTATGGATCAGCTCGGTGAATCGTCCCGGCAAATACAAAAAACGTTTAAAGTGCTGAATGACACAACTCCTTTCCTCGTCTTCCTGCAGCAAGAATCAGAACACCGCTACAAGCTGATTGAACAGCTGGCGATGGCTTTATACGAGAAAGGCTATGTAGAAAAAGAATATGCTGTACAGGCAGTCATGAGAGAAAAAATGTCGGCGACAAACATCGGAGCGGGCATCGCCATTCCTCACGCGAACGCCAAATTGATTAAACAATCAGCCATTGCGATCGCCACATTAAAAGAGCCGCTTGACTGGGGCTCTGAAAAAGTATCGCTCGTCTTTATGCTGGCTGTCAAACACGAGGATCAAAACATGACAAAACAATTGTTTCAAGAGCTGTCCAGCTTGAGCGAGCAGCCTGCTTTCATCCAAAAGCTGACGAAAGAAACAAATGTCATGACATTTTTATCTTATTTGGATTATTAAAGGCGGGGCGCTGCCTTGACCTTCATTAAAATTCAAGAAAATATCGATATGCATTTGATAAATGACAACAGAATGGGATAGGTGAACAGTGACCAGTTCTGCTTATCCTATTCTTTTTTGTATTGCTGAACTGAGCAAGAATCCAGATAAATACACTGGGGAATTTATCCAATCGAGAGCAAACTGCTCTTTTTTAGTTCGTAATAACTGTTTCTCGTAAATCAGAAGGGGCTCGTTTAACCCACCAATCTCAATGATCTGTTTAACATCCATCTCTTCTGGTATAATTTAACAATAGAGTAAACACTTGGAGACTTTCAATCCAACGGGAGTCGTTCGCTCATCTGCTTAAATATAAACCTTCTTTGGATATACCTAAATATTTTTTAATAGAAATTAAGAAGGGCATGATATTTTATGAGAATTCTTTTGGTTTTTTTAGGTGGTGCTCTGTTTGGAATAATAATGAGTACTATTAGAGAAAATTTTTCGTCTGCTGTGACAACAACTGTTTTAGTGGTTCTTATGACTGCTTGTTTGATTTTTGACCTGGTTAAACATAAAAAGAGCCAAGAGAAGGGTGATAAAGAATATGAGTTTGTATGGTGGATTACAACACTCCTCATGCTTCTAGTGATGACTTTTAATACTTTCTTTTTAAAAATTGACCCTAAGTATAATATCATCGTTGTATTGATTTACATTTTGTTCATGGTGATTGTTAAGAGTAGATGGAAGAAAACTAAGACAGATTAAGCAGGTGGACGGCCTGCTTTTTTTGTTCCATCCTGGCAGAATCATTTCCGGTTTCTGCAATTTTCACCCCCCTTCAATTTCAAAATAAAAGAGACATCCATTAGGATGCCTTTTCTTTCTCCGATTTCATCTGTTCAAGTAGCTCCTATATTGTGCTGCTCGTGATCGATGATCACTTCCATTTTTAATAACGAATATAAACACGAAGAAAATAAAGCCTGGATACAGATCAATTGAAATTTTTCATCATCTGTATAAAAATTGAAAACTTGAGTACGCATAAAACACAGTTGCCGCTATAAAACAGGGAACTGTCTTCGAATTGTCAAAAGACTCCTCGATTTCTTTCATCCTTGCGATACCAAGTATTATTGTATGTAAATCAAACCGTCTAAGTCGAGGTATTTTATTAAAAGTCAAGATATTTATTGGAACCCTTAATAATATGGGTTTCTTATTTAATGTCAGACATTATAGATACCTCTTTATTGAAGTATCGCACCCAGTAGTCTAAGCAAAACCCCTCTCAAATTTATTCATTTTAATCAACCATATTTATTTTTAATCACGGTTATTTAGAGCTATTACTATAGTGTCTAGGCGAAAATACGTTTTTTAATGCACTTATTATTCCTGGCACAAGAAAGAAGACGCCAAAAAAGACAGTAAGTAAATTTAATTGTGGTGTTTCATAAAAAGTAAACCATTCTTTAAAAATTGACGATTCCGTAATTCTCCCAAATAGTGTTCCATCAATCTCTCTATAATTAGGTATCCATCCTGTTGTTTCAAATGTAATAAAAATTATCTGTGACAATAAAAATACACCAATTTGAGAAACCCAATATTTTTTCAAAAATGGAACCCTTTTTTGCTTTTCAGCCAACGAATATTCCCCCCCGCATTAGATACCATTTTTATATTGATATACGGAAAATTAAAGAATAAGTTTCAAAATTTAATCCTCTTGACATGATAGGAGGAAATACCTTCTTTTTTACATTTCACTCAAAAGCAAAACCCCTCAAGAAAGGGATCTTGGTTTTTGAATAAAAGAGTGATTTTACATAAATATTTGATTCGAAGATCATAGTTTTTCATTGTAGTGGAAACATCTTCGTGTTCAGCAATGGATTTGCTGACAAGTTCAACCTTGATTTTCTTGATTTCGAGATATCCTTCATTAAAGAGGAATGTCCTCACTTTACACCTCTTCGAAAAATTTCAGTCCCCAATTGTTGCAATACGGCACATTTTCACAATCAGTCCCAAGTGTTACAAGTCGCCCCTTATTGCAGTCCGTTTTTTTTAAAAAAGCCGGTTTTTCCGGAACATGCGGTAAAAAACAACGCTTTTACACACACGTTTTTATTATAAAGTAATGACAAGAGCTGCTCACTACTTTAGTTTCAGAAGGAGGATTTCGCATGAAACTGTTAGCGATTACATCATGTCCAAACGGAATTGCCCACACGTATATGGCTGCGGAAAATTTGCAAAAAGCGGCCGACCGAATGGGTGTTCAAATGAAAGTCGAAACACAAGGCGGCATCGGGGTGGAAAATGAGCTGACCGAGCAGGAAATCCGCGAGGCAGACGCGATTATCATAGCCGCAGACCGCTCGGTCAACAAAGACCGTTTTATCGGGAAAAAACTTCTGGCTGTCGGTGTTCAGGAAGGCATCCGAAAACCGGAAGAATTAATACAAAAAGCGATCAGCGGCGATATACCTGTCTATCGGCCGGCTGCGAAAACGGAAGCCTCAGCTCAAACTGAGAAAAAACAAAATCCGATTTACCGGCATTTAATGAACGGTGTATCATTTATGGTTCCTTTCATCGTCGTCGGCGGATTATTGATTGCGGTCGCACTGACGCTTGGAGGTGAAAAAACGCCGAAAGGGTTAGTGATTCCTGATGAATCTTTTTGGAAAACGATTGAGCAAATCGGGGCTGCCTCATTCTCATTCATGATCCCGATTTTAGCCGGTTATATTGCCTACAGCATCGCCGATAAACCGGGGCTTGTGCCAGGGATGATCGGCGGATACATCGCAGCGACAGGAAGCTTTTACGGCAGCGGAAGCGGTGCGGGGTTCCTCGGCGGCATTATCGCGGGCTTTTTAGCCGGATATGCGGCGCTGGCCATCAAAAAATTAAAAGTGCCAAAAGCCATTCAGCCGATCATGCCGATCATCATCATACCGGTGGTTTCCTCGCTTATTGTCGGCTTGGCATTCGTATTGCTGATCGGCGCGCCTGTCGCGCAAATCTTTGAATCTTTGACGGTTTGGCTGGCTGGTATGCAGGGCTCAAGTTCGATTCTTCTGGCATTAATTTTAGGGGCGATGATTTCGTTTGATATGGGCGGCCCCGTCAATAAAGTGGCATTCCTGTTTGGTTCAGCCATGATCGGTGAAGGAAACTATGAAATTATGGGTCCGATCGCCGTCGCCATTTGTATTCCTCCGATCGGGCTTGGCATCGCAACGTTTTTAGGAAAAAGAAAATTTCAGGCGCAAGAAAGAGAAATGGGAAAAGCAGCATTTACAATGGGGTTATTCGGTATTACTGAAGGTGCCATACCGTTTGCTGCACAGGACCCGCTTCGCGTCATACCAAGTATTATGGCGGGTTCAATGACTGGTTCTGTGATCGCCATGATCGGTAATGTTGGGGACAGAGTCGCCCACGGCGGACCGATTGTAGCAGTGCTTGGCGCTGTCGATCATGTGTTGATGTTCTTCATCGCCGTTATTGCCGGATCCCTGGTCACCGCTCTTTTGGTCAATGTACTCAAAAAAGAGGTCGCAGCCGCTCCTGCAGGGGCAAGTGAGACTGCTGCAGTTCATGACATTCCGCAGCCGAACATCGAAATAAAAGCGGAAAGCAAAAAATCCGAAATACCGGAAATTAAAAAGCTCACAGACATCATTGATACAGATTTGATCGAACCTCATTTATCAGGGGATACGAGAGACGACATTATCGATGAAATGATTCAAAAATTGTCCCGTAAAGGTGCACTGCATTCGGAAAGCGAATTTAAACAAGCGATCATGAACCGCGAATTAGAGGGGACAACGGCAATCGGCATGAACATCGCGATCCCGCACGGGAAGTCTGACGCCGTCAAGAAGCCGAGTGTAGCATTCGGCATCAAACGTTCGGGCGTCGACTGGAAGAGTCTTGACGGAACTGACGCCAAACTGATCTTTATGATCGCCGTCCCGAAAGAAAGCGGGGGAAACGAGCATCTGAAGCTTCTGCAAATGCTCTCCCGAAAACTGATGGATGACACCTACAGGGACAAGCTTCTCTCTGCTCAAACAAAAGTAGAAGCATACAAACTTCTGGATGAAATCATCTAAAAAAGGAGGATGCCCGTCATGACTGAACCATTATTTTTCGAGCCTGTTTTTAAAGAAAGAATTTGGGGCGGCACAGCTTTAGCCTCTTTCGGCTACGAGATTCCATCCGAACAAACGGGGGAGTGCTGGGCTTTCGCCGCCCATCAAAATGGGCAAAGCGTCGTGAAAAACGGCATGTATAAAGGGCTCACACTCAGCGAATTATGGAATGAACATCGCCATTTATTCGGACATATAAAGGGAGACCGCTTTCCTCTTCTGACAAAAATTTTGGACGCCGACCAAGACCTATCCGTACAAGTGCATCCAAACGATGAATATGCAAAACTGCACGAAAACGGGGAGCTTGGAAAAACGGAATGCTGGTATATCATGGATTGTAAAGAAGATGCGGAGATCATTTACGGCCACCATGCCAAAACGCGGGAAGAACTGGTCTCAATGATCGAACACGGGAAATGGAACGAGCTCTTGCGCCGCGTCAAAGTGAAGCCGGGAGATTTCTTCTATGTACCGAGCGGAACCGTCCATGCGATCGGAAAAGGTATTTTGATTTTGGAGACGCAGCAGAATTCAGACACAACCTACAGACTATATGATTATGACAGAAAAGATGCTGAAGGAAATCTGCGCGAGCTCCATTTGCAAAAAAGCATAGAAGTGATCGACGTCCCCTCTTCGCCTGGCCGCGAAGACGTTCAATATGAAACATCGGGTAATGTCAAGACTGCCGCACTGATTGAGTGTCCTTATTTCTCAGTAGCAAAATGGGATGTAAAAGGATCAGCCTGTTTCAAACAGGATAAACCGTTTCTTCTTGTCAGCATCATAGAAGGGGAAGGGCAGATCAATGCGTCTTGCGGCAACGACTTTTCTTTTAAAAAAGGAGATCACATACTGTTGCCTGCGGGCTTTGGAGAATTTACAATCGCCGGCCGTGCAGAATGTATCGTCTCAAGCCTGTCAAATGAATAAGCCATCAACGGTACACTTTCTAAACAGACCATCAAAACGATGGTCTGTTTTATTTTTTCAAAAAAAGCATGCCGGCTTGCCAAAACGCGTTCGCCACAAGGCGGACAATGCATATTCCCAAGCTTTCACAAGTAAAATAGAGTAAACCAAAAAAACATTTGGAAATCTTCCAATTATTTGATAAGCTGATATTAAAAGCTTCATAACTTACACATCAGCTGCACTGCCCGGAGCTTTTCGCGGAACAGTTGCTTCATGAAACAAAAAAGCAGGGCTGTGTTCCGGCGACAGGCAGAAGAAAAGCCTGCTAAATGACCGAAACAACCGTGCCCTTCATAATTGGTTGGTCCTTATCTGGATGAGAAAAGGAGACGATGATTCGTATCAGGTAAAATGTAAGCGGATTCATCGTCTTTTTATCTCAGTTTATCACTCTTTTTAGCGGAAGCGAGGAGGAAAGCAATGGGGAAAGCAAAAATTCGATGGAATGAACCCTTGATTTCTCAACACGAATCGGCTGCTGAAGGATTTACGCCGGAAGATTTCACAGAGGAAGATCAACTGATTTCAAAAACGACAGAATCATTTGTCAAAAATGAAGTCATGCCCCTTCTTGAATCGATCGATCAGCAGGATCACGAAAGCGTGAAAAAATTGTTTCAAAAAGCGGGAGAGCTCGGATTGCTCAGTATCGAAGTTCCTGAGGAATACGGTGGCCTTTCACTCAGCAAGAAGCTTTCCGGGTTAGTAGCAGAGAAAATGGGAGCCGGCGGATCGTTCAGCGTCTCCTTTAATATTCATGCGGGCGTCGGGACATTGCCGTATATTTATTATGGAACAGAAGAACAAAAACGAAAATACCTTCCGAAACTGGCATCGGGCGAATGGATCGGAGCATATGCTCTGACAGAGCCGGGCGCAGGCTCAGATGCTTTAAACGCAAAAACGACGGCCGTCTTGAATGGGGAAGGAACAGCCTGGGTTTTAAACGGGGAAAAACAGTGGATTACGAACGCGCAAGTAGCTGATGTATATGTTGTCTTTGCAAAAACGGCGGAAGGCATGACAGCATTTATCGTCGAACGTTCGTTTAAAGGTGTTTCCATCGGACCTGAAGAGAAGAAGATGGGAATCAAAGGGTCTTCGACGGCAACCTTAATCCTCGAAGAAGTCGAGGTGCCAAACGACAATGTTTTGGGTCATGTCGGGAAAGGTCATCACGTCGCTTTGAACATTTTAAACATGGCCCGCTTAAAGCTCGCGTTTTCGAACATTGGAATGGCAAAGCAAGCATTGAACCTTGCCGTTAGCTACGCCAAACAGCGCAAACAATTTAACATACCGATCATCGGTTTTTCAATGATTCAAGAAAAGATTGCCGACATGGCAATTTCGATTTTCGGCGCCGAAAGCGCTGCTTACAGAACGGCAGACTGCCTGGACCATGTTTTAAATTCGGCTGAGCCATTAGACGACAGACTGAGAAAACTCACAAACTATGCATCCGAATGCGCGATCAATAAAGTTCACTGCTCCGAAATACTCGACCGAAATGCAGACGAGGCGGTACAGATTCATGGCGGCTACGGATACATGCAGGAGTACGAAGTCGAACGTTTGTACCGGGACGCGAGGATCAGCCGGATTTTCGAAGGGACAAACGAGATTAACCGTTTGACGATCGCCAAACTGATGATGAAAGAAGTGAAGCAAAACGGCATCTCAGAGCCGGAAGCTCAATTAAGCAGCGGGGAAAACCGAAACCGGCGGTTTATTCAGCTGTCCAACAGGCTTTTCGGCAAAACATTAAAAGCGCTTAAACGCTCCCACGTGAACATTCAAAAGGAGCAGGAATACGCGCGGATTCTCGCCGACATGCAAAAAGAACTCTATGTGATGGAATCCGCCGCCCTCCGGACCGAAAAGGCAACCAAAAGATACGGAAGCGAAAAAGCACGGTTGAAAGAAATGATGACGAACGTTATTTGTGAAGAAGGCTTCCGCAAAATCGAAGAGATGGCGGTAACCGCCTTATCAGGCATAGAATCTGATGAAGCTGAAAGAAAGCTCGAATTGGAAGAGGTTCACAGCCTTACTTTGCCCCTTTTCAGCAATCTGTTTGCTCAAAAACGCGAAATCGCAGAGAAAATAGCCGCTCATGAAAAATATACGGTGTGATCGGAGGGAAACCGTTTGAAAAAAATCGGGTTTATCGGTTTGGGCAACATGGGTCTGCCCATGTCGAAAAATTTGC
Source organism: Bacillus sp. FSL K6-1284 (assembly GCF_038002625.1). Lineage (NCBI taxonomy): Bacteria > Bacillati > Bacillota > Bacilli > Caryophanales > Bacillaceae > Bacillus > Bacillus sp. FSL K6-1284. The sequence continues at coordinate 2,138,910 of NZ_JBBOCW010000001.1, read as the reverse complement.
TTCAGGAGAACTTTGCGGTATATGGAACGGACCTTAACAAAGAAGCTGAATTGGCCTTGCATCATGCAGGGGGAACGATCGGGATTTCAGTTGAAAAGATGGTAAAAGAGTGTGATGCCATCCTGACAAGCCTTCCTTCATCAAAAGCTGCAGAGGAGGTTTTTCTGGGGAAAAAGGGGCTCGTACACCTGGCTGAACCAGGCGTCCTTCTGATTGATACAAGCACGGTCGCTCCTGAACTGAATATCCGGATTGCAGAGGAAGCGAAAAGCAAAGGAATTGATTTTCTTGCGGCGCCGGTCAGCGGCGGTGTAATCGGAGCGGTCAACCGGACGCTTACCTTTATGGTCGGGGGGCCGAAGTCTGTTTTTGATAAAGCATTGCCTATTTTCAACGTATTGGGCAAGAATATTTTTCATGTGAACGAAAACATCGACAGCGGAACGAATACGAAGCTGATCAACAACCTCTTAATCGGTTTTTATACAGCCGGCGTCAGTGAAGCCTTGCATCTTGCCAAAAACAGCAATCTCGATCTCGAAAAATTGTTTGAGATGCTGAACGTCAGCTATGGGCAGAGCCGAATCTATGAGCGCAACTATAAAAGTTTCATAGCGAATGAAAACTATGAACCTGGCTTTTCTTTGAAGCTGCTGCTGAAAGACCTTGGCTTTGCACTGGATTTGGCTGAGAAAAATGAGGTTGAACTGCCGGTGAGCAAGATTCTCTTCGGCATCTATGAAGAAGCTAATCAAAATGGATACGGTGAAAAAGATATGTCTGTTTTATACAAAAAAATAAGCGAACAGAAGACAACTTATCGGTAAGGAGAGGTGAGAAAGCACATGATCACAACGAATGCCAAGAAAATAATGAACCATATCGACGGGGAGTGGGTGAATTCCTCAGGTACGGAAGCTGAAGAAGTCGTCAATCCTGCAAACGGAAACGTCATCGCTTATGCGCCCCTATCTGTGAGAGCGGATGTAGATCGTGCCGTGCAGGCTGCCAAACACGCTTATCAGACCTGGTCACTTGTGCCTGTCCCCAATCGGACGAGACTTTTATACAAATATTTACAGCTTCTTCAAGAGCGAAAAGAACAATTGGCAGACATCATTACGACAGAAAACGGCAAAACGTTGAAAGACGCCCGAGGCGAAGTGCAGCGCGGAATCGAAGTTGTTGAGCTTGCGACAGCCACACCTACTTTAATGATGGGAGAATCCCTGCCCGCGATAGCTGGGGGCATCGACGGATCGATTTGGCGCTATCCTTTGGGGGTCGTCGCCGGTATTACGCCGTTTAACTTTCCAATGATGGTTCCTCTGTGGATGTTTCCGCTCGCCATTGCTTGCGGAAACACGTTCGTCCTGAAACCTTCGGAACGCACTCCTATTCTTGCCGGAAAGCTTGTCGAGCTGTTTTATGAAGCAGGGTTTCCGAAAGGTGTGCTGAACCTCGTTCATGGAGGAAAGGATGTTGTAAACGGAATATTGGAGAACGATGATATTAAAGCCGTCTCCTTCGTCGGTTCAGAACCGGTCGCAAAATATGTGTATCAAACGGGCACAGCCAACGGGAAGCGCGTTCAGGCTCTGGCCGGCGCAAAAAACCATGCGATTGTGATGCCGGATTGTCATCTTGAAAAATCGGTTCAAGGCATCATCGGGGCGGCATTCGGAAGCAGCGGAGAACGCTGTATGGCCTGCTCCGTCGCGGCGGTCGTTGATGACATCGCCGATGACTTCATGGAAATGCTCGTGTCTGAAACACGGAAGCTGAAGACAGGGGATGGCAGATCAGAGGATCACTTTGTCGGCCCGCTGATCCGCGAAGTTCATAAAGAACGCGTTCTTGACTATATCGACAGCGGTATAAAAGAGGGAGCCGCACTCGCCGTGGACGGACGCAATCCGGATGTTCAGGAAGGATATTTTGTGGGAGCCACGATTTTCGATCATGTAACACCGGAGATGAAAATCTGGCAGGACGAAATCTTTGCGCCGGTCTTGAGCGTCGTCCGCGTGCAAGACCTTGATGAGGGGATCGAGCTCGCCAATCAATCCAAGTTTGCCAACGGCGCTGTCATTTACACGTCGAGCGGGAAAAGCGCCCAGCAGTTCCGCGACAAAATCGATGCCGGAATGATCGGCGTCAATGTCAACGTACCAGCTCCGATGGCATTCTTCTCCTTCGCAGGGAACAAGGCCTCTTTCTATGGAGACCTTGGGACAAACGGAAAAGATGGCGTCCAGTTTTACACGCGCAAAAAGGTCGTCACCGAACGCTGGTTCTAATTCTTAACATAAGGCTCCCTCTCATGCGCAACAGATTTTTTCAGAGGGGCCTTTTCTATTTCAACAGGGAGGGATCCATATTGAACTTGAAATATGCCACACTTAAAACCGAACATAGCATCACGACCGTCACGTTGAACAATCCGCCGGCAAATACACTCTCTTCTTCCTGTATCGCCGAATTGCGCTCTCTTTTTCGGGAATTGGCCCGCGACGAGGAGACAAAAGCGATCATCGTCACAGGAGAAGGACGATTTTTTGTGGCGGGAGCGGATATAAAAGAATTCGTTTCAAAACTCGGGGACCAAAAACAAGGGCTGGCACTCGCACAAGGGGGCCAGGCGCTCTGTGATGAAATCGAAGCTTCCAATAAGCCCGTCATTGCGGCGATAAACGGACCGGCTCTTGGCGGAGGCCTGGAACTCGCAATGAGCTGCCACTTCAGAATCGTATCAGACGATGCAACACTCGGCCTTCCCGAATTAAAGCTCGGCTTGATTCCCGCATTTGGAGGTACACAGCGGCTTCGCAATATAACGGATACAGCGACAGCACTCGATCTCATCCTGACGGGCCGAACGCTTTCAGCTCAAGAAGCGGTAGAGCTGAAAATTGCGCAGATGGCGGTAAAGGGGGAGGAACTGATGAAGACGGCAGAAGGGGTCGCGTCGTCTTTTATCGAAGGAAAAAGCATGACCAGCGTGAGACGCGCCGTCGAATGTGTCGTACAGGGCGCCTCTGAAAGCATGGAACAGGCACTGGAGAGAGAGCGAAACAGATTCGCCGAGCTGTTTGTCACTTCAGACGCCAAAGAAGGAATTCACGCATTTGTCGAAAAGCGCAAACCAAACTTTCATCATTCATAAAAGGAGTGGATCCAGATGTCCGATGATGTGCTGTTTTCCGTTAATCAAAACGGCGCCGCAGCGATTGTTTTGAATCGCCCGAAAGCGCTCAACTCCCTCACATACGACATGGTCCGTCTGATTGGTGAAAAGTTAAACGAGTGGGAGACAGATCAAAACGTTTCTGTTGTATTCATCAAAGGTGCAGGACAAAAAGGACTGTGTGCCGGAGGGGATATTAAGGCACTCTATGAAGCACGTTCGTCAAAACAGGCCCTGCAAGAAGCCGAGTGCTTTTTTGAAACAGAGTACGAAGTCGATATGGCAGTCCATCGATTTCCGAAACCGATCATCGCCTGCTTGGATGGGATCGTCATGGGGGGAGGCGTCGGCCTGACATACGGGGCCAGCCACCGGATTGTCACGGAGAGGACAAAATGGGCGATGCCTGAAATGAATATCGGTTTCTTTCCGGATGTCGGGGCAGCCTATTTTTTAAACAGAGCTCCGGGACACATAGGAAGATATCTTGGATTAACGGCATCTGTCATCCATGCGGCAGACGTGCTGTATATCAATGGGGCAGACGCCTACATGGAGAGCGGCGCTTTAGAACGATTGATCCAAACAGTGGAACAAACAGATTGGCGTCTTGTAAACGTTGAAGAAAAGCTCAATCAGCTGATCGGCGAATCGAAAACGAAGCCCTCCCAAGAAAGCACGGTCGCCCGTGATCAGCAAGCGATTGACCGGCATTTTAAGTATGATAAGCTCGAAGAGATCCTTCAATCGCTCGAAAGCGAAGGAAGCACTTTTAGCTCGAATGTGAAAAAAACGATGCTTTCCAAAGCGCCATTTTCATTGAAAATCACATTGAAACAGCTGGCGGACGGACGTCAAAAAACATTGGAAGAATGCTTTGCAACAGATCTGGTGCTGGCGAAGAACTTTTTGAAGCACGACGATTTCTTCGAAGGCGTCCGGTCCGTCCTGATCGACCGTGATCAATCGCCGAACTACAAGTACCGGCACGTTTCAGATGTAACCGATGAAGTGGTGGACCATTTTTTCAACCCTCTGAATCTGTCCGGTTTTAAAAGCGGGAGCTGACGATTAATGTCAGCTCTTTTTTTGTAAGAGCCTTATGAAAGAGGTATATATTTCCATCTGGAGAATATGTATACTAACAATATTTGGTTGGAGGCTGACAACATGAACATCGGAAAATTAAGCAAGTATTTCTTGTCCCTTGCCGTGGCTCTCGCGACGGTGATGTCCTTTCATGCCGTCTCTGTAGATGCCGCATCGGTCGGTACCATTAAACCGAGCGAATGCTCAACTCATATTCTCACCGTATATGACGAAACAGTCGGCATTGGCGGTTCCGGACGTGCACACTTTTATTGCGGCAGTATAAATGGCGGTCCTCAAATTGAATTTTCGGACGACGATTTAGAGGTTGCGGTCGATGATCCCTTTATTCTTCACGCATATGCTAATCCGGGCTTAAATTCGGTAGACTACGAAGGACGCCAAAAGGGCGATGCGGAGGTAACGATTTATTGGAAAAACAAGCCGGAGGGTACCAAATACACATTTTTATTGGTGAAAATCAAATAATTACGGCACGCATTTACCTCATAAAAAAGAACTCTCCAAATTGGGAGGGTTCTTTACATTTACGATGGTATGATTCCATACACAGCAGCGTTACACTGGCGATGATGCAGGTATAATCGGTAGAATAAGAGGAAGCAAGAGATCATCCTAAAAAGGAAGGAACAATGAAAAAAATCATGATGTTTTTATTCATTTTTATCATCGTATTTTGCGCGGGTGTTTTGTTATTCATCAATTTACACCCCGTGTTTTGGGGAAATCCAAGTACAGAACAAAAAAAGCTGTATCAAAACTTTGACAATTATGCAGATGGCAAATTTGTCAATCAGACTCCGGAAAAGATGGATATGGGTGGAATCTCCGGCGTTTTCTCGATGATGAGAGACGCTGTTTCCGGCGGCAAGGAACGCAACCCTTCCGGTCAAATCCCTGTTTCTAAGATCGATTGGAGCACAGTTAAAAGTAACGAAGACAGTTTAACGTGGTTTGGACATTCCGCTTTTTTACTGAGCATCGATCGCAAAAAAATACTCGTAGATCCTATGCTGGGGCCAATTGCTTCACCCGTATCATTTATCGGAAGCAGACGCTACAGCGAAGACATCCTGCATATGGTCGATGATATGCCGCCGATTGACGCCGTCTTGATCACACATGATCATTATGATCACTTAGATTATCCATCCATCTTAAAACTGAAGGAAAAGGCCGGTCATTTCTTCGTTCCCCACGGAGTCAGCGCACACTTGATACGGTGGGGAGTTGAGAAAGAAAAAATCACAGAGCTCAATTGGTGGGATGAAACGGAGTTTCAAGGTTTGACGATAGCCTTGACACCGTCCAAACACTTTTCGGGTAGAGGGTTGTTGAATCGAAATACGACCCTGTGGGGCGGCTGGGTTATCCTCGGAAAGCATACGCGTTTTTATACGAGCGGTGACGGGGGATATGATGAACATTTTAAGGAAATCGGCAAAAAATACGGCCCTTTTGATATCACCTTAATGGAGGGCGGTCAATATGACAGACGCTGGTCCGGGATTCATATGACACCCGAACAATCTGTACAGGCCCACAAAGATGTAAAAGGAAAGAACATGATGTTGATTCACTGGGGCGCGTTCACCCTCGCCTATCATGGCTGGAAAGAGCCGATTGAACGTGCTTTGAAAGAAGCTGAGAAAAAAGGCGCCAACATGGTTGCTCCCGCGATTGGTGAAACAATCCTGTTAAACGGCCAATACTCGCTTCCCGAATCCTTTTGGTGGGATATGTAAACATGCCGTTTATCCGTATACAAGTCACACCCTTTGCAACTCTAAAAAAAGCCGTTTCCAGCGCAGGCTGGAGACGGCTTTTTCTCTATTTTGTTTGGCTGCAAAGTTTAGCTTATGTTCTTTTGTCCTGGCCTTGACCTGAAACTTGTTTTCATCAATTGGAGTTTCGCTCACTGAAGTAATAAAATAGGTTGGAGAATCAGTAAGGATAAGTTTTATGCCATTTCTTAAATCATGCTCACTGAAGCTTCCCTCATCAAAACTACTTTGTATGTAGTTGTCAATATCTATTTAACAAGTGTTCTACGTCAACAGGATTTTCTTTGAAGTATTGAGTGGAAAACTCATCAGATTGAAGTCATCGGAGGCGGACCAAGTAGATGAAGCGTATGAGCGACTTCGCAGCGATGTGCGTTATCGATTCGTGATTGATATCTCCACTTTGTAAATCATATGTAATACCAGATAGGCCAGTCATTTTATTTGACTGGCCTTTTTTCGCATGATCCGGCAATTTAAGCGGAGCGGATGGATATACAGCTTCATTCTATATGTCTCGCTTGGAAATTGGCGGGCTTGGGTCTCTGAAAAAGAGCAGTTTGCGACAAGGGAGTTAGAGCTGAGACGTTCTGCCATCAATTAGATTTTCTCACAGCTCTCATGATGACATATACGATGCCGAATACTATTAATACTGAAATGATTGCAGGCCCTAATGGCATTTCACAACCTCCCACATGTGAATTTCCTTTCCGTTATTATTTTTACATGTTGTAACAAACTTGTAAATCCATTTCAAAGTAAAAGCATATACAGACGAAACCTTTGACAATACAAGCAACAGCTACTATAGTAGGATAGTACTTTTATTTAATATTTACTGATAATTCAGGACATTCATTTATGAAATTTTTATCGTGCTACACTGCTGACTACTACAAACACACTAATAGCTTAACCCGAATCGGAGGACTCATGATGGCAAAAAAAATTCCTTTTTCATTTATCCTAATCATAGGACTAATGTTGTTTGCATTATTTTTCGGTGCAGGAAATCTCATTTTCCCGCCTATGCTTGGTCAGATGGCCGGAGAGAATGTATGGACAGCCAATGCAGGATTCTTAGTGACCGGAGTCGGATTGCCATTACTCGCCATTACCGCATTCGTTTTTTCAGGAAAAAATGATTTGCAGTCTCTGGCCAGTCGTGTGCATCCATTGTTCGGAATTGTATTTACGACGGTTCTCTATTTAGCAATCGGCCCTTTTTTCGCGATTCCCAGATCCGGTAATGTATCGTTTGAAATAGGGGTTAAACCTTTTTTATCTCATGATGCAAGCCCTGTCGCCTTAATCATATTTACCGTATTATTTTTCACGGTGGCCTGCTTGCTGTCTCTGAATCCAACTAAAATTATTGATGTTATCGGAAAATTTTTAACTCCTATTAAATTAACATTTATCGGATTGCTCGTCGTTACGGCAATTATTCATCCAATCGGAAGCTTTCAAGCTCCGTCTGCAGGATATGCATCACACGTGTTTTTTAAAGGGTTCAAAGAAGGTTACTTTACACTTGATGCCCTTGTCGCTTTTGTATTTGGAATCATCATTGTGAACGCCATGAAAGAGAAGGGAGCGGTCTCCAAAAAACAGCTCATGATCGTTTGTGCAAAATCGACGGCGATTGCAGCAGCGCTCCTGGCTCTGATCTATTCAGCGCTTTCATACATGGGGGCTTCCAGCGTTGAAAAACTGGGTCTATTAGAAAATGGAGCCGAGGTTTTAGCGAAGGTTTCATCCTATTATTTCGGACCATATGGTTCCGTTTTTTTGGGCTTAATGATCACAGTGGCATGTCTGACAACAAGTGTGGGACTCATCACAGCATGCTCTTCGTTTTTCCACGGCTTGTTTCCAAACATCTCCTACAAAAAAATTGCTGTCATTCTATCAATGTTCAGCACCCTTGTAGCAAATATAGGATTAACACAGCTGATTAACGTTTCAATGCCGGTTTTAACAACTTTGTATCCCATTGCGATTTCTTTAATATTCTTAACATTTTTACATCCCTTATTTAAAGGGAAGAGGGAAGTGTATCAAGGCAGTCTGATAATGACCTTTATCATCAGCTTGTTTGACGGCCTGAATGCTGCCGGACTCAAAATTGCAGCTATTAATCAATTTTTCAATCAGTTTCTCCCGATGTATGACATCGGATTAGGATGGGTGCTTCCGGCGATTCTAGGAGGAATAGGCGGCTATATTATTCATAGACTGCGGAAGTGCTGAATAAATTCATAAACATGGAGGCAACCCTTTGATCACAGGGTTGCCTTTTTCTTTCAAATGTTTGCGATGGTTTTCCATAAATGGATATTCTATAATGGTGTTAGTTTATCCATTTTGAAAAGAAAAGAGAGCTGAGTATGAGAAAATGGTATTTTATTTTATCAGCGTGTATTTTAGTTTCTGTTATCATCGCTTTTGCTTACGATAAGACCGGAGCAAAAGAAGCAGAACCGGCTAACAGCTTGTATGTTTCCCCCGATGGAAATGATCAAAATGAAGGAACGAAAGAAAAGCCGTTTCGAACTCTGGGACATGCAGCAAAAAAAGCTGTCCCCGGCACAACTGTTATGATTCGGGAAGGCACGTATCATGAAACGCTTGATGTGAGGGAGAGCGGGTCGGCTGAAAAGCCTATCACATTTCAAAACTATGAGAATGAAAAAGTCGTCATCAGCGGAAAATCTATTCAGGACGCTGAATATGAAACACCGCTCATTCAGATTCACAATCAACAGTACATCACAATCAACGGCCTGACGATTCAAGACCTTTCCGTTTCATCGGAAGAAGCAACCGCCATGGGAATTTATGTTTCAGGCTCCAGCAGTCATATCACCATTAAAAACAATCACGTCCGGGATATAAAAACAACAGCGGATGACGGCAATGCCCACGGGATTGCCGTCTATGGCTCCGGCAGCATGAAAGACATTAAGATCGAGGACAATACGGTTGAAAAGCTGACACTCGGGGCGAGTGAAGCGGTTGTGCTGAACGGAAACATTGACGGTTTCACGGTGAGAGGCAATGTGGTTCGCGACAATAATAACATTGGAATTGATCTGATCGGTTATGAAGGAACGGCCGCTCAAAACGATTTTGTGCGCAACGGTATCGTAGAAAACAACACGGTTTACAATAACTCCACTTACGGAAATCCCGCCTATGGGGATGATTACTCTGCGGGCGGAATTTATGTTGACGGAGGACAAAGCATTGACATTAAGAAAAACACGGTCTACGGCAACGATATCGGGATAGAAGCAACGTCTGAACATAAAGGGAAATATGCTGATGATATTCAAATAACCGACAACAAAGTGTATGAGAATGCGTACACGGGCATTTCTATCGGCGGATACGACCAAAAGCGGGGAGGCACCAGCCATTCTGTTATTGCGCACAATATTGTTTACCGCAATGATACAAAGGGGCTGGACGGCGGACAGCTTTTGCTCCAGTATGACACAAAAAGCAACAAAATTGAAAAGAACATCATCACAGCAAGCGATTCGCGAATATTTATCGCAAACGATTTTACGAAAAATGAAGGAAATAAAGTAAATCATAACGTGTACCACAAGGAAGCCGGCAAAGACGGTCTGTGGATTTGGAAACAGAATGAATACGACTCGTTTTCGTCGTATCAACATGCGACAAATCAAGATCAAGACTCGATTTATGCCGATCCGATGTATCGCGACGAGACGTCTTATGACTTTACATTAGATCCGGCTTCACCGGCTTGGCCGCTCGTTAAATAATTTCATAGGAAAACAGGTTTAATTTATGAAGCGTATGGAAGTTTAATGCCTGCACGCACCACAAAAGCTACTCTTTGAGAGTAGCTTTTTTATTTATTGGAAGATACCCTTTGCGACTCAACTTCTATCTGTCAACAGTCAGTTTAATCAAGTTTTATTTTTTAAATTCTGCTTATTAATAGCTTAAATTATATTTACAAACTGACCGTGGTCAGTTAAAGTGAATGCTTAAGAAGGAAAATAAAATCAGTGAGTGAGAGGTAGCCAAATGGAATTGAATGTAGAAAAAATACATACTGCAAAAATGTGGTCATTGTCATTTGTTTTTGTGACGTTTGCAAATGCTTTCTTGTTTATGGTATTTGAAATGTTATTGCCGACATTGCCTTTGTTTGTGACGGCTATTGGGGGAGGGGCAAAACAAGTCGGGTATGTTACAGGTATTTTTATGATCTCTGCAATTGCTGTTCGTCCTTTTGCAGGGGCATTGGCTTTACGGTTCAATAAAAAATATTTGCTCATTTTAGGAATTGTGATCAGCGCTTTCTCAACAAGAGCCTATTACCTGGCGTCTGATGTCAGCGTTTTATTATTGATTCGCTTAATACATGGGGCCGGGTTTGGATTGGCGACGACCTATTTTGCGACAATCGCAGCCGAAATTATCCCTAAAGAGCGGAGAGGGGAAGGCATTGGATATTTAGGAGTAGGTGAGACAATTGCAGTTTCCGTTGGACCGATGATCGGTATCGCGGCTCTGGAGCTTTATGATTTTCAAAGACTTTTTTTAGGCGGGATGTCCGTTCTTTTGCTGGCGGTACTTATGGCTGTTTTCGTGCGAAGACAGCCGGAAACAACTGGCACTGGCGGAAAAGGAACTGCAAAGTTAAAAGTATTGGAAAAACGTGTACTGTTTCCGTCAATACTTATTTTATTCGTTGGTATTGCTGCATCTGGAATTATGTCTTTCTTTTCGCTCTATGCAATCGAAAAGGGGTTTCATAGTGTCGGGATGTTTTTCTTTTTGATTGCAGGAGCCAGTTTTTTTATACGGCTTATTTCCGGCAGAACATTTGACCGATACGGAGCTGCCGCCATCCTTATTCCCGCCTCGCTATTTTCAATAGCAGGGCTGTCAATATTATATTTCGCGCAAACAAATGCAATGTTTTTTACAGCGGCTATATGCTACGGTTTTGGATTCGGCTCAATTTTTCCCGCCATCCAAACATGGTGTATCAATCTTGTGGAAGAGCATGAACATGAGGATGCAATGGGAACGTTCTTTAATTTTTTCGATATGGGGATTGGCGGAGGGTCCTTATTATTAGGTTTGGTGGCGACGGTTTATTCCTATCGGGAGATCTATATTACCGCCATTTTCATGTACCTTCTGTTTCTTTTATTATATATTTTATATATCTGCATGAAGAGAAAAACAGCCTGAAAAATAGGGGAGGACGGTATATTGACCAGAGAGAATATAAAGCGTACAGCGGTTCGCCAATTTAATGAATTGGGATATGAGGGAGTCAAAATGTCGCATATCGCACAAGAATTAGGAATCAGAAAACAATCTCTCGCTTATCATTTTTCGTCAAAAAAAGAGCTGCTGATGGAAATATACCCCGAGATTGTGGAAGAGGAAATTTCATTTATCAACGAATTCTTCGATTCAAGAAAACATATGCCTGCAAAGAGTCAAATATATGACTTTTTAAAAGAAACCCAAGTCCGTTTTCATGCATTGCCAAATGTAGCTTTTTTGCAGGCAATGTCCTTTAAGGCGCCTGCTGAAGTAAGCGATTTTATTTCAGCCCAATACCTTTTATATCTGCATACTTTAAAAGAACGGGTAGCGAATGTTTTTAAGGAATCGGATGTGAACTGTCCGCCGGAGAAATGTGCGATAGGCTTTATTACGCTTTATGACGGGCTTAACATTCAACTGGTATACGAAAACAAACAATCATTTGAACGGTCTTTAGAGATATCATTTGATATTTTTTGGCGCGGACTATTGTAGGTGCATCTGATTTAATTTAGAGCTGGAATCCATGGTTGAAAGGCAGAAGGGGGGAGGCCGCTTGTCTGGAGTTATTTTTGGAATCGTATGCTTCTTTCTTGTGTTTTATTTCCTAAACTATATCGGTCAAAAGTTAATATCTAGAAAATCACCTGTGAATCATAAGATTATCATTTCGATTTCATTTGTAGAAGCTCTTATTTCACTAACTTTAGTCTATTACCGTCCCCCATTTTTATAATAACAAATTAATTTTAAGTTACCTCCATTAAGAAGTGTCTATATAAAATTGTGGCTTTTCTTTGAATCTTCAGCAAGTACTTTGCTGACTTTTATTAATTAAGGGGGAACAAGAAAATGAAAACTTATGACGCATTTCCAGAACCAATTGGCGGCTATACTGTCGGTCGAACCCAGATGGATTTTGATTACACGGCATCAGACCACTCAAAAAGAGAACTGACGGCGTTTGTGTACTATCCGTCCGACAGTAGCGAAGGCAAGACTGCATCAACGTACATGTTTCCTGAGGTCTACGAAATGCTTGATGAGCAGCCACTTCTCACTGCGTTGAAGGATGCTTACTCTATAGATATCAAGACCCAGTGTTACGACGACCTTGCTCTCTCCGGGAAGGAAAAGCGCTATCCGGTGTTATTCTATGTATGCGGCGGGGGCGGTTCTCCAGAATGGGGTACAGTGATCTGTACAGACTTGGCAAGCATGGGATATGTTGTGGTAAGCATCGGCCATCAGAATAGCACGATGTATAAGCGTAAAGATGGGCGCCTGTTTAATGTATCAAAGGATTTTTCGGATGCCATTATGGCGTTTTCTGAAGATCCGGAGATGCTGGCGTTGGCTGGTAAGATGGAGATGCGGCCTGACGATGAAACTGCCATTGAGATGTGCCGTAACGTGCTTACACTGCCGATACTTGCCAAGTTAACAGAGTATAGTGAATTACAGGCAGAAGATGTAAGGTATGTAGCCGATTATCTTTACAAACTGGACTCTGGAGAACTGAATTCCATCTTTAAGGGCAGATTGTTGCTTGACATCGGCATGGGCATAGTCGGACATTCTTATGGAGGGCCTACGACGGCGATTGTTTGCCGGGACGACGACCGGTTCGCCTGCGGGATTGGCTTGGATAGCGGTGCGTTCGGCCTTCGCGACAGCGACCTGAAGAAACCCTTTTTGCTACTGTTTTCTGAACCTAACTATAATATGAATGCGATCATTGGCGCTAACAACAGCATGGAAACCTATTATTTCTCTGTTGATCGTGTTGCGCATTTAGATTACTGCGACATCGTGTTTACCAGTGTTAATGAGGAACTCAGAGGCGAACGGGATGCTATGGAGATGCGAAATCTTGTTACAAACTATACGAAGAACTTTTTTGATCATTACATACTGCAGAAGGCTGCAAGTGTGGAAAGTCTGGCATACGATGGCGTGGACTTGATCAAGAAGACCAGCAACAAGTGACATAGCCGAGAGGTTGCTGATAAACGCATGTCAAAGAGCTAGCCGTACAGACACAGAGCCGATAACCCTATTACGCGGTTATCGGCTCTCTCATATTTCAGGCATTGTTTTTAAGTGATACAAGCTTTTGTCTAGATACTGAGATGAGTGTTGATTTGGGAGAATCGCGTCCAATTAAAACTAAATGAATATGCAAACTGCATGCTTAATGTATGGAATGAAGTTAATACATTACATGTGAATGCTGATGTTGAAGTCAATGAAATATTACATATAATGTTGTGAACATTTCAAATCAGTAAAGTAAAGTTGAAAGAACCAGCCAAAATTACAATGTAAGTTAAAGGAGTTTGCGAAGAATGGGTTATAGGAATGGAAATTATGGCTGCATTTTATGTCAAAGAACTGTTTAGTGAAAGTAGTTCATGGGCTAATGCAACCAAGGGTTTTGTGTCGTACAGCTGATGGAGGAACATTGCATAATCCTGACCTTCATTTTTTCTAGTTTACATAATATATATTCTCGGAAGTTAAGGATTGAAAAGAAATTCTGTCTCAATCTCAAAGTATACTCAAGTTAGTGAGACAGAATAAAAATTTTATCGATAAACTGAATATACGGCAATTTCTTTTCCCCATTTATGTATCGTTTTTTCTAAAGTCATGCCGATTCGTTCGGCAACTTTTCTGGACGGCAGATTTTTCGCATCAGGTAAAGATACGATTTTTTTCAGGTGAAATGCCTCAAATCCATACTGTTTGCATGCTGATGCTGCTTCGGTTGCATAGCCGTTTTTCCAGACGCTCCGTTTAAACAAATAGCCGATTTCCATTTCGTCCGATCCTTCGACTTCCTGTGGCACGATGCCGCATTGACCTAGAAATTCGCCTGTTTGTTTATGTTCGGCAACCCACAGGCCGGTTCCATGTTTTTCATAGTTTTCAAGTGTCCAGTCGATCCATTGCAATGTCTGTTTTTCATTCTTTGTCGATGGATAATATTCCATGGCTGTCGGGTCAGAAAAGATTTCGAGCAGGTTTTCGGCGTCATCACGCCTCATTTTTCGCAAAATCATCCGGTCTGTCTTCATGATCGTATCTTTCATGGTTCTTCTCCCCCTTATTTTATTGATTATGAAGACGTTAATTCCCGATAAACCGTTTCTAATTCTTCCATTGTCAGATCTCCGTATGCGCATTTAATCACGGCATCTGCGAATTCATCATAGTCGTCATCTGTTGAAAAACCTTGCTGGAGCGTTTTGGCGTAAAGCTCGATTTGTTTTTTTCGCTTTTCAATGTCTTCCTCTTTGCCTGCGTAATCAGGTCCATTGATCGTGTCGTAGTTTTCCTTGACAAGCATCATGTATTGCTGCAATGTTTCATTCATACATCCATCTCCTTTCATGTTTACAAAAATATTCCTCATTCCTTCCATTATAATATATACGAAAACGGACACCAAATTCGGTGTCCGTTAAAGTGCCGTTATTTAGGTTCAGCGCCCCAAATCAGTTTTCCATTCTCATACAACGTGATTTTTTTCGTATTTTTAAACGTGTTTGAACCTGAAGAAAATGAATAGTCGCCGCTTTGGGCATAATTGCTCCAGTTGTCATTGTGAAGACGGATCTGGATTTCGCCTGTACTTGCACCCGGCGCTAATGTACCGTTTTTAAATCCTACTTCAAGATACGTGTCTGCTCCGTTTACCGCTTTTTTTAATTGGACGAATTTGTGCGTGATTTTGCTGCAGCCGATTTGGGCATAGTCGCAGTCAAAATTTTGTCCTTTGTGATTCGTTTTATACCAATAGCGGACAGTGATTCGATTTAAAGACACGGTTTTTTTGCTGTTGTTTTTAATGTTGAGCTGAGGGCGGATTTGGTTGCCGTTTACATTGTTGTCCCCCGCTCTGTATTGTACTGCTATCGTGTTGGCTGCAGCGCCGCTGTCTTGACCTGGTTTATCCTGATCCTTTTTCTGGTCTTTTTGATCTGACCCTTTCGAATCCGATCCAGAGTCTCCTGACGAACCGTTTGATCCGCTGCGGATGTTTTCCCTGACGAATTTACCTGATGAGGATAAGTCGGATTGAGACCATCCTCCCTTTTTAGAGGCGCCGGAGTTTAAAGCAGCTGACGACTCTTGTTTGTCGCACAAGCTCCAGTTTACCCAGCTGATTTTTTTGCTGTCTAAATATTTCAGCCACTCCCTGGATTGGTCGAGGTAGACACCGCCGTTTCCGGAAGCATCGCTCGTTCCCCATTCTGTGACGAAAATCGGCGCTCCTTTGCTGAGTGCATAGTCTGCTTTATCCCGCAAAGACTGACCGTGCGTACCCGCATAAAAATGGAGCGCGTACATGACATTGCCGTCTTTCAGCTGATTGTCCGCCGCATCGTTGACATCTTGGCTCCAAGTGCCTGTCCCAACGATCACAATATTTTTCGGAGAATTTTTGCGGATCACGGACAAAATGTCTTCAGCGTAAGGTTTAATGTCACGGTTCCAGTTGACATCGCCGTTCGGCTCGTTGGCAATTTCAAAAATGACGTTTGGCGTCTTGCCGTAAAGCCTTGACATTTCGTTGAAAAACTCTTTTGCTTTCGCTTTGTTTTGGTTTGGATTGCCGTCGCTCAGTATGTGCCAGTCGATGATCACATAGATTCCGAGTTCTTTTGCCGCTTCGACGGCTTCCTTCACTTTGTTTTTAACCGACGGATTGTCAATATAGCCGCCTTCACCCGTATACATAGCCGCGCGGAAGACATTGATGCCCCAGTCGTCTCTCAGCCATTTTAACGAGTCTTTGTTGACATAATCGCCATACCACTGCAGCCCGTGTGAACTGATTCCTTTCAGCTGAACCGCTTTTCCTTTTTGATTGACGAGCTGCGTACCTTTCAAGGTGAGCTGTCCGTTTACAGCAACGGGTGTTTGAGAAGCGGCAGACGCTTTAGGTGCGATGATACCGCTGATGCCGAGTGCTGCTACCATGAAGCAGGCGATGAAGACAGAAATGGAACGTTTCATGTATGACATTCTTTTTCCTCCAATGATGTTATTTTCCAAAAACACTTTCTGGCAGACATTTTCACCCCTTTCTTGGCTTGTAGCACGTTACTGATTGTAAAAAAACTATTCATTGATTGTCTATCAACCATATTTCACGTTTTTTTCGTTTTGAAAATCTATCTATTTCCTCTTTTCGTATGAAATGGGAGGTCTGAATGCTAATGATGAAAAGCTAAAAAAGTATGACCGGGGACTTTGTGCTTCCTTTTTCTCTCAATTCGAAATTTTAAAACCTGATTCTTCTTCAAAATAATGTCTTCCCTCTGCCTAAAATGCGGCAACCGGGAAAAAATTGCTGTAAAAAGTTCACAAAGCGGACATGTTCTCTCTGCTGTTTGTGTCACTTTATTGTCAAAAAAATAAAACCATCCGCTTGGAATGGTTTATTTCTTTAAATCAGAGAAAAAGCTGACAAGTTTTGTTGCGACACCGACAAACGTTTCAAGAATCGCCTGTCCACCTGCGACCGATAAAATTAAAATTAACGGGAATATCGTTTTTGGGACAATCAGATACCCGACAGCAATGATCAAAGCGCACCATATCCCTGCGCACCAATAGCAATTCAGCAAATAGCCGAAGTTTGATTTCGGCACTTTTTTCGTTTCTACATGCCCTTGTTCATCAACCGTCTGCTTTTTCTTCATGAACGGTTTCCGGATAAACTCCGTGATCTTGTCAAAAACAATCAAATGAGTTAGCCGGTAACTGGCGAGAATCAGCATCGTAAATGTAAGCCAGGATAAATGCTCCATTGCAGGCCTCCAACATGAAAAGTTATCTATAGCTATTTCCCGATTTCTTCTGACTTATTGCTTTTTCTGTCATTTTTCCCGAATGTGATGTAGATCACGATTTTCCATCGGTGAACCCGTTACATTTAACCCATAGCATAAAAACACTTCAGGAGGTTTTACAAATGGAAGCAGTATTTGATCAAAACACAAAAACAGGTGATATTGTTACGCGTTTTCCAAGAGCCAGCCGGTTGCTGAAAGAATATCGCATCGACTTTTGCTGCGGGGGCAACCGCCCGATCGGTGAAGCGATAAAAGAACAGGATTTAAATGAAGAAGAGATCTTAGCAAAAATCAATACATTATATCAAGAGACAAAGGCATTGAACGCAAAAGAGACGAACTGGAGTGAAGCCCCGTATTCACAGCTGATCGACCATGTGATTCATACGCACCATGCTTACCTGTATGAGGTGCTTCCTGAACTATCAGGCTTTGTCACAAAAGTCTACCGGGTTCACGGCATCCATCATCCGGAACTCGCCCAGGTCCATCAATTGTTCCATCAGCTGAAAACTGAACTGGAACACCATCTCTTTCAGGAAGAGGAACTCATTTTCCCGAAAGTGACGGCCTATGAAGAGACGCGATCAATGGACAGCCTGGCAGAAGCGGTTCAGGCGATCGACGTCCTTGAACAAGAGCATGAAGCCGCAGGCAGCATCTTGAAGGAACTGAGAAAAGTGACCAATGACTATACCCTTCCTGAAGGGGCATGCACAACATATACACTGACTTACTTAAAGCTTGATGAATTGGAAACAGATCTTTTTCAGCACATTCACCTGGAAAACAATATTTTGTTCCCGCGGCTTGAAGCGGAAGCCAATCAATAAAACAAAAAGACAGAGGATTTCACTTCCTCTGTCTTTTTGTTTATCTATTCATCTGAAGCAATGTCTTTAACTGGAAGCGCTTCTCCTTCCTGATGCGTCGGTTTGCGGAGATGGAATAATGCTCTGATGCTGAATATGACCAAAATCACGATTCCGGCTAAAAAGATCGTATCCGGCACAGCCCTCCAAGTCAGCAGCGTTTGCACCGTATCCTGCTGTAAAAACTCAGGCGCCCTTGAGCTCCAGTACCCGTCTTCAAACGCTTTTTTCAATTGAAGAAAACCGACCGGCAACAAATTGATAAACACCATTCCGGACAAGCCGATGTTCAGCGACCAGCAGGCTATTTTCAGCCATTTATCATTCCACGCTTCTTTTTTGGCGATATTGCGCAGCGTATACAGCCAGACAGCAATGGCAAACATGCCGTACACGCCCATCATCGCCCCGTGCCCGTGGGCAGGTGTCAGGAACTGGCCGTGCTCAAAATAGCTGACAGCAGGCAGATTGATCAAAAAGCCCAATACCCCTGCACCGACCAGATTCCAGATCGCCGTTGAAATCAAGAACCAGAACGTTGCTTTATACGGGAAATGATGGCCGCCGTCTTTCATCATCTTGTATTGTTCATAAGCTTCCAATACAAGCAGGGTAAGAGGAATCACTTCCAGGCATGAGAAGACGGAACCGAGGCCGATCCAAACTTCGGAAGAACCGTTGTAATAGTAATGATGTCCGATCCCGATGACACCGCTCCCCAGCAGGATCGTCAGTTGAAAATAAAGCGTTCTGACGGTCGATTTTTTCGTAACCAGGTTCATTTGCACGAGCAAAAAGCCGATGACCACGACGGCAAAGACTTCAAAAATCCCTTCCACCCAAAGATGGATAATCCACCACCGCCAAAAATCCGACATTGTAATATTTGTGCCGGGATTAAAGAAAAAGGCTGCACCGTAAAACAGCGGAATAGCGATCGAAGAATAAAACAGCAGATGAATCAAACCGCCTTTATCAGATTCCCGCTTGAGGCCGCTCTTAATGCCTCTGAAAACGATAAACAGCCATATCAGCATGCCGAGTGCGAGAATGACCTGCCAGAAGCGGCCGAGTTCAATATATTCCATTCCTTGGTGGCCGAATAAGAACCAGTTGTTTCCTAAATGGCCTTTCGCTCCGAGCCATTCGCCAGCCATGCTTCCGCCGACAAGGACGATCAGCGCCCAAAACAGAATATCGACAAGCAGCCCCTGCCTTTTCGGCTCGCGGCCTCCGACAAGCGGCGCTGCATAAATGCCCATACCGAGCCATGAAGTCGCAATCCAGAAGATCGCCAGCTGGAGGTGAAATCCCTTAGATATGCTGAATGGCAACATATCCCTGATCCAATCGATCCCAAAAAAGCTGTCCGGCTCAATATAATAGTGGGCAAGCAAAGCTCCGAACATGGCCTGAACAAAAAACAGCAGCGACACAACGGCGAAATATTTTCCGGTTTTAACCTGTGATGCCGTAAGCGGCTGTTTATCCAGATCAAATACCGGAAACGCCCCTTCCTGATAAGCCTCTTTCATTCCAAGCTTGTAACGGTAAAACACGAATAAAATAATGCCGACAAATAAAATCAGGATGGTGACGCTTGCGCCGCTCCACCAAACGGCGGCAAATGACATCGTGTTTCCGGCATCTTCATCATACGGCCAGTTGTTCGTGTACGTAATGTCGTCGCCAGGCCTTAATGTACTGGAAAGCCATGCCGTCCAGAAGATAAAATCGGAGATCTGCGTGATTTGGTCTTCGCTGTCAACCCACGCTCTGTCGCGTTTAGGCATGTGGCTTTCTTTAATTAAACCGGGCTCAAGCCCCCAGCCGTCTCCTTTTGTAAAGACATTGCGGTAATGATCACGCACTTGCTGCAATCCATAAACCTGCGCATCTGTCAGCTTCAATGTATCTGACGCGCGATTATAACGGTTTTTTCTCATTTCGCGGATGACTTGATTCCGGATGGTGGACTGCTTTTCATCTGAAAGTTGTTTAAAGCGCTTGCCGTATCGTGCCTCCGCCTTAAAATCCTGCATCCCTTCCGTATAGATTTTCAGGGCTTCGGCCGTGTAATCAGGCCCCATGTAAGATCCGTGCCCCAAAATCGTGCCATAATCCATCAGCGCGTATTTTTGAAATACGGCCTGACCGCCTGAAATGGACGATTTGGTCATGAGCACCTCTCCGTTTGGCCCGGACACTTCAACTGGTCTTGGTGCAAGTCCTTTGAAGATCCAATAGCCTCCCAAAAGCAGCACCGAAAAACTAACGATTAAAGTAAAGACGAGAACAGATTTCAAAAAACCGTTTTTCGATGCTTTTTTAACGGGCACCGTCTTTCTTTGAACTTCCATTGCGGTTCACTCCTTTTTTGATTTTGCATGTCCTAAGATACTGGATATGCAGCACACCGGTTGTGAACCAGATCACTTAAATAATGGCGGATTTGTGAACAAAATAAAAACAGGCTTTCCATCTATTGTTCAATGGAAAGCCTTCATCTTATCCTTCAATTGCAGCCGTTCAGCCAGTCTGTATCATGTATGAAAATTCCGCTCCTGTCAGCTGTCAGCAGATTTTTCTTTTTCATTTCATTTAATGTGCGGTTAATCGTTTCCCTTGACGTTCCGACCATGTTCGCAAAATCCTGATTGGTAATGGGCAGGCTGATGTAGACCCCTTTTTCTTGAGGAATGCCGTGTTCTGCAGCGAGCTTCATTAATACATGCGTCAAGCGGTGCTGGACATCTTTTGAAATAAAACCCTGGATCCGCTCTTGCAAATCGAGAATCTTTTTCCCCATGATTTGCATCACTTTTATTGTCATTTCCGGATATTTCATCAAAAGTTCATTAAAATCAGCGATGCGGATTACGATCAACTCGGTTTCCTGAACGGCTTCGGCTGTTGCCGGGTATGGGGAGCGGTCAAAAAAGCCGACATGGGGAAACATGTCCCCGCTTTGCAGAATCGAAATCACTTGCTCATTGCCGTCTTCATCGATTTTAAAGGCTTTAACAAGACCGGATTTAATGAAGAATACCGCTTCCCTCTCTTCCCCTTCCATAAAAACAAACATTCTCGGCTGATAGGTGCGCTTGACCGCGATTTGCTCGATTTGTTTGAACTCTTCATCATTCAGCCCGCTGAAAATCATAAATTGCTTCAGAAACTCCATTGGTCTTTCAATCCCTTCGGTTTTGCTAAAGGAGAGCGCGTTGTCACACACGGCGCTCCAGCGCAAAGAGCTCTTCTTCAATCGCCGCTGCCTTCTCTTCCACGACTCTGCGGCTGTCCTTCAGCGCCTGATTATAAAAGTAAGGGCCCAGCTTTTCCTTTACGAATTCAAACATTTGAATCGCCGCGATATCTCCAACCTCTTCTCCCCTCTCTTCAACATAAAAGCGTTTGATTTCCTCGATGATCGCTTGTTTTTCTTCTTGCGTAAGCTTTATAAACATAAAAGCGGCACTCCTTTTTTTATTTTCATGATAAACGAAAAAGTCCGCAAATGAACCATTTATTTTTTACATCCGTTTACTATCCCTCACTTACCGATATTAAACACGAATCAAACGAATGACCGTGTGACGTAATTCACAATGTTTTTAAAAGACTTTTTGTAAGATAAACATGCTGATTGATTTATTCATTTTTCCCTTTGAAAGGAGCAAAAACGCAATGGTAAATCGTCAAAAAATACAATTACCGCTGCAGTCATTTAGTTTAGTCGCAGGATTTATGGTTTGGGTGTTGATTTCCTCTTTAATGCCCCACATTAAGCAGGACATCGCCCTGACAGACAGCGAGATATCCCTTGTCACGGCCATTCCGGTCATACTTGGCTCGCTTCTGAGGATTCCGCTGGGATACTACACAAACAGATTCGGTGCGAGAATCACGTTCATGATCAGCTTTGTGCTGCTTCTGTTCCCGATTTTTTGGATCAGCACAGCCGATTCGCTGTTCGACTTGATCCTTGGCGGATTCTTCCTCGGCATCGGCGGAGCGGTCTTTTCCATCGGGGTCACATCATTGCCGAAATACTACCCTAAAGAAAAACACGGGTTTGTCAATGGGATCTACGGCGCCGGGAACGTCGGTACAGCGATTACCACGTTTGCCGCTCCTGTCGTAGCAAAGACAGCCGGGTGGGAAAATACGGTGCGGATGTACATCGTGTTAGTCGCCGTATTCGCTTTATTGAACTTTATCCTTGGAGATCGAAAAGAAACAAAAGTGACGGTTTCTGTAACAGAGCAAATGAAGGCAGTCTACCGAAATCAGACATTATGGTTTTTAAGCTTGTTTTACTTCATTACATTCGGATCTTTCGTCGCGTTTACGATTTATCTTCCGAACTTTCTTGTTAATCACTTCGGGCTTGATCCCGTTGATTCAGGGCTTAGAACCGCCGGATTTATCGCTGTCGCAACTTTTCTGAGGCCTGTTGGCGGCTGGCTCGCGGACAAATTCAACCCGCTGAAGCTGTTGATGTATGTATTTGCCGGCTGTACCTTGTCAGGGATTTTATTGGCCTTTTCGCCCAGCCTCGGACTTTACGGATTTGGGGTATTAACCGTTGCCGTATGCGCCGGTCTTGGAAACGGGATCATCTTTAAGCTCGTGCCGCTTTATTTTTCAAATCAGGCCGGCATCGTCAATGGGATTGTATCAGCGATGGGCGGCTTGGGAGGATTCTTCCCGCCACTCATCCTGTCAAGCGTTTTTCAGGCAACCGGCCATTATGCGATCGGATTCATGGCGCTGTCAGAAGCAGCCCTTGCCAGCTTTGTGATCGTGGTCTGGATGTATTTTCAGGAAGTGAGCAAAACATCGACCAAAACGAAGACGAACCATTTATAAACCTTTCCTGCAAAAGGAGCCTTGAGCTGATGTGCTCAGGCTCTTTTTTGGGACTTTATTCATAAGTTCACAATATTGTTTATATTTAAAAGGTCACTCAGCCTTATTTAACGTTAAAATAAGAACTGCTAAAGGGGTGACGCTCAATGAATATTTCTGTTAGAAAATCAGACACAGATTTGCTCTCAGACGATCTGCATCACTTGCTGGAATCAATCAGTACACGACGAAAAATCAGGCAGGACACATTCCTTTTTCAAGAAGGGATGGATGCGGAGGAACTGTATCTTATTCAGTCGGGACTTGTCCAAATCGGCAAATTGACGTCCGATGGCAAAGAACTGACACTCAGAATGTGCAAAAAAAATGATATTGTCGGGGAGCTTACGCTTTTTACAGAAGATGCGAAATATATGCTGAGCGCAAAGATCCTCTCTGATGGCGAAGTGTTGGTCATCAATAAAGATAAGCTTGAAAAAGAACTCATACAAAACGGTGCACTGACGTTTGAGTTTATGAAATGGATGAGCACGCATTTGCGAAAGATTCAATCGAAAATCCGCGACCTTTTGCTGAATGGTAAAAAAGGCGCGCTCTACTCCACCTTGATCCGTCTCGCAAACAGCTACGGCATCACAAGAAGCGACGGGATTCTCATCAATATTGTGCTGACGAACCAGGATCTGGCGAAATTCTGTGCCGCCGCAAGGGAGAGCATCAACCGCATGCTGAGCGACCTCCGGAAGAACGGTGTCATTTCAATTGAGGACTCGGGAAAAATCGTCATTCATCAGCTCAACTATTTAAAACGCGAAATCGACTGTGAAAACTGCCCGCTCGACATCTGCAATATCGACTGAAAAAACGAAAACAAACAAGGACATGAAGCACAGTGTCCTTGTTTTTTACGTTTGCAGCAGAAAAACGATCAACACGGCCATAAAGAAACAGGCATTCACCAGCTCTGAGATTCCGATTGTCTTAATCGACAGTTTCCTTCCATGTAAAAACCACGCTCTGAAACTGCTCGGCACTACACCAAGCACGGCCCATCCTGCCCCCGCGGCCAGCGAGATGAACGGCAGGAATATGTGGTATCCCCATGAATAAAGTTTAAACCGATTGTTTTTCTTTTCGCGGATCATCGACTTGACATAAAAGGCGCTCCCTGTGAAAAACAAAACGGACTGGATAAAAACAAACAATGCTTCATCATCAAGCTTCCCCGCTCCCATCCAGAAGCTTGCAAGCCCGCCCGCGCTGAAAACAAGGATGGCAGCAATATCATTTAAAAGCGCCCTGTCGTTGTTTCTTTTCGCATAATAAAGATTGATGAGAAAGAGCGGAAACAGCGGCAGCCCGAGAAAAACGAGCCGCGGCTCCAGCCAGACCGAAATAAGCAGGAAAACGATGGCCGGAATGCCGTAGATGAGAACCCATTTTTGATAGTAAACGATATTTTTCTTCTTCACCATCATCGTAGCCGGAAATGCCGCTAGATATAGAAACAGCCATCCGCAGAACAGCGGAATATGCTTTACATCCGCGCCCCCGGCGAACATGCCGAGAACAAACGGGATGACAAGCATCGCCCAGGCGCCGTGCTGCTTCGGTATGAACACTTTCATCACGCATCCTCCCTTCTTTTCTATTACATTATAAAAGTTTCGTCTTTTTTACACAGTGACATTTTGCATACAGGCGTGTGAAATAAATCACTGCGCCCTCCAGCCCGGCGCTTTATACTAAATGCTAATATATAGAAGGAGGATATACCATGGACCGGTTTGACTACTTATTGTTTCTGAAAAATCTTCCTATGTTTCTCGGGGTACCCCTTCCGATCATCAAAAGGCTGCTGAAAAACGGGAAGGTGATCGATATCCAGCCATCTCAGCATTCGCGATCGTTCCTTCATTCGCAATCCGTCTATTTTGTTTTAAAAGGGGAAGTTCATTTTTCTGACAGAAGACTTCCAGAAGAATCCCGAACGATCGCCGAGTGGGAAAAAGGCGATGTTTTCCCTATTGATCAAAAAGGCGAACCTTTCGTATCTCCGTTTATTTCAGTCAACACTGCCGCAGAAACCGCCGTACTTGAAATTCCATTTCATACTTTCAAAAAAATGATGACTTATAACCGCCAATTACAGACGAACTTTCTCATGCTGCTTCAGCAGAATTTGTATTTTTCCTACCAGCTTTTTTTGCGTTACCTCAACTCCTCCGCAGAAGACGACGCGTGAGAAGGGCCTCCCCCTTCTTTCCCTTCCTTTTCTAAATGTGATCTACTTAACTTTTTTTCTTTTTCATTTCCGCTACGATACACATGAATGCAAACGAAAGGACAGATGAAAGATGATACATTGCGATTTCGACAAGTCTCCGTTTATCGTCATTTGGGAGCTGACAAGAGCGTGCGAGCTCAAGTGCCTTCATTGCCGGGCATCGGCTCAAAATAAACGCGATCCGCGGGAGCTCACCCTGAAAGAGGGAAAAGATTTAATTGATCAAATTCATGCGATGGACAATCCCCTCCTCGTGCTGACAGGGGGTGACCCTTTAATGAGAGACGACGTATTCGCCATTATTGAGTATGCCGTCCAAAAAGGGGTTCGCGTCTCCATGACCCCGAGTGCTACGCCGAATGTGACAAGAGAAGCGATTCAATCAGCAAAAGAAATCGGCTTATCCCGATGGGCGTTCAGCTTGGACGGCCCAACCCGAGAGATTCATGATCATTTTCGAGGAACGGACGGTTCCTTTGACCTGACCATGAAGGCCATACGCTACATTCATGAATGCCATCTGCCTCTGCAGATTAATACCGTTATATCCGCTTATAACATCGATTACTTGGATGAAATGGCAAAGCTGATCGAAGAATTGAACTGTGTATTATGGAGTGTATTTTTTCTCGTCCCGACAGGCCGCGCGAAGCGGGAAGATATGATTTCGCCGGTGGACCATGAAAAAGTCTTTCTTTGGCTCAGCCGTTTGGCAAAAGAAGCGCCTTTTGACATCAAAACGACAGCAGCCCAGCACTACCGACGGGTCGTTATTCAACAAAAAATGCGGGAAGCGAAAGACCCCAACATGAAAATCCGCTATGAACACGCATTGCAGAAAGGGAAAATGGATGCGATCGGCGGATTGGGCCGGGCTCCGAAAGGTGTGAACGATGGCAACGGCTTTATGTTTATCTCCCATATCGGCGATGTATATCCAAGCGGACTCCTGCCGTTTAAAGCCGGAAACATCCGCGAACAGCCGCTGGCTGAGATTTATCGCGAATCACCGATCTTTAAGGATTTGCGAAATCCGGACGGATTTAAAGGAAAATGCGGCGTCTGTGAATTCCGCCATGTGTGCGGCGGTTCGCGCTCACGTGCCTATGCTCTGACAGGCGATTATCTGGAAAGCGACCCGAGCTGTACTTATATTCCGAAGGCTTTGCGCTGAAAAATGTGATGTACGTCACATTTTTTTCAGCATACTTGTATTACGGTATAGATGAGAATGATCATCACTATCAAAGGATGTGATCCCTCTGCATAATAAAAAAATTGATTTGAACGATTCCGTATACGAACTTTGCACATTGCATCCTGAACTAAAAGCCGTGATGAAGGAAGCCGGGTTTAAAAACATAACGAAGCCCGGCATGCTGGAAACAGCCGGGCGTATCATGACGATTCCGAAAGGCGCGCGAATGATGCAAATCGAATGGCCGCTTGTCTTAGACATATTGAAAGCGCACGGATTTGACCCCGTTTGGAAAGGAGAAAAACAATGAGCGAAATGATTAACAACCGGGAAACGCAGCAAGGTCTGCCAGAGGAAAAAAAGCAGCTTCTGAAAGAAATCATCATCGACCTTCATAAAGGAAAACCGCTTGCCGACGTCAAAAAACGGTTTGAAAAGGTGTTCGGTTCAGTCAATGCTGAAGAAATCGCTCAGCTGGAACAGGCGTTAATGAAGGAAGAAGGCATTACCCCCGAAGAAATTCAAGAGCTTTGTTCCGTTCACGCCGCTGTGTTTAAAGGATCGATTGAAGACATTCACCGCGCTGACGCCGATAAGCAGCCAGGCCATCCCGTTCATACTTTTATGAAAGAAAATAAAGAAATCGACCTCCTTTTGAACTTTAAAATGCAGCTTCATTTGGAACGTTTTGAAAAAGAAGATCACCGCGACAACATTCTCAAGCTGCTCACAGACTTAAACTTGCTCGCCGATGTCGACAAACATTACAGCAGAAAAGAAAATCTTCTCTTCCCCTATTTAGAAAAGTACGGAATTACTGGGCCCAGCCAAGTGATGTGGGCTGTCGATGATTTTATCCGCAAGAGCATCAAAGAAGTGAAGCGTTTGTTGGAAGAGTATACGCCGGACAAAAAAGATGAAGTCATCCGCGAGCTAACGTTTATCATTCAAGAAGGCACGGAAATGATTTATAAAGAAGAAAATATCCTCTTGCCGATGGCGCTCAGAACGCTGACAGAAGACGAATGGCTGAAAATCGCGGCTGAAAGCGACGAGATCGGATATTGCCTGACTGCTCCGGAAACGGTGTGGAAGCCTGAACGCCATCAGCTCAAAACAACAGAAGAGGCGGCTGACGGATATGTCAGGCTCCCTACTGGTATTCTGTCCGTGGCCCAGCTTGAGCACATGATGAACCATCTTCCGGTCGATATCACCTTCATCGATGAAAACGATGTGGTCCGCTATTTTTCACACGGAAAGGAACGGATTTTCGCAAGGACAAAAGCCGTAATCGGCCGGACCGTCCAAAACTGCCATCCGCCGGCAAGCGTCCACATCGTCAACAAACTTCTTGACGACTTTAAATCAGGCAAAAAAGACGTTGAAGACTTTTGGATCAAATTTAAAGACAAATACGTGTTCATCCGCTATTTTGCCGTACGCGATGAAAACGGCCGCTATATCGGAACTTTGGAATTCACCCAGAACATCGCCCCGATTCAAGAGATTACCGGGGAAAAAAGAATTTTGAACACGAGCAATTGACCCATTCGACAGCCCGCTTCCATGCAGGCTGTTTTTTTGTCCTCCCTCTCCCCCTCTTGAAAATGTGACAAATTTGTGAAAACCCGAAACCATGTGACAAATTTAACAAGGTCCAGCGCCTCCTCCATATATAGTGAGGGTAGCATCACTGACTCAGAAGGAGTGAACCAGCAATGAAAAAAAAGAAACAGAGTCCCATTTTCAGGAGATTAAATTATTTCTCTCCTATTGAACGCCATTCCAATCAACACAGCCAAACCACTTATGAAGACCGGAATTGGGAAGATGTATACAGAAATAGATGGCAGCATGATAAAGTGGTTCGCTCTACCCACGGGGTGAACTGTACAGGCTCCTGCAGCTGGAATATCTACGTCAAAAACGGAATCGTCACATGGGAAGGGCAGCGACTCGATTACCCTTCGACTGGCCCTGATATGCCGGACTTTGAACCGCGCGGCTGTCCGAGGGGAGCGAGCTTTTCCTGGTATATATACAGCCCGCTCCGCGTGAAATATCCGTATGTACGCGGTGTGCTGATCCAGATGTGGCGCGAGGCGCTAAACAGCAGCAAAAATCCGCTGGAAGCATGGAAATCAATTATCGAAAACCCTGAAAAAGCAAAGGCCTATAAACAGGCGCGCGGAAAAGGCGGATTTGTCCGCGCCGAATGGAGCGAAGTCCTGAAGCTGATTTCGGCTTCCCTTCTGTACACCATTGCCAAATACGGTCCTGACCGCAATGTCGGCTTCTCGCCGATTCCAGCCATGTCGATGCTCAGCCACGCAGCAGGGTCACGCTTTATGTCCCTGATCGGCGGGCCGATGCTGAGCTTCTATGACTGGTATGCCGACCTCCCTCCTGCTTCACCGCAAATTTGGGGAGATCAAACCGACGTTCCGGAAAGCAGCGACTGGTACAATTCGGGCTACATCATGACATGGGGTTCTAATGTGCCGCTTACCAGAACGCCTGACGCTCACTTTTTAGCCGAAGCCCGCTATAAAGGAGCAAAAGTGATTTCGATCAGTCCGGACTTTGCCGAGTCCTCAAAGTTTTCCGATGATTGGCTGAGCATCAGACAAGGAACGGACGGCGCACTGGCCATGGCGATGGGCCACGTCATTCTGCAAGACTTTTATGTCAACCAGAAGACGGAGCGTTTTATTGATTATGCAAAACAATATACCGATTTCCCGTTTTTGGTGACTTTGAAAGAGGAAAACGGAACGTTCACAGCAGGCCGCTTCCTCCATGCTAAAGATATCGGGCGTGCGACAGAGCATGATGAGTGGAAGCCTGCCGTTTGGGATGAAGACACAGATGGATTTGCGATTCCGCAGGGCACGATGGGCTCCCGCTGGGACGGCCAAGGAAAATGGAATCTGCGCATGGTTGATGAGGATTCAGAAAAACCGATTACACCTCGGCTTTCCATGCTTGGACACGAAGATATGATCGGCACGGTCAACATTCCTTACTTCTCACATGACGGCAATAAAGTGCTTGAAAGACCGCTTCCGATCAAAAAAATGATTCTGGACGGCGAGGAAGTTTTTGTTTCTACCGTTTTCGACCTGACGCTCGCCAACTATGGCGTCAACCGCGGAATTGACGGACAGACGCCGGCATCATTTGATGATCCTGAACCGTTTACACCGGCTTGGCAAGAGCCGATTACTGGCATTAAAAGTGAAATGGTGATCAAGATCGCAAGGGAATTCGCGCAAAATGCGATTGACACAGAGGGCCGTTCAATGATCATTGTCGGCGCCGGGATTAACCATTGGTTCAATTCAGACACCATTTACAGAGCTGTGCTGAACCTTGTGCTTCTCGTCGGAGCTCAAGGGGTTAACGGAGGCGGCTGGGCCCACTATGTCGGCCAGGAAAAACTCCGGCCGGCCGAAGGATGGCAGACGATCGCGACGGCAAAAGACTGGGGAGGTCCTGCCAAACTGCAAAACGGAACATCATTTTTCTACTTCGCTACCGACCAGTGGCGCTATGAAGATCAGGAAATTAGCGGGCTTGCTTCCCCTATCGCAAAAACATCGCGCTACAAGCACCACGCCGATTACAATGTGCTGGCGGCAAGACTCGGATGGCTTCCATCGTATCCGACGTTTGAGAAAAACGGTATTGATCTGTATAAAGAAGCAGAAAAAGCAGGCGCTGAGAACGCTCAGCAAGTCGGAAGCTATATCGCCAGACAGCTTGAGGAGAAAAATCTCAAGTTTTCGATTGAAGATCCTGACAATGAAAAGAACTTCCCGAGAAATCTATTTGTCTGGAGAGCCAACTTAATCTCGAGCTCCGGCAAAGGTCATGAATATTTTCTGAAGCACTTGCTCGGCACGACTAACGGACTGATGAACGATGATCAGGACAGCATCCGTCCCGAAGAAATCACATGGCGTGACAAAGCGCCTGAAGGCAAACTCGACTTACTGGTCAATCTCGATTTCCGGATGGCGGGAACAGCCCTTTATTCAGACATCGTGCTCCCTGCGGCCACCTGGTACGAAAAACACGATCTCAGCAGCACGGATATGCATCCGTTCATCCATCCGTTTAACCCGGCAATCAGCGCGCCGTGGGAAGCAAAGTCTGATTGGGATATTTTCAAAGCATTGGCAAAAGCGGTTTCCAATCTGGCTGAAGAAATGGACATGGAACCTGTAAAAGAGGCTGTTGCGACTCCTCTTCTCCATGACACTCCACAGGAAATGGCGCAGCCGCTCGGGAAAATCAAAGATTGGAGCAAAGGCGACTGCCCTGCCGTTCCCGGCAAAACAATGCCGCAAATTCATGTTGTGGAACGGGATTACAAGCAGATTTTCAATAAGATGACATCGCTTGGGCCGAATGTTGTCAAACAGCCGTTTGGTACGAAAGGTATGAACTGGTCTGTTGAAGCGGAATATGACTCCCTCAAAAAAACGCTCGGCGTCGTAAAAGACGACACGATCGCCAAAGGCTGTCCTGACATCAGTGATGCAAGACAGGCTGCGGAAGCGGTATTGACCCTCTCTTCCACTTCAAACGGGAAAGTAGCCGTTAAAGCGTGGGAATCGCTTGAAAAAATAACGAATCTTGAGTTGAAAGACTTAGCTGAAGAACGGGAAGAGGAATGCTTTACATTTGAGCAAATTTCGGCTCAGCCGAAAACGGTGATCACCTCCCCTGCTTTCAGCGGTTCTGAAAAAGGCGGACGGCGCTATTCTCCGTTTACAACGAACGTTGAAAAACTGATTCCGTGGAGAACGCTGACCGGCAGACAGTCTTTTTACCTTGATCATGAAATGATGACGGAATTCGGCGAGAACATGGCGACATTCAAGCCGATCCTGATCCACCGCCCTTTCTTGAACAAGCGTCCGGATCAGGAAGGAAAAGAAATCGTTTTAAACTATTTAACGCCGCATAATAAATGGTCGGTTCACAGCATGTATTTTGATTCCCTGCCGATGCTTACCCTTTTCAGAGGCGGGCCGACAGTCTGGATGAATAAAGACGATGCGGAAGAAACCGACATTCAGGACAACGACTGGATCGAATGCTTCAACCGAAACGGAGTCGTCGTCGCACGGGCCGTGACATCACACCGGATTCCAAAAGGAATGGCCTTTATGCACCATGCCCAAGACCGGCATATCAATGTACCGGGAACAAAGCTGACGAATAACCGCGGTGGAACCCATAACAGTCCGACCCGCATCCATGTCAAGCCGACGCAGATGATCGGAGGCTACGGCCAGCTCAGCTACGGATTCAACTACTACGGGCCGACAGGAAATCAGCGCGACCTCAATGTCGTGATCAGAAAATTGAAGGAGGTCGATTGGCTTGAAGATTAAAGCTCAAATCGGTATGGTAATGAACCTTGATAAATGCATCGGCTGCCATACATGCAGCGTCACATGCAAAAACACATGGACAAACCGTTCCGGTGCAGAATATATGTACTTCAACAACGTCGAAACAAAACCGGGCATCGGCTACCCTAAACAATGGGAGGACCAGGATAAATACAGAGGAGGCTGGGAGCTGAAAAAAGGCAAACTTCAGCTCAAATCAGGCGCCAAAACAACGCGGCTCATGAATTTATTCTACAACCCGTACCAGCCGACGATCGATGACTACTATGAACCTTGGAACTATGATTATGAAACGCTGACAAACAGTCCGGAGAAAAAACACCAGCCTGTTGCAAGGCCGAAGTCTTCCATTACGGGAGACTTCATGAACCTTGAATGGGGTCCGAACTGGGAAGACGATCTTGCCGGCGGCCACATTACAGGCCTTCAAGATCCAAACGTCAAAAAAATGGAAGAATCGATCAAGACTGAATTTGAAGACGTCTTTATGATGTATCTGCCAAGGATATGCGAACACTGCATCAATCCTTCCTGCGTCTCCTCCTGTCCGTCGGGAGCGATGTACAAACGCGAAGAAGACGGGATCGTTCTCGTCGATCAAAATGCGTGCCGCTCATGGAGACACTGTGTATCATCATGCCCTTATAAAAAAGTGTATTTCAACTGGCAGACGAACAAGGCGGAAAAATGCACATTGTGCTTCCCTCGTCTTGAAGCAGGACTGCCGACAATCTGCTCTGAGACATGCGTCGGCAGAATCCGCTATCTCGGAGTCATGCTTTATGATGCAGATAAAGTCGAAGAAGCGGCTTCAGCCGAAAATGAAAAAGATCTATATCACTCCCAGCTGGAAATTTTCCTTGATCCGAATGATCCCGCTGTCGCAGAAGAAGCAAAAGCTCAAGGCATTCCGCTGGAGTGGATCGAAGCAGCGCAAAAATCTCCGATCTACAAAATGATCATCGATTGGAAAATCGCTCTGCCGCTGCATCCTGAATACCGGACATTGCCGATGGTATGGTATATTCCGCCGCTCAGTCCGATTATGAATATGTTTGAAGGAAAAGGAACGGCCCAATCAGCTGAAGATATCTTCCCTGCAATTGATGAAATGCGGATTCCGATCGAATATTTGGCCAATTTGCTGACTGCCGGTGATACACACCATATAAGAACGACATTAAAGAAAATGTCTGTGATGCGTATGTACATGCGAGCGACTCAAACAAACAAACAGATCGATTCAGCCCTGATTCAAGATACCGGATTGACTGAAGAGCAGATTGAAGATATGTACCGTCTGCTTGCGATCGCCAAATACGATGACCGCTTTGTCATTCCGCAAACCCATCGCGAAGAAGTCGCGGATCTGTACATGGAACAAGGAAGCTGCGGATTATCGTTTGCCGGAGGACCCGGCTCTTGCCAAAACATATAACACTGGAGGGAAGCTTCATGAATGGAACAGACAAACAAACCGTTTTTGCCGCTCTTTCTCACCTCCTCTCCTACCCTGATGAAGAGTGGAGAAAAGAACGTTCCGAATGGCAGCAGATCATCGGCGAAATCGAACATGAAGCGCTGAAAGGGCATCTGCTTGCCTTTTTGGAAAGCGCGGCTTCCTATTCGTCTGAGGAATTGATCGAAACGTACGTATATACGTTTGATTTCGGCAAAAAAACGAACCTTTATGTCACCTATTTCAACTCCGGTGAACAAAGGGAGCGCGGAATTGAATTGCTGCAGCTGAAAGATCTGTATCAGCAGTCCGGTTTTCAGCCGACAGACAAAGAGCTGCCGGATTATCTACCGCTCATGCTTGAATTTGCTGCAGTCGCCGATCATGAAAAAGCTGCGGCTGTATTCCAAAAATACGCAGCGAACCTGGAAGAATTAAGATTGCAGCTTTCAGAGAATGAAAGCATCTATACGCCGTTATTAGACGGATTAACGATGATTTTAGAGGAAATTGGTGTTGAAAGGAATGTACAGCCATGATCGAACAAATACTGTGGGTCATCCTCCCCTATATCGTCATCACCATTTTTATCGGAGGGCATATATACCGCTATCAACATGATCAGTTTGGCTGGACGGCCAAATCAAGCGAGATGCTCGAAAAGAAAAAATTAGCGCTTGGCAGCAGCCTTTTTCACTGGGGAATCTTTTTTGTCATCGGCGGGCATGTGATGGGAATTTTAATTCCGGAAAGCCTTTATCAGGCGCTCGGCGTATCAGAGCATATGTACCATAAAATCGCGATCGGTTTCGGACTGCCCGCGGGCATCGCCGCGCTGTCAGGACTTATCATATTGACCTACCGCAGATTCACGGACAAACGAATTCGAAAAACGAGCTCTGCCGGTGATTTCATCACGCTGGTCGCTTTGTTATTCGTCATGACGACTGGGCTTGCGGCAACCTTCTTGAACATCGATTCAAAAGGATTCGACTATCGGACAACAATCAGCCCGTGGTTTCGCAACATTTTCTTATTCAAGCCTGATGCCGGACTTATGGCGAGCGTGCCCCTCTGGTTTAAGCTTCATATTATGATGGGCTACGTCATTTTCATCGTCTGGCCGTTTACTCGGCTCGTCCACGTATTCAGCATGCCGCTAAAATATTTGACAAGAAGCTATGTTGTTTACCGAAAACGGGCGCCCCGCAAAAGCATTTAAACATTTTCCCTAAAGCCAAAACGGCTTTAGGGATTTTTTTCTCTATAGGCAAGCTACCCTTATTCCCTATCAATCATACGATAAAGCAAACCATCAGAAAGGAGCGTTTTTATTGTATCCATACGATCCTTCACTATATGATCCGTATCGCCAGCAATTTCCGCCGGGGCCGCCTCCAGGAGTTGGAGGACAGCAGCAACAGCAGTTTCTCCCCCCGCCGCCGAGCCAATTTCCGCAAGACACCGGCCCTTCGGTATTTGCCGTTGATCCCGGCGGAATCAGAAGATGCCTGTTCAAATATACATTCATCCGCTTAAGAAACGGCAGCCGCTTTTGGTTCTACCCGGTTTTCGTCGGACGTTATTCGATTGCGGGCTACCGCTGGAGACCGCGTCAATTCCGCTGGGTTTACTTCGGTATTGACTTGAACGAGATTACCTCATTCAGCTGTCAGTAAAAAAACAAGAAAAAGGCGCCCCAAGGACGCCTTTTTTCATATTGTTTATTTCGATTGCAATGTTTCCTTCTCGTCTTCCCAAGCCTCTGTGTTTTTCAGACCTGGAATCGAGCTTGCCTTAAAGACAGGGTTCTTCCCTGTTTTACGCTGATCAGTATAGTCTTTCAGCACTTTCGCGGCAATTCCGGAAAGAAGCAGAATCGCAATCAGGTTAATGATCGCCATTAATCCCATAAATAAATCCGCCATGTCCCACACAAGCTGAAAACCGGATACAGATCCGAAGATGACCATTGCGACAACAGCTGTACGGTAAACGGCAAGCGTCGTCTTGCTCTTTTTAATAAATTCAATGTTCGTCTCACCATAATAGTAGTTTCCGACGATTGAGCTGAAAGCGAACAGGAAAATCGCCACTGCGACAAACGCAGGCGCCCAGCTTCCGACATGATGCTGCATGGCTGCTTGTGTAATTTGAATGCCGTCAAGCTCTTTGCCCGGCGTCAGATTGAACAGCAGAATCATAAAGGCTGTCGCACTGCAGATAACCATCGTATCAAAGAATACGCCAAGCGTTTGGATAAAACCTTGCTTCGCCGGGTGAGAGACATTGGCAGTCGCCGCTGCGTTCGGCGCGCTTCCCATTCCGGCTTCGTTTGAAAACAAGCCGCGCTTCGCACCGATAATAATGATGCTACCGAGCGTACCCCCTGCAATCTGCTCGATCCCGAAAGCATCTTTCACAATCATCGCGAAAACGGCCGGTATTTGAGAAATATTCGTCAGCACGACAAATAAAGCAAGTCCAAGATAAATGACCGCCATAACCGGAACGATCAACTGCGAAACTGTCACAACGCGTTTCAAACCGCCGAAAATGATAAATCCGGTCAATACCGCCAAAACAATTCCGACCGTTGTTTTATCAAGGTTGAAAGCCCCTTCCATCGAACCGACGATCGTATTGGCTTGCACCGCATTAAAGATCAATCCGAATGTAATCGTAATCAAAACGGCAAAGATAATGCCCATCCATCTGGCGCCCAGCGCTTTTTCCATATAATAAGCAGGACCCCCTCTGAAATGATCGCCGTCTTTGACCTTGTACACTTGAGCCAGCGTACTTTCCACAAAGCTGGAAGCCATACCGACAAGTGCGACAACCCACATCCAAAAGACCGCTCCAGGTCCTCCTGTTGCAACAGCAAGCGCGACACCGGTCAGGTTTCCCGTGCCGACACGCGAAGCGGCGGAAATAAAGAAAGCCTGCAAAGACGAGACGCCTTTTCCTTTCTCCTCCTTTTGTCCGACGATACGAAACATCTCGAAGAAATAGCGGAATTGAACGAATTTCAATTTAAAAGTAAAGAACAGGCCTATTCCTATTAATATATAGACTAAATAAGTCCAAATAAAACGGCTCGGGACATTGATGATTTCGCTTAAAATTTCTTCCATAGCACCCTCCTGAAACAAACGAATTTTGTTTTGATGTTAAGTTTTCTAACATGATAGGATTATATCATAATAATGACACAAGAAAAACTAGATAGAATTTTCTGTCTTTTAAACATAAAGGCTGTTAACATCATTATTACTTTAGTCCCAATGCTCATTATAGCAGAGTATCATCTTTATTCATATATAAAAATGCGCTTTCATTCCAAGTGCGTTGCGAAAAATCTCATATTGTCAATAAATATTTGCCAACTGTCACAAAATAATCATCTTTTCTTATAACATAAAATATGCTAAGATGATGAGATACTAAGGGGATGAGATCAAATGAAAAAGACATTGTTTCTGCAACTGTCCATATTCTTTTTAGTCATTGCGAGCCTTCATTCGTTCTCAATGCCCCAGATGCCGGCAAATCACCATACGCAAAAAGCCGCTGTTTCAGGAGACGAACTCCATGAACTGACAGCCGGCAAATATGGTGAAGAAAAGGCGAAATCATTGTGGAATTCACTCGGCTTCGGAGCTGAATCCATCCTTCTCTTCATCTTAGCTGCGGCTTCCGGCCAGGCGTTCATGATGAACAGGCGGAAAGAGCATCTGAAGGCATTTATGCTCGCGGTGTTCTATCACTCTTCTTATTTCGATAAAGCGCATGTTTTAAAACCATAACCATACGAAAAAAAACGGGAGGTTTTAACATGTTATTTATTATAAGAACGGTGATTATTGGACTATTTTCATTAGCAGCAATCAATTTGTTTGTTTTTCAAGGAATTGAATTCATGCACGCGATTACCGACCTTTTCAATCGCCAGGACAGCTGAATTTGAAGCGATTTGAAAAAGCTAGACAATAAAATTCATGAAACAGTTTGATTGGCATGAGTCCGGCACTGCACGGATTCATGCCTTTTCATTTGGTCTTCCTTCGTCTTGTGATGTGCAGTAAAAGCGGAACAATCCTATTATACTTAAATACAGCTTTTCCATCTTCTTCAAAAACAATTAAATTTTTTCGAAAAATTTTAAACATTTTTTCAACAACTGCCGGGATTTTATTTCAAATCTACAAATATAAGATATAATGTTTCTGTACCAATTAAATACCAATTACTTATAGAAAGAAGATGTTCATATGAGTAAAGTATCTGGAAAAATTGCTTTTGTTACTGGCGGAGGCCAAGGAATTGGCGAAGCAATCTGCAAACGCTTGGCGGAGGATGGGTTCGCTGTTGCAGTTGCCGATTATAATGTAGAAACTGCAACACAAGTTGCTGAGGACATTAACCAGCATAACGGTAAGGCAATTGCAGTTAAAGTGGATGTTGCTGATCGGGACGATGTTTTTAAAGCAGTCGATGAAACGGTTAAACGCCTCGGCGGTCTTGATGTGGTGATCAATAATGCAGGTCTTGGACCAACCACACCTATTGAAAGCATTACATATGAAGATTATCGGAAAATCTATGATGTTAACGTCGGCGGTACTTATTGGGGAATTCAAGCAGCTGTAAAAGCCTTTAAAGAACTTGGACACGGCGGGAAAATCATTAATGCTTCTTCTCAAGCCGGTCAAGTCGGTAACCCGGGCTTGGCAGTTTACGGCGGAACAAAGTTCGCTGTTCGCGGGATTACGCAAACGGCGGCAAAAGATCTAGCTGAATTAGGCATTACGGTTAACGCCTTTTGTCCGGGTATCGTAAAAACGCCTATGATGATGGGGATTGCACAGCAAACCGCTGATGAAGCAGGCAAGCCATTTGAATGGGGAATGGAACAATTCGCTAAAAATATTGCATTAAAACGCTTATCAGAGCCGGAAGATGTAGCGGCATGCGTTTCTTATCTTGCAGGGCCGGATTCAGATTATATGACCGGCCAGTCTCTTATCATTGATGGCGGAATGGTATTTAATTAATTTTAAAATCATATTCAATATGGAGGGCGGAGTTTTCCACCTCCATATTGAAATAACAAGCTAGAGCTGATATGGTCACGGTTCGTGCAATCACACCCCGTTTAAAAATTTGGACCAAAGAGCGTCTTCCCTTTTGAAACGCCCTGTTTCAAAATGAACTGGTGCGAAGATTTCCCCTGCGATAAGCGGCCACCCAAGGTAGCTCCTTTCGATTCCACTCCAAGCCTCATAGGTTTATTTGCGCGCTTTTTCCGCCAATTTGTTTATTTCCTCCATTTTTTTCGATTTCCTCTAAACTGCGACCTCGAGTTTCAGGGACGCGTGTCCGGATAAATACAACTCCAAGTAAACAAATAACACCGAAGATTGCAAACACAGCTTCTTGGGACATCGAAGCGGTCATAATAGGAAATAGCAATCCAACCAAGAAAGAGCCGATCCAGTTAAATGATGAAGCTATTCCAGACGCGCGCCCGCGAATGACCAGAGGGAAAATTTCTCCAACGATGACCCAAGTTAAAGGAGCCCACGTGAATGAATAAAGTGCTACATAGATACTTAAAAAGACAACCATCATCATCGGATTTGCATTAGGAATTAATATATTCAATATTGCCGGCAAAATAAAGGACAGCCCCATAACGGTTCCGCCTACTGTTAATAAAGTACGGCGATTAAATTTATCAGCGATCATGATGAATAGCAATGAACCTAGCACGAGAATAACACCTTGAATAATCGGCCACATCAACGCTGAACTTGCCGCATTCCCTGTTGCTTTTTCTACAATCAAAGGAATGTAATAAAAAATTGCGTTAGCACCCTGGAATTGTTGAAAAGCGGCAACACCCACACCGGCAATTAATAAAAAACGATATTTATTACTTAAGAGTGTAGCCCATGATGCTTTTTGATTTGCCTTTGTTTCCTCTCTGGCAGTTTCTTGTATTTGTGCTATTTCAGAATCAATCTCTCCTTTGTTAGAGCGAATATAGCTCAACACCTTGCGTGCTTCATCAAGTTTATTGTTCTTGATTAAAAAACGAGGTGATTCAGGTAACTTTAACATTCCAACATATAAGATCACAGCAGGTACGGCAGCCAAACCAAGCATCAACCGCCATGCCATTGTTTCCGGCAAATCTTTCAATAGAAAATCAACAATGTAAGAAAGCAACATCCCAGAACAAATCATGGTTTGATTAATTCCTGACAGCCGTCCGCGTAAACGTGCAGGCGCCATTTCCGACATATAGGCCGGGACCAATGCAGAAGCAGCACCAACGGCCAATCCTAATAAAACCCGAGAAACAATTAAAAACAATACCCCATTATGAGGTGCTATTCCTGACAAAATGGATCCAACAACAAAAATGACAGCGGAAATTAAAATCATTTTGCGACGTCCCAAACGATCAGAAAGTTGTCCGGCCAGGGCGCCTCCAAAAATAGCGCCTAACATGACCGAAGAAGTAATCCAGCCAATAACCCCGGCGTTGTCTTGAAGGTTCCAATCGTGTTGCAGAAAAGGCAAAGCACCCGTCATAACGCCGATATCATAACCGAAAAGAATGCCGGCAAAAGCCCCGAAAAAATAAATGAAGCCACTTGAGATTTTCTTTTCATTAACCATTTAAGTTCCCTCCTCAAGGTTGAAATTATATTGTGTAATCCAGCCACCAAAATTATCGATGGCTTTTTCAGAAATCATTAAAGTGTTTCCAAACTGCAAATACATGCTAGGATATTGGTGGGATTTCTCACTAAACCTCATGGTTTTATTCGCCTATTATTAAACGCTTTAATTTTTCCGGAACATAACGATAACGCTTACAAAATCATGAATATTTTGATATCTGATATCCCTATTTTTCACCTCCAAGGAAGCAGAGCCTCCTCGGAGGTTAGAGGCATTACTTAATTACTACATATTCCAGGTCAACCAGCTTTGCATAAGTGATCATTTGGTCTGTTGTTAAATTCAATGAAACAACTGTATGGTGACCGCCGCCGTTTTCAAGCCACGCTTTCACTCCATCCTGAAAGTTAGGCTTCACTTCCCAAAGCACCCGTGCCACCGGAAGGTTTGGTGCCGGAACAGTTGGTTCAAATGCAGAAACTTCGTTAATCAACAGTTTGTAATGCGTACCAAAGTCTGCCATTGAAACAACCACACCATCTCCTGCTTTTCCGTCGAACACTAAGCGTGCCGGGTCTTCACGATCACCAATACCTAATGGAGATACGATAATTTTCGGTTTGTTGCTTGCTAAAGATGGGTCAACTTCAAGCATATGTGATTGAAGGATTGATTCTTGACCGGCAGCTAATTCATATGTGTAATCTTCCATAAAGCCGGTTGATTGGTTACGGCTCATCACTTTGAGTAAACGATCGAGCGCTGCAGTTTTCCAATCTCCTTCACCAGCAAAGCCATATCCTTGGGCCATCAAACGTTGGACGGCAAGACCCGGAAGTTGTTTCATCCCATATAAATCTTCAAAGTTAGTTGTGAAGGCATTATAACCACCATCATCCAGGAAACGTTTAATGGCGATTTCATAGCTTGCTTGTACTTTTACGCTCTTCTCCCAATCTTCCTGACTGTAAGTACCATAATCAAATTCATAAAGGTCTGCATATTCAGCAAACAATCGATTAATTTCTTCATCTGTAACCGCATTCACGTATTGAACAAGATCACCAATGCCAAAGTAATCAACTGTCCAGCCAAATTGAATTTGTGCTTCAACCTTATCCCCTTCAGTAACAGCAACGTTACGCATGTTGTCACCAAATCGGGCGACCTTGATGTTGAAACTTTCGTTATAAGCAACCGCTACGTCCATCCATTCCGCAATTTGCTGTTGCACTTCAGGGCGTTCCCAATAACCTACGACAACTTTATTTTGTTTTTGCAAACGGGCATTGATAAAACCATATTCACGGTCCCCATGAGCAGATTGGTTTAGGTTCATAAAGTCCATGTCAATCGTTGTCCATGGAATACTTTCATTAAATTGTGTCGCTAAATGAAGTAACGGTTTTTGTAATAATTTTGTTCCGCGAATCCACATTTTTGCAGGTGAAAAAGTATGCATCCAAGTGATAACACCGGCAACTTCGTCACGATAGTTCACTTCTTTCATGATGCTTGTGATTTTATCTGCACTAACAGCTAAATCTTGCAATACAAGCGGGTATGGCAATACAGCGCTTTCATTTAATGCATCAGTCACGGCTTGCGCGTGCGCTCTGACTTCTTCAAGCGCTTCTTCCCCATAAAGATGTTGTGAACCTACGACAAACCAGAATTCTTTTTTTCCTTGTGTTAACATCATAACCCTCTTTTCTTAAATGAATAGTTTGATAGAATTGATTTTACTTTTGACCATAATAAGCATTTTTACCGTGTTTTCGTAAATAATGTTTATCTAAAATACATTGTGGTAATTCTTTTGCAAAATGATTTAATTCTCGGGTAAATAAATTCATTTTCGCGACTTCATCCAACACCACACTATTCAATACTGCTGATTTTACATCTTTGCCCCAAGTAAATGGACCATGACCATGAAGTAAGACACCGGGAACAGCTAAAATATCTAACCCGCGCTCTTCAAATGTTTCGATAATGACATTACCTGTTTCTACTTCGTAACCTCGATCAACCTCCTCTTGTGTCAAGTATCGGGCACATGGCACGGAACCATAGAATGTGTCTGCATGAGTGGTCCCCATCGCCGGAACATCAAGGCCTGCTTGAGCCCAGATTGTCGCCCAAGTTGAATGAGTGTGTACAATTCCTCCAATTTCAGGGTAATGCTTATAAAGTACCGCGTGAGTCGCTGTATCTGATGAAGGTCTCAGCTCTCCTTCAACAATATTGCCATCTAAATCAACAACCACCATATCACTAGCTTTCATTGTTTCATAATCAACACCACTAGGTTTGATAACGAATAAACCAGTTTCACGGTCAATGGCACTTGCATTTCCCCATGTGTATTTCACAAGTCCGTATTTAGGCAAGTCCAAATTTGCTTGTAACACTTCTTCTTTCAGTTGTTCTAGCACGTCAACCCCTCCACTTTCCACTCATTAAATCAAATGATCCACAGCGGCCTGCTCAATCATTAAACCTTTTTTGTACCGTTCGATAAATGCTTCAAATCCTTCAACATCTAATTGATCAGGGTAAATTTCTTGCCCGGCATCCTCTTCAAAGACTGTTTTGTCGAGGAAATCTTCTAAGCTTTCTTGTTGATCTTTGTTCATCATGTAAGAAGCAAGAATAGCCATTCCCCACGCACCGCCCTCTCCGGCAGTTGCCATAACTGATACTGGCGTATTCATTGCAGCTGCAACAATTTTTTGTCCGACAAGAGGGGTTTTGAATAAACCGCCGTGAGCTAAAATGCTATCAATATCAATATTTTCCTCTTTGGTCAAAATATCCATTCCGATTTTCAAAGCTGCAAAAGCTGCAAAAAGGTGTGTCCGCATGAAGTTTGCTAAATCGAAACGACTCTCTGGTGAGCGGACAAATAACGGCCGGCCTTTTTCTAGTCCTGTAATATTTTCACCAGAGAAATAACCGTAGCTTAGTAAGCCACCGCCGTCTGAGTCAGCCTCCAATGCTTTATTCAACACCACTTCGAATAATTTATTCATTTCAACCTTTTGTCCCATTGCCTCAAAAAATTCACGAAACAACCCTAGCCAAGCATTCAAATCGCTTGAGCAGTTATTCGCATGAACCATTCCAACCGGACTGCCGTTTGGCGTTGTTACCAAATCAATTTCTGGATATACTTTCGAAAGTTCTTTCTCTAATACAATCATGGCAAAAACTGAAGTTCCTACTGAGATGTTTCCAGTGCGTTTCCTCACACTATTCGTAGCAACCATTCCTGTTCCAG
The DNA here is from genome assembly GCF_038002625.1 of Bacillus sp. FSL K6-1284. NCBI lineage: Bacteria > Bacillati > Bacillota > Bacilli > Caryophanales > Bacillaceae > Bacillus > Bacillus sp. FSL K6-1284. Next base: position 2,095,535 of record NZ_JBBOCW010000001.1, on the reverse strand, counting down.
CATCGCCTTCCGGCGGACAAACCGGGATACCTGGCTGTAAATTTTTTGATTGATCCAGAATTTTCGCGCCAATTTCGGTTAATTCGCCTGCTTGCTCACCTGAAATATAAACTTCAGGAAGAATATCCTTTATCCTCCAAGGATAGCCTTTGTTCGAAATCAGTTCATCAAACTGCTTGAGCATCGATTCATTGTAATTTTGCGTTGATTCATCAATTGGGAACATGCCCGAAGCATCTCCAATGCCAATTGCTTTATTTCCAGTCAGCAACCAGTGAATGTACCCAGCTAAAGTGGTGATATAATCAATGCGAGGCAAATGCTTCTCTTCATTTAATATCGCTTGATATAAATGAGCAATACTCCACCGTTCAGGGATATTGAATTGAAATTTATCAGTTAATTCTTTTGCTGCAGCACCGGTTGTTGAGTTACGCCAAGTTCGAAACGGAACAAGCAGCTCCCCTGTGTTGTCAAAAGCCATATATCCATGCATCATTGCAGAAAATCCAATAGAACCGATTTTGCGAATGGTGATGCCATAATTTCGTTCAACATCATTCTTCATTTCACTATAAGCTGTTTGCAACCCAGTGATAATATCCACTAAGTTGTACGTCCAAAATCCATCTTCCAAGCGGTTTTCCCACTCATAACTTCCAGATGCGATTGTTTCAAAACTGCTATCAATCAACACTGCTTTAATACGTGTGGATCCGAATTCAATTCCAAGCGATGTTTCTCCTTCAGTTATAGCCTGCTTGATGTTTACTTGATTCGCTTTCACGTTATCCCCCCTCTGATAGCGATTTCAATATTATTCGAAAGAAGGCATTTCCCTTTTCGCTTAACTTAATTACAGACTTAGTATATTTTTTGTACGTACATTTGTCAATCAATAATATAATATGTTCATATAAATATCACAACGATATTTCTATTCTTTTTCTCTTCATGCTTATAATAAAAAGCATTTGTATAACTTGAAATTTAAAGAAAAAAATTAGAATTACTTATTCATTTTCACGAAAATAAGGTGAAATCTTTTCATTCATTGAAAGCCATGATAAAATATGTCCACACAAATCATTCAATTAAAAAAATTAGAATGCGAACAACTATGAAAGAAGTGAGTGAAATGAAACCAAAGTATAAGGTCATCATTAATGATATAAAAAGTAAAATCCTTTCAGGAGTTTACAGGGTAGGAGAACAAATTCCTACTGAATCCGCCATACAAGAAGAATACAAAGTCAGCCGGCACACTGTTCGAAAGGCGATTTTAGAGCTGGCGAACGAGGGGTTTTTAAGAAGTGAAAAAGGGTCTGGCACTTATGTAAGTAATCAGTATCAATCAAAACCTGGAGGGAATTCCAATAATAAAATAATCGGTGTAATTACGACCTACATTTCAGATTACATTTTCCCCTCAATTATTCGCGGAATTGAAGGGAGATTGAATGAGGCTAATTATTCGTTACTATTAGCTAGTACAAATAATGATGTCGAACAAGAAAAAAAAGCTTTGGAAATGATGTTGTCATTTGGCGTCGATGGTTTAATTGTTGAACCTACGAAAAGTAATCTATACAATCCCAATATTGCTTACTATTTATCGTTTAAGGAACAGGATATTCCTTTCATCATGATCAATGCTTATTATGAAGAATTAGATGTTCCTTTTCTTTGTCTCGATGATGTGCAGTCCAGCTATCTCGCAACAAAAGAATTAATATCAAAAGGACATACACAAATTGGTCTCATTTCAAAAATGGATGATTTACAAGGAAAGTATCGAATGAAGGGGTATATAAAAGCGCTTGGTGAAGCCAAATTACGATTTCAACCAGAGCATGTGCTTTCGTACAATACAGAGACGAAGCTGGAACTATACACAAACCTGAAGAAGTTTCTAAATGAAAAGAGAGACGTGTTGACTGCAATTGTTTGCTATAACGACGAAGTAGGATTGGAAGTAGCAAATGTATGCAGACAACTTAATATTTCTGTCCCGGACAAATTGTCAATTATTGGACAGGACAATTCGTATATTGCCAAAAATGCGAATATCAAACTAACAACATTGACACATCCTCAAGAACAAATGGGACACGATGCAGCTGATTGGGTCATCAAGAAATTGCAAGGAAAGAAGGATTTACCAAACGAAACCTACTATCAGCCTGTGTTAATTGAAGGTGAAACCGTAAAAGAGTTAGATGTACAATAATCTTGGTGTGATCAAGGAAAACCCAGTCCATGTGCACTAAAGGCGTGAACGCGGACTGGGTTGTTTTACTCTGTTATTAATTAAGTAGCAGAGAATTTTCATGTATTTGACGCTTACAATCTCACCGATACGGGAAAAAGCTTGTATCACAAGAAAGTAGCCTAGCATTTAAAAATGAACCTGTGTAAAGTTTATCTGGCATGCTCTTTTTCTGCAGCATTCTTCGTTGTCTTGCAGAATGGCTCTATTCTTGATAGGCATGTGGTGATATCCCTAGAATTGGGCGCAGGTCGATTTCACTCCCGTTCATGTTTGCTGATCCATACATCCGTTACTTCCCCTGCCTCATCTTCGTCGATGATGAAAGAACCGTTGCTGTACCGGTCATGAAGCTTGATATCTTTGACAAGCATCTCCTCTGTGATGCCTTTTTCGGTTTGAAGCGTGATTTGAGCATGATATGAGCATGCGAGCAGCCCAGTGATGCGGTGAGGTTTTTTCTTCAATTCCCTCAGCATGAGAACCCCTCGTTTCGCCCGTGACGTTTTTTCAAATTCAGTGCGGTTCATCCGCTTAATAGATCCGCGCTGGGTCACGAGCACAAGCACATCCGATTCCTCTAAAACCTGCCCGCTGGCGACAAAGTCGCCGTCTTTCAAATTGACGCCTTTGACACCGGCCGCCCTTGCACCGACGACGCTGACCTCATCTTCTGAGAACCACAGACCGTAGCCGGAATGTGTCGCGATAAACAAATCTTTCGTTCCGTCCGTTACATGAACATCAACCACTTCATCGTCGTCTTTTAAGTTAAGAGCGACCAATGCTTTTGAATAGCGCTGTGCTTTATACTGCATCAGCTGAGTTCTTTTCGCCATTCCGTTTTTCGTAAAGAACAGCAGGTATTCAGATTCGGTAAACTCTCTGACAGGGATCGCCTTGACGATGGATTCATCGCTGTCGATCGATATGATATTTGTGATGTGCTGACCCAAGTCTTTCCATCTGATATCAGGAAGCTGGTGAACCGGACAATACACATAGCTCCCTTTATTTGTAAATAAGAGCAGTACGTCTGTCGTATTCATTTCCAGCTGACAGAGCAGACGGTCGGTATCTTTCATGCCGAAGTCCTGGCCGTTTGATGCAGCAAAAGACCGCTGGCTCGTTCGTTTAATATAACCGTCTTTCGTCACGGTCACATAAACGTCTTCAGACGCCACCATCACTTCAAGATTGATTTTGATTTCTTCAATTTTCTCCTCGATGACAGAGCGCCGTTGACCGGCATAGATTTTTTTCACCTTTTTCAAGCTGTCTTTGATCACTTTCAAGAGTTTCTTGTCATTGGAAAGGATCTCTTCCAGCTCTTTGATCTTCTGGTCGAGTTCTTTTGCTTCTTCCTGGAGGGCCGTAATATCTGTGTTTGTCAGCCTGTACAGCTGCAATGAAACGATCGCTTCAGCCTGCGGCTCTGTAAATGCGAACTTTTCGATCAGATTGTTTTTGGCATCGCGCTTGTCATTGGAGGAACGGATCGTCGCAATGACTTCATCCAAAATGGACAGTGCTTTCATCAATCCTTCTACGATATGATGCCTTTCCTTCGCTTTTTTCAGCTCATACTGAGAACGGTTGGTGATGACTTCTTTTTGGTGGCCGATATAAGCGTCCAAAATTGATGTGAGATTCATCAACATCGGTCTTCTGTTATGAATAGCCACCATGTTAAAGTTGTACGGAATCTGCAAATCCGAGTTTTTGTACAAGAAATTTAAAATACCTTGTGCATCCGCTTCTTTTTTCAGCTCAATCACGATTCTGAGTCCTGTCCGGTCGGTCTCGTCACGGACTTCGGAAATCCCTTCGACCTTCCGTTCAATCCTGAATTCGTCCATTTTTTTCACTAAATTCGCTTTGTTGACTTCAAACGGAATTTCAGTAATGACAATTTGCTGGCGGCCGCCTCTGATGGTTTCGATCTCGGCTTTGCCCCTGATGATGATTTTACCTTTTCCGGTTTCATAGGCTTTTTTTATGCCTTCTTTACCCTGAATGATTCCTCCGGTCGGAAAGTCCGGTCCTTTTACGAGCTCCATGAGGTCATCCACACTGCAGTTCGGCGAGTCAATCCGCCTTATCACGGCATCGATCACTTCCCCGAGATGATGCGGCGGAATGTCAGTCGCATACCCGGCGGAAATCCCTGTCGATCCGTTGACAAGCAGGTTCGGAAACATCGCCGGAAGGACGACGGGCTCCTTGCTTGTATCATCAAAGTTTGGCACAAACTCGACCGTTTCTTTGTCAATATCTCGCAAAAGCTCTGAAGCGATCGCTGCGAGCCTTGCTTCTGTATAACGCATCGCAGCCGGCGGATCACCGTCGATGCTTCCGTTGTTACCGTGCATTTCAACCAGCACGTTGCGAACCTTCCAGTCCTGGCTCATCCGCACCATCGCTTCGTAGACCGAACTGTCTCCATGAGGATGATAGTTCCCGATTACATTACCGACCGTTTTTGCGGCCTTGCGGAAATTCTTATCGTGCGTGTTCCCTTCCGCATGCATGGCGTATAGGATTCTTCTTTGAACAGGCTTCAGGCCGTCCCTGGCGTCAGGGAGCGCCCGATCCTGAATAATGTATTTGCTGTATCGGCCGAAACGGTCGCCGATCACGTCTTCCAATGGTAAATCATGATAAATCTCTGGCTGTGCCATTTATTTAAACCTCCTCAGCGACCGATAAATTCTCGTTTTCTAAAATGTTGCTTTCTTCATCAAGTCCGAAAGCGACGTTTTTCTCAATCCATTTTCTTCTCGGCTCAACTTTGTCGCCCATCAATGTCGTCACGCGCCTTTCCACACGGGCTGCGTCATCGATTTTAACCCTGACAAGCGTTCTTGATTCGGGGTTCATTGTCGTTTCCCAAAGCTGGTCAGCGTTCATTTCGCCGAGACCTTTATAGCGCTGAATCGCATATCCTCTTCCGACTTTTTTGAGGACGTCGTCCATTTCTTCATCAGACCAAGCATATTCAATGATTTCTTTTTTGCCAGACCCTTTGCTGACTTTATAGAGCGGCGGCAGCGCGATAAACACTTTTCCGTGCTCGATCAGCGGCTTCATATAGCGGTAGAAAAAAGTCAGGAGCAGCACTTGGATATGAGCGCCGTCTGTATCCGCATCTGTCATGATGATGACTTTGTCGTAATTGATGTCCTCAATGTCAAAATCAGCGCCGACCCCTCCGCCGATCGCATGAATAATCGTATTGATCTCTTCATTTTTAAAAATATCGGCCAGCTTCGCTTTTTCCGTATTGATAACCTTTCCGCGGAGCGGCAGGACAGCCTGGAATTTCCGGTCTCTTCCCTGCTTTGCTGATCCTCCGGCAGAGTCACCCTCCACGAGGTACAATTCGTTTTTGGACGGATTCCTTGATTGTGCAGGCGTCAGCTTGCCGGAGAGCGTCGCTTCGGATTTCTTTCTTTTCTTTCCGCTTCTTGCCTCTTCTCTTGCTTTTCTCGCAGCTTCTCTTGCCTGGGAGGCTTTAATCGCTTTTTTGACGAGCAATGTTGCCGTTTCCCTGTTTTCTTCAAGGAAATATGCGAGCTGCTCGGAGACGATCGCATCAACGGCTGATCTTGCTTCACTCGTGCCGAGCTTTCCTTTTGTCTGTCCTTCAAATTGAAGAAGCTCTTCTGGAATCCGGACGGAAACGATGGCTGACAGGCCTTCCCGGATGTCCGTTCCTTCAAGGTTTTTGTCCTTTTCTTTTAAAAGGGCCACCTTTCTCGCATATTCGTTGAATGCTCTTGTCATCGCCGTTTTCGCACCGGACTCATGGGTTCCTCCGTCCTTTGTTCTGACATTATTGACGAATGACAGGATGTTTTCGGAATAGCCGTCATTAAATTGAAACGCGAAGTCCACCTCGATGCCGTTGTGCTCCCCTTCAAATGAGACCACTTCAGAAAGCGCGTCTTTCTCCTCATTTAAATAAGCGACAAAAGCTTCGATTCCGTTTTCGTATAAAAACGTTTCTTTTGTTTGATCGCGTTCATCGATCAATTCGATTTTTAATCCTTTTAACAAAAAGGCTGATTCTCTCAGACGCTCTGAAAGCGTTTCAAAGTTAAAAGTCGTTGTGCTGAACATCGTAGGATCAGGCTTGAAATGAATCAGGGTGCCGGTCTTTTTGGTCGTTCCGATTTTATCAAGGGATGTCACCGGTTTGCCGCCGTTTTCAAAACGCTGCCTGTAAACATTTCCGTCCCGCTCAATTGTGACTGTCAGCCACTCAGACAGGGCGTTTACAACGGATGCACCGACGCCGTGCAGCCCCCCGCTCGTTTTATAGCCGCCTTGGCCGAACTTTCCTCCGGCATGCAGCACTGTCAAAATAATTTCGGGAGTCGGTTTGCCGAGCTTATGCATTCCTGTTGGCATTCCCCGGCCTCTGTCTTGCACCGATATGCTGTTATCTTTATGTATCTTTACTATAATATGATTCCCATGGCCCGCAAGGACTTCATCGACGGAATTATCGACGATTTCATATACGAGATGGTGCAGACCCCGGCTGTCTGTCGAACCGATGTACATACCGGGGCGTTTTCTGACCGCTTCAAGGCCTTCGAGCACCTGTATGGAATCATCATTATAGTCAAATTGCTGTTTCTTAACCAAATGCATAAACCCCTTTCAAAAATCAAACATTGCTTATAAAGAATAATACACACTCTGTCATGTAAAGCAAAGTATTATCCGATTCTTTTCCAATCGCTTCAAGCATTGTCGGGAAAATGTTAAAATGAATGCCGTTTTTTTGCACAGCCGTCATTTTACACGATTCGCCCCCTGGAGGACAAGGCTTTTCCACCAGCAATTGGAAAATCATTCTTAAAAAAACTGTCCAAGACTTATTGTAGCCGTTTTTCACAGCAATTCGCAAACATATTCTCGCATAAAAAAGACAAAAACCCTTGAATAAACAAGGATTTTTGTCTTTTTTATGCCGATTTTGTTAACGCGTGTGCCACTTTTATACACAAATCCATAATCACCGTATAGCCTTTTTCGCTCAGAAGCCGATAAGCTTCTTCGTTGACAAGCCCCTGCTGCGCCCAAAACACATCTGCGTCTATCTCCAGGAATTCCTTTGCGACATCGGGCAAATGTTCGGATCTTCTGAACACATTGACGATATCGACATGTCCTTCAATGTCTTTTAATGATGCCACAGCCTTGACGCCCAGCGCCTCATCTATGGACGGATTGACAGGGATGATGTCATATCCCGCGTCCTGCATCGCTTTTGATACCATGTACGATGTTCTTTCAGGATTGTCGGACAGGCCGACTACCGCGATTCGTTTACTGTTTTCAAGAATGCTTTTGATTTCCTGTTTAGAAGGGTTTTCCATGGCGATCACTCCTTTTACGTTCAGTTTACACGAAATCAAAGGCGATAATCAAAATTTTCATATGATTAGGGCGCATTATCTTGTATGATATATACGGTACTTCTAAAGAAAAGCCGTCATGAAAAGCGCCTCTCATGTTAAAATAAAGAGAAGGGATCATCTAAAAAGGAGAAATGAAATGTTAATTGCTTTATTATTTGTTTTAGCCTATCTACTCGGCAGCATTCCGTCCGGCTTAATTGTCGGAAAGGCCGCCAAAGGAATCGACATCAGGGAACACGGCAGCGGCAATCTTGGCGCCACCAATGCATTCCGGACACTTGGGGTGAAAGCCGGCTCCATCGTGGTGGCTGCGGATATTTTGAAAGGGACGCTCGCCGCCTTTCTGCCCACCATCCTCCACATCGGCGTACACCCTTTGTTGGCCGGTGTAGCCGCAGTCATCGGGCATATGTTCCCTGTGTTCGCAAAATTTAAAGGCGGAAAAGCTGTCGCTACTTCCGGAGGCGTATTGCTTTGCTATCAGCCTTTTCTGTTTCTCACAATGATTGCTGTGTTCTTTCTGTTTTTGTATATCACAAAATATGTATCGCTTTCTTCCATTTTAACCGGCTTGTATACAACGGTTTACAGCCTGTTTACGAAAGATCTTTTATTGGTGGCAGTCGTCGCCTTTCTAACGGCGTTTGTCGTATACAGACACAGGACGAACATTAAACGCATTATGGATAAAACCGAGCCCAAAATCAAGTGGATGTCCGGCAAAAAATGAGCCTATCCGAAAAACATTATATTTTCATGATCGGACAAAATCGTTATATACTATAAATAGATTCAGCATGCTTTGAAACAAATGATGAAGGAGTGCTTGCCCGTGAATTTGAAAATTAATGAAGAGGCGCTTAAATGGTATAAGGACGAGCTTGATTTAAAAGAAGGAGATCAGGTTCGCTTCTTTGTCCGTTACGGAGGCTGCAGCAATGTTCAAAAAGGCTTCTCCCTTGGGGTTTCAAAAGATGAGCCGCAGCAAATCGGTGTGAGCGCGGAAAAAGACGGCATTACGTTTTTCGTTGAAGAAAGCGATGTATGGTATTTCGACGGCCATGATCTGCTTGTCACCTATAACGAATCTTCGGAAGAGCCTGTTTTTGAATATCAGTAAAAAAGAGCATTTTATAAAGCTTGCAGAGAAACTCTTGTTTTTCTGCAAGTTTTTTTATTTTTCATCTTAATTAAAGTACCGAAAAAAGCCTTCCAACACATAGACTGGCTCGCCTGAGTGTGCGGCAGCTGCACACCGTACGCTGCGTACACCTCCCGAATAACCGAGTGAGTATAGATTCTGTATATCTAAAATGCAGTTCGTCTAAAATAAACCGGCAAGGATTTTCCCATATTATACAGAGTCATTGATATCGAGGTGTTTGACATGGTTTACGGTGTGATAACCTTTATTTTGCTAGCTGTTTTTCTGATCTTTTATTTAACGGACCGAAGAAGGATCATCAACGGTTTTTTATTCAATCTATTTTTTTGTTCATTTCTTGTTCTATCCTACTATCTGGCATACGTTGTCGGAATCGGTTTTTTCAGACTGTTCGTCATTGTACCGCTGCTGATCTTTTTCTTTATCCTAACGTTTGGTCTATTTGCTTTAATGATCGGGTTATTTCTGAATGCGAGAATTCTTATCAAAAGAGAAGGACGGCGATTGTCTAATTGTTTGACTTTAATTTCCGGGTTAGGCATTATCATATTTTTCCTATTATCCGTGATTGACCCCGCTCGTTTTTTATCGCCAAATGTTCAGCCATTGTTTGCGGGATCATCGCTTATTACGATCTATTTCTTTTTTCATTTAACAAATTTCTTAACAGCTTATTTTCTATATCAATTTAACAGACCGAAGCTTAATCAGGATTACATCATCGTTCTCGGGAGTGGATTAATTAACGATACAGTCCCCCCGCTTTTAGCAAGCAGGATCAATAAGGCTGTCGATTTTTATTGGAAACAGACAGCTGTTGCTTCTCCGCCAAAAATCATTTTCTCCGGCGGGCAAGGACCTGATGAAAATCTTTCTGAAGCCGAAGCCATGCAAAGATATGCTATAAAAAAAGGGATACCTGGAGAGCACACTTTGAAAGAAGACCGTTCTGTAAATACATATCAAAATATGCTTTTCTCCAAACAACTGATGGACTCATTAACAGACGGCAAATATAACAGCATCTTCACAACAAACAATTTCCATCTGTTCCGTGCCAGCCTATATGCAAAACGAGCAGGCTTGAAAAGCGATGGCATCGGTTCAAAGACCGCTTTTTATTATTGGCCGAACGCCATGATCCGTGAATATATCGCTGTTGTTGTGATGAATCGTAAACGGCATAGCATTGTCGTGGGAACTATATTGGGTATTTCTATCCTTTTGACCGCATTTAATTTTTTCATTGATTAAAAAATGGCAGTCTCAATGGATTATGATGGGTATTTTCGAAGGACATCTTCACCAAAAAGGTGTCTTTTTGCTTGGAAAATATAATTTCACTGCACTGATGCTTCAAATATCTTTTTAATAGTCAGCATAACAGCGATTGATAGAATGGAAAACGATTTTCCCCCTATTTCGCAAAAACCTCCCCTTCTTTTATCTGCAACAAGCCACAACTGAAAAGTGATTTTCTCAAATGCTAAAGCCTCAATTTACCCTTATCAGATCTAATGGTGAACAGATTCTTTTTTCTCAATGCTTCTTCCTACTTCAAGTAGCTGTTTTTTTGGTGCGCTTGGACTTTAAATACTTACAACAGTGAAAGGAATATGTAAGATAAATCAATGGTTTCGTTTGGAGGTTTTATATATGATGGGTTCGAGGTGATAAAAGATGAAATGGTTTTTAGGGATTTTAACGGTAGGACTGATGATTTTGGCCGGGGGCTATTTTTTATATTCCGGATATTATTCAACGGAAGCTTATTACGTCAAAATTACAACAGATCCAAAAGTCGTTAAAGAAAAAACAAGTGATGGATACACATATATAAATTATAACTATGATGTTACGGGTTATGATAAAGATGGAAAACCCAAAAACCTAAAACTCTCTTCTCAGGAAAAAATGCAGAAAGGTCAGTATTATATTATTCATTGGGAAGACAGAAGAGAAATCATATCCAGCAAAGAAAAAGCAAGCGAGAAGCAAATAGATCAGGACATCCTGCACAAATTAAACAATCAAAGTCAATGAGACGCTCACTCTGCTCCCTAAAACTTCTTGTTTTAGGGACTTTTTCACGAAAAATAAAATGACTGCGGCCTTATCAAGGCATGAAAAACACTAAGGTACACATCTTGAAACTAAAGATATCGTTCCGACTTTTTCTCCTTCAATGTTTGCTCGTCAGGATGAAACAAGCAAGGACAATCCTTGCTTGTTTCAAGGGTGTCCGGGTTTCTCTAAAACACCGGATTATTCGAGCCTGAAACGCTTGATATGGCTTGAGAGCTTTTCTTGTTTTAAAATCTCGATCTGCTTCTCTCCCAATAAATCAAAGTGAGGAAATTTGCTTCTTTTATGGATCCACTCTTTTTTCAGTCCGTACTGTTTGCCCCACTCTGCAAGCTTATCAATGTTGCCGCATCCGGCTTTTGTCACGGTATTGACATCCGGATACCTGTCATCGAGCCAGTAATGCGTGAGGAACGCAACTTCGCCGTTTAAAACGGCGCGCTTCCATTCGTTCAGCTCGTTTCTTTTAATACCGAATGCCATTACTTTTTGGCCTCTTCATAAGCTTCATGCCACTTTGGATAAAGCTTACGGAACTGAACCGGTTTGAAGCTGTCCCCGTCAACGCAAATATGGGACGATGTGGCCTTCACAGCGGTTTCACCAGCGGAATTGAAGATTTCATACCCATATACCGTTTTAAAGCCGTTATATTCTTCAATCCATGTATGTACCGTCGCGGTTTCACCGTAGCGAAGAGGTTTGACGTAGCGGACATTGATATCCACGACAGGCGACAGGATGCCGTCTTTCTCCATTTCGGCGTAAGAGAAGCCGAGTTCTTTAATTAAAGCCGTCCGTCCAACCTCCATCCAAATCAAATAATTGGCGTGATAGACGACGCCCATTTGGTCTGTTTCGGCATAGCGGACTTCTATTTCTTTTTTTGAGACGTACAAATTCCTCTACTCCCTTTTCACAATATATATAATCCAATCTTAGCATATAGAATGGGCAAAAACACGACAGACGGCTTCATGCAAAAAAACCAGGTCGCCCTGGTTTATTGATGATATCCGTTTTCGCGGTCTTCCGCCTCGTCATGGATTTCATTGCGCATCGCCTCAATGCTCTCATTTCGGCGTTGATTTTTTTCGCGGATCTGCTCCTGTTCCGCCTGGTTGGCAAAAGACAGCTGCTCCTCAGACTCCTCGATATTTTCGATTGTGTTCTGCACCATGTCTTGAAGCTTCTCCACGTTGTCTGATCTGTCATCCGGATGATGTTTTTGGTGTGTCATGCGGGTCTCTGCCTCCTTTTCTTCTTTACTCGCCCTTTGTCTGCATAATGATCGGCGTTTCTCCTGATTTATCATGCATCTTTTTTCCTTTGTTGCGCTTATATTCTACCGGTTTTGTCCCAAGATGGCTTGGGGCAAATTTAGACTGTTTGTCATGTTCCCTCGGCATGTCTATCCCTCCTTTTCAGCATTAGGATTCTCAAAAAGGAGCGTAAACATGAATCGATTTTTAAAAAGTCACTTCAGCTTAAATTTCTCTTCAAGCTTATCTTCCAGCCGATCAAGAAACTCCTGGTTGGTCATGAGCTCCTTTTTGTTTTCCAAGACAAGTTCTTCAAATGTCCGCCTTTTCGTTTTTTTCATGTTGAATCACCTCCAGCTTGTTTTCATTTTCACCATTTTTTGGGCGATATAAGCAAAAAAGCCGGGATTTTTTATAATCCCAGCTTTTCTTCCATATTCTTTTTCGACATCGTCCCAAGGACGATATCTTGAATCATTCCGTTTTCATCAATAATAAATGTTGTCGGATACGAAAAAATCTCGTATTTCGCATTGATGCCCGTTCGATCTAAGACGATAGGGAAATGTAAACCGTGCCTTTCGGCAAACGTTTTGACCGACTCTTCGTTTTTCTCGGAAGAGGTAAAGTTGACGGCCAAAACAGCAATGTCCTGATTTTCGTTTTGGAGTTCTTCCATTGCAGGCATTTCTATTTCACACGGTTTACACCAGGTGGCCCAAAAATTCAACAGCACTTTTTTTCCTTTAAAGTCTGATAAAGATACTTCGTTTCCATCCTTTAAAGACGGAAGCGTAAAATCAGGCGCCTTGTCTCCTTTCGCAATGCCGATTTCGGCTTCCTTTTGCCCTGTGAAGTTCCATACCGCAAGACCGGCCAAAACGAAAAGAAACGCGGCAGCCAGCAATTTTTTCATCATCGGCAACCTCCAATTCAGGATCACGCTGAAAAAAGAAGAGAAAGCTAAAGGCTTTCTCTCCTCATTCAATTACTGTTTCATTTTATTGCGGAGCACCATTTGCAGGATTCCGCCGTGACGGTAATAATCGATTTCTACTTCGCTGTCAAAGCGTACAACAGCTTCAAACGACTTGACTGTGCCGTCTTCGGCAATCGCTTTGACTTGAACGAGATCCCGCGGGCGAACCGTCTCACTCACGTCAACTTCAATCGTTTCTTTCCCGGTCAAACCGAGCGTTTCAGCGTTTTCTCCCTCTTTAAATTGAAGCGGAAGAACGCCCATCAGCACAAGGTTGCTTCTGTGAATTCTTTCAAAGCTTTCTGCAATGACGGTTTTGATGCCGAGCAGATTTGTTCCTTTTGCCGCCCAGTCGCGGGAAGAACCCATTCCGTAGTCTTTTCCGGCAATGACGACCAGACCTGTGCCGTCTTCTTTATACTTCATGCAGGCATCGTAGATGGACATTACTTCTCCGGTCGGCCAATACGTTGTATAACCGCCTTCTGTACCCGGAGCGATCTGGTTTTTGATTCTGATGTTGGCGAATGTTCCCCTCATCATGACTTCATGGTTTCCGCGTCTTGAACCATATGAGTTGAAGTCTCTAGGAGAAACGCCTTTTTCCTGCAGATATTTTCCGGCTGGTGTGTCTTTGCCGATCGCTCCCGCAGGAGAAATATGGTCTGTCGTGACAGAATCTCCGAATTTGCCGACAATGCGCAAGCCTTTAAGCGGTTCAACCGTACCAGGCTCAACTGACATGTTTTCAAAGAACGGCGGGTTTTGAATGTAAGTGGATTCTTCATCCCATTTATACAGGGCTTCATCCGTTGTTTCAATCGCATTCCAGCGTTCATTGTCATCAAACACGCGCTCATATTCTTTTCTGAACAACTCAGGAGTAACGGTTTGCTTCACGACGGAGTTGATTTCGTCCATCGTCGGCCAAATATCGTTGAAGTATACGTTTTGACCGTCTTTTCCGACGCCGATCGGTTCGTTTTTCAGGTCAATATCTACCGTGCCCGCCAATGCATAGGCTACGACAAGCGGCGGAGACGCCAGATAGTTTCCTTTGACAAGCGGATGAATCCGGCCTTCAAAGTTACGGTTTCCGGAAAGGACAGACGTAATCAGCAGGTCATTTTCGGCAACCGCTTTTTCGATTTCAGGCGCAAGCGGTCCGGAGTTCCCGATACATGTCGTACAGCCGTATCCGACGATGTTAAATCCAAGCTCGCGCATATATGGAAGCAGGCCTGAATTGACTAAGTAGCCTGTTACGACTTTTGAACCCGGAGCCAGGGATGTTTTCACATAGTTCGGTACTTTCAATCCCAGTTCAACCGCTTTTTTAGCAACAAGGCCCGCACCGATTAAGACATAAGGGTTTGATGTATTTGTGCAGCTGGTGATCGCCGCAATCGCGATCGCACCCGTTTTCATGACGGCTTCTTCGCCGTTTTCAAGCTTAAATTTGATTTCTTTGTCAGCCTCACTCGCGTTTAAACCGAATCCCTGGTTCCCTGCAGGGCTTGCCAAATGCTTGTGGAATGTCTCTTTCATGTCAGTCAGCGGAATGAGATCCTGAGGACGCTTCGGACCTGAAAGATTCGCTTCAACTTTTGACAAGTCAATTTCAACGATATCGGTAAAAACGGGATCTTCCTGATCAGGCGTGTAGAACAATCCGTTTTGACGGCAATATTCTTTCACCACATTGATATGTTCTTCATCACGGCCTGTTAAACGCATGTATTCCAATGCTTCCTCATCAACAGGGAAGAAACCGCAAGTCGCGCCGTATTCAGGAGCCATATTTGCGATTGTCGCACGGTCTGCAAGCGGAAGTTCTGCAACACCCGGTCCGAAGAATTCGACGAACTTTCCGACCACGCCTTTTTCACGCAGCACCTGTGTTACTTTAAGCGCCAAGTCCGTCGCCGTCGTGCCGTTCGGCAGCTTTCCGACAAGCTTCGCTCCGATTACTTCAGGTACAGGGAAATATGAAGGCTGGCCGAGCATGCCCGCTTCAGCTTCAATTCCGCCGACGCCCCAGCCGAGAACGCCGATTCCGTTGATCATCGTTGTATGGGAGTCAGTACCGACAAGCGTGTCAGGATAAGCGACAATCTCGCCGTCTTCTTCCACAGCATGGACAACGTTTGCCAAATACTCAAGGTTCACCTGGTGAACAATACCTGTAGCAGGGGGAACAGCCTGATAGTTATTAAACGCTTTCTTAGCCCAGCTTAAAAATTTGTAACGCTCTGCATTTCGTTGGAATTCAAGGTCCATATTAATTGTCAATGCATCTTCCGTACCCGCTTTGTCAACTTGTACGGAGTGGTCGATGACAAGGTCTACCGGTATTTCAGGATTGATTTTATCCGGATCTCCGCCGACTGAAGCCATCGCTTTTCTTAATGAAGCAAGGTCTACAACGGCTGGAACGCCGGTAAAGTCCTGCAAAATAACGCGGGATGGTTTGAAAGGAACGTCAATATCCTTTAATTCGGCAGTGCCCCATTTTGCCAAGTTTTCAACGTGTTCCTTTGTAATGACTCTCCCGTCTACTTGACGAAGAACGGATTCGAGCAAAACTTTAATGGAATAAGGCAGTTTTGATACGTTTCCGATTCCTTGATCCTCTAATGCTTTTAAAGAATAATAGCTGTACGTTTTGCCTTGTACTGTAAACGTTTTTCTTGATTGAAAAGCGTCTTTTTTTGCGACTTGTTGCTGATTCGCCATTTCTCCAAAATCCCCCTTTAAAGATCAAGATCATACGCCAGAAAAATCGGCATATTTCACCACAATTTTCTCACAATTTAATCTTAAAACAATTTTAAACATAAGTAAATATCAATGTTTTTATTAAATTCAATAAGAATGCCTTATACAAGGAAAAAAGTTTATTTTACTGGAAATACATTTTTTTATACAATACACCCGCTAAGGCTATACTACAGTCTGAGGTGATCGAAATTGGCCAAACGAAAAGCAAATCATGTCATCAATGGAATGAACAATGCTAAACGCCAAGGAAACGGCGCGGGATATATTGAAGATGACCAGCATATTCTCACTGAGGCGGAACGCCAAAACAACAAAAAACGGAAGACCAATCAATAAATCCTAAAAATCCTTCATGAATGGCTTAGGAGGTTAAGACATTGACAAATAAAAACGACGGCAAAGATATGCGCAAAAACGCACCGAAAGGAGCTCAGCCTGGGCAGCCAGAGCCTTTGAGCGGAAGCAAAAAAGTTAAAAACCGGAACCATACGAGACAAAAACATAATTCCAGTCACGATATGTAACATTTTCCGCGTCTTTCACGGCGCGGTTTTTTACTTTACCTCTCTGGCGATGCAACCCCCTTCGAATCGCCTCCTTCACATGAATTCACAGCTGTGCATAATCTAACGGTAAGGCTAGGTATGGAGGAATGATCAAATGACAAATACAAAACGTTTCGATTCCGCAGATTTTGATAAAGAATGGATGAAACAGTTTGTTGACGACCCTTTTCTCCTCTATGATGAGACTTTTCCGATCGACCTTTATGAAACGAGCACTGAATATATAATCGAAGCAGATTTAAGCCGCTTGAATGCCCGGCACCTTGACATGACGTTTTCCGGCTACGATTTCAAGCTTGCGGTTAAAACCGATGAACAGCATTACGAAAAATCGCTGATGCTTCCTTTCTTTTTGAATGACAAACAGATCGAAGCGGAATGCGAGAACAGCATTCTTGCAGTTAAAATCAATAAGGAAGCAAGCCAAGATGAAGTTTCGCTTTCATTTCATATTCCTTTTATATCATACATGCACAACAAGCAGAACCCGGACAGCGCGTAAAACACTTTGCCATCCGGGTTTTTTCCGTTCGTTCGTCAAATATCCGCTAGCAATTCTCTATGGCCGATTAGGGAATTGCTATACAATAGATTATGTTCTAGCACCTCTTTTGATCAGGCCGGTGTCCCATTTTATATTATTTTTTCTATGTTCTTCTAAAACGCCTTCATGTAAAATAGGTTATAGACAAAGGAGTGATGAGAGATGCTGGAAGGATGGTTTTTATGGCTGATGCTCGCTTGGATCGTCATCATGATCGTCCTCTTGTCAATCGGCGGTTTTTTCATGTTTCGAAAATTTTTAAAAAGGCTGCCTAAAGAAGATGGGAAATCTGAGCTGGACTGGCAGGATTATTATATTGAACAGACAAGGCATTTGTGGAATGAAGAAGAAAAAGAACTGCTTGAAGAATTAGTTTCTCCCGTACCCGAACTGTTTCGCGATGTAGCAAAAGCGAAAATCGCCGGAAAGATCGGAGAACTCGCATTAAAGGAAAAAGCAGGTGCAATCGACCGGGATTTAATCGTCAGAGGCTATATTATGGCCACACCGAAAAAAGACCATAAGTTCCTCGTAAAGCGTTTAAAAGAAAAGAACATTGATCACTCTTCCTATCAAGAGCTTTTTAAATAAACAAAACCTTTCCTGAAAGAAGGAAAGGTTTTGTTTTAATTGACCTGTATGTGATTTGACGCTTCAATCTGGCTTGAAAGCTTTCTGAACGATAAAAACATGGCAATCCGCCAAGGAACGATCATCCCGAAAGCCAGAATCCAAAACATTCCGCTCAGTGCGCCGTAATCGATCGTTGTGCTTAATATGCTCTTCATCGCGATCCGGATGACGAGCAGCGCAATTAAAATAAACACAAACGATTTGGAGCGTTTAATATAGATTTTATCATCGCGGATTTCAAATTTTGAGGTTTTAATTAAGAAAATAGAAAAGATCATGCCCACTGTGAGAGCTTCCAAAAATTCGGCACCGGTCACGTGGAACATCGGAAATAAAAACATGAGAGCACCGGTGCTCATAAAAATCGGAGGCAGTATAATTTTTTTGGCCGTAGCCGGTTTTTCAGATGACTTGATTCTGACAGCCATGACAATGACGGCCATCACGACGGCAAGTATAGATGAAACGACGATCATCATACATATCATCCCTTTTTCTAAAGCTAATTTCTCTACTTGTTACTATACTCCAAAACGAAGAAAAAAACCATGTTCAGGTTTTTCAGCTGCAAGGATTTCCCAGCACGTGGCGAATCGCTTCGACGACTTTCGTCTCCTCGAAAGGCTTGACGATAAAGTCCTTGGCTCCGGCTTCGATCGCTTCAACAACGATTCGCTTTTGCCGCATGGCCGTACACATGATCACTTTCACCTTCGGGTTCAGCTGGATCATGTCCTTTAAAGCTTCAATCCCGTTTTTCACAGGCATTGTAATATCCATGATAACCAAGTCCGGCTGCAGCTCTTGATAAAGCAAAACAGCTTCTTCCCCGTTCCCGGCTTCACCCGCGACTTGCAAGTCTTCTGTTTCAAGTATTTCTCTGATTTTATCTCTCATAAATTTTGCATCATCAACAATTAAAACCCTTGTCATACTCCCCTCCAACATCATTATTCAATTTTGCTGTGAATAAGTCCTATTATAACAAAAAACCAAGGCGGTCCTTAGCCAGGTATCTAAAAGCCTCTGAAATCGCCGAACAGGCCTGACAGTACGATAATGATTTTCGTCATCCAGTCAAAGAACAGCAGGATTCCGACTGCAATCATTGCAATTCCGCCGATCTTCATGATGATGAGCTGATGCTTTCGAAGCCATTTCATCTTTGTCATGAAAAAAGACAGGAGCAGAAACGGCAGGCTGAATCCAAGCGCATAAAGCACCATATAAGGCACGGCCGACATCGGGTTCGTTCCGGCGAGTGTGATGACCGCTGCAAGAATCGGACCGGTGCAGGGCGTCCAGCCGGCAGCAAATGCCATTCCGATTCCGACAGAACCGAGCAGGCCGCCGGGCCTGTTTTTAAAATGGAGGCGCCTTTCTTTCATTAAAAATTCAGGCTTAAAAACCCCCAGTGTGACAAATCCAAAAAAGATGATGAATACCGCACCAAGCTGCCTGATGAGCTGATGATAATCCTTAAAAAAGGACCCGACAAGCGATGTGCTGTAGCCGAGAGCCACAAAGATCATCGAAAAGCCAATCAGGAAAAAGATTGTATGTATCAGGCTCCTTTTTTGAAACATAAGTCTGTCAGAATGGATTTCACTCATGCTGACACCTGTAATATATGATAAAAAAGCGGGATACAGCGGCAGGCAGCATGGCGAAATAAACGATAGAAACCCTGCACCGAAAGCGAGAATATAGTTGATATCAGCCATCTCTTTCTCCCTTCTATTTTTTGGAATACTATGAAAGAAAATCATTTGATATGACAATTACATTTCAATTTCCTAACATATCACAAAAAAGGATGTTGGTTTCACGAATTTCTTTATATAATCAATTTTGACAATTTACCCTTATCACCTTCAGAATTGAAAAGGAACCTATATATGGATATAATAACATTTAGTAGGCAACAAAAAGATGATTTTTACAGAAGAAAGGATAAATTCCTGTGATGAAAGAAAATCTGCTTCATGAAATTGAGGAAAAAAGAAAAGAGCTGCTAAAAATCGTCATGACAAACGGCATGACTTCACATATCACCATTCAGCACAGCCAGCAGCTGGATATCCTTCTTTTGGAATACCAAAAACTATCTCTCGGACATACACAATAATCATAGATCAAAATAAAAAACCCGGAAGCGGGTTTTTTATTTTATAACCATGTTCCTTCTATGTCATAATCGCATTCGTATTATTTCGTTTGATTTTCCATGGCTTTCATCATTTGATTAATTTTCTTCTGGGATGGTTTCATACCCATCTGCATCATCATCATGCGCAGCATTTGTTCATTAATTGGCGGATTTTTTTTCAAATAGTTCATCATATATTTACGAGCAATAAAAAATCCGAGTGCAACACCTGCGAGCAATGCTAAAACGCCCACTAGGATGACAACCCATAAATCCATTTAATTTCCTCCTTCATGTTGTCTCGTATAAAGTGTACTAAACCAAACGCTATTATACAACATCTACAGTCCAAAATCTTTTTTTTATACAAAATTTCTTTCTTTCACAGGGTTCAGCCAGCCGTAACGTTTCATATTAAAATCCATCGCAAGGAAACACGGACTTACTTTCCGCAAAACCTCAAAGAAAACCGTTTCGGCATCGAATGGACCCTTCGCCAAAATCTCAATATGTCGGTCTTTGATAATAAAAGAAGCGCTTCCTTTTGGAACAATCAATCTGTATACATAGTCAACTTGTGTATAGTCTTCCCGGCAGAGGTTCATTTTCATTCTTTTGTGTATATGGGCTGCGGGAATCGGTTTTGTAATGAACTCGATCTGCTTGGCGGCTAATGGAGACTTTTGATCGGGGCTCGTCCAATGATAATCGTAAAACAGCTTGAACATGACAGACTCTCTTCCAAAATAATGGCTGGCAAATTCCTCTTCTATCAAATACGTATAATAATGGCGTTCCATCACTGTCTCATCCCCCTGTATCGAAGAATATATGCTTTCTATTATACAAAAGGGGGTTAGAAATAATTGTCTGATGATGATAAAAGAAGCGACTAATTTTGTCGAAATGAAAAAAAGAGAATGATCCGCAGATCATTCTCTTTCATATGCCCCGATTAGCGATTTAACAGTTTTTTCACCCGGTCAACTACATTCGCAGGCGTAAAACCGTATTCTTTCATGATCGTTTCGCCGGGAGCTGAAGCACCGAAATGGTCGATTCCGAGAATGTCCCCGTCAGTGCCGGTATATCTCTCCCATCCGAGCGGTGATCCCATTTCAATTGCGAGACGCTTTGTCACATCAGTTGGAAGGACAGCGTTTTTATATTCGGCCGGCTGCTTGTCGAAACGATCCCAAGACGGAACGCTGACAACGGATACGTCAATGCCTTCTTTTTTCAGCTCGCTTTGTGCGTCAAGCGCAAGGCCAACTTCAGATCCGCTCGCAAGCAAGATCGCTTGCGGTTTTTCGTTTTGGCTTTTCGAAACGACATATCCACCTTTTTCAACGCCTTCATAAGCTGCTTCAGGAGACTGATCGATTGTCGGCAAGTTTTGACGTGTCAACACAAGCGCAGTCGGCTGACTTTTTGATTGAAGCGCCAGTTTCCAGGCTGCTGCTGTTTCATTTCCGTCTGCAGGTCTGATGACGGACAAGTTCGGCAGCGCACGAAGTGATGCCAGCTGTTCAATCGGCTCATGAGTCGGTCCGTCTTCTCCGACGGCAATGCTGTCATGTGTAAACACATATGTGACAGGAAGCCCCATTAATGCAGCAAGACGGATCGCAGGTCTCAGATAGTCGGAGAAAACGAAGAACGTTCCGCCGAATACGCGAAGGCCACCGTGGAGAGCCATTCCGTTCAAAGCTGCTCCCATCGCAAATTCACGTACACCGAACCAGATATTTCTGCCGGCGTAATCTCTCGCTGAAAAATCTCCGCCGTTTTTGATTGTCGTTTTGTTGGAGCCGGCCAAGTCAGCGGATCCGCCAAAGAAGAACGGCACTTGTTGTGCGATTCCGTTTAATACTTCCCCTGAGGATGCACGCGAAGCAAGGCTGCTTCCTTTCTCATACGCAGGTACTTTCTGATCCCAACCTTCAGGAAGCTCGCCCTTCATCGCAAGTTCAAGCTCTTCGGCAAGTTCCGGGTGGGCTTTCTTGTATGCGGAGAACAGCTCGTTCCATTCCGCCTCTTTTTTCTTGCCCGCTTCTTTCACTGTTTCGTTAAAGTGTTCGTACACTTCAGAAGGGACATAAAAATCTTCTTCGTATGTCCACTCATACGCTTCCTTCGTTAATTTCGCCTCTTCTGAGCCAAGCGGAGCACCGTGAACGCCGGATGTTCCCGCGCGGTTTGGAGAGCCGAAACCGATCGTTGTTTTCACTTCAATTAATGTCGGCTGCTTTTCATTTTGTTTCGCTTTCTCGACGGCCGCCGTAATCTCGGCAATGTTATTGCCGTCTTCAACATAAAGCACTTCCCAATTCATCGCTTCAAAACGCTGCTTCACATTTTCAGAGAATGAGCGGTTTAATTCACCGTCAAGCGAAATGTCATTTGAATCATAAAGCACGATGAGACGGCCGAGTTTCAAATGTCCCGCAAGCGAAGCCGCTTCCGATGAAATTCCCTCCATCAAGTCTCCGTCACCGCAAATGCTGTATGTATAATGATCAACGACGCGATAGTCGTCACGGTTGTAAGTTTCCGCAAGGTGACGTTCAGCAAGCGCCATTCCGACAGCCATTCCGATTCCTTGGCCAAGCGGGCCTGTCGTCGCATCTACACCCGGAGTATGTCCGAATTCCGGATGTCCAGGCGTTTTGCTTCCCCATTGGCGGAAATTCTTGAGGTCTTCAATTGAAACGTCATATCCGCTTAAGTGAAGCATGCTGTACAGAAGCATTGATCCGTGTCCGGCGGACAGCACAAAACGGTCCCTGTTAAACCAATTCGGATTTTCAGGGCTGACATTCATCATTTTTGTCCAAAGCGCATAAGCCATCGGAGCAGTCCCCATCGGCATGCCGGGGTGACCGGATTTAGCTTTTTCAATCGCGTCTATGGAGAGTGTTCGTATTGTTGCGACAGATTTTAATTCAATCGTTTTCATTATGATCCCCTTCCTGTATGGACTCTACTTTCTTATCATAAATCTACCCATCGGTTTTCACAACCATTTCAGCTCAAAAGCAGTGAAAAATGACGAATCTTTGCCTTCATTTTAAATTGTAGTATATACAAAAAGGGAATACGATATCGGCGTATTCCCCAAATTAATGCAATCGGCGGTTTCTTTTTTCCTGTTTGAGCTTTTCAGGCGTCACATCATTACCTTCAGGATCAACAATCGTCACAGTTTTCAACGTGTTTTTCATAGACGCGCGGACGCCTTGAAGATATTCCTGGCGAAGCTTCTGCTGTTCTGCTTTTTCTTCGTCTGTTAAAGATCCGCTCTTTGCTTTTTTGGCAAGCTCGTTAATTCTGGCTATTTTTTCATTAGAAATCATAAGATACTCCTTTGATTCGGTATATATCCATCATACTACTAAATCCGCTTTCGTTTGACAACAGATTAGTCTGCAAGGCCGTCCTTATACTCCTGGTAGCGGCGGTGAACGGTTGCTTTTGAAATGCTGTATCCGAACCCTCTCAACACGGCTGCAATCTCCGCAAACGTCAGCTTGTTCTCCCTGAGCCTGACGATTTCTGAAAGAGGCGCTTCGATCCGCTCTCTCCCGCCGCCTTCATTGCGGTGTTTCAGATTCCTCTCCGGGCGGTAGCCGTTTTCGATCGCCTTCTTCATTCCCCGCTTAATTTTCAGGTTATGTATTTTCCGCTGGTATTCTTCGACAATGCCGACAATCTCCAAAACCATCGAATCCGCTTCGGAAAGCTCAAGTTTTCCCCGGTGAGCCAGCGTGTAGATTTGAACGCCTTCTTTATATAAACAGTGAAGAAGGGCAATTTTGGCATTCCCTCTTCCAAGTCGCGTATCATCCTGTATTAAAACTGCGTCAATGTCTGATGTTTTGATTTCCTCGAGCAGATCGAAGACGCCGTCGCGGTCCATCTCATATCCGCTCGCCTGTTCGGAAATGACGTTCACGACGTTCATCCCGTGCTCGGCGGCAAGCGACTGGAGCTCTTCAGCCTGCCGTTTTAATGAGGTTTCCTGCTGCTCCTTCGCAGTGCTTACCCTGGTGTAAATAATCGCATTCATGGAAATCCCCTCAATCATTTATTCTACAACTGCAAGCTGATATTGATCGGAGTGCTGTTTGGCTACCGGCAGGACCAAAACATCGCCCGGTTTAATAACGGAGGTCGGCAGATTGTTTTTATCGGCGACCCATTCGATGAATTTTTGTTTGTCAGCGGGTTTTCCGCCTTTGATCCGGTCGGCCAGCTCCCACAATGTATCGCCTTCCTGCACTTCTATTTTAACATATTGCTTTCTTTCTTCGATTTTACCGGCAAAAGACACAAACAGAATACAGCAGCTGATCACAGCAGTAAACAGACTGACAAAAATCAATGATTCTCTTTTCATATCCATCACCCCAGAATGTTTGTTCGGTTTTATGATTTCAGTATACATACGAACAAATGTTTCTGTCAATCGTTTTTTTCGAACCTATGTTTGTACTCAAAGGAAAAACATGCTATAATCTAGCTAAAATCGACGTTTTGAGGTGCAAAAAATGACGAAGCTATCAAAAAGACAACTTGATATTTTGCGTTTCATTAAAGAAGAAGTGAAACGCAAAGGCTATCCGCCTTCCGTCAGGGAGATCGGAGAAGCGGTCGGCCTGGCGTCAAGTTCAACGGTACACGGCCACTTGGCAAGGCTTGAAACGAAGGGATTGATCAGAAGGGATCCGACGAAGCCGAGAGCGATCGAAATTCTCGATACAGAGGAAGAAATTCACATTCCGAAAAACCAGGTTGTCAATGTCCCGGTCATCGGAAAGGTGACGGCCGGTACGCCGATTACCGCAGTCGAAAACATTGAGGAATACTTTCCGCTTCCAGACCGCCTGGCGCCGCCGGATGAGCATGTCTTTATGCTGGAGATCATGGGCGAAAGCATGATAGATGCCGGAATTCTTGATCAGGATTATGTGATAGTCAAACAGCAGAACACCGCAAACAACGGAGATATCGTCGTTGCGATGACCGAAGACGACGAAGCGACTGTTAAGCGGTTTTTCAAGGAAGAAACCCATATCCGCCTTCAGCCGGAAAACCCGACGATGGAACCGATCATCCTCCAGAATGTGACGATTCTCGGAAAAGTCATTGGCGTATTCCGCACGGTTCATTAAAAAACGGACTCATCAGCAAAACCGCCGGTCGGCGGTTTTTTTTCGCACGAAAAAACAGGCCCACATCCAGACGGAATGAAGGATGCGAGCCTGAAACAGAGGGATTGATCATATGCTTACATTACCATTATCCCCCAAACGAGTTTTCTTGTCAACAACAATGTTTCCTTGAGGAAACATTTTTCATTGTCTCCCTTTTATCGAACGATAAACAAAATTCTCGTCCCGTCAGCGTAATCGCTCAGCCTGTTCCCGACCCAGGAGCCGGCTCCGCGGTTATCCGATGAGCTGACATATCTGACCGACGCTCCTTTTCCTCCTTCTTCACACATGGCCATCGGCCATTCGTCACGGTCAAAGCCCGGCTTAGTCGGAATCCCTTTTAATGATTCCTGACGGCGCTTATCCGCTCCAGATCTTTCAATTGTGCAGACATCTGAATGGCCCGCTTTGATCGCATCGCTTATATGAGCACCGGTTTCAGGATAGCGCGATGCCGGAAAATACAATACGTCATCATACCTTGCAACGCCTTCGGCATGCTGAGAAGAATATGCAGCCCCTCCCGAAAGCCCAAGCAGCACCAATGCGGAAAACAGCAGATGAGTCGCCCATTTTTTGATCATGACAAAAACAACCTCCTCTTGTATATGCTGGTGTCACTAACAGATTAAGAGAGAATTGTTTTTGCTTTTCGGGCTCTTTGTGAAAAAGACGTTTAGATTGTGTAAATAAACGTAAGTTAAATGCTCGGGTCATACCCGTGAAAAACTGCATGTGCTTTTTGCGTCCGCTCTAAACGTATACACGGCTGCCATCAGGAAACATGCGGCAGCCGGATATGCAAATTTTTTCATCGTTGTATTTTTTAAAAATGATTCATTCACACAACAAAAAAACAGGCGGAAAATCCGCCTGTTTATACGGCAACTTCAAATGTCAGCTTGTCGCCGTGCTTATAGTCAATTAATTTAAAATCATCGATTGTAAAGTCATAAAAGTTTTTGATGTCCGGGTTGATCCACAGCTTCGGCGCTTCATATTGCTCGCGTTTCATCTGAATGTTTAAATTATCGATGTGACGGGTATAAATGTGACAGTCGCCGATATTGAAGATGTATTCGCCCAGCTCATAACCGAGGACTTGGGCGATCATGCGCTGCAAGACGTTATATTGGAACACATTGAACGGGTTGCCAAGCGCCATGTCATTGCTTCTCGCTCTTACTTCCAAAGAGAGCTTTCCTTCTTTCACATACCATTGCGTCTCATAGACGCAGGGCGTCAAAGCCATGCCGTCCAAGTCATCGGGATTCCACAGCATGGTCAAATGCCTGCGTGAAGACGGATTATGCTTTAACTGATGGAGCAAATAATCCACTTGATCGGTTTTCTGCCCGTTAACCGTTCTGTTTTTCTTCGCTAATTGATAGCCGTAGGCTGCTCCGATTGTGCCGTCTTCAAGCCGCCATTGATCCCAAATATGAACCCCCATATCGTTCAGAACTTGGACATCATTGGATTTCAGCTGCCAGATCCAAAGCAGCTCTTTGATGGCCGTTTTCCACGCCACCTTCTTCGTCGTCAAAATCGGCACTTCCGAATTGTCAAACCGCATTTTTTCGCTCATGATGCTCAGTGTATGAGCCGGCGTTCCGTCTGAATCCCACTTCGTCCGGACCTGATATTCTTCATCGGAGATCCCTGATTCAATAATTTTTTGAATGATAGCATTGTATTGCTGGTCATAATGGCTCATCTTATCCTCTCCTCTTTCCACATGATATGTATAAAATGAGTTTTTTTCAAGGTTTAAGATCATGCGCGGGTTTGATAAATCTCCAACGCTTTCTTGATAACATTTTTATCGTATCCAGTGACATCATGGATTTTCTCAGTCCAGCCTTCGATTGTGTCCGGCTTCGCTTCTCTGTATAATCCTTTGCTCGTGCTAAGATATATGTCCCAGCCGCTGAATTCCCAATGCGCGATTTCATGTTGAAACGGAATTCTGCATTCCAGTAATGGCGCAGGCTTCAATGCCGCTTGCGAGTATTCAGCCGCCTCCCAAAAAACGGACATGTCAACAGGGTCTGTAGAGTAGTCTTGAGTTGACACCTTTCCGTTCGGCCGATGGTAAAGAACCTTAACTCCGCCGGTTGTCGGCTTGACTTGAATTTGTGCTGCCGGGAAAAAACCGTCCAGCTTTTCACTGGTATAATCTTCACATTCGCAGTCGATCAGAATCGGCTGCAGCCATTGATCTCCCAGATCACATAAAAAGCGCCGTCCTCTTTCATCAAGCGCGATGACTGCGGCATGCGCGCGTTCTGTTTTGAACGAACGGCCGATCGGAAAAGCTTCCACTCCGTCTTTTGTAAACTCGTCCAGCAGCCAAATCGAAAGGTCAAAGCAATTGCCGGCAATGCCGTACTCTTGGTGGTGTTCCTTCATCATTGAGACGTTCCGCTGTTTCTGATCCCCTCCCTGATGATAAAACCATGCCTTTGTCAGCGTTTCCATCGGAAAAGCGTCGAATCTTCTCCACGTACGGAGAATGGCATCCGGAGCAAACATCATCTCCCCCCTGTCCAGAAGCGATTGTTAACACTATTATATACGGGCGACCGAGACGAAAAAAATCCCTTAGCAAGGGATTTTTTAGTTTTATTTTCCTTTCTCATCAGTCGGAATCTGGATCAGGGAATTCGATCCTGTCGCTTTAGGCATTTTTCCGTCCCATTTTTGGATCCATTGATACTTGATCATTTCATCTGACATCGATTTTTTAATAATTTCATTATACTCGGCAATACCTTGGGCTTCGATCTTTTTCTTTTTCGCTTCCGCTTCGGCGATCTTCAGCTCTGTCTGCGTTCTTTCCAGTTCCTGCGAAGACTTCACGCGCGCGTCAATCGCTTCCTGGGTCGCTTTATCAGGCTTTGGCACACCGAGTGTTAAATCGTCAATGACAAAGCCGAGCCCCTTCATATCATCTGCAAATGTTTTTTGGATTTCTGCGGCGGCATCAGATGATTTTTGTCCGTATGTATCAATGACGGAGTATTTGGAAATCGACTTTCTTGCAGCGTCCCACAGCCTTGTTTTCAAGTAGCTGTTTTCGATTGATTCAATATCGACCGCTCCGAATTTATTAAACAATTCTACGACTTTATCAGGCTGAACGACATAGTTGTAGGCGATGTCCATTGAGATGTTTTTGCCGTCAGAAGTAGCCACTTGAATATCCTGATTGTTTACAGTCTGCATCCGCACCGGATATCTTGTGACTTTGTCAAACAGTCCGACTAAATGCCAGCCTTGATCAAGCGTTTCCGATTTCACCCCGCCATTCGGAGAATAAACGACGCCGACATATCCGTTCGGAATTTTCTCGATGAACAAGGAAGCTGTGAATCCTCCGATAATTAAAGCAACAGCGACAATGATTCCGCCGAGCAGCGTTTTGTTTTTATTCTTCTTTGGTTGTTTTTCATTCATCTTTGTCATCCTCCAGCGTTTTCTTTATTTTGCTCGCCCCGCTTCCGACTTTTTTAAAAAGCGGGCTTAACATAAGCCATACGCCAAACCCTATAATGGATAGCAATATGATCGAACCAATCATGACTTTCACTTTTGTTTCACCCCTTTTGCATTTGTTGATTGATCGTATGACTAAATAAAATCATTTCACTTATGTTTACGTTCATATGAACTTAAAGTTTCATTTTTTTAAAATGTAATAGAAAAAATTTTATCATTGCAATTGCGAAATCAATGGCATCGTTAAAGGATATGTCGGATATCTTACTCTTTATGCCGCGTATATCATGGTGTGTTCGCAGTCAAATGAAGACGAAGCGGCATGCCGAACCAACTATCAGCTGGGCACATACAAAAAAAGAGCCAAATGATTGGCTCTTTTAAAAATATTAAATTTCAATTATTGTTGATTGCCCTTTTTAACCCATTCAGCTACTGTCACTGTGCGTTTAGCTTGATGTTTCACTGCAGCTTCCACGTCTTCAATCATCTTCCCGTTTTGATCGACTGTAACACTCGTTCCATATGGATTTCCGCCAGCCCCGAAGAGGACAGGATCAGTGTATCCAGGAGAAGCAATAATAGCTCCCCAGTGCATCATTGAAGTATATAAGGACAAGATTGTTGCTTCTTGACCACCATGTGGATTTTGAGCGGAGGACATTGCGCTTACAACCTTATTTACTGTCTTTCCGTTTGCCCAAAGTCCGCCTTGTGTATCTAGAAACTGTTTCATTTGGGATGCCATATTGCCAAAGCGTGTTGGTGTACTGAATATAATAGCATCTGCCCACTCTATATCTTCTGAGGATACGACTGGAATGTCCTTTGTTGCATCAACAGTGGATTTCCACACTTCATTTCCCTCAATGGCTGATTGCGGAGCCAATTCTTGTACTTTTAAAACTCTGACTTCAGCACCTGCTTCTTCTGCACCTTCTGCAGCCCATTTGGCTAATTGATAGTTTGTTCCGCCCATACTATAAAAAACTACAGCTAATTTTACATTTGACATATGATCCAGCTCCTTTGATTTTCTAAATAGTTTGTCTAAAAATCCCATGTTTTCACACCTGCTTTTTTGTTTTCTTTTCGGCAAACCTTTTAAGAACCACCCCCTTGAAGTGTTTCGCTGCCATTATTATTCCTTGCTAGAATAAACTTAAAACATTTCAATTTAATAAATCTCAATTTCGAGATATTATGGATGGTTATATTACTTCGGTCTTTTTCTGGTGAAGATTTCGCCAATCTTTGCGTAATCATGCCCGGCTAAACGACTGATGGCGCCGAGGCCTCTTGGATCGATTTTTCCATTTTCATAGATGCCGCTTTCGATATGATATTGAACGACTCTGCCTATCATAAAATCGCATCCGTCAGAGTGCTTATCTCCCAACTCTAATGAATACTCCAGAACACATTCCATACGCACTTTTGCTTCTATCACGCCCGGCACCGAGACTTTCATACTTTCAACGGGGGTTAACTCCGCTAACTGAACTTCACTTTGACTTGGTGGTAGGCTGGCGGCCGTTAAATTCATTTTTTCAACGTTTTGTTCATCAACGATATGGACCACAAATTCTTTGCTGTTCAAAATGTTTCTCGCTGTATCCTTTTGGCTCCCTTCAAAACGTTGAATAGAAAGGGAGATCATCGGAGGATTTGAAGATACAATATTAAAGTAGCTAAAAGGAGCTCCGTTTAAGACGCCCTCCTCTGATAAACTTGTAACAAATGCAACAGGTCTCGGTATAATACTCCCGATTAAAAACTTGTAGTTCTCTCTTTCTGTTTTTGTATTGGGATCAATGGACAGCATCGAATCACTTCCTTACAAAAATTAATCCAGCGCCTTCACTGTTACAGGAATTAATCTTCTTTCTAACTGCTCTCTGTAGTGTTCATACTGGGCCGGCAGCATTAACTGTTCTCCCATTGTTTCATACGATTCATCATGGGCGAATCCTGGTGGATCTGTTGCAATTTCAAATAAAATTTCCCCGTGTTCTCTGAAATAAATCGCGTTAAAATAATTTCTGTCTTGCACAGGTGTAACACGGTATCCGTTTTCCGCAACATATTTTTGCCATTCCAATTGATCATTGTCATCAATGGCTCTCCAGGCAATATGGTGAACTGTACCCGTCCCCATTTGTCCGCTTCCTATAGTTGTTAATTTCAAATCAATTATATTTCCTATGTCACCAGCAGAACGAAAACGTACAAAATCTTCTTCTTCTCCAACTTTTTCAAGTCCCATGACCTTTTCTAATAATTCAGCCGTTTTTTCGGGTTGTTTGGATAACAGTGTTGCTCCGCCAAATCCTTTGATTGCATTGTCCGGTGTTATTTCCCCTACTTTCCAGCTGTTCTTTACCCCTTGTTCTCTTTCGACAATTTCCAGATGAAGACCATGAGGATCATCGAACTCCAAGTATTCCTCTCCAAAACGGTTCATTTTTGTATAAGGCACATTGAATTTTGCTAATCTATTTTCCCAAAAAGCCATTGCGCCTTTAGGAACGACGTAAGAAGTCACTCCCACTTGACCATCTCCAATGACTCCTCGACGGGCACCTGCCCAAGGAAAGAATGTAATAATCGTTCCCGGTTTCCCGCCTTCATTGCCAAAATAGAGGTGGTATGTTCCCGGATCATCAAAATTAACGGTTTTTTTCACTAAACGTAAACCAAGAACGCCAGCGTAAAAATCCACGTTCTCTTGCGGATGGCCGACAATCGCTGTAATGTGATGGATTCCGCTTGTTTTCTTTTTCATTCCACTTCACTCCTCTTTCATGAAACATAGCTTTATGATGAGAAATACGTTACAAATTCATTTACAGGTTTTCTAAATCCCCGTGGTTTTTCTGCTTTTTATTTTTTCCTTCTTTAAAAGATCAAAATCAATGGACAAGCATCCCTGCCTTTTTCTTTATAGGACTCCGGGCAGTTTTCAACCTCCGTAGATTTCTGTTGCTTGATGAAAAGCCTTTTTGTCACCCAAAACGATGATGACTGCCGATGAGCCTAGGATCTTGTTATGTCATGAAGCTCATGTTCAGAAATAGAATACCCAGTTCAATATTTATTTCTCATTATCATGAATTCATATATTTCGAATTCGAGATATTATCATAAAAAAATTTACATGCTTTGGGCATGGAAGCCAAGTTTTTTTAACTTTTCAATTAGAACTTCTTTTTCTTTTATGTCTAAGCCGCCGAAAATGCCTTTCATAGCTGTTTTATGTTTTGGAAAAAGATTGTTCATCAGTGCAGTTCCTTCATTCGTTAAAGCAGCGTATGTTATACGGCGATCTTTAGGACAAGGCCTTCTCTCTATTAACTTTTTCTTCTCCAACTTATCTACAACATAGGTAATGCTGCTGCTTGCGATTAATACTTTTTCGCCTATTTTTTGGATCGGCTGATCGCCTTTACTATAGACTAATTCTAGAACAGCAAACTCAGTTGGGTTTAGTCCTAAACATTTAATATCCTCTTCCACACGCTTTTTAATCGATTGCAGTGCACGAGACAACACAATAAATGCCTTTAAAGACAACTCCTCTTCGTATCTCTCCATTTCCTGACTGCCCACGGTATTCATCCTTTTTAATTATCTCGAATTCGAGATAATTGTATAATAACGATTTGCTGTTGTCAACTTTTTAAAACGGGTTATTATTATTACGAGTTAAAACCGATGAGACAGAATTGTTAAACGGGTGCAGTTGATTTGGGCGTACCATTGACCAAGCAGGATTCGGATCTAACACAAAAAACCGCCGACTCAAGGTCGGCAGCGCCGGCTGTTTCAGAAGTCTTGTCATACATGAAATAGTTTGTCTTTTATCTGGAGATGCAGCTTCGGATTCAGCAAGAAAATAATGGACTGAAGCTGTTCCTGTTTATTAATCGAGGGATCCGCGTGGTGTTGATGGTTGTATCCGTTAAAGATTGCAATCAGCGTGGTGGCCATCACCTTCGGATTGAGCTGTTTTTGAACGATGCCTTCTTCCTGAAGCTGCTCGATCAGTTCGACAAAAAACTCTCTCCACTGCTCATACAGAAGGGCTACTTTTCTTTGAATCTCAGGATATCTATGACTATTTGCCATAAATTCCAAAAACAAAGCTGTCGAATGCTCTTTATTTGATGTTTGAATCAAGTGTTCAATCCCTGCGAGCAATCCCCTCAGCGTCTTTTTTCGAAAACAATTCATGCTGGTTTGAAAGCGATCTTCCATTTGCTCATTCATAATATGGAGAAACAGCATCTCCTTTGACTTGAAATACAAATAAAACGTAGCTTTAGAAAATCCGGCTTCTTTCATAATTTCATCTACAGAGGTTGCCGAATATCCATTTTGGGCGAACAGATGATATCCGGCTTCTACGATCTTTTGAACCGTATTCTGTGTCTTCTTTTTCATTAAGCTGTCCTGTCCTCTCTACTTCTCTAATTAAGTTAACCATCTATGTATTGAGATATACTGGGAACGTCAAGGACTCGTTATGTTAAAGAAAATTGGAAAAAGACGCTTAAAATCTTCTGCTCAAACATACACTTGCAGCCTAAGCGGACGTTCTTTCATCAAGCATAGCAGTGACATATAAACACCGCCAAGTGACATTAGCCCGGTAAGTCAACAAGGCCAATCGCCCTAACAGGCCGGTAGCCGTATGTTCCTTTCCTTGCAAAATTCCCAACATTCATTCTAGCATTTACTGCTAAAAACTTCATATATATTGTAATTTATTTAATTGGATTTTTCTGTTTTTTAAAAGCCTCTATGAAATACCCGGGGTCCGCATCCACTTCATAAGCAAATACCCCTTGGTTCGTATGGAGGTAAAGCAAACCGGCCTCGGAAAAAGGTCTGTATGATACATCGTGGACGTGCTCAAGGCGATACTGGCGGCTTGCCGTTAAAATTTTATCGTTGTACAGGTACATTTGATTATGCTTTTTTGTATAGGTTTGCCGGTTAAAATCAATCGTCCGTTCTGTTTTGTAGTAGCTGACAGCGGCGATGGCCTGATGGCACCCGTCTTTCATTTGAAACCTCCATTTGCTATTCGTTGATTAATTTGGACATGACATATTCATCAACATATTGTCCTTTTACTTTCAAAGCGTGCTTTTTAGTGCCTTCAATGATAAAACCCATTTTTTTGTATAAACGCACGGCGGCTGTATGATGGGTCATGACAGTCAGCTCAAGTCTGTGAAGCTTTTCTTCACAGGCCCATTTTTCCAATGCCTGAAACAGCTTTACTCCAATACCTTGTCCAATATATGTTTGGCGTATGCCAATGATGATATGGGCACGGTGGCGTGTTCTCTGAACCTGTCCTCTGACTGCTGCAACATATCCGACTAAGCTTCCGTCATCAGCCGCACAAACAAAAACTTCACACACGCCGGATTGGATATGTTTGATTTGACGTTGTGCCTGAAGCTTTCGTTCACCCGGTTCAAACAGCATGAATTCAGATTCTTCATCGATCGTTTCACAAAGCTTCAGATAGTTTTCTGCATCTGAAGCTGTTAATTTTCTGACATGCAAGAAAGGCCCTCCAAACAGTTTTTAGATTATCTATATATTCTGAATTATAATCGCATGAAAAAGGCTGTGCAAACCGCAGATGCCAAGATCGATTCGCGGCTTCATCAAAAAAAATAGCAAAACCGCCGGCATTACTTTTCAAGCAGCCTCGGTTTCGCAGGGTCGCACGCAGGTTTTTGCGTATTTGTCGATTCGGCGATTTTCATTAAATAATAGCATTCTTCCCTCATCATGTGGTCTGCCATCAGCGCGGAGAACGTACCGAGCATCTGATCTGTAAGCTCCAGCTCCTCCACTTCTTTCAAAAAGGTACGAAACAGCTCAATCTCAAGCTTCACGTCTTTATTCATCCTTCTGAGAGCGGGAAAAGATTCAACATTCGCTCTGAGATACCCCGTCAATTCAACGGATTTAATATAGAACTGTTCAAAGTGTTTGACAAACTCCCTGCTCTTCTCTTTCAACCGTTTTTCCACCGCATCCAGGTCATCGGCAATTGCTCCAGCATGTCCGGCGGCATCCATCAGCCACAGCATATGGTGGTGCAACTCGTGGAAAACAGGCGGCACTTCCCGTTTTTTTAAGTATTTTAGCACAAGCAAGTACTCCTCCAGTTCATTTACCATATGGTTGATAAAAGTCGGAGGAAGGTGAATTTTAATATCGCCTGTCAGGTGCCTTTTAATGATGGAGAGTTTAAATTTCCTGAATTGAAGGGCATATTCTTCAGCTTCAAGCGTTAATGAATACAAATCAGGCGAAGCATTCACTTTTTTCAGCAAAACATCAAACGTCTGCTTGAACTGCTTCGCCTTTTGAATATCTTCTTTTTCCCTTTCAGCCAAAGAATCCAAAATAAAACGCGCATGATCACCCAAAACCTGAAGCCAAAATTTATGTTCAAAAACGGCCGTCTCCTTATAAGTTTTCAAGCTTGCGCCTCCCTTTAAATACCATTCTTCACTATGGCTATTCGCTGCAAGCCCGAAATATGATCATGCAAATAGAAGCTGATCAATAAAGATTCGGAGGCAGTATGTCATCCCGGGGATGTTGAATAACCGATGGCGGCGTATCATGAATATATGCAGGCGCAGGTTTTAACACCGGTTTTTTCGCAAGGGGCTGAGGATGTTCAACATACTGAAAAACGCCTTCCCCATCCATGCTCGGTCCCTTCGCCCATCTGCCTGCAGCGCTCTCGTTGCCTCTTGAAAAATTAAATAATACATGAGAGACTTCCCTTTTTTCCAGATGGCGCGGAAACGTGCTTGGGACGACGACATTTTCTTTCGCTTCCAGTTCTTTAATGGCTGCAAGCCACTGGTTTTGATGCATCGTATCCCTTGCAATCAGCCAGGACAGCATATCTTTGACACCGCGGTCCGTCGTCTCTTCATAAAGGCGGACCGCCTGCAGGCGTCCCTGTGATTCCGCGTTTAAATTTGCCCGAAAGTCGGCAAGCAAATTTCCGCTTGCAATAATATAATCGGCAGTCCAGCGGTTTCCCACACTGTCGGCCGGCATCGCCCCTAATCCTGATACGATGGCATGCTGCGGATTCATCCCTCCGAGAATGGCACCGAGCACCGGATCTTTTGCCGCTTTTTCAAGATCGCCGACCGGCGCACCGTCCAAAAGCCTTGCAATCATCGTCGCCAGCATCTCGATATGGGCGAGCTCTTCAGCTCCTGTATCCATCAGCAGATCTTTGTACTTGCCGTTTCCTCTGACACTCCAGCCTTGAAAAAGATATTGCAGAGCTACTGATATTTCCCCGAACTGTCCTCCCAGTATTTCCTGCAGCTTTTTCGCAAATAATGGATCGGGTTTTTCAGGCTTTGCATGATACTGCAGTTCTTTAATATGAAAAAACATAAGATCGCTCCTCTCCTGAGCTACCTTATGAACGATAAGAACAATAGGTGTTTGTCTATCCCTTTTAAATGAGTTTCTATGAACCGCTAAGAAGGTCTTCAATCCACATATCAACTTGCCGCTCAGACATTCCTCCGACATACATCCGCTCTGGTCTTCCTTCCCGATTAATGAATATACTTGTAGGCAAATAATAAATTTCCCAAGAACGGTAAGCTTCAGCCGATTGATCCAAAGCGACCGGAAAAGTTAAGCCATGGCGGTCGACAAAGCTCTTTACCGCACCTTTCGATTCACGCACATTGACAGCGATGATTTCAAAACCGTCTCCTTTAAAACGGTCATAAGCTTTTTGCATGACCGGCATCTCCTCTTTGCACGGTGTACAAAAAGTCCCCCAAAAGTTGACAACCACCGCCTTTCCCCGTAATTTTTTCAGTTCGATGTCACCGCCCTCTAAAGTCGATAATTTAAAATGTAATGCCTGCTGATGAAGGGCAGTGCCTGCCTGTTCATTCCGGCCTCCGGCAATATGCTGATAAAGAGCATAACCAGCCGCACAACATAGGAGCAAGAGGATGGCGCCTCTCAATAAAAGCAGCGTTTGTTTTTTCATTTTTTTCTCCCGATATGTTAGCCCTAATATGAAAAAAGGACTCTCCTCTCCTGGGCTTTCTTTATGATGAGTAGTTCGGCATTTCATGCTCAAAGCCGTAAAAGCCTGTAATTCCAACATCTCCGCAGCCTGACACTTTTGTGATATCCAGGAAATGATTGCGGTGCGGCGTCCCGCTCACTTTATCTGCAGCACTTAAATGAAGATGATTTCCAGTAAATTCTTTCTCGCTTAAAGTGATCGCATGTCCTGTTAACGTGATTCTCTGCAGCTTGATGTTGAGTGTACAGCCTTCTGCATTAAAAATCGTAAACTTATAATACAGCCATGTCGGGTAGTAATTTACATTGGTGCTGTCCGCCATAAAAAATCCCACTTGATCTTCAGTCATTGTCATGGTCGTCTTTTTCTCATCTTTTGTAACCGTGGCATCAGCAGGCTGAATATGAAAACTGCAGGCCATCATGATTGAAAACAACATCAAAAATAAATTTTTTTTCATTGGCGCCCCTCCCTTTTTCCATATTATAAACTTTATTGAATAAAAAGGATATTGAAATTTAATCTCCCGTTTCAAGATGAGTGTGCCGAACGATCCCTTACAAAAGTGTAATGTTCATGTCACGTTATTCGATTTTTTTATCAGACAATGAATCTTAGAATGATAAATGAGGTGAAATTGTGAAAAAGCATATCGTATGGATCAGCCTGATGATCATATTTACCGCATTATTAAGCGGATGTAACTTAAACCGTGTGGGAACAGACGAATATTATGTTCACATTACCGGAAACGGGAAGGAAGACACGTCGAAGTTTGACGACGGCGAGGAATACTCCGTCTTCAAATATGAACTGGCCGGTTTTGATGAGGACGGTCAAGAAAAAACAATGGAATTCACAGCTGATAAAAACCTTCGTACAGGCGCGTTTTTACGGCTTTTCTATTCTGAAAATAAAGGCGTGAAATCGTGGGAAGAGGTTGAAAAAGACGATATTCCCGACAAAGCCAAAGATCGATTAGGTGTGAAAAATTAAAAAACATGCGGGAGATGGCGGCGCCATCTCTTTTGTTTATCCTTGCATGCCTTCCTTTTTGCTTTTTTTAAGTGATAAAAATTCATCCTGAAAAATGCACATTCTAATAGCGTTACGATAATAGCCGTCAACGAAAAATTCATCCTGCAGCTCGCTCTCGATTGTGAACCCTGCCTTTTTATACAAGTGAATCGCTTTTGCATTATCTTCGTCGACGATCAAATACAATTTGTGCAAATTCAAAACGGAAAACGCGTAGTTCATCGCCAAATACGTTGCGCTTGACGAATACCCGTTCCCTTGATGCTCGGGATCAATGATGATTTGAAACTCCGCCCGTCTGTGAATATAATCAATTTCGACCAGCTCAACCAATCCGATCATCTCAGTCTCTTTCTCTATGATAAAGCGCCGTTCGCTTTGGTCATGAATGTGTTTGTCAAACAAATCCTGCAGCTCAACAAAAGTCTCATACGGTTCTTCAAACCAATACGACATAATCTTCGCATCGTTGTTAAGACGGTGGACAAACGGAAGGTCTTCTCTTTCGAGCGGACGCAATTTAAGCTGATTGAACATATCAGCAACCTCCAATATAAATTAAAATTTAAGATGATGTAAGGCGCAGGCCGATCACCCCGATTATAATAAAGCCAAGTGAGATGAGCTGCGGAGCGCGAATCCGCTCCTTAAACCAAAATAAGCTGACTGCCGTAATGCCGATGCTGCCGATCCCGGTCCAAACGGCATAGGCAACACCGGCTGAAAGTGCCTGCATGGCTTTCGAAAGGCAGAAAAAAGACAAAGCAAACCCCAATACCATGACAATAATCGGCCATTTTTTTCTTGTGCCGTCTACATATTTCATAGCGATGGCGGCAATGACCTCTTCGATTCCAGAAATCACCAAAAATAACCACGGCATGATCAATCACCCCCTGACTGGGTATTGTTCTCTTTTGTAAACATTTTCATGCCAATAATGCCTCCCAACAGCACGATCAAAAAAAATATTTGCCCTCCTGAAAAGGGTTCGCCCATAAAAACACCCGTCACATATGTGCCGGCCGTTCCGATTCCGACAAATACGGTATAAGCCGACGCCATCGGAATGTTCCTGTAAGATCGTATCAGCATGAGAAAACTTGCCGCGATCAGTACAAAGATCATCAGCCAATCGGCGAAGGAATCCGCATGTTTAAGACCTGAGGCCCAAACCACTTCCAAAAAACCCGCAATAATGACGAGGAGCCAACTCAATGATAACACCCTTCCTGTTGTGAATGAACGTCAGTCATTTTTAGGCCGATAAAAAATGAACAGCTGCAGCCGGTCATTTTTCACTTGGTTCCTATGCTTCTCTTCAGAAAAGTAAATATTTCTTTTTTGAACACACTGAGCTCTTCGTCTTTTTCCGCCCCGATGTAATAACGTTCCGCTGTGTTTTCGACAAAGTTGATAATCGTTCTGGCCGTCCAGCGCACATTGATGTCCGGAATGACCTCGTTTTTCTCAACTGCTTTTTCAATAAGTCCTTCAAGCCAGGAATAATAAGGCTGATAGATCGCCTCCCATTTTTCCATCGAATGGTCAAAGGCAAGACCTGAGTAGCAAAGAACGATAATATCCTGATGAAGTTCCGTCATGTTGAACGTCTCATCGATCATGATGTCCAAGGCGGTCCAGAAAGACATGGTTCCGTCGACCTTGCTCTTAATATGGTCCAAAGAATGTGTCAGAAGATTTTCCGCGATCGCTGGAATCAGCGCATTTTTGGATGAGAAATAAAGATAAAAAGTGCCCTGCGCAGTACCTGCTTTTTTCACGATATCTGAAATCGACGCCTTATCCAGCCCCTTTTCAGAAATGACTTCAATGGCCGCCTGCAAAATCTTTTCATATTTCCCGGACGTTTGCTTTGGCATGTTGCAGACCTCCCTAAAAATGAATGACTATCATTCATTTTAGTGGAGCGGCTTTTCATTGTCAACCGGGCGGCGCAGGACTTATTTCCTTAAAATTTCTTTAAAATCCTAAGCATAAGCTGTCTTTGGATATGAATCCCTTTTATACTTTACACATATACCGAAAACAGATGGAGTTGATATTGTTGAAACCGCTGATCAAGCTGGCATGCGGAGCTGCCTCTCTTATCGCAGCCGTCCTCGCAATATGTTTTGCAGTGAAACGGAGCAAAGACAAACAATAGGAATTAGGAAAAGTTCTCAGCAAAGCTTTTCTTTTGCTAAAAGTTTTTTTGTTGATCTCCCTGTTCATTTTAAAGAGAAATGCAATGCATAGTGATCATGAAATCGAACAATCGATTAGACCTCCTACAGCTTTCTATGAATCTTTTTGGACTATTATGCTATATGAAAATATGCACAAAAAATATAACACTTGGAAAATCAATATGATATAATCATTCATTACTCTAATGAGTAAATAAAGAGCTTTTTTAAATATATAAACGACGAAGGGGCTATAGAATGGAACTTACGATCACCAGAGCACTAAGCGAACTCAAAATGTTGGATAAAAGAATCAAGCGGGCCGTAAATGAGAGCACATTCGGAGGTTTGATGATCGGAAAGAAACTGCCGAACGGATTTCGGACAGCCGAAGACTTGGAAACTAGGGCGAAAGCCGATTATCAATCAATTGAAGCCTTAATCAAAAGGCGAAATGCCATTAAGTCTGCCATTGTTGTATCCAACGCGACGACCAAAATCGAAGTGGCCGGAGTCAAGATGACTGTGGCTGAAGCCATCGAAAGAAAAACCTCCATCAGCTACGACATTCAGCTTTTGGATAAGCTGAAAGAAGTGTACGCTGATTTAGTCGACGAGGCCGAGAGCGTCAATCAAAAAGTAACAGAAAGACTAGACAAACATCTGGAGACTCTTTTCGGAAAAGACGGCAAAGTAAAAGCGGCTGAAAACCAGGAAATCGTCAAATCTTTCCTCGCTGAAAATGAAGCAAAAATCATCGATCCGCTGAACCTAAAAGAGAAGATCGATTCCTTGTCAAAAAAGATCGAGGACTTTGAAATGGAAGTTGACTTTGCATTGTCCGAGAGCAATACACTCACCAAAATCAAAATCGATTAACGGCCGATTGTTAGCCAACCGAAAACCGATAAAACTAAACACCTTCCGAGGGAAAGGTGACTCCCTCCTTTTATTTCATCTGCACAGCCAAAGAGACGCTGTGCCAACATTGAGATAAAAGCTCAAAGCTCAACGTTCAGCGTTTACAGCTTAAGTATCAAAGCTCTTAACAGTTCAAAGCTTACGCCTTAAAGTTAAAAGATCGATAAAATCTGGGAGAAACGGCTGCTTGAGCATTTGTTTACCGGCTCAGTCGGTTGCCGCCCAGCAGGTTGGCTAACAATGGATATCAATAACAAAAAAACGTCTATATAGACGTTTTTTTAGTGGATTCGCAAATCAAAGGATGCGCTCAATCTTTCTGTTTGTCCTTTTCTATATGCACCCAAAGATAATAAATCACCCCGCCTGCTAAAATAAACACAATCCCCAAGTACCTTTGTTCTGAGGGAACAAAAAATTGAAATAAAAACGCTAAAATTAAAGCCGGTACCATAATCATGAAGTATTTCTTTTTATCCAACATGTAGAACACCCTTGCATTAGTTTTAGCTAAATATACGATATAGGTGTTGTTTGGTTTCAATTTTTAAAGATTCCGCTCTGATTTATGACAATATGAATCTGGAATAATGACGAAAACCTCAAAGGTCTTTTTCTTTATGCAAAATATAATGGCCGCGGGCAGGCTTTTTAATATCTGGGCGATGTTTCATTAAGCTCTTCATAAATGTTGTCATGTTTTTAATCGGAAAGCCGGTTTCTTTCTCGATTTCAGTTTTGAGCTTAATGCCTTTCAAGCCCTCTTCATAGCGGCTTAAAATGTTTAAGGCAGCCTCACGCTGTATGGTTGTTTTTGATTGGAAAATAGTATGAGATGGAGTTTTGATGGGCGGATGTTTGTCAGCGGCAATCTGGGATTGTTTTAATTCCTCTGCTGCAGCGCTTGCCAAGTCGATTAATGAAGATTTTTTGTTAATTGCGGGATCACTCTCCCGATCCAATTCACGCAGCTTCGAATAAATGTCTTGTCGTTCTTTCCGCAATTCCCGCATCACCTGAATCTCCGCATCACCTAGCTGTTCAAGTCTCAAACGCAACGCTTCTCTTTCGTCGAACATATCTCCCACATCCTAAAATTAAGATTCCATTATAGTTTATAGGACTTTTTTAACTTTAACAATTTATTTAAAAATAAATTCAAGAAAAGTTCTTTTTATCGTTAAAACATATATGGAATATAAAGGATGATTACGTTATTGATGTTCTTGTATCAATCGGCATATCCTTCGTCCGTCTCCTCCAAATCATATGATCATATCCTTTCCCCCAATAATCCTTCAGCATATAGTCAGGCTCGCCGAATTTCTTCTTCCATATTTTCTGTGCACCGGGATAACCGCTGTCCAAACAAAATTCCTTCACTCCCCGATTCAGAAAGGTCAAAAACATAACGTTGAACAGCAAAGACCCGATTCCGCGTCTTTGATAATCCGGGTGGACAAATACCGTCCCTACCTCATATAAATCCTTTAAAGCCCCATCCGTACAGATATCGATCAATTCGCTTGCAAGGCCATATTCGATTGTACCGATGATTTTATTCAGACGTTGATCTGAAGCGATAAAAAAATGCCGGCTCTTCCCTTTGCTGTCTAAGTCTGCTTTCAAGTATTGCCTCTTACTTTCAATTTCACTTTCTTGATCATCAAGCAGATCGGATATCCCCTCTTTAGCAAAAGTATCCTCGACCACGATTCTGAAAAACTGATTCAGCTCTTCAACGTCGTCAATTTGCGGCCTTCTGATCTCAATTTCATTCATTTTAAATCACTTCCTTATTCAGTGATTGTCGTTTCATTTATACCACGGAATCTTGGTTAATTTCATTATTTCTGCGTTCTCTTCATCTCCGGTTTTCCACTCCACTTTGACTGATAACGCATGCCCGATGACATCCTCTTCAGGCATAAAATCAAAAGTCGCGATATGATCTTCCATATGGCCTCCGTCATCCATTTCCTCTCCGGTATACTCAGAAAGAGCGTATTCTCCTCTGTCATCATACTTTTTGCCGTTTATGTATAAGGTGATTGTTTTCACAATCGTTCTTTTCGCATCTTCTTTCGCACCATCCCAATACAAATTCAAAAAATAATTAGGCCCGATTGACGTTTTATCTGATTTCTCAATCGAAGCATGCCACAGACCGCTTTCCCCCTCTCCTTCATACACCACTTTCTTTCCGAAGATCATTGCACTGACATATCCCCCGCCAATTAAAAGCAGAAATGCGCTGCTGATCATCAGCAGCCGTTTGAGTCCATTTTTGTTTTTCATCATTTCCCCCGCTTTCATCACAATAGTAGTGATGACGGTGAAAAAAGTTACGCAAAAAAGGCGCCATAAACGGCACCTTTTTAAAATCATATTTCCCCGGAGTATTCAGCGCTTTTGACCAATAAATTGAATGACATGAGACAGGCCGTTGTGCCAAGCCCCTTCATGACGAACGACTTCTCCCATAAAAAAGTGGACAATACGCCAATCTGAAAAGGTTTGTAAAAATTCTTCCGGTGTATATAAAAGCTCCGGATCCTGCGGCCCGCCGCTTTTGTAAGGAATTTGGTGCGTCGAATACACTTCCGTCACGAAAAATCCCCCGGGCTTCACGGCTTCTTTTACTCCAAGAAGTGTTTTTCGACGCAGCTCTTCTGGAAAATGTCCAAAAATACATACAATCTCGTCCCACTGCCCTTGATTCCAAGACGCTTCATTTAAGTCAACAAGCTCCGTCTTCACCGATACATGACGGGTTTCAGCAAGCTTTTTCGTTTTCTCCAACCCTGACTCGGCATAATCCCATGACGTGACGTTCATCCCTTGTTCTGCTAAAAAAACCGCATTGCGCCCCTCGCCTTCTGCAATGGCTAAAGCATCACCCGACAATTGAAGTTTTTTCTGCGAATCTGCCAAAAACGCATTCGGTTCCGTTCCATACACATAGTTCTCATCTTGAAAGCGCTCGTGCCAAAAGTTCATCGTTTTTGTTCTCCTTTTTTTAGAAGCTTTCATATCAATGATATACCCGTTTCTTTTAGATGATGCATCTCATTTTCGCTTCGCAGTCAAACTCGATACTCTCCTTCGAATTAACCCTTATCATTTGTTCGCAAATGAACAATAATCATGATGACGCCTAAAATGAGAAGCAAAACAGGATAAAACAATACAGATGATTGAAAATAAACCGAAGCTTCACTATTGCCATCTGCATCCATTATATAATGAGGAAAAGCAACAGATAACACCTGTAAGAAAAACAGCGTTAATAGACCCAGCAAAATTGAAACAAATCCGGAAACAAAGTACATAAAAAAACCTCCTATTCGCACATTTTGAAAATTGCCAGCTTTTTAATAAATTAAAGAAATTATCCCTCATGAAGCTGCTTTAATTTTTTTCGGATGAAAGAAATCGTATCTAATGCCAGCTTTTTACGACAAAGAACAATTCCGGCATGGCCGCAATTGTAGAGATGTCTTTCGGGTTTCCCCCAGCTTTCCCATAACTTATCGGCATCCTCTAAGTGAACATATTGGTCATGAACGGCGGAAATCAGCAAAATGTGATCTTTGTTAACTTTCGGCAC
Source organism: Bacillus sp. FSL K6-1284 (assembly GCF_038002625.1). Classification (NCBI taxonomy): domain Bacteria; kingdom Bacillati; phylum Bacillota; class Bacilli; order Caryophanales; family Bacillaceae; genus Bacillus; species Bacillus sp. FSL K6-1284. The sequence continues at coordinate 2,051,079 of NZ_JBBOCW010000001.1, read as the reverse complement.
AGCCTGACTGGGATCTGTAATTTCCCAATATGTTTGTAAATCTTCATATGTCACACCGTATTGTTCCAATTCTTCTCTTATGAATTTACCCGGGACGGTATTCCATATCGAGTAAGAAAGACGATTCGCATAAAATATCGATACCACGATGTCGATTTCAGTCTCAAGGGTAGCCATTAAATTTGTAACCCACCCGCCTAAACTGACGCCCACTATAATAACAGGGCCGGTTTTATTTGCTTTGATCCAGTGAATGAGTGCCCGTAAATCCACGACAGCTTGTCTTGTTGATTCAACTGTACGATTCAAATTCGCACTTATCATCAATTCACCGCTGTAAAGCGAATGTTCCGGCTCTCTTTCAAAATGATACGGAAGAGAATAGTAGTACATGTTCCAGCCTAAATCGTTCATCATCCGATCATGAAATATCTTTTTTATTCTGTCGTATGAATCCATTCGCCAGCCGTGTACAAAAATAACATTAGGTTGATCTATATCATTCTTATTTAAAAAAACCTCGCCTTTTAAACTATCATTGACAGGGTCTCCGGATGGAATGATAGATTCATAGCTGAAATGTCCAGCCAAATAGTTTTTTCTCGCTTCATGAAGAGTAAAGGAGACATCAGCCGCTTTTGCTTGATAGAATTCGTCCCTGTCAATCGAATCCAATGAAAAAGCGGAAAAATGTTTTTCTTTACTTCTTTTCCTGTGCAAATCATATAACGCTAAACGATCGATCATCTTTGCCAAAAACACTTTTTGTCCTCCTGATTGGTATAAGTAATGGTGCTTTTTTGATTGAAGGCAGTTCCGCCAAGTCCTTTCACACAGACCATTGGCCATCTAATCGGCTGAGCCTGATGAATCCACGAAGCTGCCTTGACAAAAGGGGCTGTTCACAACACCAAATATCAAAGGTAATTATGATTGCTGCGGGTTTATCGGGTAGAACTTGCTTTATTTTCACCAAGAGAACTGTATTCAAACAAGAATGCTGTTATAGTTGTTCTAAAAATGCTAATAGTTCTGGATCATTAATTTCAAAAATTATAAATTGAATATAATCTATTTTGTTCGTATCAGGGAAAAGAAAATGATTTATCGTAAATTTCGTGGCGGATTTCCCCAACATACCGGCAATACGCAGGGCGATGTCTACATTTTCAAAGTCAATATCAAAGGATGCAAACTCTTGAATCTCTTGATTCACATAGTAATTCTTTACTTTTGTCTCCATTGGGTTTGATGGGTTTGACGCGCAATTAAGAAATTTCCTTAGTTTTTCCGGATCGAAATTCATCAATAGTCCCCTTTAAAGTATAGTGGATGCAACTTTTATGTAGAGTAAGGCCTTTGCTTACGGTCCTTACCGATATGCCATACAAACTGTTAGGATTAAAGCAATTGGATACAAAACCGATGCTAATCTCTGCTTCTTTTCATCAATATGAATGAAGTTTTTACGAGATAAAAATTTGCGAATCTCGGGTAATAATATCAAAATAACTTGGGACAAGAAAGACAGCTTTTGCATCAGGGTAAGTGGACTAAACGTAAACCCGACTCCCGCATTCCCTCCTATCGTTGTCCAGTACATATAAAAATTAAGGAAAGGGATGACGAAGCAAAATATAAGTCTATATTGATTAATATAACAATCGTATTTTTCAGCATTAATGCCTTTAGAAGAAAATCTAAATCCGTAGATGAAAAGAAAAAGTGTCCCCATACTTAATATCGGCTGCTTGATAAAATACGCCAATACAAAAGCTATTAAAAACATAATTTACTCCCTTGCAACCATTGTTAATCATCACCATTATACAACAAAGGAAAGAATTTCTGGACGAAATGATGAATTCAGCAAAACCTGCACGAGATCATATCAAATCATCTTTCCATTTTTAAATTCTAGGACAATCTTTTCTCATCATCTCCCTGTAATCTTTCTCCATACCGAAAGTAAGTTACTTTTCTCAGCTGCAGTAAAGTCGGTGTTTAATTTGAATTCAAACTTTTCATTCATGTGTCTCGGTATGACATGAAAATGCAGGTGCTTAATATCTTGCTGAGCAAAGTGACCGTTGTCTGAGAGTATCGTGTAATCATCACAAATGCCTGAATGAATTAATATTTGAGGTACTTTAATTAAAGAATCCATTATTTCATTAGATAGATGGGGATCGTTAATATGATCCAGTCTTTCAATATGCTTATTTGGTATGATTATTGTATGGCCACATGTAACAGGATTTATATCAAGAAATGCTGTTACATCGTCATTTTTATAAACCTCATAACTTGAAATTTTTTGACTAACGATTTCACAAAATATACATTTGTCCATTTGACTACCCACACTTTGTTAAGTGTCCCTCTCTTTCTGAAGTTTTTTCGGATGCCCAAACTCACAACTCGTTAAGATCCTTTATAAACTAGAGATATTTGAAAAATGATCTAGCTATGTTTAATCCGAAATTCGAAATGATTACCTTCCTTTATTAATCCAAAGAATATTTTCCCTGCATGTTAAAATAGAGAAAGAAACCGAACTTTATTAATCGGTCTCTTTAATATTGATTTCTTTTTCTTATAAACATTCCCAAAATACACCCGACAATTGCCGCTGCAACATTGAGTATAAGTTTATTCTCCAAGGATAAATTTTTGGAAGAATACTCAATATAAAAAGTCACTAAAAATACAGCAATACCCGCGAAAACCGGCGGCAAAAATCTAATAACAATCTCCCCTTCTGATAATTTTTCATTGCTTCGAATTCTTTCATTTAATCTAATCATTTGTCGGCAGCTTAACATGCTACCTTATTTTATATACAGATAATAACATATCAACCTATATATAGATACAGTTCGATTGATACATGAGTTATTTCCTTAAGACAGCGTTTGGAGTTGCGATTGAAAATCAGAAATTCTTATTGCCCAGTAATGATCGATATAGTTAAAGATCTGCGGTTTTTTCAACTTCATTAATATCACTATAATTTTAAGGAGTCAGTTGGATGTTTATAAAATATAATGAATATGATTTACTAGAACTTTTTGAGAGTGAGCCAGCCAGTATAGCTGATGATCCAGAGGCCGGCGAATTTATTTATACTTATAAAGATAATCAAAACTTCAAGTTAATTTTGACGCTGGATGTTTATCAACTAACTTGCAGCCTGGATATAACCTATAAAGATTTCGCGGTATTTACAGGTGTTTTTCAAAACGTAACTAGCATTAAGAAAGTTGAAAATTTCATGGTTGTAAGTATTGGAGAAGAAGAGAGAATAAAAGTAAAATTCACTAAGCAAGTTGGAGTAGAATTACTTTAAGCTTTTAAGTTGTGTTGAAAAATAACTTTCTTGGCGGGATAAGATTGCATTTATCGAGTGCTGTTATTTATCTTCGTCTTTCTTTAGACTCTCCTTTGTAAAAGAACTTATAAAAACGTCTTTAACTTAATAAAACGATATCTCCTCATAGTCAATATCATTGATGAGCTGTCCAATCGTTGCAATGCGCTCATCTTCTAATTGTTTAATAAATTTCATATAATATGTTTCCCACTCGCTCTTTGCTTCAGAGCAGTCAGCAACAATGTCAATGAAATTGAGGATTCCCCCTCTTAATTCTTCATAAAATACAATTTTCGCAAAAATGGCCAATTCAAAATTCCCAAACGTAGCAAAAAGTGCGTTATATTCGTCGTCAAACAGACATCCCGAATTTAGCAAATCCAAATAATCATGCAGTGAAACAAAATGATCGCGGATCAGCGATATTTTTTCTGCTGTGTTTTTTCTTTCCATGATGCAATCCACCAATTTCCGCATTTCAATATCACTCATGCGATCATTTTCATTTAACATTAACGCTATTGGTTTTTCTCTCTCTTCAATTTCTCTGATGATCAACATTTTGAAGCCATCAATTTCCGCAGCGTTATTTACCCTTTGAATACATTCATTGCGATACAAATTGATATAATCAGTAATCGTTTGATCTGTCTTTAAATCCCGCTGTAACCGATCAAATGCTTCGTTAATCAAGTTTGCCCTTTTATCAGCATGGCAATCACTTAACAACCGACTCAACCTGTCATATTGAACTTCAGAAATTCTGACTTGATTGGCTTTGCCCCCGGATAGCAGTGAAAAAACAGCATTGTTTATCATTAACTCAAAAATATTAAAAAGTTCTATGCGATAATTAAAGCGGCATATTCTCCCGAAGTTTGTCAAGATATACATTAGATCGTGATGGTTAAAAAAGTGACAGAATCTCGTTTCTATCAGCAGTCGCTCTAAATACTGTTTAATATAAAAAACACCTTGCAGTTCCATGTTGTCAATAGCTAAAGGATAGTCAATGCTCGCCATCGTATTTTGAGCTTCAAAAATAATATTATAATGATTCATAAATACAGGTAACGATTCGTCAATGGTTAAATTATAAGCATCAACAGGCACATCTAACTTTAATTTTTTTACGTATTGATACAATTGTTTAGCTTCTTCAAAATAACAGTGAAGTAATTCGACACCTTTGGTATATATTTTTTTTATACTATCAGAACGTAAATGTACTATAACCTCTTCAGGTTTCTCAAAATGGAGAGCATAAGCATCTATTGCATACATGAGGGAAACCATAATCCCTTCCGCCGTTTCTGTAGTAACCGACGTACTTTCCCCTTTGGTATACTGGCCTATCAATCGTTGCAGGATTTGCATAATCTCTACCTGTATCTTGTAAGCTTTTTCGCTGGTAATAACTCCAACCCTTTGGCCTTCTTTTAGAAGCGACAACATAAATTGGCTTTGCTTTAACTTTGATTTATCAATCGTAAAATTTGAAACCAAATCATAGCGATTTAAAGTATTTTCTTTTCCCATGTTATTCATCACCTTTATATAAAGACTCACTTCTCATCGTATTTCTTCTGAAACTCTCCGCGAGTTCCTCCATTTTACTTCTTAATAACTCTAAAGACCCCGCAGAAGGTCCGTTAAAACACTCCATCATCTGATGAATCAGTTTCATGTCACCTATCTTATCTTCTGTTTCATTTCTGAGATAATAAAAAATCTCCTGAAGCTCGATTAACGTTTCGACATCATGATCCTCATCCATATAGGGTGAAGCAGCAAACACCTCAATTAATTCCTTTAGTACTTCAATCCCCAGCTCTATACGTCCATGATCATGAAGCACTTTATTTCTATAAACGATTAATGTTTTTATATCGCTGGGTGTTAAGATCAAGCCATGCTCTTTTGTTTTTTCATTTAATTCAAGCAGTTCCATCATAGGTTTTGATTGAGGGGATAATTGAATGGAATTCAAAAAACGAGATAAGTTCATAACCTCTCTTCCTTTCAAAAGCATCTTTTTTTTAAAAAACATTGACTTTTTATATCTTGTGTGTTACGATAAAATTAGGTGTTTTTTATAACAATAATTAATTTATTCTATTTACTTACATATGTCAATAGTTGTTTTTCAGCAGCATTGTTTCTTTCCCTCTTAAATCAGCTTTTTATTCCTCAAGACCAATTTTAATTTCCCTTCAACTCAACAGATTTCTTTCAAAATTTTTATCTGCTTATACTTCATTCTATTAATTGTTGTGTAATTTAACTTTTCTATTTTTTGTCTTAGACCCGTAAATACCATCAGTGACGGTCCCGCCGCTTTCTGACCGTATTGCCGTCAATACCTTGCTCTCTTAGGGCTAAAGAACAGCCAACGTTTCCTGAACCTTACGTACAGCCGCTCCCTTCATTTCATGCGTTTGTCACTTTAAAGATGCCGGCCAACAGCGTGTTGGATGATTTCTTTCCATTTGTACTAACTTTTTTCAAACTAAAAAGGCTGCAGCTCGCAACCTCATTTTGTTAACCTTTTTGTTTCAATGCCTCTTTCTGTTCTGGATTATGATAGGTTTTCATTTCATTTTCGACAACAAAAGAAATAAAGACATTTCAATAAGGAACTCATACTAGAGAGTAAGTGAATGCCAGTGTTCATAGTGAGAACTTCGAAGGAACTATAATATCCGAGTTGAAAACAAACGGTTTTGTTCTTCAGTCAAAGAATGAAATAAAGATGCTTATTTCATCGACATCTCAATCCTAAATGTGGTAAAATAGATGACAATGTTAACCATAAAAAGGAGGATTATGTGTATATGAGTATTATTATTTTGGCATCCATACTTTTATGGAGTACATTAATCTATGAATTAAGTAAATCTCCAAAAAAGCAAAACAACCGAAAAATTGTATCTTTGATATCTTTGGGCTCTTTATCAACCTTAGTTATTACTATTTCGCTTTTTCAAAACCTCCCGTTTTAAAAAAATTGTTTATAACTAAATCGATCGTATATGTCGTCGGTGTGGTATTGTTATAAAAAAATCCTTCTTGCAAGAAGGGTTTTTTATTCATTATTCTCTTCTTTATTATCCAATTCTGGAAAATCCTCAATCATTGATCGAATATCTTCAACAAATTCTTTCTCTGTATATTGACCACCCGCGTGTTTTAGATTATCCAGTTTTCCGCAAATAATCTTAAGGGTTCCCTTTGCGTGCTCTTCTTTAAGGCCGTTTACTTTGTTTATCATCTTATCCAACTCAAACATTTAATAGTTTCCCCTTCGCTTATTGTTCCCCTAAATATAACATATTCATTCCAATCAGTATTTGGTCACTTTTGCCGCGTCATTCCAAGCTGACCACACTTTTCGCCTAACACACGTGGTTTTACTCTTGGAATTCAGGTACAGACATGAAATATATTAAGAAAAGCAGATGATGTTTACTCCCAATATCAGTAAGAAACTTGACCAAGATAGAATCGAAGATTACGAAGGTTAGGTCTCATCGATTATGGAGTTAGATTGAAACTTCATATTTTGGTCACCCAATCTTTTGACCAAAATTCAAACCCCCCCTGGAACCACTTGTGCCAGGGGGGGTTCCTAGATTAATACTGAGACTTATACTGCTCGCGCTCCCAAGGGTGGACTTGTGTGCGGAACATATCCCATTCGATTTCTTTTGCTTCGACGAAGTGTTCGAATAGATGGTCGCCGAGGGCTTTGACCATGACTTCGTTTGATTTGAATTCTTCGAGAGCGTCTGCGAGTGTCGCAGGAAGGTCGACGATTCCGTTTTCGAGGCGCTCTTCTTTTGTCATCACATAGATGTTGCGGTCGATCGGAGCCGGTGCTTCGAGCTTGTTTTTGATGCCGCCAAGTCCTGCTACAAACTGTATACTCAAGTCTATAGTTATCACGAAAAAATTCCTCTTTTGACAGGTGAAGATGTTACAAACGTCTCCTTTTCTATTATAAACATTTTTGGTAAAATCAAGTTGTTGGTTAAAGAATTCAAAATGTGGGAGTGACCAGCAATGCTTTTGTTTTTTGGTAAGTTTATCTTGCTCTATTTGCTTTGTTCAGTTGCATACGCCTTTTTCAACGTGCTGTATTACAATATCGGCAAAAAATTTGTTTCAAAGACGGTCGATGGTACAAAATTGAATTGGGCTTTAAATGTTTTTGTTAAAAACGGCACGAAAATGGATAGTAGTGATTACTTTATTATGGCTGTCTTAGCGGCTTTATTGGCGATTTACTTATAAAAAAGCTCCTGGAACTAATCCAGGAGTTATTTTTATTTTGTTGGATATCCATTATTTTCACAGAAGGCTTTAATCTTCTTATGTTTTTTTGAAAACTTTTTGCATGCTTCTTTAATCCCATGTGTGTAAATGTCTTTTAAGAACTTTTGAGCAACACCAGCTAATCCCACAGCTGTTAAAATTGCAATTAACTCTTGCAACGAAATATATACAACCCATGGTAACGCAGGCACAAACATAGGCTTGATTTGATTATCGCCTTTTACCGCAACCTGTTTCCCTTCCTCTAAAAATTTCACTTGTTCTGTTGGCAAGTTTTCATAAAACATCGCCATATTTGTTACTTGATCTACAGAAAAACCAATTTGGAGTGCTTTTTGACGGTCTACAGAATATGTAAAATCATCATTGGTTTTCAATGCTTCTTTTACAAACTTTTTCGCTTTTTCCATGACTTTTTCATCAACATTTTGCACAACATCGCTAACTTCTTGATGATTGATCAAACTTTCTGTTGCATTTTTTGCCTGTACCGTAGCCGCTGGCGTAGTCAATACTACTGTGGTTAGGAGTGCAAATACTGAAAAAACCATTAACACCCTAGCCTTCATACTTTTCATACCAAAAACAACCTCCTATAGTTTATATTTACAAGTAATATATTAACATATAAACCAACTATATGGAAAATTTCCTTTTGAAAATTTTACGAACTTTAAATTTTCTATCTGATAAAAGATTAGTATAAGAAGGTTCTCGAGATAGAGGACCTTGTCTTCACTGCAATAATGATTCAAGTTTGTTTTGCTTTCGTTTTCGGCCCATAAATACCATCCGCAGACAGCCCGTACATCAGCTGGAACCGTTTGACCGCGTTCGCCGTTTCGGCCCGTATAGCCATCTATGCCATTATTCTTTGCTCCTATATCCGGATAGAAATAGAGGGTAGCCAACGCATCCTGAATCTGTCGGACGGCCGTCCCTCTCATCAGCGGGCTTTTTACCTTATATATGCCAGACGGCAGCGGGTAGGATGATTTTTTGCCGTTTGAGGAAGGCTTTTTCTTTTTCGCTTCAATAGCTACGAGCGCTTTTTCTGTAGCCGGTCTGTAAATTCCATCCAACGCGATACCCGCCTTCTTTTGCAGAGCTTTAACAGCTTGCACAGATTCATCCCCTTAAGACTCATCGGCCCCGTATTTCGGCAGAAAGAAGCCAGCGGCATTCAAGCGTTTCTGCAGCGACTTGACCTTGGAACCGGACGACCCTTTTTTCCAGAATGGTCCCTGTGGATTTGCTTGACTGGCTCGTAGTTGATGTTGTCTTTGACACAGTTTTATTCCCAAACAGAGCATTAACTTTTTTCCTGAATGCCGCCAGATGGCTTGAATCGCTTACCGACGGAGCCGGACAGGATCGACATGGATTCAATGAATAGATATAAGAGTATATCTCCACGATAATGGAGTAATTTTTTTATTGATTTTTTGTGGGTGATTTGTGGGTGATTAATGTTCCCTCTTAAAATATTAAAAATACCCACAAAAACAAAAAACCCCCTGACACCAACGGTGCCAAGGGATTCCTAGATTAATACTGAGACATATACTGCTCGCGCTCCCAAGGGTGGACTTGTGTGCGGAACATATCCCATTCGATTTCTTTTGCTTCGACGAAGTGTTCGAATAGATGGTCGCCGAGGGCTTTGACCATGACTTCGTTTGATTTGAATTCTTCGAGAGCGTCTGCGAGCGTCGCAGGAAGGTCGACGATTCCGTTTTCGAGGCGCTCTTCTTTTGTCATCACATAGATGTTGCGGTCGATCGGAGCCGGTGCTTCGAGCTTGTTTTTGATGCCGTCAAGTCCTGCTGCAAGAAGTACGCTCAAAGCAAGGTACGGGTTCGCAGAAGGGTCTACGCTTCTGACTTCTACGCGCGTGCTGATGCCGCGGGAAGCCGGGATACGGATCAACGGGCTTCTGTTTTGCGCGCTCCATGCCACATAGCAAGGTGCTTCATAGCCTGGAACTAGGCGCTTGTAAGAGTTGACAGTCGGGTTTGTCACAGCTGTAAAGCTTGTTGCGTGCTTGACGATGCCGGCGATGAATTGCTTTGCCGTTTCACTCAGCTGAAGGTCAGTGTCTTTGTCAAAGAAAGCGTTGGCGCCGTTTCGGAAGAGTGATAGATTGCAGTGCATGCCTGATCCGTTTACGCCGAACAACGGTTTTGGCATGAATGTTGCGTGCAGGCCGTGTTTGCGCGCGATTGTTTTAACGACGAGCTTGAACGTTTGGATATCATCGCAAGCACGGATGGCTCCAGCGTATTTAAAGTCGATCTCGTGCTGTCCAGGTGCAACTTCGTGGTGAGACGCTTCGATTTCAAAACCCATTTCTTCGAGCTCAAGTACGATGTCGCGGCGGCAGTTTTCGCCAAGGTCAGTCGGCGCAAGGTCGAAGTATCCGCCTTTGTCGTTCAGTTCAAGGGTAGGCTCGCCTTTTTCGTCAAGCTTGAACAGGAAGAATTCCGGCTCCGGTCCAAGATTGAAATCTGAGAAGCCCATGTCTTCCATTTCTTTCAAAATGCGCTTCAAGTTGTTGCGCGGATCGCCTTGAAACGGCGTGCCGTCCGGATTATAAATATCGCAGATGAAGCGGGCTACTTTACCTTTTTCGGCGGTCCACGGGAAAATCACAAATGTATCTAAATCAGGGTACAAGTACATATCGGATTCTTCAATGCGGACGAATCCTTCGATTGAAGAGCCGTCGAACATAACCTTATTATCAAGTGCTTTTTCCAGCTGGCTCACAGGAATTTCAACGTTTTTAATCGTTCCAAGAATGTCTGTAAACTGAAGGCGAATATATTTTACATTCTCCTCATTTACTAGTTTAACAATATCGTCTCTTGTATACTTTGCCATTCGTAAAACTCCTCCTCTAAAAGGTAAATGTATATAGCAATGCAGTTGCTAACAAATTAATGAAAAAACCTGGACATGTCTCCCTGGCGGAATGTCGTCCCTCTTTGGAAACGGCCTGCTTGGATAAGCTCGTTTTTCAGCAGTTTTCTCAGTTCTTCATCCGACAAGTTGTGTTTCTCTGCTTTTTTCGGCTTGTCTTGTTTGTCTTCTTTTTGTTCGTTTTCTGTTTTGGCGAAAATTTGTTTGATCCCCGCCATGTTTACACCTTGTTCGATCAAATCTTTAATTTCGAGCAGCTTATCTACATCATGGAATGAAAATAAACGTCTATTCCCTTCACTTCTTGCAGGAAATACCAGTCCATTTTCCTCATAATACCGAATTTGTCTTGCGGACAGTTCGGTCAGCTGCATGACGATACCTATCGGAAATAAGGGCATTGAGCGGCGAATTTTATCACTCATCTCAATTTCCTCCTTTTCTTATATAAATTTATTATATGTGATGTTATATAATGTGTCAACATGATGTAAGGATTCTTTACATGAAAATATTCTTTATTTTCTTTACATTAATCCCTGCTTCATGAGCGCATCCACAGCACTGCATATCGCATTCTTCACATGGGAATAGGTTAATCCGCCTTGGACATATGCCACATAAGGCGGTCTTATAGGGCCATCCGCTGATAGTTCAATGCTTGCTCCCTGTACAAAAGTGCCGGCCGCCATAATGACATCGTCTTCATAGCCCGGCATATAGCTCGGATATGGTGTCACATGGGCGTTGACAGGAGAAGCGTACTGAATGGCCTGACAAAACGCGATCATCTGCTCCGGGGTGGAAAATTCGACAGACTGGATCAAATCGGTCCGCTTGCTGTCCCACGAAGGATTCGTCCTAAAGCCGAGCTTTTCAAGAAAGCGGGCTGTGAACACGGCTCCTTTTAATGCCTGGGAGACGACATGCGGCGCAAGGAAAAAGCCCTGGTACATTTCCTGAAGGGTGTACAACGACGCACCGGCTTCACTTCCGATTCCAGGTGACGTCATTCTGTAGGAGCAGGCTTTCACCCATTTTTCCTTGCCGGTGATATAGCCGCCTGTTTTAGCGAGGCCGCCTCCCGGGTTTTTAATCAGCGAGCCTGCCATCAGATCCGCTCCAACATGGCACGGCTCACGCTCTTCTACAAATTCGCCGTAGCAGTTGTCGACGAAAACGATGATGTTTTCGTTTACTTCTTTAACAAAGCGAATCATCTTCTCAATCTCATCAATTGTAAAAGACGGACGGTCTGCGTATCCTTTTGAGCGCTGGATTCCGACAACTTTTGTCTGCGGTGTGACGGAAGCTGCCACGCGGTCAAAATCAACGGCTCCTTCTTCAGTCAGCTCGACATGGCTGTATCCGACCTGGAAATCTTTCAAAGACCCCGAGTTTTCCTCACCTCTGACGCCGACGATCTCTTCGAGGGTATCGTACGGTTTGCCTGTGATGTAAAGAAGTTCATCCCCCGGGCGGAGAACGCCGAATAAAGCAATTGATATCGCATGGGTTCCCGAGATGATCTGCGGTCTGACAAGGGCCGCTTCACCGCCGAAGACGTCGGCATAGACTTTTTCCAGCGTATCGCGGCCGATGTCATCGTAGCCGTAGCCAGTCGATGGTGTGAAATGCGTATCCGATACTTTGTGCTTTCTGTAGCTTTCAAGCACCCTCCACTCATTTCGTTCACTGATTTCATCAATTGTTTTATGGATTTGAGCGATATCGGCTTCAGCCTCTACCGCCGTTTTCTTTAGTAGATCTCCGTGTTTTAATGTCTCAAACATGTTCTGCAGTGTCCTTTCCTACATATACTTCTTCAGCTCTCCCAAAATATTTTGGTCAGGGAGAATATATCCATTCACTTCATATGCTTCGCGATCTTCGTCAAAAATGGTGCTGTTCGCCATTGTCTCAGACTTGATTCTCGACAAGAGCCTTCCTTCTGAAGCAGGAATCCTTACGTCATACGGAACGAGCAGCTCCCTTTTCAGATAGTCTTCAACCGCCTGCTTAAACAGCGGCAGGTCCCCGTCTATTTTGGCGCTCGTCATGATATGCCCTCTCCCTGAAGAAGGGATGAAATCCGGCCGCTTCCGGTCTCTTTTGTTATAGACGGTTAAAACGGGAATATCGTCGGCTTCAAGTTCTTCAAGAAGGCGCTTGACCGTCGCTTCGTGGCCTTCGTAGTCTTCGTGTGAAGAATCGATCATATGAAGAATCAGATCGGCTTCTTTTACTTCTTCGAGCGTCGATCTGAAAGCCGCGATCAAAGTCGTCGGCAGATCCTGAATAAACCCGACCGTATCTGAGAGCAGCACGCTGTATCCGCTCGGCAGCGTCATTTTGCGGGTCATCGGGTCAAGTGTGGCAAACAGCAGGTTTTCTTCATAGCTGTCGGCGTCTGTAAGCCTGTTAAACCATGTCGATTTCCCTGCATTGGTGTAGCCGACGAGCGCGATTTGCAGTACGCCGTTTTTCTTTCTTCTTTCTCTGTATCTGCTTCTGTGGCGAATGACGGTAGACAGCTGAACATTGATTTCATGAATCCGGTTTCGGATATGGCGCCGGTCGGTTTCCAGCTTTGTCTCCCCTGGGCCTCTTGTTCCGATTCCGCCGCCTTGCCTTGACAGGTTGATTCCCTGGCCGCTTAACCGCGGGAGGGCGTATTGCAGCTGCGCCAGCTCAATTTGCAGCTTTCCTTCCCTTGTCCGCGCGCGTTTGGCGAAAATATCGAGGATCAACTGCGTCCTATCGATAATTTTCACGTCAAGCGTTGTGACAAGCGCTTTCAGCTGACTCGGCGACAATTCATCATTAAAAATTAAAACATCGGGCGACAGCTCTTCACAGAGCACCGACAATTCATCTACTTTTCCTTTTCCGATATATGTAGCAGCATCGACACGGTTCCGCTTCTGCGTGACCGTGGAAACAACCGTTCCATCGGCCGTTTTCGTCAGCGCGGCGAGCTCTTCCATCGAGTATGAAAAACGCTCATCAGATACGTGCGGAAGCTGGCATCCGACTAATATGGCTTTCTCTTTCATGACTTCCTGTCCGTTCAAATGATCATGTTCCTTTCTTAACGTTAGTCAATAAGCAGTACTATCATAACAAACGAAGGGAACGGTTGCCAGAAATCCTCGAAAATAAAAAAAGAACGCGCCATTATACGTGCGGCGCGTCTTCCTTCAAGTCGAGATCCTGGCTTTTAATGGTTATCAGGTCATTCTTTAAATAGCAGTCTCCCATCAGCAGTCTCATCGCCTGCGACCGGATGGATTTTTCGATCAGGTTGCGGACGAAGCGGCCGTTGCTGAACTTCGCGGGGCTGACCGTGCTTTTGACGGCCATCAGATGGTCTTTCAGCTTCCATTCGGCCTCAGGGCTGAACTGATATTCCCTTTCCGCCATCATCCGTTTCGCAATGTCCATCAGCTGGCTGACTGAGTAATCGGGAAAATCGATGCTGATCGGAAACCTTGACTGAAGGCCTGGATTTAATGAAAGAAAATGATCCATTTCCCGCGAATATCCGGCGAGGATTAAAATAAATTCGTTCCGCTTATCTTCCATATGTTTGACTAATGTATCGATTGCCTCCTTGCCGAAGTCTTTCTCTCCGCCTCTGGCAAGGGAATAGGCTTCATCAATGAACAGGATTCCGCCCATCGCTTTTTTGATTAAATCCCTCGTTTTTTGCGCCGTATGACCGATGTACTCACCGACAAGATCGGCGCGCTCCGCCTCGATCAGATGGCCTTTTGAGAGAACATTCATCTCGTAAAAAAGCCTGCCGATCAGCCTGGCGACGGTCGTTTTTCCGGTTCCCGGGTTTCCTTTGAACATCATGTGTAGCGCCTGTTTTCCGGCTTTAAGGCCTTGTTCTTCGCGCTTTTTATTGACGAAAATCCAGGCGTAGATTTCCTTAATATTGCGCTTCATTTCCTCCATCCCGACCAGCGTGTTCATTTCCCTTTCAATTTCCTTCAGAATGCTGTGTTTGGCTTCATTTTTTTGCAGTGCGGCCTGATATTCGGCTTCAGCCTCTGAATTGGCCAAAACCTGCTTTTGACCGTTCAGTATGATATTGATTTGTCCGTTGTTTTTATAAGTAACAGCCCTTTCCAACACACTCACCTCACCATTCTCTCTTTATATCCTATTCATGGCGCGCTTAAGCCGTGACAGACGCCCACATGACTGCGCATTCCGATGTTTTTTGAGAAGGACGGGGCAGGTCTTGTTGAAACCTGCGCTTTCCCGAGAAATACTTTATTTCTTATTGTATTCAGGTAGGCTGTGCGGACAAACCAATTTTTTATTTCTATTTGCCTTTTTGGTAAATGCTTAACGGGTTGACATGTTAGATCGGAAGAAAATGATGAATGATGAGGACCTTTGGGAAATAGAGCCAATCCGTTTGAAGATGTGCTGCGGCTGTTGCTCGGCTCAGTTCTTTCATCTTCTCTTTGTTAGCTTTTGATTGAGTAAATCCTAAGTGATGAAATGCGTGGCAATTAACGCATATTAAATCAAGATCAATTACTTTTACTACAGATTAGCAACAGGATGACAATTGTTTATTATTATTAGTTTTAATCTAATGAAACAATTAATTATTGAGATTTGAGTATTTACTTTCATTATATCTTTAAGCTTTCTAATATCTAGATAAAACGATGGTTTTTATTCGCATTCATTGTATTCAAGAGATAAGTTAAGCCATTCTTCTTCCTCTGGGAATGGCTCCTTATTTGTACGATACCATCCATTAAAATATGCTACCAAATGCATCATTATCTCTTCTGCTCGTCCTTTAGAATCCATTCCTAATTGAGTAAAGCCATTTTTGCTGCTTAATGGATCTTTATCTCCTGGTTTATCGAACTGAACAAGAGCTATATAATATCTTCTGAGTCTGTACCAAAAGTAATGCTTCCCCCGGAATGGTCTCCAAAATGCATTACATCTACTTTCGGCTTAAAGCCTCTTAATCTTAAATAATCAGCGATTTCTTCAGCACCAAATTCTTGATCTATTTGCCCTCTTTCTTTGAGTACCAAAATTAACCCCTCTCTACGTAAAATGATTATTAGAGCTAAAATTCATCAATTATTAAATTTAAAGCAATAAACAACAGAACAATTGCTATTACAATAATTGTTTCGATAGTATAGGTTTTGTGATTTTTCTTCTTTTTCATTTCCTCCCTATATTTTTCTTGAAGCTCTTTCCTCTTCTCATCCATTTTCATTATTAGGCTCCCCTTTCGCCAAAACCAAAGTATGAACCTATTTTCGAGTCGTCTAAACAATGGGCACTTAAGAAACTAAAACGTAAGACATACGAAACCTGTGTTTTGGTTCCATTATACAACAAAGGAAAGAATTATTGGCCAAACTGAGAAACAAATAATATGATTCCTATCCCTGCGCTCATCGCACCAAAAAGATTAAATCATCGTAAAGTCGAAACTTATATCTGAAGGTGATTTAATGGAGAAAGAGTTTGAAACAAAAGGATATGACACATCCACTGTTACGATTATAAAGTGTATTGTGAGGCTGTTTTCTGCTTACAGTTTCCTGGTCGTCTGACGATTCATTTTCTTTACTTGTTTGGCTACATGCTGCTAACGTGTGTAGACATGTTAATAGAATAAAGTAACTAAAGTGATGTCTTTTCAAGTTTGTTCTCTTCTTCCAGTTTGTTATTTGACTGGAAACAGATAACTTACATATATTTCAATTTTTTCATTATCTTAATCAATCTTTGGATAAGTCTTTAGCATCTTTGTTTTTCCTTGGTGTGCTCTATGCTACAATATAAAAAATGCAAAGTTAAAAGTGAATATGGAACAAACATGCTAATACAATAAAAGACTATAACAGGCATAAAAATTGCTGTAATTATCTTCCCAAAGTTTGAAAACAATACCCGTTCGCCGTTTTCATTGTATTCATCAGCAGTTGCTAAATTTAGTATCGACCGATAAGCTTAATAAAGGAACGCTAATCCAAACATCTTTCCAAGAAAATCAGAAATCGGAATCTCTAGTCAACTAAAAAGCGCAGCAACAACAATAAACCCTAAGATTAGCTGCCATCCTTGTTTAGCCCACCAAATCACGTATAATCCTCCTTAAAATGTTTTAGACCCTATTCAGTTCGTTTATTTAAAATTAAAGCTTGCAATTAGTTAAAAAATGTGCAGTCAATGGATACTTGTTGCAGCATTTCCTTAGCTGTGTCCTTTTTCATATTGTTATTTTTCGTAATAATAAGCTTTGACCCAATAATAGTTTCTCCCCTTATGTTCACACCATTCAACAAATCCCTTTGATTGTTCTTTTGTAAACATCACCCAGTCATTCAATAGATCTTGATAATAGTTGAGTGCTTCGTTATTGTTTTTTCTTGTTTGTTGACACTCTACCTTGTTGTTTAACTCCCGGGACTTAGCAAGAAGTGCTGTATCTTCTTTAATATCGCCAAGATATAAATCTTCGGATATATGATGGAATGAATACCAAAGGGCGTTCAAATTAATATCGATTAGCGTTAATAAGGATAATTGTTCATTGCTGCCACCAAGTCTAAGTGCATTGTGTAAGTAATCGACACGTTTTTCAGTATTTAAAAACACGCCATACCACCTATATGGTCTTGGATCTTCGGGATTACTCTTCATCCATCTCTCAAGTAAAGGCTTTAAAAGTTCCTTTTCAAATGGATGAACGAGTACATGGTGAATATCTTCTGATGTTTCAAATAAAGCAAACAGCCAACAAGCAAAATTCTGTTGTGCATTATCATCCCACATCTTTGCTTCATCAATAAAGGAAGATAATGATTTAAAGGATTCCTTACGCAACCCTTTTTCTTTGAGGGAACAAAACTTTTTAAATAACGGATATACATCCAATCTGTCATTTTTTAAGATATTAGTTAAGACATTTACCATTGTTCACATCTCTCTTTGTTCAGATTAAATTCGTAATTTTATTCTAATATCTATGATCGGCACGCTTTCTTTCAATGGATGATTTTTTTACCCACCAGTGAGTGCCCTTATAAGACCCGCTTAAAACTTCTATTAATGCCAAATCACGATCATCCATGGTTTTAATAATTTTTATTCTTTTATACCTTGGTATATCAATTGTATTTACTCCATCACTTGTTAATTCAGATATACTGCCGTAGTTCTTCTCTAACGTCTCGATAGACTTAGCACCATGAATATTCCTGAGAATCTCGATTTCATCTCCAGCTTTGTATCCCCCAGATCCAGGTAAGAAAAGGACTGCTATAACTGCTAAAGCTAGAAGAACGCCAGCAATTCCATAAAACGCTTTTTTTATGAGTTCTATTAATTTATCCACGAATTTGATT
This sequence comes from Bacillus sp. FSL K6-1284, assembly GCF_038002625.1. Lineage (NCBI taxonomy): Bacteria > Bacillati > Bacillota > Bacilli > Caryophanales > Bacillaceae > Bacillus > Bacillus sp. FSL K6-1284. Next base: position 2,033,043 of record NZ_JBBOCW010000001.1, on the reverse strand, counting down.
ATTGGATTATCTATATATTGGTGTTGTCTTCTTTTTACTCGTGATTTGGTGATCATTAGGGTACTCAATATAGCTTCCGTCATCCCAATGAACAGCCAACCATCTTCAGTTCTCCTTCAGTCACGTTTCCATCACCAAACCATGTAACCCGATTCTCATTTAAAAACACCTCCAAGTCATATTTCGGATAAGATTGATCCGATTTCAAACTCGAAGGTGTTTTTTATTTGTCTCATCTTGTGGGGCAGTCCGGCAGTTCCCTCGCTTGTTTAACAAAAATGGCACGTTTCGTTTTTCTGCACCATTCGTTAGTTTTGAACGCGGGCGTGAACATGCGGCGTTCTCACTGTGTTATATTGAGGCGCCTTATTTTATGTACGTGACATTCGTTTTCTGTCTAGATAAGCAGTGCCGCTCCATTTATCCCTTCTACACTGACATAACACAGAAAGGGAAAATTAAATTTCTTATCTTTTATTAGATTTAAAACCTTTTGACACCATGTTTTTTCTTCTTTAGCCAGTCTGAATTTGCGATCAATCAAGATATAACGGCCAAAGTTTTTAGACATGCTATCCGATTCCTTGTTTTCTAGCTCCGCCATTTTGTTCAATTGGGTATCAATTGTTTTTTCTAAATTTTTGATTCGATCCTGAATCAATTTTACGGAATCTTCCTCTTTCAACAACCAAATCGAATATACTTTAATAAGAAATTCGTCCCTATTTATTGGATCTGAAGGAGATACAGCGATCCAATCTTCTAACGCTTCTTTTCCCTTTTCAGTGATGGAGTATATTTTTTTATCAGGTTTCCCTATTTGCTCTACATGCTCGTATTCAAGAAATTCTTCTTGTTCCATTTTATTTAGCAAAGGATATATTTGACTATGTTTTGCCGGCCACACTACCTCCAGGTACTGGACTAACTCATATCCTGAACAAGGTCTTCTGCCGAGAACGCTCAGAATGGCATACCCTAAAGTATTTATATCATTCACCTCAATCTTTAAATGGCGGTTACTTTATACTATTTTTAAATCCAAAGGTTAAATAAACCCTCATTAATACCCAAGTTATACATATAGTATACACCAAAAACAGCACTTATTACACCCGTCGTCATCCCTAGTGTTCCGCTGATTGCCCCTCGCTTCTTACTCAGCACAAAGGGAATTCCAATGATTGTTGTAAAGAAAAGCATACCAATAACTGTTCCTGCCCCGAATATAAGAATATATATTGCCGCTTCCTCTACACTCTTGACAGTACTTATCGTTAATAAGACCATGGCTCCACTTCCTGCAAGACCATGAACTAAACCGATGAATGTTGATCTTAAGTACGTTACGTTTTTATGGCGGCGCTTATGGTCGCCGCTGCTTTGATGGGTGTGGAGATGTTTGTGTTGATGCGTATGTACAGGGCTATTCTTGAAAGAAAGAATCGTTTTAACCCCTAAATAAACAAGCATGACTCCTACTAAAAATTCTAAGGACATCGACCATTTTTCTGATATTTGCCCCTTCATTACAATGACAATGATTCCAACTATAAACAATGTTACAGTATGGCCAATGCCCCAAAATATGCCCGCTAAAGAAGCTTGCCATAACTTTTTACTTTGACTTGCAATTGTCGATACCGCAATCACATGGTCAGGTTCAATCGCATGCTTGATTCCTAAAATTAATGCCAGCATTAAAACCGAGAATAATGTACCTTCCACAAAATACAGCCCCTTCTTGAATCTGAAAAAAACCAACAATTGAACAGTTGCTGGTTTTTTAACCGTTAATATTTTCTTAAAAAACTCGGGGTTTTGTTAAACCATACTTGGTTGAGGAGATGATGAAATTCGGAAAACAGACTTTCGATGATCTGTGTTTGATTTGCTAATACCCGTACGGAAAACCCAGGGACAGGCAATAAAGATATGCCTATTTTATATTCTTTTGTCTGAGTATCCACGGCCTGATATAAACGATCAAGAAGGTCATGATCTACTTGTTCATTGATCACAATCATGGAACCTAAGTGAGAATAGCCTTCCATTAAACCCAGACCATCTATATTTTGTTTGACCGGGCATAGTTTGATATGGTCATAGACTGCCAGCTCATTTTCCATATAGATTTCATTAATGAATTGAAGCATCTCATAGGTAAACTTTTCTCCACTAGGAGACCATCCAGGAGTCACAATATCTGAATAAAGGAACGTACATCCTTTTTCAATATATACTATATTTTTTTGTTTATACCGTGCATTTTGATAGCCGATAAGCGTATCGGGAATGTACTCAAGATAACTGCCTTCCTTAAGGTTAAATTCCGTTTCCTGATATGCATGTGTATGCGGTGTCTTATATATTTTAGTTGCCGATTGGGTTGTTAATGTTAATCTTGCTTGTTTCTCCAGTGAAATCTTCATTTGATAGCGATCACCGTCTAAATAACCGCCGCCGGGGTTTAAAATATAATAACAGGCTTGTCCTGATTCATCATGATAAATAGGACGCATGACTTTATACGCCCCCTGAAAATACACATTTTTCGCAATGGTCTTTCCATTTTTTTCTTCAGCGCTCAAACGCAAAACGCCTGTCCAGTCCCCCATCTTACTCCAGTCCTTTTAATAGTGCATTTTCCTTAATCCAGTCAATGACTTGATCAAGACCTTCATTCGTTTTTAAATTTGTAAAAGCGAACGGCTTGTCTCCGCGGAAAACCTTCGTATCAGATGCCATAACGTCCAGATTTGCTCCAACGAAAGGCGCTAAATCTGTTTTATTGATGATAAACAAATCAGATTTAATCATTCCTTGACCGCCTTTTCTCGGTATTTTCTCCCCTTGGGCCACATCAATAATATAGATTGAAAAGTCAACAAGTTCAGGGCTGAATGTAGCTGCCAGATTATCTCCGCCGCTTTCAACGAAAATAAGTTCAACGTCTGGATTCTTCTTCACTAGCTCATCAATGGCTGCAAAGTTCATTGATGCGTCTTCGCGTATTGCCGTATGAGGGCAGCCGCCTGTTTCCACACCTATAATCCGATCTGCGGGAAGCACCCCGTTGTTCATTAAAAACTTGGCATCTTCTTTTGTATAAATGTCGTTTGTCACAACTGCCATACTCATTTCATCTTGCAAATGCCGGGTTAATTTTTCGACTAACATCGTTTTCCCTGCTCCTACAGGTCCTCCTACACCGATCCTAATTGGTTTCATACCTAACACTTCCTTTTTTATTAAGACATGAAAATACGAATATTTACACGCTCGTGCATCATTTGAGATAATTCTAAACCGGGAGAAACAATCCCGAATTCTTCTTCATTTAAACTTTGAATTTTTTCTGTTGCTTCGATTAAAACAGTCTGAAATTCTTGAATTGTCTTTTGACCTGCCACTTGCCCCAGAGGGACGGCCCGTACCGCATTTTGAACAAGATTTGAGACTGCTGAATACAAATAGTACAGTGTAGTCGTTGATGAAGGGACACCAAGATGATGACCTACAATCGTAAATACAATGGAGGGATGTCCAAACGATTGCTTTTGATCTATACGCTCCCGATATGTTGAAAGAATGGGTATATCATATAGGGATTCAATAAGATTTAACATCCGCTCGCCCATCCTTTGGGTTCCTTCTCTTGTTTCACGCGGCAAACTTTGAACAGTCAACATGCGATCTAATTTCCATACTGTTTGTAAATCTTCGTTCTCTAAAGCTTCATATACAAGACGGGAAGCCAACCCATCTGAATAGATGAGCTGCTCGTTTACATACGTATGAAGCCATTGTACGAACGTTGCTTGATCATGGACTTTATCTTCTTGAATATAGGTCTCAAGACCATACGAATGACTAAAAGCCCCTATAGGGAAATTTGAATCACATAGTTGGAGTAAAGATAAAATATTAATCATGGCTATGACCGATATGGCGGAAAGCCTGTTTTACTTTTCGGTCTTCACGTTTATATGGAATTTGCAGGTCTTGAAGTAACTCTTCTACAAGATAATCATATTGAACAAGCATTTCGTCCTCTTCAAACTGCGCCGGCAGGTGGCGATTTCCTAATTGATGAGCGATCGTTCCCATTTCATTCAAGGTGCGCGGTTTGATAACTAATAAATCATCGGACAGTACATCGATGACGATCATATTTTTATCGTCCATATACAAAACATCACCAGCGACAAGGTCACGCGCTTCTTTCAAGCGTATTCCAATTTCATTGCCATGATCTGTTTTCACCCGTTGGATTCGTTTTACTAAATAAGCACTTTCAAGGTAAACTTTTTCAATATGGCGTTTTTCAATTTCCTCTTTTTCCATGTTTTCAAGATTTGTTACGATTTGTTCAATAATCATGACTCTCACCTCAGAATAGGAAATATCGTTGACCCATTGGCACCTTATCAACAGGGTCACATGTAATTAATTGGCCATTTACTTTTACTTCATATGTTTGTGGATCGACCGTTATTTCAGGAGTTTCGCAATTCAGCTTCATATCTTTTTTCGTTAGTTTGCGAATGCCGCGAACCGGAAGAATGATTTTTTGCAACCCAAGCTTCTCATGCACTTTGTCATCGAAAGCTGCCTGGGAAATAAACGTAATGGAAGTGCTGGACAACGCCTTGCCAAACTGCCCATACATCGGACGGTAAATAACAGGCTGCGGTGTCGGGATAGAAGCGTTAGCATCTCCCATTAAGCTCTCTGCAACAAAGCCGCTTTTCATCACCATTTCAGGCTTCACACCGAAAAATGCTGGATTCCAGACAACGAGATCGGCCATCTTCCCTCTCTCGATAGAACCGACATATTCGGAAATACCATGAGTAATGGCAGGATTAATTGTATATTTGGCAATATAACGTTTTACACGGTTGTTGTCCGAAAGCTCGCTGTCGCCCGCCATTGTTCCTCTTTGTTTTTTCATCTTATCGGCTACTTGCCATGTACGTAAAATGACTTCTCCAATCCGTCCCATCGCTTGGGCATCCGAACTAGTCATACTGAATACACCCATATCCTGGAGAATATCCTCAGCTGCAATCGTTTCGCGTCTGATACGTGAGTCAGCAAACGCCAAATCTTCCGGAATAGATGGATTCAAGTGGTGACAGACCATTAACATATCTAAGTGCTCATCTACCGTATTGACTGTATAAGGTAATGTCGGGTTCGTAGATGACGGCAGAACATTGTTAAAGCTGGCCGATTTAATTAAGTCAGGAGCATGTCCTCCCCCTGCACCCTCTGTATGGTACATATGAATGACGCGATTTTTAATAGCTGCCATTGTATTTTCCATAAATCCGCCTTCGTTTAATGTATCCGCGTGAAGGGCAACCTGAACATCATATTTGTCAGCCACACTTAGCGCATGATCGATAGCTGAAGCTGTAGCGCCCCAGTCCTCATGAACTTTCAGTCCAATGGCGCCGGCGCGTATTTGCTCTACCAGCGGAGCTTCTGAAGCGGCTTGTCCTTTTCCTGTAAACCCAACATTAATCGGCATGCCCTCTGCCGCTTCAAGCATTCGGTGCATATGCCACTCGCCCGGTGTAACCGTGGTAGCCTTTGATCCTGCAGCAGGGCCTGTTCCTCCTCCAATTAGGGTGGTAAGACCTGAAGCTAATGCTGTTCTGATTTGCTCCGGATTAATAAAATGGACGTGAGTGTCAATTCCGCCCGCAGTTACAATCATACCTTCAGCAGCAATAACTTCTGTACCAGAGCCAATCACAATATCCACATTGTCCATGATTAGCGGATTACCTGCTTTCCCGATTCCAGCGATTTTGCCATCACGAATTCCAATGTCCGCTTTATAAATACCAGTGTAATCTAAGACAACAGCATTCGTAATGACAACATCTGCTATTCCCTCTCCACGTGTAACTAAAGGGTGTTGTCCCATTCCATCACGAATAACTTTACCGCCGCCGAATACCACTTCATCTCCATATGTCGTGTAGTCTTTCTCAATTTCGATGAGCAAATCTGTATCTGCCAGACGAATAGAGTCCCCTGTAGTCGGGCCGTACATTTCAGCGTATTGCTTTCTTGGCATCTTGAAACTCATGATTGGTTCCCCTCTTTTTCCAATGATCCGTCCACTTTATTATTAAATCCGTATACCTGGCGTTCGCCGGCGTAAGGCACTAATTCCACTTCTTTTTCATCCCCGGGCTCAAAACGCACAGCTGCTCCTGCCGGAATGTTTAGTCGCTTTCCAAATGCTTCTTCTCGTTTGAATTGAAGCGCTTCATTCGCTTCATAAAAATGAAAATGTGAACCTACTTGAACTGGGCGGTCACCTGTATTCGTTACATTCAATTTGGACGCCGCTCTTCCGACATTACAAATGATATCCGTTTCTTTTAAAAATAGTTGCCCCGGTTCCATTTCAATAGCCTCCTATCCATTTTATTTAATTGGACTATGTACAGTTACAAGCTTTGTGCCGTCTGGAAATGTAGCTTCTACCTGGATATCATCAATCATTTCCGGAATGCCTTCCATTACATCTTCCCGCGACAATATGGTTGTTCCATATTCCATCAACTCCGCAACTGTTTTTCCATCCCGTGCTCCTTCCAACACTTCATACGTTATCAGGGCTACTGCTTCCGGGTGATTCAATTTTAACCCCCGTTCTTTACGTCGCTTCGCAAGATCTGCTGCGACAACAATCATAAGCTTGTCTACTTCACGCGGTAATAGTTGCATCACAAAACCTCCCTGTATTTTTATTACGACCAAACGGTGAGCATTCATATAAGGGGGAGCCAGTTCATTAACATTCTGAGCTGAAAGCGCAAAAACTAAAAAACTGAAAATATATTTGATTCCCCTGCTTCTGTTTTAAATGTATATCATTTTTTACATATATGTCAATTTATATATTCAAAAATTTATATATGATACACTGAAGATATATAACCTTGAAAAGAAAGGAGAATATTCATTATGCGAAAAAACAAACATCATTTATTAAGCGAGGGGGTGTTTTCCCGTTTAATAACAGCTTCTCTCAAAGGCATCTCTCAAGTCATCCTGATTGAGAATGTGATGACCGGCTTTCTAATCCTTATAGCCATTACTATTTTTTCCTATTATTTAGGTATAATCGCTTTGTTATCCGCTATTATCGGTACTTTAGCAGGGAAATTGGGAGCGGCAGATGAAAAGATTCTAAATGAGGGTCTATTAGGATATAATTCTGTGTTAACAGGAATGGCATTGGCATCATTCTTAACTGGCCCTTACATGTGGCTTGTCGCTTTAATTGGATCAGCCTTAGCAGCCATTTTCACAGCCGCCATGATGCATTTTACGAAAAGAACCGAAGTTCCAATCCTTACATTCCCCTTTGTTATCCTGACGTGGTTTATATTATTAGCTTCATACAAATTAAATGGGATTAAATTAAGTTCTGCCCTGGTTCCTCAGGATTTAACACACTGGAAACTAAATACAGCAGGGGAAGTCAATTTAATAGACGGGGTCTTTCATGGAATTGGACAAGTATTTTTTCTGAATAACACAGTATCCGGGATTTTAATTTTTCTAGCCGTATTTTGGGCAGGAAGAAAACTGGGACTTTATGCAGTTATCGGAAATGCAGTTGCCATCATCATTGCATTCCTTTTAGGAGGAGAGCGTTCTCTCATCACATTGGGTCTTTACGGGTATAATGCAATTTTAACAATCCTGGCCGTATCTGCCGTTTTTAAAAGTGAACATAACCGGTTTGCATTTTTATCAGGGATCATTTCAGCTTGTCTGACAGTGCCTATAACAGCAGGCCTCAGCACGTATCTTTTGCCATATGGACTCCCTGCCCTAACAATGCCGTTTGTACTTTGTTCATGGCTGTTTTTAGGTGCAAGAAAGGTTCTGCCAAACTTATAGCTTTGCCTATTGATGATGTAAATCAGCCGCTTAGTGGTTACGCAAGAAATAAAAGTCATGGAAGAAACCCATGATGTCTTACTATACGAATCTACTCGCGTTTAGACATTAATGAATGATAACTTGTGAAAAACGATGGTGAGCTAAAAACTTACAGGAATGCCGGGACTTTGATAGGAATGTTCCATTTCATTGACACTCTCACTTCAGAAATATCTGGAATCAATCGATTACCACATGAAACAGACTTATTTTTCAATAATGATGCTATGAGAGCGTCTCCGACATTATTCGCTAGATAAGACCCTTAGGCCAGTCAGTCTGAAGGTGTGCTGCGGCCGCTGTTCAGCTCTCCCCTGTAAACTGTGAAAAACTCATATTGGCGCAAGCATATTCTGATGGTGCCGATGAAAACTGTTCCAGCTTTGTTTTCATTGATCAACGAGAGGGGCATAAATAAAGAGGATTTGGACACAGAGAGGTGAAAGTAACTGATTTGGTTAATGAAAAAAATTCTGTCTCAGAAAGAATAAGAATACAAACGATTGAGACAGAATTTTGTCTTACGGTTTACTTATACACGTAGCAAGTTCCTTGTATAACCGTAACACATGTATATGTTTCATGATAAGATTTACCTTGGCTGTCTCTAAAGAAAACAGTTACAGTATTGTTGCCATTCCATTGGAATTGATAGGCGTCTGGATACTTGTCTCGAATCGGAGTTAAATCCGGCGCAGCACTTGCAGGTAATCCGGATACCAACAGAGCCCCAGCAACTGCAACCGCTCCCGCTACTTTTTTGAGTTTGTTTTTAAACATAAACACATCCCCTTTTCGTTTTGTTTAACTATTAAATGCTTGTCCATTTAATAGACACCTTGAGCTTAACACCAAAAGGATGAAAAAATTGTCAAATGGTGTAGAATTGAAAAATAATTCAAAAATAATACACATTTTTACAATTGATTAGCCATAACTTTAATCACTTTTCACTTAGGATTTACTTTAATTGCATTCCTCAGCATCAATCCTTCCATTTTTTCTAGAGGCAAATCTGGTGCTGGGAGTATATTTGAGAGCCGCTTCTTTACTGGCTTGAATATATTGGTGAAATCCGGAAAACTAATCGATATTTCAGAAATGAAAAAGACCAGTTCGTGAAACTCACAGTGAGTTTCACGAACTGGTCTCTTTTAAAGGTTCTATATATTAATTTAGCAGTCTCAGAGTTAAATTGCTACCCTGTCAGCAACATGATATGCTGTATTTGTTGATTGATCGTAAGAAGTGCCCAATAAACCAACTGCACCTAATAATAGAATAGAGCAAATTAGCAACTTAGCTTTCATGTACTGTCCCACTCCTTTGTATTTGTCTTCTTGCCTCAACTACTCTGCGGTAAAACTCAAGTGAATCATGTAGCATTTCTTTTCCTTGTAGAAGTTCTGCCGTGATGACTCCATACTCTTCTATGTCTGCATACATACCTTTTTCACTGAAGAACTCAAAGGATTCTCGAACTGTGTCAAGGTCAAATGATAAATACAACCCGTAAATCATTTTCAGCTTTGTAAGGAATTCTTGGTCCTCAAATTTTTGAGCCCATTCCATACCCTCAAAGTACCGATCTTCTGCTTCAATCCACTTCTCTTGTTTCGCTTTAACGTGCGAAATATTAAAGAGGGCTTTTGGCAAAAAGCTGTGCTTTTCATTTTTATAAAGTTCAGCAGCCATTTGAAAATGATTTTCTGCTTTGTAAAGTTCTTCAAGTTGATTATAACATATTCCAATATTCAAGTGTGAAGAACCAATTAAATAATCAACTTGTAATTCCTTTGCATCTGACAGTGCTTTGCTGGTATGCTCCAGGGCTTTTTCAGGATTCATTTTATCCAGCCAGTTACCAGTCATTAAAAATTGGCATTGTACTCTACGCTGTCCATATGTTGGCTGTTTTAAATAAATCTTATATGCATGATTAGCATAATACATTGAAAAATATGTTTGTTTCATATAGTAATAAATTTCTGACAATTTGAAATAAAATTCTGCCTTTTCAACATCATCGCTTTCAAATGAATTCAATTGATTTTCGGCATTTTGGTAGTAAGCTAAAGCATGAAGAAGTTCTTTCTGTCTAAAATGATACATTGCTGTGAAGAAATAGTAATAATATTCGAGCATACCATTCAAATTTCTCCCGCCTTTAGTCTTTTCCCTTAACTCTTCATAATGAACCTGTATATCTTTTGCTGCTTCTGGACAAATGTAATCCAACATCAGCTTATGACGGAATTCAAGCAATGAAAAATATATAAGGACATCCTGATTTTCTTCCATTATAGCGATCTCTTGTTTAACCTCAGATTTCATTTTTTCAGCTTCATCAACCCAGTCATTTTTAAGAGCTACATACCAATAATTCATTTTCGTTGCCACTAGGTCATAAGGTATTACGCTTTTATATACCAAAATAAAAACCCCTTTCTTAATCATTTTGAAATATTCGGCATTTAAACGTGTGAATTTTCTTACATTTTTAAACTTTCTTCTTTATCCCTTATCATGTCTGAACGATTGGTTTTACTTAGTTTCGTAAGAGTTAATATCGCAATTCCAGCTAGAATTTCAATCAGTCCGCCGAAAGCGATAACTTTTCCTGCACCAAAGGCAGCGGCTGCATAGCCGCTAATTAAAGCCCCTAATGGTACCATCACATGAGAGATCATTCTAATAACAGCAAATACCTGCGGCTGATCTTCATCTGCAACTGAGGTTTGAATAATGGTGTGTTCAGGTACGTTTATGGCACTAATGGTAGCCCCCAAAACAAATGCTGCGAGAAGAAGTAGTAATAAAACTGAATTCATTCCTGTTATGAAAAGTGCAATTCCTTCTATAATTCCAGCGGAGACAAACAATAGTCCATATCGGTTCACTCTTACTTTAGTTAAGATAAACCCCATTAAAAAGGCTCCGGTAGCTGTTGCTACTCTTATGAAAGAATGAATGACCGAACCGCCGCCTAAATCTTCTGACAGATAGATCGCTGAAAGCGCCTCCCAAGGAGCTGAACCGATATTCAACAAAATGCAGTATACGGCTAGCGGAAGCAAAATATGATGATTTCGAACAAGTACAAAACCTCTTTTTAGCTTTTTAAAATATGCGCCTTTTGGTTTCTGTTCCTGAGCCCCTTCTTCTTTCGAGCTAAATTTTATACACAGAACTAAACAGGCTGAAGCGATGTAAAATGGAAATATAATAAGCATTGTATAAGCAGCGCCTATTACAGCAATCAATATACCGCAAACCATTAACGAGACCAATTTTACAATTTGGGCTGAAGATTCTATGGTGGCATTAGCTTTTTGAATAAGTTCATTCTTAACAATTTGCGGAATCATGGAAATGGATGCAGGATCATAAGAAGCCCCAGTTGCCGAATGTATCAGCATTAGTGAAATAATGAACCATAATGGTGAAAATCCACTAAAATAAAAAATTGGAATGATCAGCATCAATGAAGCCCTTGTTATATCTGCGGAGAACATCCAGAACTTAAGAGTTTTTGGTTTCATAAAAGGTGAAATCAACGGTCCTATTAAAGCTTGGGGAAGAAGGGTGACAGCTATTAGCATACCTGTTCCGACAGCCCCTTTTCCATCTAAAATGAGAAACCACAAAATAGAAGTAAAAGCAAAGCTGTCTGCGGTTATTTTCACCATTTTAGAGACAAACAGAAAGGAAAAATTTCTTTGCCACACAGTGGAGCCACTATTCATTCCTCAAAAAATCCCCCTTACAAAAATCCCTCATTTTTACAGGTCTCTCACCAAAGCATATCCTATATTTGGTTTCTTGGTCAATGTAGGAGAGGAATAATTTAAGAAACATTAAGGTAAAAAGGGCTCTCACAATTAATCGTCTCCCTTCTAAAACAAAAACCCCGCCCTTTTTAGAGGTGGAGTTTTAAATCTTGGCTTTTCCTTACCAGTTATCTATTGCTTCTTGAAAACTGTCTTGTAAATAATCATCAAAGCTAGAATATCTTTCAATCTCCTTTTTGCTTATGTCATCCCACCTTATTACACAATGATTTTCTCCAGTATTGAGACAATAAACAAACTCGTCCACATTTTCAATAACTAAGTATTCCTCAGGTAAACCAAATTTTCTAAATCTTTCTGTAGCATCAACTACTGAAGCATATCCATTTCCCTCTACTCCTAAGACCTCAACTCCACATATTCCTCCTGAGCCATATGCTTTAACAAACTCTTTATATTGCCTTGGAAATTTGCATCCTAATTTCTCTTCAGCCCTCGAAATATCTTCATCGGGTACTGCTCCGAAAAAATCATCTTTTTCTATATATTCATTTATCATCATTGAAATTTGAGTATTCATTACATATATTTAACTGAACCTAAAAATTTAAATTCACCGCCACCAATAGATACCTTCTTTTTGACACCTTTATAGTCGAAATTATATAAGAGTACCACCGCATTATAATTTTTTGTCAGGTGCTCTCCACATACTGAAATAAATTCGGGGATAATCGTATGATCGTAAGAGAAGTCTTCTAATAATCGACTTACTGAGTTACTAGACTCTTCATAAAAATCTGCTTCACGAACAGACTCGTCATACCTTTCTATATTAAAGCTATGAGCAAATATTGAAGGAATAAAATCACCATCTTCAGTATAAGAAGTTTTAAGAATCTTTTCTAATTCTTCTGGAGAACTGATACTGCCTACCCAAAGTGATACAAACTCTTCTTTTTGCATAAAGCTACCTCCTCTTCTATAGCTGCGCCTTTAGTGCCGACGACAGACGTAGCAACCATTCCGGTAGCCATATTTAAAACATCTCACCCGGCTTCTTCCCAAAACGCCTATAATTCCGCCCTATTCCTTGCTGGGTTTCTCCAATTTGTTCAAAAACCTTGAAAGGCACTGCCGTTCAAGGTGAAAAACGCATCAAATTTTTGGAACTTCAATCAAAACCCCTGGTGACTTATCAAGTAAAGCATCGGGAATATGCGGGTTATTTTTTTTCAACTTAAACCTATGAACCCTTGTTATTTCAGGATCGAATGAAATATTTTGAGAATTAAACTGCAAATTTATAAGCTTTTGATATGTTTGAATTAAAAAATCCTTCCATTCTTCTAAAGCAGATGCTGAAACATCGTCTGGGCTTTCGAGCATACGATAACCGTCTGCATAATGGAACATTAATAACCCCGTACCATAATCGCAATTTTCATTCTCTAGAATTGCTTTTGGAACTTCAAAACCACTATTCCAATTATAATTCGCTGCAAAAACATGGAGCAACAAAGGGTCATCAATGTTTCTTACCCGACTTATTGCGCTGTCTTTTTCTGTATTATAAAGCAACTCTTCGAGGAAATTAATATCTTTCTTCTTCATTACTGTTTTACCTCCTAACACACATACTACATATCTTTGTTTGACATAGTTTGGATCTAATCAATCTCATCCCCAGCTCACAAGAAAAAGCTCTCTTTCCAGAGAGCCTTTGTACCCCATCAAAATTTATTTCACAATAATACGCATTTATGACCAGCTTCTTTCGGACAAACCACCGAAATACTTATCTAATTTATAGAAGGTGTATTTTAAATATCAGCAAGAAATTTTTTTCTCAAAGACTCAATCATATCAATTTCACCATTATAATCTACGTTACTTACAAAGGATTCATTCATTTTTTCAAAAAAATAGTCCGCCCCTTCAATTAAAGCAAGAAGGAAATCTCTTTTAGGTACGGCAGCTTTAATTTGAGTAGGAGCATCTAGTTCAAAAAGTAATAAATCATTAGCTAATGATCGCATACTTAAACGTAACGGCTGATCTGGAAAGTAAGTTTCACCATATCCTGTGCTCAAAACATTCTCGATTACATTTAATAAATATGCCCACAAATCATCAACTAAGTCCCATGTGGTTACATCCATCAAAATTTGATCATTAAATTTTATTATTATTGCGCCTTCAAGATAGTCAAAATCCAATATACGTTCTATATTTTTTAAATCATAGATGTTCTTAATATCTACAAAATAATCATTTTGCTGAGATTTCAATATCGATAAATCAGTAATTGTTCTATCTGGTCTGCGAATTAATGTATTAATATAAAACAAAATTTCCACCTACTCTACTGGATAGAATTGACCTATTCGTCCTTTTTTAAAACCAACTACATATTTTACTCCGTTATACGTTCCTGTTATTTGCTGCTTACCTGTTGTTCCCCTAAAGTCTTTTTCAGTCAAAACTCCTCGGTTTTGTTTTAAAATAGATTCTATAGCGTTAGCTATATCTTCTGTAGACAAATCCTTCTTGAAAAAAGACTGTGTCGCTTTAACTGATCCATCCCAATATTTAGGATGATGCCTTTCCAAAATATGCTTCATCCCTTTTTTATCTAGTAAGAACCGTCGATTTCCAAATGTCATTTTTCTGCTTTTGAAATTAGACAAGGCATTAACGACTTTTTCGGAAGTAGCTTTATTTATTCCGATATCGCCTTTCTCAACATTAGCAAGTTCCTTTATTCGTCGAATAAGCTCTTCTTTAAAGTTACTGCCTTCAATAGCATTATAAGGGAGTTTCCCCCCACCAGCAAACTGAACTTGCGGCGCAAAAGGGTTGTGTATTTGAATTCCTTTTATGTTTGAAGCGACCCTTTGCATCGATTTCTTGAAAGACGCTACGCTTTTTTCCAAAGCTTGTTTCGATACTTTTTTAGAAGCTTTAGTTGCTTTGGCAGCGACCTGCCCTACCTTCCCCGCTTTGGCGGCTTTTGCTGCTTTGTCAACGCCTTTAGAGCCAACAATCGATGTCCCGACCATTCCAACGGCATAGCTAAACCATCTGGCTTGGGTGTAAGAATCACCATTGACGACATCTCGTTGATACGAGTCTTCAATTCCTTTTTTTATAATATTGAATGTGACATCAGGATGATGAAGTGTAAAGTTAATGCCCTCAATCGTTTCGTCTGCGTGAACGACCATGTCCCAGAGGCTACTGCAGTATCGACGACTGCATTTTTGAGTCCTTCAGCACTTCCTTTAATTGCGTTGCCAAAATCACGAGCGCCTTCAATTTGATTGAAATATCGCTGTTGCCAAGGGGAAAGGTTTTCGTAGCCAATTTCCGCAGCCATCTCATAAAACTCTGAAGCCGTTGAAAAATTGAAATCATCAAGCTTCTTCTTTAGTTTAGAAACTTTATTATCCTGTTTGCTAACCTCGCTAACTTCTTTTTCAAGCTTCGATCTCTTATCCAGCTTATCCAACATGACGCCCATCGCTGTGTCTTGTCCACCACGCAAAGCATCTATCTCATCTGGTTTTAAAATCGAGCCTTTTTGATAGCCGGTAATTTCAATTTTAGGCCCTGTGTACATTTTTTCAAGCCTGGTTATGTATCTCTGCATCGTTTCCAGGTCGTTTTCAGCGGTTTTAAGAGCGCTTGTCTGTTCCCTGTCGAACGTATGCAGCTTTTCAATTGTCTGATTGATTTCCTTTAAGGATTTCTGATTCTGTTCATGAAAATCGGTGTCATTCAAATCAGGCAAATCGACAATATGACTGACCTTCGCGATCGTGGCGTTTGATTTAGACACCAGGTGTTTGGTTGTTCGATCGGCTGCATTCAATCCTTGTTCCAGCTCGTGCTCAAGAAAGTTTTGCGAAATAAACCCATTATGGTTAGGTTCCAGAGAATTCAACGCGGTTTTCATTTTCTTCAGCGTGGAACTGTATTCCTCTATAAAAGTATCATAGAACTGTAGAAAAGGGGTGTGGCATTCCTCGTAAAAGGCGCGGATCGCGTCGCCGCCTTTTCCTTTTAAAGCATCATCAAGTGATGCGATTTCCTCAACGCTTTTTTGGACTTTGGCGATTTCGTCTGATTGATGTTTTAATTGTTCCAGCGTTTGATCAATGGCTTTGTGCAACGCCTGCACGTCCAAAGTCTTCATGGCACTCTCCTCTAATACTAAAGTTACAATCATTTTAGAGTTTGCCACTTTATAGAAGGGAATTGGGGAATAAATCCTGATCACCCATGAAAATGAATCCTTAGAATTAGGATGAATAACCTGTTCGAATTCAAAAAAGACGACCAGAAATCCGGTCGTCATGTTCTATAATAATTCTCCGCTGTGTAATATCTCCACTCCCAAAATGGCTGCCCATGACACATAACATATCGGTCTAAAAATATTTCAAAATTCAAATTAAGAGGCTTATACTCCAGACCATCCTCAAGTAAATAAATATAGTTGGGATCTTTATTTTTAAGCTTTTCTTTGTCAATCATTAGATCACACTCTTCCAACAAATGTCCAATTGGAATACCGTTAACATCCGCATAAAATTCCTCATCTTTCAGTTCTGTATCAATTTCCTTGAGGTTAAATAAATGCAGACCTCCGCCAATATTCACTCCATCTAAAAGACTATCAAAAATTCTAGCTCCATTATGTAGAGTTAAAAATTTTTTATAATCATCAGGAAGAGATAATTGGTGATGTGTTTCGAAAGCTCGTATATCGCTTTGAGAGGCTCCGCTGCCAGAGAATGTGACAAGAGCATCTGTAATTTCACCTTCAGAGCCAAGAATCCTAATGACTCCATTTTGATCTAATAAGCTCTTTAAACCATGCACGGTATTCTGAACAAAACTTGTCAAGTGCATCCCCTCGCATTTACAGATTATTTATTTCTCCAACAACATGAATCTTTCTTATGAGCATCTATTTGAAGAGGAAGCAAATTGTTCAGGATGTCGTAATCATCACAAGTTTGTCTTTTAAGGATTTCCAATTACCGTATTATGTGAATTCGGAATAATTAAGGTTATTTTATTTAAAAGTTTAGGGTACACAGCAGCAAACCAATAGCTGCATGAAACAGCCTCCTTGCAAATCTAAACCTGACTTTCACTTGAACAAAAGGTACAGTCTTATCCTCAAATGTTTCCTCTGAGGCACAACTAAATCACTCTAGAAATATAATATCTTTTATTTTCGCTCTAAACCTTTGCTTTTCACTTCCTTTAATATCTCCCTAAGCAACTGTTGAGTTTCCTCGTTTTGTTTGCGATTTATCTTGTTTTCCTTTACCAATACGATCATGTAATATAAAAATAAAATGATAGCAGAAAGGATAAGCAAATTAGGCAGCAGCACACTTAACATCTTATATGTAAACCTCCTATTAAAAGATGGCAGTCAAACGATATAAACACCTTTTTCCATTGAATATGTGAATCCCCTTTTTGCTTGAAGTGAACAGTTGCACTTTGCCGCGCTTTAAAAACTTGTTACATAAAACGAATTCTTCAAGCGGCGGTCACTGATCATATCAACTTTTAAAATGGAGTTTTTTATTTCTTCAAATTTTGACAAAAACAGGGCAGGTCTTGTTGAAACCTGCGCTTTCCCGAGAAATAATTGTGCGAGTCAAACCAATTTTTCATTTCTGTTTGCCTTTTCTGTAGATCAGCCATCCGGCCAGAATGATCAAAAGGCCTGATGCGTCATAGGCAAGGTCGAATAAGAGGCGGTTCGGGCTTAGCGGGTTGACGTGGTGAATCTGAAGAAGATGATGATTGATGATGCCCTCGAGGAAATTAAACCAGCCCGCTCCTAACAAAGAGGCTCCCCAAAAGATGTGTTGCGGCCGGCTGCTGCTCAAGTCACCTCTGTTCCACAACAGGATCCCGCCGATAAAAAGAATGACGAGCGAAAACAGATGAAACAGTCCGTCGCTCATAATTTGGTGAGAGCGGTCTGTGTCCATGTACACGCTGTGCCATTGAAGCAATTGGTGAAAAACAATGCCATCGATCATGGCGATGATACCCACACCGAACAGAAAAGGTCCCCAAAACGCTTTTTTGTTTTTCATATGATTTGTCCTCCTTTACTTGCTAATCTGTTATGTACCCGCCGGCTTAAAAGATCAAACCGGTTATGTTTACATTCTCTCCCGAAAGCGATTATCCTCTTTTTACCATATGAGTATTTAAAAAGCTGATCCGAAAAGGTGTCTTCATTCCTTTCAGATCAGCTTTTTTATTTATGAAAGGCGGGAAGCCCGCACACGATTTGTTTCCATTTCATTAATGGTAAGTGTCTCAGGGTCAATCACGACACCGTAATCTTGCAATGCTGATTCAATGCTGACAAACTCGTTGAAGACGTCGTCCAGCACCTTTTCGGGTTCACGTTCCAGCGGATTTCCCCAGCCTCCGCCGCCTGCACGGTAAAATTGGATGATGCCGGCCGCAGGCATTTTGACTTCAAAAGCCGTTTCCTCGATCTCTTTGGCTTCGTCTGTTCCATACCCGACGATCACCTTGTTGCTTGGTGCATCGCCAGCTCCGCAGAAGCCTTTTGTTGTATTTCGGACCCCTGCCATCATGACGCTTGTGCGGCTTTCCTTTAAGTGCTGGATCTGAACATCCAACCCGGGGGTGCCTCTCCATCGGCCTGCTCCCGTAAAATCGCTCGTATATTCATGCTTTAATACACGGCTCGGGTATTGAACTTCAGTCATTTCAATAGATGGCAGAATAACTCCTGTCATAACAGGCGGATAAAGCCCCCATCCGTCCGTTTCGTATGCAGCCCCCGCACCGCCGGTATAGCCGTAAAAATTCAGGTTCACCCACGGCTTCCCGTCGTCGTATTTTCCGTGGGAATAAGCGAGAGGAAGCTTATGGGCGTTCACTCCGACGCGTTTTGGCGCACATTGGGAAATGGCCTGGAGAACAGCCTCGGCTATTTCTGCTCCTACGCACGCAGTTGCGTGTCCGCACGGTGCCGGCAGCTGCGGGTTCACAACTGTTCCTACAGGCGCAGTTACTGTTACCGGATTCATATATCCTTCATTGATCGGAATATCCTCATCACAGCAAGTCGAAATACCGACAAAAGCAAATGAAGTCGTATTTGAAAGCGGGCTGTTGATGAAGCCCTTTACTTGCGGAGAGGAGCCGGTAAAATCAATGTGAAGATCGCTGCCTTTGACGGTCACCGTTGCGCGAACCTTAATATCGCGGTTGCCTTGAAAGTCGTGGTCAGCAAATGTTTCACCGACATAGGTGCCGTCCGGCCAGCTGGTGATTTCATCGCGAACCCTGTTTTCTGTATATTGAATCCGGTTGTCAATGGCCGTAATCACCTTCTCGGCGCCATACTTATCCAGCATCGTTTGGATTCGGGAGGCAGCGACCTTGCATGCCCCGATCATCGCGTTTAAGTCGCCTTCAAGCCAATGGGAAAGCCTGTTGTTTGCAACAATTAAATCGAATACATCCCTGCGCTTTTCTCCCCGCTCATAAATTTTTAATGGCGGAATCCGCAGCCCGTCATGCCAAATGTCTTTTGAGCGCGGATTGTACCCTCCGGCAACCGGCCCTCCATTATCGGCCATATGGCTTCGGACAGCAGGAAGCAGGATCGGCTTGCGATTATAAAAAACCGGCATGACGATTGTCCAGTCAAGGCTGTGCGAGCCTCCATGATACGGATCATTCACCAGGAGAATATCTCCGGGATGAAGATCGTACCGAAAAGCGTCCAATAAATGGTCAACTGCGCCTACTACCGCATAAAGGTGCAGCGTACAGCCCGGGGCTTGCGCGACAAGGCGCGATTTTTTGCCAGAAAGGTCAAAGACGCCCGTCGTAAAATCGTGTGCTTCGTTAAACAATGGTGAACGGGCCGTTCTCGTAACAGTGGCGCTCATTTCCCTGGCAACCGCATCAAGGGAACCGCCGACCACCTGTGATAGAATAAAGTCCTGATTAATCATAGCTGCTCCTCCTTTTGAGAGTACGTAAAGACGAGGAGCTCGCCTTTTTTCACATGTTGGTTTACCGTGCTTTCATAAAAGATTTCGTCACGATCTCCCGTTCTTGACAGAGACCCGTATTCTCCCCTTTCACTAAAAGGCAGAAGAAGGTTGAAATAAATATCGTCCTCCTGGTTAAGCAGAGACACTTTCATTTCCTCCCCATTGTCCGTCCACTCCCGGGAAACCATTTTAAAACCGTGGTAAAGCTCCAATTCCTCTGCAGAGACAAGCATCCGTTGACCAAATAAAGCAGGCGGCCCGAAGCCTTTTGAAGCTGATGGATACCCGGGCGCCAAAACGATTGATTTCGTTTCTGCTTCCGCGCCAAACTCCGGATAAAAAACGGCCTGCGGACCTGTCCCGTAAATCGGCGGAAATTCTTCATTCGTGCTTTGTCCGTTTTGAATGGCTTTATATACCGCTTCAGCGATGAAATGGCCGGTAATGCTTGGAGCTAATGCTGTCGCTGCAGGAAATTCCGGATCCAAAATCGTACCCAGCCTCGTCTTCGTTTGAAAAGGTTGAAGCGTTCCTTCATTGATCGGTATTTCATCGGCAATTCTCGCCAGGAACGGCCAAACGGCAAACGCCTTCGTTAAAGCGGCAGGCGAATTAACCGGCTTTACGGATTGTACCGATGATCTGCTCAAATCGATTTCAACCGCATCGTCCTTCTTTGAAATTTGCACATGAATTGTACTCTTGCTTCCTTCGGAAACTTCAAACTCCTGGACAGCGCTCATTTCTGTTTCAGGCAGATAAGAGACATGGTGCTCAACCCTTTTGCGGCTGTATTCAAACATGCTGTCGATCGATTCGGTCACTGTTTTCTGGCCGTAGCTGCCAAGAAACGTTTTCAATTGCTGTTTGGCGCCATGCAAACATGTATACATGGCTTCCAAATCCGCTTTAAAAGAAGCGGGCACCCGGCTGTTTGATAATAAGAAACGAAGAATATCGGTCTGCAGAACGCCTTGCTTATAAAGCTTAACAGGTGTAATTCTGATATTTTCCTGCCATACTTCAAATGCATCGGGATGGAATCCGCCCGGATACTCGCCGGCCAAATCGATCATCTGAGCGCGGACAGCGGGGAAGAGTACGAGCTCCCCTTCAAGAAATAACGGCGCCGCCATGGTGAGCGACTGTCCTTTCGTTCCGCCGCTGTATGGATCTGCGACGAGCAACACATCTCCATCTGCGATATCAAATGAAAAATAGTCGAACAGATTTTCCACGCTTTCTTTTAATGCGAACAAATGTTCAGGCTCATATTGATGTTGAACCGCGATTTTCAGCTCATTCGTAAAAATCGCTGTAGCAAATGCCCGGTCTTGCGAAAGCAAAGGGGAACGGGAGATTCGCTGCAAATTATCCCCGATTTCTCTGCCGATCGATTGCAGCTTGCTATAAAGAATTTGAGCTTGGATCATGCATTTCCACCTCTAGTCGCCTGCTGAGAGTGCTTTACTTCAATGACACAGTTGCGGTAAGAATCGATTAGAGCCTCATGTCCCGGATAAACAACAATGGTCGTACCCCATTGCTCAATGATGGCCGGACCGACAATCAAGTTGCCCGGCTCAAGCATTGATCCGTTGAAAATAGGCGTCCTCGTCGGTTCGATGTCAAAATACATATCGCGTTCACCTGTTTTCGCTTTTGAAGGGTCCTCCTGCTCAAACGGCTCCTCTTTAAGCTTTAACGGCTCTCTGACGCCAACCAGGTCAAGGCGGAGATTTAAAATTTCAATGTCGTGCTCGGGATCTTTATGGGCAAACATTCTTTCATGAAGGTCATGGAAATCTGCCGCCGTTGCTTCAAGATTCAATTCTGTAATCCTCCGCGTCCTCGATTTTACCGGTACGGTTACTTCATGGACTTCCCCGGCGTAGCGCATATCGATAAAGCGGCGGGTTTCATATTGATTGGTGACCGACTGGCCTCCAAGTTTTTCGCGGGCCGTCTGTTCCATCTTTTCAAAATCGGCATTCATCGCTTGCAGGTCAACGTTTTTCAGACTTTCAAAGCGCGTCCTGAGCTCCGTTACTTTAAGATTTGCTGCCACATCGCCGAGCGCACAGAAGACCGGGGCAAGGGACGGAACAATAACGGTTTTAATGCCGAGGTCTTCCGCCTGCTTGCCTGCATGGATGGCTCCGGCGCCGCCGACAGCCATTAGGGCGAAATTCCTTGGATCATGACCCCGTTGTGTCGTCACAAAGTGGACTGCATTTGACATATCGCTATTGACGATTTGTGAGATTGCAAGAGCGGCTTCTACTGTCGAAATTCCGAGCGGATCGGCAATCTGTGTGCGGATCGCCTTTTCAGCCAGTGAACGGTCAAGCTTCATTTCTCCGCCTAGAAAGTTATCTGGGTTAATATAGCCTAAGAAAACATTCACGTCCGTAACTGTCGGTTCTTCTCCGCCTCTTCCGTAGCAGGCCGGCCCCGGATTGGAGCCTGCGCTTCGCGGGCCGACTTGTAAAGCTCCGCCGCTGTCAATCCAGGCGATGCTTCCGCCGCCGGAGCCGATCGTGTGAATATCCATCATCGGCAGGGCAACCCGGTATCTGCTGATCCAGTTCTCAGTCGTGATCGCCGGATTTAACTTTTCGATAACCGAGACATCGTAGCTTGTTCCGCCCATGTCTACGGTAATGACGTTCTCGTAGCCCGATTTTTCTCCGATAAAGGAAGCAGCCGTCACTCCTCCGGCTGGACCTGAGAGAAGGCCTCCTGCGGCAAATTTTCCGCTTTGAATGACATTTTGGACCCCGCCGTTAGATTGCATGACAAACAGTTCTCCGGCAAATCCGTCTTCGCGAAGCCGTTCGTCAAGATGGTTCAAGTAGCTTTGCATGGAAGGGCCGGTAAACGCGTTGACAATGGTCGTGCTCACCCGTTCAAATTCCCGAATCTGCGGCAGCACTTCATACGATAACGATACAAACATGCCGGGAGCTTCCTCTTGAATAATCTCTTTAACGCGGATTTCGTGCGAAGGATTCATGAAGCTGAACAGAAAGCATACAGCAATCGCCTCGATCCCCTCTTGGATAAACCCTCGGACTGCCCGGCGGACGGCTTCTTCATCAAGCTCAGTTACGACATTTCCTGTATGATCCAGTCGTTCAGGAATCCCCACACGATATCTTCTTGGGACAATTTGATAAGGTGCTTCCAAGCGCGGAGAAAACACGCTTTCTTTGTACGCGCGGCGGAATTCGATTTCGTCCCGAAAGCCTTCCGTTGTGAGAAGCCCCACCTTTGCTCCGTTATATTCCAGCAAAGCGTTAGTGGCAACTGTTGTTCCATGGACCACTAATGGACTATTGGCTAACAGGTCCTTTACGTCTATTCCGATGATTTCAGCCATTTTTTTAATTCCGTTCATGACACCATCAGACTGATCAGGGGTTGAAGGCGTCTTCGTCGAAACCATTTTCCCTCCCTTGTTGACAGCCACTAAATCTGTAAACGTCCCGCCGACATCAATTCCAAATACCCATTGGTTTTTTTCATTCATCATTGAAAACCTTTCCTCCTTATCCGCTTAAAAACCAGACGATTCCTCTGTCGCTTCTCCGATTTCGTAACGGAGATTTAATTTTGTGAAAATAAATGTAAAAACGATATAAATCAAAAATGCAAGTACAGTAGAGTTAATCGGTCCGATGCCGAACGTTACCTTTGAAGCGGTAAAACCTCCGATGATCACCGAAAGAATCGCCGCAACATTCAGCTTCGAATAAGTTGTTCCAGCCCCGAATCGATATTGTTTTTTCTTGATGACAGGTGCTGTGATCCAATGATCTGCGATCATCACGCCTGCGATCGGCGGAACATACAAACCTAAAAATGTTAAGAATGGCACAAACATATTCTGGACACCTAATAATGCAATCATGATGCCGATCACGCCCATGATCGCCACAAGTGCTTTCTTAGGAATGTTCACAACATTGCGAAGCCCCAGAGATCCGGTATACAAATTGTTATCATTCGTCGTCCACTGTGCAAAAACGATGATGAAAAATGCCAAAAATCCAAGTCCGAGCTTGCTCATCGCGGCAGGAATATTCGGTGTTGACCCGATATCCGGAACATTCGCAGTAATGGCCATTGCCGCTCCTGCAACAAGACAGAAAACACCTCCAAGGAAATAACCGACAGACGCACCTATTCCTCCTGAAACCGCTCCTTTTGCATATCTCGTCACATCAGGAAAAACAACCGCACCCAATGCAGCATTTCCAACTACGATTGTAATTCCGGCAAATATCGTCATAGGGTCCCCTGTCGGATGAAACGTCAGCAAGTTATGCCAGCTTCCAGAATAATTGACAGCACTCACAATGCCCCATATAGAAAAGATGACGACTAAAGGTACAGCGATAAAGCTTAAAGCGGCAAGTCCGCGATACCCTATAAAAGCGGTAAGGATCATTAAAATACCGCCCCAAACGATGGCGACTTCAGGCTTCGCAAGCCAAACACCCGGAAACATTTCAGAAATGGTCGTGCCGAAAAAAGCAACCTGCCAGCCAAACCAGCCGATTCCCAGCGTCAGCGCCAAGACGATTCCAAAAAGGCCCGATCCGTAGCGTCCAAAAGCCTGACGGGCAAGAACGGTTGTCGATATTCCGTATTTTGCACCCATTACACCTTGAAAAAAGCCATAGACCGCAAGAATCAGCATCCCTAAGACGGCAGCCAAAACGGCGTGCGCAAAATTCAATCCCTGGATCAGCGCTCCTCCAG
This sequence comes from Bacillus sp. FSL K6-1284, assembly GCF_038002625.1. Classification (NCBI taxonomy): domain Bacteria; kingdom Bacillati; phylum Bacillota; class Bacilli; order Caryophanales; family Bacillaceae; genus Bacillus; species Bacillus sp. FSL K6-1284. The sequence goes on along the minus strand of NZ_JBBOCW010000001.1, from coordinate 2,008,421 downwards.
TCACAATCGTCGACAATGAGATAATCCAGGCACAGCTTGTAATCGTAATGTTAAAAATCGATTTTCTCTTATTTTCAGGCACTGATGTAACAGCAAAATCATCAGCATTTGTATAGGAAGGTTTTTTACTGTTGTTTTCCATTTTCATGCTCCTTCGTTTCATCATGTAGGTTGTTACACCATATTCGTATCAATCGTTACCCCTCGTTTTAACGTATTGCCGATTGTACATGCCCTTTCAGCAGAGGTGATTAATTTCTTTTTATAGTCAGTCGGAAGATGCTCGGGCAATTTGACGCTAACCGTACATTTTTCAACACGGGACGGGCCATCGGGCGCTTTAGCAGCGGAAACAGAAACTGAAAATTCATCCTCCTGCACTTCTATGCCGTCCCTTTCAAACATCCTTAGCAAAGAAATGGTGATACACATTCCTAATGAAGCTTCCAACAGCTCAATCGGCGAAAGGCCGTCTGAATTCGGAGTGAAAGACCCCTTGGCCTGCATACCGGCTTCATGAAAAATCCCAAACTCTCCATTTGTTTTTTGAATAATAGACAAATTTAATTCCTCCTTTGGCCTATCAGCCCGAAAAATTCAAAATGAACCAATTCTTCAGTCATTTCATCAACTGAAAACTTAGGGACATAATTCAGATCATGCTTTGGTCCAAACAGCCATTTTGATAGTGTGCCCAACACAAGACTTGTTAACATGGTGGCCTGCAGATCAGTATTATGGGAGGAATTTAGCATGCCAAGCTCTGTAGCCCTTTGGATGTTCTTTTTAAATGCTTGTTCAACACTGATCAGCGCCTCTTCGATTGCCTCCCTGATTTCCGGATCGGCGCCTTGTCCCTTGACTAATAAAAACGTCATTAAGTTTCGGTTCTCCTGTGCAAACGTAAAAATTCTTTTCATAAGGGCTGTCGTGGATTGGATCATATCATCTGTAAGAGCAAACGTCTGCCTGTAGCCTTGATGAATGGCTGCAAGAAGGTTTTCTTTCCCCTTGTCTATGATTTCCTTGACAATTTCTTCTTTGCTTTTGAAGTGCCAGTAAAAAGTTCCCTGTGCAACGCCAGCCTGTTTTACGATGTCTGAAATTTTAGTCGCGTGATATCCTTTCGTAGCAAAAATCTCAAGCGCGATATGTAGCAATTCCTCTCTTGTATCCGTATTTCCCAAGTGTTTTCCTCCTTACCCGGAATCTCGATTGACAAGTCAGTCAGTTTTAGGGCCGTTATTCCTATTGGATTTGTAAGAATAATCTTATACAATGTTCTTTTCCTAGTCAAGTTGCTAACCTTTCCATTTTTCGCGCAATTACAAAATATGAGCAAAGCAAAACCTCTATTTCATTCTTTCATCCCCCTCACGGCCACTGGATCAAACGGCTTTCGGTTTATTTTTTCAAGAGATTTACAGTTTCATCGACTAATTCTAATAACGTTTTTTTATGATGTGATGATGAAACTTTTTGACAATCTAATTCCCGCAGCCTGGAATAAATGTCTTTCCGCTCATTTTGGAGTTCGCGTATGGCTTGTATCTCGGCATTGTTCAGTTGTTCCAGTCTTAATCGGAGCGCCTCTCTTTCGTTGAACACGTTCCCACCCCCTAACAAAATATTACTTGTAGTTTATAGGACTTTTTTCAGTTTAACAATTCTTCTTTCATGAAAATTTGCTTGTACGATTTGGATGAGCTGAATTTTGCCGGGATTCCAACTTACTTTTTATGGAGAGATTTTACGGCTTTGAACACGAGGAACCGGACTTACAAAAACCAAAGAGAACTCAGCCGGAGTCCTCTTTGGTTTTTTTATCGCTACATCACCTTATTGAATCTCAAAATCTTCTTGAAACATGATTTTCAAAAAAGAAAAACATGATATAGATACAAAGCTGCAAATTTTGAATTCTTTTCATCAATCAGCACTTGCATCATGAACTCCTTTTCGCCAAAATACAAAGTGTCCCTCAAAAACAGCAAGACTTTCAGCTTTTAAATAATCGTTCCAATTACCGCAAAAAGGAGTTTTTAAAAATATGATCATTTTAATACTTATAGCCGGGATTTTGGCCGGAATGGCCATTCCTGTTCAAACCTCAATTAATTCACGGCTAGGCATGAAGATCGGGTCTCCTTACGGGGCGGCGGCCATATCTTTTTTTGCCGGTACGCTTATCCTGGTCATTGTCGCCTTAGTGACAGAGCGCCATTTTTTGTCTATCATCGGACTTCTCCCTTCCATCCCCTTGTGGATCCTCATTGGAGGCGGATGTTTAGGCGTTTTTTATTTAACTTCAAATATTTTGTTGCTTCCGCGTCTTGGATCAGCACTGACAGTTGTCGTCACTTTGCTTGGGCAGATGGTGATGGCTCTGGCCATCGATCACTTCGGATGGTTTCATATTCCCGTTCATGAATTAAACTTTCCTAGAATCATCGGCATTTTGTTCATCATCTCCGGGGTTTTCATTATCAAAAAATATTAATAGCAAGGGAGTTCATCACCGATGAAAAACAACACTATGAACGTTTTTCTTTACATGATGCTCGGGCTTTTTGCCGGAATGGCATCACCGATTCAAACATCTATTAATTCAGAGCTGAGAAATGCTCTCCAATCACCTTTTATCGCTTCACTTATTTCGTTTTTGGTTGGAATGGTCATTCTTCTCTTTCTTACGTCGATCATTGAACATCGGCGGTTATTTCATTTAAACAATTTACATACAGCAAAAACCTTTATCACGGGCAGCCCTTGGTGGCTCTGGACTGGCGGAATACTTGGCGTCATCTTTATCACATCCAATATTTTGCTTTTGCCGATTGTCGGAGCGTCACTTACTGTTGTTTTGGCTTTAAGCGGCCAAATGATCATCGCCCTCATCATCGATCATTTTGGCTGGTTCGGAACCCCCAAACACCGCTTAAATGTGCAGCGCATGCTGGGAATTGTCCTGATGATCACGGGAATTATCATCATTCAGCATTTTTGATGCCAGTCATTTTTGCACCTTCTACCTTTAAAATGAATAAAAGGGCGAACACCGCCCTTTATTTACAGCAATTTAGTTTACATAAAACATTTACAGTAAACCAATTTTAAGCAAATAAAAAAAGCCATTTTATTCAAATGACTTAAGTGAAGTGCTGCAATTGCCGTATGCAAGTAAGAAAGTTTTAAACCACACTCCTCAAAGTGGGTGTCTGCAGAAACGTTCCTGTCGTCCTTTCGAGGAAGGCATGACATTCCGGTTCCGATATAAAACTCCCTATTACAGCTTAAAGGTTAAAACTTAATTATCATTACGTACAATGCAGCGTAATTGAATTATATGATAAAAACATTAAAAATGCAACCTCTTGCCTGAAGAGAATGTGACGCTCTATAATAAGTTGAATATTTACAAAATTCCGTAATCTTATGACGTTCGTACAACCCTTCATGTCCATCTGTTCATAGACTGTCTATTGAGGTGATGTCTTGTGGTAAAAATTTTTATCGATCCCGGCCATGGCGGGACTGATACAGGTGCTTCAGCTAATGGTTTGCAAGAAAAACAGTTAACATTGCAAACCGCCTTGGCTTTAAGAAACATGCTGCTGAATGAATATCAAAATGTTTCAGTCCTGTTGAGCAGGACAAGCGACCAAACCGTCAGTCTGACGCAACGCACGAACGCCGCGAACAGCTGGGGAGCGGACTACTTTCTATCGATTCACATGAATGCCGGGGGCGGGACAGGTTTCGAGGATTACATTTATCCCGGCGTCGGCGCACCTACCACCACCTATCGGGATATCATGCATGAAGAGATTTTAAAAGTTGTCGATTTCAGGGATCGCGGCAAGAAAACGGCCAATTTTCATGTTCTTAGAGAAACAGCCATGCCCGCACTCCTTACGGAAAATGGCTTTGTAGACAATACAAACGACGCCGAGAAACTGAAGTCTTCCGCGTTTATTCAATCCATTGCCAGAGGCCACGCCAACGGACTCGCAAGGGCATTTAACCTTTCCAAAAACGCAGCAGCTCTCTATAAAGTGCAGATCGGCGCTTTCAGGACCAAAGCCAATGCCGATTCGCTTGCCGCTCAAGCGGAAGCGAAAGGGTTTGATGCCCTTGTGATTTACAGGGACAGCCTTTACAAAGTGCAAATTGGCGCTTTTTCTTCCAAAGAAAATGCCGAAGCGCTCGTTCAGCAAGCCAAAAACGCCGGATTTGACGCTTTCATTTACCAGGAATAGGGACAATCATCAAGAAAAGCCCGCGATCTGTCTCGTATAGATCGCAGGCTTTTTTTATGCTTTTGCAGCTTTACTTTGAATCGCCGGCTTTTGCGTTTGATTCGATGCATGGCTGTTCAACACCATTCCGATAATCACAAGTGCCATGCCGCTCCATGAGATGGCACCAGGAAGCGGACTTGAAAGAAGCAAAATTTCACCAGCGGCAGCAAACAGCACTTCAAACGATTGTGTGGCCTCGACAGCCCCTAATTTTCGCATATCCCCTTTTACAAGATCGGTTGCGGCAAAGAACAGCACAGTTGCGCATATTCCGGAAAAGACAGCCACCAAACCTGACTGAATGACTTGTCCCCGGCTGGGCGCACCCGCCGATGCCAGCCCGTACAGTGAGAGGATCAGCCAAAACGGAAGGCTTGCCAACGTCATCCCCAATACCCGCTGATAAGCATCAAGGCGCCCGGCGCATGCTTCCATCATTTTTCTGTTCCCAAGCGGATATGCAAATGAAGCCAACATAACCGGCACGACGCACAGCAGCATCTCATGCAAAGAAAGCTGTGCCGCATGCTCAGCCTGCATCAGCGCCACCCCGATTAAAATGATCAACGACATCGCCAGCCCTTTATAGGGAATTTTGCCCCTCATCTGTACGGGACCTGTTTTTGTTTGGATGGTTTCGTAAAAAAGCGGCGCCAAAAGGGAGCCGGAAATAATCGTGATTTGCCATGTTCCTGCAATCAGCCAGCCCGGCCCGTAAGCCGCCGCAAAACAGAGCGGCGCATAAAAGAGGCCGAAGCCGACGATGCTCCATCTCAGCCAAATGCCCGGTGCTTTTTTGATTTCCTGAAAAAGTTCTTTTACGTTCCCCCTCAGCCAAACAATGACAAATAAAAGAGGCGCCATAAAGATAAATCTTAGCGATGCGCTCCAGATCCAGCTTCCCCCTTCAAGCTCCATCGCCCTGTTTAAAACGAATGTAAAAGCAAAAAAGAAGGCTGCAAAAACGCCCAGTATAATCGGCCTCACAATCCCCTCACTCCTTTTCCTGATGTCCGGCCAATCGGTCTCCGAGACTGAGCCAGTTTTCCTCGGCAAGCTTGATGGCCGCATTCCGATCCCCCTGTCTGCAGGCATCGATGATGTTCTGATGCTGTTCGACAGATTTCAAGCTGCCGATCGAGGAAAACTGCGACATCTCAAGGCGGTAAATTTTTGAAGAAATTCTCTCCAATGCCCGGGTAATTTCCGGGTTTTTTGATGCTTGTAAAAACACCTCATGAAAAGCAGCATCCGATTCGATTGCTTCGATAATGTCTTCTTTTTGAATCGCTTGCTGCAACGTTTGATTATGCGCCTCCAGTTGATCAAGGTCTGAATCCGTTAAAAAAGGAAACGACAGCTTGACAGCCAGCGCATGCAGTGCTGCAGTGACTGTAAAAGCATGTTCAGCTTCCTCGCGATTTAACGGTGCTACACGTGTTGCTGAACCCGGAACAGTTTCAACAAGTCCTTCATCTTCCAGGCGTTTGAGCGCCTCCCTGACAGGTGTGCGGCTGATGCCAAACTGCTCTGCAAGCTCCTGATCATGCAAGCGCTCCCCCGGCTTTAGTTCCAAATGTACGATGGTGCGCTTCAGCGTTTGATACACTTCTTCCCGAAGCGAAATTCGTTTGATTCGTTTAATGTTATTTTTCATCATAAAACCAATATATCGGATTTTGGTTTTATGCACAACCAAATTTTTTATCTAACCCCTTTCTCTTTAGCGGCGTATTTTCTTTTCGCCTGGCAATCTTTGCAGATGCCGTACAGTTCCAATCGGTGATGTGTCACTTTAAATCCGGTCAGCCGTGCCGCAATGTCTTTTACTTTCTCCAGTTGCGGACAATGAAAATCGACGATTTTCCCGCATACTTCGCATATGACATGATCATGTTCCTCTAGAGCCAGATCAAAACGAAGCGGATCGGTAAACCCCATTTCTTTTATAAGGCCCTCTTGTTTAAAATAGCGGATGGTGTTGTATATCGTCGCTGTACTGACGGCAGGATATATCTCCCTCAATGATTGTTGAATTTCAGCTATTGTAGGGTGGTTCCTGTTGGCTAAAAAATAATGGTAGATGGCCAGCCGCTGCGGCGTCATTCGAATGCCTTTCCGTTTAAGCTGCGCCATCGCTTCCTGCTTTACATTCGTTTCGTTTTCCATACCTCTTTCGTCACTGCCCCTTTTTTCCCTTGAATCTTCCGATATTCTTTGCCTGGCTGCCTTAGAAACGGAGTGCTTTAGATGTGATGTTCATTTAATAAACGTTCTCCTTGATCCGATCGAGCGCCTGCCAAGGCATCAGGGCACAGTTATGACGGGCCCGCAACGGATGGACGCCAATCAGGGAAACGGCATCTCCCAGCAGATCCTCTTCCGTCTCTTCTCCTTTTCTGATCATATTTTCCATCGCTTCACGCATTAACCCGGCTTCTTTTAACGTCTTTCCTTTTATCAGTTCAGTCATGATTGATGAGGAAGCCATGCTGATGCTGCACCCATCTCCGATAAAAGCTGCGTCTTCGATCTTTTCATTTTTAATGTCGATAAACAAAGTCATCACATCACCGCATGTTGGATTTTTGTAATGGACGTAATACACGCCGTGTTTATCGATTTTTCGAAAATTTCGCCTGTATCTTGCATGATCCATAATGACGGACCGATACAGCTCTTCCAGTTTCGGCATGAAATGATGCTCCTTCCCTTTTAAACAGTTTATTTTGGTTGAAAGAACAAACGGATTTAGTTATACTTCCGTCATTAAATCGTAATTATTACGATTTAATAATAACCGATCAAGAAGCTCACCGCAAATGAAAAGACACAATGAAACTGCCTCTTCTAATAAAGAGACAGATCCAAACGCAAAGGGGGAAGGGTTTATTATGAAGGAGCCAGACCGCATTCAACTCGATTCTTTTCACATGACAATTTTATCTGATGGAGCATTTCGAGTTTCAAGGGATTTCTTTTTGGCGGGAGGAGACCCCCATGAAGCAGAACATTATCCTGAAGAATTTGAAGTAGCGCTGAACTTTATTTGCCTGGAAACGAACGAAAAACGGATACTGATTGATACGGGATTTGGCGAAACAGGCGGACAAGAAAGCGGGCACTTGATTCATCACCTGACACAGGCGGGAATTAAGCCTGACTCCATAGACTATGTCATTTTGTCACACAGTCATTTAGATCATACGGGAGGTCTTCTGAATAACGGGAAACCCGCTTTTCCAAACGCTGTTCATCTGATCAGTGAAGCAGAATGGCTGTACGCAAAACAAACGCCTGCCTCTGAACAGTTTCGCATTCTCTCCACTGTCCGGCAGCTTCTGAAGCTGCTGACAGAAGATACCGAACTGCTTCCCGGACTGAAGCTGATCCATACGCCTGGACATACACCTGGACACTTGACTATTGAATTACAGACAAAAGACGGGGTCTGTCAGATCATCAATGACGTATTTCACATTCCCGAAAGCATTTCCAATCCAAAGCTGCGGGTTTCGCTTAAGCATGACCCTAAAGAGGGAGAAAAGACAAGAAGACTGCTGGCCCGGCAGGCTTATAACGGACAGGTCCTGCTCCACGGGTGTCATTTCCCCTACCCTGGTTTCGGGTTAATCGAAAAGCAGGGCTCACTTTTTCAATGGAAACCGGTCCAATACGAAAAGAAAACTCGCTGAATCAGCGAGTTTTCCAATTTAAACTAAGATATCAACGACAAACTGTGACCAAGATTCAAGTCTGTTATAGATGCTTTTATCTTTCAGATCACTGGCTTTCATCCACCGGCCGGCAATCTGCTCCTTTTCTTTAACTTCAACGTGTGCGCCCGGTTTTAACTCAAGCGCTGAAAGGATTCCGATATGTACTTTTCCGACGCTGTTTTCATCATCATTAATCAGTCCGAGCGTCACCATTTTTTCTTTATCTGATTCCTCAATCAGAAGCTCTTCATCAAGTTCACGGTCTGTGTTTAACTTCAGAATACCGGAAAAATCAAGCCCTTCGGCAAAGTTCATGTGGCCGCCGAAGCCGAGTGACAGCTTGTTGTGAAGCCGCGCTTCCCCTCCGCCTTCGAGCCGCTCGTATACAAATATTTCGTCGTCTCTTTTGATGACAACATAAGGGATCGGCTGTTTAAACGCAGGATCTTCTTCGGCGTCTCCCCTTCTCATTTCACTGAAGTGCTGTTCAATATGCGCCATGATCTTCCCAACCTTCTCACCGTCGCTGTTGACGCCTTGGAAGGTCAGCGTTTCATTTGCAAATACGTTTTCCCGCGGGACCACGAGAATGATTTCATCCATTTTTCCCATTGTATCCGTTTCCTCCTCAAAGTGAAAAGAGCAGATTCGTTCTGCTCTCATTTTGCCGTGTATCTATAACTGAAAGGCGGGGCTTGGGCGCGGATGCGCCCTTTTAGCCCGGCCGGCTTACTTATCGTCAAAGTAAAAATCGTCGTCTCTTATCGGTTCAACTGTTGCTTTTTTGTAGCCGTTTCCTTTCATTGAGAAGAAGTCGTGTGACTTCGTTTTCGTATTCAACCCGTTCAACACGATCGGATTGATCTCTTCTTCTTCAAAATAAGCTTCAAAGCCAAGGTTCATCAGCGCTTTGTTGGCATTATAGCGGATGAACTTCTTCACGTCGTGTGAAAGGCCGACCTGGTCGTACAGATCTTCTGTATATTCAAGCTCATTTTCATAAAGCTCTTTCAATAGATCAATGGCAAACGCGTACAGCTCTTCTTTTTTCTCAGGTGTCTGCTGATTGTAAATCTCCTGAGCGAGCAGGCCGACATAGACGCCGTGAATCGCTTCGTCCCGCAAGATCAGGTTGATGATTTCGCCGCTTTGCATCAGCTTGCCCTGTCCGTAAAAATAAAGCGGGTAGTAGAAGCCGCTGTAGAACAGGAAGCTTTCTAAATAAACAGATGCGACCATCGCTTTAAACAGCGAAATTTTATCGCCCTGGCGGATTTTCTCATAGAGTCCGACAATGACCTGAGCTTTTTTCTGCAAATATTTGTTTTGTTTAACCCATTCAAAGACTTCGTTGATCGTCTCTGTCGGGGCAAGCGTCATGAAAATGTTTGAATAGGACTTGGCGTGAACCGCGTTTTCCATCATCGCCATGAAGTTCAGCACCGCTTTGCGCTGATGCCCTTCCACATGCTCAGCGACAAGGGGCATTCCCGTGTTCCCCTGCTCTGTATCGAGAAGCGTCAGCCCCGCGAGCACCTTCATGTATGTGTCCTGTTCATTTTTACCCAAGTACTTCCATGTCAGAAGGTCTCCATTAAGCGCAATCTCTTCCGGAAGCCAAAATTGCTTCACATTTTGGTTGTAAAACATTTGGGTAAAATCATCTTCATGCTTTGACCAGTTTGCTGCATCATAAATTTTCGTCACTTTCGCATACTCTCCTTTAATCAAACGACACAAGAAAGGCAGCCTTCTTGCCCTGTATCCTTCGTTCTTGCATAGTAAAGTGTTTTGATTCCTTTATGGTGGGCATAAAGATCGATCCGGTTCAGATCGCGTGTCGTCATTGTATCTTTCAGGAACAATGTAAAGCTTATGCCTTGGTCAACGTGCTGCTGAATCGTCGAGATCATGTCGACAACTCTGAACATGTCCATATCATACGCTTCTTTATAGTAGAACCAGTTGCTCGGCGCAAGTCCAGGCATCGGATAGTACGTCTTGGAGTTGCCGTAGGTTCTTTCTTCAATCCGCTCCATGATCGGCATGACTGATGCCGTGCTTGACTGTACATATGAAATGGACCCGGTCGGTGCGATGCACAGTCTGTAGCTGTGATACAATCCGTGTTCTTTGACAAACTGTTTCAGCTGTTCCCAGTCTTCTTTTGTCGGGATGTGCATGCCTTCAAAAAGCTTGGCCACTTTTTCGAATTTAGGCGAGAAATCTTGTGTAACATACTTTTCGAAGTATTCACCCGTTGCGTAAGCCGAACCTTCGTAGTTATGGTACGTCTCACCTTTTTCTTTGGCGATTTCGGCAGACCGTTCAATCGAGTAAAAGTTCATCATCATAAAGAAAGTGTTCGCGAAGTCCCTCGCTTCCTCACTTTCGTAGGCGATATTGTTCTGTGCCAGGAATCCGTGCAGGTTCATCGCTCCAAGGCCGATGGATTTCATCGCTTTGTTCGCTTTTTTGACCGCCGGTGCGTTCGTAATGTTCGTCGTTTCAGAAACGTGCGTCAGCGAATCGGTTGCAAGCTTAACCGTCTGCTCAAGCGATTTGTTTTTCATGACGTTCAATATGTTCAATGAACCAAGGTTGCAGGAGATGTCAAGGCCGATCTCATCTTCTTGACCGTAGTCTGTGTATGAAGAAACCTGTGAAGCCTGAAGAACCTCTGAGCAAAGGTTGGAAAATTTAACCTTGGAAATATGATTGTTCGCATGCGCGTTGTTGACATTGTCCTGGAACATAATGTACGGATATCCTGATTCCGATCTTAACATCGCAAGCTTTTCGAGCATCTTGCGCGGGTGGATTTTTTCTTTTTTGACGCGCGGATCTTCCACAAGCCGGTCGTACATCTCGTTCATGTCCATTTCATCGAGGTGCTCGCCGTACGCTTTATAAACGGTGTGCGGATAGAATACGTATGCCGCTTTATCCTCTCTTGCAAGCTCGATGAATTTATCTGGAATGACGACTCCGATGGACAATGTTTTCACCCGGACATCCTCATCAGCCGAAATCTTCTTCGTATCGAGGAAATCGTTGATGTCGCGGTGGAAAATGTTTAAGTATGCAGCCCCTGAGCCTTGTCTTTGTCCCATCTGATCAGCGTAACGGAATGCGTTGTCAAGAAGCTTCATCACGCCGACGACGCCTTTTGTCGCGTTTTCGACGTCTTTGATCGCTTCGCCTTTCGCACGCAGTTTTGAAAGGTTCAACGATACGCCTCCGCCTAGCTTTGACAGCTGCATTGAAATATCAATCGCTCTCGAGATGTCGTTCAAGGAATCATTGACTTCCAAGAGGAAGCAGCTGACCAGCTCTCCGCGGCGCTTGCGGCCGGCATTTAAGAACGTCGGCGTGCTTGGCTGATACTCCTGGTTGATCATCATTCTGACGAATTCCTTCGCCTTCTCCTTATCCCCGTTTGCAAAAAATAAAGCTACGATAGAGATTCTGTCTTCATAGCGTTCAAGAATTTTTTTCTTGTCGTTTGTCTTCAGCGCATAGTCATTGTAAAACTTAAAAGCGCTCATAAAGGACGGGAATCTGAATTTTTTAGCGTAAGCCTCTTTGAACACTTCCTTGATTTCTTCGAACGTGTAGCGGCTTAAAAACTCTTCTTCATAGTAGTCATTCTTGATTAAGTAATCGATTTTCTCTTTCAGATCATGGAAAAATACCGTATTTTGGTTGATATAGTCTACAAAATAACTATGTACAGCTTCTTTATCTTTATCAAACTGGAATTTCCCGTCTTTTTGGATCATGATCTCATTGTTTAACTGGATCCATTTTGGCACTTGATTTTGTGACAATTCTTTCTACCTCCTGAGTAAACAGTTCAACGTCTTTGGCCGTCCCGCTGAGCTCAAATTTGCCGAGAATCGGAACCTGATACTGCTTCGAGATTTTTTCTGCGCTTTTCGCAAAATTGTCTCCCCACACTCTGTTTCCGCTTGCCGCAACTCCCAAAAGAAGATGGGCGTTTTTCTCAAGAAACATCTCAGTCGTTTTCGGAACTTCCCCAAACCCTGTCGTGTACGTGATCAAAACAAACGGTTCGTCTAGATACTCCTCTGTGCTGACTTTCCGTTTATTGCGAAAAGGCGTCTTATCCACAAAGCGCTGAACGTTTCCCGTTTTTGAATCAAATACGATCTGAATCATCATTATCACGACCTAGTAAAATTGTTTCCGAGTCTTTCAACTCGAACCTTACACAATATATAGTATACTATCATTCAAGAAAACACAATATATTGTGCTCAGGTTGATGAAAGTTCACAATTTGCTTCAGCTTAGGAGGCCTAAGGCCAAAGAAATATGAGTAGAATGAGAGCCGTTCGCTCATCCTACTCACAAACCGAAATCTATCATAACACGAAAAAAATTGAGTTAGTAGACTAGACTTTTTCGCTTATTTTTTGTAAGTGTCACAGCACTTGTTCTCGCATACCTCTTTAATATCGGCTTCGATGCCGAGTTCCTTAAGAACCGACTGAACAGCCGTCATGATCGACGCTTCCCTGACAAGTTCTTTTCCGTTGACGAGAATACTTGTGCCGTATTCATAGCAGGAATCATCTTCACACGTCTCTTCCCAATGGTTGATGACGATCTTAGGTTTCATTGTTCGCTCATTCCTTTTCATTTTCAAACTGAATTGATGTAAACACTACTTAGTTTAGCGATTAGATGCCGCTTTGTAAATTTGAATGCCTCGGTCTTTCACAGGACGTGATGACGGCGGCGTTTTAGACAGGATGTCCGGCAATTGGCCGCCGTTCCTTTTATTCCCAGACTCCTGCTCGGACCGGCAACGGCCGCAGTTGATTGTAAAGTCGCCTCGAAAACGACAAAATCCCAAAACAGTAAACTGTTTCAGGATTTTGTCAGGCAATCTGAAAAGACCATGCCAGGCATGGTCTTTTAGCCGTAAATCGCTATTCGAGTTCGAGTTGAACGTTTTTTTGCGGTGCAAATGTGGAAATGGCATGTTTGTATATAAGCTGCTGCTTTCCTTCCGATTCAATCAACACTGTAAAGTTGTCAAATCCTTTTACTTGTCCGCGCAGCTGAAATCCATTCAGTAAAAAGACCGTGACAAATGTACTTTCTTTCCGAATCTGATTCAAAAACTGATCTTGAATATTTATCGATTTCATGTTTCTGGTCCTCCTTGTTTCTCTATACCATACTGTTTCGATTAAAGTTCGAGCTTTCCTGCTATGTAAGTGAAAATTTCCTGTTTTTTCTGCTCGATATTGACAGGGGGCGTCATGTCATACCAGGCGACATCCATTTGATTTCTGAACCATGTCAGCTGTCTTTTGGCGTAGCGTCTCGAATTCCGCTTCAACGTCTCAACCGCCTCTTCCAAGGACGCTCTGCCTTCAAGGTACGCATAAAGCTCTTTGTACCCGATGGCCTGAACAGACTGGCAATTTCTTATGTTTTCATCATAAAGCTGTTTCACTTCATTCAGCAGCCCCTCATCCATCATCTGGTCTACGCGGCTGTTGATCCTGTCATACAGCACTTCCCGCTCCATCGTCAAACCGATGAGAGCCGTGGTGTATAAAAGCTCTTTCCGCTGTCCTTCCATATGTTCAGACATCGTTTTTCCTGTCGTATGGAAAATTTCAAGCGCCCTGATGACCCTTCGTTTATTGTTTGGATGAATGGCTTTTGCCGCTTCGGGATCGCGCTCTTTCAATAGACAGTGAACATATTCGGCTCCTCTCTTGTCAGAGAGCGCCTCCATCTCCGCTCGGAACTCAGGGTCGCCCGCTTCCTCTGTGAATGAATAGTCGTAAAGGACAGACTGGATATAGAGCCCTGTCCCCCCCACAATCATCGGAAGCTTCCCTCGCCTGCCAATCTCTGCGATTTTTTGTCTGACGATCTCCTGATATTCAGCAACCGAGAAAGATTCCGTCGGTTCTTTAATATCGATCAAGTGATGCGGAACCCCGTTCATTTCTTCTTCTTTAATTTTTGCTGTGCCGATATCCATTCTTTTGTAAATCTGCATCGAATCTCCGCTGATAATTTCCGCATTCAAATGCTCGGCCAGCATCACGCTTAATTTTGTTTTACCGACAGCGGTCGGTCCGATCAAAACGATGACCGGCGGTTTCGTTTTATTCACTGCTGATCACTCTCTTTAAACAAGCTCCTCCCATTATACCATTTCACGTTCAAAAACACCCATTTCATTTTACCCGTTTTCATTGCTTTCCAAACATTCCCTCACCACCCTATCGGCTCATTCCCCACGATTTCTCTTGTGGAACCTTTAAAAGTATGCCGGTGCCTCTCCTTTATTCCATCGCTTACATACACGACTCCGCCAAATCTGATCGGGGGAGCCGCAGAATATGCCAGATAGGTCGCGCCCCCGATTTCATGATAATGCGTGCCGTCCGCCCGCGGAATCGCGGGCCCCGTAATCGCGTAATACCTGTGATAATGTCCCTTATCGAAAGAAGTGATGCCGGAATAAAAATGAACGTGCCCATCTGTATTGCTCCCGTTTGCCGGCTGGGAAAAGCCTTCAATTAGGTGGTAATGGCCATTGGCAGTCGATGTTCTCGCCCTGTAGGCGTGGGCATGGGGAGGCGCTTTTGACCAATCCGACTGATACAGCGTCATATTTCATTCACTCCTTTTTAAGGGCGGCTTCACTAAAAAATACGACGGGCGCCCAAGCAAAAACGGCTGGGCAGAATACAGTGATGTTAGTCAGGTTTCATTTTATTATTGGAGGGATTTTTTTATGAATCATTTCGAGCATGCTCCTGTATACGGCGACGACAACCAGCGCATCATCGGCAGACCTTTCTTTGGCGGACCTTTTGGGCGCCCGTTTTTCGGCCCGCGTCCGTTTTTCGGTCCGGGCCCCTTCTTCGGAGGTTTTTTGGGCGGACTTACTGCCGGAGCGCTTCTCGGCCCTTGGGGATATCCGTATCCGCCGTATCCTTACTATCCTTTTTTCTGACAGATAAAGGCTCTTCCAGGGGCCTTTTTACATAACTTTTTTCTTGACTTAGAACTTTTGCATCAATTAAGATGGATTTTACCAACCGGTTAGTAATACGGGTTTTTT
The DNA here is from genome assembly GCF_038002625.1 of Bacillus sp. FSL K6-1284. Classification (NCBI taxonomy): domain Bacteria; kingdom Bacillati; phylum Bacillota; class Bacilli; order Caryophanales; family Bacillaceae; genus Bacillus; species Bacillus sp. FSL K6-1284. The sequence continues at coordinate 1,993,278 of NZ_JBBOCW010000001.1, read as the reverse complement.
TTATGTCTAAAAAAGAAGAAATCTTTGAAGCGGCCTCATGACGATTGCGGAATACACCTTTAACACTTTAAGATCGTTTATGGGCTGCGTTTTTTGATATTCGAATGAAAACTAACTTTGTACAAGCGCCCTTGCTGCGGCAGCATGTCTTAAACCGCAGCGTGAGTTGTGTGAAAAGAGCGCTGGCAAATGGTCAAAGTCTTTTGTTTCAATTGGAACTGCTGGCTGACGAAGAGAAAGCTCTCCTTTTGAATCATGGAATAACATTGATAGAGGAGGATTTCATATGATTGCAGGCTACATTTTTCTAATGATCGCCATCTTGTCAGAAGCGGCGGCAGCCGCCATGCTGAAAATATCTGACGGGTTCGCGCGCTGGCGGCCGTCGGTTCTCGTAGTGATCGGCTACGGTCTCGCATTTTACATGATGTCGCTCACATTGCAGGTCATCCCGCTAAGCCTCTCCTATGCGACTTGGAGCGGAGCGGGCACCGTACTGACTGCAATCATCGGCGTCTTGTGGTTTCAAGAAAAGCTGAACCGGCGAAATATCGCCGGCATTATTTGTCTCGTGTCAGGCGTTGTCCTGATCAATCTGTCATAAGGAGGAGAATGTCATGAAAGGCATGATCTTTTTGGCGGCTGCCATTTTGTCCGAAGTATTCGGAAGCACGATGCTGAAGCTGTCAGAAGGCTTTAGCGCCCCCCTGCCCGCGGCCGGTGTCATGATCGGTTTTGCGGCTTCTTTTACGTTTCTGAGCTTTTCATTAAAAACACTGCCTTTATCTGCGGCTTATGCGACTTGGGCCGGCACCGGAACGGCTTTGACAGCTGCGATCGGGTATTTTATATTTCAGGAGCCATTCAATCTCAAAACTCTTATTGGGCTTGTATTGATCATCTGCGGCGTCTTTTTGCTCAATTCAAAGCATGCTGACGCCGCAGACCAAAAAGCTCAGCTCACGATCGAAATCTAATCCGCTTTGGAGACGACAATCTTCGGGTCTAATTCAATGGCGACATTGCCCTGAACCGCCCTTGATATCATACAGGATATCTCCGCCTTTTCAGCCAGTCTTTCGGCAAGTTGGACCTCTTTTTCCGCCGCTTCTTTCGGAAGGCGGATCAGAGGTCTGTGAATGATTTTTTCGTACGTAAACACCCCGCCTGTCACATCGACAACAGCCTCGGATTCCATCGTCAGGCTCTCTTTTTCCAATCCGCTTCTTTCCATCATGGCTGCAAGCGTGATGATATAGCAAGTCGCAGCGGCGCCGAGCAGCATTTCGTCAGGGTTTGTCCCTGCCCCCGGACCGTCCATTTCCTTTGGAATTGAAATTTCTGTTTTTAAATTCCCGCTTTCAATCCTTCCGATGTCGTTACGTTTTCCAGGCCAGTCTGCCTGAAGGTAAAAATGATGTTTAGCCATAAAAAATACCTCCTTTTTTTATCCTGCTTAAAGTCTACCGGTATTTGACCTTTCTGTCTGTTGATTTGCCTAAAAAACCGGTAAACCGTGACAGCCGTCTAACACACGGGGCATGAGCGGAACATAGAATACAACGAAAATCCGCGCAAGAAAGGACGAAAAGAAATGGAGAATGTAGAACATTTACAGCAGACACCGGCTCCCGAACAGCATATGCATATCCCCCCGTATCAGCACGCCGAAGCAGCCGTGCACCACATCAAATGTCCGTTGTTTCCGCACTTGAAACATAAGACGTTGTGCACAGTTGCGCCTTTTGTTCATTACGGTTTAAATGAAGCGCAAACCACTTCCTATCACCACGCCATGGAAGAAGTAGCGGCAATGGCTTATTTAATGGGCATGGGTATGGACCCTCACTTGGCCTACTGTACAGTTGAGTCATGGGAAATCAACGAAACATTCTACTAATTAGACTGAACGGTCAAAAATAATGAGAAAAGACCGTTCAGTCTCAGGAACGAGTTAAAGCAGACGCCAGCGTCCGGCGTGTTCATTGGCGAAATCAGCCAGTGAACGCGGTTTTTTTCCCGTGATGCGTTCTACTGTATCTGTGATGCGGTTTTCTTTGCCATTCTTGATTTTCTCGTCTAGTTCCGACATGAATCCGGCATAATCGGGAGATAATCCTGCTTTTATATACCTTTCCCTCAAAGCGGACACTTCGACATTGACATGCCTGACGTCGCGGCCTGCCGCTCTGCCGATGATTGCCGCGGCTTCAGCATAACTCAAGGCTTCCGGCCCGGTCAAGATATGGCTCGTATTATGCGGCTTTTGATCAAGCAATGCGCGCACAGCCACTTCAGCAATATCGTCTGCATCTATAAACCCGACTTTGCCGCTGCCTGACGCCGTGACGATTTCATTTTTCTTCCGAATCGAAGCGCCATGCTGATGGTCAAAATTCTGCATGAAATATGAAGGCTTTAGCACCGTCCATTCAGGAACATATCGCCTTACCGCGTGATGAAGCTTCCCGAATACGGGTCCGTCTTCATCAATAATGGCAGCGCTGAGCAGAACAATGCGGCGGACGCCGGATGCCGCTGCCATTTCCAAAAACGGCACAACGAGCGGCGACGGTTCGAATACACCGACAGGCGCAACCAAATACAATGAGTTCGTGTTTTTTAATGCGTCTCTGTAAGTTTTTTGATCATTCCAGTCAAAATACACATGTTCCGTTCCGGCCATTGCAGGCATTCTCCGGCTTGCGATCCGGACACCGGCCCCCGAACGTACAAGCCGTTTGGCGATTCGGCTTCCAGTCGTGCCGGTTCCGCCGGTAATCAATATTTTTTTCTCCACTTTTATCACTCCTTGTTACGTCATTAAAAAGTCTGCAGCCGTCCCCCGAACGATTCGATGACAGTCAGAGGATTCCAATAATCTTTGTAGTGGACAATTTTGCCCTCTTTCATGTTTACAAGGCTGATGTACTGTTGGTTATAAGGAAGCCCCGTCTCGCACACCGTGCCTTCACATTCAAATTCGACAGCTGCATAGCCCGTATTTGCCATTTGATGAATAGTGGGCGCTGTGAAGCGGACAATATCGATCTTTTCGGGAAAATCCTTTATATATTCGTAAATCGCCGACTTTCCTTCTAGTTTTTTAGGAAAACCTGGCGGTGCATATGGATGCTCAAACACCGCGTCTTGATCCCAAAGCTGTATCCACTTTTCCATATCCTTTTCGAGCATCGACTGCAAAAATTGTTCCATCACATCGGTTATCGTATGCGCCATTTTCTTTCCCCCATTCTTTTTTTGACCACTTGGTCTAAAATAGTGATAAAAACGAGCGGCAGCCCATCTTCCCTTGACGAAAAAAATTCTTTAATCAAGAACAGACAGGCTGACATCGATCAAATCCTGAAGGGCGTCAAAGTCCCCCGTTAACTTCGCCTGAAACGTGAGCGACAGCCGGGTTTGATTTAAAAAACGGGCAACTGCTGAAAGATCTTGATCTCCCTTCTTTAGTTCCCCCTGTGACTCGGCCCGGACAAGCGCTTTGTAAAAGGCGGTTTCCAGTTGCTTTGTCTGCTTATCAAAGTATTCGGCAACCTCTTGATCACGGGGAATTTGTTCAATTGCACTGTTGATGATATAGCATGCCTTTGAGCGCTCGGGGTCTTTCAGAGCGTTTAAGCTTTCCTGAAAGATCTGCCGAACCGATTGCTTCACTGAGCCGGGGCTTTCAAGCCTGGCGATTACTTGAGCATTTTTATCATCAAGATATCTTGTAAGAGCGGCAATAAACAGATCCCGTTTCGTGCCGAATGTATTGTACAGACTTTGCCTGGCAATTCCCAGGCGGCTGAGCAGCTCTTGCATCGATGCGCCTTCATAGCCGAATTGGCCGAAAACCTCCATTGCTTTATGAAGGACGAGGGCGGTATCGAATTCTTTGCTTCTTCCCAAGCCTTTATCACCTCCTTTATTTGAAGAATACACTTTTTAGATCGATCAGTCAAGAATTATCCGCTTCACGGATCTATTCACCATTCCGATTGAGAAAATCGGCGCATGATCCTTCAGCTCCGGTCATAGACATAGCATAAAACCCCTGTCACATACAGAGGAACAAAAGGAAGTGTGCCCGTTGTTTATTTATACGGTTCAGCCGGGAGATTCATTATTTGTCATCGGTGCCAGGTTCGGAATTTCGATTGACCAGATCCGATTGGCAAACGGGTTGGTCGAAACAAACATTGTCCCCGGACAGGCTCTTTTAATACCGCTTTATACATATACGGTTCAGCAGGGAGACAATTATGATTCGATCGCCCGCCGGACGTTTGTATCCGCCGAAGCATTGCAAAAAGCAAATCCGTCTGTAACGCCTGCCAATATGAGGCCGGGGATGAAAGTGACGATTCCGGAATTGCCGAAAAAACCGATCACCGCTTTAGGATATTACACATTGAGAAACCCCGGCTTAGACCAGGAATTGATTCATAATTTTGCCCCCTACGCCACATATCTGGCATTTTTTGAATACCATATTTCAAGCGACGGATCGTTAAGCGAGCTGAATGATTCACCGGCGGTACAAACGGCCTGGAGGCGGCGCGTTCCTCCCCTCATGACAGTCACCAATCTGACAGAAACAGGCTTTAGTCCGTCTCTTGCGCACCGCGTATTAAATCAGCCTGCCATAAGAAACCGACTCATCGACAATATTGTTCAAACGATTTCCAGAAAAGGATATGCTGGCGTCAATATTGATTTCGAACAGATTGTGGAGGAAGACAGAGATTTATTTTCAGGTTTTCTCCGCCTGTTGAAAGAGCGGCTGAAGCCTTCCGGTTATGTGTTGACGGTTGCCGTTCCGCCGAAAGCAAATGAAAATATCGCCTGGCTGAAAGGGTATGACTATGGCGGAATCGGCGCAGTGAGCGACCTTGTCTTTATCATGGCATACGACTGGCACCACGGAACAAGCGAACCCGGCCCCGTCGCTCCGATCAATGAAGTCCGGCAGACGATTCAATTTGCCCTTCGCCATATTCCAAAAGAAAAAATCATTCTCGGCTTTCCGCTTTACGGCTATAACTGGACGCTGCCCTATCAGCCTGGTACCGTATACCCGGGAATTGCCAACCAAGGCGCCGTTCAGCTCACCATGAAGCACCAGGTACCGATTCAATATGATACAAAGTCTGAGTCCCCTTTTCTCCAATACACAGATGAACAAGGCAGAAGGCACATCATATGGTTTGAAGACGCACGCAGTATTGGAAAAAAACTGCAACTCATCATCGAATACGGACTTGGCGGCGGCGGCGTCTGGCAGCTCACGCTCAGTTTTCCGCAAGGAACCTGGCTCTTGACCAAATTCTTTCGCGTCAGAAAAGCCTGACAGCAACATGTAATTTATTGTAAAATAGCAAATAGAATAATCCCGCTAACGAACCTTGATACTAATGATGTGTCCTTCACACAATAACAAATCTGAAAGGAATGTTTGCAATTGAATAATGGGATTCATGAAACATTGGAACTGCATGAGCTGTTAATGTTTAAAAACCTTTGCCTGACTAAGTCATCAACAATGACGGGAATGGTGCAGGATCAAGAGCTTCGCGACATCTTGGAACTGGATGCTTCCCAAACAAAGCATCAGATCGAGCATTTGCAAGGACTGCTGTCAATGAGAGGTGAAACCGTATGAACGAATTCATCCAAAACATGACAGGAATGGGCGCGATGACTGAACAAGTGATAGCGACCGACTTTTTAATCTCAGCGAAAACCGGTGTCAAAAACATTGCCACTGCTATCACAGAAACATCTTCTCCAGAAGTGCGTGAAACGCTTAAGCAGTATTTAAACGACGCGATTGATACTCATGAACAGATCACAAACTATATGATGTCAAAAGGTTATTACCATCCTGCCAATTTATCTCAACAAATTCAAGTTGATACCAAAGCTGCCGAAACAGCTAAAGATCTTCCGCAACTGTAATGAAAACGCGTGAATCCCCCGCAGTCCATACGCGGGGGATTCTTATTTAAACGGTTTCTTCTTTTTTCTCATCATAATCAATGACTGCCTTTGGAAGGGCCGTATATTTCGCCCAGTAAAATACCGCAATCGATCCTGCTGCGATCAAGATTAAATCGACCGGCGTCCTCAATAGGCCCACGCCGTTACCGAATGAGCCGAGATACGACAAAATCAAGAGCATGACATAATAACCGACAATCCACCAGCTTGATTTAAGCTGCTGTGCAAACGAAACATCGTCTTGGGGAACATATTTTTTACACGCGCAATAAACGGCAAACATCACGAGCTGCGATCCGAGCAGCCATGACACGGTGTTCCAGCCTGACCAATAGACGATATACGACGCAAATACGAAGGAGACAGGAGCAATGACAGCCATCCCCTTGATTTGCAGAGGCTTGTTGAGCTGCTTGGCATTCACATTCAGCGCTGCCGCTGAAACCGGAGCAATCGCATAGGAAAGAATCAGGGCTACAGAGCAAACATTGACGAGCGCGTCCCAAGACGGAAAAGGAAGCGTCCAAAAAACGGCGAGCGCGAACGACAGCCACAACGACGGACGCGGAATTCCCGTCGATTTATTCACCTTGGCAAACACTTTGAACAACGTGCCGTTCCGCGCCCATGCATAAACCAAGCGCGACGTCGTATTCATAAAAATATTGCCGTTTCCGCCGGGTGATAAGATCGCATCCAGAACGACAAGAGTGGCAAGCCAGCCCATCCCAAGAAGCACCGCGATGTCTTTGAATGGAAGAGAAAATTCCTTGCCGATCGCTTTCCAGCCGTCATTCAGCATATCAGTCGGGATGGCTCCGATAAACACCACTTGCAGTATCGTATAAATGCAAGCCGAAACAATGATGCAAATCAGCAGAGCGACCGGGATGTTCCGCTGCGGATTTTTCACTTCACCGGCGACCGAAACGATCGGATGAAGACCGAGGTATGCAAACATCACCCCGCCGGTCGAAATGGACGCCTGCACCCCGTCAAAGCCAAACGGGGCAAATTCTCCCGCAAAGTTGGCCGACTTAAAATGGAATATCAATACGACAATGATCGTCAAAGGAACAAAATACTTAAAAACCGAAATGATTAAATTTGATTTCGCAAACGCTTTGACACTCCAATAATTGAGTAAAAAGAACAAACAAAGCAGCACAAACTGCAAAAGCCAGCCGATAATCGTCGGCGATTCAGAACCTTTTATCGTCAAACCGGGAAACCAATAAGCTACGTATTGCCTGACAGCGGTCACTTCGATTGAAATCAGGCTTGTATAGGCAACGATCGTGATAAATGAAATCAAGTATCCGACAAGGTGGCCGTGGGTATACACCGGATAGCGGATAATCCCGCCCGTCCGCGGCAAAGCAGCTCCCAGCTCGGCATAAACGAGGCCGATTAAAAGGATAATGACGCCGCCGATAATCCACGAAAAGCTTCCCGCGGGCCCGGCTTTTGAAGCGACATTGCTGACGGCAAACAGCCAAGCCGAGCCGAATATCGCTCCCATGCCGATCAAAATCAGGTCAAGCAGAGAGATCGTTTTTTTGAAATTGCCCTGATTTGACAAATCACTTCCTCCTTTTTAATACATTTAATAGAAGGTAGTATGTTCAAAAAGCGCCTCTGTATACTTTTCCCGCTTCCTTTCGGCTGCAACAAAAAACCCGGGGATTTCCCGGGTTCCTTCATATGGTTATTTCACTCCTGCCGGTGCTAAAAATGACTCAATTTCATCTGCGGCTTTCTCGGCTCCTCCTGCTTGTTTAATGTGCTCTTGCATGTCCTTTACGCGTTTCAGGACATCCAGGTTACCGTCCGTCTGGGAGACGGCTTCCCGCAATGAAGCAACTGTTGTGTCCTCCGGCTGCAAATGCTTGCCAAGCCCGAGTTCTTCGACGCGGCGGGCAGTGATTTCCTGTTCAGGCATTTGCGGGACGGCAACAAGCGGTACACCGGCATTCAATCCTTCCATCGTACTGTTCATACCCCCATGGGTGATGAAAAGCTCTGCTTTCTTCAGGATTTCCAGCTGGGGAACGCGCTGATGAATCGAAAAGTTATCAGGTATGTCGTCAAAGCTTTCAGGATCGATTGTCGTGCCGACAGCCATGATCACCTGCCACTTCGTGTCCCTGAATGCTTCGATGCACATATGATAAAATTCCGGCCAGGCATTGAACGCCGTCCCTAAAGAAATCAGCATGACAGGACGGCCGCTGTCAGAAATAACCGGCGTGTCTTTTTCCTGAAACTTGCGTTTGGCTAGAGAAGGACCGACAAAAGAGAACCGTTCATCAAACGTTTCGCCGTAAGGCTGAAAAGCACGAGGCATAAAGACAATGTTCAATTTTGCCGGTTCGAACATCTCTTCAAAATTAAATGACGGAAGATTCGCATTTTTCAAAGCGGCTTCTTGCTCAGGCGTGAGCTCGATCTTAAACTCTTCAGACATTGATTTGAATGAAAAATGTTCGTTCTGTGCATATGTAGAACAAAGGCGAACCGCCTCTATTCCAAACTTCTCAGCCAGCATTTTTCCCGCCATGGCCATAAAGTCAAAAAGGATGAGGTCAGGCTTGTCATTCTCATAAAGCGCTTCAAGCTGAGGAAGAACCTCCTCCATTTCTTTCATAAACATCATCGGAGCCTGTGTCATATCTTTTTTATTTTTCATCAGCTCCCGAATTTGCTGCGGATCGATATTTAAAGTTGAGCGGTAGTTGAGCGGCTCTGCCCCAGTTTCCTCAACAGCTTTCACAAACTCATCCGTTACCGGATATGTTACCCGATAACCGCGTTTGACAAGGCTTGCCGTTAAAGCAAGCGTCGGATTAATATGCCCGTGAGCGGGAATATTAAAAATCGCGATATGTTTTTGGCCCATTTTTTAACCTCCCGTTATTTTTCGCTTCATAACAGTAACGATGATTTTAAATCTCTTTCACTATGTTAAACAACATATTATAGATAATAAAGGAAAAACCCTTCAAAATTAAATTAAAATTAAAAAATACTAATATAGTCCTTTTTCTCACAAAAAAACACCAAACTTTAGACCTTAGTTTAAGGCCGCACTCGACTTTATTCCCCTTTTCGATACTGCCGACTTATATTTCAATCGTTTTAAAACAAAAAACAACCGTCAAAACAGCACTCGTTTTAACGGATGTCATGAAATTGCCATATTTTAAATTTAGTTTAAATTATTCTGTAAATGATGGTAAATACAAAAAAATTTTTATAATGTTATTTTGTCGCGCTTCCTGCTTCATTTCCTTTCAAAACTATCGTTTATCGTTTCCTTCTCCTCATAATTAGATATGAAAGGACTGTTGTTATTGGTATATACAGCGGAACATCTTGATGATTATTTAATGGAACAAGCATCCAACAATCATTTTCACGGCAGCATTTTGCTAGCAGACTCAAACGGTATTCTGTTATCGAAAGGATACGGTTATGCTAATTGCAAGGACAAAGTGAAGAATAAACCGTCTACACGCTACCAAATTGCTTCGCTGACAAAGCAATTCACAGCCATAGCGGTCATGCAGCTGCAAGAAAAGGGGCTGCTTCGTACTGATGATCCGGTACAAAACTATTTAGAAGGCTATCCGAACGGCGACAGCATTACCATCAAACATTTATTAAGCCATACGTCCGGAATTCCTGATTTTCTAGAGGAAGAATTGCTCGATATTGAGCTGGAGCGCGCACCGTTAGACCAATTTATCGGCCGGTTTATTGACAAACCGCTCGAATTTCGCCCGGGACAAAGGTTTAATTACAGCAATTCAGGATACATATTACTCACAAAAATCATTGAAACAATCACAAATGAAGCTTATGGAGATGTCATTCAAGAATTGATCTTTGACCCTTTAGGCATGAAAAACTCCGGTTTCTTCGCTTCCCCGGAAGATATTTCGCCCACAGTCGGATACTTATGCCTGAATCGCGAAATGATCAAAGCGCCTATCGTATACGGCTACGGGGAAAGCGGGCTGTATTCAACCGTTGAAGACTTGTACTTATGGGACAGGGCGCTTTACACTGAAAAGCTTGTCACAAAAGGCGCTTTGAAAGAAGCGCTTTACAGCTGTGTCAAAAAACCGGCTTTTGCAGCCGAAGGCCCTTCTCCGGCACTCATTCAAAACAATTCGATCGGATACGGATGGTTTATTAATCATCAAAACAAGTATAAAATATGGCATGATGGAGAAATCCACGGTTTTATCAGCTCGATTAACCGATACATAAACGAGAAAAAAGTGCTGATTATGCTCAGCAATTGCAACCTGTCAAAAACAGACGAGATTTTGGCAAACGTGGAAGAAGCTTTATTGCAAATATAGAAGCTAAAAACAAAGAAAGGCAGCGGGAGCGGTATGATCAAAAAACTATTCACTATCATCATCATGGCAAGTATCATCGCGGTCGGATTCGTCTGCAAAGATTCCTGGCTCGGCGTCATCAGGGACGGAGGCGTTTATTCGGTGCTATTCAGCATGCTGCTTGTGGCGGCCTGTGTATTTTTCCCGATCGTCCCGTTTGCGCTCATTGCCGGATTAAACGGCGCTTTGTTCGGAATCGCAAACGGCGTGCTGATCACGCTGACAGGGTCGATGCTCGGCACCATGCTCTTGTTCTTCCTCTCACGTTACGGATTCAGAGATTTGGCTCGCAAACGCTTAACGAAATACCCGAAAATGAGCGAATATGAAGCCTATTTTAACCAAAATGCTTTTACAGCCGTACTATTGGGCAGACTGATCCCCGTTATCCCCGCCGTTGTCATGAATATTGTCTGCGGTTTAAGCAAGGTGAAATGGGCTGTCTTTTTCGCGGCTTCGACACTTGGAAAAATCCCTAACGTTCTCGTCGTCTCGATCGCAGGTGCTAATTTCAGTGAAAACAAGCTGATCTCTATCGGTGTCTACGGCTTATACATGGCGATCATCGCGCTTGTCATCTACAGAAAGTATCCCTATCTGACTCAAAAACATAAAGAGACCAAACAGACAGGGAAGCCTTCTTGACCCGCTGAGGCGGCAATGATAGCCGCCGCCTTCGTTTTTCGGTTGAACGTCAGCCGATTACAACAGCCGTACCATATCCGATTAGTTCGGAGGTACCCTGGCCTGCAGATAGTTCGAACCTTAGACCGACGATCGCGTTTGCTCCGAGTTCTTCAGCTTGATTCACGAGCCGTTCCCTCACAGCTTTTTTCGAATCCTCAAGCATTTGGGTGTAATTTTTTAATTCTCCGCCAATGACCGACTTCAATCCTGACAGAATATCTTTTCCGATATTCCGCGACTGAACGATGCTGCTGGTGACAAGCCCTTTGACTTCGACGATATGTTGATTCGCGATTGTATCTGTTGTGACGATGATCATTCATATCCTCCCTTTTCCTATACTTACTAGCTACCATACCATATACGCCGGAAGCGTGCAGTTATTTATCCATCATATCGGCTGGATTTTTAAAATGTTAAGTTTTTTATGCAAAGTTTTACCACATTGCATAGCCGCATCGTTTCAATCGCGGGCTTTTCACAAAATGGAAAATGCCTCGAAAGAAGTGAATATAGATAACTTTATAGCGTTGTTAATTTCAGCTTCACAAGAAAAATTGAGTATCTTTTGAATGCACTTCTTCATGTTAACACGATTTCATCCCAGTTGATTCTTCTTCCACTTCCTTATTTTAGTCCTGAAGTTTTTAAATGGAGCCACAGAGTTGACGTGAATGAACCTTATAGCAGGCCACTTCGTGTTTTCACCTGTCCAATTCAAAGTACCTTGGGTGAATAATTCTTCATCCGTGAGCGTATCAATCCAAGACTGAAGTTGTGCCTCTGCTTTCTTGAATTCTTGGCGAAGCTCAGTTAACGAAAAGTGAGAATACATATCGTAAAAAGATTGATAAAGAGCACCCAGTTGGTTCCATTTATAATGAGGAGAGGGAGTGACAACGGTTTTTCCCAAGCGCTCATCCCTGTCCCAGCTCATCAACAGGTTTAACCATCCGAGCTGATAAGCAAGGATTTCCCCTGGCGTTCGATCTACGTCTTGATCCCGAACATCTCTATACTGATCGGGGATATCGTCAAACTCCCCATCTAGTAACAAATAACGCTTATGAATTTCTTCTTTCAAATGTTTCTTGGACTCGTACACTGTAATCCCTCCTTGATATCAACTATAGTGTACAGGATTCGTCCGACTTGTTTTAAACTATTTAATAAAGAACAGTTGAATTTCCGTGTCAAGAGGTAATGTGAGCGGTTCCCTGCCGTCGACCCTTCAGAGGAACTCTCCATCCCAAAATTCCTTGCGGCCATTCGAATACCCTCCGCGCATCACAAGAATCGGCTTCCCTTCACCTACTCGCGAATATTCAATTGTCAGTCCGTCAATTTCAAAGGTGCCGATGCTTCTTTTCATCATTTTCATCCTCTCAGGAAGCTTTATATTAAATACGATTTTCTTTTCATTATGTTCCAGAAAAACCAGTCAACATAAAAAACGGCTGGGCGGTCCCGCCCAACCATTCGAATATGTTAAGATTTTTTGCGTTTGCAAGTCAATAAATATAGCAATCCGCCAGCCAATACAAAGACTGTGAATATGGCAAACGAGCGGCTGAATACAGCGCCCCAGGCATTGTCCATTGCCGGAAGCGCAGAATAGCCGAACCCGCGCACTGCCATCAAGCCTCCTGCAAATGCGACGCCTATTCCTTCAGATAAAAAACAGGCAAAATTCAGCATCCCCATTCCAGCGCCTGCAGCCTCTTCTTCCAAGCTTTCTGCGGCACTATTGGAAATCGACGTCTTCACAAATGAAAGACCGCCAAATATAAGCACGAGCAGCATCGTCATCAACCATGGTGTCCGGTCACCGAACTGTGACGCGGCCGCTATGGTTGCCAAGACCAATAACCATCCAAGAGTAAAAACAAACCGGCTGCCGAAGCGATCGGTAAGGGCTCCCCCCGCGACGCCGAAAAAGATAACGCCCACACTACCCGGAAGCATGATACCGCTTCCGATAATATCGGCATTTAAACTGAACAAGACTCTCATCATATATGGAACGACAGAGACGATTCCCGCAACGCTTCCCAATACGATACATCCTGCCAAAACGACGCCTATATATCTGCGATTCTTGATTAAAGACCGGTCAATAAAAGGATGTTCCGCATATCGGGTATGAACCGCAGCTCCAATCAAGCAAAAAATGCCCGCCGCTAAATAAAAGACATGATACAGCGATATATATACAGCGAACATCACAATGCTGATTGTCAGCAGTCCGATCCCTATGATATCCAAATTTGCTTTTACAGCGGCTTCAGCAGGCATATTTCTGAGGAAGAATGGAATCGACATCAGCGCCGCCATCGGAAGAAGGAACAGAAACGACCAATGAATATGATGTACAATCATTCCGCCGATAGCCGGACCTATTCCCTCGCCCATTGCCACCAGTGATCCGACAAGGCCGAACGCTTTGCCCCGGCCCTCCGGACGGACATAGCGTGTAATGATGACCAGGATAAGCGCGGGTACAGCGGAAGCCCCGGCTCCTTGAACAAAGCGCGCAAAGATCACGGCCGTGAAATAAGACTGAGCCGAAAGACCTATTAATGAACCTCCGCCATAGATGATTAGTCCGGCCACAAACAGCTTTCTGACACCGTACATATCAGAAAGCCTGCTGTAAACGACCGAACCGGCAGCAAAGGAAATGATAAAACTCGTATTCACCCAATTTGCCGCGGCAGGCGACACGTCAAATTGATTTTTTATGTCCGGCAATGCAACATTAAATACGGTTTCGTTCATCACACTGAAGAAAGCGACAAAGCTAAGCCACCAAAACGCCTTCTTTTGATGCTTGAAGGACTGTATTTTACTGTTTTTCAATTGAATGATACCCCCAAAATTATAGGGGAATCACGCAGTTTATAGGGTTAATGATGCGCTTTCCCCTCGAATGTTAACCCATTTATTTTTTTGCACTTCATCATTCATGCGCCTCCTCATATTTGATTTTTAAATTATACAATTGATCAACAAAGGGATCAATGTAAGGAACATAAGCTGAACTTTCACATTGCAAAAAAAGGCCAATGAAGAATACCGGTGCAGTACCCTTCATTGACCTTTATTCGTGACATACTGAGCAAGCCAGCCTTGTCCTGTGCTTTTCCGAAAGCTTAATCAAATTCCCTGTTTAATAATTTTTTCAGTTCCTTTTTTTGTTTTTTCGATACGAGGATATACAAAATATCGCCTGATTTAATTTTCGTTTCTCCGTGCGGCGTGACCAAATCTCCGTTTCGGATGATCGCATTGATCAAGGCATCTTTCGGAAAGCTGATGTCTTTCAGTGCCTGCCCGGTGATGGCTGTTTGGTCATCGACTTCAAATTCGATAATTTCGGCGTTCGCCTTGCCGATGGAAACAAGCTCGAGCGAATGCGGCGCTTCGACTTTCTGCGGTCCGTTCAATTTCAATTTTTCTGCGAAGACCGATATGGTTGATCCTTGGATCAAAGCCGATGTTAAAACAACGAAGAATACGACATTGAAGACCAATTGGCTGTTTTCAAGCCCCATCGTCATGGGGAATGTTGCGAGAACGATCGGAACGGCCCCTTTTAATCCGGCCCACGACAAGAAGATTTTTTCGTTAAAATGAAAGCCCATTTTGATGGTCGACAGAAAAACGGCAACCGGTCTGGCGATAAAAATTAAAATCAGCGAAAGCAGGAAGCCTTTGAAAATGATATCGAAAGATAAAAATTGGGCAGGAAAAACCAATAATCCTAGAATAATAAACATCAAAATCTGCATCATCCAGGCAAAGCCTTCATTAAACCTGAAAATAGAATGTCGGTAAGTCAAATCTTGATTTCCGATGACAAGCGCAGCAATGTAGACGGCAAGCAAGCCGCTCGCCCCGATGACATCTGTAAGACTGTAGGTAAGAAGCGCAAAAGCAAGAGCAAAGATCGGATAAAGTCCGCTTGAATCCAAGTTGATTTTATTGATGGCAAAGCTGGCGAACCGCCCGAGTACATATCCGAGCAAAAGCCCCATTCCCATCTGCCAGAAAAATGAAATCACAAGCATGAAATAAGATGAATGATCAGCCGTCAGCAGCTGGATGAGCGATAAAGTCAAAAACATCGCCATCGGATCATTTGTACCCGACTCTGCTTCCAGTGTAGAGCTCAATCTGTCTCTAATATTCTGGCCTTTCAAAACGGCGAAAATCGCTGCCGCATCTGTAGAACCGACAATCGCTCCGAATAAAAAGCCTTCCATCCAGGAAACATTAAAAATCAGTTTGGCCGCAACCGCAACCACACAGGTGGTCAGCAAAACGCCAATCGTTGCGAGCGACAATGAAGGAACGGCGACCGCTTTGATTGAAGACCATTTTGTTTGCAGACCGCCTTCAAAAAGGATGACGACGAGTGCGATAACTCCGATCAGCTGGGCTAACTCGGGATTATTAAAATAAATAATTCCGAGACCGTCGCTCCCCATGATCATCCCGACAATCAAGAACAAGACGAGAGCGGGCACTCCGAGCCTAGTCGAAAATTTCGTTGTCAGTACACCGATAATCAGCAATAAGGCCGCTAATAAAATAAACTGCTCCATATTAATGTGTTCCAACCATTTATCCTCCTCCCAATCTTAACCGATACTGGTGCTGTCCCCCGTTCTTTTACCCGAACAGGCACCCTCATAAAACGTATGTAACAAACGATGTTCGCGTATGCTCGTGTATGGGACCGTCCTTCAGTCTTCACTCCGTCCGTGAAACTTTGTGCCTGCAATCGCAATAATCCCAATAATGATTGTGATTGGAATCCAAATCACGGCAAACGGATGCGCAGGCTCAGCAAGTGCGGCGATGACGGCCCCCAGGCAATAGAGCACAATCGTCAAAGCGCGAAGCCATGCGTCCTTATGGATGACCTTTTGGTCGTTTTTGCTGAGGAACCGTTTTGTCACATCTTCGAAAAAGTTTGCGAGCGTCCCCGTTAGGACAGTAGTGGAAATCCCTGCAATGCCGAGCTTTCTGGCTGCTGTAGTCTGAAGCCCCATCGCCATGCTTAACAGCAAGATCAAAAAGTGTGGCGAACTTTCATAGAAAGTCAGACAAGCAAATAGAAGCAATACGGCTGCTTCAACAGCAAGTGCAATCGTGACGCCTGACGGCCAGAACGATTTTTCTTGTTTTCCGACAATGGCTGCTGAAATAATCACGCCGATGATAAATCCGAACAATGCGATCAGCGAGTACACGGCGGTCGCATGAAGAGAATTGCCGATTGATAATCCTAACAGGACGATATTCCCGGTCATATTAGCAGTAAATACGTGACCGATACTTAAGTACCCAATCACATCTACAATACCTGCTGTCAAACAGAGAAGCAAAAGCATGATGTTTCGTTCAAGAGCAGCATTCAATGTGATTCAATCCTTTCGAAGCTATTCTGCCCGGCGGAATGTTAAACCATTCCATCCGGTATGTCATGAGCCTTTCCTAAGGGAAAACTCGATTTGGGGGCTTTTTTATTGTTAGAAAAAGAGGGGTTCTTAACGAAAAAATGCGGGCGATCCGATCATGCACCTCAGCAAAACACTTATCGCTCATCGTGTTACATCTACAATTCAATTGTATCATAAGCATTAAAATTTTTTATAAATGAAGTTCTTAAAAACTTGTTTTTAAGAAATGGGAACACATTTCTTACTGTTTAGGAAGCAGCCGATCGGCGTTTATTGCATGATCCGTCTGTTTGCCTTAAATAAAAACGAACGAGCCGCCTTTTAAAAGCGACTCTTTCCCATTCCTTCAATACTTGCAAAGTTCATGGTTACACGCGGGAGGACTGATTCACTTCATATGCCGCCCGTATTCCCGATTCAATCGCTCCCTGCATCCACCCGTGAGTGAGGGAAGCGTGCTCCCCGGCAAAATACACCCTTCCCTCAGGCATAGGAATATAAGGATACAGCTCCAATTCCTGACCAGGTTCGAAAGCTGTAAATGCTCCCGCTGAAAAAGGATTTTGCGTCCAGCTGAAAGAAGCGCCTGATACAAACTCGGAATACACGATATCTCCATATATTCTCGCTAAATTTTTCAGCGTATAGCGGATCCGCTCTTCTTCCGGCTGACTGTCCCATATCAGCGCTTCATCAGCCCACGTATAGCTCGCTAAAATAACAGCATGACCGTGTGTCCCTATACCGCTGCTTGGATAATATGAAAAGCGAATCGGCAAATCGGTAATGGATCTCCCGCCGCGCTGCCCGACTCTTTCCCAAAACCTGCTCTTAAATTCGATTCCTATTTTTGTCGCGGCAATATAGTTAAGCTCCCGAATCGCTCTCCGCTTATGGTAGGAAAACGAATCAAACGGCTCAAATGTCACAAATCGCAAAGTTGAAAAAGGAATTGTTACGATTGTGAAATCACTTGTCAGCGCTGAATGTTCTGCCGACTGTTGGTGGATACAATGGGCTGTCACATTGTTTTCAGTTTGAGATATTTTCATCAATTTATGACCAAATAAAATATCGCCCTTTAATTGCGGAAGAAAAGCTTGCGTCAGCAAGTCCATGCCACCTGTAATCTCATAGAAACGAGACGGCGATGTAAAAAAGATCGATTCCCTTAATACTTCGACAAGTGACAATCCCATGTACGCTTCCATGTCCAAAAGCACACCAATCATATCAATGGAGCCGTGTGAAAAATGAGTGTTGAGAAAAGAGCCCAACGATTCGTTTCTGTATTGTTTTTCAACAATACGCCAATTTTTCGCCGGATCTTGGCTGATAAAATTGAGGATAGGCTGCAATGCAGAAAGCATCAGCTGTTCAGCCGTTTTCCCCTGCTCATGGGGAGCAGCCGGGAATCTTAAAACACCCGGATGTCTTTCAAACTCATGAAGACGGGTTTTCACGCCGTTGACGTAAAGAATATCCATGGGGGTTCTGTTGATAAACTCATTGACAGGCAGATTAAATTTCTTAATGTATTCTATCGTTAAAGTATGAATATCGGGGATGCGCATCGGACCGGCATTGAAATACAACCCTTCGCTAAAGGGCGCACGGGAAGTAAAAACACGTCCTCCCGCTCTGTCATTCGCTTCCACGATCGTCACTCTGTGCCCGGCACTCTTTAATAAAGACGCTGCGACAAGCCCGGACAACCCGGCACCAACGATCATTACTTGCTTGGGATACTGTGTTGTTTGAAGGCCGTTTCTAATGATATAAAGCATGTCTCCCTCAGTTAATTGAAAATTCAATTTACTCAGCGCCCTTTTCGGTGGATTTATTGCATTATATTCCGTTTAAAGGACGCCAATCACCATTTTCATCCTCTCTGCACGAAGACTCCGCATGAGGGCGCAGTTGCAAATGGGTCAACTATTTTTAAAAATGTAAATCAATATCCTATACCGAATTGATAAAGATACATAGGATAAACTATGTATCTTTAGGGAGGTGAAACATATGAGCGGAGGTTACGGATACGGAAGCGGTTTTGCTTTAATTGTTGTCCTGTTCATTCTCTTAATCATCATTGGTGCCAGCTGGTTCGGCGGTGGTTATGGAGGCTATTAAGTTCTAAAATGGTTCTGTTTTAAAAAGCAATAACCTATGACCTTCTCCTTATTTTACATGTTCTCCCCTCTTGCTTATCGTTATTGACTCCATTATGAAAGGCTCTTTTTAAAAAGAGCCTTTTTTTAATACAATACAGGAAAACGCCCCTCTATTGAGCTTCACTTTGCTCCAAAGAAATTCTATTTTCCACTATGCTTTTGTTTCGCTTTTTGCTTTCTGAGTAAATACTTTTGTTCTTTTTCCTTTTCCCGCTGCTCTTTTGTCAGCCGCTGTTTCTTTCGTTTTCTTGCTTCCAGCTCTTGTTTTATCGCTTCTTGCGCCTTATGAGACACACCAGCATTTTTCAATTCTTTAGACACTTGCCGCTGCAGCCTTTTCGGATTTATTTTGCGCGGGCGGCGGGCGTCCAGCCTAACTCCTTCCTGATCTGCTTGTGACAGTGCCTGTAAAAGTTGATGATGAACAAAATGCAAAACTTCCGAATCCTTCGGCTCTTTGCCAAACAAATGCCGGACGGCTCTCAGCTTACCTTCAATCACAACTTCAATGACTCCTATCCAAAACTGACCATCATAGTAAACCGTTAATTTCATAACGATTCCCTCCTCCATCAACATGTACTTCAGAGAATGACGGACATCCCGAGGAGGGGAAGGTTACTGGCATGATCAATCATGCATCCGGACTACCAACCGAATCGTGTTTTTTCATTCTCCGCTAAAAATTTTATCAATTTTTCCGGCTTAGGAAAAGGGGTAAAGTTCTTTTATATTCAGTACAATAGTATAATGCAAACCCTCCCCTGAGCCAGATAGGCTCTGGCTGAAAAAGAAGCTGCTCAGATCTCATTGGCACCGTTTAACCTCTTCTATTTGCGTTTGACTTGAAAAAGAGATAAAATGATTTTTAAATCGTAATAATTACGTTTTGTTTGCCGTATTGAAAGAGAGACCATATAAATAAACAACCAAAGGCGGCAAGAGAAGGCTGAAATATAGAGAGCTTGCGAAAGGAGTGAAAAGCTCAAGGTGACGATGAAATGCGGAGCTTACCCCACCGTCTCCCCGGTTATCGGTATCACCTTTCGGGACAGTTATCGACCGGGGCTTACTTAGTTCTTTATCATTTTACCGCTTTCAAATCGTAATAATTCTGTATTATTCGGAGGAAAGATACATATGGCGACATGGGATTTAAGTAATATGAAACATCATATCTTTATATGCAACGGCAGCAGCTGCAATCGGGTCGGAGCTGAGGAACTGACTCAAGTGATTCGGCAAGAAATTTCAGACCGGGAGCTTGACGATGTCATTCATACAACGCGCACGCGGTGTAATGGAAGATGCCAAGATAAGTGCGTGGTCATCCACTATCCGAAAGGAACATGGTATAAAGATTTAAAACCTGAGGATGTCCCCCTCCTGATTGACTCGCTTTGTACCAATGAAGATTATCAAGAAAAAGCAAGTTATTTGTATGATGGCCAACGTTTCGAACGTTCATCTGGCGTCATCGCCGGGATTCCAAAAGACAAAGAAAAAGTAATCAAAGTATCGAAAAAATTGTAAATGAGGTCGAATGATCATGCCTTTAACTAAAAAGAAAATTCCTGTCACTATTCTCACTGGATATTTAGGCGCCGGGAAAACCACACTTTTAAATCGAATACTTACAGAAAAACACAATCAAAAGATTGCGGTTATTGTCAATGAGTATGGAGAAGTCGGGATAGACAATCAGCTCGTCGTTGATTCTGAAGAAGAAATTTTGGAAATGAACAACGGCTGTATCTGTTGTACGGTCCGCGGAGATTTGATTCGCATTCTGAGAACTCTTGTATTCTCAATGGATCAAGGGAAAGTTGCATTCGACCGGGTTTTAATCGAAACAACAGGACTGGCTGACCCAGCACCTGTTGCCCAGACTTTTTTTATGGATGAGCTGCTGTCCGACATATTTGAAGTTGACAGCATCGTCACGGTAGTAGACAGCAAGCATATCGCCAGACATCTGGATGATCAGGATGAAGCTCAAGAACAAATTGCTTTTGCTGACGTCATCATCCTCAATAAAACAGATTTAGTATCAAATGACGATTTGGAATCCTTGGAGCAAAGACTTGTCAACATTAATCCTGCGGCTAAGAGGCTGCATGCCAGAGATTGCAAGATCAATTTAAAAGATATCCTGGGGATCAATACGTTTGACGTCAATCGAAAACTTGAAATCGACCCTCATTTTCTAGAGGATCATCATCACCATCATCATGATGATAAAGTGTCTTCTATTGCTTTTCGGGAAGAGAAGCCTCTTGATTTGGCAAAAGTGGATCATTGGATGAGTTATCTCGTACGGGAAAAAGGCGAAGATTTATTACGTTATAAAGGGATCCTTTCTATTAAAGGGGAAGAATATCGAATCGTATTCCAAGGGTTGCATATGCTGTTTTCAGGACGTCCGGATCGCAAGTGGAACGAAAACGAGACAAAACAAAGCGAACTTGTTTTCATTGGAAAGGACTTGGACAAAGAGGAACTGGAGCGGCAATTTAAAAATTGCATCGCAAAGTAACATTTCTCGCTTTGTTGGCCCTCTCTTTGCTTAATAGAAAGACCCGAGATTTGATTTTGCGAGTCTTTTTCAAGGGCAAAATGAGGTTTTAAGCAGGTTATCTCCTGCTTTTTTGTTCTTAAAACAACAGCCCTCAAGTAATTCCGAGGGGCTGTTGCCAAATGATAAATGGTTTGGCACTTGATCTGATTTATCTTTTTTTAGCCCGATCCCCATATCAATTTCAAAGTCCTTGATTTTTCAGAGGGGATACTTGGCCTTTATGATCTTTACTCATCATCAAGGCTGTATTTGAGCGCCCTGTCTACCTGACAAATTTTTTCAGCTCCGTATTTGTTTCTTTCTCGTCTATGGATGGCAGAAAAGACAAATGTTCAGCAGACATTATAACCCCCTCCTTAATATAAAAAGAGACACCAAACGAACGCATCAAGCGTAAGTTCAGTGTCCGCAAGTTGTTTGTCTTAGCCTTTATAAAAACTTAGGATTCAAGGTTTTATTAATCAAATCCTTTTCTTTTTCCATAACATCCTGATCTTTAAAATAAATTTTCAATGTAAGAGCGTCAGTAAACATAAAAACTTTATTATGATCTGAAAAGAATAGGTATTGATTTGATCTTGCCGCCATCTTCCCAATAATGGAATATTCATTAATATTTTCGATCTTATATCCTCTACATGTTTCAAGCAAAGTTGGTTCCATACTGTATAACCCTTTAGAAATCAGAAAATTTTTATACTCTTTATACGCGATGCTAAGCTCTTGATCTTGATCATCTATATCTTCTAAATCTATTTCTCCTTCCCAATACGCACTTAAAAAAGGAGTAATTATTGTATTTTCAAAATTGGTTAAATAAGGGGTGACCCATTTAAAGAATTGATCTTCTAACTCAATCCATTCTTTTGATTCAATGCAAATTTCAGAATAGGGGTTCTCGACTGATTCAAATCCAAAAGAACTGTAAAAGTCTTTTTTCTTCAATTTTTCATCTGGCATACCAATAATTAAATTAAATTCGTTTTGTTCATCATCTTCCCAGTTGAAAAATTGGTATTCTGACAACTCTTTTAATAATTCTGTTGTTGCTAATTTCATTTCTTCACCTACTTAGATAATATTCTACTAACCCTTAAACAGCAACTCCTTCATATAGGGCGAGCTTATCTTCATGATCAGGAAAGATGCCCAAGTTAGAATCAATTAAATGTCCTCCGTCATTATCATCTGGCAGCCTATCTGGTTTTCCAATTTTGGATTGAGCATGCAGAGTCTCTTCTTAGCAAATAAACATCGTAATGAAATATCAACGCTTGCGTTCGATACTGTAGAGACTTCAGCCGCTCCTCCTGTGAAGCAGACGACCTTCATCATCAATTTCGCATGACAAAAAGGTCCGGAAAAAGTTCCCCTTTCTCTCGGATTTAAAAAAGCACTTAATCAGGGATTAAATGCTTTTTAAAACGCAGAACGATACCATCAGTCGGTTCTATAATTATTAGCCATACCAATGGTTACATCTCCATCATGAAAAAACTCAATTACAAATCCATATGGACTGTACATGAAAGTGTCTGAGCCCACTGCAGTTACATCATCAATAACCTTTAATGCATTATCTAACTCTGTTTTAATCGCTGGATAATCACCGAAACTCCATAGTAGAATGATTTCTTTATCCTCTATATTATTCTCAGTCAACCAGTCATCTATATCCTCGGCATACTCAATAGACTTGTGATTCTTCACTAACTCCCATTGAATTCTTCCCCAAGATGTAAATGGATATTTTGATGCAAGTTCTTGATGAAATTTCTCTGTTGTTTCGTTTGATAAAACTTTTTTATGATCCCCTAATGCTTCTAAACATTCTTCATACAAAGTCATATATTAAACACTTCCTTATTTATTTAAATGTCTTAAAAGGGTTTTGTATGTTTTTTCATTACCCTCAAAAGGAATATAAACTTTTTTTGCTTTGTCTCCCTTTCCATTTCGATAATCTTCAACATTTATATGAGATCCCTTTTCAGGATCGTAATCTAGCCTCCAAAGTACTTTATGATCAGCAGAAATTCTTCCTGTTACTTTACCAAATCCTGCACTCTTTCCTATAACCTTTTGCATTTCCACTGACCATTCCTTTGACATTCTCGGCCACAAAGATTTTTGGCCGCAACCTTTCAACAGCATCAAGGTAATGAAAAAATAGATCATCAAGTGACTGTTTGGCCTGTCCTTCACGAAAGGCTTTTTCTTTTCCCCAAGCCTTTTCCCGATCACCCGCAATAGAAAATACGCTACAGGGCGGGGAACCATCAAAAATATCTAAATCGAACAATTCATCAGGCAGATTTTCCATTTTGTTAAAGTCTCTGATGTCCATAGTCTCTGATGTCCATAAGAAAAGGATATTTCGGATTATGATTCTTCCTGTAAATCTTCATCATTTGCGGATCGATCTCACAGTTCCCCAAAAGATCGTAGCCGGCGAGCTTATAGCCCATAGAGGAACCCCCGCCGCAAGAGAATGTACTGAATACTTTAAGGCCATTTTTCTTGATGTTTTTTAAATCGGCCAACTTCCAACGGTATTCTTTCTTTTCCATGTAATCACCTATTCAAAATCCGCATTGGGGGCAGGTATGTTGGAAATGATCATCTTCATAATCATCCAGGTCTAATTCCTGTCTGTCATTGATTTTTCCTCCGTTGCCTTCATGCTCAGCCAGCTCTCCCAAGATTTCATCTATTTCACTTTCTGAAAAGCCTGTAAGGGATAGATCAAAATTATTGTGCTGCAGTTCTTCTAAAACCTGTTCAAGTTTGTAATCATCCCAATCGCCGCTGATCTTATTTAAAGCCAGGTTGAGCGCTTTTTCCTCAGCTTCATCCAGTTTGACAACTGAAACAAGGAGAGTCTTTGGTTTTTCTTCCATGAGGATTTTAAAGCGTTGGTGGCCGCCTACAAGGTTGCCAGTCCGTTCATTCCAGACTAATGGTTCAACGGCTCCAAAACGTTTCATTGATTGTTTTAGTGTTTCATATTCTGGATCCCCCGGCTGCAGATCGATGCGGGGATTATATGCCGCAGGATTGATTTTTTCTATTGGAATAGATTTTATTATCAATAAGCTCACCCTTTATTAAAAAAGAGACGTCTTTTATAGACATCTCTTAGTTTGTTTATCATTAACTTAGATATTATCAAAGTTTCTCTTTATATTTTTTCAAGATATCACTAATTAAATTTACATTCCTTTCAATACTATTTATACTTGCTTCCCAAACGTGTATATCATCCTCATCCTCGGGCATGTAGTGTTCTAAATCATAAAGACTATTCTCCATCTTAATAATACACTGAAAAATGGATTCTCGATCTTCAAACGCAATCTTAATGTCTTTAACCAAATCTTCCTTTATTCTATTTAACTTACTAACGATTATTTTTTTTCTTTCCTCAAAACTTTTATTATAAGACTCTAAATAGAGGTGCGTTTCCCCTAAATGTACGGCCCTAAAAGCAAACTTTATCGTTTTAACATCCTCTTCTAAACTTTCAAAAAAATAATAAATATGGATAAAAGCATTTTTATGTTGAATTTTTGCAACTCTCCAATTGTAAAGGGAAAAAAATAAGGCTACAAGGCTAAGTCCTATTGTTATGCAAGAAAAAACTATTTTCACATTATCCATTTTTATCACCATATCTTATTTATGCTCCCTTAAATATACAGCTAACATAACAATAGGTAAACAAAACTTTTATTTTCTTCGAACTCGCCCTCCCACTCTTTTATAAGTATCACGTTTGGTTCCCATAATTTCTTCCCATTCTTTTCTGGAAACCTTCTCATTTTTCGCGGCTGAAGCATAAAATTTCTTTTTATCATCTACAGACAAAAGATCTCTTAATTTCATACTCATTCTCCTTACCGAATAAACACCACCTTGCGCTATTCGCTTTTTTGAATTAAAAATGGCTCCAGCTAATCTCCAGGAGGACGCAAAGATTAAAGGGAGCCATATTGAAATGATTTCCTTTGCAAACGGGATCTCACCGCTTGCGTTCCCCGTGACTATCGCGCGCAATCCTGCATAGACTCCAGCCGCTCCTCCTGTGAAGCTGACGACCTTCATCATCATTCGATACATCCGAGTTCACACTTGATAAGGGAAGGGTGCGTCTCCCATTCTGGCCAATAAAAAAGCGGCCACCAATCAGCTGCACAACATCCGTGTGCAAAAGATCAGTGTCCGCAGGCTCTCCTTCTTGGACTCAGGTATACGTTCGTTTTTCTTGTCTCTATCGTATGACAAAGTGGAATAGAAAAAGTCCCCCATTTTATCCCCCTTTTTGTCGGATTTTTCTCGGATTTGAACATAAAAAAAGCACTCAATCAGAGATTAAGTGCTAAAACAAGTAATTGTCAGTTCTGTAGTTCCGTTTTATCTTTAAACATATGAAACGGATCCTATAAATTTAAAAGTATACCCATCGTTAACAATTTCATTTCTTTTCCCTTCATAATCAAAGTTATATAGTAAAATAGCAGAGTTTATATTGTTCGGAAGTTTTTTACCCTGAATAGCTTCAAAACGAGGTAAAATGATTTCATCATATGAACAGCCACCTATTAATTCGTGCAACTGTTCTTTATTCTGATCATGAACTACCTTTTCGATAAAGTCTTCATCTAAATCATCAATATCTATGTAAAAGTCTTTTAAAAACGCAGAAGGGAGGAAGTCACCTTCTTCTTCATCATACGGTAATTCAACGTATTCATTTAATTTATCATCAGTTTGAATACTACCAATCCATAATGAGACATAATTTTCTCGTTCCATTTTAAACCCTCCTATTTTTTTATTCTTAGCCCCTCAGGTAAAGCTTCAACTCCACCTTTTAGTCTGTAATTAGCCCAATTGTTTAACCTTCGTACAAACATATTATAATCTTTGGATGAATCTATAATCTTTAATAGCTCGTTGTGAGCAGCAGTAGAGCCTAGTCCACCGTGCTTTCCAGTCGGGTTAACAAATTCCACTTCATTTATTGCCGTTCGTAGCTCTCTAATTTGTTCAGCCGTTACTCCCCAGTGTTTAAAAGTTGGGGCTCGTGAAACCAGATGCCACTCATGCATTCCTCCCGGAGCTCGGAGCTGCCTTTCTATGGCTCTTCTAATTTTTTTGTCACTCCAGAGTTCATCTAATTGTTTAGTAGATAATGTATTAAACCATTTATTGAATTCCCCACTTTTAAGAGTAGGTACAATGGTTTTCCGTACTTTTTTTACAGTCTGACCCGAAGTTCCTTTATTACTGTTGAAAAGCACACTCTTCTTCTTATCCTCAACCAGCTCACGGATCAGAGGTGTATTCTTCACGTTAATAGAATTCGGTGCATCCTGAAGAATCCCTTGTAATGCAGGAGTGTAACGATTATTAGGTGGCTTAATTGACTGTTTTATAGTCTTACCGGCTTTCTTCGCCTTGTTGACCGCGGCTTTCCCCGCTTTTGCAAGATCTTTCGAGCCTGTCGAAACAGAAGATTTTCCGCTTTTCAAACCCCACAGGCTGCCGATCATATAAGTAAAATAATGCGCTCTTGAATACGCATCCCCATGTACTACTTTCTCATCCCATTTTTCCGCCAACGTGTCAACCATACTCATAAAAGCGCCCTTATAATCGTATCCAAGAACCGTGTCTAAAACGACTTGTGGGTCTTTATGTAAATGGTCGATTGTCCATCCAATATTCCACCCCAGCTGAATTCCGCCATCAACAAAATCTTTCGCAAGATCATATCCAGCGACAGCGCTGCCTTTAACTGATTTATATACAGGGCCTAAATATTTCTCCCCTGCCTCATCTAATTTTTCCCCTGCATCCACTACACCATCTATAAAGCCTTTGCCGGTCTCTTTAATATTATCAATTGTCGCTTGAAGGGGGTCATCCCAGAACTCAATAGATTTAACATGCTCCATTTGCTCTGATGTGAGATTATTATAACCAATTTCTTTAGCAATCTTAAGATATTCCGCTGAATCGGATGTATTTTCGAGCTTTTTTCTCAGCTTATAAAGTTTAACATCATGTTCACTAACTTTGCTAACTTCTTTTTCAAGCTTCGATCTCTTATCCAGCTTATCCAACATGACGCCCATCGCTGTGTCTTGTCCACCACGCAAAGCATCTATCTCATCTGGTTTTAAAATCGAGCCTTTTTGATAGCCGGTAATTTCAATTTTAGGCCCTGTGTACATTTTTTCAAGCCTGGTTATGTATCTCTGCATCGTTTCCAGGTCGTTTTCAGCGGTTTTAAGAGCACTTGTCTGTTCGCGGTCAAAAGTGTGCAGCTTTTCAATTGTCTGATTGATTTCCTTTAATGCTTTCCTGTTCTGTTCATGAAAACCGCTGTCATTCAAATCAGGCAAATCGACAATGTGGCTGACTTTTGCGATCGTGGCATTTGTTTTAGATACTAAATGCTTCGTTGTGCGGTCGGCCGCATTCACCCCTTGTTCCAGCTCGTGTTCGAGAAAGGTTTGCGAAATAAATCCGTTGTGGTTTGGCTCAAGAGAATTTAGCGCGCTTTTCAATTTCTTTAGCGTGGAACTGTATTCCTCTATGAAAGTATCATAGAACCGCAAAAAAGGAGTGTGGCACTCCTCGTAAAAGGCGCGGATCGCGTCGCCGCCTTTTCCTTTTAAGGCATCATCAAGTGATGTGATCCCTTCTACGGCTTTTTTGACTTTTGCGAATTCGTCTGACTGATGTTTTAATTGTTCCAGCGTTTGATCAATGGCTTTGTGCAACGCCTGAACATCAAGAGTTTTCATAGCATTCTCCTCTAATACTAAAGTGACATACCACGAACTATTTTACCACTTTGTAGAAAATAATTGGTGGATAAATCCTGCAAATCCATGAAAACGAATCTTTTAGACTAGTCTTAAAGACCGAATGGAGGAGAGTAGCCTAATTTGAAATAAACCTGAGTTTTCAGTCTGCAGCTACTCTTTTCATTTCACATCAGTAGAATTCTCATTAACCTAGCTTGAAGCATCAGTAGCCGCAATTATCCCAGCGCCCGCGATGAACATATTATATCAATTACTGAATTCCATGCTGTTGAGGTAGGATCAATAATTTTAAAATGTTCCACATATGGAAGCACAATTAATCTAACATTACTGCCTTGTTCGGTTGCCTTGAAATAGTAGTCCTTGCTTAACTTTATTGGAACATGACGATCCTTCACTCCATGAATTAAAACATGATCGGTTTTTATCGGCAACAACTCAATTGGAGAAACAACTTTATAGCGTTCAGCTACCTCTTGTGGTGACCCCCCCATTAGTGCGGATACATGACTTTTCATTCCTTTTTCTTCGTGAAATTCCCACATTTTTTTTAAGTCTGTTACTCCAGCCAAACTTATTACTTTCTTGATAGACACTAACAGCTTATTAAACATTTGATCTGATTTTGTTTCAGTTCGAGAGGCTAGCCAAAGTGCTAAATGAGCTCCTGCCGAATGACCCATAACAATTACATTTGACAGGTCTAAATGATAAGATTCCTTTACCTGTGACAGATGATTTATAGCATCAATTATATCGTTAAATGTCCCTTTCCAACCTCCTCCTTCTTCCCCTACTCTGCGGTACTCAATGTTCCAAGTGGCATATCCCCTACTAGTTAAATCCTCAGCAATAAGATTATTTTCTTCTAAGTCATATTTCGACTGCCAAAAACCCCCATGAATCAAAACAACTACTGGGCAAGGCTCTTTCCTTTCAGGCACCCGTAATACACCGTATTGCGAGTGATGTTTTCCATAAGATATTTTAACTTTATTAGACATCATTCTCCTCCCCCTTACGTGAGGCATCTGCAAAAGATCCGAAAGCACCCCATCCGATCGATGCGAAATCGAGCCGGGCTATAGCTGTAGATAAGCAATAATATCTTTTTTTAGTTCTGTCCTTATCGCTTATAAACCAATTTTCCTCATCTAAACATTTTGCGTCGTAATGTTCTTCCTGGAAGTCATGATCTTCATCAATCAAAGCACTAAACATGTCCTTTTCCAATTAAAATCAAGACATCCCTTCACGATGCCAATATGTTTTGATGTTGTCCTCGCTTTTTCAGGTTGACAAACTGATTTCAGGCGCTTTGATGTTCCTTGGCCGCTTTATAGTCTTAGTCAATAGAAAGTTTTCCCCTATGCGGAAAAGAATTGATGAATAAATTCTGTCTCTCTGTGAAAATGAATCATTTTATTCACGCTGATAAGCCTAAATCAAAATTCCCCTTCCGAAAAACTTATAAAAAAGGAAAAAGATTGTCAAAAAGTGACCTATTCTGTAAAATAAACCATATGAAGAAAAAGAAAAGGCTACATACTCATTTTTTAGAAAATTTTAAATAGACAAAAGAAAGGATGTAAAGGTCATTGGAAGTTAAACTCGCATCTGAAAAAGTTGCAAAGATGCTTAATCAATGGTACGGGATGATTAAACGCCATCAAATCACAGAAGCCATAGCAAAGTCTCATCAAGCACCTGAGTGAAGATCAAAACCTGCTGCTTTACTTTAATTTGTTAGACTTTAGATATAAGTTGATGACTGAAGAAATTGAGGAGTCCAATAAGCTTTATCAAAGTATAAAAACGATCGGAGCGGAAAATACAGATAATATGATTGTCTATTATTCTTTGTTTTTTTCAGGAGTTTATGAATTCTATAAAAAAGATTACGTTGAAGCCATCAACTTCTATCAGCTTGCCGAAGCCAAACTCCGCAATATACCCGACCAGATTGAGCATGCAGAATTTCATTATAAGATTGCTGAAGCTTACTACCAGATAGATCAACACCTTATTTCAATAAGCCACGCCCAAAAAGCAAGAAGCATTTTCAAAGAATACCCGGATTATAAACTTAGATCTGTTCAATGTGAGATGACCCTTGGCGCTAATTTATATGACATGTACAGGTTTAGTGCAGCAGAAGAGCATTACCAAAAAGCGTTGAATGAAGCAAAAAGCGCAAAATACTATAGATTGGTTGGCATATTATATCATAACCTTGGATTAATTTATGACAAGAAAAACATTTGCGGGTTAGCTGAAGAATATTTTAAAAAAGCGATCGAGATCACAGAACATATTGAGTCAATAAATGGAGCCCGGACCCTTTATATGATGGCAAGCCTGTTGTATAGAAATGACAGAACAAAAGAAGCCAGAAGCTGGTATGAGAAAGGCCTTGAACATGTAGATTCAACAGGCGAAGATGAATACCAAGCAAAATTAAGATTAATTCACTCTTTATATGACCATCATAATGATGCTGCAGTGAACGAATCATTACAATACCTCGAACAAAAAAATTTATGGCCAGATATTTCAGAACTTGAAGAACAAATTGCAGAATATTATTTAAAACAAGGAAATTTATCCAAGGCTGTTGAATATTTAAAAAGAGCATTAAAAGCAAAAAATCAAATTTTGAAAGTAACGGAGGCGTTAGCATGAAAAAATTAAGTATCATCGGCGTATTAAGCATCCTTACACTCACTTTTGCTTTTGGCAATTTCGAAAAAGCGAGTAACTTTGGGGAAGAGCACGGGTTTCATGTTGCCGAAAAAGCAATCACCGGCTAAAAAATTAAATCAGTGTTTCAATGACTGAAGCGGACTCCTAAAGGGTCTGCTTTTTTGTTCTTAACAGCCCTCGGGATTATCCGAGAGCTGTCGTGAGATTGTAAATTAACCCGCCGTTTTATTTGATCGTATTTCTCCTTTTAAGGCCATCTCCATATAAATCTCAAGGAGCCTTTTAATCTTTCACATTGCTTTTCATTAACCATTCTACTTCCGTTAATTCTTGTTTTTGAACGTCTTTTGTGTGTTTTTTTGTGAAATGGACCTTAAGAGCTTCTTCGTTTTCCCAAATCTCCCAGAGCATGATTTTGCGTTCTGATGGTTCAAGGGGATACGCATGGAATTTAATGCATCCTTCTTCTTTGTTCGTTTCTTCCTCAAGTATTTTGAATTCCTTCATTATTTCATTGAGGTCTTTATCACTGATAATTTTTAAGCATGCCGTTATGTAATGCATCCAAATTCCCCCTTCAAATCATTTATATACCCACCTCTTTAAAATAATGAGGGAGATAAACTCCCTCGCGCCTTAATTTTCAAGAAGGTCTTTAAGATCGTCTAAAATAACTGACATTACATCTGTCTGTTTATTCGTACATTCTGTTACCCTCGCCCCTTGACCGAGATGCTTTTCGGTTACCTCATTTACTTCCTCAAGTCTACCTTCTTCGCTTAGCTTTCCATCGTTTCCATCCTTAATTCGATCAACATCATATTGGTCACATACATATTTCGTAGCATATTTTGAGAAAGCATCAACTTCATCAACAATTATGGTTTGATAAGCTTCTTTAGCCTTTTCGGGATTTTTTGTAAGCTGTTTGTTCACTTTTTTGAAATCTCCCCAGCTATTAATCGGCATGAAAGGGACTCCAGCAATTGCGTTCAATCCTTTTTCAAACGGAAGATAAAGTGGCTTTTTCATTCTGGTACTTTGCTTTGTTTTCCCTAAGTTGTAGATCCGTATATCGTAATAACTTTTCCTTCAAGTCCTTTTGTTACTACAGAAATCTGAGGGTTAAAAATGGCTATCGACATCAATATTCTCCTTTTAATTATTTTTATATTGCTTTCTTGATAGCCATTAATTATTAAAATGGCACATCATCTTTAGAGATCGATTGAGAAGAGCCTGTGACTACTTTCCCTCCGAATCCAGTTTTCTTCTCATTTTTATTGCTTTTCTTAGTGTCATTCTTCATTTCCTCTAGTTTAAGCTCTCTCTCAGTCAATGCTGCTTTAACTGCTGCTTCGTCAAAAGCTGCTTTATCGTCTTCGTCATAATGAGACTTTAGGTTCTTTTTGAAATAAGATATGTCTCGTATAATATCAAAAGGGACGCCTTATTACAATTTGTCAAACGACAGGAAGAGTTCAATAAAATGATGCTGGAACGCATTGAGCTTTTTGAGAAACGGCAGAAGAAAAGAGACGAAATGCTGATGAAATCCCTTCGCGAATCCCAGGAAACTCAAAAAATGCTAGCTGACGCTCGCGAGAAAAAATGGTGGCAATTTTGGAAGTAAATATCCTTTCCAAACAAACTTATAGTAAAATGACCTAATAAAGAGATGTACGTTTCCCTGATGCTCTTGAAAAGATAAAAAGGGAGGATAGTTTATTGTTTTTTAAATCAAATGAAAATATAGATAAAACAAGTGTTAATATAGCTTTTTACTGCTCATTCATTTATTGGTCAGGATTTTTATTAATCAATAGCATTCTTGATTTATTTAATAAGAGTATAAAAATAAATTCATTTTTGTTGTTAATAACAGGATTAATAGTTTTTTTTGTCAGTGAATTTGTAGCGAAATGTATCAGAAAAACAAAGAAAAGCAAAAAATAAAAAAAGTGTGAGCATAAAGCTCACACTTCATTCTTTTTATTGAGATCTACAACTATATGTATTTGTTGCTCCTGAGCCCATTTTTGTAATAATGATACCTTTTCCCTTAGAATTACAAGAATTTATAACACTCATGCCTAACATTGGGACAGCTGCTAACATTAGTGTAAGGGCAGTCGGACTTTTAGCGAAAATTTTAGCTATAGCCGTAGCTGTGGCCCAAAATCCGCTATTATAACCAACTGCATTACTCAATTGCTTTATTTTCGAGTTACTAATTTTATATTCTTTATAATTTATACCCAAACCCATTGTAGTGAAAGTTTGTTTCTTCGGGTTACTTAACTTATTTTTATTTAACTCACCAACATATTCACTGAATATTACAAGCGCATCGTCACTTGTCAAAGAAGCAGATGTTTGATTTTTATAACTCGCAATAGAGTCGTACAACTTCTTAGCTTCTGGGGTCAGTTGGTTTATTTCTTTTTGAGAATTAGCCGGCAGATTTTCCATATCCAGCTTTGCATCTAATTCATTGATAGCCCTAACTAAGACTCTAGTATTTTCTACTTCCTTCCCAGATACACTTATCATTTCATCACTAGATATCGTTTTACCTTCAAACGACTCTGTACTAGCTAAAGCACTGAAAGGCATCATACTAAACAAAAGCACTGATGAAAATAGAATTCCAAAAGATTTTTTCAATTAAATTCTCCTTTTTTTCTATATTTAGGCTGCAACCAATACCCACATTACAACAAAATACTTGTAAATGTAAACAATTTTGGATAAATATTCGAATTTATGACACACTTAAAATCAAGTATGGTTTTTAAGATTAGTGATCCGGAATTTTTAACATTCCTAAATCAAAAATAAAAGGAGCAGACCACTACTTACAAATTTCGGAGAAACAGCCGTTACTGTGGCATTAGTGAAAGCTGGAATTCCATTAGCTGATGCACAGTTAATTGCAAAGGTTGTTTATAACTATACATTAAAACAAAAGAGTGAGGCTTATAACCTTCACTCTTTTATTTTAATTAAGTAAGGAGTGCTACACCATGAAACTACTTGTAATGACGCTATCAATTTATCTTTTGTTTTTTATCGTCTTTTATTATGTACAGGGGAGAAAAGAAAGAAGCTGAAGAAAAAAACACAAATGAAAAATTTTTATTATCTATAGTGATAGGAGCTTTGGTTTTATCACTAATTCCTACTGTAGTCATAATGGGGATAATCTTATTTGCAATCTGTGTTTAGGTTTGTATTTATTTATATAGTAGCATCTTGTGTTCTATTGGGAGTATCGATAACGACAACTTTAAATTATCATTAGGATTAACTTTATTTTTTCTTTTATTAGAATGTATTTTCTCTAAAAAATCTAATCGTATCTTTAGGGCGGACATATCATGACAGATAAAGGCTGCCTTCTCCAAGCAATCCAGTTCGTCCAACTCGCATTGAACCTTTCCTAATTCACATCTAACCTTTTCGAGGTTGCCATTTTCTAATTGCCAGTAAATCTGTAAAACGTCTAATCTTAGCCTCAATGTTTGCCTTTTGACTTAGTAAGCCACTTTGTTTCCGCAGTAATTGCCTTCTAACCAATTCAATTGTTTCTTCTGTACATTGTCCTCCACATAGTTGTTTTACTGACACATTGCTTCCCCTTTCATTTTTAATTAGTTATAAATCCGTTAAAAGGTTAGTTTTAATCAAATCCTAAATATCTTTATTTTCGGGGCATTTCTAATAAGACTTTTGAATCTTTATAAATCTTGAAGCTTAATTTATAATTACAAAAAAAGTAAGAAAGGGTATTTCATGGGTGTTTTAAAAAAATCATTATTGGCTTTTTGCTTTCCCATGTAATTTTGTTAACCTTGTTGTACTTCAACCTTTATATTATTGGAGCATTTGATGATTGGAATAATACTTTTATCTATGCAGCAATTATCTTTTCCTACATTCCAGCAATGGCATTAATCGAATATTTTACACTCAGCTATATAATTCGGCGTTTAAATTTCAATTTTATTTTTTTCGCCGCATTGGTTTCTTTTTTAACTGCATTAGTCAACAGCATTTTTGTTTATTTTCAATCTAATGAAATCTATATGACTATCATTACTGCTATAAGCACATTAATAATGAGTTCTTTTCTGTCTTTTATGGAAAAAAAAGAAGCGCACTGATATATATTCAGTGCGCTTTAATTTTTTATGGTTTAATATCAATGTTCATTTTAGCTGAAGGCATTGGTGGGAATAGATATTCAAACCCCTTGTTACTTGCCTTAAAAAGTATAATCATCGCATCAGAATATGGGATATGCATACATTTCATGACTAGGTGCTTGGTCTCTTGTTCCACTTACCGTAATGCGACCGCTCTTATATATAACTACTCCGGCCGTATAATCTATTGCAGGAGTTGTCCAGCCAAAGTCGTTAAAGCCAACTGTAGCAGCATGTTTAATTACAAAGTAATTCATGCTTTTATCTTTTTTCCCTTGGGTGAAAATAATATTTTTGTCCGCTGGCTTTTGTTGCTTTTTGAAATTACCATCCTTGTCGTATAACCTAGTATAGTTTACGTCTTTTCTGAAATAAGTACTTGATCCACTGCTGGTAAATCTCGCAACTGCCTCAGTTTGAGTTCGATGTGATCCCCCCAGAAAAACTAAAGGATCTGTTGTCTCCACCAAATTTATCTCCGCCAATCCATCCACTAAAAATAGATGCAGCAGGTGCATACTTAGTCGGAATGAATGTGCGATATTTTATGCCCATTTGGTTTGGGTGTGGCCCCACTGGAGGCTCTCAAGCTAAACTGTTCATATTCTCTTTCTGCTCCGGCATTTTAATAGCCTTTATATATTCGTAAGGACGATAATAATAATCTTTGAACTGATCAAAACTTAACTTTTGATTTCTTTTTTCGTATTCTTCGTTTACCTTTTCGATTTCAGCCGAGCTTAACTTCTTCAATACAACAAATTTATAGACATAGGTTTTGCCGAATTCGACTTCATCATCTACAAAAGTCGTTCCTGCATTATTGTCTATTAATTCATCATCTTTATAAACTTCAATCTTCCCGTCAAAATCATCCTGGATTTTTCCTCTTAACTTTAAAGTCAATAATTACGGCTTGGGCGAGACGATCTCCTTTGCGGATAATGTATCCACCATCACGCAATATATGACCATGAGGCATTTCTTTTTTCGCTAACTCTTCTACATATGGCAAGATGGCTTCTAATTCATCCGCAACAATTTTACACATTTCAGGACTAATTTCGCCATCACAATCTGAATGACCGAAAAACTCAGTTAGCCCCTTATGCGTTTTTGTGGAATAACCATCACCAAAATACCAACATGAGGCGGCCAACTACCTCCAATTGATCTTAATAAAAACCTTCTAAGATTATTAAACGCCGAGTATGCCCCGCTGAAGGCGCCATGTGGTACATCTAAACCCATATAACCCTCCTTCCACTCAATAAAGCCATCTTTTAATTTGTTTAAAATGACGATTTTAACTTAATCTATCGCTGCATTACGTGTTTTTAAAACTCGTCTTTCCCAATTAAAACATGCACAAAATCTTCTCCTGGGTAATTCTTTAGAATAAAATCCATACACTCCCATTCAGTTCCTTCAAAAAGTGTAGCGTTGTTTCGGGAATCAAAAAACTCGATAACCCTTTTCTATATCCCTCATTCTCCTTCCCGGCTCCGGCCGCTGATTTGTGTAAATGCGAATTAATAAACCCTGATACTTCTATTTTGATTTTGTCTTTATCCCCTAAACGTTTACGCATATGACACTTAATTTTAATGCTCTTTTCTCCTTGTCTTTTTCGCTGTTTTGGCGAGGCTGCATTACTTGTATTCAAAAATAAATCCCTCTTCTTCTTTTGGAACTTGTGAACATTCGTTTGTTTTCGGCTTAGAATTGACATATATGAACTCTTTATCCTCGCTTAATATTTTATATTCTTTACCCTGTTTAAAAATGGGATTACTGTGTTCATTCTCAAAAAAACATCTCTTTTAAAAACAACTAAATCCATTCTAATCACCCTTTCCTTATTTCGCTTCATCATTTAACAGCTAACAGTGCCTTCACTTCATTGTTGACGCCCACGTTTTCAGTGTATTACCAAGATCTAAATATTGTAACGCTCCTTCATTTCTTCAATTTTACAGTTAATTTTCAGCAACAGATCTTATTCGCTTTTAATGTCATCATCTGTTATACCTTCACGTTGCATATACTCCAATAAAGCGTGCTTCAATGTGTATAACTGTTTGTATGAAAGTTTTGTTCTAACACCACTCATCTTCCATCTCCATCCCTTTTCTTATTACAGTTCAATCCCATAATTCTCGCCGAAATCCTCAATGTGCTCCTTCAGGATATCGTCTAATTGATCATCTTCAATACCGAGAATAATTTTATCTATTTCCGCATCAAATAGAGCCATTTCTTCACCAACACCGTTTTCTAATTGAAGTCTCATAAAGATTCTAAATGCTTGCCTTGGATTCATTTTATTCTCCTTGTCCTCGTTATTTATATTTTTAATTGCCTTTTAGATAATCGTATATTTTGATCTGTGCGGTCTTTTATGTATGAATTCAGGAATATCAATACGCTTATTGACTTTTGATTTAGTTCTTACAAGAACACGGTTTTCAAGAAACTGAACTTCTTCCACTTTCTGAGCATGAGACTCAAAGTAAAAATCAAAAATTTCTTTAAGAGTCTCATCATTAAGATTGTAATTCATCATTGAACCTCCTTAATATCTGTACTTTAACGTTTAAGCGACACACAAAATCCATATATATGGTAATTCATTCGCTATTTCTCCCTCCCAAAAAACCATATAATGTAATTGTAATAAATTCAAAGGAAATGGAGATGGTTTAAATGAAATTAAGAAAAGTATTGACTGGTTCTGTTTTATCTCTTGGATTACTCGTTTCTGCTTCTCCAGCTTTTGCTGCTACCCCATCACCTATGGTTAAAACAAATAACGTTGTCAAAGACGAAATAGGTGTAAAAGCCTTACACACAAAATACATTTATCATCACAATATCAATGATTTTAAAAATATTGAACGGGACGAAAACGGTAGAAACTGGTATTTGAAAGGTATTGAATATATAGATGGATGGTATAGAGGGGAGTACCAAGCAAATTTTTGATCTTTTGAGGGGGTTTCCCCCCCTCTTTTATTATTTTAGACCATTTTCTTTGTGCTCAATGCTTCCAGTTACCCTCTAAGCACACAATCAAATCAGCGATTGATTGTGTGCAACTATCATTTTTAATCTTCTCTACCCTTATTTTCACTTCACAGTTATCAAGATGCCATTTAACCCACACTATGTTAAACCTGTTGCAACCTCCCCCAATAAGGGGAACGCTGGCGGCTTAATGCCTATTTAACGTCGCCACCACGACTGTTATACGATGTCTGCTGTATCCTTTTCATTATGAATATCCTTTTAATTTATATTTATTTCTATTTTAATAATCTTTTTTGTGTCATTACCCAGTCACCTATCTTTTCAACAACTTCACAAAAATCATTATCCTTATTATTAAATCACCACTAAATATATTGAATAATCATGGTGTGGAAATGGAAGTGCTAGGGGAATATTTGTTTACAATGCTTCTTATACCAAAATCAACAGATTCAATGTACTTGCATAGCCTATTCATTACACAGTCGCTCTCAATCACAGGGTTAAACCTTTCAAATAGCTTAAGGAATTCATGTTGCTCCTTTGTTTTTCGTTTTACTTTCCTTAGCCTCAAGGCTAATTCCAAACTTCTGCTTGCAAGTGATATCGTAGGTTTTGACATGTTTTTTGTACTTGTTCTTTGTGCCTT
Source organism: Bacillus sp. FSL K6-1284 (assembly GCF_038002625.1). NCBI lineage: Bacteria > Bacillati > Bacillota > Bacilli > Caryophanales > Bacillaceae > Bacillus > Bacillus sp. FSL K6-1284. Next base: position 1,954,527 of record NZ_JBBOCW010000001.1, on the reverse strand, counting down.
TATACAAATAGATAAAGAGGTAGGGGTGCTTATCCAATAAGATTTTATTGTGAAATTCCTTTTCCAGTTAGATGAGCATAGTGACGCTCTAATGACAGGTGCTAAAGCTGGAGCTAACCTTTCTATTTATGAGTCTGGTAAAGGCCGGATTATTCTCAGTACGATTACATATTGAACTAATTATATATTATTTTTGGGAAGGTCATGGTGGGGGTTGCTCCCACCTCCCTCTTGATAAAGAGGTGGAGAATTGATAATTGATCAAGAAATTAAAGTGAAGGCAATGTACAGAAATATAGAACATTATAAAAGCATAGGCTATGAGATCAATAAAGGTATGCAAGAATTATCGGTTAAAGTCGAAGACCTGCCTATAAATAGTCACTTAAAAATTAAAATACGTTGCGACTATTGCCAGTGCATATTCGAAAGATCATACAGAGATCACATTAAACATCAATCAAAGTCATCTATCAAAAAAGATGCATGTAAAAACTGCAGAGGTTTAAAGATTAAAGAACATATGCTAAAAACCTATGGTGTAGAAAGTGGCATAGCCTTTCATTATAATTTTCTCGAAAAATGAAAACAACTGCGAAATTTGTCTAATGGCTGCCTTATGGGTTTCCACTTAAAAAAGGGCTTCTCTTTGAGATGAAGCCCTTTTTCCCTATCTTGAGAATAACTGGACGATATACGTGCCGCTTCCTGATGTTCTGGACACTAAACTTTTTAATGGGTGTTGAAACAATCCGTCTAAAAGTGGTCAAAATGTGACCAATAAAATGAAAATCGCTCTCAGCCGTTGATGTAGCATGGGCTGTGAGCGATTAGAAATTACATCACCCGCTTAAACATCTTCTCCATCTCATATGTCGAGTAGTGAATGATGATTGGCCGGCCGTGCGGGCATGTGAATGGGTCGGATGTTCTGCGCAGCTCATCGAGCAGGGCGGTGATTTCGTCGTCCCGCAGATGATGGTTGGCTTTGATGGAGCCTTTGCAACTCATCATGATTGCGGCTTCTTCACGCAGTTTTTTGATGTCGATCGTGCGGTCATCAAGGACCTGTTGAATGATGTCTTCAATGATCGTCGTTTCTTCCCCTTTTGGAAACCAAGTCGGGTGGCATCGGACGATATAGCTGCCGGCGCCGAACGATTCGAGAAAGACGCCGACTTTGGCTAAGTCATCCAAGTGCTGGTCGATCGTCAGCGCTTCATTTTTTGAATAATGGAATGTCAGCGGCACAAGCAGGTCCTGGACTTCCGGTTCGACTTCTCCGACTTTTTCACGGAAATATTCGTATTTGATCCGCTCCTGTGCGGCGTGCTGATCGATGATGTAAAGCCCGTTTTCATTTTGGGCGAGAATGTAGGTGCCGTGCATTTGGCCGATCGGATACATGATCGGCACCCTTTCTTTTGGCGTCTCTTCGTCATGGGCGTTTTCGCCTGCCTGTTCCGGTTCAGCTTGTACGGCCGGTTCGGCTTCCGGCGCATACTCTTCCACTCCAGGCCATTCAGGTTCGGTGTCTTGCATAATGCTTTCTTCGCGCTCTGCGGGAGCGGGAGGAGGCGGGTCTTTGACTACCGAGCTTAATTTCATCGCCGAAAACGATGGCTCCGGCTTATATTCTCTTTCAATATCAGGATCAGAAAGAGATGCCGGCTCTCGTACCTGGTCGAAATCAAGCTTTTGCTGTTCCGGTTTATTGATCAGAGGTGCGGTTTTTTTCGGAACTTGCACGCTTGGAATGAGCTGCTGCTGTTTAAAGACGTCTTTGATGGCGTCGCGAATCAGTTCGTGAAGCTCCGTCTCTTTGCTCAGCCTGACCTCCAGCTTTGACGGATGCACGTTGACATCCACAAGCAGCGGGTCCATGTTGATTTCAATAAACGTGATCGGATGGCGGCCGATCGGAAGAAGTGTATGGTAGCCCTCGTGGATCGCTTTCACGAGCGGAAAATTTTTAATGTATCTGCCGTTGACGACAGATGACATGTAATTTCGCGATGCACGCGTAATTTCAGGAAGGGCGATATAGCCTTTCACTTCAAAATCAAGAGATCTCGCTTCAAGCGGGAGCATTTTTTTGGCAACCGCCGTGCCGTAAATCGCCGCAAGCACGTGGCGGACATCGCCGTTTCCGTTTGTCTGCAGAAGCGTTTTCCCTTGATGACGCAGCCTGATCGAAACTTCCGGGTGGGCAAGGGCGATTCTGTTGACCACATCTGTAATGTTGCCAAGCTCCGTATGGATCGTTTTCATATATTTCAGCCTTGCCGGCGTATTGAAAAACAGATTGGTAACCGTAATTTCGGTTCCTCTGCGGCTTGACGCTTTTTGCTCGGAAATGATTCTTCCCCCCTGAAGCGTCAAATGGGTGCCTGCTCCTTCTCCGGTGCTCGTTTTAATGCTTAGATGTGAGACAGACGCGATACTTGGCAAAGCTTCTCCGCGAAATCCGAGCGTTCTGACGCGAAACAGATCGTTTTCGTCTTTGATTTTGCTTGTGGCATGACGCAAAAAAGCCGTTCTGCAGTCTTCTGCATCCATCCCTTCGCCGTCGTCAAGCACTTTAATCGAGGCGAGACCCGCTTCTTCAACATCGATTTCAATCACTGAGCTGTTCGCATCGATTGCATTTTCGACAAGCTCTTTGACGACCGACGCAGGCCTTTCCACTACTTCACCCGCCGCGATTTTATTCGATAAATCGTCTGGCAGCTGAACAATTTTTGCCAAGTTGGGTCACCTCTTTGTTACTTTAATTTTTTTTGCAGCCTGTACAGTTCATTCATGACTTGTATAGGCGTCATATCGAGCAGATCCATCGTTTTAAATTCGGCTAAAACAGCCTGCTCTTTTTTGGAGAGCTTCGTCTCTTTTTCTTTCGGCTTGTCCGTTTCAAAAAATGACAGCTGGGCCGGTTGATCTGCAACAGTTGCCGCGACTTCTTCCGCCGCCTCTTTTACCGTATTCGGAGCCGTTGATGGAACCGCTTCTTTGGCGCCGGATTCAAGCTCTTTCAGGATCGTTTTCGCCCTGCTGATCAAACCGTCGGGCAATTCGGCAAGCTGCGCGACATGGATACCGTAGCTTTTATCTGCTGCACCTTCTTTTATCTGGTGAAGGAAAACAACCTTTCCTTCGTATTCTTCCGCACGAACGTGAACGTTCTTCAAATCGGCAAGCTTTTCTTCAAGGGACGTCAGCTCGTGATAGTGAGTGGAAAATAAAGTCTTCGCGCCGATGTGCTCGTGAACGTACTCGATGATCGCCTGCGCAAGCGCCATTCCGTCGTAAGTGGACGTACCCCGGCCGATTTCGTCAAATAGAACCAAGCTGTTTTTCGTCGCATGAACGATCGCATTTTTGGCTTCAAGCATTTCCACCATAAACGTGCTCTGTCCGGATATCAGATCATCCGCTGCACCGATTCTTGTAAAGATCTGATCAAAGATCGGCAGCACCGCTTTTTTGGCAGGAACAAAACAGCCGATCTGCGCCAAAATGGAGATCAGCGCCATCTGTCTCATATACGTGCTTTTCCCGGACATATTCGGCCCTGTGATTAAAAGCATCCGTCTTCCTTTCCCCATTTCACAGCTGTTCGGAACGTAAGACTGGCTGTCCATCACCTTTTCTACGACCGGATGCCGTCCGTCGATCACCTGAACGACGTCCTCGGAAAACTCCGGTTTAACATAGTGGCGGTTTTCGCTGATCGTCGCAAAACATTGGAGCACATCAAGCTCGCTCATCATTTTTGCCAGCTGCTGCAGGCGCGGAATATATTCCTTCACCTTGCTGCGAAGCTCGGAAAACAGCTCATACTCCAGCTCGCAAATATTGTTTTCCGCTTCGAGAATCAGCGCTTCTTTTTCTTTCAGCTCCGGCGTGATGTAGCGTTCTGCATTGGTCAGCGTCTGCTTCCGTTCATAGCGGCCTTCTTCAAGCAGATGGATGTTCGCTTTCGTCACTTCAATATAATAGCCGAACACCTTGTTAAAGCCGACTTTTAAAGAGCGGATTCCCGTGTACTCGCGTTCCTGCTGCTCAAGCCTTGCGATCCAGTCTTTTCCGTTCTTGCTTGCGTCCCTGTATTCATCCAGCTTGGCGTGATAGCCGTCTTTGATCAAGTTCCCCTCTTTTAATGAAAGCGGCGGATTCTCGTATAGCGCATCTTCCAAAAGATTCAAAAGATCACCGCACGGATCGATTTTCTCGGCGCGCGCTTTTGCTTTCGGATGGTCGAGGGAGCCGACAAGCTGTTTGATGGCCGGCACTTGTTTCAGCGATTCCTTCAGCTGGATCAAATCTCTGGCATTGACGTTGCCGTATGCGACCCTTCCGGCAAGCCGCTCGAGGTCGTATACTTCCTTCAGCCGTTCGCGCAAATCTTCCCGCTCAAACAAATGGGCGATCAGCGTTTCGACGATTTCCTGGCGCTCTTCGATCTGTCCCTTTCTGATCAGCGGCCTGTCGATCCATTGCTTTAACAGCCGTCCTCCCATGGCCGTTTTCGTTTCATCCAAAAGCCAAAGAAGCGAGCCTTTTTTGTTTTTTGAACGGATCGTTTCCGTCAGTTCAAGATTGCGTTTCGAGTACAAATCGATTTTCATCGCTTCTTCGAGCTCGTAAGCCTGAACGTTTTGAAGGTGGTCAAGGCTTCTTTTCTGCGTCCGCTGCAAGTAGACGTAAAGCCTCATAAACGTATCGACAAGCTCTTTGGACGCCAGTCCGTTCACAATGTCAGGCACTTCATCTGCTTGTTCATCCTCAAAAGAGATCGTGGCGCCGCAGCGCTCTTTTAACAGCGCGACGTCTTTCTCGTCAAGGTTGCGGCTGACGACGATTTCCTTTGCTCCGACAGAGTAAATCTCGGAAATGACATCATCAAGCCTTTCGATAACCGTTACTAAATTCTCGCCCGTCGTCAAATCGGAAAAAGCGAGCCCGTATGTATGCTGAAATTCACTGACAGAGGCGATAAAGTTGTTTTCATTTTCATGAATCCCTTTGCCGTCCATCACGGTGCCGGGTGTGATCAGCTGCACGACTTCCCTTTTGACGACTCCTTTGGCCGATTTAGGGTCCTCCACCTGCTCACAGATCGCGACTTTATAGCCTTTTTTAATGAGCTGTTCGATATACGAAGAGCAGGAATGATAAGGAACCCCGCACATGGGGATTCGTTCGCTCGATCCACCGTCTCTGCTCGTCAGCGTGATTTCGAGTTCCTGAGACGCCTTTTTTGCATCCTCAAAAAACATTTCATAAAAGTCTCCAAGACGAAAAAATAAAAAGGCATCCTGATACTCTGCCTTAATCTTTAAATATTGCTGTATCATAGGCGTGTAGCCTGCCATATTTAATCCCTCACTATGTATAAACATTTCTATTGATTCCAACTCTCATTATACCATAAAGATTCATGCTGAAAAAAAAGAAACTAGGGCGGTGTTTCCCTAGCTTCCTTTTATTCTTCTGGATCTCCGACCAAAAACTCCGGATTGATATCCTCAAGTTCTTCGTCAAGTTCTTCTTCCCACGCTTCTTCTTCATCGCTTTCCGTCCAATCAGAATTGACCTCAACGACGACCTTCGTCTCGCCGACGACCTCTGATAAAAATTCCCTTTCCGCCTGTACAACCACTTTGTTTCCGTTCGGGGAAATGGTCACTTCAAGGCAGTTCGGCTGCTGAAGCACCTTCGCAATGACTTCGTGTTCATCATCTAAGTAATTTTTGTCGCGATACCGGAGCTTAATGACATCAACATAGGAAACGCGTTCTGTCACAACTTCGGTTTTGGTGTTGTCCGCATATGAATACCAGACGTTGATATCATATGTCCCTTCAATTTCCACGGTTTTTCCGATTTTTTCGGCGTCATACTTATGATTGATAATCCAACCGCCTAAAATACTGGTTGGCTTTTGCGAAGGGGAGATTGTATGAGTGGACTGGGTGAATTTCCGGCCTTTCGCGACCACCGCTTTAGTAATAATTTCCCTGTATTCAGACATTCGGTCATGCCTCCTTGTTTTTCCTCGTATTATCCTATGCTGGGCATTCGTCTAATGTGCGTTCCTTGAGAAATCAAAATAACATTCCCATATAATGAATCTGTTTAAGTGTATGCACATAAAAGGATAAACTTGACTTAAATCAGAAAAGAAAAAGACAGACCGAAAACCGAATCTTTTCAATAAGCCGTCACGGCGGGAAATTGAATAAAAAAATGGCACCCACATTGTTGTCAACATCCATTTGAAAAAGTTTCTTTATGATGTTGTGTCTTCATTATTCTTAATCTAATAGCACTCTGCTACCAAGCGTACACTTCAGGCGTTTCCCCTCCGGGTCCGGGGAAGATGTCGCTCAGCTCGCTGAGTATGCCCTCATCCAGACTGATCTCAACAGCTCTGATTGCATTCCGAAGCTGTTCTGCGTTTCTCGGCCCTATAATGGGAGCGGTCAACGCCGGATTTGCCAGCACCCATGCCAAAGCAACGTTGGCTTCTTTCTCCCCAAGCTCCTTGCATAAAGACGAAAATCTTTCGAGCTGTGAGCGGTGTTTTTCAATGAGGTCTGCCCTTTTGGCTGTCCGGGTTCCGACAGCACCTTTCAGCGCATGGCCTCCGAGCAGCCCTCCTCCAAGAGGACTCCACGCTACTACACCCAACCCGAGATCTCGTGCTGCCGGAAGCACTTCCATTTCCGCCGTTCGCTCTAATAAACTATACTTATGCTGTTCTGTCACAAGCCCCATGAAATTACGTTTCTCAGCTGCAGCCTGTGCCTTGACCAAATGCCACCCCGCGAAGTTGCTTGAGCCGATATAGTCAACCTTTCCTGATCGAACCTGGCTTTCAAAAGCTTCCCATATTTCATCCCACGGCGTCCGCCGATCGATATGGTGCATTTGATATAATTCTACATGGTCTGTCTGCAGCCGCTTCAGCGACCTTTCCAGATGGCGCCGGATTTTATAAAGAGACAGGCCCCTCGCATCGTTTGGACCGTCATTCGGATCAGAAATTGGTTCATATACTTTCGTCGCCAGAACGACTTTCTCACGGCGCTGTCCCCCTTTTGCAAACCATTTTCCGATGATGCTCTCTGTCAATCCTGCATTCTCTCCCCAGCCGTAGATATTCGCAGTATCAAAAAAATTAATACCCGCATCAAGCGCTTCATCCATGATTCGGAACGCGGTTTTCTCGTCTGTATCGACCCCAAAATTCATCGTTCCCAGGCATAAGCGGCTGACGCGCATACCTGTTCTTCCTAAAAAGGTATATTTCAAAACAAACCTCTCCCCATTCATTTTTTGCAGCAGGGCTTACTGGAAAGCAAATGATTCAACAACCTTCCAGCTTCCTGTTACGATATAAAGGACGAAGCAGCTTTTAAAAGGACGCAAAAGCAAAGAAAATGTTAAGCAGGAGGATTTTTCAATTGAATGTAGAGGAACTGTGGAATCAATATCACGAACCGTTAAAAAAATTTATCACATATAGAGTACATGACCATTCGATGGTTGATGATCTATTGCAAATCGTTTTTATGAAAATCCAAATTCACCTCCCGAATGTACATGATGAACAAAAAATCCCCGGCTGGATCTATCGGATTACCCGAAATACCATTATTGATTTTTATCGCACAGAAAAATCAATTGAACAACTCACCGAGCATTTTGAATACCCCGGCGATTTCGACGGGGAAAATTATACGAAGGAAGCGGCTGCGTGTATTCGCTCAAGCATAAATAGACTGCCCCAAAAGTATCGGGAGGCGCTTGAACTGACCGAAATCCAAGGATTATCACAAAAAGAGTTGTGTAAAAAAATGGGGATTACTTATTCCGGGGCAAAATCAAGAGTGCAACGGGGAAGGGCAAAATTAAAACAGCTGATGATGGGATGCTGTCATATTGAATCAGATCGATATGGAAATATCGTCGATTTTCGTATTTTAAAAGAATAGCTTTAGGGCATGATCGGCCTCACTCAGCACCAGCACGCCGGTGCGCGTCACTCTGTCCCCCGACAAGGCCGAGCTGAACAGCAGGCTCGAATTCGAGCCTCGCCTGTGCTTCCATAAAAAAAGCTTGTCAATCAAAGACGTTTTTTACGGCTTTGTCGACAAGCTAGGCGCCTTTAAAAGGCGCCGCCAAATTATAGAGAACAGCTCGGTGATGAATTTTTTACTTTTGAACCGGTCTCGCCTTTCAGCAGGTCTCCCCCGGTCGATGTGATGATCTCGTTTGTCACTTGGTTTGATATTGTATGCGCGACGAGCTGCAGAAGGTCGTTGACTTCCATTTGAGAATCTCTGAACTCTTGAATAATCGGGATCGCGTCAAGCTCTTCCTGAAGCGCGTCAATCTTTGCTTCCGTTTGTTTAAGCGCTTCGTGCTTTTCGTAATGTTTAAAGTTGACGGCTTGCTTTTGGAGGGCTTTGATTTGGTTGATAATGCCCGTTATTTTGGCATTCTCATTAATCTGTGCCTCCGCTTTTTTGAAAAAGTCGACTTCTTCCGTTTCGGCAATCATTTTTGCGAGCTCCCGCGCTTTTGCAACAATCTCTTTTTTCGTATAAAGCGTCACTTTATTTCACCTCGATTACTTCTCCTACCATTTCTCCGTCAAGCGACCAAGTTTTCGCCTGGTGGATTTTCACGTTGACAAGCTGGCCGATCGCTTCTTTCGGTCCTTTGAAGTTGACAAGCTTGTTTTTCCGTGTATAGCCGGCAAGGATATCAGGGTTGTTTTTACTTTCACCCTCTACTAACACTTCGACAACCTGCCCCTCATATTCCTTCATTTTCTTCGCGGAAATTTCGTTGACCACTTCATTTAATCGCTGAAGCCGTTCTTTTTTCACGCGCATCGGAACATTGTCTTTCATTTTTGCAGCTGGCGTTCCTTCGCGAGGCGAGTAGATGAACGTATAGGCGCTGTCAAATTCAACTTCTCTGTATAAGGAAAGCGTTTCTTCAAATTGCTCATCAGTTTCGTTCGGGAAGCCGACGATAATGTCTGTTGTTAAAGACGCGTTCGGCATCGCTTTTTTAATTTTGGCGACAAGCTCGAGATAGCGTTCGCGGTCGTATTTGCGCGCCATCAGTTTCAAGACATCCGAGCTTCCGGACTGAACAGGCAGGTGGATGTGGTCCAGAAGGTTCCCGCCTTTTGCGAGCACCTCGATCAGATGATCGTCAAAATCACGCGGATGGCTTGTCGTGAAGCGGATTCGCGGAATATTGATTTTGCGGAGCTCATCCATCAAGTGTCCGAGTCCGTATTCCATATCCTCGAAATCTTTGCCGTAAGCGTTGACGTTCTGTCCGAGAAGCGTGATTTCTTTATAGCCTTCAGCCGCAAGTCGTCTCACTTCCTGAATGATTTCTTCGGGACGTCTGCTTCGTTCTTTTCCTCTTGTGTACGGCACGATGCAGTACGTACAGAACTTGTCGCAGCCGTACATGATGTTGACCCAGCCTTTAATTTTGCCGGTGCGGACTTTCGGAAGGTTTTCAATGACATCGCCTTCTTTAGACCACACTTCGATGACCATTTCTTTTGACAGATAAGCTTCTGACAAAAGTTCCGGCAAGCGGTGGATATTGTGTGTACCGAAAATCAGATCGACGAACGGATGTTTCTTTAAAATCCGGTTGACGACTGATTCTTCCTGGGACATACATCCGCATACGCCAAGGATCAAATCCGGATTGTCTTTTTTCAAAGCTTTTAAATGGCCGATTTCACCGAATACTTTGTTTTCCGCATTTTCGCGAATGGCGCATGTGTTTAACAGAATCACATTGGCGTCTTCAGTCGAATCGGTCGGCTCATAGCCGAGGGTCATGAAAATACCGGCCATGACTTCTGTATCGTGTTCATTCATCTGGCAGCCGTATGTGCGGATGTAGAACTTCCGTCCTTCACCCATCCCTTTGTACTGCTCGGAAATTTTAAAATCGCTATGGTATTTAACCTCTTCTTTGCCGCGTTTTTTCGCATCTTTTAAGGAAGGCGGAACATAAACAGCTTCGAAGTACTTGCTGTAATCCTTCTCGGATTTTTTGTCCGATGGATTGACCTGTCCGCTTTCAATGCGCTGTTTCTCATTCATGTTTTTGATCTCCTTTCAAACAAAGCTCCACTCTTCAGTATAAAGGTTCTCGGTTGTCAGCACAACCCAGAACATATCATTGTACACTAACTGAAAATGATTATCAATGGTTATTTGCTTTGTTTAAAAAGAAATCGACGAGTTTAAAGCAGACCCGCTTTTTTGGCGCCGGTTTCAATGATTTCAAGGGCTTTATCAAGTTCTTCTTTCGAATGCTGGGCGGTCATGATCGTTCTGATCCGCGCTTTGCCTTTCGGGACGGTCGGAAATACAATGGCCTGGGCAAATAAACCGAGCTCGAAAAGCGTGCTTGAAAAGCGGCATGCCTCGGCTTCATCACCGATTAAAATCGGCGTGATCGGCGTTTCGCTCTTAATCAGCGGAAGGCCGATTTTTTCAAGCTCTTTTTTGAAGTACGAGGTATTGTCCCAAAGCTTTTTAATTAATGAAGGTTCCTCCATCAGCACATTGACAGCTTCAATGCATGCCGCAGTGACGGCCGGCGGATGGGAAGTACTGAAAAGAAACGGTCTGCCTTTATGCTTTAAATAGTCGATCAGCACCTTGGAACCGGCCGCATAGCCTCCTAAAACACCGATCGCCTTGCTGAGCGTGCCGACTTGAATGTGAACCTTCCCGTCCAGTCCGAAATGGTGAACCGTTCCGCGCCCGTTCTCGCCGAGAACGCCGGACGCGTGCGCGTCGTCGACCATGACAAATGCGTCATACTGTTCAGCGAGCCGGACGATTTCGGGAAGCGGCGCGATGTCTCCGTCCATCGAAAACACGCCGTCTGTAACGATAAGCCGCATTCTGTAATTCATTGATTTTTTTAAAATCTTTTCTAAATCTTCCATGTCCGCATGCTGATATACTTTTTTGCCCGCTTTGGTAAGTCTGATGCCGTCAATGATGGAAGCATGGTTTAATTCGTCTGAGATGACGATATCATCTTTGGTGAGAATGCTTGAAAGAATGCCTTGATTTGCGGTGAATCCGGACTGGAATACGAGCGCAGCTTCAGTATTTTTAAATGAAGCGAGCTTCTTTTCGAGCTCATCATGCATGGTGAATGTTCCGGCTATTGTCCGGACCGATCCCGTTCCAGCTCCGTACCGTTTTACCGCCTCTTCGGCCGCTTTTTGGAGGCGCGGATGTGACGTCAACCCGAGATAGTTATTGGATGAAAGCTGAATGATGTCTTTTCCCTTCATTTTGACAGTTGATCCTTGCAGCGATTCGATGATCGGCAGTTCCTGAAAAGTTCCGTTTTCTTTCATTGTATCAAGCTCGGAAGCTAAAAAATTAAATTCTTTCATATCCATCTCTCCCTTCACGGTATCAATACGACTTTTCCGCATTGCCCTTTTCTCATCAGTTCAAAGCCTTTTTCAAACTCTTCCATCGGGAAACGGTGGGTGATGACAGGCTTGATTTGAATCGTACCGGACTGGAGAAGACCGCTGACCTGCCTCCACGTTTCAAACATTTTGCGGCCGGTAATTCCCTGAACCGTCAATCCTTTAAAGACGATATCATTTGTCATATCGATGCATACGGGATGCTCGGGCAGACTTAAGACATGCACCCGCCCTCCGTTCGCAGCCATTTTTAAACTTTGGCGGATGGCCGTCGGATGGCCTGACATTTCGCAAACCAAGTCCGCCCCTTCACCACCAGTTAAAGCGCTTACATTTTTGAGCGGATCTTCTTTTTCAACGGAGATGATATCGGTTGCCCCCATTTGCAATGCAAGGTCGAGCCTGTATTCGTTTTTATCGATGGCGATCACTTGTGACGCGCCTGACGCTTTTGCAACTGCCACGGCCATCAATCCGATCGGTCCGCAGCCGACGACAGCGACTTTCACTCCAGCTGTCATTCCCGTCAGAACCGTATGCACGGCATTTCCGAGCGGTTCTTGAATAGAAGCGAGATCCTCAGGCATGTCGCCCGGATTTTTCCAAATGTTTGCGGCAGGCACTTTGACATATTCAGCAAAACAGCCGTCTGTATCGACACCGAGAATCAGCGTTTTTCTGCAGACATGCTCTTTTCCGGTCAAACACGGCAGGCACTTTCCGCAAACGATGTGCGTTTCTGCCGAAACATACTCCCCTTCTTGTACCGCAGTCACATTTTCCCCCACTAGTACAACCTCGCCGGAAAATTCGTGGCCAAACACATAAGGCGGTTTCACCCTGCTTTTCGCCCATTCATCCCAATTATAAATATGGACATCCGTTCCGCAAATCGATGCGGCTTTGACTTTGATCAGCACCTCGTGTTTGTCGATCTTCGGTATCGGGACGAGCTCGAAGCTGGCGCCTGGCTCCCCCGGCTTCTTGATAAGCGCCTTCATATTTCCGTCCAAGATGAACAGACCCCCTTTGCAAAATCGCTTTACAAAAGGATTGTAGCACGATAATTCATATTGGTAAACACCTGTGTCCTCCTGAGAAAAACAGATGAACACCCTCTGAAAAATGTATGATATTTTTTTAAAATGGGATGCGGCTGAAGAAATTTTGAAAGAGAAATCCGTCGACTTGACTTGGTGTATATGAGCGCTGCAAAGCTTCGATCAGATTCCCGTAATCTTTGTGGGCTTCCAGACCCGAAATGACCCGGTCGATGCCGTCAAAATCAGATCCGAATCCGATATGCCGCTCGCCTCCCAAAGAGCAGACATGGTCAATATGTGAGAGGATATCTTTGATCACAGGCGTTTTTCCGTTTCTCACGAATTCAGGGACAAATGTCAAACCGATGACGCCGTTCTTTTCAATAAGCGCTTTGATTTGATCGTCTTTTAAATTTCTCGGATGAGGGCAAAGGCTGTGCGCATTCGAATGAGAGGCGATCGGATACGCTGCCGTTTCAACCGCACCCCAAAAGCTTTTCTCTGATAAATGGGAGAGATCGGTCCATGCCCGGTTTTTGTTCGCCTTGCGAATCAGCCTTTCCCCGTAAGAAGTCAAACCTGCGTTTCTTTCTTCTAAAGCGCCGTCTGCGAACGTATTGGCCCAGTTCCACGTCAGGCCGAAACTTCTGACTCCGAGCTGAAAAAAGATGTCAAACAGCCTTAAGTTTTTTGAGATCGGCTCACAGCCTTCCATCGTTAGAATGATGCCGGTTTCATCGCTTTTGAGCTTGTCGATATCGGCTTTATGTTTGATCAGTTTGATCCGCTTGTACTTTGCAATTTTTTCGTGAAACAGCCGGATCTGCACGAGCGCCATTTCAAGCCTTATTGTGTCGGGTACGGTTTCGGGCAGAAAAATCGCCAGACACTGCACTTTCGCCTTTCCGTTTAACAGAGCCTGAACCGGCGTTTGAAGCGACGGGTCACTGTATTCATTAAGTTTCGGATTTTTCCAGAGCTTCAGCAGCAAATCAGAATGGGCATCAAAAATTTTCACGTTCATCCTCTCCCGGCTGCATTTTTCAAAAACGGCTAAACCAAAAACAACCCGCTTACGTGAAAGTAAGCAGGTTGAAGCATTTGAAAAAGAGTGATTTTTCTATCAGCGAGGCTCTACGATTAGCTTAATCGCTGTTCGTTCTTCACCGTCAATTTGAATGTCCGTAAACGCCGGAATGCAAATCAGATCGACACCGCTCGGTGCTACAAATCCCCGTGCAATCGCTACCGCTTTAACAGCCTGATTTAATGCTCCGGCTCCGATTGCTTGAATTTCTGCAGCTCCTCGTTCCCTCAAGACTCCTGCGAGCGCACCTGCGACCGAGTTTGGATTTGATTTTGCTGAAACCTTTAATATTTCCATTCCTGCTCCCCCTTAAGTTTACAATGGATAAGTGAGTGTTCATTAGAACAATCATTATTAGATGTTGCTATTTTCAAAGCCATCCCCTTTTAATTGCTTTTCAAAAATAGCAGGGTACCTTCCATTTTTACTATATTCACTATAGGACCGGGATATTCCTGCTTTCCTTTTAATATTTTTCTAAAATGATTTTCTGTTCAGTCATTCAAAAAACATGTGGTCATCATTAATTAATATCCGGTCAATTTTAACGGCTTTCTTGTTCTGTTCGTCAATGTCAATGACAACTCCGCTCAGTGTTGTGCGGCCTTCGGCAATCTCAAAACGAACGGGCAGGCTCGTTTTAAATCGCTTGATAATCGTCTCGCGGTCGACGCCGAGAATCCCGTCGTAAGGCCCTGTCATCCCTACGTCTGTTATATATGCCGTGCCTTTCGGAAGAATGCGGTTGTCAGCTGTCTGAACATGCGTATGCGTTCCGACAACTGCTGACACGCGGCCGTCCGTATACCAGCCGATCGCCTGCTTTTCGCTTGTCGCTTCGGCATGAAAATCGATAAAAATGAACGGTGTTCTTTTTGACGCTTCTTCTATTAATTCATCAGCTTTTCGAAAAGGGCAATCGATCGCAGGCAGAAATGTGCGGCCTTGCAAATTGATCACAGCCAGTTCCTTCGAACCGTTTGTTTTTATGTATGTGATGCCTTTTCCAGGCGTGCCTTCGGGAAAATTGGCGGGTCTGACGATCTGCGGCGCATCATCAATAAAATCAAATATTTCCCTTTTATCCCATGTGTGGTTTCCCATTGTGAGAACGTCGGCTCCCGCTTGAATGAGCTGGTGGTATATTTTTTCGGTAATGCCTTTTCCGTGTGCGGCGTTTTCTCCGTTGACGATGACGGCGTTCGGTTTATATTTCAGCTTCAGCTTCGGCAAATAGGTTTTGATCATGTCTCTGCCGGGCGAACCGACAACATCTCCAATAAATAAAATTCTCATCATTTGACCCTTTCTTTTTTAAAATAGGTTTTAATCATAGTGTTACACAAGGAAACAAAAAAATAAAGTGGCGCATTCGCACCACTTTATTTTGCGTATTCAACGGCTCTCGTTTCCCTGATCACGGTTACCTTGATGTGTCCAGGGTAGTCAAGCTCGTCCTCGATTCGTTTTCGAATATCACGCGCCAAACGATGGGCTTCAAGATCGTTGATTGAGTCAGGTTTGACCATGATCCGCACCTCTCGTCCCGCTTGTATCGCGAATGATTTTTCAACACCTTCGTACGATTCAGAGATTTCTTCCAGCTTTTCAAGCCTGCGAATATAGTTTTCGAGCGTTTCGCTTCTTGCGCCTGGTCTTGCGGCGGACAGCGCATCGGCTGCGGCCACGAGCACGGCGATGATGGAAGTCGGCTCCTGATCTCCGTGGTGAGATGCGATACTGTTGATGACAACTGGATGCTCTTTATACTTAGTGGCCAGTTCCACACCGATTTCAACGTGGCTTCCTTCCACCTCATGGTCAATCGCTTTCCCGATATCATGAAGAAGTCCTGCCCTTTTTGCGAGCGTCACGTCTTCCCCGAGCTCTGAAGCCATCAGGCCTGTCAGAAACGCCACTTCCATTGAATGTTTCAGTACATTCTGTCCGTAGCTCGTTCTGAACTTCAAGCGGCCGAGGATTTTGATTAAATCGGGATGAAGACCGTGAACTCCAACTTCAAACGTCGTCTGTTCACCCATTTCGCGGATGTAATCATCCACTTCACGGCGGGATTTCTCAACCATTTCTTCGATTCTGGCAGGATGAATGCGGCCATCCTGAACGAGTTTATCAAGAGCGATCCTGGCTGTTTCACGCCTGATCGGATCAAATCCTGAAAGGATAACGGCTTCCGGCGTATCGTCGATGATCAGATCGATCCCCGTCAATGTTTCCAATGTACGGATATTACGTCCTTCACGTCCGATAATGCGGCCTTTCATCTCATCATTTGGAAGGTTGACAACTGAAACCGTCGTCTCGGCCACATGATCTGCCGCACAGCGCTGTAAAGCCAATGAAAGAATATTTTTCGCTTTTTTATCAGCCTCTTCTTTCGCTCGATTTTCACTTTCTTTCGTCATGATCGCGATGTCATGGGAAAGCTCGTTTTCAACCCGTTCCAGAATGATTTGCTTCGCTTCATCTCGCGTCAGACTTGAAATACGCTCCAACTCTGACTGCTGCATACGAATCATTTCATCCACTTTGCTTTCCATCTCTTCAATATGTTGTTGTCGTTCATTCAGAGAATGATCTTTCTTCTCCAACATCGCTTCCCGTTTATCTAATGATTCATCTTTTCGGTCAAGGTTCTCTTCCTTTTGAAGTAAACGGTTTTCTTGTTTTTGAAGCTCATTTCGTCTTTCACGAACTTCTTGTTCAGCTTCTATCCGAAGCGTATGAATCTCGTCCTTTGCTTCAAGAAGGGCTTCTTTTTTCAACGCTTCAGCATCCCGCTTTGCGTCTCCAAGAATTTGTTCGGCTGCATTTCGCGCACCTGAAATTTTTGCTTCGGCAATGATTTTACGAACATAGTAGCCAACAACTAAACAGAATAGGCTCAGCAAAATGGAGATGAGAATTGCTAAAGGATTCATAACTTTCACCTCCTCTTGCTATGAACTTGTCTTGCTAAAAGTAAGTGTCGGCATGTACATTGTACTTCTTCTCAACATACAGAACCTTCACAGGGAGTGAAGCGGCTTCACAGCCCTTGTCAAGTTTAAATGTTTATCAATCATGTTAAGAAAAACAAGTGATACAATTTCATTGTAATTGTGTGGGAAATACTTGTCAAGCTTACGGTCTTAACGTTTCCGGATTAAACGCCTTTTCAAACGGCGCGGATGAAGGAGATGGACAAAGGAGCTGCGTCTGAATGCGCAGATGAAAGGAAAAGGCTGCCGATCGGGCCGGCAGCCTTTCACATGTTTCATGATTAAAATTCGAGTTCTTCTTGAGCTTGGGCCTCGTCTTCCTGAGCAGGAACAACGCCTCCAGTGTCCAAACCGTAGTGCTCCCGGATCTGCTCTTGAATCATCAAAAGGATGTCCTTGTTTTCTTTCAGGAACTGTTTGGCATTTTCACGGCCTTGACCAAGACGTTCCTCCTGATAAGAGTACCATGCACCGCTCTTCTGAACGATGTCAAGCTCTGTTCCGAGATCGATGATTTCCCCTTCTTTTGAAATCCCTTCCCCGTACATAATGTCCACTTCGGCAGTCCGGAATGGAGGGGCCACTTTGTTTTTCACGACTTTGATTTTCGTCTTGTTCCCCATGACATCGTTGCCTTGTTTCAGCTGCTCTGCGCGGCGCACTTCAAGGCGGACAGAAGAGTAGAATTTCAGCGCTCTTCCGCCTGGCGTCGTCTCAGGATTTCCAAACATGACGCCGACTTTTTCACGAATCTGGTTAATAAAGATCGCGATGGTCTTCGATTTATTGATCGCTCCGGAAAGCTTACGAAGCGCTTGAGACATCAGTCTGGCCTGCAAACCGACGTGGGAATCCCCCATATCTCCTTCGATTTCAGCTTTCGGCACAAGCGCTGCCACAGAGTCGATGACAACGATATCCACCGCTCCGCTTCTGACAAGAGCTTCGGCGATTTCAAGCGCCTGCTCGCCCGTATCAGGCTGTGACAGCAAAAGCTCATCAATGTTGACGCCCAGCTTTTGTGCATAGACGGGGTCGAGCGCGTGCTCGGCGTCGATAAACGCCGCCTGTCCGCCCTGCTGCTGAACTTCGGCAATCGCATGAAGCGCCACCGTCGTTTTACCGGAGCTTTCAGGCCCGTATACTTCAATAATCCGGCCGCGCGGGTATCCGCCCACTCCAAGAGCCGTGTCGAGCGCTAAAGAACCGCTCGGAACTGTTGAAATTCTCGTTTCAGTTTGTTCGCCGAGTTTCATAATCGAACCTTTACCAAACTGCTTTTCTATTTGTTTAAGCGCCATATCTAAGGCTGCCTGACGATCACTCATTCTATTTTCCTCCTTTATCACTTCCGCTATATCTACTATACCTTGTTTGCGCGGATTTGCCAAGAAAAAAGCGAACGCATATTCGATTTTTTAAGAGGGAAAAATCGATCTCCTAAAATGGAATGACTTTTTTCATAAGAAAGATATACCGAAAATCCGGTTTCCGCTTACTTTTCCATCATTTTCAGCAACAGATGGCAGCCGTATTTGGCAGAACGCTTTCGCACCGCAGACCTGGATCCGGCGAACTGAAATTCGAACGCTTCTTCAGCCTGGTCCTTCACGGAGATGCCGATAAACACCTTTCCTGCCGGATGGCCTTCTTGCGTATTCGGCCCGGCTACTCCAGTAAAGCTGATGCCGATATCGCTTCCTGTTTTGACTCTGATGCCTGCGGCGAGCTCTTTTGCGCATTGCGCGCTGACCGCACCGTAGCGCTGCAGCGTGTCTTCAGCAACGCCGGCCGCTGAAACTTTCAATTCGTTTGTGTAGCAGACGGCGCCGCCTTTGAAATATTCGGAAGCGCCGCTCATTTCCGTCAGCCAGGTGGAAAAAAGCCCGCCTGTAAAGCTTTCCGCAGCGGCCAAGGTCATTCCCTTGCTCCTGCATGCTTTCGCAAGCTCTTCTGCAAGAGATGTATCATCATACCCGTAAAAGAACTCTCCGACCCGCTCCAGGATGAGGTCTTCCGTTTCTTTTAACAAGCGGTTTGTCTCCTTCGGATCCGCATGCTTTGCCGTGAGCCTGAGCGTGACTTCCCCGTCGGCCGCAAGCGGGGCGATTGTCGGATTAGTCTGCGCATCGATGAGATCTTCCAAATCGGTTTCAAGCTGGGATTCTCCGATGCCGAAGAACCGTAGCACCCTTGACACGATCTTTTCCTTCGAGCCGAGCTTTTCCAAAATCAGCGGCTTCGCTTCGTTTTCAAACATCGGCTCCAGCTCTTTCGGAGGTCCCGGCAAGAGCATATAAAAGCGCGATTCATGCTCAAGCAGCATTCCCGGAGCCATCCCGAAGCGGTTCGGCAGAACATCGGATCCTTCGAGGATCAACGCCTGTTTGCGGTTGTTCGGCGACATCTCCCGGTTCGTTTTTCTGAAGTAATCCTGAATCGATTCGAAGGCTTCATCGTCGAGCTTAAGAGGGCGCCCGACAACTTCAGCGATCGTTTCTTTTGTCAAATCGTCTTTCGTCGGTCCGAGGCCTCCCGAAAAAATGATGAAGTCAGACCTTTTCTGAGCTGTCTGAATGACTTGTTTAAGGCGTTCCGGGTTATCTCCCACCGCCGTGTGATAAAAGACGTTAATGCCGATTTCGGCCAAATGCCTGCTGATAAACTGAGCATTTGTATTAGCGATTTGTCCGAGCAGAAGCTCAGAACCGACAGCGATAATTTCCGCTTTTCTTTCCAACTTCATTGTTTCCACTTCCCCACGTTTAGTTCGATGTTTTTAAAGCATCCCAGTTTTTAGCGAAATAATCCCATCCTGATACGACTGTGAAAAAGACAGCCACCCATAAAGCAAGCGATCCGAACGGGAAGGATACAAGCTCAAATGGAAGATTGTGAAGCAAAAGAGCAGAGATGGCGATGATCTGAGCCCATGTTTTCACTTTTCCAAGCATGTTGGCCGCGACGACTTCCCCTGTTCCCGCAAGGACGAGCCGCAGTCCCGTTACGGCAAATTCCCGGCTGATAATGACAATGGCCATCCAGGCCGGAGCAAGATGGTAATGCACCAGAATAATTAAAGCGGAAGACACGAGCAGCTTGTCTGCAAGCGGGTCAAGAAATTTTCCAAAGTTTGTTACAAGGTTCAGCTTTCTCGCGTAATAGCCGTCAACCCAATCGGTGACAGAAGCAAAAATAAACAACAGTGCGCCGATCAAATGGGTGACCGGAATCGACTCGCTGCCGAAGGAGACAGCCCCCCACTGAAACGGCACAAGCATGATGACCATAAAAACAGGAATTAATGCGATTCTAGAAAGCGTGATTTTATTCGGTAGATTAAACATAAAGGTTCCTCCAGATATGTATGTTTTCCTAATGATGATGAACGCAAGAAAAAGTCATCTGTGCAATTAAGATGACTTTTCCTCCTTTTTATTTTGAATCGTTATGTTTTGTGTCATCACAGTCTTAGGATCGAGCTTGTAAGAAAGAACTTCTCCGTTGATTTTAATTTCAACGCCCGGCGCATATCCGATCCGCAAATCAATTTGCGATTGATCGGTAATATTCTTTTGAAAGGTTTCTCCTTTTTTCATCATTCCTTCTTTAAGGGAGCTTCCTTTCTCGTCGCGCACCCTGACCCATGAGTTTGCGTTTGCCTTTACTTCAAGCTCCAGCTTGTCGGATCCTGATACTTCATAAGTTGTGGAAGAGCCTTCGCTTGCGGTCGCTTTCATGGTCAGCTTGTCGTTCTCATCAGACTGCTGATCCTTTTTTTCTTTGTCGCCTTCAGCGCTGTCTTTCTGCGCATCCGTGTTCTGTTGATTTCCCTTTGTCAGCGGGGAATCTTTTGAGACGTCATACTTGCTTTGCGATTCCTCTGTCTTAGGCTCTTCAGCCTGCTGGTTGCCTCCGCCGTTTACAGCCTGAACGATGACGTAAATGATCGCGATCACAACGATAACGCCGGCTGCCACAAGCAGGGTAGGCAAAAGTTCAAGCGCTTTTGAGGCAGACTTGGGCAGCTCTCTCTGCGGCTTGATTGAAGAAAGCTTCTCAGAAACCTCATCATTGTAAGAATTAGGGATATCTTTTTTAAACTCTTCAAACAAGAGCTCCGAGTCGAGGCCGACAGCTTCGGCGTACTGCTTGATAAAAGCCCGCACATAAAATTTTCCCGGAATGATATCATAGTTTCCTTCTTCAAGGGCCATTAAATACCTTTTCTGGATCTTTGTGGCCGCCTGAAGATCGTCCAATGACATCCCTTTTTCCTCTCTGGCTTCTTTCAGCCGATTTCCTAGTTCAGTCACAACAAACACCTTCCATTTTAAAAATCAAAGCCGGAAAAACCTGAATGGTCAAACATCTGCGGTTCTTCAGCATGTTCATATGTAATCACCTCATCGGGGCTGTTACGCAATTCGATGATGTAATCAAAATCGTCCATCGTATATTCCGTATTTTGCACGAAAATGTCCGGATGCTCGACAACTTTGGTCGCCGGCAGCCGCATGATCTCACTGACGAGCTGCAAATGGCGTTCAGATCCTCTTCTCGTCGACACAATGCCGTCCAAAATGAAAACATTCTCCGGACTGTACTCATCGGCAATCAGCTGGCTTCTGATCGTTTGCTTCAGCAGTGTCGAAGAAACAAAAAGCCACCTTTTGCTTGCACAGACACTTGAAGCGACAATTGATTCCGTCTTGCCGACGCGGGGCATTCCCCTGATCCCGATCAGCTTGTGCCCGTCTTTTTTAAACAGCTCAGCCATAAAATCGACAAGCAAGCCAAGCTCGTCGCGTTCAAACCGGAACGTTTTTTTATCGTCTGCATCCCGCTGGATATAGCGGCCGTGCCTTACAGCGAGACGGTCACGAAGCTTCGGCTCGCGGAGCTTCGTCACTTTAATCGTATCCATCGTGTTCAGAATCGATTCCAGTCGCTTAATCTGATCTATATGACGGCATTTTAACAAGAGGCCTCTTCTTTGAGTATCGACGCCGTTAATGGTCACAATATTAATTGAAAGCATCCCCAATAAAGAGGATATATCTCCCAGAAGTCCGGGACGGTTGACTTGTATTTCATATTCTAAGTACCATTCGAGCTTTGCCAAATGATAACCTCCCTACCCATCATCGTGGCAAAAATTTACCTTCCTTTATCATAAAGCATTTTGTCTCAATTAGAAAGCAGAATGTTGTGATTAAATAAGAAAAACGTCCGTTTCCCATAATCGGGAAAAACCCGCTGTAACGGCGCCTGGATGATGTTTACCCTATCGGGGTGGAAAGCAAACAACAAAAGCGGTGCCGCTGACAAAGCCGCGCCTATAAAAAAGAGAGAGTGAACACACTCTCTCCTTAATGCGAGCCGTTGTTTTCAACAAGCTTAACCATCACATTCGCAATGGCGCGCTGCTCTTCTTCGGAAGCCACGCTCCAAAGGTCCGCGAGCACTCGTTCTTGATGGTTTTTTGAATCAACCTCACCGGCCAAATAATCGCCGATCTCATATGCGAGATCTGAGATGGTTTCGTTTGACATTCCTCTTTCTTGGGCATAGTTCAAACGGTCGCCCAAAAAGTTTTTCCACTGATCCCAATTATCCAGTACGGACATATCAGGCCCCTCCATTCTCTTGAAGTTACAGCCTTATTATTCTCTGGGGGACCGCAAACTATACATGTTTTTAACAATGCCAGCCGCCATTAACTGACAAAATTTGACCCGTGATATAAGATGCCTTAGCCGAGAGCAGAAACAGCACGGCGTCCGCAACCTCTTCGGCTTCGGCGAGCCTTCCCATCGGAATCTCATCGGCGATCATCTCTTCTTCCTCTTTTGAAAACGAGCCCATCATCCTTGTTTTCACAGCGCCCGGAGAAACGGCGTTGACTCTGATGCCGCTTGGCGCAAGCTCTTTTGCGAGGGCTTTGACAAACACATTTTGCGCGCCTTTTGTCATGCTGTATAAAACTTCGCACGACGCCCCTGTTTCACCCCAAATGGAGCTGACAGCTACAATTGCGCCGGATTTTTTCCTGATCATCGCCGGCAGCAGATTCCTCGTCAACAGAAACGGGCTTGAGACATGGAGCTGCACCATGTCCTGCACAGCCTCATCAGTCATGTCTGTCACAAGCCCGCGAAAGCTTTGACCGCTGTTTAAGACGATGCCGTCAAGCGCCCGCCCGCCGATGGAAGCGGAAACGGCTTTTGCGCCGCCGGGGTCGGATAGGTCGCCGTGAATGATTTCGGCGTGAATGCCGTATGTATGTGACAGCCTTTCTGCAAGTGCTGCGGCTGCCTGCTCATTTGTATGGTAATGGAGGAGAAGATCATACCCGTTTTGCGCCAGCTTTTCGCTGATGCTTTGCCCGATTCCGCCGCTTGCACCGGTGATAAGAGCGAGTTTTGTCATACTATGTTTCCACCTTTCCGTTCAAAAGAAGAAAGGTTCAGCGTGCATCGGAAAATCTCCTGACACGCTGAACTTTCAGACCTTGCTTTATGATTTTGGAACGACTTTGCAGACGGTGATTCTGTCTTCTTCGATTTCTTCCTGGATGACGCGGTGAACGTCCTCAAGCGTAATCGATTCGAGTACAGTGACGATATCAAACAGACTCGTCTCCAGAAAAGCGTACCGTGTAAACTGGTTGGCGATATACTCAGGCGAATTCATCGATTTTAAGAAATTGCCGATTTTTTTCTTTCTAGCCAGCTCCAGCTTTTCGGCTGTGATCGTTTCTTTCGCCTTGAACAGCACTTGTTTCAGCTCCTCGGCAAGCTTGTCGGGCTCAGGCGTATCGCCGCCGACAGAAACGAAACCAAATCCGTGTTCTTCGGTATAGTCATAGCTGAATGTCTCATCGATATACCCTTTTTCATAAATTCTTTCATAATCGCTGGAGCTTTTGCCGAACAGGCACTCGAGGATGAGGTTGATGGTCAGCTCATGCTTCAGCAGGGCTTCTCCCGTATTCATCGGATGAGCGCTTTTTAAACCGACGAGGCACTTTGAGCTTTGAACATTCATTTTAATTTCCTGTTCTTTTTTGAATACGGCTCCAGGCTCTTTAACTTCTTTGCGAACGATTTCAGGCTGGTCTGTATACGGCTTTTTCTGCTGATTTTCGCGGACCTGGCGGATGATCGCTTCGGGATCGACCGGACCGACGACAAACAGCAGCATATTGCTCGGGTGATAGAACGTCTCATAGCATTCGTACAAAAGGTCTTTTGTAATATGCGAGATGCTTTCGATCGTGCCTGCGATATCAATCCGGACAGGATGCTCCTGGTACATGTTTTCGATCAAGCCGAAAAACAGACGCCAGTCTGGGTTGTCGTCATACATGTTGATTTCCTGTCCTATGATGCCTTTTTCCTTCTCAACCGTTTTTTCCGTAAAGTAAGGGTCCTGCACAAAATCGACGAGCGTTTCCAAGTTTTCTTCCACGTTGGACGTGCTCGAAAACAGGTAGGCCGTTCTGGTAAAGGAGGTAAACGCATTTGCCGAAGCTCCCTGCCTGCTGAATTGCTGAAAAACATCGCCGTCTTCTTTTTCGAAGAGCTTATGCTCCAAAAAGTGTGCGATTCCGTCAGGCACACGGACCATTTCTTCTTTTCCAAGCGGGACAAACTGATTGTCAATCGATCCGTATTTTGTTGTAAAGACCGCATATGTCTTGTTAAATCCTTCTTTCGGAAGAACATAGACATCGAGGCCGCCAGGCATTTTTTCGTAATATAATGTTTCCTTCAGCTGTTTAAATTCGATCGTTTTCGTCAAGATGCTCCCTCCGTCCCTTTGAGAAAGTACGTTGTATCCAAATCGATTTTCTTCCCGACTTCGATAATCTCGGCTTTTCTGACGTTGTCGATTCGTCCAAGCCAGTCTTCAAGAGAAAATTCGGTTTGGGCGGCAGCCTGCTGATAAATAAATTCGACTAAGCCGTACGGTGTATCAAGCGTTTCAAGAATCTGGTTTTTAATGACGGCTTTCGTCTGGTCGATCGCTTCTTCTGTAAAGCTGCCTTTTTTCATTTCCTGGAACTGCTCCTTGATGATGTCGACGGCTTTTTGATAATTGCCGACTTCAATCCCCGACATCACCATCATCAGCCCTTTAAAGCTTTCGATTCTGGAAGCCGCATAATAGGCAAGGCTGGCCTTTTCCCTGACATTAATAAACAGCTTTGAATGTGAAAATCCGCCAAACAAACCGTTAAACAGCTGAAGCGCCGGATAATCATCATCCGTAAAATGCGTTCCCGTCCGAAATCCCATGTTCAGCTTGCCTTGCTTGACATCCGCATCCTCGACGACTTCCTGAGGCTCCTTTGCGCGGATTTGCTCAAGCTTGGGAACGGGTCTCAGCTCCCGCTCGTTTACTTCGAAGTATTTGGAAATGTACGAATCCACCTGCTGTTCATCCACATCCCCAACGACGTAAATGTCGAGCTGGTCTTCTGTGACCGCTTTTTGATAAGCTGCATACAGGCTTTGAGGCGTGATGCCGTCCACATCATCAAGCTCTCCGTTGACGTGAAGCGCGTATGGCTCATCTTTGCACATCACCTGAATCAGCCTCAAATTTGAATAGCGCATTTTGTCGTTATATACCGCCTGTATTCTTTGCTTTAGTGTGCGTTTTTCCTGAGACACGTACAGCGGCAGAAAAGCTCCGTCTTCAAGCGCCGGCGAAAAAATGATCTCTGACAAAAGCTCGAGCCCTTTTTCCAGAAGCGGTGTCTGATCCTTTAAAAATTTTTCGTTTGCGATATCGAGCCTGAATGTAATGACATGCATTTCCCCTTTTTTGGAGAGATCGCATGATACGGAAGTGCCGTAAAGTTCATCAAGATACATTCTGAGTTCTGAAGTTTTGGGGCGGGTGCCCGTTCCCCGCAAAAGCACATGCGGAAAAAGCGCCCTCTCTGTCACATCTTCCTTTGTTAAAGGAGCAAGCATTTTAAAAATAATCGAGACGGTTTTGAATTTTTCCGTTTTGACGATGTGGCTTGTCAATCCGCGGTGCTTTCTTTTTATTTCGTTAAGGTATGTCATATAGAACCTCCTTCGTCCTTGTTTATATTATGTATTATGACCACATTTCAGCATATGCGCTTGGACTGTATGGTTGTAATTATATCAACTGGAGGAGATTTAAGGAAACTAAAAACCTTATGAAAAAGACGGTGCAGATTTACACCGTCTTTGCCGCTTCACTTTCGTCTTTTTTTGGGTCGATATTAAACAGCACAAGCGCTAAGGCGGCTAAACCACACAAAAGCGATACGATGAATATCAGCCAATCCGCATTTGTCATCATATAGGCGAAAACCGGCGGTCCGAGCGCAACCCCGATAAACCGCATACTGTTGTAAAACGAAGATATCGTGCCGCGTTCTTCTTTTTCAATTCCCTCGGTAATCAGCGCATCCAAAGAAGGGAGTGCAATTCCGATCCCGATGCCGCCGATGGACATAAATAAAAACAGCGGGTAAAAGCTGTGGTTCCACCACAAACCGGCAAACGACAGAGACAGCAGGACCATGCCGGTCAGTACGCAGGCCTTCATTCTGATTTTGTCGTTTCCGATCAGCTTTCCGGCAAGGTAGGAGCTGACGGAAAGGAAAAGCAGCGGAATGCTGAGAAGCGCTCCTTTTGCAATCCCGTCAATTTGATGCTGCTTCTCCAAAGTATCCGACAGGTAGAAGAGAACTCCGAATAAAAGAAACATAATGATCCCGCCGATGACAAAAATGGAAACAAGCCATCGTCCTTCCCGTTTAAATATCTCCTGTACGTTTTTTGCGAAGTTTTTTAATGTTTGCTTTTCATCATCTTTGTCCTTCGGTTTGGGAACAAAGAACAAGACGAGAAAAAAGCTGGCAAGAGACACGACCGGAATAAACCAAAATGGCATGTACCAAACCCAAGATGCTAAAAAAGCCCCTAATATCGGGCTTAATACTTTACCGGCAGTATTGGCCGTCTCTATATCTCCGAGTCCCGCGCTGATTTCTTCATCATTTTGAAAAAGATCGCCGATAAACGGCATGACGATCGGCGCTGCGCCGGCTGATCCGATACCTTGAAGGACGCGCCCGGCTAAAATCATCGCAAACGGATCTTTGAAAAAAGTTGAAGCCAAACCTGCCAAAGCTCCTCCAGCTCCCGCGATTACAAGACATGGGAGCATGATCTTTTTTCTTCCGAACCGGTCTGACATATAGCCGGTAATCGGGATGCATAAAATCGCCACGATAGAGTAAACCGTGATGATCAGCGACACTTGGAACGAAGAAATGTTTAATTTTTTTTCGATCATCGGCAAAACCGGAATCAGCATCGAATTGCCTAGCGTCATCACAAGCGGGACCGAAGACAGCGCAACAATGCTTTTCATGTCTTTTTTTCTGCTCAACTTTTTTTCACCCAATTCATCAGTATTTCCATCTGTTATTGTTCCGTGTTGCGGGCTTATTTATGTATGGGCGCTAATGGGCAAAAAAAAACAGCCGCTCCTAATCGAGCGCCCGTATATCAAAAACGTTTTCTGACGACGTGAAATCTGAATTTATCGGCCCGAAAATAGTTTAAAGAATATAAAACGGGCTTATCGTTTTGGTCATAATGAGTCTGTTTGAGCAGCAGCAAAGATGTTTCAGGATCGCATTCGAGAATTTGAGAAATGGTGTCGTGATACCCGATCGGCACAATATCGGCAACAGCATAGCTGATCACGGCGCCGGATTTGTCCTCAAGCCATTCAAACATCGATTCCTGCTCGTGTGAAAAGCCTTCCGGGAGGATATCCACAGGTATTTTATCAAGACAGTAGACAACAGGCATTCCATTTGCCGTTCTCACCCGCTCAAGCAAAAAGATCTCGGTTTCTTCCGCATATTGAAACCGGAGCATATCTTCTTCGGTAGGAGCGGTAACCTGTGAAGACATAAAAATGGTTCCCGGCGTCATGCTTGCCTGCTCGATCATTTTTGTGACGCTGTTCAGCTGCTCAATACCAGATAGAAATAACGGCCTGGCATTTACAAAGCATCCGACTCCGTGCCTTCTGATGATGACGTTTTCTTCTTCCAGCATTCTAAGCGCTTCACGCAAAGCCGTTCTGCTCACACCAAGCATCTTTGACAGCTCAAACTCAGACGGGAGCCGTTCATTCTCGCAAAAGACCCCATTTTGAATATCATCTTTTATCCGATCAATCACTTTTAAACATAACCGTTGATTGTCAGCTTTTATCGACATGTTTTCCCTCCGTCTGACAGATCAGATTCAAATTACCTTTAATTGAGGATAACTATATCATGTTTTGTCAAATAAATAAATAGACGTTTTCCAGTTTACATAATAAAATTATGTAAAACAAGAACTCTCTTCTTAAGAAGAGAGTTCTTCGTATTGCTCTTTTGACAAGAGGACTTCACGGGGCTTTGAACCTTCATAAGGGCCGACGATTCCCCGCTCTTCCATGGCATCGATAAGCCGCGCCGCTCTTGTGTAGCCGATGCGGAATCTCCTTTGCAGCATGGACACGGACGCCGTCTGCATGCTGACGACAAGCGCAACCGCTTCGTCGTAAAGATCGTCTGTCACTTCGCTGACCGTTTCCTGCGTCTCTTCTGGAATCATTTCTTCTTGGTATTGGGCTTTTTGCTGGGTGATGACGTGATCGACAACTTTTTCAACTTCTTCATCTGACAGGAAGGCCCCTTGGACGCGGAGCGGTTTGTTGGCGCCGACAGGCAGGAACAGCATGTCCCCTCTGCCGAGAAGTTTTTCAGCGCCTCCCATATCAAGAATCGTTCTGGAGTCGGTCTGCGACGATACGCTGAAAGCGATCCTTGACGGAATATTGGCTTTAATAACCCCTGTAATGACATCGACCGAAGGCCGCTGCGTCGCGATGATCAGATGGATTCCCGCCGCCCTTGCCATTTGCGAAAGCCTTGTGATCGAGTCTTCCACATCAGAGGAAGCGACCATCATCAGGTCGGCAAGCTCGTCCACGATCACAATGATGTATGGCAGCTCCGGCTGCTTTGCTTCTTCTGTGGCATTCATCCGTTTAATATAGTCGTTATACCCTTCGATATTTCTCGTTCCCGTGTGAGAAAACAATTCGTAGCGCCGCTCCATTTCGTTGACGACTTTCTTCAAAGCCTGCGATGCTTTTTTCGGATCTGTCACGACGGGCGCGAGCAAATGCGGAATCCCGTTGTAGACGTTGAGCTCGACCATTTTCGGGTCGATCATCATCATCTTCACTTCGTGGGGCTTTGCCCTCATCAAAATGCTTGTAATAATCCCGTTGACACAGACGCTTTTCCCGCTTCCTGTCGCTCCTGCAACAAGAAGATGGGGCATTTTGTTCAGCTCTGCCAATACAGCTTCTCCGGAAATGTTCCGGCCGAGTCCGATCATCAGCTTTGCATCCGGCCGATCATTCAGTTTCGATTCGAGCACTTCTTTCAAGGAAACCATCGCGACTTCCGCATTCGGGACTTCGATTCCAATCGCCGATTTTCCGGGAATCGGGGCTTCGATGCGAATATCTTTGGCCGCGAGCGCAAGAGCCAAGTCATCACTTAAATTGACAATTTTGCTGACTTTGACGCCCACATCAGGATAGACTTCATATTTCGTTACGGCCGGGCCGAGATGAACCTGGGTGACTTTCGCCTTAACTCCGAAGCTTTGAAACGTCTTTTCCAGCTTCCTGGCATTGTCGTAAATATTCTTTTTATCCGCCTGCTGCCCTGTGTGCTTCGGCTCATCCAGCAATTGAATCGACGGAAGCTGATAATCCTTGTTTTCAAGCTCTGTGAACGTGATCTCGGGCGCGCCTGTAGCCTGCATGTCCTCACCGTCCTCACCGGCTTCAGGCTCAGGAGAATGCTCGGCAGGGGCAGGCGCCTGAGCTTCGTACGCTTGAACTTCGGGTTTTTCATCACGGTCGGAAAAGCTTGAAATAATCGGTTCTGACTGAATCACCGGTTCTGGATCAAGCTCCGCTTCTTGTACAGGCTCTTCAGACACTTTCGGTTTTCTCTGCGCCTTTTGTTTTTTTCCTGATTTCTTTTTGGGCGAGCTGCTTTTCAATTGTTTAATGTCTGCTAAAAAGGCCTGCCACTGGTTTTTAATGAAGGACGCGACCGGGGTCATCCATTTGATCAGCGTCTCCTGCAACGAACGGTCCGTAATCAAAAGAAGGCCGATCAAGATCAGGAAGACGGCGATGATTTTAGACCCTGCAGATGCAAACAGAAAGTATGACGCCGCAAATAAAACGGCTCCAATCATTCCGCCTCCAAGATCAGGTGATCCTGTCTCGCCTTTTACATCCATCAGAAACAGCTCCCACGTATTTTGGATTACGCTCGGAGACTGAACGATTCCCCTTTCGGTCAAATGCTGAAACAGCTGGACATGGGAAAGAAGCAGCATGCTTGCGATGATGCAGTAAAGGCCCGCTTTTCTCCTTGTTAAAAAACTGGGTGTTTTCTTCTTCCAAAATAAAGACACACCCGTTAAAAAAAGGCCGAGAAAGCAAAGGATGAACCATTCACCGGCGAAAAAGCGGAACATGTAAATGAACGTTTGCCCTGCTACGCCAAGCTGCAAAACCGCAATAATCGAGATGGCGATACAGATTAATCCGTACAATTCAAATTTAAGATGAATCCGTTTTTTTCCTTGTTTTTGTTTCTTTGTTGATTTTCGTTTTCTTTTTGCCATGTTCCATCACCTTACTGCGTGTTAAAAAATGTAAAAACAAAGAGAAAGCAGCCTTTTTTCGGCTGCGATTTTCCTCTGGATTCCCCTATTATAACATATTTATCCTTGCGACACTTCAGCTATTTATAAAATGTCAGTTTAAGCGTCTGCCCAGGTGCTGTTTCTTGTTTTAAAAAATCCATCGGGTTCGTGCTGAGAACTTGGACGACTCTTGCTTCCTCTCCGTTCATTTCGACTAAAAGGGGCACGCCGTTGACATCGATCTGTTTTAAGTTCGAGTTTTCCGCCTGCCCTGCGAACACGATTTCCTGCGGCATTGTTGTATACAGAATCATTGGATCATCCCTTCCTGGGCGCCTTTGTTTTGTTCGATTAATTCATTCAGCTTTTGAATCGCCTGTCCGACTCCGCCGGTTTCATCGATTAATCCGTATTTCACGGCATCGTTTCCTACGACATTCGTCCCGATATCGCGGGTCAAATTGCCTTTTGAAAACATCAGTTCTTTAAATTTGTCTTCCGATATGTTCGAATGACTTGTCACGAAATTGATGACCCTTTCCTGCATTTTATCGAGATACTCAAATGTCTGCGGCACACCGATGACAAGCCCTGTCAGTCTGACCGGATGGATCGTCATCGTCGCTGTTTCAGCGATATAGCTGTGGTCGCAGGACACCGCAATTGGAACTCCGATTGAATGTCCGCCGCCCAGCACGATAGAGACCGTCGGCTTTGACAGAGACGCCAGCATTTCCGCAATCGCAAGACCCGCTTCAACGTCTCCTCCGACCGTGTTTAAGATGATGAGCAGCCCTTCGATTTTAGGATTCTGCTCTACTGCAACGATCTGGGGAATCACGTGTTCATATTTTGTTGTTTTATTTTGGGGAGGAAGCTGTACGTGACCTTCAATTTGCCCGATAATGGTCAGACAGTGAATGTTGGTATCCTGACCCATTTGCGGGAGTGTCGTTTCGCCGAGCTGCTGGATTTTGTTGACGAGACTGTCTTTTGCGTCCGGCTTAGCCGGCTGCTCCCCCTGGCTGTCCCCGTTTTGTATCCGGTTTGAGTCCATCTGGCTCACCTCTTTCTCGAGTTTCTTTTGTATTATGGACAATGGCGTTTTTTTCATTCAACGCAAAAGGCATGAAAAAAAACCAAGAGAAATCTCTTGGTTTTATACTTCCATGATGATTGGAATGATCATTGGTTTTCGTTTCGTTTTTTCGTATAGGAACTGGTTTAGTGCGTCACGCATCGCCTGTTTTAAGGCGGACCATTCGACGACGGCGTTTTCTGTGCTTTCGTTGACGAGTTCCCTGACAAGTTCCGTCGCTTCAACGATCAGCTGTTCAGATTCTCTGACATAGACAAAACCTCTCGTGATAATTTCGGGTCCTGATACAAGATGTTTTTTCTTTTTATCAAGGGTAATCACAACGATTAAGATTCCGTCCTGGGACAGAAGACGGCGGTCTCTGAGCACGATATTGCCGATGTCGCCGACACCGAGTCCATCGATCAAAATATTGCCTGAATGCACTTTATCGCCGATTTTCACGTTTTGTCCGCGGAATTCCACGACGTCTCCTTTTTCAATCAGGAAAATGTCGCTCCGTTTCATACCGATTTCTTCGGCAAGCTTGGAATGCGCTTTTTGCATTCTGTATTCACCGTTTACGGGGATTAAATACTTCGGCTTCAGCAGGTTGAGCATCAGCTTCAGTTCTTCCTGACAGCCATGGCCTGATACATGGACGCGTTTTTGGGCGAAAACGACCTGCGCGCCCGCTCTTGTTAAGAGGTCGACCGCTTTGGAGTAGACAAGCTCCTGACCCGGAATAGGGGAGGATGCGATCAGGACGGTATCCCCTTTCTCAATGTCGAGCTGCTTATGCCCTTGTTTTGCGATCCTGGTCAATGCGGCGAGCGGCTCTCCATGGTTGTCTCCTGTCAAAATCGCGACTTCTCTTTTCGGATACTTTTTAACTTCTTGGACAGGGATGAACAGATCTTCATCTGCCGTGACATACCCGAGCTTCATCGCCAGCTGGAGTATCGTCGAAATATTTTTTCCTGAAACCGCAAGCTTCCTGCCGTTTTGGAGCGCGGCATCAATGACCTGCTGAATCCGGTTAAAGTTAGACGCGAACACGGCAATAATGACGCGGTTTTCGGCATTGTACATTACATCGGATATCTCTCCGCCGACGACTGCTTCTGAAGGCGTATAGCCCGGTTTCTCAGCATTGGCACTGTCGGAAAGCAGGCACAGCACACCGCTGTTGCCGATTTTGGCAATTTCGCCGATGTCGCTTGTCTGGTTTAAAACAGGTGTCTGGTCAAATTTAAAATCGCCAGTGCACACGATGGATCCGAGGGATGTTTTAAAGCTGACACCGACGGAATCCGGAATGCTGTGATTTGTTTTAAAGAATGACACCTTTGTCGATTCAAATGTAATAACGGATTTTGAATGAATTTCTCTTAAATCGGGCTTTTTGTTTACACCGTACTGCTTCAGCGTTTCCTTTAAAAGGGCGAGCGTCAGCTTCGTTCCGTAAACAGGCACAGAAAGTTTGTTCAGGCAGTAAAATACGCCGCCGATGTTTTCCTCATGCCCGTGTGTGAGAAAAATCGCCTTTACGCGGTCAGATCGTTCAATTAAATATGAAATGTCAGGAATGACCACATCGATACCCAGCATTTCATTTTCTGGATGCATGAGACCGGCGTCAACCACGAATATGTCAGAATCGATTTCAATGACATAAAGGTTTTTTCCGATCTCTCCGACGCCTCCTAAGGCGATGATTCTAATATTTTCTGTATTTTTTTTCAAATTGTAATCCTCCTAATCTAAGTACCCGTCCATCATCACTTGTCCCTATTATACCTGAATCTAAATTTAGAAAACAAGAACCATTATGTATATGACAAACGGTCATCCCCTCCAAAAGAGAATGACCGTTTTCGTCCGTATTGTTTTTTACAGGCCGTTCATCAGGCTGCTTAAACGGAGTCGTTCATCTTCATTTAGCGGAATCAAAGGGAGCCGGACGGACCCGACATCAAGACCCTTCAGCTGAAGAGCCGTCTTTAATGGAGACGGATTCGGTGCGGCAAAAAGCCCTTTCATCAGCGGAAGCAGCTTTTGGTGGATCAAAGCAGCCTGAGCCGTGTTCCCCTCTGTATAATGTTTGATCATTTCCTGCATTTCCGGTCCGATGATATGTGATGCAACGGAAACGATTCCTCTCGCTCCTACGGACAAGGCCGGCAGTGTCAGGCTGTCATCTCCTGAATAAACGGCAAAGTCCTCAGGGGTTTCAGCTACGATTTTTGTAATCGCATCTAAGTCGCCGCTCGCTTCTTTAATCGCAATGATATTCGGGATCTCCGCAAGGCGGATCGTCGTTTCCGGTGCGAGCGAAGCAGCCGTTCTTCCCGGTACATTATAAAGCATGACAGGCAGTGACGTTTCCTCCGCAATCGCTCTGAAATGGCGGTACATGCCTTCCTGAGAAGGCTTGTTGTAGTACGGAGTGACGAGCATGACGGCGTCAGCGCCGGCTTCTTCAGCTTTTTTCGTCAGCTTGATCGACGCTTTCGTGTTGTTGCTTCCCGTGCCGGCGATGATCGGGACGCGGCCTGCCGCTTCCTTGACGGAATATTGAATGAGCGCTACCTTTTCTTCTTCGGAAAGCGTCGGCGATTCTCCGGTTGTTCCGGCAACCACCAGGGAATCCGTCCCATTGTTTATTAAATAATCGATCAGCTTTGACAGTTTTTGAAAATCGATATTTTCATTTTTGTCAAAGGGCGTAACCATTGCGGTTGCGATATTTCCGAAATTCATTTTTTTCACCTCATCATGATTCAATCATATTTATTTTGACAGTTCAAACACTTCATGCAACGCATTCACGGCCGTCGCCATATTTTTCTCGTGCACGAGCACCCATATCGTCGTATGGCTGTCAGCAGACTGCAAGATCGGAATGCCTTTTTCTGATAAAGCGGTAACGATTTTTGAGGTAACGCCCGGAACGCCCATAATTCCCGCGCCAACTGCTGACACTTTCGCGCAATTTCTTGTCACGGCCGGTTCATAGCCCAATTCTTTCAGGATGCCAGAGGCGCGGTCGGTCATGTTTCCAGCCACCGTGTAGACAATTTCACTTGGTGTAATATTGAAGAAATCGACGCTGATGCCGGCATTCGCCATCGCTTTAAACACTTCAGTCTGTACGTTATATTGTCCTTCTTTTGCCGGGACTTTAAACTGTGTCACGTCTTTCACATGGGCGATGCCAGTGATAAGCCGCTCAAAAACGTCGCTTCCGGCTTTTGAGTTGTGATGGCTTGTGACGAGCGTGCCCGTCTCGTTTGAATAGGTTGAACGCACGCGGATCGGCACTTTCGCCTGCATTGCGATTTCAACGGCTCTCGGGTGGATCACCTTGGCCCCCTGATAGGCTAAATTACAGATTTCCGTATAGGTAATCACAGGCAGCGGCTTCGCTTTTTCAACGATGCGCGGATCAGCGGTCATGACGCCTTCGACATCTGTATAAATATCGATAAATTCCGCGTCCAGCGCCGCGCCGAGCGCAGCGGCCGATGTATCGCTTCCGCCGCGGCCGATCGTTGTAATGTCCCCTTTTGCAGTCGCGCCTTGGAAGCCTGCGACGACAACCGCATCATGGTCGGCCAGCATGCTGACAAGCCGCTCCGGCTTCATTTCGAGAATCTTTGCATTCGTATGGTTGTTGTCCGTTAAAAAGCCCGCTTGCGCACCGGTTAAAGCAGCTGCTTTAATCCCGTTTTCCAAAAGCATGCTGGCGAACACAACAGAGGAAATCGTTTCTCCGCATGATAAAAGCATATCCTGCTCGCGCTCGGTAATCGTATCCTGTCCGCCGTAAAGCAGATCAAGCAATGAATCAGTCGCATACGGATCGCCTTTCCGGCCCATGGCCGATACGACGACAACCGCTTTGTATCCTTCATTGACCGCTTCCTGAATATGGCTTAAGGCAAGCTTTCTGCCGCGGTCATCTTTTACAGACGTTCCGCCGAATTTTTGAACGATGATTTTCACTTTATTTCACTCCAAGTTGATTTCGGACGTAACAGAAGAGAGCAGGCTTTCATTTTTGCCTCACTCTCTTCTCACATCCCGTTAGAAATCTTAAACTAAATTTAAAGCTTTTAGGCTTTCTGCGATTTGTACGGAATTCCATGCTGCGCCTTTCAGCAGGTTGTCGGAAACGATCCACAGATGGAAGCCGTTCGGGCGGTCAAGGTCTTTTCTCACCCGGCCGACAAACACGTCTCTTTTTCCTACTGCATCTGCAGGCATCGGATAGACCTGTTCAGCCGGATCATCCTGCAGAACGACGCCTGGAGCTTCTTTTAACAGATTTTTAATATCTTCTGCTGTCACATCATCACGGTCTGTTTCGATGTAGACGGATTCTGAATGCCCTGTTGCAACCGGCAGTCTGACACATGTGGCTGAAACTTGAAGCTCAGGCATGTGCATGATTTTTTTCGTTTCATTTATCATTTTCATTTCCTCAAACGTAAAGCCGTTTTCCTGGAATTTATCGATTTGAGGAATAGCGTTAAATGCGATTTGGTAGTGTTTTTCATCACTCTTCACCGGCATGATCTCAGGCTCGAACGGTTTGTCGTTCAAAATGGCTTCGGTTTGCCCGTAGAGCTCTTTTACCGCTTCGTTTCCGGCTCCCGACACCGCCTGATAAGTCGACACGATGATTTTGTTTAAACCGAAAGCCTTGCGGATCGGTTCGAGCGCAACAACCATCTGGATTGTTGAACAGTTCGGATTTGCAATAATGCCGTTGTGCTTGTGCAAATCTGCCTCATTGACCTCAGGTACGACGAGCGGAGTGTTTTGGTCCATTCGGAACGCGCTCGTATTATCAATAACGATCGCCCCGCGTTTGACAGCCTCGTGAGCAAGCGCCTGCGAAACGCTTCCCCCAGCGCTGAAAAGCGCGATGTTGACGCCTTCAAAGCTCTCTGGACGAGCTTCTTCTACAGTGTACTCTTCGCCTTTGAAAGTCTGCTTCGTACCTGCTGAACGTTTTGAGGATAATAAAGTCAGTTTATCCAGTTCAAAATTCCTGTCTTCTAGTGTTTTTAACATTTGCTGTCCTACAGCGCCTGTCGCACCAACTACTGCTACATGTAATCCTCTGCCCAATTGTAAAACTCCTTCCACCTTAATCGTCGTAAACGATTGGTTGACTATGCATTTTACATTTTATTTTAACATAGATGTGTGCCGTGGTGATTGATATTTTTTGTTACAACTTTATTTTCAAAAGATTTATTGATCACTGTGGACCAGGATAGGCTGCATTTGTTTATGGGAGAGCGCTTCTTCGACCGCCGGCACTAAAAGATCCATTTTGGCGACGAGCGAATTCGGCTTTTTATAAGGATCATCCTGGCCGAACGGAATAAAGTAAACGTTTTTTGCCGCCATCAGCCTCATCAAGTTGACGCCGTTCAAGCCGAGCGCATCATTCGTTGAAATACCGAGGACAACGGGACGGGAGTTTCTCATCGTCGCCTTGGCCGCCATGAGAACCGGACTGTCCGTCTGGGCGTTTGCGAGCTTGCTCATCGAATTTCCCGTCAGTGGCGCAACAACCATGCAGTCCAGCGGAGTTTTCGGTCCGAGAGGCTCCGCTTTCGGAATGGAATCAATGACTTTAAATCCAGTCAGTTCCTCTATTCTCCTGACCCATTCTTCTCCTTCTCCAAAGCGTGTGTCCGTCGACTTGACAGTATGTGTGACGACCGGTCTCACTTCAGCTCCATTGTTGATCAGCGCTTCGATTTGCGGAAATACAGCATCATACGTGCAATGTGAACCCGTCAGACCAAATCCGATTCTTTTTCCTTTGATCGACATTATGACAGCCCCTTTCGGTCGGTTGTTAATTCAGACAAAAGGTTGCACAAAACATTGGCAATAATCTGTCCCGCCGTTTTAGGCGCGACGATCCCGGGGAGTCCCGGAGCAAGCAGCGCTTTAATGCCTTGCTTTTCAGCAAAATCAAAATCGGTGCCTCCGGGACGGGTTGCTAAATCGAGAATTAATGTTCTGGGTGTCATTCGTGAGAGGACGTGTTTATCGAGAATCAGGCTTGGAATGGTATTGATGCAAATGTCGATATTTTCAACATGCTCTGCAAGTTCGTTTGTGTGGAAAGGAGTGAGGCCCATCTCCAAGATTCTGGCGAGGTGGGCGGAGTCGCGCGCTCCGACTTTTACGCGTGCTCCGAGCGCCGAGAACGTCCGGCTGATGCTCATTCCCGTCCGCCCGAGCCCGAGAACCATCACATTCGAGCCGTGAATCGTAAAGTCTGTATGCTGTATGGCCATCATAATGGCACCTTCGACTGTAGGTATCGAGTTGTAAATCGCAATATCGTCTCTTTCAAAGAGCTTGACAAGACGGCGGTTTGCCCCTTTGGCCATGCCGTCTAAATACTGGTTTGAAATCCCTGAATAAATCGCACAGTGAGGCGGAGTTTTTTCTAAATGTTCCTGTTTTAACACCACTTTTTCATTGGAAAAAACAGTCGCAACCGTTCCTTCCATCGATGTGCCTGATACAGGCAGAATAATGCTGTCTATTGTGCCAAAGTCGAGTTCGTTCAGCTTTAGTTTTGTAGCTCCGGTAAACCCGTGATCAAGCTGGTCAAAACCGATTAAAAAGACCTTTGCATCCTGTTCCGTCAGCTTGCGGATGATCTCGAGCTGCCTTGCATCGCCGCCGATGATTGCAATCGTTAATCCGGTTAACATGGCTCTAACATTCACCTTCTTTTTTGACAAGGATCTAATTCATAAGCTAATTTCATCATATGACAAAAAGGAAATAGCGGTGAATTGAAATCCAGAAAAACAAAAAGCCCGCCCCAAGGGACGGGCGGGTGTTCTAGGCTTGCTTATTCTTCTTTTGTCACGCTGCTTTCCGGCACATCCAAAATGATCATATCCGATCCGATTTTTTGAATTTGCGACCAGGGCACCTTGATGTCATTCCCCTGTTTTCTGCCAAGTCCGAACCATTTTACAGAAGGGATAATAAGAGCGGTAATCTGTCCGTCCTGCTCATTGATCTCAAGATCCGTCTGCCCCAGTACGCCAAGCCGTTCAGCCCGCTTAACATCGACGATTTCTTTTCCCGAAAGCTCACTCAGCCTCATGAAAAAACCCCCTTTTGTTATGATGTATGAACCGATAACAAAAAACATGCCTGCCTAAAAAGACAAGCATGTTTTAACGAGGTATTATTTCGGCAGCTCACCCGACGGGCTGATCAATGCAGACGAGTAATCATCGGTGAAAATCCGGTTGGCAAGATTGTTCACACGCTCAAGGCTGACGGCATTCAACTTTTCGATGATTTCATCAAGCGTCCGGTGTTTGCCGAGCAAAAGCTCATTTTTGCCGTTGCGGCTCATTTTGCTGTTTGTGCTTTCGAGACTGAGCATCAGGCTGCCTTTCATTTGCTCTTTGCTGTTTTCAAGCTCTTTCGGTGTAATTCCGTCGCTTTTCAGCACACGCAGTGTTTCATGAATCGTTTCTGACAGAAGCTGAAGCTGATTTGCACCGGTTCCGGCGTAGATCGTCATCATGCCGCTGTCTTCATAGGAAGTGTGGTAGCTGAACACGGAATATGCAAGACCTTTATCTTCCCGGACATCCTGAAAGAGGCGGCTGCTCATGCTCCCTCCCAAAATATTATTGAGAACGATCAAATCGTAGATTTCCGGGTGACCTGCTTCCAGCCCGTTAAAGCCGAGACAGAGGTGAGCCTGTTCGGTTTCTTTTTTGCGCGTCATTTTCTCATGATGAAAATCCGGTTTTGTCATGCCGGTTCTTTTGCCTTTGGCTTCATATGAGCCAAAGTGCTTTTCAGCTTCTTTTATAAAAGCTTCCGGCACATTTCCGGCTATCGAAATGACGACGCGGTCAGGCGTGTAATATTCGTCCATATATTTTCTGAGCGAATCTCCGTCAAATTCAGCAAGCGTCTCCTCTGTGCCGAGGATCGGATAACCGAGGGAATGGCTGCCGAATGACGCTTTGCTCAAGAGATCGTGGACGATGTCGTCAGGCGTGTCCTCATACATTTTAATCTCTTCATAGACGACGTTTTTTTCTTTTTTCAATTCTTCCTCGTCAAATGATGAATGAAAGAACATGTCAGAAAGCACTTCCAGAGCATAGCTTGCATGCTCATCGAGAACTTTGGCGTAATAGCACGTATATTCCTTTGAGGTAAACGCGTTGACCTGTCCGCCGATTCTGTCGAAAGACTCTGCGATGTCCCTTGCAGTGCGCGTTTTAGTCCCTTTGAAAAACATGTGCTCAAGAAAGTGCGAAATACCGTTAATTTCAGGTGTTTCATGTCTTGATCCGGTTCCAATCCAAACTCCGATGGCCACAGACCGGACAGTGGGATTGTTTTCGAATACGATTCTTACCCCATTTTGACAAGTATACCGTTTAATCAAATTTGTTCCTCCTATTCAAAGAACGGGCCGCACATCCTATTCTTCAACAAGCCTTTTTTCATTCATCAGCTGTGAGACAGTTCCGATTTGATAGCCTTTTTCATGAAGGTTCTGTATCAAAACGGCAAGACTTTTTGCAGTTGGATCTGTCGGATGCATTAATATCATGGCGCCGTTATGTACTTTGCTTAATACCCGTTGCTGTAAGACGGCCGGCTGCGGTTTCTGCCAATCGATCGTATCAACTGTCCACATGATCGTTCCCATCCCCATCTTGTGAGCCTGATCCACAACCTCTTTGCGGAAGCTGCCGCTCGGCGGGGCGAACCATTTCGGCTTGACGCCGAGCGTTTCCTCTATTTGTTCATTTGTCATCCGCAGCTGTTCTGAAATACGTTCTCTCGTCAGTTTGCTCATATCCGGATGATTGTATGAATGGTTTCCGATTTCATGTCCGCCGTTTTGGATGGCTTTTGCGAGCTCGGGGTGATGTTTCACCCATCTGCCCTCCAAAAAAAAGGTGGCTTTGACACGATGCTTTTCTAAAACGGGAAGCATCTCCTGCAAATATTCATTACCCCAAGCGACATTGATAATAAACGATACCATCGGTTTATCCGGGTGTCCGCGGTAGATCGGCTCAGGCTTTAAGGATTCTAAATGAACATCAGGTTTCACTTGATCATAAACGAGCAGCTTCTCATCAAATGCTCCGGCCCGTTTCATTTTTTTGTACGATTTTTCGATGTTTACTTTTAAGCCGTTGTAGCCGGGAATCGCTTTCCATATTTGATCAATTTTCGCATTTTGGGCCTTTACTTCATATTCAGGCGCTTTTTGCAAAAGCTCCTGGTACAATTCGTCCTTCTGAGCGGCAACCGTGACCGCATCTTTTTTCATCGCATCTATGTAATGTTGTGAATACGGACGGTTCATCATCTGATAGGACATCAGCAAAAGAAAGAAAAAAACGGAAACACGAACAATCGTTCTTTTCAATTGTATTCCTCCCTTCCCCACAAAATATGTGAGAAAAGGACAAGATAGAACCGGACCGTTTTCACGGCTTAAAACAAAGAAGCCGGGTTACCCAGGCTTCCTTTTGCTTTGAAGACGAAGACAGAAGCAAGATAAAACACCGTTTTTTTACGATTTTTGTTCTTCTTTTTCCTTCTGTTCACGCAGTACAGCTTTTCTTGATAAGTTGACGCGTCCTTGTTTATCGATTTCGGTAACCTTAACAAGGAGCTCGTCGCCGATTTTGACGACATCTTCGACTTTTCCTACCCGTTCGAGCGCAAGCTCTGAAATATGGACCAAACCGTCTTTTCCGCTGAACAGTTCAACGAAAGCTCCGAATTTTTCAATCCGCTTTACTTTACCTAAGTAAAGCTGTCCGACCTCAACTTCTCTGACAAGGTCTTCGATGATTTTCTTCGCTTTTTGGTTCATGCTTTCATCGGTGGAAGAGATGAAGATTGTGCCGTCTTGTTCAATATCGATTTTAACACCTGTATCTTCAATGATCTTATTGATTTGTTTTCCGCTTGGTCCGATGACGTCGCGGATTTTATCCGGATTGATCGACATCGTCAAGATTTTCGGCGCATAAGGAGAAAGCTCTTTTCTTGATTCAGCCAATGT
Source organism: Bacillus sp. FSL K6-1284 (assembly GCF_038002625.1). Lineage (NCBI taxonomy): Bacteria > Bacillati > Bacillota > Bacilli > Caryophanales > Bacillaceae > Bacillus > Bacillus sp. FSL K6-1284. The sequence goes on along the minus strand of NZ_JBBOCW010000001.1, from coordinate 1,912,883 downwards.
GCTCAGCATGCTTTCAAGAATTTCCATTCTGCCTTTTTTCGCCTGCTGAAGAGCCTCTTCCAAAATCTCTCTTGATAAGCCTTCAATCTTAATATCCATTTGCAGAGCTGTGACGCCTTTGGACGTTCCCGCTACTTTAAAGTCCATATCTCCGAGATGGTCTTCCATACCTTGAATATCGGTTAGGACCGTGTAGTTGTCACCTGATTTGACAAGACCCATTGCGATTCCGGCCACCGGAGCTTTAATCGGCACCCCTGCATCCATCATTGCAAGCGTGCTTGCACAAATGCTCGCCTGGGAAGTTGAACCGTTTGATTCAAGCACTTCAGAGACGAGACGGATGGTGTACGGGAAGTCTTTTTCAGACGGAACAATCGGCTCAAGCGCACGTTCCCCGAGGGCCCCGTGCCCGATTTCGCGGCGTCCCGGTCCGCGCATCGGCCCTGTTTCCCCGACGCTGAACTGCGGGAAGTTGTAATGGTGCATAAAGCGTTTTGATTCCTCGACACCGAGACCGTCCAAAATTTGCACATCGCCAAGCGCACCGAGCGTACAAATGCTGAGCGCCTGCGTCTGTCCCCGTGTGAAAAGGCCTGAACCGTGTGTTCTCGGAAGGAGTCCGACTTCTGAAGAAAGCGGGCGGATCTCATCGACAGCCCGGCCGTCAGGACGAACTTTTTCCTCCGTGATCAGACGGCGCACTTCATTTTTAACAAGCTGCGACAAAATGTCTTTCACTTGTTTCAGCGTGTCTTCATCGTGTTCCTCTTCTTCAAACTTGGCCAAAACCTCGTTTTTCACTTCGCTGATCGCGTCCTCGCGCGCGTGCTTTTCATGAACCTGGATCGCTTTTAAGAGGTTCGATTCGGCCATTCCCCGCACTTTTTCTTTCAGATCGGAATCGATCTCATACAGGGTGATTTCTGATTTTTCTTTCCCGACAGCGGCGACGATTTCCTCCTGGAACGCAATAAGCCGCTTGATCTCCTCGTGACCGAACATGATCGCTTCAAGCATGATTTCTTCCGGAACTTCGTCTGCTCCTGCTTCAACCATGTTGATCGCATCTTTCGTTCCCGCTACGACGAGGTGAATGTCGCTTTTTTCAAGCTGTTCAAGTGTCGGATTAATAATAAATTCGTTGTCAACCCGGCCTACCGTCACTCCGGCAATCGGCCCTTCAAACGGGATGTCCGATACGGACAGCGCAAGAGACGATCCGAACATTGCCGCCATTTCCGACGAACAATCCTGGTCAACACTCATGACGATGCTGACGACTTGAACTTCATTCCGGAAGCCGTCTGCGAACAGCGGACGAATCGGCCGGTCGATTAACCGGCTGGCGAGAATCGCTTTTTCGCTCGGTCTGCCCTCTCTTTTAATAAACCCGCCCGGAATCTTTCCGACGGCGTAAAGTCTTTCTTCATAATTCACGGTTAACGGGAAGAAATCTACGGTTTTAGGTTCTTTTGAAGCCGTTGCGGTGCTGAGCACAGCGGTGTCTCCATAACGCACCATGACAGCTCCGTTTGCTTGTTTTGCAAGCTGGCCGGTTTCTACCGTCAGCTTGCGGCCGGCCCAATCTATGGAAAAGACATGTTTCTCTTGTCCCATTCTTATATGAACTCCTCTCTTCGGATAGTTTTTACGTTACTCCTATTATGAACGAAATGAATTGAACATATCAATGGCAAAGTGCTATGTAAAGAATGAATCGTGTCATTTAAAATCATTTATATGAACAACGCGTTTTAGAGTTGCCGGATATTCGTTCTTATACGATAAAAAAGCGGGAATCCTCCCGCTTTTTACGATTATCGACGTAATCCTAGTTTGTTGATCAACTCACGGTAACGAGTTACGTCTTTGTTACGAAGATACGTAAGAAGATTACGACGTTTACCTACCATTTTAAGAAGACCGCGACGTGAGTGATGGTCTTTCTTGTGAGTGCGTAAATGCTCGTTCAAGTTGTTGATTTGATCTGTTAGGATAGCGATCTGAACTTCCGGTGATCCCGTGTCAGATTCGTGGGTTTTGAACTCATTGATGAGTTGTGTTTTACGCTCTTGAGTAATTGCCATCCTGTTTCACCTCCATATAATATTAGCCCCGATTACCTAGCAAACGCCGGTGATTCGATTTGCCAAGTGAACGGTTTTAAAGCTACAGACAATATGATACTAGAAATGCGGGCCTAATGCAACCATTTATGATGAAGTTTAGCTATTATCACCATTGTTGACGCGTATTGCCGTTTCCATACATCTAGATTTCGGCCGGCTTCCGCTCTCTGAAGAAGCGGATCGCTTCTTCTTTGTCTCTAGAAATCTGTTCGACAAGCTCGTCAACGCTGCCGAATTTTTTTTCGCTCCTCAGCCGCTTATACCATTCGACCTTAATTTCGGACCCGTATATGTCACGGTCAAAATCGAATAAGTTGACTTCGATTGATGGCTGCCCCGGCCGTTTTTCGTAAAACGTCGGCTTGTATCCGACATTGCAGACGCCGTTGTAGACAGCGCCGCCGATTTCGGCTTTAACGGCATACACACCTGTCGGCGGGACGATGTATGTGTCTTTAAGGCCGATATTGGCGGTCGGAAATCCGATCGTTCGGCCCCTTTTATCGCCGTGGATCACAAAGCCTTTCACATGGTACGGCCTGCCGAGCAGTTCAGCGGCGTACTCGACGTCTCCGGCTCCTAGGACGGTGCGGATTCTCGTGGAGCTCACCTTTTGGTCCTGATTGGAGTATTTTGCGACAGACGTGCTTTTGACACGGCCTTTCGCATACTCCTGGAAGTTTTCCATTGTGCCTTTGCCGAATTTCCCGAAGGTAAAGTCAAACCCGGCTACAACATGAGTAACGTGAAAGCCGAGTATATATTGATCGATAAATTCTTCAGGCGATAGAGAAGCGAATTCAGGGGTAAATGTGACAACGTATAAAAAATCGACCCCTAAATCTTCAATGATGCTGATTTTGTCCTGCAAAGGCGTGATTAAATCTTTTGGCTCCCGGCCTTTTTTGAGCACGGCAGAAGGGTGGGGATGAAAGGTCATCACGGCCGTTTTGACCCCTTCTCTTGCCGCGGTGTTTTTTGCTGTAAGAATCACTTGCTGATGTCCCAGGTGAACACCGTCAAAATAGCCTAATGCCATAACTGATGTCGGAAAATCCTCACGCTTCAAGTCGTGTGGGTGGGAAATATGTATCGTCTTCAAGAACGGTCACCTTTTCTATTGTTCGCTTTTTTGCACGAGTACTTTTGCCGGCTTCAACAGGCCGGTTTTGGTCGGATGCGGATAATAGACGGCTGTGCACCGGCCTGCTTCCGTAAAGACCGCAATGCGGTCTTCGCTCGTCAAATGAGAAAAGCTGCCGGGCGTTTCAAGCACCGCTCCATTTTCCACTTTCTTAGCTAATGTATCACTAATTATCCATTTCGGCAAATGATCAAGCGCACGTTCGATGGGGACGAGCTTTTCGGACAATGTTCCACCAGCAATCAAGCCTTCGACGTCTTCAAAGGTCAAGCATTCATCAAGGGTAAAAGGGCCTGATGCGGTCCTGACCAGGTTGGACATATGCGCGGGATATCCGAGCTTCTCCCCGATTGTTACCGCCAAGGTCCTGACATATGTACCTTTTGAACATGTCACAACAAACCGGAAGCGGGCTTTATCCTGCTCATGGCGAATCTCGGATGTCAGTTCGATATGATGGATGGTGATGGCCCGCTTCGGCCGTTCAACCTCGATACCGGCCCGCGCGTATTCATACAGCTTTTTGCCGCCTACCTTGACAGCGGAATACATCGGCGGGACTTGCTCAATCGTTCCTTCAAGAGATCTCAGGACGCTCTGCACGGCCTGTTCATCAGGCGGCGCTAAGACGGGTCTCTTTTCCGTGACTTGCCCCGTCTGGTCTTCTGTCTCCGTGGAACAGCCAAGCGTGACCTCTGCATCATATGTTTTGGACTTTTCCGTCAAATACTCGACGACTTTGGTTGCTCTCCCGACGCAGATCGGGAGAACGCCCGACACCTCGGGATCCAATGTGCCGGTATGGCCGACCTTTTTTGTTTTCAACAGTTTGCGGATCTTCATGACGCAGTCGTGCGAAGTCATGCCGACCGGTTTATGTAACAGAAGGACTCCGTTATACATTCGTGTTTCTTCGCCCCTTTCTCATTTGGAGCTAAAAAGGACAGGCAGTCGCCCGCCTATCCTTTTTCAGCTTATGATTCTTCTTTGTTTGCGTTCAGCTCGTGAATCAATGTTTCGATACGGTTTCCGTAATCGATCGATTCATCGAACTCAAAATGGATTTCAGGTGTTTTGCGAAGCCTGATTCGGTTTCCAAGTTCGGAACGAATAAAGCCCTTTGCTTTTGCCAGGCCCTTGAGCGTTTCTTCCCGTTTCTTTTCATCGCCTAAAACGGAAATATACACTTTGGCAATTTGCAAATCACCTGAGACCCTGACATCAGTGACTGTTAAAAATCCGATCCGCGGATCTTTCAGCTTTCTGCCGATAATGTCACCAAGTTCTTTTTTCATCTGCTCACCCACACGGGTAGCTCTCATCGTCATGACCATACCACCTCTACGTTAAAACCACTCTGTTCTCGTGATCGTCCGTTCAATTTCCGGAAAAGAGTCGATAAAGCTTAGAACCCGTTGCAGCTCTTTTTCCGTTTGCACGCGAGAGGAAGAAACGGCGGCGATACCAAAGCTTGTGCGCTGCCAAGTGTCCTGGTAGTCAATTTCTGAAACAGAAACGTTGAACTTTGCGCGGATTCTTGTGATCACCCGCTTCAGCACCGCCCGTTTTTCCTTGAGTGATGATGCATCGTAAATGATGCATTCGCATTCAACGAAACCGATCACTTTCTTTCAATTTCTTGCATGACATACGCTTCGATCATATCGCCTTCGCGAATGTCGTTGTATTTCTTAATGGTGATACCACATTCATATCCTTGTGAAACTTCTTTCACATCATCTTTAAAGCGTTTCAGCACATCGACTTCCCCTTCATAGATGACGACGCCGTCGCGGATCAAGCGGATTCCGCTGTCACGTGTGATCGTACCTTCCGTTACATAGCCTCCGGCAATCGTTCCGATTTTAGAGACTTTGAATGTTTGACGGACTTCAACCATGCCGATCACTTTTTCTTCATACTCAGGATCAAGCATGCCTTTCATGGCTGCTTCGATCTCATCGATGACTTTATAAATGATGCGGTGAAGGCGGATATCCACATTTTCGGCTTCGGCGGTACTCTTAGCATTTCCGTCAGGTCTGACATTAAACCCGATCACGATTGCATTTGAAGCAGAAGCTAAAATAATGTCTGATTCGGTAATCGCACCTACGCCTGTGTGGATGATTTTGACTCTGACGCCTTCGACTTCTATTTTTTGCAGTGCTGCAACGAGAGCTTCAGCAGAGCCTTGAACATCAGCTTTGACAACGAGATTAATGTCTTTGACATCGCCTTGTTTAATCTGTTCAAACAAGTCATCAAGGCTGAGCTTCGCTTTATCGCTGCGCTGTTCTTCAAGCTGTTTGGTAGCGCGGGCTTCGCCGACTGAACGGGCTGTTTTTTCGTCTTTGAACACAAGGAACTGATCCCCTGCGTTCGGAACTTCGTTCAATCCGGTGATTTCAACAGGTGTTGACGGCCCCGCCGATTTAACGCGTCTGCCGACATCATTGACCATCGCGCGAACGCGGCCAAATGTGTTCCCGACGACAATCGGATCTCCGACGTGAAGCGTTCCGTTTTGAACGAGCAGTGTTGCGACAGAACCTTTTCCTTTATCAAGCTCGGCTTCGATGACCGTTCCTTTTGCTCTGCGGTTCGCATTCGCTTTGAGCTCCTCGACCTCGCTGACGAGCAGGATCATTTCGATCAGCTCATCGATTCCCTCTCCTGACAGTGCTGAAAGAGGAACGAAAATCGTCTCGCCTCCCCATGCTTCAGGAACAAGACCGTGCTCTGTCAGCTCCTGCATCACCCGGTCAGGGTTTGCCGTCGGTTTGTCGATTTTGTTGACAGCGACGATGATCGGCACTTCAGCCGCTTTCGCATGGTTAATCGCTTCGACCGTCTGCGGCATGACCCCGTCATCTGCAGCTACGACGAGAATCGTAATATCCGTAACTTCCGCACCGCGTGCGCGCATCGTTGTGAATGCGGCGTGGCCCGGAGTGTCAAGGAAGGTGATTTTTTTGCCGTTTTCCTCGATCTGATAAGCGCCAATATGCTGTGTGATGCCTCCGGCTTCGCCTTCGACGACCTTCGTTTTTCTGATGCTGTCAAGAAGCGTTGTTTTTCCGTGGTCGACGTGGCCCATGATTGTTACGACAGGAGGACGGATTTCAAGGTCTTCTTCTTGATCCGGCTCTTCGTATTTTTCGAGCTCGGTTTCTTCAAGGACGATCACTTCTTCGACGTCGACGCCGTATTCTGAAGCGATCAGCTCAACGGTATCTTTGTCAAGATCTTGGTTGATCGTTGCCATAGTGCCGAGAAGCATTAATTTTTTAATGATTTCTGACGGTTCTTTTCCGAGCTCTTCGGCAAGCTGCCCGACCGACATTGAGTTGGTAAATTCGATTTTTTCAGGCAGTTCTTTTTTCGGCTTGAACTGCTTCTCCTGCGGAGATTGATGATTTTTACCGCGCTTGTTCTTTTTGTTATTGTTGTTGTTGTTTTTCTTCTTGTTTTTATTGTTAAATTGAGTATTCTGCACGTTATTCTTCTTTCCGTCTCGATTTTTGTTTGGCTTACTTCCGGCATTCTGTTTTGCGGCTTCTTGCTGCGGCTTTTGTCCGCCTGTACCGGCATCCTTTTTATTTCCCGCAGGTTTAGCGCTCTTCTTGAATTTTTGATCGAGCTGTTTGATCGCATTTTCTTCGATCATCGCCATATGGTTATTGACTTCGATATTCATATCTTTCAATGCCGCGATAATATCCTTACTTGAAACATTTATGGCTTTTGCATATTCATAAACTCTCATTTTAGCCATTCGTTCACCCCCAAAAAAATTAATCGAGCTTTCGGAGCAACGTATTCGCAAAACCTTGATCAGTGACAGCAACAACCACACGGGATTCTTTGCCGATTGAACGGCCCAAAAGCATACGATCTCCGACTTTTTTCACCGGTACATCGTAGTGCCTGCATTTGTCGGTTACTTTTTTCTCCGTGTTAGCCGATGCGTCGTCTGCAAGCAAAACAAGCTTTGCGCGCGAATGCCTGATTTCTTTCACAACCAGGTCTTCTCCGGACACGACCTTTCGAGCTCGATTCGCCAGACCCAGCAAGGAAAACCATTCTGATTCCGACATTTATCTAATTCTCCTTTTCCGCCAGTTCCAGCAGTTCATCAAAAATCTGATCATCAATCTGTGCTTGAAGCTGATTTGCTAAGCTGTTTTTCTTTTTTGCAGTTAAAATGACGTCTTTATCAAGAGTAAGGTAGGCTCCCCGGCCGTTTTTCTTGCCGGTCGGGTCTACGGAAACTTCCCCTTCTTTCGAACGGACGACGCGGATGAGCTCCTTTTTAGGCTTCATTTCCCCTGTTACGACGCATTTTCTAAGCGGGATCTTCTTTCGGCTTTTCACCAAAGGTCACCTCTTATTCATCCGATTCTGGAGTTTCGCTTTCAAAGAAAAGCTCTTCCGGCTCCTCTTCTTCAAGCTCCCTTGGATAAATTCCAAGCTCTCTTGCATCTGTTTCGCTTTTAATATCGATCTTCCAGCTTGTCAGCTTGGCTGCCAGGCGGGCGTTTTGACCTCTTTTTCCGATGGCGAGCGACAGCTGGTAGTCAGGAACGACAACCGTTGTCGCCTTATCCTCTTCATTGACGATGACGTCGAGCACTTTTGAAGGGCTCAGCGCATTAGCGACGAATTCAACCGGGTCGTTTGACCAATGAACAATATCAATTTTCTCGCCTTTCAATTCATTGACGATCGCCTGAACGCGCTGACCCTTCGGTCCGACGCAGGCGCCGACGGGATCGATGTCGGGATTATCCGTGCGCACGGAAATCTTCGAGCGGTCTCCCGCTTCTCTCGCCACGGATTTGAGCTCGACCGTTCCATCGTAAATTTCCGGGACTTCGATTTCAAAGAGACGTTTTAATAAACCTGGATGAGTTCTTGAAACGTAAATCTGCGGACCCTTCGTCGTTTTTTCGACTTTTGTAATGAACACTTTGATCCGGTCATGGGGCTTGTAGACTTCATTCGGCATCTGTTCTGAAACCGGCAGAAGGGCCTCGATTTTTCCTAAAGAGACATAGATGAACTTATTGTCGATCCGCTGAACGATGCCTGTCATGATATCTTCTTCGCGATCGATGAATTCAGAATAGATGACGCCGCGCTCCGCTTCGCGGACGCGCTGAGTCACGACCTGCTTTGCCGTCTGGGCAGCGATGCGGCCGAAATCCTTCGGCGTCACTTCGATTTCCACGACATCTCCGACAATGTAGTTCGGATTGATGTTTACGGCATCTTCAATCGAGATTTCAAGGCGCGGATCATACACTTCATCCACGACATCTTTGCGGGCGAAAACGCGGATTGAACCGGTGTCGCGATTTAAATCTACCCTGACGTTCTGCGCCTGGTTGAAGTTCCGCTTATAAGCGGAAATGAGCGCAGCTTCAATTGCTTCAATAATAATGTCCTTACTGATTCCCTTTTCTTTTTCAAGAACAGTCAGGGCATCTAACAACTCACTACTCATGTTTATGGTTTCCCCCTTAAACAGTCAAAAATTAATTGAACGAAACAGCCAGCCTTGCTTTGGCTACTTTATCATATGGAATATTGATCGTTTTCCGGCGTGTTTTGATCATCACCGCGACTTCCACGTTTTCACCGTCAAATGCGGAAAGCTCGCCTTCAAACTCTTTATTGCCTTCAATAGGTTCGTACGTTTTAATATATACGTTTTTTCCGAGCGCTTTCATGAAATCGGCTTCTTTCTTTAAAGGCCTCTCAGCTCCAGGTGACGATACTTCAAGAAAATAGTTTTGCTTGATCGGGTCAGCCTCGTCGAGCTTTTCACTAAGAGCTTCGCTAACCTTGGCACATTCCTCGATGTCCACGCCGTCATCTGAATCAATAAACACGCGAAGAAACCAGCTCGGACCTTCCTTGACAAATTCGATGTCAACGAGTTCAAGCTGAAGATTGTCTAGTATAGGCTGGACCATTTCGCTGACGGTATCGATCACTTTGTTACTCATACTTTTCCTCCTTGTGCAGGCTCCCATTCATCAGCTCCCTCGTAAAAACCCTGCTTCAAAAGCAGGGGATTTAGAAAAAGCGATGAACATGTCGAGACAAAATTGCCTGTTCAATACAAAAGAGCGGGTTTCCCCACTCTTCGCCTCGGCTATCGTTAGCATTTCCAATAAAACTATACCATAACCATATTTTTATTGCAAATCATGACAGCGTTTAGTCTGACGCATTTCGGAAGCGGATGATTTTTCATTCATCCGCTTCGCATGTTCTGAAATGACAGAAGCGGCAGAGCTCGGATAAACGATCCGAAAACCGTCATAATCCGGATAAAGGGTCCCGTCATCCTGAATACCGGTCAAAATCCAAAATTGGCTGCCCGCTCCGCCCTGCTTTTCTATGAGTTCAAGCCATGTTCTGTAGACGTCGTCCCTTCTGGACTTATCCTGATAGCCGTACTCTTCTAAAACGACCGGCTTGCCGATTTCTTTTCCATCGCAAATATGGTCTGTGATCCACTGATTTCCCCATTCGGCCGTTTTGCCCCAATGATCCGGATAGAGGTGATATGTGCCGTAATCAATATGCTTAAGAGCAGTCAGCCTTTTCCAATCCACACCTTCTCCGCCGCTGTAATGCCAATCAGGGTGCCCTTCTGTATGATAAAATCCTTCATCTCCAACCGCTACAAGATGGTTCTGATCAATGGATTTAATAAATTCGCTCATCTCATCCGCCCATTCGACAAGTGTATTTCCGGTTCTGTCAGACTGGACCCTTGGTTCATTGGCAAGCTCCCACGCCATAATCGCGGGATCATCTTTATATTTGACGCCATTATATGTGTTGACTCGGTTCAGCATATAGGATACATAATTTTTATACGCCTCTTTAATGTCCGGATGAGTATAAAAGGCGTCATGTCCATCCGCCTGAAACCACCTGACATATTGATTCATTCCGCCGAAATCATCCCAGTTGTTCACAAAAGGGATGACTAGTTTTATCCCTGTCTGTCCCGCTTTATAAATGGCATAGTCAAGCTTTGAAAAGCCTGATTCATCATATATGCCCGGCCTTGGCTGCATGACGGTATTTTCCTGCGGCTGGCCGTCAAGAAATCCCCAGATGCGGATCACTTTCAATTTCATCGCTTTCATATCTTCAAACACATCGTCGACCATTTTTTTAGATTTATAATGGAAATAATAGTTATTAGTCCCGGCAAAATAAAAGTCTTTTCCATTTAAAATGAACGATGTTCCGGATGTCACAACAAAAGGAGACGCAGCTAGTGCCGGCCGGGGATTGCCAAATTGAATGGCGGAAAGCGCAAGCAAAAACGGTATCAGCAGTGTCAAAAAAAACTTTTTCGTCATCATTATTTTTCCCTGCTTTCATAAAGAAGATCCATGGACGGCGCCATTCAGAGATTAGCAGGCCGTTCAAGGCGTGACTTTCACCTTCACGACCGTCTCGACGCCTTTCGGCCACAGTTCAAATGTAAAGGTGGAATCGCTTTTCAAATACTTTAAAACCCGCTCTCTCAAATACAAATCCCCGTCTTTTTCGTAAAAATCCTCGTCATAGTTCAAGTAGGGCGTCCATGACCATACTTCTTCAAGAACCGGCCTTCCTGTAGAATCGCCGACTCCTTTAACCGTAGCCAGCTTCGTTCCGTTCAGTGACGCCGGGATTTTGAGATCACCGCTGATTGCCGATTGACTGACGGTGAATTCGCTTTTTTCAAGCTTCGGGTCATCATAAAGAATGATATCCATAACCTGGCTGGCTCCTTTATGAAACGTAAAAGTGAGCTGCGCTTTTACCCCAGGCTGCCCGGACCCGTTCAGCAGCTTTGCCAAGCAGGATTCCTTAATAGAGACCGTTTTTCCGGCATTATCAACTGTATAATCACTGCCTTCCTTTAATGGTTCGGATTTCTGATAAATGCCGGTCAGCACATTGCCGGTCAGCTGAATGTCCACCGTCTGATCGCTGAGGTTTTGACCTTTTTTTATAAAAAGATCTGCCGGTTTGATGATCGCATTGGGAACGCCGCGTCCCGCCTGAATGACAATCTCTTTAACAACAGGATCGCGCCACTGTCTCTCAGTCCGGTCAAACTGGTCATTCCCGTTGTCCCACCACATCGGGACCATTTGATATTTGTGGGCAAGGCGGACAAACGTATCATGATAGAGCCGCTTTGAATGATTTTCATTGGCGCCGAGGGTACCGTATTCGCCGATGATAACCGGGTATCCTTCCCTTACAAATTTTTCATAAACCGGTTTGATATCCTCCTCCATCTCGGAGATTTCGGCTGCCGATCCCCAAGTCGTCCGGCCCCACCAGTTTGATACGTAATCCCACGGAGAATAGTAGTGATATGTGAGGACAATCCGGTCATCATCAGGCGGTTCAAATGAATGAAGCAATTCATCTTTGTTATCTTCAAGCCCCCCGACGATCACGAGCCGCTGGCTGTTGTTGCCGCCGGTCGAACGGATGATGTTCAGCATCTCGCGGTTAAGCAGATTCATTTGATATGCGTTCATTCCAGTCGGTTCATTGACGATTTCAAACAGGAGGCGTTCACTTTTGTTTTTAAAACGCTCGGCAATTTGCTTCCAGACTTTCCCCAGCTTATCTAATGTCTCCTGCTGGCTGTTTCCCATGCGGCTGATCCATAGCCAAGAATCGTGGTGAATATTTAACACGACATAAAATTCTCTTTCCAACGCCCAATCCGTCACTTCTTCCACCCGGTTCATCCAAGCGGTGTCGATCAGATACCCGGGAGCGCTGCCGATGTGGGAGTCCCATGTCACCGGAATCCGGACGCTTTTAAACCCCGCGTCGCGAATATCATCAAAAGTATGCTCGCGAACCGGCGGATTGTTCCAAGAGCCTTCTGTCGGAACAGCATCCAGCGTGTTGCCAAGGTTCCATCCGGGACTCATGTTTTCCAAAAGGTCTGCCGGGGTGATGATGCTCTGCTTTTCTTGCTTTGCTGGCCCGCTTGTTCCCGAAGCTTTCGGAACTGTGGATAAAAGAACGGTTCCCATGATCAAAACGAACAGAATGATCGACTTTAAACACAAGGCTAACCATTTTTCTCTCAAACTTTTGAACTCCTTTTTTATTAGATGATCGTGCAAAACACTGGCTAAAATCCCTCAATTTAAAAAAGGCGGCTGAACGCCGCCTTTTCCCAAACGTTCAAGCGCATATCAATCTGACATTCTCTTACAGATTGTTATGCATTTCCGATTAAACGGTCATACTCAGCGTAAGCTGTCGCCATATCGACCTGAGACCAGAAGCGGTGATACACAAAAGTCGGCAGACCGTTTTCCCATTTGCCTGTATTCGGATTCCACGAGGTCTGATATTTATTTTCCAAATAAGGCCACATCGGATCGTTTTTAATTTTCGGACGGAGGTCGGCATGACTGATATAGACGCCGTTACCGCCCTTTGCCGGATCAGACGGCACAGTGTTGGAACCAGGAATGGTGTTGCCCTGCCCGTTTTTGCCGCTCCAGCCATTCGGAAAATAGACTTCCTTCGTAAAGTAGCGGATATAATCTTCATGTTCTTCCTCTGCTGCGATACCGATTCCGTCATTTTTATTCCATGCTGCATCAAGCAGTTCTTTTGCCACGTTTTTGGCCTTGTTTCCAAGAGCGGTAAAGCCGCCGGTTTCGGCTTTTGTTCCGGCTGCAAAGAAGACAAGCGTTTTAATATAGCTGCCGAGAACACCGACATCTTGAGAAGGATTCTTCGTCGTGACATGCAGTCCCGGATTTCCGGTAAATGAATCAAATCCCTTCCACGGATCAGGCTGGCCGCTCCATTCAAGGTTTGCCGGAATCCAAAACTCGCCTGGATCGGATTGTACGGCGATCTGCGGGTTTTGGCCGCCAAGGACGCGTTCTCCCGCTTCATTTAAATAATAGCCTTCTTCATCCGTAACAGGCCGTTCGCCCACAAACACATAATCAAGCGAATACGCGATCCATTTTTCAATCACATGCTTTGCCATTTGGAAGTTTTCAGACGATTTGTCACCTTTCTCTGCGAAAATGTAATACAGTTCCGCCACCCTTTCCAGCGGCCAGACTTGCATCCCGAACCAATTGTTAGAAGGCGGATCGTGATATACAGGCGCTTCTGTGTATGCCATTCCGTAAAATGTGCTGACATTCTGCGGATATGCGCTGTAGCTGCCGTTCCAGCTATTCGTGGCGCCGCCTGCAACAGCTCCTTCTGAAGAAAGCAGCCATGTGTAAAGTTCAAGCTGCCTTTTCAGCGCCTGTTCCCAATCGCTGCGCGCTGTGGATGAATTTGGAACCAATCCGCCTTCAGCTGTTGACAGTGCATAAGAAGCGACAGGGTTTTGATAACCTTGGTGCACATGACTCGCACCGATCCGCCACGCCCAGTTGGCATACTGTCCCAATCCGCCTCCCCAAGCAGTGTACCATGCCATTAAATAATGACAGGCATTTTTTCCAGTTCCGCGGGAAGGCGAGCCGTCAGCAGCGCTTCCAATCTCTTGAAAGTATTTGTCATACATGCCGTAACGGAGAAAGTCCCCCATTTTTTTAGCTTTTTCTAAATACTTAGTATTGCTGTAGCCCCATTGCCTTGCCCAGTACATCGCCTGAACAGCGCGCGCATCGGCGTCGGTCGCATTAGTGTAGCGCCACTGCGGGGCAGGAGCCTGATTTTCTTTTGTAAACAGACTCATAAACCCTTCATTCGGTTTTCCAAACGTCTGATTATCTTGAGAGGGGTGCGGAACCGTTTCCCAAACAGACTCCTGTTCACCGCGCTGGTAAGTGTTCACATAAACGGCGGTGTGTGATGGGTTCAACAGGTTCCCGAATCCATACCAGTTATCGACATCAAGCAGCCAGTGCATTAAATACGTTTCATTGCTTCCGTATGTGGATCTAAGCTCACTGTCAAGCGGATCGTTTCCGGCCGGATATTGTCCGGTCAAAGCCGAAGGATAAAGATCTGGGTAGCGGTGTTCGGCGGCATATGTGGCAGGGCTTGAGGGGTTATAATAGTTCATCGTCGGCTGTTCTTCGTTTCCATCGCCTTCATTGACCGGGATGATATATTTCTCCATATTGTCCCAGGCGGCTTCTAGCTTTGACCAGTCCTGTGTGTATCGGCCGTACATCGCTTCAAGCCACAGCCAATAACTGTATGCTTCAGATGTTGTCATATGGCCGTAATCAGGCGCTTCGCATATGAGCGTTTCAACTGAATGATAAGGAATGCCTTCAGGCGAAAAATAGCCGTTTTGCGGATTTTTAATTTGCTCATACAATTGCATAAAGCGTGTTTTATTGTCCATGATGCGTCCTCCTTTTGAAGCTTCAAGCTTTCGTTTCATATGATGGGACTGCCGGGGATTGAATCCGTGTGTTTTTTAGTCGGGCTCATTTCCAAAAACAAGCCGGCCTTCATCATATACTGGTATATACCGGGTTTTTGCCAGCGTGTGTGACAGCCCCCGGTAAGAGTGGTCATTTTTCGGATTCCAAAAAGACGTCCCCGCCGGAGCCGCTAGGCGGAACTGAACTTCTTTCTTGTGGGCGGATTGACCCCCGGGGTATATCATAACCCCGCTGAAGCTGACTTCCGTATAGTAAATGTGTTCGCCGATGTGATATGGCTTCAGCTGGGACACCGACGCCCCTTCGTTGTATCCGGTTGAGATCTTTATATCTTCCGAAGAAAATCCGGCATTCACCGCTTCAGTCAGGTCCACGTAATAGCGGAAAGACAGCTTATCGGTTTTCTTTGCCGGCCATCCTGATCGGTTATTAAGCTGCACTCTGATTTCTGAGTAGTTGTTTCCCGAGCTGTTTATGGATGCCTCCGCAAAAAATTCATCTTCTGGTGTTTCCTTTTCGGGAAAATGAGGCAGCGGTGATTGCCCGGCACCATACAGTTGAAACATTTTGGCTGCATTGCCCGTGAAAGCCGCATTGTAATCGATCGCAACTTCGTTTGACACATAATCATTTGTTTCGTCCCGGTACGAATCATCTTTTCCCGGTCCGCCTACTAACGCGCCGTAAAGGGTATGGCGGTGGTTTTCAGGCACATTCATATGATCGGCCCATGAACCGTGTGCGGTGCGGTGATGCGGGTGCTTCGGCGGATTTGTTCCGTACCCGACGATAAAGCTGCGCTGTTGCGGATTATCCCCAAGCATATAGTTCATTTGCTGAACCGCAAAATCCCGATACCTTTTTGCTTTGCCGGCATCTTTTACCCAATCTGAATAAACAAAAGCGAGAAAAGCGGCGTTTGAAGCGTAGCGCAGCGATCCCCACTGCTCAAGCCATGCCAGCCCGCCTGGTGTATAAGTGATACGCTCTGTGCTTCCATTATGATTGTAGCCTGTCGACCAATAATCAAGATTGCGTTCGACAGATGCGGTAAATCGGGATTCGTTCGTCAGACGAGCGAGCAGCAGCTGTGCTCCGTAAGTGACGTCATCCCAGGAAAGCGTCCAGCGGTAAGGCCAGTTTGCGGGATCGCCCCAATCTGAGACCGAAGCAAGCGCTTTATCCAAATAGTTTTGTTCGCCGGTTGCCAAGTAGAGCCAGACAGCTCCCCAAGTCAGCTCATCTTTATACCCGCTCCACGAATTATAATATTGCTGCGCGTCTGTAATGCAGTCTGAATATTTGCCGCGGTAGCGGTCGGCAAAATCGTATAATTCCTTGGCATGGGCCAATAGTTTATTTGAATAAGAAGCGTCTGTCGGCTTGAAAATGATTGATGCAGAAGCTAGGGCTGCTGCTGTACCGCCGGCAAGGTCTGACCCGGGACAGGCTGCATCTATCTTATAAGCCGGCCGCTTCATAGGCATTACTTCGGCCGGGCCCCACCAGGCATGATCTTGGGCCCCATGGCCGACTTGGCCCCAAAACTCATAAGGGCCTGTATGCGCTTTAATAAAATAGTCTGTCGCCCATCTGATATTGTCTAATATCGCATCAAGCTGTCCGGCCGCTTCATAGGCATCGCGGTACTCATAGACGGACCATGACAGAACGGCCGCAGAATAAGCCATTGGAAGGCCGAACTTCACGTGATCTCCTGCATCATACCATCCGCCTGTCAAATCATGGCCGACATCTTTTCCATCCTCAAGCGCAGAGTCCCCTCTCCAATTCAGACGGCTGCCTTCCGAAAGCTTTCCGGAGCGCTGCGCCTCATAGAAAAGAATTGATTTTTGCAGCAACTCCGCATAATTTTGGTTCTCTTTCGCAAATGCAATGTCCGCCTTGCCGAAAGCCGGCATGAACAACATCGCAAACGTAAGCAGTAAAACAAAGAAAAACGCTTTCATTTTCAAAAAAGCTTTCTCTTTCAACGGACTCCTTCCTCCTCATTTTGTTTTCCTTCAAAACAGCCGATGTTTACATGACACTCACCTCCTTTAGTGACGGACAAATGGTGTCTTTCGGTAAGCGGAGAAGAGACTGATTGAATTTTTGAAATTTGAAGATGTGCTGCAGATTCACGCAGGTTCAATGTTTGCCGGAGGAACGAAGAACTTTGTTTGTTTAATCAAGAAACTAACTTCTGTTCACTGAAAAAGTGAACTTCTTTATAGAATAATATCATTTTGAAAATATTAACATTAATGTATTTTTATTGTCAATCGATCTAACAAACTTTCCGCAATATTCGCGTCTCTGAATCTTCGAAGCACGCGCTGGGTTAGAAAACAAAAAAGAGACTGCCGAATAAGTCGGCAGTCTTTAAAATAAAGACAGCTGGTTCTGATCTGGGAGCGACTCGAGACAGCCGTGGCGCTCCAAGTATTCCATGATCGTTTTTGACACCTTGCCTCTTTTTTGCAAATCTTCTTTGGAAAGAAATTCGCCTTCTTCCCTTGCTTTGACAATATTCAAAGCGGCGTTTGTTCCAAGCCCCGGTATTGAATTAAACGGCGGAATCAAGCTGTTTCCGTCAATGATGAATTCGGAAGCGCTCGATCTGTATAAGTCGACTTTTTGGAAAGAGAAGCCCCTTTCACACATTTCAAGCGCCAGCTCAAGCACCGTGAGCAAACTTTTCTCTTTCGGAGAAGCGTCAAGGCCTTTAGAGTTGATGTCATCCATAACGGCTTTAATCGCTGTCGACCCTTTGATCATCGTTTCGATATCAAAGTCATCGGCCCGCACCGTAAAGTATGCTGCGTAGTAGAGCAGTGGATGATGGACTTTAAAATAAGCGATTCTGACCGCCATCAAAACATATGCCGCAGCGTGGGCTTTCGGGAACATGTATTTGATTTTTTTACACGAGTCGATATACCAGTCCGGAACATTATTATTCTTCATTTCTTCTTCCCATTCAGGTGTCAGTCCCTTACCTTTACGGACAAATTCCATAATCTTAAAGGCGAGGGATGGCTCAAGCCCCTGGTAGATTAAGTACACCATAATATCATCACGACAGCCGATCACTTCGCTCAGTTCACAAATATTATTGTGAATCAGCTCCTGCGCGTTGCCGAGCCATACGTCCGTACCGTGTGACAGGCCGGAAATCTGAACGAGCTCGGAAAATGTCGTCGGCTTGGTGTCTTCGAGCATCTGTCTGACAAAGCGGGTTCCGAATTCAGGGATGCCAAGCGTTCCGGTTTTACAGCCGATCTGCTCTTCGGTTACCCCTAAAGATTCTGTCCCTTGGAAAATTTTCATCACTTCGGGATCATCGGTCGGAATCGTCTTCGGATCAATCCCGCTCAGATCCTGGAGCATACGGATGACCGTCGGATCATCGTGTCCGAGAATATCCAGCTTCAGCAGGTTGTCATGGATGGAATGGAAGTCAAAGTGCGTCGTCTTCCATTCGGAATCGGTGGCATCCGCCGGAAACTGGATTGGTGAAAAGTCGTAAATATCCATGTAATCAGGCACAACGATGATTCCGCCCGGGTGCTGCCCTGTCGTCCGCTTGACGCCTGTACAGCCTTGGACAAGGCGGTCGATTTCCGCCCCGCGCATATGCAAATTGTTGTCGTTAGCATACCCTTTGACATACCCGTAAGCCGTTTTTTCGGCGACTGTGCCGATCGTTCCCGCACGGTAGACGTTATCCTCTCCGAACAGGACTTTCGTGTAGTTGTGGGCGTGCGGCTGATATTCGCCCGAGAAGTTCAAGTCGATATCAGGAACCTTGTCCCCTTTAAACCCCAGAAACGTCTCGAACGGTATGTCGTGGCCGTCTTTTCTGTAGGCCGCTCCACACTTCGGACAGTCTTTGTCAGGCAAATCAAATCCCGAACCGACCGATCCATCGTTGAAAAACTCGGAATGGCGGCAATCCGGACAGACGTAATGCGGCGGCAGCGGGTTGACCTCGGTAATTTCCGTCAATGTTGCGACAAGGGAAGAACCGACCGATCCCCTTGAACCGACAAGATAGCCGTCATCAAGGGAGCGTTTTACAAGCTTATGAGAGATCAGATAGATGACGGCGAATCCATGGCCGATAATGCTTTTCAGCTCTTTTTCGATCCGCTTTTCGACGATTTCCGGAAGGTCGTCGCCGTAAATGCTTTTTGCTTTCTCATAGCTCATGCGGCGGATTTCGTCATCTGCGCCTTCGATCTTCGGTGTGTAAAGATCGTCTTTGATCGGCTTGATTTCTTCGATTCGCTCGCTGATCAAACGGGTGTTCTTGACGACGATTTCTTTCGCTTTTTCCTCACCCAAAAATGAAAAGGCCTCAAGCATTTCATCCGTCGAACGGAAATGAACGTTCGGCAGTTCGTGCCTGTTGAGCGGATTTGCGCCGCCTTGTGAGGAAACCAGAATCTTGCGGTAAATTTTATCCTCAGGGTTCAGGTAATGAACATTCCCCGTAGCTACTACCGGAATATTCAGTTTCTCGCCGAGCTTTGTGATGTTGGCGATGATTTCTTTTAACGCTTTTTCATCCCTGACGAGTTCAAGCTGGAGCAGGTGCCGGTAGACTTCAGGCGGCATGACTTCAAGATAGTCATAAAATGAAGCGATGTCTTCGACCTCTTCCGGCGATTTCTGCATCATGCCTTCGAATACTTCGCCTTTGTCGCATGCCGAACCGATTAAAAGGCCTTCTCTGTACTTTTCAAGCTGTGACCTTGGGATCCTCGGCACCCTGTAAAAATAATGGATATGTGAAAGCGACACAAGTTTAAAAAGGTTTTTCAAACCTGTCTCATTGACTGCCAAAAGGGTCGCGTGATATGGCCTTGAACGCTGATAGGCATTGGACTGCCCCATATTTTCATTCAGCTGATCGTGGTACATGATATTTTTTTCGGCCGCGTCTTTCAGCATTTTCACAAGGAGATAGCCCGTCGCTTCGGTATCATAAATCGCCCTGTGGTGCTGGGTGAGCTCGATGTCAAACTTTTTACAAAGCGTATTCAGCCTGTGGTTTTTGAATTCCGGATAAAGAAAACGGCCCAGCTCAAGTGTGTCAATGACCGGGTTCTGCACTTTCTCCGAATTCAGCAGACGCTTGTAGGCGACATTGATGAAGCCGATGTCAAAGCTTGCATTGTGAGCGACAAGCGTGTGATCTCCGACCCATTCTTTAAAATCTCGGATGACCTCTTCGGCTTCAGGCGCATCTTTCAGCATATCATCGGTAATCCCAGTCAGCTCGATGATCGTAGCCGATAAAGGGCGATGCGGGTTTGCAAACCTTTCAAAGCGTTCGATGATCTCCCCGCCTTTTACTTTTACGGCGGCCAGCTCGATGATCGTATCATAGACGGCCGACAGCCCCGTCGTCTCGACGTCGAACACGACATATGTCTCCTCTTCAAGCAGACGGTGCACCGGATTGTAGGCAATCGGCACGCCGTCGTCGACGAGGTTGGCTTCAAGTCCGTAGATCATTTTCACGCCATGCTTTTTGCTCGCCGCGAATGCATCAGGAAACGATTGGACAACAGCGTGATCAGTGAGCGCGATAGCCGGATGCCCCCATTTTTTCGCCTGTTCGACAAGCTTGCCGATACTTGATACGGCATCCATCTGGCTCATCGGTGAATGGAGGTGGAGCTCGACACGTTTTTCGTCCTCCGGTGCTGTATCCTCACGGGTTTTCCCTTTGATTTCATTGACATCGTTGGCGATCATCACCAAATCGCGGACGAATGTATCGTTTTGTATGCTTCCTCTCGCCTTTACCCACATCCCTTTTTTCAGGGACTTCATCAAAACAGCGTCCTCTTTTTCACGTGCGAACATTTTGACGAGAATGCTGTTTGTATAGTCGGTTATCTTAAAGATACAAAGCGTTCTGCCGCTTTTCAGCTCTCTTGTTTCAGCGTCGAATACATAGCCTTGCACCGTAATTCTCCGCTCTTCATCCATGATGCTGTCAAGCGTTCTGATCTCTTCAGAGTCTTTAATCTGGTAGCCGATCTGAAGAGGGCCTGACGGCGCTTCATCGTCTTGGGCTTCCTTATCCTGCTTTTCCATTTCGATTAAAGCCTGAAGGGCTCTCTCTTGATCTTCGGCCATTTTTTGCTCTCTGAATTTCTGAATCTCTTGATCTGACACAAAGATTTCTGTGTCGAGCTGGAGCTCAGGAAAACCGAATGTGCAGTAGCTTGACTGGATGAGTGAGCTGTATTTCTTTTTTAAAGCGGATGCTTCTGTATCTGTTTTCGTTTTAAGCAGGATTTTGTTCCCCGTAAGCTTGGGCTTTTGGTCGTTCAAAAGCGTCAAAATCGGCGGGGAAATACCATCGAGTTCCTGGATGCAGCGCGTCCAGTAATCCTGAACAAGCTGCTCGTCAATCGAAGGGTTTTCCGCCTCGATGGAACAGGTGACCTGAGCGATATGGGAAAAGGTGCGGGTCAGCTGGGTGTGAAACCGTTCGAAGATTTGATAAGGCAGGACATTTTTCAATTTAAAGTGAAAGTGCCATGTCTTCTTGTTTTTATGAACGGTCAGCTTTATGATTTGTCCGCCTTCAAGGTGACGGATCATCGTATCTTCCGTTACATTCAGCTGCTGCAGAAGAATTTGAAACTGTCTTCTGTTGACAGAAAGCTGGTCTTCCAAGACAGATTCCTCCCTAAAAGAAAATCATAATTGAAGGTACCTTGGGACGATTCCCGAGGTACCTTCCTTTACTCTAGTTTAACATCTTTAAGAGTGAGAAGATAAGCTCTTGACTTGTTTTTCGATAAAGTCCAAAAGCTCTTCAGCGGCGACTTCAAATGATTCTCCGGTTTTGCGGATCTTCACTTCGACAACGCCTTCATCAGCTCTTTTTCCGACCGTGATGCGGATCGGCAGACCGATCAAATCGGAATCTGCAAATTTAACTCCGGCCCGTTCAGCACGGTCATCAAACAATACGTCATAGCCGTTCGCTTTAAAATCTTCATACAGCTTTTCGGCAAGCTGAACCTGCGCGTCATTTTTCATGTTAAGCGCGAGGATGTGCAGGTCATACGGCGTCACTTCCAGCGGCCAGATCAAGCCTTTATCGTCATGATGCTGCTCAACGATGGCCGAAAGTGTCCGGGAAATCCCGATTCCATAGCAGCCCATCAGCATCGGCTGAGCGCGTCCGTTTTCGTCAAGGTATGTTGCGTCCATCGCTTCAGAATAGCGGGTGCCGAGTTTAAAAACTTGTCCGACTTCGATTCCTTTTGCAAAACGGATCGTTCCGTTTCCATCCGGTGAAGGGTCTCCTTCCTGTATAAAGCGGAGATCGGCGAATGTCACATTGTGCACATCCCTGCTGATATTCACGTTTTGATAATGGTAATCTGTTTTATTCGCTCCTGCTGCTGCGTTTGCCATCGCCTTCACAGCAAAGTCTGCAAAGATTTCGATTTCACGGTCGAGCCCCACCGGTCCGACAAAGCCAGGCTCAGTACCTGTTATCTCAGCAACCTCTTCGGCGCTCGCGAATTCGATCGTTTCTGCTTGGAGCAGATTCTTCACCTTAATATCGTTGACTTCATGATCCCCTCTCGTCAACACGAGGACAAAACGTCCGTCTGCTTTCATGAGCATTGATTTCACGCAGTCTGACGGGGATATGCCAAGAAATGCGGCAACTTCTTCGATCGTTTTGACCGAAGGTGTGTGGACTTCCTGGAGCTCTTTCATTTCAGCCTGCTCGCCAGCACCAGCTTCCTTCACTTCAGCCATTTCGATGTTGGCAGCGTATGAAGACTGATCAGAATACGCAATTGTATCTTCACCGACATCGGACAATGCCATAAATTCATGGGTATCCTTTCCGCCCATCGCGCCTGAATCTGCAATGACCGGTCTGAAATTCAAGCCGCAGCGCGTAAACACATTCGTATACGCCTGGTACATATCATTGTACGTTTCATCAAGGCTTTCGGCGGAAGAATGGAAGGAATACGCATCCTTCATGATGAATTCCCGGCCTCTCAACAGACCGAAGCGCGGGCGCTTTTCATCGCGGAATTTCGATTGGATCTGGTAAAGGGTCAGCGGAAGGCGCTTGTACGATTTCACTTCATCTCTGACGATGCTTGTGATGACCTCTTCGTGTGTCGCGCCAAGGGCAAATTCGCGGCCGTGGCGGTCTTTCAGCCTCATGAGCTCAGGACCGTACGTGTACCATCTTCCCGATTCCTGCCAAGTTTCCGCCTGCTGGAGCGCCGGCATCAACATTTCGACGGCATTGATTTTCTCCATTTCTTGGCGGACAATGCTCTGGATTTTATGAATGACTTTATTGGCAAGAGGCATATAGCTGTATACACCGCTTGTGTTTTGTCTGATAAACCCCGCTCTGAGAAGAAGCTGATGGCTTTTTGCTTCAGCATCAGCCGGCACTTCGCGGAGCGTAGGAATTAAAGTCCTGCTCTGTCTCATTCGTTCGCACCTCATTTGTTTCAGTTGGTTACTTTTTGAGTCGGGAACGGCGTCCCTAAAAAAGAGCCTTTTAAAAGGCTTGGCTGCACTTAAAAAAGGCAATTGGTTTTACAGAAATAAGCGCTGGATATCGTTCCATGTGACGACAAGCATTAAGAGCATCAAAAATGCGACGCCGACAAAGACGACAAACGCTTCTTTTTCTCGGTTGATCGGCTTTCCGCGGATCGCTTCAATAAACAGGAACAACAGTCTGCCGCCGTCCAGCGCAGGGATTGGCAGAAGGTTGACGATCCCGAGGTTAATACTTAAAAATGCGGCCAGCTTCAGCAGATTGATAACGCCTGTCTTGGCCACTTGGTCTGTCATGTCATAAATGCCGACAGGACCGGCCAGCATGTCGATTGAGAATTGTCCCGTGACGAGCTTTCCGAGATTGGTCACGATGCTCTGCGCTACTGTCGCCGTTTCGGTCGCACCGTAGGAAATTGATGTCAGGATTCCTGTTTTCACCGGGTTGTAAGCGCCGAATCTGCCGACGGTTTCGTCCCCTGCCTTGACTGCTTCAGGTGTTACGTATTTCGTCACCTTGACGTTGTCGCGCATCACAACGATTTTCAGTTCTTTTTCAGGGTGTTCCCTGACCGTGTTGACAATATCCGTCCACGATCTCATGTTCTCCCCGTTGATCGTTTGAATGCGGTCTCCTTCCTGGAGTCCCGCTTCCGCCGCCCGTCCGTTGTCTATCAACTTGCCGAGCACCGGCTCGTCAGACGGCACTCCCTGCATCAGGCCGAGCATTACGAGAATGACATAAGCCAAAATAAAGTTCATGATCGGGCCGGCCGCAATCGCCTTTATACGCTGCCAAACCGTTTTTGAATGGAATTGGCGGTTGTAAGGAGCGATCTGGACTTCTTCCCCGTCTACGATGAAAAAGGACGTTTCACTGACAGAAAAGGATGAGAGATGATCTTCATTGCCGTGCTCATAGCCCGTAATCCTCATCTGATGCTCCAGGTCAGCCTGCTCCACTTCGATGACCAATGCGTCAGGATACTTTTCTTTCTGGTTGATAATGATCTTTTCGACTTTGTTTTCGCTGTCGAACAACAGCCCGACCGTATAACCGGGCTTCACTTCAATCATCTCAGGATCTTCACCGGCCATTCTGACAAAGCCGCCGATCGGAAGAAGCCTGATCGTATAAACGGTCTCATTTTTCTTAAACGAAAAGATTTTCGGACCGAAGCCGATAGCAAACTCCCGGCACAGTATTCCGGCTCTTTGAGCAAGGATGAGATGACCAAGCTCATGGAAAAATACGAGCGTTCCAAAAATAAGAATAAACGCGATCACAGTATTCACGAACATACCACCTTATGTGAGTAATGTTTGGACAAACTTTCTGGCGTCTTTGTCCACTTCACGGATCTCTTGAAGGCTCGGCTTTGCGATCACCTGATGGCGTTCCAAAGCTTTTTCAATGATGTCTTCAATCCCGAGAAAGGAAATCCTGCCTGAAAGAAATGCCGCAACGGCTTCCTCGTTGGCCGCGTTTAAAACAGTCGGCATTGTACCGCCTATTTTACCTGATTCATAAGCGAATTGTAAGCAGCGGAACCTTTCAAAATCAGCTTGGGCAAAAT
Organism: Bacillus sp. FSL K6-1284; assembly: GCF_038002625.1. Classification (NCBI taxonomy): domain Bacteria; kingdom Bacillati; phylum Bacillota; class Bacilli; order Caryophanales; family Bacillaceae; genus Bacillus; species Bacillus sp. FSL K6-1284. Next base: position 1,888,018 of record NZ_JBBOCW010000001.1, on the reverse strand, counting down.
TCAGCTGTCCGACTTCCCAGAGTTCGAGTGATTTGGCTTCATCAAACGGCAGGCGTTCCGGATAGCTGAGCGCGTATTGAATCGGCACTCTCATATCAGGTGTGCCAAGCTGGGCGATGACGCTTCGGTCGTGGAATTCCACCATTGAATGAATGATGCTTTCTTTGTGAAGGAGGACATCGATCCGGTCATAAGGCAGATCAAACAGCCAGTGCGCTTCAATGACCTCTAGCCCTTTATTCATCATTGTAGCCGAATCGATCGTGATTTTTGCACCCATCGACCAATTTGGATGATTGAGGGCTTCTTCCACTGTGACCCCTTCAAGTTCCTGCCTTGTTCTGTCCCTGAAGCTGCCGCCTGAAGCCGTGACGATCAGCCGTTTAATATGCTTCGGATTTTCCCCCTGGAGCGCCTGGAAAATCGCAGAATGCTCGCTGTCGACTGGCAAGAGCGGGACATCGTATGTTTGGGCGTGTTCTTTCACTATATGACCGGCTGTCACGAGAGTTTCCTTATTTGCAAGCGCGACTGTTTTTTTATGCTCCATCGCCTTTAAAGTCGGCAGAAGACCGACGCTGCCGACGAGAGCATTGACGACGACATCCGCTTCCGGACTAACGGCCGCTTCGATTAAAGATTCCTCCCCGATCCCTGTTTTAAAGGTGTAAGAAAAAGAATGCTGTTTTAATGCTTCATATGTATGCTCATCCCCTACAGATACATACTTCGGTTTAAATGTTTCAATGATTTCTGCCGCTTTTTCGGCGTTTTTTCCGAAAGACATGGCGGTCAGCTGAAACTTATCGTCATGCGCTTTGATCACATCAAGCGTCTGTTCTCCTATGGAGCCTGTCGCCCCCAATAGACATATGTTCTTCAAAATTGCCGCACCTCTGTTTCTTTCTAGCTATCAGTACCCTTTTCTATCATAGCCCGAACGGCTGAAAAAGAACAAGCAGGAAGTATAGAACCGGCATGACAAATAAAAAGCTGTCAAAGCGGTCCAGCATTCCGCCGTGTCCCGGAAGGATCCGGCCCGAGTCTTTCACTTTGTAGTGCCTTTTGAACGCAGACTCGGCCAAATCGCCGATCTGACCGACGATTGATAAAAGCACGGTAATGATCAGCACAAACAGATAAGCGTGCGGAAAACCTGTGGCAGCCTGATAAATCGCGGAAAAAACGACCGCTGTCAAAATCCCGCCCCAAAAGCCTTCAACCGTTTTGTTAGGGCTGATTTCAGGCCAGAGCTTCCGCTTTCCAAACGCCTTTCCGATAAAATAAGCGCCGGAATCCGTTGACCAGACGACGCCGATTGCAAAAAAGACATAGCTGAGTCCGATGTTTCTGATTTCAATAAAGTAATAAAACCCGAATCCGATATAAACTGCTGCCAGCGCCACGAATGCCGCTTCGTCAAAAGTAAACGAGTTTTTGCTGAGCACCGTGTATGCCAAAAGCAAAAGGACGGCCAAAAAGACGACCTCCCCTTTGGTTATGCCCAGCCCCGCGTCTTCCGCATATTGGCTTGGATACAGCAAAACCGCCAAAAGCAGCAGGCTGATGATACCCGGAGCGCTGATAAGCTTCAGGCCTTTCATTCTTAAAAGTTCAAATAGAGCGAGTATACCTATTGCATAAACTAGCAGGGTGAACGGCAGCTTGCCGAAAATCACGAGCGGCAGAAAAACCGCTGCCGCGATCACACCCGTCAATATTCTCTGTTTCATCTGCACCATCCTCTAAATTCCGCCAAACCTTCTCCCGCGACGCTGATATTCTCCGATAGCCTGAAGCAAGTGAACGTCTTTAAAATCAGGCCACAATACATCGGTAAATAAAAATTCGCTGTAGGCAAGCTGCCAAAGCATGAAGTTGCTCAGCCTGATCTCGCCGCTTGTGCGAATCAGCAAATCAGGGTCCTGCAAAGCTTCTGTCATTAAATAATCGGAAAATAGCTTTTCGTCGATTTCCTCGGTATTCAATGTGCCTTTTTTCGCTTCTTCGGCAATTCTCTTTGCGGCTCTGACGATTTCTGCACGTCCCCCGTAATTCAATGCAAAATTAAGAATAAGTCCGTCATTGTTCTCCGTATCACGGATGGCTTTTTCAACCGCGCGGATCGTGTGGGGCGGCAGTCCTTCCCTATCGCCTGTCAAGCGGACCCGGACATTTTCTTCGACCAGCTCCGGGAGATACGTTCCCAGGAACTCTTCAGGCAGCTTCATCAGAAAGTCAACCTCAAACTTAGGACGCTTCCAATTTTCCGTCGAAAAGGCATACAGCGTCAACGCTTTGACACCGAGCTCATTGGCAAGCTTTGTCGTCTGTCTGACTACCTTCATGCCTTCGTGATGACCCGCGATGCGGGGCATCGCCCGTTTCTTTGCCCAACGGCCGTTTCCGTCCATAATAATGGCGATATGTTCAGGAATTTCTCCTTTTAAAATATTTTCTTTTGTGTAACATTCCATGTTGGAAGCAGCTGAATGCTGATTCTTCCAATTTTTGAGTATATTGAGCATGAGAGTCCTCCATCACCCAAAAGGTTGCTTTCCTGTTATATCGTTCTTGATAACAACAGTATTAACAAAAAAACCCCCTGTAAACATGAGAGGGTCTTTTCACTATTATCTATTGTACAGAGTTTTTCATTAAACTTCCATGATTTCTTTCTCTTTATCTTTTGTGATCTCATCAATTTTTGACACATATTCATCTGTCAGCTTTTGTACGTCTTCCGTTGAAGAGCGCAATTCATCCTCAGTCATTTCACCATTTTTCTCTAGTTTTTTCAGATCGTCATTGGCATCGCGGCGGATGTTGCGGACCGCGACTTTAGCATCTTCCGAATATTTTTTCACGAGCTTGGCAAGCTCTTTTCTGCGCTCCTCAGTTAGAGGAGGGATCGTGATCCGGATGATGTTGCCGTCGTTTGACGGAGTTATGCCGAGGTCGGCTTTTTGAATCGCTTTTTCAATATCGCCGAGCGCTGTTTTGTCATATGGTGTGATGAGAAGCATGCGCGCTTCCGGAACCGTAATGGACGCGATCTGGTTTAAAGGCGTCTGCGCTCCGTAGTATTCAACTGTCACTTTGTCCAGCAAAGACGGATTTGCACGTCCTGCACGTACAGTCGCCAATTCGCGCTGATAAGCGCCTATCGCTTTTTCCATCCGTTCTTTTGTTTCATTCATCACTTGAGTTGACACGTTATTTCCCCCTTACGATTGTACCGATTTGTTCGCCTAAAACGGCTTTTTTAATATTTCCTTCTTCCATAATAGAAAAGACGATCAGCGGGATGTCGTTATCCATGCAAAGTGAAGAGGCGGTTGAATCCATGACGGCCAAACCGTCTTTTAACACATCGAGATAAGACAATTTTTCATATTTTACGGCTGTTTCGTCAGTTCGAGGATCGGCATTGTATACACCGTCGACATTATTTTTAGCCATTAAGATGACGTCGGCTTCGATTTCAGCCGCTCTGAGCGCTGCGGTCGTATCCGTTGAGAAGTATGGATTGCCTGTACCGGCAGCGAAGATGACGACGCGCTTCTTTTCAAGATGGCGAATCGCTTTTCTTCTTATGTATGGCTCAGCGACCTGCCGCATTTCGATGGATGTCTGAACTCTTGATTGAATGCCGAGCGTTTCAAGGCTGTCTTGCAGCGCAAGGGAATTCATGACCGTTGCAAGCATTCCCATGTAGTCCGCTGTTGCGCGGTCCATTCCGAGATCGCTGCCCGTTTTTCCGCGCCACAGGTTGCCGCCGCCGACGACGACCGCCACTTCAACATCAAGCTCGGCGATTTCTTTCACCTGTTTGGCGATGGACTGGATCACGGTAGGGTTGATGCCGTTTCCCTGTTCACCCGCAAGGGCTTCTCCGCTAAGCTTTAATACGATACGATTATACTTTGGTTTTTCCATAATAACCTCCAAGTGCATGCTTGCCGTTATTTATTATGCAAGAGAAAAAAAGGTTTGTAAACTGTTTTAAAAATAGGGACACAAATTGTGTCCCCTATTTTCTTTGAAAAGATCCTGCCGTGTGTTTTAAGGCAAGCGGCTTTTCAATCTTATTTTTTCACTTGGTTCATAACTTCTTCAGCAAAGTTTTCTTGGCGTTTTTCGATACCTTCTCCAACTTCGTAGCGGACGAATGTTTCAACTGTTGCATTTTTCGCAGCAACGACCTGTTTCACTTTTTCATCCGGGTTTTTAACGAATGCTTGATCAAGCAGGCAGATTTCTTCGAAGTATTTGTTCAGGCGGCCTTCAACCATTTTTGCGACGATGTTTTCAGGCTTTCCTTCTTGAAGCGCCTGCTGAGTCAAGATTTCGCGCTCGCGGTTCGCTTCTTCTTCTGACACTTGGTCACGGGAAATGAAGCGAGGGTTTACAGCTGCAACGTGCATCGCGATGTCTCTTGCTGTTTCTTCGTCAGTTGTGCCGTTAAGGACAGTCAATACGCCGATTTTTCCGCCCATGTGCAGGTATGCGCCGAATGCAGCGTCATCGCCTTTTGTCAGGACAGTGAAGCGGCGAAGCGTGATTTTTTCTCCGATTTTAGCAACCGCGCTTGTGATGTATTCTTCTACAGTTGAACCGTTAGCCATTTTTTGAGCCATAGCAGCTTCAACGCTTTCAGGCTTTTCAGCAAGAATGTGGTCAGCAAGGTCGTTCAAAAGCTCTTTGAAGCCTTCGTTTTTCGCAACGAAGTCCGTTTCGGAGTTCACTTCAAGAATAACGCCTGTGTTGCCGTCGGTTTTGATCAAAGTCAAACCTTCAGCCGCGATGCGGTCAGCTTTTTTGGCAGCCTTTGCGATTCCTTTTTCTCTTAGAAGATCGATCGCTTTATCCATGTTGCCGTCAGTTTCAGTTAACGCTTTCTTGCAGTCCATCATGCCTGCGCCAGTTTTTTCACGAAGCTCTTTTACCATTTGTGCAGTAATTGCCATTTTTGATTTCCTCCTTATATATCAAACAAAATATGTAAGTGTTGATCTGGTGAAAAAAAAGGTGATAAAAGGCAGACCCCCTTATCACCTTTTGACCAGGTTAAGCAGTTGTTGTTTCAGTTGTTTCTGCTTCTTTCGCTTCTGTTTCAGCTACTTCTTCACCTTGTTTTGCTTCAAGGATGGCATCTGCCATTTTAGAAGTCAGCAATTTAACAGCGCGGATGGCGTCATCGTTCGCAGGGATGACAACATCGATTTCATCAGGATCACAGTTTGTGTCAACGATTCCGATGATCGGAATGTTCAGCTTGCGCGCTTCTGCAACCGCGATGCGCTCTTTGCGAGGATCGATGATGAACAGTGCGTCAGGAAGCTCTTTCATTTCTTTGATTCCGCCGAGGAATTTTTCAAGACGCTCTAATTCTTTTTTCAATTGAACGACTTCTTTTTTAGGAAGTACGTCAAATGTGCCGTTTTCCTGCATTTTTTCGATATCTTTAAGGCGTTTGATACGCTTTTGGATCGTTTCAAAGTTTGTTAACGTACCGCCAAGCCAACGTTGGTTGACATAGTACATTCCAGAACGTTCCGCTTCTTCTTTAACAGAGTCTTGAGCTTGCTTTTTCGTACCGACGAAAAGGATTTTTCCTCCGTCAGCTGCAAGGTTTTTCGTGAAGTTGTATGCTTCTTCAACTTTTTTGACTGTTTTTTGAAGATCGATGATGTAGATTCCGTTACGCTCCGTGAAGATGTAACGCTTCATTTTTGGGTTCCAGCGGCGCGTTTGGTGGCCGAAGTGAACACCAGCTTCAAGCAATTGCTTCATAGAAATGACTGACATGTGTTATTTCCTCCTAATATAATGGTTTTTTTCCTCCGCTTAGGTCATTTTTATGCAGGACTGCACGCGAGAACCGCACAGCACCGCTTGCATAAATCGTTAAGCGTGTGTAATTAACACCAAGAAATAATATAACATAAGCTTTCTCGACAATCAAGAATCGTTTTTCAGCTTTCCGCGAAATTTTAAGAAAAGCTCGATTTCTGTTTTCCCGCTTTTCAGCTGTCTTGCGATTTCCTCCGGAGAGAGCCCCTTTTCATATAATGCGAGAGCTTCTTCTTCATAGGATACGGATTCCTGCTCTTTTTGATTGAGCTCATCCTCTTCCTGCTCCACCTCATTGATCATCGCTTCGATGTGAAGCGGCAGATCGCGCGATTCGTCCGCTTCCGGAAGGGCGGGGGTTTGAGCAGGAATGTCAGGCTGTGTTTGCACTCTTTGCGGCTCTTCTTCGGCATTCGCCCGAATCTCGCGAACGAGTTTTTCATTTTCGTCTTTTAGCTCCATCAAAAAAGCGGTCAATGTATTCTCGGTTTCTTCCAAAAGCTGTTTTTGCTCTTTCTCCGCCGCCTTAAAAGCGCTGAGCCTCGCATTCAGAATGATGACGAAATAAATCAATATACCGTGGAGCGTAAAGCTCACAAGCCATAATATTGTTGACATATTTTTCACTCGCTAACCATGAAATTTAATCAAAAAAAGACTTCCCTGTCGGACGCTTAAAAAATGCTGCCGGTTCCATGCCGGCAGCTTACATGTTATTGTACCACTTTATCCAGCAGATGCTTCAGTTTCAAAAGCGCCTTGGAGTGAATCTGTGAAATGCGGGAAGTCGACAAATTCAAAACCTGTCCGATTTCCGTCAGGGTCAGCTCTTCTTTATAGAATAAGCTGATCACGAGCTGTTCTTTTTCTGAAAGCTCGTTTATTTTTTCCGCAAGCTGGGAGATCAGTTCGTCTTTGAGCATTTTTTCTTCCGGCGTGCTCGTTTTGTCGTCCCTGATCATCACCTGGACGTTCTCCCCGTCTTCATGGTCGTGAAGCTTCTCATCAATTGAAAGGAGATTCGCAAAGAAACCTTCATTGATTGTGGTCACGACGTCTTGCTCGCTCATTCCCAGCTCAGCGGCGATTTCGCTCGGCGAAACATTTCTTAAGTAGCGCTGTTCGAGCTTTTCGATCGCAGCTTCCACTTTCTTCGTTTTTTCACGGGATGTTCTCGGAAGCCAGTCTTCTTTGCGAAGGCCATCGATAATAGCACCTCTGATTCTGAAGGAAGCGTATGTATCAAACTTCAAATCCCTTCCCGGATCAAATTTTTCAAGGGCGTCATACAAACCCAGCATGCCAAGGCTGACCAAATCGTCTTTATGAACGGACTTGGGCAAGCCGACGGCTATCCGGCCGACATGATATGTCACAAGCGGCATATAGCGGCGGATTAAATCATCGCCTGCCTGAGGATCTTTCCATTCTTTCCACCGCGACCAAAGCATCTGATCTTCATAGTTCAAGGATTGCATCTTTATCCCCCTATATTGCATATTAAATCGTCGTTACACCTTGTTTAACTGTCCGGATGACAAGTTCAGCTGACTGCGGATCGAACTCGATCGTTCTTCCGCTGTTTCCGCCTGTATCCTCGCTTACAATCGGAATGTTTAAGAGAGATAGATGTTTTTTAATCGCAAGCACATTTCTTGGCCCGACTTTCATCAAATCATTTGTCATCTTAAATTTAAACATTTCGGCTCCTCCGGCCATTTTCGCTTTCAAAGCGTATTTTCGGCACCCGGCTTCAAGCAGCATCTTGACCGTCGCTTCGACAGCTGTGTCCGCGTACTTTGCCACATTGATGTCCGGTGTCTTGGATAAGGAAGAGTCGGGAAGCATGACGTGGACGAGACCGGCCGTCTTCGCTTCCAAATCATAGAGCACGAGTCCGACGCACGAACCGAGACCCGATGTCCTGATCTTGTCGGGAGTGCGGACTATTTTCACATCGGCAATTCCCACTCTGATAATCGATGTTTCTTTTTCTAAGATTTTCATAGCGCTGCACCCAATGCATGAAAGAGCTTTTCAAAAGAATCATAGTCCGGCAGAAGGAACAAATGCGCCTTTACTTTCCGGTTGTGCTCCTCGTCAAAAATGGAGTTGTCGATCACGATAACCTGGTCTCCGACTTGGCTGAGCTCGATCAGCCCTTCGCTGATGACGGCTCCGAACATATCAAGCGTCAGTTCAGGGACGCTCGGGTACATTTGCCGGTTTGTCAAATCAGCGAGAGCGGTCAAATAAGATCCCGCCATAATATTCCCGAGTTCGTGCAGGGCGGAGGCACCGATATCGTTCGGCGTCATGCTGTCAATCTCGAATTCCGGATTGCCGACAAGCTCCCTGATCAGCTGCTCGGCCTCTGAAAAAGGCATGATCACGAACATAGAACCGGGAAAATCCCCTTCCATGCGCAAAAAGATGCTTGCGACAGGAAGGTCTGCACCGCCGAATAGGTTGACAAGCTCATCAAACGACATCAGCTTGACAAACGGCACTTCCATTTCGATTTTCCTGTTCAGCAATAGAGCCAGGGCAGAAGCGGAATGACCCGCTCCGATATTCCCGACTTCCCGCAATATATCAAGATGCTCTTCTCTAATTCCGTTAAATACGCTCATCATAGGCTCCTTATTTCTTCACATTTTCAGAAGCGGCGGCAAGGCTCGACTTCCGGTTTAAAACAGCTTCAGAGTCAATCAGATTGAGAAGTCTGGACCCTTGCTTGACGATGCCTTTAATCCATTGCCTGCCGTCTTTTCCTACCGTTTCGGGAGCCGATTCAATTTCCTCTTCCTCGACGGTGATGACATCGTTCGCCTCGTCCACCACCCAGCCGACTTCAATGTCCTGATGGGTGATGATGATGATTCTCGTTTCATCTGTAATCGTATCTCCAGGCGCTTCAATCCGCTTTCTTAAATCGATGACAGGTGTGACAACACCTCTCAAATTAATGACGCCGCAAATATACGGTTCCACTCCCGGCACCCTTGTTGGCTGCTGCCATTTTTCAATGGACATCACTTCGGATACAGAGATGGCATACTCTTTATGATTTACTTTGAACACAATCATTTTTTCACCGGTGGTAGTCTGTGTGGTCAAGAGGATCGCTCTCCTTTCGCTTTCTATTTGATAAGGGCGTTGCAGTCGATGATCAGGGCTACTTGTCCGTCTCCCAAAATCGTCGCGCCGGAAATGGCAAAGACGTTTGTTAAATAATCGCCGAGTGATTTTAGTACGACTTCCTGCTGGCCGATAAAGGAGTCGACAACAAATGCCGTCAGCTTGTCTCCTTTTTTCACGATGATAGCGTGAAGCTGATCAAGATCATCCGAAGAATCCTCAACATTAAACTGTTCTTTCAGGTAAACCACCGGTACGATATGGCCCCTGAAATCGATCACTTCGCGGTCGTGCGTCTGAAGAATATCTTTCTTATCGATGACAGCCGTTTCTATAATAGAAGAAATCGGTATCGCAAACGTTTCGTTTTCAAGTTTGACTAGCAGCACGGATATGATCGACAGTGTAAGCGGAAGCTGAATGGAGAAAAGCGAACCTTCGCCTTCGCTCGATTTGATGCTGACAGAACCGCCCAAAGATTCCAGCTTGCTTTTGACAACGTCCAAGCCGACCCCGCGTCCTGAAATATCCGAGATTTGATCTGCGGTTGAGAATCCCGGTGCAAAAATGAGTGCGTCGATTTCATGATCTTCGATCGTTTCGGCGTCACGTTCGGTAATGACGTTGCGTTCAAGCGCTTTTTCAAGCACCTTTTTGCGGTTGATGCCGGCTCCGTCATCCTCGACCTCGATAAAGACGTGGTTCCCGCTGTGATATGCTTTCAGACGGACTTGACCCGTTTCAGGCTTACCATTTTTCACCCTGACTTCAGGCGCCTCGATCCCGTGATCAAGGCTGTTTCTCAAGAGGTGGACAAGCGGGTCGCCGATCTCATCTATTACCGTTCTGTCAAGCTCGGTTTCCGCCCCGAAAATCGACAGCTCGATCTTTTTATTTAATTCTTTTGTCAGCTGGCGGACCATGCGCGGGAAGCGGTTGAACACCGTTTCTACCGGAACCATTCTCATGTTGAGGATGATCGATTGCAGGTCGCCTGAAATTCTTGTCATCCGTTCGACGGTATCTGTTAATTCGCCGTGTTCAAGCTCTTTGGCGATCTGCTCTAAGCGCCCTCTGTCAATGACCAGCTCCTCAAACAGGTTCATTAATGAATCGAGGCGGTCGATGTTGACGCGGATCGTCTTCGTTCCGCCGCCTGCTGCAGGTTTCACCGCTTCTTTTTTGCCGTCCGGCTGCTTAGCCGGGGTTTTCTCCGCGTCTTTCGGTGCCGTTTCTTTTTCAGGCGCTGCAGGCGCGGCTTCTTCCTGTGCCGAAAAATCGTTTTTCAGCTCGGTTACTTCAATTTTTTCGATTTCAGATACGCCGTTGATTTTGTTGAAAATCTCTTCTTCCCCGTGTTTGCTTAAAAAGCACACGACGAATTCGGAATCAAAATCTTCCGACTCGAGAACTTCCGTTTCCGGAATCGTTTTGACGACTTCGCCGATTTCGTTCAGCTGTTCAAATACCATGTACACCCGAACGCCCTTCAACAGGCAGTCCTCTTTCAACGCAACATTGATTTCGTAACATTTAAAGCCTTGTTCCTCAGCTTCGGCGATGACCGTCCGCTGAAATTCGTCATAGGCCCATTTCGTTTCAGACGACGCCGCTTCAGGCGCTTCTGCCGATGCAGCCGCCTCCTTGTTTGCGCCTGTCACATCAAGCTTGGCGCAGACTTCTGAAACGTCTCTTTTGCCGTCGCCCCCTTCAATGATCGAAAGGACAATCGCTTCAAGGTCATCGAGCGCTTCAAACATGATGTCCATCCACTCTGACGTAATGGTCATTTCTTCATTTCGGATCGCGTCCAGCACGTTTTCCAGACTGTGCGTTAAATGAGCCATATCTTCATAGCCCATCGTAGCGCTCATCCCTTTCAAGGTATGAGCCGCTCTGAAAATATCATGGACAAGCTGCAGGTCTGTCGGATTTTTTTCGAGTTCGAGCAATTTTTCGTTACAGGTTTGCAAATGTTCTCTGCTTTCTTCAATAAAGACGTCTAAATATTGATTCATATCCATATGAGTCACGCCCTCTCTTTTTTCATATACGTCATAATGGCTGCGGCAATCTCATCAACATGCTTGATGTCGTTTGCAAGCCCGTTGTTAATGACCGATTTCGGCATTCCGAAAACGACGGACGACTCGGCTGCTTCGGCGATCACCGTTCCGCTTCCATGTTTCAAAAGGCCTTTTACGCCTTCTGTTCCGTCGCTTCCCATCCCCGTCATAATGACGGCGATTTTTTCAAACTCCCGAAGTGAGGCCAGGGAATGGAACAAATAGTCAACAGAAGGCTTGTGACGGCTCTCTGTGTCGCGGTCATCGAGCGTGATCACCAATTCGCCCTTTTCAAGGCCGACTGCCATGTTTTTCCCTCCGGGGGCAATGTAAACCCAGCCGTCTTTCGCTCTCTCACCGTTTTCAGCCTCCTTCACGGTTACTTCTGAGAGGTGGTTCAGCCTGTTCGCTAATGAGGCTGTAAACCCCTTTGGCATGTGCTGAACGACAAAAACAGGCGCCTTCAACGTTTTGGGAAGCTTGGGAAGCACTCTTTGCAGCGCTCTCGGTCCCCCTGTCGATGTACCGATGCAGATGAGCTGTTTTCCAGCCCGAACACGGACTGAATCGCTGCCGCTCACCGGCGGCCGCTTTGCCGTCTCGATGGCGGGTTTTGAAATCGGAACAGGCCGGCCTTTCAGTTTCACCCGCCCTGCTGTCAACACTTTCTCAATCAGCATGTCTCTTACTTTATATAAATCAATTGAAATTGAACCCGACGGCTTTGCGACGAAATCGATCGCCCCCAGCTCAAGACATTCGATCGTGATATCAGCCCCCTGCTGCGTCAGACTCGATACCATAACAACCGGAAGCGGATCGCTCGCCATGATCCTTTTCAATGTTTCTTTTCCGTTCATCACAGGCATTTCAATATCCAATGTGATCACATCCGGGCGGAGCTCCTTGATTTTTTGGAGCGCTTCCTCGCCGTTTCTTGCCGTTCCTGCTACAGCAATCTCGTGATTGGATGTTAAAAACTTGGTGATCATGTTTCTCATAAAAGCAGAGTCGTCAACGACAAGAACACGAATCATAATGTATTGCCCCTCCTCAGGAATGAAGATAATTTATCGATAAAGGACCGGTTTTCGCCTATTTCCGTTCTGCCGTTATCAAGCAGCGATTCTGCCAGCAGGTAAACCGCCCTGCTCGGCTTGGAACGCGGGTTCTTCATCAGAAACGGCTGCTGCTCCACAACGGCTCTTGGTACCAGGGGATCCTCAGGAATCGGCCCTGCATATGCAAGCTTTTGCTGTAAAAAAGCGTTTACCGTGTTGGAAAGGCGGAGAAAGGCGGAAATACCGTCTTTTTGGGTTGTACAGCGATTGACAGCGACTTTCAGCTGAAGATCGCGTCCCGTTAATGCCAAATGCTTGATCGCGCTGTAAGCGTCCATGATCGATGTCGGCTCCGGCGTGGTGACGACCAGAATTTCATCCGCTGACAGGACGAATGGCAGCTGATCTTTCGACAGCCCTGCTCCCATATCAAATATGACATAATCGAAGCTTATCAAAGCCCGCGTTAATTCTTTCAGAAAGAACGCCCAGTTTTCCCCGTTCAATTCGAACATCGCATCCAGTCCCGTTCCGCCCGAAATGTATTGAAGGCCACGCGGACCGGCTGACAAGGCGCGCTCAAACGGTATTTTTTGCTGAAGGAGATCCATCACGGTGCAGAGCGATTGCCGGCCGATCAAAATATCGATGTTCCCCATTCCGACATCTAGATCGATCAACAGCACGCTCTTTCCTTTTTCTAAGAAGGCGAGAGCCGTATTCAGCGATATATTCGACTTCCCGACGCCTCCTTTTCCACTCATAACAGCGAGCGTTTTCGCTTTTGGATGAGCGACAGGGGCGGGCGGTTCGGCGAAGCGCTGCCCCATCCGCCTTCGTAAGCTTTCTGCCTGATCCATGTTCAACACCCCGTAAGCAGTCTGACAAATGATGCATTTGACAAGTAGCGGATATCTTCCGGAACATTTTGTCCGTTTGTCATATAGCCGAGGCCGATTCTCGATTCGGCGAGCAGATTCATGACGCTTCCCAATGAATCGGTTTCATCCACTTTTGTGAATATCAACTGATCGATCGGAATGCTTGAGAACTGCTTAATGAGCTCCTTCATATCCTCGTACTTGCTCGTCGCGGACATGACGAGAAACGCCTGTATCTTACGCTCAAACGGAATGATTTCCTTCAGCTCCCTGACATATTGCCCGTCTTTGAAATTCCGGCCCGCCGTATCGATAAAGACGTGGTCAAAATCGGCGAACTTTTGCTGGGCCGCTTTAAATTCTTCTTTCGTGTAGCACACCTCGAGCGGCGCATTCAGAAGCTCGGCATATGTCCTGAGCTGTTCAACCGCTGCAATCCGGTACGTATCCGTCGTGATAAAAGCGATTTTTTTCTGCTTTTCCAGCACGGAAGAAGCGGCAAGCTTTGCCAATGTCGTCGTTTTGCCGACTCCGGTCGATCCGAAGAGCACGACATATTGGGAATGAATCGCCACGTCCTGTTCCCGATTATCGGGAAGAAGATCGGCCAAAGCATCTGTTAAGTGGGCCAGCGCCTTTTTATCCGTCCATTCTTCGCCGTTTTTTAAAGAAGTGCTGATCAACCGGCCGAGCGCTTTCGTACGGATGGCCGGCGATACCCCTTGCTTTGCCAGAAGCTGGTCCGCCTTTTTCAGCGGCTCAGGCAGCACATCAACAGGCTGCTCATGATGCCGCATTTCCAGCAGTTCTTTCAGCTCTTTCACTTGGCTTGCCAAATCGAGGTGGTCCGGCTGCGGGACAGGCGAAGGGCTTTGTTCACGTAAAACTGGCTTTTGCCGCTCCGGTTTCCTCGCGTCGGAAAAGTCCTGGTCGACAACCGCAATCACTTCAACCCCGGCTTTTTTCACAAAGCCGAGAAATTTTCTCGTATGAATTTTTTTAGAATTCAAGATTACGGCGTCATTCCCGAGCTCTTGTATAATTTGCTTTGTGGCTTCCTGCATAGAACCAGCTACAAATTTTTTAATTTTCATTGAATATCCACCACTCCGATGCTTTGAACTTCTACATTGGCTTCCAGTTCGTTATAAGAAAGAACCGGCAGATCAGGGAAATAGCGCTCTAACAGCTGTTTGACATACATTCTGACAGGCGGTGAACATAGAAGGATCGGCACTTCCTGCCTTAATGAGAGCTGTTCGATTTCTCTTGCTACAGATTGAATGATATTTTCGGATAATGCAGGTTCAAGAGATAAAAAGTTGCCGTGTTCCGTCTGCTGAATTCCTTCCGCCACGGCCTTTTCGACGCGGCCCGAACACGTCACCACTTTCAGCGTCTCATTTTCCTTCGCATATTGGGCGGTGATCTGCTTGGCAAGCGCCTGTCTTACATACTCGGTCAGCATATCTGAATCCGTCGTCAGCTTTCCGTAGTCGGCCAGTGTTTCAAAGATTGTCACCAAGTTCCTGATCGATACTTTTTCTTTCAGAAGTTTGGCCAGCACTTTCTGAATATCACCGACAGACAGCGGATTCGGCGAGACCTCTTCGACCAGTACAGGATAAGATTCTTTCAAGTGGTCGATCAGCTGTTTTGTTTCCTGTCTTCCGATCAGCTCATGGGCGTGCTTTTTCACCTGCTCTGTAATGTGGGTCGACACGACTGAAGCCGGATCGACAACCGTATATCCGAGCATTTCGGCCTGATCTTTCTGAGATTCCGGTATCCATTTTGCCGGGAGGCCGAAGGACGGTTCGATCGTGTCAATTCCTTCGATCTGATCGTCTTCGCCTGTCGGAGACATCGCCAAAAAGTGATCGAGGAGAAGCTCGCCTTTTGCGACTTCGTTTCCTTTAATTTTGAGCCTGTACTCGTTCGGCTGAAGAGCGATGTTATCCCTGATTCTGACGACCGGAATGACGAGACCGAGTTCAAGCGCAAGCTGACGCCTGATCATGACGATTCTGTCTAAAAGGTCGCCGCCTTGATTTGCATCTGCAAGCGGAATCAATCCGTAGCCGAATTCAAATTCGATCGGATCAATATCGAGCAGATGAACGACGCTTTCGGGACTTTTTAATTCGTCCACTTCAGCTTCTTCCTCAAGGATATCCTCCACTTTTTCCTTCTCTTCACCGGCTTTGGAGAGCGTATAGCCGCCGATGGCGAGAAGAAGAGCCAGAGGACCTGTCAGGAGAATGCCGATCGGTGTGAAAATCCCGAGCAGCAAAATCGTTCCCGCCGTCACATACAAAAGCTTTGGATAAGCAAACAGCTGGCCTGTAATATCGTGTCCGAGGTTCCCGTCCGACGCTGCTCTTGTGACGACGATACCCGTCGCCGTTGAGATCAAGAGCGCAGGCAGCTGAGATACGATCCCGTCGCCTACAGACAAGAGCGTAAAGTGTGAAGCGGCTTCCTGAATGCTCATTTGTTTTTGCAGCATGCCGATGACAATTCCGAAAAGGACGTTAATGAGGACGATGATGATCCCTGCGATCGCATCCCCTTTCACGAATTTGCTCGCACCGTCCATCGCGCCGTAGAAGTCGGCTTCACGGGCCACTTTCTCACGGCGCACTTTCGCTTCCTGTTCGGTCACCATTCCGGCGTTCAAATCGGCATCAATGCTCATCTGTTTCCCCGGCATGGCGTCGAGCGTGAATCTGGCAGCAACTTCAGAAACCCGTTCCGCCCCTTTCGTTATGACGATAAATTGGATAATGATCAAAATGATAAAGACAACGAGACCGACCAAAACGTTTCCGCCGACAACGAAAGACCCGAACGTCTCGACTACTTTTCCCGCATCTCCGTTGGACAGAATCGAACGTGTCGTCGATACATTCAGCCCGAGGCGGAACAGCGTCAAGAGGAGCAGCAAAGAAGGAAATATCGAAAATTGCAGCGGTTCTTGCATGTTCATTGTGGTGAGAAGCACGATTAACGCAAGAGAAATATTCACGATAATTAAAACGCTCAACAACCATGGTGGAAAGGGTATGATAAGCATTGCCACAATGAGGACAACGCCTGATAAAACTGATAAATCTCTTGCTGACATGCTGTTTCTCTCCTTTTAAAACTGAAAAATTCACTAGATTTTTTGCTTTGTTTTGTAAACATACGCCAGGATTTCGGCTACGGCCTTAAAGAATTCTTCCGGAACGGCCTGGTCGATCTCAACCTGGTCATAAAGCGCCCTCGCCAAAGGTCGGTTCTCGACTGTCATGACATCGTGTTCTTTGGCGATCTGCCTGATTTTCAGAGCCATCAGATCGACCCCTTTTGCGATGATAAACGGCGCATCCATTTTGTTTTCGTCATATTTCAGCGCGACGGCGTAATGGGTCGGGTTTGTGATGATGACATCCGCTTTTGGCACATCCTGCATCATGCGGCGCATCGCCATTTCCTTTTGCTTCTGCTTGATCTTCGACTTAATCAGAGGATCGCCTTCGGTTTTTTTGTATTCGTCTTTAATGTCCTGTTTTGACATGCGAATATTTTTTTCATAATCAAATTTTTGATAGAGGTAATCGAGCACCGCGAGAAAAATCAGGGCGACTGCAGCGGAAACCCCCATTAAAAAGGTGAGCCAGCCGACATATGACAAAGCCTCGCCCGCGGACAGCGCCGGGATTCTGAGAATTTTGTCAAAGTTCAGCCATAGAACGGCGAATGTCACGCCGCCGACAATCACGATTTTTAAAATCGATTTAAGCAGTTCAACGATCGCTCTGATGCTGTAAATCCGCTTGAATCCTTTAAGCGGGTCAAGCTTTTTCAAATCAGGCTTGATCGCTTCAGGGGCAAATAAAAACCCGACTTGCATATAGTTGCTCAAGACCCCGGAGACGACGGCTGTCAGCAAAAGCGGTGCCATAATGAAGCCAGATTCAAGCACAAGACTTTGAAACAGGCCGGGAATATTGGCGACTGACACCTTCATCGTGATCAACTCTTTGTAATACTTTTCGATCAGTGCGAGCAGGCGGTCTCTCATAAAAGGTCCGACGAATAAAAACGCTAAAAACACGATAAGAAGCGTAACCGCTGTATTGACATCTGCGCTTTTGGCAACCTGTCCTTTTTTTCTGCTTTCCCGCCGTTTTTTCGGCGTCGCTTTTTCCGTTTTTTCACCTGCGAAAAATTGCAAATCCAACGTCAGCTTCATCATGCCACCCCAAGCAAAGTTAATAGATCTCTCATTGTCCGAATGGCAAATTCGAAGACGTGCTGCATCATGCTGAACATAACGGCCATGCAGATGATGAGCATGATAAAGGTGATTGCGATTTTCAAAGGAAGCCCGACGACAAACACGTTGAGCTGCGGCACCGTTCTCGCCACAATCCCCAATGCCAGATCGACTAAAAACAAACAAGCCACAACAGGCGCAGACAATTGAAATGCTGTTATAAACATCGTGTTGAAGCTCTTTGCAATAAACTCGGCAAATCCTTCGCTTCCAAACGACAGCGCCATCTTATCGACCGGGATGTATTGATAGCTGTAATAAATCCCGTCAAGCAGGAGATGATGCGCATTCAGGCTCAGCATGAGGAGCAGCGCCAACGTATATAAAAACTGGCCGACAAGCGGGCTTTGCGCTCCTGTCTGGGGATCGATCACATTCGCCACCGCAAATCCCATTTGAAAATCGATGAATGATCCGGCGATTTGAACGGCCGAGATCATCATGTAGGCGATCAGCCCAAGCAGAAGCCCGATCAGCGCTTCCTTCATGGCCAACATCATGTAAACTCCGTCAACATCAAGCTGAGGAGGCTTTTCAATCGCCTGAAAACTGACGAGCGCAAGAAAAAATGCAAAACCTATTTTATGAACGGCAGGAATTGACCGATAAGAAAATAGAGGCACCGTTACATAGAATGCTGTGATTCTGACAAATACAAGTAAAAAGGCTGGAAATGATTCAATTATTGACATGTTAAAACTACCCTGCAAAACGGTTTAAATTAGAGAACAGCTCAGTCGCGAATGATAAAATCGTCGACAGCATCCACGGGCCGAAAATGACGAGCCCGACCAAAACGGCGACGATTTTCGGAATGAATGCAAGAGTCTGTTCCTGTATTTGGGTGGTTGCCTGAAAAACGCTGACGATCAGCCCGACGAGAAGAGCGAGCGCCAAAAGCGGCCCGCTGATAAGCAATGTAACGTATACAGCCCTTTCAGCCATCGATATAACAAATTCTGAATTCATGTATTAGCACCTACTCTAAAAGCTTTGCAGCAAAGATTTAACGATTAAATACCAGCCATCTACAAGCACAAACAGCAAAATCTTAAACGGCAGTGAAATCATGACCGGCGGAAGCATCATCATCCCCATCGACATCAAAACACTTGCCACAACCATATCGATAATCAGAAACGGTATAAATATCATAAATCCCATTTGAAACGCGGTTTTCAATTCCGAGATGACAAACGCGGGAACCATCGTTGAAAGCGGAATATCTTTAATGGATTCAGGCGTCTCCATCTTTGCGTAATTCATAAATAAAGCCAGATCTTTCTGTCTTGTATGCTTGCTCATAAAGGTTTTGATCGGGGTTTCCGCTTTTGTGTAAGCTTCATCCAAGGTGATTTTATTGTTCATTAACGGCGTCAGCGCTTCTTTATTAATCTCGGAAAAAGTCGGCCCCATAATGAAAAATGTCAGAAACAGTGCAAGTCCGATCAGCACCTGGTTTGGGGGCATTGACTGTGTTGCCAACGATGTCCGGACAAAGGACAATACGATGACAACCCTTGTGAAACACGTCATCAGGATCAAGATCCCCGGAGCGATCGAAAATACTGTCAAAAGCAGCAAGAGCCGGACGCTGGCGCTGACGTTTGCCGCATCGCTTGAATTAAATAAATCCATAAACTCATTCATGTTGATTTTGGCCTTTCTTTCTGCCTTCTGCGCGATTTTGTTTCAGTTCCGCGAGCTGTGCTTTTAACGACTCGGAAAAAGATGCTGTGCCGCTTTGCTTTTGCACGCCTGGAACTTTGACTTGATCCATCCATTTCTGCCACTCAATCTTGCTGTTCATCGCAGCTTCATGCTGCGTGAGAATTTCTTTATATTCCTTTTCATCATCGATCTCTTTCAGCAGCTGGATATTATCGCCGACACCGACGACCAGCACCCTGTTCCCTACTTTAATCAGCTGTACGGACTTGTTTTGCCCGAGCGAAGTTCCGCCGATGTTTTCGACATACTGGAAGGGTTTTAACAGGCGGTTGCGTTTATTCATGAATTTGACCAAAGCGTAGATCAGAAAAATGACGAACAGTAACGCGCCGATCATTTTCACAAAATCAAATATGGAAACGGAAGGAGACGGGGGTTCGGCCTCCGCCTCTTCCTTAAGAGAACTTTTTTCCTCGGTTTTGTCTTTGTCTTTTGCTTTTTCTTTCTCTTTGCCCACACCTTTTTGCTCAAACAGATGGTCAACGGTCTGATCCCCCGATTCCTCTGCGAGAGCCGGAGCGTACGGCAGCACGAGAAAGGCAAATAGACAAAGGCCGGCTATGAAAATAAGAGGTTTCTTAAACAAGTTGTACACCCTTTAGCTTAGCGTTTTATTGATCGCTTCCATGACGCGGTCAGCCTGGAACGGTTTGACGATAAAGTCTTTCGCTCCCGCCTGAATAGCGTCGATAACCATCGATTGCTGGCCCATTGCCGAACACATGATGATTTTTGCCTGCGGATCGATTTCCTTGATTTCTTTAAGAGCCGTGATTCCGTCTTTTTCCGGCATCGTGATATCCATTGTGACAAGATCAGGTGAATGCTCTTTATATTTTTCAACAGCCTGCGCTCCGTCTTGCGCTTCTGCGACGACTTCAAAGCCGTTTTTCACTAAAATGTCTTTAATCATCATTCTCATAAATGCTGCATCATCAACTACTAAAATCTTGTAAGCCATTATTAATCTCTCCAATCAATCTGTTATTATCGTAATTTGCTGATTCGTTCCGCCTGACTTAAAATGTCTGTCACCCTGACGCCAAAGTTTTCATCGATGACGACGACTTCGCCTTTGGCAACGACGCGCTGGTTGACCAGGATGTCGACAGGCTCGCCTGCGAGTTTGTCAAGCTCAATGATACTGCCGGTTGACAGTTCAAGCACCTCTTTGACGCTGCGGTTTGTCCTCCCCAGCTCGACTGTGACGGACAAAGGAATATCCATGAGCATGTCAAGGTTTTGAAGGTGCGGCTGCGCGTCAGTCTGAGGGGCAAAGGATTGAAACTCTGCCGGTGCCACCTGCACAGGCTCTGAAACTTTTGCCGTCCCTTGCCGTTTAGGCGCAGGCTCCTGTCTTTGTGTCTGAGCAGGTGCCGGACTCGGACTAGGCGCCGGGTTTTCCTGTACGGGCGGCTGCTTTACCTCTTCAGTCTGCACAGGCTCTTCTCCGCCGTCCTGATTCGTTAATTCATCGATCAGGTCTTTTGCAAAGGTCAGCGGATAAAGCTGCATAATATGCGAATCGATCAGTTCTCCGACTTTCAGTCTGAAAGATACTTTGACGAGCGGGTCCTCTTTCGGAATTTGCTCTGTTCCTTCCCCTTCATTCACATCAAGGAGGTCAACTTCCGGCGGAGAAATATCAATCTTCTTGCTGAAGACGGTGGACATCGACGTCGCTGCGGAACCCATCATTTGGTTCATCGCTTCCTGAACGGCGCTTAGATGAATTTCGCCAAGCGACGGATCTGCGTTCGTCCCGTCTCCACCCATCATCAAATCAGCGATGATCGCGGCATCTTCCTGCTTGATGACGAGAAGATTATTTCCTGAAAAACCTTCCGTATAGCTCACACCGATTGAAACATACGGGTGCGGGAACTCATCATTTAAATGGCTTTTTTCAATCACCGAAACAGTCGGTGTTGTAATTTCGACTTTTTGATTCAATAAAGTGGACAAAGCTGTTGCAGAGCTCCCAAAGGAAATGTTTCCGATTTCCCCGATCGTATCCTGTTCCATCAGGGACAACCCTGATTCCGGCTGCTCTTGAGCCGTATCATCGCCGCCTTTAAGCAGCGCATCAATTTCATCCTGTGATAACCTATTGTTATTCTCCATATTCTTCACCTCTTATGTCGTGATCTAGAATTTGAATCGCAGTCTTTCGATTCATTCGGCCGGCTTGTGCTAGAAATTTCGGTTTATCTCCGACCAAAACAGTAAGAGGTTCTGCTACTGATTTGTCCAAAGTGATACAATCTCCAATTTCTAAATTTAAAAACTCTTCAATGGTTAATTCCGATGATCCGAGTTCTGCGACAATTGGAATTCGCGCCGTCATAATCCGCTTTTCTATCGACTTTGTTTCCTCCGGTTTTGGTTCAATTCTGTCTGATTGCATCCAGTAGTGAACGGAAAGCTTAGGAATGATCGGTTCCAGGACGACGTGCGGGATGCACAGGTTGATAACCCCGCTGATGTCTCCTATTTGCGTGTTCAGCGAAATGACAACGACCGTCTCATTCGGCGATACCATTTGCACAAACTGCGGATTCACTTCAAAATCGGACATTTCCGGCTCGATTTCCGTGATGGATTCCCACGCATCTTTATAATTCGAGAGGCAGCTTTCAAATAAATTGGACATGATTTTCGTCTCAATTTCCGTCATGCTGTCAATTTTGTTGTGGCTCGAACCGATCCCGCCCATCACCCGGTCCATCATCGTATAGGCGATGGTCGGGTTGATCTCCATCATGATTCTTCCTTCAAGAGGGCGAACCTCAAACAGATTGAGGATCGTCATATTCGGAATGGATCTGATGAATTCCTCATAAGGAACCTGATCAACCGAGCTGACCGAGATCTGGATATAGGTTCTCAGCTGAGCCGAGAAATAAGTCGTTAGCAGCCTTGCAAAGTTATCATGAATCCTTGTCAAGCTGCGGATCTGATCCTTTGAAAAGCGGAGCGCCCGTTTAAAGTCATAGACTTTTACTTTTTTAACGGACTCTTCTTTTTTCAGCTCGTCGGCGTCCATTTCACCTGTCGATATCGCTGAAAGCAGTGCATCGATTTCATTTTGGGAGAGTACTTCTCCTGCCATCTGTTTTCACCTCCATGGTTCTGTCATCTATGTTCCTACTGCAGATTAAAGGAGGTAATGTATACAGTTTTCACTTTTCCCTCTTTCATGTAGTTCGTGTTCAGCTTTTCTTTCAGCTGCTCTTTAAATTTTTCTTTTCCTTTTTGTCCTTCAAGATCATCTGCGTTCGTGTTTGCCAAAAGGGAGATGACTGAATCTTTAATTTGGAAATCCCGCTTTTCAAGCTCTTCTTTCGCCTCTTTCGAATCGGTTTCAAGCTTGATTGACAAACGGACCACATTGTCCGATTTCAAGTTTGTCGTGATTTCGGCGACTTCAACTGATGATTCGACCACTTCATCGATCGAAGGTTCTTTCGTTTGATCTTTTTCACTTGCGCTTCCCTTAATGACAAAGAACGCAGCGGTTCCTAACACAGCAATTGCCAGAATAATCGTCAGCATAATTCCTAGAAGTTTTTTATTCATTCAGATTCCTCAATTCTTTGGTCACAAGAAAGTATTTGGATTTTTTGATAGAATGACACGATTGTATCCACAACTGTATCTTCATCTTCTTTGACAACAAACTTTTTTCCGTTTGACAGCGTAATTGTCGTATCCGGAAAACATTCAATTTGCTCAATGAATAGCGCGTTCAGAATAAAAGGCTGTCCGTTTAATCGCGTAACTTTGATCATGTGTTATCAAGAGGCGCCTTTACGAGGGCGCCTCCTTCCCTCCTATCGCTTCAGATTGACGAGTTCCTGAAGAATTTCATCAGAGGTTGTAATGATTTTCGCATTGGACTGGAAACCGCGCTGCGCGATAATCATTTCGGAAAACTCTTCTGAAAGGTCGACGTTCGACATTTCAAGCGCACTCGTTTGAATCTTTCCTGAGCCGCCTTCTCCAGGCACGACGACTTGCGGAGCTCCAGAACTCAATGTTTCGCGGTAAAGGTTGTCTCCCGCTTTTGACAAGCCGGATGTGTTGCTGAATGTCGCAAGCGAGATTTGGCCGGCGGTCTGGTTCTCGTTGTTTTGATCGACATAAGACACGGTTCCGTCAGGTGCGATGCTGAAGCTTTGCGCGTCTTGCGGGATATTGATTCTTCCGTTGTTGGCCGTTAAGACGAACAGCCCATCAACAGTGACGAGGTCACCTTCATCAGAAAGGTAGAAGTTTCCGGATCTTGTGTAGTATTCTTCTTCTCCTGTTCCAACTCGGAAGTAGCCGTCTCCTGTAATGGTCATGTCAAGCTGGCGGCCTGTTGTTGAAGGCGCTGCGTTTGTATGAATGATATCGATCGATCCGATCGTTGCACCGAGCCCGACCTGCTGGCCGTTGACAGAACCGCGATTTGCAGTAGACGACGACGCACCGGAAAGCTGTTGGCTGACAATATCTTTAAACGTAACCCGGCTTTTCTTATAGCCTGCCGCATTGACATTCGAAATGTTGTTTGCCACGACATCAAGCTTTGTCTGAAAGTTTTTCATGCCGCTGATTCCTGAATATAGTGAACGTAACATAATTATTCCTCCCTGAATTATCTGTTTTTATTTGTCAGAATGGCTTACCGCCGTCACATTCCACGGATTGACTTCGGTTCCATCGTCAAGGACAAGCAGATACTGTCCGTCTGAGCTTTTAACTGATTTGACGAGCGCCGTTTTCTCTTCGCTGTCTTCGCCTTCATAAGTAACTTCTTTTCCGATCCAGCTGACATACATCGTCATCGGGTCCTGAAGTCCGACAAACGTCGACATCGTTGAGTTTAGATTCGTTAGTTGCTCAAGGCTTGAAAAGGTCGCCATTTGCGCAATGAATTCACGGTCTTCCATCGGATTTAAGGGGTCTTGGTACTGCAGTTGTTTCATGAGCAGTTTCAAAAATTCATCCTTGCCAAGGTTGGAGCCGCTCCCTGCTTTCTCGGCTTTTTTTGCCTCGGACAAATAATTGGATGTCGTTGATTTTGTGTTTGTTGTCCCTATGGCAGTTCTTGTATCAATTGAAGTGTCAGGCATTAGATCTCCTCCTCGCTGTCCTGTGATCGAGTCTCGATAAGATCATCCAAAAACTCCTGAAAGCCCTCATTTTCCTGCTCTTTTTGCTGATCTTGCTTCGGCTGCTGCTGGTTTTTCTGTTCGTCCGCCAGCTGTCCGAAGGTCTGATCACCGTTTTGAAGCGGTACACCGAAGCGGTCAATTTGTACAGACATGTTGGGCAGCGCCTGTTTAAGATGCGCGAGATTGTGTTCGAGCAGCTCTTTAGCCGACTGGGTCGATGCGATGATTTTGCTCGAAAACATCCCGTGCTGTTTGACGAGTTTGATCGTGATAAAGCCAAGATTTTCAGGATTCAGGCGGATCGTGAAACTGCCTGTCGATCTGCCGAACGGTGTATACTTCATCTGTTTCCATGAGCTGAGAATTTGTTCTGAAAAGCTTTTCGGCTGAGCGGAAGATTCCTCTGCCGCCGAAGTTTGGAGACCCTGGATCAGCACTGCGCCTGTCCGATGATTAGCCAGTACAGAGGGTTGAATCGGCTGTTCCTTTTGGCCTTGCTTTCCTTCAGTTTGAATTTCCCTTCCGTTCAAAACAAAGGACAACGGCTTCTCAGAAAGAGAGACATCGGTTTTTTTGCTCATGAGCATTGCCTTTAGTTCGCTTTCCGCCATTTTCCACTCTTTTTGATCCGGTTCAGCGTTTGCGTTCATCATCTGCTCCATTACACTTTTCAAGCTTTTCAGCTCGGCGTTTGACATGGACAAAAGCTGCGACTCACCCGGATCTTTTGTGAAAAATTGGCGTTTAAGTTCATCAATCAGCCCTTCTGTTCCCGCCTTTGTCTGAAGAGCGGCGAGAAATTCCGGCGCTTGTTTCAATATTTCTGCGATTTGTGAAGTTTTGAGTGCCGGTTGATTTTCATTTACGATCACAGCGAGCAGCTGCTGAATCTGACCAAGAATTTGCAGGTCAGTCAGTTTCGGCTCTTCTGTCCCGCTTTCGTCAGCAGGCACAGCTTCAATAGCATCAGCTGTTTTGCCTGATTGTCCAGGCAGAGCGGCATTTTCAAGCAGCTCTTTTATTTGCTGTAACAGCTGTTCTGCCAATGCGAGTTCATCCGGAGATGGATTCAGCTCTTCAACATGCTGGAGGGAATTCAACCAGTCTTCATTGAAGGAGCCGCCTTCATTATTTAAAAGCCATTGCTTCAGTTCATGCAAAAGCCCTTCCAATGACGTGTCCTGAGAAGGTTCTTCTCCCTTTTGAAAAGGGGAAAGTGAGCTGTTTTCCTTTTGGAGCACATTTTGAAAGAGTCCGCCCAGGGGCGTCCTGCTCGTTTTTGCAGTTGCGGTATCCGCCGCAGGCTTGGCATCAAAAGAGATTGCGTCAAAAAGCCTCAAGCTATTCCCCCCCTTCTTTTTTCTTTTCATTTTTCGCTTCGTTTTTCACAAGCTTTTCTGTGAATACAGCCGCTTTATCAGGAGACATTTTGGAGAGGATCTCAGTCACTTTCTTTTTGCTTAAAGAATCTAAAATGTTGATTGCCTCTTCTTCTTTTAATTCGCTTAAAATTTTTGCAGCTTTATTGCTTTGCATGCTTTCATAAATTTTGACGACTTTTTTTCCGTCTCCTTGACCTTCGGCGTTCTTTTCTTTCTGCTCTTTTTCATCTTTTTCCGTTTTTTCGAACGAGCTGATTTTTTGTTTCAGCCTTTTAATCTCTTGATCACTCGTTTTCAAGTCACTCGTCAGCGTTTCGATTTCGCTTTTTTGTTCATCGATCGTCTTTTGGAGCTTTTCTGCTTTGTTCTCCTGCTGCTTTGCTGCGTGATCTTTGTCCTGATCCTCGCCGTTTTTCACAAGCTCTTTAACAACGGGGATTTTGGAGGCTGCATCCTGGAAATTGACGCCCAAAAGCCACATGCCGACAAACGCTGCAACGATTAAAAAGATCAGCGGAATGACGATGACAAACAAAAATGTCTGAAATTTACCGGCTTTTTTTTCTTCGGTCATCGTTTTTCTACCCCTAGCTTCCTTGAGTTATGTACTGGGCAATGGAGATATCGTCCATTTCCTTTAACTCATTTGCTTTGTTTTGCAGCGAATACATTTCAAACTGCTTTTCTTTCATTTTTTCAAATTTTTTCAGCTCGATATTTTTTTCCGTCAGATCGTGCTGTTTTTCATTCATTTCATTTCTCTTCATCATGACGAGCTTTTGATAATGGTAGATAGTCGTTTCAAGATTTGTGACAAATTGCTGATAATGCCGCATTTCCTGAACGCTCATTCCTGTCTGCATCTTGATTTCCTTGTTCTTTTCTAGCGTTTCTTTTTGGTTCATGCTTTCATACAGCTTTTCCGCAACCTTTTCGAATTCGGAAACTGAGTGCTGATATTCAGCGAATGATTGGTCTTTTTCATTTTCTTTAAGCTCGAGGAGCTTTTGAAATTTAAATGAATAAGCCATTCTTAATCCTCTCTTCCTGTAAGACTCTTTAATAAAGAAATGCTCTCTTCCAGCGACGCCGCTTCATCCACTTCCTGCTTGAGGAAGCTGATCAGCTTAGGGTGGAATTGTATGGCCTCATCAATTTCTCTGGAAGACCCTTTTTTATAGGCTCCTATGTTGATCAGGTCCTCTGAGTTTTGATAGGTTGACAGCATTTCCCTGAACCGGTTCGCTGCTCTTATATGATCTTTCCCGGCGATGTTTGACATCACCCTGCTGATGCTTTTTAAAATGTTGACTGCCGGAAACTGGCCTTTATTCGCAAGGCTCCGGTCAAGAACGATATGACCGTCCAAGATTCCCCTGACAGTATCGGCGATCGGTTCATTCATATCATCACCGTCGACAAGAACCGTATAGAAAGCAGTTATTGACCCGTTTTCCGTCGTTCCTGTTCGTTCTAAGAGCTTAGGTAAAATAGCGAACACTGAGGGTGTATAACCTTTCGTCGTCGGCGGTTCGCCCGTCGCCAGGCCGATTTCCCTCTGAGCCATGGCAACCCTTGTCACCGAGTCCATCATGAACATCACGTTTTGTCCTTTGTCGCGGAAGTACTCGGCAATCGCTGTTGCTGTATAGGCCGCTTTCAGCCGCATCAATGCCGGCTGGTCGGAAGTAGCCACTACAACGATCGTGCGTTTTAGCCCTTCTTCGCCGAGATCTTTCTCAATGAACTCTCTGACTTCGCGGCCCCGCTCTCCGACAAGAGCGATGACATTCAAGTCTGCGGCCGTCTCTCTTGCAATCATGCCCATGAGCGTGCTTTTTCCGACGCCGCTTCCGGCGAATATCCCGACACGTTGTCCTTTTCCGACGGTCAGCAGACTGTCGATTGATCTGACGCCGACCGCCATTTTTTCTCTGATTGGCGGCCTTTTCATCGGATTAGGCGGCGCCTGGTCTGTCGAAACTTGAGCCAAACCTTTCGGAAGCGCGCTGCCGTCGAGCGGATTGCCGAATGCATCGACAACTTGCCCGATCAAGCCGGAGCCGACTTTGACTCTGAGCGATTCTCCCGTCGCTTCGACAATGCTGCCGGGTGCAATATTGGCCGCTTCCAAATATGGCATCAGAAGAATATTTTGGTCTTTGAAACCGACGACCTCAGCTTTGATGGCCTTTGGCCCGTCACCTTTTGTATAGATTTTGCAGACATCGCCGATTGAGCATTCAGGTCCTTTGGATTCAATCATCAGGCCGACCGCTTGTTTGACTTTTCCGTAACGTTTGTAGGAGTCTGCGGTTTCTATACATTCAAGCAGCTGCTCAAGCATCACTGGACAACACCTGCCGTTTCAAGCAGGCTGAGCAGTTTTTGTTTCAGCTGCTGTAATTGAGTGTCGATTCCTGCATCAATTCTTCCGAAAGCCGTTTCAACATAGCACGTTCCTTTCGGCGCTTTTTCATCGGCGTATATCACGAGATGGGCGCCATATTGGAGGAGCTGCTCAAGTTCGTTTTTGTGGCTTTGAACCTCTGTGTAATACTCCGGATCCACATAGACGGCAATGTCATCGAACTCCTTCATTTCGGACAGCACCTGTTTGACGAGGGCTGAAAAAGCTTCTTTGTCGTCAGCTTTTTGATTCCAAACTTTTTTAGCCAGCGACACGGCAAGTTCGACAATTTCTTCGGAAGATTGTTCGATTTTTTCTTCATAGTCACGCCTCGCCGCTCCGACGATGGCATTAGCTTCATCCAAATAGGATTGATAAGTGCTTTGGGCCTCGGCCTTTCCCTGTTCAAACCCCGCTTGAAAGCCTTCTTGTTTCGCCTGGTCTATCAGCGCTTCGCGTTCTGTTTCCCAGCTTATCCTTTCCTCTTCGATTTGCCGTCTGACCTGTTCGAGTTCAGCGTTCGCTTTTTCGTATATTTTCCCGGCTTCCTGTCTGGCATGATCGAGGAGGAATTCCGGATCCTGTCCGGTATCAAGTTCGGTTTCTGTTTCAGGAAGTTTGACTTCCTTTAATGAAATCGTCCGCCTTTCTTTTGGCGGTATTGATGATAATCGCTGTTTAATAATGTTAGACAATGATATCATCTCCTCCGCCTCTGGCGATTACGATCTCACCTGCTTCTTCAAGTCTTCGGATGACGCTTACGATTCTGGATTGAGCTTCTTCTACGTCACGCAGACGCACAGGGCCCATGAATTCCATTTCTTCTTTAAATGTTTCAGCCATACGCTGCGACATATTGCTGAAGACGATGTCTTTGACCTCTTCGCTGGCCACTTTGAGGGAGAGAAGCAGATCGTCGTTTTCCACATCGCGGATAACCCTTTGAATGGCGCGGTTATCAAGCGTAACGATATCTTCAAAGACGAACATCCGCTTTTTAATCTCGTCGGCAAGCTCAGGATCCTGGATTTCAAGGGAGTCAAGGATCGTTTTCTCCGTACCTCTGTCAACTCCGTTCAACACTTCGACAACGGCTTCAATACCGCCGGTCTGCGTGTAGTCCTGAGTGAATGTGGAGGATAGCTTTTGCTCCAAAATCTGTTCGACTTCATTGATGATTTCCGGCGACGTCCTGTCCATGACAGCGATCCGTCTTGCAACCTCTGCCTGCACATCCTGATTCAGTTCTGATAATATCTGACCGGATTGCACGGGATCGAGATAAGACAGAATCAATGCGATCGTCTGCGGATGTTCATGCTGGATAAAGTTCAGAATCTGCTCGGGATCCGCTTTTCTGGCAAAATCGAACGGTCTGACTTGAAGAGACGATGTCAACCTGTTGATAATGCTGGCGGCTTTGTCTTCGCCGAGCGCTTTGTCAAGCACCTGCTTGGCGTAGTGAATGCCGCCTTGTGATATATATTCTTGAGCAATAGCCGTTTCATGAAATTCCTGAATAATTTCATCTTTTTTCTCTGGTGATACAGCTCTGACATTTGATATTTCAAGCGTCAGCCTTTCGATTTCTTCATCTGTTAAATGCTTGTAAACGGAAGCTGACACATCAAGCCCTAAGGATATCATGAGAATGGCCGCTTTTTGTTTGCCTGTAAGCCTGTCTTGTTTCATTTTTGCCATTTCAATACTCCTCCTAATCCTCGGTCAGCCAGCTGCGCAACAATTTGGCGAATTCTTCAGGCTTATCTTTCGCCATTTTTTCAAGCTGTTTTCGTCTGACAGTTTCTTCCGTCTCTTTTTCATTGTTCACATCAGCAACACGAATCGGTTCCTGAGGCGTTTCATACCATTCTTCCTCGTATTCGTCATCTCTATTTTTACGTCTTCTGACAAGCCAGATGATGAGGCCGATTACAGCAACAAGCGCTGCTCCACCTGCGATGTAAATCCACATCGGTATGCCGCCTGTTTCCGTTCCTTCATCGATTGTCTGCTTGCCGTCGAACGATTGGACAGAAACAACGATTTTATTTTCAATATCCTCATCTGTCAGCGGCTCTTCTTCATACTTCTTGTCGATCGATGTTTTCACAATGGTTGAGAGGATTTTTTTAATATCATCTTCTCTTTCAGCAGGCAGTGACTGCGGGTTCTTCGCATCAGGCGGTTCAACCATGACCTGGACGCCCAGATCTCTGATTTTGTACGGACTTTCGGCGATTTCTTTATGGATTTTGTTGACTTCATTGTTGATTCGTTCTTCGCTTTTTTCGTAGTCTCCGTTGCCTGTTCCGCCTTCTGTCTCCGCATAGTTTGTTACATCGTTTTCACCTGTTCCGTTGACGCCTCCAGCTTGCGCTCCCTGTCCGGAATACGTTTCACTGACGCGCTCTGCGCTGACCGTGATCCCTTCCATATTTTCTTTGTCGACAGGTTCAACCAGATCTTCCGTCCTGTTTTCTTTTGTGAAGTCGATGTCGGATGTTACGGATACAACTACTTTATCCTGTCCCATCATCGTGCCGAGCATGGTTTGAATTTGTCTCTGCAGGTCCTTTTCGATCTGAGCTTTGACTTGCCTTTGTGAAGAGTAGCTGTCAGCGTATGAACCTGAATCTTTGCCGGTTTGATCGTAATACGTGGAGTTTTGATCCATGATCACGATGTTTTCCGGATCAAGGTTCGGCACGCTTTTCGATACGAGATGATAAAGGCCGTTGATTTCATTTTGATCAAGCGTGTGGCCGGGCTTCACCTGAAGAACAATCGAAGCGGATGCTTCCGGCTTTTCCTCTCCGACAAAGACGGATTCCTTCGGCAGGTTAATCATGACCTTTGAATCTTTAATCCCGTCTATTCCTTTGATGAGGTTGGAAAGCTCGGTTTGCGTTGCTTTCACTTTCAATACGTCAAATTCGTTGTCCGTCATACCGAAACCGGCATTTTGACCAAAGAACGAATAATCGATGCTTCCGCTTTTCGGAAGACCCTCTGCCGCAAGATCGACTTTCAGCCCGTCGACTTTTTCTTCCGGAACTTTAATGACTGAACCGTCAGCTGCAACCTCAGATGGAACACCTTTTTCATCGAGCACTTTTTTGATTTGGCCGGTTTCTTCAGCTGACAAGTCTTTATAGAGCGGCACCATTTTATTCGACGAAGCAACAATTCCAATGATGATTGACAGGATCACTGCCAGAGCGACGATGCCGATCATCAAAAACTTCTGCAGCTTTGATCTGTTTTTCCAAAAATCTGTTATTTTCGTTTTGATTTGCAATAAAGTACGATTCATCTTACTCCCCCGGTAGTTACACTAATTCTCTTCGCTTTCAGACTCCTTTCTTACATTTGCATTCTCATGATTTCCTGATAAGCTTCAACCGCTTTGTTGCGGAATTCCGTCGCAGCCGTCAATGTAATATTTGCCTTCTGGGCTGCAACCATCACTTCATCAAGGTTGACATCCTGACCGAGAGCAAGCGCGTTTGTCAGTTTATCAGATTCATTTTGAGATTGATTCAAAGCATTGATAGAATCTTTCAGCACGTTGGAAAAGCTGACTTGGTTCTCTGAACCGTCCTGCTTGTTCGTGATCTGATTTGTTGCATTCGTTCCCGCCTGCACGGGTTGAATTCCAAATGGAGAGATTCCATTAACCATTCGTGTCATCACCCTACTTTCCGATTTCTAGTGCTTTCATCAGCATTCCTTTAGTCGCATTCATCGCTGTGACATTCGCTTCATATGACCTTGTGCTGCCCATTAAATCAACCATCTCTTTTAGCGGATCGACATTCGGCATCTGCACGTATCCGTCTTCGTTTGCGTCGGGATGCGTCGGATCATAAACGAGTTTAAACGGTGTTTTGTCTTCGCTGATCTTGGTCACCTTTACCCCTTCACCGACTCTCGCCGATGCATTCATCGATGATTGGAGCACGGATGAAAAAGATTCGCCTTTCGGAGCCGTCGATACAAGCTTTCTTCTATACGGCTGCCACTGTCCGTCGACCAGCTTCGCTCTTGTTGTGTCCATGTTTGCCAGGTTGGAAGAAACGGTATCCATTCTGACTCTCTGTGCAGTCAACGCCGAAGCTGAGATGTTGATGCTATTGAATACCCCCATTATTTACCTCCTGTAATCGCGGTCCGCAGTGAGTTGAATTTGCCGCTTATTCTTTCAACCAGCGCTTGATACTGGATTTGATTTTTCGCCATTTCACTCATTTCCTGATCAACGTCCACGTTGTTCCCGTTTTCCTGATAACTTGTATTCTTTCTCGACACAACTGAATAATTTGACTCATTCCTTTTGAAGTCAATGTGTCTATAGTCTGTTTTTATAGCGTTAATTCGGGAGGACTCCTCATTCAGCACATTTTTGAAGGATACTTTTTTCGCCTTGTAGTTCGGTGTGTCTACATTGGCCAGATTGTTCGTTATGACTTTTTGCTTAATGTTCGCTTGATTCAAGGCTCCCTCTAGTCTATGTATTGTTCCTGAAAATATATCCATCGCCAAATACCTCCAATCTTTTTCCATCTGTCTCAAAATCTTGTCGAGAATTGTAAAAACCATAAGCCTATTGTAAGGAATAATAGGCTTAAAGTCTATGATCTGGACGCAAAAAAAAATCGTAATAAATATCTATTTTATGAATAGGTATTTTGACCTAGATTGTAAGAACTATGTACTGTTACGTTTGTTAAAGTTTCAAAACATTATGTTAGTATATTTTTTATTCAAGCAACGCATTGATTCAGCACCGCATTTTAGTTGTTTTTGATATGAAAAAATTACGATAATATAGTTTAAAATGTGAAATAAAAAAAGCCGCAGAACGGCATGTTCTGCGGCTTTCGTCTTTTAATGAGACTTTAGTTTTTCTAATTCCATTAAAAATTTGTTGTTCAGGACTTTAATGTATGTGCCTTTCATCCCTAATGACCTTGATTCAATGACACCGGCGCTTTCAAGTTTGCGCAGCGCATTGACAATGACCGAGCGGGTGATGCCGACGCGGTCTGCAATTTTACTTGCGACAAGCAGACCTTCATTTCCGTCAAGCTCTTCAAAAATATGTTCAATTGCTTCAAGCTCGCTGTAAGATAATGAACTGATCGCCATTTGAACGACCGCTTTGCTGCGTGCTTCCTCTTCGATCTCTTCAGCTTTCTCTCTGAGAATTTCCATTCCTACGACCGTTGCGCCATATTCGGCAAGGATCAGATCGTCATCCTCGAATTTCTCCTGAAGGCGGGACAGAATCAAGGTGCCGAGTCTTTCGCCTCCTCCGATGATCGGAACGACTGTGGTCAGACCCGCTTGGAACAAATCGCGGTTTTCCACAGGGAAAGCCGTATATTCGCTGTTAATGTCAAGGTTGGATGAAGTTTCCGGAATGTTGAACAGACTTTTTGTATAGTCTTCAGGAAACTGACGCTCTTCAAGCATTTTTTTCATCCGGTCATTTTCGATCTGCTGGTTGATCGAGAAACCGAGAAGCTTTCCTCTGCGGCTGACGACGAAAATGTTCGAATCAATCACATCGCGAAGCGTTTCGGCCATTTCTTTAAAATTAACCGGCTTCCCTGCCGCATTTTGCAGCATTGCATTAATCTTTCTTGTTTTTTGTAATAAAGCCATAATAAATTGATCCTCCTAAATTACTCTTATTTAATTGTTTATAAAATAAACTGGCTTAAATCCTTATTCTTAGCGATCGAACCGAGCTTTTCTTCAACATATTGAGGCGTGATGACAACTTCCTCCATCGTCACATCCGGAGCCTCGAATGACAGTTCTTCCAAAAGCCGTTCCAAAATGGTGTGAAGCCTTCTCGCCCCGATATTGTCTGTGTCCTGGTTCACATGATAAGCCACTTCTGCAATCTTACGAATAGCATCGTCAGAAAATTCAAGAGATATACCTTCCGTCTTCAATAAAGCCTTATACTGCTTTAGAAGAGCGTTGTCAGGCTCAGTTAAGATTTTCACAAAATCATCGATGCTCAGCTTTTGAAGCTCAACGCGGATCGGAAAGCGTCCCTGCAGCTCTGGAATTAGATCTGAAGGCTTCGCCATATGGAATGCACCTGCAGCGATGAACAGCACGTGATCCGTTTTGACCGCACCGTACTTTGTCATGACGGTAGAGCCTTCTACAATTGGAAGAATATCGCGCTGCACGCCCTCTCTTGAGACGTCGGCCGATGAAGAAGCACCGCTCTTTTTGGCGATTTTATCGATCTCATCGATAAAGATGATTCCCGACTGTTCGGCTCTCAGGACGGCCTCCTGGGCAGCTTCGTCCATATCGATGAGCTTTGCCGCTTCTTCATTCGTCAGCACTTTTCGTGCTTCCCTAACCGTCAGCTTGCGGCGCTTTTTCTTTTTCGGCATCAGGCTGCTGAGCGCATCCTGCATGTTCATGCCCATCTGTTCCATACCCGAGCCTTGGAGCATATCAAACATGGATGGCTGCTGCTCCTCCACCTCCACGGTGACATAATGGTCTTCAAGCTCGCCGAGAGCAAGCTGATGTGCAATCCGCTTCCGGTTGTTTTCGATATCCGTGTCTTCATGCTTTTCCGCTTCATTCGTCTCTTGATCCTGATTTCCGCCAAACAGCATTTCAAAAGGATTTTTCGCACCTGACTGTTTTTTCCTTCCCGGTACAAGCAGGCGGACGAGGCGTTTATTTGCGTTTTCTTCGGCGATGCCTTTCACTTCGTTCATTTTTTCCTCTTTGACGAGGCGGATTGACGTTTCCACAAGATCCCTGACCATCGATTCAACATCTCTGCCCACATAACCGACTTCCGTGAACTTCGTCGCTTCGATTTTGACGAACGGAGCGCCGACGAGCTTCGCGATTCGTCTTGCAATCTCGGTTTTTCCCACACCTGTCGGACCCATCATCAATATGTTTTTCGGAACGATTTCTTCGCGCAGTTTTTCATCAAGAAGACTTCTTCTGTAGCGGTTCCTCAATGCCACGGCGACCGCTTTTTTCGCATCGAGCTGGCCGACGATGTATTGATCAAGCCTTTCGACGATCTGCCTAGGAGTCAGCGGCTTTTTTTCCATATGCCTCATATCCTTTCTATTCAAGTTCTTCTACAATGATCTGATCGTTCGTATACACACAGATTTCGCCCGCGGTTTCAAGTGAGGCCCTCGCAATCGCTCTTGCGTCAAGCTGGCCGCCTGCATGACGTTTCAACGCCCTTCCGGCTGCCAGGGCATAGTTTCCGCCTGAGCCGATCGCCAAAATGCCGTCGTCAGGTTCAATCACCTCGCCTGTTCCGGAAACGAGCAGCATGCTGTCAGCGTTCATGACGATCAGCATCGCCTCAAGCTTTCTGAGGACTTTATCGCTTCGCCACTCTTTTGCAAGCTCGACTGCCGCACGCTGTAAATTGCCGTTGTACTCTTCAAGCTTCGCTTCAAACATTTCAAAGAGCGTGAAAGCGTCCGCAACAGAACCGGCAAAGCCGGCAATGACTTTCCCGTTGAAGAGCTTTCTTACCTTTCTAGCGGTATGCTTCATGACGACAGCCTGACCGAACGTAACCTGGCCGTCTCCCGCCATCGCGCTTTTTCCGTTGTGCTGGACGGCGAATATCGTCGTTGCGTGAAAAGATGACATAAAAGAACCTCCTTTATTTCCCTTTATGCGCCCGAGGGTGATGAGACATATATGTCTTTCTGAGCATATCTTTAGATACATGCGTATACACCTGGGTTGAAGAAAGGTTTGAATGCCCAAGCAGTTCCTGAACGCTCCTGAGATCCGCACCCTCATTTAACAAATGGGTGGCAAAAGTATGGCGGAGCATATGCGGATGTATATGTAATGTACCCGAAGTCTTCTTGACCAGTTCTCCCAAAATGTAACGAACCCCCCTCGGGGTTAAGGGCCCGCCCCTTTGATTCAAAAAAATAAAAGGACAGGGCTCTTTCGCTTTTAACAGAAGGATGCGTCTTCCATTTTGCAAATACAGATCCAAAGCCTCCCGGGCGAATGAACCAAATGGAATATACCTTTGCTTCCTGCCTTTCCCGTGAACCAAAACCGTATCTAAAAACAGATCCAAATCGGATTCCTTCAGGCTGCAAAGTTCGCTTACCCGCATGCCTGTTGCGTAAAGAAGTTCCAAGAGCGCCTGATTCCTTTGACCGAGCGGTGTACTCAAGTCCGAAACCTCAAACAGTTCTTCAAGTTCTTTTTCATATAAAAATTTTGGAATCCGTTTATCCTGTTTCGGAAGACTGACAAGCAGAAACGGGTTTTCTTTTACCATCTTTTCCCTTAATAAAAATTTATAGAAGCTTCGCAGAGCCGAAATTTTCTTGCTGATCGTCCTGCGAGTAAGCCCTTTTTCATGCGCTTCCGTCAAGAAAATTCTCACATCCGGATAAGTCACGTCTTCAAAACCTTTTATGCCCTGAACTTGTAAAAAGCGTTCAAAGTCTTCAATAGAAGAAATGTAACCCACAATTGTATATTTTGAATAATTCTTTTCTATTTGTAAATATTCAATGAATAAAGTTAAAAAATTCTTAACATTTGCCATCATTACACCTCTTCGAAAAGGGCTTTTAAATGTTATCACATAACAAGTTCATCTGGCAATGAATAACTATAGCGTTTTCGAAATATTTTGAATTGTCTCCAATGCGCGCGAAGCAAACTGTTCATTTCGTTCCTGCTTGTTTTTAATTTTAACCCCCAATTCCTTGAACAGACCGAAGTTCGCATTCATCGGCTGGAAGTTTTTCTTGTTTGTTTCCGTGATGTAATGGGCCATGCTGCCGATCGCTGTTTCATTTGAAAAAGTGACCGGTTCTTTTCCCTGAATGAGCCGAGCCGCATTTATTCCGGCAACAAGACCTGAAGCCGCTGATTCAACATACCCTTCAACACCTGTCATTTGGCCGGCGAAAAACAGATCGTCCCGTTTTTTAAACTGGTAGGTCGCTTTTAAAAGACTCGGCGAGTTGATGAACGTATTTCTGTGCATTACGCCGTAGCGGACGATTTCAGCTTGTTCCAGTCCCGGAATGAGGCGGAGCACTTCCTTTTGGTCGCCCCATTTGAGATGGGTCTGAAAACCGACGATATTGTAAAGCGTGCCGGCTGCATCATCTTGGCGCAGCTGCACAACGGCGTATGGACGCTTTCCTGTTTTGGGATCTTCAAGACCGACAGGCTTCATCGGGCCGAACAGCATCGTTTTTTTGCCGCGCTTCGCCATGACTTCAATCGGCATGCAGCCTTCAAAGAAGATTTCCTTTTCAAATTCTTTCAATGGAACAGTTTCTGCAGACACAAGGGCGTCATAAAATCTGTCAAACTCTTCTTCAGTCATCGGACAGTTCAAATACGCTGCCTCCCCTTTGTCATAGCGGGATTTCAAATAGACTTTATCCATGTCAAGGCTGTCTTTCTCAACTATCGGCGCAGCGGCGTCATAAAAGTACAGATAGTCCTCTCCTGTCAGCTCCCGGAGCTTCGCGGAAAGCGATTCTGACGTCAGCGGTCCTGTTGCAATAATAGTCGGTCCTTCCGGTATTTCCGTGACTTCTTCATTGAGCACAGTCACATTCGGATGATTCTTTACTTTTTCGGTAACGTTTGCGGCAAATTCATGCCTGTCTACGGCAAGCGCACCGCCGGCAGGAACAGAACATTCGTCAGCAGCAGCGATGATGGCCGAGTCAAGAACCCGCATTTCTTCCTTTAATACACCGACAGCGTTCGTTAATGAATTCGCCCGAAGCGAGTTGCTGCAGACAAGTTCTGCGAATTTATCTGTATGGTGTGCCGGCGTTTGTTTAACAGGCCTCATTTCGTATAAACGGACATTGATACCTCGCTTGGCAAGCTGCCATGCAGCTTCGCTTCCGGCAAGTCCTGCACCGATGACATTTACTGTTTGATTCATATTCACATCTCCTAATTTATGAGTTGACTTCATCTTTTAACACAACAAAGAAGGTGAGCAAAGCCCTGCTCACCGCTACTTTTGTTGTTCTTCCTTATAATCGCAATTCACGCACTGCACTTGAACGCCTTTTTTGAGCTTTTTCTCGACAAGCATGTCCTCACATTTCGGACATTTCCGTTCAAGCGGTTTATCCCATGATACGAATTCGCATTCAGGATAGCGGTCACAGCCGTAAAAAATACGGCGTTTTTTCGATTTGCGCTCGACGATGTTGCCGGTTTTGCATGAAGGGCATTTGACCCCGATCTCTTTTACAATCGGCTTGGTGTTGCGGCAGTCCGGAAAATTGGAGCAGGCCATAAATTTGCCGTAGCGGCCCATTTTATAGACCATCGGGTGGCCGCACTCTTCACAGTCCACACCCGCATACTCCGGTTCGATTTCCACTTCCTGCATCTCGGCTTCCGCCTTTTCAACGCGTTTTTCAAAGTCCTTGTAAAAGGAATCGATGATCTGCACCCATTGAATGTTTCCGTCTTCAACGTCATCAAGCTCTTTTTCCATTTTGGCGGTGAACTCAACATTAATGATCTCAGGGAAAAACTCCATGATCAAGTCAAGCACGATTTGACCGAGTTCAGTCGGGATAAAGCGTTTGTTATCAAGGGCAACATACCCGCGCTTTTGAATTGTGTCAAGCGTCGGCGCGTAAGTCGACGGACGGCCGATTCCCAGCTCTTCAAGCGTTTTGACCAGCCTTGCTTCCGTATAGCGCGGAGGCGGCTGTGTGAAGTGCTGTTCGGGTTCGATATCTTTTGAAAGAACGGTGTCGCCTTCAGCGAGATCCGGAAGCATCTTATTCTTCTCTTCCATCTGATCGTCTTTTCCTTCAACGTACACCTTCATGAAACCTGAAAACTTGACTTTACTGCCGTTCGCCCGAAATGTCAACCCGTTGTTTTCAAGATCGACGCTCATCGTATCGAGTGTCGCCGGAGCCATCTGGCTTGCGACAAAGCGCTCCCAGATCAGCTTGTATAGTCGAAGCTGGTCTCTTCCCAATACCGCCTTCAGATCGGAAGGCTTTCTGAGCACCGAGGTCGGCCTGATCGCTTCGTGGGCATCCTGGGCGTTTTCATTCTTTTTGGCAGGTTTTCGCTTGCTCCCCAAAAATTCTTTTCCGTACTGTTCGCCGATGAATGATGCCGCTTCTTCTTGAGCTGTATTCGAGATGCGGGTTGAATCCGTTCTCATATAAGTGATTAACCCGACAGTTCCTTCTTTGCCAAGATCGATTCCTTCATAAAGCTGCTGGGCGATCATCATCGTTTTCTTTGCCCGGAAATTTAATTTACGCGCCGCTTCCTGCTGAAGCGTCGATGTTGTAAACGGGAGCGCAGGGTTCCGCTTCCGTTCTTTTTTCGTAACCTTTTTAACCTCAAATTTGTTCCCTTTGATCTGGGAGAGGATTTGTTTTACATCTTCTTCGCTTTTCAGCTGGTGCTTTTCGCCGTTTATTCCGAAGAAACTCGCTTCAAATGTTTCTTTGCCTTTGAGAAAAGACCCTTCAATGGTCCAATATTCTTCAGGTTTAAAATCGTTGATTTCTTTTTCTCTGTCAATGATAAGGCGGAGTGCAACAGATTGGACACGTCCCGCACTCAAGCCTTTTTTTACTTTTTTCCATAAAATCGGGCTGATTTTGTACCCTACAAGGCGGTCCAGAATTCTTCTCGCCTGCTGGGCGTCGACAAGATCCATATTGATCATGCGCGGATGCTTAAATGAATCTTTGATCGCATCTTTTGTAATCTCATTAAATACGACGCGGCAGTCGGAATTCAGATCCAGATCAAGGCTGTGTGCCAAATGCCACGCGATCGCTTCCCCTTCCCTGTCGGGGTCGGCTGCGAGATAGACTTTTTTTGCCTTTTTGGCGGCCGTTTTTAATTCTTTTAACACGGGGCCTTTCCCGCGGATCGTGATGTATTTTGGTTCAAAGTTCTGCTCGATGTCAACGCCCATCTGGCTTTTCGGCAAGTCTCTGACGTGTCCCATCGAAGCTTTCACTTTATATTTTTTTCCTAAGTATCGCTCAATCGTTTTTGCCTTTGCAGGCGATTCCACGATGACTAAGTATTCGGACATAACATTATCCCCCTCAAGAGGTGTTCTCTCTCTTTTCAATTTAGCCTTTTTATTGTA
This sequence comes from Bacillus sp. FSL K6-1284, assembly GCF_038002625.1. Classification (NCBI taxonomy): domain Bacteria; kingdom Bacillati; phylum Bacillota; class Bacilli; order Caryophanales; family Bacillaceae; genus Bacillus; species Bacillus sp. FSL K6-1284. The sequence goes on along the minus strand of NZ_JBBOCW010000001.1, from coordinate 1,847,820 downwards.
TTCAGCATAATCGTCGTTTATATAATCATTATTTTTACGAAAAGTGTCTGATTTAATCCTTCTATATGTTGAACGCCGATTAAAGCGTTTAAACTTGAAATCCTCACTATTATTAAATATTACAATACAGTTTGTCAAACGATAATTCTAAACAGGTTCCGGATATTGAGTGCGTGAAGGCGGCAGTTCGCTCAAAATATCTTCAATATTCAATACGAGTTTCGCCCCTTCCTGGATCAGCCTTGAAGGACCGAAAGAGTTGGCGTCAAAGATCGGACCAGGCACGGCGAACACCTCCCGCCCCTGCTCAAGGGCTTGATATGCTGTGATGAGCGACCCGCTCTTTTCCTTTCCCTGGACGACAACGATTCCTTCCGTTAATCCGCTGATCAGCCGATTTCGCATCGGAAAGTGCCATTTTTGAGGTTTAACGTGGGGAGGGTGCTCTGATACCAGCAGGTGGTTTTCGGCCATTTGACCGGCGAGCTGGCGGTGTTCACGGGGATATATGCTATTGAATCCGCCCGCGATGACGCCGATTGTCCTTCCCTTTGAACAGATGCTCTCCTGATGTGCAAGACCGTCAATTCCTTTTGCAAGGCCGCTGACGATCGTCCAGCTTTTTTTGCAAAGCTCCCTGACAAGGTGAACCGCTGCTCTTTTTCCGTATAATGACGGGCTGCGGGTTCCGACGATTCCGATCAGTCTTTGTTCATTGAGAAGTTTAACATCTCCTTTTAAAAAAAGGACGGGAGGCGGGTCATGAATGGTTTTCAGGCTGGCTGGATAATCGGGGGAACATATGGCGGCCATGCGGACTCCAGCCGCTTCGTAAGAACGGATGAGCCGTTTAACATTAGACAGTTCTTGTTCCGCCAGTTTTCGTATGGAGCACAAGTCTGATCTTTTTAATGAAAGCTTCGTTAAAAGATGGTTTTTTTCGCCCGTAAGAGACAAGGAAGGATCCTGCTTCCACCACTTGGTCAGCAGAGAAGGGGAGAGTGTGCCGCGAAGGCGGAGCAATATCAAAAGCTCGCTGCTGTCGTTCATTCAAAAACCTCCAAACATTTTTAAAACAAAACAATCTGAAAGTACTAAACGATTTAACCAGTTATGAAAAAGCAGGAATAGACCAATCGGACTATTCCCGCTCATGTTAAGATCAATGTGTTTTACACGTTTCGTAAAGGCCTTTTTCCTTCAGCACTTTAATCAATGTTTCTCCCATAACAGAAGGCGTTTCAGCCACTTCGATTCCGCAGGCGTTCATCGTTTTGACCTTTTCGTCCGCCGTTCCTTTTCCTCCGGAAATGATGGCGCCGGCATGCCCCATACGCTTGCCAGGAGGCGCTGTTTTTCCTCCGATGAAACCGACGACAGGTTTGGTCATGTTGGCTTTCACCCATTCGGCCGCTTCCTCTTCAGCTGTTCCGCCGATTTCGCCGATCATGATTACCGCATGTGTATCAGGATCTTCATTAAACGCCTTCAGCACATCGATGAAGTTCGTCCCGTTGACAGGGTCTCCGCCGATGCCCACTGCCGTTGACTGGCCGACTCCTGCTTCTGAAAGCTGATGAACCGCTTCATATGTAAGGGTTCCTGAACGCGACACAACGCCGACATGGCCTTTTTTATGGATATATCCGGGCATGATCCCGATTTTACACTCCTCAGGCGTAATGACTCCTGGACAGTTCGGACCGATGAGCCTTGTTTTCTTGTCTTCCATATACCTTTTAACTTTTACCATATCCAGCACCGGAATGTGCTCAGTAATACAGATGACAAGATCAAGCTCAGCATCTGTCGCTTCCATAATCGCATCGGCTGCAAAAGCCGCAGGAACGTAAATGACAGACGCATTTGCCCCGGTCTGCTTTACAGCCTCTTCGACCGTGTTGAACACAGGCACCCCTTCAACCTCTGTTCCGCCTTTGCCCGGTGTGACTCCGCCGACAATTTTCGTTCCGTATTCAAGCATCTGCTTTGTGTGAAACAAAGCGGTTGAACCCGTTATCCCCTGAACAATGACTTTTGTGTCTTTATTAATAAATACACTCATTTTGGTCCCCTGCCTTTCTTACTTCACTAAGGATACGATTTTCTGCGCGCCGTCAGCCATTGATTCCGCAGACGTAATATTGAGTCCTGAATCATCGAGGATCTTCTTGCCGAGATCGACATTGGTGCCTTCAAGGCGAACGACAAGCGGCAATGTCAGACCGACTTGTTTCGTCGCTTCAACAACACCTTCTGCAATGACGTCGCATTTCATGATACCGCCGAAAATATTGACAAAGATCCCTTTGACGTTTTGATCAGACAAAATGATCTTGAACGCTTCCGTTACCTTTTCAGCTGTCGCGCCGCCTCCAACGTCAAGGAAGTTGGCCGGTTCCCCTCCGTAGTGCTTGATAATGTCCATGGTCGACATCGCAAGCCCCGCTCCGTTGACCATGCAGCCGATGTTTCCATCGAGCGAAATATAGCTTAAATCATACTTGGATGCTTCGATTTCCTTCGGATCTTCTTCATCGAGATCTCTGTACTCCAAGATGTCTTTTTGTCTGTATAGCGCATTGCTGTCAAAGTTCAGCTTGGCGTCAAGGGCCATGACTTTTCCGTCACCTGTGACGACGAGCGGATTGATTTCAGCAATGGAACAGTCTTTTTCAGTAAACGCCTTGTACAATCCCATCATAAATTTAACAGCCTGGCCGACAAGCTCTTTCGGGATATTGATGGCGAAGGCGATTTTTCTCGCCTGGTAACCCTGCAGTCCGACAGCCGGATCGATCACTTCTTTGACGATTTTTTCCGGCGTTTTTTCAGCGACTTCTTCAATTTCCGTGCCGCCTTCTTCGGATGCCATCAGCACGATGCGTGAAGTCGCCCTGTCAAGAACCAGACCGACATAGTATTCTTTTTTGATATCGCAGCCTTCTTCAATAAGTAAGCGTTTTATTTGCTGGCCGTCAGGACCCGTCTGGTGAGTGACAAGCGTCTTCCCCAACAATTCTTCCGCATAGGCTTTGACTTCTTCTTTTGATTTTGCAATTTTAACCCCGCCAGCTTTACCGCGTCCGCCGGCGTGAATTTGAGCTTTCACGACATAAACCGAGCTGGACAGCGCTTCCGCTGCTTTGACCGCTTCATCTGCTGTAAATGCCACTTTACCTTCCGGAACAGCCACTCCGTATTGTCTGAGTACTTCTTTCCCTTGGTACTCATGGATATTCATTTCCCATCCTCCTAACTTATGTAGCAAAAATAAAAATAGACTGCGCTTTCATTTTATATAATCATAGATCGATTGTCTAGGTTTCGATGAGAAATCGTAAAATCCTTCTAAACATTCACACTTTTATTTTATTAAAAATATAAAATTAATAGAGGAAACGGCTTTTTTTCAAAAGTCATTCCCTCTTTTTCATTTTTTCATCAAGCGTATAGACGAATGAAAAGATCTCGGCGACGATTTCGTAAAGTGCTTCAGGAATGTGATCGTCAAGCTCCAAGTGGCGCATTAATTCGACAAGCGTCGCATCTTCCTGAATCGGAACGCCGGCTTTCTGCGCCTCTTCAATGATCTTCTCCGCCGTGTATCCCGATCCTTTGGCAACCACCTTCGGCGCCTTATCCTTCATTTCATCGTAGTGAAGCGCAACAGCTCTTCTTAATGGAACAGATTCTTCCTTCATATTTTCACATCCACTGCGCTCTCTGTAATTTGTTCAAAGCGGGCGTCCAGAAAAGGAGCAAGCTTCATGTTTTCCCGTTTTTTTGCTGTGACGCCTGACAAGCTGTAGCCCAGTTCTTTCAGATTTTCCTTTAAAGCGGGCACCAGCGGTTCAAGCAAAGGCTCCAAGTCGAATCCTGTTTCAATTGTAACCGTCATGACGTTTTGCTGGATTAAACAATCGATCACCGTCTCTTCCAAGGCCTCCAACTGAAGGTAAAACATAAGGCGGCACTGGGAAGGGTCGATCTTTCCGTCGTCCTTTTTCTGCCCTTTTAAGAAAACGGTCAAATCCTGAACGCCGTTCTTTGAAAACAAAGGGTACGACAGAAAAAGCTGGCTCTGGGCAGGCTGATCATTTTGCAAAAACAGCTGTCCGTTTAAACGGTGAAAGATTTGGTCAGCTTCCTGTTTTACAGGAGCGGGAAGATCGGAAGCATGCCTCATTTCATTCAGCACGAGCTTTAAAGATTGAAGGCCCTGATCTTTGAGAACAGCGCCGTTTTCCATCGCTCTCAACAATGAGAGTTCATCTCTGACGCCTAAAAGGTCTTTGATCTTGAGGAGAACGGAAAATACATCGGCTTTATTCGTTAATGCAGGTGCTGTTTCTTTCATGATATGCTGCAATAATTCCGTCTCTTTTGGCGTAAATCCGCCCGGAACGGCCGGAGCTTGTCCTAAAGATCCGCTCGATTCAAGCGCTCTGATGACGCCTGCCGCTTCTTTTACAATATGCGTCCCGTTCGTTTCGGCTTGTGCCGCCAATTTAGCGAGCAGGTCTTTAGCTGCCGCGATTTCTGCTTTTTGCGGCTGCTGCTGAACAGCTTTTGCTTCTTGTCCTTGGGTGCCGCCGGCGTCAGCTTTTTGCAAAGGATTCCCGACTTCTGAATGAACCTGCGGCTTTAATGGCTGAACGCCCTGCAGTTCTCCTTTTTCGAGCGACCTGACGTGTTCTGCAAGCTTTTGAATCAGCTTTTCGGCATGCACCTCGGTCTCCGCTTGTAAAACAGGCAAAAGCGCCTGCTTCAGCTTTTCCATGCCTGCGGATTGCTGAGTGGCGTTCGTGATCATATCAAATGTTTTGGCAATCTGCTCGTTCAGCGGTACTGGGTTTTTGACGGCCAAAATCGAATCGAGCACGCCGGGATGGACGGGAAGTTCGCGTTTAAGAGCGAACATGACGGCATCGGCGCCTTTTTGGGCGTCAGACTTCGGCAGATTTTCAAGCCACTTGATGGCGGCTCTTAAATCGTTTTCCCTGATCGGCTGCTGCTCCTTCAGCAACGCTCCGACCAGAAAGACAGCTTCCTTCGTCCGCTTCAGAGAAAGCCCGTTCAACAGCTTAAAAGCGGCATCCTGCACTGTCTTCGGGTTTTTGTCAAACGCTTCAACGACCTGAAGGCGGCCTGTCGCTTCATCAGGCTTCTTTTCATACGAAAACCAGTAATGAGCGCCCGCTTTCAGGGGTGCCTCAAGCTTCCCCTGCCATTTCGTATTGCCGATTTGTATTTCGGCGAACTGCTCGCTGATAAAGCGGAGCACTTTGCCGAGCATCAGCCTTTTCTGATCCGTCTCCGTTCCGCTGATCCGCTGGAGAGGATCAGCTTGTTCAAATTGTTTTCTTAAGCTGTTATGTACATCGTTCAGCATCATCAAAGTCATTCTTCCTCCGGAACGTTATTCATGTGCTTTAACAGGGGCGAACGATCTTCGGTGTATCGGCGACGGGCCGTATTTGGCAAGGGCATGCAGATGCTCTTTTGTTCCGTAGCCTTTATGCTTTTCAAAGCCGTAGAGAGGATACTTTGCAGCGTATTCATCCATCAGCCTGTCTCTCGTCACTTTTGCGATGCATGCGCCTGCCGCTATCGATGCGCTTTTTGCATCCCCTTTAATGATCGATGACTGCTCTGTTTCGACTGCAAGCGACATGGCGTCGATTAGAAGATAATCCGGAGCGACGTCCAGCGCTTGGACCGCTTTCAGCATCGCCGCTTTCGAGGCTTCATAAATATTCAGCTCATCGATCTCATCAGCGTCAGCGATCCCGACGCCGACTGCTGCGGCTTCTTCCATAATGTATGAATAATAGTCTTCTCTTTTTTGCTTTGACAGTTTTTTCGAATCTGTCAGCCCTAATATTTCACAGTCTTCTTTGAGGATGACAGCGGCGGCAACAACAGGCCCTGCGAGAGGCCCTCTGCCCGCCTCGTCGATTCCGGCGATATATTGATAGCCCCGCGCTCTCAGCGACCGTTCGAAAGACGTCATCACCTGCCACTCTTCCCGCATGGCCGAAAGCCTTTTATTTTTCTTCAGCCAGGCGTCGACAAGCGCTTGGACGCTTTTCCGCCCATCATTTTTGCACTGCTCTATAAAAGGGTCTTTTTCATCACTCACCGATTGAAGATGTTCTTTAATTTCTTTGACGGTTAATGTTTTCACTTTCTCTTCTCCCCTAATGTTCTTATCGGCGCATCTCCTGCAAAAATAAAGGCCCGCTCTTTTAAAAGCGCGCCTTTTTACATATCCTCCGGCTTTTCAAAAGAAAGCGGACCGAACTTTTCGGTGCGGATATCGCGGATGATGACTTCTGTCGTCTTGTCGTAATTGATCTCGCCTCCGGCCATGAGACAGCCGCGTTTTTTTCCGATCTCATCAAAAAGCGCTGCAATCTCTTCTGGAATCTCTTCCAGATCATAGCGCTTTTTTAAGCGCTCAGGGTAATTCTCTTCCAAAAAGCGCAAACCGTAGACGGCGACATCCTGCAAGTTGATAATCGAATCTTTAATTGCACCTGTTGCCGCAAGCCTCAGCCCGACAAGCTCGTCCTCAAACTTCGGCCATAAAATCCCCGGGGTATCGAGAAGCTCGAGCTCTTTTCCGACCTTCACCCACTGCTGCGCCGTTGTGATCCCGGGTCTGTCGCCCGTTTTGGCGATGTTTTTTTTCGCCAGCCGGTTGATTAAAGTCGATTTGCCGACGTTCGGAATGCCGACGATCAACGCTCTGATCGCGCGCGGCTTTACACCTTTTGCTTTCATTTTATCAAACTTTTCTTTCAGCAGCTCTTTTGAAGCGGGAAGAATTTGATTGAGCCCCTGTCCGTTGACCGAGTTGATGGCGAGAGAAGGAATTCCGTCTTTTTCAAAGTGCTGCTTCCAAGCCTTCGTCACGGAGGAGTCCGCTTTATCCGCCTTGTTGAGCAGCATGATCCTCGGTTTGTTTTTTAAAATCTCTTCAATCATCGGGTTTCTTGAAGACATCGGAATTCTGGCGTCGACCAGTTCGTATACAATGTCGATCAGCTTGAGTTTCTCCGTTACTTCCCGCCTCGCTTTGGCCATATGCCCTGGGAACCATTGGATCACCATTTGTCTGACACCTACTTTCTGTTATTGCTATTCTTTTAATGGTGCGGTGCATTTATACTTGTTTGACAAAAAAAGAGCTTGTTATGGTTAACAAGCTCTTTTCGTTCGTTATCTTTATCGTCTGATTTCTTTAATACGAGCCGCTTTTCCACGAAGTTCGCGCAGGTAATAAAGTTTCGCACGGCGTACTTTACCATGACGGACAACTTCGATTTTCGCGATTTTCGGTGTGTGCAATGGGAATGTACGCTCAACTCCGACACCGTAAGAAATCTTACGAACTGTGAAAGTTTCGCTGATTCCGCCACCACGACGCTTAATCACGACACCTTCAAAAACCTGGATACGCTCACGGTTACCCTCGACAACTTTAACGTGTACACGTAAAGTATCACCAGGACGGAACGCAGGCAAATCAGTGCGCAATTGTTCTTTTGTGATATCTTCAATCAATTTTTGCATCGTCTTCAACTCCTTCCAACAGATGCTCTTGCGCGAGTTAACCGGCACAGCGGAACATCGTTTTCAAACTTAAACGAGCGTTCCCGTTCAAGTCACAAGTAGTATCATACCACACCTTTTTTCCGGGTGCAATAGAATCTACCGGTTTTTCCATTCAGAAATCCATTTTCGCTCTTCTTCAGATAAAGGATAGTTTTCCAGAAGGTCGGGCCGCCTTAAAAAAGTGCGCCTGAGAGACTCCTTCCGCCGCCATTCTTTGATTTTCGCATGGTTCCCGGATGTCAGAACGTCCGGCACCTTCAGGCCTTTATAATCTGCCGGCCGCGTATAATGAGGGTGTTCAAGAAGCCCCGTGCTGAAAGAGTCTTCAAGGTGCGATTCTTCCTTGCCGAGCACGCCCGGCAAAAGCCGCACAACACTGTCTGCGATCATCATCGCTGGCAGCTCTCCCCCTGTCAAAACGAAATCTCCGATCGAAATTTCGTCTGTAGACAGGTGCTCTCTGATCCGCTCATCATACCCTTCATAATGCCCGCAAATGAACATTAAATGCTCTTCCTGCGCCAGTTCTTCAGCCTTCTGTTGGGTATAGCGTTCCCCTTGGGGGCAGACGAGGATGATTCTCGGAGACCCTTCGGCTTCAGCTGTCAGCTTTTCGACCGCATCAAAGACAGGCTGCGGTTTCAGCACCATTCCTGCTCCCCCGCCGTATGGATAATCATCAACGGTTTGATGCTTGTTGTCGGAAAAGGCCCGAAAGTTCACCACGCGAAAGTGGACAGCGTCCTTATCCTGAGCTTTTTGCAGGATCGACGAGCCGAGCACACCTTCAAACATTTCCGGAAAAAGCGTTAAAAAATCGATTTTCATTCGTCAAGTAACCCTTCCATGATATGAATCTTGATCGTTTGATCCGCCACATTAATCTCTTTGACAACGGCGTCGATATAAGGGATAAGCGCGTCTTTCTTTCCCGGTCTGGCCACGACCCAGACATCGTTGGCGCCCGGCGTTAAAATTTCTTTGACCTTGCCGATTAAATCCCCGTCTTCCGAAAAAACATCGCAGCCGATGATTTCGTGAAAGTAGTACTCGTCTTCCGCCAACTGGCTTAATTGGTCTTCGGGAACTTTAATCAAGGCATTCTTTAATTTTTCGGCTTCGGTGAGCGTTTCAACCTCTTTAAACTGCAAAAGGTGGAACTGTTTATGAAGCCTGTGGGCGCTGACGGTCACCTTGACAGGCTCGTCTGTTCCTTCACGGAACAAGTAGAGCGCGTTTCCGGGCTTGTACCGTTCCTCAGGAAAATCGGTTCTTGAAATGACGCGGACTTCGCCTTTTACCCCATGAGTATTAACAATTTTCCCTACATTAAACCATTGTTTCAGCATTTCTTCACCTCGGACGAATTTCAATGACGATCCCGTCTTTAATCACGATTGTTTTTCCCGTCGTCATATCATGCCAATTATCCCCGACTTCAATGTCCATTAAAGCGTCGATTTCTTTTTCCTTTACTTCGCTGCCAAGCGGCAGTGTATGGATTTGATTGATTTGAAAAACGATCATTTTAATCTTGTCCTGACGTTTTTCAATTTCTTTTTTAAATGATTCAGTCGCTGCCGGATTGTGGTGTTCCTTTTCGTGCTTCCTGAGCTGAAAATAGAGCTGGTTGCATTCGCGCTCAAGGATTTCCTTTCGTTCTTCAAAAGAAGCCAGCAGCTTTTTTTTGCTGTTTTCAGTCAAAACCTGCATAACGGTAACACGTTGGATAATTTGCATGGCATCATCACCTACTGTCCCGTGATTTTTCCTTTCCCTGAAATCCGGCAGCCTGGCATAAGCTGACAATCGGAATCGTTCATCTGTTTCTATTTTTCTTACATGTTAAAAAAGGGGGAGGTTTTCACCCTCTCCCCTTAGTCTGCGATCTCAAGTTGAACTTTCTTAGAAGACTGTGCGCCTGCCGCAAATACGACAGAGCGTATCGCCCTTGCAGTGCGCCCTTTTTTGCCGATGATCTTGCCGGTATCCTCTCTGTTGACAGACAAGCGGAACATCGTCCGCTCTGGATTTTCCTCTCTGAAAACCTGAACGTCATCCGGATGATCCACAAGCGGTTTGACCAGTGATACAATCAGCTCTTCCAAGTGCAGATCACTCATTATTTGCTTTGTTTAGCGTTGTGGAATTTTTCCATAATGCCTTCTTTAGAGAACAGGTTGCGAACCGTGTCAGACGGTTTAGCTCCTGTTTGAAGCCATTTAAGCGCAAGCTCTTCGTCGATTTTGACTTCCGCTGGTTTTGCAACCGGGTTGTAAGTTCCGACTGTTTCGATGAAACGGCCGTCACGCGGTGAACGAGAATCTGCTACAACAATACGATAGAAAGGAGATTTTTTTGCTCCCATACGTTTTAAACGAATTTTTACTGCCATTTTACTAGCACCTCCGAAAATATTTCAACAAGATAGTATATTAACAATGATAAAAGTGTTTGTAAAGTGTTTTTTCTTAACAACGTTTTTATCATCTGAAAACAGGTTTACATGAAGGGCAGTTTAAACCCTTTTTTCTTGCCTTTTGTCATGTTTGTCATCTGTTTCATCATTTTTTTCATTTCTTCAAATTGCTTTAAAAGACGGTTGACTTCCTGTACGGATGTCCCGCTTCCTTTCGCAATCCGTTTGCGCCTGCTTGCATTGATGATCTCAGGCTGCTCTTTTTCCTTCCCGGTCATCGACTTGATGATGGCTTCGATATGGCTGAGCTGTTTTTCATCAACTTTAACGTTTTTTAAGCCTTTCATTTTGCCTGCGCCGGGCATCATTTGAATCAGATCTTCAAGCGGCCCCATATTGCGGACCTGTCCGAGCTGTTCCAAAAAGTCGTCGAGCGTAAAGCTCATATTTTTCATTTTTTGCTCGAGTTCTTTCGCCTTTTCTTCGTCTACGTTGGCCTGGGCTTTCTCGATAAGGGTGAGCACATCGCCCATTCCGAGAATTCGCGAGGCCATCCGTTCGGGATGAAACGGCTCCAGCGCATCAAGCTTTTCGCCCATTCCGGCAAATTTGATCGGCGTGTTGGTCACGGCGCGGATCGACAAGGCCGCCCCGCCTCTTGTATCACCGTCAAGCTTCGTCAGAATGACACCCGTCACACCGAGCTGTTCGTTGAAGCTTTTGGCAACATTTACCGCATCTTGACCCGTCATGGAATCAACGACAAGGAAAATCTCTTCCGGCTGAGCTGTTTCTTTTACCTGCTCAAGCTCATCCATCAGGTCTTCATCAATGTGAAGGCGTCCCGCCGTATCGATGAGAACGTAGTCATGATGATCTTCTTTCGCCTTTTCGATGGCCTGCTTGGCAATCTCAACCGGACTGACCTTGTCACCCAGTGAAAATACCGGCATATCGAGCTGTTTGCCGAGCGTTTCCAGCTGTTTGATCGCCGCCGGGCGGTAGATGTCTGCTGCCACGAGCAGCGGATTGCGGTTATGTTTTTTGCGAAGCAGGTTGGCGAGCTTTCCGGTCGACGTCGTTTTACCGGCCCCTTGCAGACCGACCATCATGATGACGGTCGGCGGACGCTTTGCAGCGGCAATCTTGCTTTCCTCGCCGCCCATCAGCTCCGTCAGTTCTTCTTTTACCACTTTAATGACCTGCTGTCCGGGCGTCAGGCTTTTCATGACGTCTTGTCCGACAGCTCGTTCGCTTACCTTTTTCACAAAATCTTTCACGACTTTAAAATTGACGTCCGCTTCAAGGAGCGCTAAACGGACTTCACGCATCATGTCTTTGACGTCTTGCTCCGTTACTTTTCCTTTTCCGCGGATTTTTGAGATCGTTTGCTGCAGTCGGTCGGCTAATCCTTCGAATGCCATATTAAGTGCCGCCTCCTAATCTAATTTCTCAAGCGCGTCGATCAGGGATTCCGCTTCGGGCTGACCGTCAGTCAGCTTTCTCAGCTCTTCAAAAATCTTATTGCGCTCTTGAAATTTTTTAAACAAAAGTAGCTTTTCTTCATATTGCTCAAGCATGGCTTCGGTCCGCTTGATATTGTCATAGACCGCTTGCCTTGAGACATGATATTCTTCAGCTATTTCGCCAAGGGAGAAATCGTCTAAGTAGTAAAGCGACATGTAGCTTTTTTGTTTTGATGTCAACAACGACTGATAGAAATCGAATAGGTAATTCATTCTCGTTGTTTTTTCAAGCGTCATGAGACTCTCCCCTTTGTTAAGTCAAATCCCTTTACGATACATTAGTTTACGCTGAAATATTTGATCTGTCAAGTTTTTATCTTGTCATACATGACGGCGAAAAAGAAAAGGTTTTCCGCGCCTACTCTTCTTTCTCGATCAGATCGGAAAACAGGCCGTATACATATGACTCTGCTTCAAACGGCTGCAGGTCATCCATTTTTTCTCCCAGTCCGACAAACTTGACCGGAATCTGGAGCTCGTGGCGGATGGCGAGGACGATGCCGCCTTTTGCCGTTCCGTCGAGCTTCGTCAGCACGATGCCGGAGACATCAGTCGCTTTGGAAAATTCGCGCGCCTGTGTCATCGCGTTCTGTCCTGTCGTCGCATCGAGTACGAGCAGCACTTCATGAGGTGCATCAGGCACTTCGCGCTGAATCACGCGCTTTACCTTTTCGAGTTCTTTCATTAAGTTCACTTTATTTTGGAGACGTCCTGCCGTGTCGCAAAGCAGAACATCGGCGCCGCGCGCTTTCGCGGCTTGAACGGCGTCATAGATAACGGCCGCAGGGTCCGAGCCTTCCGCCTGTTTGACGACATGCGCGCCGACGCGCTCTCCCCACACTTCAAGCTGATCGATCGCGCCGGCTCTGAATGTATCTCCGGCAGCAAGGACGACATTTTTGCCTTCTTTGATGAATTGATGGGCAAGCTTGCCGATCGTCGTCGTTTTGCCGACGCCGTTTACGCCGACGAATAAAATGATGTTTAAGCGGCCGTCTTCGACGCGGAGCTCTGCTGCTTCCTGCTCCCCGCCTTCATAGATTTCGACGAGCTTTTCAGAAATGACGGACTGAACCTCTTTCGGGTCCTGAATATTTCTTCGTTTGACCTCGCTTTTCAGTTCGTCAATCAGCTCCATCACCGTTGAAACGCCGACATCAGCGCTGATCAGAACCTCTTCAAGCTCTTCAAAAAAATCCTCGTCCACTTTCCGGTAGCGGGAGACAAGCTCATTGACCCGCTCCTGAAACGTATTTCTCGTTTTCGCCAGGCCTTCTTTAAATTTGCCTGAAACCGAATCGGTCTGCTGTGTGATTTTTTCTTTCAGTTTTTTAAAAAAGCTCATGTCCTGTAACCTCGCTTTATTGAACTAGTTCTTTTGTTTCTTCAAGCTTGACTGAGACCAGCTTGGAAACGCCTGATTCCTGCATCGTCACGCCGTAAAGAACATCGGCTTCTTCCATCGTTCCTTTCCGGTGGGTGATGACGATAAACTGGGTTTCATGGCTGTATTTTTTCAAGTATTGGGCAAAGCGGAACACGTTCGCTTCGTCAAGCGCTGCCTCGACTTCATCCAGCACGCAGAACGGAACCGGTCTGACTTTGAGAATCGAAAACAGGAGCGCGATCGCCGTCAAGGCCCGTTCCCCGCCGGAAAGCAGGCTCAGGTTCTGCAGCTTTTTGCCCGGAGGCTGAGCGATAATATCGACGCCCGATTGGAGCAGGTCATTCGGATCTGTCAGCTTGAGTTCGGCTCTTCCGCCGCCGAACAGCGCCCGGAAGACGTCTTCGAAATGAGAACTGATCTGTGCAAATGTTTCCGCAAAACGCTTCGTCATTTCCTCATCCATTTCCTCGATAACCTTAAAGAGCGTATTTTTCGCTTCGAGCAGGTCGTCTTTCTGCTCCGAGAGGAAGAGGTAGCGTTCATTGACCCTTTCGAATTCCTCAATGCTGCCGAGGTTCACCGTTCCCAGCTCTTCGATTGCAAGCTTGATCAGCTTGACGCGCTTCCTCGCCTCTTCAGGGGAAAGCTCCAAAGGATATTTTTCCCTCGCCCCTTCAAATGAAAGTCCATACTCTTCCCGCAGGAAAGAGAGCAGGTTGTCGAGTTCGACTTCCATGCGGCCGAGCTTGACTTCTTCGTCTTTTAAGAGGCCTGCCATCTGCTTATACTGGCGCTTCATTTCTTTCAGTTCCAGCTCTTCGGTTTCAAGGCCTTTTTGCAGTTTCATCCGCTGCTCTCTTCTTGATGCGATAAGCTCTGCGGTTTTATTTTTGTCGTTCAGCTTCTTTTTCGCAGCTTCTTCAAGTTTTTCCTCCCCTGAAGTATTGGAGGACATTTCTGTCGTCAAGAAAGAGAGATCCTCTTCGGCAATTTTGAGCGCTTCCGCATTCTCGGCATACTCTTCTTCAAGCCTTGCGAGCTTTTCCCGTTCATTCGCACACGACTGTTCGGTTTTCGCCAGCACCACTTTCAAATCGGTCAGCTCGCTTTGCAGCGCTTCTTTCGTCGAGGTCTGTGTCTGTTTCCGCTCCGTCATCGCTTCGATTTCGGAATCGAGGCGCTTCAGCCCGCCGGCGATCGATGTGAGCTTTTCTTCAAGCTCTTTTTTACGCCGTTTCTTGTCTTCGTCCCCTTCGAGCAGAGCCGATTTTTCCTGATCGTAGAGCTCCAAATGGCTGTTGACGTTTTTCTCGGCGATTTCGAGTTCGTACAGACGCCCTTTGATTTCCTGCTGTTCGGTTCTTAAGCCTTCCCCGTCCTCGCGGAGTGACTGAAGTTTGGCATCAAGCTCTTGCATCGTCTGCTTCAGGGCTTTCACTTCTTTTTCGAGCAATTCGGTTTTCTCTTCCATCTCGGCGAGACGTTTTGTCTGGGCTTCCAGCTCCCTGTTGCGTCCCAGAAGCGAGCTGCTTTTTTTCTTAACGGCTCCTCCCGTCATTGAACCGCCCGGATTGACGACATCCCCTTCAAGGGTGACGATCCGGTATCTGTGGCCGAGCCGTTTGGCAAGATCGTTGGCGCCTTTTAAATGCTCGGTGATCAGCACGGTGCCAAGCAGGTTTTGCACGACGGTCCGGTAGGCCGGATCAAACGAAACAAGCTCGCTGGCGATGCCGATGAACGACGGATTTTCTTTCGCCGCTTCGATATCTCGCGACTGAATGCGGCGCTCTTTGATGACGGAAAGCGGGAGAAAGGTCGCCCTTCCGAACGAATGCTTTTTCAAATATTGAATCGCCCGTCTGGCGGCGTCTTCATCGTCAGTGACAACATGTTGGGCCGTTGCGCCGAGCGCGATTTCAATCGCTGTTTCATACCGCTCGTCCGTCTTTAACAGCTCGGCAATCGCACCGCGAATGCCCGGAAGCTCGCTCTTGGCCTTTAATACTTCTTTGACGCCTTGATAAAACCCTGAGAAGTCCTCCTGCATCGCTTCAAGCATTTCCTTTTTGGAGCGCGCCTGCTGAACGTATTGATAAGCTTGGTAAAGGGCGGATTCCTTTTTCTCGTACTGGCTTTTTTTCTGTTCATAGCTTTTTTGCGCGTCCCTGAATGCTTGAATCTGGCTGTGAAGGCGCTCGTCGACGAGGCTGAATTCGTGTTCGGTTTTCATCTTTCGGTCGGCGATTTCCTTCCGCTCGCTTAAATATTTTTCATTGTTTTGCGCGAGTCGTTTTTGCTGCGCCGCGGATTGGGACATTTGGTCTTCAAGAAATTGAAGCTCGTTTCGGACGGATGCCTGTTCGTTCAAGAGCTCGAAATAATCGCTTTTCAGCTGTTCGATTTCTTCTTCTACATTTTCGCTGTATCCGGATAGAGCCTGATTCTTTTCTTTCACCTTTCGGGCAAGCTCTTTTGCTTCGGCCTCGAGCTTTTCAAACACAAGCTTCTGCGCGGCGATTTTTTCTTTCAGGCTTCGCTCTTTTTCACTGCGCTGGACGAGCGCTTCTTCAAGCTGAGCTCTGTTTTGCGTCGCGTTTTTTTTGCGTTCCTTCAGCACTTCTTTCCGGCCTTCAAGCTTCTCCAGTTCCTCGCTTGTCAAAAGCAGCACTTGCTGAAGCTCATCGACCGATTCGTCGAGCGCTTGAATTTTGTCTCTTGCCTCTTCGATTTTGGCTTCCTTTGCCTGGATGGCCGCAGACGAAGACATCTCTTCGTCTTTCGCCTTTTCGACTTTCTGCTGAAGGGCTTCCCATTTTCCGTGAAGCTCTTCGATATCATACGCCGTTAACGCGATTTCGATTTTTTCAAGCTCATCCTTTTTTTCAAGGTAGTCTTTGGCGATCGAAGCCTGCACTTTCAGCGGCTCCACCTGCCCCTCGAGCTCGTGGAGGATGTCTTCGACACGGTTCAAATTGTCCTGTGTCTCAAACAGCTTGTTTTCGGCTTTTTTCTTTCTCGTTTTGTATTTTAATACGCCGGCCGCTTCTTCAAAGATGCTTCTCCGCTCTTCAGCCTTGCTGCTTAAAATCTCTTCGACTTTGCCTTGGCTGATGATGGAAAACGCTTCTTTTCCAAGCCCCGAATCCATAAAAAGATCAATGATATCTTTCAGACGGCACGGCTGGTTGTTGATGAGAAATTCGCTTTCCCCAGATCTGTAGACTCTTCTCGTCACACTGACTTCGTGAAAATCGATCGGCAAAAAGCGGTCGTCATTGTCAAGCGTCAGCGTCACTTCGGCAAGATTCAGCTTTTTCCGCGAATCGCTGCCTGCAAAAATGATGTCTTCCATTTTACCGCCTCTGAGCGATTTGGCGGACTGTTCACCGAGCACCCAGCGGATCGCGTCGGTAATGTTGCTTTTTCCGCTGCCGTTCGGACCGACGACAGCTGTCACGCCTTTTACAAAATCTACAGAAATTCGTTCTGCAAACGATTTAAATCCTATCACGTCTAAACGTTTGAGGAACATGGTGATCCTCCTTATGTATTAAAGTATTACAATTCTATCATAACCCCATCGAAAAGGCTTAAAATACATTGAAATCCCCCTGAGTTTTGCAAGGGGGATTTATTGTTTCATATGGTGTTTTTGCAGCCTCGCGAGCGCTTCTTGAGCGGCATGCTGTTCTGCTTCTTTTTTGGAACGGCCGCTTCCCACCCCAAGTACTTCTCCTTTTAGCGATACGTTTGCTTCAAATTCGCGGTTGTGCGCCGGTCCTTTTTCCTGAAGGATTTTATACTCCAGAATACCTCGTCCGTCGCGCTGTACAAATTCCTGCAGCTGGCTTTTAAAATCCATCACATGAGAAAAAGCACCATCGTCGATTTTAGGGAAAACGTACGCTTTCAGAAAGGCCACGACAGCTTCGAGCCCCTGATCCAGATAGAGCGCACCGATAAAAGCTTCAAACACATCGGCTAAAAGCGCCGGACGCTTTCTTCCTCCAGTCATTTCCTCTCCTTTTCCCAATAGAACAAGCTCTCCGAAAGAAAGCTCATGGGCCAGGGAAACCAAAGAAGGCTCACATACGATCGCCGCTCTCAATTTCGTCAAATCACCCTCGCTCATCGCCGGGTATTTGGCGTATAAAAATTGAGAAATCGTCAGTTCCAAAACGGCGTCTCCTAAAAATTCAAGCCTCTCATTATCTTCATATGGCTTCTTTCGATGCTCATTCACATAAGATGAATGTGTAAATGCTTGATATAAAAGCTTCTCGTTTTGAAATTGAACCGAAATCCGTTCCTGAAACTTTTTAAACTGCTCCGCTTTCTTTTGAAACATTTTTTTGTCTCTGAAATGTGAATGTTTTGACATAGCAACCTCCATATGGGCACATCAAGTTCACCTCACCTCCTATGAAAAGGCAGGTTCGTGTATCATTGGGCAGCAAAACATTAAAATTAAAGCCGCATTTATAAAGGGATAAAGCCCCGTCTTTAAACGGGACTTTAAATGAGCTTACTGCTTACTATTTATGTAGTTCACAGCGTCACCGACTGTTGCAATCTTTTCAGCATCTTCGTCAGAAATCTCCATATCAAACTCGTCTTCAAGTTCCATGACAAGCTCAACTACATCAAGGGAATCAGCGCCTAAATCCTCTTTAAAAGAAGCTTCAAGAGTGACGTCGGCTTCATCCACGCCGAGGCGGTCTACGATGATTTTTGTTACACGCTCTAATGCGTCTGCCATAGCTATTCACCTCCCCTCAAGTATTATAGTTGATTCGTTTTTAAAAAACCAGAGATAATTCAATTTTTGATTTCGTTTAAACCATAGCCATTCCGCCGTTGATGTTCAGCGTCTGGCCGGTCATGTAGCTCGCATGGTCAGATGCGAGGAAAACAACGGCGCTGCTGATGTCAGACGGATCGCCGAACCGTGCAAGCGGAATCTGCTTCAGCATTTCGTCTTGAATATCTTTTGTCAGCTTGTCCGTCATTTCCGTCGAAATAAACCCCGGAGCGATTGCATTAACGGTGATATTTCTTGACGCAAGCTCTTTCGCCAGCGTTTTCGTCAAGCCGATCACGCCTGATTTAGCCGCGACATAGTTGGCCTGTCCGGCGTTACCGACGACGCCTACAACCGAGGTGATGTTGATGATCCGGCCGCTTCTTTGTTTCATCATCTGTCTTGTTACGGCTTTTGAACAATTGAACACACCTTTTAAGTTTATGTTAATGACGTCGTCCCATTCATCTTCTTTCATTCTCATGAACAGATTGTCTTTTGTAATGCCCGCATTGTTGACAAGGATGTCAAGCGTGCCGAAGCGGCCGACCGCTTCCTTCATCATCGCCTGAACCTCATCCGCATTTGAAACGTCCGCTTTAAAAGCAAACGCATCGCGGCCGAGCGCTTTGATTTCGTCTACAACTTCGTTCGCTTTCGCTTCATTGCCCGCGTAGTTGACGACGACATTTGCTCCGTTTTTCGCCAGGTCCAGGGCGATCGCGCGGCCGATCCCTCTTGAGGCTCCTGTAACAACGGCTGTTTTATTATCCAGCATTTTCGTTTTCCTCCTTCAACGTTTGAACGGCAAGTTCAATTGTGTTCGGGTCTGACACAGCAATCGTTTTGACTCTGCGGTTCACTTTCTTCACAAGCCCTGACAAAACCTTTCCGGGGCCGATTTCGATGAACGTCGTCACGCCTTCGTCAATCAGGCGGCTGATTGTTTCTTCAAATCGCACAGGAGAATACAGCTGTTCAATCAGTTTATTCTTAATGTCGTCTTTATCTGTTACAAAGTCGGCTGTTACGTTGGAGACGACCGGAATGGCTGCATCGCTGATCTTGCACGCATCAAGAACTTCACGAAGCTTATCAGCTGCCGGCTTCATCAGGTCGGAATGGAACGGCCCGCTGACTTCGAGAGGAATCGCGCGTTTTGCGCCCTTTTCTTTGGCAAGCTCTGAAGCGAGCTCGACGCCTTTAGCTGTTCCCGAGATGACGATCTGCCCGGGGCAGTTCAAATTGGCGAGCTGAACAAGGTTTCCTTCTTCGGAAACTTTGTCCGTCACTTCTTTCAGCGCCTGGCTATCCATGCCGAGAATGGCCGCCATCGCGCCTTCACCTGCGGGCACGGCTTCATTCATGAATTCGCCGCGCTTTCTGACGGCATAAACCGCGTCTTTAAACGACAAGGCGCCGGCAGCTACCAATGCGCTGTACTCGCCGAGGCTGTGCCCTGCCGCATAGTCGGCTTTAATGCCGTATTCCTTCAGTTTTTGAAGCGCTGCGGTACTCGCTGTTAAAAGGCTTGGCTGCGCGTTGTATGTAAGTGTCAGTTCTTTTGCATCCCCTTCAAACATGAGGGTGCTCAGTTTTGTTTCAAGCGTTTGATCCGCTTCTTCAAAAATCTTCTTTGCATTCGGTTCTTTTTCATACAATTCGTGTCCCATGCCGATATGCTGCGAACCTTGGCCCGGGAATAGAAAAGCAATCTTGCCCATATGTTAAAACCTCCAGACTATTCATCTGCTTTTTGTTGAATTTTTTCTTCGATAAATTCAGCGACATTTTGGCTGACCATCTCTCTGGCCTGGCGGATCGCGTGATAAACGGCCCGTCCGTCAGATGATCCGTGCGCTTTGATGACGGGCGCCTTTAAGCCGAACAATCCGGCTCCGCCGTATTCAGAGTAATCCATCTTCGTTTTCATTTCTTTCAGCTTCGGCTTCAGCGCAGAGGCGGCGAGCTTCGCCGTGAAGCTCGAAGTCAGCGTCGTTCTCAGCATTTTAAAAATGGACAGCGCCGCGCCCTCGACCGTTTTCAAGGCAACGTTACCGGTAAAGCCGTCTGTCACGATGACATCAGCGACTCCGTCCAGCATGTCGCGCGCTTCCACATTGCCGATGAAATTCAAATCGGTTTCCTTTAATTTTTGAAAGGTCTGCTTGGCAAGCTCATTTCCTTTTTTGTCTTCGGTTCCGACGTTTAAAAGTCCGATGCGCGGATTTTTGACGCCCAGCACCTGTTCTCCGTAAACAGATCCCATAATGGCATATTGAACGAGATGTTCGGGCTTGGCGTCCACATTCGCTCCGACATCAAGAAGGAGAAAGCCGTCTCCGGAGACAGTCGGCAATGTCGGCGCCAACGCAGGCCTTTCAATCCCTTCAATCCGGCCGACGATAAAGAGCCCGGCCGTCATAAGCGCTCCGGTGTTTCCGGCGGAAATGCAGGCATCCGCCCTGCCTTCGGCGACTTCTCCGGCCATCAGAACCATCGATGAATTCTTCTTTCTTCTGACGGCTCTGACAGGTTCGTCTGTCGCCTCGATGACTTCTTCCGCGTGCTTGACAGTGATCCGCCCGTGCTCCGTTAAATGGGCGGCAATTTTTTCCCGGTCGCCGATCAGCGTAATCTCGAGGTCTTCAAAATCTTCGACCGCTTTCATCACGCCTTCAATAACCGCTTTGGGAGCATTGTCTCCTCCCATGGCATCTACAGCAATTTTCATGACTTACGCGCCACCTTCTATGATTGTTTTGAACGATACATGACAAATTCGCCTGAAAACACAGGCTCTTCGGCAACATAGCTGTTCACTTCAACAACCGTTCTGCCTTTATCTTTATCAAGCTTTACGACTTTCGCTTTTGCAACGACCCGTTCGCCTTGCTTGACCTGCCTGGTAAAGCGGATGTCCGCTTTGGCCGTCAATGCGAGCTCATCGTCGATGAGGGCGACGGCGAGCGAGTTGGCCTGGGCAAACAAATGGTGTCCCCTGGCGATTTGATTTCGGCTGAAAACGTGCTCCGTTCTGATCTCCAGAATGGAAATCGCGTGCTCATCCAGCTCCAAATCAATGATCTCGCCGATGACCTCGTCGAGCGGGAGAGACTTGACTTCATCTTCAAGAGATTTCTCGGCAACACTTTTGATTCTTTCTCTCAGTTCAGGTATGGAAAGTTCCAAACGGTCCAAGCGAATCGTCTGAATGCTGACGTTAAATTTCTCCGCTAACTCCTCGTCCGTAATAAACGGGGTCGTACGAATCGTCTGCTGCAGCAATTCTTGGCGTTCTCTCTTACTTTTTCTCATGTTTTTAAACACCATCCGCGCAATTATGACTAGGTACTAATAGTAGTATATAATTTCATAGATTGGAATGCAATCTTTCTTTACCCGCCGACAATAAATTTTCACAGGACTTCCAGGTCAGCTCAGCTTTTCTCCTTCCATCACCCCGCTGTTTTGCAAGTGTTCCCGCAGGCTTTCATATTCGGCATCCGTCCAGAACGCCTTTGAAGAGACAAGTTCTGCAGCGTCTCTTCTTGCCGTTTCCAGCGCGCGGTAGTCGTGAACCATGTCAGCGACTTTAAACTCCGGCATCCCGCTCTGTTTTTTGCCGAAGAAGTCCCCGGGTCCTCTGAGTTCAAGGTCCTTTTCAGAAAGCTCAAAGCCGTCGGTCGTCTCAGACATGATGCTCATGCGCTCTTTGCCCGTTTCAGATTTCGGGTCTGCCATCAGGATGCAATACGACTGGTGGTCGCCCCGCCCGACCCGGCCGCGAAGCTGGTGCAGCTGGGAAAGACCGAACCGGTCGGCATCATAGATCAGCATGACCGTCGCATTCGGAACGTTTACGCCGACTTCAACGACGGTTGTGGAAACGAGAATCTGGCATTCGTTTTTGCTGAACTGCCTCATCACCTGTTCTTTCTCGTCATTTGAGAGCTTTCCGTGCATGAGACCGATCTGCCACCTTCCTCTGAAAGCATGGGTCAGCATGCTGTGCACATCGATGGCGTTTTGAACGTCGAGCTTGTCCGATTCTTCGATCAAGGGACAAATCACATATGCCTGTCTGCCTTTTTTCAGTTCTTTTTCGATAAACGCGAGAATTCGTTCGAGCATGTCGTGCTTCACCCAATAAGTCTCGATCCGCTTTCGCCCAGCCGGCATTTCATCGATGACGGACACATCCATTTCCCCGAAAACCGTAATCGCCAGTGTCCTTGGAATCGGCGTCGCCGTCATAAACAAGACATCGGGATCTTTCCCTTTGCTTCTCAGTTTTTTTCTTTGCTCGACACCGAAGCGGTGCTGTTCATCGGTGATCACGAGACCGAGCTGTTTAAAATGGACATCGTCCTGAATAAGGGCGTGCGTCCCCACCAAAATATCAATTTCTCCTTCTTTTAATCTTTCTAAAAGCTCTCTTCTCCTTTTCCCTTTCACAGAGCTTGTTAAAAGCGCAACATTGACATCGTACTGCTCAAAGAGGGATACCAATGAATCGGCGTGCTGTTCCGCCAGTATTTCGGTCGGCACCATCATCGCTCCCTGGAATCCCGAAAGCAGCGAGGCGTATAACGCAATCGCGGCGACGGCCGTTTTGCCTGATCCGACGTCTCCTTGTAAAAGCCGATTCATTTTATACCCTGAAGCCATGTCCCTTAATATGTCGTCGAGCGCTTTCGCCTGCGCGTTTGTCAAAGGAAACGGGAGGCTTTTGACAAACGAATTGACGTCTTCCGTTTTAAAGGTGTGGCTGATTCCGTCGGACGCTTCCCGCTCGAACTTCCGTAAAGCCTGCATTTTCAGCTGAAACAGTAAAAATTCTTCATATACAAAGCGGCGCCGCGCATGTTTTAAAGCTTCCCTCGACTCGGGCTTGTGCATCGCCTTCACCGCCTCCTGGTAAGACAGAAGTTTATAGGCGGTCCTAAGCTTTTCCGGAAGGGGGTCTTCGGCAGACGGCAAATGGCTGCGGACGGCTTCCTGAATCAATTTCCTCATTGTCTTTACGGTGATATTTTCTTTGACGGAGTAAACGGGCTCAATCGACTGGTCACCTTGGTGCGGCCCGTTTTTCAGCTCCTGTACCATCACGGATTGTCTGTGCTTGTCCCATTTTCCGGTTACGGTAACGATCGAACCGATCGCAAGCTTTTTTTTCAAATAAGGCCTGTTAAAACAAACTGCTGTGATCAAATAGTTTCCGACCAATAGCCGGAACGTGAGGCGGCTCCGCTTTTTCCCGTAATAGGCAAGAGAAGGCTCGCTGTGAACCTTCCCTTCTACCGTCACTCGTTCGTCGTGTGCCACTTCTTCCAAATCGCGCAATTCATAATCGTCATATCGGTACGGGAAGTAGTTTAAAAGATCAAGAACCGTATAGATTCCGAGCTCATTTAACGTTTTTTCCGTTTCCGTCCCGACGCCTTTTATAACAGATATACTAAGTTGCAGATTGTGTTCCACGTGCAGCTGACGCTCCTCCGAATATTTTTTTCTCCAATTCTTTGCCCGTCGGTGTTGCAGCAAGACCGCCCCGGCCTGTTTCCCTCAGTGCCGTCGGCATCGTCTGCCCGATTTTATACATCGCATCGATCACTTCATCGCATGGAATGCGGCTTGTAATGCCGGCAAGCGCCATATCAGCCGCGACCATCGCGTTGGCTGCGCCCATTGCGTTCCGCTTCACACACGGCACCTCAACAAGCCCTGCGACAGGATCGCAGACTAGACCGAGTACGTTTTTTAAAGCGATGGCCATCGCTTCGGCGCACTGTTCAGGGGTTCCGCCCGCCATTTCGACGATGGCGGCAGCCGCCATGCCCGAGGCCGAGCCGACTTCAGCCTGACAGCCTCCCGCGGCTCCCGAAATGCTCGCATTGTTGGCAACGACGAATCCGAACGCTCCCGATGTAAATAAAAAGCGGACCATCTGCTCTTTCGTCGGCTGAAGTTTCTCTTTTACCGCAAAAAGCGTCCCCGGGACAACGCCGGCCGAACCGGCCGTCGGCGTTGCGCAAATCGTTCCCATCGCAGCGTTGACTTCATTTGTCGCAACCGCTTTGCTGACAGCGTCAAGGATGACATCCCCTGACAGCCCTTTGCCCGATTTGAGGTAAGCTTGAAGCTTAACGGCGTCTCCCCCCGTCAATCCGGAGTGCGACACGACGCCTTCAACACCTTTTTGCACAGCATCTTCCATCACGGTCAAGTTGGCTTCCATCTGCTCGAATATTTCTTCCCGCGTCCGGCCTGACACCTCGATCTCCTGCGCGATCATGATTTCAGAGATGGACACGTTCTTTTCTTTTGTCAGCTGAATTAATTCTTTTACATTTCGAAACATATCGTCTCACCCTCCTTTTAGTCAGCGATCTGGGTCACCTCAATGATGTTCGGCAGCGCTCTCAATTCTTCAAAAACAGCCGGATCGATCGTTTGATCGACCTCAATCGTCATGAGCGCTTCCTGGCCGACGTCTTTGCGGGCCACTTCCATATGGCCGATGTTGATTGCGAACTTTGCAAGCACATTGGCTACGCCTGCAATCGTTCCGTAGCGGTCGTTATGGACGACTAAAATAGCAGGGTGATTTCCCGACAATCTGAGCTCAAAGCCGTTCAGCTCAATGATTTCGATTTTCCCCCCGCCGATTGAGATGCCTGCGAGTTCAAGGGAGCCTTCATCATCAGAGATGAGGATGCGGGCTGTATTGGGATGCGTTGGAACCGCTTCTTCTTCCCGGAACTCGATGGCGATTCCCTTTTCTTCAGCTAGGCGGATCGAATCTTTGATTCTTTCATCAAATGTATCAAAATCCAAAAGGCCGCCGATGATCGCAACATCTGTTCCATGTCCTTTATACGTCTCGGCAAAAGAACCGTACAATGACACAACGATTTGTTTCGGCTCCCTCCCAAACACGCTTCTGGCGACTCTGCCGATTCTGGCCGCGCCGGCCGTATGAGAACTTGACGGACCGATCATGACGGGCCCGATAATATCAAACACACTTCTGTACTTCATCCTTATCCCCCTTTTACACACAGATTCCCCCGCTGTACGGAGGAAAAAAAGCCGTTTTTTTTAGACTAATCGATCATTCCCCGATTGGCAAGCAGACAACGTCCGAGCGGGCTGATGCTTTAAAAAAAGCCAAAAGAAGAGAAGGGCTTTTATCATCATGCCCTTCTGCCTTTGATCGATTATTCAACAGCCAGAATGTAGGAATACAGCGGCTGTTTTCCGTCGTGCACTTCCACTTCAACGTCTTCGTACGTCTCGCTGATAAAGGCTGCGAGTTCTTCGGCCTCTTCTTCCGGCGCGTCTTCCCCTTTGATCACAGTGACGATTTCACTGTCTTCATCGATCATGCCTGCGAGCAGCTTTTTCGCTGCTGCTAACTGGTCAGATGCCGTCTCAACGATTTTACCGTTTAAGATGCCCATAAAATCGCCTTTTTTAATATCGATGCCGTCAATGTTAGTGTCTCTGACCGCATAGGTGATTTGTCCGCTTTTCACCTCGCCGATCGCACCGAGCATAGCGGCTTGATTCTCGTCCGCTCCAAGGGCCGGGTTGAATGCGAGGAGCGCGGCCATTCCTTGAGGAACGGTCTTCGTCGGGATGACAATCACATGTTGTCCGGCAACATCCGCGGCCTGGTTCGCCGCCATGACAATGTTTGAATTATTCGGCAGAATCACGACCGTGTCCGCGTTGGCGTCTTTTATCGCCTGAACGATGTCTTCCGTGCTCGGATTCATCGTCTGACCGCCTTCGATGACCTTTGTGGCGCCGATGCTTTCGAAAAGTTCGGCGATTCCTTCTCCCATGGCCACTGTGACGACGCCGTACGGCTGCTTTTCAGCCGGCGCTTTTTCTGCCGGGGCAGCTGCCTCCTGTTTGTTCTGATTGAGAATCGCGCTGTGCTGCTCTCTCATGTTTTCGATTTTCATGTTGATTAAGCTGCCGTATTTTTGCGCATAAGTCATGACTTCCCCCGGATATTCGGCGTGGATGTGCACCTTGGCGATATTTTCGTCTGAGACGACGAGCAGTGAATCACCGAAGCCGCTTAAATCCTGGCGGAACGCATCTTCATTAAAGTTTCTTTTACCGCTGTCGAGCTTTACCATAAATTCCGTGCAATAGCCGAATTCGATGTCTTCTGTATTCATGTGGCTTTGAGCGTTTTTATGGTGCTCCGCGCTGACAAGATCATCCAATGACGGAAGAGCGGCCGCTTTTTCAGAAAGCTTTTCTCCCTTTAAAGAAGCGAGAAACCCTTCATACACGTAAAGAAGCCCTTTTCCGCCGCTGTCGACGACACCGACTTCCTTTAAAACCGGAAGCAGCTCAGGCGTCCGCTCCAATGAAGCCTCCGCTTCATTCACGACGGCTTCCATCACCTTGATGATATCGGTTTCAGTTTGAGCGGTGAGCACTGCTTTTTTTGCCGCATCTTTGGCAACCGTCAAGATCGTGCCTTCGACAGGCTTCATGACGGCCTTGTAGGCAGTGTCCACTCCGGCCTGGAACGCGGCGGCAAATTCTTTCGCGTTAATTTCCGATTTCTGTTCAATCGATTTGCCAAAGCCTCTGAACAGCTGGGATAAAATGACGCCCGAGTTTCCCCGCGCTCCCATCAGAAGCCCTCTTGACAGGCTTTGTGCCACTTTGCCGATATTGGCGGCATC
The DNA here is from genome assembly GCF_038002625.1 of Bacillus sp. FSL K6-1284. Taxonomy (NCBI): domain Bacteria; kingdom Bacillati; phylum Bacillota; class Bacilli; order Caryophanales; family Bacillaceae; genus Bacillus; species Bacillus sp. FSL K6-1284. The sequence continues at coordinate 1,821,344 of NZ_JBBOCW010000001.1, read as the reverse complement.
GATCTGCTCCACTTCTTTTGCACCGGATGTCATCGACAGATTCATGTTCGTTCCTGTATCTCCGTCCGGAACCGGAAATACATTTAACGCATCAACTACATTTGCGTTTTGAGACAGATGGCGTGCGCCGTACAGAACCATTTCTGCAAAAGCTTTTCCATCCAGATTTCGTATAGACACTCTTGTTTTCCTCCTAACTACGGGTTCGTCACTCGTACTCCTTGAACGTAAATATTTACGGAATCCACTGCAAGACCCACTGTATGGTCGAGCGTATATTTGACTTTTGTTTGAACATTATGTGCCACTTCTGAAATTTTTGTTCCGTAGCTGACAATGATGTACATGTCAATATGAATACGATCTTCTTCCTGGCGGACGATAACGCCTCTTGCAAAGTTTTCTTTTCTGAGGATTTCAGTCAGTCCGTCTTTAATTTGGTTCTTGGATGCCATACCTACGATCCCGTAGCAGTCGATCGCTGCGCCTCCCGCAACCATGGCGACCACTTCGTTTGATATATCAATCTGTCCGTATTTTGTTCGGAATTCAATGGACACGTTGGTTCCTCCTTTTCGAGTCTCGCTTCTGACCTCTGGTTAACATCATTCTACTATAAGGACCTTCTTTTTAAAAGAACAGGCAGGCTTCTCTCCAAACCTAACCCTACTTATACTACAGCGCGTTCATTTTTTCAAGATGTCAAGGGATTTTTCTTGAAAGCAGAGCAATCAATAGTTGCAAACGGTTTTCAGCTGTGGTAAATTATTAAAGTATCTGAAGCATCACAGGTGATCAACTGATAATGAATGATGATGTTTTTTTTGATAGTTAGGAGGGAAACAAATGGCACGTAAATGCGTTATTACAGGCAGAAAATCACGTTCTGGCAACTCTCGTTCTCACGCGATGAACGCTTCTAAACGCACATGGGGCGCTAACGTTCAAAAAGTGCGCATCCTTGTGAACGGCAAGCCTAAAAAAGTATATGTATCTGCTCGAGCTTTGAAATCTGGAAAAGTTGAGCGTGTATAAGAAAAAATAAACGCCTGCCAAGAGCGACTGTACGCTTTAGGCAGGCGTTTTTTCGTTCTTTTGCTTGCCATCCGGGGAGAGCCCTTTGACCCGCTCCGCAAAAAAAGCGCACCCGGCGCTTCTTAGTCTTTGCGAAACGAGCCAAGCATCGCCCGGACGATTCCCCCTAAAAACTTCGGTAATTTAATGGTGTAAAATTTCATTCCCTTCCCTCCTCAAAGAGTCCGCAACCGCATCCACCTTCAACATCGGATCCCAAACACAAAGCGAGCGGAAGCGCCAGGATATTTAATCAGTGCTTCTTATCATTATTAATATGCCTTCAGAAAACGAAAAAGCACCTTGTGAATGGATGAGTTCGTTACTAATACATAGTGTCGAACCTAGAGCAATATGACACTTATTTAAAGAATACTTAAATCCTTCGAGGGAAAGGTTTTTTACCGTCTCCGTAAACGGCAGGAATGAAATGTACGGTTTTGTTTGATCACGCATGACGGTGTAAGAGCCTTGGGGGTGCATGCTGATCGTATTTTGGCGGTCGATCATGACGGTCTTGACATTTTGCTTCATCGCGGTGTAAAGGAGATGCAGATTCCCGAGAAAATGGTCTGCTCTGCCTCCCGAAATGCCGAACATTCTAATGAATGAAGGCCGCTGTCCGACCGCCCAGCTCAACGCAAGGTCCAAATCCGTCTGATCTTTTTCCGCCTGATAAATATGGAGGCGGGGAGCCGCCTTTTCAATAGCCTTTTTTTGCTCGTCTGTGATGCTATCAAAATCCCCGAACGCTTCATCAGGCACGATCCCCGCTGCCAAAAGGGTTACAGCGCCTCTGTCAACCCCGACCCAAAGCGCATCGCCGTCCTGATACTGCAGCAAGTCGGGAATGAGATGATCGGGACCTCCCGCTACAATATTGATCGTTTTCATCGCATTGTCCTTTCTGTAAACGCCGTAAAAAAAGAGCTCAGCTTGAGAAAGCCGGCTCTTTTTCATCGGGAAACCTTACCCAAGCGCACCTTTTATATCGGAAATGGCTTTTTTGCGGTCTTTTTCGTTATAAACGGCAGAGCCCGCAACAAGCAGATTTGCCCCTGCTTCGATACACTGTCTTGCCGTCATTTTGTTGACGCCGCCGTCCACTTCAATCAGCAGGTCGGCGAGCCCTTTTTGCTCGGCCATCTCCTTGACCTGCCTGATTTTCGGCAGAACTGAGGAAATAAACGACTGTCCGCCGAAGCCCGGATTCACTGTCATCAATAGTACGAGATCAAGGTCTTCAAGCACATGCTCGATCTGCTGCACAGGGGTATGCGGATTCAAGACAACACCCGCTTTGACCCCTTGCTCTTTGATGAGCTGGATCGTCCTGTGAAGGTGCGGGCACGCTTCAACATGGACGGACAAAATATCGGCGCCCGCTTTTGCAAAAGCAGGTATATAGCGGTCAGGCGCTTCAATCATTAAATGAACGTCGAGCGGAAGTTCAGTGATCGGGCGGACGGCTTCCACTACAAGCGGCCCGATGGTCAGGTTGGGAACGAAATGGCCGTCCATCACATCGATGTGGATGAAATCGGCGCCGCCTTGTTCAACATCCCGAATCTCTTCCCCTAGACGGGCAAAATCGGCTGAAAGAATCGAAGGAGCAACATATACCATATCTTAATACCTCGGCTTTCTGTCTTTGATCTCTGTTAAAAATTCAACATAATGGTCGTAGCGATACTGGGCGATTTCACCATTTTCCACGGCGCGTTTGACGGCGCAGTTCGGCTCTTTCATATGCAGGCACCCGCGGAACTTGCATTCGGCGCTTTTTTCGCTGATTTCCAAAAACGCAGACCCTAAATCTTCAGCTTCAATACCGGCAAACTCAAGCGAGCTGAAGCCCGGGGTGTCGGCGACGAGCCCGCCGTTTATATCGATCAGCTCCACATGGCGGGTCGTATGCTTTCCCCTTCCCAAGTGGGCGGAAATCCCGGCGGTTTTCAGTTCAAGGTCGGGGCTGATCGCATTTAAAAGCGAAGACTTGCCCACGCCGGACTGGCCGGCGAATACGGTGATTTTGTCTTGAAAATGGGAGACGATGTCTTCGATGCCGCTTCCGTTTTTCATCGATGTCGTATAGACGCTGTACCCAATGTTCCGGTAGTCTTCGGCATATTGGTGAATCCGCTCTTTGAGCGCGTCATCATCCACGAGGTCCATTTTCGTAATGCATATGATCGGCCTGATGCCACCTGCCTCAACCAGCACTAAAAAACGATCCAATAGCGACGTGCTGAATGTCGGCTCTTTTGCCGAAAACACGAGAACCGCCTGATCCACGTTGCTGATCGGAGGTCTGACCAATTCATTGAATCTGTCTTTAATCTCGAGAATGTAGCCTTCTTTATCGTTATCGGCCTGGTAGACGACATCGTCGCCGACGAGAGGAGTGATTTTATTTTTTCTGAAAACCCCTCTTCCCCTGCACTGAATGATCTGATCACCATCCAAAACATAGTAAAATCCGCTTAATGCTTTAATGATTTTGCCCTCAGGCATATCGCACCTCCCTTATTCATCCTCAGGATATTCAATCGTTTTTGACCTGACTACTTTATCGTTGATCGTTACTTGATAATACCCTTTTTGCCCGGGCGCAATCCTGAATTTGATCGTCCGCTCTGCCGGCGCCGTGATTTTAAAATTTTCATAGACGTCGGAAATGCTGTGTTCTTCATCATCGATCGAAATTTGGACGTTTTGTTCTTCGCCCTCCGCTCCCGGTTCATAAGGAATATCAATTTTCTCGGTCACCGTTTTGACGGGTTTTTTCTCAGGTCCGAGCGAAAACGTAACCTCGACTTTGTCTCCCGGCTTGACGGATGCCCCCGCCCCCGGCTTTTGTTTGATGACCTGACCTTCCGGCACATCTTCAGAATGCGCCTCCTTTTCGACAAGGACAAGCTGATGGTCGTCCAAATAGCCCGAAGCCGCCTGTTTGCTGTATGTTTTTAAATCCCTTAAAGTAATGGCTTCCGGACCGAGGCTGACCGTTAATTTGATCTCGTCGTCGGCGGCAACGATTTCGGTGCCGGCTGCGGGGTCCTGTTCGATGATGGTGCCTGCTTCTTCTTCATGGTGCACTTCTTCTGTCTTGATGTTTTTAAAGCCCTTTTGCTCGAGAAGCTTTTTGGCGGCGTCGACTTTCTGGCCGACCACATCTTCCACTTCTGTTTTCTCTTTACCTGAGCTTTTATAAAGCTTGACAGTTGAGCCTTCCTTTACGATATCGCCGGCTGCAGGGTCCGTTTTCACGATCAGCCCTTCTTCAATTTTATCGTCGGCAATGTCTTCAGCATTCGGATCCACTTCAAACCCTTCGTCTTCAAGCTTGATGACGGCTTCTTCATACTCAAGGCCTGCTACATCGGGAACGGCTACATCTTTTGGAATAAAGAGCGACGGAAACACCGTCAAAGCCAAGACGGCTGACACAACGAGAACGAAAAACACCGTCAGCAATATAAGCGGCCATTTCTTTCTTTTTTTCTTCTTGTTTGCTTTTGCCTGCTTCTTCTTTTCTTTCTTTGATAACGGAGCCGCTTCCGCTTCTCCGTCGCCGGACTTGTCACCGCTCTCGTCTTCCGGCAGGTTTTTGATGATCGGAACAGCTTTCGTCATCTCATCATCAGCTGGAATCGTGAATCGCTTTTCGTTGAGCCTGTCCGGGTCGAAAGCCGTTTTTAAATCGGATTCCATCTCTTCGGCCGCTTCATAGCGGTGGAATGGATCTTTTGCCATCGCTTTCAGGACGATGTTTTCTATGCTTTGCGGCACAGCCGGGTTCCACCTTTTCACCGACGGCGTTTCTGATTGCAGATGCTTCAGCGCGATGCTGACCGCCGATTCTCCTTCAAACGGCATACGCGCCGTCAGCAGCTCGAAAAGCACGATGCCGAGCGAGTAGATATCGGATTTTTTCGTAGACAATCCGCCTCTCGCCTGTTCGGGCGACAAATAATGGACAGAGCCCAAAACCGAGTTGGTGTGCGTGATGGTCGTCGAACTGAGCGCCATGGCGATGCCGAAATCGGTCACTTTAATGTGGCCCATATGGTCGATCAAAATGTTGTGGGGCTTAATATCCCGGTGAACAATCTGGTTATCATGAGCGTGTGCGATGGCGGATACGATCTGCTCCATGATTTGGACCGCTTCTTTTGGATGAAGCGGGCCTGTTCGGTTTATGTATTCTTTCAGGGTCATCCCCTCGACATACTCCATCACGATATAATAGATGTCATCTTCTTCTCCGACATCATAAATGCTGACGATATTCGGGTGGTCGAGGCTTGCAGCGGACTGCGCTTCCCTTCTGAACCGCCTGATAAAATCGGCATCGTGAACGAAGTCAAACCGCAGCACTTTTATCGCGACTTCACGGTCGAGGATGATGTCCAGCGCTAAATAAACGTTCGCCATCCCCCCGCCGCCGATGGCGCGCAGGATTTCGTAACGTCCGCTGATCCGTCTGCCGATTAACACTTGTCTTCACCTTCTTCTATTTGAGAAGGAAGTTCCAATAGCGCGACGGTGATATTGTCCTCGCCGCCGTTGTCATTGGCCAGCTGAACGAGCTGTTCCGCTTTCTCCTCCGCAGAAGAAAGAGCTGTAAGCATATCCTTCAGTGACTCATCGTCTACTTTATTCGTCAGCCCGTCAGAGCATAATAGAACTTGATCGCCCGGTTCGATTTCAAAAGTATGGGCTTCAACCTTCACTTCCGGATCAGTGCCAAGCGCTTTTGTCAGCACGTTCTTCCGCGGATGGTGTTCGGCATCTTCCTTCGAAATCCCCCCTGTCCGCACGAGTTCATTGACAAGCGAGTGATCTTCCGTCAGCTGTATGAAATGGCCGCCTTGCAGGAGATAGCAGCGGCTGTCTCCGATATGGGCGACTGTCAGCGTTTTTCCCGTGTATAAAGCGCAGACGACCGTTGTTCCCATTCCCTGGCACTCTTCATGCGCCCTCGCATGGTCGAAAAGTTTTTGGTTGACGGCTGAAATCTGCTCTTTCAGCCAAGCTTCGCATTCAGCCGGCGAAGCCGGGACTTCTTCGGTTTCCTCCCAGATATCCCGAAGGGCTGAGACGGCCATCCTGCTGGCAACGTCGCCGGCCAGATGACCTCCCATTCCATCGCAGACAACAGCTAAAACCAGTCCGTTTTTTTCTGTGAAAATGCCGGCATCGTCTTCATTGTGCTGGCGTATTTTTCCCCTGTCCGTTTTTAAGGCTGTTTTCAACCTTGATTCACCTCGTCTCTTCCTGGCGCTCCTTTGCACGAAGCTGTCCGCAGGCAGCGTCAATATCATGGCCTTGCTCTCTTCTGATCGTGACATTTACTCCATGAGACTTTAATGTTTTTTCAAAGGCGAAAATCTGTTCTTTCGGTGTTCTGACATAGTCTCGTTCAGGTACATAGTTGACCGGAATCAAGTTGACGTGGCATTTGATTCCTTTTAGCAATTCAGCCAGCTCTTCCGCGTGTTCAACCTGATCGTTAACACCGCCGAAAAGCCCGTATTCAAACGTAACCCTTCTGCCGGTTTTCTTAATGTAGTAATCGACCGCTTTCATCAGCTCCGGCAGCTTGTAGGCTCTGTTGATCGGCATCAGCCGGCTTCTGATCTCAGTGTTCGGGGCGTGCAGAGAAATCGCAAAGTTGATCTGCAGCTTCTCGTCTGCAAACTCATAGATTTTCGGAATGATCCCGCTCGTTGATACGGTGATATGGCGCGCCCCGATATTCAGCCCTTTATCATGGTTGACGATTTTCAGGAATGCAAGCATTTCCTGAAAATTATCGAACGGCTCGCCGATTCCCATAATGACGATGGAACTGACGCGTTCATCTGTTTCATCAAGCGCCTGCTGCACTTTGACAACCTGGGCGACGATCTCTCCGGCTTCCAGGTTCCGCTTTAAGCCGCCGAGGGTCGACGCGCAAAACGTACAGCCGATTCGGCAGCCCACCTGTGTCGTTACACAAACAGAATTGCCATATTCGTGCCGCATTAATACGGTTTCGATCGTGTAGCCGTCATGAAGCTCAAATAAAAACTTCATTGTTCCATCTTGTGAAGTCTGCTTGACGGCCGTTTTCAGTGTCGTTAATACGAAATGCTCGTTCAGCTTTGTCCGCAGCTCTTTTGAAAGGTTTGTCATCTTTTCAAATGACGTGACTCTCTTTTCGTAAAGCCATTCGAATATTTGCGCGGCGCGGAAAGGCTTTTCGCCGTTTTCCGAAAGCCAGCTTTTCAGTTCTTCTATTTCAAAAGAATAGATGGACGGTCTTTCTGTCCGCAATTCTTTTCTTACTTTTTGTTTCGATTCCATTATTGTGATCCCTTCTTTCTCATGCTGCAAATAAAGAAGCCGTCCGTTCCGAAGTAGTGGGGAAGGATTTGAATGCTTCCATCCTTGACATACGGCGCCGCTTTTTCGGGCAGCCGCTCGGCGAGGGTGGGGTCTGCTTCAAATTCATCGTGTTCTTTCAAAAAAGCATGCATGACTTGTTCATTTTCGGTCGGGTCCATTGTGCATGTGCTGTAGACCAATGTCCCGTCTGTTTTCAATAAAGGTGCGATTTCGTTTAAAATCGCCAGCTGAATCCCAGCGAGACGCGCGCTGTCTTCGGGCGTTTTGCTGTATTTGAGATCCGGTTTTCTGCGGATGACACCGAAGCCCGAACACGGAGCGTCGACGAGAATCCGGTCAAACTGCTCCGGTTCGAAGGCTTCGCCGGCTTTTCTGGCATCCAGCGCCCTTGCTTCAATGTTGGAAAGCCCGATCCGGCCTGCCGCTTCTTTGATCAGCTTTACTTTATGCTGATGAAGGTCAAGGGAAATGATCTTTCCCGTATCTTCGAGCAGTTCGCCGATATGAGTGGATTTTCCTCCCGGCGCTGCGCAGGCGTCCAGCACCGTTTCTCCCCGCTCAGGACCGAGGGCTCGCGCTACCAGCATTGAGCTTTCATCTTGTATGGTGACTTCGCCTTCTTTGAAAAAAGGAGTGGACGCAATCGTTCCTTTTTGCAGTTTGACAGCGTCTTCGGACAAGTCGCCTTCTTCCGCCTCAATCCCCGCTTCATTCAGGCGGGAAAGAAGCGTATCCCGGTCGTGTTTCAGCCTGTTGACGCGGATCGTCTGCTTCGGCGGGATCATGTGAATCCGGCAGATTTGTTCTGCCGCTTCGAACCCGTAGGCATCGGTCCATTCCCTGACAAGCCATTCCGGATGGCTTGTCTCAACCGCAAGGCGTTCAACCGGGTCGGCAATATCAGCAAAAGAAGGCACGCCTTCTCTCTGAACAGAGCGCAGAACGCCGTTAACAAATGAAGAAATTCCTTTATGCCCGCGTTTTTTAGCGATTTCAACAGCTTCAAAAAGGGCGGCCCGGTCAGGGATTTTCTCCAGGTATTCCATCTGGTACAGCGACATTCTCAACAGATGGATGACCCAGTCTTTCACTTTTTCCGGTTTTTTAATAAACGGCTTCAGCATATAATCGAGCGCCAGCTTGTTTTGAAGGGTGCCGTAAACGAGTTCTGTCAAAAGGCCTCTGTCTTTGTCGCTTAAATCGTTCGCTTTCATGACAGACTGAAGCAAAAGATTGCTGTATGCCTGATTCTGGTCAAGCTTAATCAGTGCATCAAGCGCGACTTCCCTCACATTATTTTTCATCGCTATGACCCAATTTCATTCCGGCTTGAAGACCCGCTCCCCTGACAAAATCTTCGGCCTTCATTCTTTTTTTGCCCGCAGGCTGCACTTCCGTTAATTTTAACGCGGTGCCATTTCCGGTAGCGACGACAATGCCGTCTTTTTCAACGGAGACGATTTCTCCCGGCTCTGCCTGTTTTAAGGCTTCGCATTTTTTCGCAGCCCATACTTTCAGCGTCTGGCCGCTTAAAACCGTGTATGCGACAGGCCAAGGATTCAAGCCCCTGACTTGGTTGTACAGGACTTCGCCGGGCTTTGACCAGTCGATCAGTTCCTGTTCGCGTTTAATGTTCGGCGCATATGTCGCTTCCCGTTCATCCTGTTTTTCAGGGGTTGCCGAACCGTCAATGACCTTCGGAACCGTTTCGGAAAGAAGCTCAGCCCCGGCCTTGCTCAGCTTGTCGTGGAGCGTGCCGACATTATCGGTTTCTTCGATGTCAACTTCGACTTTGGCAAGCATATCGCCTGCATCCAATTTTTCGACCATGTACATGATCGTCACGCCCGTTTTCTCTTTGCCTTCCAGAATGGCGTAATGGATCGGAGCTCCTCCGCGCAGCTCGGGCAGAAGAGAGGCATGGACATTGATACAGCCGTATTTCGGATAATCGAGGAGCTTTTTCGGCAGGATCTGCCCGAATGCCGCGGTTACAATTAGATCGGGTTCAAGCGCCAAAATCCTGTCCGTCTCCGCATCTTCCCTCACTTTTTCAGGCTGGAGCACGGGAATGCCGCGGCGCAGCGCTTCCTCCTTGACAGGCGGAGGGGTCATCACTTTTTTTCTGCCTTTCGGGCGGTCAGGCTGGGTGACGACACCCACCACCTCATAGCCGTCATCAATCAATGTGCTGAGCACCGGGACGGAAAAATCCGGCGTTCCCATAAAAACGATCCTTGTCATCCAATCATCCTTCCATTTCCTCAAGTTCTTCCGCATCATAATAGCGCGTAACTTTTGATGTGAATAAAATACCGTCCAAATGGTCGATTTCATGCAGCAGCGCCCGCGCCAAAAAGCCTTCAGCTTCAATCGTGAACGGTTTTCCGCGGCGGTCGAACGCCTTGACCTTTACATAATCCGAACGCTTCACTTCACCGTATAGATCGGGAAAGCTCAAACAGCCTTCAGGGCCCGTCTGTTCGCCGCTCTCTTCGATGACCTCCGGGTTGACCAGTTCAATTCTGCCCGTGTCATCGCCGATATCGACGACTGCCGCTCTTTTTAAAACGCCGATTTGCGGGGCGGCAAGCCCGACTCCGTCCAGCTCAAGCATCGTATCATACATATTGTCGAGCAGTTTCTTTAATGATTTATCAAAAGACGCAACGGGTTCGGCAGGGGTTTCAAGAACCTCCGCCGGATACGTTACGATCGGTTTTACTGCCAATCTAGAAGCCCTCCATCACACTGTTATTTTTACATCATCATATATGGATTCATGTCGATCGAAATCATCAATTGCTTTTGTTCAATATCTCGTTTGTAATGATCCATAATGTTTTTAAGCAACGATGTAAGCTGGTTTTCCTGTTTGTATTTTATCACGCATTGATAGCGATATCTATCTTTGATCCTGGCGATCGGCGATGCGACTGGGCCGAGAATCTTCGCCTCGCTTGAAATGTTCTTTTTTAAATAGTTGGCGATTTTTTCAGTCACGAGCGCCGCCTTCGTCACTTCTTCGTGCGATACGCTGACGAGCGCCAAATAATAATAGGGAGGATAGGCCTGTTCCCTTCTGTGCAGCATCTCCTGCCGGAAGAACGTTTCATAATCGTGCGTTTTCGTGAGCTGAATGCTGTAATGGGACGGGGTGTACGTCTGAATGATCACCTTGCCCGGCTTTTCGTGGCGCCCCGCTCTTCCGCTCACCTGTGTCATCAGCTGGAACGTTTTTTCAGCGGCTCTGAAATCGGGGATGTGCAGCATCGTATCCGCGCTCAAAACACCGACGAGCGTGACGTTTTCAAAATCGAGCCCTTTGGCGATCATCTGTGTTCCGAGCAGAATATCGGCTTCACCTTTGCCAAAGGATGTGAGCAGCTTTTCATGCGCTCCTTTTCTCGAGGTTGTATCGACGTCCATGCGGATCACCCTTGCAGCCGGCAGTACCTTCGTCAATTCTTCTTCGACCCGCTGTGTGCCTGTGCCAAAGTAGCGGATATGCTCGCTTCCGCATTCGGGGCAGCTTGACGGCATGCCGGTTTCATAGCCGCAGTAATGGCACTTCAGACGCTGTCCATACCTGTGGTACGTCAACGAGATTTCGCAATGAGGGCACTGGATGACATATCCGCAGTCCCTGCACATGACAAATGAGGAATATCCCCTTTTGTTTAAAAACAGAACGGCCTGCTCTCCTTTTTCAAGGGTTTCCTCAAGTCCGGCCATTAAGTCTTTGGAAAACATCGAGCGGTTTCCGCTGCGCAGTTCCTCCCTCATATCGACGAGAGACACGTCAGGCATGACTTGGTGATTGACGCGGTGCTTGAGGGAAAGAAGCTTGTACACGCCTTTTTTCGCCCTTGCGAACGATTCGAGCGTCGGCGTCGCACTGCCGAGGACGACAGGACAGCGGTGGTATTCGGCCCTTTGAATCGCCGCTTCTTTCGCATGGTATCTCGGCATCTCTTCCTGCTTGTACGATGTTTCGTGCTCTTCATCGATAATAATCATGCCGAGATTTTCAAACGGCGCGAAAATCGCCGAGCGCGCCCCGACGACAAGCCGGACTTCTTTGCGGTGGATTTTCCGCCATTCATCATATTTTTCTCCTGTTGAAAGCCCGCTGTGCAGGACGGCTACCTGTGAGCCAAAGCGGCCTTTAAAGCGGTTGACCATCTGCGGCGTCAGCGAAATTTCCGGAACGAGAACGATCGCTTCTTTGCCGGCTTCCAGCACCTTTTCGATCGATTGCAGATAGACTTCCGTTTTTCCGCTTCCGGTCACTCCGTGAAGAAGAAACACATCGTGCCGCTTGTCTTCGATCGCCTCTGCTATCGCCTCATAGGCCTGCGCCTGCTCTTCAGTCAGCGGAAGCGGTTCGGTTTTTTTGAACATTCTGTCCTGATAAGGATCCCTGTAAACCTCCTCTTCGCTTTCCTTTAACAGCCCCTTGTCGATCAGCGCTTTTACGGACGCGGAAGAGCCTCCCGTTTTGCCGATCAGCTCTTTTGCCGGAACAGCACCGGATTCTTTGCGGTCGATGAAAAACTGAAGGACCGCTTTTTGTTTGACAGCTTGCGGGGAGAGGCTGTCAAGCGCTTCTTTTAAATGTTCTTTCGCACAAAGGGGAGCGATCATTCTCCGCGTTTTTTTGTTTGTTTTCTGCTTTACTTTATAGGCCACTTCAAGGTTGCCCTCTTGAACCTGGCGCTGAATCAGCTTTAATGTCCCATGGTCATCTATATCGGAATAAGAAAGTGTTTCTTTTTGCAAGAACAGGGTTTTAAGCGGTTCGGGAAGCGGCTTATCACCGATCACCTTGATTTCTTTGCCGTATTTTGCTTTCATAGCCGCGGGGAGCATCGCCTGAAGAGCCGTAATTTTAAAAGAAAGTGTTTTTTCTGTCAGCCAATCTGACAGCTCAAGCAGCTCCTCCGTCAAAACGGGCGTCAGATCAAGGATATCCTGGATATCCTTAACCGAACGGCCGGCGAGCTCAGACGATTCTTTCACGCCGGTGACAAATCCCTGGATTTTGCGGGCGCCGAACGGAACAATCACGCGCATCCCTTTTTTAATCATCCCTTTGAATTTGTCGGGAATGCGGTAGTCAAACGGTCTGTCGATATTTTTGGTTGTAACATCGACGATCACTTCAGCGAAATTCATGAGGACGTTCCGCTCCGGCCGGCAAGCTCAGCGGCTTCCTTCAAGACTTCGGCGGCAACCTCCCGTTTTGACATCAGAGGGTGCGCCGTCTTTTTACCGTCTCGGTGAAACACCGTCACGATGTTGGTTTCCGTTCCAAAACCGGCGCCTTCGGCCGTGATATTGTTGGCGACAATCAGATCGAGATTTTTTTTCTCCAGCTTTTGTTTGGCATAGTCTTCGACGTGCTGCGTTTCAGCTGCAAAGCCGACCAAGACTTGCTTTGTTTTCCGTTCTCCCAGCGCTTTTAAAATATCCTTCGTCCGCTCAAGCTCAATGACGAGACCGCCGTCCTTTTTCTTCATTTTTTGATCGTGAATATGCTTTGGCCTGTAATCAGCGACAGCTGCCGTTTTGATGACGATGTCGCTCTCATCGAAAACAGATAAAGCCGCTTGATACATATCTTCTGCAGACTGAACATGAATAACGTCAACTCCTGCGGGATCATCAAGCGATGTCGGGCCGGCAATCAGCGTTACGCACGCTCCCATTTTCGCCGCTTCCTCAGCGAAAGCATAGCCCATTTTCCCTGTCGAACGGTTGGAGAAAAAGCGGACGGGATCGATTTGTTCTCTTGTCGGGCCCGCTGTAATTAAGACACGCTTTCCTTCAAGCAAACCGCTGTTTTCGTTTAAAAAATACGACTCGGCCAACTGGACGATCCGTTCGGGCTCTTCAAGTCTGCCTTTGCCGATATAGCCGCACGCAAGGTAGCCTTCACTCGGCTCGATAAACCGGCAGCCGTCTTTGTAAAGAACGCTGATGTTCCGCTGAACAGCCGGGTGGTCGTACATATGGACGTTCATGGCCGGAGCGATCCAAACCGGCGCAGTCGTCGCTAAAAGCGTCGTCGTCAGCATGTCATCGGCAATGCCTGAAGCGAGTTTTCCGATCACATTGGCCGTTGCCGGAGCAACGATCACAAGATCCGCCCAATCCGCGGCATCGATATGGGCGATGACACGGGGATTCGGTTCTTCGAACGTGTTGGTATATACTTCATTGCGCGAAAGCGCTTGAAAGGTGAGCGGAGACACAAATTCACAGGCGGATTTTGTCATGATGACTTTCACATTGGCTCCTGCCTGTACGAGCTTGCTCGTCAAGGCGGCCGCTTTGTATACTGCGATTCCTCCGCTTACTCCCAGCAGGATGTTGCGATTTTTCAGCATCGTTTTTTCTCCCCCTTATGTTCTGTTCGCCGGCCCTGAAAAAAATAACAACCTAGTGTATAGGTTGCTATTTTTAAGGCTATTAGCGATTTTCCTTTTCGAATGTAAGCAGTCCGGCATCAATTTCTTCCAGCGCTTTGCCTACAAATTTATGCGACTTCGGATTTTCGATCTGCGCGTCTTTGTTGATCTGCATTTCGCGGGCGCGTCGGGCCGATACGGTAACGAGCGTGTATTTTGAATCCAGTTTATTCATTAAAGAGTCAATTGACGGATCTAGCATAATTATTCAACCTCCAGCATTTTCTTATATCTTGGAGCAACGCGGTCGCGCCGTAAATGTTCGGCGAGAACGATTGCTTTGATTCTTGCGCACGCAAGCTCAATGCTGTCATTTTCGACAACATAATCGTAGGCGTCCATCAGTTCGATTTCTTCCTTCGCCGCTTTCATCCGGTTTTCGATCAGGGCTTCTGTTTCTGTCCCTCTTGTGACAATCCGGTTTTTCAATTCGGCGAGACTCGGAGGCGCCAAAAAGATAAACAGGCCTTCAGGAAATGCCTTTCTGACTTGCAGCGCACCTTGGACTTCAATTTCGAGAAAAACGTCCCTGCCACTTTCAAGGGTCTGTTCGACGTAGTCAACGGGTGTTCCGTAATAGTTGCCGACATATTCGGCCCATTCGAGCAGCTTGTTGTTCTCGATCATCTCTTCGAACTCTTCGCGCGTCTTAAAAAAGTAGTCGACACCGTCTCTTTCGCCTTGCCGCGGTTTTCTTGTCGTCACCGAAATCGAATATTCAAATTTTGTGTCCTCCTGAGCAAACAGCGCCTGCCTGACTGTTCCTTTTCCGACGCCGGAAGGGCCGGAGAGAACGATTAATAAACCTCTTTCTTTCATAAAGCTCTTATCCCTGCCCTTCATCCATAATTTCTTCTTTAACGGAAAGCCTTTGTGCTACTGTCTCAGGCTGGACGGCAGATAAGATGATATGGTCACTGTCCATAATGACAACCGCACGGGTTCTTCTTCCATATGTAGCATCTATAAGCATGCCGCGGTCTCTGGCATCCTGGATCATCCGCTTAATAGGCGCGGACTCCGGACTCACAATCGAGATCAGCCGATTCGCGGATATGATATTACCAAAGCCGATATTGATCAGTTTAATCGTCATCCTATACGTTCCCCCTGTACTTGGACGTCTCTAGTTTAACCTGCAGAGAACATCCGTAAACAATACGCACAATCGCTATTCTATATTTTGCACTTGTTCTTTTATTTTTTCAATAGAGCTTTTCATTTCGACCACATGTTTTGTGATCTGGTGATCATTCGCTTTTGAACCGATAGTGTTCGCTTCACGGTTCAGCTCCTGGACGAGGAAGTCGAGCTTTCTCCCCGCGGCCCCACCCGCTTCGCAAATATCGCGGAACTGGCGGAAATGGCTTTTCAGCCTCGTCACTTCTTCCGTGATATCCGATCGGTCTGCAAACAGTGCGACTTCCGTCAGCAGACGGCTTTCATCGAGACCGTCTGTTGACCATTCTTCAAGGCGCGCCTCAAGGCGTTCCCGATAGTGGCCGACGACCTTGGGAGCAAGCTTTGCAATGTCGTCTGTCAGCTTTTCAAGCCTTTCAATATGCTGAAGGCAGTCATCCTTCAGCCTCAGCCCTTCTGCTTCGCGCATGCTGCATAATTCAAGAACGGCAGCCTCGACCGCTTCAAGAAGGACTTCTTCAAGCTTGTCGTTTTGGATCGTCTCTTCTTCAACTTGGATGACATGGTCAAACTGAAAGGCGTCTTGAAGCGTGATCTCTCCTGAAAGCCGGCAGCGCTCTTTCATTTCGCGCGCGGCTTTCTGGTACTCCTCAAGCAGCGGCCAGTCAACCTGGATTTTCCGGGTGACCAGAGCCTCGTCGTCAACGGACACGAACAGCTCCAGCCGCCCCCTTTGTATATGTTTAAAAATCGTTTGCTTTATTTTGTCTTCTAAATAGAGCAAAGGTCTTGGCATGCGTGCGTTTACTTCTTTAAACCGATAGTTGACAGATTTCAGCTCAACAGCTGCT
This sequence comes from Bacillus sp. FSL K6-1284, assembly GCF_038002625.1. Lineage (NCBI taxonomy): Bacteria > Bacillati > Bacillota > Bacilli > Caryophanales > Bacillaceae > Bacillus > Bacillus sp. FSL K6-1284. The sequence goes on along the minus strand of NZ_JBBOCW010000001.1, from coordinate 1,805,413 downwards.
GTCAGCCCATCCTTCGTTTTGCTCGCGCTGCCGAAACCGGTCATACTCCGTATCATAAAACACACCCAATTCCGTATAAGTGAAAAAGACTTCTTTGATTTAAATTTACGCAAGATGAAAAGGCAATAGAAACCTCTATTACCTTTAAGATTATATCATACAAGCCTATTTTTTTCTTGTCAAAAGTGACCCGGCCAATAAAAAAGTTGGAATCGCCGACATTCCGACAATCAGGAGCCAGTCTGCCATTAAAATCGGAACCGTATGGAAAATCGGCTGCAGCGGCGGATAATAAATAACGACAAGCATTAAAAGAATCGAAGACAATACTGCGCCGAGCAAATAAATGTTTTCAAACGGATTGCGGTCAAAGATAGACCGCTCGCTCCGGCAGTCGAACACATGGATCAGCTGTGCAAGGACGAGCGTTGCAAAAGCGACCGTCTGAGCATACTCAAGCGCTTCCGGGTTGCGATTGTAAATGAACATAAACGCCCCGAGTGTGGCAATTCCGATTAAAAAGCCGCGCGATACGACCTTCCAGCCGAGCCCCCTTGCAAACACGCCTTCTTTCGGACTTCGCGGCTTCCTCTGCATCACATCGTCTTCAGGCTGATCCATGCCGAGCGCCATGGCAGGCAGGCCGTCCGTCACAAGGTTGACCCATAGAATCTGTATCGGAACAAGCGGCAGCGGCAGAGCGAGCAGCATCGCAAACAGCATGACCAAAATTTCGCCGACATTGGATGCGAGCAAATATCTGATGAACTTTCTAATATTTTCATAGATATTGCGTCCTTCCTTGATGGCCGATTTAATCGTCGCAAAATTATCATCGACAAGAATGAGCGATGATGCCTCCTTGGCAACATCCGTTCCCGTAATCCCCATCGAAATGCCGATATCCGCCTGTTTAATCGCAGGGGCATCATTGACTCCGTCTCCAGTCATGGCGACGATGTGGCCGTTTTCCTGGTAGGCGGTCACGATCTTCAGCTTATGTTCAGGCGACACCCTTGCAAACACGTAAACATCGTCAACAATTTCCGCCAATTCTTCCTGCGAGAGCTCGTTCAGCATCTGGCCGTCCACGACCTTTCCGCGCGGCGGCAATAACCCGAGATCTTTTGCGATGGCTGTTGCCGTTATCACATGATCGCCGGTGATCATCACTGTTTTGATCCCCGCTTCCCGGCACTCTTTAATCGCTGTTTTCACTTCGGGCCGCGGCGGATCGATCATCCCTAACAGCCCGATGAAAGTTAAGCCTGACTCCGCTTTTTCGAGCGAGAGATTTTCTGTTTCTTTGATCGGTTTATACGCGACAGCAATCGTCCTCAGCGCTTGGGACGCAAGCGTTTCCAGCGCCGCGCTTGTTTCGGCGAGTCTTGCCTTTGTGAAGATTTCGCGCTTTTCGTCCGTCAGCGTATGCGACGAACGCTTCATCAATACATCAGGCGCGCCCTTTGTGATGACAAAGCGCTTGCCGCTCTTATCTTCCGCAATGACAGACATCATTTTCCGCGTCGAATCAAACGGAAACTCCTCGATGATTTTAAAATGTTCGTCAACATATCTGTCCGTAAAACCCGCTTTTCGTGCTGCCGTCAGCAAAGCGCCTTCGGTGGGATCGCCGTCAAGACGAAACTCCCCGTCTTTTTCGATAATCGAAGATGAATTGCATAATGCGCCGAACAGAAGGACCTGTTGGAGCGGTTTATGATGCCTGGCTTGCACGTCGCGCCCGTTCATGGTGAAGGAGCCTTCGGGTTCGTAGCCGATCCCTGACACGTTCCACGTTTTCCCGCCTGACCAGACATGGGTGACCGTCATTTTGTTCTGCGTCATCGTCCCGGTTTTATCGGAGCAAATTATGGACGCGCAGCCGAGCGTCTCAACCGCGGGGAGCTTTCTGACGATCGACTTTTGCCTGATCATCCGCTGTACGCCGAGAGACAGAGCGACCGTGACAATGGCCGGCAACCCTTCAGGTATGGCAGCGACGGCAAGGGAAACGCCCGCTAAAAACATGCTGTATAGGTCATGCCCCTGGATGACTCCGGCAGCAACGACAAGCAGCGTCAGGAACAAAGCGGCGACAATCAAAATTTTGCCGAGCTCTTCAAGCCTTCTTTGCAGCGGGGTCGCCGTATTCCCGGCAGATTCGAGCATATCGGCGATTTTTCCCATCGCAGAGTTCATTCCCGTGCCGATAACGACGCCGGTGCCGCTCCCCCTTGTGACCAACGTTCCCATGAAAGCCATATTCTTCAGATCGCCCAGCGATACGTCGGACGCCTGAAAAGCTTCTGCCTGTTTAGACACGGGAAGCGATTCACCCGTAAGAGCCGATTCTTCTATTTCAAGGCTCTTTGTCTCGACAAGCCTGAGATCGGCGCCGATTCTGTCTCCGCTTGCAAAACGGACAACATCTCCCGGAACGAGCTCTTTGGAAGGGATCTTTACCCATTCCCCCTCCCGGAGCACAGCCACTTGAGGAGCCGACAGTTCCTTCAAAGCCTCGAGCGATCTTTCCGCTCGTCTCTCCTGAAAGAAGCCGAGAATGCCGTTTACAAAGATGATCGCAATGATCGCGATGGCGTCAATATACTCCCCGAGGAAACCAGAGATCAACGTGGCCGCAAGCAAAACAAGAACCATGAAGTCCTTGAATTGAGAAAAAAACAGTGCGATCGCCGATGTTTTTTCCCCTTCCTGAAGTTCGTTTGTTCCGTGTCTTTCCAGCCGCTTTTCGGCCTCTTTTTCTGTTAAACCTTTGCCGATGGACGTTTTTGTTATGTTTAACAATTCGGTTTGTCCCATCTCGTGCCATTTCATTGAATCGTCCACTCCTCCTGCCCTAAAGGTTGCTCTTGGTATATCCATCTCTATAAGTCAATTTATTCAGACTCGTCCCAAATCATGCTATAATTATTGAATAGACGCTTTACGAAGAGGATTAACGAGAAAAGGGAGTTTTTCATATGTCTTTTGACGGCATTTTTACATACGGAATGATCGAAGAATTAAATGAAACGATTCGAGGCGGACGAATCGCAAAAATCCACCAGCCGTTTAAGCACGAGCTGGTGTTTCATATCAGAGCGAACGGGCAGAACCGCAAATTGCTGCTCTCCGCCCACCCGAGTTATGCGCGGGTTCACCTGACAAACGAAACCTATGACAACCCGAGCACCCCTCCGATGTTCTGCATGCTCCTCCGGAAGCATCTGGAAGGCGGCTTTATCGACCGAGTCGAGCAAGTCGGCATGGACAGAATGATGGTCTTTCATATCAGGAGCCGGAACGAAATCGGCGACACGCTGACAAGAAAGCTGATGGTTGAAATCATGGGAAGGCACAGCAACATCGTGTTAACCGACGGAGAAAAAGATGTCATCATCGACAGTTTGAAGCACCTGTCACCTTCGGTGAACAGCTACCGCACCGTGCTTCCGGGATACGATTACATTCTCCCTCCCGCCCAGAACAAATTGTCACCGCTGGAAGCGGAAACTGAAGATATTCTCCGCCATTTGAATTTCCAGGAAGGCAAACTGGACAGGCAGATCGTCGATACCTTTTCCGGCGTCTCGCCTCTGTTTGCGAAAGAAGCCGTCTTTCGCGCGGGCCTTGCCAACAGGGCGACACTGCCAAACGTCTTGACAGAGATGTTCAGCGAAATCAAAAACCGGCGTTTTCAGCCCCAGCTTATCACGACAGAAGATGGAAAAGAATATTTTTACCTTCTTGAGCTGACCCATATAAAAGGCGATAACAAACCCTTTCATACGCTGAGCGAACTTCTTGACCGCTACTATTTCGGAAAAGCGGAGCGAGACCGCGTCAAACAGCAGGCTCATGATTTAGAGCGTTTCGCGGCAAACGAAAAGAAAAAGAACGAAAACAAAATCAAAAAGCTGAAAAAAACGCTTGAGCAGTCCGAACACGCGAAGGATTTTCAGCTGTACGGAGAGCTGTTGACAGCGAACCTGTACCAGCTGAAAAAAGGAGACAAAGCGGCGAGAGTCATCAACTACTATGATGAAAACGGCGGAGAAATCACGATACCGCTCAATCCGAATAAAACGCCTTCCGAAAACGCGCAAAGCTATTTTACAAAATATCAAAAAGCGAAAAATTCGGTGGAAGTCGTGAAGGAGCAGATCAGATTAGCAGAAGAGGAAATCGCTTATTTCGACCAGCTGATTCAGCAGCTTTCGTCTGCCTCTCCGAAAGATATAACCGAAATCCGCGAAGAGCTCGCCGAAGGAAAGTATTTGCGGGCCAAACAGCAAGGAGGCCAGAAAAAACAGAAGAAACAGGCGCCGACGCTCGAAACATACGAATCCAGCGCAGGAGAAACGATTCTCGTCGGCAAAAACAACAAGCAGAACGAATATTTGACGATGAAACTTGCCGCCCGCGACCACATCTGGCTTCACACGAAAGATATTCCGGGGTCGCACGTCGTCATCCAATCGAGCGATCCGGACGAGCAAACCATCCTTGAAGCAGCGCAGATCGCTGCCTATTACAGCAAAGCGAAAAACTCGGCTTCGGTTCCTGTCGACTATACAAAAATACGCCATGTCAAAAAGCCGAATGGCGCAAAGCCCGGTTTTGTCACCTACGACAGCCAGCAAACCGTTTTTGTAACACCTGACGAAGACTTGATCATCAAGCTGAAAAAATAATGCTAAAAGGCCTGAACCTCACTGGTTCAGGCCTCTTCTTTTACGGAGAAGCTCGTCGATCTCTTGGACAAGCTCATCATCGATCAAATCATCAATCTGTCCGGCCAGTTTGATCGTGTGACGCGGGCTGGCTCCGTTTGTCGAGACGGATATGGTGATGTTTCCTCTGTTGATTATTTTCGGAACATATACATTTCCAAGCTCCGCTTCACTCGCAACATTGACAAGCTGATCAGGAGCAGCTGATGCGGCGATCCGCTTGTTCACCTCGTGATCATCGGTCGCGAGAATGATCAGAAATGCATCCTTGAAATCGCCGGGTTCCGCTTTTTTCTTCTTCCATTCGATGCCGTGCTCTTCGATCAATCCGAGCATCTCTTCTGATACTTCGGGGCTGATGACGGTTGCAGACGCACCTTCTGCCAGCACCGTTTTCAGACGCCGCGCCGCGATCTCCCCTCCGCCTGCAATGACTGCGGATTTGCCTTTGATGTTAATGTGAAGCGGCAGCATCTGATGCTCCTGTAAAATCAAAGCGGCCGGCTTTGTTGATAACCGCTTCCTCAACGCGGTGCAAAAAGGCATTTTTCACATGAGGGTGGAAGCCGAGGTAATCCGTCAGCACGACGTCCGGATTGGTTTCTTTCAGCTTGGCGGTTTCCCTTTCAATCTCGTTCATCAGCATACCGGTAAACAGCAAATACGGTACGATAAATGTCGTTTTTCCGTCCCGTTCTTTAAGCTGTTTAAACACATCCTGATAGTGCGGTTCACAGGCTGTCATAAAGCAGGGAATGACCTCGTCAACGGGCGCGAGGTCTCTCAGCCGCTCGCAAATGTCATTGACATCCCGTTTGACATCCGGATCAGAGCTCCCCCTTCCGATCACCACGACTCTTGCATGTTCATATGGCGTCCCCGTTTCTTCGATCCTTGTAAAAACCGCTTTGACGACTTCCTGATCGACGCCGATCGGCTTTCCGTAAGCGACGCTGACGGAAGGATACTGCGAAGAAACGCGGGCAAGCTCCTCAGGGATGTCCCTTTTGGCATGCGCGGCTGTCAAGAGGAGAAGCGGCACAGCCGCGATATGCGTCGCGCCCTTTTCCACACACGCTTTAAAACCGGTTTCGATATCCGGTGCCACCAGTTCCAAAAAAGAAATTTCCTGAATGGGGGCGGACATGGTTTCTTTGCAGCTCTCCAAAAAAGCGGCTGCCTCTGTTTGAGCTCTTTTCAGACGGCTCCCGTGGCCGATATATAAAATCGCTTGTTTCATATTAAAGCGCCTCGCTTAATGCCGGATCTTTCAGCTCGGGTTCAAACCAGCTTAACTGTGAGCTGAATTGAACGACATCCCCGATGACAATCAGGCTCGGGTTTTCAATTTTTTCGCTTTCGACTGTACCTGCAAGCGTTTCAACCGTGCAAAGCACCGTTTTTTGTTTGTCCGTCGTTCCCCAATGAATGAAAGCGGCAGGGGTAGACGGATCTCTGCCGTTTTCGATCAGAAGCCTTTCAATTTGCTTCACGTTTTTAATCCCCATATAAATGACAAGCGTATCGATCCCTGTGGCTAGCGCTTTCCACTTCTCTTCAAAATGTTCATCTTTTTGATAATGTCCTGTCACGAAAGCGACGTTTGAACTCGCTTCCCGGTGTGTCACTGGAATGCCCGCATAAGCAGCGGCGGCAATCCCCGAGGTGATTCCCGGCACGATTTCATAAGCAACTCCGTGTTCAGCGAGGGTTTGCGCTTCCTCGCCGCCTCTGCCGAATACGAAAGGATCGCCGCCTTTCAGCCTGACAACGATTTTCCCTTTTTTCGCATACTTGACGAGAAAATGATTGATCGTTTCCTGCTTCATCATGTGGTAGTCCGGAAGCTTTCCGCAGTAGATGAGATCCGCTCCCTCCTTGGCGTGCTGTAAAATCTGTTTATTCACAAGCCTGTCATACAAAATGACATCGGCTGTCTGGATGGCTTTTAAAGCTTTGATCGTCAGTAAATCGGGGTCTCCAGGACCTGCCCCAACGATATATACTTTCCCCATCTTAGATCTCCCCCCGATCTGATCAACGTCTTCTTCAATCATTATAAATCATAAAGAAAGCGTTTGGTGCCTGAAAATATCACAAAAACCAAACGTTTTCTTTATGAAATAGGAAAGTGCATGTGCAGCACTTTCCTATTTCACCCGCATTTTATTTCGTTTGATCTTTCACGTATTGGACGAGCTGATTTTTGCACTCTTCCCGATTATGTGCGCCTGTATCAAGGACTAGCTCAGGCGTTTCAGGCTCTTCATAAGGCGAATCGATCCCCGTGAAAAATGGAATTTCTCCGTTTCTCGCTTTTTTATACAAGCCTTTCGGGTCGCGCTCCTCGCACGTCGCCAAATCGCATTTCACATAGACTTCATGAAACTCATCTTCCTCGACGAGCTGTCTGACAAGCCCGCGGTCTTCTTTAAAAGGGGAAATGAACGCCGTAATGACGATCGTCCCCTGTTCGACAAAGAGCTTCGCGACCTCGCCGATCCGGCGGATGTTTTCCTTCCGGTCTTCATCGGAAAACCCGAGGTCCTTGTTCAGTCCGTGCCTGACGTTGTCGCCGTCGAGCACCGTGACCTGGTAGCCTTGTTCAAACAACTCACGCGCTGCGGCATTGGCAATTGTTGATTTTCCTGAACCGCTCAAGCCCGTCAGCCAAACGATCGAGCTTTTATGTTTATTTTTCTCATGATATTCCCGTTTTGTAATGGACGCTTCATGCCAAACAATATCTTTATTTACCAAGAGATGCTCCCCCTTAAGAAACCCCGGCCGTTAAGCCTTTGATTAATGTTTGAATGACTTCTGGACGGCTGAATGTGCTCGGCGGGAACTCGCCGTTTCTCAGCATGCCCCTCACCTTTGTACCGGACAAAATGACATGATGTTCTTTGCTGTGAGGGCACGTTTTCGCCGTAGCCATTGAACCGCAGACATTGCAGTAGAAGCTGTGTTCGAATTTCAGCGGCGTAATGCCGATCTCTTCCGGCGCGAACTGATCGAACAGTTCCTGCGCTTCATATGTGCCGTAGTAATCGCCGACTCCGGCATGGTCTCTTCCGACGATAAAATGCGTACATCCGTAGTTCTTTCTGACAAGCGCATGGAAGATTGCTTCCTTCGGCCCCGCATAGCGCATCGCCGCCGGAAAAACGCCGAGAAAGACGCGGTCTTTCGGATAGTAGCCGTCAAGCAGCACCTGATAGCTTTCCATGCGGACATCAGCCGGAATATCGTCTGATTTTGTTTCCCCGACGAGCGGATTGAGGAAAAGACCGTCTACCGTCTCGAGCGCCGTTTTTTGAATGTATTCGTGCGCTCTGTGAACCGGATTTCTCGTCTGGAATCCGACGATCGTTTTCCAGCCGAGTTCTGCGAATTTTTTTCTTGTTTCCAGAGGTTCGAATGTGTGGGCCGGGAATTGCTTTACGCTCCGTTTAATGAGAGTGATCGGCCCGCCCACATAAACACTGCCGCGGTCAAACAATTTTTTGACGCCCGGATGCTCGAGTTCGTCGGTTTTATAGATATTGACGGCTTCCGTTTTCTTGTCCGGCGTATAGATGTCTTCGATCTCGATGACGCCGTATGTTTCCCCATTATAGGTGAGGCGGACGGTGTCCCCCGCTTTTAAGCTTGAAGCTTTTTGCTCGTCAACAGGCAGAGCGATCGGAAGCGTCCATACTTCGCCGCTTGACAGTCTCATATTTTCGACAACGGACAGATAGTCTTTCTCTGTCATAAAGCCTTGGATCGGGCTGTACGCACCGATTCCGATCAGCTCCAAATCTGAAAAAGCCATTAAATCCAGTTCTATTTCCTGTGCGATATGTTGAAAATCGTATGCTTCATTGACGCGGTTAACCAATACACCGCCGTGTGGTGCTAAACTCATAAACTTGTTTCCCCCTACTTTGTGTTTAAATTCCTCCGCCTTGTTCATGGACGGAGCTGTGCTCTTTTTTGACTGCTCTCATCAGGCTGATCGTCCCGACAGATGCCAGAAGGACGCTTGTGACGACGATGAGAGCATAATAGTCTCCTTTTAGTAAAAGGCTGACCAGCATATAAGACAGGCTTAATGAAAGGAACGGCGAGACGACCCATACTTTCAGCATCGTTTTGACCACTTGTTTATGAAAGACATTGCCGCCGTTTTTTGCCATTCCCATCCCTATAATAGAAGATGATGTGACTTGCGCAAGCGGAACCGGCAAACCGAAAATCGAACTGATGATGACAAGCCCGGCTCCTGTTCCGGAAAGGATGATCCCCTCTCCTTTTGAAAATTTCGTTATTTTTTTGCCGTTTGTTTCAAGAACGCGCCTGCCCAGTAAAAGGGCGCCCAGCGCGACAAACAGTCCGCCGTAGAGCGTTCCTTCCCCGACTGTCAAAACATGCGCCGCCACCAGAGGTCCGACAGCATTTGCGACATTGTTCATGCCTGCTGAGAAGGCTTCAAAAAACCCGGTGATCAACAGAATGACCGCCAAAACCTTTGCTTTCTTTCCCGAGGCTGGACGTTTGATCGTTTTTTTCATGATGTTTGCCATCGCAAATGTAAAGGTAAAAGCGACGATTGGTACAACGACCCAAAATGAGACGATGACAAGCAAAGATTTCACATATAAAACCTGGTAAGCGACACCTACTCCGACAACAGATCCGACCGTCACTTCACTTGTCGAAAGCGGGATACCGAGTACATTTGCGATAAAGAGCGACAGTGCCGCCGAGCCGATAATAATGCAGACGATTTCAAGCGAAATCACCCGTTCGGGAATGATGCCTGAGCTGATCGTTTTCACGACGTTTCCTCCGCCGATGACGGCGCCCGAGAGAACGCCTGCTGCACAGATTATTAGTGCGTGAAACTTCTTTTTGACGGCTTCAGATCCATAGGCGATTCCCATTGAAGCAGCTGCACCGCTCGCTCCGATATTCATCGCAAAAAACATGCTAAATAAAATGGCGGCAAGTTCCATGACTCATCTCCTTACTCGTGTAATCCGCATTCTGTTTTAGCCGATCCGTTCCAGCGGCCTGATCGAAGATCATCCATTGTAAAGGCCGGAGAGGTGCACGGAGCGCAGCCGATGCTCGGGTAGCCTTGATCATGAAGCGGATTATACGGGAGATCGTGCTTTGTCACATATCTCCAAATATCCTTCCACGTCCAATGAATGAGCGGACAAACTTTGATAGACTTGAATTTTTCATCTTTGTTCAAAAAATTCGTTTTGCTCCGCCCGGGCGATTGCTCGCGGCGCAGGCCCGACAGCCACGCCGGGTAGCCTGAAAGCGTCTCGCGGAGAGGAATGACCTTCCTCATTTCACAGCAGGAATTCGGAGCGGTCTTCCATAGTTCGTCCCCATATTCTTTCGCCTGCTCTTCGACGGTAAGCTCCGGTGTTTTCATGATAATCTGAAGGCCTGGATATCGTTCTTTGACAGCGTCGATCGTTTCATACGTTTCTTTAAAATGAAATCCCGTATCAAGGAAAACGATGACCGCATCTTTTTTCACCTTATAAATCAAATCGATCAGGACGATTCCCTCAATTCCGAAGCTGCACGCATATACAAGCTGATTTCCGTAATGTCCGTACGCCCATTTCAAGACGGACAGCGCTCCTTTATAAGAGTCATCTTCCTGAAAAGAGATATTTGGTTCTTCCCATGTGCTGTAAGTAAAAATTTTCGGTTCCCCCTTTTTTCGCCAACAAAAAAACGGCTTCCAGCAGAAAAAAACTGTGAAAACCGCCTCTAGTTTGTCTAGTCAGCTATTTCAATCTTATTTTTTCATTTTTTTCGATTTGAATGACTTTGCCGTCCTGAACAACGAATGTGATCGATCCGTAATTCATGTCTTTCAGCATGTCTTTCATTTTGATGATCACCTTTTCAAGCTGTTCATCTGTCTTCACTTCTAGCTCCTCCTCTGCCCCTAAAAATTAAAATCTTTCTTCCAAATTTGAAAGAAAGACGAGGAACTCCGCTATTCCTTATCTCTCAAAATGAGGGCATTTTGCTGGAAGTAGCACCTTACGCTTCACACGCAGGTTGCCGGGTTTCATCGGACCAGTCCCTCCACCGCTCTTGATAAGTTTGCTTTTGTTATTTTAAAATTTTAGCACAATTCGAACAAAAGTCAACCCGACTTTTTTTATAGGATTAATAAAAAATAAAAATAATCCGATTTTACTATTTTTAAATCTGTAAAAAGACGCAAAAAAAGCCGTTCTCCCATTAGGAGAATACGGCTTTTATCATTAATCCATCCAAGACTTGCTTTCAGGATCCGCCTTCCATTCTTTCAGTTTGGCGGCATCCTGTTCGCTGATATATCCGCCGGCAAGCGCAGCCTCTGTCAATGTATCGTAATCAGTCAGCGTACGGTATTCAACGCCCGCTTCGCTGAAGGCGGCGGCAGCTTTAGGAAGCCCGTAAGTGAAAATGGCGGCGACGCCGAGCACTTCACATCCCGCCTCTGTGAGAGCGGCTGCCGCTTCAAGGACGCTTCCTCCCGTTGAAATTAAATCTTCAATTACAACGACTTTTTGTCCTTTTACAACAGCGCCTTCAATTTGGTTTCCTTTGCCGTGCGCCTTCGGTTTGCTTCTGACGTAGCACATCGGCAGGCTCAGCCTGTCGGCGGCAAGCGCGGCATGGGGGATTCCCGCAGTTGCCGTACCGGCGATCATTTCGGCTCCGGGAAACTTGTCTTGAATCAGTCCGGCAAGCCCTGAAGCTATATCATCCCTTACTTCCGGATATGAAAGCGTCAAACGATTGTCGCAGTAGATGGGCGACAAGATGCCGCTCGCCCATGTAAACGGCTCGTTCGGGCGCAGGAAAACCGCTTTGATTCTTAATAAATGGTTTGCAATGTCTGTTTTCATGCCTTGGTTCCCTCCCACTCATGTCCTATTTTTCTGTAGGCTGACACAGGATCTTCCGCCTGTGTAATCGAACGGCCGACAACGATCGCCGACACGCCTTTTTCCCTTGCGTAGCCAGGCGTCGCCACCCGGACCTGGTCGTTGTTTTTGTCATCCGCCATGCGAATTCCGGGTGTCACGGTCAGAAAATCTAAAGACGCGGCCCGGTAAATGTGTTCGGCTTCATGGACGGAGCAGACGACACCGTCAAGTCCGCTTTCTTTAGCCAACTTGCTGTAGTGAACAACTGTATCGAGAAGCGGCGTTTCAATCAGCAGCTCTTGCTGAAGCATTTCTGAAGACGTGCTTGTCAGCTGGGTCACAGCAATTAATGAAGGGCGTTTTCGGCCTGCCGGAGTCCCCGCTTCAAGGCCTTCAAGCGCCGACTCCATCATTTGCTTTCCGCCTGCTGCGTGCACATTGACAAGGCTGACGCCAAACCCCGCCAGCCTTTTCATCGCCTTGTATACGGTCGTTGGAATGTCGTGGCATTTTAGATCAAGGAAAATGCGGCAGCCGCGCTCCTGTAACTTTTCAAGGATGGCCGGCCCTTCCTGATAAAAAAGCTCCATGCCCACCTTCACGAAAAGCTCTTCTCCATGAAACCGGTCCAAAAACGCATATGTTTCCTGTGCTGATGCAAAATCAAGCGCGATGATGGGCGGCGTATGTTTCATCCTTCCAGCTCCTTCCGATACACTCGTTCAACGAACGGTATCCGTATTTTTCTAAAACGCGCGGCAAATCGGCGATGATTTCGGGACAAACAAACGGATTAACAAAGTTTGCGGTGCCGACGGCGACTGCGCTCGCACCCGCCAGCAAAAACTCAAGCACATCTTCCGCTGACTGGACACCGCCCATGCCGATGATCGGAATGCTGACTTTTTGGCTGACTTCATGCACCATTCTGATGGCCACCGGTTTAACAGCAGGGCCTGATAATCCGCCGGTTTTGTTCGCCAAGATCGGCTTTCCCGTTTTTAAGTCGAGCCGCATCCCGATCAGGGTGTTGATCATCGTCAAACCGTCCGCTCCCGCTTCTTCTATGGCAAGAGCGATGTCGGTAATATTCGCGACATTCGGCGACAGCTTCACATAGACGGGAACGCTCGCAACCTCTTTCACCGCTTTCGTCAGCTCACTGGCCATTTCCGGCTGCGTACCGAAGGCGATCCCTCCCGTTTTCACGTTAGGACAGGAAATATTCAGCTCGAGCGCATGAACATTCGGTGCTTTGCTGATTTCTTCAGCCACTTCAACATAATCGTCGATCTGCGAGCCGGCGACATTGGCGATAATCGGTGTATCGAACTGTTCAAGCCACGGCAATTCGCGTTCCATGACAGCCTCTAAACCCGGATTTTGCAGACCGATGGCATTAAGCATGCCGGCTTGCGTCTCGGCGACGCGCGGCGTCGGATTCCCGAAGCGCGGTTCGCTCGTCGTCGCTTTAATCATGATCGCACCGAGACGTGAAAGATCGTAAAAGTTCGCAAATTCTCTCCCAAATCCGAAGCAGCCTGAAGCCGGCATAATCGGATTTTTCAATTGAAGGCCCGGCAAATTGACTTCTAGCATCATAACAGCACCTCCTGGGCTTTGAAAACAGGACCATCAAGGCATACCTTCACATAAGATGTTTCGCTTTCTTCCGTATGGCAGACACAGGCAAAGCAAGCGCCGATCCCGCATCCCATGCGCTCTTCCATTGACAGATAAACCTCTTTATCCGGATAGCGCTGTTTTAAAGCTTTCAGCATCGGTGTCGGTCCGCAGGCCATTATGCAGTCAAACTGAAGCCCCTCGTTTTCAATGACATCTGTAACAAATCCCTTTGAACCGCGGGTGCCGTCTGCGGTTGCCACATACACACGCCCGAAACGGCTGAATTCCTGTTCGTAAAAGACGTCTTTTGCAGAAGCAAATCCTAACACATGGATCGCGTGCACCCCTCTATTTGTCAGCTGTTTGCTCAGCTCGTAAAGCGGCGGAACACCGATCCCTCCTCCGACAAGAAGAGCCGTTTTCCCCGGTTCAAGCGATTCAGCCGGAAAACCGTTGCCGAGCGGACCAAGGACATCGATCTGATCTCCTTCCTGTTTTAAAGACAGGAGACTCGTGCCTTCCCCATCCTTGCGAAAGATGATGGTCACCTGCCGGGCGGCTCTGTTGATATCGGCGATGCTGATCGGCCGCCTCAAAAGCGGCGTGAGGGAATCTGAGACCTTGATGTGAAGAAACTGGCCGGGAGCGCCGCAAACTTCGGCAATCTCCCCTTCCAGTACCATTTGATAAATATGATCCGCGATACACTTGTTTGAACGGACTGTCATATACCCTTTTCTCATCTGACGGCCGCCTTTTGCTCAATTTTAATCGCCGGCATATGATCGGCGCGGAAGCTCATGCTTTCAAGCACCCGCAAAATCGCTTCCGCCGTATCAAGGGATGTCAGGCAGGCAACGCCGTTTTCAACGGATTCGCGTCTGATTCTGAAGCCGTCCCTTGCCGGCTGCTTCCCTTTTGTCAGCGTATTGACGACGAACTGCGCTTCCCCGTTTCGAATGACATCAAGGAGATTTGTGCCTTCTTCGCCGATTTTCCCGACGGTTTTAACAGGTACGGATGCGTCTCTTAAATAGCCGGCCGTTCCTTCCGTAGCCAATATTTTATAGCCGATCGCATGGAACCGCTTGGCGATCAATAGACCTTCCTCTTTATCTTTATCAGCAACTGTCAGGAGAACAGAGCCATAATTCGGAATTTGGATGCCTGAAGCGATCAGTCCTTTGTACAGCGCTTTTTCCAAAGTGCTGTCTTTGCCCATGACTTCCCCGGTCGATTTCATTTCCGGTCCGAGCGTGATATCCACTCTCCTCAGCTTTGCAAACGAGAAGACCGGCACTTTCACATATACGCCTTCCTGCTCTTTTTGAAGGCCTTCAGCATAGCCCATATCGGCAAGCTTCCCGCTGAGAATCACTTTTGTTGCGAGATTGGCCATCGGAATGCCGGTGATTTTGCTGAGAAACGGCACCGTGCGGCTCGATCTCGGGTTGACTTCAAGGACGTAAACCTCATCTTTTGAAAGGACAAACTGAATGTTGAGCAGGCCGACGATGTTTAAGCCTTTTGCAAGCTTAATCGTGTGTGCTTCAATCTTTTTCTTGATGTCCTCTGAAAGGGATTGCGGCGGGTAAACGGCAATCGAATCCCCTGAGTGGACGCCGGCCCGTTCAATGTGCTCCATAATCCCCGGAATGACGACCGTTTCACCGTCAGAAATCGCATCCACTTCAATTTCCTTTCCGGTCAAATATTTATCGATCAAGACAGGGTGCTGCGGATTGATTTTCACTGCATTCTTCATATAATGGAGAAGCTCTGTTTCATGGTAGACGATCTCCATCGCACGCCCCCCAAGTACATACGATGGGCGGACAAGCACCGGATAGCCGATGTTGGCTGCGATTTCAACAGCGCCTTCCACAGATGTCGCCGTTTTTCCGAGCGGCTGAGGCACATGCAGCGTTTCAAGCGTCTGTTCGAACTTGTCGCGGTCCTCGGCGCGGTCCAAATCCTCAAGGGATGTTCCAAGAATGGCGACGCCCCGCTCCGCGAGCTCGTCGGCAAGGTTGATCGCAGTCTGTCCGCCAAACTGAACGACGACGCCTTTCGGCTGCTCCAAATCGATGATATGCATGACATCTTCAACAGTAAGCGGCTCAAAGTAGAGCTTGTCGGAGATGCTGAAATCCGTTGAAACCGTCTCAGGATTGTTGTTAATAATGATTGCTTCATAGCCGGCTTCTTTGATCGCCCAAACCGAATGCACAGTCGCATAATCGAATTCGACCCCCTGGCCGATCCGGATCGGGCCGGAGCCAAGAACGATAACGCTGTTTTTGTCTGTTCTGACCGATTCGTTTTCCTCTTCATATGTGCTGTAGAAATAAGGTGTCTCCGATTCAAATTCGGCCGCACATGTATCAACCATTTTATAAACAGGCGTGATGCCTGTTTCTTTTCTAAGATCATAAAGCTTTCTTTCAGGCATCTCCCAGAGAAGGCTGATGAAGCGGTCTGAAAAACCGAGCTCTTTCGCTTCTTTCAAAAGACCCAGGTCGCCGCGCCCGGCTTTCAGCTTTTCTTCAAAGCGAATGATTCCCTCAAGCTTGTGCAGGAAGAACAGGTCAATTGCCGAAAATTCGTGGAGATCGCTGACCGTGTATCCTCTTCTAAACGCTTCGGCCAAGTAAAAGAGACGTTCGTCTCCCGCTTTTTTAATCCGTTTTTCAAGCACTTCATTCGAGATCTTACCGGCATCTTTCAGCTCCAGGTGATAGACATCCGCTTCAAGAGAACGGACCGCTTTCAGGAGAGATTCCTCCCACGTTCTTCCGATCGCCATCACTTCGCCTGTCGCTTTCATCTGCGTGCCGAGCTTGCGGTTTGCCGATTCGAATTTATCAAACGGCCAGCGCGGTATTTTTGAAACGACATAGTCGAGTGCAGGTTCGAAAGACGCGTACGTTTTTCCTGTCACAGGATTCATCATTTCGTCAAGAGACAAACCGACGGCAATTTTAGCGGCAAGCTTTGCGATCGGATAGCCCGTCGCTTTTGAGGCAAGCGCTGATGAACGGCTGACCCGCGGGTTTACCTCGATGATGTAGTACTGAAAGCTGTCCGGGTCAAGCGCCAGCTGAACATTACAGCCGCCTTCGATTTCAAGCGCGCGGATGATTTTCAGCGATACATTGCGAAGCATTTGGTATTCGCGGTCGCTCAGCGTCTGGCTCGGCGCTACAACGATGCTGTCCCCGGTATGAATCCCGACCGGATCGATGTTTTCCATATTGCAGACGACGATCGCGTGATCGCTCGAGTCTCTCATGACTTCATACTCAATTTCTTTGTAGCCGGCTATGCTCTTTTCAAGCAGACATTGGTGAACCGGGCTCATTTTTAAGCCGTTTTCAACAATTTCCTTCAGCTCGTCTTCGTTTGAGCAGATGCCTCCGCCTGTTCCGCCGAGCGTGTATGCCGGCCGGACGATGACGGGGAAGCCGATGCGCTCGACGAACTCGCGCGCTTCCTCGAGCGAGTGGATGATCTCGCTTTCCGGAACCGGTTCATTCAACTCATTCATCAGGCTTCTGAACAAGTCGCGGTCCTCCGCTTGTTGGATCGCAGCCAATTTCGTGCCGAGCACTTCAACACCGCACTCAGCCAGGATGCCGTGCTCGGACAGTTCGACCGCCAAGTTGAGGCCCGTCTGCCCGCCCAATGTCGGCAAAATGGCGTCCGGCCGCTCTTTGCGGATGATACGTGTTAAGAATTCAAGCGTCAGCGGTTCGATATATACGCGGTCGGCCATTTCCGTATCCGTCATGATCGTCGCCGGATTCGAGTTGACGAGAATGACTTCATAGCCTTCTTCTTTTAAAGCGAGGCAGGCCTGTGTACCCGCATAATCAAATTCCGCCGCCTGCCCGATAATAATCGGCCCTGATCCGATCACCAAAATCTTTTTGATATCTACGCGTTTAGGCATACCGCTTCCCCTTCTTTCTCTGTGGTTTCAATCATGTGTAAAAATTGATCAAATAAATGGTTGGCGTCTTCCGGTCCCGGTGAAGCTTCCGGATGGTATTGAACCGTGAAAGCCGGTTCGTGTTTATGTTTAAGCCCTTCGATTGTGTCGTCATTAATCGCCACATGCGTCACTTCAAGCGGCGTGTTTTCAACGGTCGATACGGTATAGCCGTGGTTTTGAGCCGTAATTGATACTCTCCCGGTTGCAAGCTCTTTAACCGGATGGTTGGAACCGCGGTGTCCGAATTTCATTTTCGCCGTCTTTGCTCCGCAGGCGAGGGCAAACAGCTGATGGCCGAGACAGATGCCGAACAATGGAACCTTGCCGAGAATGTTTTGAATCATGGCAATTGCTTCGGGTACGTCCGTTGGATCTCCGGGTCCGTTTGACAGCATTACGCCGTCAGGCTTCAGCTGCATCACTTCTTCTGCTGTTACATTGTGAGGAACGACGATCACATCGCATTTGCGCTTGTTCAGCTCTCTTAAGATGCCGTGCTTCATTCCGAAATCGACAAGCACGATTCGCTTCCCCCTCCCAGGGCTCGGATATGCCGTTTTTGTTGAAACTTGGCTGACCTGGTCGGTCGGAAGGTTCGTTTCTTTCAGCTTTTGAACCAAAGCCTCAGCATCTTCTTCCGGGCCGGCAAAAACCCCTTTCAGCGTACCTGCCGTTCTGATCATTCTTGTCAGCTTTCTCGTGTCAATCCCCGAGAGTCCCGGGATGTTCTTCATTTTTAAATATTCATCAAGGGTATAAGCAGAGCGCCAGTTTGACGGAAGTTGACATAACTCTTTTACGATAAACCCTTTCACATAAGGGGTGATAGATTCAAAGTCGTCTCTGTTGATCCCGTAGTTCCCGATCAGCGGGTAGGTCAGTGTGACAATTTGTCCGCAGTATGACGGGTCTGAGAGGATTTCTTGATAGCCTGTCATCCCCGTGTTGAAGACGACTTCTCCCATGGTGTTTTCCAGGCTGCCGAAAGCTTCCCCTTCAAAAATTGTTCCGTTTTCTAGTACAAGACGTCTTTTCATTTTACAAGTCTCCCCTCTTGGTAAACGAGTTTTCCCTTTGCCATTGTCATAACCGGCCAGCCGAAGCAGCTGATGCCGTCAAACGGCGTGTTTTTCCCTTTAGAAAGAAAGGTGTTTTTATCAATTTTTTCTTCGCGTTCAAGATCTATCAGTGTAATATCCGCGGACCGTCCGGCTTCAAGCTTACCGTAAGGAAGTCCGAACGCCTCGCAAGGTTTGACCGTCATATAATCGAGGAGCTGTTTCAGCGTCCAGTTTCCCGTTTTGACAAAGTGCGTGTAAAGAAGCGGAAAAGCCGTCTCCAAGCCGACAATCCCAAATGGCGCCAGGCTCATTGTCTGTTGTTTTTCATCTTCTGTATGAGGGGCATGATCCGTAGCGATAAAATCGATTGTTCCGTCTGTAAGCCCCTCAAGGAGCGCTTCTCTGTCTTCCGGACTTCTGAGCGGCGGATTCATTTTATAATTTGTATCAAGACCGGGAATGTCGCTGTCTGAAAGGAGCAGATGGTGAGGCGTCACTTCCGCTGTCACACGGATTCCCGCTTTTTTGGCGTCGCGGACGACCCTGACCGATTCCTTCGTGCTGATATGACAGACATGGTAATGGCAGCCTGCCGCTTCGGCCAGAAGAACGTCCCTTGCGATGTGAACGGCTTCGCATATCGAAGGAATCCCGTTTAAACCGTTGGCTTTGGCAAATTTCCCATCGTGGACACTGCCGCCGTAGATCAGTGAATTGTCTTCACAGTGGGCGACAATTGCTTTATCGATCGAAGCCGCTTTTTTCATCGCTTCATACATCATCCCCGCCGTTTGAACGCCGACGCCGTCATCAGTAAACGCAAACGCACCTGCGTCTTTTAGCCCTTCGAAGTCGGTCATTTCCTGACCTGTTTGTCTGATGGTGATGGAAGCGTACGGCAGCACTCTGACAGATGCCGTTTCGTCAAT
This sequence comes from Bacillus sp. FSL K6-1284, assembly GCF_038002625.1. Classification (NCBI taxonomy): domain Bacteria; kingdom Bacillati; phylum Bacillota; class Bacilli; order Caryophanales; family Bacillaceae; genus Bacillus; species Bacillus sp. FSL K6-1284. The sequence continues at coordinate 1,786,129 of NZ_JBBOCW010000001.1, read as the reverse complement.
GCGGTTGACGAGCCACTCCATCTGCTCTTTCGTATCGGGGACAGGCCGCGTATTCGGCATTGCGGCGACAGTTGTAAACCCGCCTCTCGCTGCGGCTTTTGCACCTGTTTCGATCGTTTCTTTCTTCTCGCCGCCCGGCTCTCTGAAGTGAACGTGAAGGTCAACAAGCCCCGGCGAGACGAAAAGCCCATCCGCATTGATGACCGTTTCTCCCAAAGCGGCCTCAAGGCTTCCGATTTCGCTGATTGCATCGCCTTCAACCCTGATGTCGCACTGTACTTTTTCACCTTTTTCGTCGAGTATGAAGCCGTTTTTAATTAAATAAGACATAAGCCTGATCTCCCCTTTTTTTGTTTTCGCCGTTTAGAAGCGCTCTTTTTAAAACCGCCATTCTGATATATACACCGTTTTCCATTTGTTTGAAAATTCTCGACTGAGTGGATTCGACCAGCGCACTGTCAATCTCGACGCCTCTGTTAACAGGCGCAGGATGCATGATGACCGCGTCTTTTTTCAGGAGCTCCGCCCGCTTCAGCGACAGTCCGAAAGTTTCAAGATAATCGCGTTCTGCCGCCTTTTTCTCATGACGTTCGTGCTGAATTCGGAGAAGCATCACGACATCCGAATTTGCGACCGCTTCATCAGGCGACACATATGTCCCGTAAGGATTGTTGTCATCCCGCCATTCTTCCGGACCTGAGAAAAGAACCTTTGCTCCGAGCCTTGTCAGCACTTCGGCATTCGATCTTGCCACTCTGCTGTGTTTGATATCTCCGTGTATGGATACCGTCAGCCCGGCAAATCCGCCCCATTCCTCGTAAATCGTCAGCAAATCGAGCAAAGATTGAGTGGGATGCTGACCGCAGCCGTCTCCGGCATTGATCACCGGAATGCCGACATGTCCGATAAGTTCATCGTAATAATGATCCTGAGAGTGTCTGATCACACATACATCAGCGCCGATGGATTCGAGTGTCTTGACGGTATCGTACAACGATTCTCCTTTTTGTACGCTTGTTGAAACACCGTCCAGGTTCAGCACATTCATGCCGAGTTTCTTTTCAGCCACTTCGAAGCTGAAGCGCGTTCTTGTGCTCGGTTCAAAAAACAGATTGGCAGCAAACTTTCCGGAGAGGACGGAATCGAATTTCCTTTTTTTCAGCTCTCTCGCCTCTTCAATCAGCTCGTGAATATCCTCAAGACTAAGCTCATTCATTGCGGTCAAGTGTTTCATTTTTTCTCCCCCTCAGGCTTTAATTTCCTGTGAAAAAACCCCAAGCCACAACGGCTTGGGGTACAGTGAACCAGAGAATGCGCTTTTTTGCACTTCTCTCTCCGTAACCCTTTCAAGCCTCTCTGGACTTCATTTAAAAGGTTTTTAAATATGCTCTTCTATTTCAATCCCGTCCTGATCTCCCTTTGATTCAGGCAGGACAAGGTTTAAAATCACTCCGACGATCGCTGCAAGCGCCATGCTTGACAGCTCGAACCCTGAGATTTTGATAAATGCGCCGCCCACTCCGATGACGAGAATGACGGATGAGATGATCAGGTTTCGCTTATTTTCCAAGTCAATTTTGTTATCAATCAGCATGCGCAGTCCGCTTGATGCGATGATACCGAACAGCAGGAAGGAAACGCCTCCCATGACTGCAGAAGGGACAGAGCTGATCAGGGCCGAAATTTTGCCGATAAACCCGAAGCACAGTGCAATAACAGCCGCTCCGCCGATGACAAATACGCTGAATACTCTTGTGATGGCGAGTACGCCGATGTTTTCTCCGTAGGTCGTTGTCGGCGGTCCGCCGATGCATGATGCCAGCATCGTTGCGACACTGTCGCCGAAAATCGAGCGGTGAAGCCCGGGCTTCTTAATGAAATCCTGACCGACGACTTTGCTTAATACCATTTGGTGGCCGATATGTTCTGACATTGTCACGAAAGCAACGGGCACCATGGCGATTCCGATTCCGACAGCCGCCGCGCTCGGCGTATAGTCGACAAACGGAATGACGAAATCTGGAACAGCAAACCATTTGGCGTCAAGGACCATCTGGAAGTCGACGATGCCTTGGGTCAGGGCGAACAAGTATCCGCCGATAATTCCGATCAAGACAGGAATCAGGCTGAAAAATCCTCTTAAGAAAATCGCGCAGATTATGGTGAGCGCGAGTGTGAATCCTGCGACGCCAAAATGTTTGGCGCTGTAGACGAGCACTTTTGCTCCCGAATCTTCATACATGGCCATATTGACAGCCGTGCTTGCCAGCCCGAGTCCGATGACGATAATGACCGGACCGACGACAACAGGCGGCAGGAGCCTCATCAGCCAGTCCGTTCCCAGCTGCTGGATGAGCAGGGCGATCAGCCCGTAGGCGATGCCTGCCATAAATGCGCCGATCATGGCCGCCCCAGGGCCTCCGGCGGCTTTTGCCGCGATAATCGGGGCAATAAATGCAAAGGATGAACCTAAGTAAGCCGGGATCTGTCCTTTTGTAATCAAGAGATATGCAAGCGTTCCTAGCCCGCTCGTTATAAGGGCCACGCCTGGGCTTAAGCCTACAAGCTTTGGCACGAGGATCGTCGCTCCGAACATGGCAAACAGATGCTGCAGGCTGAAAGTTAGCCAATTCAAAGGTTTTGGTACTTCTCTGACACCAAGGTTCACTTTTTTCTGACTCATATTTTTTCCTCCTGATGGTTGACTCACTGTCTTTGATGTCTTTATATCCTGAAAAGATTGTGCCCATTAAAAAAGCCTCTTTGCTTAAATTGCGCAAAGAGGCAGACAAAGATCCGCCGCATGGTGAGGCGGCATCTTTCGTTCTATCCCTCTTTGCAAACTCACTGGAATGCATTTAAAAAAGGATTGTCATTCACTTTTTATAAATCGCCGCAAGGTCGCGTCCGTCAACTTCTTCCAATTGAACCATGACCTTTTCGGTTTTCGATGTCGGGATGTTTTTCCCGATATAGTCGGCTCTGATCGGCAGCTCTCTGTGGCCGCGGTCGACAAGCACCGCGAGCTGGATGGATGAAGGCCGCCCGACATCGACGAGCGCATCCATGGCCGCTCTGACTGTCCGTCCCGTGTAAAGCACATCATCGACGACGATCACCTTTTGATCGGTGATGTCCGCCGGAATGTCCGCTCCTTTGACAAGCGGCTCTTCATTAGACGTTTTTTTGGAGAGATCATCCCTGTAAAGGGTGATGTCGAGCTCTCCTACGGTGACTTTGTTTCCTTCGATTTGCTCAATCCGTTCGGCAAGCCGTTTGGCCAGATAGATGCCTCTCGTTTTGATTCCGACAAGGATACAGTTGTTCATTCCTTTGTTTCGTTCAATCATTTCGTGGGCGATTCTTGTCAGCGCCCTTCTGATCGCCTGTTCGTCAAGCACAACAGCCTTTTCTTGTTCCTGCATGGCCAGCACCCCGCATCTTTTAAAGGATAAAACAAAAACCCCTTCTGCATAAAGGCAGAGAGGGGTCTTGAAACGAATTCATTGATTCGCTTGTCCGGTATCCTTCTCAGCCTCTCTGGACTGTGTTAAAGAATCTGATTTAACTGCATTTATTATTTCAAAAAAGAAAACGTCTGTCAACGTTTATTTCGAATTTTGTCGAGGAGATTTTTCATGTCATCAGGCAGAGGCGCCTCAAATTCAACATATTCTCCGGTACGCGGATGGTCAAATCCCAATACGCCCGCATGCAGCACCTGGCCATTGAAATCGACCGTCTTTTTCGGGCCGTATTTCGGATCTCCCGCCAGAGGAAAACCGATATATTTCATATGCACGCGAATTTGATGGGTTCGCCCCGTTTCAAGCTGGCATTCAACAACAGTGAAATCGTCGAACCGTTCGATCACTTCAAAATGAGTGACGGCATGCTTTCCATTTTCCCTTGTGACCGTCATACTCTGCCTGTCTTTTTTATCCCTGCCGATCGGCGCGTCGATCGTCCCGTGGTCATGCGGGATGACGCCGTGGACAAGCGCGGTGTATTTTCTCGTCACCGTTTTGTTGACAAGCTGATTCACGAGCGATTCATGCGCCATGTCGTTTTTGGCAACCATCAACAGACCTGAAGTGTCCTTATCAATCCGGTGGACGATGCCCGGCCTCATCACGCCGTTGATGCCTGACAGATCGTCACAATGCGCCATCAAACCGTTGACAAGCGTCCCCGTCAGATGGCCGGGAGCCGGATGAACCACCATTCCGCGCGGCTTGTTGACGACAAGAACGTCCTGATCCTCATAATAAATATCAAGATCCATCGGTTCAGCCGTGACATCAAGCGGTTCCGGTTCTGGAACATGGACTGACACCGCATCCCCATCCTGAACTTTATAATTGGCTTTGACCGCATTTCCGTTAACCAGCACGCGGTCTTCTTTAATCCACTGCTGCACCTGAGTCCGCGACCAATCCGCTTCAACTGCGGTCAAGTACTTGTCAATCCGTTCACCTTTATGTTCTTCATGAACGGTCATATCATAATGCTCCATGTTACAGCTCCTTCTTCTTCTTTCCGTCTAACAGCATTTGTATAAATAAGAGCAGGACACCGACGCATAAAGATGAATCGGCAATGTTGAAAATCGGATAATGATAATTGACGATCGTCACGTGTATAAAATCGACAACTTCTTGCCTGAACACGCGGTCGATAAAATTGCCGACAGCACCGCCAAGCATCAATCCGAGAGCGGTTCCGAGCAGGATTTGTCCTTTGGCATGTTTTTGAATGTAGTAAACAATGCCGATGATAACCGCCGTGGTAATGATGTAAAAAAACCACATCTGTCCGGCCAAAATGCCCCATGCTGCGCCTGTATTTCTGTGCGACGTAATTTGAAAGAAACCGTCGATGACGGGAATGCTTTCACCGTACTCCATTTTGCTGACGACCAGCCATTTTGTAAATTGATCGATACCGATAATGAGCACTGCAATTATGTAATAAGGCACAAACCGTTCCTCCAGTTTCTGTTTCTCTTCATTTAAGCATTTTAACAAGAAAAAGAAAAGGAGTAAAGGAATATTCATTGACATCCTGCAAGAGGGCAAAAGCCCTCCCCTCTTGCAGAATGTTATGAGTAGAGCGCCCGGTTGAACGTCTCATCCGTCTCAGCCCAAATAGGAAGCGTCTTTTTTTCAAACTGGGCATGATATAAAAAATCGTTCGCGGTGCGCGCCGTCGGCAGAATAGCCATTTTTTCCAGCGGAATTGCCTGATTCGTTTCTTCGCAAATGCCGTATGTTCCGTTTTCGATTTTTGAAAGGGCCAAAAGCACGTCCTGCAGCTCTTCTTTGACATGATACATAAGTGTTACCTGCTGATACGAATTGATGCCTTGAGAATCCTGCTGAAAAAAGGAGTATTCAAAAAGCCTTGCTTCCAGTTCTTCCTTCATTTGAAGAAGTTCGGTATGAATTGCCGCCAGCTGATCGTTCACGCCTACATCAACTCCTGCTCTTATCGTTTGTGACCTTAGTGTTACCGACAAAGCCGGTATCCAAGCCCAAAAGATTTTTCCTGACGTACAAAACGATGTCAGCAATGGCATCCTTTCTCCGGACTTTCAGACAGGACGCCTGGGCAGGCCTGATAAGGTTTGGCGGCATATTAAAAGCGGTTCGGAAAAACTCCGAACCGCTTCGTGGTTAATTTTGATAATACGTCTTCACAATTCCGGCACAGCGAGGGCAAAGCTCCGGATGATCGGCATCCTGGCCGATTTCTTTGGACACCATGCGACACCGCTCACAAGTTTCGCCTTCTGCCTGAGCAACGACGATTTTTCCTGTGTCAAACGTCTGCGCACCTTCAGGCGCTTCGGCTTCCGTTCCGCCGATGAGAAGCTCTGACACGATGAACAGCTGTTTGACGTCTTCCTTGATCGAAGAAAGCAGCGCTTTTGCTTCTTCATTTGGATACAGCGTCAAGCTCGCAACCGAAGATTTTCCGATGATCTTTTCATTACGCGCTGTTTCAAGCGCTTTAAGAACATCGCCGCGAAGCTTCATGAAGCTGTCGAACTTCTCTTCCGTCTCTTTTGCATTTGGAATGTCTCTTGTTTCCGGCATATCGGTAAGCTGCACGCTTTTTTCCGATACGAATGTGAAGTGGCTCCACATTTCGTCAGCAGTATGCGGCAGGATCGGTGCGATCAGCTTGACAAGCCCGAGCAACGTTTCGTAAAAAACGGTCTGCATGCTGCGGCGGTCTTTATGATCGGCGTGTTCAATATAAACGACGTCTTTGGCAAAATCCATATAGAATGAGCTGAGCTCGATCGCGCAGAAGTTGTGGACAGCATGGTAAATGACCGCAAAATCATATTCTTCATATGCTTTTTTGACTTTTTCAATAAGGCTGTTCAGCTTGATCAAAATGTACTGATCGACTTCGCGAAGTTCTTCCACAGCGATTGCATCTTTCGCCGGGTCAAAATCAGCAATGTTTCCGTGAAGAAAACGGAACGTGTTGCGGATCTTCCGGTACACTTCTGCGACTTGCTTTAAGATCGCGTCAGATACGCGGACATCTGCTTGATAGTCGACAGATGCGACCCACAGTCTTAAAATATCGGCCCCGAACTGATTCATGATTTTTGCCGGAACAACGACATTGCCGAGTGATTTGCTCATCTTGCGGCCTTCTCCATCAAGGGCAAAACCGTGTGACAGCACGCCTTTATATGGTGCTTTACCCGTTACGGCAACGGCTGTCGAAATCGATGAGTTAAACCAGCCGCGGTATTGGTCAGATCCTTCCAGATACAAGTCCGCAGGTCTTACAAGATCATCGCGCTCTTCCAGTACGGCCTGATGTGACGAACCTGAATCAAACCAGACATCCATGATGTCCTGTTCCTTTGTGAACTTGCCGTTCGGACTTCCCGGATGCGTAAAGCCTTCCGGAAGCAGTTCATTCGCTTCTTTTTCAAACCAAATGTTCGAACCGTGCTCCCTGAATAGTTCAGAAACGTGGTCGATCGTTTCATCCGTGATGATCGGCTCCCCATTTTCGGCATAAAATACCGGAATCGGCACGCCCCATGCGCGCTGTCTTGAGATACACCAGTCACCGCGGTCGCGGATCATATTGTAGAGGCGCGTTTCGCCCCATTCAGGCACCCATTTTGTTTCTTTCACCGCGTCAAGAAGCTCGTCTCTAAAGTCTTTGATAGAAGCGAACCATTGGGAGGTCGCGCGGAAAATGGTCGGTTTTTTCGTTCTCCAGTCGTGCGGATAGGAGTGGGTGATGAAATCGAGCTTCAGCAAAGCGCCTTTTTCTTCGAGCTGTTCTGTAATCGGTTTGTTGGCCTGATCGTAAAACAGTCCTTCAAAACCAGGGGCTTCGCTCGTCATATGTCCTTTTTCATCAACCGGGCAAAGCACGTCAAGTCCGTATTTCTGACCGATGATAAAGTCGTCTTCACCGTGTCCCGGAGCAGTATGAACACAGCCTGTACCGGCATCTGTAGTTACGTGTTCACCGAGCATAACAAGAGAATCTCTGCTGTATAAAGGATGAACCGCGACGATATGTTCCAGGTCTTTTCCTTTAACAGTTTGAACGACTTCATGATCTTCAAAGCCGATCGCTTTTGCCACGCTTTCAATCAATGCGCTTGCCATCACATAGCGCGCGCCTCCGGCAGCAACGACGCTGTACTCCAATTCAGGGTGTACGGCGATGCCGAGATTGGCCGGGATCGTCCACGGCGTTGTCGTCCAAATGACGATTTTTTCGCCGTTTGATAATACACCTTTTCCATCTTTTACATCAAATGCAACATAGATAGACGGCGAGCGTTTATCATGGTATTCGATTTCAGCTTCAGCCAGAGCGGATTCGCTTGAAGGGGACCAGTAAACCGGCTTCTTCCCTTTGTAAATATAGCCTTTTTTCGCCATTTCGCCGAATACTTTAATTTGCTGCGCTTCAAACTCCGGCTTAAGGGTCACGTATGGGTTTTCCCAATCTCCTCTGACACCGAGGCGCTTAAATTGCGTTTTTTGTCCTTCGATTTGCTGCCATGCGTATTCTTCGCAAAGCTTGCGGAATTCGGCTACCGTCATTTCTTTGCGCTTCACTTTTTTGTTTTTCGTGAGCGCTGTTTCAATCGGCAGGCCGTGTGTATCCCAGCCCGGAACATACGGTGCATGATAGCCGCTCATCGATCTCGAACGGACGATGAAGTCCTTCAGTACTTTGTTGAGCGCATGGCCCATATGAATATCGCCGTTCGCATACGGAGGTCCGTCATGAAGCACGAACATCGGCCGGCCTTCGGTTCGTTTCTGAACGAGGCTGTAAATGTCCATATCTTCCCATTTTCCCTGGATTTCAGGTTCACGGTTCGGCAGGTTTCCTCTCATCGGAAAATCTGTTTTCGGCATTAAGAGCGTATCTTTATAATCCATTACCATTCCTCCAAAACATCTTTTCTAAAACAAAAAAAGCCTTTTCATCCCATAAGGGACGAGAAGGCTTTGATCTCGCGGTACCACCCTTTTAGACAAGCCGATTCGGCTTATCCGCTCAAACATCGTAACGTGATGGGACGTCCTTTCCTACTGGACGGTTCAGAAAGGAAACTTGAGGGCTGATTCACAACGATTCCAACAATCCCGGGCTTACACCGCCCCCGGGTCGCTTTCATTGTTTTCAGAAATCAATGTCTGTCCCTCTCAAACGTTTTTCACTCAATTTATGAACGTATTATATGCGAACGGATGACGATATGTCAAGAACGCAAATGAAATTCTATTCTTTTTCATCCATGACGGCGTCTACTTCGTATTCAAGCAAATGATCCCAGTCGTCGTTTTTCAACAGGTCAAGCTGCGCTTCGATCAACATTTGGAAACGGGTTCTGAACACTTTTGACTGCTTTTTCAGCTCTTCGATTTCCATCGCGATCTTTCTCGATTTTGAAAGAGACTCATTAATGATCCGGTCAGCGTTTTTCTCAGCTTCACGAATGATGAGCTTCGCTTCTTTCTCGGAATTGCGCTTTACGTCTTCTGCTGCTTCCTGTGCGACAAGGATCGATTTATTCAACGTCTCTTCGATCGTCGAAAAATGGCCGAGACGCTCGTCAAGCTCGTTCACCTTTGATTCAAGCTCATTTTTTTTGCGCAGAATGATCTCATAATCCTTTCTCACCTGGGCCAGGAACTCGTTCACTTCATCTTCGTCATAGCCGCGGAACGCTTTTGTAAATGTTTTATTATGAATGTCATTTGGCGTCAAAGGCATGCTGCCCACCTCCATTATTTTTCTTTATGTACACTTGTCCTAGTCAACATTATAAAGCAAAATTCGACCGGGCGGAGAAAAAACTGTTAAAACGCGTCATTTTTGTTTTTCAAACGTCAATCTCCATTTGCCCTTCTTCGTTTTGCCGTCAATGTTTTTCATCCTGAACCGGCCAAACCCCCGGATCGAAACCATATCCCCTTCCGCCAGTGCATATGAAGGGTCTTCAATGACTTTCCAGTTCACTTTCACGAGGCCATTTTTCACGAGAACCTGTGCTTTTTGCCGGGATTGCCTGCTCATTGCCGAGCATATCGCATCAAGCCTCAAAGATGAAACCGTATCATCCCTTATTTCGACATCCTGCTCCGGTACTTTAAGCTTAGAAAGCGGAATTTTTTCAAGGGAAACTTTCACCTTGCCGATTTGTGTCAGCTGGGTGAAAACAAAATCAGCGACTTCTTCCGAACAGATAAACTGCCATGTCCCGTCCGAAAAGATCAGGTCGCCGAACTTTTGGCGTCTCAATCCGATGCCCATCAATGAGCCGAGAAGCTCGCGATGCTCGATGGAGGCGAATTTTTGCGGATAGATGACTTCCCAGCCCTGAAGCTGAAAATCTTCGGCAGACGGCTCGGCATATTCAGGGAATAGTAAAGCCCTCTTTCGTTCGGCCTCAGGGAAGCCCCCGAAAAATTCAAGCCTCACTTCGTCCGACTGACCGATGACAGATTGCAGGATCACCTGTTCCCGCGGGTCCAAAAAATCGGTCAGCTTCATCCGGTACTGTTCCGCCACGATTCTTTTCCACTCAAGAGCCTGGTCGATAAACGGCTCTTCGTCTTTTCTGAAATGCTGGTAAATATCGCTCATTGTCTTTCCTTTCTATGTAAAGAGGCCTGGCCTACAGCCAAGCCCGATACTCGGCCCGCAAAGATTGAAGGCACGCTCCTGAACCACGGCGCCGCTGCCTGCGGTAAGTCTTACGGGAGATCGGCATAATGTCTTTAAAAAGCGCCGAGCATTCTGAAAACCGCAAGAAGCCCTGCATCTGCGAACCGCAGGATGAAAATCGCCACGAGCGGAGAAATATCAATCATCCCGAGCGGAGGAATAATCCTTCTGAACGGTTCGAGATAAGGCTCGCAAAGTGAAGCAAGCACCCGGCCGAATGAAGACTCCCTTGCATTAGGCACCCAAGACATAAAAATGTAAATAATGAGCGCAAACGAATAGACGGTTATAAGCGTGCTTAAAATTTGATAAAGTAGGATCATCTGCGATTTACCACCTCTGATGTTCTTCTTCTATGAGCTCGGAAATCGTGCCGGAGACATCGACGTTTTCAGGCGTGCATAAAAAGATGTCCGCTCCGATCCGCTGAATATCGCCGCCGAGAGCATATACAGTTCCGCTCAAGAAATCAACGATTCTTTTCGCCTGATCGTGCTGAATGCGCTGCAGGTTCACGACGACGGCGCGCCGGTTTTTGATATGGTCTGCGATTTCCTGGGCTTCCGCGTACACCCGAGGCTCACTTAACACTACTTTAGAAGATTTCTGAACGCTTTGCAAACTTACGACATTCTGCTTCCCAGCCGCTTTAGACTGGTAGGCGGTTCTGTCTTTCGATTCATGCTCTTCAGGGATTTCCTCCCTGTCTGTTTCAATGTACTCGTATTCGTATTCCTCATCATCCAAGGAAAAAAAGTTTTTAAATTTGTTTTTCAAACTCATGATTGTCCACCTCCAGTTTCATTTCCGACTAAGGAAGATCCGATTCTGACGAATGTCGCGCCTTCCTCGACTGCGATCGTATAGTCGTTAGACATCCCCATCGAAAGCTCGCTGCACGGGGCGTTCCATTGACCGAGCCCGCGAACCTCGTCGCGCAGCTCTCTCAGCAAGCGAAAACAGCTTCTGATTGCCGTCTCGTCATCCGTAAAAGGAGCCATCGTCATTAATCCCGCAATCCGGATGTTTTCATATGCAGACAGTTTTTTTACAAAAGAAAGAACCTCTTCTTTTGCCATGCCGTGTTTTGAAGATTCAAGAGATGTGTTGACCTGAACAAAACAGTCAATCGGTTTTTTTGCCCTCTTCTGAATCTCGTCGGCCAATGAAAGCCTGTCTAAAGAATGGATATATGAGACATGATCGATGATTGCTTTTACCTTTCTCGTCTGCAGGGTTCCGATAAAATGCCATACCGGTTCGCTGTCTTTCAGAGCGTCGAGCTTGTGAAGCAGTCCGGTATCGCGGTTTTCTCCCAAATGTCTGATTCCTGCATCAAGCGCTGCCTGCGCCCGTTCCGGGGAAACATATTTCGTGACAGCGATGACGGATATTTCGTCGGGCGTTCTTCCCGCTTTGATACACGCTTCGTTGATCCTGTCATTTATATGTCGTAAATTGCTTTTCACATCCACCTGTAAGCTATACCTCCTTTAATCCGATGAAGGACATCATCCGTCCGGTTTTTCCCCGGTCTCTCCGATGGGAGAAAAACAGTGAATGCTCGCAGCTCGTACAAAGGGAACTCACCTTGATCTGGCCGTTTGGAATTCCGGCGTGTACAAGCAGCTGCCTGTTCACTTCTTTTAATTCGAGACGGTACTCCGCTTCTTTTATCGTCAAAAAGGCTTTGTCTTCTTGCTGAAGAGGAAGATTCCTGATTTTGTCTATTACATGATCGTCGACAGTGTAGCAGCACGAGCCGATCGCAGGCCCGATCACGGCGTGGATGTCTGCGGGATTTGATCCTTCCCGGCTGACCCACGTGTCAACCATGCTGGCTGCGATTCCGTGCGCGGTGCCTTTCCAGCCCGCGTGAGCGATTCCGGCCAGCGAGCGGACCGGATCGTAAAAATAAACGGGAACGCAGTCGGCAAAGCAAAGCGCCAAAAACAGGTTTGGCCTGTCTGTATAAAGTCCGTCCGTAGCCTTCAGCGCCGTATCGTATCGGAAAGCGCCGCTGGCGCGATCGCTATCCGTCACTTTTTGAATCCGGTCTTCATGCGTCTGATCGGCAAATACCCAGTCGTGCAGATCGGTTTTTAAGATGTCGGCAATCTGTTTTCTGTTATTGATGACATGCTGTTCATGATCCTGAACGTGCAGCCCTGTATTCAGTGAGTGAAAAGGCGGTTCGCTTTCTCCGCCGTTTTTTGTCGTAAATCCGGCTGTGACGGCTCCGCCGGTTTCCGCCGTCTGATTCCATTCCTCAATCAAAAGCATTGACGGAGCATCAAGACGAAAGGGGTTATATGTATTCATGGTGATCAGCCTTTCGACAAACATCGTAGTCTTTCATCATATCGCTCCTATTTTAACACATCTTGATGCATTCGTTTAGTTTCGTTTCAAAAAACTAAACGAAATGTATTGTTTGCAACATTTATCGCCGTTTTTGCAGACGGTCTCACCGTATACAATAATGTTGAAAAAGCAGGCGGATAAGGGCCCGCCGATTGATCAGGCATCATCTCATATGCTTGATCAGCTTAAACGCACAAGAATCACATCTTCTCCAATTTTAACAATATTTCGCCACGGAATGACGATTTCCTCTTCTTTTCCGAAAAATCCGAAAACTTTCCCCGTTCCTCCGATGACAATCGCCTGTATTTTGCCTGTCGTTACATTAATATCGATATCGCCGATGCTGCCGAGCTTTTTCCCGTTTGATACGTTAACGACATCTTTTATCTGGAAATCAGAAATGTTCATCATGTCCACCGCACGCCTCCTCTGATCAAATGTCCTTTTAAGATTATATGAAAGGCAGTCCTTTATTTAGACTGCCTTTTCAGTGGTTTATTTCGTTTTTTTCCTGCCGGCTAAAATGTCGAGATGGACGGTCGTAACAGCGGATTCTTTCTTTAAAAAGGCTTTGATCCGCTCCTTTTCTGCGCGCCATGATAATGGCGTCATCTTGATAAGCGGCGCGAGAAGGCTTTGGTCTAAACGTTTGCTGTAGGCGATCTCCGTTCTGTCGATCAGATCGAAATGAGACGAGAACCGCTCAGCCGTATCCTCGCTCGTATAGGCTTGTTTGTCCAAGCAGTCATACAAAAACCCCCGCAGTTCTTTCAGATAGCCGCTTTTCGGAATCACTTTCAAGACGATGCCGTCATCAGATAACAGCCGCTCGAATTCCGCGTAATTAGAAGGCGACAATATATTGAGGATCGCGTCGAATGAACGATTCCGAAACGGCGCGGCAGCCAGATCGGCGACACACCAGATCGCCTCTCTTTCTTGCTTAGTCGCAGACACAATCCCGGCTTTCGCCAAATCAAGCCCGACGCCAAGGACAGGCGATCCGGAACGCATTTGAAGCTTTTCAACGATCCGCGCCAAATGCGAACCTTCCCCGCAGCCGGCATCGAGGATGCTGACAAAGTTGCAAAACGGGAGGCCTGCTTGTTCGAGACGGTCTGTCAAAGCGCCGCTAAGCGGTTCAAAAAAGCCGCGGGCGGCTAACATTCTTCTCGCTTCAAATAATTCTTTATCATATTTAACAGAAGGAGCATGCGTTGTGACATTGACATATCCCCCTCTTGCGATATCAAACGTATGTCCGTTTTTACAGATCAGGCTTTTTAAATCGGTGACCGCCATATTCGTTGCGCATATCGGGCACTGAAACATCGTTTCATGCCTTTTCATGAGCGATGCTCTTTTTAATTTTTTATTCATCATTGTTACACCTCATTCATTCACATTTAGATCAATGAAAAAGGCATAGACAAATAAACCCGCACCTTCGGCATTTTTTAAAGACGAAGGTGTGGATGGTTTAAGCGTTTGTCTATACCTTTCATTATCTGTAGCGAATGAATTGAATGATCATAATGATGAACCCCTCTTTAACATGACGTTCTCTATTATCTTACCAGCTTTTTTAAGAGGATGAAAGCTGAAAAAGAGCCTCCAAACAAGGAGGCTGCCAAAGAACCAGCCGTTTTAAATGCTGAGGTTTAGAGGCTTTTTCTTGGACAAATACGGTCTGCCGTCCGTCCATACCGCCTGGACGGGCATATCGAAAAATTCGGACAAAACCTCGCCGGACATCATCTCTCTTGTCTTCCCCAAGGCAAACACTTCACCTTTTTTCAACAGCAGCGTTTGGCTGAAAGCGGGGAGAATTTCTTCCGCATGGTGAGTAACATAAAGCATGGACGGTGCACTGTCTTTTTTGGCAATTTGTTCAACCGTCTCCAGCACCTGCTCCCTCGCGATGAAATCAAGACCGGTTACAGGCTCGTCGAGAATGAGCAGCTCTGGATCGGCCATCAAGGCCCTTGAGATCAGCACCTTTTGTTTTTCTCCCTGAGAGAGCGTTTCATATCTCCTGTCCGCATAACGGATGGAGCCGAATTCCTCCAGGAGGGCGATCGCTTTCTCCCTGACAGACTGTGAAGGCGATTCATAAAGGCCGATCGAAGCGAAAGCGCCGCTTAAGACAATTTCAAATGCACTGTCTTCAGGATACAGCTTCTGCTGCAGGGCCGCTGACACAAGGCCGATTTTTTGGCGAAGCTTTTCGTTCAGCTCCGTTTTTCCAAATTCGCGCCCTAACACGGTGACTTTTCCTGTTGTCGGAAAATAATAAGCGCACAGCATGTTCAACAGAGCGGTTTTGCCTGCTCCGTTCAATCCGTATAGCGCCCAGTGCTCCCCCTTTTCCACCGTCCAATCAATATCCTTTAATATCCACTCTCCATTTCGTTTTAATGAAGCATTCTCAAGCTGCAAAACCATTTGAAGTCCTCCTTTTATGTAAATATTCTGATAAATTAAAATATAATTCTTTTATTATAGCTTATTTATATAACAAAGTGAATGAGAGATTTTCCATTTTTAGCATGTGAAAAGCCGCAGATTGACTGCGGCTTTAGTGAATGTTCTTATTCATTTGTTTAATGGCGGCTTTTTCCAGCCTTGAGACCTGGGCTTGGGAGATTCCGATCTCATCAGCGACTTCCATTTGCGTCTTGCCTTGGAAGAAGCGTTTTCTGAGGATCATTTTTTCCCGTTCATTCAGCCGTCTCATACCTTCTTTTAAGGCGAGCTCTTCGATCCATTGCGAATCCTTGTTGCGCTCATCGCTGATTTGATCCATGACATAAATCGGATCTCCTCCGTCATTGTAAATCGGCTCAAACAAAGATACCGGATCTTGAATAGCGTCAAGCGCAAAAACGATTTCTTCATGGGACACTTCAAGCTCTTTCGCGATCTCCTGAGCCGTCGGCTCCCTGCTTGTCTCACTGATCAGCCGTTCTCTCACTTGCAGCGCCTTGTACGCGATATCCCTGAGTGACCGTGAGACGCGGATCGGGTTGTTATCGCGCAAATATCTGCGGATTTCTCCGATGATCATTGGTACAGCATATGTTGAAAACTTAACATTGTGGCTCAGATCAAAATTATCAATTGATTTCATTAGTCCGATGCAGCCGACTTGGAATAAGTCATCAACATACTCTCCTCTGTTGTTAAACCTTTGAATGACGCTTAAGACAAGGCGCAAATTACCGTTAACAAGCTTTTCTCTTGCTGTCGTGTCTCCTTCATCCTGCATTTGCTTGAACAACTTTCTCATCTCTTCGTTCTTCAGTACGGGCAGTTTTGATGTATCAACCCCGCAGATTTCAACTTTATTTCTCGACACTTTTTTCCCTCCCTACAGGAGCTGCTGTACAAAGTTCAGTATCTCCTCGGGTGGGAAAAATATGCATCGTTAATTTCCAAAAATAAGAAGATCAAGTCGAAAACCCTTGGCTGTCAACACTTCAAATTTCATAAAAAAATTAAACCATTTTGTTGAATTCTTTTCGGAGCCTTTTAATAATTCTTTTTTCAAGCCGGGAAATATATGACTGGGAGATGCCGAGCATATCGGCAACGTCTTTTTGCGTTTTTTCTTCTCCTCCGACAAGCCCGAAGCGGAGCTCCATGATCTGTTTTTCTCTGTCATTGAGCTGTTCAAGCGCTTTTTTCAGCAGCTTCTTATCAACGTTTGCTTCGATATCTTTTGTAATAATATCGTTTTCTGTTCCGAGCACATCTGAGAGAAGAAGTTCATTTCCGTCCCAATCGATGTTCAACGGTTCATCGAATGATACCTCTGAGCGAATTTTATTGTTTCTTCTTAAATACATCAAAATTTCATTTTCAATACATCTGGAAGCATATGTAGCCAGTTTGATTTTTTTCTCGGGATTAAAGGTATTCACCGCTTTGATAAGGCCGATCGTGCCGATGGAGATTAAATCCTCGATATTGATGCCGGTATTTTCAAATTTTCTCGCGATGTAGACGACCAGCCTGAGATTTCGTTCAATCAAAATTGCCCGTGCCGCCTGATCACCGTCAGGCAGCTTATGGAGAAGCACCTGCTCTTCATCTTTTGACAATGGCGGGGGCAGCGCTTCGCTTCCGCCGATATAATAAATTTCGTCGCTTTTCAGCCCCAGTTTCATTAAAAGTTTGTACCACAGATAGGTTAACCTTAATTTTAGTTTTTTCATCTTCCTCCCCCTTCTAAATAAACGTCTTCAGGAGTATGATAATGTAACAGACTTCGAGTTTAAGAAACGTGTTTGACCGGGTTTCCGGCGAGCATTTTCGGATGGACGATGGCGTCAAATTCGCCGTCCGCGGAAAGCGGTGAGGTGCTGATGCCAATCAGGCATTTCGGCGCTTCAATCACCTCCCTTTCCGAAAAAATGAGCACATGATCCGGCTTTAGGCAGAGCAGAAACTGATGCTGGTGGCCGACCCCGCGGTAGGGAATCAGGCGGATCCGCCCGATATACGGGAGTGTTTCATCAAGTTTGCCGACGGCATCAAGCGGGCTCATTTCCTTGATGATCACACTCGCTTCTTCTCCCAATACACTTTTCAATTTTTCAATATTGACGATCATGACGGGCGTTTTTGTGATCGGGTCGTAGAGTTGGTTTCCGGAGTCAATCAATCCGGTGAAATGAAGCGTATGTTCATCAATGCCGGTCTCTAGGCGGACGCGTTCTTCATATTGAATTTTCTTCGCTTCAGCATCTTCAAAACGCTTTTTTGAAAACAGCCATACAGCCGGAAAACCTGCACCGACAAACAGCCAGCTGACCGGGTCTCCAAAACCGGACCAATTCGTCATAAAGACGCCGTTTTCCATGATCGAATCCGTTTCAAGTAAAGAATGCGCTCCAATAATCCCTCCTCCCATTAAAAAAGTAGCAAAATAAAAAGAAAACAAATTTTGCAAAAAAAACCGGAACCGCTTAAAACCAAATGTCAAAAGAACGATCACAACCGAAAACGACAGTTTGCCTGCAGGATGAAGGACGTACGGCGAAAAAGGTGTAAACATAAACAGAACGATGCTTGACGCGACAAACGCCCCTAAGATCAGCCTCCGCTTTTTAACCCTTCGCTTTAAAATAAATGCGGTCATCATTAAAAGCAGCAAGTCAAAACAAAAGTTTAACAGCCATATCGCATCTAAATAGATTTCCACATCCTTCCCCTTTCTTTGGACTCGGTGACCATATTGTTTGTTTTCCTAAGTATAAATCAAGCCCAAAGGTAAAGTCTGTCAATTAATGTTGCGCAAATCGTACATTTTTTGAAGTTTTCGTACTGAATTTGTCGATCATAAAACGAAAAAAAACGCTGCCATTAAAGACAGCGTCTTTTCACCTTTATTTCAGCTTTTCATTGATGTACAGTTTGCCTTTTGCCGTTTGTCTCGTTTCATTGCCGTAATCATCCCGGACGATGACCTCGATTTCCGCTCCTTTTGCTTTTGCGGTTGAAGTCGCGGTCCAATATCCTTCATACTTGCCTTTTGAGACTTCTCTGATCGGCAGCTCTGTTACGTTTTGGGCAGCCGTTTTGAAATTGGTAAGTGGCATTCTGATCACAAAGACAGCATCCAAATCAGCGGCGCTTTCAAACTCGATTTTCACGGTTTCTCCCGTTTTGAGTTCGAGGTCTTCAGCCGGTTTCAAGCCGGTGATTTGCGGCGCTTCAAAGTTGACATCCACCGTGACTTTTTTGGTCGTTTTGTTGCCTGCCGCATCCGCTGCCGTTACTTTGATTTCATTTTGGCCGTTGTCAAGCATAATCCTTGCAGAATACTCGCCATTGTCAACAGCCGCTTTTTTGCCGTTTACATGAACAGATTCTAAGTGGTCGTCTGATACTGTTCCTTTCACAGTGACAGTCTCTTTATTGAGTTTTGATCCGCTTTTCGGCGTGTCAATTGTAAGCTTCGGCTTTTTCTGGTCAAGGACGATCCGGACCGGGTCTGAAGCATCCGTCGTTCCGGAAGCCGATGACGATTTGGCGGTGATCACATTTTCACCTTTATTCAGCGGAATCTCTTTTGAGAAAGTGCCGTCTCCCGCCGTTTTCGCCGTTCCGGCTTCTTCATCTCCGTTAAAGAG
This sequence comes from Bacillus sp. FSL K6-1284, assembly GCF_038002625.1. Taxonomy (NCBI): domain Bacteria; kingdom Bacillati; phylum Bacillota; class Bacilli; order Caryophanales; family Bacillaceae; genus Bacillus; species Bacillus sp. FSL K6-1284. The sequence continues at coordinate 1,767,389 of NZ_JBBOCW010000001.1, read as the reverse complement.
CTGAACGGTCGTGTTCGGAGACGATGTCCCTTCGATGACAGCATTCTTTTTGTTGGTAATGAATCCGTCTTTAGGCGACGTAATCACAGGCATCGCCAATTCATAGTCGACCAAAGCGCGGATCATGAAGTTGCCTTGGTCTGATGGCGCTTTCGACCATGAGCCGTCCGTATACTGCCAGTTGCGGCCTGAATATTCCCCGTCTTCATCTGTAGCAAGTCCAGGTGAGTTGGCCAGGTCCTCTGTCTGGACGTACACGAGGTAAAAGTCTTTTCCGACGAGGATGCCTTCATCGCCCAAATCAATGGTCGTCCATTCACCTGTGCGGAGCGCTTCAGCTTTGAACGGGCCGGCGAGTTTTTTGCCCGGAGAGCCTTTTTCACCCGACGCATCGTAGACCTCGACTGCAAAATCAGTTCCGCCCGGATCCGGGAATTCTGTATCCCAGAATTTGAACAAGCCGCCTTTCAGCATAGCTTTTTCCTGCCCGTTTTCGAGCGTCATTTTAACGGCCAGCCCGTTGCCGGATTCATAGAAAGCCCAGGCGTTTTCCCCGGTTCCGTCATCATAGCCGATTTCCCCAGGATAGCCGATGAAAGGATCGAGCTCGATATCTTTCGAGACATCTCCTTTTAAATCAACGGAAAACTCGCTGCTGTAATATCCGTTTGCAGAGACCTTTACCGTATACGAGCCTTCATAGGCCGTTAATGAATAACTTCCGTCGCCGTCCGTCTGAACCGGTTTTACGGATGCATCTTCAACGATATACAGCTTTGCATGTCGGACGGGTTCGCCCGTTTTTTTGTTTTTTATCGTTCCGGTGAGCGTCCCTTTCTTCAGTTCCTTTAAGACAAAGTCTGCCGTCGTCATCTTGTCGGCCTCGATTTTTACGGTTTGCGCATTTGATTCATATCCGTACGCTTCCGCTTTCAGCGTATACGTTCCAGGTGCATGAGCCAAACTGTATGCGCCTGTTGCTTGGTTGGAATATGTCGATTTGCCCGTCTCCAGCACGCTGACCTGAGCCCGCACCGGAAGAACTGCAGGAGCTGCTTTTTTCGTCTCAGAATGTTCTTGAACGGTTTCTGCCGGTTTTGCTTTTTTCGGATCAATCGTTTGTTTCTTCGTTTTCTTATCCTTCATTTTAGCCGGCTGTTTTTCAACGCCCAGTCGTTTTTTCGTGCCTGCGCTCTTCACTTCCTTCACAAGCGCTACATCATCGATATAAAGCCCGTCACCTTCAATGCTGTCGTCAGATTGTAGGTTGAACATGATCTTAATCGTCTGTCCCCCGTATTCCGACAAATCGATCTGTCCGTCTTTCCATTCTGACGTCCTGCCGCTGTACTCAGCAGCCGGGATCCATTCATCTTTCCCTTCAGGCTGTACGTAAACGAAACCGTAATCGAAGTCCTCTTCAATATCGTGCCAATATTTGTATGTGAGATAAAGTTTTTGATTTTTTGGAACGCTGACAGGAGGCATAAGAAGATTCATATTGGCCGAACTTTGATACGGCCCTGTCAGATTTGTTGCGAATACGTTTTTTCCCGATGCTGCGGCATTCGGGCCTGACTGAGGAATACCGCGCTCCCATGAATTCTTCACACCTGATGTGATCCAGCCGTTGGCAGCATTCTCGAAATCTTGTTTATACCCTGTGGTCACAGCCGGAGAAATCGGGATTTCGTACACTTTGGATTCCGTTTTGTTTCCTCCGAAATCGGTGACAATCCATTTGTAGGAAAGCGTTTTCCCTTCAGAAACGGATACGGCCGCCTCGTACGTTCCTTTTTTATAGTCGCCGGAAGTTTGTTTGGCAGCGATCGTCACCCAATCGGAATCATCGGTTTTATAGCTTAATTTGACCGATATGATGCTGACATCGTCTTCCACATCAACTGAAAGAGGCGTTTCTGAGCCTGAGTAAATTTCCTTGATCTCTTGATGGTTTAAGACCGGCGGATTTTTGTCTTCGCCTTCTTTTCCGACTTGCCCTTCCGCTTTGCCCAACCCTTCTGTGACGGCGGACACCGCGTCAAACACGTTCACGAGCCCGTGGCCGTATCCGTTGTTCGGCGATTCGGTAAATTTGCTGTCTGTGAGCGGTGTTGCGGTTTCCATCAAAATCTTTTCGATCCCATCAACGGTGATCGACGAATCGGCCTGCTTGATAAGTGCGGCCGCGGCTGCGACATGCGGTCCTGCCATTGAAGTGCCGTCCCAGCCGTCTTGATAGCCGCTTCCAGGGACAGAAGAGCGAATGTTGACCCCAGGAGCTGTTACTTCAGGCTTGGTCTCATCATACGGGGAAGGACCTTGAAGTGAAAAATCGGCTAAGCGATTATCGATGTCTGTCGCACCGGTCGCGAACGCTTCGGGGTAGTTTGCCGGATTGGCAATCGAAGCAGGTCCTCCCGGATTGGTGAAATCAGCGTTCCCCGCAGAGAACTCAGGGAAGATGCCGGCAGCTCGCCACGCTTTTACGATATCCCTGTAAAACTCATCAATCCCGGCTCCCCCTGACCACGAGTTATTGACAACATCCGGAGCCATTTCAGGGTGCGGGTTGCCATCTTTATCTTTCGGCGCCAAAATCCATTCACCCGCTGCAAGAAGGTCTTCGTCCGTTCCGCCGTCATCCGAAAAAGCTTTCACGGCAATCCACTTTGCACCCGGCGCCACACCGATTTGGTTTTGACCGTCAGGCTCTGATCCGACCATCGTCCCGGTTACATGCGTGCCGTGCTCCAGGTCGTCAAAAGGTTCAGAAGCGCCAGAAACCGCATCATACCAGCTGAATTCGTGATCAGGCTGATCGGGATGCTGCGGGTCATATCCGCGGTATTTTTCTTTCAATGCCGGATGATCCCATTGCACGCCCGTATCAATTGACGCGACAACCGTGCCCGTTCCGTCATATCCCAATTTCCAGGCTTTTGGCGCGTCGACTCGATTGATATTCCATTCGATTTCTTTTTCATCCTTAGCTGCCGATTTTTTCACAGACTGTTTAGCCGGCTTGATCAGCTGCCTTTTTTCGTTCGGGAGCACTTTCTCTACTTCCGGAAAAGCCGCTACTTGTTCCATGACCTCTTTCGTCGCATGGACGGCCATCCCGTTGACAATATAATAGGAGCGGATTTTTTTTACTTTCCCTTGTTTTTCCTGCTTTTTCAAATAACGTTTCAAATCGCTTTGCGTCTCATCCGCTTTGACTCTTAAAGCGGAGACGACAGCCGAGCGCTTTTGATATTCTGTTTTAGCCGCGCTCAGCGACTTTTTCTTCGCATTCTTTTCCGCCTGCTTGGCCACCTTTGGAGTATCGACTTGATCTTTCAGTTTGATCAAGAATGTGACTTGATCTTCTTTTTTGAACTGTTTGACAAGAGATTTCGAAATTTTTCCCTTCCCTGCAGCTGCTTGTTCTTTCATCGAAGTGAGCGCAGGCTTTGTCGCGGCATCTGAAACAGCGGGCATGAACAGCGAGCCGATTAACAAACCGCTTAAAATGGTTGAAAACGCCTTTTTTCTCAGCTTTCTTTTCAAATGAACATCCCCCTTTTTGATGAAATTGGCTGGACTTGTCCGTCCTCCTCTCCTTGTGGATGCCTTGTCTGACCTTGATGTAACTTAAATATAGTAAAAACTGGTTAATTTTTTTGTCGGTATTTGTCAAGGTCATGTTTAAAATTAGATAAAAAAAGGACAAAACCGTTAAAGCGGTTTTGTCCTTTTTTATCATTTTGTTTTTTTAGCCGCGTCAAAAGCTTTTAAAGCGTTGACCAAGCCGTATCCGTAGCCGTTGTTCGGCGATTTTTTAAACGTTTTGTCAGTCAGAGGCGTCGCCGTATTCAGCAGGATGCGCTCGATTTCATCGACTGTGAGGTCCGGATTGGCTTCCCTCATTAAAGCGACGATCCCTGATACATGCGGGGTCGCCATCGATGTTCCGCTCATCGCAGCATACTTGTGTCCCGGATAAGCAGAGCGGATGCTGACGCCCGGTGCCGAAATATCGGGCTTGATTTCGTCATATGGCGAAGGTCCTTGCAATGAAAAATCGGCTAACGCGTTTGCGCTGTCAACTGCGCCTATCGCGAAAGATTGCGGATAGTTGGACGGATTCTCAACTGAACCCGGTCCGCCCGGTTCCAATTCGCTGACATTACCTGCTGCGAATGCAGGAAAGATATCAGCTGACCGCCAAGCTTTGACAATATCCAAATACCATTCATTGAGTCCGCGTTCACCCGCCCAAGAATTGTTGACGACATCGGGAGCCTTTTCGGGGTGCCCTTTTCCTTTCGCATCTTTCGGAGCCAAAATCCATTCTCCTGCAGCCAAAAGGGATTTTTCGTCTCCGCCGTCCTCTGAAAAGGCTTTGACAGCGATCCATTTCGCAGTCGGTGCGACACCGATCTGGTTTTTGCCGCCGGCTTCTGAGCCGACCATCGTGCCTGTCACATGTGTGCCGTGGCCCAAGTCGTCATATGGCGTTTTCTTATTGCTTGTCGCATCAAACCAGTTGAACTCATTGTCTGGACTGTTCGGTTTAGAAGGGTTGTAGCCCCTGTACTTTGTCTTCAACGCCGGGTGATCCCACTCAACGCCGGTGTCAATCGAAGCGACAACGGCTCCTTTGCCTTTATAGCGCTTTTTCCAGACATCAGGCGCATGAACCTGCTGAATGTTGGAAGCGGGGGAACGATCTGCGGACGTTTTCGATTCTACCGTGGGTTTTTCAGTGTTGCCAAGCTTAATTTTTTGATTTGGCAGCACTTTTTCAACCTCCGGAAATGAAGCCGCTTTTTCCATAACATCCTTTGTCGCTGTCACGGCAATGCCATTTACAATATAAAAAGATTCCACTTGCTTTGCTGTTCCTTTTTTCTCTTCTTTTTCTAAAAACGATTTTAAGTCTTTTTGCGTTCTCTCAGCTTTTGTACGCAGGGACGTCAGCACGGCTGAACGTTTGATTTCTTTTACTTTTTTCACGGTCATCACGCTTGCTTTCGCCCGGTTTTCAGCCGCTGTCGCCGCTTGCTGAAGATTCGCCTGGTTTTTCATTTTGATTAAAAAAGTCACTTTATCTTCTTTCTCAAAACGTTTGTAAAGAGCGCTTGATATTTTGTTTTGTTCCTTGGCCTTCGCTGTCGTGCCTGTTTCAGCCTGCACAGCGGCCGGAGCGAGAAGTGAACCGATGAGTGCAGCGCACATGAATGTGCTGAATAATGGCTTTTTCTTCACATGACATCCTCCTTTAAGCAATAGCAAATATAGTCGTTTCTTGCGTTTCTTTGTCTAGAAACAGAAACTATTAATAATGGTAAAAGAAAAGACTTATAGACATTGTCGTATTTTGTCATTTTTCCTTTGTCGGTTTGTAAATTCGTTCTTTTTACATATGACTTGTTCACTGTTCATAGTTCGGCCAGATGACAAGCTGAAAGGAAAATCCGTGCATCCGGGAGAAAAGAGAGAGGTTAGATGCAAGGCTTTTGAGGGAGGCGCTTCGATCAGAATGACAATTGATGCTTTTGGAGGGGAGAATCCGTTCCAGCGCATAAAAAAAGCCGCCGACTTCTTGTCGGCAGCTTTCCAATGTATTATAGACGTTTTAGCGTTTATTGCGGTTTCTTAAGAAAGTCGGGATGTCAAGCGTATCCTCGGCAGGCTGTGATTGGCTGCGATGCGGCATGCTTGGCTCCTCGCGCTTCGGCTCCCGTTTCGGAGCAGGCTGATGATGCTGTTTTAAGCCTTGGTTTAAAGGTCTCTGCGGCTTAGATGCATCTTGATCCTGTTCGATAAAGCCGGTCGCGATTAAGGTAACAACAATTTCATCTTTTAGATTCTCATTAATGATTGATCCGAAAATCATGTTTACATCTTGATCTGATGCGGCGGCTACAATATCAGCTGCTTCCTGAACTTCATACAGGCTTAAGTTTGATCCGCCCGTAATGTTCATGAGAACACCTTGTGCACCGTCAATCGCTGTTTCAAGTAACGGACTTGAGATTGCTTTTTTAGCCGCTTCGGCAGCACGGTTTTCACCTGTGGCGACGCCGATCCCCATCAGTGCAGAACCTTTGTTGGACATGATCGTTTTGACATCGGCAAAGTCAAGGTTGATCAGTCCAGGTGTTGCAATCAAGTCTGAAATGCCTTGAACACCTTGGCGGAGAACGTTGTCCGCTTCGCGGAAGGCTTCAAGCATCGGTGTGTTTTTATCGACGATTTCAAGAAGACGGTCATTCGGAATGACGATCAGGGTGTCGACGGCTTCCTTCATTGCTGTAATGCCGCCTGCCGCCTGAAGCTGTCTTTTTCTGCCTTCAAAAGTAAACGGTCTTGTCACAACACCGACCGTCAATGCGCCTAATTCCTTTGCGATTTGTGCGATGACAGGTGCCGCGCCCGTTCCTGTTCCGCCACCCATTCCGGCTGTGACGAACACCATGTCTGCACCTTTCAGCGCTTCTTCAATTTGTTCTTTGCTTTCCTCTGCGGCTTTTTTGCCGACTTCCGGATTGGCTCCGGCGCCGAGCCCGCGTGTCAGCTTCGCACCAATCTGCATTTTCGTTTCCGCTTTTGACAGGTTGAGAGCCTGGGCATCCGTGTTGACTGCGATAAACTCGACTCCCTGAACGTCATTTTCGATCATCCGATTGACGGCATTGTTACCGCCGCCACCTACTCCTATTACTTTAATCGATGCTAAGCCGTCTATATTTGTTTCAAACTCTAACATGCTAAATCCTCCTAATCCGTCGAATGACTAATCTCTATTCCCAAAAGAAGTTAAATATTTTCTTCATTTTGCTCGGCTTTTTCTCAGCTTGAGCGTGCTGCTTGGATTTTGGCTTCGGTCGCTGCTGCACTTCTTTTTGATGTGTTGCCGCGACTTCTTGAACCGCTTGTTCCGGCATCTTAAACCCTACTTTTCTGCCTTGGATTTTTGCGTTGCGGTAAGCGAATTGGATGAGGCCGACTCCTGTCATGTATTGAGGTTCTCTTACACCGATATAATTCGGGCTAGCCACTCTGACGTTATTTTGAAGAACATCCTGTGCGAGGCTGAGGACACCCGGCATTCCAGCCTGTCCCCCTGTAAGCACAAACCCTCCCGGCAATTCTTTTATTCCCATGTTCCGCAGTTCCTCTGCCACGAATAAAAAGATTTCTTCGAGCCTGGCTTCTATAATGTCTGCCACTTCCCGCTGAGAAAAGGTTTGCTTTTGGTCTGTCCCGATCACGGCGACTTCAAATGTTTCCTCTTCCGACGCTTCTTCATAGAAAGCATGTCCAAACTGCTTCTTCACCCGCTCAGCTTCGTCTGTGGAAGTGCGCAATCCGATTGAAATATCCTTGGTGATGTTTTCTCCTCCCAGGGGTATGACGCGGGTCGCAAGAAGATGTCCGTCCTCAAATACGGCAACCGTTGTCGATCCTCCCCCGATGTCGATTAAAGCCACTCCGAGGTTTTTTTCGTCCTTTGATAAAGCGACAGATCCGGCGGCCAGCGGCTGAAGGCAAATATCCGTTATTTCAATTCCCGCTCTTTCCACACAGCGCAGCAGGTTATGTAAGATCGTTTTAGAGCCCGTGATCAGCGATCCTTCCACTTCAAGGCGGACGCCGAGCATCTTTTTCGGATCTGTAATATCGCCTCTGCCGTCAACGATAAACTGTCTCGGAATCACATCGACGATCAGCTGTTCAGGCGGGATGGAAACGACTTGAGCGGCCTCCATCACCCGGCGCACGTCTTCAACGTGGATCTCTTTATTCTCGCTTGAGACAGCCACAACACCGTTCGTATCTTGAATATGGATGTAGTTCCCATTAACCCCGACGATCGCGTGGGTCAGCGGAAAACCTATCATTCTTTCTGCTTGTTCAAACGCTTTTTTTATAGAATGAACCGTTTCATCTATATCAACGATTGATCCTTTTTTCAGCCCCTCTGAGGGAACATTTCCGACTCCGATAATGTTAAGAGAATCGTCTGACATTTCACCGACGATCACTTTAATATTGGACGTACCGATGTCTAGACTGACGTAAAGTTCATTGTTGTTCATTCTATGGCACCTCCTCACATTTCAGTCAATTCTATTCTATTATTTGCCGAACAACAATACAATGAATCTGGTTTTACAAGTGTGTAACAATCAATACAAACCAATACGCTTCGTTTTTAGTTTTAGGATTACTGTGAATATTCGTGATATCCTATGTATATCCTCTTTTAAATCCGATTTTTTTTAATTTTTTCTCCTCGAGGCCGTCCATTTGGCGAGCAGTATTCTTCTGATGACCGCGATGTTTTGAAAAAGCCTCACGCCAAATGCAAACATACCGACTAAATACAAGTCTACACCAAGATGAACGCCCAGAAAAGCCAAACTTATGGCGAGAATAATATTGAAGAAAAAGCCCGTCACAAAAACTAGTTCATCGTATACACTTTCCAAATGGGCCCTTATTCCCCCGATCAAAGTATCAAGGGATGCAAGAATCGCCAGGGACAAATAATTTGAGTATTCATCCGGAATGGTGAAGTTCGTGCTGAACCCGATTGTAATTCCGAGCAAAAGCCCTAAAACCGGAAGCCACATTAGGAATTCTCTCCTTTTGATTTCTCGAGCGGTTTCAATGGCGCAACTTGCATTGAACCTTCGTAAGCTTTGATTTTGATTTGTTTTTCAGGCCTTTTGATTTGCAAATCCAGATTTTCTCCCGCGAACAGATCCTGCAGGGATGAAGCATTCATTCGGCTATATAGTTTATCGGCGTTTTTGCCGATGACTTTTACCGTTATCGGATAGTTGTCCAAAGGATATCCGTCGATTTTGGTTGTTCCGTTGATATCCCTGATCACCGTCGTGTTGACAACCCTTCTGTTATTGATCGATATTTCTTCCGCTTCATACATATTCAGTTCATTAATCAGCTTTTTCAGAAGGTCTGGCGGCGGATTTTGAATGGATTCTCCCGTGAGTTCTTCCGAGAAGAGCTGAGAAATGGTGATGATGATTCCGTTCCCTGTAACATCTGTGAAGCCGGCCTGTTTTTTTAAGTTTTGAAGCGTTTCATTCAACGCTTTTGTCCGCGAGGTTTCTTCTTGATGACTGTATGTGTTCAGCATTTTTTCATATTTGTCAATTTCGCTGATCAGCTCAAGCTGTTTTTTCTGTTCTTTCTTCAGATCCTCCCTGAGGTCCCAAATGTCCCGCGTATCGCGGACTTTCGGCGCTTTCAGCGAATTAAACTGTACGGACAGCATAATTCCGAAAATGAGCATCAGGATGCTCAAACTGATGAAACGATTATTTTTCTTCAACGTCCGCCCACCAACTTTTCAACGTTCATTCCCCCTGCTTTAAAAGGGGCTCCATCTCGATTTGGTCTTGTTTTTCGATGCTGACTGAAATATGATCGCGGCTCAGCTGGTCCACAAGTCCTCCTGCAATGTTCAGCGCCGGCATCAGCACATCCGGATCCCCGATGGCCGAAATGACAAACGGCGCGGGATACTGGTTGCCGTCAACCGTGATGACAGGACCGTTGCACGATATGTAAGAATGATGTGTCACACGCTGTCCGTTGATCGACACCGCGGCCGCCCCGGAAATCCACAGCTCATTGAGCAGGCGGAATATGTGGCTTTCATGGACGATATAGTTGTTGACATTCTCACCTTCCGGTATGTAAGAAGCGTCTTTCAGCGTCACCTTGATTCCTTCGCCCTGAACGCCGATTTCCCCGACGAACATTCTGTACCTTTCAACATCTTCGACAATATTGTAATACTCTTTTTTTTCCTTTTTCAAAGCCGTCTCTGTTTTCTGTACTTCCTGCTGTTTTTTGTAAAGCTCCTGTTCCAGCTTCTTATTTTGCTTTTCCTGGGAAATCAGCCGGTCGCGCAAGGAATACTCCTCTTTCCAATTTTCAGCTGTTTCTTCATGGTCTTTGTTTTCCCTGGCGAATTGATAGGAGAAAGACAGCAGGAATCCGAGGACAAGCATGGCGAGTGAAAGATTGACTGTGTGCCTCTTCAATTTCCGTCTCCCTTTTTGCTTTCATCCGTTTTTTTCAGAGGTTCAAAATAGGTCGCGACTTCCATATGGATAATGCCTTTTTCCCCTTTCGGCAGCTCTTTTACGATCGCCGGATAGCTGTTCATTTTCTGTCCGAACGTTTTCAGCGAAGCCGTCACGATATAGCCGTCGTTCATATACAGTCTGATCAGCCAAGGATTTGATTTTTGAGGCGTATAGTTAATCTCGGAAATCGATTTTTTCACGGAATCGGAAAGCTTGTTCAGCTGTTTTGCCATTTGAACGAGCTTTTCGTCTTCCTCCCAGTTATTAAGGGTCGGTCCGATGTCAGTCGGCGTCACCTCTTCAGGAAGCACCGTGCCGTTTTCAAGCACGGAGTAGTACACATTGTGTTTTTGCAAAAACGCAATGCTTTTATACTCTTCGATGGAGATGGCGATTTTGTTGGGCAGCTGTTTAGAGATTTCGGCTTTTTTGATCAATTTATTCTGCTCGATCTTTTCTGCGGCTTTTTGCTTGCTCAGACTCCAGAATTCCGTCTGTCCTTTATGGATCGAAGACAGGGAAATGATCTGGTCTTTTGAAACGTTTTTGTTTCCTTTGATCTCTACCGTCGAAACTTTGCTGATCGGCGTCTGCAGGTAAATGATGATCAGCATCATCGTGAAAAAGAGCAGAATAAAGGTGATCAGCCGGCGGTTTGCCTTTTGCTTTCGCTGTTCTTTGATTTTGGGAATCCGTTCTTCTATATTCACTACTTTTTCTTTATCAATACCGGGTTTCACGTAGGCTCACCTCAGGTTAATAAAGCAGACAAAAAGACTTTTATTTGCTTATTTTTGTTCGGAAAAATGACGCGCTTTTCGACATATGAAAGCACGGGGCAAGCTAAAAAGCTTCCATTTAGCGAAACAAACGACATACTAGGATGCCGTTTGCTTGTTTGTTTCATACATTATATCATAAGGCGATCTGAAGTAGAGAGGCCGTTTACCGTTTTTCTCCGATAATTTCGACCTCAGTGTGCATGTCGATATCGTATTTTTCTTTAATCGTTTTTTGAATGAATGCAATCAAATCCAGGACGTCTTGTGCTGTTGCGCCGCCTGCGTTGACGATAAAATTGCCGTGCATCTCTGAAACCTTTGCCCCGCCGATCTGATGGCCTTTCAAACCAGCCTCTTCTACTAGCCGGCCCGCATGTTCAGGCAGCGGGTTTCTGAAGATGCTGCCTGCGCAAGGGTTGGACACCGGCTGCGTTTCTTTTCGGTAGTCTTTGTTTTTCTGCATCTGCGCAACGATCTCATCGCGTTCTTTTTGCTCCAGCTGGAGAACGGCTTCAAGACATATGCCCGGCCGCTCGTTTTGCAGGATGGACGTGCGGTAGCTGAACGCCATCTCTTCATTCGTCAGCCAATCGATCGTTCCGTCTTCAAACAGGATCAATGCTTTCACCAATACCCTGCTGATATCAGAACCGTGGGCTCCGGCATTCATGTAAACCGCTCCGCCGACCGAACCCGGAATGCCTGCGGCAAATTCAAGGCCGGAAAGCCCTTTTTTGCTGATGCCTGTCGCAAGCCTTACGACAGAGTAGCCGCCGCCGACCGTTACTTGCTCGCCGTCGATTTCCATATGGTCAAGCCCCTGTCCGAGCTTGATGACAACGCCTCTTATCCCTTCATCAAGGACAAGAAGATTCGAGCCTCTGCCGATGGCCGTCCACTTGACGCCGTGCTTCTTGATCACCTTCATCGTATCTTTGACAGCTTGAATGTTTTTCGGAACCACCAGCACGTCAGCCGGTCCTCCGATTTTAATCGTAGTATGGTTGCTGAGCGGCTCGTTTTCCAGAACTTTGCCGACTTCAAGTTCTTTTAATTCTTGTATCACCTTATCCATCGAAAACCTCCAAAATCCTTCTGTCTTATCATTTTGCATGATGTTTCAGTTCTTTCAGCACATTGTACAAGCGTTCGGCCGCGTCCGGCACGCCAAGCGACTTCGCGCGGCTCTTCATCTCTTGCAGCGTCTTTTCGTCTTGTAAAATATGATCGATCGCCTGAATTAAGCGGTCTCCATTAAGCTCTGATTCTTTTAAAACGACAGCGGCGTTCTGCTCTCCTAGTGAGCGTGCGTTCACTTCCTGGTGGTTGGCCGTAACGTGCGGACTCGGAATCAATACGCTTGGAATGCCGAGCGCGGTGATTTCCGCTATTGTCGTTGCTCCCGCACGTGCCACGACGACTTCGAACTCTTTTAAGTACTCGGGCATTTGATGGAGAAATGGCTGAACGACCATATTCGGAGCGGGGCCTTCTTTTTTAAGCGCAGCTGTTACTTTATCATAGTGAACTTCCCCTGTGACATAAAGAACCTGGTAATCCCGCTTTTTTAATTCGTTTTGCATCGCGATAACCGCCTCATTGATCGGAGTGGCACCGCGGCTGCCTCCGAAAATAAGGACCGTTTTTTTGCCTTCTGAAAGGCCCAAAGTGGTCATGGAACGGCCCCCTTTTATAGAGACGACTTCAGACGCCCTCGGGTTTCCTGTAAAAACAACTTTTTCTGCAGGGAAATGCGGTTTCGCTTCATCAAAACAAATGGCTACCTTATCAACATATTTGGATAAAAACTTATTGGTGAGTCCGGGAAGGCTGTTTTGTTCGTGGATAATCGTCGGAATCCCCAGTTTTGAAGCGGCGTATACCACGGGTCCGCACACGTAGCCGCCCGTGCCGATCACCGCGTCGGGCTTAAACCGTTTTAATTCTTTTTTGCATTCTTTTACACCCTTTAAAAAGCGCATGACGGTTTTGACGTTTTCAAATGACAGCTTTCTTTTAAAACCCGTAATTTCAATCGCCTTGAAAGGGATCCCTTCCCGCTCGACGATATTTTTCTCCAGGCCTTTTTCGGTTCCGATATATAAAAACTCAACATCTTCATGATGCCGTTTCACTTCTTTAATAAACGCAAGGGCGGGGTAAATATGGCCGCCCGTTCCGCCTCCGCTAACAACAATCCGCATCTGTTCTCCCCCTTATTCCTTATGTACACGCCGATAACCCTGCTATCTCGCAACAGGGTTATCGCCAAAATCTAGTATCTAGAATACCTGCTGACATTCAGCAGCACGCCGACCGCCATAAGCATCAAGGTCAGTGATGAACCGCCATAACTTAAAAACGGAAGCGTGATGCCTGTAACAGGAATCAGGCCGGTCACGACGCCAATATTGATCATAACCTGAATCGCTATCATCGAAATGACGCCGACGGCGACAAAACTGCCGTATAAATCGGGCGCACCGAGCGCGATTCTGATGCCTCGCCATAATAGAACGCTGAAGAGCAAAAGAATCAGCGATCCGCCGATAAAGCCGAGCTCCTCTGATAAAATCGCGAAAATAAAATCTGTCTGCGGCTCAGGCAGATAAAAAAACTTTTGCCTGCTCTGGCCGAGGCCGAGGCCGAACAGCCCGCCGGGCCCCACCGCATAAAGAGACTGAATGATTTGAAAGCCGCTCCCCAAAGGGTCCTCCCAAGGGTTCAAGTATGAAGTGATCCTTTTGATCCGGTACGGCGCCGACAGCACAAGGCCGACAAAGCCGCTCAGACCCAGAAGACCGAGAAAAACGAAGTGTGAAATTCTCGCACCCGCGACGAAGATCATAATGATGCATGTGCCGACCATTACGGTTCCTGTTCCAAGGTCAGGCTGCATCATGATGATCAAAAAAGCTGAAAAGACAATACCCAGCGCCGGCACAAAGCCTTTTCTAAACGATGTAATATTCTTTTGCTTTTCAGATAAAAACTTGGCCAAAAATGCGATCATCGCGAGCTTCATAAACTCGGACGGCTGAATGCTGAAAGCGCCGACTCCGATCCAGCTCCTCGACCCGTTCCGTTCCATGCCGATCCCGGGAACAAGGACGATGATGAGCAGAAAGAAACATACTATGATCAGTATTTTCGCATAAGTTCTCCACGTCCAGTAGTCGACATTCATGATGAAAAACATGGCGATGACTCCGATGCCGGCAAATAAAAGCTGCCGTTTCGCAAAGAAAAAGGAGTCGTCGTATTTGTAAGTCGCCCATACTGCACTGGCGCTGTATACCATAATCAGTCCAATTGTTAAAAGCAATAGCGTAATGATAACCAGCAAAAAATCCGGTGACGTTTTTTTTGTTTGCAAAGCCGAACACCCCAAGCTCTAATTCTTAGGGCTATCTTTACGAGACAAGCCCTTATTTAAGCATATGCACGGCGTTTACAAACATGTCACCACGTTCTTCAAATGTTTTGTACTGATCCCAGCTTGCACAGGCCGGGGACAGAAGAATGACATCTCCTTCGTCTGACAGGCTGAACGCCGCAGTTGCTGCTTGTTCAACATTATCGACACGTTTAACCTGTTGTATTCCCATTTCTTCGGCCAGCTTCTCAAACTTCGGTGCGGTCTCGCCGAATGTGATCACCGCTTTGACAAAAGACATATGCGGCTTTAGTTCATCGAATTCATTTCCGCGGTCAAGCCCCCCTGCCAGCAAAATGACCGGCTTTTGAAAGGCGGACAGCGCTTTTTTGGTCGCAAGAATGTTTGTCGCTTTGCTGTCATTGTAAAACAGTCTGTTTTTGATCGTCGCGACGTATTGCATCCTGTGCTTTACACCGGTAAAGCTCGTCAGCACCTTGCGGACGGCCTCATCGGAGACGCCTGCGGTTTTAACAATGCAAAGGGCGGCCAAAATGTTCTCCAAATTGTGCTCTCCCGGCAAAACGACGTCTTCAAGCGGCATGACCGGTTCACCGTTAAACATGATCACGCCGTCTTTCACGCACGCTCCGCGCTCAACTGTCCGGCGGACCGAAAAATACACCTTCTCCGCTTTTGAACACTCGGCAAGCCGTACGACTGTCTCATCGTCCAAATTGACAACGGCAACGTCTGTTTCCGATTGATTTCGATAGACCTGCTGTTTGGCAAGCTCATAATTTTGGCGGGAATGGTGATAATCGAGATGGGCATCAAATACGTTTAATAACAATCCGATTTTCGGTCTGAATTGATAAGTCCCCATGAGCTGAAAACTCGACAGCTCTGTCACGATCCATTCGTCTCCGCCGGCCTGATTGGCCACTTCGCTTGCCGCCGTGCCGATATTACCAGCAACGAGCGCTTTTTTCGAATCGGCTTTCAGCATTTCATAAACAAGCGTTGTCGTTGTCGTCTTTCCGTTTGAACCGGTAATGCCGATGAACGGAGCATCTGTCAGATGATAGGCAAGTTCAACCTCCGTCCAGACCGGTATGCCCCGCTTCAGCGCTTCTTCGACCATCACGTTTTCATAGCGGATGCCCGGATTTTTAATCAGAATGTCGATCGAATGAAGATCAAACAGTTCCGTCGGATGAGAGCCGCAGACGACTTCCACCCCTTTTTCCGCGAGAATCCGCGCAGGTTCATTCTCCTCAAAAGGCAGCTGGTCATTCACGACAACCTTTACGCCTTTTTCATGAAGGATCGAAGCGGCAGCATATCCGCTTTTCGCCAGCCCCAGTACGAGCACATTTTGATTTTGCAATAAATCTTGAGTATCCACTTATAACCACACCTCGATGTAAATTCCTAAGACGGCAAGCAGAAGTCCCGCTGTCCAAAAAGTGACGACAACTCTCCACTCAGACCATCCGACAAGTTCGTAATGATGGTGAAGAGGGCTCATTTTGAAAATTCGTTTGCCGGTCGTTTTAAATGAAATGACCTGCAAAATGACGGACAGCGTTTCAATGACGAATACGCCGCCGATGATGACAAGCAGGATTTCCAGTTTCGTTAAAATCGCGATCGTCACAATCGCCCCTCCGAGGGCAAGCGATCCTGTATCTCCCATAAAGACTTTCGCGGGGTGCGCGTTAAACACGAGAAATCCTAACACCGCTCCGACAACAGCAACCGCGAAAATGGCGACATCGTATTGCGACTGGTTCCATGCCAAAATTGCAAACGCACCGAACGCGATGGCAGCAGTACCCGACAACAGCCCGTCAAGCCCGTCAGTCAGGTTGACAGCATTTGAACCGCCGACAAGCATAAAGATGACGAGCACCGGATAAATCCAGCCGAAATCAAATGACAGCTCTGTTCCCGGAATGCGGATGTCAGTCGGCAGCCCTTGGAAGTGGTAGACGGCATAGAATACCAGAGCAATCACGATTTGGCCGATCAGTTTTTGTTTGGATGTGAGTCCAAGGTTGCGCTTCATCACGACTTTAATATAATCATCCAAAAAGCCGAGCAAGCCGTATCCAACCGTAACAAACAAGAGAAGGATCATGTTCATGCTGACTTCGGAAAATTTCATTGTCATGACAATGGTCGTCGCGATAATCGACAATATGATCATGACGCCGCCCATCGTCGGCGTTCCCGATTTTTTCTGATGGGATTTCGGACCTTCCTCACGGATGCTCTGCCCGAATTTCAGCCTTCTTAAAAACGGAATGAAAATCGGAGATAAAAGAACGCTGATTAAAAAGCCCATGATAATGGTAAATAAAATTACTTGTTCGAGCATCGTTCTTCTCTCCCTTCCGCGTGATATAAGTAGCAGCATACGCATTTATCATATTCACTGTTTTTTTTCATATGTTGATTTATTTCATCCATCATTTCAACAACTCTTTCCTGTAGTTCTTTTTCGGTTATTTCAGCTCAAGAATGGCTCTTTTGGCCACCTCAGCATCATCAAAATCAAAGGTTTGACCGCCGATCTGCTGATAGGTTTCATGGCCTTTGCCTGCGATCAGGACGACATCGCCTTTTTTGGCGTTTGCAATGGCAAAAAAGATTGCCTGCTCACGGTTGACGATGCTGTGATAGTAAGCCCCTTTTACGCCTTCCTCCATATCGTTTAAAATGGCGAGCGGGTCTTCGCTTCTCGGATTATCGGCTGTAAAGACCGGTTCATCGGCAAGGTCAACGGCAATTTTCGCCATTTTCGGACGCTTCGTCTTATCGCGGTCTCCTCCGCAGCCGACGACGACAAACAGCTTTCCTTCCGTTAAGCCTCTGCACGTGTTCAAGACATTTTCGAGGCTGTCAGGAGTATGGGCATAGTCGACGATTACCGGAAAGTCCTGGCCGGCGTCCACAAGCTCAAATCTTCCTCTGACGCCTTTCAGCCCTTCAATTCCTTCTGTGATCGTGGCAAACGGGATACCCGCTGCTAGTGCGATCCCCGCGGCCGTTAAAACATTGTAGACGTTAAAGAGGCCGACAAGCGGAATCGTTACTTGTGCAGTACCTTTGGGCGTCACCAGATCAAAGGTTGTCCCTTTCGGAGCCATTTTGATATTTTCAGCCATGACATCGGCATCGTTTTGAATTCCGTATGTCAAAAGGTGTGCTGACGTCACTTGGGCGAAATACGCTGAAGCAAGGTCATCCGCATTCAGCACGGCCCACTTCGGTGTATCGTGGTTAAAAGATCCGCCGAGCTGAGAGAAAAGCAGACTTTTCGCATGTTTATATTCTTCCATTGTCCGGTGGTAGTCAAGGTGGTCCTGAGTCAGGTTCGTAAATGCGGCGATATCGTAATCACACCCGTGGACCCGGCCCATGTGGAGAGCGTGTGAAGACACTTCCATGACGGCTGTATCCACATCCTGATCAACCATTTTTCTAAACGTTTTTTGAAGTGTGACGCTTTCCGGCGTCGTATTTTTTGCATCGAACGTTTCGTCATGGATTTTCGTGTACATCGTGCCGATCAGTCCTGTGCGGCTCCCGGCTTTTCTAAAGATCTCCTCCACCATGTGAGAAGTCGATGTCTTGCCGTTTGTGCCTGTAATGCCGATCAGCTTCAGCTGCTTCGTCGGCTGTCCGTAAAAGGCGTCCGACAGCACGGCAAGCGCTCTCTTCGTATGGCGGACAATGATCACCGGCACATCGGCGTCCACTTCCCTTTCCGCCACGATAGCGGCAGCCCCTTTTTCAGCGGCTTGCCGGGCGTAGTCATGCCCGTCGACTGTATAGCCTTTTATACAAACAAAAAGACTCCCTGTCTTGACTTCCCTGGAGTCCATCTCAATTGAAGTTATATCAGGGTCTTCTTGGCCGGCATAGGAAGGTGCATTTTTTAAATATGTAAGAAGCTTTGTTAATTTCATCGTATCAAACCTCTCAAGTCTAATCATTCTTCATTCGTTGTCATATTGTTCCTGCGTTGATTAACCGCACGAGCTGCATGCAGACATACAGTTCATATTTTAGCGTAAAAAAGAGGATACATCCAGCTAATCCTTTAAAATCTATATATTTTTTAGGAGGAACGGCCCCCGGTCATCAGCCGGTTGCCGCTCCTTATCATGATCCGAATTAATCAGAGGCTCCGTCTTTATTGTCAAGGTAAATGCGAATGGTCGATCCTTCTTTTACTTTTTCGCCCGGCTTAGGGGACTGCTGAACGACGACATCGCCTTTTCCAGAAGCTTTCAGCCTGAGGTTGATCAGCAATGGTTCAAGCTCTGTCACGGAAAGCCCTATAAGGTTCGGGACCTCGATCAGCTTTTTGTCCAGCCATTGATATTTGCGTTCAATCTGATCTTTCCGCTTCTTAACGCCGAGCTGTGGAAGGCTGTCTCTCATGATGTTTCCGACGATCGGCGCTGCAACCGTACCCCCGAATTGAATCGTGCCTTTCGGATTGTCGACGGCGACGTAAACAACGATGCTCGGATCATCTGAAGGAGCCGTTCCGATAAACGAGACGATGTGATTGTTTTTTAAATATTTCCCGTCCTTGACTTTTTGCGCCGTACCGGTTTTGCCGCCCACCCGGTAGCCGTCGACAAAAGCGTTCCGCCCCGTCCCCTGGGCGACAACGCTCTCCAGCGCGTACCGGATCTGTTTCGATGCCTCTTCAGAAATCACTTTTCTTTTGGCGATCGGCGTCTGTTTTTTCACTGTTTGTTTTGTTACGGGATCAATCCACTCTTTGGCAATATACGGCGTATACAGCGTTCCGCCGTTGACAGCTGCAGAAACAGCTGCGACCTGCTGGATCGGTGTCACCGATACCCCCTGGCCGAAAGCGGTTGTCGCCTGCTCTACAGGACCGACGCGGTCAAGCGGGAATAAGATGCCCGTTCCTTCGCCTTGTAGATCGATCCCGGTTTTTTGTCCGAAGCCGAAATTTTTAATGTAGCTGAACAGTTTTTCTTTGCCGAGCCGCTGACCAAGCTCAACAAATCCCGGGTTGCACGAATTTTGGACGACTTCAAGAAACGATTGTGCGCCGTGTCCGCCGCGCTTCCAGCATTTCAGCCTTGCGCCGTCCACTTCAACGGAACCCTTATCATAGAAGTGATCTTTTTGGAGGTTGACTTTGTTCTCTTCCAAAGCTGCGGCAAGCGTGATGATTTTAAAAGTCGAACCGGGCTCATATGTGCTCCATACAGGCAAGTTCCGATTATAGACTTTAGGATCGATTGATTTGTAGTTTGCGGGGTCAAAGTCCGGCCGGCTGACCATCGCCAATATCTCCCCGTTTTTCGGGTTCATCGCAACACCGACCATTCCGTCCGGGTTATACTTCGCTTCTGCGATATCAAACTCCCGCTCCATAATCGTCTGCACCTTTGAATCGATCGTCAGCTTCATATCAAGCCCGTCTTTCGGCGGTGTATAGTCATCCGCCTCCCCCGGCATCCTCTTGCCTTTTGCATCAGAATAAAATTTCACATAGCCCTTTTCACCTTTCAACTCTTTGTCATAAAAAGCTTCGAGGCCAAGCAGACCCTGGTTGTCAATGCCCGCGAATCCGAGCACATGGGACAGATAGCTGCCGAACGGGTAATGGCGGATCGAATCTTCTGCAATGTATACGCCTTTCAAGTTGAGATCTCTGACTTCTTTTGCTTTCTCATGGGAAATTTTCCGGCCCTCGGGATTGATCCTTTCAATTGACGTTTTTTTCGTGACATGTTTGTACGCTTTTTCTTCCGACATATTCAACACGCTGGCCAGCAGTTTGCTCGTTTTGATCGGATTTTCAACCTGCTTCGGAACAACTAAAACCGATGGCGCGCTTTGGTTTGTCGCCAGCTTGACGCCGTTCCTGTCCAATATTTCGCCCCTTTCCGGCTCAAAAGGAAGGTTCCGGCTCCACGAATCTTTAGCTAATGTCGTCAGTTTATCCCCCAGAACGAACTGAACGTATCCGAGCCTTGTATCAATAATCAAAAAGATGATCACACCAAAAAGCAGAACGAATATTAAACGTTTTCTGACCGTTACATTGGAAACGCGCAAGAGACCGTTCACTCCTTATTTAGGCTTGTTTCATTTTATGCCTTGGGGCGTTTTGATAGAACGGCCCTTATTTTTATATGCTCAGGAGGCGCCGCGCCCAAACGGAAGGCTATCGACTCTGAGCCGATAGCCTTTTAGATGGGATCTATTCGTTTTTCAATCTGACTTTTACGACCGAGTTGGCTTTTAATTCTTTGCCTGCTTTTACATTTTGGCTTTTCACATAACCCTGGCCGCTCGTTTCGATATGAATGCCTGCCATGGCGCCGAAGCGGAGAGCGTCACGCTTTGACCAGCCCGTCATATCAGGCAGTGTGATTTTCCCTTCGGCCTTCAGGAAGACCCTCTGATTCGACAGGACGGCTTCTCCCGCTTTCGGGTACTGTTCTTTCACAGCCAAGCCATCGCCGATCGTAACCGGAACAAGGCTGCTGTTTTGCGCCTCTTTTTCGGCGGATTTAGCTCGTTTGCCGGTGAAATCAGGCATTTCCAGCTGTTTTTCTTCCTGCTTTTCTTCTTTTATGGTCTCTGTCGGTGTGATATTTAAATAGTGAAGACTGTTTTTCATCACCGGATTGAAAATTTTTGATACCGGAGCAGAGCCTGTTTCCGTAGCCTTTAATTGCGGCTGCTGTACGGCTACATAAACGAGAAGCTGCGGATCGTCCTTCGGCGCCATGCCCATGAAGGAGAACACGTAGTTTTCGCGGCCGGTCAAATATCTGCCGTCTTCTCCGGCAATTTGCGCCGTACCGGTTTTTCCAGCGACATCAAATCCTTCGATCTTGTACGGCTTCCCCGTCCCTTTATCAGATGTGACGACTTTTCCCAATAGGTCGCGCACTTCTTTTGCCGTTTTGGCAGAGATCGGCTGTCCGACTTTTTCCGGTTTATTTTGGTAAATCGTTTTGTTTTTGTCAGAATCAACGACATGATCGATGACATAAGGCTTCATCATTTTTCCGTTATTCGCGATCGCTGTCGCGGCCTGAAGCTGCTGGATCGGCGTGACCGCTGAACTTTGTCCAAAGGCAGTTGATACTTTATCACGCAAATATTCAAAATTGATTTTGCTGTTCGCTTCTCCAGGCAGGTCGATGCCCGTTTTGTCGTAAAAATGGAATTTCCGCAAATATTGATTGAAGCGGTCTGTGCCGAGTTTATCATTGGCAAGGATCGCAAACGCAACGTTTGAGGAGCGTTCAACACCTTCATTAAATGTGATCGTTCCCCAGCCGTTTCCATCGTTATGGTCTTTGATCGGCTTATCTTTTTTAGAAACCGAATATGATCCAGACTTATATGGTTCTCCTCCATTATATACGCCTTCTTGGATGGCTGCCGCCAATGTGAAAATCTTCATCGTCGAGCCTGGCTCAAAGCTGTAGGAGACAAGGTCGTTGTAATAGTTCGTGACATCGCGCACGTTCGGGTTGAAGCTCGGCCTTTGCCCCATCGCGAGCACTTTGCCCGTTTTCGGATCAACGACCGCCGCCATAATCTTCTTCGGCTTGTATTCTTTTTGGACGGTCGTCATGCTGTCTTCCAAAAACGCCTGGATTTTTTGATCGATCGTCAAATACACGTTGTCTCCGTTGTTTGGCGCTTTAATATTTTCGTTGCTGTTCGGCAGGCGCCAGCCCGTTCTGTCGGTGTCGTACGTCATGTATCCGTCCGTTTCTTTCAAATAATTGTTGAGCGTTTTTTCAAGGCCCATCATGCCTTGCATTTCACCTGTTTTTGCGTTGATCTGCGAATAGCCGATGAGATTGGAAGCGAAGATTCCGTTTGGATAGTAGCGCTTCGTATCGCGGGTGAACACGATGCCAGGCAGCTTCAGCTTTTCGATTTTTTCTTTTTGGGCATATGTCAAATCCCGCCCCGCCGATCCGAATTCAACCTGAAACGCTCCTTTTTTATTGAGAATATCGAGCACTTTCCCCTCATCCATACCGAGAATCGGCGCAAGCTTCTCAGCCGTCAGCTGCTTGTTTTTCACGTATTGAGGTTCCATCTTTTTGCTCATAATCGCGACGAGCTTGTATGTCGAAGTGTCTTCGGCAAGCACTTTTCCGTTCCGGTCAAGGATCGATCCCCGGTGGGCTTCGATCGTCCGCTTTTTCTCATACTGTTCGTTCGCCTTCTGTGCAAGCACTTCGCCGTTCACTTTTCCCGTCGCTTGAATAAACGCAAACCGTCCTACGATAACAAAGAAAAAGAGGGCAAAACAAATGCTGAGTATTGCCGCTCCTCTGTTCATGAATTTATTTTTTTTCGGCATTGTGCATCATTCCTGTATGTCTTTCACTTTTTTATCACCTAATTTAAGGCCTTTTTTCCGGGCGATGTCCATGATACGGTCCGGCTCTTTCAGCATATCGGCTTCTTTTTCGAGGTCACCAACTCTGCTGCTTTCCGTTTCAACCTTCTTTTCGAGCTTTTGAATTTCAATATTGGTCTGATACGCGGCAAAAGCCTTTGAAATCATAAAAAGTGAAGCGCTGAGTACAGCCAGGGCAAAAAGCACAATCAGTACCTTTTCCCCAAGCGTTATCGATGCTCTTCTCCGGATGATAACGGATTGTTCTGCACTGTTTGTCTGTCGTTGCTGTTTTTCTACTTTATAAGCCAAATTGCTCATAGACTGATGACCTCCTTTTAATTCGTACAGCTCACTCTCGTGCTTTTTCCGCGATGCGCAGCTTCGCTGAGCGCGCACGGTTATTGTGTTCAAGCTCCTCTTCAGAAGCTGTGATCGGCTTTCTGTTGACTAACTTTAATTTCGGTTCAAACTCCTTGGGGATCACGGGCAGTCCGTGAGGCAGTTCAGGAGGCGATGACATCTCTTTAAATGTCGATTTGCAGATCCGGTCTTCCAGCGAGTGGAACGTGATGACCGATACCCTTCCGCCCGGCTTCAGTACCTCAATCGCCTGTAAAAGCGCTTCTTCAAACACTCTCAATTCATCGTTTACGGCAATTCGAATCGCCTGGAAGATCCGTTTAGCCGGATGCCCGCCGCTTCTTCTTGCCGGTGCGGGAATCGCCTCTTTGATGATATCGACAAGCTGGCCTGTTGTTTCAATAGCCGATTGTTCTCTTGCTTTTTCGATTTTCCTGGCGATTTGCTTGCTGAACTTCTCTTCTCCGTATTTAAAGAAGATTTTCACGAGATCCTCATAAGGCCATTCATTGATGACTTCCTTTGCCGAAAGGCCCGCCGACAGGTCCATTCGCATATCAAGAGGTGCATCATGATGATAGCTGAAGCCCCTTTCAGGTGTATCCAGCTGAGGAGATGAGACGCCTAAATCAAATAAAACACCGTCCACTTTCGTGATGCCGATTTCGTTTAGACGGTCTTTTAAATACCGAAAATTGCTTTTTATGAAAACGACTTGTCCTTCATGATCCGCCAGTTTTTCCTTCGCGTGGCGGAGTGCGGTTTCATCCTGGTCAAAAGCGACCAGCTTTCCTTTTTCAGACAGCTGTGAAAGCAAGTATTCGCTGTGACCGGCACCGCCTAATGTACAGTCTACATATGTACCGTCTTCTTTTACATTTAAACCGTCAACTGTTTCTTTTAATAATACTGTTGTATGCTCAAACATTTCTTTACTAGTCCCACCTTTATTCAAATGAACTGATTGCAGAAGCGCCGCATGCGCAAAGATTCATTATATATCAAACCCGATCATGTTTTCAGCTATTTCGGCAAATGAATCTTCCTGCTCTTCTACGTATTGTTCCCAAATCTCTTTGCTCCACAATTCAATTCGATTTGAAACTCCGATGACCACGCATTCCTTCTCAAGCTTTGCATAATTTAAAAGCGGTGATGCAATGTTGATCCGGCCCTGCTTGTCCAATTCGCATTCGGTGGCTCCGGAGAAAAAAAAGCGGGTAAAAGCGCGTGCATCTTTCTTCGTAAGAGGAAGAGCCTTCAGTTTTTCTTCGATGAGTTTCCATTCGGACATCGGGTAGCCAAACAGGCACTGATCAAGCCCGCGCGTCAGAACGAACTGCTCGCCGAGGCCTTCTCTGAATTTCGCCGGAACGATCATGCGGCCTTTTGAATCAATCGTATGCTGGTATTCACCCATAAACATGATCTCGGCCCCCACTTTCGTTCCTCAACTCACCACTATCCACCACTTCTCTCCACAAATTTATTTTACACTGTTTTAGAACAAAAAAAAACCCTGAACTACTCAGGGTTTTTTAAAAAATTATTTCAAAGTTTGACAACTTGATGCATGTTTTGAAATGAATATGGCAAATCCTTGTATTTTTCCAAGAAATTCGGACCGTATTTGTTCAAATAATACACGATGTTCCAAATTCTCTCCTGCGGAGCGTCTAAAGGCTTGATGCTCGTTTGAATTTTGTCAAAATCACGCAAAATGTAGTTTTCTCTTTCTTCAATCCTTTTGATAACCGTTTTCTCCAAAAATTCGAGCTGGTCTTGAATGAAGCCTGAGTTTTTTTCTAAAAGGGGGCCGAGGCTCCCGTCGATTTCGAGGGCTTCAGCGCGAACAGCGGAATGGATGTTTTCGATTTTTTCTTTCGCCTGTTTGACCGAATCGGTAAAACCGCTCGGAACCTTATCTTCAAAATACTGCTCTTTTTTGGCGCGCGCTCCCTTTTCAATCGATTCACGGAGTTCGATTCCCCGCTCGCCCAGCTTTTTTTCGATGTGCCGCTCAAGGAATGTAACCTGAAGCCTCGGTATGACAGGCGGCATTTTATAGCCCATAACCTGAAAAGCGCCTTTCAGCTCGCCCCAATAATTGATCTCTCCGGGACCGGCGATGAACGCCAATGTCGGAAGAAGGTATTCCTGCATGAGCGGCCTTGTTACGACATTATTGCTGAACGCTTCCGGCTTTTGGCAGATCAAATCGCAAAGCTCTGCTTCAGACCACTGAAGGTGAAGCTCTTTTATAAAAAACGCCCCGTTTTCTTTTTCGATTAAAAAGCGCTCGCCGTCGTGCTCATAAAAAAGGTTCGCATGCTGTGCGGCTCCTTCAATAATCGGTGTGTAGCCTAGTTGTTGCATGAATTCCTGCTGCCGTTTGACAGAATCGGTCAGCTCGTCGTTTCTGTTCAGCAGCTGCCGGAAAAAACGCGCTTCAAGGGCTCTGATGCCCGGGTCGCCGGAATTCAGAAGGATCAGTCCGTCTTGTTCAAACATGCCGGCAACAAGATATTCGAAAAAATCGGTGAAGGAAAGAGACTGCCTTAAACATCGGCGCAAATGGCCGAGAAGATCATTCGTATACTCCGTTTCTTCAAATGAGGCAAAAATCCCGTCCAGCCACTTTTCAGCTTTTTCGGCATCGAGCGCCGTTTTTGACGCCTGGCTTTTTTTCCAGTGAGACTGCGGGAGCTTGTGCTTTTTCACCTTGCCCCCGTCAGAAATGTAGACGTGATTGATTTCTTCCAGATCGTGGTCTTCCCCCGCAACCCAGAATACCGGAATGACCGGAACGTTCAGCTCTTGTTCTTTTTGCTTTGCAAATACAAGGATCGATACGATTTTATGTATAGTGTAAAGAGGACCCGTTAAAAGGCCGGCCTGCTGCCCTCCGACAACGACGACGCTTTTCGGATCGCGAAGCCGCTCGATTGTTTCATTCATGCTTGCCGATTGAAATTTGCTGTGATAGTCGAGCAAATAGTCAGCTAAAGCATCGCGGTCATACGTCCGGGAGGAAAGGTCATCCAAACGGACACTCCAACTTTCATTGCTCAGGCCGTAATCGAAAAACGGCTCTATCTCCTTTTTTCCATTTATATAGTCTCGAACAAAAGGGTTTTGACTTTGTATGGAAAGTTCAGTAAGCTGCATCTTTAGAACTTCCTTTCTCCAGTAAATAGTTAGCTTTCCGAAACGAGTATAGCACGTTCCGCGATTCGGTCAAAAGATTTAGCTCCATTCGTTTTCAAGCGCCTTGATACTGTGATATAAAAAGGTAAGATGCGGAGCAGACTCCTCTGACTCTTTTGCCCGCTTCAGCAGATAGCCCATAATCGCATCGGCTTCCGTTTTTCTTCCGGCCAGCACATCGGCAAGCATCGAAGACGTGTTGCTTTTTGTCCGGCGGCAGACGGAAAGAACATGGTCCCATGCTGCTTGGCGTTCTTCAAGTTCCAAAATCCGGCTCGCTTCTTCAAAGACGAGCTTCATATAGGCCTCATACATCGGCTCTTCAAGCAGTGCGCCGTTTTCCACCCGCAAAAGAGCCGTCAGCGGATTGATGCACGCATTGACAATCAATTTTCCAGCGAGGGTCTTATACCAGTCTTCACACCAAATAAAAGGGAACGCTTCATGAACTGAAGCGAGCTCTTTTTTCAGCCGGGAGGCGGATGGGCTTCGGAACGCGCTCCATTTTACGGCCCCTTTTCCCGTGTGCCGGAATGTGCGGTCATCCACCCTGACTGCCCCGTGTTCCACAGATCCCGTATAAATGCGGTGGCCCGTCTGCCATTTTTCAAGCACGGGAATATGTGCCATTCCATTTTGCAGGAACATGATATCACGAGGCGCGGCCTGTTCCAGTTCCGGCAGAACGCCTCCGAGCTGATGCTCCTTTACGGCAACAAAAAGAAGATCGCAGTCAGGATCAAGTTCAGTCCTGCCTCTGACGTTCCTGATCATCTCTTGTTCGTCTTCAAGAAGGCGGATTCCCTTTTCTTCAATCGCTTCAGCCTGTTCCTTTCTCCGAGCGATCACCGTCACTTCATGGCCGAATGAAAAATAGTATGCAAAAAGGAGGCCGACCGAGCCTCCTCCGATGACTCCGATTTTCACATGCTCACACCCCGATTTTTTCATATACTGTATATCATAGCAGAAATGTTCGCCGTTGACTTGTAAGTTGTTTCAAATATTCAGAACCATTTCGCTTCATTATATTAGAAAATTTTTATCATTTGGATTTTTTGAAAAAAGCGTTTACAATAGAAGTAGACCACAAACAAGGGGGTAACATAATGGTCAAAGTCGAACGTTTGCTGATCAATTACAAAACGCTTGAAGAATTTAAAAAGTTCAGGGAGTACGGGATTCAAGAGCTTTCCATGCTGGAGGACCTTGAAAGCAACATGATTGAAAACGACAGCAATTCACCTTTTTACGGCATCTATTACGGGGATCGGCTCGTCGCAAGAATGAGCCTGTATAAGGCGGATGGAAAAACCAACCAATACTTTGAAGAAGGCCAGGATTACCTCGAGCTCTGGAAGCTTGAAGTATTGCCGGGGTATCAGCGCAACGGCTACGGTACGATGCTGGTGGAGTTCGCCAAATCATTCGGACTCCCGATTCGCACAAGCCCGCGTGTCAAATCATCCGATTTTTGGAGCAAGATGGGCTTTACACCGGTTAAATACGATATGGCCCGGGATAAAGGGGAAAATCCGCTCGTTTGGCATCCTGCGAGCGAACCAAATCAAAGTTCTGAATCAGCCTAAATGAAAAAAGCCGGCCGAAAGCGGATGGCCGGTTTTCTATTTTTCAAGTGGCTCGAGATTTTCATTCGACTCCGGCTGGAGCTTCACCTTTTTGTTTCGTTCGCCTTCCTGAAGAACGACCATTTTTCGGGCTCTCTCCATGATTTCAATCAAGGCTTTATAGTCCTCTTCCGTCAATTCAAGCCGTTTTTTCAGCGATTGATTTTCGCTTCGCAGCTTTTCAACTTCTTGTTTCAGCTCATTGATTTCTTCAGCGAGCTTTTTCTTCTCATCTATAAAGTCTTTTTGAACAGGGGCTTCTTTCAGCTTTTCAAGGTATTGAATAACATCATCGAGCGTCAGATTTTCCGCATTGCTCCCGGAAACCGTTTTGACAGATCCAGGAAGATTCGCAGAATGGACGCCTATTTTTTTGCGCAGCTCTTTACGCTGCTTTTTTGCCAGTTCAATACCTGATTGGTATTGCTTTCTGACAAAGGAATTCCAGCGGAATCCGCAGGCAGCGGCCGTTCTGCTTAAAGCCTTGCCCACTTCTTCAAAGGCTGAAAGCTGTGTGCCGCCTTCCCGAATGTGCCTTAAAACAACCTCAGCCAGCAATATATCTTCATCCTGTGTCCATGCATCCTGCCTTGTAATCGTCAAATGTTATCCCCCTCCATGACTTTATGAATTTACCTCATACATATGCGGCTGATAGAGTAGATAGACTATTTTCTTTACAGGAAATAAAAGGATGAAGGGAATAAAAAAACACAAGACCTAAAGTCTTGTGTTTTTCATTGTTGACGATTAGTTGCTTTTTACGTCTTTTCCTTTGTATGATCCACATGCTTTGCAGACGCGGTGTGAAAGTTTCATCTCACCACAGTTTGGGCATTCTACCATACCAGGCACTTGCAATTTAAAGTGTGTACGACGAAGTCTTTTTTTCGTTTTAGAAGTTCTTCTAAAAGGTACAGCCATTATTCCCACCTCCTTAAAGAGCGTTAAGATTCATCATCTTGTTTTAAGAGCTTCTCGAGTCCGGCAAGTCTCGGATCGATCCGGTCTTTCCGGTCATCTTCTCTAATGACCTGCCAATCCTTGCCCTCCTGCGGAGCACCTTCTTCTTTTTGAACAGACTCACAAAAGATTTGCATAGGGATCTCAAGAAGGATTTCTTCTTTCACGACCGGAGTCAAGTCGATGAGGTCATCCTCAACAATATGGACGTCTTCATCTTCCAATTCCTCGGTCTTATGAAATATAAACAGTTCTTTTGTAGAAATACTGAATGGATAACGAACATCAACAAGCGTTCTTGAGCAAGGCAAGATCATCTCGCCTGAAATGGTAAAATCAAATGCAGCCTGCTTTGAGCGGAATTCCGCGCGCCCTTTCACCCGCACCGGTGAAATGCTGCGTATTTCCGAGCTTTGAGAGAGTTCGCTTAAATCAACTGTTTCATCAAATTCAAAGTCTTTCTTCGGCATTTGATTCAACTGATGTATCGTCCATTTCATTGTATCACCTCTAAGTGAGCAACAAACATGATTATAGCTTTCATCATGTTTTTTGTCAATATTTTTTCTTTACAGATATGCGCCTGCGCTTTTCATTCGTTGACATTGTGAACAACAATTCATAAACTTAGAAAAAATGCTGTTTTTCGCTAGGCGTCTGGACATTCCATGTGTAAATGTATCATAACTATTTCAAGAGATGCAAGAGAGGTGAAAAAATGAAAGCGGTCGGCCTTGTTGTGGAATACAACCCTTTTCATAACGGACATTTATATCATATAAAGGAAGCAAAATCGGAAACCCGGAGCGAGGTGGCGGTTGCCGTTATGAGCGGTTCCTTTTTGCAGCGCGGCGAACCCGCCATCGTCTCAAAGTGGGCGCGAACGAAGATGGCGCTCGCATCTTTTGCCGATGTCGTCGTTGAACTTCCTTACATATTCGCTGTTCAAAAAGCGGAAACGTTTGCTGAAGGCGCCGTCTCGATTTTAAATGAGTTAGGGTGTGCTTCTTTGTTTTTCGGAAGCGAGCACGGCGATATTGAGGCGTTTCTCAATACAGCCGCACATACGATAGAGCACGAAGACGGGCTCAACGAAGAAGCAAAAAAACAAATAGCGTTTGGGCTGAGCTACCCGCAAGCGATGGCAAAGGCGTTCCGGGCTGTAACCGGAGACGGCAGAAACATTGTTGACCTTTCAAAGCCGAACAACATACTCGGATTCCATTATGTGAAAGCCATCGTGCAAAAGCAATTGAGCATGAAGCCTGAAACCGTCAAGCGCCGATCCTCGGGCTATCACGATTCGGCCTTCCCGGAAGCGGACCGAATCGCAAGCGCCACAAGCATACGCAAATCGATCTTTGAAACGGGAAGCCTCGCGAACAGCCGCTTCTACCTTCCAAAGCCATCGATCGACGAGCTTGATGAATACGCCCGGACTTTCGGCATGTGGCACTCGCCCGAAGATTATTTCCCCTTTTTGAAATACAGCCTCCATACAATGGATACAGAAGAGCTGAAAGGGATTTATGAAGTGGAAGAAGGACTTGAGCACCGCGCCAAAAAAGCGATCCGAAAAGCAGGCTCATTTAAGGAATACATGGAGCTTTTGAAAACGAAGCGCTATACGTGGACAAGGCTGCAGCGCATGAACACCCATATCCTCACAAAAACGAAGAAAGCCGACGTCAAGCGCATGTTAAGCGAACCGTATCCGGCATACATCAGACTTCTCGGCATGACAAAAAAAGGACAGGCCTATTTAGCGGAAAAGAAAAAAAGCTTGAGCGTACCCCTTATTACAAAGACGGGATCTTTTTCCCACCCTTCCCTTCAGCTCGACATAAAAGCGGGTCAAGTATACAGCGCCCCGCTCAAAGAGCCGGGGCGGACGATGCTGACTGAGCAGGAATATTCCCTTTCGCCGATCAGGTATGACGAAGACAGCCGGATATTTTTGCGCAAATAAAACCGCCTGATGTTGCTCATCAGGCGGTTTTCACTTTATCTTCCAAATAATGAATCGCATCATCCATCGTGTCGACAGGGACGATTTTCATATCGGTTTTAATATCTTTTGCCGTTTTGACCGCTTCTTCGTAGTTAGATCCTTTTTTTCCGCCTTCGTTCGGAGCAAAAAAGATGTCGGCTCCCGCCTTATCTGCGGCAACGACTTTCTGGCTGATGCCGCCGATCGGACCGACTTTGCCTTCGTCATCGATCGTTCCGGTTCCCGCAATATGGTGTCCTTTCGTCTCGTCTTCTTTTGTCAGCTGATTATAGATCTCCATTGACATCATCAGCCCTGCCGAAGGGCCGCCGATGTTTTCAATGTCCATATCGACCTCCGGCTTCACCTTGACATTGCGGTCTGTGATGAGGGATACGCCAAGCCCGGCTCTCTTCGGATCTTCTTTAAATGTTTTCAGCTTCATCTCATATGTTTTTTCTTCTTTATCCCGTTCAACTACGATTTTCACGGGGTCTCCGGCTTTTTTTGATTCGATGTAGCGGACGAAGCTCTCCGCTGAACGGAACGTTTTTCCGTCAGCTTTTTTAATTTTGTCTCCGACTTGTATTTTTCCTTCTGCAGGCATGCCGCTGACGACCGTCATGGCATATACGCCGTTAAACGTGTAGCTGACTTCTTTTCCGGCCCGCTTATAAGCGGCGATCATCGCATTTTCCTGGGAATCTCTCATCATTTGCAGCTGGCGCTTCATATATTCCTGATCAGATTCGCCTTCTTGTTTGAAATTTTCTTCCGGAAGAATTTCGTGGTAAGGGCGCACTTTTGCCCACATGTATGTAAGCGGATTTGCAGGGCCGACTTTCACTGTCATTAAAGAAAAGCTGCCTTTTTCAGGATAGCCGTTATCAACTTTAATTAAAGGTTTCAGCTCAGTCGCTTCGCCGGGTTCTGTGATGTAATAAGGCAGCTTCACAAATGACAGCGCGGCCGTGATGATAACGATCAGTAATGCGATGCGTATAATTCTTTTTTTCAGCATGTATATGTAACCCTCCATCTTTATTTTCACCGGCTCACATCTTCGGTCCGGTTCCAAATTTTCAGCCTGCATGAATTCACAGATGTATGCCATACCTTCTATTGATGCTTATTAAGGAGAAGGGCTTCAGCAAGTCTCAAGCAGCTTCCGGTTCATTTGTATCGCCGATCTGCAATCTAGTGGTCTAAAATGAGGACCAGCCTTCGTATAATGATAAAGAAGTTTCACGGAGAAGGCTTCCGCACAAATCGGGCAAGCTTTTCGTTTATTTTATCATGATCCTGTTTCCAATGTGTATTCACAGCCGCAAAGGGGGTTAGAAATGGACATGTCAAAGGTAAAGACACTTATGATTGCCGTTTTGCTGCTTTCGTTTACAGCCGCCGTCATCACCCATCCGCAAGAATCATTTGACGCTTCTAAAAGTGGACTTGCCATGTGGTGGGAGGTCGTATTCCCTTCCCTTTTGCCTTTTTTTATTTTATCAGAGCTCTTGATCGGATTTGGTGTCGTCAGGTTTGTCGGGCTGCTGCTCGAGCCTTTCATGAGACCGGTGTTCCGCGTTCCCGGCGTCGGAGGGTTCGTGCTTGCGATGGGAATGGCATCAGGAAATCCGGCCGGTGCAAAACTGACTTCAAGGCTGAGACAAGAGCGGCAGATTTCACGGGTCGAAGCAGAGCGGCTCGCTTCGTTCACCAACTCATCTAACCCGCTGTTTATTTTCGGAGCCGTTGCGGTCGGCTTTTTCCATAATCCTTCTCTCGGCGTCGTGCTTGCGGCAGCCCATTATTTGGGCAATTTCGCAGTCGGGTTGACGATGCGTACTTACGGAAGAAAAGAAGAGAACCGCACCGCTGTGCGAAAGAAGCTTCCTTTGCCTTCTATTAAAGAAGCCTTAAAAGCGCTCCATCAGGCAAGACTTGAAGAAAAGCGGCCGCTCGGCAAACTTTTGAGCGATGCTGTCATCTCTTCTGTCCAAACGCTGTTAATGGTGGGCGGCTTCATCATTCTTTTTTCGGTTTTTAATAACATTCTTTCTGTGATGCACATCACCGACATTCTTTCGCACGCCACACGAATGATTTTGACTGCTCTTCAATTCCCCGGTGATTTTGATAAACCGTTATTATCGGGATTGTTTGAAATTACGCTCGGCAGCAAACTGGTCAGTGCCACGGATGCGGCGCTTCTCCAGCAAGCGGTGATTGTCAGCTTTATTTTGGGTTTCAGCGGCTTCTGCGTTCAGGCGCAGGTTGCAGGCATTCTTGCTGAAACCGATATTCGCTTTAAGCCGTTTTTTATCGCCCGCATCCTTCAGGGAATTTATGCAGCGATCTTTGTTCTTATTCTTTGGAAGCCTCTTTATACATCGTTCTATTCTCCGACGGAGCCGGCCTTCTCCTTTCTGACGGCCGGGAAAACGGAATCTTTCTTTCTGCAGATGTGGAACGCGTTGGCAGAGATTGGTCCGCTCCTTACGATCGGCACCCTTCTCATTTACAGCATTCTTTATGCCAAATCTTACGCCCCTGCTAAAAAATGAGCAGCCGGTTACGGCCGCTCATTTTTTGCAAACTTTTTTTCAAGTGCAGCCTCGACCGCTTCCGGCACGAGTTCTGCGACTGAACCTTTATATTTTGCCACTTCTTTGACAATGCTTGAACTAAGGAATGAGTATTGGTTATTCGTCATCATAAAAAACGTTTCAATATTTTCATCAAGCACTTTGTTCATAGAGGTTCCCTGCATCTCGTATTCAAAGTCAGATACCGCTCTAAGCCCTCGCAGGATGACGTTCGCCTGCTTGCTCTTTGCATAATCAATCAATAGCCCCTGGAAAGATTCCACTTGCACATTCGGGATATCCTTCGTCACTTCGCGAAGCAGCCCACAGCGTTCTTCCACCGTAAACAGCGGCTTTTTCGAAGAATTGTTCAAGACGCATACATACACTTTGTCAAACACTTTCGCCCCGCGCCTGATGATATCCAAATGTCCAAAAGTCACCGGATCAAAACTTCCGGGACAAACGGCAATGCTAGCCATCCCCATTCCCTCTCTTTCTGTATATGGTCACGCCTGTTAAGCCGTATATTTCCTGACGGGCAAGCTGAAGTCCGCCCGCCTCGGTCGGAAGGATAACTTCCTTCCCATGCTCAGCTACAATAAAACCTCTGTCAGTCAGCATATCCGCTTCATCAATCTTCGATAAAAGCGCTTCCAGCTTTTGTTCTCGATATGGCGGGTCCAAAAAGACGGCGTCAAAGCTTGCGCCCCTTTTCACCAGCGCATGGAGAGCCCGTTCAGCGTCATTCCTGTATACCTCGGCCCGTTTTTCCAAGCCCAGTGTTTTCAAATTGCCTTTTACGGTTTGAATCGCTTTAAAATCACGGTCGACAAAAATGAAGCGGTCAAACCCCCGCGACAGCGCTTCAATCCCCAATCCGCCGCTTCCCGCGTACAGATCAAGACCCGTGCCGCCTTCAAAATACGGGCCGATCATATTAAAGATGGATTCCTTTACTTTATCAGTCGTCGGCCTTGTCGACGTGCCGGGAACCGCTTTTAAGGCACGTCCCTTATACGTCCCAGAAATCACTCTCATACTTCCACCACTTTTTCTTAAAACTCGAAAAAAATCATTCCTATCTTATCATAAAGTGTTTTCTGGCACAAACACCCAAAGTACAAATTCATATGTATAGCAAAAAGGCTCAGTGGTGATAATAATAGCAACAGCATCGATTGATGTTGTTGCCAACCGCGGAGAAGACTTACGTTTCCCCATAAGTTCTTCCTCCGGTTTCTCCTCTCCCTTTGCCTTCTCCTTGATTTTTAAGGAATAGAAGGACCCCGCAGAGGTATTTCTGCGGGGATTTTTTTAAAATAAAGCAAGTTAGAGCCCGGCTTTATAGTCGTATTCTTTCGCTTTATCCTGCTTGGATTCAAACTCCATTTTCAAGAACGGTTTGTATGAAAGATCCACCTGTTTGACAAAAGAGTACGAACGTATTTTAGCGATGATTCTTTCGGCATCTTCCATATTGCAATAAACCACTACATATTTCAGCCGCTTTGAAACGTAATGAACATTTCCGAATTTCCTGAGCATTTTCGCCTGCTTCAAGGAGTGCAGCCAAACGATTAAGCCTTGACGCCTGATTTCCAAATTGTTCACCTGCCTGTCGCTCTGTGCATGAAGTTCTAAAAAAAACGAGACTCGGGGCGACCGAGCCTCATCAGGAAACTTTACAGCCGCAGCTTCCGCCTGACCCGCAGCCGCCGCCGCAAGATGAAAGATTATCAAAATAAGGGTTTCCAGTCGGTACTTTGATATGTTTTGATACAGCCTGACCGATTTCCACGCTGACTTCATCTAGGATAGATTGCAGCTCGGTTTCCGCCTTTTTAAATTCGGCTACTGTATCGTGAAGGTCAAGCTCCCGTTTGATTTCCCTCATTTTCTTGGATATCTCTTTATAATCAGGATGATACTTGCCAAAGCGCTGCACATCCTCATACTGTTCTTTTATTTTCGTAAACGAATCGATAATACGTCCGGCCTCTTCATCTTCGCGGAGACGCTTGTAGCATTTTCTGTAATGTTCAGCCGCCTCTGATTGAAGAATCATGTTGGCCAAATCATATGCTTCATTTTGAAGCCGCAACGATTCCATTGTGGCAAACATAGACATGCACCTCCAGCTATAGTGTATCACAAAACAGCCGTTTTCAAAAATGTCTGTGCCGCCTCCAAACTATTATTTTCCAAAACCTTCGCTTGCACAAGCTGCATCGCGCCATTCTGAAACGCCCTTGGGTTTTGGTTTATGGGTGGCGCAGCCGGCCAGCAAGAGGCACAACATGATTACAAGCCAGCACTTTTTCATCACAGATCAACTCCTTTACACCTAGCTTTGCCAGAATGACGCGATTTATCATCATAAAAAAAAGACTCAGGCTTTAAATTAATCCTGAGTGCGCATCGCATGAAACATTTGAAGCATCATCTGGGCCATCTGAATGCCGCCCGATAGCTGGTTGACCCTGTGAGGAATCGTTTTTTCATAAAAGTTCATCATATCGAGATGAAAGGCTGACAAGTCATTCGGATTCCGCGAAAGCTTGCGGTACCAGACCGGCTGCTCACGGATGAACCGGCGGCGCTCTTCATCAGCGAACACATACTCCTGCACTTCTTTACGCATGTCTGACTCCTTCCCTAATCTTTTCGGAAAGAAAACGGATGCTCGCCGCCGCTTTGATTCTGCTGTTTTTGGCTTCCGCCCGAAAACTGGCTGAGCAAGCTTTGCAGCGAAGAAATAGACTGGCTCATTTTATTGATCTGCTCATTCATTTGATTGGCATCCATCTTTCGGACGGCCGTCACCATTTTTGAAATGAAATCGTTTTTGCCGCCAGCAGAAGGCTCCTTTTCTGCCGAAGCTTCTTTTTCCCTGTACGGATCCCAAATCGAATCGTCTTCCCCGAGCAAAACCCAGTTTTCATATACTTCCTGCCAGCTTTTTTCTTGTTTCCGGACTTCGGAAATCAACTTAGGATGCCGTTTAATAAATTGCTTAAATTCATCAATGGATGATTGCGCGTTTTGATTTGCCAACGTCTACACCCCCTCCGAAAACATATGCCTGCTATAGTGTAATCCGCCCCGGCAAAATGTGTTCGCCTAAAAATTCCTCTTTTTATAGGAGTCCGTGCGGAAGAGAGAGCAGCCGACCAAACATTAAAAGTTTCATGGTTTTCTCTAAAAACTAAAAACCCGGGTATGATCCCGGGCTCTAGTGCCATTCTTTAATAAAGTTCTGCGTATAATATTTCTCGTCCACCCCGACTCCGAGATGAGTATAGTCGGCATTTAATAGCGCTTTTCTGTGTCCTTCGCTGTTTAACCAGCCTTCAACCGCCGCAGGCCCGTCGACATAGTTGAGCGCGATATTTTCCCCCGCCTGCTCAAAGTTCACTTTCCCTTTTTCCAGCCTGTCTTTGAGCGTGCCTTCCGTTTCTGACACATGGGAGAAATAATGGTGCTCTTTCATGTCGCTGCTGTGGCCGTATGCCACTTTTGATACGCCTTCATCCCAAGAGAGCTGGGAAAGACCGTGTCTTGCGCGGATGACATTCGTCAAATCAAAGATCTGCTTCTCATTTGCTTTCTCGATTTTTTTCCAATCCGATTCTGTCAATGCTTGAGGTTCGATCAGGGTGCCTCTGTAGACAACTTCATACGGCCTTTGCTTGATGAAAGTCGGCGCATCAAATGCCCTGATGCTTGACAGCGTTCCCTCGAATTTATCCATATACAGCTGAACATAAATGTCTCCGACTTTCACCGTCGGCCTTGTATTCATGTCTTCCTCAGAAAATTCGAAACGGTATGAACTGCCTTTATATTGAACATTGACATAAGGGGCGATCTGGGCGGTTTTGAAGACTTCCCTTGACGGCCGTCCAATTTTAAACGGAGCGGTGTTCAACCCGTCGCCTGTCGCAAACAATGTCACGGCCTTGCCGCCAAGCAAGCCGATTTGAACGTACTGTTTTGCCCCTTGGCTATAGACCCACCATTCATAATCATATGCTGAAGGATCGACCCTGTCCGGTTTCCCCAGTTTCTTTTCGATCGTCTCAGCCGACTCTCCGATAAAAGAAAGCAAGCCGGAATCGGGAATGTTCAAGGATTTCTCTTTTTTCGCATCCTCGTTTGAGACTTGCGGCTTGTCTTCCTTCACAATTTTCTCAGGTGTTGAACCGTATTGAATAAACAGCGTGTATGAAGCCGCAACGATGAGAAGGATCACAATCGCTCTTAATATATTTTTCAAACTTTCACCTCCGACTGACGGATCAATCTATCCATAAAACGGCGCACCGCATCAAAAACTTGCCTTTAGTGTCATTTAAACAGAACTGACATGAATTTTCAATGATAATACAGCCTATTAAGATGTGCGACAAAATATGTTTTAATGAAGAAAATCTCCAGGCCTCTCTTCGTTTTCCGATATAAATGTCAGCGCGTCGCCAGCCTGCCGGTTTGATTTTTTGTGGGTTGAAACATCGCCTAGCGTAATGATGCCCGCAAGCGTCTTTCCCCGTGTAACCGGGACCCTCCTGATCTGATAATCTCCCATGAGATCAACCGCTTTTTCAATTGAATCGTCTTCACTTACCGTAATGAGATCCGTCGTCATGACATTTGTAATTTTTTGCGAATTTGGTTTTTTAACGGCGATCCCCCGCAGCACCAAATCCCGGTCAGTAACGATCCCAACCAGTTCCAAACCGTCATCAAGCACAACCGGAATCGCTCCGACATTTCCGTCTTTCATTTTCACGGCAGCCTCGTACACATTATCAAGAACTGTACAATATAATATTTCCTTTGTCATAATATCTTTCACACGTGTCAATCAGAAGACCTCCTCTTGTCTTTCGTTTGTTCATATTGTCGTCAAGCCGCCCGCGATTCATACTGTTCACAAAAATATTTATATATCGGCTAAAGCCAGGATTGAAAGTTTAACGCTTTCATACTATGATTGTCAGTAAAGGTAATTTTTTAAAGGGGGTTTTACGGGATGAAATTTGAAGAATCCGGTATCGAAGGCTTGACTGCTGACCTTAACCGGTTAGACGACATCATGGAAAACGAAGGGTTCGTAAGAGCTGGCCAATGGGATTATGAACGCGTCACATATGACCGCAAATTCGATATGGTGGAAGGCAGGTACTACCTCCGCGTGTTCGGATATGCCGTCGAAGGCGATGTGGGCGCCCGGCGCGCGGTCATCAAACTGATGACACCGCTTCTGGGCAAATATTATTATCCGCATGGAGTGGAATACGGTGAAAACGAACATTTCCCGCCGCAGCTCCTCAAAACAAGCAAGACGGTGCTGAATTCAATCAAAGAAAAAGTGTCAGCGCTTGAAGTGTAGCAGACGTACATAAAAAGGGTACAGCCCCTCTGATGAGGCTGTACCCTTTTTTCATCTTAATGAACCGTAGACGGCGAGTATCGTTCTTCTTCCAGTTCCTTTTCGTCTTTGGCTCTTTCCTTCCTCGCCCATCCGAAAAAGATAATCGCCAAAAATGTCCCGTACACGATTTCCTGTAAGATTTTCATGACGATCGCGCCAAGCTGCTGATCTTCCAGAACAGGCATGCTGCTGAACATTTCCGGACCTGTAAGCGTCATTCCGCTCAGCGTATCGAGAGGAACGCACAGTTTCATTGCCTCCGCCCATGCGGAAGGATCTGAATATGTCGAATACAGGGTCGTATCGCTAAACATGATCAGCGCGCACGCTGGTGTCAGCAAAATGCCGTCAGCCATAATGTAGCCGAGTTTCAAAAGTCCGTTCATTTGCGGAAGCTCCTCGACCTTGTGAACGAGCGGCCACCACATGAAAAACGCCGCAATGAAGATCAGCACCGTAATGACGGCATGATAAACGGCATCTGTCTTAATAAAATCAAACACCAAAGGAATGTGATACATCGAAAATAAACCGTTAAACACGATAATCGCGATCAATGGTTTTGAAAAAAACCGGAACAGCGGCTTGACGACCGGCAGAAAAATGACCTTTTTCCAAAACCAAGGCGGTATGCCAAGGATGATCAAAGGCGGTACGATCAAATACAAAACCGCCATTTGCGCCATATGCGCGCTGAACATAATATGTCCCAGCAAATCAATCGGACTGCCTTTAGACGCGTATAAAAGAAACATCGCTGTCACGAATAAACCGATTTCTTTCCTGGATGCCCGCTCTTCTTCTGATCCAAATCGTTTCATCAGAAAAAAGTAAAGGACGGTTATGAAAACGACAGCCCCTAGGAAATAGGGGCTCCACAGGGCGCGAAAACCGAATATTTCAAGGCTGCCCAACATGAGGCATCCTCCTTTCTGTATGTCGGTTCGATTACCACCAGATAAGCGTCACAAAAGCCAAAACGGTAACAAAAGCGACCAAAACGCCCGAATAAAGGAACAAAGTCGGCGCTTCATGCCCCCGCTGACTCATATGCATGAAGTAGTACAGCTGAAATGCAACCTGAATGACGGCCAGCAGCAGAATGAACGGCACCGTAAACCATACGCCTGCATCTGAGGCGACCGTTAAAAAAGCGACAAGGGTCAAGCCGATCATCAAACCGAATGAAATAACCTGATATCTCATGTCCTCCGCGTTTTTCTTTTTGCGGTAGGCAAGATCTGTTTTGGGATTCCCTCTGTTTTCGTTATTCACCATTTTTATCCCACCATCCCCATCAAGTATACAACGGTAAAGATAAACACCCAGACAACGTCGATAAAATGCCAATAGAGGCTTGCGACAAAAAACTTCGGCGCGTTGTAAAGGCTTAATCCGCGGCGCGCATTTCTGATCATCAAAGAAAGAATCCAGAGCAGCCCGAACGTAACGTGCGCACCGTGCGTGCCGACTAGCGTATAAAAAGCGGAGCCGAGAGCCGAGCTTTGAATGGTGAACCCATATTCGTGAATATAATGGGTGAATTCATATATTTCAAGCGCCAGGAAGCCTGCACCGAGCAGAACAGTGATTCCGAGCCAAACCTGCATCTTTTTAAAAGCAAAGTTCTTCATATGATACATGGCATATACGCTCGTTAAACTGCTCGTTAAAAGGAGCATTGTCGCCAGAAAGACCAGCCCCATGTCAAACATCTCAGTCGTTTTCGGCCCTCCTGCATTTGAATTCTTCAGCGCAAGGTATGTTGCGAAGAGAGACGCGAAAAGAACCGTCTCTCCTCCGAGAAATAGCCAAAAGCCGATAAACTTATTTTTTCCTTCTAATGTAGCTTTTTCAGGAGAAGCCGGGAAGGTTTCAGCCGTTAATTTCTCTTCTGTATGCATTATGCCTTCACCCCTTTGTCGTCATCATCCATCAGTTCTTCTTTATGAATATGATACCCGTGGTCATCAATTACAGACCGGAGAAGCATCATAAATAATGTGATTCCTAATCCAATCAGAATGACAGGCAGCCCCCAGGCAAATTCCGTCCGGTACATGAAGCCGAAAGCGGATATAAACAGCCCGAGTGACATGATGAACGGGAGAATCGATCCGTTTGGCATATGGACGTCCTGAAGCGGCTCCGCGGCGGTCATTGACTGCTTGCCGGCTCTTTTTTCGATCCATAAAGCATCAAGGCCTCTAACCAGAGGCAGCTGTTTAAAGTTGTATTCAGGAGGCGGTGAAGAAACGGCCCACTCAAGCGTTCTTCCGTCATGCCAAGGATCGCTGCCGACTTTTTCCCCTTTGGCAGTCGTCACGATAATATTGATCACGAGTATGATGACCGCAGCCGCCATAAACACAGCTCCGATTGAACTGATTAAGTTCGCCATGTCAAATCCCTGATTCGGCAAGTATGTGAACACGCGTCTCGGCATTCCCCACAACCCGAGCCAATGCTGGATGAAGAAAGTCAGATGGAACCCGATGAAAAAGAGCACAAATGTTATTTTGCCCAACGCTTCGCTCAGCATTTTCCCGAACATTTTCGGCCACCAGTAATGAGCGCCGGCGAGGATGGCAAACACCACTCCGCCGATGATGACGTAATGGAAGTGAGCCACGACAAAGTACGTGTCGTGGAACTGATAGTCAGCCGGTGCAG
Source organism: Bacillus sp. FSL K6-1284 (assembly GCF_038002625.1). Classification (NCBI taxonomy): domain Bacteria; kingdom Bacillati; phylum Bacillota; class Bacilli; order Caryophanales; family Bacillaceae; genus Bacillus; species Bacillus sp. FSL K6-1284. The sequence goes on along the minus strand of NZ_JBBOCW010000001.1, from coordinate 1,725,830 downwards.
CAGCAAGCATGACACCTGTCACCCCGCCCATGACAAACGACGGAATAAAAGAAATCGCATAAAGCATCGGCGTTGTAAACTTAATGCTCCCGCCCCAAGCCGTGAGCAGCCAGTTGAAGATTTTAATTCCGGTCGGGACGGCAATGGCCATCGTCGCCACCGCAAAAATGGCGTTCGCCACAGGCCCGAGTCCCGTTGTAAACATATGGTGGGCCCAAACCATGAAGCCTAAAAAGCCGATCAATACGGTCGCAAATACCATTGAAGAATAACCGAACAGCCTTTTTCTCGCAAAAACCGGAATGATTTCCGAAAAGATTCCGAACGCCGGGAGTACGAGAATATAAACTTCAGGGTGTCCGAAGATCCAGAACAGATGCTCCCAAATGATCGTATTACCGCCTAATTCCGGATTGAAAAAGCTCGTTCCGAACAACCGGTCCAGCATCAAGAGCGCGATGCCTACGGTCAGCGGCGGGAACGCGAATAAAATCAAAGCCGAAGCGACGAATGTCGTCCATGTGAAAAGCGGCAGCCTCATGTATGTCATGCCCGGCGCCCTCATATTGATAATCGTCGCGAGAAAGTTAATTCCGGCAATCAGCGTACCGATCCCGGCAATTTGCAGACCGAGAACATAGAAATCGATCCCGTGCCCTTCGGAATGAAGGGAAAGCGACGCGTAAGACGTCCAGCCGGCATCGGGTGCCCCTCCCAAAAACCAGCTTAAATTCAGAAAGATGCCGCCGAAAAGGAACAGCCAGAAGCCGAGCGAGTTCAAAAATGGAAACGCAACATCCCTCGCGCCTATCTGCAGCGGAACGACGGCATTCATCAGTGCGAACAAAAGCGGCATCGCTGCCAGGAAAATCATCGTTGTACCGTGCATCGTCATGATTTCATTGTAGACTCCGCCGCTCATGATGTCATTGTTCGGTATCATCAGCTGAACCCTGATCAGCATCGCTTCGATTCCGCCGAGCACAAAGAAGAACCCGCCGCCCAGCAAATAAAGGATGGCAATCTTTTTATGATCGACAGTCGTTAAATAGTCCCATAATACAGCCCCAAAACCTTGCTTTTTCTTAAGCGTACTCACAATGTAACCTCCCTCATTCTCCCTTTGAAGCGTTAGTCTTCCGTTTTTAACCCCTTTAAATATTCAGTCAGTGCATCAAGTTCCTTGTCGCTCAAATCAGGGTATGTGCCGGTCATTTTGTTGCCCGGTTTTATGCTTTCAGGATCCTTGAGCCACGCTCTCAAGTTTTCATCGCTGAATTCCTTCACGCCGGCGATCGTCGACCGGTCTCCAAAAGTCGCGAGGTTCGGAGCCGTTCTGGCCGCTTCCGCCCTTTGGTCTTTTGAATCGGTCGCATGACAGCTCAGGCAGTTTTTCTCTTTGAACACTTTTTCTCCTTCAACAGCGAGATCGGTTTTCGCCCCCGCTTTATAGTTTTCCATATCGCTCATCCATTCCTTGAACTCATCCTTCGAAACCGCTTTAACTTTAAAGTCCATTAAAGCATGGGAAGGTCCGCAGAGCTCGGCGCATTTCCCGTAGAAATAGTCTCCGGCTTTTTCAGCGCGTTTTGAATCGAACGTTAAGAAGAATTTGTTTTCATTGTCTGTGTTCGTATCAATCTTACCCCCGACTGAAGGAACCCAGAATGAATGTTTGACATCGGAAGCTTTCAGCTTAAAGTAAACGCGTTCATCGGTCGGCACGACCAGCTCCTGGCTCGTCACCACGCCGTAGTCAGGATATTCGAATTCCCACCAGTAAAGGTTCGCCCGGACATTGACGACCAGCGCCTTCTCCGGATCCCTGTTTTTCTTATCCATCGGTTTTGTATCAGCAAGATCAAAGGTCTGTGCGACAACAGGAACAACCAGGATAAGAAGGAGAAGAATTGGAATAACAGTCCATAAAATTTCTAAATTGCGGTTTCCTTCAACCTGTTTCGGGATGTGGTCATCACCGAGCTTAGATCTTCTGTACCTGACGATGACAAATACGAAAATGAAACTTACCACCACTACAACAACAACCATGATCAGCGTGCTGAGAATCATTAGGAAATACTGCTGATCAGCCACCTCGCCCGCCGGCTGCAGCGTTGATATGAACGGTTCTCCGCACCCTGCTAAAACGAGCGCCAAAATAGTGAACAGCGACATCAGACGCCATTTCTTTAACATTTCTTCCCAACCCCTTTTCAATCAATCCTTTTGAAACTTTCACTGTTCAAACGTTTATAGGACACCTATTCATTCATCTGACTCCCCACTTAAATTAAAGCACTTACATTTCCTCATTTCTTAAATAATGAGGTTTTTTACTCAAAATACCATCTATGTATGAACGTAAAGCCGCCTTGTTAAACATAATCGAAAAAAATCGATAAGGCGGCTTTTACATGATTGTTGTCTGTTTGAAGTGTTAAGTGACAGCCTTCAATGTGATGAATTATAGAGTTCTATCCAATTTTAAAAAGTGTGAATACGACCATGGCAACGAAGAATATGGTCAAGTAATTTAATGAATATACAAACATGAGCGTTGCCCACTTCATGATATTTTTGCTTCTGTAACCGACCAGACCGCAAACGAGCCAGCCGATATTGAGTACCGTCCCTAAAATGACGATCGGCAGTCCGAGTCCGCCCAGGAAAAACGGCAGCGGCATTAAGCAGGCAATCCAAATGATGATTTGCCTTTTCGTCACTTCAAAACCGTGTACAACAGGCAGCATCGGTATATTTGCGGCTCTGTATTCCTCCGTTTTCTTAATCGCAAGCGCCAGAAAGTGGGGAATCTGCCAAATAAACATGATTAAAAACAGCACCCACGCCTCAACTCCGATGGAGCCATGGACAGCGGTCCATCCGATCAAAGGAGGAACAGCCCCTGACACACTTCCGATAATCGTATTAACGGTATAGCGGCGCTTTGACCACATCGTGTATAGAAACACGTACGTAAAGACGCCGACAAAGCCTACTGCGGCAGTTGTCAGATTGGTCATCAGCAGCATGATAAAACCGAGCGCAGTCAGCAGAATGCCGAACCACAATGCCTGTGAAGGCTGGATTTTACCAGTCACCGTCGGCCTTGTTCTCGTCCGCTGCATGAGCTGGTCAATATCACGGTCATAATAGTTGTTGATGACGCATGATCCTGCGATAATAAGCGAGGATCCCGCTAAAGTGAACAGCACGATATCAAGGTTTCCTAGAAAGCTCAGATTTGAAAAGTAAAAAGCGAGCCACAAGCCCGTAAAAGTTGTTATCAGGTTCGAGTAAACAATCCCGACTTTGATAAGGGCGAGGAAATCTTTCCATGCTGTCGTCTCTTCTATTTGTCCATTCATTGCTGTATCAGCTGTAATTCTTGTTTCAGCCATAATACTAACCCCCCTTACTCAAACCTTCATCACGTCAAGAGAAGCGGTATATTCATAAAAAACCTACAACTCTATCATACAAGATTACCGGTTGGAAAAAAACAGCCTATTAAATATTAATCGACAAACCGGTTTATATTTGTGAACTTTTTATGACTTTCTTTACAGATGAAGGAAAAGTTGTGAACAAGAGCGGAAAACCACTGTCATTCTAATATAGTTCTATCAAACGAAGCCACAATTATCAAGTCTTCAAAACCAATAAAAATGTGAACGCCTTCTATTGCATTTTTGTGAACAATAATCATTATGAATTGCAGCAGAACATCAATTCGCTTACACTTGAAGGTGGTAAATATCTTTTTATTAGTCAGTTTGCATTAAAAAAGGAGAATTGAATTTATGAATAAAGCATTAAAAGGCTTGGGAATTATCACAACTATCGCCATGCTTTTCGTGCTGATCGGCGGCGCCCTCGTTACAAAGACGGGTTCGGGAATGGGCTGCGGCAGATCTTGGCCGCTTTGCAACGGAAGCATATTCCCGGCTCTAACCCTTGAATCGATTATCGAATGGAGCCACAGGTTTGTCAGCGGCACATCCGGCGTCCTTGTGCTGGCTCTCGCCATTTGGACATGGAAAAAAATCGGCCATATCAGAGAAACGAAATTTCTTGCGGTGATGTCGGTCGTCTTCCTCATTCTTCAGGCGCTCCTGGGCGCTGCGGCGGTCGTCTTCGGGTCTTCGGCCCTGATCATGGCTTTGCACTTCGGAATCTCGCTTATTTCCTTTGCATCTGTTCTGCTGTTGACGCTCCTCGTGTTTGAAGCTGACAGCAAGCAGAAAGCCGAATCGTTTTATATAGGAAAAACCATGCAGTTTCATATGATAGGAATCATTATATACACATATGTCGTCGTTTATACAGGCGCATATGTCCGGCATACGAAGTCAAGCCTTGCGTGCCTTGACTTTCCGATGTGCAGCACACAAAACGGCTGGCTCCCAGGGAAGTTTCACGAATGGGTGCAGATGGGACACAGGGCTGCGGCGCTTCTTCTGTTCGCTTGGATCATTGCGGCAGCGGTACATGCGGCCAAACAGTATAAAAATCAAAAACGCATTTATTGGGGCTGGATGATTTCCCTGATCCTGATTATCCTTCAGGCTGCCTCAGGAATTGCGGTTGTCTACAGCAGGCTGGATTTGGGATTTGCACTCGCCCACGCTTTCTTCATTTCCTGCCTGTTCGGAATCCTTTGCTACTTCCTGCTGCTTGTTGCGCGCTATCGCAGACAGGCGCAAAAATAACAATAAACGGTTGATCCCCCGCCTGTTGCGGGGGATTTTTTCATAAAAAAAGGCCGCCGACAAAAGTCAGCGGCCTCACTTTTATTTTTTCAGCTCAATGAGGAGGTCGCCGGTTTGAATGGCTTCTCCGTTTGTCACATGAATGTTTTCAACAGTTCCTGAAAACGGAGCCTGAACGGTCGTTTCCATTTTCATTGCTTCATTGATCATTAAATGATCGCCCTTCTTCACTTGGTCCCCTTTGCTTACAAGAAGCTTAATCACCGTTCCCGGCATGGACGCCGCGATATGATTCGGGTTTGAACGGTCGGCTTTCACCTTTTGATGAACGGACGATTTAATGCTTTCGTCTTTAATGACCACTTCGCGAGGCTGGCCGTTCAGTTCAAAGTAGACGACTCTCGTCGCATCAGGACGCGGTTCGCCGATAGAGACAAGTTTGACGATCAGCGTTTTCCCTCTTTCGATCTCGACTTCGATTTCTTCGCCGAGCGTCATGCCGTAGAAGAAGGTCGGTGTATCAAGCACTGAGATGTCCCCGTACAGTTCCGCTGTCTTAACATACTCGGTAAACACTTTCGGATAAAGCGCATATGCAACAGCATCCTGGTCGGAAAGCTCCAGATCATGCGTTTCCTTAAACTCCGCTTTTATATCGTCAAACGAAACGGGTTCGAGAAGTTCTCCAGGGCGCACTGTAATCGGCTCCTGCCCTTTCAAAATCAGCTTTTGCAATTTCTCAGGGAATCCGCCGTGAGGCTGGCCGATATACCCTTTAAAAAGCTCGACTACCGAGTCAGGAAAATCGAGTGATTCTCCTCTTTCGTAAATATCATCTTCCGTCAGGTTATTTTGCACCATGTAAAGCGCCATATCCCCTACGACTTTGGATGACGGCGTAACCTTTACGATGTCCCCGAACAGGTGATTGACCCGGCTGTACATTTCTTTCACTTCATTCCAGCGGTCACCGAGGCCGACTCCCTTAGCCTGCTGCTGAAGGTTGCTGTATTGGCCGCCAGGCATTTCATGCTTGTAAATTTCGGTATGAGGCGCGTTCATGCCGCTCTCAAACTCGCTGTAGTATTTTCTGACAGACTCCCAATATTGAGACAGCGACTCTACCGCATCGACATTCAGCTGCGGACGGCGTTTATCGCCTTCAAGCGCATGATAAAGCGAGCTTGCGCTTGGCTGTGATGTCAGGCCCGCCATAGAGCTGACCGCTACGTCGACGATGTCGACGCCTGCTTCTATCGCCCTCGCGTACATAAAAATACCGTTGCCGCTCGTGTCGTGTGTATGCAAGTGGATCGGAATATCGATCGTCTCTTTCAAAGCTGACACCAGTTCGTATGCTGCTTGAGGTCTCAGCAGGCCGGCCATATCTTTAATGCCGAGAATATGCGCCCCCGCTGATTCAAGCTCTTTTGCCATTGACGTATAATATTCAAGGTTATATTTTGTTCTGTTCGGATCGAGAATGTCTCCGGTATAGCAGATCGCGGCTTCGGCAAGTTTGCCCGACTCGCGCACTGCATCAATGGCGAGCGTCATCCCTTTAACCCAGTTCAAGCTGTCAAAAATGCGGAATACATCGATTCCGGCCGCAGCGGATTCGCTGACAAACTTTTTAATCAGGTTGTCAGGGTAGTTTGTATACCCGACGGCATTCGAAGATCTCAACAGCATTTGAAACATCGTATTCGGAATTTCCTTCCGCAGCTTCTCAAGCCTTTTCCACGGGTCTTCTTTCAAGAAACGGTAAGCGACATCAAAAGTGGCGCCGCCCCACATTTCAAGGCTGAAAAGCTCAGGCCAGAGCGCAGCTGTCGGATTGGCGATTTTCTCCAAATCATGCGTTCTGAATCTTGTCGCAAGCAGTGACTGATGGGCATCGCGGAACGTCGTATCAGTGAGAAGCACTTCCTCTTGATCTTTCACCCATTTGACGAGCCCTTCAGCTCCGCGTTCATCAAGAATCTGTTTTGTTCCGCTCGCGATCGGCTGATCGACATCCGTTTTGACGATCTGGGGTTTGTCGAACTCCGGCTTCTTCTTTTTATCAATGCCCGGGAAGCCGTTGACCGTTACGTTCCCGATATACGTCAGCATTTTTGTTCCGCGGTCTCTCTGCTTAGGAAAGACAAAGAGTTCCGGCGTTGTATCAATAAAAGACGTGTCGTATTGCCCTGTGAGAAATTTTTCGTGTTTCGCCACGTTTTCAAGGAAAGGAATATTCGTTTTGATTCCCCTGATCCTGAATTCCTGTAGGTTGCGGACCATTTTGGCCGCCGCCTGTTCAAACGTCAGAGCCCAGGTTGAAAGCTTAACAAGCAGCGAGTCATAATAAGGCGTAATGACAGCGCCCTGAAAACTGTTTCCGGTATCAAGCCTCACCCCGAAACCGCCGCCTGAGCGATATGCCATGATTTTGCCTGTGTCAGGCATGAAATTGTTTGACGGGTCTTCAGTCGTAACCCTTGACTGGATCGCATATCCGTGCAGCGTGATGGCATCCTGGTTCGGAATGCTGATTTCGCTGCTGCCCAGACTGAGTCCGGCAGCAATCAGGATTTGTGTCTGAACGATATCGACACCCGTCACCATTTCCGTAATGGTGTGCTCCACCTGAACACGCGGGTTGACTTCAATAAAGAAAAACTCATCGTTCGCAACTAAAAATTCAACCGTTCCGGCATTGACATAATCAACATTCTTCGCAAGCTTAACGGCAGCATCGCAAATCTTTTCCCGGAGGGACTCAGAAAGCGAAACGCTCGGCGCTATTTCGATAACCTTTTGATGACGCCTTTGCACAGAGCAGTCACGGTCGTAAAGGTGAACCACGTTACCTTCTTTGTCTCCGATGACTTGAACTTCAATGTGCTTCGGCTTTTCGATCAGCTTTTCGACATACACTTCATCATTACCAAAAGCGGCTTTCGCCTCTGATTTTGCCCTGTTATAGGATTCCTCCAGCTCCGATTCGTCTCTGACGATCCGCATGCCGCGGCCGCCGCCGCCAAGCGACGCTTTGATGATAAACGGATATCCGAACTCCTCCGCAAATTGTTTGACCTCCGCGATATCAGCCACTGGGCCGTCGCTCCCCGGTATGACGGGAATTCCTGCTTTTTCAGCTTGTTCACGGGCTTTTACTTTGTCTCCAAACATATCGAGGTGCTTGGAGGTCGGTCCGATAAAGATGATGCCTTCCTCTTCACACCGCTTGGCAAACTGAATGTTTTCAGACAGGAAGCCGTAGCCCGGATGGATGGCATCCACATGGTTGCGTTTCGCAATCTCGATGATCCCTTCAATATCAAGATAAGCATCAATCGGCTTTTTCCCTTCGCCGACCAAGTATGCTTCATCGGCTTTGTATCTGTGGTATGATCCGCTGTCTTCTTTAGAATAGATCGCTACCGTACGGATATTCAGTTCTGTGCAGGCGCGAAATACGCGGATAGCGATTTCCCCTCTGTTTGCAACAAGAACTTTTTGAATAGACTGTTGTGACATGTCGTTCCCCCTCATCCGCTGTTTTAAGTATGTATCTATTCTAAATGAATCGGATGGACATTGTACACGCTTAGTTTTTTAAAAATTTATACTTTTTTTATATTGATTTTCTTTGGTTTTTGTAGTATCGACAGGCTGTTTTCGTTTGAACCGGTCAAAGTATTCATTAAACATGCTGATGTTCACCAATATCCCCGCGCTTGCCATCAGCAGAATGAGCGATGACCCTCCATAGCTGATAAACGGAAGCGTCACCCCTGTCAAAGGAATCAAGCCGGATATGCCGCCCAGGTTCACGAAAGACTGGATGGCGATCATGCTTGATATCCCGATCGCAAGCAGGCTTCCAAACGGGTCGTCGCATTTTCTCGCAATATAAAACCCTTTTAAAACGATGAAAGCGAGCAGCAGCACGACAAAAAGGACGCCGAAAATGCCAAGCTCCTCGGCGATGACCGCCATAATGAAATCGGTGTGCGTTTCAGGCAGATATCCATACTTCTGCACGCTTTCGCCGAGACCCAGGCCGAACAGCCCTCCCGAACCGATCGCCAAGTAGGAGTTGACGACTTGAAAACCAGATTTCTGTGCGTCTTTAAACGGGTTTTGGTAGCTTTCAAACCGATTCATCCGTCCTTCTGTTAAAATGCTGTCCCAGTTGAAATAAATGAGCGGGCTGACGAGCACAAGGACAGCCCCGGCCAAAAGTACGAGCTTTAACAGCGTTTTGCCGCTGAATCCCGAGCACAAAATAATGCACAAAGCGATTAAAGCGATGATAAAGGCCGTTCCCACATCCGGCTGAGCAGCGACCAGGGCGCAAATGAAAAGCGTGATGATCGCGGGAGGGGCGATTCCGGCTCCCAAGTTGTCAATATAGCTTTGCTTTTTGGCATAGACGGAAGAAAGATACAAGATGACGGTCAGCTTGACAAACTCCCCCGGCTGGATGCCGTAATTCGAAACCCTGAACCAGCTTTGGGCATTCCCGGCCACGTGTCCGACAACGAACAGCCCGAACAAAGCGACAACGGAAATGAGCAGCAAAAACTTTTGGAATTTTTGATTGGCAAAAGCCTTATACGGAAAAAGCGCCGCGCATAAAAATATGACGGTTCCGAGCACCAAAAACATCAGCTGCCTGTCAAAAAAGTAGCTGCTGTCTTGTCCATACCTTGTCACGGCTGTGATCATGCTTGAGCTGTACACCATGACGAGCCCGAACCCGCACAGCAGGAATACAGCGAAGATTAATGAATAATCATAGGATTTGAGCATTCTTTTTATCATATTATTATCCTCTTCCTTACTTGCCTTCAAAATGTGTTTGTGGTAACTCCTTCGTTATTTTACTACACTTTCTTAAAAAGCACGAAAGATACCCTTTTCATAAGACTTCGAATCTCGTCTGAAAGAAAAGTCCGTCTGTTCCAAGACTGCCGTTCTATTTTTTTATCGGCATACCATGCGTCTTCGTTTATTCGGCACGAACAGCATTCATTCCTTCATCAGCGGACGTTTTCTTTCTCATTCCATAACAAAAAAAGCCTGCCGGCAGTTTGTTTCTATCGAAACGTCGTCGACAAGCTGACTCAGACAGAAAGATTCTTCTGAGGTGTTCATTTATTTTTTTGTAAATGCATCATGTAATGCAGACAATTCACGTTCCAGCCTGTAAAGCAGTTCTTTACCCTCTTCTTCATCCACTAATCCAAGGCGGACAGCAAAATCAATTTCCCTAGAGAGTCCGAACATTTGTGTATCTAAAACCTCTTCATAAAGAGGACATTGAGGCATCGTTAAGTTGTCCATTTGCACTTGAATCAGCTTTAAGATTTTATCAGCATCACGTTTTAACAGGGCAAGTGCTTTTTCACGATGGTCGACTACAATCTCAGACGCCAAAAGTATCCCTCCGTTCCCCAGGCGAGTACCTAATTCTTCTATTTATGATAAAGCCTCAGCCGAAAAAAAGCAAGCTATTTCTGTCCTTTCGCCGTTTTTCAAAGACTCGCATTTTAAGCTTCCGCTCACGTTTTAAAAAATGCTTAAACTGTAGTTCGCCGATAACAGCTCTAAAAGCCGGATTCCGGCGATGCTGTTTCCCTTTTCATCAAGCGAGGGCCCGAAGATGCCGATGCCGAAACGGTATGGGGATAGACCCATGATTCCCCCTGAAACCCCGCTTTTGGCGGGTATGCCGATTTTGATTGCGAATTCGCCGCTGGCATTATACATTCCGCATGTCACCATAAATGTTTTGCAAATTCTCGCGATATCCTTCGGTATGATTTGTTCTCCCGTTTCGGGATGCTTGCCGTTCAAAGCAAAAACAGAACCGATTTTCGCCAAGTCTAAGCTGTTCATTTCAATGGCGCACTGCTTTGTATACACATCCATGACATCCTCAACCTCAGCCTGAAAAATACCGTGCTCTTTCATGTAGTAGCACATCGCCCTGTTGACCATCGAGGTTTCAAATTCAGATTCGGCGACCTTCTCACAAAAGGTAATATTCCGGTTATTTGCCAGTTTTTTAATAAAATCAAGAAGCCTGCCGATCTTATCGGCATTCGTCTCTCCTTTAATCATGCTTGTCACCACCAATGCTCCGGCATTTATCATCGGATTCAGCGGCTTCCCCGGGTTGACGGTTTCAAGTTTGATGATGGAGTTAAACGGATCACCAGTCGGCTCTTGTCCTACATAATGAAACACTGTTTCCGGACCGTGATCGATCAGGACGAGAGCAAGCGACAATACTTTTGAGATGCTTTGCAGAGTGAAGGCTTTTTCCACGTCTCCCGCTGATATACACGTCCCGTCCGTAAAGTAGACCGCCGCCGATAAATCGTCCTCCGATAATTCAGCCAAAGCCGGTATGTAAGATGCAACCTTTCCTTTGTCCGTCACTTTTTTCGCTTCCGTGACAAAATATTCAAGCTCCTCATTATCCCGGCAATTCAAGTTTTTTCCCTCCATCCGAGCGTCGTTGCTGTTATCTTTCCCGGAGAGGGCTTTTGTTATGAGAAGTGACAATTTGAAAGAAAGCGCTTATAATTTTTGTGAGGGAGTGGTAGAGACATGAGCATTGTAACGATCACAGGAAATGTAAAGTATTCGATTACGCTCGATCCGAGCGTTTGGATTTTTGATGACCGAAAATTTGATCTCGATCAGTTCTTTTCAGATTTCAGAGAGGTAAAAGATGAAGAAGACGACCTTGTGATTGACCGGGAACGGCAAATCAGGGAAGGTACTGTATCGCCGCCGACACTGAAATCAGAGAAAAAATATGAAAAGGAGAAATTGCTTGACGGCACTTTCGGGATCAAGCTTGAACCTTTTTTAAAAAATGCGGAGGTGACAGGCTCCGCCGTCAAATGCCTCTTCAAAACGGAAGGTGAAGACGTTTCCGTTCCGATCGAAGAAGCGGGCGGCATGATTCTCTGCTTCAGCAACAATGGCAAGCCGCTTGGCGAAGACGGGCCTGTACACGTTTATTTTCCCGACGGTTCAAACAGGATGACTCCTGTGAAACGAGTAAAAGAAATTCACATTGTTTAAAGCTACAACACTGCAACGGGTGCGCCGGAGGCGATGAAAAACTCCGCCTCCTCTTTCCCGGCCGGGCTATCGGCACTTGCCGGCAACCCGGCCCGCGGGCCATGCAAGTTGCAACCCGGGTTAAACGCCCGGGTTTTTTTATTTACAGCAGATCGGCTGCAAGCCTGGCGAGCCGGGAGCGCTCTCCTTTTAAAAGCTTCACGTTTCCGGAAATTTTTTGATCCTTAAAGCGCTCGACAACATAGGCCAGGCCGTTGTTCATCGCATCTAAATAAGGATGGTCGATTTGTTCGGTGTCTCCCATCAATACGATTTTACTGCCTTCCCCGACGCGGGTCAGAAGCGTTTTGACTTCATGCTTGGTCAGATTTTGAGCCTCATCAATGATGATGAATTGGTCAGGAATGCTTCTGCCCCTTATATATGTGAGGGCTTCGACTTGAATGGAGCCCATCCCCGCTAAAATATCATCAAGCTCCCCCGGCTTTTTTGCATTGAACAAGTATTCCAGGTTATCAAAAATAGGCTGGACCCACGGACGAAGTTTTTCTTCTTTTTCACCCGGAAGATAGCCGAGATCTTTTCCGACAGGAACGATCGGCCTTGTGACAACAAGTTTTTTAAAATTCCCCAGGTCTTCTGTCTGCAGCAGCCCTGCTGCCAACGCAAGCAGGGTTTTTCCTGTGCCGGCTTTTCCAATCAGGGTGACAAGCGGAATATCTTGTCTTAAAAGAAGTTCCAAAGCCATCGTCTGCTGTACATTTCGCGAACGTATGCCCCAAACCTGTTCCTGATCGAAAACAAGCTTTTTAACGGCTTTTCCGCTTTGATCTACGATCCCTACGGCAGAGGATGATCCGCCGAGCGCGTCCTTCATGACGACAAACTGGTTCGGACGCAGCATCTCACTGCTGATTTCGTGAAGCGGCAAATCGTGATGTTCAAAAAAGGAATTCATCTGATCCGGGCGAATGTACACGTCTGTATAACCGCTGTATATATCATCATTGTCGACAACCCTGTCGTGCAAAAAATCCTCTGACATCAAGCCGATGGCATCGGCTTTGACACGGATCAGCATATCTTTGCTGACAAGGATAACCGGCCTGCCGTCTTCTTTCGTTTCCTCTTCCAGGCTGAGGTTTTTCGCTACGGCTAAAATACGGTTGTCGCTTGTTTTTTCGATAAAAATTTCTTGAAGCTGCTGAAAAGAGCGATGGTTCAGCTCGATTCTCAAGCTTCCTCCGTTTGGTAGGGGAACATTTTCATACAGCCTTCCTTTTAAACGCAAATCATCTATCAATTTAGATACGCGCCTTGCATTCCTCCCAATTTCATCCATGTAGCGTTTCTTTGAGTCGACTTCCTCCAATACGACAGCCGGGATGACAACCTCGTTATCTTCAAAAGAAAAGATTGAATTCGGATCCTGCAATAACACATTCGTATCCAGCACATAAATTTTACTCAATCTTCCGCCTCCTGATCAGGATTTTTAGCCTTTTCTTTTCAATTGGGTTAAAAGCTGATGGAGCGCCCGCTAAAATATATGTTTTTGTGAATAAAGATAGAAGGTTAATTCAACAATAAAAATTAATGAAAGCATTTTTAAGGAGGCAACCTCAAGTGCGAATCTTTTTTTTGATCCTAATTCAAACCGTTATGCTGCTTTCAGCCTGCGGCATTCAAAATAATGCCCGAAATGAAGCGAACGAGCTTCCCGGCAACAAACCGATTCAAGTAAAAAACAGCTCCCAAGAGCCGGTGAACCGTAAAGACGGGCAAGCCATCTCGCGGCGCCTTGTGAAGATCACTGAAAGCGTTCCGGGTGTCAATGATGCGACCGCCGTCGTGCTCGGCAGGCTAGCCGTCGTCGGAATTGATGTGAAAGACAATTTGGAGCGCAGCAAAGTCGAATCTATTAAGTATTCCGTGGCTGAAGCGCTGCAGAATGACCCTTACGGAGCAAACGCCGCCGTTGTCGCAGATCCCGACACCGTCAACCGCCTGCGGGCAATGGGCAGGGAAATTCAAGCGGGACGTCCTGTCAAAGGGATTCTCGACGAGCTGGCAGCCATCGTCGGGCGCGTCCTTCCTGAAGTGCCGAACGACGCAACAGACAATCAGCAAACAAATCCTACAAAATCCAACAACGACCAGCTGAATGACAGAAACCAGAAACAGCTTGAAAAGGAGCAAAATAAGCAATCGAACAAGCATATGAAAAATCGGCAGCCATAACTTTTAAAAGCCTGTGCCACTGTTTTCTTGACGGCACAGGCTTTTTCCTTTTTTCTAAAGGAGAAAATTTATTTGTCCGATTGATTAAGGTATAATGAATCGTAAGCGAGGTGAATCAAGTGAGGGTAAAGTGTTCATTGTGTGACAAAATCGAAAAAATCGATGATGACACACTCATTGCCAAACGTCTCCGAAACCGGCCGATACATACTTATATGTGCCATGAATGCAGCGAACGAATTAAAATCAAAACCGAAAACCGGATGAAAACCGGCCGTTTTAAGTTATATCCGCACAGAAAAGATAAAGAGCAGATCAAGTCGTAAAGCATGGACAAGCTCCATGCTTTTTTATCGCCTTTTTTGTTACATCAGTAACAAAATTAAAGATTATAGTTGATAAACATTTTCATTTGTAGTATTTTAAAATTGTTTCATGAGTAACAAAAAAGGAGTGATTCATCATGGATTTTGATGTACTGATCGCAGGCGGCGGCCCCGTCGGTCTGCTGACGGCTTCCGAGCTGGCTTTGGCCGGTGTCCAGACCTGTATTGTCGAACGGCTGAAAGAGCCTTCTCCATTCTCAAAAGCGCTCACACTGCATCCGCGCTCAATCGAGATACTTGAAATGAGGGGGCTTGGAGAACAGTTTAAGGAAATTGGCAAACCGATTCCTTCGGGGCATTTTGCCGGTCTGAAGACTGGATTGGACTTTTCTGCGCTTGACACGCAAGCCAATTTTACATTGTTCATCCCCCAATACGAAACTGAGAAGCTGCTTGAGGAACATGCGCGAAATCTCGGTGTCTGCATCCTTCGCGGTCATGAAGTTCTCGCTGTCCGCGAGCATGAGGAAACCGCCGAGCTCGTCGTCCAGGGACCCGACGGCCTGTCCTTTCTAACCGCTTCCTATATCGTCGGTGCTGACGGAGCCGGAAGTATCATTCGCAAACAGGCGCGCATCGCTTTTTCCGGAACTGATGCAAATATCACGGCAATGCTTGGTGATGTGTCGCTTGAAAATCCGCCGGAATCTCATTTTTATACTTGCGAGAACCGTGAAGGTGCCGTTGTGATCGTGCCTTTAGACGGCGGCATTTTCCGCGTCCTCATAACGGCGCCGCACATGCCTCAAGCTTTGCTTCACGAGCCCGTCACACTGGAAGAATTAAAAACAGAACTCAAGCGCATCTGCGGCACGGACCTTGGAATGGACAGCCCGGTTTGGATGTCCCGCTTCGGAAATGCCAGCAAGTTGGCGGAGCATTACCGTTCCGGCAGAATTTTCTTGGCTGGAGATGCCGCGCATATTCATTTTCCCGCGGGAGGGCAAGGTTTAAATGTCGGGCTTCAGGACGCGATGAACCTTGGCTGGAAACTCGCGGCAAAGATCAACGGACGGTGCCCCGACTGGCTGCTTGACAGTTACCATAATGAAAGACACCCTGTCGGGGAAGCGCTGCTCGTCAATACACAAATCCAAACAAAGCTGTTTGATTTTACACGTGAAGGCCTGTACCTCCGCGAATTATTATCCGGCATTCTCGGATTTTCAGACGTCAATCGCTATCTGGCAGAACAAATTACGGCGCTCAGCGTGCAATACGAAGCAGATGAAAAGATGCCTGAACATGAGCTGAACGGAAAACGTCTCCCAGATATCGATCTGACCCTTTCAGATGGTACTGTCAAACGGCTCTACACTTTTCTCCGTGATGGACGCTTTTTATTAGCAACATTCGGGATAGAAACGAAGGAATTTTCCATCCTTCCTCACGTCCGGCGTATACAAGTGAAAGCAATTGACGGCAGGCCTGAATGGAATGGGGTAAAAGCAGCGCTGATCCGTCCCGACGGTCACGTGGCCTGGGCTGTCGACGAATCCATGGAAAACGCGGAGCAATTGATTGCCGATGGTATCCACCGCTGGTGCGGGAACTCTCACATTCAGTCTGTTTAATCATTTTGTTTCATGCGCAACAAAATGATATAATCAAAGCAGAAACATCGATTAAAGGAGCCGATTTTCTGCATGGAGCATTTAACACACGCAAAACAAGAAATATTCGATCTGTACATCAGGCTCATTCATCAGCAAGAGCAGCAAGAAACCGTCATGAAAGAGCGCATCTCCGCTGAAATGAAAAAGATGGAACGCGAATTCGGAGCTGAACTGAAACTCAACATGTCTGACATCCATACGATCAGCTGCATTGGCGACCACGAACCGATCAACGTCACCTCGATTTCCGAGAAGATGGGATTTTCAAAAGCGACGGTCTCAAGGATCACCGCAAAGCTGACCGAAAAAGGCCTCGTCAGCAAGACACAGCTCAGCGACAATAAAAAAGAAATCTACTTCCGCTTAAGCCATAAAGGGAGAAGTATTCATCACCTTCACCAGCGTGAGCACGAAAAAATCGAACAAAGGTTTAAACGATTTTTAAGCCGGTATTCAGCAGATGAGATTCTTTTTGCCAGGGCTTTGTTTCGGGACTTATTAACAGCGGATTTTCTGGCGGATACAGAAAAGACATAGCCTTCTTTGGCTATGTCTTTTCTACGTATTCGCCCCCGTCTGCTCTTTTTTCGAACGGTGCAGACGGATTTTGTAAATCGAAAGGATTAAAACGGCTACGATCAGCCCTTCTCCAACCGGCAGAAAAACGCCGAAAAAAGTTAAAAACGTACAGCCTAGCGCCAGAAAAAAGTAAATGATCGCCGTTTTCAACAGCGGCAGCCGTTTGGCGAACCCCAGTTTAAAGACGACCGCAGACAGGACGAAGATGGTGGCATAAAGCCACCACATTCCCGCCTCAGGATTCTGGTCCACTTTATAAAGAGCGGCAAAAAACGACAGCCGTTCACTTACATCAGTCAAAAAGATTCCCCTCCCCTTTGCTTAGTTGGGTTGCTCTTTTTTTAGGTTCTGCAAATGTTACGACAATCCTGCCAGCTTTTTCTTTTTCGCTGCTTTTTCGCGTTCGTTTTTGTCGAGAATTTTCTTTCTCAATCTGATGGATTCAGGCGTGACTTCGCAGTACTCATCCTCGTTCAAGTATTCAAGCGATTCTTCAAGCGACATGATACGCGGTTTTTTCATGCTGACCGTCTGATCTTTCGTCGCTGAGCGCACGTTTGTCTGCTGCTTCATTTTATTGATGTTGACGACAAGGTCGTTTTCACGGTTGTGCTCGCCGACGATCATGCCTTCATATACTTCTGTGCCCGGCTCGACAAAAATCACGCCGCGTTCTTCAACGCCTTGAATGCCGTAAGCTGAAGCTTTCCCGGTATCCATTGAAACAAGCACACCTTGGCGGCGTCCGCCGACTTGCCCAGGCTCAACAGGCTGATAGCTGTCAAACGTATGGTTTAAAATCCCGAAACCGCGTGTAAGGGAAAGGAATTCGGTTGAGTAGCCGATTAATCCGCGTGAAGGAACGTTGAAAATCAGGCGGACCTGCCCGTTTCCGTTATTGATCATGTCGATCATTTCACCTTTGCGCGCGCCCATTGATTCCATTACAGATCCGGTATGCTCTTCAGGCACATCGATTTGCACACGTTCAACAGGCTCACAGCGAACGCCGTCGATTTCTTTAATGATGACTTCCGGCTTCGATACTTGCAGTTCAAAGCCTTCACGGCGCATGTTTTCGATTAAAATCGACAAATGCAGCTCACCGCGACCGGATACGACCCAGGCGTCAGGAGATGGCGTCGGATCGACTCGAAGGCTGACATCTGTCTGAAGCTGCTGTTCAAGGCGCTCTTCAATCTTCCTGGCCGTGACATATTTTCCTTCGCGACCGGCAAAAGGACTGTTGTTAACCGCGAACGTCATTTGAAGCGTCGGCTCGTCAATGCGCAGAACCGGAAGCGCCTCTTGATGCTCAATCGGGCAGACGGTCTCTCCGACATTGATGTCTTCCATTCCTGATACCGCGACAAGGTCGCCGGCTTTCGCTTCTTCAATTTCGACCCTTTTCAAGCCCTGGAAACCGAAGATTTTCGTTACGCGGAACGGCTTGATAGAACCGTCAAGCTTCATTAAAGCAACTTGCTGTCCGACCTTCATCGTTCCTCTGAACACGCGTCCGATTCCGATACGGCCGACATAATCATTGTAGTCAAGCAGAGCGACCTGGAACTGCAAAGGCTCCTCATGGTTATCGACAGGACAAGGAATATGGTTGACAATCGCTTCGAATAAAGCTTCCATATTTTCATCCTGCTGCTTCGGATCAGCTGAAGCGGTGCCGTTGATCGCAGAAGCGTAAACAACCGGGAATTCAAGCTGTTCTTCATTGGCATCAAGCTCGATAAACAAATCGAGCACTTCGTCAACGACCTCTTCAGGCCGGGCAAAATCGCGGTCGATCTTATTGACAACAACGATTGGCGTCAAGTTTTGCTCAAGTGCTTTTTTCAGCACAAAGCGGGTTTGCGGCATGCAGCCTTCATAAGCGTCAACAACAAGCAGAACGCCGTCGACCATTTTCATGATCCGCTCAACTTCCCCGCCGAAATCTGCGTGTCCCGGAGTATCCAAAATATTAATGCGTGTATCTTTATAGTTAATCGCTGTATTTTTCGCTAAAATCGTAATGCCGCGCTCTCTTTCCAAGTCATTGGAATCCATGGCGCGCTCCGCCACGTTTTCATTTGCACGGAATGTGCCAGCCTGATGGAGGAGCTGATCCACAAGCGTCGTTTTTCCATGGTCAACGTGGGCGATAATAGCGATATTGCGAAGATCTTCTCGAAGTTTCACATTTTCATCTCCTAAAAAATTTAGATAATCTTTCATATTATAACTGACGAACGAAGTTATTTCAATTTGTTTCAAATTTCCAGATTCGGTTGACCCTTTCTATTCAGCACGATTTTCTGTAAACTAACAGTAGACTTCATACTAAGGGGATGGGAAAAACAGTGAAACAAATCAAATGGATATTCTTATTATTCGCACTTGCTGCAGTGATCAGCATCATGATGATCGGCGTTGCAGTCGCCGAAAAAAGCGCTGCCGGCGTCGCAATTGCCGTCGCAATTCTGATCGTCATTATGGGGAGCGGTTTTACTCTCAAAAAAAGAATGCGCGAAAAAGGCCTGCTTGAATAAAAAAGAGCCCCTTCCGGCTGAAGGGGCTTTTGATTATTAAATTCCAAAAAAACTGGCGGCAGGTTGCCCGCCAGTTCTTATAAAAAGAATAAATAAATCAAAAGCATCAGTAAGTAGCCTCCGCCAAAAAGCGCTGCCCCTTTGAGAATCAGCCTTTGATAGTATGCTTTCCTGAATTTTTGTTCTTCCGCTTCTCCTGCTTCCGTTGGCAATCTGTCGTCATCATGAAAATTGACAGGTTCCCTCATCATGTCATACATTTCCCGGCAATCTGCACACGTTTTGATGTGCGCCATAACCAAATGTTCCGTTTTGCGGCTGCAATCGCCTTCTATGTATAGAGGCAGTAAATCTCTCACAAGATGACATTTCATATTGTTAAACCTCCCTGCCTTCCAAGCTTTTTTTCAGCTCAAGGCGGGCCCGGTGAAGATTGGTTTTTACCTTTGACAGTTTCCAATCGAGCACTTCCGCTATTTCCTCATAGGAAAGCTCCTGAAACTCTCTTAAAATAAGTACGGTCTGGTAATGTTCTTTCAGCCGGTCAATGTGATGTTTCAGCTCCTCCTGCCTTATGGCGTTTGCCAAATGGCGCTCAGGCATTTCAAACGTGTGCTGTTCCATGTCGCCGCAGGCCGTCACATCGGAAAACCGGATTTTTTTATCTTTTCTGTACCAGTTGATAAACGTATGATGCGCGATCGTATACAGCCATGTTTTGATCGAGGAATGGCCTCTGAAAGACTCCAGGCCCGCAAAAGCTTTCAGAAACGTATCCTGTGCCAGGTCTTTCGCCGTCTCAAGCTGATGGGTTCGCCTGTACAAATAGTACATAATGTCATGATAATATTTCCTGTACAGTTCTTCAATCGTCTGTTTTTTATTGGAAGCCATTTAGAAAAAAAACCACACCGTCATCCAAATCGAAAGGAGCAGGAAAGCACCATACAACGAGTAAACAAAAACCATGATATGACGGAGCTGCTGACGATCATCTGCCTTTTGTATGCCGGGAAGCGTTCTATTCTCGACTGCTGCCTCTTCAGCCTGGCCTTGAAAAAGCTGCTCATGCTCTTTCATCCAGATCACGGTTTCCTCTTCCAGTTCACCTTCTTGATAGAGCTCATACAAATCAAGAAACACCGCTTTTTTTTCTTCACTTGTCATCAAATTGTTTCACCTCATTTGTTACGGCATCAACCAAGTATGCATCATGTTCGTTTGAGCCGAACGGCTGGATGATGACAAGCCACGCATACCGGCTCTTTTGATCCCCGTCTGAAACAATCACAAGCTTCGTCCGTTTATAATAAACCAACCCTTTTTGATAGTGTTCAGACACTTTCCGAAAAGCCTTTTCCCCGTCTGCATATGTGTAGGGGGGCTTTTCATCCGCTTTGCGAAAATATTTTCTCACAGTCAGATAAGCTCCCTCTTCATGCTTCGTCATGGTCCAGCTCGTATTTAATACAGCATCGCTTTCTTTTTTCTGAAATTCTATCAGATCCTTTTCTAACTCCACCCTTTTCAGCTGAGAAAGGTCTTGATCAAATAATGAAAGCAAGCGTTTTTCGAGCTCTTGTCCGCGATAAGGCAAGGCGCTTTCAGATTTGAACGTAATAGCCGTTAATGCACCTGTTACAGGATGGAACGCCATCTCCGTTCCGTCGCTTGTCTTCACGTTTATGGATGCCGAGTTGAGGCTGGATGGAAATAATAAATCAATATCTGTCAGCTGATAAGCTGAGACGGGTATACCCAGCTTACGATAGACCGCTTCAACACCCCGCTCGATATCCTGACCAGAAACGCGGGCTTGTTTCACGCTTTCTAAGTTGTAAACAGACGTGTCCTCGGAAAAACCTATCAGTGTTTCCTTCCTCCAAGTAAACCCCATTGTGCTTAATTCAGGATCCTGGCCTTCACGGTAAAATTCAACAGTAGCTTCGTCGTCATCACGGCTTACTTTTGCCTTGATTTGTTTGTCAAGTTCGCGGCCGTGTTCCCGCAGAAATTGCTTCGACCGCTTGATATACGCCTGATCGGACAGGATATTCCCGCTAGGCTCTTTTTGATTGTAATAATTGGTGATCACCCCCGTCCAACCGTCAACGTACGCCTCGTAATCCTTCGTTTTAAAATGATAAACGTTGTGAAAATCCTGGTTGGTGGCTGACAAATAGATCAAGCTGTCCGTCGGAAAAAACGAGCTGACAGTCTGCTTCGCTTCTTTAACCGAAACAGGTTGAAAATTGGCATCAACCACGTCTGAAACCTCAGGGTGTGAGATTGTAAAAGCGGCATCTGCCAAATTGTAAAAAGGGTTAAGAAGTAGTGTGAAAAATACGGCGGTGCCCGCGGCTAAAACACGCTTCACCATCAAAAAAGGCTTTCTCGAGCCATTCAGCAAGTGATATGTCATAAGAAAACCGAGCATGGTCAGAAATACGTTCAGCGGAAAAAATTCGTAGCCGAGCTTTTTGATGAAGAAACCGCCGATCGTCACAATGTAAAAAATCAAAAGGAGAACGTAACGGTTTCTTTTCCAATAAAGCTGAAAAAACAAGCAGATCATCAGCCCCGGAACCCCGATGAGCAGCACCAATACAAGCAGCAATTGTTCGAGATCAGCCCCGTTTTCCTTTAAATAGACAGCAGAGCCGAACAGCGATTGGAAAAACGGCATCGTCATCACCGCAATGTCAAATGCAAAAAACAGCCCCTTGCCCCCTTTTTCTGCGAGTGTCATCATATAATGAAATGAGACAAGCAAAATATAGCCGAACAGCAAAAACTGCATAAAAGGCAGGAGCGCATCTTGTTCTTCTATGTACAGGTTTGAAAACTCAGCGGCTTTCATTTGGTGAGCCAATTCAAACGAAAGGGCGCCTACCAAAATCAGCCTGAGCGCGATGCCTGCGTAAAAAAAGAGGCGCCGCCTGCTCACTTTCGGATGAAATGACACGACATACAGAAGGGCAAGGCCTGTCAAACACCACTGAATGACAAGCATGCTCTGCCTGCTTAAAATAAAATAACGTTCAAAATGGAGCACATAATCACTAAATAGTTCAATCAATTTCCACCACAATTCCTTTACATCAAATTAAGGCCTCATCATCATAGACAAACGAAGTAGCATTATGTTTCAAAAAATCATAAAAAATGAGACCTGTTGTCAAACAAGTCTCATTGAAGCATCAAGCAAGGGGCAACACCATAATCAAATATCGTTTTCCCTCTTTATCTTTTTCCGTTTTCAGCTGTTCAAATCCCGAACGGGCGAGCATGTTCAGCCACGCGTCCTTTTCATATGGCACCGCCGCAAACAACGCTTTATGTCCCTTTTCTTTCAAACGTTTGCCGATCGTTTCAATCACTTCTTTTGCCCGGCCTTTTTGGCGGAAATCGGGATGGACAAGAAGCGTTCCGAGCCAAGGCTTGCCATTAGAAGGCGCCCATTCGAGATGAAAGCTCAGAGCCGCCGGCAGGCCCCTGTCTTCCCACACGAGCCATTCACCGTTATACATCGCATAAGCACTCATATAGCGTTCCAGGCTGTTTCCGTCAAGCTCTTCCTTCGCCCACCCGGGGCTTGCTTCGGCCAGCTCCTCAAAAAAGGCGAAATCGGAAGAAGAGAAAGACCTGCTATTCATGCGGCAAATATTCGTTGAAAATCGCCCGGTGAGCTGCCGGATTGCCGGCTAAGATGCTGTGGTTTTCAAGAAAATTGAGCGGCTTCCCGTCTATTGTCGTATATGTTCCGCCGACTTCATCAAGCAGGATGCAGCCGGCGGCGTAATCCCAAGGGGCAAGTCTCATCGTCACATACACATCCATTCTGCCGGCTGCAACATAAGCGAGTTCCAAAGCCGCTGAACCGTATGACCGGGTCCCTCTGACGCGCTTGACAAGCGGAGATAATACGCTTGGATCGATCCGTCTGTTCTCGGTGATCCATGTCGCATTGATGGCCAGAATCGATTCTTCAAGCGGCACTTCTTTCATCTTGCCGAGCTTTGTATCATTCATGTAAGCACCTTCGCCTTGAAAAGCATGATAAAGCTCGTCGTGAGTCACATCATAAATCAAACCGATTTTGCCTTTTCCGTTTTCAAAAATGCCGATTGAAATCGCAAAATTGCGTTTTTGATGAATAAAGTTCATCGTGCCATCGATCGGATCGATGATCCAAACGATGCCATCCAAAGATGTAAGCTTGTCCCCCTGGCCTTCTTCGCCAAGAATATGATGATCCGGAAAAACCGATTGGATTTTTTCAATGAAAAAACGCTCTGTTTCCTTGTCAATGTTTGTGACAAGGTCATTTGGA
The DNA here is from genome assembly GCF_038002625.1 of Bacillus sp. FSL K6-1284. NCBI lineage: Bacteria > Bacillati > Bacillota > Bacilli > Caryophanales > Bacillaceae > Bacillus > Bacillus sp. FSL K6-1284. The sequence goes on along the minus strand of NZ_JBBOCW010000001.1, from coordinate 1,702,322 downwards.
TTCGATTTCGTTTCGATTGTCATCTTTTCTTTCATTGACTGCTGAATTCTCTGACCAGCTTCTTTCACCCAGCTTTTCGCCAGGCGGTCGATTTCCTTCCAGTTTGTCATCACACTACCTCTTTTCTATGTATACCTGTTGATTTATTCATAGCATACTGATATTAGCCGGGAAAAATCAAGAAAAATGACAAATGATCAGACGGCCCAGATAAAAACGAACCTCTCAAACGGTTCGTTTTTATTATGGTTTCAACCATATAATCTAATCCATTCTTTTCTGAGTCGTTCCAGTTTGCGCTTGCTCAACTCGATTTGGGTTTCATCCTTTTTTTCCATGGCTTCAAAAAGCGTTGCAAGTTCATAATCGACCTCAAGCCTCCAAACAGCGGCCCGATTGTCTTTTTCCTCTTTCAATCCTTGTTTCACAATTGGTTTCATGTGCCCTACGCCCCCTCCAGAGAAAATTGATGTCAAAGAGAATCCTTCTGGTTTTAGTCCTAAGCGTGATTTATATTAATTTCTTATTCATATCGTATGAAGTGCTCAAACATTCGCAACGTTATTCTAAAAATTGTGTGTTTACCTAACGATTCCCCAAAATCCGCGAATCGAAACGTAATTTTTTGTTTGAAAAGCCGACTGTGATACAATATCTTTACTGATTGGACAAGGAGGAACACAATGAGCAGTCTGCGTTTTACTGAAGAGGATTTTCGTACATTTACAATAGAAGGTTTAGATGCGCGGATGAGCGCTCTGAAAGAAACCGTGCGCCCGAAACTTGAAGGGCTCGGCGGTCATTTTGCGCCTGTACTGTCCGCATTGACAGGAGATGAAATGTTTGTCCACGTCGCAAAGCACGCGCGCCGCTCGGTCAATCCGCCGGACGACAGCTGGGTTGCTTTTGCAAACAATAAGCGCGGCTATAAAAAGCTGCCTCATTTCCAAATTGGTTTATGGGAAACCCACGTGTTCGTATGGTTTGCATTGATCTATGAGTCTCCTCTCAAGCAGGAATACGGCCAGCTGTTTAAAAAGCATCTGCCGGACATTGAAAGCAACATTCCAAGCCGTTTTGTCTGGTCGGCCGATCATACGAAACCGGGCGTCATAAGACAGTCTGAGATGGACGATAAAGAGCTGGAGAACCTGTTTGAACGTCTCGTCAACGTGAAGAAAGCAGAAGCACTTTGCGGTATTCAGCTTGCAAAAGACGAAGTGCTGCAAATGAGCGAAGAGGCGTTTCTATCCGAAATCGAAGCGGCTTTTGAAAAGCTCGCCTTCCTTTACCGCCTGACGCAGAAAGTATCGGTTTAAACAAAAAGGGATGGCCTGTTGTGCCCATCCCTTTTTGTTTTGGATTTTCTCATTACATTTTAATTTTCGTATTTTCCGTTTGTTCCTTTGCTTTTTTGACTGCCTGATACGGAGAGTAATCGCTCGCTTCTTCAAACTGGCTGCAGAGCTTTTTTTCCTCCGCTTTTCCCGGAACGATTTCTTTAAAGCGGCGGTAAGCACTCATTAGTACATCGCGCTCAACGCCTTTTTCATAAGCGAGCTCAACCGTCTGAAAAAACGATATAACGTCTATCGCTTCCTCTGTGCTCCAGTCTTCATTCATCGGATATTGGTATCCTTCTTCCATTTGGTTCATCTCCTTGTGCAGTTCGGCCTGACGGCTTGTTTGGCTTTAGTATTGGTTTTCTTTTTTGCGACTATCCAAAGGGACAGAGAAGCCTTAAAGATGATAAAATGTTCTTTACATTCTTTCAAGAACATAATATAATTCATTTGTTTTATGCCATCAAGCAAAAACGCAAAATAACTCAACGATTTTTGATAAAGAATAGTCTTTAAGGAAATAGCAGGTTTATCATGAAGGTGGGAAAACAATTGTTGCAGCACGAAACACCCCTATATACCGGATTAAAAAAACACGCCGGCAAAAACCCGATCCAGTTCCATATACCCGGGCACAAAAAAGGCTCCGGGATGGACCCTGAATTCAGGGCGTTTATCGGAGAAAACGCATTAAGCATAGATTTAATCAATATCGAGCCTCTCGACGATCTGCACGCACCGAAAGGAATCATCAAACAGGCGCAGGATCTGGCGGCTGAAGCATTCGGAGCCGACTACACGTTTTTTTCCGTCCAGGGAACGAGCGGCGCCATCATGACGATGGTCATGGCCGTATGCGGCCCCGGAGACAAAATCATCGTGCCAAGAAATGTTCATAAATCGGTCATGTCAGCGATCGTCTTCTCAGGCGCAGTACCGATCTTCATCCATCCGGAAATTGACGATGAGTTGGGAATTTCACACGGAATCACCCCTGAATCAGCGAAAAAAGCGCTGCTTGAGCATCCTGACGCAAAGGGGCTTCTAGTCATCAACCCGACTTATTTCGGCATAGCTGCAGACTTAAGAAGCATCGTGGAGCTGGCTCATTCATTTCATATCCCTGTGCTTGTTGACGAAGCACACGGCGTTCACATCCATTTCCACGAAGATCTGCCTCTTTCTGCCATGCAGGCCGGAGCGGATATGGCGGCGACGAGCGTTCATAAGCTCGGAGGATCCCTTACACAGAGCTCGATTCTCAATATGAAAGAAGGTCTTGTTTCAAAAGAAAGAGTTCAATCGATTTTAAGCATGCTGACGACGACATCGACCTCCTATTTATTGCTCGCTTCACTTGATGTCGCAAGAAAACGCTTAGCCACAGAAGGACACGAACTGATCGAACAAACGATTAAGCTCGCTGATGAAACAAGGGATCGCATCAATGAAATCAACGGTATTTCATGCGTCGGGAGGGAAATCCTCGGCTCCAAAGCGGCTTTTAACTATGATCCGACCAAATTGATCATATCTGTGAAAGACCTCGGGCTGACCGGGCATGATGTGGAAAAATGGCTGCGCGAGTCATGTCAAATCGAAGTGGAGCTTTCTGACTTATACAACATCCTGTGCATTTTTACACCGGGAGACCGGAAAGAGGATGCGGATGCGCTGATCAAAGGCTTAGCCGACATCGCTCAGCAGGCCGCCTCTGCTGCGGAAAACAGACGCAAGCCTGAAGTGCTTCTGCCAAACATTCCAGCGCTTGCAATGACACCGCGTGACGCTTTTTATGCAAATACGGAAATCATTCCGTTTAAAAAAGCCGCCGGCAGAATCATTGCCGAATTTGTGATGGTTTATCCGCCAGGGATACCGATCTTCATTCCAGGCGAGATCATTACCGAGGATAATATCAACTACATCGAAAAGAACCTCGAAGCAGGGCTGCCTGTTCAGGGACCGGAAGATGACACCCTCCATATGATCCGCGTCATTAAAGAACAGCAAGCAATCCTGTAAAAAACAGAAAAGCATGCGGCACTGTAAATGGCCGCATGCTTTTTTCTATTCTTCCTCTCTAAGATGGCAGTTGCACTGTCCGCACGTTCCGTAAAGAATCGTCACTTTCTCATCTTCAAAATGCTGAATGGTTTCATTGCAGTCTTGACAAACGATCGTGCCCATCTTTCATTCCCCTTTTCTTTTCAAAATGGAAGCGTTTAAATTTGTTACCTTTATAATATTATGTCACATTAATATTGTCAATGGTTAATTGTATAACACATTTAAATCATTTTTGCTCTTTTTTCAAAAAAAAGGCCATTCATGTTATATATGTATTCCTGCTTAAAGCTTATGCAGAACGCTTCCCTGCTGATTCCGACTATGTACCCATCAAATCCGTTCAATCTGCAACGTCTCATAAATAAAACAGCAGTTATCAATTGTGTAACAAATGGGTAACAACGAAAGATTATTTCAATTATCATGATAAAATAGGAATTGTTTACTAATCGAACAGGAAAATCGGCTTGCATTATATAGAGAGGTGAGGAGACGTCATGTGGTTTCGAGCGATATTCACCGCCGCAATTTGTTTCCTTTTTTTGACGAGTGGATGTTCTTTATCTCACATCATGCCTGACCATGAGCAGCAGCAAAGCGCCAACCAACGCCACCTCAAGCTCATCTTTTTTTCCGATGACGAGCATATGGGGCAGGAAGTGGCTTACTATGATGCGCTTTTGGATTTAAAAAAAGAATTTCCCGAACAGGTTTCAAATATGGAAATTTCACATGAAAAAGGCCAGTGGAAAAAAGAGGTTAAAATCTTTCCAAGCTTGCTGCTTGTTCATGATAAAAAAGTACTGGTTAAAATTGAAGGAAAAATAAAAGATAAAGATAAAATTGTAAAGCTTCTTCAAAAAGAATTGAAGCATTAAAAATCCCCTGTGTATGTGCAAGGGGATTTTCTATCTTGAGCGATTAAAATACATAAAAAAAACCCCCTGCTGGGGGTTTTTCATTTAATTATTTTACAACGTGAATCGGCATGCCAATGGCAACTTCTGCAGCTTCCATTGTAATTTCTCCCAATGTAGGGTGAGCATGGATTGTCATGGCGATATCTTCAGCAGTCATGCCTGCTTCGATTGCCAAGCTCAGCTCAGAAATCATGTCAGAAGCACTTGCTCCGGCAATTTGTGCACCGATGACTAAACCGTCTTCTTTGCGTGTTACAAGTTTAAGGAAACCGTCAGTTTCGTTTAATGACAGCGCACGTCCGTTTGCAGCAAACGGGAATTTGGCTGCAGTCACTGCAAGACCTTCTTCTTTAGCCTGTGCTTCAGTGTAACCCACAGATGCAAGTTCAGGCTCAGAGAAGACGACCGCAGGAATTCCGAGATAGTCGATTTCCGCTGCTTCTCCGGCAATCGCTTCAGCAGCGATTTTACCTTCATAAGAAGCTTTATGTGCAAGCGGAGGACCTTCGATGATGTCACCGATCGCATAGATGTTCGGAATGTTTGTACGGCATTGTTTGTCCGTTTTGATGATGCCGCGGTCCGTCATTTCAACGCCTACTTGTTCAAGTCCAAGCTCGTCCGTGTTTGCAACGCGGCCGACAGTGACAAGTACGTAGTCCGCATCGATCGTTTGCTCTTCGCCTTTCACTTCGAACGTAACGGTTACGCCGTCAGCTTTTTCTTCTACGCCTTTAGCCATAGCTTTTGTATGGATTTCAACGTTGCCTTTTTTCTTCAGGTTACGTTTAACAAGAGAGCTCATTTGCTTCTCAAAGCCTGGAAGGATTTCTTCTCCGCCTTCAAGAATGACAACTTCAGTGCCGAAGTTTGCATATGCAGTACCGAGCTCAGTTCCGATGTAGCCGCCGCCGATGACAACGAGCTTCTTAGGAATTTCTTTCAGTGCAAGCGCGCCTGTTGAATTCAGTACGCGGTCGCTATATTTGAAGTTTGGCAATTCGATAGGGCGAGAACCCGTTGCAATGATCGCATTTTTGAACGTGTATGTCTGAGCTGAATTCTCATCCATCACGCGTACAGAATTGCTGTCTACAAAGTACGCTTCGCCTTTTACGATGTCGACTTTGTTGCCTTTCAGAAGGCCTTCAACACCGCCGGTAAGCTTATTAACGACAGAGGCTTTCCATTCTTGAACTTTTGTAAAGTCAACTTTTACGTTTTCAGCAGTGATCCCCATCTCTTCAGAATGCTTTGCATTCTCATAGCGGTGGCCTGCATTGATCAGCGCTTTTGAAGGGATACATCCGACATTCAGACATACGCCTCCAAGATTGCCTTTTTCAACGATTGTTACTTTTTGTCCAAGCTGAGCAGCGCGGATGGCAGCTACATAGCCGCCAGGTCCCGCACCAATGACAAGAGTATCTGTTTCAATAGGGAAATCTCCTACTACCATTACATTACGCCTCCATTAAAATTAATTGTGGATCGTTCAGCAAACGCTTGATGTGATTTAATGCGTTTTGTGCAGTTGCGCCGTCGATCATACGGTGGTCGAAGCTTAGAGAAAGAGCCAGAACAGGTGCAGCGACGATTTCGCCGTCACGAACGACAGCTTTCTCAGCGATGCGGCCGATTCCAAGGATCGCAACTTCCGGATGGTTGATAACCGGTGTGAACCATTGACCGCCGGCAGAGCCGATATTCGTAATTGTGCAAGAAGCGCCTTTCATTTCAGCAGGAGCAAGTTTGCCGTCGCGTGCTTTTGTCGCAAGTTCGTTGATTTCATTTGAAATCTCAAAAACAGCTTTGCGGTCCGCATTTTTAACGACCGGCACAAGCAGGCCTTTGTCAGTGTCTGCCGCAATACCGATGTTGTAGTAGTGCTTCTGAATCACTTCATCTGTATTGTCGTCAATTGATGTATTCAGGGCTGGATATTTTTTCAGAGCTGATGTTAAAGCTTTTACCACGTAAGGCAGGTAAGTCAGCTTAATTCCTTGATCAGCCGCAACTTGTTTAAACTGCTTGCGGTGAGCGACAAGGTTTGTCACATCGACTTCGTCCATTAGTGTAACGTGTGGAGCGGTATGTTTTGAGTTGACCATAGCTTTTGCGATGGCTTTGCGGATTCCGCTCATTTTCTCGCGTGTTTCAGGGAATTCGCCTTCAGGCACTTGAACCGCCGCTGCAGGTTTTTGTGCAGCAGGCTCTGCTTTTTCTTCAGCTTGAGCAGCCTGAGCGTTTCCGGCAGTTCCTCCGTTTAAGAAGCTGTCGATATCTTCTTTCAGAACGCGGCCGTTTTTGCCCGAACCTGAAACATTCACGATATCAACGCCTTTTTCACGGGCATACTTGCGTACAGATGGCATTGCAATGACCCGCTTATTCGGATCTGCATCCGCTTGCTCGTTTGCTTCCGCTGCTTCTGCTGGTGCATCAGTTTCTTGTTTGTCAGCTTCTTCCGCTTTCGCTTCGCCTGATTCGTCGCCTTTGAATTGAAGATCTTCGTAACCTGGTGCATCAAATGTGATGATTGTCTGCCCAACGGTTGCGACTGTTCCCTCTTCAACTTTTAATTCTAATACTTTTCCTTTAACAGGTGAAGGAATTTCTACAACTGCTTTATCGTTTTGGACCTCTGCCAAAACGTCATCTTCGTTTACCTCGTCGTTTGGCTTGACGAACCATTTTACGATTTCGCCTTCGTGGATTCCTTCCCCGATATCCGGAAGTTTAAATTCAAATGCCACAGTTTTCGACCTCCTAAGATTATTACGTAGTTGATATAATGGCCAGCCTGCTTATTTAGGCTGACTGTCAGTAGACGGCTACAGTTTCTCCGACTGACTGTGGAAATGCATGAAGGGAAAAAGGCTGGTATCAGCTTTTCCCTTATTGTTCAGATCTTATTAGAATTCCAATACTTTTTTCGCAGTTTCAAGCACGTCTTTATGGTTTGGAAGCCATACGCTTTCAGCTTGAGAGAATGCGAATACCGTATCAGGAGCAGTGACGCGAAGCACCGGAGCTTCGAGGCTCAAAATCGCGCGGTCGTTGATTTCGGCAACAACGTTTGCAGCCACTCCAGCCTGTTTTTGCGCCTCTTGAACGACGATCGCGCGGCCTGTTTTTTCCACAGATGCGATGATCGTGTCGATGTCAAGCGGGCTGACTGTGCGAAGGTCGACAACCTCAGCAGATACGCCTTCTTTTTCAAGCTCTTCCGCAGCTTTTAATGACTCGTGAACCATCGCTCCGTATGTGATGATAGAAAGGTCTGTTCCTTCGCGTTTCACATCGGCTTTGCCGATTTCAATTGTGTATTCCTCTTCAGGAACTTCCTGACGGAATGAACGGTAAAGTTTCATATGCTCAAGGAAGACAACCGGATCGTTATCGCGGATCGCGGAGATTAAAAGTCCTTTAGCATCGTACGGAGTTGAAGGAATGACGACTTTAAGTCCAGGCTGCTGTGCAACGAGTCCTTCCAAGCTGTCCGCGTGAAGTTCAGGCGTATGAACACCGCCGCCGAACGGAGAGCGGATTGTCACTGGTGAAGTCCAGCGGCCGCCGGAACGGTAGCGCATCCGTGCCATTTGTCCGGAAACTGAGTCCATCACTTCGTACACAAAGCCGAAAAATTGAATTTCCATTACAGGACGGAAGCCTTGTAAGCCTAAGCCGAGTGCAAGGCCGCCGATACCAGATTCAGCAAGAGGAGTGTCAAATACGCGATCCTCACCAAACTCTTTTTGCAATCCTTCAGTCGCACGGAACACGCCGCCGTTAACACCGACGTCTTCTCCGAAAACTAAGACATTTTCGTCATTTTTCAGTTCTGTGCGTAACGCATCAGTGATTGCTTGAATCATTGTCATTTGCGCCATGGCTTACTTCGACTCCTTCTCTTTATAAATTTCCTTTTGTTCTGCAAGGTTGTAAGGAAGCTCTTCATACATGATGTCGATCAGGTCGGTCACTTTTTGCTTCGGCTCTTCGTCAGCTTTTTTGATCGCCTGCTTGATTTCTTCTTTCGCTTCTTCAATTACCTTGCTTTCTTCTTCTTCAGACCAAAGGCCTTTGTTTTCCAAGAATTTGCGGAAACGGACAAGCGGATCTTTCTGCTCCCACTCATTCTCGATTTCTTTCGTACGGTATTTCGTCGGGTCGTCACCGGCCATAGTATGAGGACCGTAACGGAAGCAAAGCGTTTCGATCAGGGTAGGGCCTTCGCCGTTTACAGCGCGCTCGCGTGCTTCGCGTGTCGCAGCGTATACAGCAAGGGCATCCATGCCGTCTACTTGAACGCCGACGATACCTGCAGCCGCAGCTTTTTGTGCGATTGTTTGAGCTGCTGATTGCTTCTCAACAGGTGTAGAAATCGCATAGCGGTTGTTTTGAACAACGAAAATAGCTGGAGCTTTATACGCACCGGCAAAGTTGATGCCTTCGTAGAAGTCACCTTGGGAAGCACCGCCGTCTCCAGTATAAGTGATCGCCACAGCCTGTTTGCCGCGTTTTTTCAAGCCGAGTGCAACGCCAGCCGTCTGGATGTATTGCGCACCGATAATAATTTGCGGTGACAGCGCATTGACATTATCCGGCATTTGGTTGCCGCGGAAATGTCCGCGAGAGAACAAGAATGCTTGATAAAGCGGAAGTCCGTGCCAGATCAGCTGCGGAACATCACGGTAGCCCGGAAGAACAAAGTCTTCTTTTTCAAGCGCGAAATGCGTAGCAATTTGAGACGCTTCCTGACCGGCAGTCGGCGCGTAGAAGCCAAGGCGGCCTTGTCTGTTCAAAGAAATAGAACGCTGATCCAAAATGCGTGTATACACCATGCGGCGCATTAATTCTTTTAATTGATCATCAGATAGATCGGGCATTGCCGCTTCATTAACGACTTCGCCTTCTTCATTCAAAATTTGAAACGTTTCGAACTGCTTTTTAATGGCATCGAATTGCTTTTTGCTATCAACGATTGCTTTTTTCGTTTTTGCAGCCATATAAAGTCACCTCTTCCTTTCTTTTGACAGTCATAGACGTGTATCCCTTATACATACAGAATTAGGGTGTCCTAAATTGACGGGCGCAACTCATATTTATTTCTTATTAGCCGCTTTGATGGTTGTCGAAACTTTTATGTAAGGACAGCACAACGCGTTCTAAAACTGTATCATTTATAGTTTATGACAAACTAATACAACAAGTTCCACCAAGGCTAAGTTTACACCAGTCGATCATACTCGTCAATCGATTTCATTCCTGAAATTCAATAAATGTATTCGCTTTACTGAATTTCTGTTTCAGCGCTGTTCAGACTGTTTCAAACTGTTCTAGTATAGACAGCATTCTGTATTACAATAGCAATACAGATTTTGTCGAAAAAAGAGGGCTGAATATTCAGCCCTCTTTCATCTCAAATCCCGCAGCCTTGTAAAAATCTTTTCTGGCTTTGTTGTAATCCTTTGTATACTCATTGAAATGTTTGCTTTCTTTCAGCACTTTGTCATACGATTGATTGATTTTTTTCAGCTGTGCCTCAAGGTCATCCAGTTTAAGACCTTTGTTTTTGAGCAGCTTGTACAGCTCTTTGTCAAGGCCGATTGCTTTCTGATAGGCGTCATAAAGCGAGTCGTAGGCTTTGTAGCGCTTTTCCATAAAAGAAGCAGCGTTCTCAGCTTTTTTCCTGACCTTCTGATCTTCGATTTTTTCCGCCGACGCTTTATTCGCTTCAAACTCCTGCTTTGCTTCGTCTATGCTTTCTTTCTCAGAATTCAAGTGCTTCTCGCGGTTTCCGGCTTTCTTGAGCGCTTTGTCGGAGAGCGCAGCGATCCGGTCAAAATCATCCATATTGAGCCTGATCATTTCCTCGTAAAGCTTAGATTCGGCTTTTTCCAGACTTTTAAGGGAACCCTGCTCTTGTTTAAAAGGCTCTTCCAATTCCACGATCTTCTCCAGCGAGCCGTGAAAAGACTCGACAGGATCTTTCCAGAGACAGCCTGATAGTACAAATGCTGCCGTGAAAAGAACAACGATGCCTGCTGGCACCCGCATGTTTGAAAATTTCACTCTGAACTTCCCCCAATCTCGACAAATTCCACTATAAAATGAATTCGTTTGTTTGACAACAGAAGTCTAAAGCGTATGGACAAGCCGATATCAGATCGGTATGCCGCCGCCTTCGCTTTTAGACCAAAACATTCAGGGAAAATTCCTTGAAGTTGGGCATTCGACTATACAACCGTTGGACTTTTACATAATTTATATTAGACGCCCTGCCTACCAAAAAGAAAAGGCTGGCGTAAAATAACGGAGGAGGTCTTCATATGTACGGTTATTGCTGCCCTGGATACGGGTACGGCGGCGGTTATGGATACGGCTACGGCCGCACATTCGCTTTGATCGTCGTTCTCTTTATTTTGCTGATTATTGTAGGGGCCGCTTATTTAGGCTGCTAGCCCCTGATGAATCCGTCATGACCAGCCTCCTTCGGCTGGTCATTTTATCATGCACAGAGATTGCGCGAAAAGAGCAAGATCCGCTATACTTTACATAATGAATCGTTGGGAGTGAAGATGTTGATCACAATGGAAAACATTGTCCGCGACGGGCACCCCGCTTTAAGAACCGTCGCCGAAGAAGTTCAATTGCCAGCTAGCGAAGAAGAAATCAAACAGCTGAGCGACATGATCGAGTTTGTCAAAAACAGCCAGGACCCTGAAATCGCTCAAAAGTACAACCTTCGTCCTGGTGTCGGCCTAGCCGCTCCGCAAATTAATATCAATAAACGAATGATCGCAGTTCATGCCGAAAATGAAGACGGGACACTTTACAGCTATGCGCTTTTCAATCCGAAGATCGTCAGCCACTCTGTTCAAAAATGCTATTTGACAAGCGGCGAGGGCTGCCTGTCCGTCGACGAACCGATTCCCGGATATGTTCCGCGCTATGAACGGATCCGGGTCAAAGGAACGACACTTGATGGCGAAAACGTCGACATCCGCTTAAAAGGATTTCCGGCAATCGTATTCCAGCATGAAATCGATCATTTAAACGGCATTATGTTTTACGACCATATCGACAAAGAAAACCCGCTGAAACAACCCGAAAACGCAACGCCTGTCGGCAGATAATGCACATAAAAAAACGGATCTTGTCTGATCCGTTTTTTTATGGTTTCAAAAGCCCGAGGGCTTCTACCGCGTATTGAATGCCGTCTTCATCGACGGGCTTTGTGACAAAGTCGGCTATTTTTTTCAGCTCAGGCACAGCGTTGCCCATCGCCACTCCGGTTCCCGCAAACTCGATCATCTGCAGGTCGTTCAGACCGTCTCCAAACGCGTAAGTATCCTCTCTGTCGAACGGAAGCTTTTCAATGACTTTTTTGATTCCTTCCGCTTTCGAACCGCCAGAAGGCAGCACATCTGTGGAGCGCTCGTGCCAGCGGACGAGATCAAACTCCTGAAACCGGCTGTACCGCTCTTCCTCGTCTTGCGTACAGAACAAGAGGACCTGAAAAATGTCCCTACCTTTAAAATAGGCGCGGTCCTCTTCCGGCGGATTGACTTTTAAGCTGCCGATTCCTTCGTGGACGAACGGATGGCGGGCAGATGTAGTGCGCATCCCCTCTTCTCCCATGAAGACGAGGGGATGGCCGCAGCTGTCCGAATGCGCAAGCAGCGCTTCCAGTGACTGTTCGGCAATGGGGTTTTTATAAATGACCTCTCCTTCAAAAACGACATATTGTCCGTTATAAGAGACAAAAGAATCGATGCCCAATTCTTCAAGCACAGGCCTGACCATAAACGGCGCCCGGCCTGATGCGATGAAAACATGATGGCCGTGCGCTTTTAAATCGGAGACAGCCTGTTTCGCGGTGTCGGGAATCCGTTTATCATGATCATAAATCGTTCCGTCGATATCAAAGAAAATCAGCTTTTTATCCATGGCAGTGAATCCTTCTCCCTTAGCTAGTATGATTGATGGTTCTCCTGTACCATCATACAAAAACTGCGTACGCGAGAAAACCTTTTCACTCCAAAATCAAAACAAAATCAACATGCCAATAATATCCATGTAACAATAGACGGATTCATCATATAATAGAACTAAAGAGATACGGTAGTGACCGGACAAGTCAGAGAAAGGAGGAATCCGTATGCTACGCCGACTGCGGAAAAAATTAAAAAAACAGCTGAATGGCATGATGCGCAGAAAGTCGATTGCCTAAAAGGACCTTCACTCATGTGGAAGAGTCCTTTTTTTCTCAAGCGCTTTTCTTATGAGGCAATTTCGAATATAATAGAAAGATGAGTCTAACAATCGGCAGTTAAGGAGAGATTTGGATGATCTATAAGGTATTTTATCAAGCAAGCAATGACGAAGTACCTGTTCGTGAAAAAACAGATTCAATTTTTGTGGAAGCTCAATCTGAACGTGAAGTCAGATCTAAATTAAAACAATACAACTACAATATTGAGTTTATACAGCAAGTTGAAGACGCTTTTTTAGAATATGAAAAGCAAAGCGAAAATTTTAAAGTATTGGAGTTATGAATGAATGAAATTTGTAAAAAATGATCAAACGGCTGTATTTGCCCTTGGAGGACTTGGGGAAATCGGCAAAAACACGTACGGGGTCCAGTTTCAGGACGAGATCGTGCTCATCGATGCGGGGATTAAGTTTCCGGAAGACGAGCTCCTCGGAATCGACTATGTCATCCCCGACTACACCTATCTAGTCAAAAACGAAGAAAAAATCAAAGGTCTTTTTATTACGCACGGCCACGAAGACCATATCGGCGGAATTCCGTACCTGCTCAAACAGGTGAACATTCCCGTTTACGGCGGACAGCTCGCCATCGGCCTTCTCAGAAAGAAGCTTGAAGAGCACGGTCTGCTGCGTCAAACAAAGCTTCATATCATTGAAGAAGACGATATCGTCAAATTCAGAAAAACGTCGGTTTCTTTTTTCAGGACGACCCACAGCATTCCGGACTCATACGGGATTGTCGTAAAAACACCGCAAGGAAACATCGTACATACCGGTGACTTTAAATTCGATTTTACACCGGTAGGCGAACCTGCCAACTTGACCAAGATGGCCGAAATCGGAAAAGAAGGCGTGCTTTGTCTGCTTTCTGACAGCACCAACAGTGAAATCCCTGATTTCACGATGTCAGAGCGCAAAGTCGGAGAAAGCATTGATGATATTTTCCGAAAAGTTGAAGGGCGGATCATCTTCGCAACCTTCGCGTCAAACATCCACCGCCTGCAGCAGGTGATCGAAGCAGCTGTTGCAAACGGACGGAAGGTTGCCGTATTTGGACGAAGCATGGAGTCGGCGATTGAAATCGGCCAAACGCTCGGGTATATTAAGTGTCCGAAAAATACGTTTGTTGAAGCGAATGAAATCAACAGGCTTCCTGCCGGCAAAGTGACGATTCTTTGTACCGGAAGCCAAGGTGAACCGATGGCTGCGCTATCCCGAATTGCTAACGGCACACACCGGCAAATTTCCATCATTCCCGGGGATACGGTCGTATTTTCATCATCTCCGATCCCGGGCAATACAATCAGCGTCAGTCGCACAATTAACCAGCTTTACCGGGCGGGTGCCGATGTCATCCACGGAGCTGTGACTAACATTCATACATCAGGACATGGCGGACAGGAAGAGCAAAAGCTGATGCTCCGCCTCATCAAGCCAAAGTTTTTCATGCCGATTCACGGTGAATACAGAATGCAGAAAATGCACGTCAAACTTGCGACAGACTGCGGAATTCCTGAGGAAAACTGCTTTATTATGGACAACGGCGAAGTGCTTGCTTTGACAAGCGAAGAAGCCTCAGTCGCAGGTAAAATCCCGTCAGGCAATGTCTATATTGACGGAAGCGGCATCGGCGACATCGGGAACATCGTGCTTCGCGACCGCCGGATTCTTTCTGAAGAAGGGCTTGTCATTGTCGTTGTCAGCATCAACATGAAAGAGTTCAAAGTGTCTGCAGGACCTGACTTAATTTCCAGAGGATTTGTCTACATGAGAGAATCCGGTGATTTAATCAACGATGCCCAGGACCTGATTGCAGGACACCTTAAAAAAGTGATGGAACGCAAAACGACGCAGTGGTCTGAAATTAAGAACGAGATCACAGACACGCTCGCTCCGTTCCTCTACGAAAAAACAAAACGCCGCCCGATGATCCTTCCGATTATTATGGAAGTCTAATCGCGGCTTGAGCAAAAAAACGGATGCACCGGTGTGCATCCGTTTTTTTATGGTTGAATCGGGATATGCCTAAACGCTTTAACATCAAACAAGCCTTCTGTCGTCATTTTAATGTCGGGGATAACAGGAAGCGCTAAAAAAGAAAGCGTCAGAAAAGGATTAAACGCTCCTGAAAATCCTGTCTCCGTTAATGCTGCATGAAGAGATTTTAAGCTTTCGTTTACCGTCTCAAGCGGTTTGTCCGACAAGAGGCCGGCAATCGGCAGAGCGACGGATTGAAGCTCCTTCCCTCCTTTTGCAATGGTGAGGCCTCCCCCGATTTCTCCGAGACGTTCAACCGCTTTTAAGATGTCTTGATCATTTGTACCGACAGCGATTAAATTGTGGGAATCATGAGAAATCGTTGTCGCGATGGCGCCTTCTTTTAAACCGAAGCCCCTGACAACGCCGAGTCCGATTCCTTTAACGCCGCGATGGCGCTCAATCACTGCAATTTTCAACAGATCGCTTTCCAGATCCGGCTGAAAAAAAGCGCCGCTTTTCGGCTTGGCCAGGGACAGCTTTGTTTCAAGCTGATTGGGGATAATGTCAATGACCCTGATTTCACTCCCTTGAACGATCGGAATTTCCAGATCATCCTCATGTAAATCAGGGAGATGGACAGATTGGAGCAGAGCAGGTGCCGCTTTGCCGTCCGTCCATTCGCTTTGTTCTGCCCCGCTCCAGATCACGCCGTTGATCATCGTCTTTGAAATGCTGACGTTCTCAAAATCGCTGATGAAAAGGAGGTCTGCGTCATAACCCGGGGCAACCGCTCCCTTCGTCTTTAACCCGAAGCATTCCGCTGCATTGAGGCTGCCCATTTGATATGCGAGAAACGGGTCAAGTCCCTCTTGAATGGCAAGCTTTACCTGATGGTTAATGCTTCCTTCATCGACCAGTTCATCCAAATGCTTATCATCCGTACAGAAAAAGAAGCGTCTCGCATTTTTCTCATTAACCGCAGGCAAAACATGACGTGTATTCTTTGCCGCAGAGCCTTCTCTC
The DNA here is from genome assembly GCF_038002625.1 of Bacillus sp. FSL K6-1284. Taxonomy (NCBI): domain Bacteria; kingdom Bacillati; phylum Bacillota; class Bacilli; order Caryophanales; family Bacillaceae; genus Bacillus; species Bacillus sp. FSL K6-1284. Next base: position 1,686,706 of record NZ_JBBOCW010000001.1, on the reverse strand, counting down.
AGCATGACGTACATTCCTCTTCTGACCCGTTCAAGCGCCTCTTCAGGTGTCGTGACCTCATGGTCTGTCAGCACGCCCGCCGCTCTGTAGACATTGACGAACCCGGCTGACAAGCCGGCCAGATGTCCGTCGATCCGCTTGTCCGCTTTATGGGCATCCATGAGTTTTTGCACCATATCCGGCTCTCCCGCTTCAACGGCCACATAGTCCATCACTTCCGCAAGCCCGAGCACCTCTTCGCGGCTGTAAAAAGGATGTAAATCCGCAGCGTTCAAAACCGCACCCGATTTTTCAAATGGTGCCGCAGGCACACAAGAAGGGAGCATAAAACGAATGTTCAGCCTTGTCATCTTAGCCTGCTCCAACATGAACTCAAGACCCCTCACTCCTGAGACATTCGCGATTTCATGGGGATCGGTGACAACGGTTGTTACACCGTGGGGAATCACCGCTTTGGCAAATTCGGGCGGCGTCACCATTGAAGACTCAATGTGGACATGACCGTCGATAAAGCCGGGAACGATCATTTGTCCTTCTGCGTCAATGGTATTCTCCCCCTCATAATCGCCCAAACCGACGATGGCCCCGTCTGTGATAGCTATGTCTGTCTTCAACCATTCCTGATTAAAAACATCCATGATCTTTCCGTTTTTAATTACAGTATCCGCTTTTTTGCGATGACTGGCGGCGCCAAGCCGGTGAATGAACATCTCATTGTCCAAAGATATATGTCCCCTCTCATTTTTATATGGATATGGTTCAATATCGTAGCCGAATCGTTTGAAACAGTCAATGAAAAGATCAAAAAAACCGCGGGCTGTGGGGTTCCCGCGGCTGATCGATGGCATTTTAATGTTGAAAAACTTTTTTTTCAAATCTCTCAATGTCAGGATTTGAGCCGATGACGATTAAAATATCGTCTTTTTGAATCTCTTCGGTGGCAAGCGGAGATACGATGACTTCTTTCCCCCGCTTGATCGCGACAATATTAATTCCGTATCTGGCCCGGATATCAAGGTCAAGCAGCGTATTTCCGGCCAGTTTGCCGTTCGCTGCGATTTCGACAAGGCTATGTTCATCAGAAAGTTCAAGATAATCAAGCACATTGTTGGAGACGATGTTGTGGGCGATTCTTTTTCCCATTTCACGCTCCGGATGAACGATCCGGTCCGCTCCGATTTTGGATAATACTTTTTCGTGATAATCGTTTTGAGCTTTGACGGTAATCATTTTCACACCAAGCTCTTTCAAAATCAGCGTTGTCAAAATGCTCGCTTGAATGTTCTCCCCGATCGCTACAATGACGTGGTCAAAATTGCGCAGTCCAAGGTTTTTCAGCACTGATTCGTCTGTAGTGTCTCCTATCACAGCATGTGAGGCAATTTTGGCGTATTCGTTTACGCGATCTTCATCTCTGTCGATCGCCATTACCTCAAGCCCTTCTTCACTCAATGCTTTACAAATGCTGCCGCCGAACCGGCCGAGTCCAATTACTGCAAATTCTTTTTTCATCGGTAATTCCTCCATGGGTCAATCTGAACAAATTCTATCATATGAAGTGGAATTTTTCCTCTTTTATTTTATCGTTGCGCGGCTGCAGCATCCTTGCTGAATATCGTTCTCTTCGGATGCCGCCCCTTTGTCGATCGGAAGCAGGATGTGGAATGTGCTTCCCTCGCCCAATTCGCTGTCGATTTTCATTTCTCCGTTGTGAGCGCCGATAATATTCAGGCAAATCGTCAGCCCAAGACCCGTCCCTTCTTCTTTCGTTGAGAAGAAAGGCTCCCCGAGCTTTGCCAAATCGGCTTGGGAAATGCCGCCCCCTTCGTCTTTGATGCTGATTTTCACATAGTCACCTTCAACCTCCGAGGAGATCGTGATTTTTCCGCCGTCAGGCATCGCTTCTATCCCGTTTTTTATTAAATTGATGAATACCTGTTTGATTTGATTTTCATCGCCGTTTATTTCCCACTCCTCCCCGTGCTGAAACGCTTTTTCGATCTTAATGTGGGAAAGCACGGCGTTGGTCTCAAGAAGCGTTGCCACCTGCTGAAGAACCGAATTGATGTTGATCTTTTTAAATTGAACCTGGTGCGGTTTGGCCAGTACAAGCAGTTCGCCGAGCACGGAATCGATTCGTTTAATCTCTGAGAAAATAATGTCAAAGTAATCTTTCCGGTCGGGATATTCCGCTTTCATCAGCTGCAAAAATCCGTTTACCGATGTCAGCGGGTTCCTGACTTCGTGAGCGATTCCCGCGGCGAGCTGCCCGGCCATCGCCAGCTTCTGAGACTGCATAGCCAGCCGCTGATTCGACTTGAACAATTCCATCTCCGCTTTTTTCCGTTCCGTCACATCAGTCAGCGTCCCCAAGCTGCTCGTAAATTGACCGTTTTTATAATAAAGTTTATAGTGAACTTCGCCCCAGAACTTGCTTCCGTCTTTGCGATGGTAGAGCACCTCGATCCTGCCTTCAGGCTCCTTGTTCTTCAGCTGGGCGATCAGGTGATTCGAGATCCGTTCTTCATGGTCAAAGTAATCGTTGTACATCGTTCCAAGACTCTCTTCAACACTGTATCCGGTCAACGTTGTCCACGCCTGATTCAAAAATGTAATGTATCCTATCCGGTCCGTCTGAAAGACGATTTCCTGAAGGTTATCCATGATGCGGTTGGTTTCTGAAGAAAGCTCTTTATATTTCTTTTCGCTCTCCTTCAGTTTATAGACAAGCTGATTGGACTCATCGATATAAAGCGTGAGCCACCAAACGCTGATTAATGTCACCAGTGTAAACAGCAGATCAACCGTCCAATTGATTTTATTTCCCAACACCCCATAGAATAAAAAATTCCAAAACATGATAAAAGTCATTGCCAGCACGGTTGCAATGATTCGTCCTTGATATCTTTTCATACCCCCACCTGCCACTTGTATTTCTCAGTCAATTGTAACATTCTTTACACCACATTTGAGAGGATTGTTCGAAGTATTTATCGTCTCTATGGCTGAATTTTTCAGTGACGGCGGTTTTATCTTCTGCCGACGCAAGAAAAAGCCCTTCTGATGAAGGGCTTCAAATCTTATGCTTTCACTTCGTTTAAGGCAGCTTTTATTTCTTCCAAAAGCAATTCGGCCCCCTCAGGACTCAGCGTAATTTTCCCGTTTCCGTACTCGCGGTTTTCAGAAGTGATTTCACCGGTCATCAGGCACACACCGTGCGGTTTATATTTTTTCAGGACAATTTTATCTTGGTCGACAAAGAATTCGATGCTGTCCTTGATCGAAATATCCAAAGCTCTTCTCAATTCAATCGGCATCACGATCCGGCCGAGTTCGTCTACTTTTCTCACAACTCCAATTGCTTTCAAAACTTTCGCCTACTTCCTCTTTTGTTTCTATTTTTCTAAGATATTGTCTTAGCATAACGATAGACGAACGAAGACTGAAAAAGGTTTCCCTTATTGAACGTTTCTTTGACAAAAATTCGGTCATAAAAATGAATATTTTTCTCATCATGTCAATATGAGGACAGCATTTTACAGATTGGTTTCAAACTCGTCACAAACCCCCAAAAATCGCCGATCATTTGAGAAAATTTAAATGAAATTCATTTTTTCAGCACGAAGAAAATTTCGTTTTTCGGAAAAATTTTAAATAGAGATTGGGTGAAAACATGTTTCAAACAACCGAGATCGGAATTGATCTAGGCACAGCTAACATATTGGTTTACAGCAAAAACAAAGGAATCATTTTAAATGAGCCTTCCGTTGTCGCCGTGGATACGGAAACAAAGAGCGTATTGGCGGTCGGAACAGAAGCCAAAAACATGATCGGAAAGACACCGGGAAAAATCGTCGCGGTCAGACCGATGAAAGACGGAGTCATCGCCGATTATGACATGACGACAGACCTCTTGAAGCAGATTATGAAAAAAGCCGGAAAGAACATCGGCTTTACTTTCAGAAAGCCGAGCGTCGTCGTCTGCACGCCATCCGGTTCAACCGCGGTTGAACGGCGTGCGATCAGCGATGCTGTCAAAAACTGCGGAGCCAAGCAAGTCCATTTGATTGAGGAGCCTGTCGCTGCCGCCATCGGCGCAGACCTGCCTGTCGATGAACCTGTCGCAAACGTTGTCGTCGATATCGGCGGCGGCACGACAGAAGTGGCGATCATTTCATTCGGAGGCGTAGTCTCATGCCACTCGATCCGGATCGGCGGCGACCAGCTTGATGAAGACATCGTGTCATTCGTCAGAAAAAAATACAACCTGCTGATCGGTGAACGGACGGCCGAAGAAGTCAAGATTGAGATCGGCTACGCATTGATTGACCATGAGACGAAAACGATGGAAGTCAGAGGGCGCGACCTTGTCACAGGCCTGCCGAAAACGATTACCCTGGAATCAATAGAGATTCAGAAGGCGATGCGCGAATCGCTCCTTCATATTATCGAAGCCATCAGAGCGACGCTTGAAGACTGTCCTCCCGAGCTGAGCGGAGACATTGTAGACCGGGGCGTGATTTTAACCGGAGGAGGCGCGCTATTGAACGGCATCAAAGAATGGCTATCACAGGAAATCGTTGTGCCCGTGCATGTTGCTGCAAATCCGCTCGAGTCTGTCGCCATCGGAACGGGCCGCTCTCTTGAAGTGATCGATAAATTGCAAAAAGCGGCTAAATAATTTTTGTTTTCGCGTCTTTTTTCCCTGCTTCTTTCATATCGTGAGGAATGGAGAAACGATAAGGAGGAAGAACATGCTTAGAGATATGGGAAGACGCCTGGCCATCACCGTTATTTTAAGCGGTATTATTCTCGGGGGGATGAGCATCTCCCTTGCAAACATGCCAAGCTCGCCCCCCGGCCAAACGGCCAAAATCAACCGTTAAAAAAGATGCAGCCTTACCGGGCTGCGTCTTTTTTTCTTTTCAATCAAATATTTGATATGATGTTATGGACAATAAAGGAGGTTTTGCCAATGAATTCGTTTACTGATAAACTGAGCAAATATGCGAAGCTTGTAGCCGAAGTCGGTGTAAACGTTCAAAAAGGACAGAAAGTCGTTATCAACGCGTCAACAGAAGTACGCGATTTTGCACGGCTCCTCGTCAAAAGCGCCTATCAAATAGGGGCAAAAAACGTAACGGTCCGCTGGCAGGATGATGAGGTGACAAGGCTGAAATATGAGCTGGCCCCAGCGGAAGCCTTTGAAGAATTCCCTGAGTGGGAAGCGAAAGGTCTGGAGACGCTCGCTAAGGAAGGCGCCGCTTTTATTTCCATTGTCTCTTCAAGCCCTGATCTTTTGAAAGGCATCGATTCCAAAAAAATCGCGGCCCAGCAAAAAGCCGCCGGAAAGGCGATGCATACATACAGGCAAATGATTCAATCGGATAAAGTCAGCTGGACTGTCGTCGCAGCACCTTCACCGGCCTGGGCCAAAAAAGTATTCCCTGACGCAGATGAAAAGACAGCGATGCAAAAGCTGTGGAATGAGATCTTCAAAACGACCCGCGTCGACCGTGAAGATCCTGTCCAGGCGTGGAAAGACCACGATCAAACTTTGCGCGATAAAGTAAGCGTCTTAAACGACAAGCATTACCAAGCCCTTCATTACCAAGCAAAAGGAACAGATTTGACGATCGAGCTTCCTGAGAAGCACCTGTGGGTCGGCGCCGGAAGCACAAACGAAAACGGCATCGAGTTCATGGCCAATATGCCGACAGAAGAAGTATTCACCGCTCCGAAAAAAGACGGAGTGAACGGCACTGTTTCAAGCACAAAGCCGTTAAGCTACGGCGGCAATCTGATCGACGGCTTTCAGCTGACATTTGAAAACGGACGGATCACCGATGTCAAAGCTGAACAAGGTGAAGAGATTTTAAAAGAGCTGATCGAAACGGATGAGGGTTCACACTACTTAGGCGAAATTGCGCTCGTTGCCCACGATTCGCCGATTTCCAAGTCCAATATTCTGTTTTACAACACGCTGTTTGACGAAAACGCCTCAAACCACCTCGCAATCGGCAGTGCGTACGCATTCAACATCGAAGGCGGAAAGCAGATGTCGCGCGAAGAGCTGGCGAAAGAAGGATTAAACGAAAGCATTACACATGTTGACTTCATGATCGGTTCAGGAGAAATGAATATAGACGGAATCACAGCAGACGGAAAAAGAGAGCCGATTTTCAGAAACGGCAACTGGGCGATCTAAAGCCTTCCGCACAAAAGGACCTCAGAAGTTTTCTGAGGTCCTTTTATATCATTTCCGCATGCTGCCAGCCTTTCTAACTTCCGTACATAGATGGAGCTATAAAGCCGTCCAATGCCCCGCCTCCTCATGATTTGGGCAAACTGCTTAAATGTTCATGCTTCAGCTTCCAGCTTCCTGACTCGTCCTTTACAAATACGTTTGTCGCACGGCCTGCCCCTTGAACCGGTTCACCCCTAAAAAACCCTTTCCATTCGTATGTATAAAGACAGACGGCCTGTTCGTCCGTTTCCGTGATCCAACTGATATGACTGGCGCTGTATACTTCGTTTTCGATTTGCTTCCAGGCGTTTTCAAAATAACGCTGAATTTCCTTAACGCCCGAGCACGTTTCATCCGAGAACCAGTACACAGCGTCGGGATGAAGGAGCTTTTTGACATTCTCAAACTCATGTGTGTTTGTTGCTTGAATATATTGCTCAAGAGCCTTGCGGCATGACACGGCAACCATCTCCCTTTTTATAAAAAAACCCGCTTTTTAAGGCGGGTTTTCTATCATTACGCGTAAAGTTCAGCAAGCTTGTCCTGAACCGCTTTGTCTTCCAAAAATTCATCATAGCTCATCTGTTTATCGACGATTCCGTTTGGCGTGATTTCGATGATCCGGTTGGCAATTGTTTGGACAAACTGATGGTCATGAGATGTAAACAGCATAGCGCCTTTAAAGCTGATTAAACCGTTATTCAGCGCTGTAATGGATTCGAGATCCAAATGGTTGGTCGGCTCATCAAGCATCAGCACATTGGCGCCGGACAGCATCATTTTGGACAGCATGCAGCGGACTTTCTCTCCCCCTGACAAAACGCTTGCTTTTTTCAGCACTTCTTCCCCGGAGAACAGCATCCGGCCCAAAAATCCGCGCAGGAAGCTTTCGCTTTGGTCATGCGGCGAAAATTGGCGGAGCCAGTCGACAAGGTTTAAATCGCTGTTTTCAAAATACTCGCTGTTGTCTTTCGGGAAAAACGCCTGGGATGTTGTGACGCCCCATTTAAACGATCCGCTGTCAGGCTCCATTTCCCCGGCAAGGATTTTAAAGAGCACAGTAGCGGCAAGCTCATTCCGGCCTGTAAAGGCGATTTTATCTTCTTTATTCATCATAAAGCTGACCGAGTCAAGCACCTTGACACCGTCAATCGTTTTCGACAGGTCTGTGACAACAAGCACATCGTTTCCAATTTCGCGTTCAGGTGTGAAATGTACGTACGGATACTTGCGCGATGACGGCTTAATATCGTCAAGCGTAATTTTTTCAAGCAGTTTTTTTCTTGATGTCGCCTGCTTCGATTTTGAGGCGTTGGCGCTGAATCTGGCAACGAACTCCTGGAGCTGTTTGATCTGCTCTTCTTTTTTCTTATTGGCTTCCTGATTCATTTTAAGCGCAAGCTGGCTTGATTCATACCAGAAATCATAGTTTCCGACATAAATTTGAATTTTGTTAAAATCCAGGTCGGCGATATGCGTACATACTTTATTCAAAAAGTGACGGTCATGCGATACGACGATAACCGTATTCTCAAAATTGATTAAAAACTCTTCAAGCCACTGGATCGCCTGAATATCCAAGTGGTTGGTCGGCTCATCGAGAAGAAGGACGTCAGGCTTTCCGAACAGGGCCTGTGCAAGGAGGACCTTCACCTTTTCGGAACCGCCCAAATCCGCCATTTTCTTCGTATGCAGTTCTTCAGCAATGCCGAGGCCTTTTAACAAAATCGCAGCTTCCCCTTCGGCTTCCCAGCCGTTCAGCTCGGCGAATTCGCCCTCAAGCTCTGCGGCGCGGATTCCGTCTTCATCTGAAAAATCGGGTTTCATGTAAATCGCGTCTTTTTCCTGCATGACTTCATAAAGGCGTTTATGCCCCATGATCACGACTTTCAGCACTTCATGCTCTTCATACTCAAAGTGGTTCTGCTTCAGGACGGCAAGGCGTTCGCCCGGGCTCATATGAACCTCGCCCGTCTGAGGCTCGATTTCACCTGATAATATTTTCAAAAAAGTGGACTTTCCGGCGCCGTTTGCTCCGATCAATCCGTAGCAGTTACCCGGCGTAAACTTAATATTTACATCTTCAAACAGCTTCCGGTCCGCAAACCGCAAGCTGACATTTTGAACAGCTATCATTTAAAATCCTCCATCTATACTTCATTAAAAAGAGTATAACACGAAAATTCCGCAAGAGAAATGCTTTGCTTTTTTACGATAAAGTTTTAAAGAAAAATATATCAAAAAAACACTTGTTCACACTTTCTTTGTGACAATATGTTACAATTATTGAAGAATGGGGGAAGGAATAATGAAATTAAAAGATGATCCTGATATCATCAGGTGGATCAATTCAAGGCCGCGCCAAGCGCTTTTCGTGTCAGTGGCCATGGTGATTTCTACGATGTCTATCGGGCTTTTCAAAGGGTTTGATATGTGGACCTCGGACTTTTTGATATTTTCCTGTCTGCTGATCGGCTTCGGCCTCCTTGTGGGATGGCTGCAAAAGATATATTATAAAAAGGTGATATTTGAAGAAAACTCGGATCGTTAGACGGAGGAAGACATGAAGCTTATCACTTTGACGGAATACTGCATGTTTATTTTTTTCGCAGGGGTTTATCTTGCCGTAACCGGCTTTACAGCACGGGATGTGGGCCTTTACATCGGGATTGCCATGATTTACGTGTTCGTTCATATCGCGGCGAAACGAATGCTGTCAAAAAGGGGAAAAGAAGCCGCGGAAATCAGAATCTTATACAGCGTTCTTCTGATTATGGCCTCTGTGTTCGTTACCGTACTGTTTATCGCAGTACTGGCATCATTATCCGCATAAATCAAGCAAAAATGCCTGATTGTCCAAATGGACATCAGGCATTTTTCAGTCTGTTTTTCGGATTTCGTTGAACGGGAAAAACACAAATTGTGAAGTCCCGGCCACTCGTTTTTTATCGATCAGTCCGAGTCCGTTCCGGCTGTCCATCGATCTCTGGCGATTGTCTCCCATCACGAAATACTTGCCTTCCGGAACCTTCACAGGGCCGAAATCGCCCGTCAGCTTGACGCCGACTGCTTCCGCCTCTTTTCTGTTTTCCGAAAGATACGGCTCAGACACCTTTTTCCCGTTTATGTACAGCGTGTCGTCTTTCATTTGCACGGTATCTCCCGGCAGGCCGATCAAGCGCTTCACATAATGGACATTTTTTTCATCGCCGTCGATAATGACGATATCTCCCCGCTTAAATTCGCCTACGTATTTAACCGTTTTATAGACGAACAGCCGCTCTCCGTCGTGCAGCGTCGGATCCATTGATGTACCTTCGACTAAATACGGTTCGAATAAAAATGCCCTGATCAATAACGCCAGAACGACTGCGATAATAATGGCTTTTACCCATTCAAAGAGAGAGTTTTTATTTTGGGTGGATTTTTCTTCAGTCAAAACGCTTCCTCCTAAAAACAGTCTGTCACAGCATACATGCAAAATAAAGCTTTCCTATACTTTATCACAAGTTCCTGCCGAATACATAATTCCCGCGTTCACTTCCGGCAAAAACGGTAAAAAAGAAAGTGCCACACAGGGATTACTGTGGCACTTTCAGCACTTATTTTTCAGTTGGAACCGGCTTTTTCAAGATGCCGAGAATGAGAGCCGTCACAACCGCACCAATCAAGATACTGAGGAGATACAGCAGCGCATGGTTCGTCGTAAAGAAGAGAACGAATATTCCGCCATGCGGCGCTTGCAGTGTGACATGGAAAAATTGAGACAAACCTCCGGCAACTGCTGATCCGATGATAGAAGCAGGAATGACGCGCGCCGGATCGGCTGCCGCAAAAGGAATCGCACCTTCAGTAATAAATGACAAGCCCATCACGTAGTTGGTAATTCCGGCTTCGCGATCCCGTTTTGAAAATTTATTTTTAAAGAAAGTCGTTGCAAGGGCAATTCCAAGCGGAGGCACCATACCACCCGCCATGATCGCTGCGTGAGGTCCAAAGTTTCCAGCTTCAATCATCGCGATACCGAATGTGAAGGCCGCTTTGTTGATCGGACCGCCCATATCAATCGCCATCATACCGCCTAAAACAATACCCATTACAACAAGGTTTCCTGTTCCAAGACCTTCAAGCCAATGTGTCATGCCATCCATAATATACTTGACAGGCGTATTGACAACATAATGCATGATGATTCCGGTCAAGAATATTCCAAACAACGGATAAAGAAGGACAGGTTTTAATCCGTCAAGCACTTGCGGCAGACCAGCGAACACTTTTTTCAATAGGACAACAATATAACCAGCCAAGAAACCGGCAATCAGTCCGCCTAAGAAACCGGCGCCGGCTTGCGTCGCCATGAAACCTCCGACCATACCAGGCGCAAACCCCGGACGATCTGCGATGCTCATCGCGATAAATCCTGCCAATACAGCGACAATTAATCCAAGTGCTTGAGTTCCGCCTATAGTATTTAATACAGCTGCAAACTCATTATAAGTGGGATCTCCCGGTTTGGTCGCGTTAATTCCCCAGAAGAATGAAACCGCAACTAAGATCCCGCCCCCGACGACGAATGGCAGCATGTTGCTGACACCGCTCATCAAGTGTTTGTAGAAACCGCCGCCTTTTCCTTTGGCAGCTCCGTCTTCAGAAGCAGATGCACCACCGCCTTTACCCTGATAGATAGGCGCGTCTTGTTTCAGCGCCTGCTCAATCAGCTCTTTCGGACGTCTGATTCCTGCTGTTACAGGTACTTCAATGACATGTTTGCCTTGAAAGCGATCCATTTCAACCTGCTTATCGGCGGCGACGATGATCGCAACCGCATCTTCGATTTCCTGCGCTGTCAGACCATTTTTAATACCGCTTGAACCGTTCGTTTCAACTTTGATATCAACGCCGAGCTCTTTCGCTTTTTCTTTCAAAGCATCGGCAGCCATGAACGTGTGGGCGATCCCTGTCGGACATGCTGTAACCGCAAGGATTTTTCCTTTTGCTGATGGTGCAGATGCTTCTTCGGCCTGCTCTTCTTCTTCATCATCTTTATCATGCTGATTGATGATGTCGATGATTTCGTCTTCGGATGAAGCTTCAAGCAGCTGTTTGCGAATTTCTTCCCTCATAAGCAAAGTCGACAGTCTTGACAATGCTTCCAAGTGAGTGTTATTCGCGCCGTCTGTAGCAGCGATCATGAAAACGAGATGGCTTGGCTGGCCGTCAAGGGATTCATAATCGACGCCGTCTTTTGAACGGCCGAACGCGATCGCAGGCTCTTTAACGCTTGCCGTTTTCGCATGAGGGATGGCAATGCCTTCGCCGATACCGGTGGAACTTTGTTTCTCACGGTTGATCACGGCTTCTTTGTAGCCTTCTTTATCATTCAACTTGCCCGCCTGATCCAAAACGCTGACGAGTTCTTCGATAACGTTTTCTTTCTGGCTGCTCTCAAGGTTTAACTTGATCGTATGCTTCGTTAGTAGCTCTGTTATTTTCATAACCTTTCCTCCTTTAAATCGCTTTGACTTGAACTTCCGGAAGCAGCTTGTGAACGAGCTCTTCCGTTCCCAGCTCCTCTGAAAAGGCGGTTGCGCTTCCTGACGCGACACCTAAGCGAAAAGCTTCTTTGATGTCGAGCTGTTTTTCAATGCCTGCGAGAAAGCCTGCAACCACTGAATCTCCGGCGCCGACTGAGTTCACGAGCTTTCCTTTAGGTACGTTGGCATGGTAGACGCCGTCTTTTGTAAATAAAAGTGCGCCTTCCCCAGCCATGGAAACGATCGCGTTTTCGGCCCCGCGTTCAACGAGTTTCTTACCGTAAGGCACCGCTTCTTCCGCTGAAGTGATGGTTGTTCCAAACATTTCACCGAGCTCGTGATGGTTCGGTTTCATTAAAAGCGGCTTCATTTCTGCTGCTTTTAGGAGTGCCTCACCCGAAATATCAACGACAACCCGGACATTTTGCTCTTCACACTTTTCTGCAATCTTTTCATAGGTGTCCTGCGGCAATGAAGAAGGAATGCTGCCAGCCAATACGACAATGTCCCCTTCTTTCATCGCTGAAAACTGGTCTAAAAAGGCCGCGAAATCTTCTTGGCTGATGACGGGCCCCTGCCCGTTGATTTCCGTCTCATCCCCGGTCTTCAATTTGACATTGATGCGCGTGTCTCCATTCACCTCATGAAAAGCCGTTTCAAGCTTCTCTTCTTCGAGAAATGATTTGATGTACCCCCCGGTAAAACCGCCGATAAAACCGAGAACTTTAGAAGGTACATGGTGTCTGTTCAGTACGCGTGAGACATTGATTCCTTTGCCTCCGGGATATTTCGTGTCATAGACTGAACGATTCAGCCCGCCTACGGAAAATTCTTCAACGTGAACAATATAGTCGACCGATGGGTTGAGAGTTACAGTGTATATCATGTTTTCACTACCTTTACGACAGTTTTTTCTTGATAGTTATCAAATGAATGTTTTGCAGATCCTGCTGTAATGATAGTTGCTTCGTCTAAACCGGCAAAGGCAGAAAATGAAATTTCCCCAAACTTGGAAACGTCAGCTAAAATAAATGCTTTTTTCGCCTGGTTGACAGCTTTTGTTTTCAAAAGCGCTTCTTCAGGATCCGGAGTCGTAAATCCCGCTTCTTTATGAATGCCATTGACGCCGATGAAGCTTTTGTCAAACCGGTATTGGCTGATGGCTGATAAAGCCGAACCGCCCACGATTGCTCCGGTTTTATACTTCACATACCCGCCTAATAAATAAAAAGTAATGCCTTTTTTACCTAATGCCTCAATGTGCATGACTCCATTTGTGACCACGATAATATCCATCTCCGGATCGATAAAATCGATCATTTGCAATGTGGTCGTTCCGGCATCAAGGTAGATACAATCGCCTTCTTCAAGAAGTGAGGCCGCTTCTTGAGCGATTTTTCTCTTTTCATGAAGGTTTTTGGATGATTTCTCTAGCATGTCAGGCTCTGTACGAATATCGGAAAGCCTCGATGCCCCTCCATGAACACGCTTTAAATATCCGCGGGCTTCCAGCGTCGACAAATCTCTTCTGATCGTTGACTCAGATGCGTTCGTTAAATTCATTAAGTACTGGATTTTCACGACATCATGCTTTTCAATCTCGTCAATAATCAACTGATGCCGTTCGGGAGTCAACACATTATCACCCCTTTTGGAAACGCCTTCATTTAGCTTACAATTACATTGTAAACGCTTTTTCGACATAACTCAACAAAAATCTTTCAAATTCATTCAATAACCATCAAAATCTTTCACATTTTAACATATTATCGTGATATGTACCGTTTGTAAACTGTATAAACTATAAAAATCCGCAAAAATATGTGACATTATTATTATCTATTCCTTCAAACACCATTCAGAAAAACCTCATGCTCGCCGCATGAGGTTTTACAATAATGCATCAGCCTAATGAACGTTCTAAAAATACTTGCCATAAGCCTAATAAATAAGACAACATCAGCATCATAATAAATATGACGAAAACGCCGATCCAAGCCGCCCGCTTTGAAGCGCCCGCTGCTTTTTGCAGTCCTACCGCCACCAGCACATATGCCCAGATTGTAAAAACATCAAACATCTCCAGGACGCTCAGAAGAGGCTCCTCGGCCGGAATATATCCATCAAGAGATGAGAACGAAAACGCGATCTCAGAATTCGAAGCATAATACACCAAACCGATGATGACGTCTCTGATAACAGGTACAAATGTGGCAAAGACAGACAGAGACACCATGCAGGCAAAATTGGTGTTTCCGCCGCCTATTTTAGCAATCAGCCACAATACTAAAGCGCTGAGCACGAAGAATATGACAGACTGAAAAACATTACGGGCGGCCTCTAGTCCAGGATCTATATCCAAACCAAGAAACTCACTTAGTTCCCAACAAACAAGATAAACGGAAAAGGCGGATAACGCCAGCACGATGATCATCGGCAGCCAAATTGCGGGCCTTTCTCTCATTCTTTCAAACTGACGGACAGGGCTCGTGATGATACCGAACAGTGACGGTTTTTTTACTTGAGTTGCTGTTTCTATATTGGCTTCCACTCTAAAATTCCTCCTGTAATACCTCTTTCATAACATAATGATCAATTTTTCAGCACTTTTAAGTCTATCATTAATGTAAGAAGTGTATTTTTAAATTTAGTTTAATTTTCGCATACAAAAAAACCGCCTCTAAAGGCGGTTTCAGCGTGTCGACAAACTCTCGCATTCGTTGTCAGGCCTGCTAAGTCGATGCTCATGAGTAGGAGCGGGTGTTTCAAAGTGACGCTTATCGGCTGACGGCTATATGCCGCTTTACTCATACCTCAATGCATCAATCGGATGAAGGCGGGCCGCTTTATTGGCCGGGATGAGGCCAAAGATAACCCCGATCGCCATGCTGAACAGGACGCCTCCGAGGACCACCTGCCAGGAAACGAGCGGCGGCCAACCGGCAAAAAACGAAACTAGGGCGGCTCCGCCGTATCCGAGGCCGATGCCAAACACCCCGCCAATCAGCGTGATCAAAGACGATTCTATTAAAAATTGCATCAAAATCTGGCCTCTTGTTGCACCAAGCGATTTTCGAATCCCGATTTCCCTCGTCCGTTCCGTGACCGACACCAGCATAATATTCATGACGCCGATCCCGCCAACGAGTAAAGATATGCCTGCAATTGATCCGATGAACATCGTCATAATTGTTGTAATCTGGCTGATTCCGGCCGCTATGGCCTCCATGTTCATCACTTCGTACGAGTCCGTAGTGCCGTGATTGTTGTTTACGGCCGCGGCAGCCTGCTTTCCGACGGCTTGCAGATGGTCGGCAGATTCAGCTTGAACGGAGACAGAGTCATAGTCGCTGATGCCGAAGGACGATTTTAACATTGAAAACGGAACATACATCTCATTCATCCCCAACGCAAGCAGCCCGGTTTCTTCTTTTAATACGCCGATGATTTCAACGGGCTGGCCATTGATCCATACGACGCGGCCGAGAGGCGACTGCTGAGAAAAAAGTTCCTCCGCAAGTTTCGGCGAGACGACGGCGACCCTGCTTCCGGCATTGTAATCCTCTTCTGAAAACTCCCTTCCCTTTTCGATTTCCATCGAGTTGATACTGATATATCCGTCATTAATGCCGTTTACAGCGGCATCCGTTTTTTCATCCCGGAAGCGGACATTCATAGACTCGGTAGTTTTCGCAACGACATGCTTCACGCCTTCGAGTGACTTTAAACTTCTGATGTCTTCTTCGGTGAAACCGGCGTCTAAATAGGCGTTGGGATTGGCCGTTAATTCTTCATTGCTGGGCTGATAATAGATTTCGACCGTGTTGCCGGGCCCGCTGATCGTCTGCTTGAGCATCTGCTCTCCTCCTTGCCCCGCTGCAACAACGACAATAACAGAGCCTACACCGATAATGATTCCGAGCATTGTTAAAATTGAGCGCAGTTTATGGGAAAGGATGGAACTTAACGCCATTCTCAAGTTTTCGATGAGATTCATTGCACCGTCCCCCTCCGCTCTGTTTCCGGCGAGACGATCACACCGTCCCTCACCATGATGATCCGGCTTGTATAATCTGCAATCTCCGGTTCGTGGGTGACGAGCACCACCGTCGTTCCTTCCTCATTCAATTCGGTGAATTGCTCCATGATGTCCCGGCTTGTTTTCGTATCGAGCGCTCCGGTCGGTTCATCGGCCAATATCAGCTTCGGTTCATTGACGATCGCTCTTGCGATGGCTACACGCTGTTTTTGGCCGCCGGAAAGCTCGTTCGGCAAATGGCGCATTCTGTCCTTGAGCCCGACTTTTTCAAGCGCCCGTTCGGCCCGCTCCCGCCGCTCTTTTCTTGGAATGCCGGAGTAGATCATCGGAAGCTCCACATTCTTTATGGCATTCAGTCTCGGCAGAAGCTGAAACTGCTGAAAAACAAAACCGATTAAACGGTTTCTGACACCGGCAAGCTCCCTTTCACCATATGATGAAATATCCTCGCCGTCCAGCCTGTAAATACCCGATGTCGGGCGGTCAAGACAGCCGATAATGTTCATGATTGTCGATTTTCCAGAACCGGAAGGCCCCATGATGGACAGATATTCACCCGGCTCAATTTTCATATTGATCTCCCTGAGAACATCAATGGTTTCCCCTCCGATTTGGTAGCTTTTTTTCACGTGGGAAAGCTCAATCATTGAAGCTTCACTTCCGTTCCGCTTTTCATGTCCTCGGCCGGGTTTGCGATAACCCGGTCCTTGTTCGTCAAACCGCCGGTAATTTCAACGACGCCATCTGCTTTCTCGCCGGTTTTGACATTGATCCGTTTCGCCTTTCCGTCTCTGACGGCATACACGTATGATTGATCATCATCCTGCTTGACGGCATCTTCAGGAAGAGCCTGAATGGTTCTTTTGTCCGTCTGGATTTTGAGAATCATATTGAAGCCGGGCTTTGCTTTAGGACGCTCCCCTTTTATTTTGACTTCAAACGGATATTGAACAGCTTGTTCCTTTCCTCCCGCAGCACCTGCAGACGCCTCTTCTTCGGGAACCAATCCGACTTGAGATATTCTGCCCCGCCACTCTTTATTTTGGATGACATCCGACGTGATGGTCACGTTCTGTCCCTTTTTCACTTTCAATGTGTCATACTCTGACAACACGCCTTTAACGACAAGCTTGTCCTCGTTACCTATATGTATAACCGGCTTTTGAATATCCGATTGCTTTAAGGCGGCTTGTTTATCAGCGGTGATCACTGTCCCGTCAATGCCGCTTTTTACTTGCAGCGCTGCTGATTTTTTCGCGAGCGTTTCCTTTTGCAGGTCGGCTTGTTTCAGCTCAAGCTGAAGCGATTTTTCTTCCATTTCAAGCTGGGACCGTTCGTCATCCATTTGCCTTTTGGCTTTTTCCGCTCCCAGCTCAGCCTTCAGCTCGTCTTCCTTGCTTTTTAGGCTGCTGATTTTTCGCTTTACCTGTTCAAGCTGGAGTTCCTTCGATTGAATGGATAAAGCATTCTGTTCTTTTTCCAGGCGAATTTCTTCGTTCGTATAGGTGAAAAGCACATCTCCTTTTTTCACCTTGTCGCCTTCTTTTACTTTGACGTCGGCAATTTTCCCTTTTTCTGGTTCAAAATATTCGTATTGTTCGTTGGCAAACTTTAGGGTGCCCGGAACCATGACTTCAGAAGAAATCTCTCTCTCTTCCAATTTCACAGTTTGGACCGCTGTTTCAGCCCCTCCGCCCGTTTGCACCGAGCGGTAGAGGTTGAGTCCGATAAAAAGCGCAGCAGCCCCAACAATGATAATGCCGATCCATATTTTTTTCATTTACATTGCTCCTTCAAATGTATCGAAGAAATTCATCGCGATTCCGGCTGTTAATGCGAGCAGAATGGAAATCGCAAATAAAACAATCACACCGGTCCAAGCCGCTTTTTTGGAGATTCCCCCAACCTTTTGAAGCCCCAGGGCAACCAATGCGAGCGACCAGATTGTGAAAATATCAAATACACCCAATACCGATTTGAGCGGCTCGTCTGCCGGGATGATGCTGCTTAAGGACGTGACGCCGATCGTGGGATCAATATTTGAATAATAGATCACAAGTCCGCTTATGAATTGCCCGATAGCCACAATAAAATGTGTAAAAACAGACAGCGAAAACATGTGAACAAAATTGGTTGTGCCTCTACCGATTTTGACAATCAGCCAATAGATTAAAGCGCTGATCAGCATAGCGATCACAGAACCGAAAATCCCGCCGATGATGCTGAACCCCTTCATAGCGGCTTGAAATGCTTCAGCATCCGGCATTTCTGCTAAATCGGCAGATAGCGGTATTTTTTGACTGAGCATATACCCTGCGGTAACCGACAAGATTAAAACAATAACAAGCGGAAACCAGACAGCCGGCTTTTCTCTCATTCTCTCAAACTGTTCTCCGGGATGAGTAATCAATCCGAACAATGACGGATTTTTTACTTTTTCAGTTTCTAAATGCGTTTCCATATGTATCCCCCTTAAAAAATGAATTACCAGTTTATACGCAGAATCGTCTAAAATGTTTCACCTCTGTTTTCTCAAAAAAACGCCCCGGCCGCATTTCAGAATATGCGGCCGCGGACGGTTTCAGTTTAGTTTCGCTGAAACATTTGATACTGCGCTTTTACCAGCTCATAATACATTCCACGTTTTTCGATTAATTCCTGGTGATTTCCTTCCTCTATTTTCCGGCCGTGGTCAAGAACCAGGATTTTATCCGCATCCCTTATCGTTGAAAGCCTGTGAGCGATCATAATAGCCGTTCTGCCATGGAGCAGGGTTTTCAATGCAGCCTGAATCTTGACTTCCGTTTCTGTGTCAATACTTGCGGTTGCTTCATCAAGGATCAGAATGCGAGGGTCTGCCAGGAGCGCCCTCGCGAATGAAATGAGCTGCCGCTCACCTGCCGATAATACATTGCCGCGTTCTTCCACTTCTGTGGCGTATCCATTCGGAAGCGCTGAAATAAACGAATCGGCCCCGACAGCTTTTGCTGCTTCGATCACTTCTTCATCGGCGGCATTCGGACGGCCAAAACGAATATTTTCCATAATCGTTCCGGAAAAAATAAACGTATCCTGCAGCACGATGCTGATTTGCGAACGAAGATCGGAAAGCGAGATATCGGTAATCGGTATTCCGTCCACTTTGACAGTCCCGCCTGTTGCATCGTAAAACCTGCTGATCAGATTCGCGATCGTCGTCTTCCCTGATCCTGTATGTCCGACAAGCGCGAGCGATGTTCCCGCCGGCACCTCAAATGAAATGCTGTGCAGCGCCTTGCGATTCCCGTCATAAGAAAATTCCACCTGTTCAAATTCGATCCGGCCTTTTAATTCTTTAATTTTGACCGCATCTTCCTTGTCTGCCACACTCGGTTTTTCATCCAGAAATTCAAATATCCTCTCTGACGAAGCCATCCCCATCAACAGCTGGTTGTAGACTTGGCCGAGCCTTGAAATCGGCTCCCAGAACATTCCGAGATAGAAGGCGAATGAGACAAATACACCGATCGTAATCGTTTCATTGATGATTAAGCTTGTGCCGTACCAGATTAAAATGGCCGTCCCGACGGCGTTTGTCATTTCTACAAGCGGGCGGAATGTCGCATTTTTTTTCGTCGCTTCCCGCCAGGCTTCAAAGTTCTCGCTGTTGACGCCTTCAAAATACATCATATTCTCTTTTTCCTGCGTAAATGCCTGAGTGACCCGGATGCCTTGAATGCTTTCATTCAAATGGGAATTCAGTTTGGACTGCTTTAAGCGCACCTTTTGCCAGGATCGTCGGATTTTCCTTCTGAGATTGGTTGAAATGAAGAACATAACAGGCAGCGTCACCATGATGGCGATGGTCAGCTCAGGACTGAGCGAAAACAGAATGACGATAATACCGAAGAGGAGCAGGATATCCATCAATAAATTGATGACTCCGCTCGTAAATAATTCCTGCAGAGAATTGATGTCATTCATGATCCGGACAAGGATGGAACCTGCCGAACGCTCATCGAAAAAGCGATGCGACAGCCGCTGAACATGCGTAAATAAATGCTGTCTGAGATCATAAATGACATGCTGGCCAAGCTTGTTCATCCAGCGGATTCTCAACACATTGCTAACATAATTGACAAGATATAATCCACTGATGACGGAGATCAGAATCGCAAGAAGATTCATATCCCGGCCTGCGATTGCTTTGTCGAGCGCATAGACGCCGATCAAAATCGGCACCGTCAGCCGGATCGCCGCCGAGATCATGACCGTTAAAAAGGAGAGCGGCAGCAGATTTTTTCGGTAAGGCTTTAAATATTTGAGCAGCCTCCACATCTGCGCCCAGTTAAAAGGCTTTTCAATGATTTGGTCTGAAGTATAAAAAAACCGGTTCATCAATGTTTGTTTTTTCGCCTGATTTTCCATAGCAAGAGCCTCCTATCCTGCAAAATGCGGCTCATTCAACACATTTTGATCTTTATACTGCAAATCAAAAATCCGTTTGTATAAACCGTTTTCTTCCAATAATTGTTCGTGTGTTCCCCTTTCCTTAACAACACCTTTATCGAGCACAAGAATTTCGTCGGCATGCTTTAAGGATGAGATTCTGTGAGCGATGATGAACGTCGTCCGATCCCGCATCACTTCCCGCAATGCAAGCTGAATACGGTGCTCCGTTTCCATGTCAACGGCACTCGTCGAATCATCGAGGATGAGAATGCCCGGGTTCAGACAAATCGCCCTCGCAATCGCGATTCGCTGTTTTTGGCCACCGGACAGTCCGAGCCCCCTCTCGCCGAGCATCGTATCGTATTGGTTCGGAAGCTCCATGATAAAATCGTGCGCCTGAGCTCTTTTCGCGCTTTCGATGATCTCTTCCATTGATGCATCAGGATTTCCATATGATATGTTTGATCTGATCGTTGATGAAAATAAAAACGATTCCTGCGGGACGACGCCGATATTGGAGCGCAGCATTTTTAATGAGTAGTGTTCAAGCGGCTTGCCGTCGATCATGATCCGGCCGGATGTCGGCTCATAAAAGCGGCTCAGCAGTTGAATGATACTGCTCTTTCCTGACCCCGTCGCACCGATTAACCCGATCGTTTTGCCGCGCTCGGCTTGAAAAGACACTCCATGCAGTGCTTCAGCGTTTTCTTTTGTATATTGAAGGGAAACATCGCTGAATACGACATCGCCGTTCAGTCTGCCGTTTTTCACCGCATGTCCGCTGTCGGTGATTTCCTCTTTGGCATCAAGAATTTCCAGCAGCCGCTCTCCTGATGCTTTCGCTTGTGAAAACAGGTTGATGACATAACCGAGGTTCATGATCGGCCACATCAAGTAATTGACAAGACTGAAAAAAGCGACAAGCTCCCCCGGTTTTAAGCTGTTTTGCATCACGAGCCAGCCGCCGAACGACAACAGGGCAACGAGGCAAATATTGCCGATAAACTCCATCAGCGGAAAGAATTTAGACATGATAAACGAAGCGTTTAAGTTTTTATTTCGAAAATGGTCATTTGAATGAGTAAAGTTTTGAATCTCAAAATCTTCTTTTGATAAAGATTTAACGGTATTCATGCCGCTGATATTTTCCTGAACTTTCGTATTTAAACGGGCGAAAGATTTTCTTATGTTCCGAAAAGCCGGATGCACTTTTTTATCAAACCTGTAGACAACCGCTCCTAAAAACGGCAGAGAAGCAATCGTTACCAGAGTCAGCGGCACAGAATAAGAAAACATGACAGACAGACTGAAGGTGACAAGCAGGATAAAGCGAATCGCCTCAGCAAAACCGAAAGATAAAAAGAATCTGATGCCTTCGACGTCAGCCGTAAGCCTCGACATTAAATCTCCCGTTTTAGCGCTGTCATAATACTTGAACGGCAGACGCTGCAACTTCGCATACAGCTCTTTTCTTAACCGGTAGACCGAGCGGATTCCGAACATATCTCCAAGATACTGATGAAAAAAAGTAGCTGCGCCCTTCGCCGCCATGACAGCGATGAACCCGAGGCTGATCCATATGACCAAACCGTACCTTCCGCCGAGAATCACTTCATCAATTGTCATTTGCAGAATAATCGGGTAAACAACAGTGATCGCCGTCATCAGAAGCATCGACACAAGCGACCACAAGAACATTCTTTTATAAGGCCAATAAAAATCTTTTAGTTTTTTAAGGGACTCCATTTGCACCAGCACCTTTCCAATTCATGTAAAACAAGGACACATCATCTAATATATCGGTTTGCGAAATAAAATTCCACCGATTTTACAAAATTCAGACTTATTATGGAGTTTTCCTCCTTCTTCCGCTTGAAATAAATCCTTTTTAAAATGTGACAGTCAATAAAAAATAGTTTCTTGTTGGCAAAGGAAATTTTTTGATGAATGAAGGAAGATGATGTAAAATAATAGAAAATGTTATCAAATTATGAATGACGGAGTTGATTGCAATGGCGAAAAGAGAGGCTTTAAAAAAACAGCTTCTCCTCTTAGGTGAATTGGAACAAAAAATCTGGAAGGACTTCCGGAAAGAACGCGAAGGGATTTACGCAAGGTTAGGAGAACTTGACAGACAAATCCAGCGACATAGACGTTCCACTAAAGAGTATTATGCAGCACATTGCGTAGACATTATTAAACAGCAAAAAGGAAAAATTGTAACGACAAAAGAACTGAAAATGAAACTGAAAGAAAGAACCAATTTTAACGTTCACCGTATTAGTGAGCTTTATGACTTGATTCAAAAATTAGAACCAAACATTTCGAAAGAACGGCGCGGCTGTTTTATTTATCTGGAAAACGGTTCGAAAAAAAACGTCGGTCGGTAACAGGCTCTATGCCTGAACCGACCGACGTTCTCAACCTCCGCTGACCGGGGGAATAAGAGCAACCGTATCTCCAGACTTAACCTCACTGTTTCCTCTTCTGTACACTTCGTTGACAGCGATCATCGCTCGGTCCGTCCCCTGAAGATTGTAAGTTTCTTTTAAAAACTGTCTGATGTCGTCTGTTGTCGTTTTTTCTTCATCTATATCAACGCTCTGCGCACCCGCTTGTTCGGCAAGCTGGGCAAACAGTAAAATTTTAATCAAAGGTCAGCACCTCTTTTTCTGTCGGAAGCCGCTGCTTCCAAATCTGGTTTCCCTTCCGGGTATTCAGTTGTCTCAAGCTGGTCGCCGATCCAAGTCTCGCCGTCCTCCCAATGTTCTTTTTTCCAAATCGGCACGATTTGCTTTATCCTTTCGATCGCATATTCGTTCGCTTCATATGCCGCTTTCCGGTGAGGTGACGACACCGCGATCACCACGGCCGCGTCGGAGATGTCCAGCCTGCCGATGCGATGGGTAATCGCTGCAGCTGTACCAGGCCATTTTTCATTGATTTCTTTCCCGATCTGAGCAAGCATGCTGACCGCCATTGGAACATATGCTTCATATTCGAGATAGAGTGTCTTTTTTCCATTTGTCCATTCTCTCACTGTTCCAATAAACGTCGTGATGGCCCCGGCTTCCCTTTTTTCAACTTTTTTGACGATATCTTCGATGACAATCGGCTCTTTTGTTATAACAAATCGTTCAGACAAACGCCTTCCTCCTTTAGATGATTCAGAATAAAAGCCACGGCGCTCGGGTCTTCAATATGAAAGGATGGAACATCCGTTTTCGGCTCGCTCTTTTGATAAATGACGGCGATGATGCCGTCCAATTCCTCCAAGAGCTGACAGTCCGCTTCGTTTCTGACCATGACAACTTTTTGATATGGCGCATGTTTAAATCCCTCGATGAGAAGACACTGAACCGCTAAAACGCTATAAGCGGCAATCAGTTGATCAAGCGTCCACTCGCCGCGCGCCCTCAGTTGAAAAACGCCTGCTCCTTCGACGCCGGACGCAGCCGCTCCCGCCCGAAAAAAGCGGTCGGAATCCTTTCCCTCGGCGAAAACATCCGGTTCTCCTCCATGTCCGTGGTGTTTCAGACAGCCAATCTTGACTCCGAGCTGACCGAGCTTTTCCGCTAGTTTTTCAACGAACGTCGTTTTGCCGCTGTTTTGGTACCCTACGATCTGGAGGATTGGAAAATGTGCGGCCACAGCTCTTCACTTCCGTTCTCATCCCGGTATAACAGAACATGCACTCTTGCCCCGGCCTCATAGCCTCTCGTTCCGCCCGGCAAAACCATCAGCGCATTGGCATCTGCCAGCGACGTGACGGCGCTCGATTTATCTAGGCCGACAGGCTCCGCATGAAGCGCCCCGTCTTTAATGGATACAAACGAGCGGACAAATCTTGTAAACGGATTAGGCTTTGGAAAATCCTTGCTTAAAACCGCTTCTGCACATAAAGAATACGGCTTTTGATGATGCAGCCAGGTGTGGAGGGACGGCTTGACAAACAGCTCAAATCCAACGAAGCAGGCTGACGGGTTCCCGGAGAGCCCAAACAGCAATTTGCCGTTTAATTGAGCAACAGTCGTTACACTTCCCGGACGCATGGCCACTTTATTAAACAGGACCTCGGCCCCGAGCTTTTCGTAAATTGCCGGCAGAAAATCAAAGTCCCCTACGGACACCCCTCCGGTCGTAATCAGAAAATCCACCTTGTCCAAAGCTTTTTCCACCGCTGCAAAGCTTTCGTCAAATCGATCAGAAATCTTCCCTAAATAAAGGGGGGTTCCGCCTGCTTCTTCAACCTGGGCGGCCACCATGCCTGCATTGCTGTTGCGGATTTTTCCGGGAACGAGGGGATCGCTGACATTCAGGAGCTCCGTTCCGGTGGCAATGATGCCTACCACAGGCTTTTTGACTGCAGGTACCGCTGCATATCCGAATGTTGCAAGCAAAGCGACAACACCCGGCGTGATCCGGGTTCCTTTCTTCACAAGCACTGATCCTTTTCTCGCATCTTCTCCGGTTTTTGAAATATTTTCTCCCGGCTCCAATGAGCGTTTTAACACCATATAGTTTTTACCGTCTTCTGAGTAGGTTTTCGTCAGCTCAAGCATGACTACCGCATCAGCGCCCTCCGGAATCTGCGCTCCGGTCATAATTCTGACAGCTTGAAAAGGACCGAGCGTTTTACCTGACACGGCTCCGGCTCCAATGTGATCAACCACCTCGAATTGCAGCGGATTTTCCCGTGAAGCACCGGCGGTATCGCAAGCTCGGACAGCAAAGCCGTCGTACGGCGAACGGTCAAAAGCGGGTACGTCGTGATCAGCCTTTACATCTTCGGCTAAAAATCTATGGAGACTCTCCTCAAGGTGGATCCACTCTGTATCTCCCTGCTTCCAGTGCCGAGAGACACGCGCAGCGGCTTCAAAAACTGGAATGGGCGTTCTTTTTTCAATCATTAAAAAAACCTCCTGTTGTTACATTCCGATGACTCTCGCCAATATGGAGTTGGCTTCTTTTATATCATTTGTGCCGTGAACAAGGGCTCTTCCATCGTTAAATATGACGATTCTGAATGTCTCGTATTGTACATGCAGCAAATAATCATTCGCATCCACTTTTCCGATGCCCGAAAGTTTTTTCATGAGTTCCTCTTTAGGCAGCCGTTTTAACATATCGCTGCGAATTTGGACGGTCTCTCTTCCGCACAGAACGTCGGCTTTTTTTTGGCTCATGTTGCTGAGGAAAGGAAAAACCGGCGTTTCTCCGCACGAAGGACATGTCTCATTGCGGCCGATCTCCATTCGGAAGTGGGTGTTCGCCCATAAATCAAACGTGACAAAAGCGGTTTCAAGCGCATCTTGGTTGTCCGTTAAGATTTTTAGAATTTCAGCTTGCTGATAAGCCGACACCATTTGAACGGCCGGCGAAATAATCCCCGACGTGTCGCATGTAGCCCCGCCAATCGGAACATCTTCAAACAGGCAGGCAAGGCACGGCGTTTTTTTAGGAATAATCGTCATATACATGCCCTGACTGCTGACACAAGCGCCGTAAACCCACGGAGTGCCCGTCTCTTGGACAAGGTCATTGATGATCATGCGGGTCTCAAAGTTATCCGTTGCATCGATGACAGCATCCGCTTCTTTGATCAGCGGTCTGAGTGTTTCCACGGTGCCGTCGGCAACATATGTACGAAGCTCAACATCGCGATTGATCTGGGAAAGACGTTCTTTTGCGGCTGCCGCTTTCGGAAGCCTTTCCTCCGCGTCTTTCTCTGTATAGAGCTGCTGCCTTTGCAGGTTGCTCCATTCCACATAATCGCGGTCTATAATAGACAGTGTACCGATGCCTGCGCGCACAAGCCCCTCGGCAGCCGACGTGCCGAGCGCCCCGGCTCCGACGATCAAAACATGGCTCTGCCTGATTCTGTCCTGACCCGCCTGTCCGATGTTTTGATATCTGATTTGTCTTGAATACCGTTCATGCATCAGGATGATCCCCTTTACTTCCTTTTCTATATCATATCATTTTTCCGTCCGCTGTTTTTTGAAAAACACTTTCCGAAAAACCCTTGCAATCTATAATAAAATATTTCATCCCGGAAAGAACGGTTCTATTTTATCTAAATCCGACTTTTTATTGACATTTATAAATTCCCACGGCTCTGCCCCGACCCTATCAGCTTCAATATACTTGACGCGGATGCGGTCGAGGAAACTGCTGATCTTCAGCTCGTTCTGCTGAAGCTGTTCGAGGAGGACGGATTTCACCCTTCTGCTGTAGACAGCAACAAGCGGCTGCGCCCTTCCGTCTGCGACCGGCACGACGGCGTCATCCGCCGGGGTCATCTGCCGTTTTAAAGCCGATATGGTCTCCTGCCGGACAAGCGGGGTATCACAGGCCGAAAAAATATAGCATTCCCCTTCCGCCCGAACCATGGCTGTGTACATACCTGCAAGCGGCCCTCTCCCACTGAACGGTTCGATATCTTCCAGCACCGCTTTTTCCCCGAGTTCTTTAAACCGCTCCGTCAGCCCCGGACGGCTCAATATCAGGACATCGCCTCCCAGCGCACGTTTGCACCATTGATAAAGCGGCTTGCCTTGCCAGCGGGCAAACGCTTTCGGTTCCCCAAAACGGCGTGAAAGGCCCCCCGATAATATGACATGTATTTCTTTCATGCAGCTCAACCTTCCTTC
This sequence comes from Bacillus sp. FSL K6-1284, assembly GCF_038002625.1. Classification (NCBI taxonomy): domain Bacteria; kingdom Bacillati; phylum Bacillota; class Bacilli; order Caryophanales; family Bacillaceae; genus Bacillus; species Bacillus sp. FSL K6-1284. The sequence goes on along the minus strand of NZ_JBBOCW010000001.1, from coordinate 1,659,802 downwards.
GCGTGTTTCTGCCTGCGAACATCATAGCAAAATTTTAGAAATCCGAACAAGTCTGTAAAATCTCTTTTTCAAAAGGCATGCCGTGTTTCATTTATGCATATTGTAGTTGTAACATTAATAGGGGGCTGGTCACCATGAAAAAAACAACGGGTTCGCTGCCTTACTTTCATGATTTATCACAGGAAAACCTTTTTTTAAAAGCGGAGCTGGCAAGGTCACATCAATTGATCCACGAGCTTGAAGCAAGCTATTTTCATCAAAAAAATCATAAGCTCAGCCAGGAAAACGCAGCGATGAAGCAGCAGCTTCAGCAGCTGTCAATCGAACTGGAGCGGATTTCGGCAAACAAGGAAGACGAGTCGGCCGAAACGCTCAACCGGATAAAAAGCGAACTGCTGGGTAAAATCGTTGTTCTTCAGGAGCTCCTTCAAAAAGAAACCTATGCAAGAAAACAAGAGATAGAAGAAAAGCACCGCCTTCATTTAACAAATGTAAAAGCCGAAGAAGAGAAAAAAAGCTTACATAGCCAAATAGAATATGAAAAGCTTCATGCGGAAAAAGAAAAAACGCTGAGGGAAAAAAAGGAGCATGAGCTCGAAAACGCTGCACACGAAAATGCCCGCCTGAAAGACGAACTTCATGCTAAAGGTCTTCAGCTCAAACAAATCGAAACAGATGTTGCGGTATTAAAAGAGCGGGTGACAGAAACGAAAAACCGCCTTTTGGAGGCTGAAAAAACAAAAGAAGCGCTGTTTTACGAAACGATTTTATCCTATAAAAGGCAGCTCGATGAAAGTGATAAGTGGATCGCTTCTCATTTTGCCGATATTGATACATCTCAGCAGACGGAGAAGGCGCTTGAACAAAACGAAGAGCTTTTTGAACGGTCAGAGCAGATCGAGGCGGTACTTCAAACAGTTACGGAGCAAGTCGATCAGCTCCAACAGCAATTGAGCGTCATCAAACAAAATGACACGAAAATGGATCAGAAAATAACTGAATGGAAAAAGCAGACGAAAGAAGAAACAACCCCGCAAAAATGGGTCTATCAAATTAAACGCAAAGACAAAGAAACAAAACCTTTAAATTGAATACCACTTTAAGGAATAATTTGGATTTTATAAAAAACCGCTTGAGTCGATTGTCTCAAGCAGTTGATTAGGGCGGCGGCGTATATAGCGGCCGCCTTGGTGTTCCTCAAAATGGAAACGCTATCTGGAAAAGCAAGGGTTTGACTATTGCTGCTCTGTCTCGGTAGAAATCTCACCCTCTAATATATATTGACCGCGGTATGGTTTTTTGACTTCCGGGTACATTTTAATCAGGCTTTGCATAAAGGTTGTCATATTAGGGATCTCAAGTCCGCTCTCTTTTTCGATTTCTTTTTGAAGTTCGGAGCTTTTGATGGCCGCATTATGGCGTTTTAATGTTTTAATCGCCGCTTCACGCAGTTTTGCAGCTTTTGAGCCTGGACGTGCTGTACCCCTTCTGCGCCTTGTCGTTCCATCTGGAATTCCGGCAGGCAGTGAGGAGGTTTGCGGAGAAGTCTGCTGCTGGTTCTTTTGAGATGCTTGCGGCTGCTGCTGTTGTTGCTGATAGCTCTTCATCTCCTGCGCAGCTAATTCAGCTAAAACAGGGAGAGATTCCGTTTTACGCTCCGGGCGAAAATCTTTTTTTGTATCATTAAAGCTGGATGGACGATCCAATTCACGCAGCTTTGCATATATATTATCCCGCTCAATTTGATACTCCCTAATCACCTTAACCTCAGCCTCATTCAGCTGCTCCAATCTTAAACGCAATGCTTCCCTCTCGTTAAACATACCGTTTATACCCTCCTATCAGAATAAATAAACCTTCCAATAAAAATATTAGATTACCAAACTAATTTTATCAACTATTTTTTCGTTTTTCTACTGTTGCTTTCCGTTAAGAAAATAGAACTAAATTTCCGGAAAACTTGAAGCCTGAGGAGTTTTCGAAGCATTTCGGCCTACTCTAAACCCATTGTCGAAAAATGGTAAATAATGAAGGAACATAGAAAATTACTTTTCAACGAAACATAATTTAGGAATAGACTCTACTGTTTAATCGTGATGGAAAGTGTGAAATATCAATGATTAATCCGGCTTATAAATCCAGAATATTCAAAATTAACAGATTTCACTTGTCGAATTCGCAGTTTGTTGTGTACAGGGAAAGTCAGAAATACTCCTGAAACAAAAACAGGACATAAGACTCATCAAGTAAAATAAACAGTGTCTAATGATCCATTTGTCGAAAGGGGCGGATAGAGGAAATTTTTTTGCTTTTTTTGCAATGAGGAGCCGAATAAACAAAAAACCCCATGAAAACGGGGCTTTTCATCTTTATTCAGCAGACTGTTCTGTTTCGGCAAGAACACGGTTTACACGTTTTTCGAGCATTTTCATCCCGCTTCCTCCAGCTTGAAAATGGCGAAGTTGGCCTGTTTTATCAAAAACGTAATAAGCCGGAACATATTCATTTTCGAAAGCGTCAGTCAGCTTATGGTCGCTGTCAACAAAAACAGGCTGAGTAATATCATGTTCAGCGGCAACCTCTTTGATTTTATTCAAGTCTAAATCGTCTTCTGAACGCGGCATATGCACGGCCACCACGTTTAGTTTATCGCTGTAGCGGTCGCGGAACTCATTGACTTGCGGCATCGCCTCTTTGCACAAGTGGCAGCTGATCGACCAAAAATGAATTAATGTCGGCTTTTCTCCGATAAGCTGCTCTTTTGTCACTTCTCCGTTTAACCACTCTTTTGCGCCGGTCAGTTCCGGCATCGGCTGGCGTAATTTCATGATTTTTCCTCCATTGTCATTTTTGTCGATTAAAAAGGTCTAACAAATGTTAGACCTTTCCAATCTGATTTCTAATTTGAGAATAAAAATTAAAGAGTTGCTTGACCCGGTTTCCAGTTTGCAGGGCAAAGACCGCCTGTTTGCAGCGCTTGAAGCACGCGCAATGTTTCGTCTACATCACGGCCGATGTTGTTATGGAACACTGTTTGATATTGAAGTTCGCCTTCCGGATTAATGATGAACAATCCGCGAAGCGCCACACCTTCTTCTTCAATCAGTACGCCGTATTCACGGGATACTTCATGGTTTGTGTCGGCAGCAAGCGGGTATTTCAGCTGGCCGAGACCATTTTCTTTGCGGTCTGTGTTAATCCATGCCAAGTGAGTGTGGATGGTGTCAGTTGAAACGCCGATTACTTCTGCATCAAGGTCTTCAAACTCGTCATAGCGGTCAGACATTGCTGTAATTTCTGTCGGGCACACGAAAGTAAAGTCCATAGGATAGAAGAATAGAACCGTCCACTTATCATTCTTCATGTTTTCTTCAAGGCTTACTTTTCCAAATTCTTTGTTTGCAAGAACCGCTTCCATTTCAAAGCGCGGCGCTTGTTTACCTACCATGCGTTCTGCCATTTTATGTATCCCTCCAATTGTGATTTTTGGGTTCTGCTACCCATATCAAAATGAGAATTTAAATATTAAATTCTCATTTAGTTAATAACATCACATACATAATTCATTATAATACTTACCATATTTTTAGTCAATATTAATTGATAATAAATTTAAATTAGCGGTTGTTCTTTTTTTAAGCCTTTAAAAAAAGTGTAACATGCCTCCGGATGATGAAACAACCATTTAACACCCGACAGCCGTTTTTTGGAAAAACAAGTTAAAACCGAAGCTGGAACTTCGGTTTTATGTTTATTACTGAAGTTTTTGCTCAACCTGCTGACAGATTTCATCGGCAGTTAAACCAGTCGCCTGAATGACAGATGCTCCGGTCATCGTATCTGAAATCCCGAGCATGTCAGTGTCCAGACCAGTGACAACACAGCAGTCGCAGCCTTTTGCATCGTCTTCGGTTTTCATCGTTACAACCTCATACCCTTTTTCCTTCAAAGCAGCCTCGACATCAGAAAGAGATTGTTCGATTCCGATTTTTTTCGACATGAAGAAACACCTCCACCAATTAAGATGCCACGTTTGCTGATTTTTTATACCAGCCGCTTGTTCTAATTGGCTTTGGAAGAGAAATAAGCCGTCATAACGCGGACTGCCGTCTCAAGCGCTTCCTCTTTCGGCTGCAGTTTGGCATGGTGGAGTCCGTAAGGTGAATCGACGCCGAGCCAAAACATGAAGCCCGGATACTTTTTCAGCATATAGCCGAAGTCCTCTCCTGTCATCGCTTCTTTTGAACGGATGACCTCTGCAAGGCCGCTTTCAGAAACGAACTGCATAAAGTCTTCAACTAAACCGCTTGAATTATAGACCTGATAATATGCTGCCGGATAGCTGACTTTACCGTTGCATTGATAAGCCGTTTCCAGGCCGCTCACCATCGCCTCGATCCTTTTCTTCACCTGTTCCATTGAGGCTGGGGACAGCGTCCTGATCGTCCCTTCAAGCCTTGCTTGCTGAGCGATAATGTTTTGTGCCGATCCGCCTGTAATCGTCCCTATGGTAATGACAGCACTGTCCAGCGGATCGACATTCCTGGCTACGATCGACTGCATTTGCGTAACGAGCGAACTGGCGGCGACCACCATATCTTCTGCAAGGTGGGGATATGCGGCATGCCCGCCCTTTCCTTCAAGTTCGATTACAAGCTCTGACGTATTGGCAAAGAGCAGCCCGCTTTTCGTTCCGATCGTTCCGACCGGGAGCTCAGGCGCGATGTGCAGCGCTGTGATCATGCTCGGCTCCCACTTTTTAAACAAATCGCTTTCAAGCATCGGTTCAGCGCCGCCCGGCCCTTCTTCAGCAGGCTGGAACAAAAACAACAGATCTTGTTTAACCGGGTTGCGGACGAAATGATCGATGATGCCGAGGGCAATCGTCATATGGAAATCATGCCCGCACGCATGCATCCTGTTCTGATGTACGGAAGAAAAAGAATATCCGGTATCTTCCCGAATCGAGAGCCCGTCCATATCCGCCCTGTAAGCCAAAATCTGTTCAGGGGCTGTCCCTTTAACCTTTACAAACAGTCCGGTTCTCCACTTTTCGATTTCAATCCGGTCTTCCGGATGCTTTAGTAAGTGGTTCAAAAGATAAGCCTGTGTCTTATATTCCTGAAAACCGAGTTCAGGAATTTGGTGCAGATCTCTGCGAATCGCTGCTAATTCGTCCAATTTCATCTTTCTAACCTCCCCGGCGATACGAAAATGCGTGGATTGTCACATCCACGCACTTTTCGCCGCCGCTTCTTAAAGCTGACGCAATTCCTGTTTGATTTCTGTTTTGCCTTTTGTTTTTTCATCGATGTCTTTGATTTTTTTCGCAGGCGTTCCGGCAACTACTGTGTAAGGTGCCACATCTTCCACAACGATTGCGCCGGCAGCAACGACGGCTCCTTTTCCGACAGTCACGCCTTCAAGTACGACGGCGTTTGCACCGATGACGACATCGTCTTCAATAACGACAGGTTTTGCTGAAGGGGGCTCAATGACACCGGCAAGCACGGAACCCGCTCCAATGTGGCAGTTTTTGCCGACGGTAGCTCGTCCGCCCAGCACGACATTCATATCGATCATCGTTCCTTCGCCGATTACAGAGCCGATGTTGATGGAAGCTCCCATCATGATAACGGCGTTGTCGCCGATTTCCACTTGATCGCGGATGATCGCACCCGGCTCGATTCGCGCTTTAATATTTTTCAAATCGAGCGTTGGGATCGCCGAATTGCGGCGGTCGTTTTCGACAACATAGTCTTCAATTTTACCTTTGTTTGCTTCGAGCGCAGCTTGAATCTCCGCCCATTCACCGAATACTACCCCAGTATGCCCTGTAATAAAAGGCTTGGCTGAAGCGCCGAAGTCAATTCCTTCAAGGTCGCCTTTCACATACACTTTAACAGGTGTTGATTTCTTACTATTTTGAATAAATGAGATAATCTCATTTGCATCCATCATTTTCATTATGTAAGTCCTCCTTCTCTTTTTCTCCTCATTACTGTATCAAAGGAAAGATTTAAAAACAAGAAAAAAAGGAAAGGGGGCGTCCCGTTTTCTTTTTTAGCAAATGTCATGCCGGCACTTCACATTTCTTTGCAAAATCCCTGCCGAATTGAAGCAGCATGTCTTCTTCTTCATCTTCCGGATTCATTTCGATTTTGACGGACGGAAGCACCGTGTCTCCGCCAAGCTCTTTGATTTTGTCCTCAAGTATGTCGACGGCACCGCAAAAATGCTCGTAAGAAGTATCTCCGGACCCGAAAACGGCAAACATCTTATCTGTGAAATCCATCCCTTCCATATCATCGTAAATATCCAAAAACTCATCCGGGAGATCCCCGTCGCCCCATGTATAAGCGCCAAATATCATATACTGATAATCGTTAAAGAGCGCCGCATCTACATCCATCGCTTCATGGCGGTCAACTTCGGCCCCGCCCTCAAGAAGGCCTTTCTCGATTAAATCGGCCATTGCTTCTGTATTTCCAGACATGCTTGCATAAACCAGCAAAACTTTCCCCATCGTTATTCCTCCTATAAAACGCTATAAAATCAGTGGGCTGCAGCAGGCTGTTCATAAGGCCTGACAAATTTGCATTCATAAAGACCCGCGCAAAAGAAGTTCTCCTTTTGATTGGCGACTCTGAATCCATGCCCTTTAATCGTGTCAAACCATTTCAGCTCTCTTTCAAAGAAATCAAGCCGGTAGATTCTTGAAAATCCGTCTCGGTCTTGAGCCGACGTGACATAGATGATTCCGTTGTCTTCGGACACATCCAGGAATGATTCTTCATTCTCAACAAGGCCCTGGCTGATTTGTATTTCATCATTCGTATGGATGTTGACCAAATTGACGGCACCGTGATTTCCTTTTTTAGATCCCATCGCACAAACCAGCCATTCGCCTTCAAATGCGATCATCGAGGCGGTCATGCGGCCGGTTTCTTTTTTGATCAAAAAAGCCGATTCTGCTGCCAAATCGTATGCCCAAACACCGCCGTGCACTTCATGAATCTGCGTTCCGATGTAAAGGCGCTCCTCATGGAGGCACAGAGAGCGGATAACGGGCGGATGACTCAAAGCGGAAAACGGCTTGACGATTTTCCATGAGACGCCGAAATCCTCTGATATGTAAATGCAATGCTTCCCATGGGCACAAACAAAGCCGTCCGTTGTCCCTGTGATCGACCAAATCGTAGCGTTTGTCGGAAAGCTTGAGATTGACCAGGTTGCTCCTTGGTCAGACGATCTGATAATCGTTCCCCTCTCCCCTGCGCCGAATAAATAATCGCCGATATAGGTGATGGAACATATTTTGCTTTTTAATTGAAAGAGCTTTGTCCAGCCTTGCTCAAGTGAATAGTGAAAAATCCCTTCCCGCTTGATGGCGACAAAGTAACCGGAATGCTTTGCCGAAGCGACGGCCGTCGCACCTTTATGAAACATGGGTCTCAGCCTGCCGCTTTTCGTGTTCTGCCCATCTTATAAAACCTTCGGCAAATTCCTTGCAGCACTCGGCATCTTCATCCGTTTCGGGGGCAAGTTCTATTTTCAAGGTCTCTCGATAAAGGTCGGCGCCGGTTCGTTCTAGCATGCTGTAAAACGTGTTGACCGCTTCGCAAAAGCGGGGGTATGCATAGTCGCCGGATCCGAAGCATGCCGCTTTCTTTCCTTTAAGGTCAAGCGAAGAGACCTCGTCGTAAAACGATTCCGCTTCATAAGGAAGATCCCCGTCTCCCCATGTGTAGGTGCCGATTAAAAGAAGATCGTATTCAGCCAATGAATCGGCATCGACATCATCCATTTCCTGAATTGCGACATCAAAACCGTTCTCCTTCAATGTATCTTTGATGATCATCGCGATATCCTCCGTGTTGCCGGACATGCTGGCATATGCAATTAATGCTTTAGACAACAGAATCACCTCTGAAATTGATAATGATTTTCATTATTATATAGATACACTTTAAATGATAATGATTATCAATGTCAATAAATCGCACAAAAAAAGCAGCCCTCTTTTTTGAGTCCTGCCTTTCTAATGTTTATTCAGTTGCCGTACATTCTTTCACAACCTCTACAAACGCCTGTACTTGCTTCAGTTGGAAAGCCGGCTCATAACCGAGCAGCCACGTATCTCTGCCGATTGCTTTTCCTTTAGCGTCAAGCAGCGGGATTTGATGAACATGGCTCCCGCTTCCGTGAAGCGTCACAGATGGAAGGATCGCATAGCCGATTCCGTGGAAAGCCATCTGTTTGCATGTTTCAATTTGGTCGACAATAATGGTCTGCTTTGGCGACGTTTTAAACTTTTGATGCCACCAGTGCTGAATTTCCTGATAGTACGTGCTGTCGCTTTTGAACTGGATGAACGGCCGTTCCGTTTTGGCAATGTCCTCAATGTTACGGATCTCTGTATCGACAAGGTACAATTCGTCCCGCATCAAGTAATGCTTCGGTCCTTTCCATTCCGGGTTTCCTCTGATAATGCCGACATGAACATGGTCTTCGTAGAGGCTTTTCAGCATTTCGCTGCTCCATCCGGTCACGAGCGAAATTTTCACGTTTGGATATTGTTTGACATAGGTTTTCAGAACGTTGGGAAGCCAATGCTGCCCAATGATCGAAGCGGCCGCCAATTTGAGCGTACCGTGAATCTCGCCCTCCAACTCATCGATATTCTCTCTCACTTTTTCCTGTTCCAATGTCACATCTTTTGCGAACTGGATGATTTTTTCTCCGGCAGACGTAACCGTCAGCCCTTTTTGCGATCTCAAAAAAATTTTCGTTCCCCATGATTTCTCAATGGTCTGCAGGCGTTGGGACAAAGCCGGCTGGGAAACAAACAGGCGTTCAGCCGCTTTCCGCATATTTAATTCTTCCGCCAGAACGACAAGCATTTGGAGCTCTTGAAGCTGCATGGACATTCCTCATTCCAATAAGTTTTTCTTATCATACATTTAATCAAACGGCTGTTTTTTAATCAAGCGGAAAGTCAGGCTTCGGAGAATGTGCGGAGGGTTTGGTGGAGCGCTGCAAATAAAAAATAGGCCGCTGCCGCGCCTATTTATTCAACGTTCTCAAATGCTTATTCAGCTGTTTTAACACGACACGCCTTGTAAATATGCCTTCGAAAACCTGCTCTTCATTTTCGACACATACAAACGCGTTGTTGATGACCAGTCCGAATCCTTTTAAGATCGGGTCGTCAATTTTCAAGCGTGGGATGTCTGTCAGCATGACTTCTTCAACATGAATCTTGTCAAGCTTCTCAAATTCGATTCGTTCCAAGCCGAAGATTTTATCCATGATCATATTCGTTCCGATTAATCCGTGCAAACGGAAAGAAGCATCAAGTACAGGGATCGCGGTATATCCGGTTTTCGTCAACACGAGAAGGGCATGTTCCAGATTATTTCCGACTTGAACATGGGCTACTTTATCAGCATCGATCATAAACTGACCTACTGTCGTTTCAAGAAGTTCATCTGATTGCATACTAATCATGATTTTTCGACTCCTTTTCAGCTTTAATCCATCAACGCATATTTTCCCTATACTACAATAATATAAACGATATCAATATTTGTCGAAAACTTTCCTTTCTTCCAAGGTCAGTTTATCATTCCATATCCTTTTAGGAAACAAAAAAGATACTCTAATGAGTATCAATTGATATAATCTGACCTAATTTTCAGACCGGACACGGTCGTATAAGGTAACCAGTTTTTTATATGTCAGGCTATCCACATTTTTTGTACCCGTTTCTATATCATTGATCTCACTGCTTAGTAGCTCTACGGCATACTCATGGTCCAAAAGTACGTTCAGCAACAGTTTTCTCTCTTCTTCTGAAAAGCGTTCCATTCTTAACCAGCCCCCTAATTGATTTAGCTAGAGTCAGAAACAATATGTTCTCTCTAGTTTCTATAGGGCTAGAATATGAAATTGCAATTCAAACGTCAACCGCACATTTCGACATATGTTCGATTTTCTTTCAAACAATTATTTTGTGTACCGGTTTGCATAGCTTGAAGCTGTATAGGAGTCAGGTTTAATTTTGGCACAGATTCCCATGGAGGTGATCCGGCCCGTCATTTCCTGGATTAAATCCTTTGTCATTCCTTTTTTTCCGATATCCAAATGAACTTCAAGGGTTAAATCTGCTCCCTCGTCTGTAAACGGAAGAAGCAGATCCATAATTTCATTAAAGTAATCATTTAAAAGATATGCGGCAATCTCTTGGCTGTAAGCTGTTTCAAGCGATATTTTCTCCCTGAGGCTATGTATCGGTCTGTTGACAACCGTGTTTTTCAGACAGCCCCACGCTCCTTTGCCCTTGCGGTGCAAATGGATAGCCGTGATAAACTTTGTGCAGTTCTGATGGATTTGCGAGTCTGTTCCGACGGACAGCAGATAGCTTGCCCGCGGATCTTGGCGTATGAACGCCTTCAGTCTCCCGATCACTTCAGGAAATGTCATTTGATCTTCAGAAAGATTATAAAAAAGAAAAGAATCAGCCATTGGAATGCCCCTTTTCATTTTTGATCTGCACCGAAGATGGAACGATTCGTCTGTCTGCTATCCTTTTTTGGTCGGTATATTTTTCAAGCTGAACCCGCAGCTGTCACATCTGTAAATTACATTCTGATTGGACTGGGCTGTCAGCACTTGATCCATATGCTCGGTTGTTTTGCAATTCGGACAAATAACGCTTGGAAAAGCTTTCATGCCATATCCTCCTATTGCTGAAGCAGTTCAAAGATTTCGATTGAAATCATATCGATGTTGTCAAACGGAAATGTGGTAGGCTTATCGCCTTTTTGATAAACTGTCAGCTCAAATGTTTGGTTTTTTTCAAAATATTTTACGCTGCAAATTTTTTCTCCGTTTACTTCAAAATTGCGCTGCGTCGGTTCTCCGGCAGCCTCCGCAGTCTCCTGCAGGCTCTGCAGTCTCGTGATGATACCCATTAATTGTGACATTCTAAAAAAGACTCCTTTCAAAAAAACAACTTCAGGATCAACAAGTATTAATTATAATACAAGTTCTACACGCATCATACCACAAAGTATCAGCCGATGACATTTTTCGTTTCTGATCATGAAAAAGAAAAACCGCTTTTCATAGTTTGAGTTTTCTTTTTTCATGTCATACATGAAAAATATTTTTTTGACTGCAGAGGAGCCTATTTTAACCACCAATTTAGATTTATGGGGCAACAGGATTGTCTTATTCCTGTCCCACACCTAAAGCCCAAAAATCCCGCAGCCATTTGCAATGCGGGATTCCACGCAAATAAAAAACTTGGCGGGGGCAGCGCCAAGTTTTTTAAAATCTTGATCTGATAGAGGGGTTGGGGAACAGAGAGGTTCATCTCTCTATAATTAAATGATAATGATTATCAGTATCATTGTCAATGAATTTTTTAAAAATTCTTTTTCTAGCTGAAAAGTTCGGCCAATGTCCAGTTAACATCGATGACAAACAGCGGGAATACAGCGTGATCTTCTTCCTTGTTATCCGCAAAATTCGAGTTTGTTTCTTTCTCGTCCGGTTGTTCGGCCATCATGTCTTCTCCAGCCGGTTTTGTATCAGATTGGCCGATAGCCGTTACTTTGAAGCTGCCGCCGATATTCTTTAGCGTCACCGTCTGATAATTTTTTTGATATGAAACAGGACCGCGGTCTTGATCTCCAACACATTCGTATACGGTATAGTTTCCGTCTTTCACCGCCACTTTTGTGTTTTCATCATAGCTGAAGAAAGGGATTGCCACTTCCGGCGCGTCTGTCCCGTAAAAAATCCACCCCGCTTGTTCGGGAAAGGCGTTCGCCTCCACGTACTTCGCTGCCATGGCGTGTTCCATATAAGGTTCCAAGAGGGATAACATGTCTGTTTTCGTTCTTTCCTTTTCGGTCAGCTGAAAATGGACGTCGGATACGGATTGAAGGGTCTCAAATAACGACGCTCTTGTCGGTTTTTCTCCGGCTTCGGCAAAATCCGCACAGAGGAATACAAAAGCCGCAGTCAATAGTCCGCACAGTAAGGATGACCAAACGTTCTTCATATGATCCGCCCCTTTTTTATCATATATATTCACATTTTCCTTTATATACGCAAAACAAACCTCTCGGGATTCATTTTTTCGAAAAGAAAAAGCGGCGAAAGGCCGCCGCTTAAATTAATCCGTCTTGTTCGTATAAATATGAGTAGGACAGGTCAATGAACAGATACAATTCTTCATCCATCGGATAGGAAAATGTTCTGATCATTTCCCCCGTTTCGATATCGCTGTACAAATCGCTGAAAAACCCTTTTCTCATCGTTCTCATCCTCATGATATTCTCGAGAAAATAAGGGCGCCAGCTCCAGTTTTTGCCGATGTACTCAGGCTGAAATATCCATGCTCCGTCATGTTTAAACACGTTTTTCGTCAGCTGAATCCCGTCTTCATCGCACATGTAAATTCTAAAGCTGCAATCGGTCAGTTCTTTTCCGAGATTGAAGAGAAACTCATCGTCTGACTGAGCTGTTTTCTTTAGCGATGTGACAAGCTGATGAATCCGTTTGTAAAACTGCTCAGAGTGGTCGTACAAAATGGTTAGCTTCTTCTTCTCATGTGTGATAAATTGGTGAAACTCGGCATGCAGCCGGTCCTTTAATACATTCCGTTCGATAAATTCATCCTTCGGCAGTTCAAGATACTGCCCCTGAAAATACCGGCCTCCGTTTCTCCATGCGTATTGCAGCTGAAAGCTCGCCTCAATATCCTCGTAAAGCAATGCGGCGCCGATTTTTCTGGCAAGGAGCGATATGCTGTAAAGCACATATTCATAGGATGGCGAAGGAGAAGACAGCTTGAGCGGCTGAAGGTCGATCTTTAACAGATCCGGGGAAAGAAGAGCGATTCTGTCGAGGTTGCTGCTTTCCTTTCCGATATTATCAACAGCGACTTTAATTCCGTATGTACGGTAGTAGGTCAGCAAATGATGCAGCTGTTCAATATCCCCTTCAAACTTTTGCTCCGTGATTTCGATAACGAAACGGTTGAGCTCGAGCCCTTTATCCTGATATTCCATCAACAGGTCGAGGAACGATTCACCGTGATCCATCATCAGCACATTTGCATCTTGATTGACGAAGATGAGCAGGTCGCGCCCGCTCTCCAAAAAATGATCAAGCGCCTGGCGGATCACCTTGAGATCAACCTCTTTCTTGTATTCTTCAGGAATTGTCGGATCAGAAAAAAACGGCCCGAGACTCTTCACTTCAGATTCTACCTTGATACGCCCCAGCACTTCATAGCCGATCACCTTTTGTTCTTCAGCACTGAAGATCGGCTGATAGTATGGAATAACATCTTCAATGTTCGTTAAAATATCGAGTGGATCCAACATGGCATATCACCTGCTTCTAATCTTTGTCTGATTATACCATACCGGCCCGCACCTTTGAATTTGAAATCTTAAAACGGACGGGGATTCAGCCATTGGCCGCCGTCCATCGTCACACACTCCCCGTTGACATATCCCGCCTGTTCAGAAAGCAAAAATGCGGCGAGTCCCGCGATTTCTTCAGGGGTTCCCAGCCTGTTGAGCGGAACGCTTTTGATTGTCGCGTGCGCGGCTTCTTCCGATTCAAACAATTTTTCGGCACCGCCCGTCCTCTCGATCGGACCGGGCGCGATGGCATTGCACCTGATCCCGTATGCACTTCCCCACTCGACGGCAAGCGTCCTCGTCAGCGACAGGACACCTGCTTTTGCCGCCGCGGAATGAACGACACCGGCACCCGCGCCCCATGCATATGTCGCGACCATATTTAAAATCTGGCCACGTTTTTTTTCCTTGATCCAGTAGCGGCCGGCTGCCTGGCTGCAATAAAATGTGCCGTTCAGCACGATATCGATGACCGCCTTCCAGCCGTTGACCGACAGTTTTTCAGCAGGGCAGATAAAGTTCCCTGCGGCATTGTTAACCAAAGCGTCGATCGTACCAAAGCGTCCTGCCGTCTCTGTGATCATCTGTTCCACATCTTCAACAGACCTGACATCCATCCGGCATATAGCCACCTGCCCCGCAAATGTTTCAATTTCTTCTTTGGCCGCTTCAAGCGTTTCTTGCGTTCTGCCTGTAATCATCACATTCCAGCCTTCTTCGGCTTGCTTTTTGGCGATCGCTTTTCCCATTCCGCTCGACCCGCCGGTCACGATTACAACTTTTCTGTCCATATCCATCCCCCTTGTTTATGAATGAGTATTCATTCAATTCATAGTTTATCATATAAGTTAAAAAAAATTAACAAAACACGCGGACTGTCCTAAAATGGCTTTTCTGGATGATATAATGTAGAGATTCTATTAAAGGTTGGTTGCTTATGAAAAATCCGTCCAGAAGACAATTTTTAAAAGGCTTCTTAGGCCTTGCTGCAGCAGGGCTCTTTACCGCTGCCGGCGGCTTGGGCTATGCGCGCTATCTCGAGCCGCACATGCTTGAAACAAACTTGATTCCCATTCGGCATCGTCTCATTCCTAAAGGGTTTGACCACTTTCGGATCGTTCAATTCAGCGACACCCACTTAAGCGAATACTTTACAGCAGACGAGCTTTCAAATGTTGTCAGCCAAGTGAACGCCCTTTCCCCGGACCTTATCGTATTCAGCGGGGATTTAATAGATAAACCGCATCGCTACCGGGAACACGAGCATGCTGTCAACGCCTTAAAAAAGCTTTCAGCCCCCTATGGAAAGCTTGCCATATTCGGAAACCATGATCACGGCGGCTATGGAACAAAAGTCTATCAGACGCTCATGGCATCGGCCGGTTTTCAGGTGCTGCGAAACGACTTCATGAAGCTTGAATTGATAGACGGAAGCGTAATAGAGATCGCGTCACTCGATGATTTGATGCTCGGCAGCCCCGACTATGAAGGCATCCTGTCAAAACTGAGTAAAAAAGCCTTCTCGATTTTGCTCGTCCATGAGCCAGACGCTGCTTTAACGGCAAAACAATACCCCGTCAATTTGCAAATATCCGGACACACCCACGGCGGACAAATTCAGATTCCCGTATTTGGTCCTTTAATCACGCCTCCGTACGGAGAAATTTATACGGAAGGGATGTATGAAACAGCTGGAATGAAAATCTATGTCAATCGAGGAATCGGCACGACCAGGCTGCCGCTCCGCTTTTTGTCAAAGCCTGAAATCACCGTGTTCCAGCTTAAATCCACTTAATCCTTAACCGGCCTTTTGGCTCAAAATGAAAGGCATCTGCATACATTAAGTAAAAGCATTCCCGCTCATTTCATCCAATCCTCATTAAAAAAACGAAACTTCCCCAGCCTCTTTCCGTCTATATATTAGCAGCGGAAAAGGCTCTCTTTTCGTTTTGAAAAGGAGATGTGCTGATTATTGCTGATGTACCAAGTAAAATCTGGAGAAACTCTGGAAAGCATCGCCGCCGATTTCAGAATGACCCGGCAGGCTTTGCTGCAGGCGAATCCGGGCTTAAACGGCGGCCAAGTGTCCGCAGGCCAATCGATTATCATTCCCGGCATTAGAAACCCGGACACAATCCCTTACCGGATTGTCGTGTCTCTCAGCGGGAGAACGCTCAGATTATATGAGCAAAACAGACTTGTAAAAACATATCCGATTGCCGTCGGAAAAATCCTCACACAGACGCCGAGAGGCGAATTTGTCATTGTCAACCGGCAGCCAAATCCAGGCGGCCCGTTCGGCGCCTACTGGCTGAGCCTCTCAAAACAGCACTACGGCATCCATGGCACGAATAACCCGGCGTCAATTGGCAAAGCTGTTTCAAGGGGATGTATCCGCATGCACAATCAGGATGTTCTGGAACTTGCTTCTATCGTACCCAACGGAACCCGAGTGTCCATTACACCTTAGACCAGTACATTTCCAGACAAATGCAATTTGAACAATACAACATCTTGTATTAAGATATAATGGGACCTTTAGGGTAAGGAGCGTATATATGGATCTTTTTAAAAATCGTAATTTCGTCCGACTTTTTTTCGCAGCTTTCGCTTCTCAAATGGGAACGACAGTCGGAAACATGGCTTTCGCTTTTTTCTTGCTCGACCGTTTCAGCAGCCAGCCGGCCTACACTACAATCGCCGAGCTGATGTATTCCTTGCCGACGGTTTTTGTATTCTTTATCGTCGGGGTGGTCGCTGACCGTTTTGACCGCAAGAAAGTCGCGGAAAACTGTGATTGGATCAGAGCGGGATTGACTGTCGTTCTTTTCTTTGTACTGTATCTTCAGATCATACCGCTTGTGTTTTTAGTTCTATTTATCAGAAGCGCGGTTACAAAATTTTTCTACCCGGCCGAAGCAAGTTTGGTCCAGGCCATTTTAAGAAAGGATCAGTATGCAAAGGCAGCCGGACTGAACCAGATGCTTTTCAGCCTGTTTCTATTGTTCGGCGTAGGAATTGGAGCTTTTATGTACAAGACGATCGGCCTTCATGGTGCTATCGCTCTTGATTTTGTGAGCTTTATCGTATCCGGCTTTTTAATCCGTTCCTGCGATATTCCGCTAGAAGCGCGGCAGCCGAACGGGCAAAAAGGCTGGAAAAACATGACCGTCAAAGATTCGATGCACGATTTTAAGGAAGGCATCGTTTATATATTAAAAAATAAATTGCTTGCCTCTCTCGTATTCGGATATTTTATCTTCGGACTTGTCAGCGGGGGACTTTCGGTTCTGCCGATGTTTAAAATGAAGTATGAGCTGTCCCCTGACAGTTATGAGTGGCACACATCCCTCTTTACAATCGTACTGGGTATCGGACTTTTGACAGGGATTGCCGTCGCCGCTCTGCTTGAAAAAAAAGTGAAGCCGGCATACATGATGTCAGTCCCGATTTTTATTGCGGGTGCCTTTATCATTTTGCTTGGCTTTACAGATCAATTGCCCGTATATTACTCGGCTGCGTTTCTTGCCGGAATATGCATCGGACCGATCAACACAGCGCTTGGCGGCTGGATTCCCAAAATCGTCCACCCAAGGCTGATGGGAAGAGTCAGCGGGTGGACCGATCCGCTGACAATGATGGCGCAATCCTCAGCGCTTGGCGTGATCGCTGTTCTATTCCCGGGAATCATCGCCGATGTGGATTATATATATTACGGTTTGGCGGGCATTATTCTGCTGGCGGCGATGTACTATTTTATCGTCCTGCCTAAATTAAGCGCCGAGAACGCGGAAATCGACGTTCAAGCGGCGCTGAAGAGACAAAAAAATACAAAAGCGAAAATGAACTCTGTTTTATAAAGATGAAAACGCGCGATTCCTTAAAAAATCGCGCGTTTTTTCTATGAGATATTTGCATTTTCTGTTCTATTTCGTATAATTTAGACATAAGCCTTGCAACTTTAGGAGGTGATCTAGAAACGAATGGATAGGAGAGAAAAAATGGACGACCATAATCATACGAAAGAATTAAAACCGACAGTTGAAAACCTTTCAAAAGCGATTTATACAGTTAATCGCCATGCAAAAACCGCGACTAATCCCAAATACCTGTATCTTCTGAAAAAGAAAGCTTTGCAAAAGCTGCTTAATGAAGGAAAGGGTAAAAAGGTAGGCCTTCACTTTTCGAAAAATCCAAGATTCAGCCAGCAGCAGTCAGATGTGCTGATTTCTCTCGGAGACTACTTTTTTCACATGCCTCCAACAAAAGAAGACTTCGCAAGCCTTCCACACTTAGGTACATTAAATCATTCGTATCGGAACCCTAAAGCTCATATGTCCTTGAATATAGCGAAACAGCTTCTTCAAAACTACACGGGAATTAAGGAAAAACCGCTCGTCACAAACCGGAAGCGCCCTGCCTCAAAGCCCGTCTTCAAGAAGCTTGGCGAAAGCTATTTTTAATAAAAAAAGCCTCGAAAAGAGGCTTTTTTTAGTTCTTGAAAATATATTTATCAAGCTTTTCGATCAGTTCGTTGAGCTCTGGCTTGCTGATTTGTTCGTCAGCTCCGACTTGTTCCCCTTTATGGCGAAGATCGTCTGTAATCAAAGAAGAGAAAATCAAGATCGGCAGCTCCGAACTCAGCGGGTTATCTTTTAACAGCTTTGTGAGCCGGTGTCCATCCATCTGCGGCATTTCAATATCCGTGATCATGAGATCGACTTTTTCGTGAAGGGCTGTGCCGTCTTCCATCAATTGAAGCACATGTTCGTAAGCCTCTTTTCCGTTTTCAAAAGACACGATGTTGTTATACCCTGCTTCATTCAGCTTTTCCACCAAAAGCCGCAAGAGGAGCGGAGAGTCTTCGACAATCATCAGCTTTTTGTCAGTCCGTCTCTGATCAAATTTTTCATCTTTCATTTGATAAGGGTCCGTACCTGACTCAGACTCAAGATCAAAAATGATTTTTTCGTAATCAGGCAGGAAAATCATTGTGCCGTCGAGCTTAATGATGCCGGTAAGGTGACGGTCCATTCCTTGATTTAAAGCGGTCGGCTTCTCGATTTCTTCCCACGACACCCGGTGAATCTGCGAAACCGATCCAGTGTGAAAGACGATTTTCCGCTTGTTGAATTCCGTCACAATGTATTTTTCTTGATGCTCGTCCTCACCGTGTTCGACGCCGAAGAAAGAGAATAAATCAATGACGGGAAGAATTTCCCCGCGCAATGTGATCATGCCCTCCATATGCTTGTGCGAATGAGGCACTTTCGTAATGTCAACCGGCTGAATGATTTCTCTGACTTTCATGACATTTATGCCGAAAATGTTGAGACCAACTTCGAACTTCACGATTTCTAATTCATTGGTTCCCGAACTTAATAAAATTTCCTG
Organism: Bacillus sp. FSL K6-1284; assembly: GCF_038002625.1. Taxonomy (NCBI): domain Bacteria; kingdom Bacillati; phylum Bacillota; class Bacilli; order Caryophanales; family Bacillaceae; genus Bacillus; species Bacillus sp. FSL K6-1284. Next base: position 1,640,963 of record NZ_JBBOCW010000001.1, on the reverse strand, counting down.
TTGGTTTGAAGACACTGATATCCCTCTCTATCCTACTTTGTGTTTACTTTTTATATCGGCGTCTTTTGTTAAAAGTTGATGCTCTGGGTTAAGCTTTTGCCTTAACATTTTGATGAATGATCAGGCCGATCGCTGCCAATAACACTAAAGATCCGAAAGCCATTCTGCTGGCCATGTTCCCTAAATCCCTGAACAGCAAAGTAATCGATCCGTACAGGACCGGACCGAAAATGGAAGAGATTTTCCCCGACAAAGCAAACAATCCGAAAAATTCGCCTCTTTTATGCTCGGGCGTCAGTTCGATAATCAGTGTCCTTGATGCGACCCATGTGCCTCCAAGCGAGATACCGAAAAGGCTTCCCGCAATCCAAAACAAGACTGTTGACGTCGTGCATGCTCCAATCGTCAAAGCGGTGATCATAATGGCGGCGACAAGACTGACTGCGTGTTTAGCGCCGATCTTTTTTGTTACAAAGCCGAGCAAAAATGAACCGATGATGCTTGAGACCGTTGAAACAAGGTAAAGTAATACAAATTGACCGGTCGTAAAACCGATGACCGTTTTTGAATAAACCGCCATCATGGCTATTGCTGTAGCAAGCGCATCATTCAGGAAAAAGTAGGCGATCATGAACAAGAAGACCGGTTTGTACAGGCGAATGTCCTTGAACGTCTGCACGATTTCCCTGTATCCGCTGAAAAACGATTTTTTTTCTTTCGGTTCCGGTTTTCTTTTCTCTTTCGTGAAGAGCAAATACGGAAGTGAAAAAAGTAAAAACAAGAGAGCCGACGGGATGAAAGCACGGTGAAAATCCTGGTTCCCGACCAGAAGGTAAACCGTTAAGCCGGCCAAAGTACCGATATATCCGATCGCAATCCCGAATCCTGATAAGAGAGGAATTTCTTCTTTTGTACCCAAATCAGCCAAAATCGTATCATAAAACACCAAGCTTGAATGATAGAAAAACTTTGCGGTCACAAACATGACAACAACAAGGATCAAAGATAACGGAAGCCCGTATATGTCCTTCTGAAACGAAGCGCCCGCAAAAACCCCCATTAAGATGGTGCACAAAACACAAATCATCGTAAACAGACCGATGTATTTTTTCTTTCTGCCCGTCCGGTCAATCAACACCCCGAATAAAGGCGTGAAAATGACGAGCAGGAAGCTTGCGGCTGCGTTCGAATAGGAGATAAAAGTGCTTGCCACCTGATTCATGCTGGCGTTTTCGCCGACTGCCTCCTGCAAATAAAAAGGAAAAAAGATCGTCACAATGTTTGATGAAAAAATCGTGTTTGCAAAATCGTATAACGCCCAAGATAGAATCGGCAACGTCAAAAAGAGTTTGATTCCCGTTCTTTGCGCCCGCTTTACAGCTTGTTCACGTTCCGGCTGAGTATCCATCTGGATTGATGCCTCCTTATTTTTATTCCTGCCGTGAAACATTTTCCTGAACAAGACAGCACGCATTCATGCTGAAAGCGTGCTGTCTTTTACCCGTTATTTTTTTACGACAATGGTTCCTGCCAACATATCATGAAGCGCCTGGCGCCTTTCTGTGAAAAAGGCCATAATGTAGCCGACCAACAAAATCGGAGAAAGAAAGCTTTTGGCCAGAAACCTTCCGGCCGCACGGCCGAAAGAGATTCTTCCGCCTTCTGCTTTCGCCACCTGAACGTTCATGATTTTCTTGCCGAGCGTCCCTTGCCATTTGGATGATTCCATCAGCGTGTAATAAAGAAAATAAACAATAAAAGTAATACTTCCAACGATCGCTATGGTTTTGAACATGCTGATGATAAACGTAAAGATTTCCTGATCGCTCAAATACTCGGGATCAGTCTCCATCATGAGCATGATATCCGAATTTCCCAACATCAACGCCGCTGTTAAAACGTACGTGAAAATATATGCGGGAATCCCGAGAATCAATCCGTCGAGCAGGGAAGCTACAAAACGCGCGCCGATTCCGGCATACTCGCTCCTTTCAGGAGCAGTTTCGTGTTTGTCTAATTCCAATTCCAATGTGCTTTTCCTCCTAACATCTTGACTTCTATATACTACTAAGATTCGCTGAATATTATCAATACGTATCACGTTTTTTTAAAGTTAAATTAATGTACGGCTCACAAGTTTTTCATTGACTTTGACATTTATCGTGTTACAATGGTCAAGGATTTTTCAGGAAAGGTGTTTATGATGGGAACAATTGTAACGATTAAAAATCATGAAATGACCATTTTAGAAGGGGTCAGCCGTGCCGTTTACACAGAAATGCTCAAGGATGCTTCAGACAGTGAAGAACAAATATATATTTCGTGGAAAGAAGATGTTGACTTCGATTACGGCTACTAAACGAAATATAACGTAAGACAATCGTTTGATTGTCTTATTTTTCTATCTGCTGCCATCCGCATGTCCGCATACCTTGCATTGTTTTGCATATACTTGTTACGAGTTTTTATAAAATTGATTGATTAAAAGATGACAATTGGTCTGATGATGGTAAAATAAGATAAACCATAACATTTTTAAGGTGATGCTAAATGGAACATTTGCTTAATCCAAATGTAAAAGAAATCGAAATCTCAGGGATCCGCAAGTTCTCAAACCTTGTATCCCAGTACGAAAACGTAATCTCTTTAACAATCGGCCAGCCTGATTTCTTCACCCCCCACCATGTCAAACAGGCCGCCAAAAAAGCGATAGATGAGAATCAAACATCTTACACTCACAACGCCGGATATCCCGAACTGAGGCAGGCTGTACAGCTTTATATGAAGAAAAAAGCCGATTTAAATTATGAAGCGGAAAGCGAGATCATTGTGACGACCGGAGCCAGCCAGGCCATCGATTCGGCATTCCGCACGATTTTATCACCTGGCGATGAAGTCATTCTTCCGGGGCCGGTATACCCCGGATACGAGCCGATCATCAAAATGTGCGGAGCGTCTCCATTGATCATTGACACCACGTCTCACGGCTTTAAGCTGACAGCAAAATTGATCGAGGAAGCGCTGACGCCGAAGACAAAATGTGTTGTTCTTCCTTATCCGTCAAATCCGACGGGAATGACGCTGTCCGAAGAAGAGCTGAAGGACATCGCCTCCCTTTTAAAAGGTCGAAACGTCTTTGTGCTTTCGGATGAAATATACAGCGAACTCACTTTTGACAGACCGCACCACTCCATCGCGTCTGTGTTAAGGGACCAGACGATCGTCATCGGCGGACTTTCCAAATCCCACAGCATGACAGGCTGGAGAATCGGATTTTTGTTCGCGCCGAAGGAAATCGCCAAACATATTTTAAAAGTCCATCAATACAACGTATCATGCGCTTCATCGATCTCTCAAAAAGCGGCTCTAGAAGCCGTCACCAACGGGTTTGATGACGCGCTGATCATGCGCGAGCAATATAAAAAACGGCTTGACTACGTGTACGACAGACTTGTGACAATGGGCCTCGATGTGATTAAACCGTCGGGAGCATTCTACATTTTCCCGTCCATCAAATCATTTGGAATGTCTTCCTTTGATTTCTGCATGTCGCTTCTTGAGGAAGAGGGGCTTGCGATCGTGCCGGGCAGCTCGTTTTCTGAATACGGGGAAGGCTATGTGAGGATCTCTTACGCATATTCTCCTGATACGCTAAGGGAAGGTCTTGACCGGCTGGAGTCCTTTGTTTTCAATAAGAGGCAATCGATACAGACTACGTAAACAACGGCTTTTACGCCGTTGTTTTTTATTTTATTTTGGGAATGAAATCTTAAATGTCGTGCCTTTTTCTGCTTTGCTGTCGACTTCGATTGTTCCGTTGTGATTTTCGATGATATTGAAGGTGACCATCAAACCGAGGCCTGTTCCTTTTTCCTTCGTCGTCAAAAACGGCTCGCCGATTCGCTTCATGACATGTTCAGGTATCCCTTCTCCTTCGTCCTCCACCTCGACGATGACCGAATCATCGGTTTCTCTGACGGTCAAATGGACCGTACCGCCGTTCGGCATGGATTCGACGGCGTTTTTGATCAGGTTGATAAACACTTGCTTTAATTGATTTTGGTCCCCTTTAATATAGATATTGTCCGGGAGGATCGTATTGATCAAAATGCCGTTTAAGTTGGCCTGCGTTTCTAAAAGAGCCGTCACTTCGCGGATCAGCCTGATCAGATCTAGCTTTTCTTTCAATGCGTTTTGCTGCGGCTTTGCCAGCATGAGAAGCTCGCTCAAGATCAGTTCGATTCTGCTTAATTCGGAAAAGATAATATTAAAATAATGTTCATTTTCTTCCATCGTGGGCTTCATCAGCTGTAAAAACCCTTTAATCGCGGTGAGCGGATTGCGGATTTCGTGGGCGATCCCGGCTGCAAGCTGTCCGGCGATCGACAGTTTTTCCGAACGGACCATCAGCTCTTCGGTCTGCTTGCGTTCAGAAATATCCCTTAAAATCACCTGAACGGCCGTTTCCCCGAAAAATGTCGTAGGGATGCAAACCATTTCTGTATAGATGAGCCTTTTTTCAAATGTATACCACGTCTGCTTTATGATTTCAGATTCGGATTTTCGGTCTGTAATCCGTTCCAGCCTCGCTTTGACATCTTCGTGATCGCACGGATGCAGATGTTCATAAATATCTTTGCCGATTAAATCCTCATACGTCTTTGCTTCAAACAGACGAATGCCTGATTCATTCATAAAGACCCATCTACCTTTATGAATAACGGCTATCGTATCGATTGAGTTTTGAATCAAGAGCTGATAGCGCTCCCTGCTTTTTTGCAAAATGGTCTGGAATTTCTTCCTCGATGAAATGTCAATGAGCAGGAGCAGCTCCGCTTTCTGTTTTTGATAAATGGTCGGTGCCGCCTTGACTTCGAGGTGAATCTGCGTGCCGTCGAGCTTATGCCAAGTTTGCTCGATCATTCCGACATCAAGTCCCTGCTGCATCCGCTTGATACGGTTTTTGACGATGTCATGGTACTCTTTCTCGATAAAATCGTAGGAATACTTTCCGATAATTTGCCGTTTGTGCTCGGCTCCGAGCAGGTTGACCATGGCGTCATTGACGTAGACTATTTCCCCTTGAACGCTGATGCACAGAGGGTTTGGCAAGCCTTCCACCATGGCTTCGAATTCCTCTTTTGCCGGCAGCCTGGCAGCTTCTTCCGGTGTGTCTTCCTCTTTTATGGAGCTGCTTTTCTTAGAGGGACGGTCTTCAAACACTTTCATTTTGAGTACAATCTCGCGTTCTTTTTCTCCAACATGGGTCGTCACGAAATCGATCGATGCTTCGATCCAGATCATCGTGTAGTCTTTTTTCACAAATCTGAAGGTGCAAGGCAGCAAATGATGCTCATTGTAAAAATAGCTTTCTACCAGAAAAAGATCGTCTTCGTGTAAATAGTCCTTCAAATACGTACCGATCAGTTCATTCTGCTGGTAGCTTAAGAGTTCTTTGCAATTTGCAGATATGTATATAAAACGGCCGTTAGCTGACAGGACTGCCTGTAAATTCATATGGGGCTTATATTGCTCAAAACGTTTTGTTTTTTGTTCCATCATATCCCTCCTTTATACCCTATTCATGACCAGCATTCATTAAAACTATTTTGCTTAAAAGGATTCGCTAAAATGCGAGAAATCTCCTTCAAAACTTCTAGCATTCGTCAAATTTTGATAACAAAAAAAGAACCCGGAAAAAATCCGTGTTCTTTTTTGTCTAATCCTTGCTGTATTTTTTTTGCAGATCGACATAGGCTTTGACGATTTTGGCGGCGATGTTTTTGTTCATCTTCGTTTTGTCGTCAACAGACGGGACGACAACGCTGAAGGCGACCTGCGGATTTTCTGACGGATAATAGCCGGCAAAGGTGATATTATAAGTACCTCTCCCCCACCAGTTTCGGTTTGTGCCGTAGTAGTGCGTCTGTGCCGTTCCGGTTTTGCCTGATACGTCAAGCGAACCGAATGCGCCGGCTGCAGTTCCCGTCTGGGTTACTCTTTTAAATCCTTGCTTAACGATAGCGATGTCGCTTTGGGAATTGTTGATACGATTCAAAACGTTGGCAGAGCGCTCTTCAATGACTGAACCGAGTTTTTCACTTTCAGGCTGGTGAATGCTTTTTACGACTCTCGGCTGTAACCTGTATCCGCCGTTGGCAATCGTTGAAACATATTGGGCGAGCTGCAAAGGCGTATACGTGTCAAACTGGCCGATCGCTTCATCAAGAAGAAGACCCCCGACTATTTTTGGGTTTGTCTGCATCCCGGCCGACTCTTGCGGCAAGTCGATGCCTGTTTTTACCCCAAGGCCAAATTGATTGAAATAATACCTCATTTTATTTAAGTCTTCGAGGTTTGCCGGAAGGGAGCCGCCAGGTTTATACGTGATCCCTGCCATTCTCATAGCTACATAAAACATATAAACGTTTGAACTTTTTTCCAACGCTCTAACCTCATCAGCCCAGCCGATGGTGTTTCCTCTGTAGGAGCCTTTTGTAACAGGCCCTGCGAAGCTCAGCTCATGATCTAAATATCTCTGCCCATGCGGCATGCCGTCCTGATAGCCGGCAAGCACGGTCGCACCTTTAACTGCCGATCCCATTTCGTACTGGGTCGTAAACGCGCCGATTGAATAGTCGGTGATTTTGCCGTCGATGATTCGCTTTCCGGCCATGGACAGGATATCTCCGTTATTCGGATCCATCATGACGACGAACGCTCTGTCCAGCATGTAGTTTGAGCCGCGGAATTTATTAAGCTCCTCTTCGATAGCTTCTTCGACTTTCTTTTGGAGCTCCATGTCGAATGTCAGCTGCAGATCGTAGCCGCGTCTTCCTTCATCAACCGTTTCCTGGCTGATGACCTTGCCTGAGCGGTTTTCTGTATATTGCACTTTCGCTTTTTTCGGATTTAAATATTCTTCATATTGATACTCGAGATAGCTTTTTCCCACTCTGTCATTCCGGGCATATCCCCTTGTCAGGTAGAAGTCTTCCCGGTCCTTGATGAGCCCTTGCTCAGGCGTTGTGACGCCTCCGAAAATGGAGTAGAGCGTTTTTTCATAAGGATATTTCCTGGTCCAGTCCATGATGACGTCAACGCCGGGAAGCTCTTCAAGATGCTCGGAAACGCGTGAGACTTCCTCATACGTTAAATCGTTGGCCGGCATCTGTTTTGAAGCCTTCTCATCAAGGAGCTGCGCATCGTTTTTCCCCTCGGTTTTCGGGCTCATCGCTTTGACGATCTGCGGCTCATACGCATAGCCGCCTGAAAACCTTCTGAAAATCGCGGCGACTTTAAGCTCGTCTTTGTCCTTTTCCAGCGCTTTGATCTCTTCTGCCGGAACGCGGTCAACCTGCAGCTTGTATGTTTGATCAGACTTGAGGGTTTTCTCGCCGTCTTTCAGAAGTGCAGCAGCTTTTTTCGGATGTCTGGCAAGCCAGTAATCTTTCAAATCTCTTTCTTTCAGAAACGAAGTATCGATATCGATCAATTCTGCGAGTTTTTTGGCTGTGCTGATTTTTTCCTCCGTTTTTGTGCTTGTCATCATCGTATATGTGATCGCAGGAACGCTTTGGTTGTCGACAACCACCCGCCCGTATCTGTCATACATTTTACCCCGCGGCGCCGGGTATGACGCAATTTTCGCCTCGGTTTTCGAAGCTTCCTGCTCATACGCCTCTCCATTGACGATTTGCACGAGGCCCAGCTTGACAATCAGCGCAGCGAACAAAGTGAACACCGCAAAGAAGTACAGGTTGATCCGCCATAAACGCGAACGCCTGCTCTTTTTGATTTCAGCCGGATCATGTTGAGATTCTGTCACTGAAACTCTCTCTCCTCTCACAATATTCAATTTTTACATTAATTAACTGAGATATATTGTAACACTTTTGTAATGGTTGTTACAATCTAAAGTTTTTAAAAAAGCTGTCAATCTCTTTTTATATTAAAATTTAGCTAACACATTTAAATTTTACCACGTTTATGACAAGACGCGTAAAAGAGCGATCTGGTTGCATATTGGCAGCAAAGGGTTTTTCTTTTTTTATGTCAAAATTAACAATAATACCTTGTCAAAGGGAATATATGGATCTATTATTTCAAAAAAGCCGTGTTATGATTCTAGTGTACGAAACAACAACAACTACAACATTTAGGAGGATTACTGTTTATGAAAAAAGCTTTTCTTTTATCAGCAGCAGCTGCAGCAACGCTCTTCACATTCAGCGGCGTTCAACACGCTGACGCTAAAGAGCAGCAGCAAGTACAAGTCAAAACCGTTCATTCCATAAATGTAACTGATCTCAAAGGCAAACTGAATATCCAAAACATGAACCAGCTTTCTAAAGCTGACCAGGAAAAAATTCAGTCCCTGCTTCATTCTTATAAGAAACAAGCCACTCAACAGCCTAAAGCTTCTGCACCGAAGTCTTCTGCGCCTAAAGCTTCAAAGCCTGAAAGCACGCAGACTCAAAAACAGGAAGCTTCAAAGCCTGCGGCTTCAAAAGAGCAGACTTCACAGCAAAAGCAAAATACAGCGCCTTCATCTTCTTCTGTAAGCGCGTATGAAAAAGAAGTTGTTGAGCTGACGAATGCGGAAAGAAAGAAACAAGGACTAAAACCTCTTACTTTGGATGAAAAACTGAGCAAGGTTGCCCGCACGAAATCTCAAGATATGAAAGATAACAATTACTTTGATCACAACAGCCCGACTTACGGTTCTCCATTTGACATGATGAAGAAATTCGGCATCACATACCGCACTGCCGGAGAAAACATCGCGAAAGGCCAAAAAACGCCTCAGGAAGTTGTCAAAGCTTGGATGAACAGTGAAGGTCACAGAAAAAACATTATGAACCCTAACTTCACGCATATCGGTGTTGGATATGTGAAAGACGGCAACTACTGGACTCAGCAGTTCATCGGAAAATAAGAACCAGCAAAAAACCACTTGCATTGAGCAAGTGGTTTTTTTCGTTATTTATATTCTGTCCAAAGCTTGTACACACTTTGGGTGCCGCTGTTTTCTTCGCCTTTTTCCACAAGGATGTCGTAAAGGCTTTTAGCAAGCTCGAGCCCCGGCATTTTCTCGCCCATCAACTCCGCTTCTTCTAGCGCGATGCCCATGTCTTTAACAAAGTGTTTGACGTAAAAGCCCGGTTCAAAGTCGCCTTTCAGCATTCTAGGCGCGAGATTTGAGAGGGACCAGCTTCCCGCAGCACCGGTCGTAATGCTTTTTAACACATTATCGGGATCGAGTCCGGATTTTTTGGCGTAGGCCATCGCTTCTGCAACGCCGATCATACCTGCAGCAATCGCAATCTGGTTGCACATTTTCGTATGCTGCCCGCTTCCGGCCGGCCCCTGATATTGAATGTTTTCACCCATGATCGAAAAGATCGGGTAGCATTCATCAAAGGCTTTCCGTTCTCCTCCGACCATAATGGCGAGCGTGCCGTTTCTCGCGCCGACGTCCCCGCCTGAAACCGGAGCATCTAAAGCGTAAAGTCCTCTCTCTTTTGCAGCAGCCTCGATTTGTTTGGCGAGAGAAGGCTTGGAAGTCGTCATATCGATGAGGTAAGAACCTGTTTTGGCATTTTCAATAATGCCTTCGCTTCCAAAGTAAACTTCTTCAACGTCTTTTGGGTAGCCGACCATTGTGATGATCACATCAGACGACTGCGCCAGTGCTTTGACGGATGATTTCCATTCCGCCCCTTTTTCCACGAGGCTGTCCGCTTTCTGTTTTGTTCTCGTATAGGCGCTGACGGGATAGCCTGCAGCTAAAATATGCGAGGCCATGCTGTTTCCCATTACACCGAGTCCGATAAATCCGATCGTTTTTTTCATGATGTCATCCCCCTTAAATTGCTTTTACCATTCCGCCGTCTATCAGCAGAGTCTGTCCAGTCATATATGTATTGCATTCTGATAAAAGAAAGCTTGCATATTGTGCAAAGTCGTCAGGTTTTCCGTAGGAGCCGAGCGGAATCTCTTTCTCATAGCTTTCCTTCACCTGCTGCTCGGAAAGGCCTGTTTTCTCGGCTTTGAGCCGGTCAAGCTCTGCCACGCGATCTGTCGCGATTCTCCCAGGGGCGAGCGTGTTGATCAAAATGCGGTGTTCGGCCAACTCTTCCGCAATGGATTTTGTCAGACCGACGATTCCCATTCGAAACGTGTTGGAAAGCAGCAACCCCGGAATCGGTTGCTTGACTGATGAAGAAGCGATATTAACAATGCGGCCTCCATCCTTTTTTAGATATGGAAAAGTTTCGCGGATTAAACGGACATAGCTGAGCAGATGCAATTCAAATGAAGAAGTCCAGTCAGCGTCTGTCAGATCGAGCAGGCTGCCGCCTTTCGGTCCTCCGACATTGTTGACGAGCATATCGATCGTTCCAAATGTGTCAGCGGTCTTTTGAACGAGCGCTTTGATCCCGTCAGCATCTGCAAGATCGCATACTTGATATGAGATGGATCCGCCGCCGAGTCCATTCAGCTCTTCCGCAGCTTTTTTCAAGTCCGCTTCGTGTCTCCCGGACAACATGACATTTGCCCCTTCTTTCGCAAGGGCTTTTGCAATGGCATTGCCTAGTCCTTTGCTGCTTGCTGCCACAAGCGCCGTTTTGCCATTCATCTTTAAGTCCACAATCATCACTCCCTTCATATTTATAGTGTAACATGTATATTCTGAAAATTGGGATTGTGAGCGTTGAAAAAGTCCCTCTTTCAAAAAGAGGGACTTCTTTATTACACGTTAAACTTATTGATCGCATTTAATAATTCTTGATTGGCCTCACTCAGCGCTTCAGCCGATTTGGCGATGCTTTCCAGCGCTGTCAGCTGCTCGTTTGTCGAAGCGCTAACCTCTTCCGCAGCCGCTGCTGACTGCTGAGAAATAGCTGAAATGCTTTGGATCGAATCAGACATTTTTTGCTGTTCTCCGCTCATACCAGAGATTTCAGAGTAAATGTGGTCAATTGAATTGACGAGCGCCTGCATTTCTGCAGTAATTTTGCTGAGCGCTTCTCCTGTCTCATGAATCATTCCATTTTGCTCTTCATTCATCTTGCTTGCTTCCGTCATCGCTGAAACGGCTTCTTTCGTTTCCAGCTGAATCTGCTTGACCGTTTCGCTGATATGCTGTGAAGAGACCGCCGATTGTTCGGCAAGCTTTCTCACCTCATCTGCAACTACCGCAAAACCGCGTCCGCTTTCGCCGGCACGGGCTGCTTCAATGCTGGCGTTCAGAGCAAGCAGGTTTGTTTGATCAGAGATTGCCGAGATGGCTGTAACAACCTCTTCAATGTTTTTCGTTTTTTCTTCAAGCTGCAAAAGCATATGTTCCACTTTCTTCGTCTCCGAGTTGGCTTCATTTGATTTTGCAAGCAGCTGCCCGAGGGCATCGATTCCTGTATAGCTTGCATCTTCTGATGTTCTTGAAAGCTTCTTGATGCTGTCGGCATGATGTTCAATTTCTTTAATTTTGACAGATAGCCGTTCGGATTGTTCATTTACATTTTCGATCTCTGCCGCTTGTTCTGTCGCACCTGTCGCCACTTCTTCGATTGCTTTGGCAATCTCATCGCTCGCAGAAACCGTTTCTTTTGAAACAGCGCTTAATTGATCGGTCGTTTTCGATACTTTTCCGGACGAGGTTCCGACTTGCACAATCATTTCTTTCATGTTTTCGACCATCTTGTTGAAGTCTTTTGTTAATATACCGATTTCGTCTTTTGAGGCAGCTGCTGTCTGGACCGTCAAATCACCGCCCGCGACAGCCTTTGTTTTGGCAATCAGCTGCTTAATCGGGCCTGTGATCGTTTTGGCAAGGAAATAGCTTAAAATGATCGCCGCTGCCAAAGCAATGATTGAAACGATCATGACCATTTTGTTCATTTCCTGTGCGACCCACATCAGCTTCGCCGTGTCGAATTGCGTACCGACTTTCCAGCCCGTACCACCGACGGTCTGATAAGCGATCACAGTATCTTTGCCTACTTTGATTCCGTCTTTGGATGACGGGATGTCCCGATATGTTTTGTCTTTCGATATATCGTCACCTTGTTTTGACGGGTGGGCAAGCATTGTCCCGTTTTGGTCCAAAATAAATGCGTAGCCGTCATATGGCATCTTTTGATTTTCGATAATTTTGTTTAATGAATTCAGTGAAATATCTAAGCTGATGACGCCTAATACTTTATTGTCGACAACGACTGCTTTAGCCGCTGCGACCATCATCTCTCCAGACACGACATCTTGATACGGCTCTGTCCAGATCACTTGATCAGGCGTTTTGGCAGCCGATGTGTACCAGGGCCGGGTCGTCGGGTCAAAATCTTTATCAAATTCGGCTTTCGGGTATATCCATATATCTTTTTTTGAAGTCGCTATATACGCATTGGTGACAAATTCGTTTTTATCCTTGATTTGCTTTAATTCGTCGTTGATCAGTCTGCCCAATAATTTATTTTGATCATCTTCTAAAAATGACTGCGCCATTCGACTGTCGCTCATACGATTTAAAGCGATTTCATAGTTTTCTAATTGAAGCTCGATATTACCTTTGATCGAGTTAAGCAGACTTGAAGTCGATTCTTTTGCTTCATCTTCAAGCATCGATTTCAACAAATGTGTTGTGGAAAACTGTAGGACGATAACCGTCAAAATCAGCAGGATGGCAACAAATCCGGCAATTTTGACATGCAGTTTTTTAAACAAATGAAACCCTCCTTTACATGCACCTTCATATTCTTTTTATCGGCCAAAATTTCGAAAAATTAAGATAGCCTGCTAAAATAACGGTATAATGAAGGAAATATCAAAAGGAGTGATGGGCGATCTATAAACAGTTTTACGTCGATAACGGCACTTCTTATCAGCAGGTGGACATCCGCAATTACAACAACAAAGATATTCCCGATTTGATTGCACTCCAAAGAGAATGCTTTCCGCCTCCGTTTCCGGAAGACCTTTTGTGGAATGAAAAGCAGCTCCATTCCCATATTGAACGATTTCCCGATGGTGCACTTTGCGCGGTTTCCGAAGGCCGAATCATCGGTTCGATGACGGCGCTCATGACTGATTTTGATCCGCATCATCCTCACCACAGCTGGGACGAAGTGACAGACAACGGGTATATCGGCACACATCAAAACGATGGAAACTCCCTTTATGTCGTCGATATTTCCGTGTCCCCTCACTATCGAAAACTCGGCATCGGAAAGCGGCTGATGCAGTCCATGTATGAACTGACGGTCTTTAAAGGGCTCAAGCGGCTCATTGGAGGCGGACGGATTCCCCATTATCACAAGTCGGCTGAAGAAATGACGCCCGAACAGTATGTTCAAGCTGTATTGGACGGGGAAAAGCGCGATCCCGTGCTCTCATTCCTGCTCCAGTGCGGACGATCGCCGGTTTGCGTGATTCCCGGCTACATTGAAGATGAGGAATCGCTTCATTATGCGGTCTTAATGGAGTGGAAAAACCCTTTTTTAACATCTCAAAACAAAAAACAGAGCATTTCCGGCTAAAGCTCTGTTATGTGAAATATTCGATTTTTGCTTCGGGAAAATAGTTATCAATATACGTTTCAAGGGCGCTGCGAAGCTCTGCTTCTTCATCCTTCTGGTATATATATTTGCCAATCCCGTATCTGCCCCATTTATAGCGCCGTTTTTCTTCATCCAGTTCGAGCTTTGTCTTTGGATAGTTTTTTTCAATGACTCTTTTTGCCGGCTTCGTGAATCTGTGCTGGATCATTTCAAAGGTAATGTCGCGCCTTGCATGCTGCGGCAGCGCACGATCGAGCTTTTCGAGCAGCACTCTGTAGCCTTCCTGCCAGCCGTCATGAATATAAATCGGAGCGATGATAAAACCAAGCGGATAGCCTGCTTCCGCTACTTTCACGGCGGCTTCGATCCGTTTATCCAAAGGGGATGTGCCGGGTTCAAAACTTTTGATGACATAATCGGCATTTACGCTGAAGCGGAAACGCGTTTTTCCGTTGTGCTTGGCATCAAGCAAATGGTCGACATGATGGAATTTTGTCACGAAACGCAATTTACCGTGGTCGGATTGACCGAAATGCTCAATTGCACGCTTTAATGTGTGTGTCAAATGGTCAATCCCGACAATATCAGATGTGCAAGAAGCTTCAAACCGCGTATCCTCGGGAGCGCGTTCTTTCATATACTGGTCCGCCTGATCAAGTATTTCCTCCACATTGACGTACGTTCTGATATACGGCTTGCTGCCCATTGTCGTCTGCAGATAGCAGTAATGGCAGTGACCCATACACCCTGTTGCAAACGGAATCGCGTATTCTGCGGACGGTTTTGATGAATCGAATTTCAATGTTTTTCTGACGCCGATGACCAAAGTGGATTTCGCATTTCTGTATTTTTGCAGGTGGCCTTCCCCCGGGATATTCCTCACCTGATTGTGTGAAGTCGTTTCCCTGATCTCAAGCCCCATGTTTGAAAATTTATCCCTCAGCTCTTTTCCCAGCGGGTATTCCAGCGCTCTCGGTTCAATATAGACGAGCTGGGGAACAAACGGTTTTACCATTGGAAACAGACACATCCTTTGCTTATTTCCGTTACTTTTTGCATTTAGAGGATGTGATATACCGGTAATATTTTCATATCCCGTCAAATAACTCACGGTAAAGCCGTTCCGCCTCTTCATATGAAGAAAAAACGGCATCATCTTCGGCAAAGGCGTGATATGTATCATACATAAACAATGCCAGTTCACCTTCGTGAAGCGGGTGATCAACGACTTCAGCTTCCTTTATATGCGCGACATTGGCGGCATGCGGGTTCCGGTAAATGACGTAGACCTCATCACCCGGTTTGAATGGCTGCCTGGGCATATCAAAACCCCCCTTTCTAACTATTGGTCACATGTATTATTTCCGCCGCAGCCGAGATCATTCAGATCAACAAAAAAACCCGGACGGGCATTGGTTATGCCTGTCCGGATTTTCAATTGCTTATGCCATATTGAAGGTTTCTTTTACGAATTGTACAACCTCTTCTGTTGTGCTCATGGACAGAATTTGCTCTTTGAACGATTCCGTCTCTTTTTTAGAAAGCTTGCTGATTTGCGTTCTTGCCGGCAGGATTGACGTCGCGCTCATTGAGAACTCGTCCAGTCCAAGACCGAGCAGGATCGGGATCGCGATTTCATCTCCCGCCATTTCGCCGCACATGCCGACCCATTTTCCTTCTTTATGGGCCGCTTCAATGACAAGCGTGATCAGGCGGAGAATCGCAGGATTGTACGGCTGGTATAGGTAAGATACCCGCTCATTCATCCGGTCAGCAGCCATCGTATATTGAATCAGGTCATTCGTTCCGATGCTGAAGAAATCGACTTCTTTAGCGAATTGATCAGCGATCACCGCTGTTGAAGGGATTTCAACCATCATACCGACTTCAATGTCTTCGGAAACTTGTTGACCTTCAGCTTTCAGCTTTTCTTTTTCTTCTAAAAGAATCGCTTTCGCTTCTTTAAATTCATTTACAGTCGCGATCATAGGGAACATAATTTTTAAGTTTCCATATGTACTTGCCCGAAGCAGCGCACGAAGCTGCGTTCTGAAAATCTCTTGCTCATCAAGGCAAAGACGGATCGCTCTGTATCCCAAGAAAGGGTTCATTTCTTTTGGCAGTTCTAAATATGGAAGCTCTTTGTCTCCGCCGATATCAAGAGTACGAACGACAACTGATTTGCCTTCCATACGCTCAAGAACGGTTTTATAGGCATCAAATTGCTCCTCTTCAGTCGGAAGCTGGTCTCTGCCCATGTAAAGGAATTCAGTCCGGTAAAGGCCGACTGCTTCTCCTCCATTTTGCAGAACGCCTTTTACATCATCAGGTGTACCGATATTAGCGGCAAGTTCCACATGATGTCCGTCATTCGTTACAGTCGGTTCATTGACAAGCTTCGCCCATTCGGCTTTTTGCGCCAGGAAGGCTTGATGCTTTTCTTCGTATTCGCTGATTGTTTCCTGGGCAGGATCAACGATGACATCGCCATTGATACCGTCAACGATCACTGTTACGCCGTTTTGAATGCCTTTTGTTGCCGCTTTTGTGCCGACAACGGCCGGAATTTCAAGCGAGCGCGCCATGATGGCTGAGTGGGACGTCCGTCCGCCGATATCTGTTGTAAACCCTTTAACAAAGTTGCGGTTTAGTTGCGCTGTATCAGACGGTGTCAAGTCTTCGGCTACGATGATGACCTCTTCGGAAATCAGACTCGGGTTCGGAATTTCAACGCCGAGAAGATGCCCTGTGACACGCTTGGTGACATCGCGGATGTCTGCGGCGCGTTCTTTCATATATTCGTTATCCATCGACTCGAACATTGTGACGAACATGTCGGCCGTTTCTTTTAAAGCGAATTCCGCGTTGACGGAGTCCGATTTGATTTTGTCTTTAATCGGGTTTAACAGTTCCGGATCGCTTAATACTAACAAATGTGCAGAAAAGATTTCCGCTTTATCTTCTCCAAGCTCTTTCAATGCATGGTTTTTAATGATTTCAAGCTCTTTTTTAGAACGCTCGATGGCGTCTTCAAAACGATTTACTTCCGCATCAGAATCAGAGATGTTTTTCTTTTCAACCGTTAGATCAGGCTCCTCAAGCCGATATGCTTTTGCGATCGCAATACCGGCTGAAGCGCCTATTCCTTTTAGTTCAAGCATTATTCGCCTAAACCTTCGCTTTTCATTGTTTCTTCAAGTGCGGAAAGAGCATCATTTTCATCAGCGCCGGAAGCAGAAATCGTAATTTCAGCACCTTTAGCAATACCTAGTGACATAACACCCATAATTGATTTAAGGTTGACGGTTTTTCCGTTATATTCCAAATTAATATCTGCATCATATTTGCTTGCTGTTTGTACAAGAACAGTCGCTGGACGAGCGTGGATTCCAGAATCTGCAGTTACTTTAAACGTTTTTTGTGCCATTTTTTATCAATCTCCTTTTAATTTAAAGCTTTTAGTACATTCACAATATTATATCATACAGCCGTACATGTCATCTGACAAGTACGGCCATTTTGTGAATTTATTTTTCAACGCGGACGATATCGTCCTGTGTCAGGCTGACATTGCCTTCTGCCTTTAAGCTCACGCTTTCGCCTTCTTGAAGGTTCGTGAACACGATCGGCGTCATCAGGGAAGGTACGCTGTCCTTCACTTTTTCAATGTCGACTTCAAGCAGTTTCTGGCCCGGCTCAACCCGGTCACCTTCAGAAACAAATGCAGTGAAGCCTTCACCTTTCAGGCTGACCGTATCGATTCCAAAGTGGATCAGAATTTCTCTGCCGCCGTCAGACTGCAGACCGATCGCATGCTTTGTCGGGAACACGTTCAGCACTTTCCCTCTTACAGGTGACACAACTGTGCCTTCTGCAGGAAGAATCGCGAATCCGTCGCCCATCATTTTTCCGGAGAATACTTGATCCGGAACATCTGTAATCGGATGAAGCTCACCAGCAAGCGGTGAAACGAATACTTCTTCACCTGATTCATTTTGAAGAGGCTCGACCATGACTTCTTCGATTTGCTGCTCTACTTCCTCGGCAGCGTTTGGTGCTTTTTCAGGACGCGGTGTGCGGCCTGACATAATGTCTTGCATTTGCGATTTTAAATTGTCGGATCTTGGTCCGAAAATTGCTTGGATGTTATTGCCGACTTCTAGCACGCCAGATGCGCCGAGTTTTTTCAAGCGCTCTTTGTCAACTTTCTTCTGATCGTTGACTGTGACGCGAAGTCTTGTGATACAAGCGTCAAGGTGTTTGATGTTTTCTTGGTCACCCATCGCCTCTAGAATTTGATAAGGAAGATCTCCTGCTGCTTCTTTGCCTTCATCAGCGGATTCTGCAGCTGCATCTTCGCGTCCAGGCGTTTTCAAGTTGAACTTGCGGATGGCAAATCTGAATCCGAAGTAGTAGACGACAGCCAGGACTAAACCGACAGGAATGACAAGCCACCAAGCTGTACGGTTCGGCAGAATTCCGAACAGGAAGTAGTCGATCAAACCGCCGGAGAATGTCATCCCGATCTTAACATTTAAAATGTCCATCATCATGAATGACAGGCCGGCAAACACACAGTGAATCGCAAACAGAATCGGAGCGACGAACAAGAATGAGAATTCGATCGGCTCAGTGATCCCTGTTAAGAATGATGTCAATGCTGCTGAACCCATAATTCCGGCAACAAGCTTTTTGTTCTGCGGTTTTGCCTCATGATAAATAGCGAGCGCTGCCGCAGGAAGACCGAACATCATGAACGGATACTTACCGGTCATAAATGTACCCGCTGTCAAATCGACGCCGTCTTTGATTTGCGCCATGAAAATTCTTTGGTCACCGCGGACAATTTCTCCCGCCTGATTCGTATAGCTGAAGAACTCGTACCAGAACGGCGAGTAGAAAATATGGTGCAGACCGAACGGGATCAGGGCCCGCTCAATCATTCCGAAAATGAGAGCTGCGACCGCTTCATTTGCTGCAAGCAAGTTTGTCGAAAAGCTGTTCAGCGCGCCTTGGATCGGCGGCCAGATAAACAGCATGACGAGTCCCAGCAGCAATGCACAAATCGATGTAATGATCGGAACAAAGCGCTTTCCGGCAAAGAATCCTAAATACTGCGGAAGCTCGATTGTGTAGAATCGGTTGTACATGGCAGCGGCCAGGACACCGACAATAATACCCCCGAATACCCCCGTTGCCAATGTCGGTATGCCGAGCATTGTCGTGTATTCCGGATGGTTTTGAGTAAAGAACTGTGCTCTTTCAACTGCGTCGCTTGGAATCGAACCGTTTTGAAGAAGCACTGCACTCATCGTGACATTCATAACAAGATATCCGATAATAGCGGCGATTCCGGCAACACCGTCGCCGTTAGCCAAACCGATGGCAACCCCGACTGCGAAAAGGAGCGCCAAGTTGGTGAACACGACGTCACCTGAACTTTCCATCACTTTCGCAACAAGCTGAACGGTGCTGTTCGTTAAGAATGGTGCGACTTTTGTCATCTGCGGATTTTGCATGGCATTACCAAGCGCTAGCAGAATCCCTGCAGCCGGCAGGATCGCAACAGGAAGCATCAGCGCCCGTCCAATTTTTTGCAGAACGCCAAATAGCGATTTAAACATGTTTTAACCCCCTCTAAGGATAGTTTGACCTTACAGCAAAAATTCATGACAACTTCGTTCAAAAGACTGCTTTTTCATCCAAATAAACCGTTTACATTTCGCCTTTAGAACGACAAAAAAGGCATGGGTGAAAGCGGGTACACTAAGAAACAAAAGACAGCGTCTTCATTTCTTCCCTTTTTTCACTCATGCCTGATCGAATCAGTAACACGTTATAAAGGCGTTATGAAATTTTATTAGTTAAACGGTACAAATGCAATGTCAAATAAACGGCTTCTGCCTCATGAACCGGTTTCTTGAGCGCTTGCTGCAAGATCTTGATCATCTTCCAAGCAGTATTGTAACACAGCGGATATTCCGTTTTCAACAATAACATTAATTTTTCCGGCTCCTGAATCGGCTCGTCCCGTTTAATCCTGTCGATCGTAAAGCGCAAGTGCCTGATCAGCCGCAAATAGTTCACACTTTCCCTGTTGACCTGCATCTGGAACGAATCCTCGATGACCTGGACAAGCCTGGAGATCAGTTGGGAATGCTGATTGACTTCAGAAAGCGGGCGGTTCGTCATCGCACTGTGGATATGAAGTGCGATAAACCCGATTTCGCCTTCAGGCAGCTGAATGTCTGATTTTTCATTTATCATATCGACGGCTTCTTTGGCGACTTCGTATTCCTTCGGATAAAGCGATTCCGTCTCAAGCAAAAACGGATTCTTCATATCAAATCCCTTTTCTAAGCGCTTAACCGCAAATGCGATATGGTCCGTTAACGCGACATGAATGTGTTCGTTCAGCGGCTGGCCGATTTTTTGCGCGATATGGTAGATAACATCATTGGCGATATCAACCATTTTTTCATCGACATAAGTGAGGAGCTTCTTATACTGCGATTGTTCCTTATCATTTTCCAGGATAAACATTTTTTCATAGTTCTCATGTTCGATAAGATCTCCGCGCTTTTTGCCAAAACCGATTCCTTTGCCAATCAAGACAACTTCTCTGTAATCATCATGGAGAGCGATTAAAACGTTGTTGTTGAGTACCTTTTCAACGGTAAAGGATCTGTTCACGATCCTCAGCTCCTTTTTGTCATCAATCTCTCATATCGTACAAAACTCATGAAAGCGCGTCAATTTATTTTGACCTTTTTGATGAAAAATGTCGAAATTTGATCACTGTCTGGAAAATGATTGATGTTTTGATTACATTACACAGTCGCCCTTTTGATCAGCTTGTATGGAACGGTCTGTTTTTCCGGGCCGGCACCGCCGATTCTTTTTCGCAAAAGGCGAAACGCATGCTTCCCCATTTCCTTTATATTAATTTTGATCGTTGAAATGCCCAGCACTTCACTGATTGGCTGGTTGTCACAGCTTAAAATGGCGAGGCTTCCGGGAATATCCACCTGATGACGTTGCGCTTCAAGAAACATACCGGCTGTTACTTGGTCGTTGGCGATAAAAACAGCTGTCGGCTTCTCCTCCATCTCTCTCCATTCAGAGAACAGCTTTTGCCCGTCGGTTATCGTCAGCGACCGCTCGAATACCCATTCTTCCCGGTAAGGCTCCCCGATCGCGGCCAAAGCTTCCTTGTATGCCTCAAGGCGAAAATGGCTGTTCATGCCATTTTTCCTTGCCAAACCAATGGCGATTTTTGTGTGCCCCTTTTCAATCAAAAAATCCAGTCCTAACCGGAAAGCATCTTTGTGCGGAATGCTGACCGTTGAAAAATACCGTTCGCTTGAGTCCTGGCACAGAATGAACGGACCGGTCTCATGCCAGTCCAAAAGCGCTTCATCAGACATCGCTTTTGAACAGAAAATCAGGCCGTCCACCTGTCTTTGTTTCAGCTGCTCCAATGCAAAAATTTCTTTTTCCAATTGATAATTTGTTTGATAAAGCGAAAAGTGAACGCCTTCCTTTGCAGCTTCTTCAGCGATTCCTTCCAGCAGCTCGCCGAAATAAGGGAGGCCGATGGTCGGCAGCACAACACCTATCATATTTGAAAAGCCTTTGGATAAATGAACGGCATGCATATTCCTTGCATATTCGAGCCGTTCAATCGTCTCAAGAACTTTTTGACGTTTTTCTTCTTTGACATACGGGTGGCCGTTGAGAACCCTTGAAACAGTCGTGATGGAAACCCCTGCGGCTTCAGCTATTTCCCTGATATTTGCCATTCGTTTCCCTTCTTTCTTTCAAATCTTTTCATACATGCCGGATCATTTCGCGTCATAAAGAAATTATATCGCTTGGAGACGTGGATTTTGATCGTTTTCGGAATTTTTTTCGGGGTTCTATAAATATGAAGAAAACAGTGAAGAAGATGTACGGAGAAAAAAACCGGCTGATATGAAAATATTTCACAATCAGCCGATACACGAAATATTTTTATCTAAACCATGCTTTTCCAAGGTTATTCATGAAATTGTGATCATTGAAAGGAACGTTTGCGCTTCCGAAATCCGTCGTGTTCAATGCGTTTCTTGCGGCAGGCGTCAAATCTTCCCATCCGATGAGAGGCTGGGTTCCGCCCTTTGCGTTGTCCACATATAAACTGTGGTTAATCGGTGCTTGAGGAGCATCATAGCGGATTTTCGGATGATCACCTTCCATGATCTTGTTGTTTGGAGCTGTTTTTTGAAATTTACCGTGCTGAGAATAAGCGATGGAAAACACTTTTGGATTTTGATTTGCCGGGTTATCGATCCATACGACGATTCCTTCCCAGTCATGTCGATGGCCGAATGCTTTAAAAGGCAGAGGTGAATCTTTAGGAAAATACCATGCGTACATAATCGCCCATACTCCATTGTACCATGCAGAGCGGGAGTACACTTGTCCCACGCTTTTGCTGCAGTGTCCTTCGGGCGCTCCGGTAGGCTCCAGGCCTCCGCTTGTATTGCCTTGTGCGTCAACTGCGGGAAAAGGCACGCAGCCGCTTCCGACCTTTAAATAAGGCTGAAAACGTTTGGCCGCTTTTTGAGAAACCGTCACAGGGGTTACTTCACTGAAGCCTTGCACTTTGTCATGATCAATCACTTTCGCGTCAGCTGCCGGTACGATACTGACAAAAGCAAATATCGACAAAAACAGTACATATCCTAATGTTTTCACTCTTTGCTAGCTTCCTTTCATAAATAATGGACTTCAAATCATTAGAGAAGTTTTTTAACGCTTATTTGTGTGGGGGTGAATCCGCAATCATTGCGGGGACTGAAATATCTGGATGAGAGATGAAATTGTCTGCGGCAGATTTAATTTGTCAGCGTTTGTCCCATTTAATCCCTCCCTTCTTTTGAGCTTAGTATACAAATTTTTAACATGAGAATAATGATGCAATCCGATTATCTTTTGATCAATCTAAATCCCCATAATAAAAACAAAAAGGCGCTGTAGATTCATTCTTCAAACGATCATCACAAGACTTTTTCAACGTCAATCATATTAAGCGGCTCGGCAAAATTCCTGAAAACCCTGACATCAGGGTTTTTTATTAATTTAGGGCTTGATATGGAAAGCGTTTCATAATTTAGAATGAAGTCAGCACCGGTGCTGAACACGTTTTCATTCCAGAAAGGGGAAGAAAAATGGGTATCTTCATTCTGATTCTATTATGTATCGTTATCGTACTGTCTTCAAAAGCGGCGATGAAACCGCTTAAAGAAAAACACGAGATCAAACCATTCCGTTCCTTTGACGATTTTTTCATTTCAAAGGATTGACGCGGGTAATAAGACAAACGATTCACGTCAGCATAAAAAAGAACCCGCGCGCGGGCGCGGGTTCCGTTTTTTAAGAAATGACAGTCAGCTCTTTTGGATACTTTGTCAGCGCTTCTGCTCCATCGGCAGTGACAAGTACATCATCCTCGATGCGCACCCCTCCGATTTCCGGCACATAGATGCCGGGTTCAATCGTGTATACCATACCTTGTTTTAAAAGCTCATCATTGTTATGGCTCATGGACGGATATTCATGAGGCGAAATCCCGAGCCCGTGCCCGAGACGGTGAGGAAAGTAATCGCCATAGCCCGCTTTTTCGATGATGCCGCGCGCTTTTAAATCAAGATCACCGATTCTGACACCGGGTTTGCTCATCTTAAGCGCCTCCGTTTCGGCCTGAAGCACCGTATCATATATTTCTTTTTGTTTTTCACTCACATTTTGATACACGAGCGTTCTTGTAATATCAGAGCAGTAACCGTCAATGATCACGCCTAAATCAAAGAGGACGAAATCGCCCGGCTTAAGCGTGCGGCTGCCCGGGTTTCCGTGCGGCTGTCCTGACTTTTCTCCGAAAAGGACCATTGTGGAAAACGACATCCCCTGGACTCCTTTTTTCTTCAGCTCATACTCGATTTTAGCGACGACATCGATTTCCGCTATCCCCTCTTTTAATGCGGCGGCTCCTGCTTCGACTCCGTAATCGGCAAGCTTGGCCGCTTCACGGAGGATGCTGATTTCTTTTTCGTCTTTGATGACGCGGATTTGGTTCAGCCTTTCTTCTGCAGAGACAAGCTCCGCACCGTTTGTGACCGCCTGCAGCATTTCGGCGCGCGACAGAGCAAGCGTTTCTTTTTCAACCGCCACTTTTGAACATTGGCTGTTTCGCTTTTGAAGCGCTGAGGATATGAGTTCCCAAGGGTTTTGATGATCCCCGTATCCGATGATCTCATACGCCCAGCCGGCTGCTCTCGCCTGACCAGCCTCCATTTGCGGACAAACAAAAAACGGCTCTTCATCTTGAAAAATAAAAACGCCCATCAGCCGTTCGTGCGGTTCTGTATAAAAGCCGGTAAGATAAAATACGTTTTCTTTTGAATGAATAAAAGCCGAAGATATGTTTTTTTCTTTCAGCCAGGAAGAGATTTGTTCAATTCTTTCCATGCTCCTTTTCACTCCTTGAGACAGTTTCCGTACCATACATTTAACATGTAAAAGCATCACATCCATTGTATCAGTTTTTCCCGTCTCTTGCTCACCGCTTATGTATTGTGGGGATGCCGCCCGCTTCTATTATTGCCGCCTCTTCCTCAAACAGCCCTCTGATGTGAAAAAACGGCTGCCGTTAGCATGCAGCCGTTTCTTTATTTAGGATTTCAGCAGCCTGAGACCGTTTAAAATAACAAGCAGCGTGCTGCCTTCATGTCCGATGACACCGAGTGGCAGATCAAGAATTTGAAGAAAGTTGCTGCAGATTAAAAGACAGATCACACCAAGAGAGAAAATCACGTTTTGTTTAATGATCGTATTCATTTTCCGGGAGAGCCGAATCATTTTGGTCAGTCCTGTCAATTCGTTTTTCATTAAAACAACATCCGCTGTTTCCAGTGCGACATCTGTGCCTCCCCCCATTGCGATCCCCACATCAGCGGCGGCAAGGGCCGGTGCATCATTGATTCCGTCTCCCACCATAACGATTGTTCCGTATGTTTTTTTCAGTTTTTGCGCTTCCTCTACTTTTCTGTCAGGAAGGCATTCTGAAACGACGATTTTCAAGCCCGCTTCTCGTGCGATGGCCGCTGCGGTTTCAGGCTGGTCCCCGGTCAGCATCGCCGTCTGAACACCAAGCGCATTCAGCTCTTCGATCACCGCTTTAGCTTCCGGTCTGATTTGGTCTTTTAATGCAAAACACCCCGCGATTTTTTCGCCTTTTTTCACGAACACAATTGTTTTTCCCTGCTTGGCAAGCTCCTGAACAGCCGCCGTGAGAAATTGCCCGGCTGCCTCTTCCCCGACAAATCCAGCTTTGCCGATCAGCCATGTCTCTCCATTGTATCGAGCCTGAACGCCAAACCCTGACGTCTCCTCGATTGACACATTCGCGGGAGGCTCGATGCCTTTTGCTTCTGCATACTCGACAATCGCTTTGGCAAGCGGATGGCCTGACTGCTTCTCAATCGCAGCAGCAGCCTCCAAGCATTCGCGCTCCTCGATATCAGCAGCTAAAAGCATATCCTCCACGCCGGGCTTTCCGTTCGTAATCGTTCCCGTTTTATCCAATGCAAAGATTTTGCTGTTGCCAAGTTTTTCAAGAAAAACACTACCTTTGACAAGCAGGCCGTTTCTTGCGCCATTCGAGATTAAAGACAGCGCGGCAGGCATGATTGAAGCGACAAGGGCACACGGCGAAGCGACGACCATGAACACCATCGCTCTGTAAAATGTCTCGCTCCAGCTCCAGCCAAGCAGAAAATGTGGCAGAAAGAGCAGCAGTCCGACAGCAAGCAAAACCCCTTTAACGTAAATATTTTCAAACCGCTCAATAAACGCCTGTGACGGCGAAACACTGTTTTGTGCAGACTCAACGAGCCGAATGATCTTTTTGAACAACGAATCTTCATTTGTCTTTGTGACACGGACGGTGAGCGATCCGCTCAAATTGACTGTACCCGCAAAAACCGCGTCTCCGAGGGTTTTTTCCGCGGGGATTGATTCACCCGTTAGTGCCGATTCGTCGATACTCGTTCTTCCCGATTCGATCTCCCCGTCTGCCGCAATGCGTTCCCCGGGTTTAATAAGAATGAGGTCGCCCGCTTGAAGATCGGCCGCCGCCACGGTTCTTGTTCTTTCTTCTTCGAGCAAAACGGCTTCCGCCGGCTCCAATTTCATCAGCGATGTCAAATCGCGTTTGCTTTTATTTAATGTATACGTTTCAAGCGCCCCGCTGAGAGAAAAGATAAAAATTAACACGGCCCCTTCAGCCCAGTAGCCGATCAGCGCTGACCCGACCGCCGCAAAAATCATCAGAAGTTCAACATTCAGCGTTTTTTCCGCCAGCGTTTCTTGTATACCTTCTTTCGCTTTGGCAAAGCCGCCGATACAAAAAGCTAAAATAAACAGAACAACGGACAATGTTTTATTGCCGGACAACAGCCAGCCTGCAAGAATCAACAAACCCGACAAAAGCGCAGCAATCAATTCCCCGTGCTGCCTCCAATTTTCAAAATGAAACGTGTGACGGTTCTGCTGCGATTGTTTCCCGATCTCTAATTGCATCTCCAATATCCTCCCTAATTGAGAATGTAATTCATCGTCAATTTCCTTCTTAAAAAACAAATTGCCGCCTCATCGGCAGCATAAACATGGAGTATTTTATTTATATAAAGGGTATGACTGCTTCTTGTCCATTGAACACACCCTTTTCTATTTCTCATTATAGCACGGCTTTCTACGTTTTCAAATAATAATTATTATAATTTCTTCATGATATTAATTATCATTTAGATTTCAAAAAAAAGCTGAACCCCCGGCTCAGCTTTTCCCTGCCCATTCTTTCAATTGTTCCACAGTAATGGGTCCGACAACCGATTTCTCCAGCTCTCCTTTTTCGTTAAAGAAAAATGTTGTTGGAATCGTCATGACATTGTAGGCTTTCATCATTTCGCCCTTTTTGTCAAAAACGATCGGAAATGTCAGCTTGTTTGCTTTAATAAACTGTTTCACCTTCTGTTCGTTTTTTTCGGCATTCAGCAGATTCACGGTCACGAGCTTTACTCCGGATTGCTTGCTTTCATAGTAGGATTGGAATCGCGGAAGCTCTTCACGGCACGGCGGACACCAGGTCGTCCAAAAATGAACGATCGTCTTTTGGCCTTCGGCGGGAATGACGACGCGCTGCCCCTCCACCGTGTTCATCTGCATGACTGCCGGAGAAGCATATTTTGCAGAGGCCTGCGGCTGAAATACGAAGGCTCCGAAAAAAAGCAACAGGATGAGCGGATAAATAAGACTGATTCTTCGCATATGAACTCCCCTTCTTTTTAGTATTAGCTTCCCCGCAAAAACCAAAACTATGAAGAGGGTCAATCAGCGGCTTTCAATTCTCGGAGATCGGGATTTGTTTGTCAAAAAAAGCGTGACGCCCAGCTCTTTGCAAATCGTCACATAATGCAGCGCCGTCAGCAAAATCATTCCGGTATTCATCGCTAGGATGATCCCCGTCATCTGCAATGTCTGCATGGATCCGAGAACATACATCATCAAAAACGACAAAACACTGGCCCATACATTATGATAAAAGGCATCTTTGGCCAACCCCATTCCGATTAAACAGGCCTGAAACGGCATGGCAAAAAAGTGAAATAAAAAATACGGCCACAGCATTTTCAGGTAAAACGACGCCTTAACCGAATCGAAAAATAAGTGGGTCAGCGGATCTGCAAAGTGATACATCACCATAACGGACGGTATGCCGTAAAACAGCGTGATGAAGATCGCCTGTTTAATCCGTTTGATCACTCTTTCGTATTGTCCGTAAGCGTAGCTTTCGGAAATGCTCGGGATCATGACGACCATCAGTGAATGGGCGATGAAAGCCGGAAAAAAGCCGATTGTCATCGCCACCCCCGAAAGCATGCCGAACTGGTCGATGGCCGATGTTCTCGATACGCCAGCGGCAAGCAGCGTCCCCTTCACCAAAAAAGGTTCAACTGCGTTTGTCACAGCGTGAAAAACGCGCAGCCCCGTCGTCGGGATCGAAACCGTGAGCAGGCGCTTTAAAACATCGTTTCTCCGCAGGTGGATCTGCTGCCCTTTTTGAGCGGCGCGCCTGACCAAAACAAACTGAGAAAACAGATAAACAAACACGACCACTTCACTTGCAACAAGGACAAACAACGAGATCAGAAGAGAAGTATCCAATTCAAAGGAATACCATTGAAAAAATAAAAACAAGCCGATGAGTTGAAAGATTTTTTTCAGGGCATTCGCCGTTGCGATTTTACCCATTTGCTGAACGCCCATGAAGTAGCCTCTCGCGATCGACGTAAAGGCAACCGTAGGGATCATCCCGATCACAAGCCCTCTGATCAGAGGGTGGTAAGAATCAAAAACCGGAATAAATGGAAGAATGATCACTGCAGCTGCCGTGGAAAAAACCGTGCAGACCGCAGTCATCCGCAATGCATGTTTCAGCATGCTTTCGTGCAGCTTCGGGGTGGACTCGGCGATAAACTTCGATATCGATACAGGCAGCTCAAGGCTCGCAATCACCACAACTAAAAAAATGGAAGGCAAAACACTCATGTAGAGCCCCATGCCATGCTCGCCAAGCTCCCGTGCAAGAATCATGTTGATGACGAATTCAAGACATTCTGCAAAAAAAGCAGCTAGCGAAAGAAGAACGATTCCTTTTACAAAACGGTTCATGAGGTCTCTCCTTGTCTCACGGGTTTATCCCATCATATGAGACAAGTCTAAAAATTATTTTCTTTTTCATTGAAAATTGATTTTCATAAAGTATCAAAAACAAATTTTTTCTTGGGCTGTGAAAAGTGAGAAAGAATTGCATATAAAAAGCAGTCAAGGCGGATGGCCCTGACTGCTTTTTAGATCGCAAAGACATGATTGCCGATGCGCTTCACGACTTTTCTTGTTTTAATCCAGTCATCAGAAGCGATGTCGGGATTATAGAAAAATAAAGCGTCTGTTTCTTTTTTATTTTGATCTACCGCTTCTTCCACAGCTTCAACTGATTCGCGGTCTGCTTTTTTCTCGATGCTGCCGTTTAGAACGGGCTCAAAAGCGTTTCTTTGATAGATCACGCTTTTTACGCTGTCAGGAAATCGGCCGTCTTCCACCCGGTTCAGGACGACATTGGCAACAGCCACTTTTCCTTCAAATGACTCGCCTTTCGCTTCGGCATGTACAAGCCTTGATAAAAGATCTTTTTCTTTATGTGAAAGATCCGTCGTCTCTTCATCAGCTTCTTCTTTTTCCTGCTCCTCTTCAGCCGGCAGATGCGCGGCTTCAATGAAGCTTTTTTCATCTGTTAATTGAAAAGCAGGATTTTCTTCCTGTTTAAGGCTTTCCATCAGCCGTTCCATTTCCTGTTTATCTTTTTTCGAGAACAACATGACAGCTTGAGCATGTTCGATTCTTGCTGCCGGCAGCATGCAGATTAAAAACGCAGCTAGCGCAGCAAATTTCGATTTCATTTCCTTCCTCCTTGTCAAATCTTCATCGAAAAAAACATATGTTTTACACTAACAAGACGAATCGCTGATTTCATTGCCAAAATGTTGGCATCCCTTCCATCAAACTGTCCGGTTGTCACATTATTGCAGACGGCCGGACGATTTCATGCAGAAAACACCAAAATCTCCAGAAACATATGGCTTCACACAAATAAAAAAAGCTTTCTCAGCCGGTCTGAGAAAGCCTTTTTCAGCTTCTTGCCTCTTTCATATATTGAAATATAATATCTCCGCCATGCTGGGCAATGCCGCGAAAATGCTTAAAATCTTCCTGCTTTGTTAAGATGGCTCTGAAAGAAAGAAAATCTTCTTTTTTTACGTGGAGTTCATGAATGCTCCCTGACCTTAATTGCTCGATCTGATCGATGGCATTTTGCTCTGTCACCTGTTCTCTCCCCTTTTCTCTCATCATCTTTAACTAATTAACTATAACATTAAGTCACACCGGGTACAACAATAGTGATGCCGCTTCCCAAATTGCTTTACTTCTCCAAGAAAATATTGCAAAATACTTTCAATAGGTTAATTTACTTTAAAGGAGAGGAAGTCACTTGAAAATTGCAAAAGTCGGGAACGTCATCGAATTTAAAAACGGACTCACCGGAATCGTAGAGAAAGTAAACGAAAACTCTGTGATCGTCGATGTTACGATTATGGAAAACTACAGAGACTTGGAACTGGACTCCTTAACCGTCGTCAATCATAAAAACTATAAAATTATTAAAGATTCCCTGCATTAATCAGCCGCCCTTTACAGCACATATTCACGATTTCCACGCAGCTTTATTTCCACAAGTTTTTCTGCAAAAGGAAAAACCGCCTGCCACCCGGGTCCGGCGGTTTTTTTCCTCTGTTCCCTGCATCGTCCCGAAGAAGTTTGCTATTTGAAGCATCGCGCCGCGCCGTAATCGATGCCGCTTTTTGATTGAACAGCTGAAAAAACCGGCGACCGTGCGGAATGAAATGAAATACCCGACCGCTTTCCGGCTCCTTAAAACATTATTTTAAAATAGATCTCCGTATCAGTACATTTTCAATTTCATGATCAGTTTAGGAAGACATTATCGTCCAAGCGTGCTTTTTCTTGGATTAAATCCTAAGTTTTTATCGATTCTATTGTCATTCAAGTAAATGCTGTAAGTCCCTGGTGCCAGCTCTTCCATGTCTTCAATATCCTGCACCACTTGATTATAAATGCGTTCACTTGGCCTTGTATGTGCTTTTTTCATATATAAATTTATATTGATATCACATGATTTTGGGGTGATTTCTTCATCTTCTAATTTTTCCTGCCAGTCTTGTTTGCTTCTTTTCGGGTTTTCTAAATATGCTGAATAAAGGTCATCCTTCCAATCAGCAGTTAAAGAAACAGCATAATAAGGCGTCTGATATCCCTTACCGCTTGTGTTATCAACGGCTGCCTGCGTTTTGCCTACAATCGGCTCTTCTTCTGTTAGCTTCTCTAAATAGTAATCTAGCGCGGCAAATTCGTCTTCAAAAGCCAATGCGTATATCGCGCTTGTAATCGAGTCTTTCACGTCCAACTCCGATGAACGGATCGCGTCAGTCTGCACCTCTTTCTTGTCCAAATCAATTTTAATTTTTGCACTTGTGTAGAAATGCAATTTTCCGATCGATTCAGCATACACAGTAACAAATCCATGCCCTCCGACAATGTTATGGACTTTTACCTTTGTTCTATATTGATCCAAGAAATAATCTTTTACAGTTTTTTCAACCTCATCTCGATGCGCTTCTGCGATCTCAGCGGTTTCTTTCTGATAACCCCTGCTCTGAATATGAAAATCTTGTCCTGTGTAATCTTGGACGCTAATGTCAGACTCCTCTCTGTTCTGACATCCGCCTATAAATAAAAGTAAACCAATTCCAAGCGCTGCTGCTTTTTTATATTTCAAAACTGTATCCTCCAGTTCATACTGCAATAACCTTATACGTTTTTATTGAATCACGTTCCATGTTTGCTAATTATTAGGCACGCTTCATTATAAATCATTTGAAGTGTATTTTTGGTATTATGTATAAAAAATAAGACAATAGAACTAATAAAATTTGTGTCATTCTCGCTTTTTGAGTTCTTTAGTTCTAGGTAAAAGTTCTTTCCAAAAAGAATAGACATGCAATGATGCACGCCTAATCAACATGAATATCTTTTTATTATTGTGAACTTGTGCGTTTTTGAAAGTGGTTTCCCGATAACCAACTATCATATTAAAGCTTTAATCCCTATAATCTTAAAATGAATTCACCTTTCGTTTATTACACTTCACACCAAACTCCGTAACAAATTATAATAAAGTGTTTTACAGCTTATCCTATTTCATCATGCTCGTTGTCTTCCCATCTTAAAAATGCCCAAAACTGTAATTTATCCATTTTTAAAGGAAACTTATGATTGATATACTCTTCTTCACAGTCCTTAATATATGGAAAGTCAGCAAGTACCTCTGTACAAGCTACGCTCAGCATTTCTATTTCATCGTCTGTCGGTTCCCCGTTAAAATAGCCTTTCCAGTATAACGTTTCATTTTCTAACTTGACTGCGAGTCCCCTTAATTTGTATGGAATTGCCCCCAATAAAGCGTAATGGCAACTGATGATTAAATTATTCAATGCCGAATCCATATTTTCAATATTCACCTCAGTATATTAAGCTTTTTCTAAAGTATACCCTTCCTCACAAGATTGAGCTGAGCTAAATCGTTCCGGCTATTCATGGGAACGTTGTAGAAGTAAGGAAAAAGGTTCACTCATTTTAAAAGGGTTCTTTAATATCCGCAATCTTTTCTTTTATGGCGTACCCAAAACATCTATGACGGACTAATATCGACATCCTCATTAGGGAAATATCACGACAGGTTCATCAAAAATTAATATAGATTTCACAGGGATCTGAGTTTAACGGGCACCGTTTATTTGGCTCCTCAGTCATTCGCTAACTTTCTCGTAATTCTCTTCGAAAATCTCTTTTTCCACCGGGGAAAGCTCACCCTTCATGCCTGTAACGATGTAATGCTTTACGGTAGGTTTATTATCAGGGGTAATAAAACTGATTAGTTAAACAAACGTGAGATAAAAATAGAAAAAAGCCCGCTCAATCGAGTCGGACCTTTTATTAATAATCGCAAATTTCATCTTTACATTCGGGCTTTCTTTCAGCATCGACTGTGAAGGACCCTACTTCGTCATTTGACTTATCATAAATACCCCATATTTTCTTTTGCTTATCACCATTTAGATACCCTTTAATATCAATTCCGCCCATTGGGTTCACTTCGTAGTCATCAGAATAATCAATTGACTTAATGTCCTCATAATTCGTTTTAATAAAGTCTGTCATTCTTTCCTTAGCCAAATTATAAAGCTCTTCTTTCTCTCTGTTATCATTTTGTTGCTTCATAAATATTCCTCCAAATGTTATAATGACCAGAGCAAGAAGGATAATTATGTATTTTTTCATAAAACCATCCTTTCCTCATAACATTTTACATAGTTTGCGGGGTTATGTACATGAATAAAAAGAGCGATATTCCTAATTTAACAGATAAGGATTATTATTTTCTTAGCCAAAACACATATAGTAGCAATAAAATGAAAGAAGCTTTCAAGGATAGAACACCTATAGAGAGTAAATCAAATAAGGCTTATTACGTTGATAAAATTAAAAGGGACTCTGACACCGGACTCGACGCGTATGTATTTGTTCAAGCGAAGAAAAAGGACGGTAAATGGGTTAAACCTGACACACCAAAAAACGTCGTCGTAGCCTTCGCGGGAACAGATCCTAAGAACCAATTCTTCCAAGATGTTATTGACGCTGACGGCGGGAACGTTGTAATGGGAATTGACCCGAAAAAGAAGGAACACTACATAGTCGAAAAAGATGCGAAAGATACTTCTAAAACACTCGGAAAATATAACGGAACTCCGACACAAGACTCGATGCTTAGCACCGGTAACTACAAGTTAATTACGAAAACGTCCCAAATCGGGCAAGCTGACGATCTGGTGCGGGAAGTTAAACAAAAGTATAAAGGCACCTCGACGGTCATTTCAACAACCGGACATTCTCTCGGCGGCGCAGAGGCTGAATACAGTGCGGTCAACAATAATGTCTATGCCGTAGCGTTTAACAGCCCTTCAATCGTCCACCTACACTCTGCGGAGCAGCAAAAAAAAATTAATAACGGTGAATATGACCGATCCATAAAATCGATTATCAACCCGGATGATATGGTCGGGGCCGGCTGGTGGAACGAGTATGACCGGCACAACGGTACGACAATTTATACGAAGGACCCTGAATTATCAAATGCGGTGCGCGAGGCGAGAATGCAGGGCGATGTATTCCAACAAATCGGGCAAAACGCTGGGTATTTCTTTCAGACCGCAATCTTAGGAATGCCTGATACGCATTGGGTCGGAAGTAATAACTTCACCTTCGACGAAAACGGCAATGTTCAAAATATAGAGGGCGATGAGCTCGTATACGATAAAAATTTAAAAGCAATGCTTCCACCGGAAGTTGCATCCGGAAGTGGCGCAATTAAAGTAACACCCGAAGTCGCTAAGCAGCTCGCGCAAAAAGTAAATGTGATGATCAACGATCTCCGGACGATGAAACGCGAAGCCGAAAACGCTTATCAGGAACACGACGCCGAAATCAACGACCTGAAACACGATACCTACCGTCAAGTCGGCCACGGTTTATACGACAAGCTGACACTCGAAGATGTAAACAATACGCTGAAAAACCTGGCGCAGTCGTTTGACAAAAAAGGCAATCCGCTCTTTTACGATGTTCATGCCGAAAAAGCGTACATCGCCTCATTACAAAATACGATTTCAGATTTAGAAGACATCAGCGGGTACCTTGCTCAGATCGCAAAAGATTTTAAATCAAAAGATAAAATGCTGGCAAACTGGCTTAAGCTTTAGGAGATGACATAATGGAAAATTTCAATAAACTAGCCTCACTCAACAACTTAAACGGTGATCAAGAAGATACGCTCCTCATACGGCGCAATCAGCTTCAAATGCTGAAAACGGGCATGAGGGTATCAGCCGCAACGAAGCTTGAAGGCATTAAAACGACACTAAGACCGAAGTTTAAGATAGACGATATACAAAAAGAAATGAACAGCGTCTATTCAGCGCTCCTCTACAGCTTTGAAGGAAAAGCGCAAGAGGCGCTCGCTCAGCGCATCAGCCAAAGCGCCCAGCAGCTTATTAACACGGAGCAGGACGGAGAAAGTTTTGTGAATGGATTTAAGACGAGATGAAGGCGCCTTAATGGCGTCTTATTTTAATTTAAATCTAACAACATTCTCTTTTCTGTTTTCACCATCCTAATCGTCTTCGGTCTCCACTCAAATAACTCCTCGACTTCAACCCGAGTCTTCACGTTATGGGCAAAGACATGCCAATCGGAAGTTGTTTTATTGTCTCCTTGTTGACACATATTCCTTTATGGTACGTTTGAGCTTTTTCACCCTAGGATTTATTTGACGATATGGTTCTGCTGAGTTCCGGTTAACTATCGCATAACCAGCGTTTTTCAATTCATTGACTGTCTCGAACCTGCGTTCATATAAGCTATCGTTCGAGACCCTTTAAGCTTGATCTTTTCGTTTGGCGGAAGCCGCAAAGGTCCAAAAGAGGTGATGTATACTCCGCTGACGTATTTCTTTGCATAGCTTTATAAACGCTTGTCTAAAATCAAAAAGGTATCATACCATAACAACAATAAAATCAGCTTTATCAATATTTTTTTATTGTAAAACGATAAATAATGTGTTAAATTCAAATCGACAAAATAAGTGAGGTGCTTTTAATGAAACGGGGATCAACACTCTTTTTAAAGATGGCTGTTATTCTTATTGGAATCCCAGTTCTTGCTTTGTGCATATTTTTCGTGCCGAAGATAGCGAATTTTGCAGCTGATTTGTATCCAGATATTTCTTATCTGAAATATCTCGTTTATATCGATTTGTATGCAGCGGCAATACCTTTTTACTTTGCTCTGTATCAAGCCTTTAAACTTTTAAGCTATATTGACCACAATAAAGCTTTCTCGAAATTGTCTGTACGGGCTTTAAAGAATATAAAATACTGTGCAATCACCATCAGTATTTTATTAGCGGCAGGCATGCCACTCTTCTATCTCATCGCGGAGATGGACGACGCTCCTGGCATCATACTAATCGGACTGGTCCTTATTTTTGCTTCAATGGTTATCGCCGTCTTTGCTGCTGTTCTCCAAAGGCTATTGCAAGAAGCGATTGATATAAAATCAGAAAATGATTTAACAGTCTGAGGTGAAAACAATGGCAATTATTATCAATATTGACGTGATGCTTGCTAAAAGAAAAATGAGCGTAACGGAACTTTCTGAGAGGGTTGGAATCACAATGGCGAATCTTTCTATATTAAAAAACGGAAAGGCAAAGGCTATTCGATTATCAACTTTAGAGGCGATTTGCAAGGCTTTAGAATGTCAACCCGGAGATATTTTGGAATACCGAAGTGATGAAGACACCCATGATTAAAAATTTAGCCTATTCGGCGGTGATCTTATGCGTATACCCGTAAATCTGTTTAGCTGCAATACTAAGCTGGCCTCGTATATATTCAGAAAAAAACTTCGGAGGCACACATGATGAGAGCACTAAATCAACTCGTTCGTTTTGGTTGGGAGCAGTCCTTGTCATGTTTATTTCCTGTCGTTATTTTTGCCTCTTTGGCAATTACACAAATCATTCCTCTTCCCTTCCTGCCGCGGTATGACTGGCTGCTCATCATCTGCCTTCTCATGCAGTGGTGGATGGTGTATTCCGGGCTTGAAACACGGGATGAACTAAAGGTGATCACATTGTTCCACATTATTGGACTAGCTCTTGAACTTTTCAAGGTGCAAATGGGCTCCTGGTCTTATCCAGAGGAAGGTTATTCCAAAATCTTCGGAGTGCCTTTATATAGCGGCTTTATGTATGCAAGTGTCGCCAGTTATCTTTGCCAGGCGTGGAGGAGGCTTAAGGTTGAACTGGTTAAGTGGCCGCCGTTTTTCGTCGTTGTACCTCTTGCCGCTGCGATTTATTTGAATTTTTTCCTCCATCATTATTGGATTGACGTCCGCTTTTGGTTATCTGGACTTGTAGTAATTGTCTTTTGGAAATCATGGGTCATATACGAGGTTAATGGAATTCGTTACCGTATGCCGCTCGCACTTTCTTTTGTGCTCATCGGATTTTTTATATGGATAGCCGAAAATATCGCAACGTTTTTTGGAGCCTGGACATATCCAAACCAAACCAGCGCGTGGAGTCTCGTTCATCTAGGAAAAGTGAGTTCATGGCTCTTACTAGTGATTGTCAGCTTTCTAATCGTGGCCACATTAAAACTGGTTAAGGAGAAAGATTCCACTAGAGTGGATGCCGGTCAATTTTTATAACTCTTTATTTTAAAGGGTATCAAGGAGTTTATGACGCCATAGTTGGCGTCTATTTTTAGTATTCGCAATCTTTGTCTCTGCATTCTTTTTGCATAACTGCAACAAGCTCATTATCTTATTATTTCTCGGGATGTATATACCGTCATGTTTTCTTCAATGATTTTCCATATGTATTTTCGCAGTTTTAAACTCTTCAATTTCTTCATTTTATCGGTCGCACTTGGCTATGTATCATTATTATGTATCTTTTCCCCCTCAAAATAGAGCGCCTTGATTTGCCTGCATTAAAGTTCGATTAAATCAAGCATTTAATGATGGTACACATTTGTGTATAATTAGAAGAATATTTTGATATGTTTTAAGGGGTGGGATAGTGATGGAAAAACACGAATATGATTGGGTGAAACAAACAAGACAGATTTTACTAGACCAGTGTAAAGTATTGAATAAAAATGATTTTACAAAAGAGTTTGGATTTGGTTTTCAAAGTATAAGAGATTCTTTAGTTCATGTGGCTGGTTGTTATCATGCTTGGCTGGGTTCTTTTGTGCTTTCAAAAACAACTTCACCACTCATAACAAAGGAAGCACTCCATAATATGCAGATAGAAGATATTCAACGTTATTTTCAACAGGCTGATATATATGTGGATACTGTGTTTGAACAATTCACTGAGAAATTTGATGATTTTATCGAAAAAGAGCCTTCTTGGAAAGCGGGCAGTGGAATCGTAAAAAAAACACCACACCAATTACTAGTCCATTCTATTACGCATGAGTTTCATCATAAGGGGCAAATTGTAGCAATGTTACGGTTGCTTGGTTATATTCCTAATAATACAGATATTTTGGGACTCCCTGAAAAAGAATTTTCTATAGATCAATAATAGATAACAACTGCGTATCTGTTACGTTCAGGCCACTGTGTGGACCAAAAGATATGCTGGACGGCCTGAATATAGATCACGCCTTATCTCAATTTGTCAAACAACAAGAGGAATTCAATAAAATGATGCTGGAACGCATTGAACTTTTTGAGAAACGGCAGAAGGAAAGAGACGAAATGCTGATGAAATCCCTTCGTGAATCCCAGGAAACTCAAAAAATGCTGGCCGCCGTTCGCAAGAAAAAGTGGTGGCAATTCTGGAAATGATCTTCCTTGTTAAGTTTATTGATGAACTAGTGAAAATATGGGGTGAAACTTTAAAACAAAAAAGTGATAATAAGAGAAAAACTCCCATAATGGAAGGAAAACTATCTGAATGAAATTAAAGAAGTTAACAAATTTACCTCGGATATCTATAATAATTCCTTTCACACTCGTGATAACAGCGTCTTTAATTTTTTTTCTAAAAGCTTTTTCAATAATAAAGAAATACAAACTCTCTCTCAAAATTGCTTTAATTCAGGAGAGAATCCCACTGTAGAATTAGGGACTCTTAATTTAGATTATTCATTCGAATGTATAAAATAAAAGTTAAAACGCGCGACAAGGGATTGCGCAAGGAAGACAGTGCGCTGCTTCTTTCGACATGGACGGCCAGAGTATGCCGGCGTTATGGAGTTTATGCCTTAGGATGCGCGGCGGAAACTACACGCCGAGAGAAAAGACGTCGAAGAAACGGAGAAGTACGTTTATATTGAGCCGATTGGGTGCCGCGTCAAACACTGGGTCAAGACTGAAAACGGATTACTGCGGATTCCTTCGTTCCATGAATGGCGTTGAATTGAACGCACTATTGCCGCATTCTAATAGTTGGAGGTTGAGGCCGAATGGTTTACGAAACAAAAGGATACGACATAACGATTATATACGACTACAAGGAATATCCGGATGTTCATTATGGCCGCTGCGACAACTGTGATTATACGCTGTTTAAAAGCTCGGTGAAGGACGGAATTTTCCTTCGGGAGTGCCGCAGATGCGGTATGAAGAAGAGTATATGACGTAACGGGACCTTTTCCTGTGTTGGAAATTGTTTGGATTATATGCTATAATAAGTTAACAACTAAATAAAATTCAAGCAAGAAAGGATAGTCACAATGGGTGCATTATACTTATCGCTGTATTTTATTGGTGGCTTAACTTTGTCCGGCTTAATTACGGTTTACGGTTTGAAAAAACTTTTTAAAAGTCTTCAAGAGCTAGAGCTTATCAAAAAATAAGAGGGCAGTTTTACCGCCCTCTTATTTTTTTTTACCAATGCCCTGTTATTTTACATGCTTCTTTTATGCTTTTATGTTTTTTACCGAGGGCGTGGCATGCTTTATAAGCGCCATATTCATACATATCAGAAATAAATTGTTGAGCTAAAGTTACTCCGCAAAGTGTGACAAATACCGCGTACATAGCAGCAGTCAATTTTTCCTTAAAACCGGCAATCTCGAAAGTTGTAGTTTTTTCTTTTTTCGCTTGCTCCTTAGCTTGAGGCACTTCTTTTAACGTCTTTTCAATTTGTTGGCTTGAACTACTTTTTACAAATTCTTTTAAATTAGTAATTTCAATAGCATTTAGACCGAAGTCTTGAGCTACTTTAGTGTCGACTTCATAACCAGAACCCTTTTTCACAATAGAGTTCTCCAAAGCGTCTAAAATAGATATGTACTTATCCTTTTCAACACTTAATGTCCCCTTACTTGAAGCAAAAGCATAGCTAACTGACGGCATTGTAAAAGCTAAAAACAACACAAAACTTAAAACGGTCGCGACAATGCTCACTACTCTCTTACTCAAAACAAAAGTCCCCTTTCTATTATTTGTAACTTTATTCTAAACTAGAATACGATGATTTTCAACATTATTTCCCTTATTTTATATTTTTTGCTATTAATATATAATTGTTAAATGATTCATTTTCATGACTAGGCAGAATTTATTCTGGTCATTACTTTCACTTTTTACACACGCAAGTAACAGAGGAATTGAAAACTAATAAAGGCGCCATAATTGGCGCCCTCTTTTCGTTCATCTACGGCTTCTTCACGTTAAACATCGCAAGCAACGTCTTGTCAGGCGTCTTGGACTGTCGATAAAACACGTTAGGATTAAACGTGTAGCGTTCCGGCTCGCCACCGACCTTTATTCACAAAAACCTCCGCAAACTCTCGGCCACTTCATTCTTATCTAAATATAAATATTTAGTCGTTACCGAAAGATCACTATGTCCCAGTGCTCTTGAAATGTCAGTTAAATTTGCGCCTTTTTCAAGCAAGGATTTCGCAAAGCCCCTTCTTAATGCGTGCGGATTTATATTCTTTAATCCGTACTCACGCGCATACCTGTTCAACCGTTTTTGAATATTGTTATTCGACGGCCCTGTTGCTATTTGATTGCCGTACTTTGTTAAAAAAACAAATTTATTGTCCTTCTTATATGCTCGGCGGATTTCGGCGTTTTTATTCACCAGTACAGAGAGAAGTTGAGCGAGAGTCTCATCAAAGGGCAGTAGTAAAGGTTCTCGATTTTTAACGATTTCACCACTTAACCGAAGTAATTCTCCATTAAAATCGACATGTTCTTCTTTTAAGTTTGCGAGCGTCCCTACACGCATACCTGTTTTATACATAAGAAGCAATGCTGTCGCATCACGTAGCTGTACAAAGTCGGTCTAATAACGAAAGTAAGATTTTGATTTCCTGATCCGTCGCCCCCTCTTTAACTTTATTGTCGACCTTCACCTTTACGTTCTTCCAAAACTTCGATTCGAACCATCCATTATCGAAACAACGCGATAAAAATGCTTTGAGACATTTCAAACGCGTGAGCCTTGTTTGTGCACTGACATCCATGTTTCCAAGCCATGAATGAATCGACTTATATGTAATTTCATGTAGATATGTTAATTCTTCTGATTCCTTAAAATGTGATACATGAAGATGGTAATCGCTAATTGTCCGCTCCCTATTCCCGCTTACTTCCATCTGTCGGAGAATAATTGTAAGTGCTTTTTCAATTGTAATTTGCTTTGGGTTTGGCGATGCCGAGATATTATTAAACATTCCAGAGAGATCAGGAAGACTTTCTTCTACCGAGAAAATTTTTTTTCTTTTGAGTCACGATATTTCCTACCTTCCGTATTTTCTTTTTGTCTTCCTTGGCTTATTTAACCCATCTACCACTTGGTTTATTAGCGAATATTCACTCTGTTGCCTTGCGAGGGATTCTAATGACAGATGAGTATATCGTAATACCATACGTAAATCTTTATGGCCGATGATCGTCTGGAGGTGCCTAAGATCCCCTCCTGCCTGCAAAAACATGCTCGCCGCGGTGTGTCTAAATAAATGCGGATGGACTCTTTTATTTATTCCTGCCTGATGAGCGTAATCCGCAAGCCGTTTTCTAAAATTGTCGGTCGTTAGTCTTGTCCCTTCCTCCGTAATGAAGACATACTTGCTAGGCTTAAATCGCGTATTTCTTAACAATAACTTTTTAAGCAGCTGCATTGTATTTTTATCTAATGGAATCATACGGCCTTTTCTCGTTTTTGTTTTTTGAGCTTCAAGAATAATGTAGCTCAACTCAAAATTTATATTTTCGATCTCTAAAGTGGCGATTTCTCCGATTCTACACATAGAGTTAATTAAACACATCATAACCACGTAATCTCTAAACTCAGAGAACTTTCGCTTATTCGGTGTTTTTAAAAGCTGCTTCATCTCCTCTACAGATAATATTTGAATTATAGGTTCCGGCTGCTTGACTTTATTTATTTTTTGAAATGGATTTTCCGAAATCATATTTTCCTTTATACAGAAAGTAAAAACTGCTCTCATAGTTTTCAGGTGGTCATTTGCATATTTCGGAGAACACCCTGGAGTTTTCACACTTTCCGGTTTATAACGGTGTCCCTTAAACGTTTTCTTCTCGTGCAGTATATAGGTCATGTACTGCCTCGCAAACTCGACATCTATAGATTCAACATTGGTGGACAGTCCTTTAATTTCCGCGAATTCTTCCACACTCTCACAAACCCGGCGATAGCGATCAATTGTTTCTTTCGTAAGTCCTTCAGACATTTTTACGTTACAAATTTGTTTACACACATCAGACAGAGTCTTACTTTCGTATGTATTTTTCTCACTATGTTTAATCGCCGGTCTTCGTCTCCCCCGCATATACATCTCATCCCCTCCTCATTGTCAGAATAACTGAATTATTTAGTCACTTCAAGTGAAAACCGAAAAATAACTCTTTTAAAACGAGAATAAAGCAGTATTTTTCACTAATAAACGAACGAAACAAGACGAATAACTGTCGAAAATTAACGAAACCCCGAACGAAAGAGATCGCGAAGTTGGCGAACTAGCGAACGAAGACGTTAACGAGGCGAATGACGAAAAATATCCCCTTTCACTCTTCGATTAACGAATCGAATCTTGTCTCGTATAGGCGGTCTAGTATCCGGTCAAGCACGCCGTTGTAGTAGCCGGCCAGATTCCGAATATGCTTTCGTTTCGTTCCGATGAACGTTTGACGTACCGCATATAGGCCGATTTCTTCCAGCGTCTCGGAATCATAGACGCCTTTTAAAAACGACGTATGCGCAAGGTAAATACCGTAGGAACGTTCTACATGAAAAAAAAATAGACGTGCGTAATTGCACGTCTAGGTCACAAACATTTCTATCCCCTCGACCATTATTTCTATACAAAATACCGTATTTTCACGGGTCACACTTCGCTATTTTCGGGTCACACCCGAGTCACACTTTTACTGTCACTCCAGTCACACAACGATCACAAACCCTCACAAACCCTCACTTCTCCTGCACCTCTTACCGATTATCAATCGTCTCCGGATACAGATCATGATTCATCATCCGATACTCGGCCATTTTTTCATACTTTGTGCCGGGTTTGCCGTAGTTGGTGTACGGGTCGATTGAGATTCCGCCTCTCGGCGTGAATTTGCCCCAGACTTCGATGTAGCGCGGGTCCATCAGCTCAATTAAATCGTTCATGATGATGTTCATGCAGTCTTCGTGAAAATCGCCGTGATTTCGGAAACTGAAGAGATACAGTTTCAAAGACTTGCTTTCTACCATTTTTTTATCAGGGATGTAGCTGATATAGATCGTGGCAAAATCGGGCTGTCCGGTTTTCGGGCACAGGGATGTGAATTCAGGGCAGTTGAATTTCACGAAGTAGTCCCTGTTTTCGTGTTTATTCGGGAAAGACTCAAGCACTTCCGGAGAATAGTCAAACAAATAATTGGTGCCTTGATTTCCAAGAAGGGTTACGCCTTCGAGTTCTGAATCTTTTCTTGTGGTCATCATTCATCTTCCTTTCTTCAATCAAACGCCTCGTTTGTTACCCCAGATCAGGGTGTGGAGCTGCGGGAGAACGCGGACGCGGTTCAATTCAGGGTCGCGCGTGACCGCTTCTACCAGCTGTTCATACTTTTGAAGCAGCCGTTCGACGAGACGCTCTTGGTCTTCTGTATGAACGTCGTCATTTCCGACTTGGAGAAAGAACGGGACATCAGGATAACGCTGGTGAACTTGCTTTGCAAATTGAAGGTCTTCCGCCGTGAATATGACGACCTTCAAACTTGCCGCTGCCGCCCGGCCGTGCTCTTTCAGTTTTTCAACAATATGATCAAGCTTGTTAAAATCGGTTTTCATATTGGAGCTCGGCGGCTTTGGCGAAATTGTTAAATCATCGATTCCGGCAAACCAGTCTTGATAAAACGTCCCTTGCGTCTCAAGCGCTGTCCGTATACCGTTTTCTTTTAAAAGGGAAATCAGTCCGTCCAGCTGTTTTAAAAGCGCCGGGTTGCCTCCTGAAATCGTAACGTGCGAGAAGGCGTTTCCGCCGATGTCTTTAAGAGATTCGTATACTTCTTCAGCGGTCATCCATTTGATGTCTTTTTTCGCCGAACCGTCCCAGGTAAAAGCTG
Organism: Bacillus sp. FSL K6-1284; assembly: GCF_038002625.1. NCBI lineage: Bacteria > Bacillati > Bacillota > Bacilli > Caryophanales > Bacillaceae > Bacillus > Bacillus sp. FSL K6-1284. The sequence goes on along the minus strand of NZ_JBBOCW010000001.1, from coordinate 1,597,434 downwards.
AATCGCACCAGCTGCACGAATAGTCGCAGCCGGCTGTTCTGACAAACATCGTTTTTTGCCCGATGACCATCCCCTCTCCCTGAACCGTCGGACCGAAAATTTCAAGTACGGGAATCGGCTTAGCCATTGTGAACACCCGGTTTTGGACGGTAGACGACATAGCTTGTCGGCGTTTCCCTGACAAACACCTGAACGCAATGCGGACGGTTTTTGAGATCTTTCAAATAAGCCTCTGTTTTATCGTAAATCGTTTTCGCCACCACTTCTGTCGAAGGGATCCGATCCGCGCTTTCACCCGAAAATTCCTGATGGTCATTTAAAAGCGTATGATCGTATTCCCCGTGGATCAATTTTTTAATGGTGCTGAAGTTGACAAGGAATCCTGATTCATTTAATTCATCCCCGGCAATCGTGATATTGATTGTATACGTATGGCCGTGGACTCTGCTGCATGCGCCCGCATCCTCTCTCGGAATAAAATGCGCGGCTGACATCTGCATATCTTTATTTAGTTCAAAAGAGTAAGGATGGCTTGGTTGCGGGTAAATTTGTGTAAGCACTGTTAAGCTCGCTCCTTTTTCATTTTCATATATTCATTGTAGCCATTCGCCCGAAGCTTGCAGGCCGGGCATTCGCCGCAGCCGTCAGCAATGATTCCGTTGTAGCACGTCAGCGTCTCGTTTTTCACGAAATCAAGCGCATCAAGCTCATCGGCGAGCTCCCACGTTTCCGCCTTGTTCAGCCACATCAGCGGCGTGTGGATGACAAACGGGCGCTCCATCGCCAAGTTGACAGTGACATTGCAGGATTTGACGAACTCATCCCGGCAATCCGGATAGCCGCTGAAATCCGTCTCGCATACACCTGTTATGATGTGCCGCGCGCCGACCTGGTAGGCGAGGATCGAAGCGAACGATAAAAACACGAGGTTGCGTCCCGGAACAAAAGTGGACGGAAGTTCGCCTTCTTTCGCCTCAATCTCGATATCATCCCTTGTCAAAGCATTCGGCGCGAGCTGATTTAACAGTTCCATATCAAGAAGGTGATGCTTGACGCCAAGCTTTTCAGCGATCTTTTTCGCGACTTCGATTTCCTCTCGGTGCCGCTGATTATATTGGAAGGTGACCGCTTCCACCTCCTGAAATTGCCGAAGCGCCCACAAAAGGCAAGTCGTACTGTCCTGACCGCCGCTGAATACGACGATCGCTTTTTCCTGTTTCATAATTCCTCCTTCTCCGCTTTCCGTCAGTATTTCATAAAAGAAGAGATTCACTGATATCTAAACGAAAAAACACCTTTCTCTGTGAGAAAAGTGTTCTAGCAAAAAAACAATAAAAAAGGCCATACCCCAAGGATACAGCTTTCCTTAGTTTTTTATAGAGGGTTTTGCTAGAACCTCTCCCGCAGTTTCAAGCGGATTTTGTTTCAATTTTCCTTCGCCATCTTATCACAAATCGCATGTTTCGCCAAGTGCAATGCCTGCCATTCAACGCTCAGGCACCCTTTTGACGATCAAAAAGAATATAAAGACGAGGCTCAGCTGGCCGAACAAAGGATAAATGGTCGATATCAGTTTTCCGTAGCCGATTTGTCCCGTCAAGTAGATTGTCAGCAGGATGAACATAAATACATACAGGCTTTTCATATGAAGATATTCATTAATCTGCTTTTCAAGACCATATAAATTGCCGATGACCGATGTGAAGACTTCCCCGAAAATGATAAACAGATAGATGATATGGACAGAATGTTGGACAATGAATACAACCTGTGCCATCGGAACTTCGTATAACAGGACATCAGGCAATGTTGAAAGAGACAGAAAGCTCGCGATCAACACAAGGGTAAGCAGACACCCTCCGATTAATGCTCCTTTTATAATGAGCTGTTCAGATTTCAGTTCAGAAGCGATCGGCACGAGAACCGCCTGTGCGAGCGACAAATTAAAAGCGCCGTACGAAACAGCGGATAAAATCCAATCGGGTTTTGCCGCCGAGAATGCCGCCAAATTGTGGATCTCCGGCCCTCTGAAAATAAACGAATCGAACAGGACGATGACTGTGAACAGAAGCAGCAGCGGAACGACAATGACATTGACGCCGAATATCCCTTTAACGCCCTTCATCATGACAAACAGACTCAAGGCAATCGTCGCAATCATCCCCGCTTGGTTTGAAAAGCCGAGCTGTTCCTCAAATATCGCCCCCGCTCCGGACAGCATGACAGACGTCACGCCGAGCAAAATCACGAGCATGAAGACATTGACAAATTTCCCGAGCGTATGGCCGAATAAATATTGATTCAGCTCCTGATAAGATTTGGCATTGATTCTGACCGCAATCAGCATCATTTTTGCGCCGAGAAATGTAAACATCAGTCCGCTGATCAAAATTCCGGCTAATCCCGGCCAGCCGAATCTTAAAAAAAACTCGACGATTTCTCTTCCAGTTGCAAATCCGGCTCCGACGACCGTTCCTACATAAACAAATGCCAGCTGAAAGGCTGATCCATGTGATTGACTCATACGACTCCTCCGTAAACGAATTCCCTTTCTACACCATATGAGCCATGTCCTTTAAAAAGAAGGACAACTTCTCATTCAGGAACAAAAAGAAAAAAGCATAGAACTTGAAAGTCAAAGAAGGTCAATGTATACTAATAGTCAGAAATGGTCAAACTACAGACCATTTTTTCAAAGTCAATTGGTCAAAAAAGGTCAAATACAATAAAGGGGGTTTTGGCAAATGCGTTGTCAACATTGTCAAAAAAATGAGGCGACGATTCGCCTGAACATGCAAATCAACTTTACAAAAAAGCAAATGGATTTATGTGAAGACTGCTATAAAGAGCTGACTCAGCCTTCTATGTTTTCAGGAAATCATTTTTTTGGCGGAGGAGGTTCTTTCTTCAGCCAGCCATCACAAGCGCAGACGCAAACCGCTGCCAAAAAAGGCTTGCTCGATGAACTTGCCGTCAACTTAACGAATGCCGCAAAGACAGGCTTGCTCGATCCGGTGATCGGCCGCGATGATGAAGTGGCCCGTGTAATCGAGATCTTAAACCGCAGAAATAAAAACAACCCTGTCTTAATCGGTGAACCGGGCGTTGGTAAAACAGCCGTTGCTGAAGGACTTGCTCTCAAAATCGCCGAAGGCGATGTTCCAAATAAATTGAAAAACAAAGAACTCTACCTGCTTGATGTCGCTTCCCTCGTAGCAAACACCGGCATCAGAGGACAATTTGAAGAAAGAATGAAACAGCTGATGAAAGAGCTGAAAGAACGCAAAAACGCGGTCTTGTTTATTGACGAAATTCACCTTCTTGTCGGAGCAGGCTCTGCCGAAGGCTCCATGGACGCCGGCAACATTTTAAAACCTGCGCTTGCCAGAGGCGAACTGCAAGTCATCGGCGCGACGACATTGAAAGAATATCGCCAAATCGAAAAAGATGCAGCATTAGAGCGGCGCTTCCAGCCGATCATGGTGCATGAACCGACAATTGAGCAGACCGCGGCGATTTTAAACGGGCTGAAAGAAAAATACGAAGCGTATCATGATGTAACTTACACGGATGAAGCGATCAAAGCCTGTGTCGTTCTGTCTAGCCGCTATATTCAGGACCGTCATCTTCCCGATAAGGCGATCGACCTTTTGGATGAAGCCGGTTCAAAAGCGAACTTGAAAATCGACACGGTCAGCGGCGAACAAGCTTCCCAACGCCTGAAAGAAATCGAAACGGAAAAAGCTAAAGCGCTGCAGGAAGAAAACTATGAGCTTGCAGCAAAGCTCCGCGATGAAGAAGAAGCACTGCACAAAAAAATGGAAAACCATGCGGAAGAAAAACGAGCAACCGTTAAAGCGGAAGACATTCAAGCCATCATCGAACAAAAAACCGGCATTCCGGTCGGCAAGCTTCAGCACGACGATCAGAAGAAAATGAAAGAGCTTGAAGCAAACCTTTCAAGCCGCGTGATCGGTCAAAAAGAAGCCGTAAAAAAAGTGGCAAAAGCCGTCAAAAGAAGCCGCGCCGGCCTGAAATCAAAAAACAGGCCAGTCGGTTCATTCCTGTTCGTCGGCCCGACAGGTGTCGGTAAAACAGAACTTTCTAAAAGGCTTGCGGAAGAACTGTTCGGCACGAAGGATGCCGTCATCCGCCTCGATATGAGCGAATACATGGAAAAACACGCCGTATCGAAGCTGATCGGTTCACCTCCTGGATATGTCGGCCACGAAGAAGCCGGACAGCTCACCGAAAAAGTCCGGAGGAACCCGTACAGCATCGTTTTGCTTGATGAAATCGAAAAAGCCCATCCCGATGTTCAGCACATGTTCCTGCAAATCATGGAAGACGGACGTCTGACAGACAGCCAGGGACGGACGGTCAGCTTTAAAGATACCGTCATCATTATGACAAGCAATGCCGGAGTATCTGAAAAGCGGACAACCGTCGGTTTTAACCGGGAAGAACAAGTAATGGGCGAACAATCAATGATCGATTCCCTAAGCAGCTACTTTAAGCCGGAATTCCTGAACAGATTTGACAGCATCATCGAGTTCCAGCCGCTCGAAAAAGAAGATCTGGTCAAGATCGTCACTCTCTTGCTGGAAGAGCTTGAAGAAACGTTAAAAGAGCAAAACATGACGCTTGAAGTTTCAGATGAAGCAAAAGAAAAAATTGCTGAAATCGGATACCATCCGGCCTTCGGCGCCCGCCCATTAAGACGAACCATTCAAACAGCAGTCGAAGATCAAATGACCGATCTGCTGCTTGAAGAAGAACACATCAACGGTTTTGCGGTTATCGTTGAAAACGATGAAATCTTGGTGAAACCAACCGCATAACACACATAACGGCCTCCAATTGCGGAGGCCGCTTTACATACAACGTAAGAATCACAAAAATTCTATTTTTTAACATTAAATAACCCTAAAGTCCCTTTTCACCATGATTTTGAAACAATTTAAGAAACACCCTAAAGTTCCTATCACGCAACACCGATATTAACGATAGAAAAGTTAGTTAAAGGAATTGGTGAAAAAATGGACAAAACATCGTTAATTGGAATCATCTTAGCTATCATCGGAGTAGGTGTCGGCATGGTCATGAAAGGTGTCAGCCCTTCCGTTCTCGTCAATCCCGCGGCATGGCTGATCATCCTTGTCGGTACAATCGCAGCAGTTGTGATCGCTTTTCCAATCCGCGAGATCAAAAAGGTTCCCAAACTCTTCGGCATCTTGTTCAAAGAGAAGAAGATGATCGAAATCAACGAATTGATCCCGATGTTTTCCGAGTGGGCACAAATCGCAAGACGTGAAGGACTTCTCGCTTTGGAAGCAAATTTGAATGAGATCGATGATGAATTTTTGAAAAACGGCATGAGCATGGCAGTAGACGGCCAAAGTGCCGAATTTATCAGGGACGTTTTAACTGAAGAAGTTGAAGCAATGGAAGAAAGACATCAAGTCGGAGCGGGCATTTTTACCCAGGCGGGCACATACGCGCCGACACTCGGCGTTTTGGGCGCTGTTGTCGGACTGATCGCAGCGCTTGCGGATATGAGCGACACTGAAGCGCTTGGACATGCGATCAGCGCCGCTTTTGTCGCGACCCTTCTCGGGATCTTCACCGGATATGTACTATGGCATCCTTTTGCCAATAAATTAAAGCGGAAATCCAAACAGGAAGTCAAAGTCCGCGAAGTCATGATTGAAGGCATCCTTTCGATCTTGGAAGGCCAGGCGCCAAAAGTCATTGAACAAAAGCTTTTGATGTATGTCTCTCCAAGCGAACGCTCCAGCATCGTCATCCCAGAAGGAGACAAAGGAGACAGCAGCAATGGCTAGAAAAAAGAAGCACAAAAAAGACCATGAAGAACATGTGGATGAGTCTTGGCTCATCCCATATGCCGACCTGCTGACACTGCTTTTGGCCTTGTTCATCGTACTGTTTGCCATGAGCTCGATCGACGCCAAGAAGTTCGATATGCTGTCTAAATCGTTCAATGCCGTATTTACCGGCGGAACAGGAATGATGGATTATTCCAGCTTCACCGAGCCGAAAACGAGCACAACCGAAGATGGAAAAAGCCCTGACCAAGCAAAAGATCTCTCACAAGATCAAAAAGAAAAAGACAAGCAGTCCCTGAAAAAAATTCAGGAGCAGGTCAACCGGTTTATTAAAGAGAAAAGTCTTGAAAAACAGGTCAATACGAAGCTGACAGACGAAGGCCTCCTCCTTTCCATCGAGGATAATATCTTTTTTGATTCCGGAAAAGCGGAGATCCGCCAGCAGGACATTCCGCTGGCCAAGGAAGTATCCGACCTTCTCGTCTTGAATCCGCCCCGCAATATCGTAATCAGCGGACATACGGACAATGTGCCGATTCGAAATTCTCAATTTAAATCAAATTGGCATTTAAGCGTGATGCGGGCTGTCAATTTCATGGGGCTTTTAATCGAAAATCCCAAGCTTGACGCCAAGATATTCAGCGCGAAAGGCTACGGAGAATTTAAACCGATCGCTTCAAATGACACCGAAGAAGGAAGAAGGAAAAACAGACGCGTTGAAATCCTCATCCTGCCGATCGGCCAGGAAAACTTGAATAAAAAAGAATAGGAAGCTGCCTTTTGGCAGCTTCCTTATTCTTTGCCCTTATAAATATTTCTTGCGTTCAGTCCGACTTTTTTCAGCATTTCGATGCAGGCTTCTTTCTCCTCATCGCTTAACACGCTGATCATGTGGTGAAGCTCTTCTGCATGACCCGGAAAAATCTTCTCCAGGAGCTTGGTGCCTTTATCTGTAATTTGCGCATAGGTCACCCTGCGGTCGGTCGCACAGGCCCTTCTCGCGATCAGCTCCTTTTGCTCAAGCTTGTCAACCACATATGTAATACTCCCGCTCGCCAGTAGAATCTTATCCCCTATTTGCTGAAGGGGCTGATCCCCTTTATGATAGAGGAGTTCTAAAACGGCAAACTCGGTTGGATTCAGACCATGATGATGAATATGTTTATTCATATGATCATTAATGGATCTGTACGCTCGAGATAATACAATAAATAATTTCAAGGACTGTTCCTGTTCTCTATTACTCATATCTCTCATCTCCAAAGAAACAACTACAGGAAAACATTAATAAACTATGAGGAAAATGTCAACTGTTAACATTCAAACCATGTTATGATGAGTAGGAATCGAACATCAAATAGATATATCCGGAAATTCCCCGGTATTGTGTCCTATTTTCACGGTATTGGTTATCTTTTCTATAAATCGGCTCTCACTAGTGATATAATACCCCTATTCCTGTATCGATTGGGAGAGAGTAAAAATATGCGCAATTTGAAAAATCTATGGAAGAAAGTCAGGCTTTATTTGATCTTGGTGATGATCCCCGCCTTCATTATAAGCTTTTTTGTATACGAACAAGAACGAGAAAATATCACTGAAAAGCACCGTCAGACTGCGACTCTCATGCTCAATATTCACCGCAACCAAATCAACTACCTGATCGGCGAAACAGAAGCAAGGCTCAGCTCCCTTGCCACGGCCCTCAACCACCCTGTTAATGAGCAGCATATAAAACGAATCCTGACGGAAACGTATAAAAAAGAACCGCGTTTTTCGGCTTTATACCTTTTAAATAAAGACGGCGATGTCATGGTCAGCACGTCTCCCGTCAAAGAAAAAAAGAAGGTTTCGTACAAAAGCATTCTGCAAAAAGCGGAAAAATCAAAGAAATCCGTGATCACAGATGATATACATACAGTGTCGGACAGGCTGGAGCTGAATATTTTTACTCCTGTCTATGACAGCGAAGGCAGAACGACAAATTTTCTGCTGGCTTCGATCCGCGTCGATTATCTGAAAAATATCATGAACGTCCTGAGCCCTGAGCTTTATATCAAAATTCTCAATCAGAAGAATCAGATTGTCTTTACAGCAGGCCATTCTCCTCCTGAGAAGCCGGACGGCGGCACCGTCGATGCTTTTTTGGATCAGATCGACTGGAAGCTTGAAGTTTATCCGGAACCGGTCCAGCTTGATGAAATCGTTCACAGTCTTCTGCTGTCATTTTTAAGTATTTTCATTCTGCTGAATATTATGTTCCTCATGCTCCAGTATGTGCTGCTGAAGCGGCGGACCAAGCAGGAGCGCGCCCAAAATGAAGCCCAGAAGCTCGAATTAATCGGCACCCTGGCAGCGAGCACCGCTCATGAAATCAGAAACCCGCTGACAGGTATCAGCGGCTTTATCCAGCTCCTGCAAAAAAAATATCAATCAAAAGAAGATCAAATGTATTTCTCAATCATCGACCAGGAAATCCGGAGGATCAACCAGATTGTCAGCGAGTTTCTCGTGCTCGGAAAGCCGACGGCAGAGCAGTGGCAGCTTAACGCCATGAATGAAATGATTGACGAAATCATGCCGATTATTCATTCTGAGGCAAATTTATATAATGTGGAAGTGGAATTTCAAGACTGTGGAGAAGACCCGGCTTATGTGTATTGTAAAAAAGATCATATTAAGCAGGTTGTCTTGAACGTCGCCAAAAATGCTCTTGAATCGATGAAAAACGGCGGAAAGCTGCTCATTCAAATCGAACATCATAAAGAGAAGGCGCAAATTATTGTGAAGGATATCGGAGAAGGCATTCCAAAAGAAATGATGGAGAGTATTTTCCAGCCTTTTGTCACGTCAAAGGAAAAGGGAACCGGACTCGGCCTTGTCGTGTGCAAGCGCATCATTTCCATGTACGGGGGAACCATTCAGATCGAAAGCGAACAGCATAAAGGAACGACTGTAACGATTACGCTGCCGACTTCAAAGGAACAGGTTGACTGAGGCTTCCCCGTTCCTGCAAAGAGCCTGCCTTCCACGGCAGCTCTTTTTCGTTCAGTCACTATGCCGTATATTTTTCAACGGTCAGACAGTCGATGCAGCCTAAAAAATCCTGCAGCAGATGGTCCGACGCATTTTCATTCATAGACAGTTTTTGATATTCATAAATTAATTGATCCAGCTCCTGGCTCCGCCTGATCGTTTCATCCCCTGTAAATCCATAGATTTCAGCGGCTTCAACCATCATTTGCCGCTTCTTGCTGATGGAAACGAGCAATGCTTCTTTTTCAACATAATTTTGCATACGCTTCACCCCTTACCGACATATCGTTTCTTAGAACCATCCAGATTTTGCGTACTTGAGCATTATTACAGATTATACTTATTTTGTAAACCTATTTCTCAAAAAATTATTTTGAAATCGAGTATAATAGATTTGTGGAATTAAAGGTGTAATACCCATCGATGAAATACGGCAAACACCTTTAAAAGAGTTCATGAGGATAGAAGGAGGTCTAAATGATGAAAAAACCAGTGTCAAGGCTCCGAACCATCTTTGCCGTGAAAGAAGCGTATTCAGGCCTCTTATTGTTTTTCAAGGCATTTAGAGCCTGGAGAAAGGGAGACTTCCCCTTATTCCCGAAAAAAACGATTTTACTGGCCGCGCTGGCATTGATTTATGTGCTGTCTCCGATCGATTTGATTCCCGATGTTCTCGCAGGTGTCGGCTGGCTTGATGACGCGGCTGTGCTCGCTTTTCTATTCAGGCAAATCACCAAAGAGCTGGACGGATTTGAAATACATCTAACGGGAGGAATAAACGGCAATGGCAAACAATAATATTCTCGGTATCAATCATCTCTTGTTTTCAGTCTCTGACCTGTCCGTCTCTATTTCATTCTATGAAAAGGTGTTTGATGCCAAGTGGCTCGTAAAGGCCGAGAAAACTGCTTATTTTGACCTGAACGGCATCTGGCTCGCATTAAACGAAGAGAAAGACATTAAGAGACAGGAAATCCACGACTCTTACACCCATATCGCGTTTTCGATTCAACAGGAAGATTTGCCGTTCTGGGAAAAGAAATTACGCGATTTAGGTGTAAACGTGCTAAAGGGCAGAAAACGGCATGAAGGCGACAAAGATTCAATTTATTTCTCAGATCCGGACGGCCATAAGTTCGAGCTTCACACCGGCTCTGTATTTGACCGTCTTCAATACTATCAAAATGAAAAACAGCATCTCTCCTTTCATGAAGGCCACATCAAGGCCCTTTATGAAAGAAACAAATAAAAAAGCGTCCACACGGACGCTTTTTCATTATTGGCTCACACTCTCTTTCTCATAAATCGGCACCCAGCCCTCTGTCGTTACAAAGATTCTGACAGCCACGACTTTTCGGTCTTCCTGAAGCGTGAAATAATGGCGGGTGTTTTCAGGAACGGAGATCAAATCTCCCGGATTTAAGAGGACATCAAAAAATGTGCCGTCTTTTCCTTCTATCGCAAAGATGCCGTGGCCGCTGACGATAAATCTGACTTCATCGTCTGTATGATGATGTTCCTGTTTGAAATTTTTCAAGAGCTCATCGAGTTTCGGATTTTGGTCAGAAAGCGAGATGACATCGCTCGCTTTATAGCCGCGGCGTTCTGAAATGTCTTTGATTTCAACGGCAAAGACGTCTAAAATCTCCTGTTTCTCTTCATCGGTCAAATCGTATTTTTCTTTTAAGCCGGCCGGCAGCTTTGTGATATCCCATTTTTCATAAATGACCTCCTGCCCCTTTAGAAATTGTTCTACTTCTTCCTGCTTTTCAATGGTCGTGTTTTGTTCATCATGGATTCGAATTGTCGCCATGCTTTCTCCCCCTTTTTAATTAACGTGGTAAGCCTGCAAAGCTTTCAGTTTTAAATGCCAGCTGAACAGGAATTCATACGCTTCAAGCATCCGCTTTGTCTCAAATGCCGTTTTTCCCCAGACGGTAATGCCGTGGCTGCGAATCAGCACTGCCCCTGAATCGCCTGAAAGGTGTCCGGCAAAATCCGCCGTCAAATCCGGAATATGAGCGCTGTTTTCGATAATCGGGATCGTAACCTCCGCATTTTCCTCCCAAAGACCGAGCGCCTTTATGATTTCCTGGCCTCTGAATGTCGCTTGCTTTTCTTTTGCGTAAAGCTCTGAGATGACATTGTTGTCAATCGTATGGACGTGAAGACAGCAGCCCGCGTTTGTATTTTGATAGACACGGGTGTGCAGCAGCGTCTCCGCTGACGGTTTCAGCGTATGTCCGGTCTCCGCCGGTCTCCCCTCTTCGTCCGCCAGCAGAAAATCCTCCGCGGATGCTTTTCGCTTATCTTTTCCGCTTGCTGTGATGAGAAATCGCAGCGGGTCTTCTGATACTTTGATTGACAGATTGCCGCTTGTCGCAGGGAACCAATCCCTTTCCGCAAGCTCTTTTTTTACCTCGGCAAGTTCGTGCCATTTTTGCTCAGGGTCCATTCTTTCACCTCCGCGGTCTCTTCAAGTATTCGCTTTACATCACGGAAATCGCCGAATCCCGCATGCTTCAGGCCGAGTCCCTCACATTCCCGCAGCAAATAATCGCGCGCGATGCACAAGTCGGAACATTTGGCAGCTTCAACATCTGTAACAGAGTCCCCAATCATGACAACAAAATCGTCCCGGCCTTTCAGCCGGCGGATGATAGAAGGCTTGCAGCAGCCGCATTCATTTCCGCAGCTGCCGTCACACGGATACGGCCAGCGGATCTCGATATTGCGCCCTGAAAAGCCGGCCTCATTGCAGTAAATGCGTTCCTTTTCGACAATGCCTTCAAGCAGAGGATAGACGAAAAAGTCCATCCCTCCGCTCACGACGTAAAACGGAAGACCCTGCTCATCCAGGAAAGAGACAAACTCTGTAAACCCGGGGCGGATCTCGGCTTGTTTCAGTACATATCCCATAATGTCTTCTTTCAGGCTTGTCGGCAGCAATTGAAACATTCTGCCGACCCCGTCCTTAATCGATATGTCCTTGGACAGAACCCCGTCTTTTAAAGCGAGCCACTCTTCTGGAGCAAATTGTTTCATAATGCTGATGATGTTGTCGTTTGTTGTAATGGTTCCGTCAAAATCGCAAATGATAAGCGGCTGCCTCATACGGAAACCTCAACCCTTCCCCATTTTTCAAGGGCGAGCTTTAAATCGGGAGAACGCTTTGCTTTTTCTTCGACTGGCTCCGCTTCCAGGACGGCATCAATGATCGCCCGAAACGCCCTTCCTCCGCCTGCCGCTCCGTTTGGATGACCGTGAATCCCCCCGCCTGCGTTGATGATATGGTCAATGCCGAAGTCTTTCATCAAGAGCGGCACCATGCCGGGGTGAATACCGGCCGACGGGACGGCGAATGTCGGTTTAAAAACGTCTTCCTTCGTGCATTCATCATATATGGCAAGCGCATCCCGCTTCGGCAGAGCAACGCTTCCGTACGGTGAAGGGAACAGGCTGAAATCAGCACCCGCATACCGGTTGAGCTTGCCGAGCAAAAGCGAATGGGAAAAACCGTAATGCGGCGACGAAGTGAGTGCGCCGCTTACTGCCGGGTGCGCCATGATCGGCAGCGGGATGTCGTCGTCTTCCGCAAGGCTTTGCAAAACATCGAGCCCGTAGGCAAACACATTCAGCAGCAACACATCGGCTCCGAGCTCGGCTGCTTTTCTCGCCTTCGATTTCAGCTCCATTGTCCTGCCCGTCAGGTTGACGGCATACAGCGTTTTGCGCCCTGTTTCTTCAAAAGCTGCCTCAAGCACTTTTTTTCCTTCCGTGATTCGTTTTTCAAAGGGGGCACTGCCTGTTTCGAATAAGATTTCATCGTCCTTGATCAAATCCACTCCGCCGAGCGCCTGCTGTCTGAGTTGTTCCTTTAAGTCTTCCATATCGCGGCCGATGACGCCTTTAAAAATGCTCATCAACAGAGGCCTTTCAAATTCGCCGATTTTTTTCCGGATCCCGTATACGCCGAATTTCGGGCCCGGCAATGATCGTTTAAAAGATTGTGAAAACTCCAAATCCGCCAATTTGATTTTTCCGTCGAGAGACAGCTTTCCAAAAACGGTCGTCAGCACAGCGGGAATGTCGCTTGTAAAATTGGCTTCCGGATAAGCGATGGTGACCGTTGCCTGTTTTTCCCCCAGCGTGCTTTCTGTTTCTTCGACCTTGACGACGCGTCCTTTATGCTTTTTCAGCTGTTCCTGCTTTAAGAACGGTAGATCTGTCCACGACCCGACCGTCAGTCCGATCGCGATTTGCTCGGCCCGCTTTTCTGCGTCACATCCTTGATCTGTCAAAACATATGTTGCCAAAAGTTCACTCATTCTGTAGCTCCTTCCTGCTTCATGCATATAAAAAACCTCTTTTGCTGCTTTAGCTAAAAGAGGTTTCGCATTTCAGGTTCGAATCCTTATCTCTCAGCGTCAGCTGCAAGAATTAGCACCGTGCTTAAAAAGTCGGTTGCCGGGCTTCATCGGGCTTGTCCCTCTGCCTGCTCTTGATAAGAATATTGATTTTATAAATTATTTTGAATTATCCCATCGTTTTTCCCGGTTGTCAATGACTGTGGCCGGTCTTTTTGAATATATTCAGCTTGGCAATGCGCGAAGCCGCTTCCCGGAGCCGCTCTTCGCTTGTCAAGAGGCCGACTCTCACATAGCCTTCTCCGTATTTGCCGAAGCCGATGCCGGGCGCTGTGACGACATTCGCTTTTTCGAGAAGCAGATCGGAAAAAGCCTCAGATGTATACCCGTCAGGGACAGGCATCCAGGCGAAAAAAGAACCTTGTGGAGCATCCGCGTGCCAACCGATTTCACGGACCGCACGAATCCATACATCCCGCCTTTTTTCGTAGCGCTCATTTTGCTCCTTGACACACGCTTGGTCTGATAGAAGCGCGGCTGCCGCGGCGTCTTGGACCGCTTTAAAAAGGCTGACATACATATGGTCCTGATAAAGGTTCAGCGCTTCGATCACAGAGGCGTTGCCAACTGCAAACCCGACCCGCCATCCAGCCATATTATACGTTTTGGAAAGCGTGTAAATTTCGATTCCTGTGTCTTTTGCCCCCTCCGTTTCGAGAAAGCTGACAGGCCTCTTGCCGTCGTAGCCGATCGCACCGTAGGCAAAATCGTGGACGACGCAAATTCCGTTCGACTTGGCAAACCGGACAGTCTCTTCGAAAAAAACAGGCGTGGCTTGGGCACCGGTTGGATTGTTTGGATAATTTAAATACATGAGCTTCGCATTTTCTTTCACTTCCTTCGGAATCCGGCTGTAATCAGGCAGAAACTGATTGCCCGCTGTAAGCGGCATCGTTTCCATGTTCGCTCTTGCCAGCTCAACGCCCGACCAGTAGTCGGGATAGCCGGGATCGGGAACGAGTACGGCATCCCCCGGATTTAACAAACATTGCGGAAGCTCGACAAGACCGGCTTTTCCGCCGAACAATACAGCGACTTCGCGTTCGGGATCGAGCTCTACACCGTATTCCCTTCGATAGAACGCGGCTGCCGCCTCCTTGAGTGAACGGCTGCCGCGAAAGGAGGAATACTGATGGTTTTCAGGGTTGCGAACGGCTTGCGCCATTGTATCAACGATGTGATCAGGTGTCGGCTGATCGGGATTCCCCTGGCCGAGATTGATCACATCATGGCCGGCGGCGATTTTTTCATTCACCTTTTTCACCAAGGAAGCGAAAAACTGCTCAGGCAGCTGTTTCAGCATATCTGAAAGCTCAAATTTCATATGATTCACCCGCTTTTGAAAAATTCTTGAAATGATAGTCCATCATCATATATTGTTAAATGTAAAATGTAAAGAAAAAAATGAGGTGATCCAGATTGAAGCTGACAATTTCATGTCTGCAATTCGATATCGCATACGGCAATCCTTCTGAAAATTTTAAAAAAGCGGAGCAGCTGATCGAACAGGAAAGCCGAAAAGCGGATGTTCTTCTCCTTCCCGAGCTGTGGACGACGGGTTATGATTTAAAAAATCTCGGCTCCATCGCAGATGAAGAAGGCAGGCAAACGAAGAGATGGCTGCAGGAAACGGCAAAAGCAAACCGTGTCCATATCATATGCGGCTCTGTCGCCGTTAAGAAAAAAAGCGGTGTGTACAATATCATGTACATCGCAGACAAAAACGGACATTTGATCAAAGAATACAGCAAAGCTCACCTTTTCCAGCTGATGGACGAACACCTCTATTTGTCAGCGGGCTCAGGCGACGGGAGCTTCGAGCTTGAAGGGATCCCGGCTGCGGGGTTTATCTGCTACGACATCCGTTTCCCGGAATGGATCAGAAAACATACGAAGGAAGGTGCGGGCATCATCTTTGTATCGGCGGAATGGCCGCTCGCCCGCCTCGATCACTGGCAAAGCCTTTTAAAAGCCAGAGCGATTGAAAATCAGTGCTTTGTCGCAGCCTGCAACCGAGCGGGAAGTGACCCGGCAAACGAATTTGCGGGTCACAGCATCATCATTGATCCGCTCGGCCGCACCCTCGCTGAAGCAGGGAGCGGTGAAGCCGTCATCAGAACCGAAATCAACCTCGGGGACATTGAAAAAGCGCGGGGGCAAATTCCGGTTTTTGAGGACATTCGCAGAGATTTATATTAAAAAAGTGTTGACAAGAAAACTGAGATGCTGGTAACATTTTCAGCAACTGACCGAACTGAAATTTCAAAATTTTATATTGATTTCTCTTATCGAGAGTTGGGTGAAGGACTGGCCTAATGACCCCAACAGCAACCGACCGTAATACCATTGTGAAATGGGGCGCGAAATTCTGCGCCGCTAGGGCACGGTGCTAATTCCATCAGACTTTGAATTCTGAGAGATAAGAGAGGCGAACGCGACAAATCAGCCTCTTTCTCTCGATGAGAAAGAGGCTTTTTTATTGTTAACGACATTTAGGGGGAATCACACATGACCGTAACGAAAACCGCAGCATACGAAACTTTGACCGAAAGCTCCGCGGCCGCGCTGGCCGTCCGCCTCGGGCTTTTTCCAAGCAAAAGCACCCTGACATGCCGGGAGATCGGGGACGGAAACTTGAATCTGGTCTTCCGCGTGTATGACAAAGAGCAGCAAAAAGGGCTGATCATCAAACAGGCGGTGCCTTATGCGAAAGTCGTCGGCGAAAGCTGGCCGCTGTCGCTTGACAGGGCGAGAATCGAAAGCAGTGCGCTGATCCGCCAAGCCGAGCATGTCCCGCACCTTGTCCCGAACGTGTACTATTCTGACACCGAGCTTGCCGTTACCGTATTGGAAGACCTTTCTCACTTGGAAATCGCCAGAAAAGGACTGATTGACGGGAAGGATTATCCGCACCTGTCGGAAGACATCGGAGAATTCCTTGGAAAAACACATTTTTACTCGTCTGAATATGCACTTGACCCAACAGTTAAAGGGCGGCTTGTGAAGCAGTTTACGAATCCGGATCTGTGCGATATTACAGAAAGCCTTGTGTTCACAGACCCTTTCTTTGATCATGAGACAAACGATTTCGAAGAAGAGCTTCGCGATGAAGCGGAAGATCTTTGGCGCAATGAAGCATTAAAAATTGAAGCGGCAAAACTGAAACAGCGCTTTTTGTCCGCAGAGGAAACGCTGATCCACGGCGACCTTCATACAGGCAGCATTTTCGCAAGTGAAGAAGCCGAAACGAAAATCATCGACCCTGAATTTGCGTTTTTCGGCCCGATCGGGTTTGACATTGGACAGTTTATCGCCAACCTGCTGCTGCACGCGCTTTCCCGCGAAGAAAACAGGCGGGCTCCTTTATACCGCCATGTCGAGACCGTCTGGCATACGTTCAGCCGGACATTCAGCGAAGCATGGGAAAACGATGCTCTTGACGCTTGCAAAAATGAGAAAGGACGCCTTGAATCAGTTCTGAAGCAGGCGTTTGAAGACGCAGCAGGCTTTGCCGGCTGCGAAATGATCCGCCGGACGATCGGCCTTGCCCATGTGGCGGACCTTGAAACAATCGTTCCGTTTTCCCGGAGAATCAGCCAAAAAAAGCTCGCCCTTAAAATAGGCGCAGCATTCATAGAAAAACGCAGTGGTTTCCGGACGCCAAAAGACTTGATTGAAGCGTTTCGGAACGCACTTAAGGAGTGAATGACATGCCTGAACAATTTGCGGTGCCCCGCTCTGTCGAATGGGAAGAAGCATCGGTAAAAATTCTGAACCAGCAAAAGCTTCCCGAAAAGACGGAATACCTGCACCTCACAACAAAAGAAGACGTCTATGATGCGATTCAAACGCTGAAAGTGAGGGGTGCACCTGCCATCGGCATTACAGCCGCCTTCGGACTCGCCCTTTGCGCACAAAGCATCAATACATCTGACGTTTCCGCGTTTCTGGTGGAACTCGGAAAAATCAAAGATGAACTCAATCAGGCAAGGCCGACAGCCGTCAATTTATCCTGGGCTCTCAATCGGCTGGTAATAAGTGCGGAGGACGCAAAATCGGTCAATGAAGCAAAAACAAATCTGATCCATGAAGCCATTCAGATCCAGGTTGAAGACGAAGAAACGTGCCGGCAAATCGGACAGAATGCACTGCATTTGTTCAAATCGGGTGACAGCATCATGACCATCTGCAACGCCGGCTCGATTGCGACAAGCAGGTACGGTACGGCCCTTTCCCCGTTTTATCTTGCCAAAACAAAGGACCTCGACCTTCATATTTATGCCTGTGAAACGAGGCCTGTCCTGCAAGGGGCGCGCCTGACGGCGTGGGAGCTTATGCAGGGGGGAATTGACGTGACGCTGATTACAGACAGCATGGCTGCCCATACGATGAAAGAAAAAAACATTTCAGCCGTCATTGTCGGAGCGGACAGGATCGCGAGAAACGGAGATACAGCCAATAAAATCGGAACATACGGCTTGGCAATCCTCGCCAAAGCCTTTCAAATCCCGTTTTTTATCGCCGCTCCCCTGTCAACTTTTGATGTTTCGATTTCATGCGGCGACGACATTCCGATTGAAGAACGCGATCCGGATGAAGTCAGGCTGATAAACGGAACGCAAATAGCTCCGCAAGAGGTGCCAGTGTTCAACCCTGCTTTTGATATCACGCCGCACGATTTAATCTCAGGCATCATTACGGAAAAAGGGATTATCACAGACAGGTTTGAAGAAGAAATTGAAGCGCTGTTTTCCGCTGAAGCCCTTACTTAGGCCGCTTTAGCGGATTTTAATCGATTTGATGATGTCTTTCTTCTGCTCTTCGGTCAACACGTGCAGCTTGACGAACAATTCCGCGTATCCTGCTATTTTGTTCGGGCGGTTCGTTTTCACTTATTCGTCCTCCTTTTTTACCAAGACCAACATTTTTAACTTAATAAAATTATATGTCGCTGACGAAAAAAAGAAACGGCGTGCTCGAATATTATTTTCCCTTATACGCAATATTTTCGATGTCGAGCAGCACCGCTTTTTTATCCGTTTCATTTCCGGAGTACCCCGTTAAAGAACGATTTTTGCCGATGACACGGTGGCACGGGATCAAAATCGGCAGCGCATTTCTTTTATTGGCCTGGCCGATTGCGCGAACCGCTTTCGGATTCCCGACGGCGCACGCGATATCTAAATAGCTCCGTGATTCACCGTACGGGATCAACTGCAGCGCCTCCCACACTTTTTTCTGAAACGGGGTTCCATCCTGGCGGAGAGGAAGGGTGAACGTCTTCCGCTCCCCCCTGAAATATTCTTCGAGCTGGCGCTTTGCCTCCTTCAACAATTCCGTTTCGGTCCGGCGAAGCTCCAAGCCGTCTTGCTGGAGCTGTTTTAGTTCATCTTTTTCAAATAGCAAATGTGTAATGTGGTGATTTTCCTCGACAATGTAAGCTTGTCCAAAAGGCGAGGTCATTTCAATATAAAAGCCCACGATGCGATTAAGCCTCCTCCTCATGATGCTGTCTGATCGGGAGAGTCAGATGGAATGTCGTGCCTCTCCCTTCTTCACTTTCAACTTCGATTTTTCCATTATGCTCTTCAATAATTTTATAACTGACCATGAGCCCGAGTCCAGTGCCCCGTTCTTTTGTCGTGTAAAAAGGTTCGCCGAGCCTCTTCAATTTGTCTTCTGTCATGCCGATTCCTTCGTCAGCAAGCGAGATAATGATATGGTCGTCTCCTTTCGGTTTGATCGACACATATACGTTGCCTCCGTCAGGCATCACTTCAATCGCATTTTTCAAAATGTTGATAAATACCTGTTTCAGCTGATTCGGCTCGCAATAAATCAGCGGAATGCCGCCTTCGCACTTCAGATGCATCTGAACGTTGTCAAGGTTTGCCTGTGCGTGCAGCAAATCCATTGTGTCCTGCATGATTTTGACGATATTTTTTTCTTCATACATAATCGCCTGCGGTTTTGCAAGGATGAGAAACTCCGTAATAATCGATTCAATCCTTTTGAGTTCTGATGTGATGACATTAAAGTAAAGCGCGTGATCCTCATTTTGGATGCTGCCTTTCAGCAGTTGGATAAATCCTTTTAGCGCCGTCATCGGGTTGCGGATTTCATGGGCAATTCCGGCTGCGAGTTCGCCGACGACGTGAAGGGTATCAGACTTGCGGAGCCGCTCTTCAAGCTCTTTTCGTTCTGTCACGTCTCTGAGCATCGCCAAGTTCATATTTTGAATGATATTTCTTTTAAATGAAAATTCAAGAATCCGTTTTTGGTCGCTCAGCAGGAATGGGATGTCATTGTCCATTTCTTCTAAGGAAATCGTTTTAGCGGGAGAAGCTGCGTTTTCTATATGATAGCCGGAGATGACATCAAGTAGATTGGACGTTTTCAGCTGTTCAAGAGGGGTGCTGAGAATTTTTCCGGCAAGGGGGTTCGCATCGATAATGTCGTACTGGTTGTTGAAAAGAACGATTCCGTCCATTGATCCGTTGAATACTTTTCTGAACTTCAATTCGCTTTCCCGCAATTCTTGTTCCATTCGTTTTCTGTCGCTGACATTTCTTAAAATGGTTAGGTCCTGGCTGTCGAACATGATCCGTTTTGACGTGAACTCAAGCTCTTTATATTGTCCGTTTGCCATACGAAACAGCAGTTCCGCCCGGATTTCCCCTTTTTGATCATACTGCTTTTGAATGGCATGGTACCTCTGATCGGTTTGATCAATAAAATCGGTCATCTTCTTGTTGAGAAGCTGTTCCATCGGCAGTTCGAAGATTTTGCAGGCCGACTGGTTCGCTTTGACGATGCGGCCGTCGTTATTCATCAGTATAATGGCATCCATCGCATTTTCAAAGACTTCTCTAAAGCGTTCTTCGCTTTTAAACAGCTGTTTTTCCATCGAGCGCTTCTCGGTAATATCCCTCATAATCGACATGTAAAAGCCGTTTAAAATGTTCGAGGTTATCGTAAGCTCAAACAGCCGGTCTTCTCCTGATCTGAGCCGGACAGGAAGCTCCCCTTTTGCTTTCCCTCTTCTGAAAAGAGCATTCCAGATTTTATCGAGCCGCCCCTTGTTTTCAGGGGATACGAATTGAGACAGCTTCAGTTTTGAAAGCTCTGTTTTTTCAATTTCGAAGCTCTGGCAAAACGAATGGTTCGCATCGATGAAACAGCCTTGTTTATCAAAGATGACGATTCCTTCAACCGCGCGGTGAAACAAATCTTTAAACAGCTTTTCATTAATGGTGCGCTCCCGCTCCAATATTTTTTTCGATGAAATGTCCCTCATGACGACAAAATAGCAGTCTTCACCGATTCCTTTGCTTGCAGTAAACTCGATATATTTGACAGATCCGTTGTCAAGCCTGATGGCCACTTCTTTTTTCGCATATCCCCGCTCCAAAAAGCGTTGAATGCTCTGGTTCAGTTCATCCGGCGGGACGGCGTGCAGGAAGTCGAGCGCCGACCGGTCCAGCAAATTCTTTTTTTGGCTTTGCAGAATTTTGCAGGCGGCATCATTCGCCTGGATGATGTTCATCTGTTTATCCAATATAAAAATAGCGTCCAGCGTCCCGTTAAACAGCAGCTCATACTGATACAAATCCGCTTTCAGCTTGGCGTTCTCTTTCTTCAGTCTGTTCAGCTGGTTTTGCAGATTTAAGGATTCATTCAAATCAAGAGTTTCCTCCATTTATTACACTCCTTCTTGAAAACCTGTCCTCCAATTATTCTACAAACCGGAAAATCTTCCTTCATTTGTTTCGAACTTTTACAACCTTTCCGCCTATTTTACAGGAAGATGACGATATAAAAGTTCCTTACTGTTCAATTACATCGACCTAACAATAAGACTTAATGCATAGGAAAACACATGCTTTCTATTTTAAAATTTTAAAATGAGGCCAGACTGGTGGAAGACGTCATTCCGGAAAGAATGTTCCGGGGTTCAGACGCTTCCCGCACCGGCGTCTCCTGAAAATGTTTGTGAAAGGGTGATGTTATGGCGACTTCGCGCGACAGCTATTTCGACAATGCAAAATTCCTATTAATTTTTCTCGTCGTATTCGGACATATAATCAGGTCCTATATTCATGATAATGATGCTCTGCTTCATATTTATAAATTTATTTACACGTTTCATATGCCTGCTTTTATTCTCATATCAGGCTATTTTGCAAAAGGGTTCAACCGCCCCGGCTATGTCAAAAAAATCGCCTGGAAGCTGATTGTTCCTTATTTGATTTTCCAGGGAATCTATACGCTGTTTTATTCCTTTATCGATGATCAAAGCTTAACGGCCGCAAATCCGATTGAACCGCAATGGTCGCTTTGGTTTTTGCTGAGCCTGTTCTTTTGGAATATCCTGTTGTTTCCATTCACAAAACTGCCGGCGAAATGGGCGTTTGCCGCAAGCTTTGCGATCGCCGTTCTTGTCGGATATATCGACTTGATCAGCAACACGCTCAGCCTGTCCCGCACGTTTGTTTTCTTCCCGGTCTTTTTGGCGGGCTATTATTTGCAAAAAGACCATTTTAAAATACTGAGAGGCTGGAAAGGCAAGCAGGCCGCTCTAGCCGTTTTAGCAGCAACGTTCGTTTTCTACTTTTTTGTAGACTTCGATTACTCCTGGCTGTTCGGGTCCAAACCCTATTCGGAATTCGGCGATGTCGGGATAAAAAGCGGGTTAAACCGAGTGGCGCTCCTCGTCATCACGTTCGCTTCAACCTTCGCGTTCATGGCGCTTGTGCCTGAAAGGCGGTATTTCTTTACCCTGTGGGGAACGCGCACATTTTATGTCTATCTGCTGCACGGCTTTATCATCAAGTCGTTCAGAAAAACGGGAGCGGAAGAATGGCTTGCCGATTATCAAAGTCTGACACTATTAATCATCGCCACGGCGATTTTAACTTTCTGCTTATCAAGCGGATTTGTGAAAACGGTCGCCCAGCCATTCATCGAATTGAAAATGACGAATTTAATGAGGATGTTGAAAAAAGACAACGGATATAACCCTTATTTAAAATAAATGAAGGTGCAAATCGTTTCCGATTTGCACCTTTCTCGTTTGATCCGCAGTTTTAATCTTTATCCCGCTGCTGTCCGTCCGCCTTTTTGTTCTTCTTTTTATTGTTCTCGATCACATCAATCAATTTAAAGGCGTTGACATCGCCCAGTTCGTTTGAAAATTCCTCTTGAAGCACATCTGGATTCATCGGTTTTTTATGGTTTTGCATATCCTTGCTTTTTTGATGTTTTTTCATTGGCGTGATTCTCCCTGCTTCCCTTGTTTCGAGTTGCGGTTGGCGCCCCTGTCTCCGTTTTCGGCATCATATTGGGTCATGTATTGATGATCATGCATGCTTTCAGCAGGCGTTTTATTGTTAAGAGCCGCTTCATTTCTGGCAACTTTTCTTTTCATGGTGACATTCCTTTCTTTTGTCGTTTCATCCATATCCTTTCCGTTTCCGTACATTCCACACATCCAGTTTTCGGCAAAAAAATAAGCACCCTGAAGGGTGCTTATTTAAACACTTTTTTCACTTTATTGACGACATATGAGCTGCCGCCGCGATCTGACACATCCTCGATCATCATCGTGATTAAAAGGTTTTTGTTTTTGTAATCATAAGCGGTGAACCAGCCGTTTTCTTTACCTTTTTCGTCTTTCTTCGTTTTCAGCTCGGCCGTTCCCGTTTTCCCTGCGATCGTGAGCCCTTTGACAACCGGCTTGTAAGCCGAGCCGCGAGGGTCTTCTACAACGCCTTTCAATCCTTTTGTAATCGCTTCTGCTCCGCCTGTGGGCAGTACGTTTTTATGCCATATTTCTTTCTCTTCGCCGTCCTTTTTGATCAGGTGCGGCTTGATCAGATTACCATCGTTCAAGAAAGGCGTATAGCTTGCCGCGAGGTGTATCGGCGACATCAGCATTTGCCCCTGTCCGTATCCTGAATCGGCAAGGAGAATATCCGAGTCGATTCCTTCGTTTGATATGGAGGAAGACTTCGTCGGGAATTCATAATCAAGTTTTTCCTCGAAGCCGAATGATTTCAGGCCTTCGACAAATTGATCCTTCCCTGTGTCAAGGGCGGTCTGCGCGAAATAAATGTTGTCGGAAGTGATCAGCGCGTTTTCCAGGTTGACATCGCTTAATCGATCGGAAACCCGTGTGACTTTATATCCGCCCCATGACGAATCTTTCTGCCATTCCTTCCCTTCGATCTTCTTAGGTTCATCCGCTTTGATCGCGTCATTTTTCAGACCGATTGAAGCCGTGATCGGTTTGATCGTTGAACCCGGAGCATAGGTTTTATTAAATTTAGAGGTGAATGGCGCAGACGCATCTTTGTTGAGTTTTTCCCATTCTCCTTTTTTCCAGCCAAACAAAAACCCGTTCGGATCGTATGAAGGCGCGCTGACAAGCGCCAACGTTTCTCCAGTCTGCGGCTCTAACGCAACGGCAGCACCGGAGTCATCTTTTAACTGGTTGTACAGTTCTTCCTGTTTGTTGATATCGATCGTGGTATGGATGTCTTTTCCGTCTTTTGCATCCTTTGAGGCAACCGTCGCGTTTGATTCAGGAATCGAAATCGTCCAGCCGATTTCTCCTCTGAGTTCTTTTTCATAAATGTGTTCGAGACCGACGATTCCGAGCAGTGAATGCTCGCTGTAGCCTTCTTTATTCTGCTTTAATTCCTCTTCGGTAATCGGCCGTATGTAACCGGTAAGATGTGCGGCTTTTTCACCGTAAGGATAGTATCTTGATTGCGTGTCTTGTTTCAAAACCCCGGGAAGAGAGGTCGCTTTTTTAAGAAGCTCTGTGCTACCAGGCTTCACTTTTTTCAAGGGAACGAATGATTCGTCCGTCACCCAGCTTGCGGACAGCTGTTTTTCGATGTCTTCTTTTTCCATGTCAAGCATGTTCGCGAGCTTTTTGATGACACCATCTTTATCATCTCCGAGCTGCCTCGGAACGACGCCGATTTCAGGCACTGTCGCATTCGTAGCGAGTTTCTTTCCGTTTCTGTCATAAATGATGCCTCTCGCTGGTTCCTTGGCGGTAATCCGGATGGTCTCCCCTTCCTTCAGCTGTGAAAAAATAAAGGATGGGTTCCAGTTGACTTTCCATGACGTGTCACCGCCTTTTTTTTCTTTGACAAGCTTTGCCTTCCCTTCAAAAGAAACGGGGCCGGCCAATGTATTCATGCTGACTTTATACGGTATTGTCACTGCATCTTTTTTCTCTTTATTTTTTTCATCTTCATCGTTATCGACGGCTGAAACCTTCAAATCGGAAACTCCGATCTGTTCATAAATGGATTGATTGCGCTTGATAAAATCGTCTTTTGAAATCGATTTTTGCGCTTCAGCCGACAGCTGTTCATACATTTCTTCAAATTTTTGATCGTTCCATTTGTTTACATATTGATCCATGCTTTCTTTTGCTGTCGGCTCGTTAGAACAGGCTCCGGCGAGCAATAGAAATCCGGCGGCTATAAACAAATGGATGACTCTCATTTTCATCGTTGCTTCCCCCTTTTTTTCAATCCGCCATTTAAGCATTATATCATACAAATAAATACAGCGACCGACTTTATGATCATAAAAAAAGACAGTTTAACTAAACTGTCTTTCTTATCCGATAATTATTCTTTCCTTTGGATAATGGTAGTTCGCTTCGATTTCTTTTCTGCCGAATAAATAAAGCAGCGTGACAATGCCGATTCGGCCGATGAACATCAGAAGGATGATGACACTTTTGCCGATCGTGCTCAAATCTGAAGTAATGCCCATCGACAAGCCGGTCGTACCGAAGGCGGAACACACTTCAAACAGCAGTTCAAGCAAAGAATGTTTTTCCGTCATTGTCAAAATGAGTGTCGAGCCGAAAACGAGAATAACCGCCATCAGCGTCACAATCAATGACTTCATTAAGTCCGCCTGGTGCAGTTCACGTTTGAAAATCTTCACCGATTTATTTCCCCGCGCGAAGTGATACAGCGCCAACAGGTTTAAGGCAAAGGTCGTTGTCCGGATGCCCCCGCCGACAGAGCTTGGCGAAGCGCCGATGAACATGAGCATGCACATAAACAAAATGGTCGTATGCGTGAATTGGCTGATGTCGATCGTCGCGAGTCCGCCGCTCCTGGTCGTCGTCGACTGGAACAGCGAATAGAATATGACTTCGTGCCACGATTTTCCTGAAAAGGCAAAGCGCGCTTCCGTGGCGAATATGCCGATCGCGCCTCCAATCACTAAAAGGAAAAAAGTGACTGATGTCAGTTTGGTAAACAGGCTGAAAGTGAATTTGCGCTCTTTGCTGAGCAGAAAATCCTTTACCTCAATCAGCACCGGGAAGCCGATCGCACCCAAAATCAACAGCATGATGACGATAAACTGGACAAAATAATCGTGCTGAAACGGAATCAGCGAGTTGCCGGTAATATCAAAACCGGCATTGGTCGTTGCGCTGATACTCGTAAAAAACCCGTGTATAAAGGCTTCCCCAGGTGTATCAAAATACTTTAAAAAGTAAGTGCCGAGAATCAGCCCGCCAAACAGTTCGATCAGCAGGATCAAGCCGAGCACGTGCTTCATCAGCTTGACAAGGCCCGATAAGTTGGATTGATTTTGATCGGTCATAATCAGCCGGCGCTCTTTCAAACCGATCCGCTTGCCGAAAATCAGCCAGACGAATGTTCCGAGCGCCATCACACCGATCCCGCCAAACTGCAGAACAAACGCCAAAATCCAAATTCCCGCCGTGCTGAATGTATCAGCTGTATCAACAACCGTCAAACCGGTTACACTCACTGCGCTCACCGCAGTAAAAAGGGCATCGATAAATGACCATTCCACATCATTCTTGTGTGCAACGGGCAGACTCAATAATATAACGGAAACCGTCACCGCCAAAAAATAATAGAGCGCGATCAGCTGTACAGGAGACAGCACGCGCAGTAGTTTTCTCAATAAAACCTTCATAATCGTTCCTTCTTTTCAATATTCAAAAGTAGCTTCTTGTGTATAACGTGTTCCATTTTAAAGGAAACATGCTCTTATGTACAGCCGATTTTCGATTTTTAAATTTAAAAAGCAAACCCCCTTTTTCAAGGGGGTTTGCTTATTGATTATTTTGCTTCCAAACGGCGGATTCTGTCGCTTAAATCAGGGTGTGTTGAGAAAAGCGATGTGTGCTTTTTCCCGTTGATTTTCAAAGTGGCAACAGATGCCTGCTCTTCTTTGACTCTTGAAGTGTACTGCTCAAGCGAGCGGAGCGCGTGAATCATCTTGTCCTTGCCTGCAAGGTCTGCTCCTCCTCTATCCGCATGATATTCGCGGTGGCGGGAGTACGCAAACACGACAAGGCTTCCGAGAATGGAAAACACAATTTGGAATACGATGACCGCGATAAAGTGAACGATCGGCGCCAGCTCTTCACGGACAACGCGTGAAACAGCCCATGCCGCAATCCGGGCGAAGAAAACAACAAACGTGTTGACGATTCCCTGAAGGAGCGTCATCGTCACCATATCGCCGTTTGCGATATGCGCGACTTCGTGAGCAAGAACGCCTTCCACTGCGTCGTCATCCATTTCCTGAAGAAGACCCGTCGATACAGCGACAAGCGAGCGGTTTTTGGACGGCCCGGTCGCAAAGGCATTCACTTCGCGTGAATTGTAGATGCCGACTTCAGGCATCTTTGTCAGTCCGGCGGCGCGGGACAGCTTATATACCCGGTCAACGAGCTGCTGCTCTTCGTAGCTGAGCGTTTGCTTATCAGGATTCAGCACCTGAACGCCCATCGCCATTTTCGCCATCCATCTTGACATCAAAAGCGACATAAAGGAGCCGACAAAGCCGACAACCGCACTGAATACGAGAAGCGCAACAATATCGATGCCGCCGCCAGCCGTGAAATACGTGCCTACGCCTGTCAGCGAACCGATAATGGACAACACGATACCGATCGTCGTAATGACTAAAATGTTCGATAAAAGAAAGAGAAAGATTCTTTTTCCCATGATTACCTCCATGTTATAATAAGATCAAATGAACTCGTATAATAAAATTATACGGCATAGAATTGAAAATGCAAGTGATAAGACGTAAGATAATGTTTATATTGTTTGCTATTTCATTTTAATACATAATGAGGTGGAATGATGAAACCTTTTAAACTGACTCGCCTGGAAATGGCCAAACTGATGTACGCTTTAAAAGGGCAGCTGGATGTCAGTCCGCTTGCGATTCTTTTGAGATCGGCCGATTTGGCGCCCGATGAGCCGGAAGACAATTTGGACATCCCCGAATTCATTGTCCGGTACGAACGAAAAAAACCAAAAACGGAACACGGGCTTTCCACAAATGAAATTGTTGAACTTGGAAATTTGTGCGAACTGACATCCTTAAAATCGACAGCCATCCAAAACTGGATCAAACGCGATATAAAAGATTTGATGGGACATCCGGAACTCGGCAAAAAATATTCCATCGACCAAGCCGTCATCCTTCTCATTGTACGAGACTTAAAATCGGTTTATGACTTCGAAACGATCCGTCCGATCTTAACAACGGTTTTTAATACGATTACAGACCGCTCAGATGATGTGGTGAGTCCGCTGCGCTTTTATGAAGGGTACGCGCGGGTTCTCGATTATGTGTACCGGATCAAAGACTATACGCTGAATGAATCGGCGCTCGAAAAAATCGTCATCGAGCAGACTGGACAGCTCCGCGGTTTTTATCAAGATCTGGCCGATCCCGAATGGAACAAAGCGAGAGATATCACCGCTATCACGGTGCTATCCGTTATCGCTTCGCACATACAGGCGACCGCCCATTCCATGATTGACAGCGTCTTCTTAAAATATGATATGAAGTAATCGCCGCTGACCGGCGCGCCTGGCTACCTGAGCCAGGCGTTTTTTTACACCTTCAACAATTGCCAGCATAAAAAGCCTCAGTCCATTTCAAACTAAACAAGCAGTACCAATTGAAAAAGGAGTTGAGAATCATGGCAAGAACGAATAAACTCGTCGTTCCCGGGGCGGAGCAGGTTTTAGACCAGTTCAAATATGAAATCGCCCAGGAGTTCGGCGTCCAGCTCGGCTCGGACTCGGTCGCTCGCTCAAACGGGTCTGTAGGCGGGGAAATGACAAAACGACTTGTACAGCAGGCACAAGCTCAAATGAATGGGCATACTGACAAATAAATACGCTATGGTTTATTCGCCGGGCCCGCTCGGCGGATATTCTTGTTGATTTGTTTGGTCAGAAGGTTTTTTCTCCTTTTGGTAAGGAGTTTTAGGGCTCTCTTGATTTGTGCCGGAACCGCCTTTCTGCGTTCCTTCCTCCGACTGCTGACCGTCTTTGTCATTATGGTTATGTTCTTGAGGGTTTTCGGTATTAGGGGATTTTGACTCCTTTTCTTTTTCCATTTCTTGATCAGATTGAGAGTGATCTTGATCTGAAGGTTTTTCGCCGTCCGGATGATCTTCCGTATCTGATTCTTCATCATCTGTATGTTGTTCCGGCTGATCTTCTTCTTTCACAGCTTTCTCTTTTTCTCCTGTGTCTTCTCCCTGATTTTGATCATCTTTGTTATCTTCATTGTCATCATCTTTGTTTTTGTCTTCTAATTCATCTTTGTGGGAACGGATATAACGGCCTGTTGAGATGCCTTCTTTTTGTGCTTTTGCACGCGTATCCAGGTCTGATTCCACCGCTTCCATCTTATAGTTCTGCTGCTCGTATTTTTTCGCTACATGATCGATTTCGCTTTTTACCGTCGCCTTATATGTGTCATCTTTATTGTTTTCATATACGGTGGCGATAAGCACTTCTTTTGATTCGGTGACATAACCGCTCTTATCGCTGTCTTCGACAATTTCACTGATCACTTCTTTAAAGTCAGACTTTTCCCAATTTTCTATACTGCTCATTAAGTCCTTCCCATCCTCGTTCAGCGGCACCAAATCGATCACTTCACAGTTTTTGTTGAGTGTCAATTCAAAGCTTGGATTGATATCGATCGTCATATAGGCATATGCTTTATTGTTTAAAACATCAGGGATGATCATGAAAGCGAGCAGCATGATCGCCGCGATTGAAAAAACGCCTGCTTTCAGCGGACGGAGCGAAAGCAGATCAAAAAAGCCCGCACGCTTCCTCGACATTCTTGTCTCCGCGGGAAAAGCTATTTCCTGACCGATTTCATAATCTTCCTCTGTGCTCTTTGCTTTTAAAAATTGTCCGTCAGGGGTTAGCAATGTGACGAATTTTTTATTTTTTTCTACAATAATTCCTCTTCTCATGAATTGAGCACCCCTTTTAGATAATCTTTAAGATAAACATAATCGCCCGTTATAATGATCGCCATAGCAATGATATATTTGCGGTTTCTCTCTACGGTTTTTCTGCTGACAGCCACCAGCTTTTCAAGCTGTTTGACGGGAAGCTGCTTTTTTTCAAACAAGATCTTTTTTAACTCTTCATGTTCGACTAGCGTATATGCCACTTTGATGGCGTTTTGCCTTGCATCCGTATGTTTCGGCGAATGCTCCAGCAAATCGGAAAAAGACAGGCCAAAACTTTTAAGCCTTTCTTTAAAATGGAAAATCTCCTCCCGCCTCTGCTCCTGTTCGAGCATGCGGTTGAATTCATAAATGGAAAGCTCCGCTTCAATCATGCTTTGAGAGGATTCCTGTTCTTCTCCTTCTTGCATGTCCATATTGATATTCTGGGCATTTCTCGCTTCTTTTCTGATATAATCAATGACTTTGCGCTTAATGATCAGCTCTGCAAATGCCAGCAGAGAATTTCCTTTATCAGAAGAATATTTTTCAATGGCTTCATTGAATGCAATCAAGCCGATGCTGAATTCATCATCTTTTTCATCTATATATCGTTTGCACACGGATGAAACCGTTTTAGCCACAAAAGGCTTATACTGATGGATAAGCTCGTTTTGCAACTGCTGATTTCCTTTTTGTATGCTTATTACAGACTCTTCTAATGATTGTTGTTTCTTTTTTCCTGTCTTAAACAAAAGGCTAAGCACTGGTTTCACCTCAGTTCCTCCCTATACTACTCATTAATGATAGCTAATTTGATAGGGAATCGCAAAGGAGAAAACGCGGTATTCATTTCTAATTTTTCAATTGTGACAATGATTTGTTTGATCTCCTAGAACAATTCGTGATCTGTTTGACGATTAAGGGGGTTTTCCCGCCGTTTTTGTAACACGCCTGTTAATAAAATGAAATCTTATTTCGGTTGGACTAGGGCAATCATCCCTGGTGCTTCCCAGTGCGGGCAAACAAAAAAGACCGCCGGTGAAAGACCGGCAGTCTGGCGAAAGCTGTTTACTCCTCTGCAGCTTTATTCTCGTGTTTGTTCGGATTTGTCATAAACCATCCCCCGAGCGCAATAGCGATCAGCACCGCCCAGAAGATGAACTTCCAAGTACCTGAATGAATAAAATGTTCAGAGACGATGTTGATTTGCGGGTGTGCGAGCGTATAGAGCGTCAGTTTCACACCAACCCAGCCGACAATCAGAAAAGCAGCCGTTTCCAGGCTCGGACGTTTCTTTAACAAGTTCACAAATTGACTTGCAGCAAAACGCATAATAATCAGTCCGATAATCCCACCGGCTAAAATCACCATGAACTGTCCGCCGTCAAGTCCGCCGATTTGCGGCAGGTTCGTTGCCGGAAGTGTGACAGCCAGCGCAACCGCCGCCAAAATCGAGTCGACGGCAAACGCGATGTCCGCCAGCTCAACTTTGATAACCGTCGGCCAAAAACCGCTTTGCTTCGACTCTTTCACCTTTTCGTCCTTTTTGAAAACATGGGTTTTCAAAATATGGTGAATGGAGATGTAAAGCAGATAGACGGCGCCGATCGCCTGCACCTGCCAGACGTTGACAAGAAAAGAGATCGCAAACAAAGCGCCGAACCTCATCACAAACGCGCCGGCCAACCCGTAGAAGAGCGCTTTTTTTCTGTCTTTTTCAGGCAAGTGTTTAACCATGACCGCCATGACGAGGGCATTGTCCGCGGCCAAAATACCTTCCAGCCCGACTAGGATGAGAAGAACCCAACCATATTCAAGTAATAATGCTGCATCCATTTTATAATTCCTCCTAAGTGATTGTCTCTTTCTCTTATTCCCGCTAATGCAGCAGGGTATTTTCAGAAAACAAAAAAGACCTCTGCCAACATTAGGCAAAGGTCTTGCTAGACATGGTTATCATTGATTAAATCATGCCAACAAAGCCGATGGATGAACATCCATGAACTGACGACTTTGTTTCCGGTTTTAACATCCGGACGCTACTCCCCTTTGGGATAAAAGAAAATATTGAATTATAAGATAATATTAACCTCATATGCGCCCGGCTGTCAATCCTTATTTTTATTTAAAAAAGTTGAAACGCTTTGCGATTTGACTTTCTTCCGCCTGCCTTTCACCCAAAGGTAAAGAACGAACAAAACGATGAATCCGATGCCGACCGGAAGAAGGTATCCGTCCAATAGGCTGCCGACTTTGCTCCAGTTTTCGCCGAGGTAAAAGCCTAAATAGACATAGACGAACGTAATCGGCGTGATCGCAAGGAATGTATAAATACAAAACACCCACACGTTCATTCTAGCGAGTCCGCACGGAATGGAAATCAGCGTTCTGATGCCCGGTATAAACCGGCCGCTGAATGCGACAAACCCCCCGTGCTTTTCAAAAAACCTGTCCGATTTTTCGAGCGCTTCAGGCTTAATGAAGAAGTATTTGCCGTAGCGCTCCAAAAACGGCCGCCCCCCGTACCTCCCGAGCCAGTAAAGCGTCAGCGGACCTGCGACACCTCCCAGTGAACCTGCGGCAACGACCCCGATCAGCAACATATCGCCTTGATACACCCAGTAGCCGGCAAGCGGCAGAACGATTTCAGCCGGCACGAATTCGATGCACAGCGCCAGAAAAATCCCTAAATACGAGAGGCTCTTAAACGCCTCAGCCAATGATAAAATAAACTCCTCGATATCGACCACAACCTTTGACGATTGATAATTTCAAGTTCCAAAGAACGTACAAAAACGATTTTAACACAATTCAGGAAAATTGAAGAGCAAAATGGGAAGTCCTCCTTAGAAAGAGCAGAAGGATATCATTTTTTATTGGCGAATTTCATTATATATAGTATAATTCACGAATTATACCGGATGTAGCGCTATTGCCGCTTTTTTATGTCAACGGTTAAGAGTACGGCAGTCTGGCCTTTCATAATACAGTATAGAAATTCAGATTTTTCATCATAGTACAAAAAGGCGGAGAAGAAAGTGACAGAAGTTTTTGGTGAATATAATGGATGGTTCGTTCTTTTATCCTATATCACTGCGGTTTTGGCAGCATACACAGCCCTTGATTTATCGGAACGGGTCGTCCATACAAAGGGCAGGAAAAATATCGGATGGCTTTTGGCCGGATCCCTCACGATGGGGCTTGGTATCTGGTCTATGCACTTTATCGGGATGCTGTCATTTCAGACAGCCGAAGAAATGAAATACGATTTGAGATTCGTCTTGCTTTCGATTGTTGCCGCTTTCGCAGGCTCGCTCATTTCATTTTATGTTGTGAATGGAAAAGAACCGACGAATGCAAGACTGGCGGCGGGCTCCCTTGCAATGGGAAGTGCGATCGCATCCATGCATTTTCTCGGGATGGAGGCGATGGAGAATATGACAATCGTCTATCATCCCGTTCTTTATGCCGCCTCTTTTGCAATCGCCATTTTCGCCTCCTTCGCTGCCTTAAAACTGTCAGTGGTATTCGCCAAAAAAACCGGCTCCTTTCGGATCTTGTTCATTAAAATCGGAAGCGCGCTTTTAATGGGCGGCGCCATTTCCGGCATGCACTATACAGGAATGGCAGCAGCTACGCTTTTCATGACTGACGGCCGTGATACAGGCCGCGAAGGAATCGATGCAATTGAACTGGGCATTATGATCGTACTTGTCAGCCTGATGCTTCAATGCTTCTTGATTTTCGGCGCCTTCACTGACAAGCGTCTGCTGTTTCATATCGAGAAAATCAAAGATAATGAGGAACGGTTCCAGTCCTTAATTAACCACAACATTGATCCGATCTACGTGTTTTCGCTTGAAGGCAAAATGCTTTCCGCCAATTCATCGGGATACAGCCTTCTTGAAAAAATGGGAGTTGAGCCTGAGCGCCTGTCTTCGTTTTTTCGACAGGAGGATCATGACAGACTGCTCAACTGGTTTCTTCAGGTCCAAAATGAAAAACAGGCCCTCAACCGCGACACGGAAATCGAAATAGCTGAAAAGCGTTTTGATGTAAATGTGACGCTGATACCGGTGTACGTCAGAAAGCAGCTTGACAGCATTTATGTCATTTGTAAAGATATGACAAACCAGCGTGAAGCAGAACGCAAAATCCATAGAATGGCTCACTATGACGCGTTGACAGATTTGCCAAACAGACGGTATGCAGTCGACCATCTCGCAAATGCTCTGGAGCGGCAGAAGACGGGGACGGCCGTATTGTTTTTGGATTTAAACCGTTTCAAAGTGTTTAATGACGCCCTTGGCCACGACGTCGGAGATCTGCTGCTGGTGGCAGCAGCACAGCGTTTGGCGCATTGTGTGCCTGATGAAGGCTTCATCGCCCGGTTAGGCGGTGACGAATTTATCATTGTCGCCCCTTTACATGGAACCGATCAGCTGACCAGGCAATTGATCAGTCAGTTTGAAACGCCTTTTCACATTAAAGAGCACCGCCTCAAAACATCCGTCAGCATCGGAATCGCCGTTTCCCCGGCCGATGGAACAGACGGTGATGAGCTGATGAGAAAAGCCGACATGGCCATGTACGCCGCGAAGCACAAAAGCAAAAGCAGATATCAATATTTTTCTTCTTCTCTCGCCAGAAAGAACAGACCGTCTTTGCAGGAGGAACCCGAGCCGAACTAAGCGCTTTCCCCAAGCAAATCACTGTATCGCCGCAAGCATCCGGGCCGAAGCCTGGATGCTTTTTTTTCGCGCTGTTATCCATAAGTTGCTATTCATGAAACAATCTGCAGAGAGGCATCAATAAAAGAAAAGGAGTTGAACCGAACCGATGCATACGATGTGGAAAGGCTCAATCAGCTTCGGCCTTGTCAATATCCCCATTAAACTGTTCGCAGCGACAGAGGATAAGGATATTAAATTAAGGTCGCTTCATAAAGAATGCCGCGCCCCGATTCAGTATGAGAAAAAGTGCACAAACTGCCACCAGGAAATCGCGCCCGACGACATCGTCAAAGGCTACGAATATGTTAAAGGCAAATACGTCGTCTTATCGGACGATGAGCTGAAACAGCTCAAAGAAGAGCAGGAAGACAAAGCTGTCGAAATTGTTGATTTTGTCCAGCTAAAGGAAATCGACCCCATCTATTTCAACCGTTCATATTTCGTCGGACCGGGAGATAACGGTGTAAAAGCGTACTCACTTTTGCGCGAAGCGCTCAGAAAAACAGAAAAGATCGGAATCGCCCATATGACCATCCGCTCCAAAAAACAGCTCGCCATTCTTCGCGTCTACGAGAACTGCATTTTAATGGAGTCTATCCACTACCCTGATGAAGTCCGAAACGCGGCCCACGTACCCGGTGTTCCGGAGGAAACCGCGGTCAACGAAAAAGAGCTGCAAACCGCGATTTCACTAATAGACGAGCTGACGACGACATTTGCGCCTGAACAATATGAAGATACGTACAGACTTGCGCTGATGGATAAAATCAAAGAGAAAATCGATCATAATGAGGGTGTCACACCAAATGCCGGAGCCGCCGCTCCGCGCGAGGATGTCATCGATCTCGTGAGCGCTCTCCAAGCCAGCATCGAACGGACAAAAGCGCCTGACCGGGAAGCGGCAAAAACGCCTGTTGCAAAAGGAACCGGGGAAAAAAAGAAAAAAACGTCGCGCAAAAAAGCTTCAGAGGCAAAATAAAAAATGGGAATTACGATGCAACCCGTGTTGACCACATCCGCTCCTTCAGGCGGCAATTGGCGGTATGAAGCCAAGTATGACGGGTATCGGGGGATTTTAAAAATTTCTGCGGCCGGCGACGTTTCGCTCATCAGCAGAAACGCGCAGCCGCTCGAAAACACATTTCCGGAAATTACGGAATTTGCAAAAAGCATGATCGAAAATCTCAAAGAACACTTGCCGATTACGATTGACGGGGAAATTGTGTCGTTGACAAACCGTTTTCGTTCCCGGTTTGAATACGTCCAAAAAAGAGGGTTAAGCAAAAAGGCCGAGTTGATTGAACAAGCTGCCGCGAAGAAACCGTGTCAGTACCTCGTTTTTGATTTACTGGTCTTTAAAGGAGAAAGTTTAACCTCACTCCCCTATACCGAACGAAAACGCGTGCTTTCCGACCTGATGAAAGAACTCGGCTTGCCGATGGCTCCCGATCCGATGGCTCACGCACGAATTCAATACATCCCTGACACTTCAGATTTCCATGCTCTATGGAATGCTGTTAAAAGGTTTGACGGCGAGGGAATTGTTGCGAAGAAAAAAGACAGCCGCTGGGCTGAAAATAAAAAAACAGCCGAATGGCTCAAGCTCAAAAACTACAAAAAAGCAGCTGTATTTATGACAGGCTACAACATGGCAAACCGTTATTTGACAATCGCCGTCTATGACCGCGGTCAAATCAAAGAAGTCGGTTCGGTTTCCCACGGACTCGGAGAACAGGAAAGAAACGCCATTCTTTCAATCGTCAAGCAGTACGGAACCGAAACAAAGCCCGGCGAATATACCATAGATCCGTCGATTTGCATGACGGTCCATTATTTAACGATTCATTACGGGACATTGCGCGAGGTGTCGTTTGTTTCTTTTGAATTTGACATGGCTTGGGAAGATTGTACTTACAAGCGCCTGCTGCTTCATTCAAGAAACGTCCACCCCGATTTGCAGCTGACAAGCCTTGATAAAGTCATCTTTCCTAAAAGCAATAAAACAAAAGCGGATTACATTGGATATCTGAATGAAATCGGCGATTTTCTGCTTCCGTTTCTCGACAATCGGGCGCTTACCGTTATCCGTTATCCGCACGGTTCCGGCGGAGAATCTTTTTTTCAAAAAAACAAGCCCGACTACGCACCCGAATTTATCACGACCATTCGGGATGACGAGCACGAGCATATCATCTGCAGCGATTATTCAGTCCTGCTGTGGCTTGCCAATCAGCTTGCGCTGGAGTTCCATATCCCTTTTCAAACAGCGGATACGACCCGTCCGACCGAAATCGTTTTCGATCTCGATCCGCCTTCAAGGTCGGAGTTTCCACAGGCCGTCAGAGCCGCGAATGAATTGCACCGTTTATTTGAACAGCTTGGCCTCTTGTCTTTTCCAAAGCTGTCGGGAAATAAAGGGATACAAATCTATATTCCGATTTCAAAAAACGCCTTTACTTATGAAGAAACCCGCCTTTTCACAAGCTTTGCGGCTTCTTATTGCGTCTCACTTTTTCCCGATCTGTTCACAACCGAACGCCTGATTAAAAACAGGGGCGGAAAACTCTATATTGATTATGTGCAGCACGCTCCGGGAAAAACGATCATCTGCCCGTATTCCACAAGAGGCAATGAGATTGGCACAGTGGCCGCACCACTGTTTTGGGATGAAGTCCATTCAGACTTGGCACCCTCAAATTTTACGATGGAGGCTGTCATCAAACGCACAAAGGAGCTCGGATGCCCTTTCGAAAGCTTCTTCAGACAGCCCCAAGACAAACAGATCAAAGCTATTCTCGATCACTTAAAAGAAATTGACCGTTCGGAAAATTGACTTTTTCAGCGAAACAATAGGTGCTGGCTGTGGATTCCGGCTTTTTTTAAAAGGGCCATCAGCTGCTCCTGTTCCTCTTTTGTCAAGCCTGAAAAAGCCCGCGCAATTCTCAGGGAGTGGATCGGATAAATCTCATCGAGATATGCCTTTCCCTTCTCTGTCAAATTCGCATAGACAGACCGTTTATCTTTCGGGTCCTGCTCTCGTTTGATGAAACCGTTTTTTTCCAATTTGTCGATCACATAGGTTACGTTTCCGCTTACAAGGAGCAGCCTCGAGCCGATTTGCTGCAGCTTTTGGGCTCCCCTCGTATACAAAAGCTCCAATACAGCAAATTCTGTAGGATTAAAGCCGTGTTCCTTGCTGTCCCGAATACTATGTTCTGAAACGCTTTTAAAAGCCCTGGCAAAAACCTTGTACAGCGACATAGCACGGTGAACTTCTTCCTCATTAAACGAAAGTCTCATATCATCTACCTCTTATACTATTTTCTTAAAATGAACCCGGGAAATGAAAACCCTTACAAATGTAGAAAAAGAAAGGGTCATGCTTTTCCCATATTCTATAAGTATATATTTTCGTTATTCGAAAGAAAACTCCTGCTTATTTTTTTTAAGATATTAAAAAGAAGCCCGTTTTTTCAAAATGGCCGATTTTGAACACGGGCTTTATTTTTCCGGAAAAAATAAAAATATTCTTTTCTGAGCTCCGTAATCGTCATCCTCTGCAAAACATCCTGATTATACTCACCGAGTGAGCTCAGTTTTTTTGAGTAATGGTTTCTTTCCTTTTCCAAAGCGTTTTTTAACAACCTGCTCATGATCTTCTCCTTTCATTTTCGTGTGTTGTAATATAAGAATAGACCTTATTTATTAACCAGGCTTTAAGGCCGTGTAAAGTTTGCTTTCACTCCCGCTTCCGGATTTAAGAGGACTTTTGATAAAAGCCGTTCTGCACTGCCCTCAGCAGCGGAAACGCATCCTTTCCGGCAAGATTCATTAATGTCTCGAGC
The DNA here is from genome assembly GCF_038002625.1 of Bacillus sp. FSL K6-1284. Lineage (NCBI taxonomy): Bacteria > Bacillati > Bacillota > Bacilli > Caryophanales > Bacillaceae > Bacillus > Bacillus sp. FSL K6-1284. The sequence goes on along the minus strand of NZ_JBBOCW010000001.1, from coordinate 1,559,244 downwards.
AATTCGTCTCTTTTAATGTCTAAAGCAACGATTTCTTTGGCGAGTGAGACCGCTTTGTGTTCCTTCATCCAATGATTCCCCCTCATCAGTCTGTATCTACAGCATACAAAACACTTTTACCCCTTGCATGGTTCCTGTAAACTTTTCTTCCGCGATTTTTTTAAAAGTTTTTCAACAATGTTAGATTTTCTAACAAACGTCAGGTTTTTTCGCGCGTTTTCTTATATAATACAAAAAAAGTCATCTTAGGGGTGGGAAAATGACAGTCGAAGATCTTTCTTATAAAGATAAAAAAGTGATTTCTATTGGCATTGTCAGCGAGCTGACGGGTTTGTCGGTCAGGCAGATCCGCTATTACGAAGAACGCAAGCTGATCTATCCGCAGCGCTCTTCAAGAGGCACGCGCAAGTATTCCTTTGCTGACGTCGAACGGCTGATGGAAATCGCAAACAAGCGGGAAGACGGTGTTCAGACGGCAGAAATCCTCAAAGATATGCGCAAAAAAGAACAGAGACTGAAAAACGACCAGCAGCTCAGAAAGAAAATGCTCGAAGGACAGCTTAACGCTCATTTTAAATACAAAAACCGCTAAAAAAACGAATCATACCCTCCGTTTCATACCCTTTAAATCACCCGGAATTCGTCATGATCTCAACCAGATTTATTTCTTGGTTTATTCGGTGATTAAATCTCAGGCAATCAGAAAAGATACTATAAAGAAGGTCAAAAAGTGGTCAAAGATTAATTTAAGAGGTCATTCAACTTTGCCCGCGTCTTCGGCCCGTAAATACCATTGGCGGTCAAACCGTTCATCACCTAGAATCGTTTGACCGCAACAAAGTCGCGGACTGGAAATCGGGGAGACTGCTCAAATAGAGGGCCATATCCATTACATAAATCAGATCCGCAAGATGTTTCTTGTCGTGGATTCAAAAGGAGACACGACTCTTATTAAATTTGAGGCTATTGTTGGGGTGGAATTGAAATAAGCCCTTCGGAAAATGTGAAGGGCTTTTCTTCTTTTACCATTGATATGATGAAATGTGTACTGAATGTATATCAAATTAATTATTCATTCAATAGTTAATTAATGTTTATTTGTTATTAGGATGCTAACCTCTCCGAAACTTTATAAGAAGCATTTTCAGCTTGGATGTATGAGGAACCAATCACGCCAACTGCACTTAATAAAAGAACAGCACAAATCAATACCTTAGATTTCATCTACAATCCCACTCCTTTGAATTTGTCTTCTTCCGTCGTATGCAATTCGGTAGAACTCACAGGCATCCCGAACTTTTTCTTTACCCTCTAAAACTTCTGCAGCGATGACACCGTAGTCTTCCATATCAGCATACAGACCATTGTCTTTGAAGAACTTAAAGGACTCCCTAATCAAGTCTACATCATGAATCAAGTAAAGCCCCTTTAGCATTTCAAGTTTTGCGAGATCGTATGAGTTGCTATTTTTTTCAGCCAAGTCTCGTCCCTCAAAATAAAGGTTATCGACTGCGCTCCATTCAGCCTGCTTTGCTTTAACGTGGGCAAGGTTAAACAAAGTTTTCGGTATAAAACTGTGATTCCCCTCTTTATATACTTCCAGGGCTTTTTGGAGATGATTGGATGACTTTTCAAGTTCTTCAAGCTGATTATAACATATTCCAAGATTCAAATGCGATGAGCCAATTAAATGATCAGCACCAAGATCATTTGATTCCTCAAGCGCTTTATGTAAATTGATTAATGCTTTTTCTGGATACATTTTGTCAATTAGATTCCCCGTTAAAATGAACTGGCATTGGACTCTACGTTCTCCGTATGTATCGTATTTTTTGTATATATTATACGCACGGGTAGCATAGTTCATGGAAAAGAACGTTTGTTTCATATGGTAATACACTTCTGATGCTTTGAAATAAAATTCGGCCCTCTCCAATTCATCGCACTCAAAAGAATCAAGTTGTCTCTCAGCATTTCTATAAAAATTCAGCGCAAGTATCAATTCCTTTTGTCTGAAATGATACATCCCTGCAAAGAATTGATAATAATACTCCAACATCCCTTCTAGATTATTCTGATCCCTAATTTTCTTAAATTCATCAAAGCGTGCATCTAAATTCCCACCTGGATCAGAGTACATATAATCAAACTGAAGATTATGCCGGAACTTCAATAAATTATAATAGACAAGCACGTCTTGATTCTCTTCCATTTGATCTATTTCTTTTTCAACTTCTTTTCTAGTATCTTCTGCCTGACCAGGCCAATTGTTTTTTAAGGCGGTGTACCAAAAATTCATTTTTGTCGCAACCAAATCATAAGGTATGACGCTCACATATCCTCTTCCTTTCTCTCAAGATTGTAATTTTTCAGAAAAATCAATCAAAGTTATTTCCTTTTTCTTCATGGTAATCATTTTACAGAAAACATCAATTCTTGACAACAACAATCTAACGACACTATCTTTTGGGTTTTTTGACCTAATCATTATGATTCATTTTCAGAGATCCACAGGATTTTTTCCCCAATTGGTTTCCGTATAGTGGTAAACTTTATACTGATTTAACGAAAAGGATTAGAGGAGAATGCCATGAAGACGCTGGATGTTCAAGCGCTGCACAATGCAATTGATCAAACGCTCGAACAATTAAAACAACAATCAGACGAATTCGCCAAAGTCAAAAAGGCCGTTGAAGGGATCACATCACTTGATGATGCTTTAAAAGGAAAAGGCGGCGACGCGATCCGCGCCTTTTACGAGGAATGTCACACCCCTTTTCTACAGTTCTATGATGCTTTCATAGAGGAATACAGTTCCACGCTGAAGAAAATGAAAAGCGCGCTAAATTCTCTGGAACCCAACCATAACGGATTTATTTCACAGTCCTTTCTCGAACACGAGTTGGAGAATGGCTTAAATGCCGCTGATCGAACAACAAAAAATTTGGTTTCTAAGACCAACGCCACGATCGCAAAAGTCAGTCATATCGTTGATTTACCGGATTTGAATGATAGCGGTTTTCATGAGCAAAATCAGAAAGCGTTAAAGGAAATCAGCACAACACTTGAAAAGCTGCATGCTTTTGACCGCGAGCAAACCAACGCCCTCAAAACGGCTGAAAACGACCTTGAGACGATGCAGAGATACATGGCGCGGCTCGAAAAGATGTATACCGGCCCTAAAATTGAAATCACCGGTTATCAAAAAGGCGCGATTTTAAAGCCGGATGAGATGGATACCTTGAGTGGAAATCAAGAAACAGCGATGGGTGCCATGCTGAAAAAAGTCGGAGACAAAGAAGATGCGGACGTAAACACTCTCGCCGATCCAGATCGATTAAAAAAATTGGCGACACAAAAGGTTTCCAAGAAAGAGTACACCCAAGAGGAATTGAATGAACTGAAAAAAGATTATAGAGTATTTAACGATACGCTTTACCGGGCATACATAGATGGTGATACAATCGTCAAGATAGAACCCGCCTACACCCTTCCAGAGAATGTGGAAAAAAGCGACTTTGCTAAATATTTCGATACAGCGATGGAATTTACAGGTGTGTATGATGCAGTAAGAGCAGCGTTTGGATACGACCTTGCGACAGGCGAAATCGTTAAAGATAATGGTGATCGTTTGATGGCCGGATTGAGTGTCACACCTTTCGGAAAGGCATTTAAGTACGGAAAGCGCGGCTTCAAGTTATTTAAAGGTGAAGAAGCTGGAAAGAAAGTTGCGAAGGTAGATAAAACCCCTTCCTACGGCAAACAATCCGTTCCAAAAGGTCCGTACCGTGAAGTAAATGGTTTCCCTGCAAAAGTTAAACCAGGAGCTCAAGAAAAACATATTCCTGGAACACCAAATTATAAACAAGAAATTGCAAATGGCAGAACCAAGAGTATCTTCTATGGGGATAATAAAAAAGCTCAAGAGTTGCTTGATAAATATGCTGGCACGGGAGAATTCCCAAGGAAGGGAAGGGAAGTTGTTGACTTCGGCCAAAAAATAGGTAAAGCATATGACATGAAAACTGGTAAATATATTGAAACTACCAGGGGAACAATACATTATTCAAAAGACGGTGCTCATATAGTTCCTGCAAAACCATTAGAACCATAAGAAAAGGATTGATACTCATGGAATATAACTCTTTAATAAAAACATTAGATGAATATGGTGGTAAAGAACTGCGATTAGAATGGAAAAATGGATTAAAAATTATCGGAAATCCAGACACACTTTACGAAACAGATAATGGATTAGAAGATGACGATATCAATTACACAGAATATTATGCAGTTGCGTTTAGAGTGAATAACATTATATCCCACCCTATTAATAACGAAGGCAGTGTATATGATTGGTTAAGGCAAGGGGAAAGCTCCTTGGTTGAAATCTCCCTTTATGATGATCCTCCAAATAAAATTTTAGTAGATGGTCAGACAGTATGGGAATTGGACAGTAACGAATAACAGTTAGCCCTCTTTTTATAGAGGGCCTTTTTATATTACTTCAACAACGCTTCAAGTTTCGCCTTCGTTTTGGCCCGCAAATTCCATCGGCAGACAGCCCGTGCATCAGCTGGCGTTTGACCGCAATAAAGTCGCGGACCTGGAATCGTGGAGACCGTTCAAATAGAGGGTCATATTCATTACATAAATCAGCAACAGAAAACTTTCCATGTCGTGGATTCAAAGGAGACACCAATTTCATTAAATTTGAGGATGTCGTAGGGATTGAACAGATCTAACTTTTTCCTGTAATGTGGCATGACATTAAAGTCTCTTTAGCTCATAATCAATATATGGCATATATACCAAATAATGATGTTTCTTCTAATAAGTCCTTTTAGGTTTGCCCCATTGCATTTATAATGATATTGATAGCGAATGATGAGGAGGTATCTAGCTTGAAAGATTTTTGGATGTACGAGGATGAGGATCCATACACTTTGAAGAAAGTAACAGAGAAAGATATTCTGAAAGCTGAAAAAAAGTTAGGTGTAATACTCCCTAAGGAGTATAAAGAGCTTATTCTTCAACAAAATGGAGGATACATCAATTATAATGCTTTCCCTACTGATCGGCCTACTTCCTGGGCAAAGGATCATATCGAATTTGACTATTTATTAGGCTTAGGGAAAAAAGAAGGAATTCTTGAAAGCCAGTATTTAATTAAAGAATGGGGATTGCCTGACAACCTTATTCTAATTCATGGGGATGGCCACACTTGGGTTGCTTTAGACTATAGAAATACAAAAGAAAATCCACCTGTTCATTACTTTGATTCAGAGCTACAAGAAAATTTTAGATTAGCAGATTCATTCGGGGAATTTCTCTCTAAACTATACACAGATGATTCGGTTGATATTGATGACATTGAAAACTTACAGGGAATTAATCCTGAAGACTATAAACTTTCGTATATCACACCTGATCATCCAGATGCAATTACAAAAGAAGAAGCTGAAAACATTCTAAATAAAAATATAGATATAGAGCTGCACAGGATTACTTTATACCCTATTCAAAGTTTTGAAGATCTGAAATGGCTGCTTACCAAAATAAAAGAAAGTTCGGCAAAAGCCAATCGTGCAACTGCAATGGAACTAGCCAGTGCTTTAGAAACAATTATTTCTTACCATGTAGATTTAACATTTGATAATGAAGAAACAAGTCTATTGGTTAAGGAAATCGTTGCTACGCTTGAGAAACTGAATGACTCAGTTCTAGATATACTCCTTTCACAAATAAAAGATTTTTTTTAAAAAACAACATTCGTGTTGTTTTTTTCTATTTTTATAGTATTATGGTTATGTTACCAAATAATACTATAAAGGAGTTATTATGAAGAAAACGAGACAATTTTTATGTGCCGTTGTCCCCCTTCTGCTTTTTGTTTCATTTATTTTACCGGAATTCGCTAAAGCTGAATCCCCTCATCAGGCCTACTCCACAGAACAAACATCACAGACTTCAAACGAAGACACTTCCTTTCCTGAAGATGAGGAATACAATAACTACGTAGAGTCGACATATGAAGATTATTCTGACTTTGAGGAATCTAAGTATTATGAGGGATGGGAAGAATACCCTGTATACCAAGGTGAACTTGAAGACGATATCACAGATGAAGAGTTAGAAACAGTTTCTGATGACATTTTTCATGATGAAAACAATGAAATTATTAAAACAGAACATTCACCAATTCCAGACGACATAGGAAAAAATGAAAACATTGCTCAAGTTCAATATGTATGGCTGATCCCTCCCGCAACTGCGATCGTTTCAAGGATTGGCGGTAAACTTTTTGTTAAACAATATTTGAAAAAGACAACCAAAAACATAAGAGTTAAAAACGGAAAATTGGCCAATAAGAAACACCCTAAAACCGGTATATTTTTCAACCCAAAGGGCTTTCCAGTCTTCAATCCAAAGTACACTTATAAGCTTCCGCAACTATTAATTAAATCAAGCAACAAAACTCAATTTAAATACGCAAATGAATCTTTAAGAATTGCAATTAGGTCACCGAAACACGCTAAAAAATTTAATTCAGCACAAAGAGGAGATATTATGATGGGCAAGACACCTAGAGGTTATGTTTGGCATCATCACCAAGATACTGGAAAGCTTCAGCTAGTAAATAAAACTATCCATCAAAAAACCGGACATACTGGTGGAAAATCTATATGGGGAAAACTCTAATAAAAACCAGCCCTTTTCTAACGGGCTGGTTTTTTTGAGTCAAAATGATTCCAATTTCGCTTTAGTGTTCGGTCCGTAAATACCTTCGGTAGAAAACCCGTACATCAGCTGAAACCGTTTAAGGACAGGGCTTTTTCAAAAGGGTTTTTAATGTTTCAGAAATGCAAAGTTGCATTTCATCTTTTGTTGGCAAGCTGTCTATTTTTTTAGTTCGCTCTTCAATAACAACTATATTTTCATCAATTTCTTGGATTTTTTTCAGCATTTCTTCATCACTTCAATAGAGCTTCAAGTTTCGCCTTCGTTTTAGGACCGTAAATTCCATCAGCAGACAGCCCGTTCATAAGCTGGAACCGTTTGACTGCGTTCGCCGTTTTCGGCCCGTAATAACCATCTATGCCGTTATTCTTCGCTCCTTTGTCTGGATAGAAATAGAGGGCAGCTAGAGCCTCTTGAATCTGTCGGACGCCTGTCCCTTTCATCAGTGGGCTTTTTACCTTATAGATGCCAGACGGCAGCGGGTAGGATGATTTTTTACTGCTTGAGGACGACTTTTTCTTTTTCGCTTCAATACCTGCGAGTGCCTTTTCTGTAGCCGGTCCGTAAATTCCATCCACCGCGATACCCGCTTTCTTTTGCAGAGCTTTGACGGCCTGCACCGTCTCATTGCCATACGAGCCATCGGCCCCATACTTCGGTAGAGAGAAACTAGCGGCAATCAAACGTTTCTGCAGCGACTTGACCTTGGAACCGGACGACCCTTTTTTCAGGATAGTCCCTGTGGATTTGCTTGACTGGCTCGTGGGTGATGTTGTCTTTGACACAGTTTTATTTCCAAGCAGAGCATCAACTTTTTTCCTGAATGCCGCCAACTGGCTGGAATCGCTCACCCACGGTGCCGGGCAAATTTTGTTTGTTACATCGTAATGGCGGACGATTTTGTTAGTAGAAAGACCGTAACGCTTGCACAGGTCGGCAACCAATTCAGCGGCATTCTGAACCGTTTCACTGTGAATCCTGCCGTCTTTTTCGACACACATTTCAACGCTGATTGACTTTGTGTTGGCGTTCGGTTTAAGAAAACTCACATAACAGCGGTTTTTATCATGTGCATGGTACGCGACTTCATTTTCAGGAATGATGTGCTGCGCTTCTTTACGGTCCACAAAATAATGAGCTGAAGCTTTGCGTTTAATGGCTATACATGTGCCATTGAAGTAATCCCTCTCATTCAATGCAGAAGCGCCCGGCGTCGCCGTATAGTGCATAACAATCCCTTTCACTCCCGCCAACTTCAGCCCTGGCCGGGTATATTGATTGACTTTCACAAAGTTTTTCACGACTTTAACCATTTGAACCCCTCCTATTTTGTTTTAAATAAAAAAGGCTGCCAGACGGCAACCTCATTTTGTTAATCCTTTTTGTTTTAACACTTCTTTTTGCTGTTTACCTTTACCGGTGACATAGTTGTTTTTAAACCAAGCGACCAACGTCGTGACGATTGTAAAAATCGTAGAGCAAGTTAAATACAAAGCGTCGGCCAGCGTATTGACCTGGTCCTCACTGATCGGCAAAGCTGCCTTTCCAAACATGATCAATGTCTGGTTTACCAATGCAATAAAAAGAAGCACCGTCCGGACTACCGTGCCTTTATCAAAGTTTTTCATATTGTGTTTTCCTCCTTATTTCTGCAGTAGATTATAAAAAACAGCGATTGCGCCGCCGATGATGCCGGTGCTAACCGCTGTAATGATCGCGCCGGTGATGCTGCGCTTGATCCAAGTTGTGTTTTCCTCGATCTTGTTCAGTTTTTCATTAATTGAAATGATCTGCTGATCATGTCGGTCAGTCGTTCTTTCGAGGGTAGTGATCCGCTGATCTTGTGTTTTTTGATCTGCTTTGATCTCCGCGATTTCTTTCTGTAAAACATCATACTCATTCGGTTGCGTCATGTCCCCTAATCCTCCTGTTCTCACATCGTTTTCACCTCCTTTGAGGCAAAATAAAAAACACCGTTTTTTTACGGTGTGATCTTACAAGAAATGAGTAACCACAAGGTTTTTAATTTTCACATCTGTTTCTCCGTTATTGGTCAACATAAGTCGCGGAGAGGCAGCTAATAAATCAACCTTCTGAGCGTCCCGATCATTATTTTCTAATACAATGATATCTTCATAACCCTTTAGGGTATAGTTGCTTGTTCCCGGGATGATGTAAGTCATGCGAACACTCAGATTTGTCTTTTCATACAGATAAATCGCAACCCCAAGCTGATGGCCTGCCGCATCAATATTTAGATAGATGGACTCTCCCGCTTTGATGACCTGCTCTTCTAAAAAGCTTTCTGAAGTAATAGTTTTCAGTGCTTTTACAGGGAGACCATCAGCTGGAATGTCTAAAGAAGGAGCCTCGAATCCTCCTGAAACCCGGACATCCTGTTCACCGGATCCAAGGGATTGATATAGGGCAAAATCAGACTGTTCCAGGTTGCCATTGACATATCGGAAACGATAATACCTTTTGGATAGATAAACCCATCCTGTGTCACCCAAAGCATGTTCTGCTATATCGATAGATTCCACTGTTGACCAAGAATTCCCGTCGTCACTTTCTTCAACATATAATGACCCGGCTTTATCTGCAAAAGCATAACCTCTAACCTTAGAAATGAGTACATCTCCCAGCCGGTCCTGGCCATATTGGTTATAAACCTCTGTAGCTTTTAATGGTAGATTGGTAAGCAGCTCTGCGCCGCCGCTGACATCCATATTAGGAACTGTAAAATCCGTATCTCCCTCCCGAAATGGTTTCACCGCACCTGGTCTTGAATCAGCATCCAACGGAAACAAAAAATTGTGTTTAGCCAATGTTCATCCTCCTCTGTTTTTGTATATCTCTTTAATCTGGCTAATCAAACGGATGAAGCACGCGCCCATAGATCACCCCCTAAAAGGCAAAATAAAAAAGCCTATATGACGGCTTCCGGCGGATATTCTTCATTAAAGATTTCTTTGTATTGCTCAGGAGACACAAGCCTTTTATCTACCCCATCTTTGAAGTCTTCTGGAGTACAGTCCTTATAATAGAGTGCTTGTTTCACCATGTCTGTTGTGGCCCAATTATAGTAAAGCGCCAACACCCAAAAGTTCATTGCTGCTCCTCCCCTTTCAATTGAAGCGATTGAATCTTAAGTTTTGCCAATTCCTGCCCCATAAGCTTGTATGACTCCTCAAGAGCTTTTCGCGCCAGCCTCTCCTCTGTCAGCTGCCGTCCGAGGGATTCTATTAAGCTCGGCGGCGGATAAAGTTGACTCTTTTTTGATTCTTCCCACCACAACTGCAGCTCCTCTTCCGTCGGAATAGGCGCTCTCAAATTCCATTCTTCAATATATGGACCATTCCCATCGTTTCTTAGCACAAAGTCTTTATTGGGTGTAGCATCAGGATACGCCCACATAATCGCGTCATATAAAATCAAGAAAACCTCCCCCTAAAACAGTGATAGATCTATGCCACCTGTCTCGAAAATTTCAAAATAGTTGTAGGCTTGATTTCGGTTAGATATATGTCTTGTCACATCGTCGTAACCAACATACATATACATTTCAAGGTAGTCACCTTTTTTCATCGGGACCCTCCCTGTGCCATACACGCCAACTCCAAACTCCTTAGAAGTTGTTGGACCTTCAGGTTTATGCCTATAATGGGCAATATTTTTATACTGTTTGCCATTCAAATAAATCGTCAATTCAAAATTTGAATAAGTTTGGAAACTGTCAATGTATAAACCGGATTCAACTAAGAACATCCCGTCATTTGGCGCTACAAAACGGTTTTTGCTTGCGTCAAAAGCATTATGGCTGTCGGTAATCTTACGATTGAATTTTATTTTGTTATATGTGCCTTTATCTAATTTTTGTTTGAGACTTATCGTAGCTTTTGCATACGAAAATCCTGAAATTTTAAACCAGGATGTCCAGCCATATGAAATATACCAATGCCGCACCCAAACGCCCATGTTTTTGTATCCATTACCAATGCCATAAAAGTACTGAGTGAACCGATAAGTTGAATGATTTTCATTTTTGACAAATCCGTAATCAAGTGGATAACCAGTTTTATTTTCCTGACCAATATCCATTATCGTAATCCCAATAGGGTATTCATCTCCGGCTGCTCGGGCATCTAGGATTGAGTCTGACTCCGACAAAACGATTAAGTTTTTGTTTGTGAACGTCTGATCTGCATATGTCTTGGCATTTTCTTCAGCACGATTTGCTTTTTTTTGTGCGCCATCAGGTGTTTCCTTGGCATCCCATTCTGTCCTCTCCTTTTTTGAAATATGAATCGTTGTATCGCCAGCATGTTGCTGAAATTCTTTTTTAGATGCTTGTCTGACATTCTCTACATTCCCAAGCCCAATTTGAGCTTTTGTCGTGCCATGTGGATTATTCAGGTCATTTTTATGAGTAGCTAAACCTTGGTGTGCATCTTTTATGCCTTTTTCCCAACGATTCACGTCATCTTCATTTATCAGATCATCCGGGAGCCAATCCGTCTTTGCTTTGTATGCCATTTATTTCACCACCTCAAATGTAAAGCGAAAATCGAGCGTGCGGTTGGTACTGACATCCAGGTCGGGATTTCGTTCTGTAATCACGTGGTCTTGATCATCAATGATTTGGACACTTTCAATGTGACTGACATCTTCCTCACGTTTGGTCAGTACCGTGACAGTCGTGCCGTTAATCGTGATGTCGGCAATCTCAGTTTCTTTCCCATTCAACAAAACCTTTTGGATCCTGCTTTTCAGATCGGCAGCCACGCGCGCCCTGTATTTTTTTGTAATCATGTTAAAACCACCTCATTATTATCAAGTGTGACAGAGTAACCGACCCGGAGTTCCTTTATTTTTCGATACCTTCGATGATTCATGATGAACGTATCCTCAATCTTCAGCAGTTCATTAAAGCCCGGCCGAAATGTATATGCGAGATGAGCCGGCTTTATATTTTCAAGTGTTTCAATGAGCTCTCTGACATTCTGCAGATCATCAATGTCGATATCTACATTAAAGCGATACTCTTTCGGAAGCAGCCGAACTTGAGCCGAAGGATTCTTTAAAAATCGGTTTAAAGCTTGTTCGATAGCCTGATAAGTAGCCGGCGGAATATTTGATGTCTTTGAAATCAGCCGTAATCGCCTTATCTCTATAGAATCTCCAGATTCTCTGGCCACATTTAATAGGGCTTCCCACCGATCAAGTCCCCATGTCGCTGTTGTAATGAACAGCTGATCTGTCAAATCAAAAATATCATTGTTCTGCTGCTCAAACTCAGGAGCCTCCGCTTGTAGAATCTCGCTCATTTCTCTGACTTTTGTGAGGAACGGCGGCAAATAGTTCTCCATTTCTTCAATCTTGTTCATGGATCGTCACCGTCCCAAGTTTCGGTATGTCTTCATCCTTCAGCTCCAAGTTTTTCGTATCCCCGTTGATTTTCACATCAGCATAATCGCTGACAGAGTCTGCGTTAAACACAATATTATTGATTTTGGAAAGTCGGACAATGCTTTCTGTAAATGCAATTTCTTTAAAAAAGCTTTTCACTTTTTCTTCAATTTCTTTTTGAGCATCTTCAATTGAGTAATCAGGTTCGGGAACAACGGTGACTTCAATATCAACTTTTTTATATACCGCGCTTTCTACGGTAACCGTCGCCCCAATAGGGGCCTGTCCCTCCCCTTTGCCTGGTTCAGGATCAATATAGTCTTTTACCTTATGGACCAAGGTTTCTGATGCAGGTTCCATTTTGGCATTCGTAATCACGATTTTAACCGTTCCGTCTCCATCCCAAAGAGGAAATACCTTCGCCCGACCAACTCCGTCTACCTCTTCCGCCCATTGCTTATAATGCATTTTATTTGCGCTTACGGCTTCCCGCCGGACCCGGACGGAATACCGCTCATACAATCCTTCGTCCGTTTCCTCTTCTTTGCCTGGAACCAGGAGTTTCCCCATGACAGCTGAATCAAGTCCTGGAATTGTATCGAGAGAAAGGAGAGGACGCCCGTCTAAATTTGCGTTTCCGGCTTCTCCGGCGGTTTCACATTCCAAATATCCATCTCTCGTATATTTGAAATACAGATTGTCAATAAAGAAGCGGGAGCCTACGGGAATGTTAACGCCTTTTGTAAATTTTGCGGCCCTGACCGCTTTTGTTGCTGGCTGCCTTTCCAAACCGGCTTCAGCGGCCCGCCTGTCTAAAAATTCACCTTGGGCAGTGTCGGCGAAGACCAATTCCAACACCGTGTCCAGCCAGATATAGGATTGAGCGAGTTCTGCAGCCGCTGGCGCCAGCGCATTCCAAATCACACTGTTTTCCCGTTTATCAATATCAGTTGGGACACGATCAAGCATGCGCTCCATAATCTCATCAAACGTCTGATCTTCAAACATCTTCGCCAATCGCCTCCTCAATCTCCAAGGTTCCTTCATCTGTTTCAACCGTAAATGATACATGAAAGCCGTCCTCTATTTTATGAATTTCAAAATCTTTGACGGCCGTGATTCTTTCATCAAAAATCAGAGCCTCCTCGATCAGTCGCGGGATCTCCATTTCCTTATAAGCATCGGTCGTTTCATTGTCAGAAAGAACCTCCTGCAGTTCATTTCCGATATCATGACTATAGATCGGATAACCATAACGTTCTGTTCGAAGGGCCATATAGACCATTTGTTTAATGGCATCAACCCCTGATATGATTTCATTCGTTATTCGGCCGGAATCAAAATCAATTTTGTATGTTTTTGAAGTCTCAATGACATCACTGTCATCCTCGATATCTTCAAATTCCACCTCTGGGGACAGCGCCATGTCGGACACCTCCTATATCTTATCGATCACAAAAAAAGATTGCCCGCCCGGCATGGCTGCAATCATTACGTGGTCGCCTGTATTCAATTGATTGTATAAACGGATGGTTTTTTTCTCACCGTCAAGCTCTATTTCCCTTGTATGTTCCCTTAAATGTTCAGCCACAACCAGCAAATCAGAGGGAATCACCAATTTGTCATTGTCTCGAATTTTAATGCTAAGAGGTGAGGCTGATACGATTTCCGCGGGCATCACATCGACAGGAGATTCTGCATTTACGGCTCCGAGAGCCAATTCTTTTATGGCATCACTTAATCTCATGATGCCGAAGCTCCACTTGGCATATGGTTTTTAGGGACGACATCGATCGTCATCGTGTGTTTGGAGCCCTTGAATTCATGCTTGTCTGTATCGACCCAATACTTTTGGTTAATGCCGACGTCCGGTATCGAGATGTACACCGGCATGCCGCTTTGAAGATCCGGAATCCCAAGCGCCTGAATGCTTTTCAGCTCCTTTTTGACACCCTTTTTCTGTGACTGTCTAACTTTGGCTCGCTCTTGGAGCTGTGCCTGGTTAATGTTATCCGATACCGTTTCCACATACTGCAAAACACCGTATTTTTTTATGCCGGTACTATCGCTTGCAGTAGCTGTATAAGTTTTGTTGTCTTTCTGTCGGCGCATTTTAACGCGCGTCGCTGTATCATTTATGGATGTACTGTACTGATAGTCCATAATATTGACTCCGGTTTCTAATACCCAAATTTCCGATGGGTCTGGCCATGCCCGCAAACCGAGCTTTCCTTTGGATGAATAGAGCTGAAAGTTTTTCCCCGTTTGCTTTTTGGTCTCTTTTAAGGCCTTCAAAATGATGTCATAGAGCGATGTATCGTCTTTAATAACTAGGGATTTAATTGTATACCCTGTGTTGGCGATCGAAGTCTTTGGGATTTGAAAATCGTTGGCGATCCGGTGGACAATTTGATCCGCCCGCTTGTTTGAAAAAACATAGACATCTTTATTTTTCACAAGATACTGCAGCATATCATAAGCCGTGAAGACTAACGTATGTTCATCGGGTATCCTGGAAAACACAATGCCGCGGAACAGCTCTTTACCTTTCCACTTGAATAAAACCGTGTCACCTTCCTGGACACTATAATATTTTTGATCACCTTGTTTGACCACGATCGTCGCTTGAATAGAGCGGGGAGCCTGGTACCGCTGTCCTTCAAGGGAAACACTTTCTGTCACCAGCTCTCGCCATTCCGTTTCTTTTACTACGAATAGTTCAATCATATTCGTTCACCCCACTTGTTTTCATTGAGGTATCTTTAGTTTCTGGCCGGGAAAAATCCAATGACCAGGCTGCCTGATGTTTCGTTTACTCCGCTTGATCATCGCTGTTTTATTCGCATTCCAGATTTTTCGCCACTGCAGACTGTTTCCATAAAATCGGCCAGCAATATGCCAGAGGGTATCCCCCTTTTTTACGGTGTATACTTTCGGTGCCGCCTTTGACGGCCGTTTCTTTTTCGTCTTCTTTTTTTGTTTGATCTTTCGCGGAGACGCTGTTTTATACTCCTTTAAGGTGATATCGAAATCACGATCCCCAATGTCTTTTTGGCCTTCATGGTGAGTAAAGGCATCGATGCTGCAGTTTAAATTGATCTTTGTTCCGGTAACGAGAAAACGAACCGGCTTTTTATTTTTCATCCACCGTTCGATCGTGGCAATTGCATTTTCCGGCGAAGGGAATCCCTTATATTCAGCCAAAGGGGAATACTTCTTCGGAAAATAAGAGGAAAACGAAATGGTTTTGGCATTCGGATCGTTGATGAATGTGAGCTCGCCAAATTTGGCCACTTGAACGGTTTCATTTGCCATGTTGTTGGTTACGTCTATTTTTTCAGGAAGCACGGGGAAGCGAAGCTTTTCCTTCCCCTGAGATAGCCAAAATTCATACACAGATTTAGTCAAAAGCTACACTTCCCTTCGTTCCAATGTTGATGTCCTCTTCTAACTCATCAACTAAGGCCTGTTTGATTTTATCAATTAAGCGTTCCACATCTTGATCATTGTGAAAATGCTGATCGCCATTAAAATGGATGTTGATCTCTTTGGTTCCAGACGGGACGACCGTGGCAGCACCAGTTTGGCCAGATGTGGCAATATCCACTTGATCAGATGACATGCCAGATTGTTGAGACGATGGATCGACCACATCAAGACCAAGTGCCTGCGCTGCCTGAGAAAGGAGATAACGACCGCGGATACCGCGCTCTTCTGGAATAATCCATTCCCGTTTTCCCCCTTCACCGATGCGAGCAATTTGTTCATTTGTGATTAACCCGCCGTTCGCATAACCCTTATAGCCGCCGCCATTTCGCTTACTTCTCATTCCAGGTGTATTAAAAACAGAACCGTACCGAGCTTTGATGTAATTGATAGCAGCCACCGCATTATGAATCGGGTTCCAAATATCATTTAACCCTTTCATCTTATAGGCATTAAAGGTTGGATCAATGGTTTGCATTAACCCTTTTGATGGCGTGCCGCGTTTCGCGTTGCTATCCCACAGGTTAATGGCCCGCGGGTTCCCGCCTGATTCATGCATGGCCATTTGAGATAGAGGTCCAAGCCAATTCATCGACGTGCCTGTGATCATAAGAGCCTTCTGCAGCCAGTCTTTTATGTTGCCGCCGACTGCCCCCATTCCTGCAAAAGCTCCAGCAAGAGAGCCGGCTTGTTTTTCAGCGAAGCTCTTCACATCGACTGAGCTTAAACCTTTCACGATACCAACAGACGCAAAACGCCCGAGACTCATCATGACTCGGGATGGGGAGTGAATATCTAACTCATCGCGGAAAGCTTGTTCCACTTTCTTGGCCAATTCCTTGGCAGCTTCTTTTACTTCATTCTCTTTTGAATTCATGCCGGATACAAAATTACTAATCATGCCAGATCCCCAGTCTCTTGATGACTGTTTCGAATCAAGAAACGGCTTATTGATATGGGTGCTGACATATTGGTTTGTACCTGTAGGCGTAGCATTCTGACCAGCCGCAAACCCTCTGACCGTATTCACACCCCAGGAAGAAGCCGTATTTACTGTGTTTTGAAATGGCGTCTTCACTTTTGACTGCAGGAATCCATCTGTGCCGGTAGCTGTTGCATTCTGACCTGAAGTATATCCGGCTACAACATTTTTCCCGAAGGACGGGGAGCTTGTCACCAGGTTATTAAAAGGCGTTTGAATGTTTTTCTTCTTCCAGTCTTCTATAGAGACAACGTTTGAATTGAGTCCTTCGTCAAAGCCTTCTGTAAATTGCTGACCAAAAGACGATGCTTGATTCGTCATGTTTCCCGCATTCATTGATGGCGATGCAGAAGCAGAATAGGAAAACGCGCTCGAAATTGGTGCGACAGTTCCGGTATCCGTAGAAATAGAGCCGATATCATCAACAACCCGCATACCGAGTTGAGTTGCCGCTTGTGAGAGCAGCATCTTTCCGCGGCCCCGGTTGTTTTGAGTTGGGATAACAAATTCATTACCGGCTTCTCCAATCCATGAAATAGTTGGTTTGGTGATGTATCCGCCTGTGGCATTTTTCTCTTTCGGCTTCAAACCAGTTTTCTCTTCACCGATTTTTTCAAAGGTTGTTTTATTTTTACCCTGCCATAGATCGTCCCAGCCTTGTTTTATACCGCCACCAAAATCCTTTGCCTTATCCCAGACTTTTCCGACCCAGCCAAACGCTTTTTCAAACGCTTCAGAAATATCATTTGCGACCCCAACAATTGGATCTTTTACATGTTCATCAAACCAATCAGAAATATTGGTCCAGTATTTGATCACTTTATTTTTTGCCATCATAAAGTGACCGTAAATTTGGATAGCTGCTATAATAAGATTTTTAATGATCGGATCCCAGACGTTCTCAGTGAACCATGTCGAAACAGTGTCCCACGTTTCCTTGATCCAATTCCATGCTTGGACAAGCCCATTCCAGATATCTGTTGCGGTCTGAATCGCAGGCTCCAAAATTGGATCCCAGACATTTTCAACAAACCAAGTTGAAACAGTCTCCCATGTTTCGGAAATCCAGTTCCATGCTTTAACGAACCAATCCCACACATCTAACGCAAATTGGACAACGTGGGACAATATTGGATCCCAGACATTTTCGACAAACCAGGTCGAGACGGTTTCCCATGTTTCAGAAATCCAGTTCCAAGCCTGAACAAGCCAGTTCCACACGTCTATTGCGAATTGAACAACATGGGACAATATTGGGTCCCAAACATATTCCATGAACCATGATGAAGCAATTCCCCATACCAACTGAATGGTATACCAGGCTACCGCAAAGAAGCCTACGACATTGTTTATAACTCTTACTCCAATATTGTATATAGGCGTCCAAACGTTATCTTGAAACCATGTCTTTACGGTTTTCCATGTATCCTGTATCCATGCCCACGCTTGTTTGAACCAACCCCACACTTGAATGGCAAAATCGACGACAGGTTTCAGAAAAGGATTCCAAACATTTTCTTCGAACCAAGTTGTGACGGTTGACCAAGTATTCTTAATCCAGGTGAGCGCATCATCAAACGTTTTAGAGACAGGATCGGATACATTTTCCTGAAACCAATCAGATACCTTTTCCCATGTCTTTTGAATGTTGGTCCAAGCTTCTGACGATTTTTTCACAATAGTATCCCATGTTTTCATGATGCCGCCATCATCAATCCACTTTCCAATGGATTGTCCAAAGTCTGAACCGCCAATGCCGCCAGCGACACCACCAATAACACCACCGATTGCGGTCCCGACTCCTGGCGCAATTAAGGTTCCGACGGCAGCCCCTGCACTTGCTCCTCCAGCTGATCCTGCCAAGCCGCCACCAAAACCGCCTAATTTTTCACCAGCATTGTCTTTATTCATGCCAATGAGTTCGGTTGCAGCAAGCGCGGTTCCTAAGATTGGAATGCGTTTACCGACTGACTTGGCCCCTTTTCCTGCTTTGCTCCAGAACCCGCCGCCTCTCGTTTGGTTTGGATTTGATGGAGAAACCCTTTCTCCTTGACCAAACCAAGGGTTCCGGTATTCCGGTCCTCGACGGCCTCCGCCAGCTCTTTTGTTCTTACCTGGGGTGAGAGGGCCACCTGTTCTTCCACCGGAACCCGGCCTGTTTTTTAGCCACTTATAGCCTGCGAAAACACCAGAAACAAGCTTCCCAACAGGCTTGAGAAGACGTCCCACCTTACCGATAAAGGCTAAAGCGAACGCATCAGCAAGAAGGGCACCACCAACAGAACCTTGACCGGTAACCGCATCCCAATTTAATTTAGCGAGCTTTTTCGCAATACGCATCGACAGCTCAACCGGATCCAAAGCATCCACAAAGCTGACAACAAATGTCCGGCCGGCTTTTGTTCCGGCATTGACGAATCCATTTTCGGATGACTTATCATCAATTCCAAGCAAACCATTGATAACCCCATTAATGATGCCGCCGTAAGTGCTGCCGAGATTACCAGCCATTTTAATTAAGCCGGGTTCCCCCGTCTTTTTCCACCATTCTCCGAAGACATCCTTCGTGTTATCCAGCACGATCTGCCAACGGGTTTTAAAATCCATATCCCTGTATTTTTGCAGCTGATCAAACCGTTTTTTCAGCTTAGGATCTTCTTTAAATTTAAGCTCCAGCTCTTTCTTTTGTTTCTTCGTGAGCTCTCCAGGAAAAAGTATTTTAAACTGTTCACCGATGAAACCAAACACATTTTTCGTCGGATTCAAGAAACTTTCCGCAAAGGCCTTTCCTGCCTTCTGAGCTTTATTTGTAAGATCTGTCAGTACAAAAGAGTATTCACCGCGCCATTCTCTAAACGCTTCAAGAGCCGGCTGAAATGCCTCTGCCAGCCCTTTTCCCCATGGCATGAGAATGGAGTTATTGATAAATGACTTAACCCCTAAAAATAAGTTTGCGAGGTTGTCAGACATCTTGACCATCATGTCATTGTATTTTCCAAATTCCTTTGTGACCTGCGGCCAAGTTTTAGAAATGTCCTGTCCACTCTCCGCTAATTTCTCAAGTTTGCCGCGGGCCTCACCCGAGATCGCCCCCATTTCTTGCAGGGCTGCCGTTGCATCCCCAATCGGACGGCCAGACTTGATCCCGTCATAGAGGCGTCCCATCCAAAGAGCGACTTCCGAGAATGGTCGCTGCACACCTGCAGCCACGTCCCCGACAAGTTTCATCCCTTCAGCAGTAGAAAGGGCGTTTCCTGTAAAGACCTGCAGCACCCGGCTTGATTCAAAAATTTCATCCCGGGTAAATGGAGTTTGACCAGCGAACGTTGTTAATTCGTCCAGTCTTTGATCAGCTTTAGCCCGGCTTCCGAGTAGTGTTTCAAATGCAGTGGTCATATTTTGACGGTCGGCAACCATCTTTAAAGGAACGACAATTCCCCCGGTCGCCCCGGCTCCTACACCGAGAATTCCGAGTGTTGAAGTTGCCGCGGAAGCGATCGCCTTCAAAGGCTTAGTTGCAAGGTCTAACACTTTGACAGTGGCGGTCCATGTACGATTCAAGTGTTGGTTCGCAAATGACGTAACCCGACGGGCAGGCGCGGTAAAACGATCAATCGCTTGAATGCTTGATCTGTAGTATTCCGGTATTTCACGCCTGGCACTTGAGACGATACGATTCACGGTTTTCGTCACCATGTCTACTGCCCGAACTGTAACATTGTAGCCTCTTCCTAGCTGATCTTTGGCATACCTGGAAATACGGCGAATGACGGCCGTCGCCCGATCCTTTGCCTCAATAAGGATTCTGCGAGGACCAGATAAGTGACGATCTAAATATCGCTTCAGTCGCAGAATCTGCGGTGTTGCCCGGTCTACCACTTTCATCATGATTTCATGGGTACGCGGCATCCGCCGCGCGATAAACCGATTCATTTTTTGCATGGATCGGGTCGCCAAATCTTTCACAGACAGGACAAGCTGATGAGACTTGCCGATATCCCGAAGGATGAACATATGAATTCTTCTCAATGTTTGGCTAGCCCTATCTCTTACCCGAATGACAAAAGGACGCTGTTCAGTCCTTTGTCTGAGTCTATCAATACGAACCATCTCACCCCGAATTGCACGTAGACGGGAGGTCATGCGATCCTGCAGATCAAAGCGTGCAGTTAATTTGGCCATAATCTATTTACCTCCCTTCTTTGCCTCTTTCTCTAAAACTTCAAGCTTGTGACCGATAAGTCCAAATAAAAACGCCTTAAAATGTCGCGGCGCTTCATAGACTTCTAATAGTTGGGATGGAGAATAATGAAGCTCATGCATGCAGTAATACAAATACACGGCTTCCTTGTTCCCATCCTTGATTAGTTTTTTACAGCAGCTTCTAAATCTTCTGGATCGTCTTCAAAGCCGTTGATTTCGATTGCTTTGTTGAGCCAGTTCGCATATTCACCGCCGACAGACAGCACGCGCTTGGCGACTTCTACTGGATCAGGTGTTTTATATGCCTCTCGCAACTCTTTTGAACGGAAATCCGGGTAAACAGTAGACTCAACCGCAATTCGGGCATAGAAACGTTGAGTGTCCAGGTCTTTCACGCGACCCCGGCCTTTCACATTTTTATAAGTTGTGTTCTCTTTTTCTAACTCATCGATGCGCTCTGTCGTGATGGCTTTGAACACAAAAGGAATGACGTTCCCCTCTTTATCTTTAAAACGCTTTGAGATAGGCACCTTTACTTCTTCTGCTTCCTCTGTTTGTCCTGGCATAAAGAAGGAAAGATCATACACTTTTTCGTTTTGTTTTTCGCTCATGTTTATTAGCTCCTTTTCATTTTGTCTTTAGGCAATAAAAAAACACTCTCGGTGTTTGAGAGTGTTATGGTAAAATATTCTTTGTACAAAGTTTTCGGCTCACTCAAGGGAAGTTGGCTCATCCCCTATGGAAGGGGGTGATGCTTATGACAACATACGAAACAATCTCATTAATGATTGCTTTTGGCATGTTAATTGCCGTGTTGTTGTCGCAAAAAGAAAAATAGACTTCCCTTGAGCCCTGCAAAAGCAAAGGGAAAGTCTATTTACTAAAAGACACTTTGAGCCAGCCCCTTGAGGGCCGCTTTGTACACCTGACTCGACTGTTGCCCGCAGTCGGGTCTTTTTTAGTATATGCAAGATGTGATGAATGTAAACCATCTGATGTCCTTCAACGATAATATATTGATTTTAGGTGACATCAGAAGACTTTGATATACATTCATTATCTACAAAACTAATTAATAATGCAATAAAAATTGTATCCTCAATACTTTTAATTGATGGTAAAACACTTTAGAAAGAGTCATTCAGTTTTTCAGGAACATCGAAATCTTCAAATGTGAACGGCACTTCTTCTTCGAGCGCCTCTGAGTCTACATCGAGCCCCGCAATTTTGGCGGAGTCGAAGTTCACATCGAACAGTGTGACGCGTTCCGTTCCGCGGCCTGATGACTGGTCGTCAAGGACGGCCTGGAGCGTGAAATACGGATCTTCGCCTTTTTTCACATAGTTCATCATTAATGTGACAAATTGAGATGTAACTTTATAGAATGTCGCCGTTCCTGTGCCGTTTGCACCTGTTGTCTTGTGGCCCGTCATGCGGCGGCCCATAATATTGACTTCTGCTTTATTTTTCTCTACATTCGCCTCAAATGTTTTGATGTGAGCCATCTCTTGTCCGTCGAGAAAAAGACGGCCTTCTTTTCCGGAAATCGTGTTTTGCGCTTTTAATGCCATATTATTTTACCTCCACATTAAAGTAGAATTTTTCAGCTGCGTCAACCGGCTGAACGGCCAGGTCAATCAAGAATCCGTCACGGTCCTCATTCAGCTTGATAGTCAGATCGTTTTCTGAATCAAAGCCTATAATCCCGTCTCCGTCTTCCAGTGTCGTCAGGTATTGAATGATGAGCGTTTTGACATACTGCAGGCCATCATCAGAAGCCGGGATGTCACTGCCGGTTCCTTTTCTAGATTTAATGAGCGCTTTAAGTTCCCGCGTAAGATCGTTGTTGATCGCATCCAGAACCCGGATGATTTTGTTTTTTGAGAACTTCTTATTTTTCTCGGCCGTAAAGGTCGTGAGAGAATTAATATCCTTTTCAACGCTGACAGATTTATCGCGAGCGTCAAACGTGAATAAGAACTCCCCGTTGTTCAGCTTTTCAATGACTGTGTCATCATCAAGGCGGTTCAGGACATCCACCGCACCTTCGTATTCAACAAAGGTCAAGGATTGATTGAAAGAAGCTCCCGCGCTGGCCCCGGCTACCCATGCTGTAGCCTGATGCGGCGCAATCTCTGTACCGTCTTCCAACAGCACGCCTTCTGTTACATTGATAATACCTTCATAATCCCCTTTATAGCCGGAAAGGACACCTTGAACCTTGCGCCCCTGCTTATCGCGTAAACGTTGAATAAAGGATACGAATGTGGCTTTCAGCTGCTCACTGTTTTTCACCGGTAATGCGATGGTATCGAAGTATTCTGTTTCGGCTGCCTCCAAGAAGTCCATATAGTCTTCATTCGATACACTTTTGTCTGTGCCGCCAGACAACCGGACTCCGGCAGAAGTGTTTAATTTTCCTTCTTCCTTGTCACCTTCAGCCCCTGAAAGCGGAATTGTAATGGTCAGTTCTCCTTTTCCAGTGAAGGTGACATATTGGTTTGACTTGAGTTCCTCTGCCTTAGAAACCGTCTGTTTATCGACTTCAGACTGATTAAAGAATGTAGTGACGTCAAATTTTGAAGAATCAAGGACATTCTCGCTGACTTGAATAATAATGTCATTGCCCTTTGTGCCGCCATAATTGGCTGTAGCTTTTACACCTTCACCAATATCACCTGTAGCCCGGTTTCCTTCATTCAAGCGATACAGGAGAACCGTCTGTGCTTTTTTCTTAGCCTCTCTGAAAAGTAGGAGGGTTGGATCATCAATTGGCAAACCGACTTTCTTATTCAAGTCCTCAATGCTTGAAATTGAAATGAACTTTTTCGCTTCTCCCCAGCTTGTTTTAACAGGAATAGCCGCAATCCCACGCTCACCAAGAGAAACGCGTTCCTGGGCTGTCGTTTTGAAATTAAAATAAATGCCGGCACGTTCCTTTTCCTTGCCGGGCGTAAATGTTCCGCCATTCATTTAGTTAGCCTCCTTCCGAAGAAATTCGCGTATGCGTTTCTTCGCTTCTGTTTTTGTTACTTGCTTCTGATCTAAACCAAAAAGAGCACCGTCCAGAACTTCAGGTTTAACCCCAAACAGCTCTTTACTGTGCTCCCGTAAGTCTTGAATATGGAAAAGAGATTCAGGGCGGCGCGTGGCAGTCAGTCCCTCAACCTCTTCATTTTTTGCTTTCTTTGTATCCACTTATTTCACCCCGCTTGTAAAATCAAAATTTTGAAGAGCTGGTTTTTCATCTCTTTTGTACCAATACCGGCTGTTCCATTGAATAATCAACACAGCGACCCCTTTATCAGATATTCGT
Source organism: Bacillus sp. FSL K6-1284 (assembly GCF_038002625.1). Lineage (NCBI taxonomy): Bacteria > Bacillati > Bacillota > Bacilli > Caryophanales > Bacillaceae > Bacillus > Bacillus sp. FSL K6-1284. The sequence continues at coordinate 1,535,107 of NZ_JBBOCW010000001.1, read as the reverse complement.
GATTCTATCCGATTGATTCGCAAAGATTCCCCCGTCTCCGTTCCTTCAGTATCAACAAGAGGAATCGTGCTGCGCCTCTCCCTTACAGCTTCCGCGATCTTCTCAGCTTCATCGTGGGCCTGTTGTGAATCCTTATGAAATAGCTTCACATTGAGGCTATACGTTTTCATATACGTTGATACGGTGTCATTCCCATCCGCTACGGAAGGCGGCGGGAAATAGAGAGACGGGGTTTTAATTTGAATAGGAATCTCCCGGTCATATATTTGGACGGGAAACACCCGATAAAAGAAGTTCATAATGGACCCGACTTCATCGTTCAAGCCATCACCACCTTTAGAATTCATCCAGCCATTCCTGAAGCTTGCGGTCTAAGCTTTTTTCAAACATTCGCTCAAAGATCGCCAGGGCATTGTCCCAGAACCCGGATCCGTCAACCCATTGAAACTTCAACAGCATTCCGGTTTCCGCAGCGGGATCATATTCAAAGCGGTCACCTTTCCAACGCCCAGGAACCCACCGGCGGTCGAGATTCTTTGATGGATCAATTGTAAAGTGCCCGTCGTTTACAAAAGAAGCGTATTCCAAATTGGTCCCTACATCCAATGTCAGATTGCCAGCGGTCGTAGAGAAAATATTGTCTGCGTCACCCTTCTCAAAAGAGTTTAAAAGGCGGCGCGTTTCGACGGTTTCAGTTTTCATAATTTCATCTTGCACAATATCCAAAAACTCATAACCCATCGCCTCAAGCCAGAGTTCATATTTACTTTGAAGCCCTCCGTCAATTGCTTCATCGAGGGCCTGAATAAATTCACCCAAGCCGTCAATTCTCATAGATCGTCACTCCTGACTGCTGTCACTTCAATGTGATGATTTTTAATTTTTCTTGGCTTCTGCAGCTTATAAGAAGTTCCTTCCCAAATCACTTTGTCATTCAGTCGAATATCCGCCGAGGCTGGGAAATGAACCAGAAAAGATTGAACGATCAATGTATTTGGCTCTTGTTGCACAACAGATTGATTTTTCTCCGTAAAGTAACAAGCTTGATCTAAAATATCCGGTTCATCGAGATAAGAGAATTCTGGCTGGCCATCCTGAACCGGAACACCATACCGGGATTCCGCTGGCTGTTGCTCTTTTAGATGGTATATGTCACAGCGGTGTGTTAAGAGCCGGCTGTAGCTCATAATGCCCTCACCCTAAGGAGAACAGATCCTTTACCATCAGGTGGGACATTTGGATCCTCAACAAAATCTTTTAATAGATTTGCGATATCTGGCTTTTGAATGGTCTGACCATCTCCAAGCGTATAGGAATAGTCTCCGATTTTTTCAGATTTATAGCCCTTGACGATAGATTCATCAGAATTAATCAAAGCGAAATATTGCGCCAGCTTTAATAAGGCCAGCTTGACCTTTTTTGGCAGCGGCTGATATTTCTCACCAGAGAAATCATGACCGACGATGCTTTGAATTTCGGTTTCTGCCTCCAAAATGTCATGCTGAAGCAGATCCTCAGGCCGAGCCTTTACCGTATCGAAAACAGAATAGGCAATCACTTCGTCAGGAGTGATCAGCATCCCGCATCACTCCCCTTGTTTCTGCAGGATAAAGGCAATCCTTTCATCTGCGTTTTTGAACGCTGCAGGATCGCCGCCAAGCTCAGAGATAATGTCCTCTTGTCCTGCCTTCGTCATGCCTCGCAATTCTGATTCTGTGTATGTTTTTGAAGCAGAGGACGCCGCTGATGTTTTAGCGGCCGTTTCCTCTTCCTTCGTTTCACCGCTGTCTTCTGCACCATCATCCTTGGACTTGCCGTCAGTCTTAGGGTCTTCTTTCTCTTCTTTTTCTTTGATCAATTCGCAATCAAACTGTTCATTGTCTTTAAGATAGAGATACACCGATTCCTTGACGTCTCGCTCTGCACCCAGGGTAAAAACATGATCCATAACATCGTAAGTTTTCCCTTTGATCAGTTGCGCTTTATAGGTATCTGCCATACGTCTTCACCTACTCTTTGACCTTGATGATTTTGGCTACCGCATCCTCTTCCTCAAACACGCTGTCCAGTTTTGCCGTCAAGACAATAATGAACTTGCGGCGGCGGATATCTTTATCGACTTCAATTCGGATATTACGGGAGAAGCCGAGCACGATGTTTTTCGGATGAGTCAAAATGACATCTGATACGTCGATCGCTTTTTCTCCTTCGCCGGTGGAATATGGCTGCATGTTTGCAATTCCCTTGATCGGCACACCAAAAGCAGAAGAAAGCCCGCCTTGAACAGCAGCATCCCCTAAGTTGGTTTGACGATCGGCCACCTTATCCTTCCATTCAACTTCGATACCTGGTGAAGTATAGAAACGGAATTCCTGCGGCACGCGCAAATATTTAGGCGGTACAGCCTTATAACCCCGTTTGAAAATTTGCCGTGACAACTCTCCCCCCGCAGCATCCACAATGTGAGATTGGGCTTGCTTACGGATTCCATCAATTTGTGCAAGGAATGAATCATCTGATTTTGAATCACCGTTTATGATTAATTCCTCGATATCCACTGCTGCGCGCTCAGCCAGCATCTGCATGATGGTGTTTTGCAGGCCATCTTTTTCGATGTTGTTTTCGAGAGTGTCATACGTGATGTGGACTTCTGCAATGACTTCTTTTGCGTTCAGACCGATCGTACTTGTAGTTGGAACAGCTCTTTCATCAGAAGAAAGTGACTTTCCTTCCTCTGCTGCCCTCAGAATTCGCTGGCCAAAACCGATCTTCTCAAATTTCTGTGCATCGTGGTCCATCGGAATGATGCGGGCATCATTTAAAATTGTTGGCGTATCTTGCACCATACGGATAAACGTTGATGCTTGAGTAGGATTCATCATCCCGCCACTTTTCAGTGAAGCGAGCGTCATTTCTGCCTTGTTGATAATCTCCTGGTTTCTCATCGTACTCCTCCTTTAAAGTAAGCCGTCCCAAACGGACTTTTTGATTTTTTCGTGGTCTGACTCCTGATCAGATCCGGCTTGTTTTGAAATTCCACGGCTCTTTTCAACAGCTTCCAGCCGTTCTTGAATAGGTGAGAGCTTTTGTTCAAGCAGCTCATCCATTTGTTTGATGACGGACTCTTCTTGTTTTTCATCCTCTCCGTCGCCCTCTGCAGGCTCAGCTTCCTTTTCTATTTCATCAAGTCGCTTGGTGATCGGGTTTAATTTGTCATCAAGCAATTTCTCAATATCTTCTTTTTTCAACTCGTCTTCCTCCTTTTCTGCTTCTGCCTGACTCAGCAAATTGCCAAGTGCAGCATGAGCACTTTTAATTTCCTGTAGGTTAGCAGCCGAGAATTTACGCCCAGCCTTTTGGAGTTCTTCCGGTTTTGGCCCGATCGCCTTCTGAATATCATCAGCAATCAATATCTCCTGAGCAATATTCACAAAGTCTTTTAGGGCTTCTCTGATTTTTTCAGGATCAGTTTCCATCTCCTCATTAGGAGAACGCCAATTAAACAGAACTGAGTTCAACGCATCTTGAGCTGCCCAAAATTCGCGGCCGCTCCGTCCGTAATTAAATCGATCCTGAACTTCTCCCTTTGAAAAGAAGTTTTTCAGCAAATTAAAAAGCCCTTTCTCTTCATTGGCAGAAGGAGAAAAAGGCTTCTCTTTTTGTTTCTCGATTGTCTCGGCGGTTCCAGCCATTGAATACCCGGTGATCTCACCTTTTTTGATCTGTTCCCAGACCTCATCCGAAGCTTTTGTGACAAGCACCCACGATCCTTTTTTAATGGTTTCACCATTGACCTCAAAATCCGCCGGCGCGACATAGGATTCGACCACTTCACCAACGCCGCCTTGAAAATCATGCTGATTATCAATCTCCCTGGCATCCTTCAGGAATCCATGGGCTGCTTTCTCGATTTCGACAGCGGTCATGAAGTCACCGTGTGCGTCGGGCGTATCTGGTTCATATACGATGCCGTATACAAGCTTTTTTTCATCCTCCGCTTTTGTCAGGACTTTGATTTCTTTCTGAAAATCAGGCTGTTTTTCTGACTTCATAAAAAAGAACTGCTTTTGATTAGCAGCCTTGTCTACGTAGGAAACATGTGTGATTTTAGCGTTTACCAATTCTCGTGGCAATGTTGTTCACCTCCTTTCAAAATAAAAAGACCTTCATGTTTGAAGATCTTTTAATTAACATGTATATTTTGGAGTCTCTTAATTAATTTTTTAGTTAACCTATTGTACTTAATAGCATCCGTATAACTTAGTTTTTGGGCTTCAACAGGATTATGTACCGCATAGTTCCTTAAGCTATTTAATTCTCTAAAACCCTCATAATAATTTTGGTCCAAATAACCTTTATTAACAAGTTGTTTCATTATACCAACAGCGTGATATTTTACGTTTTTTGAATCTATATTTAATTTTTTTATGACAGAGTTTAATTCTTGTTCAAGTAACTGAAAGGACATAATGATTGCTAGATAGGGAGCTTCACTGGCTATGTTATAAAAGTTAGCATTTGAACCATCATTATTTATTACTAAAGAACCATTCAAATCAGCATTTGAACTTTTTGGCGATTGCTTTTCATTTGTTTGAGAAGCATCTGACTCAGATTGATCCGTATCAGGACCCTCCAACTCTAATGCAGCTTTTTGGAGTCCTTGACTAAAATTAGAAGTAGCTTCAAAACCTCTAAATTTAAGACTAAAGTTAGCTACTTTTTCGATTAACTCAGTCACAGGCTTTTTGAATATCAACATTGTTGTCAAAACAACAATCGGCCAGGTAATAGATTTAATAACAGATGACCAAAACTCTAATTGATTCATACTTCCCCTCATTCCCAAAAAGTTATGAGGATATTATACTACTTTATTCCATATTTGCTAAGGCTTCTCTTCGAATCTCTTCCTTTTTTGCAGACAACTCTAAAATTTAATTCTCGGGGCACTATTGTTCACCTCTTTTCTTTAGAAACTATCTTGTTTTTTATTCTTAAAGTGATCTTTTTTCATTTTATCTGTCTTCTTTTTCACTTTTCTTCTTTTAAGTCTTTCTTCATCATTTAAGAACCCCCATATTCTTGGAAATTTCCCTCTTAAAAACTTAGAAATTTTATTTTCCTCTTGAGTTAGTAAGTGATGGTAACTAAATAAACATAAGTAATTAAGCATGAATAAAACAATACACCAATAAAGAAAGTAAACAACTACACGAAGATACTCTTTTAACTGCTTATCACTAAAGAAAGCATCATAAAGAATTAGATATAAAGCTACAGTCCCCAGAATTATCAAGACAATTAAAAGCTGATGAGATAATCTAAGGATTTGAAGTATAACACTTAATAAAGGATTTTTAATCCTCTTAATAAATCTATGCCACATAGTGTCCTTATATAGAGCATGGAAATTCTCCCAATATTCATTATGAATCTCCAACCTTAATATCAAAAACTGTTCCCAAAAATCACTCCAATCTTTTGCTTTTCCAGTTTTCTTGTATTTGTAATAATACTTCTCGACTCTGAAAATACGTTCAATAATAGCTCTATTAGCTAATTTAACAAGAGAGAATTCTCCGTTTGTTATTTTCGTGAAAAAATTATTTAATCTTTCTTCCCTCTCTTTATAGTCTAAGGTTTTAAAAACCTTTTCCAATTCTGTATGCAAAGGCTCACATACTTCATTTAAACTTACATTTAATTGCTCCTGAACTTGTTCAGATTTTTTATTCAACCTTCCAAAATAACTTATCAATAATGCTGAAGCTATTGCTCCAATAAGCGGAGCAAAATCTTTGAAAAATTGGGCAAGCATAAAAAAACTCCTTTTATATTCCATATCTCTACTGGATATTATAAAAGAAGTTTAAAAAGTTTTATACTCTACTGAAGTATTTGATCGAATAGCCTCTTTTTCCTCAGCTGACAACCCTAAAATTTTGTGATCAACCACAGGTGTTAGAACGCAATGACAATGAACCCGCTCTGCAGCTGAGAGTTTTGAATCCCTCGGATGCATGCAAGTCTCACCGCTGCCCGGGATCGTGAATTCTTCGTCTACACCAACAACAGTTCCATCGAGTGCCATATGATTTTCACGAGGATTGTTTTTCTTTCCTCCGCTGTGCCTCCACTTTTTCCCGATGACAGCCGGCGATTGAGAATAAGCCTCCTGCTGCGCTGCAGAGGAAGCGGCAAGCACTTCAGTTATGGCTGTTGTCCGCGCTCGAGGTCTATCAAACTGCGGCAAGTCCCGGAGAGTCAATTCAATGTCCTGAATAGAAGAACCGTTCTCAATGGCTTCTGTCAGCACATTTTCTACCGCCTCATGGGTATTTAATTTCATAATCTCGGCCAGCTCTTCAGACCAGCCTTTGATCCAATTAGTTGAACGACTCGAAAGAATTTTAAACGGGACTTCCGGATCCAATGAATCCATGATGACAGAAGCCAGCTCCTCAATGGTCTGCTGAAGGAAACCTTCTGTCAGCTCTTGAAATTGCTCCTCGAAGTCGTCCCCTGCAAATAGATTCTGCGTAAAATACACCAGAATGGCTTCTAACGTCTCTTTTGAGTCTTTGCTTACAAAATCATTCAGACCACTTAAAAACTTCTTACGCTGGCGCCTGAGCAATCTGGCGACCTTTTTTTCATATTCCTGAACATAACCGGGTATTTTAGAAAGGCCGGGGAAATCAGGTATAACCTCCACGAGTGATTTTTCATCATCTTCCTCGGCCTTTCGAATAAAGACGTTCAGAATGTTTAAAAGCTGATCGGTCTTATTCATTTTGCTTCAGCTCCTCGAGGACATCCCTCATATCTTTCAGCAACATGATCAAATCCTCTGAACGATTGTCTTTTGATTTTTGAAAAAGAGCCTGCAGCGGATCAGAAGAATTGTTTTGAGCTTTACCAAGCGGCCGGCTGTATTCATCCTCCGGCCATTCTTCAAGTGTTTTCCCAAGCACGCGGCCAGCCAGATCCCGTAGATCGTTGGGAGATACAGCGCCGGCATTAATAAAAGGCCCTAACACTTTGGCAATCTCCATCGGATCACGGAAGTCTGGACCTTTTAAAGTAAGCTGAGCATGATAAATATTCAAATCAGACAGAAACAAATTATTCAGTTTGCCGGTTATGATCTTCCTTTCTGGCTGAAAGACTTGTTCTTCTGTGATTTTTCGAGCGGTATCCGCCGTCGCCTTGTTATACTCGTGTGCTTCCCCTGTATAAAGCGGTGGCAAGCGGAAGGCAGAACGCAGCTTGCTTCTGCTTTTCTCGTCATATTCAAGGAATAGGGCATCTTGCTGCAGAATTTCGCCCAGGGACTTAATATCAACTTTGACGGAGGACACATCCTCTTCGCCGGTAATGCCCTTTTCAGTTGGTATTCCCTCTACTTCAAGCAGGAGGAATTTATGAGCGTTTTCTGTGCCTTCAAGGTCATTCATGTACTCCTGAAGCTGTTGATAAGAGGATTCAGAAAGCATCCCGTTTTCGACTGTGATGGCTGCCGGGATATGGCGCCCTTGCTTAAAATACATGTAATTCAGTTCTTCCGCTTTTCTGGCCCCGTATAGATTTACAATATGTCCAATCCAACGGGGAACGCCATAAGCACCGCTGCCGAGCTTGAAGTGAATGACTTCGTTAGCTTGAAGCTCCTCTGGAGTGTTGGCTTCATATTTGCCAGTCCGCAAATTCATAATTCGCGGATCCCCGTATTCCTTGAAGAAGACCTGTTTTCCATCTACCATCTGAACGTACTTCCGGAATCTTTTCTTCCGCTTCATCGTTTTGATTTCATTGTGCTCCCGAAATGTGAATTCTACTTCGATCGGCTCCGTATAGTGACACACCCTCATGCTTTTAACGTCCAGGTATTCAACTCCCGCTGGTTTCCCGGCCCCGTTGCGGAGGACTTCTAGAAATCCGTTTCCGGTTTTCTCCCGGTCTTCTATAGCATACCCGACAATAATTTCGGCCGATTCGTCAAAATGAAGGTAGCGGATAAATTCCTCAAGCCGTGTCCAGTCATTTTCCGCAGCCTGCTTTTTTTCAGACTGTACATCATCCCCATTGATATCAAAGGTGTATTCCACATCAAAGCCAAAGCCGAGAATATTTGTCTTATAGGCATGAATGCATTGCTGCAGAATCGTCGAATATTCTGCGATACTTTTCAGTTCCTTCAAATTGTAAGGCGGCGCAATGATGTCATTTTCTTGATAGGTGAACTGATCTTCATAAATCTGTTTAGTCGTTTCGCTCGACGCATTCGCTTTGAACACGGTGGCTTTCACAGATTGTTGAGCCATGCTTTACCTCCTCTCTCTATTTGGCCGCGGCCGGATTTTTGGTTTCTCCTTCAGATCGGTGACCTCGTAATCATCTAGGGCGTACCAGATGGCTGAAAGAGTGTGAGGATCAATCTTGAATTCATCTTCAATGATGTTACCCAGCTTGTCCTTTTTATAGGTCAGCGGCTTAAGTTCAAAAATAGTGTTTTTACACTGATCGGAACAAATGATTTTTTTGAACCGCTTGATCTTTTTCGTATACTGCAGGCGCGAACCTTGGAACTTATGTGCTCCCGCCATATTGAAACCCTGCTGCCGGAAATACTGAATCGTTTTAGGTTCTGCTGAATCAGCTTTGATAAGCTCCTGGGTTTTCTTGAATTCTTGGAGTTCCTCTGCAGTTCGGTCATCCGTCATTCCTCGCTTGTAATACTCCCAGTAGACATAGAGATATTTTTTCTTATGGTCCACCGCAAGCCGGACTACAGCGTTATAGGATTCTTCAAAACCAAAGTCCATGCCTACCCGCTTGATGGGACGGTCAATGTTCGAGATGGCCTGCATAACTTCATCGTGTGGCCACTCCTCAAACTGAGGAAAAACCCGAACCCCATTCACGCCAAAATGACCTTTCCGGGCGATGCGGTATAGGTCTGGATCGTGAGTTTTCAAGTCTTCCAGCTGCTCGATATAGCTTTTAGGCAGAAATAAATTATCATCGGCTGTCGAGTGATGATAATAGGTGTTATTTTTTATGATTGTTTTCTTTTTGTACAGCTCTTCGTCATCCAAGACAAAGAACTGATTTACGTCATCTTTGAAAAAGTGTTTATACGACCAGTTCCCTTTGCTTACAGGGTTTGTTGATAGGATCATATGAAGCTTTAAATTCGGGTGCCGCAAACGCCCCAACAGCTCTTTAAATCCGTCATATTTAACTTCTGAACACTCTTCAACCCATACAATTGATACGTTATTGATCGATTTCAGCTTTGCTGGCTTATCCATCCCTTTAAAAATGATCTTGCTGCCATTTGGGAATCGTATTTGCATCGGTGAGCTGACGCACCGGATTTTGTTTTCAAGCCCTAAGTCTGTGATGATCTCTTCAATCAGGGAAAAAGTCGAATCCCTGTGCGTATCATAAACTTCCCGGACGACTAAGGCTGTCCGCTTTTCCTGCAGTAGCTTCAAAATCAATTTCAGGGCTACATGATAGCTTTTGGATGATCCGTAACCACCGACGAGAAAATAAAATTTCTGCGACCAATCAAAAAGAAAGTCCCTGAAACGGGGGTTCACTTCTTTTTCCATCATCGCTCACCTTTATCCTTGATGATAATTTCAAATGTTGAGTCATTTTCATTGTCGTTCAGTCGCTCGACTTCGGCTTTCGTTTTCTCGATGTTCAAACGCATTTGATCAAGTTTAAGCCGCCGCTCATCTTCTTCATGCGCTAGCTGATCAAATTGCTTTATCAAGCTCCGTAGCTCACCCATAGCCCGCGATTGAGCATTCAGGAAGGTTGCGTGACGGTCCCAAGCGAATTGTACTTCGTACTGCTTTTCTTCGGCGTACTTGATGTCGTCGCCGACGATCAGACCTTTCACTTTTGACAGCTCCTTGGCTGTGTCATCCTTATCCTTTACAAACATGATCCGTTGCGCCCGGATAATGGCCGCGTATTGGATCTGGATTTGATCCCATATCATATCGGCAGGGCTGCGTTCCTGAATCTCTTCCATGATCTCAAGCGTTTCCTCCGGAAGAAACTTGGAGAAAAAGCCATGAGTCACAGCATTCTGATTTCCCTTTGGTGCTGCGCCACCTTTGTTCCCCAAAGCATTCATATTGCCGGGTGGCGCACCTACCTTTTTTGTGTGCACACTTTTTTCAGAGGGTGCACCCTTTTTTCTTTCCCAACCGTGCCGCCTTTTCCATGACTTAATGGTGTTCACTGACACCCCGTACTTTTCGGCGAGGTCCTTGTATTTCATTCCTTTGACGTAATCTTTCTGTGCTTGAATGTGCTTTTCGGCCATCTACATTCACCCGCCGCCCCCTTCTCGGTTGTGTTTGTTTTGTAATTATCCAAGAGCTAAACTTGCTGGGTTGATTCTCAATTCCTTGAACAACTCTTTTTGGAGTTGTTCTCTCCGTCTAACCTCATCTATAATTAATTTAGGTCTGCAAATAGGCAACACAATTCCTTCCTGTAAAAAAATATTGTGATGCCGGAAATAAATAAGAGGTGATGAAATTGTTGATACGTAAATATGAGAATAAATGTTTATGCGGGCAACCGTACACAATGGAGTATGAAGGTGAATATCCATTCGCTGAAAGATTTAACACCACTTGCCCTAACTGCAATCGAAAAATTTCCCAAAAAGCATCTGTTCTTTCAATAAATTTTGTCTTTGATAAAGACTGGAAAGGTAATAAATGAAGCACTCTTTGGAGTGTTTTTTATTCTCTCTAAACCGCGCCCACACTCAGGGGCCTTCTTTAGCCGCCGATTGTCTATCCTGAGATTCACTGGACACGGTTTACAGAGAACATAAAAAAGCACCCCGCAGGATGCTTTAAATTTACAAAACAAACTCGACAGAGTACAGTTCATCATATTTTCTAACTATACTCTCATTTAGTGTAATAGTTGCATTATTCTTTTTTCCGTTAAGAATCGTTTTTATAAAATCCCCTTCAGTACCATCAATCTCTGATTTAAAAATCATACCGTCCTTAAATTTAAGCACTACTTGTAACTTCATTTCATTCACCTCCCGCCTTGATATCGGAAAAGAGATGGAAAAATAAACACTTTGCAAAATTTGTCGAACGAAAACACATTCCCTCAATATTTTGTATTGTGGTTAACCAGGGGAACCTGCCTCCCCGTCCTGCCTTCCATTTTACACAACGGATTTTTCAGGATTCAACAACTGCACAAAGCGGCAATCTTGGCACAATTGGTTGATTATTTCATCTTTCATTCTCCGTACAGTTTCGCGCGAAATACCTAGATGGAGACCAATGGCTCGATAGCTCATTCCTTCCATCATGCAATCATAAATCACTTTGTGCTGTTCTCCTGCGATTTTCGAGGCTGCCACTTCTATCGCATATACGCGGTCCTCAAAGTATTCAAGGCGTTTAAAAAGCCGTTCTTCTCTCAAATCCATATCCCTCAGCTCTGCCTGACTCTTGCCAGGGCTTCCCTTTGGCATAGCTGCCTCCAAACCGTATTGAGCAACGCCCCAGCTCCGCATAGGGATATCAGAACCGTAAAGCACCCTTTGCAACCTCCGGACCTCTTTTGCCATCCAATGATAGCTACTAATCAACTTTTCGATCTCTTTCTTATTCATGATCAATCCCCCTTATCGTTGTCTGAATGCCCCGCCTTTGGCTCTTTTGTAGATAGGCTTGTTTGTATCCATCAGGTTCCTTAAATCCCCGTTCAGTGAATTTCTCCGGCTTTCTTTGTGTGTTCTTTTTTAACTTTTTCATATTTTCAGCCTCCTTTTGATACCCTAGTGATCGCGGGGTGTGACTGAAAAGTTGCGATAATAAAAAACGGACACCAAACAAACAGCGTAAATGCTGTAAGTTCAGTGTCCGCAGGCTTTCCGTCTTGGACTATATTCGATTATAGAGTGATATTTTTAAAATCCATCCTACTCCTCCGGCTGTTTATAATCAGTTAATTCGTACTTTATTTTCGTTGTATCCTCTACTAAGTCTTTTATTATTTCTTTTCTAACTGTCGCTTTTATAACACTTGGTACTCGGAATTGTATGTTTCTATTTTTCAAGTCCGCAAATAATTCTGGTGCTATTTTCCCTTTAATGTCACCAATTGAGGTTGTGGAAACTCTGAACTGATTATAAGCAGTGTTTACACTTGTTAGTTCACCTTCCACTTCAATATCCTCATAAGTAATTTCACTATTCTCTTTAAGAATATTCATTAAAATATCTAATTTTTCATATGAATTTTCTCCAAAAGTAACTACTTTAGATTCACCATTAGATTTTGTATTCCCTTCCAACTTAAACGTGTATTTATTTTCAGATACCTTTGCAAGCATATTTTTTAAACTCTTTATGCTTTCAAATGAATAAGACTCATCAAGAAAAATCTGTTCTTCGATTTCTTTTTTACTTTTTGTTGTAATATCCTGTATAATTTCAAAAAGATGGCTTAACGATTTTTCTGGAACCTCGAATATGTCATCAGACTCCATTTTTATCCAAACTCCAAATGATGACGGTTGTAATGAGTCAACTCTAAGTTTAATCTCTTCAGAAAAGCCTTCGCCTACTAACTTCTTTCCAACATCTTTTGCAATATCATTCATTGTTTTTTTGAAGTTCCCGAAAATATCCAAGAGAAAATCCAAACCTATGTCATGGCTATTTTGAAAATCCTTAAGAACCAGTTTAAATTTGCTGTCTATAATTTCTTCTTGAACTTTTGTTAATTTCTGATTTGTAACATAATCATACTCTACATAAAAATCTTCTTCTGGAAAACTTTCAGAATCAAAATTATTTGCGTCAACAACTTCAATATTTAGTTCTGTATTAGGTTCAGTTATAGAGGGATCTATAAAAAGATGATGTAAACGCCTTTTTTGGTACAGTTTGTTTAATAATTCTAAAACCGAAATTCTTTGTTCCAATAAACTTTTGCACTCAATAACAGAAATTCTGCAAAATAGCCATTTATCTATATTATCTTCAGTTTCTTCGATATAATAATTTAGATAATATTCATTAGAAGGAGATTTCGAAATGAAAAATAAAGGAAAATCATAGTATTCGAAAATATGGATGATTTTCAGGTCTTTGAAGTCCGAATACATTTGTATTTTCATTTTAAACCTCCTCTCATTCCACCGGGAAAACATTCAACATATTAACATCTTGGAATAGCCATAAATTAAGATGATAATTTTCTGTTTTATGTATTCCACATTCTTCGGTTATTTTTCCTTTAATTAAAACTTTCTTCTTGAAATTTTTGAACTTTTTACGCAACCCTTCAGCAGCTTGTTCGGTAGTATAAAATGAGATAGCAGCTGCTTCGCATTCTTTCTCTGGGTGTTTATAAGGTAATTTTCTTTCTCTGTGACTGAGAAAGTCAATCTCTTGTAGAGTATCATTTTCAATGAATCTGTATACTGGTTCAACATCCCTTTGAACTGCATCTGCAGGTGGACATTGTGGCGGCAAATTTTTTTCTTTGAAGACCATTCTACTCTATCCTTTCCTTATTTGTTCAGTTAATACCCAAATTCAATAATTATTTGTGTAATTAGATCTAAATCAACTATAGCAGTGATTTTAAATTTGAGTACATATTCGACAAATAAAGACAATGATCTACATTTCTAGTCCAAAATTTTTTTATCGGAGTCTTTCAAACGCATCCCCCTGTTTATTTTGACTCTTGCTCCGCCACATGCAGGAACATTGCTGATACCATTGGCAAAGAGACTAACAGCATTACAAGCAATTGTTTGAAGCTATCCAGATACATATATCCATAAAGGCCGAGAGCAAAGCCGCTGATAAGCACGAAGAGTAATCCGAAAAACAAGTTCCTAATCTCCGTCGCAAACACTAATCCCAGGGTGAAAACGACGATTGTCACCGTTTCCCCAAACATCGGTCGGTAAGTCCACAAGTAACTGATCCAAAGGCGCCACCGAGTAAAATCAAAACCCCTTTTATAATGTTCAGACCTTTAATTTCCATCACTCCGCATCTGTAACTTACACCATTACAATTCATTTAATATAAATCTGTTTGGATTCGAAAGTGCCGATGTATTTGTTTTTGGCTGGGTCCGTGTAACAATCAAGCTGAATGACATATGACCCTTTACCGGTGCGCTTTCGAATCTCGCTGACACTGAAAGACTTTAACGGCGTTGAGTGCTTGAAGTATCCCCGCTGCACCAGATTTGTATCAGTTAAGCCGCCGCCAGAACGTTTTTTATAGACGCCTGCTGTGTAGTAAAGTGTGCTTGATCCTTTCTTTTCGGCTCGCCAGTCAACTGTTTTTGCTCCCGAATAGTAATTCGTGTCGTCTGTGAAAATCCTCGCAGTATGGCCGAATGCTTCCTTTTGCCACGGCGACCAGACAGCCGCCGCAGATTGTGAGAATAAAAGCGTTCCAGAAATCAAAAGTGACAGCGTAACAATAATTTTAAATAGGTTTTTCATCGATTTTTCCTCCTAATGTTATTTATCAAAGCACAATAAACGCGACAACAAGACTAAACATGGAGGCTATGCAGATAGCCGTCATATTATCTCGTTTTGCTTGTTCTTCCTCAGCAATCGCAGACAAAAATGATATCATTATGATCATTAACAAGATGATTTTGAATGCTGTGATCATGCCTTACTCATCCTATTTAAGATCCAAGCAAGTATGCGCCCGATGACACACCCCATTCCGAACCAAGCAAAAAAATCTAATATCATGCCAGACCTCTACTGAACAATAAATAAGTGTTTTCTCTATCGTCAAAGTCCCTCACAAACTCCGCGACACTCAATTCAGGCTTAGATTGAAAAACCGAATCCCCAACAAGCCCAAGCGCATATTGCCGACTAACTTCTTTGATGTTGTATTTCAATGTCCCATCATCAGCAGCAACCCACTTGACATACACCTCAGCCGCTTTCTTTTCGTCCTCTGCCGCAAGCAATGCATAATATGGTTCATGGATTTCGTAGTATTTCATTGATTTCTCCCCCTTTAGTTTTCTTCCACAATCACAACAGCATTATTGATCATGATTCGCTTGCCGTTCAGATCGAATTTGACTTTATTTCCATAGTTGTTGATCTCGACATCAAACTTCCCTTTATAAGTTTTGATCTTATTCCCGCTCTGATCGTAGACGGTTGCTGTCCGCTCCAAACCGTTATGTGATGAATCAATATCTTTCACCATTCTGTCCCAGGACTCACAGCCAGCAATAATTGCGACAAGTAGTAAAATGACGATAGTTGCAATGAATTTTTTCATATTGGTTCCCCCTCCCGGCCTGCGGCCGCTTTTTTATTGCTCACAAAATTCCTCTTCTGCACTCATCGGCTGCCCACAGACGGGGCAACAGGCATTCGGGCGGATTTCTATATCTAACTCGGTGTAATCACATTCACTGCAGCTGTATTCGATCACAGACACCGCCTCCTTAATTGATCTTTCTTACTATTTGATCATATTGTCAATTAATCATATTAGGGAGATTCATACTTCCTTAACAATCCTTTCATCCCGCTATTAACTGAGGGAGAACTGCCACAGTAACGAACAACCCGACAGCCCCTATCGCCGGTAGCAGGAAGGATTGTTTCGGAGCATAAACCACATTACCCTTAATCGCCAGCCCGTCCGTTCGTTCAATGATCGATTTCACATAATCCGGGTGAAGTACGTACATATTGGCCAGCTCGTCAATGGTCATCATGTTATCCCGCTGAGCCTTGATTGTATGGAGTAATGAAGATTGTAAAAGTGTCATTCCGCCGCCTCCATCCATTCTCGCAAACTATAAGGATAATCAGTTGTTGCAATAAATCCTATTTCTTTTGCCTTTTGACGAATTTTCATACAGCCTTCCTTACTGTAGGCCCATATTTCTTTATAATCCCTTAAATCGCCTGGCTTTCCGGTAATAATGAAGCACCTAAAACTATTGATCAGCTCCCACATATTGCCGCCATACGAAAAACCTTTTGCTTCATAGCCTAATTGATACGGGTAAACATCGTCCCCCGTGTTTCCATCCACGAAAAACAGCTTTGTTCTAAATCTGAAATGCGCTATCCGATCCTTTGACTTACAATAGAAAATACGTCTATCAATGCTTGCGATAAACTTTATCAAATCATTAATATCATTCATTCGTTTTATTTGCTCTGTACTTGGCATTATTCCGTCGCCTCCAATAGATCAGGATTTTCATAAATGCTTCCGATCCGGGTGTTTCTATGGTCTGCTTTGTGGCGAACCTCCCAAAACTTCCCTTTACCGTCGGTTAATTCGATTGTTCCCCGTTTATGCCTTACAAATATCCCTTTTTTCGTCGGGTTTTTCTCACCGGCCCAACCATTTTCGATGATGTCCCCGAATTTAAACCTAACTTGTTTCATTCCCCTTACCTCCCGTCATCTTGTAACCATTGTTCGATCTGTTTTTCCCTGTATCCGGCCAGCAGCAGGATGGACAGCAGCGCTTTGACTTCCTTCATTTCGCCGATCCCCACGCCTGCAAAATTGCATCTTTTACACCCCACGGCCGTGTTTCTGTCACCGATCTAACCGGGATACCCGCGATATAAGTCGTGTTTGTTTCTTGGATCAATTCGCGGTCGTTTTCCTTAACCTTTTCTTGAATAAACACCTTTTTGAATAGTCCGCCGTACTGTGAATTGACTTCTTTTTTGATGATTCTCATATCAGCTTCCACCACTCAAAACTTTTTTCTGTTCCTTCTTTTTCCGCCCGATTAGCCGGACGATGAGTCTTTTGATATTTTTCATTAGTCATCAGTCCCCCAATCATTCCGCTTTTTAATGACGTTGAATTGCGCTTCTGTCAGATCGATATGATCAGGGTCATAATGTTCTTTGATGCCCATAGCATCTACCCAATCCAAAAACTGAAGCTTATGAAAAAAGCTATCGACGTCATCATCTGTCAGCCTTTCTTTGTCTTTTCTCACTAAGCACAAGGCGTCCTCTATGTTTGTAACGTCCAAGTTTTCATCTGACCAATCGCCACAATCTGGCCCATCACACAAATACCTGTTCCGCTTATTCTTTGCTTTAAATGCTATTGCTGGAATTGTTTTCATTATGTTCCTCCCCCGCAGGGATACCCTGCTATTTATTTAAAATAAACTCAACTGCTCCCACTGCTCCTGTGGTAATTCTGTGATTTCTTGAGATGTTGATTTCCGCTCTACCTCTTTAAAATTTACAAACCAATGCAATGGGAAAATGCCCTCACACTGTTTTAACTCTATGTCTTTAAAAAAGGCGCAGTGGGTACGTCTAGGTTCAATAAAATATGTCCCTAACGGGGCGGACGAAGCATACCCCTTTGTTCTCCAAATCAATTCAGCCTGGTAAACTTTCGATCTATCCAAATGTGCATAATCACCTTTTGGTGGTTCCGGCGGATACTCTTCTGAAAGCACTCTGAAATGTTCTTTTTGATAGGCTCCCCTATGTGAATTGATAGAATCAAAAATTGATACATAGTAATGAGTCTCACCCAAAGGGAACAGGAAGTAATTCTCCCCCTCCACAAGCGTTGAAAATTCAGAGGTGAGACAGGTTCCTTTTAATGTCAAGGTCGATCCTCCCTTGCAGGGAAAGCCCCTGCATCTATTCAGCTTTAAAGCCTAATTCATGATCTACACGCTTAAAACTACCGTCTATCGTTTGAATAATAGATTTACCATGCTCCGGGGCATCCATGATGTGCGCCGTGCCGTTTTTCCCATCTAACACGATGACGCGGACTTTCCCCGACTCAATAGATTTTGTGAAGCTTAAATCATTGTTCAAATTTATTCGCTCTGGTTTGTACATTTGGCAGCCCCCTTGTGCTATGATAGAAGTACCAGTTCATATCAGGGCACTGAGGCCGCGCGCTTCGGTGCTTTTTTCATACTGTTCAGGTTGCTATTTTCCGTTGATTTTCGGTATTTCAGAGCCGCCGAGCATCTTACAATCCGCTCCCAAGCGGCTGGCGCACCTCTTAAACTTGGAACAACGCCTCATGCAAACCATGATTCTATCTTCCTCTCGAACCCACAACGGCC
Organism: Bacillus sp. FSL K6-1284; assembly: GCF_038002625.1. NCBI lineage: Bacteria > Bacillati > Bacillota > Bacilli > Caryophanales > Bacillaceae > Bacillus > Bacillus sp. FSL K6-1284. The sequence continues at coordinate 1,516,940 of NZ_JBBOCW010000001.1, read as the reverse complement.
GATCGTCGGCGATAATTACGTTTTGCAGTGGTTTTCTCCGCCTTTCCTTTGATTTTTTTCAGCTTGTCTATTTCTATAAAGCCAAACGAATCATCATGGGCTAAGACTTTTAGAGGCGTGTCATATCGTCGTTCATATAGCTTGCGCTTAATTTTGAAGCCCTCTGTCTCAACGCCTTTGATGTCGATAATCTCGGTGCTGCCGTCCAAGTTATGGACCTCAAAATCTGCGACATACTCAATCTTCCGAATAGTTTTTCCGTTCTTTTTAAATGCTTCTTGCAGCAGAAACCGGGGCTGGAGCTTAAAGTCTTTGATCTGCCTTGCCTGCTTGAGCCATTTAAGCTGTAAGTAGTATTGAGCTTCGGCTTTGCTGTCGAATTTGATACCATCAATCTGTGTTTTCTTGGCGTTAAATTTATTAGCTCGCATCGTAACCTCCCGTTAATCTCTCCACTGGAAACCGATATTTAAATTAACTTGTTTTGAGCTTAAAATTTTCATGTCGCTCTGGCTATTAATTAAATCCTCTAAATCAGCTTTTGATCTAAGGTATAGTTGAAAAGTACCTAATTCGATTAAAGTAAAATCACAAGCATGTTTTTTAATCACCCACACCGCATTACCTTTAACAAGAAAGTACCCATCCTGTATATCATCTACAGAAAGCCCTTTCGGCTTCTCCTGTATCACTTTTAAATTGATTGTCATTCCTCTACCTCCTGAATGGATTTTTTGGTAGAACGTAGAGCTTCATTTGCAATTTTTTTGACGTCCACTTTCCGGTAACAATCCCGTTCCTCCGTATCGCACAACGGGATTTTTATATTCATGTTTGCTTGCTCATACGTTTTATAGGTTCCTGTCTTTCGATTACACATGACACATGGTCTACTATCAGATGACGTACAATGCCATACTTTCATTCCTCTACCTCCCGTCATTTTCGATCCATTGTATAATTTGTTTTTCTCTGTATCCGGCGAGCAGCAGGATCGACAACAGCACCAGCAGTGCTTTAAGCACTCTGAATCAACTCCATTTGTTTGATTTTGTCTTCCAACACTCGGATAACCGGGGTTAAGTCCTGCCCGTTTCCCTGCTGCCGCGTTACCTCAAACACTCCCGGCATTAATTGATTGATTTGAACTTTTTTCATTACTAGTCTCCCAATCTATAGTTTAATTTCATCCTGTCGCCCTTGATGATTACCGTATATTCACGGCACATTTGATGGATTCGGGAACCGAGAGCCTCATCAATGTCCAACAGTTCGTCCGTTGTCAGCTCTGAAGAGACAAGCAAAGGCAGATGATTCAGATAACGATAATTCACGACTGATTGAATTTGTTCGATCTGCCATTCAGTTGCACGCGGCTTTCCTTGAGCCGGCTTAAACAAGTCATCAATGAAAAGAATATCGACTTTCCGCATTGCGTCGAGCTTGGTTTCTAGTTGGTCAAAATCCTTTCTCAAATCGCCTGTGCCCTCTACGTAGGGAAAATACAAGCAGTTTACGAATTTCTTTTTAATGAGGTTGTTCATGATGGCTATGAGCAGATGTGTTTTTCCGCTTCCAGGCTGACCAAGTAGAGCGATGCTATTTGAACGCTCCCCACGGATCTTTTCAAAGTCCTTAAAGTATTCCATTGCACAATCGTAGGCTTCCTTGATCAGATCCGGTCTTCCCTCTGTTGTAAAATTGCCGAAAACAAGCTTTTCAAATTCTTCTGTGATGCCGCTGGCTGCCATGAGCCGGGCTAATTTCTTTCGACGCACACAGTCGCATTGTTTGGAATAGGTATCTTTCCATTCCCGAGCCTTGTCGGGTGGACAAACCTTGCCAGAAAGGAAATCATCTTCCGGCACCATTTCCTCCGGCACAAGTTGCTTTAACCGTTCGTCATAATTCCATTTCGTGTCTTTGTGAACCCGATAAAACACAATGCCATGATCTTTACAGGTTTCACATTCGTACTCAGCCTTTTCTCCCGATACGTCCGGGGCCGAAAATTGGGCTGACTTTTCCCGAAGACTCTGCATCATTTTTTGGAATGCCGTGTCTATACTGACCGCCTTGGTTTCCTGCTTTTTTTGCTGCTGGATAGCCATTTCCCCACTCCTTGCTCTTAATTTCATTTGACTGTAGGATGCGCTGGACATAGGCCATATTAAGGGCGTTTCGCTTAACAGCCTCTTTCATTGCATCAAGCACCTTTTCCTCGCCGTAATCGTCTATCAAGCCTTTAAGCATGTCCGCTAAAAATGAAGAAAGTAAGCCGAACCCTTCATCCTCAAAAAATTGAAATGGGTTTGTCTCCATGTCTTTGTCGTCCCCCTTTTCATCTGTTGGCGCTGGCGCCGAGACTTTTTTCTTGTTGTAATTGCCAAGCTGTATGAGATCGGCGTAATTGACCACCGTTACAATAAAACCACGTTTCTGGGGCAACCGATCCAACTTTATATATCCCTGTTTAACCATTCGATCCAAGGAATATTTGATCTGATCCGATGACCAATTGAAACGTTTGGCAAGATCGACCAGCTTGATAATCGTCTGGCCGGGATCTAACTCTCTATCGAGCCGATACTCCGCCTTTTTGAACAAATAATCGTAAATTGTTTCATCGCGTCCATCTTTAAAGGGTAGCCGGGGCAGGATTACATACCCCAAACCTTGCATATCGATCCTGCTCACCTACTTCCTTTTACAAAGTGCTGTCATTCCACTGATGTGGACTAGGCGTAAACCTGGTTCGCTTGTCTTCAAATAGCTTTCAACATAAGCACGGAACAGCTTTGCGCGATTCGGTGCCCCTTCTGACATCCACTTGTAGCAGAAGGGGATCGGAACCTTAATCAGTTCTCTTTCCATCAGCTGACCAATTCCGAAAAATGAATGATGCCGTTTAATTGCTTTGTAGCCCGGCAATACCTGCATTTTCCGCACCGTTCTGGTTTTTCCCCGCCGTACTTCACTTGGATAATTCGATCCATCTTTTTTTCAATATCTTCAAGCTCAATTTCCATGCGGACTTGATCAATATTGATTACCGCTTTATCAGGTGGATCTTCCTTTGATATCCCTACGATTAGGGGTTCCAGCCATTCATTTCGTCCGGTCATCCGCTTTTCTATCTCGGCATATAGTGCCATCTGTGCAATATAACCGTATGCTTCAACAAAAGAGCAGTAACCTATTTCCGGATCCCAAACCTTTTCACGCAAGGATCGGGCTGTTTTCAGGTCTGCGAAACGGCCTGCAGCTGGGTTGTAAACGTCCAGTTTCCCTTTCCACGGGACGCCGAATAATTCGGCCGTTATGATAACCTCCTTTTCACCTTGCAAAGCGAACATACATAGATCGTCATTCTGAATTGATTCAATCATTAGGTCGGCTAATTGATACTGTTTGTACAAGTGGCCTTTTTGAGTAAACAAGGATGGGGTGTTCTTCTTAAATTCATTAAAAGCCTGTTCCCCTTCTAACCAGGCGTGAACATATTGGCCAAAGAGAAGGGCCTCGGACGTGGAGGGCATCCATTCTCCATTTATCTCAGCCATCGTCGCAGCCTCGCATATGAGAAATTTTTTATACTGAGAATTTGACATATAATGTTTGTCTATTTCGTTAGAGTAATAGTTCTCCTTGTTCAGCTTTGGTATTCTCATCAGCAGGGTCACCCGCCCTTTCCTTACTTTCTGAAACCTTTTTCTCTTGCTGTTTTTTAAAATCTTCCTCCGCTTTTGATTTTGTGGCGCTTGTCACTTTGATATTGAAATAGTCCTCTTTTTTTGCCATTCCATCACGTAGAGCTGTATAAATCCTGCCTATTTTCAAATAGTCTTGTTCAGTGAAGGCATCTAAATTACTGCCGATGCATTCTTGTATCATTTCTTTTGTCACACCGAATTCTTTCTTAAAGAGCATCAAAGCATGTCGTAGGCGATCTTCCAAAGGTTCTTTATGGCCATTGATTAATGTTTGCTGGCACATGTCTACAGCAGCATCCACAATGTCACCTGGTATTACACCAAGAATGCAGGCACGTAAACGCCGCGCTCCCTGATTGGCCACTAATTCATAAATATCCCGCCGATCATCTAGCTTTGTAATCTTCCCCTTTGCCTTTCGCTCATGTTTAACAGTGAAAATCTTTGTTTGGCGGGTATTTGTTTCAAGATCCCAGGCATAAGCCATTACAGAGGACTCCCCAGCCTTTTGCTCAAGTTCCATAATTCCATAATCGATATTTCCCCAGTTCTGGGCCAAAGCCTCAGCGAGTCGAATAGAAGGCCCAGATACTTTTGTTCCGCCGCGTGGATATTCATAAACCGCATTTTCAGCTAGTAATCTTCTTTCACAGGCTTTTTTGATACGTTCGAAAGACGCGTAAACATCACGGGGGAATTTCTTTGCAATAACCATAGCCGCTTGTACTTCCTGAGCCTGCCGGCTTACCATTGCCTCCGTGGTAACGTTCATTGTCTGCTGACTTTCTGGCATGTAATCTGAATAATCTACTTTAGACAGTCCATTCATTGTGCTGCCGCCACCTTTCTTTTATATTCTTCTGTCCCGAGCCGCTGCCACTCTCGATACTTGTCCATTGAAGGGAAACTGAAAACCGTCCTGCCCTGTTTATCGATTACAATAGACCCGCCGACCTTATAAAGTCTCTGCTGATCTTCACGTCTGTTACTGAATGGTGCTGTAATTGCTTTTGGCATATTTAAACCTCCATTGTTTTTTATGGGGTGATTTGGTACAATTAGATAAATGATTCTTTACTAATCGTTAGGAGTCCACTCTGCCAAGTGGGCTCTTTTTTATTCCTCATCATCTTCCTGCTCTTCCTCGTCCTCATGCCGCAAATACTCTTTTGGATATCCGTAACGATTAATTTCCGTGATCATTGGGTGTTCGATATTCAATGAAATGCCCTCCCTGTTACAGTTACGCTAACTTTGCGCTGTTGCATTTTTAAAGCTGCTTCATACAATCGTGCTTTGTTTGCCATTCTGCTTAAATCCTCAGCTAAAACCTTGATGGTTCCCGCCATACTAATGGCCTCATCAAAATCATCATCTTGTAATGCTTCTGAAAGCATGTCCGACAAATCTTCCACTGATTCCATTTTTCTTTTTGCCGCCTCAATATCTGTTTTGAGAAATTGATTGATCTTCATTTCATACCGCCTGCCTTTCTTCTTTTCTGGCCATTGCCACATGATCCACTAACGCCTTCCGCGTCCATCTATCGGCCAGTTCTTTAATATTCAAGCCGTGATTCCGGGACAATGAATAAATCAGTGTTTTATTTGCAGGGATAAGGTCGAAAATTTGCTTAATCTCATTCATTGGTAATTCTGCCGATCGACCTGGCCGGTCCCGTGCTATCCATTTTGCAAGTTGTTTTATTGCTTGAAGCGCTTCTTCCAGCTGATGAGTCATGTTTATTACTGCTGTACTGGTGCTTTCGTTCAAAGCTGGATCGATCGGAGCCGCCGCTGTCGGGTGTAGGTGGAAAAGGTAATGTATAAGGTCAATATGTTCATAGGCTCCACATGCCTCAAACCACTTAATGCAAAACTGTGGTGTCAACTTGATTAATCCGTTTTCAACATCTGAAATATACTGTTGCTCCTTTCCCCCAAGTAACCTTCCTAACTGAAATTGATTTAGTCCGTATCTTTTTCGAACTTCACGCATAATTGCGGGTAAATTATCCAGATTATACGGGTTGTTCTCCATATGTTCGCCTCCTGTTTTACGGTGTTTCGTTTGGTAAAATTTATTAAAGAGGGTGATCGTTAGGCTATGAAACCTTTCGAGGAACCCAATTTTCAATATAGTTGATCGCGGTTAACAGCTCCTTACGCTTCACATCTTTATAGCTTGTGACCCCAAATCGATCTTTGATTTCACGGTATAATTCCTTGAAAAGCCTTGCGGCTTCTTTCTTGTCATCCGTGAATTGATAGACCCGACGAGCTACGCCCTTTTGAAGCCGGTGCTGTTCTCCGTGATCAAGCGTGATCTGTTCGTCCACTTTTTCGCTAAGTTCGAGCAACTTATTTTCATGTTTGCTCAGGGCTTTTTGCATTTCGTCCTGACGCTGTGAGGTTTCTAATAAGAGTTTGAGAGATTCGATACGCTGCTCTCTCTCGGTTAACATCTTGGGAACATACTGACCTGTTTTTCTGATTGTTGGGATGACATCGATTGCCAACCAGTCCTGAAACTGTTCAGCGACTTCGTTCGAGGCTTTGAAAGCCAGCTTGTAAACCAGTGGTTCGGGGATAAAATCCTTTCCCAACATCTTGGGAAAGATATTTGCTTAAATATCTGTTTACTGTTCCCCACCTGATGTACTCTTTGTTATTTTTGATTTGTTTGAAGCCTAGACTTTTTGCAACATGCTCGACATCGAATAAGATTTGATCATTTTCAATTTTTGCGGATACTTCAAAGAGTTCATTTTTGAATGTTTGTAATTGATTCACGCTGATGCCTCCTTTTTGAAGTAATTCGTGTTCTCTTCAACCCATGTTGAGTTTTGTTTGATCCATTCAAAAACGAGATCGCGCGGGTATCTAGCTTGAATTGTTTTCAATTTCGGAAAGGAATCGATTCCGGTTAGTCTTGTCACCGCTGCCGATTTGATTTGGAAAATCTCTTGCAAATGAGTGTTTTTTAATATTGGAGGATACGTATATTTTTTTGCGCCGTCCTCCACGCCTTGCTGATAAGCTTTTTCGCAAAGCGATTTAACAATTTCGAAAACCGTTTCGTTCGGTAAGTTATCAAGTGAGATACCGAGATTAGCCAAAATGTTCGCCTCCTATGCTGTGGTTTGTAATCTGCCAACCTTTCTCTTGTGGTAAAATCTTCTGAGAAAGGTGGTGTTTACTTTGGGAAAAACGGATAAAGAGTTGGCTGTTGATTTGGTAATTTCCTATATAGAATCTTGGGCTCAACAGACTCAACAAACAGGTGTATCTAAACCTTTATTCAAGTACGAGTCTGTATTGAGAATGCTTGCCGACACACATGAAACTTTGAAAAAACTAGATTAATAACAGGATGATTCGATGTTTGAGTGAAGAAGATAAAGTGCTTTGGCGAGCTCTTCTTCGCTCCATCCTTTCTCTTTAGCCAAATTCATAATTTCTGGTGCGATTTCAATTTTCTTTTGGATTTCCATGGTTCCACCTCCTATGCTGTATTCGATTTTTGCCTCATATCGTGGCAATCATCTTCAAAAAAAAGATCTGGAAACAACTTTTCAGACTTTTCATTGAAGTGTTTTGACATTTTAACCATCAGCTTAACACCTGGGTTTCTCTCTCCTGTCTCCATTGCGGAAAGGTACTGCCGAGAGATTCCTAGCTTCTTAGCTACTAACTCTTGAGAGCCTTCTCTTTTTCTCAAAGATGTTAGATGCTGACGACTATTTGTTTTATTCAAGTTTCACACCTCCATTTGCCACATATCGTAACATCTTGACTTCATTCTAATGCAACGATTTGTGGCTGTCAACAATTTTTGGCTCATTTTGTTGCAAATATTTTTTTGCTACATAATGTGGCGTATAATGTAATGGTACCGCTGGTGAAAGTAGGTGATTTCGTGCTTGGTAAAAGAATAACCTCATTGAGGAAGAATGCCGGATATACACAAGAGGAGTTAGCAAAAAAATTAAATATCACTCGTTCCGCTTTATCTCAATATGAGTTAGGCTCCAGAAACCCTGACTATGATTTATTAATAAAAATTGCAGATTTCTTTGAAGTTTCCACTGATTATTTGCTTCGTGGAGTAGACTCGAAAGTTCAAGATAAATTTTTTAAGGATGAAGCTAAGAGGATTCTAAATGACCCTAAAACCTTCATCGCGGCTCGTGATGGAGAAATTACACAGGAGATTTTAGATGCTGCCCTTGAAATCATTACGGAGCAACTGAAAGAAGGCGGGAAAAAGAAATCTGATTAAACAAAAGTATTGCAATTCTGAAATAAAGAAATACCGCTAAGCAAAAGTTTTGCAGTGGCGGTCACGTATATATCTATATCTATTGTTTATTATGTTTAAATTCTGTTTACTAATAAGATCCGAATTATCTTCTGGATTGGATCGGGATTCTCTTCCGGAAAGTAAAATTTCACAAGCGCATAAATCCTTACGTATCAAGGGTTTATGCGCTTGCTCTCATCCGGATTCTCTTCCGGATTGGATCGGGATTCTCTTCCGAAAAAAATACCCCACCCAAGAGGAAATTATTAAAGCATGAGTGAGAAAGTCTATTATCAGCAAAATGAGACATTTGTCAAAACTGGTAAAATCCTCTTGAATTATTACGCATTTTTTCCTACCATAAATTAATGTGTATACTTATGAACTGGAGGGTTTTAATTGAAGAAATTTATAATTCTATCCCTTACTCTATGTTTAGGGATTATTTTAGGGGCTTGTAGTTCATCTGAAACTGCAAAAGATAAAGAAGATAGTAATAAAACAAGTACAAATGAAGACAAAGATTCTAACAGTAAAACAGAGAACGAAGATGTCCAGAAAAACGAAAATACTCAAGGAAATGAAATCATTAAAGACGATGAGAACATGAGAGTAAAAAATATCTTCAGCGATGAAAAATTAAATATAAAAGGGACTACTGGCCCTATGAAATATGAGATTAACGGCATTGACTTAGCAGAAGTAGAACCGAAAAATGAAAAGTCCGCTTCTTTCTTTAACGCTAAGGTTGGCGAAAAAGTCAACACAATAATAATTAAAATGTCAGCCGAAAACACATCAGAAAAAGATGTTGATTTCTTTTTGGGAATGTCTAAGATAATCACAAATACCAAAGAGCAATTGGAACCTGAAACGTTATCGTCTGATGCCGTTGAAGCTGAATACTTAGGCAAAGTAAAGAGCGAGGGATACAGTACATATATTTTGAAAAAGTCCTCTCTTAAGGATTTAAAAACAATCGAAATACGCATTGAAGCTCCACAGGATAGCAATTTCGATTCTATCGGAAAGGACGTCAAGCATACCATAAAAGTTAATAATTAAAAAAGTGCCCTTTTTAGGGCTTTTCTTTTAATCAAAAAGACGAACATTCGTTCCGTATAGAGTAGTTTTTAAGGAGGAACCTCATCTTGATGTACACAAACAGTCATTTGGAAGATTGGATTGAAAGCTTGTACAGAAGCATTAACATCATTACACCTGATCAAATTAATTTCGAGCGTATAGCCGAGATGTTAGGCATAAGAGTTTATTTCAAGCCTATCCCGAGTTGTTCTTTCAAGTATAATGACGTGTATACAATTTTATTAGATAGCCGGAAAACCCGCTGCGAACAGTGGGGCGACTTTGCTCACGAACTATGCCATCTTTACAGACATGAAGGAGATAAAAAAATAATGCCGAGATTTTGGTCAGATTATCAGGAAAGACAAGCAAATTACTTCTCATATCACTTTTGCATCCCTACTTTTATGCTTCATGGAATGAAAATGCTACAAGACTATTTTTTTGACGCGCACCTCATCGCCAAAACATTTAAAGTCACTGAACAATTTGCGAAGGTACGCATTAATATGTACTTTAACAAAATTCATCTTATTGTTAGTTAAAAGAAACTTTAAATAGGATTGGGGGATAATATGGCTTCATTTCAACAGTACAAAACCAAAAAGGGCTATAAATGGCTCTTTAAAATTGGAGTTGGCATTGACCCTAAAACAGGCAATAGAAAAACAACAACACGTCGGGGATTTAAGACTAAAAAAGAAGCTGTCGCAGCCGCTGCGGAATTCCAGAAGGAAATTGATAATAATGCTCTTATCCGAAATGACATTACTTTTGAGGATGCCTTTAAAGAATGGTGGGATGTTCATTCCAAAACGATAAAGCGCAGCACCAGATATAGAAAGCTATCGAATTTCAAAAAGCATATCCTGCCACACTTCGGGAAATTAAAAATAAAAGACATCACAAGAGCATATTGTCAAAAGGTGATAAATCTGATAGCTCAGGATATTGATTCTGTTCAAAATGTAAAAATTCAAGCTAACCTTGTATTTAAATATGCTCTAAGAATGGAATACATCACAAAAAATCCAATGGAATTCGTTGTGATCCCCAAAAAAGAAGAGAATTTTTTATCGCAGGAAGAAGAGAAACGGAACTTTTGGGAAAAGGACGAAACCAAAACCTTTCTCGAAAAAGCGCATTCTCAACTCGCCCCACAAGATTATGTCATGTTTTATGCTCTTATTTTCACCGGTATGCGCAAAGGGGAACTTCTTGCCTTGGAATGGAAGGACGTTGATTTAAAAGAGAAAACAATAAACATCAAACAAACAATGTTTTTTGAAAACGGAAAAGAAGTCATCCAAACAACGAAAAAATATCATTCCAAGCGAATTATCACAATTGATGATCAAACAGCCCAAATACTTAAAAAATGGCGCACACAACAAAAAGAAATGCTCTTGTCTAATGGAATCACCTCAGAAGCTAAATACGTCCTTATACGGAGCGATATGCGCCCTCTAAGGCTTGCATATCCAAACGACCTTTTAAACCGTATGATCGCTAAAAATAAGCTTCACAGAATCACGATTCACGGTTTTAGACATTCTCACGCATCAATCCTTTTTGAAGCAGGCGCATCCATAAAAGAAGTACAAGCCCGTTTAGGTCACAAAGAAATTCAAACGACTATGAACATCTATACACATGTCACGAAAACCGCAAAAGAAAAAACGGCCGAAACATTTAAAAAGTACATGGAATTATGAGAAATTCATTTAAACGTGGTCAAAATGTGGTCAAAAATCAATTTTAAACAAAAAACAAGCCCTCATCCGGTCGCTCGGAAGAGGGCTTGAAGGTTGGTATATTAACGTTTTGAGAGCTGAGGTGCACGACATGCGCCTTTAAGACCGTATTTTTCCCTCCGGATGATTCGTCACCTGTTTTCCTGCTGTTTCGTTTCCTTTATGTATCCGATGAAATCAATCATAACGCCTTTATCTGGATCATTGCGTATCCGAAACGCGATCGTTCCGGGCTGACCGGTATTTTCCATCTTGTAAGCGGCATGAAACACATGGATGCTCGCTTCAGAAATTTGAAAATCATCAGCACGAAGCCCGGAAATTCCCCATTTCTGTTTGTTTTCCAGGATTGTTTCCGGAGAGGGGGTTGCGCCCTCCACGTACAACCGCTTCATCTTTGACACATCATCGTTCAATATCGCCTCAAGCATACCCTCGACTGCGACGAGCCGCCTGTCTTTTCCTTCATCTTCATTCTGACAGCCGGCAGCAACCATTGCAACGGCTAAACAAATCAGCACAGCTGCAAATCTTCTCATACCAATCCCCCCTGATCTCTGCCTAAAATATATAGGCTTTTACGGATTCTGGCAAGCAAAAAACCCTCCCTAAAAAAGGAGGGCTGCTGTCTTACAGTGAATGAATGAATGCAGTTGCAATACCGAAGTAGATCAGCAGTGACAAAATGTCATTTAAAGTTGTGATCAGCGGACCCGATGCAATCGCAGGGTCGACGTTGCACTTGTGAAGGATGATCGGGACGATCGTTCCCGCCATCGTTCCGATGATCAGTGTGGCAAAGAGCGAAGTCCCTACCACAAATCCGAGCAGCAGATTCCCCTGCCATACAATCGCGATTCCTGTAATCACGACCGCACAAACAACGCCGATAATAATGCCGGCCTTGAGCTCCCGGAAAATCAAGCGGAAAATCGTTTTTTTATTGAGTTCTTCTTTTGACAGCCCTCTGATGACGACAGCGAGAGACTGCGTCCCGGTGTTACCCGTCATTCCTGCGATCATCGGCATAAAAAAGGCCAATGCGACAACCTGCTGCAGTGTGTCTTCAAAATAGCTCATGATGCTGCCTGAGATCAAACCGATGAACAGAAGCAAGATCAGCCACGGCAGACGTCGATATGCAGCGACATACGATTTTGTATCAAACGTGATTGCTTTACCTGATGCAGCAAATTTTTCGTAGTCTTCATTCGCTTCTTGGATGACGATGTCAATAATGTCATCGACCGTTACGATCCCGACAAGCTCATGGTTTTTTTCTACAACGGGAATCGCCAGAAAGTCGTACCGCTCAATGAGCCTTGCGACTTCTTCCTGATCTTGAAGAGCGTCCGCCGAGATGACCCTTGTAAACATTAATTCCTGAACCTTCTCATCGGGTTCTGCCAAAATGAGATCCCGGTATGAGATAACCCCGACAAGCTGCTTTTGTTCATTGATAACGTATAAATAGTTGATCGACTCCGCGATTTCCGCAAAGCTTTTCAGCTTGACAACCGCTTCTTTTACCGTGTAATGCTGCGGAATCCAGACATAGCGGTTTGTCATGATTCTTCCCGCTGTTTCAGGCGGGTAGTTCATCAGAACGCGGACCGCTTCAGATTCTTCCGCTTCCATACTGGAAAGAAGCTGGTCTTTCAGCTCTGAGTCCATTTCCTCGAAGAGCGCGGCAAGGTCGTCGTTGTCCATTTTATTCATCACATGGATCGCCTTTTCCTTGCCGACCTTGTTCAGAACGACAAGCTGCTCTTCTCTGTCCAGTTCGCCCATGAGATCGGTAATGTCTTCAACCGTTAAAAAAGACAGATACCGGCCGCGGTGCTTTTCGGGCATTTCCTTAAACAGAATCGCCATATCATAAGGCTGCAGTTCCTCTAAAACGTTTTGAAACTCTTTTCGTTTTCCGTCTCTCAGTAAAATAATAATGCGTAAAATCAGTTCATCATATGTCATGTTTTTTACCATGGCAATCTGTACCTCCCTTTTCAGGAGATCCTTATATCACCATAGCAAAAGGGGTGAAGTATAAGGATCTCCTCATCAATCAATGTGTGATGCTGTAAAATATTTCTCGTATGATTAAACCGCCTCGAATGGGGAGAATCCATACTTCCACCTCCTTGTTTAATACGGAAAGTTCACTTTCCTCAAAAAATAAAAAAACACCTATTTCATTGAAATGAAGGTGTTAAAAGCCATACAAAATAAAACCCTAACGCCTTCCATCGTAGAGCTTTAGCACTGTATGGCATAGGCAGCATGCCAGCTGCATTAAAAATCACCTTAGATCGATGATTTCTGTTGACCCATTGGCGTCTTTGGACATTTTTGGGCAGCAGCGTATCTCCATACAGGAGCCTCACCTAACGAAGAGCTGTATTTACCGGACACAATGAGATTACAGAAAAAAAGGATAACTGTCAATAAGAAAAGCAAACTTAATGCTCTCTATTATGGTTGATTCCCTTTTTCGTCAAAATTAAACCAGCTCTTTCGCCGAGATGCCGAGCTCCGTTCTTACTTTTCGCTATCCTGTTCAAGGTCGTCCTTTGACAGCAGGTGATAGTTTTCGTGCAGCAAAAGCGCGTATTCTCCTTCATATTTTGGATGCGGCACAAACTCCGCCTGCTCGATTGACAATTCGTCTCTTTTTTCGTTTTCTTGTTCTTTCACCCTGTATCAACTCCCTTTTTTAATAGGATATCCTTTTGCCGGGATAATATGATGAAGCGAAATCTCATATATATAGTGATTCTCTCGCCCTTTCGTCGATTTCACAGGTCTTTTCGCTTACAATTCCAGCATTGTTCGCAGTTATTCGACTTTTCTCCTCTATTATCTATATTTTTTAACTTTTCATAAAATTCATACAAATGAACCTTTTTTTAACAAAGTGAATGTTTTACAATAAAATCACGCACCTTGTAACCCATCTAAAGCAGCATATAACAGGGAGGGCTTTGAAATGCAAATGCGATTAATTCCTTATGTCACTGACACAAAGCTGATGGACGTGAACGAATTGCCGGAAGGAATCGATGCGATTAAGGCACCGGAGCTGTGGTCACAAGGTTTTAAAGGAAAAGATATCACTGTCGCAGTGCTTGATACAGGCTGTGACGCAACCCATCCCGATTTGGCAGACCGAATCATCGGAGGCAGAAACTTTACTGATGATGACAATGGAAAAGAAGATCAATTTCATGATTATAATGGACATGGCACCCATGTGGCGGGTACGATTGCCGCAAACGATCAAAACGGCGGCATCTCCGGCGTGGCACCTGAAGCGAACCTATTAATCGTCAAGGTGCTCGGCGGTGAAGACGGCAGCGGCGATTATGAATGGATCATCAACGGGATCAACTACGCCGTCGAACAAAAAGCCGATATCATTTCAATGTCGCTCGGCGGACCTGCCGACGTTCCGGAATTGAAAGAAGCGGTGACAAACGCCGTGAAAAACGGAGTGCTCGTCGTCTGCGCCGCCGGAAACGAAGGCGACGGCAATGACCGTACAGAGGAGTACTCATACCCTGCTGCATACAACGAAGTCATCGCTGTCGGGTCTGTGTCATTGACGCGGGAGTCTTCCGAATTCTCAAATGCGAACAAAGAAATTGACCTCGTTGCACCAGGAGAAGAAATCCTCTCTACATTGCCCGATCATCAATATGGAAAGCTGACGGGAACATCGATGGCCACACCGCACGTCAGCGGCGCGCTCGCTCTCATCAAGTCAGCTGAAGAAGAGGCGTTTAAACGGAAGCTGACAGAACCGGAACTGTATGCTCAGTTAATCCGCCGCACGCTTCCTCTTGATTACTCAAAAGCGCTGATCGGCAACGGATTCTTATATTTGTCGGCGCCGGAGGTACTGGCGGAAAAAGCCGGCGAAGCAAAACTTCTTTCCCTTTAACAGCCTAAGGAGGCTGCCGACAATGTCGGCGGCCTTTTTCATGGCTATTGATAAGGCTGAATCTTTTTAATTGCAAGAATTCAAAAATTATTTTGACTAAAAGATCGTGACGGTATATAATCTACTAAACAATTTCATCGCCGGGAACATGGTAATCTAACGAGGTTAGATTTTAAAAGGGAAGTTTGGTGAAAATCCGACGCGGTCCCGCCACTGTGAATGAGGAGGTTATTTCATAAAACCCACTGTTTCTATACGGGAAGGGGGAAATAACCGTCGATTCATGAGCCAGGAGACCTGCCTGTTCTGACGCACCATCAACCTACGGTCGATAGGAGGTGTTCGAGTTGACGTAACAATCGCTACGTTTATTTCTCGTTCGCAAAATGCTGTTTTCAGGCACTCACCTTCTCATTGTCCGAAGTGTGAGTGTCTTTTTTTATTGAACACTAAAGGAGGAGACCAGAATGACAAATGTAAAAACGAGTAGCTTGGGATTTCCAAGAATCGGCTTGAACAGAGAATGGAAAAAATCGCTTGAGGCTTATTGGAAAGGAAACACAGACCGTGAGACCTTTTTAAAAGAAATGGACGAACAATTTTTAGCAGCCCTCCAGACCCAGCTTGATCAGCAAATCGATATCATACCGGTTTCCGACTTTACCCTGTACGACCACGTTCTTGACACGGCGGTGATGTTCAACTGGATTCCAAAAAGATTCAAGGATGTACATGATCCGTTAGATACTTATTTCGCAATGGCGAGAGGCACGAAAGATGCTGTATCGTGTGAAATGACAAAATGGTTTAACACAAACTACCATTATATTGTGCCTGAATTTGAAAAAGGCGCACAATACCGCGTGACGAGAAACAAACCGCTTGAAGATTATAAAAGAGCAAAAGCAGCATTGGGAACAGAAACGAAGCCCGTCATACTCGGCCTTTACACTTTCGTAGCCCTTGCAAAAGGCTATGAACAACAAGATATCAAAGATATTTATAGCCAAATGACGCCTCTTTACATCCAAGTTCTGAAAGAGCTTGAGCAGGAAGGCGGCAAATGGGTGCAAATCGACGAGCCTGCTCTAGTGACGGCTTCACATGAAGAAGCGGCTGCAGTCAAAGAAATCTATCAGACGATTACAGAGGAAGTCCCTGGAGTGAATATCCTTCTGCAAACCTACTTTGATTCGGTTGACGCTTATGAAGAGCTGATATCGTTTCCTGTCGCCGGGATTGGTCTTGATTTTGTTCATGATAAAGGGAAAAACTTCGAGCATTTAAAAGCGCACGGTTTTCCTAAAGGCAAAGTCCTTGCCGCCGGTATTTTAGACGGGCGCAACATTTGGAAAGCCAATCTCGAAGAACGCCTGGATCTGACGCTTGAGCTGATCCAGAGTGCGGGTGTTGACGAAGTCTGGATTCAGCCTTCAAACAGCCTGCTTCACGTCCCTGTCGCAAAACACCCGGACGAGCAGCTTGCCGATGATCTCTTGAACGGTTTATCTTTTGCAAAAGAAAAGCTTCTGGAGCTTACACTGCTGAAGAACGGACTTGTTTCCGGAAAAGCGGCCATCCAAACGGAAATCGATGAAGCGCACGGGCACCTTCAATCTCTCAAACAATACGGTGCAGCGACAAATTCGGCCTTTGCCGAAGAAATAGACAAGCTGACCGAGGAAGACTTTAAACGCCCGACAGCTTTTGAAGAAAGACTGCGGATCCAAAATGAATCTCTCGGACTTCCTCTATTGCCGACAACGACGATCGGCAGCTTCCCGCAGACAGCGGAAGTGCGGAGCGCGCGGCAAAAATGGCGGAAAAAAGAATGGTCTGACGAGCAGTATGAAGTATTTATTCAGAAAGAAACAAAGAAATGGATTGACATTCAGGAAGACCTCGGACTTGACGTTCTCGTTCACGGAGAATTCGAACGGACAGACATGGTTGAATATTTCGGTGAAAAGCTCGGAGGATTCGCCTTTACCAAATACGCCTGGGTTCAGTCATACGGTTCCCGCTGCGTCCGTCCGCCGGTCATCTACGGAGATGTCGAGTTTAAAGAGCCGATGACGGTAAAAGAAACAGTTTACGCCCAATCCTTGACCTCGAAGAAAGTCAAGGGCATGCTGACAGGTCCTGTTACGATTTTAAACTGGTCCTTTGCCCGCTATGATCTGCCGAGAAAAGAGATTGCCTTCCAAATCGCCCAAGCTCTCCGCAAAGAGGTTGAAGCGCTCGAAAAAGCAGGCATTCAAATCATCCAGGTCGATGAACCCGCCTTGAGAGAAGGCCTGCCGCTTAAAGAACGGGATTGGGACGAGTACCTTAAATGGGCTGCCGAAGCGTTCAGACTGTCCACTTCATCAGTAGAAGATACGACGCAAATCCATACGCATATGTGCTACAGCAACTTTGAAGATATTGTAGACACGATCGAAGATCTTGACGCAGACGTCATTACGATCGAGCACAGCAGAAGCCACGGCGGATTCCTTGATTATCTGGAACAGCATCCTTACCTGAAAGGACTCGGGCTTGGCGTCTATGATATTCACAGTCCCCGCGTCCCTTCCAGCGATGAAATGCTCACGATTATAGAAGATGCGCTGAAAGTCTGCCCGGCTGACCGCTTCTGGGTAAACCCTGACTGCGGTTTAAAAACGAGACAGCCTGAGGAAACGATCGCAGCGCTTAAACATATGGTTGAAGCAGCCAAACAAGCAAGAGGCAAACTCGCTCAGACTGTTTAATTCCACAATAAATCCAACACAAACGCCGCCTGTTCACACGGGCGGCTCTTTTCATGTCCTCAGCCCTTTTTAGGCCGAAAGAACCGTTATATAAGGTACGTCCGCCCAAAAATCATTAAGACTTTTGATTCATTCGTACGATTTCCTTCCGTATCCTTTTCTTTTAACATATTTGTAGTAGATGATGGAAGGGAAGGAAAATATGTAGTGATTGACGATGGAATAGCGTTAGAACGAAAAATCAAACGAAAAATATATCAGGAAGACATTCACTCTCTTCAGCTATACGTAAAAGAAGTGACTGCCGCCATTGACGAGCTGAGGCAGGAAAGTTCTTCTATTTTAAAAGCACACCAAATGTATATCAACGGATGGCGCGGACAGGCGCGCGAAATGTATGACGCACTTTTGGACGATCTTGACCGGGCGGAATCGCGCGTGTATGACAGGCTGAGGGCCATTAAGGAGCAGGCGTCCGAAGAAATTGAGCGGCTTCAGCTGAAAGCCGAGGAGCTGACATGACGATCCGGCTGAACATCAATGATCTGCACGCGCTCGCCCGCCAATTTCGCTATTCCCACCA
Organism: Bacillus sp. FSL K6-1284; assembly: GCF_038002625.1. Taxonomy (NCBI): domain Bacteria; kingdom Bacillati; phylum Bacillota; class Bacilli; order Caryophanales; family Bacillaceae; genus Bacillus; species Bacillus sp. FSL K6-1284. The sequence goes on along the minus strand of NZ_JBBOCW010000001.1, from coordinate 1,498,806 downwards.
GCGAATCAGCGATTTAATAAACCTTTTGAACCGCCATTTTCATGTTCTTTTCTCCAGCGTGAAAACAGCAAGGACATACGGGATCGATCAGGCGCAATCCGAAATGGAACATGAACTCAATGGATTTTTACACACGCTCGATGATTTGCAGCATCTTCTGCACTTTACAGAAATCCGCATGAAAAAGACCGATCAAATGCTTGCAGAGAAGCTCTTCCAGAGCGGCGGGCGTCTGGCAGGCTACCTGCCGATCATGTCTTTTTTGGCCGCGGCCAAATGTTCCCCTGACAGTTACAGACTGACCGCGCCGCCGCTGTCTGAACCGCTCGCTCTCATGAAGCAGATCAAACAAAACGGCCTGTCAGGACTCTTTACGAAAAAACGAGCCGCAGCATATATTCAGTTAGATGAAGAAGGACAGCAGCAGCTGTGGTCAGCACGCCGCATGATCAGCCGCACAATCGCCGACAACCTTTGCCTTCTGGCGTATCAGCAAATCGCAAAAGGCCCTCTTTCTCTTACGGTCTTCCTTTTCGGAAAAAAAGCGGAAGCAGATGCGGCAGATGTCAAAACCGTTTGTCTTTCAAAAAACAAAACGATTTCCGCTGCCACGCTCCACAGCTTCAGTGCCAAAATGTATTCCGGCTAAGAGGCTCGGAGCGGACTTTCACAGGATATGATGACAGCGGCGTTCAGGCAGGACGCCTGGATGGTCTGCCGCCGATCCTGTGAGCACCGCCTTTGCAGGCCTGCAAGGGTTTGTCGACACGCTAAAAGCCTGATTGTTGAAATCAGGCTTTTTGGCATGCCTACCAGGTGGCATTCTTTGCTTCTACTCTATGTTCCCCGTCTCCTTCTCTTTCGATTGTGACCCTTCCATCATCAGAAACTGCTACAACTGCAAGAGCTGTGTCATGAACATAGCTGGAGTTCCATAGTTCACTGACCGGCCTCTTTTTTAACAGATTCAAAAGCATCAAAATAAACACGGAATGGCTGACAATGAGGACATTGCCTTCCCGATGGCGGTGGAGAATGAATTCATACACCCGGCTGACCCGTCTTTCAAAATCGTAAAAGCTCTCCCCTTCATCAGGCATGTATGTTTCAGGCGCATTAAAATACGCTTCCAGCAAGTCAGGATCGCTTTGTTTGATCTCATCATACGTTTTTCCTTCCCAGCGGCCGATCGATATTTCTTTTAATCTGTCGTCTGTTATAAAGGGAACACTGCGGTTCTGCAGCATAGCCCGCGCAGAATCAACAGCCCGGCCGCTTGGACTGGAATATGCGGCTTGGAATTGAACATCTTTCAGCCGTTCGCCGAGGGCGTTTGCATTTGCCAGCCCCAAAGCCGTTAAATTGGAGTCTTCCCAGCCTTGCATTCTTTTTTCAATATTCCATTCCGTCTGACCGTGTCTTGCAATATACAATGTAAGCAAAACATCATCCTCCGTTCATCATTCTAGCATTCATTGTATGCGATGGTCCGTTCGAAATCAAACATACTGAATATTCTGATGCGCGTTTATTTTACAAGATTCATCAGCTATAATAAGAAGGCAGGACAACCAAGGAGGATACAGAAATGAATCATGAAGCATTTTTGCAGCGCGCAATCGACCTTGCAGTGGAGAGCGTGAAAAGCGGCACGGGCGGACCTTTTGGCGCTGTGATTGTCAAAGACGGCCAAATTATTGCCGAGGGAAAAAACAATGTCACAACAAGCAATGATCCGACCGCGCATGCTGAGGTAACGGCTATTCGGCTCGCCTGTGAAGCACTTGGCGATTATCAGCTGAACGACTGCATTCTTTATACAAGCTGTGAACCGTGCCCAATGTGCCTGGGAGCCATCTACTGGGCGAGACCGAAGGAAGTTTACTTCGCCGCTCAGCATTCAGATGCCGCATCGGCCGGTTTTGACGATTCTTTTATTTATGAAGAAATCACAAAAACGCAAAGCGAACGGACAATTCCTTTTTATAAAATGGACCTTCAAGCAAAGCTTGAACCCTTTCTCACGTGGGAAACGACCGATCAAAAAGTGGAATATTAAAATAAAGAAAGCTTCCTGATGAAGGAAGCTTTTTCATTTTGAAGCTGACGGCTCATACCATTCAAGCTTTTGATCTTCAGATTCCAAATCAAGGCTTTCCGCCTTTCCATCCTTTTCAATTTCAAGCCTGACGATTTTCCCTTTCAGTTTTTCAGGTGCTTCGGCGACATCCCTCTCAAAATCGGCTGTTTTCTGATAAGTTTTTTCCCCAGCTTTTGTTTTGATTGTAATGTTTTGTTCCGATTCGCTGACAAACGCGGCAATGATTTTTCGGCTGCCGTCATTCTCCTGTTCATATACGCCGTTTTGGTCGACTTTTGACTGCGGCATGAGCTCAGCTTCTTCGGCTTCTTGCGTTTTTCCGTCCACCTCTACCTTCACAAGCTTCCCGATTAAGTCATCATGGTCTTCTTCGCTGTGAAAACGGCTGCTTTTCGGGACAATCAGTTCCTTATCCTTTATTTCGAGCGTGATTTGGTCGTCTTCGGCATGAACATACTTGCCTATCAAATCAAAATCTTCTTCAGACCGGATATTTTTGTCAAGAGAATATGTTTTCAAATCAGGCGCTTTCTGTTTGGCCGTATCAGCCGAGGGTTGATTTCCGTTGTTCTCCTTCGCTCCGGTTCCGCATCCTGCAAGGACGAAGGCGGCAGAGAGCACGGCGAATACAAGCGCTTTTTTAAGATATGCCATTTGCTGCTCCTTTCTAAAAAAGAAAGCAAACAAGCTTTGTTTGCTTTCTCGTTTTCATCTTTCCCGTTTGTTTATTTTACTTCAAGGCTGACGTCGATATTTCCTCTCGTCGCTTTTGAATAAGGGCAAAAGTCATGAGCGGCTTCGACCAGCTCTTTCGCTTTTTCTTTGTCTACCCCGCCTGAGGTGACGATCAGCTTGACGCCGATTTTAAAACCGCCGTCACTCTCATCCTTCAGCAAGCTCACATGGCCCTCAACCTCAGAATCGATGTTAATGCCTTTTTGTTTTGCGACATGCTCCAATGCGCCGCCGAAGCACGCCGCGTATCCCGCCGCAAAGAGCTGTTCAGGATTTGTCCCTGATTCGCCTTCTTTTTTTTCATTTGGCATGACAATGTTGTGATCCAAAACCCCGTCATCTGATGTGACATGTCCTGATCTTCCGCCTTTTGCCGTGACTTTTGCTGTAAATAATGCAGTCATCCTGATTCCTCCTTACGTTTTTTTCCTCTACTCTTTATATTTCACAAAATGAGTTTTTTAAACATCCGTTTTTGTTTTTTCGGGTTTTCTGCAGAACAATGGGAAAAAAACGAAAAATCTTATACAATAAAAAGGAACATAAAAAAGAGTTGGTGAAACGATGACAAACGAATTTGAACATATGAGGCTTGACAGACAGCTTTGTTTTCTCCTTTATGCCAGTTCGCGTGAAATGACGAAGCTTTACAAGCCGCTGCTTGATAAACTCAATATTACGTATCCGCAGTACCTCGCACTCCTTTTATTATGGGAGCACGGGGAATTAAACGTCAAAACAATGGGCAAGCTCCTTTATCTCGATTCCGGCACACTGACGCCGATGCTGAAGAGGATGGAGCAGCACGGGCTTTTAACAAGGGAGCGGTCACCTGAAGATGAACGGTCTGTGGTCGTCAGACTGACAGCAGGCGGCCAGGCACTTCAGGAAAAAGCGAGCAGCATTCCGCAACACATGATCGCCCAGACCGATCTGTCGGCTGGCGAACTGAAGAACTTGAAACAAACGCTTGAATCCCTTCTGGCTTCATTGACGAAAAAAACAGATGCGCTGTAAAGACAGCAAAAAGGCGCCTTCGATATGAAGGCGCCTTTTTTTTAAGAAATGACTTCAAGGCTGACATCAACATTTCCGGAAATCGCTTTTGAATAAGGACAAACGGTATGAGCTTGATGAACGAGTTTTTCGAGCTCCGGCTGTTCAACGCCGGTTCCTTTTACTTGCAGCGTGACACTGAGCTTATAGCCTCCATCTGCTTCATCTTTCAGAAGGCTGACGTTTGCCGTCACCTCTGTCTCCATTCGAAGACGCGCTTTTTGGGCGGTCAATTGCAATGCACTGTCAAAGCATGCCGCATATCCGGCAGCAAACAGCTGCTCCGGATTGGTGGCATTTTCGTTCTTCTTGGCTTTTGGCGTTCCCGGCATGGCCAGCTCCAGTTCAAGGACGCGGTCAGATGAGGTGACTTGTCCGTCTCTGCCGCCTTTGGCAGTAGCTTGCGAGGTAAATATAGGTTTCATGATTTATCGTCTCCTTTAATTTATATTGTGCACAATTAAATTTTATAAAATTAAATACGAAAACGCAACAAAAAAACATCCTGTCTGCATGTCAAGACAGGATGTTTCACTTTCATATCCGGATTTGCCCGTTTCCTTTAATGATATATTTAGAAGAAGTCAGCGCTTTAAGGCCCATCGGCCCCCTTGCATGAAGCTTTTGCGTGCTGATGCCGATTTCGGCGCCATAGCCGAATTCAAAGCCGTCCGTAAAACGCGTGGAAGCATTGTGGTAAACCGCTGCAGCGTCAACAGACGTTAAGAAAAACCGGGCGTTTTCCTGATTTTCAGTCAGAATCGCTTCCGAATGACGCGTGCCGTACTGCCTGATGTGCCGGATGGCTTCATCGATTCCGGCGACAATTTTGATGCTGACAACCGGCGCAAGAAACTCGGTTTCCCAGTCGGTCTCGCGAGCAGGAACCGCAGATGGCAGCAGCGCACATACAGCTTCGTCTCCCCTGATTTCAACGCCTGCTTCTTCAAGCTTTTGAAGCAGCGCTGTCGTATGCTTCTTCGCCCAGTCTTTATGGATAAGCACCGTTTCAATCGCATTGCAGACAGAAGGACGCTGCGTTTTGGCATTGATTACAACCTGCTCGGCCATGTCGGACCGAGCCGATTCATCAATGAATATGTGACAGTTTCCCGCGCCTGTTTCAAGGACAGGCACTGTGGATTCCCGCACCACCATATCAATGAGGTCTTTCCCTCCTCGCGGAATCAGGACATCCAAGCCGTCGTTTAAAGTGAACAGCTGTTTTGCCGCTTCCCTGCTTGTATCTTCAATGAGCTGAACGGCATCCTCCGGAAGCGCAGATTGTTCGAGCGCTTCTCTGATCACGCGGACGAGCGCTTGATTGCTGTTGATGGCTGATGAACTGCCCCGCAGGATGACGGCATTTCCCGTTTTCAAACAGAGGGTCGCGGCGTCGACCGTTACATTCGGCCGGGCCTCGTAGATCATGCCGACGACTCCGAGCGGAACCCTGACATTTTCAATGAAAAGCCCGTTGTCTTTGCGGATCGTTTCAAGCGTTTCCCCCACAGGATCTTCAAGCTTGATGAGCAGCATGACGGCGTCTGCCATATCATTCAGTCTCTCCGGCGTTAAGGCAAGTCGGTCAAGCAGCGCAGGTGAAAAGCCTTTTTCTTTGCCGCGAACGATATCTTTCTCGTTTTCTGCCAATATCTCATCTTGCTTAAAGCGGAGCGCCTCGGCGATGAAGGAAAGCGCCTCATTTTTCTTTGCAGTCGGCTGATGAACCAGTTCTTCTTTTGCGACTTTAGCCTTTTTTGCTTTTTCAATCACTTCGCTCATTCTTTCATCCCCTTATTCTTTAATACTTACCCAATCATTTCGATGGATGACTTCTATCCCTTCTTCATGATGGAACTCATCGCTTCGTTTCCCTTTCACCTCTTCAAGTTCTGCTGCGGAGTACAGCGTTTGGCCTTTTCCGGCCAAGCCGTTCGGTCCGTAAACTTCGACAACCGCCCCTTTCGGAAAATCCCCGGATATTGCTGTTACGCCGGCCGGCAGCAAGCTGCCGCCATTTTCGATAATCGCCAGCTCAGCCCCCTCATCAACGGTAATCTTCCCTGAGACAGGAGAGTGAAAAGCGATCCACTGTCTATGATTGTTGACGGAAGACAGGTCGGATTGGCCGATATAGGTACCGTCCCCGTTTCCTTTTAAAATCTGAATCAGCTTATCATCTCCCTCTCCGGCGCCTATGAAAACATTGACGCCGAGTGAAAGAGCGGTTTTTGCCGCCAAAAGCTTCGACTTCATTCCGCCCGTCCCGACTTTTGAACCGGCGGATGCGGCGCAGCCCAAAAGTTCGTCCGTAATTTCGGGAATGTAATCAAAACGGCGGGCATCAGGATGTTCATTCGGATTCGAATCATAGAGGCCGTTAATATCCGTTAAAATGATGAGTTTGTCGGCATGAATCAGTCCGCTCACCAGGGCGGATAGCATGTCATTGTCCCCAAACGTCAATTCTTCAACAGATACCGAATCATTTTCATTAATAATCGGGACAAGCCCCCGTTCAATCAGTTCCATAATGGTCGCATATGCATTTCGATACCGTTCCCGTTTGGCAAAATCGTTTCTTGTCAATAAAATTTGCGCAGGCTTGATATCGCGGTCTGCAAAATGCTTGATGTATGTCTGCATTAACAAGCTCTGGCCGACGGCCGCTGCAGCCTGTTTCCCCTTTAGCGTGACAGGCCTCGCGGGATAGCCGAGCTGTAAAAATCCCGCAGCGACAGCCCCCGACGAAATGAAGATGACTTCATGGCCTTCTTTTTTCAGAGCAGCTATCGCCCGAACATGGTCATTGATCTTCGCCTCATCGATGCTGCCTTTCGAATTGGTTAATGAACTGCTTCCGATTTTAATGACAATCCGTTGTTTTTTCACGTTTTTCCCCTCCGAGATGATCTGGCAGAAGCCAACAAAAAAAGCCCTTTTCGTCCAAATAAAAAGGACGAAAAGAGCTTTCCGCGGTACCACCTTCATTGAATGCGCGAGAAAAAAGCGCACTCCTCTTTCCCCTTTAACGCCAGGGTATGCGCCCAGGTTTTCCCCCTGAGACTCCGAGGCAGGTTCAGCAGGTTTCATGTGGTGAAATGTTTCAGCATGCCATTTCACTCTCTTTCACAGAAAGAACTGCTTACTGGCCCTCTTCAACGCTCGTGATTTTTTATTATTATGCCTAGGAAAAACGCCTCTGTCAAGAGGGAGATCAAACAATTTAATTAAAGACGATCGTCTTGTTTCCATACACGATAATCCGGTCTTCCAAGTGCCATTTGACCGCTCTTGCCAAAACGCTTCTCTCAATCGTGCGGCCGATGTTTTTCAATGCTTCCACATTGTCTCTGTGGTCGACCCGTTCGATATCCTGTTCGATGATCGGTCCTTCATCCAATTCGTTTGTCACATAATGCGATGTTGCTCCGATCAGTTTAACGCCTCTTTCATATGCCCGTTTATACGGATTCGCTCCGATAAAAGCCGGCAGGAATGAGTGGTGAATATTAATGATTTTGTTTGGATGAGCCGAGACAAAATCAGGCGTTAAAATCTGCATGTAGCGGGCGAGAACGATGACATCCGCACGGTACTCTTCAAGCCATTTCAGCTGCTGTTTTTCCACTTCTTCACGGATGTCTTTGTTCGCTTTCATGTAAAGGAACGGAATATTCAGCGATTCAACGGTTTCTCTTGCATCTTCATGATTGCTGATAACCGCTGCAATTTCCGCCATCAAATTGCCGCTCTGCCACTCCCACAGCAGTTCATGCAAGCAGTGAAGATCTTTTGAAACGAAGATAGCGACGCGTTTCAGCTCGCTCGCCAAATTCATGCTCCACGTCATTTGGAAGGACTCCGCCACAGTGGCGAATGTCGCTTTCATCTGTTCGATCTTTTTGCGGATGCCTTCGGCTTCAAACTCAATCCGCAGAAAGAACCGGCCTCCTTCAGGGTCTGTCGTATACTGGCTCGATTCAATAATATTCGCGCCATTTTCAAATAAAAAGGAAGAAACGGCGGCGACGATTCCAGGCTGATCCGGACAGCTGACCAGAAGGCGGGCCTTATCGTTATTGATTTCCTGATATTGCGATAACTGCTGTTTCATATATGCATTCATTTTCGTAAAACCCTCTTTGCTTGTAATTCGTAAACTATCTTTTCATTATACTGGAGTTTATTGAAAAATCAATTTACGGACGCCCATTTGCCATAAAGTGCACGGGCCGGACTCTAGCTTATCAGTTTCAGTCCGACGGCTGATCCCAAAATGAGCGCGATGAAAAAGATGCGTTTTCCGTCTTTCGGCTCTCCGTAAAACAGGATGCCGACAAGCGCACCTCCAACCGTGCCAATCCCTGTCCAAACTGCATACGCCGTTCCCATCGGCAGCGTCTCCATCGCAAGGGATAGCAAGAAAAACGAAGCGACAAAACCGATGATCAACAATAAGATCCATCTCAGCCGCTTGTCTTTATGAAACTGGTTCATCATCGTCACGCCGAGCATTTCCAGTATACCGGCGGCGATGAGGCAGATCCATTCCATTATGACGCCTCCCCTTTCTCTTCATTTGTTACAAGCTTCAAGCCGATCACGCCGCATAGCAAAACACCGATCAGAGCAAGCTTGGCGATATTTGCCGGCTCATGAAACAAGACGATTTCGCAGACGACCGTTCCCGCTGTGCCGAGACCGGTAAATACGGCATACACGGTTCCGACCGGCAGCTTCTCTCCCGCCTTCACCAGTATATAAAAGCTCATCGCGACGGCCGCCGCCGTGCCGATCCATTCAAGAGCCGAATCAGCGTGTTTCAGCCCCATGACCCAGCCAATTTCAAACAAGGCTGCAAGTATGACACTGCCCCATCTCATCAAAATCCCTCCAATTCATTTTCAGCAAAAGAAAAAACCCGGGTTATCGATGAAAACGATACTCCCGGGCTTTTATCCCTCCGTGTGCATATGAACAAATCATATGTGTTTTCTCTCGGACCAGACCACATCCGAATGTGCGGAACCCTAGAAAACTTTAACGCTATGAAGTTTGCTAATTAGCATCATACCAAATCATTCGAAAAAATCAACTGTTTTGCTTGCGGTACTCCCCTAAGCAGGCCTGGATATGCGCTTGGTGATAGCGGTTATGATCAGACATATGCCAGATTCCCCAGCGGATGGTCGAAAACCCTCCCTCATACGGAACCTTCTTCAACAAGTCTGTTTCCGAGAAGCCTTTAACGGTGCGTTTCAACATCTCCAGCACCTCGTCATACCACTCGATTAACACGGATAAGGGTAAGCCTTTTACCTCAGGCAAACGTCCGTTTTCATCTGTCATCGGCCCGTATTTCTCTTCCAGCTCTCTGGGAAATTCGCTTCCCTTCAGCCTGTATACCCAGCGAATATCGACATTGATTAAATGATAGATCAGCTGGGCGATGCTGTTTTTGTCGCCATGCTCCCCCTTATATTCCAGCTCCTCCCGGCTGATGCCGGAGACGATTGATTTCAGCCGTTCGATGTTTTCATTGACCGCCGAAAAAAGCACCCCGACTGTCGGCGCCATCTCTTCAACTGGAGATAAATCCTTTAAAAACGGCATAACTTCACTCCTCTTGTTTAAAGATATTTTTCAGCAGCCCTTCATTTTCAGGAGCGAGGAAACTGAAACCGTAGTAGGCAGCGACAGCCGACACCGCTGTCCATACCGTGAGACTCCCCGTCATCCAGAGCGCCGTTTGCCTTCGCTTGGCCCCGAAGCCCATGCACATAAACGCGGTTAAGTGGGAGCCGATAAAGAAAGGTCCGACGAAAGAAAGGCCAGGGATGCCGTAGGTCAGCCATATTTTTTTCGCTCTGCTTTTCCTTTTTGAGAGCTTATCGGTCTCCGTTCCCCGCTCCCCGCGTTTTCTTTCAAGCCACGCCTTCACTTTGTCAATTAAAAAAATAAGCAGCAGTACAGTTAACAGATTTCCGAATAGTGCGATAATAGCGGACGGAACCGGTTTAAGCCCGGCAACGATCGCTAGCGGCACGACACCGATCACTTCAAACCACGGAATCGCAGCCAAAATAAAGACGAGTACATAGCCCCACATCATATCCATATATCGGCCACCTTTCATGCTCTGATCATAAACATTGTGATCGCCAAAAGGCAAGAGTCTTTACCTTAAAAAATATCATGCTCTTCCGTATTTCATTCATATTGAGCCGTATTTTTGGCACGCTTTGTCTCAATGAACATGACGAGCAGCAGCCCGATATAGGGAATATAAGTTTCTGCCAGCATGGCTCCGGCTGAATCCCACTTCATATACTGAAACAAAAAATGCGTTCCGGCTAAAAGCAGCGGCAATATGGACAAGGCTGCAGCTTTCAACCTGAAAGACAAAAGTACGATCACGAGAAACGACAGAGCCATAATCAGCCAGCGGCTTCCCCCGTCAAACGAAAGAATAGGTGTCCCGAATTGCCGATCAATAAAAATAATCGCCAAAATCGGAAAAAACGTCAAAGCGGTGTACATCACCGTATACATGAAGGCCGTTTTCTTCCCTTTAAACGCTGAAACGCGGCCCAACAGCGGTAACATAGCCGCTGCCAGCAAAATATAAAGCGGATAGCCTGCCAGTACATAGACCGAATAATTGAGGCTGTCGTTCACGGCGTCACTGAATATAAAATAGGATATCGCGCCGATCAAAATGGCAAAGAACAACTTGGCGATCTCCCCCGGCCTTGATGAAAGCTCTTTTGACAGCGCTTGAACATATGACTTGGGAGAATCCCCAAAAATTTGCCGGACGGTTTTTCCTTCCTTTTCCCCTTCCAAGGCATGAACGGTCAGCTCATTCATGATCCCTTCGATTTCTTTGTCGCTTTTTCCTACAGACATTAAATACAATCTCATGTCGTCCAATACGTTTTGCATGTCTTTTGATAGCACGATTTCACATCTCCTTCAGTTTTTTTTCGAGCAGCGCATTAACGTTCCCGGATAATGCTTTCCAACGGCCGATGAACGATTGAAGCTCCGCTTCGCCAAGGGGCGTCAGTCTGTAATATTTTCTCTTCGGGCCGCTCGCCGACCGTTTTAGTTCGGTCTCCACCCATTTTTCCTTTTGCATGCGGAGGAGAATCGGATAGATGCTTCCTTCGCTGATATCTGAAAAACCGTATCCCGCAAGCACCTTTGTCATTTCATAGCCGTATATCTCCCCCTCGGATATGACAGCAAGCAGACATCCTTCTAAAATCCCTTTCAGCATTTGCGTTGAACTCATAAGCCACCTCTTTTATGTATCTTGCAATACAAGATACATAAATCATAACATGCGCTATTTTGTATTGCAAGATACCTAAACAAAAAAGCGGACATCATCTGCATGTCCGCTTTGCTTGATTACTTCAGTTTTCCTGCGCCTGCGTGCGCTTCAACGATTGCCGGCACATCTTCTGCATCGTCGATTTTTTCAAACAGCGTCGGCTTCCAGCCGGCCGATTTTTTGACAGACGCATGGTTTGCTTTGTTGTATGTGCTGACAACATCGATTTTTGCGACGCTTTTTTGGTTGTTTACGACCGTATCTTTTTCATATAAAGCGTCACCTTTAAAGACCTTCATCAATTTTTGAGGCTTCGTTCCTTCCGGCAGGTCGAAGTAGTTGTCCTCAGCATAAATTTTTGAAGAATAGCCTACACCCCATGAATAATTGTAGCTGTCTTTCGTGCTTTTAAAATAGTTGTTGTAAATGTGCACTTTTCCGTAGCGGACGCGCGGTGCCCGCTCTTTTATATTTTCGTAGAGATTGTGGTGGAATGTCACCCTTAAATGACCGTTGTCTGCTTTGTAGCTGTCGCTTGATCCGATAATCGTGTTTTTAGAATGTCCTGAAAATATGCTGTAGGATACCGTAATAAAATCCGACTGCTTTTTGATATCCAGCAGTCCGTCGTGATGCTGGAATTCACGCCCGAAATACGTTTCGGTCAGCTCATCAGGCTGATCTCCGTCATTGAATGAGCAGTGGTCGATCCAAATATTTTTGGACATTTCAATCAGCAGGTTGTCATATTCTGAATTCCAGTTTCCGCTGCTCCCATCCGTCGGATCCCAGCCAGGGAAGAAATCGTACGCGTTTTCGAATTCGATATTGCGGATAATGATGTTTTCCGCGTTTTTGACATAAAGGCCTCCGCCGACGATTTTCGCATCATCTCCGAGCCCGATTATCGTCGTGTTTGAACCGACTCTGATCAAGACACGCTCCCTCTGATTGTCTTTGGAGCGGAGCCTTGCCTCTTCAAGCTTTCCTGACGGCTCCTTTTTCCCCCATTTCTTCGGATCATAAGCTTTGAGATACGCTTCGATCGAATATTCAGGGTCTTTATAATCTTCATAGCCTAAAGGATTGTTGTCATCATCAACACTAAGATTGATTGTTCCCTTCACATAGATGATCTTCGGCGTATCATTTTCGCTGTTCTTTTTATTGTCTCCCCCTAATGCCTCAACAAGCTGCTTGCGGTTTTTGACCGTATATGCCTGATCAGAAGAAGCGTCAGCACCTCCGGTCGTTCCTTTTCCGTAAGCGCCCCAGCCATCTTTTGAGCCGAGAACGTCGCGTCCGTAGTCTGCCGCTTCGATTGGCACAGAAGTGCCGAGCAGCAGCAGGGCACCCAAAATCATTACACTAAAAAACCTTTTCATCAATTGCACCTACCATCAAAATTTTTTCACAAAAACTAATATATGCTATAAAAATACAGAAAACAACATATTTTCCTCCTATTTTTTGTGACACCATTTTCAACTTTCGTGACAAATGCCCTGTTTCATTTTACGGATGAAGAAAAGAACAGACTCTTAATATTTTTCTGAAATAGTACAAAATAAAAAAATCGCCTATTCGGCGAAAATTAATGGTCTTGCCCCGGTTTATAAAGATATGGATCATCAGTTAACGGGCTGCCGGGATCTTCCCTATCAATCATAATTTCATTTTTTTCGTTCAAGGTGCCGAGCGTAATGGTTGGCAGCATCGCTTGCTCAATCCCTTTATCCTCTAATTTTTGAAACAGCCATTCTTTCGTTCTTTTCAAGTATTTTAAATTGTGTTCGATAATTTCGCCGTCTAAAATGAGCGGAATCGGCACGAAATTCCGCTTCGTCTCCAAGTTGAGGTCCCGCGGCTGTACAGGCCTCGCTTCCGATTTGGGAATCACGCTGATCTGGCCCGATTCTTCAATCAGGGCGATGTCGATATCTTTCGGATCGGCATAGCCTTTTTCGCGCAATTTGCCGAGCAGTTCATTGACGGTCAGCCGCTCTCTTTTTAATCCCCCTTCATCAATATTGCCGTTTCGGATCAGCACGGTCGGACTGACGACAAGAAACCAGCGCCATTTATTGTGTAATGACAGCTTTTCAATCAACAAATAGAAGATCAGAAAGGTAAGTGCGTAATAAATGGACATTGAAATTTTAGAAGTAAGAATCGGTTCGCTGATGATCGTTCCAATCGCAAATGTCAGCAAAAGGTCGAAGTTCGTCATTTGCGAAACGGCTTTCTTCCCTGCGATTCGGAAAAGAATATAAGCTATAGAGAACACTAAAGCAGGCTTGGCTAAAAAAGTCCATACAAATTCAAGCATTTCACCCAAAACTTCTTTCCGTTTTTTGTCATTTATTTTGAACAAATATTGGTTTGTGTATTCATGACACAGCAAAACCCCGGCAACTGATACCTGAGCCGGGGTTTTGTTCGTATGTTTACCAAGGTTTGTCAACAGCCAGCGCCTGGGCCAGCGCTTTGCTGTGTTTGCGATGGTTTTTCCGTTCTTCGGCGCGCTGCCGGGCGGTCTGGTGCAGCATGATTTCTTCTTCAGACTGCGGTACAACTTGGGGAACGGCCTGAGGATTGCCGTCCTGATCAAGCGCCACGAAGGTTAAAAAGGATGTCGCCGCAAGCTTTCGTTCGCCTGTCAGCAAATGCTCTTTAATGACTTTGACGAATACCTCCATTGACGTTCTGCCGACCCATGTCACATAAGATTCAAGGCAGACGGAATCCTCCTGGCGGATCGGTTCGAGAAAATCGACGGAATCCATGGAAGCTGTCACGGTTTCACACCTCGAGTGTCTCGCTGCCGAAATCGAAGCGATATCGTCGATATAGCTCATCAGCTTGCCGCCGAACAAGGTGTTGTGATTGTTCGTATCAAGCGGAAATACCCTGCTTGTTTTGACAACTTTTGATTCTTTGCAGTATCTCTTTTCAGGTCCATTCATCATCCATTACTCCTTTGATGTCTACTAAGATGCGTTTGTAAAGTGGATTTTTTCTATATTAAACACTATTAGAATTCATTTGTCTAAACTTTTTTATCCGGCTGACTGTCAGATTTTCTGGCTAAAAGGTTTATTTCTCGCTGCGGGAAGGGAATAATGAAATGACTAAAGAGAGGACGGGGGAATCAAAATGGACTCAGCATTATCGAAAAAAAACCGCGGGGCGGGCTGTACAAGCGAATACGACGTCTTAAAAAAAGTGGTGTTATGCAGACCGGAATATATGGAGATTGCAGAAGTGATCAATGAAACACAAAAGTATTTTCAAAAAGATAATATCGATAAAACGCTGGCCGTCCGCCAGCATCATACATTGATAAAAGAATTGGAGAGCCGGGGTATTGAAGTCGTGATTCTGCCTGCTTTAAGCCAATTTCCGGAACAGGTTTTCACGCGCGATATCGGGTTTACGATCGGAGACACTGTGTTTTCCGCACAGCTATCAGCCGACATCCGCCAGGGCGAAGAAAACGTCCTGCAGGAATGGCTGGCAAAAGAACAGATCTCCTGGGCCGCATTTAATGAAGGCTATCAAATCGAAGGCGGCGACATCCTCGTCGACCAAAATACCATATATGCCGGCATCAGCCACAGAACGACGTTCTCGGCCGTCCAAGAGCTGAAGCGCAGGCTTCCCTCTTATGAAGTCATACCGGTTCCGTTTGAAGAAACGTTCCTTCATCTGGATTGCGTCTTCAACATTCTTTCGCCGACAGAAGCGCTTGTCTATCCAAAAGCCTTAGGAGAAAGAGAATACGACGTCTTGAAAAAACGCTATGAGATGATCGAAATTACGGATGATGAACAGTTCCAACTCGGTACAAACGTTCTGTCCATCGGCAATAAAACCGTGATCAGCCTGCCTGTTAACCGCCACGTGAATCAGGAGCTCAGAAAAAGGGGCTATACGGTCATCGAAATCGACTTATCCGAGATCATAAAATCCGGCGGGTCTTTCAGATGCTGTACATTGCCGATTGAGCGTACTTCTACCGGATGTCACCAAGGCGGCGCCTGATCCTTGTTTCATTTGGCATGAGCGGCTGAGCGATTCTGAAAAGTCGCCGGCAAACTGAGGAGCCCTGTAACAAGGGCTCCTTCTTTCTATATTCACCTCGCCTGCAGCGTCACCTTCATGCCGTCCTCCTCTTTTCTCGCGTCGCCGTCATACAGATGGCAGGCGACAAAATGACCGTCATCGGCTTCTTTTAAGAGCGGTTTTTTGGCGGTGCAAATGTCCGTCGCGGCGGGACATCTCGTTCTGAAAACGCAGCCGCTCGGCGGATCGATCGGACTTGGCAGCTCGCCTTTCAGTATGATTCGTTTCCGCTTATCTTCCACATCCGGATCGGGAATCGGGATAGCCGATAAAAGCGCCTGAGTATAAGGATGCAGCGGTTCTTGATAAAGCCGGACGCTGTCGGTGATCTCGACCATGTGCCCGAGATACATGACGCCGATCCGGTCGCTGATGTGCTTCACCATGGAAAGATCGTGGGCGATAAATAAAAACGTGAGCCCTTTTTCCTTTTGCAGCTTTTTCAAAAGGTTGACGACTTGCGCCTGGACGGAGACATCAAGTGCGGATATCGGCTCATCAGCGACGATAAATTCAGGCTCAAGCGCAAGCGCCCTGGCGATGCCGATTCTTTGCCTCTGTCCGCCGCTGAACTCATGGGGATAGCGATTGGCAAAGCTTTTGTGCAGGCCGACTGCTTCCAGAAGCTCGTCCGCTTTTTCAAGACGCGCCTTTTTCCCTCCGTACAGGCCGTGGATTTCCATGGGCTCTGTCATAATCTCCCTGACCGTTAGCCTCGGATTTAGCGAAGCATAGGGGTCTTGAAAAATCATTTGAATTTTGCGGTTGTACTGGAATGATTCATCATCGCTCAAATTGTGGATGTTTTTTCCCCGATATGTAACCTCGCCCTCTGTCGGCTGATAAAGGCGCATCAGCACCCTTCCGGAAGTCGACTTGCCGCAGCCCGATTCTCCGACGAGTCCGAACGTCTCTCCTTCTTTAATATCAAATGAAATGCCGTCGACCGCTTTGACCGTTTTGCCCCTTCCGGCGTCAAAGTGCATTTTGAGACGGCTGACTTTCAATAAAGCGCCGGTTTGCATGCCAATCCCCCCGTTTTAATTAAAAATAGCGCCTGATGGCACACAGCTCTTTTTCATAAATTGTGCCTTTAAGAGGTATGACCTCAATCGATTTTCCCGTTTTTGGAGAGTGCAGCATCTCTCCGTTTCCGCAGTAAATGCCGACATGGTGAACCCGCCCTTTGCCTTCTTCATATGCGAAAAACAGTAGATCGCCCCGCTTCGGGCTGCTGAAGGACACCTCTTTTCCGCTGTTCGCCTGATCGCCGGCATCGCGCGGCGCTGAGCAGCCGTTCGCCTTCAGCATATTGAAGACAAATCCTGAGCAATCGTAGCCAAAACCGCTCATTCCTCCCCAAAGATAGGGCAGGTTCAAAAACGCCTCACCGGTTTGAACGATGTCGTCTCCACTGCCTTTTACAGGTGTTTCGATATCCGCATCTTCTTTTTTCAGCCATCTGCGTCCGAGCGGTGTATCAACCTCAAACCAAATGCCGTCTGAAGACAAAACGGGCAGCTTAGTGAGAAAGCTCAGTTCAAGAACTTTCATTTTCTTGTCATCATATAGAAAAGCCGTCGGTTTTTGAATGACGGCGCTTGTCTCAGACTTCGCCGGGCTTTTTTCGGCCAGGCATTCCTTTGGTATCCAGCCCGGGTAGCCGCGTTCATCTTTTGCAGACGGCTGCCCGGGAATGATGACGAAAGCCCAGCCTTCCCGCTCTTTTATAAGCTGCACATCTTCTCCGAAAAGCACCTGTGTTTGAACAAGGTTTGCCGTACACAGCTCAAGACGCTCATCGAAGGACATTGCGTCAAGCCAGCTTCTTACATGTACGGGATTTGCCAGCATCAACTGGTCAATGCGGCGCGGTGCTTCCGGACTGGTCCAGACGTTGGCGACCGAGACGGTTGTCGTATAAAGGCTCATTCGTCTTCCCCCTCTCAATGGTTGACTTTCGTGATACCGAGTCCGGGAGCATCCGGTATCGTGATCGTTCCTCCATGATAGCGGATGCCGCCTTCAACAATATCCTTCTTCAGCATGAGCGGCGCATCAAAATCGAATTTTGTCACATTTTTCTGGCTTGCTGCGAAGTGGACGGCTGCTGTGATGCCGACCCTTGTTTCGATCATGCTTCCGGCCATGCATTCCACTCCGCACGCTTCTGCCATGGCGTTGATTTTCAACGCCTGGCGGATGCCGCCCGCTTTCATCAGTTTAATATTGATGAGATCGGCGCTTCTCGTTTTCAGCACGTGAAAAGCATCCCTTGGGGTAAACACGCTTTCGTCCGCCATAATCGGCGTATCGACAGCATCTGTCACCTGTTTCAAGCCTTCGAGATCGCACCGGTGGACCGGCTGTTCGACAAGCTCGATCGAAAGCCCCTCATCCTCCATTTTCCGAATGGCTTTGACAGCCTGTTTCGCCGTCCAGCCTTGATTGGCGTCCACACGGATCCGGACAGCGGCCCCCGCTTGTTTGCGGATTTCCCTGATCCGTTCGAGGTCTGTTGCCATATCGTTTTTTCCTACTTTAATTTTGAGCGTACGAAACCCATCTTTTACATAACAGGCCGCGTCTTTCCCCATTTCTTCCGGGTCATTGACGCTGACAGTAAAATCCGTCTCGATCTCCCGCCTGTATCCGCCCAGCAATTGATACAGGGGAAGACCGCAAAGCTGCGCCAAGCAATCGTAGACGGCTGTTTCTACAGCGGCCTTTGCGCTTGTATTTCCAACAATCAGCTTGTCGATGTCATGAAATATCGCCTCCGCCATTCGCAAGTTGCGCCCGGAGAGCGCCGGTGCGAATATCGTGTTGACTGCCCCCTCAATACTGTCAAGCGTCTCACCGGTAATGACGGCAGTCGGAGGCGCTTCGCCCCAGCCTGTCATCCCGTTTTCAGCCGTTAATTTGACAATGACGGCTTCCGCTGTGCGGACGGTTCGAAGCGCTGTTTTAAACGGTTTTTTCAGCGGCACGGCGATACGGTTTGTCGTCATTTCGGCAATCTTCATAGCAGCCTCCTTTTTCCATCAAGAAATTCCCGGATCGATCGTAAGCTGTTTTTTGTCGGCGTCAAGGACGGCTTGCGCCCCCACCGGAACGGCGATATTTGGTGAACAATGGCCGATGTTAAAGCCTGATAGCGCCGGTTTTCCTGCAGCGGCGATATAATCTTGGAAAACTTCTTTTAATGTAAGTGACTCACCGCGTTTTTTCGGGGAGCAGTTATGAAAATCGCACAGCAGGATGCCGACGGCGTCCGATAATTTCCCGGCCATTTTCAATTGATTCAGCATCCGGTCAATTCGGTAAGGCTCTTCATCGACATCCTCGATAAACAAAAGCTTTCCTTTCGTATCAATTTCATAAGGCGTACCGAGCGTCGTCACCAGAAGAGCGAGGTTTCCGCCGACAAGCTCCCCTTTCGCCGCACCGTTTCCGAGCGTTTCCAAAGGCGACAGCTCCTCTGTATAGGTGAGCGTCATTTTTTGAAACAGCTGCCGGAAGGAGCGCCGGGTGAGCGGATGCACGTCTTCTTTGCCGATGTCCGAACTGAGCATCGGACCGTGAAATGTAATAAGTCCGGTGTTTTGCCTGATCGCTGTATGTAAAAAAGTGATGTCTGAATAGCCCCAAAAAATTTTCGGGCGGCTTTTGATGAGTCGGTAGTCAATGTTCTCGGCAATCCTCGCCGTGCCGTAACCTCCGCAGGCACAGATGACAGCTTTGACCGAACGGTCTTCAAACATGTCGTGCAGATCCTCCAAGCGCTCTTCATCGTTCCCCGCCAAATAGCCGTGTCTTTCAATGGCTGAACGTCCCACTTTGACTTCAAGCCCGAGTTCTTTTAAAAACCGGACGGCGCGGTCAAGCTTTTCGGGGACGGGCGGACTGGCCGGCGCAATCACACCGACTGTATCTCCCTGCATTAATCTTTGAGGCGCAATATTCAACTGAGACATCCCCCTTTATGAAAAGTCCGCCCGCCTCTGTGCGGTGGCGTGCACAAAGAAAGTGGCAGACGGACAAGTTTGATCATGACGTTTTTTCGGCCCATTTCAGTTCAATGTAGCCGACCGGATGACGGACGATGCCTTTCACATTCTCCTTTTCCAAATGGACTTGATTATAGAAGTGGATCGGTATGATCGGCATCCCTTCAAACAGCAGTTCTTCAGCCTGATGCAGCAGCTCTGTGCGTTTTTCTTCATCAGCTTCATTTTTCGCCGCCTTGATCAGTTCGTCATACTCTGAATTGCTCCAGCCGGTTCTGTTCATTGCGTTACCCGTTTGAAAGCTTTCCAGGAAGTTGATCGGGTCCGCATAATCAGCCAGAAAAGAGCTTTGGGAAAATTGAAATTTGAGCGCCTTCTGTTCTTCAAGGAATGTGTTCCATTCCATATTGGCGAGCTTCACATCGACGCCGAGCGTACTTTTCAGCTTTTGCTGAATCGCTTCCGCCATTTTTTTATGCTCCGGTTTTGTGCTGTATGTCAGCGTAACGGCGGGCAGCTTTTCGTAGTTTTCTTCCTTCATGCCTTTTTCGAGCAGCTGTTTCGCTTCATCGGCGTCATATTTGAGCAAATCGCCGCCTTCCTCGCGAAAATCCTTGCCGTTCGGCCCTTTGATTCCCGAAGACACAAACCCGCGGGCCGGTTTTTCACCGTTTTTTGTGACATAATCGACGATTTCCTGCTGATCGACGGCCATCGCAAACGCTTTTCTGATCTTTTCATTCTGGAACGGTTCTTTATTGACATTGAATCTGTAATAGTAAAGACCTGCCTGATCGAACACCTTCACCTCGTCAGAACCTATCAGCTTCTCGCTCATTTCAGCCGGGACATAAGCCGTATCGAGCTCATTCGACTCGAACATTTGGTAGTCGGTATTTCTGTCATCGACCATCGCCCATGTCACTTTATCAAGCTTCACAGTATCCCGGTCCCAATACGTATCGCTCTTTACCATCGTAAAGCTTTCATCATGCTTCCATTCTGTCAGTTTAAACGGACCGTTGCCGACAAATGTAGCAGCTTCTTCATGCCATTTCGGATTTTTTTCGGCGATTTTCTGAGGAACCGGGAAAAAAGCCGGATTGGCTACAATGCTTAAAAACGACTGCTGCGGACTTTCGAGTGTCACCTTAAGCGTTTTTTCATCCTCCGCTTTGACTTTGACATCATCCTTCGCCCCTTTTCCGCTGTTAAAGGCCTCGCCGCCTTCGATAAAGTAGCCTAAAAACGCGGCGGAAGAGCCCGTTTTCGGATCGAGCAGACGCTTCCACGCATATTCAAAATCCCCAGCGGTTAAAGGGTCTCCGTTCGACCATTTGGCATCATCACGGATTGTAAAAGTATATGTCTTCCCATCGTCGGAAATGTTCCACTTTTCGGCGGACGCCGCTTCCGGTTCATGGTCTGCGCCAAGCCTAGTCAAACCTTCCATCAGATTGTTCAGCGCCTGCCATGAGACATTATTAAAGCCGATCGGCGGATCGAAAGATGTCGGTTCATTTTCATTGTTCAGCCTCAGGACTTGTTCTCCAGCCGTTTCTTTCGCTTTCTTCTTCGTTTCCTGCCCAGCCTGTTCATTTGCCGTACATCCGAACAGCAGAATGACCGCAACTGCGGCAGCCAATACGCTCGCTAGCCTTTTCATCAAATCCCCCCATTGAAAATCGATTTCATGATTATGTTGTCAGCAGAGCCCGTTTCGCCCTTTCATCCTGAAGCCAGCAGCACACACGATGCCCCGCCGAGACTTCTGCAACGGCAGGATAAACCTTGCCGCATACTTCCATTGCATGGGAACAGCGCGCCGTAAACGGACACCCTTCAGGCGGAGAAAACAAATCTGGCGGCGTCCCGTCAATCGGAACGAGGTCTCCACCTTCAAGGTCAAGCCTCGGAACGGAATGCAGCAAGCCTTTTGTATACGGATGCTGCGGACGGTAAAAAATATCCCTCCTCGCTCCCGTTTCCGCTATTTTCCCGGCGTACATCACGGCGATTCTGTCCGCCGTCTGTGCGACTACGCCTAAATCATGGGTGATTAAAATGATGGATACACCGGTTTTCCGCTGAATGTCTTTAAACAGCTCAAGAATTTGCGCCTGAATGGTAACATCGAGCGCGGTCGTCGGTTCATCCGCAATCAGAATCTCCGGTTCACAGATGAGCGCCATGGCGATCACGATCCGCTGCCTCATCCCGCCGCTGAATTGATGCGGATACTGCCTCAAACGCTCTTTCGGATTCGGAATCCCGACGAGCTCAAGCATCGAAATGACCGCTTTTCGAGCGTCTGTTTTAGACACGGGCCGATGTTCCAAAAGCGCTTCTGTCAACTGGTCTCCGACGGTCAAGGTCGGATTCAGGGCTGTCATCGGATCCTGGAAGATCATTGAGATTTCGGCCCCTCTGATCTTTCTCATCTCTTTTTCGGACAGATGGCGCAAGTCTTTTCCCTTAAAGCGGACCGCACCGTCTGTGATCGTTGCCGAAAACTTCGGCAAAAGCTGCATGATGCTTTGCGATGTCACGCTTTTTCCGCATCCCGACTCACCGACAATCGCAAACGTCTCCCCCTCATATAACTCAAAGCTCACGCCGCGGACGGCTTTGACCGTGCCGCCGTATGTCGTAAATGAAACATGCAGATTCTCGACTTCCAATACTTTTTTCCGCAAAAACACATTACCTCCTCAGCTTCGGATCTAACGCATCCTGCAGTCCGTCTCCAACGACATTAAAAGCGAACATTGTTAATGAAATAAAGAAAGCAGGAAAAAACAGCCGCCACCAGTGTCCCGATAAGATCACCGGAAGGCCGTCGTTCGCCATGACACCCCAGCTCGCAAACGGGGCTTGAATGCCCAAACCGAGGAAGCTGAGAAACGCTTCGGCAAAAATGGCCGACGGCACCGTCAAGGTCATCTGGACGATGATCGCTCCCATCATGTTCGGAAGGAGATTCCGCCTGATGATCCTTACCGTTTTCGCTCCGAAGGTTTTGGATGCGAGAACATGCTCATCATGCTTCACCTTCAAAACCTGACCCCTGACGATCCGCGCCATGCCGACCCAGCCGGTGACAGTCAGCGCAACGATGATCGTCCCGAGTCCAGGCCCCATCATGACCATGAGAAGAATGACGACCAATAAATAAGGCAGTCCATGCAGCACTTCGATGACCCGCATCATGACATGGTCTGTTTTGCCGCCCTTATAGCCGGAGATACCGCCATAGATGACGCCGATTGCAAAATCGATTAAAGCCGCCATCACGCCGACAAACAGTGAAATCCTCGCTCCATACCACGTTCTTGTAAACACATCGCGGCCGAGCTCATCGGTTCCGAACCAATGCTCCATCGACGGAGGCAGGTTTTGCTCGGAAAGCGTCTGCTGGGTGACGCTGTGCGGAGAAAGAACCGGTCCGAGAACAGCCATGATGAACAGGAAGATTAACACGCCGAATCCCGCCATCGCCAGCTTGTTTTTCCTTAAAATCCGCCAGGCGTTCTGCCAGTATGACAGGCTCGGCCTTGCAACGGATTCACGCTCATCCTGCTTTTGTTTCAGCGGGGCAAACCATTCAACAGGGATATCACTGGCTGAAGACGCTTCGTTTTCTGTGCGGACTGGAAGGCTCATATGCTCACCCTTTCTTATGCAGTTTAATACGCGGATCCAGGATTCCGTAGGCCATGTCGACAAGAAACAACATGATGATGAGGATGATGCTGTAAAAAACGGTGGTACCCATAATCACGGGGTAATCGCGGGAGTTGATGCTTTCAACAAAATATTTTCCCATGCCCGGAATCGCAAAGATTTTTTCGATGACGAAGCTTCCCGTTAAAATCGAAGCGGTAAGCGTCCCGAGAATCGTTACGACTGGCATAAGGGCGTTTTTCAGGGCGTGCTTCATGACAATTTTAAAAGGGGAAAGCCCTTTAGCCCGGGCCGTTCGGATATAATCCTGTGTCAGCACTTCAATCATGCTGGAACGGGTCAGCCTGGCGATAATCGCCAGCGGCCCCATTGCCAAAGCCGCAGTCGGAAGCACCATATGAAGCGGGCTCGTCCATGTCGATGGAGGGAATATATTCCAATTGACGGCGAATTGCTGTATCAGCAAGGTCGCCATAATAAAGTTGGGAACCGAAATGCCGAGAACGGCAATGGTCATTGCTATATAGTCGATGACGCCGTTTTGCCGCAGCGCGGCAAAGATTCCGAGTACGATCCCGGAAATGACCGCCATAATCAGCGCCGTCATCCCCAGCTCAAATGAAACAGGGAACCCTCTTGACAGCAAATCGTTCACGCTTTGTGAAGGCTGCTTGATCGATGGCCCGAAATCAAAGGTAACGATCGACTTGACATAATACAAATATTGAACAAAGAGAGGCTCATCAAGCTGATAGTAAGCCTCAAGGTTGCGCTGAACCGCTTCATTCGTGTTTCTTTCTTCATTGAAGGGAGAGCCCGGAATCACTTTCATCATCACAAAGGTCAATGTCGTGATCACCAAAATGGTCGCCAGCATCGACAGAAGCCGCTTCATGATGTAACCCGCCATTTTCATCCCACCTTCCTAGGAGAATGTTGTTCTCATCGCAAGCTCGGTCATGACAAGCATCGCTTGATAGGCTTCAAGAATGTCTTTCGCTTGATAGCGGACAGTCGTCGTTTGCGGTTCGATTTCAGCACCCGGCATCAGACTCGCCCACTCGGCTTGCCCGTAATTGGCAAACTCAATCCGCAGCACCGGCCTGTCCGGAGGCGTGAGCGGCTTGACTTGATCGCGGTTTTGAATCGCATATGCCGTCCGCTCTCTTAATAGCTGCCCCGCTTTCTCCGGCGTCAGGCATTTGACCGCCGAACGGGATATCGTTTCCTTGACGGCCGCTGTCGTTACGTTCGGAATCAGTTCCTCCGCCTCAGCTGCCGCCTCGCTGTCACCGGCAACCATGATAACCGGGACGCCGTAATAACCGGCAACATAAGCGTTGAACCCCAGCTCGCCCAACGCCTGATCGTTTATGTAAAAATGTCTGACGCCGAAAATCATGCTGTGAGACATCACGCCTCTCATCGATGCTCTCGCATGGTAGCCGACGAACACGGCACCATCGCATGTATCGTCAAGTCCCTGGACCATCGAAAACGGTTTGACATCTCCCGAAATGAGCAGCGCTTCAGGATGGAGCCGCTCAATTAACAGATTGTTCATTTTAGAGTGGCTGTCATTGACAAGCACCTCTCTGCATCCGCTTTTGAACGCTTCGTCAATCACATGATTGGCCTCGTCCGTCATGATCTTCCGGCCTCTCTCATAGTTCAGCTTGCTTGAATCGACGAACGTATCATCCGGAAGTCCGGAAATCCCCTCCATATCAACAGACATATACAGCTTCACAAAAAACCACCCCTTATGAAAAACGTCTCAAATTTTTTATTATTTTGGGAATATTCTAACAAATTATATTAGAATTTTAATAGAAATGCAATAACCATTGGTAATTTTAGAAATTTAATAGAAAATTGGAATTTTGATGAATGTTGTCGAATGCAAATAAAAAAGCTGCCTGATAAGGCAGCTTTGGGATGTCCGGATATGTCGATAAATGCCGCAGCTCACTGCCGGCGGACAGCGTCTTTAATGTCTTCATACTTCTTCATCGTTCTGGCAAACAGCTCGTCAAAGACTTCCGGCATGGCATTTTGAATGACCTCCGCCCCTTCTCCGGTTATGCCGCCTTTTGTCGCCACCCGATCAAGCGTTTGTGCAAACGTCATGTCTTTTTCCATTAACAGCTTGCCCGTTCCCAGCAATGAATGAATCAGAAATTGAAACGCGTCTTCTTTCGTGAGGCTGCTGTTTCTGACGGCAGCTTGAGCAAATTCTTCAAAGATCGAAGCGATGAACCCTGGTGAAGAGCTTGTTAAATTGCTTGCAGCGTCAATATCTCTCTCATGTATCTGTTTGACTGTGCTGAAAACGGAAAGATATTCTTCCAGCCGGCTTTTGTCCGCCTCAGCAACCCGCTCGCCGTGGACAACAAGCGAAACACCGATCCCGGCTTCAGATGTGAGGGTCGGAATGTATCTCGTCACCTGTCCGCTTGTCCAGTCGTGAAGCCGGTCAAGCTCGACCCCCGCGGCAATCGAAACAATGTGGACATCCTTCTGAAGAAACGGCTGTATGTTCTCAAGCGTTTCCTTTACCGCCATCGGCGGTACACAGATGAAGATCAGGCCGCACTGTTCGGCGAGCTCTTCGGCTGATTGACAGGCGACATTCGGGTAAAGTTTTCTCAGCTCCCCTGTTTTCCCGTCATTCCTTGAGCTGACGACCACCATGTCATCGCTGATTTTCTCCTGATCAAGCAGTTTCACCGCAATCATCTGCGCCATGCTTCCGTATCCGATAAATCCAATCTTTTTCAACGTTTAGAACACCTCTGACATGTCATATTATAAATAGCACCCTATTTATTCTATCCTTTTTCTTTGACAATTTCCCACAATGTTTTCATGTTTATCCCACAGTCTTTGATTATGATTGAGGCATCAAAGGATATGATAACAATAGGAGCGTGAAAATGATGGAATATAATAGAGAAGATCAGCTTGAAACGAAAAACGAACTCATCGTCTCCGATCAAAAGCCCGACCAGGCGATAAAAAAAGCAGAACAGCAAAAGCGGAGACTCTCATGGATGACGCCGATCCTCAGCGGCATCATCGGGGGAAGCCTCGTTCTCGGTGTCACGACATACCAGCATAGCAAAGACGAAACGGCCAATACATCTGTCCAAACACAAACTAATGAGACTGCGAACTCATCGGCTTCTTCCAATAAAGCGAATACCGAAAAATTGTCCAGCACTAATTCGTCTGACATTTCAACAATGGTGGAAAATGTATCTCCCGCCATCGTCGGTATTTCAAACTATCAAAAACAAACGGAGAGCGGTATGTTTGGGTTTGAAAGCAACAGCAACAACAGCAGTTCAAGCGAACAAGAAACAGGCACAGGCTCAGGTGTCATTTATAAAAAAGCAAACGGCAAAGCATACATTATTACAAATAACCACGTTGTCGAAGGCGCATCTAAATTGACGGTTTCCCTGTCAAACGGCAAAGAAGTGGAAGGAAAATTGCTGGGCAGCGATTCCTTGACAGACCTTGCCGTTGTTGAAATTTCCGCTGAACACGTCGAAAAAGTCGCATCTTTCGGCGATTCTTCAAGCTTGAAAGCGGGTGAATCGGTCATTGCAATCGGAAATCCGCTCGGCAAAGATCTGTCCCGAACGGTGACGCAAGGCATCATCAGCGGTGTTGATCGGACCGTTTCCGTTGATACGTCCGCAGGCCAAACCGAGATGAACGTCATTCAAACAGACGCGGCCATCAATCCCGGCAACAGCGGAGGCGCCCTTTTGAATACAAAGGGAGAAGTGATCGGCATCAACAGTATGAAAATCAGTGAAAGCGGAGTGGAAGGCATCGGATTTGCGATTCCAAGCAATGATGTCAAACCGATTGCAGAAGAGCTGATGTCTAAAGGAAAAATTGAGCGTCCGTTTATCGGAATCGGCATGATGGATCTTGAGCAGGTGCCGGAAAACTATCAAACAGGCACCCTCGGATTAAGCGGCAGCCAGTTAAACAAAGGCGTCTACATCCGCCAGGTCGCTTCAGGCTCCCCTGCTGATAAAGCGGGCCTTAAAGAGAACGATGTCATCATCAGCTTTAACGGAAAAGAAACCGATACGGGAAGCGCGCTGCGCAACCTTCTTTACAACGATGCAAAAATCGGGGATACGGTAAAGGTTACCCTCATTCGAAATGGCAAAACAATGACAAAACAAATGACGCTTGACCAAAAAGAATCCGCATCATCTTAACAGCATGCCCCCCTTTTAGGCTGTCGGCTGCGCCGGATGCCTTTTATATAAAAAAACGAGGTCCTTTTCGGGACCTCGTTTTCTATTGAATCGGTTTCAGCCGCGCTTCAATCTCTTTCCGCCGATGTTCCAGGTACGGCGGCAGCGCAAGGCTTCGGCCGAGCTCATCGATAGATTCATCAACGGCAAAGCCCGGCCCGTCAGTCGACAGCTCAAAAAGTATGCCGTTCGGTTCTCTGAAATACAGCGCCTTAAAATAATAGCGCTCCACAATCCCCGAATTCGTAAAGCCGTTCTCGTTGATTTTCTCATGCCACTGTTTAAGTTCTTCTTCATCTTTGACACGGAATGCGACATGATGGACGCTTCCTCTCCCGGGACGCTCTCTTCTGCCGTCATCTGACTCTTTCACATACACCTCCGCGCCTGCTCCTCCTTCACCCGATTCAAAAATGTGAAGCGTACGGCCGGTTTCATCAGCCTGTTCCTCACCGATTTTATGAAAGCCGAGAATATCGGTCAGCACCGCAGCTGTCGGACCGGCGTCCTTGACAGTCAATTCGACCGGGCCGAGCCCCCTGATCGCGACCTCCTCAGGAATGACGCCGTTTTTCACAGGCACTCCATGATTTTTTCCCTTTTCATCAGCCACAAGCATCATGTTCTGTCCTTCATGGTCTAAAAAGCGGAGAACGCTCCGCCCCGCACGCGTCTCGATGTCGTAAGTCTCTGCGCCGAGCTCATGAAGCCGCTTCTTCCAAAATTCGAGTGCTTGTTCGCCGGGAACCCGAAGTGATACGGACGAAATGCAGTTCGTCCCTTCCCGTCTCCTGGCAAGCATCGGAATTTCGAAAAATGTCAAATCTGAACCCGGAGACGCGACTTCATCACCGTAAAACAAATGATACATCGTCGGCTCATCCTGATTGACCGATTTTTTTATCAGTTTCATGCCAAGCCCTTTGACATAGAAATCCAGATTATGTTGAGCGTTGGCAGTTAAAGCGGATACGTGGTGGATGCCATTTACGTTCATTCTATCATCTCCTCATTAAATATCTCGAATTCGAGATTTCTTCTTTCTCAAAAATAGGCGATTTGATTTGAAAAGTCAACCAAACCGTCTTACAGGACCTTCTTTCCTGTTGCCCCTAAAAAACTAACAATAACTCCGAAATGACTTAAAAAGGTTCGGTTATTCCTGCCCCCTTCGGGTTTTACGACCTTAAAATGTTTAACATACACAAAAAATGCGAAAATCTGAAAATTTATTTAATTTTTCTTTTTTAAAAAAGGTATTACAATATAAAAATAGTTTTCTATAAAAGAGATTACATCAATGGGAGGCATCGCAATGAATGCAGAAGCAAACGGACTAAAAAAAGAGATAGGCTTGTTATTTGCGCTATCTCTTGTGATTGGAACGATCATCGGTTCCGGCGTGTTTATGAAGCCCGGCAGCGTGCTTTCCTATTCCGGAAACGCACAAATTGCTCTTTTTGCCTGGATCCTTGGCGGAATCTTGACGCTAGCAGGCGGGCTGACAATCGCCGAACTGGGCGCTCAAATTCCGAAAACGGGCGGGCTTTACACATATCTTGAAGAAATTTACGGCGAGTTCTGGGGGTTCTTATGCGGCTGGGTGCAGATTATCATCTACGGACCGGCCATCATCGGCGCACTCGGATTATATTTCGGCTCGCTAGTGGCCAACTTGTTTTCCTGGGATAAATCATGGACTGCACTCATCGGCATTATCACCGTCGCCTTTTTATGCATCGTCAACATTGTCGGAACAAAATACGGCGGAGCGGTACAGACGGTCACAACGATCGGAAAGCTGATTCCCATTGTATGTATCATTGTGTTCGGTCTATGGCATGGCGATGAACATATTTTCAGTACAGTTACGGAGAGCATCGCCAGCCAAAACTTCGGAGCGGCGGTATTGGCGACGCTCTTCGCGTATGACGGCTGGATCCTTCTTGCGGCACTCGGCGGAGAAATGAAGAACCCGGAAAAAGTGCTCCCGAAAGCGATGACAGGCGGGATACTGATCGTCACAGCCTGCTACCTGTTCATTAACTTGGCGCTGCTTCACATTCTTCCTGCCGATCAGATTGTCAAGCTTGGCGAAAATGCGACAAGCACAGCCGCGACAATGCTGTTCGGGCCGATCGGCGGTAAGCTGATCTCCATCGGAATTATCGTCAGCATCTTCGGCTGCTTAAACGGAAAAGTTCTGTCTTTTCCGCGCGTGATCTTTGCGATGGCTGAGAAAAAACAGCTTCCGTTCTCCCGCTGGATCTCGCATGTTCATCCGGCATTCCATACGCCTTGGATCGCGGTCATCGTCCAGATGATGTTCGCTGTCATCTTAATGATCATCAGCAATCCGGAAAAGCTGTCAGAGGTTTCGATTTTTATGATTTACATCTTCTATGTCATGGCGTTTTTCGCGGTATTTATTTTGCGGAGACGGAAGAACGGCCAAGGGAGAGCTTACAGCGTGCCGCTCTACCCTTACCTGCCTGTTGCGGCTATTCTCGGGTCATTGTTTGTTCTTATCAGCACGCTTATCACTGACTTTTACAGCTGCCTGTGGTCAATTTTGATCGGCCTCGTCGGTCTCCCGGTTTATTTTTGGATGAAAAAAAGAAATAAAAACGGCTCAGCCGCCTGAGCCGTAAGCCGCCGGCTCATGAGCCAGGCGGTTTTTTTATCCCTTCACAGACCCGATCAGAATGCCTTTGGCAAAATGCTTCTGCAAAAACGGGTACACGGCTAAAATCGGCAGCGTCGCAATGACGATAACAGCCAGTTTAATCGATTGTTCAGGCGGCACCGTTTCCATCATATCATTCGTCGTCCCTGTCAGATCCGAAAGAATCGTCACTTGGCGCAGCACCATTTGCAGCGGCCATTTCGCGCTGTCATTGATGTACAGCAAAGCATGGAAAAAGTCGTTCCAAATGCCGACCGCATAAAACAGCGCAAAAGTTGCAATAATCGGCTTTGACAGCGGCAGCGCGATCCTTAAGAACACGCCGATTTCTGAACAGCCGTCAATCTTTGCCGACTCCTCAAGTTCTTTCGGAAGCTGCTGAAAAAAGTTTTTAATAATAATAAGATTGAACGGATTAATCGCCATCGGCAATATTAGCGCCCAGTACGAATCGAGCAGTCCCAGTGATTTGACGACAATATACGTCGGAATCATTCCTCCGCTGAAAAGCATCGCAAAAATAACGAGATTCAAAAGCAGGTTTCTTCCCTTAATGTGCCGTTTCGCAAGAGGATAGGCCATCGTAAATGTAAAAAAGAGCTGGACAATCGTTCCCACAACCGTAATGAACACAGACACCCCCATGCTCCTGATAAATGTCGGCGTTGAAAAAATATAGCGGTACGCGTCAAGCGAGAATGTCTCAGGAAAGATAAAGAAGCTCTTTTCCGCCAGCTCGGCCTCCGTTGCAAAAGATCCCGCGATAATATACAGAAAAGGCAAGACGGTTATCAGCCCGCAGCAGCCGAGAAAGAGTACATTAAACCAATCGAATACCCGCCCCGCTTTTGTGTTATGGATCGTTTCCGCACCGGACATCCTTTTCACCTCCATTCATTAAAACAGACCGTCCTGGTCAAACTTTTTCGCGATATAATTGGCGCCGAATATCAGAATGATTCCGACAACCGATTTAAAAAGCCCGACTGCCGTACTATAGCTGTATGCGCCTTGCGTAATTCCGACAACATAGACATACGTGTCAAAAATTTCAGCCACGCTCCGGTTTAAAGAGTTGGTCATTAAAAAAATCTGTTCAAAGCCGATGTTTAAAAAACTGCCGATTCTTAAGATGAGAAGCACGACGATCGTGCTTCTGATGGCCGGAAGGGTAATGTGCCACATTCTCCTTAATCTGCCTGCCCCGTCCATCACTGCCGCTTCATACTGCTCCTGGTCAACCGAAGCGAGCGCCGCCAGAAACAGGATCGTTCCCCAGCCCGTCTCCTTCCATATGCTTTGCAGCACAATAATCGGCCTGAACCATTCGGGATCCGAGAGAAATGCAATCTCTTTGCCCGTTATGCTTTGCAGCATTTTATTCATCACGCCCGTATCAACTGTAAAAAAGACAAATGTCATGCTGACGACGATCGTCCATGAGACGAAATGCGGAACATATATAAACGTCTGAATGCACCGTTTATAGATGGCATGTCGTAGTTCATTCAGCATGAGTGCGACAATCAGCGGAGCCGGAAATGCAAAAATCAAATCGAGAGCGGCGAGCATGAGCGTGTTGCGGAGCAGGCGGAAAAAGTCAGGGTTCATAAAGAAATCTTTAAAATACTCGAACCCGACCCATTCGCTCTGCCAAAATCCGAGATAAGGCGAATAATCTTTAAAAGCAATGAACACGCCCCACATCGGCCAATATTTAAATATGAGAAAATATAAAACACCGGGAACAAGCAGAAGATAAAGCCATTTATCCCGTTTTACGGCCTCTAGCCCAGTCGGTTTCTTTTCTGTCTTCACAGCGGTCTTCCCTGTTTTAGCGGTGATTTCCACGTGCTGCATCCCCCCTTTCGGTATACTGGTGAAGATCTGAGCTATTTCGTCTCCTTGTAGCGTTTGTTCAGTTCTTTCATCAAATCTTCGCCGCCGCTTTTATACCAAAGCTGCACGGCATCTTGAAAGCCTTTTTCATCGATGTCACCGATGATAAACTGCGTTTTGGCATCGAGAATGATGTTGTCAAGCTGTGCCCCTTTTTGGGTGTATACATCTGAAACGAGCGATTCAGCCGGATTGAATACGGCGATTTTTTCCCCTTCTTTGAGAATCTGTTCACGGTGTTTGAACAGCTTTGATTCTTGTTTTTCCACATGGTATCTTTGTTCGGGAATGCCCATGCTGAACTGCGCAAGACCTTCGTGCTCATAAAGCAGTTTTTTATTATTTTTTTCAAGGGACGTGTACGTTCCGTTCTCAAGCTTATAGTTGCGCCCTTTTATGCCGTTGTTGGCAATGATCTGTGCCTCTTGATCGTTCATTTTGTCTAGGAAGCCAAGCACTTCTTTCAATTCTTTTTCCGTTTTGACGCTCGCTTTCGGGATGGCAATCATTCCGGCGTATCCTGATGTCGGGAATGTATACGTTCCTTTCGGGCCTTTGACTGTTCCGGTGACGTCGATCACATCCTTGTTAGCGGGATCTGCTTCTTCCATTGCGCTTTGAATTTGTGAGGCCCGCGAACCGGTATCGACGATCACACCCGCTTTTCCTTTGACGATTGGATCGTTCCACTTCGCTGAATCCATGACGGCGAAGTCTTTATTGATCAGCCCCTCATCATACAGCTTTTTGAAAAACCGCAGCGCTTCCATATACTCTTCTGTCGTGAAGTCCGGAATGAGTTCACCTTTTTCATCTATTCCGTAACGGTTTGGTGCGCCGAACCACGTCTGCATAATATCCCACGGGCTCCCGTTTCCAAGCCCCATCCATTTCGGCACCACCATGCCGTACGTATCGTCTTTCCCGTTTCCGTCGGGGTCTTTTTCTTTAAACGTTTTCAGCACATCGTAAAATTCGTCGATTGTTTTCGGCATCTCCAGACCGACATTTTCGAGCCAGTCCGTTCTGATGATGATCGAAGCGCGGATCAGGTCCCTCGCCCTGTAAATACCGTAAATCTCGCCGTTGATGGAACTGTTCTTCATCACTTTTTTATCGGCCTTTCCGAGGTTCGGGTAGTCTTTTAAATAAGGTGAAAGCTCCCAAAACGCACCTGATTTGACAGACTTGATAAACCCCGGGGACTTGTCCGTGACGACGATGGCTTGCGGCAAATCTCCCGAGGCCATGACGATGTTGAATTTATCATTATAGGAAGAGTTCGGAACCCATGTCACTTTGATTTGTTTTTTCGTGTATGTTTCGAGCGCTTTTAAAGACGGGCTGTTTTCTCCCGGACTTTCCGGCGACAGGAGCGGAGCCATAATATGAATGGCATCCTTTTCTTTTCCTTTCCCGTCTTGATTGGCCGTCTCATTTGCGCTGCACCCCATCAAGAGCAAAAAAACAGCGGGTGCAGCGAGCCATTTGTTTCCCTTCAGCTTCAGTCTTGCCATTGTACAATTCCCCCTTTTGATCGTCTCAATTGTTCCACTTAAATTTAAAGCGCTTACATTTTTCCGGCAACCTTCATTTTTTGCCTTCATGTGCGAGCGGGATGTTCTTTCATTGCCTTGATGATCTTTTCTTGCATGTCCAGATCGGGCGGCATATCTTTAAGCAGCTCGAGCACGGCTATCAAGTTTAGGCACCATTGTGAGACGCAGTTTGTTGTAACCCAGGGAATTTCCGTGATCGTTTTCCAGGCATGGATTTGTTTTGGAGTGATCGGCAGCGGTGTATGGCTTTGTTTTTCATCGAGCAACAGGCGCCACACTTGTTCGGCGAGCTTCCGGTCTTGGTGGAGCCAGGCAGCGTAAGCGGCCATGGCAGCGGAGAACATCGGCCAGTGAAATAAATCATCGTGAAGCTTCCCGCCGCTCCTTTTGCGCTTTTCTTCATCAGTCAGCAAATAAAATGCGCCGAATTCCCCTAGCATCTCCTTCCATTCAACATCCTCAAGCAGTTCTGCAAGCTCCATCCATGTTTGCGGAGCGCCGAAGGCGATGACCATATGATAGCCGCCATGATTCCCGTCCCCCATATGAAGCAGATCTGAAGCTTCAGGATCGTATCCGAAAGTCGGTCCGGACAACAGACGAAGCGGCAGCGCTTTAAGCCGGCCGATCCCCCGTTTGATTTTATCAAGGTACGCTTCATCGCCTGTCCGCTCCCATTCCGTCAGCCAGTTGGAACAGAACGCCGCCCAGTCGGGGCCTACTCTTGCGTGGGCGGGAAACTCTTTTTCCGGATAATAAGCTCTCATCGGATCAAGCGTCTCAAGCGCTCGATCGGCATCTTTTACTTCAGATAACACGTCTCCCGTTCTCTCGTCCGCCGTCAAAAAGTAATAAGGCTTATGAAGGCCGGCCATGCTGATTCTCGCTTCCTTGCACCCGCAGCCCCAATGGAGGACATTGTGCCTTGAACCGAGGCCTTTATACTCCCCGAAATGATAGCAGTCGACTTCGCTAGTGTGACGGGTCATCGCTTCCGCCATTCTGAAGATGTCTTCCGTACCGGATCTGAAAAAAGACTGCCAAAGCCAGAGGTTCGGAACGAGTTCCGTATTTTGCCATGCATAGCCGCCAAGGTCGTACCGCCATACATGCCGGACGGCATCGTACGTATGCATCACATCACCGTAATGCCAATAGCCGTACCAGCTCCGCTGATCGACTTCGTTCATGTAAAACTTGAGAGCCTCGTCAAGCTGATCTTCAAGCACAGCCGAGAGCGGGTGCCGTTTATCTTTCAGGCTCCAAACGCCCAGCGCGCGGGTGTGATAATAATAGTCAGGCTCACAAATAAGCAGCGGGGGATTTTGCCATTCGTCCGCCGCTCTATTCAGCTCTTCATCGCTCGGCGGATTTGCAAAACAGGCGAGGCTGACTTCGTTCGTATTGGCAATGCCGACGGCCGTTGACCTCATTTCGGCAAACCCTTCATATGCGCTTTCAACATGAGTGTCTTTTGAATAATGACGGAAATCCATCGCTTCAGCTTCAGGAGGCCAAAACCATACCGCCAATTTCGGTTCCCCGCCGGCAAGACCTTTCGCTTCAAGCGATGACGGATATTTTTCAAAGAAGTTCCTGAGCCCGAGTGCGATGCCGCCGTTTTCCCCGCCTGCATACATCAGCCCTTTCGCTCTCTCCCCATGAATCGCGTCCACCCAGGCGCAGCCTTTGCCGGTTCGCTTTTTTAAGCGCCAGTGAACAGGGGAATCCTGGATGAGCTTGAAATCGTTCCAGACGGCGTTTCTCTCGGCATCGCGCACGACTGCCGACTTTTCCGGTACAGGCTGTCCCGCAATCTGTCGTTCATAGAGTCCGTTTGTTTCATTGAATCTTCTCGTCACAAGCAGCTGAGAAGCCTCTCCGTAAATCCCTCCGTCGGCCGCATAGCGGATATGCCTGTTTCTCGGCGCTCCGCTCAAAACCGCGCTCATCTCGAAACCGAGTCCTTTGATCCATTCTGTTTCTGCTTCACAGTCGATGAAGATCGTGTGCACGATCCGGATGGACGGATCACCGGCATAGAAAGACAGCCTGACGGTAAAAGGGAGCCAAACATCGATGCCTCCGCCGCGGTGGACGCCTTCAATCTTGACGACTGTCTTAACCGGACCGTTTTGTTCGATTGCCGTACGTTTGATCATGCTCTCAAACCGTTCAATATGATACATGCATTGTGAATCTGAGCCGCTTCTTTTTTCTTTTAAAGCGATGAGCCGCCCTTCTTTCGCCATCATTTCCCCGGAAATGGAAATCGAACGGATGAGTTCCGTCCCCGATTTTCCAAGCCTGCAGACTATCGCGCCCGTATTCACCGTGATTTCATCTTTCTGCTCACTGACATTCATGACGGTTTTAGGGACGCATGCCCCCCCTTTTTTCAATGTAAATCGGCTGCCGCTTTCTTTAGGGAAGACTGCGGCATGCCCCGTCCATTTAAGCGAGCCGTCAGGCCAATACGCGAGCGGCCATGTTTGCAAACACGGGGCGTTTTTCGAAGCAATGGCGACCGTCTCTCCTTTTTGCAGCACTCCTTTTGCCCAAGGAACTCCCCAGGTCACCCCGCCGAACGCGGCAGGCGCCCTATTCAGCCATTTTAGTTCAGTCTGTGCTTTCATAAGTGTTCCTCCTTTCTGTTTAACCGATTGGTCAGTGAATATTTTCCTGTTTAGCCTTTTGACCGTCAATATTCCTTTTTTGCTTATATTGGAGAGGTGTCTGCTCCTTTTTTGCAGGAATCATCCCTTTTTTAGCAAAACGAAACTAAAAAGCCGCGGGCAAGCGCCTGCGGCGATTCATTTATTCTCTGAAAACAAAACCACGCGGTATTCGTGCGGGCCGAGTGTCACACGTCCGGATACGGGCCTGTCGGACAATAAATCGGTTCCGTTTCCGTCAAGTGTCACTGCGCCTCCTTTGCCGTCCATATTGATCACGACCCAGACAAGACCGTCTGCTCCTTTCCGGGGCGCGACGACTGTTCCGGGAGTGGCATCGGTTTTCTGTGTAACACCCGCTTCTTCTGCGTAATGACTGATCAGCTTTTTCATCATGATGTCACCCGCTTCGCCTGCCGGCATCGATCCGAGCATGACGATTTTTCCTTTTCCGCATTTATGCTCTGTGATGAACGCTTTTCCTGACGCCGGGCCTTTTTCAATTATCCCGACAGCCTCGGTGCCGCCGGCTTCAAAAACAGCGCTCCACAGACTCAGCGGCGCCTTTACGCCAAACGCCGTTCCACTCGATTTCCGCTCATCCATCGGAAATGTATAAAGCGTTTTGACTCCGGAACTTTTTTCCAACTCCCCTAATCCGCAATCAGTGTGAACCGTATGATTTTCTGTTCTTCCGCCCGTCAGCGGACCCGCAATCCAAATGCCGCCACTTTGTGCAAAGGCTTCGGCTTTTTTGATAAACGCAGGCGGAAGATAGTGAATAAACGGCGTAAACAGCAGTTTATAGCCGTCAAGCGAGCTCCCTTCAAGAATGACATCTCTGTGAATGCCCATCTTTAACAATCGGTTATAAAACTCGGTGATCAGTGTTCTGTAGTGAAGACCCCGATGTGGCTCCGTTTTCAAAAACACCTTTGCACGATCCGAATAGACGACGGCTGTTTCAGCCTGCAAAGGGTCCGCCGCCAGCATGATGTGCTCAACCTCCCGTCTCGCCTGCTCGACTTCGAGCACATGATCATATCCCACATCAGGCTCCCCCCATGCGCTGATCACTGATCCATGCGGCTGTTCAGATCCGGCTCTCTGCTGACGCCACAGCCAATAGCAGAACGCGGCTCCGCCAAGAGCATAAGAAGAGACCGCTTCAGCCTTCAAATAGCCGTTTTGATGAGGCACGGCATAGCTTTCAAGCGAAGCGCTGTAGGAAGGGCTCGTTTCCATTATCCAGAACGGCCGTCCTTTTTTAATGTTTCTCCATAAATCACAATTAAACAAAAAGGCGGCACTGTTTTCCTGGCTGGCGTACGTATCAAACGAGGCGAAATCAAGGCTCTTGAAAAGATCTTCATGATCAACGCCGAACATGACGCTGCTGTTATGGGTGATCGGGGCGTTGGAATATGTTCTGATCACCTCAGCCTGCTCACGCGCAAATTCAGAAATCTTGTCCATCGAAAACAGCTGATACATCGTCCTTAAAGAAGAATTGTGCAAAAACGGGGTCGGTCCGGGCTGCGGAACTTGCTCGAAGCGCTGATACGTTTCGCTCCATACGCCTGTACCCCAAGCCTCATTCAGACGGTCAATCGTCTGATAGCGGTCTTCCAGCCATTTGTGCCATAATGTGTTGCACGTTTCACACATGCATTCTGCGACATGGCATTTGAATTCATTGTCAAGCTGCCACCCGATCAATCCCGGCAGTTCTCCGAGCTCTTTGGCGATATGTTTGATGATCAGGCGGGCCCGCTCTCTAAAATACGGATGGTTTGTGCAGG
Source organism: Bacillus sp. FSL K6-1284 (assembly GCF_038002625.1). Taxonomy (NCBI): domain Bacteria; kingdom Bacillati; phylum Bacillota; class Bacilli; order Caryophanales; family Bacillaceae; genus Bacillus; species Bacillus sp. FSL K6-1284. Next base: position 1,460,846 of record NZ_JBBOCW010000001.1, on the reverse strand, counting down.
CATGCTGCCTCGAACCGTGTCCCATCGTCTCTCCTTTTTCATTCACATGCATTCTTTCCGGATGCCCGTGGGTCAGCCAGATCGGCGGTGTCGCAGTCGGTGTGCACATGACCGTTTCAATTTTGTTGTCGTGGAGCTTTCGGATGACGCCGGCAAAAAATCCGACATCGATCCTTCCTTCTTCCGGCTCCATCCTTGACCAGGCAAACTCCCCGATTCTGACGACATTAATCCCTGCTCGCTTCATCATCCAGATATCTTCATCCAGCACGTCCTCATCCCATAATTCGGGATAAAAGCAAGCGCCGTGGTACAGTTTTCCGTTCATCTTCATACCGTCTCTTTAACAAACGGCAGACCGAGCTCTCGAATGCCGATAGAGACAAGCTTCGCCATTTCCCGGGCCCCTTTTTTCGTAAAATGTGTGTAGTCGTTGACATTTTCCGAGATCATAAAATATTTAAATACCTCGCTGTATCCTTTTTCCGCAAAATGCTGCAGGCTTTTGTCCATTAAATCGATCAAGCGGACGTTTTCTTCACTTGCCACCTGCTTCATCGCGATGCAGTAGTCCGGGAAATCGTTCAAAAAGACGCCGTCCTTGTAATGGAGCCTTGCGACAGGCGTGATGAGAAGCGGCGAAGCTCCTTTTTGACGCGCGCCGTCGACGTACATTTTCAAGTATTGTTTATACGTTGTATACGGCTCAGTATAGCGTTCTGGTTTGTCTTTCGACGCGTCATTGTGCCCCATCTGAACGAACAGCCAATCGTTCTGTTTGATTACATCTAAAATCGATGCAAGCCTTCCTTCTTCAACGAACGTTTTTGAACTTCGGCCCCCGATGGCCCGGTTGATCACCTGTACATTTCCGGATACATAAGACTGGAGAAATTCGCCCCAGCCTCCTTGAGGCGAATCCGCCTTATAATTTTGGACGGTCGAATCGCCGGCCAGATAGATGCTGATTGTCATCACGACCACTCCTTTTATATGAAAGAATTTTATCAATTGTGTCGAGCTCTTCAGCTGAGAATCGAGCGGACTTAAGAGCAGCGGCATTTTCTTCGATCTGTTCGGTTTTGCTTGCACCGATCAGCACCGAGGTGACGCGCGGATTTTTTAAAAGCCAGGCTATCGCCATTTGCGGCAGGGATTGGCCGCGTTCGACTGCCACTTGATTCAGCTTGCGGACTTTGCCGAGCACGTCTTCTGTGATGCTCTCGGCCTGCAAAAACGGACTGTTCACATCTGCGGCTCTTGACCCGGCGGGAATCCCATTCAAATATTTCGTTGATAAAAGCCCTTGAGCAAGAGGTGTAAACGCGATCGCCCCGGCTCCTTTTTTCTGCAGCACTTGCAGCAGGCCATTTTCCGGTTCTCTGTGGAACATTGAATATTTGGGCTGATGGATGAGGAGCGGAACCCCGTATTCTTGCAAAATATCGGCCGCTTTTTCGGTCTGTTCGGCGCTGTAGTTCGACAGACCGACATATAAAGCTTTTCCTTGCCTGATGATATGGGCGAGCGCTCCCATCGTCTCTTCCAGCGGTGTATGGGGATCAGGGCGGTGCGAATAAAATATATCGACATAATCTATGCCCATTCGTATTAAACTTTGATCAAGGCTTGCGACGAGGTACTTTTTTGACCCCCAATCGCCGTATGGTCCGGGCCACATCGTATAGCCGGCTTTCGTGCTGATGACCATTTCATCACGGTAGCGGGCAAAATCGGTTTTCAGCGCTTTTCCGAATGTTTCTTCGGCAGAACCGGGGGGCGGACCGTAATTATTCGCCAAGTCAAAGTGGGTGATTCCCAGATCGAATGCTTTTCTTAACAGTGCTTTGGCATTTTGAAACGAATTGGCTTCTCCGAAATGATGCCAAAGCCCTAAAGACAAAGCAGGCAGTTTTAAACCTGAATGCCCGCAGCGGTTGTATTTCATATTTTCATAGCGTGTATCACTCGCCTGATACTCCATATGAATCCCTCTTTTCATTTTGAAATGAAATCGCTTACCATTCATTTTATGGGAACAGGCTGTGAGATTACAATCATACTTTTTTGTATATTGAATAAACCTGAATGAACCGGCGATCTCTGTCACTCTTCATGTTTCTTACAGGGAGCGGTATAAATATTCGGCCGGGGCGGCTTGTCCATTCCGGTTCCCAAATAAAATCCGGGGTGAGGCGGCTGATTGTAAGCGACATTTTGCCAGGCTACCCCCAAGCGGTAGACGGGATCGTGCATGAACGTATAGAAACGATGTTCAGTCAGCTCGGTCGTTGTGTATATTCGCAGAGCATCGCTTCGCGCGGTGCGGAATACGACATCTTCGCGCCAATCGCCGAATAGATTGGCCTGAAGCACGGGCGTCCCTTTCGTCCAATTGTTAGACAGCGTTCCGTCAGCAGTGAGCAGATTGACCAGCCTGCCGCTGTGATAGTCCCATTTATCAATTTTCGGGATGCCGGCGGGTTCTTTCCAATCGTGGTCAAGCAGCTCGCGGAGAAGATCGCCGTCCCACCAAATCCCAAAATTGGCCGAAGCCGGAGCGGCGTCGCTGAGCTTTTCTCCCTTACTCGTATAGAGGCCGTATGATTTCCCTTCATTACCCGGGGGATCGATCGCCCAGACAAGCGAGCCTTTATAACGGGGATCGATATGCGCGGCCATTCCCCGCCCAACATCTGTATCGGCCGGCACTCCCCAGAGGATTTCCCCTGTACCCGCATCGCGAAATGAGAGACCGTACGGAAGGCGCGGGTCTTCATGCACTTGGAAGACTTCCAGCCCGGGCCGATCCGGGTCAAGATCGCTCACATGCATGGCGTCACCGTGCCCAAGCCCTGTCGTATAAAGCCCTGTTCCATCATGATCCACGGCCATCGCACCGTAGACGATCTCATCTTTCCCGTCATCGTCGACATCCGCGACGCTCAGACTATGGTTTCCCTGCCCTGCATAGCCTTCGTTTCCGGGCTTGTCGCTGTCAAATGTCCATAGCTTGGTCAGCTTGCCGTCCCGGAAGTTGTAAGCGGCAAGCACCGTTCTTGTGTAATAGCCGCGCGCCATAACAAGACTCGGCCTTTCACCGTCCAAATAGGCGATGCCTGCCAAAAATCGATCCATGCGGTTGCCGTATCCGTCTCCCCAATCCTCAAGCCTGCCCCGCGGCGGATCGTAATTCACGGTTGCCAATTCCCTTCCCGTTTCCCCGTGAAAAATCGACAAATATTCAGGCCCGTCCAAAATTCGTCCATTTTCATTTCTGTAATCGGCAGCAGGATCGCCAATCACCCGACCGGTTCCGTCAACCGTTCCGTCAGCTGTCTTCATGGCGATTTCCGCTTTCCCGTCGCCGTCAAGATCATAGACCATCAATTGCGTATAATGGGCGCCCGCGCGGATGTTTTTCCCGAGATGAATCCTCCACATGAATGTCCCATCAAGCTTATATGCATCGATGATGACTTCTCCGGTATAGCCGTTGTGTGCATTATCTTTCGAATTGGACGGGTCCCATTTGAGCACAATTTCGTATTCTCCGTCGCCGTCGAGATCTCCGATGCTCGCGTCATTGGCGCTGTACGTATACTGTACGCCGTCAGGAGTTGTCCCGCCGTCAGGCTTGTTTAACGGAACATCCAAGTACGGCTTCTGCCAGACAGCTGTTTTGTGCGACTGCTCGACTTCCTGATCTCCGAGAACCTTTGTCACATAATAAACAGATTCTCCGTTTCCGTGTTTATCAAGAAAGTTGGTCGATGATGAAACGGGTGTTGAGTTGATTCTGTGACCGTTGCGATATAGGTTGAAAGCCGTTTCTTCCGGATCTGTTCCTAAGAGCCGCCAGCTGAGAAAAACCCCTTTTTTTGTTTTTACGGCCACAAGTCCGCGGTTCAAGCGTTCCATTTGCCTCGGTTTTGCCGTCGATTTCACCGGCCGAACGCGTTCAGCTGCTGCATGTACGTCTTTTTCTCCCATCGTCCTCTCTCCCCTTTACGGTTTGGAATGGCGAACGGGAGAACCGGAGACCGGCTCTCCCGACACCTTATTTCTTGAGCGAATGTTTCAGCGGATACATGTTCATATCGGCGATTTCTTCTGTCACGAGCCTTGCCAATTGGTTGGCGCCGAACTCGTGAACATGCACCCTGTCCTGGATTCCGTCTGGATAATTCGGGCTTTCTCCCGGCTCTAAAAACATAAATACGTTTTTAGTCGCTTCAACGCCGATCTCGTTGTAATAATCAATGCTCTTTTTATTTAAATCGAGCACCGGAACGTTCATTTCCCGTCCGAGCTGTCTCATTGCGTTCGGATATTCTCCGATGCTGTTGTAAAAAACGCCCTTTTCATCATAGGTTCGTTTACTTTGAGAAGTGACGAGCACAGGCCGTCCTCCTTTTTCGCGGGCTTTGTTAATGTAGGTTCTCAAGTATTCCTGAAATGTCGTATACGGATCTGTATGACGGGCCGGATCTTGCCCGGCGTCATTGATGCCGAACTGAATCAACAAATAATCGCCCCGTTTCATCCGGTTTAAAATCGTATCCAGCGACCGTTCATCCACAAAACTTTTCGCGCTTCTCGCGCGTTTCGCCTGGTTGTCGATGACGATTTCATCCGAGAAATAGCCGCCTAAAAATTGCCCCCAGCCTGCCATCGGTGCATAACCTGGTTCATAATCGGAAACCGTGGAATCTCCCGCCAGAAAAACCGTCGTCTTGTCATCCGTTACATGATAAGCCGTCTTCGTCAAGACCAGCGCATTGAGGCGCGGCGCTGTTCTCGCTGCTAAGGCTTGAATGGAAAGGCGGCCGCCGGAAATATGAATCGGAAACGTTTTTTCGTGGTATCCGCCCGCTTCCGCTCCAAATGAATAGAGCTGAAGCATGCCATTTGCCCGTACGTCCATGTTCGTTTTTGCTCGGGCATCTCCGGTTATCAGCCGGACATGATATTGACCGTCAGGCAAATCGACCGTAAACGCCGTTCCATCCGGTATGCAAAAGTCTGAACGAAGCGGATCGGCGATACCGCGGTCCGTACAAGTCACCTTTGTTGTGTCGTCAAATCCGTAGCCTTTTAAAGGGGTATAAGCCGATTGCGCGTCTATCGGAATAAAGCCCGAAGCAAGAGGCCCGTCACCGAAATCAAACCGATACACCTTCGAAATTTCGACAGCATACACTTTTGGCTGAGGTCCTTTCCACTCCAAATCGAGACGCCCGTCTTCCACCGTAACGGTGAACGCTTTTTCGGCTGAACTTCCCTTTGCTCCGGCCGGGATCGTTCCCATTTCCTCTCCTTCGGCATAAAGCTTCAATTCACCGCGGGATGAGGCAAATACGGTTACGCGGTATTCGCCAGGAGAAAGAACCGCCAGAAAAGCCGTCCGGTTCACGACACAATAGTCTTTCTTGAGCGCTTCTTTTTTTTGCGTCTTTTTGCACACAGCGTTCCCTGCCCGTGAAAACCCGTAGCCTTTACCATTTTGATACGCGGAGGCCTCGTTCACTTTCACATAATCCTTCTCAGCGGGACCTTTTCCAAAATCGAACAGAAAAAGATCCTGACTGTGATGTGCGGCAGCGGCTTTCGGCTGCGCAGGTCCCTCAATCCCCGTGCTGAAGAAGAAAAGGAGAAGGATGGCCCATACGCAACGAACATATCGCTTCATTATGCAGCTCCCCTTTTCCATCAGCGTGTATAAATGTTCGGCTTCTCAGGTGTCTGCATGCCTTCGCCTAAATAAAAGCCGGTGTGCGGCGGCTGGTTGTAGCCGACATTCTGCCAGGCGATTCCGAGGCGATAGACGGCATCATGCATCAGCGTATACAAGCGGTGTTCCGTCATATCTGTCGTCGTGTAGATGCGCAGTTCGCTGCTGTCATCTGCTCGCCAGATCACTTCTTCGCGCCAGTCTCCGAGAATGTCAGCCTGCAGGGACGGCGTCGCTTTTGTTCCGTTATTTGCCGAAGCTCCAGATGCTGTCAGCAAGTTAACGGTTCGCGAATTTCGATAATCCCATTTATCAATTCTGTTGCTGTCCAGAAGCTCTCTTTGGAGATCGCCGTCCCACCAGATGCCGAAGTTCGTTGATGAAGGCAATGTGCTCCCGATTTTTACGCCTTTTGCCGTATAAAGACCGCCGTTCGCCCATACTTCCGCTCCTTCGTAGCGCGGATCGATATCAGCAGCCATCCCGCGTCCGACATCCTTGCCTGCGTGCACTCCCCAGATGATCTTTCCCGTTTTCGCGTCCCGGAAAGACAATCCATAGGGAGAATTGCTGTTTTCATGCACTTGAAAGACTTCGAGTCCCGGTCTTGAGGGGTCCAGGTTTCCTGTATGCATGGCATCCCCATGTCCCCATCCGGTTGAATAAAGGCCTTTACCGTCATGATCGACAGCCATCGCTCCGTATATGATTTCGTCCTTTCCATCTCCGTCAACATCAGCGACGCTCAAACTGTGGTTACCTTGACCGGCATAGGCGCCATTTCCGGGAGCGTCCGAATCGAACGTCCACAGTTTGGTCAGCTTTCCGCCTCTAAAGTTGTAAGCGACAAGCACTGTTCTCGTGTAATAACCGCGTGCCATGACAAAACTCGGCCGCTCCCCGTCAAGGTATGCGACACCGGCCAGAAAGCGGTCAACCCTGTTGCCGTAGCTGTCTCCCCAATCGGCTACATTTCCCCGGGCAGGTTCGTAGTTGACCGTTGTAAGCTCAGCGCCTGTATCGCCTTTAAAAACCGTCAAATACTCAGGCCCTGACAAAATTCGGCCTTGGGCATTGCGATAATCGGCGTTTGCATTTCCGATCACCTTTCCCTTGCCGTCTTTCGTCCCGTCGGCTGTCTTCATGGCGATTTCCGCTTTTCCGTCGCCGTCAAAGTCATAGACGAGAAACTGTGTATAATGGGCGCCGGCGCGAATGTTTTTGCCAAGGTTGATTCTCCACATCATGGTCCCGTCAAGCTTGTATGCGTCAATCAGCACGTCTCCCGTGTATCCGTCCTGTGAATTATCCTTTGAATTGGAAGGATCCCACTTGAGAATGATTTCATATTCGCCGTCTCCATCAAGATCGCCGATGCTCGCATCATTGGCGCTGTATGTGAATGACACCCCATCAGGCGTTTTTCCCCCGGCCGGTTTTTGCAGCGGAACAGATTTGTATGGTTTATTCCAAACTCCGGCGGTTTCAGAAGGAGCCTGCTCCACGCCGTTCAAAACGGCGCGCACCTGGTAAACGGCATTCGAATCCCCGCCTGCATCCTGATAATTTGTACTCGATGTAATCGGGGAACCGTTCAGCTTCTTTCCGTTTCGATACACATTAAATGAAACAGAAGCGGACTCGGTTCCGAGCAGCCGCCAGCTCACAAAGACACCGTTCCCCGTTTTAACAGCGACAAGCCCCCGGTTCAGCGACTCCATTTGCCTTGCCTGCACAGCCGTCCGCCCGTCTGCTTCCGCTTGTTCCGAGAAGCCGGTCACAAGCGTAATGAATAAAAGAGATGACGCAGCCAACAGTTTCTTCCACCTTTTCTTTCCTTTTTTCATCATCTTCTCCCTTCGCCTTTTTGTAAGCGCTTACTTAAAAGGGATTCTATTACGGCTTCCATTTTTATTCAATTGCACTTTTTTGCCGAAGGGAAAAGCTGTGTTCAAGTCCGATTTAAAGCGGTTCTCCTTTTTCAATTGATACTTTTTTGCTCACTTTTCTCATTTTTGCACGGTTCAGCTAGCCTTCCAGGCGCAAAAAACAGCGATGTGCGATGAACATTAATACAAGAGCAAACAAACTGACACCATAAAATGGGATCAGTCCCGGAACCGTCAACAGCACATAAACGACAAAGCCTCCAGCAGCAGCCATTCCGGCCGTCGTCAAAGGACGAACGAGACCGATCAGTGCAGCCTGTGAAAAATAGCGGGCAAACGGCAACTGAACGTGAACGTAAAGCGGAAAAATATACACGAAAACTACGACATACATGAGTCCGGCCATCAGTGTGGCATAGCTGATGATGATTGAAAATAAATCCTCACGGAGGCGGAAAAATTGATAGTTTACTAATAAAATTGTGCCGGCGGCGAGGAGGATGAGGCCAAGTCCGTTTGTTTTGAAAAACTCTTTTTTATACGTTTGATAAAACGTTTTGAATACCGGTGCGTCCGTCCGGCCGAGCAGCCACTTGCGCACGACCGTGAACATCGCGGCCGTGCTCGGAGCCCAGCCGAAAACAACGCCTCCTCCCAGCGTGAATAGAACCCAGAGCGCGTTCAGCCAGGCGATTTTCATGATCGCTTCACAAGCGCCGTACATCATCGCCATCATGCCTTTTTCCCGCATGTCCGATCCTCCTTTCAGTCGCAAAGCAGCCTGCGCACTTCAAAGTTGGCGTAGGCTGCTTTCAGCGGAGCCATTTGCCTGAAACCGATTTTTCCTCCTCCGTAAACCGGGCCGAAACGCCTGCCGTCATCCTCCCATTCCAAAATGGGCAGCCCGTTGATTGAAAAATGAACGGATACCCCGTCTTTTATGAGCTTCATTCGGTAGGGAGGCAAAGCGTCATTAGCGGGCGGAAGCGGGTCGGCTCCCTCACAGACGAGGTGAAAACCGCGGCTTTTCCTGAGGTTGCATGTTCGGAATGCTCTTTCATCAGCATGCTTATGTCTGAAATACGACAGGTGCAATGTGTTGATGTCCCCTGAATGATATTGCGGATATTTCCCTGTTCTCTCCGCCAGCCGCCCGTCAAATAAATCTTCCCCATTGATCCCGGTGGCTGCAAAAAATATCATGCATAAGCCGGGCTCCCGCACAGGATAGAAATCCCACTTCACAACTATTCCATCAGGGAATGTCTCTGGACACCAGTAAACAAAATGGGCATCGTCTCCATATTGCTCAGCATCGAGTTCATTCTCCATATGCAGGCGGCCGTTCGGAAAACGAACGATTCCTTTCCCTTCCATCACCCAGCCGCGGAGATCTTCAGGAGACGATAAAGGGTTTTGATAAATCAGGCTTCCTTCTCTTGCATTACACTTCGGCACGGAAGTCGCTCCTTTCACAATGAAGATAAGCCGCTAGAGGCAGGCCGAGCTCTCTGATTCCTTCTGTTACCAGCCAGGCGACTTGACGGGCCCCCGCCTCGGAAAAATGAGTATTGTCTTTAATTCCATTTGGATAATGAGGATGTTCATGCGGCTGAAAGTGGACGAACAGCCGTTTTGAGCCTTCCGTTCCGAGAGATTCATAGAGCGCTTTTGTTTTGGACCATAAATCGATGAGCGGAACTTCGAAGCGGTCAGCGAGCGCCTTCATCGCTTTCGGAAAATCTCCGAGTGTGTCGGCAGGCTTTCCGTTTTGATCAAAGCGTCTGCGCTCTGCGGAAGTGATCAAAACCGGAGTCGCCTGTTTTTCGCGAACCGCTTCAACATAGCGGACAAGATGCTCCTGATAGGTTGTATACGGGTCTGTTCCGTACGGTTTTTGATCGTTGTGGCCGAACTGGGTCAACACATAATCACCAGGCCCAAGCCGCTCCGTAATGTCATCGAGCCGGCCTTCATCAATGAAGCTGTTCGAACTGGCCCCGCCTTTTGCCATATTCACGACCGCAGCCTCATCTGAGAAAAACAGCGGAAGCATCTGTCCCCAGCCGGCCATCGGCGCTTCATGCGGAGGACAGTCTGCGACGGTCGAATCCCCGGCCAAATATACTGACACTTTTGGCTTTTCGTCTGTTCGTTTCATAACACTCTCCCTTTCACGAAGATTCCTGATGAATCTGCCTGTAGCGGCTCGGCGGAATGCCGACCTGCTTCTTGAAAATCCGGTTGAAATAGCTGTGTCTGTAGCCGACTTCTTCAGAAACGTCATGGATTTTTTTATTCGTTTCAAGAAGAAGCTCTTTCGCTTTTTCGATTCTGAGACGGGTAACATAGTCGATAAAATTGATGCCGGTTACTTGTTTGAAAGCTTTGCTCAGCGTATACGAATTCGTCCCGGCTTGATCAGCGCAGCTTTCAAGCGAGATATCGTTCATATAATGCTGATGAATCATCTCAAGCACCTGTTCGACAAGCCGTTTTTGCTGTCTGTTTTTCCTGCCTTCCATTTCTTTAAGATACGGGCTTACGACACGCTCCATCATCCAGCCGACGGCCCTTTCCGGCTCCCTCAGCTCTGAAAGCTCCTGCAGCAGATTTTTTCGGCTGAACAATTCATAAGGGTGAAGGCCGGAATGAAAGATCTCTTCCTGGATCTTTGCCAACAGCTGCATCATGCCCGGCTGGATGCGGATTTCCGTCTTTCCTTTTTCGGACAGCTCCCGGATGAACAGCCTGATCCGCCTTTCGACTTCATCCCTTTCTTCAAGCCGTAACGCCCTGACGACCTCTTTTTCAAGGGTGAACGGATAGTATGATTCAACGGGAGGCATGTCTTCCTTCCGGCTTAAATCGATCACCTGGCTGGCGTTTTCGAACTGTCTGTAATGCCTGCCTTCTTTCACCTCTTCATACATGCCGGGAATGTCTTTTAACATGTGAGCGGTTTTTGATACCGTCACTGTGACGTGGAGTCTTGATATGCCGCAGATCACATCCGTCAGCTCACGGACAAATTGGGCGGTTTCTTCCTTGAAGGCTGTTTTCCGGCCGCTCATCAGCAGCACAGCGAGTGATAACGAACGGACATCGGTCATATAAATATGTTTGAAAGTCCTACCAGCCAGTTCGCGCGTAATGTTGCCCAGCAAAAAACCCGTCAGACTCTCATCCTTTTTTGTAAAAGCTCCGTTCCCTTCGTAAAGTCCCGTCAGCTGGATATCGATGATGGTAAACACATTGTCTTTCGCTTCCCAGCCCCACCTTTTCAGACGATCTCTCAAATTCCTCTCTGATTCATCTGCAAAGTATCCGCCGAGAAGGCGCTGAAAAAAAACGTTTGCAGCCTGGGGCATTTCCTTTTTCAGTCTGCTGCTTTCCTCAGTCAGGTCTTCCCAGCGCTTCTCGAGCCAATGAAATTCATCCGGAAAATGAGCGGCCTTACCCTCTCCTGAGCAGAGCTTGATCAGCCTTGCGATCGGTGAATAAATTTTGTGTGACGCATACCATGACAGAATGAAAGAAAGAACGATCCCGGCGATGCTGACCGACGCGACGAGCTTCGATAAAAACAACACCGGAGACGTAATCGCCGACATCGGTGAAGCCGAGACATAGGTCCATTCCTGGTTTAATCTGTCCATTCGTCCATATGAAACGGAATACGCCCCTCCGCCCCAATCCATCACAAAGGAGCCCTGTTGATTCTTTTGTTTCTCAAGCATCCCTTTTAAAACGCTTTCAAAATTGGCTTTGCCGCGTTTGCTCCCGGAAAAAACAGGCTTTTGATTATGATGAAAAAGAAGCGCTGTTCCCTTTGAATACGGTGAAAGGCTTTCTAGCAAATGCCCCATTTCTTTTTCGTCAAGCATTAAAATCAGCGCGCCGAACGGCTCTGAGATGCCTCCCGGAATTTTGTGGACAAGCGCCATTCCGTAAGGAGCGGCGCTCATGTCTTTCCAATAAACGTTTTGACCGCCTTCAAGCAACGAATGATAGGCCTTTAAGATGTTCCGGTCGGTCATTCCGCTGTATTCCGGATTTAAAAGAATCGGCTCTTTCCCTTGAATAAACAGTTCAACCTTGTGAATGAGCGGATTTTGATCCTGAAGCACAAACAGCGATTTTGAGAGCCTGTACGTCGTTTGAAAATCCGTTTGCAGATCGGCATCGGCCAGACCGTTCATCAGGCGCGGATCATATGCAAGCTGGGAGAGCATGATCTCAAGCCCTTCCAGCTTGTCATCGATTTGGCTGATTTGGCGTTTCACCTGGTTCTCGTGCATTTGTTGGAGCTCTTTTTCAATTTTTGCAGCGGAAAACAAATAGATTCCTGCACCCGTCAATAAGCCAGGAATACACGCAATCAGCAGAATCAGCACAAAGCTTTTTTTAAAAAAACTTCCTTTTCGCCGTGAAACATATCTTTGATGCAGCTTTTTCATCCCTCTCCCCCCACTGCAATGAAAAGAATGTTTCTTTTTCAATTTCTATTGGAACGCGCGCGACTTGGAGCGGACGACGTCTGCCAAAAACGTCAGGGCAAGCCCCTGTCCCCAGCCTTGAATCCGTTTATACGGAACGTCTTTGTATCCCTGTGCATCCCGCATCACTGCTGTGCCCGCTGAAACGCGTTCCACCCTTCCGTCAGGCGCGACCGCATCTGTTATGGCTGTGAGCGCCTTCTGAACGGATTTGTGGTATAGCGAGCCTCTGGACAGCAGGCCGGAAGCAATCCCCGCAGATCCCGACACTTCAAGATATGAATCAGGATCCGTCAGTACGGTGTGCCATAAACCAGAAGGATGCTGAAGCCTGACAAGCGCGCTCAACAAGTCTCGAAGTGAACCGTCAATGATCATGTATGAAGGATGCGTAACATCGATCAAAGGGAGCGCTTTAGCCATTGTCAAAGCGGCCCATCCGTTTCCCCTTCCCCAAAATATGCCTGACAGATTGTTTTTGGCCACATGGTCCCATCCGTGATAATAGAGATTGGTCTCCATGTCCTGCAAAAATTCCTCATGGCCGTGATACTGGCGCAGCCCGTCTTCAAAATATGCCTCGCTGCCGACAGTTTTGCCGATTCGGAGAAGGAACAAGCCCGCCATCATCATCGTATCGACCCATGCCTGTTCAGGGAATACATGTTTCTCTGAGTTGACGGTGTGCTGCAAAATCCCATCTGCGAACCGGGGCGCTTCGCGGAGCACATAGTCCGCCATTTGCCGGGCGGTGTCAAGATAACGGTCATCTCCTGTCGCCTGGTAGAGCGACAGAAGGGTATGGCCGATGGATACCCCGTTGATCGACAGCTTAGGCAAGCCGTCTTCAAGCTTTTCATCCGTCCAGTTTTTCAAAAGTTCGAGGTATTCGTCATTTTCGGTTGCTTCATACGCCTCAGCGACGCCGTAAAACGCGACACCGCCCGGCCAATCCCATTCGAAATCCATCTGAAATGTCCGCTTGACGATTCTGTCGATCACTTCATTCAGTTTTTCTTCATCAAAAACAAGCTTTGTCATGCACTCTTCTCTCCCTTTTTATTTTAATCCGCTCATGCTGATTCCTTGGACGATCGATTTTTGAAAGACGAAAAACACGAGGATCACCGGGACGAGTGAGACGACTGACATCGCAAACATCGCCCCCCAGTTAGACGCCGTTTCCGTATCTAAAAACAGCTTTAGTGCCAGAGAAACCGGGTAAAGCTCCGGCTTGTTCAAGTAAAGAAGCGGATTAATCAGCTCCTCCCACTTCCAGTAAAACGAGAAGATGGCGGACGTCGCGAGCGCCGGTGCGATCAATGGCAAAATGATTCTGAAAAAGATGCCGAGACGGCTGCAGCCATCAATTTTTGCCGCTTCATCGAGTTCTACCGGGATCGTCCTGATGAACTGAATCATCAAAAAGATAAAAAACGCGTGCCCGAAAAATTGTGGAACAACGATCGGCTTGAATGAATTCAGCCAATCCAGTTTTGCAAAAATGATGTATTGCGGAATCATCAGCACCTCGTGCGGCAGCATCATCGTCACCATCATGCAGCTAAACCAAAATGCCTTCCCTTTAAATGGAATCCGTGCGAATCCGTAAGCGATGAACGCTGAGGACAAAACCGCACCGACCGTCGAAAGGCCGACGATGATAAGCGAATTTTTAATAAATGTGATGAACGGCTGTCCGGCGATCCCTTTCCAGCCCTCCGTGTAATTGGACAGGATCAAAGGATCCGGGATGAGCGAATGGGATGTGGCGAATATGCTCGCACTTTCTTTAAACGAGCTTGCGATCAGCCAGATAACGGGATACAAAAGGATGATCGCAAGACCGGCAGTCGCGATATGGAACACGAGCTGCCCGGCTCTTTTCTTTCCCGTTCCTGCGGGAAGCGGGGCAGGCGCCGCCCGCCCCGAAATGTCTTTTACCGGCTCCACCAGCTACCCCTCCTTCGATTCGTAATGCACCCATAAGGATGAAGTTTTGAACAATATGAATGTGACAAGGCCGATCAGGATGAGCATCACCCATGCCATCGCCGATGCGTAGCCCATTTGGAAAAAGTTGAAGGCCCGCTGGAACAAATAGAGAGAATATAGAAGCGTCCCGTCAAGCGGACCGCCTTCCCCTTTTGAAATAATGTAGGCCGGCGTAAAGGTCATGAAGGCTGAAATGGTCTGCATCACCAGGTTAAAAAAGATGATCGGACTGAGAAGCGGGAGCGTAATGAAAAAAAAACGCTGAAATCTGTTTGCACCGTCGACGCTTGCCGCTTCCTGATACATCGGCGGGATATTTTTCAATCCGGCAAGAAAGATCAGCATGGAAGAGCCGAACTGCCACACCGACAAAAGAATCAAGGTCCACAATGCGCTTGTCGGATCCTGATACCAAAGAATCTTCTGGTCAAATCCGAGGAAGAACAAAAGCGCATTGATAACACCGTCATTGCCGAATACATTTCGCCACATAATCGCGACCGCCACGCTGCCGCCGATAATGGACGGGAGATAAAAGAGCGTCCGGTAAATGCCGACACCTTTTTCGGCTCTGTTCAAAATCACCGCAATGAAAAGCGCAAACGCGAGGCGCAGCGGAACACCCGCGAGCACGTAATAAAACGTCACTTTCAGCGAGCCCCAGTACTTTTCATCATCTGTCAGCATCGCCTTATAGTTGTCAAGGCCGACCCATTTGGGCGGGGTGAACAGATCGTAGCTTGTAAAAGACAGAAACAGCGAGGCTCCCATCGGAATGACGGTAAAGCATAAAAATCCGATAATAAACGGGGAAATAAAGGCGTAACCCGCCAAATTGTCAATTCTATTTTTTCGCTTCACGTTCACTTCCTCCTGCATTTGATGAGCGGCCTTCCTCCACTTGTCCCGCTTATCATTGTTGATTTCTTTTCAGTATCGCGTCCGCTTCTTTTCTGAACTTCGCGGCTCCTTCTTCAGGCGTGATCTTTTTAAACAAAATCTGGTCTGATGTATCTTTTAGCAGTTTGATAACTTCGGCACTGCCGATCGGTTCAGGCGGTTCCGCTTCCCCCGCGGACTCCGAAGCCCGTTCGACATATTCGAAAATCTTTTTCTCCTCTTCACTCAGTTCTTTCTTCACCGTTTCCGCAATTTTGGAGGAAACCGGCACGCCTCTTTCTCCTTTGATCAGGGCATTGGCTTTTTCATTGTTAATAAAGAAGTCGATGAATGCAGCCGCTTCTTTTTTTTGCTCGGAGCTTTTCGGGATTGAAAACAGCATGCTCGGCCTTAAAAACAGCGCCTTTTCTTTCGCCTGTTCAGGAGGCAGTTTTAATGACAGAGGTGCATCGGTCAGCTGTGCGAACGCCGAAAACTGATTTGAATAATTCCATGTTGCAGCCGTTCGGCCTTTAACGATAAAATCGTCCTCCATTCCCTTCACTTGCGCGCTTTCATCAGGTGTCGGCGATGCTTTTTCATCAACGAGCTTCACCTGACGCTTGAAGTAATCGACAAACAGCTTGTCGTCTGAATAAGCAAGGCCTGTGCCGTCCTCTTTATAAAAGCGCTCGCCCTTCGTCCTCAAGTAATAAGGGAAAAAGACATCAGGCGGATGCATGCCGTTTGAACCGTATTGCCCCGTCTTCTCCTCGACCTCTAGCGCCAGGTTTTCAAAATCGGTCCACGTCCAGCTGCCGTCGTCAATTTCAACGCCCGCTTCTTTTAGCATGTCATCATTTGTAATCACCGACAGCACATTCACACCGAGCGGGAAGCCGTATAACTGATCACCGATTTTGCCGCCTTTGATCGTCTTTTCATCAATCGATTCGGTATTGATGGTCCCGTCCTTGACGTACGGAGTCAGGTCTTCAAGCTGGCCTTTCTTGCCGTATTGGGATAAATACGCCATATCCATCTGAATCACATCTGGCAGCTGACCCGCCGCAGACATCGGGGCAAGCTTTTTCCAATAATCGTCCCAATTCGCAAACTCCGCTTCGATTTTGACATGCGGGTGTTCCTTTTCATACAGCTCGATAATCTTTGATGTATAATCATGCCGAGGCTGTCCGCCCCACCACGCGACCCTCAAGGTAACCTTCTTTTTGCCGTCCGCACCGGCCGCCTCTTCAGTGTTTGAACTGCATCCGAACAGGCCGAGCGTCAGCAAAACGCAAAATGAGAAAAACACAAATCTTCTCATCAACATTCCCCCTCCTTATTTTGTAAGTGCTTACATTTCATTTTAAATTCAACTTTTTGTCCCAGAAACTCAAAAAACAGAGAAGAATGTTAAAAAAACAGAGATTCCGTCAATACGCAAAAAACCGCCGAATATACCGGCGGCATTAAAACGTGTTTTCTTCTTTTTTTCGAAATTCTGACGGGGTGAGTCCTGTGTATTTTTTAAAAACAAGGCTGAAGTATTTCGGATTGTGGCCAAACCCCAGCTCCTCTGCCAGTGCGCCGATGGCCGTGTTTTTAGACTTCTTCATCTTCGCGATCGCTTTTTCGATGCGCACCTTTGCAACATAGCTTGAAAACCTTTCACCGGTTTCCTGTTTAAACAGCTTGCCGAGATAATCCGGATTCATGTACAGCATGTTGCGGGCTGCCCATTTCAGCGAAAGCTTCGGATTTGAGGCCTCCTTTTCGATGAGATCGAGCATCCTCCCGATTAAAACCGATGTCTCTCCTTCATGTTGGACGATCTGTGCGTATGCCTTTTCGTACATAGCGGAGGCTTCGCTGATACTGCCGCTTTCGCTGAGTGATGCTTCAGGTTCAAATTGAAGCAGATGGCGTGAAAGTTCTTGGACGCTTTTCATTTTTTCCTCAAGTACGGCAGGAGCGACTTTTCCGTCAACTGCACAAACAAGCACTTGTTGAACGCAGGCCGAAGTGATGACAGAACCGTTCAGCACCTCATCCGCAATGGACTCAACACCTTGGGCATAGTCTTTGTCATCCCCGTCCCGGACGGAAAACAGGATCAGTCTGATGACCTTTTGCTCTGAAAAAAAGCGCAGGCACGTTTCATCCTCGATGCGGCTGCCCGTGACCAGCTCTTTTAACATTTGCTTCATAAGATGCGGCTTCATCATCTCCAGATCATTTTTTACTTTTTGCGCCGATTCCTCTTTTTTCAGCTCGCCGATCACGCTTTGAAGCGAATCTGTAATGTGGTTTTCATTGCAGGGTTTGAGCAAATAATGTCTGACTCCGTATGACATCGCTTTTTTTGCATATTCAAACTGGCCGAAGCCCGTCAGCAAAATAAACCGGATTGACGGGTAGTCGCGGGACACTTTCTCGATCAGTTCGAGTCCTCCCATCCCGGGCATTTTAATATCGCTGATCACAATGTCCGGCCGCTCTTCCATAATCAGGCGGTAAGCGTCAATCCCGTTTTGTGCGGCTCCGATCAAAGACGTTTCGAACGAACTCCACTCGATCATGCTGGAGATGCCGTCGAGAATAATCCGTTCATCGTCCGCCAACAGCACTTTATACATCATCACACCCCGCTTTGAAATGGTATTTTAATTAACATTTCGGTTCCCTTGTTCTTTTCGCTTGAAATCGTCAAGCCGTACCCTTTGCCAAACATCAGCTGAATGCGCTCATCGATATTTTGCAGTCCGATTCCTCTGCCTCTTGTCCGGACAAGCTCTTTTCTCGCTTTTTCCAAAAAGTCTTCATCCATGCCCGGTCCGTTGTCGGTAACCGTTAAATATACAAACCCGCCTTTTTTATATGCTTTAATGTGAATATGGCAAGGTTCAATGAAGGGCTCGAGACAGTATGTAATCGCATTTTCAGCCAAAGGCTGGAGGACAAGCTTTGGCACGCGGCATTTTTTCACCACCGGCTCAATGTCGAGTTCAAAAACGAGCCGCTCCTCAAAGCGAAAACGCTGAATGGTAAAATAGTGGAGCACAATTTCAGCTTCTTCCTCGATCGTCACCACGTCGTTTTTCATATTGATGGCATTCCTGAGCAAAAACCCGAGGGATTCCGTCATCTTTGAAATTTGCGGCTGACGGTTCGTTTTTGCCAGCCAGTTGATCGACTCGAGCGTGTTGTATAAAAAGTGGGGGTTGATTTGCGCTTGGAGCGCTCTGAATTCCGTCTCTTTCAGCATCAGCTGCTTCTCGTAGTTCTCGGCAATCAGTTCATTGATCCGTTCAACCATTGTAAAAAAGTTGCGGTTTAAGACGCTGACTTCATCCTGCCGGTCTGAAGGAGCACGAGTGAGCGGCGCCAGTTTAAAATCGCCGGTTTGGACATTTTTCATGGCTGCCACCAGCTTCTCAATCGGACTCGTAATGCCCCTGGCCATTTTCCTTCCAAAGAGAACCGCAATCAGAAAGAAGAGAATAAAAAGGGAAATCAGGATCGTCTTCATCGCAGAGATTTTCGAAAACATCGCGTCAAAAGGGATCAGGCTCCAATACGTCCAATTCTTATAGGCTGATTTGACATATGAAACGAAAAAGCGCTGGCCGTTTTCCTCCACAATGTCATATCCGTTTTCTGCGTGAGAAGATAAACGTAGTCCATCGGTTTGGCTGAAAGGCATTTCAGAAAAAAACAGCTCCCGTCCGTCCGACATCGCAATCTTTCCCGCGCCTTCCCCCCAGTCTTTCGGAAGGTCGCCGATGACCCGTTTTAAATCGGCGACAATCACCACTGTTCCCAGGTGGTCAAGGTTTAAACGCTCATAGGAGCGGATTTCCCGGACGGATAGCAGCTCGCCGGTTTCACCCGGCATGGGCTCCCACGTGTTGCCGCCTTTTTGGCGCGACGCTTTTTCGATCAGCGCATTTTTTTGCTCCCGCAATGCTTCGGATAAATTCGCCCCTGCGGAATACTCGGTGCCGGAAGCATCAAACAAATGAATCGATTTAATGTACCGCTTAGAGCCGGTATATTCGGCAAGCTTATCCCAGATTTTGCTTTTCATCCGGTAGGTCACGTATTTGTTTTGGCCGCGGCCGGCTTTCAGAAGGTTCGCTTGGATGGCGGCGTCAGTGGTCAGTTGATATGACACATCCTCAATCTTTTTCAATTCATCTTCAATGCTTTTTGATGATAACATCAGCACCTGTGACGACTTCCTGTAAATCTGCTGGTCATAGACACGGAACGCGTATTGAACGCCACTCAAGATCAAGATGAGCGAAACAGCCATGATCAATGAAATCAAGATAAACAATTGATCTTTAATTTTTAAATGCTGATACCGGTTCACCGAACGAACACCTTCATTTCAAGCGTGTGACGGCAGCCTGTTTATCTGTCCGGCGCCCGTCTATTGCGCGGAACGCCTGAAACGAGAGCTTCGTCAAAATGAAGCTTAAAGCGCTGCCGCTGAAGAATAGAAGAAATGTGACATGAAATAAAGCGAGCAGAATCATGCCAAACGCGCTGATCAGCATGAAAAACGAGGTGAGCGGACGGGAAAAGCCGATGATAAAGCTGTATTTCAGCACTGCAATCCGTTTTAAATCGTAGTGGACATCAATTGGAAAAGCGTAAAAGAGGATGATGGCGTAAATGATAAACAAACTGATGAACAGACTTAAGACAACCGGCTGATCGTGAAAATAGACGGCCGCAATTTGAAAATCAACAATCAGCAATAAACCGACCAGACCCAATATCAAACCGAGAACGCTTGCTTTGGCCCATTTCTTTTTAAACGCCTGATAAAACGTCTGAAACACCGGGATATCCATCTTTCCCAGCGCCCACTGTCTTGTCACAGCGAACATCGCGGCAGTCGCCGGCGCTAAACCGAAGATGACCGCTCCCGCCAGCGTGAAGCCGATCCACAGCAGATTCAAATAGGCGAGCCGCATCACCCACTCGCAAAAGCGGTAAAATCCATTTGCCAACGTGTGAATCATGGTCTCCCTCCTTCGCAACTTAGTAAACGCTTTCAAAAAATATATTTCTCTTCTTTCGAAAAAAATCCTCTTTTCCCCGCTGACAGACGGAAGAAGGCTTGATCTAAAAGCCTTAGACCAAGCCCTTGCTTCCGCTATTTAGCCGATGTCTTAATGTTGACGCCGACCGCCGTCCCGTTTCTGCTTGAATCGGCAACCCCCATAAACGTTCTGTTCTCCCGGTCAATGAAAATGCTTTGGACATTGCCGATATCAACCGGATTCGCACCGAATCTGTGGCCGAAGTCATTGAGCTTCAGTCTGACATCCTCCGGCATTCCCGATTCATAGCGGTAAGAAGTCAGGCTGTTCGTATAGATTCTCGGCTCTTCAATCGCATCCTGAAGGCTCATGCCGTACTCAAAATAATTCAAGATCGTCTGGAAAACGGAAGCAATGATCGTCGTTCCTCCCGGGGAACCGACAGTCAGCACCGGTTTTTCGTCTTTAAAAACGATCGTCGGCGTCATGCTTGAAAGCGGCCTTTTATTCGGCTGAACTTCGTTCGCTCCGCCTGGAACCGCATCAAAATCGGTCAGTTCATTGTTTAAAAACAGTCCGTACCCGGGCACTAAAATCCCCGTTCCAAAAAGCTGTTCAATCGTAGTCGTATAAGAGACAACATTGCCCCACTGGTCCGTGACGGTAAAATGCGTCGTCTCCCCGATCGTCTTATCTTCAGGCTGAGGCACGATCTCATAAT
The DNA here is from genome assembly GCF_038002625.1 of Bacillus sp. FSL K6-1284. Lineage (NCBI taxonomy): Bacteria > Bacillati > Bacillota > Bacilli > Caryophanales > Bacillaceae > Bacillus > Bacillus sp. FSL K6-1284. The sequence goes on along the minus strand of NZ_JBBOCW010000001.1, from coordinate 1,440,069 downwards.
TCGGCTCTCCCGCCTCGTATTTCCACGGATCGCCTGCTTTCACATCGCGGTTCATCGAATCAAGGCTGATCAGCTGCTGCCGCTCCTTAATATAATCGGGATCGAGCAGCCCTGAGAGCGGAACATCGACAAATTCCGGATCGCCCGCATATGCCGCCCTGTCCGCATAGGCGAGGTGCATCGTTTCCGCGAGCAGATGATATTTTTCAAATGATTTTGGATCGTATTGCGATAAATGAAAATCATCAATCAATTTCAGCATCTGCAGCATGAACACTCCGCCTGAACTTGGAGGAGGCATGCTTGCGATATCATAGCCGTGGTACTCGCCCCAGATCGGCTTATCTGTTGTGACCTCATAGCGGGACAGGTCATCAGGTGTCATCGAACCCCCGAAATCTTGCACGACATCTGCAATCGCCCGGCCGATTTCTCCATCATAAAAGGCTTTTGACCCTTCTTTCCGTATTAATTTAAACGTCTTGGCCAAATCCTTTTGTACGAGGATATCGCCTTCTTTCAAAGGTTCACCGTCGGGAAGGAAAATATCCTTTGCGGCCGTTTTGCTGAGCTTGTCCTGATGGTCCTTTATCGCATCGGCCAAAACCGAATCGATCGGGAACCCTTCTTCTGCAAGCTTAACGGAAGGCGATATCAAGTCTTCCATTTTCTTCGTTCCCCACTTTTTATGCGCTGCTTCGAGCCCTTTCAGCGTTCCCGGCACACCGACCGCATTTCCGTGTCTCGACCTTTCTGAAAAAGGAATCACCTTTCCGTCTTCATCCAAAAACATGTCAGGTTCGGCACCCTGTGGAGCACGCTCCCTGCTGTTGACGATCGACGTTTCCTTCGTCTCGCCATCGTAGACCATCATGAATCCACCGCCGCCGATTCCCGACATCATCGGCTCCGTTACATTCAGAGCATACTGAATCGCAATTGCTGCATCAATGGCATTCCCGCCCTTTTTCAACACTTCGGCTCCGATTTTTGATGCAAGCGGATGGGCCGTAGCCACCATACCGTCTTTCCCGACGGCGACTTTATCACCATCTCCGCCGCTCATAACCCCTTCTGCTTTTGACACCGGACTGAAAAAGCAACCAACCGCCAAGCAAATCGCAACAACTAAGAAAGCTAACCGTCTCATCAGATCACCTTCCTTTCCAGTTTATTACTACTATAACAGGAAAGTGAACTGAAAATAAGGAAAACTCCCAATTTTCTATTTTTTTGAACCCAAACTCCCAAATTCCTAAAAAAAATCCTGTCATTCGTTCTTTTGACACAATTAGCTGAAAGGAGAAAACGCCTATTATCATCATAAAATCCCGGATGGCAGCTGGTGCTTGCGCCCACCTAAAAGATGTGAATATCTAAAAATTAAATGGTTTTTTTCGACTGCACCTGTTTTTTTTCGACAAAAAGTTATATAATATTTTGATGTGTGCATTGTCTCATTTAAACAATGGAGGGTTACAAATGTTGAAAAGAAAAAAAGACAAGTTTTCCGTGCTTTTGACGGAAATTGCAAAAAATTTAGACGAAACAGCTGAGTATTTTGTTAACTATAAAGTGACGAATCAGACAACCCTTAAAGAATTCGCGGATACCTTAAAAGAGTATGAGACAAAAGGAGATAATTATGTACATACGATGATTAAGGAGCTGAACAAAGCATTTATCACGCCGATCGAACGCGAAGACATCCTTCAGCTTACAAACAGCCTCGATGATGTACTCGACGGTATCGAACACTTTTCAGCCATGATGGAAATCTTCTCGATCACATCTTCAGATGAGCATATTGATAAATTCAGCGGCTATATCAGAGAATGCGCAAAAGAAATTCTGTTGACAATTGAATTGCTGGCGGAAAATCGCCTGACAGAAATTCAGCCGCACGCCATTAAAATTAAAGAATACGAACATAACTGCGATAACCTGCACCGCAAATCGCTGAAGAATCTTTTCGGGAAAGAGACCGATCCGATTAAAGTGATCCAGTACAGGGAAATCTATGAGACGCTAGAAGAAATCGCAGATTCATGCCAAAGTGTAGCAAACAATTTAGAAACCATCATAATGAAAAATGCGTAACGAGGGATTATAATGGATCTTTTATTTGTATTAACCATACTGATTGTCATCTTTGCTTTGGCATTTGACTTTATCAACGGTTTTCATGATACGGCAAATGCGATCGCCACCTCGGTATCGACAAAAGCGTTAAAACCAAGGCACGCCATTATAATGGCGGCAGTTATGAACTTCGCCGGCGCCATGACGTTCACAGGCGTAGCGAAAACCATTACGAGCGACATCGCCGACCCTTTCAAACTGGAAAACGGATCGGTCGTGATCCTTGCAGCTCTTATCGCAGGCATTACATGGAACCTGGTGACTTGGTATTTCGGCATTCCCAGCAGCTCATCCCACGCGATCATCGGAGCGATTGCCGGAGCTGTCATCGCATCGGAAGGATTCGCCGCGATTAAATACCACGGATTTATTAAAATTATCGAAGCACTTATATTATCGCCCATTTTGGCGTTTGTTTTAGGATATTTGATCTACAGCATCGTCAAAGTCATTTTTAAGAACAGCAATCTGGCCAAAACGAATAAGCGGTTCCGGCGCGTTCAAATCGCGACAGCTGCCATACAGTCCTATACACACGGCACGAACGATGCACAGAAAGCGATGGGTATCATTACGATGGCTTTAATTGCGGGTAACTTGCACAGTACAACTGACATCCCGTTCTGGGTGCAGCTTGCATGCGCCACAGCCATGGGACTCGGAACATCTGTCGGCGGCTGGAAAATCATCAAAACCGTCGGCGGAAAAATCATGAAGATCCGTCCCGTCAACGGTGTCTCTGCAGATTTGACGGGAGCCCTCATCATCTTTGGTGCGACGATCGTCCATTTGCCTGTCAGCACGACACACGTCATTTCTTCATCCATTTTAGGCGTAGGCGCTTCCCACCGGGTGAAAGGCGTAAACTGGGGCACCGCAAAGCGGATGTTGATCACATGGGTCATTACCCTTCCCATTTCGGCAACCATCGGTGCATTTGCCTATTTCATACTAGATTTATTCTTTTAATCAGCACACTCCCGTCCGAATCCAGGACGGGAGTTTTCATGTTTAAAAGAAAGCCGGCATAACAATAGAATAGGAACTGCACTATTTCTCGGGAAGAGGGAAACCAGTTATGCTGCTATTTTATCAATTCCTTGTTTGGCTCATTGTATTGGCGCTGGCTCTGTATGTGGCTGCCGTGTGGCGTTTTGAAAAAAAGCTCACCGAAAAAACGGTCGCGATCCGAAAAACGTGGTACCTGCTTTATGTTATCGGCGCCGTGATTTATTGGACGCACGATCCGCAGTCGATTTTCACAAACCCGCTTCATTACTTGATCGTTGCCGTTTTTTTCACGCTGACAGACGCTTTTATTTTCTTAAACGCTTACTTTAAAAAGCTCGGCAGCTCCGAACTCGCGACAGACACAAGAATGCTTCTCGAAGAAAACAACGACCTCCTCCACACATATCAAAACAGGCTGAAAACGTTTCAATACCTATTGAAAAACGAACCGATCCACATCTATTATGGAAATATAGAAGCATATGCAGAAGGGATCGAAAAGCTCATCAAACGGTTTGCCGAAAAAATGAATATATCCGCTGCACTTTGCGAATATAATTCAGAAGAAAGCAAGGATCATTTGCTTGAGCATATGGAAAACCGCTTCGATGTTCAAGAAAAGCTTGAGCGCAAAGACGTTTATTATGAAGAAAACGGAAAAATGGTCCTCATTCCTTTTTCCATCCACGATTTTGACTATGTCATGAAGTTAACCTCAGAAGACCTTGTCACAGAATTTGACTACCTCCTGTTTACTTCTTTAACAAGCATCTATGATCTTCTGCTACCAAACGAAGAGGACGGTGACGACTGATGGAGCCTGCTTTTCAGCAAGACCATGAAAGCGCAAAAAAGCGCCTCGCCTTTAAAATGTTTAAAAAGCAATCCAAAACCAATATCGCGAAATACGAAGTCAGCCCCCATACCGAACGGATTTTCCGGCAAAACGAACGGCTGATCGGCGAGTATAAAAGAAAAAAAGCTTAACGAGGACGGGAAAATTCTCCCGTCCTTATTCCGTTTTCCCGTTTCATACATACAATAAACCAATCAACTAAAAGCGCTGAATTAGGTGATGCTGTGAAAAAACTGAAAAAACAAGTCAAACACGTCGATTTCGCAAAATTTGGCCTGTCAGACTATACCTCTCTTCTCAGAAGAAGAAGCGAGAAAATCATTAAAACGCTGAACAAAAGAAAAAACAAACCGTGAAGCCTGAACTTTCAACCTCCTTCCCTGCTGAGAAGGGGGTTTTTTATGCCTTCAGCAGTATGTGCATCATAAAGGATGCCCCTGTCCGCCTTCTGCAACAGATTGAGGCAGCTTCTCAGAACGTATCGGTTTCACAAACAAAGCGACGCAAATAGAACCTGCCACCGCCAGCCCTCCCGCAAGCAAAAAAGCGCTTGTGAAAGCCCCGGTATACTCGACGATGTACCCTGTAACGGTTGGACCGATAATACCGGACGTATTGGCAAGAAAGTGCATGAATCCGCTCACACCCCCGACCCTGTCCGGATGAACGATATCCTGTATAATCGCCCAGTATGTGATGCCGGTCAAATACAAAAAGAAAACCGATAGTGCGACAAGGGCAACAGCTCCAAACGCAGTCGTGACAAGCCCGGCAAATCCAATGCATACCGCCGCAGCCAAAAGGCAGCACACAAGCACGGCTTTTCTCGAAAACATCTGTTTGCCCGTCAGCTTGAACAGATAATCCGATATAAATCCCCCAAGCGCGAGACCGAGAAATCCGACAACCCACGGTATCATCGTTGCAACGCTCATATCGTGTATGCTCAGCCCCCGGGCTGACGTTAAATAGCTCGGAAACCACGTTAAGAAAAAGAATAAAATATAGTTGTAAGAAAAGAATGCGAACGCCGTAAACAGCACGGTCGGCTGCTTCAAATAAAAAGACAGCGGGATGCCGGTATCCTTTTTCTGACGCGCTTCTTTTTCAGGGGACAAACTGCGGGAGTCGTCCGGCTTATCTTTCATGAATTTCATCCAGAACCAAGTCCAGATAAGCCCGATGATCATGATCAACACAAAGGAAGCCTTCCACCCCCAATGGATCGCGATCAATCCGACGATCGGTCCTGAAATGGCTCCGCCGAGCGGCGTTCCGCACATCGTCATGCCAAGCGCCCTTGCTCTTTCTTTTTGCGGAAACCAATTGTTGACCGACTTGCTCGTTGCAGCTGACAGCGGACCTTCCCCCATGCCGAAAATGACGCGGATGATAAACAGTGAGACGAAATTATATGTCAGTGCAATGGCCCCGCTGAAAACCGACCATACGACCATTGCAGCCGACAGCGTATGTTTCGCTCCATACTTATCTGATGCCCAGCCGCCGATAAAATTAAAGATGGCATATCCGATGAAAAAACTGCTGAACAGCATGCCCATCTGCGCCGGACGTATGTTCAAATCTTCCTGAATAAAAGGAGCGGCGACAGACAATGCTGAACGATCCAAATAATTAATCACTCCCGCCAGAAAAAGCATCACGATGACAAACCCGCGGCCGTTTGAAAACATGGGCAACCCCCTCTTTCCGGAATTTAGAAAACGCTTTCATTTTATGTGGTATTACAGATGGATCAACACTTTCACAGGATTGGTTTCCGGAGCAAGTGCTGATTGAAATCCGTCAACAACATCGCGGAACGCAATCTGTCCGGTAACAAACCGGTTCGCATCCGCTCCGCCATCCCTGATGGCTTTTATCACCGTCTCAAAATCGCTTCTTAATGCGTTGCGGCTGGATAAAATGGTCAGCTCCCGCTTGTGGATTTCAGGATCGGGCATGACCAGATGGCCGTGAACCAGCCCAACATAGATCAGCCGGCCCCCGTGTGCGGCGTACTGATAAGCGCTGTTCATCGATCCAAGGTGCCCTGTCGCGTCAAAGACAGCCGCCGGATAGTCGCCGTTCGTCAACCGTTTGATCTCATCCGCCGCATGTTCTCCCGCTAATACAACTTCATCGGCTTCAGCCCATTCACGGCTAAATGTGAGGCGCTCTGTTCTAACATCCATCGCGATGACTTTCGCCCCCTTCAATTTTGCGAATCTCATCACGCTGAGCCCGATAGGACCCGCTCCAACGACAAGCACTGCTTCCCCTTTTTTGATATTTGCCCTTTCTGCAGCGTGGGCGCCGATGCTCAAACATTCAATGACAGCAGCTTCGCTGAGCGTCAATCCTTCTGTTTTTAACAGGTGGTCTGCCGGGATGTTTATGTATTCCCGCATTCCCCCATCTGTATGGACACCGAGGACGTTCAGATTCACGCAGCAGTTGGGCCGGCCGTTCCGGCAGGCGATGCATGTCCCGCATTCCAAATAAGGAATAATTGACACTTGATCGCCCGGCTTGAACGTTCCGCCGGTATCATTGATGCTGACAATTTCACCGGACAGTTCGTGTCCGAGCACTCTTGGATAAGAGAAAAACGGCTGTCTTCCGCAATAAGCGTGAAAATCCGTCCCGCAAATTCCGATCCGTTTGATGCGGACCAATGCTTCTCCATCCTTTAGTTCCGGCATTTTCACATCCGTCATTTTAAAATGATAAGGCTTTTCACACACAATCTGCTTCATGTATCGGCCTCCCCTTTATCGCGTTTTTAGACACCGGCATAAGCAGTAAATCCGCCATCTACCGGCACTGTTATGCCGGTAACAAACCCTGACATATTCTCATCCGCCAGCCAAAGCAGCGTCCCCAGCAAATCTTCCGGTTTGCCGAAACGCTTCATCGGGGTGTGAGAGATGATCTTCTTTGCTCTGTCGGTAAATTCGCCGTTTTGATCAAGAAGAAGCCGTTCATTTTGATTGGTTAGGAAAAATCCCGGGGCAATGGCGTTGACCCTGATTCCCGTTTCGGCCAGATAGACGGCCAGCCATTTCGTAAAATTGTCGATGCCCGCTTTCGCCGCGCTGTATGCAGGCACTTTCGTCATCGGGGTTTGGGCGCTCATTGAAGAAATATTGATCACGGATGCCCCTTTTTGATTCAGCATCATTTTTGCAAATTGCTGTGTTGGAATGAAAGAACCGAGGAAGTTTAAATTGAGAACAGAACCGACATCATCGCAGTTCAGATCAAATAATGTCTTGATGTTGTCCTGGAAGAGGTGCTCGGAGTTGAATGTTTCATCTGATGTCGTGCCATTGGGGTGATTGCCGCCGGCCCCGTTCACCAATAGATCACAGCCGCCGAATCGGTCGGCCACAACGCGCTTCGCCCGTTCAACGCTTCGTTGATTGATGACATCACACTCAACGGCAATCGCTGCGCCGCCGGCTTTTCGAATAGCTTCGGCCACGAGTTCTCCTTTTTCAACGGTTCGATTAAGAATGGCAACATTCATACCCTGCCGGCCGAGCTCTCTCGCCATCGCGCCGCAAAGCACCCCGCTGCCACCTGTGATGACCGCAGTTTTTCCCGCTAAATTTTCATGGATTTCAAGCATTGTGAAGCCCCCTGTTCTTCTCTATTAAGCGAATCCCATATGCCCCATAAATACATGATACCGAGCGCCCTGTCATACAGTCCGTAGCCGGGCCTGCACTTTTCATCCCAAATGTGGCGGCCGTGATCCGGACGCACATAGCCTGAAAAACCTGTTTCATGATAGGCTTTGACAATCCCGCAAATGTCAACTGTGCCATCTTTTGTTCTGTGCGATGTTTCGATAAAATCGCCGTTTTCGTAGACTTTGACGTTGCGGATATGGGCAAATGGAATCCGGTCGGCATACGCATGGATCATGGCGGTAAGATCATTTTCGGGATTTGCGCCCAATGAACCGCTGCACAGTGTCACACCATTCGCCGGATGATCGACAAGCTGTAGCAGCCGCCCGATGCTTTCTCCTGAGGTCATGATGCGCGGGAGTCCGAAAACCGGCCACGGCGGATCATCGGGATGGATCGCCATTGTGATTCCGCAGCGTGCGGCGGTTGGAATGATGTGTTCAAGAAAATAGTGAAGATGGCTCCACAGATCCTCCTCCGTCACATTTTGATAGGCTTCAAACAGCCTTGTCAGATGCTCCAGTCGCTCCGGTTCCCAGCCCGGCATCGTGAATTCGGGATGCTTGGCGATTTGATCGACAAGCGCAAAAGGATCGATTGTGTGCACCTTTGCGTGCTCATAAAACAGAGCGGTGGAACCGTCTGGAGCCTTTTTGTATAAATCGGTCCGCAGCCAGTCAAATACAGGCATAAAATTGTAGCAGATCACTTTTACGCCGGCTTTGGCCAAATTTTCAATCGTTCGCTTGTATTTTTCAATATACAGATCTCTCGTCGGCAGCCCGAGCTTAATATCCTCATGAATGTTAACGCTTTCAACAACTTCAATGTGAAAACCGTGCTGTTCACACTGCCGCTTCACTTCTAACATTTCTTCCAATGGCCACTCTTCACCTGGCGGCTGATGATGAAGCGCCCAAACGATCCCCTCTACACCGGGAATTTGCCTGATCTGCTCAAGGGTGACGGAGTCGTTTCCTTCTCCATACCATCTGAAAACCATTTTCATCACACTTCCTCCTCACCGATTCAATAAGATAAAATGATCTTTGTGACCTGATGGGGACAGTTTTTCGCTTTTTTCAACGCCTCTTCTATTTCTGTAAAAGGCATGATCTCAGTGACAAAAGATCGGGCTATTTCGGGGTTTTCATTCAAAAATTGAATGACGTCGGGAAATTGATTGACACTGTGTTTTGTTCCATAAATTTCAATATCTTTCTTTGTGAGAAGAAGACCCGGAATCGTCACATTTTCCCCCGTTAAGCCGACAATGACAATGCGCCCGGCGGCAGCTGCCAAATGGACGGATTGCTCAATCGTCGCGGGAATCCCGGCCGCTTCGAACACAATCCCCGCTCCTTCTCCGTCTGTCAGCTTCAGAATCATTTGCTCGGCATCCTCTTCACCAGGCTGTATAACGGCATCCGCACCGAATGCTTCGGCAAGCTCAAGCCTTTCCCGTACGGGATCGACAGCGATTACACGGGAGTCAAAGCGCTTTTTAAGCTGTGCCAAAATCGTTAACCCGATCGGACCCATTCCCAATATGACAATCGTTTCGCCTGTTTGAATAGCTGCCCGCCGAACCGCCTGCGCTCCGATGGAAAACGGCTCGCACAACGCTGCGGCTGCAAAATCCATTTGCTCAGGAATCGGATGGACATGCGTTTCCGGGACAATGATAAAATCAGCGAAGCCTCCTCTGCGAACCGATCCGATCATATCGATGTTCACACAGGCGTTTGTCCTCCCTTTCCGACAAGGGTAACAGCCTCCGCACGGAATAGCCGGTTCAATTACGACCCTTTCGCCCGCGGATCGCTCCCTCACCCCGGCCCCCGTTTTTTCAATGATGCCTGCGAGCTCATGACCAAAAATCTGAGGGTACTGTGCATATGGATTTGAACCGTCGTAAAAATGCACATCACTGCCGCAAATCCCGGCGGCCTTTACCTTGACAAGGACTTCGCCGCTGGCCGGTTCGGGACGCGGAACGTCGCGAAATTCAATTGAAAATGGCTTCGTCATCACCGCAGCTTTCACATCACCACTCCTTTAAAAGCGCTTACTTTTGAAATAACCGGGAAACTCATTAATGAGCATCTGTTTATCAACGATGACCAGCTGCAAATGCTCCTCGGCAATTTTCTTAGCTTTCGCCTTCTGTTTTGTTCGAATCGCTTCTGTTAATGCCCCGTGCTGCTGATGAATGGTATTCCAGTTAAAATCGGCGGCAAGCCTTAATAAACGGATTCTTTGGAAGGGAACGTTCATCTGCTGAATCGCAGCCCAAACATTCGCTTTTCCGCAGCCTTCAAAAATCGCCTGATGAAAAGCTTCATCCAATTCAAACAAACTTTCATAGTTTTTCTGTGCAATCGATAATTCCTGCATCTTCACATTCTGCTCCAACTTAAACATAGCTTCCTCCGGAAAGTCTTCACACGCCAGTTCAGCTACAGCCTTTTCCAGGTTTTCCCGCATAAACCTCGCTTCCTCCACCAGATCAAGATCAATTAGCGATACGCGGGTTCCTTTCTGCGGATAGACTTCGAGAAGCCCTTCTCTCGACAGCTGCAAAAAAGCCTCTCTGACCGGAGTGCGGCTGACTTCATACCGTTCTGAAATCTCTTTTTCCGATATCAGCTCACCCGGCACAAGCCGAAACTTCATGATTTCTTCCTTCAGCATCTGATAGATTTGGTCTCTGACAGACCGCGGGTTTAACTGTTTCATTGTCATGACTCTCACCTCCTCTCTGCCATACTACCATACAAGTATGGTTGTGAATATATATTTTTGAAAATTTTAAAAATATAAAGGAACTTTAAAAGTTCCTTTATTTCAAGAGAGCAAGGATTTTCGCTTTTGTCTTCGGTCCGTATATTCCGTCCGCCCCCAAACCGTACATCAACTGAAAACGTTTCACCGCGTTTGCCGTCTTCACTCCGTAGTATCCGTCGATCCCGTGGTTTTTGGCCCCTTTATCAGGGTAATAATAAAGAGCCGCAAGGGCTGTCTGAATTTGTGTGACGGCCGTTCCTTTCATCAGCGGGCTTTTCACCTTATAAATGCCGGCGGGAAGAGTCCATGTCTTGCTCTTACCGCCCGCTGACGCTTCAGCGGCTGTGAGGGCTTTTTCAGTTGCCGGGCCGTAAATGCCATCGGCTTTAATTCCCGCTTTCTTTTGTAAAGAAGCAACCGCTTGCACCGTCTCGTTTCCGTAGCTTCCGTCCGCCCCGTATTTGGGCAGCGAAAAACCGGCCGCGATCAAGCGCGTTTGCAGCTTTTTCACATGAGCGCCTGACATTCCTTTTTTGAGTATAATGCCCGACGATGAGCTTGTTTTGCTGGTGGAGGCAGCCGACACGGATACGGTTTTCGTTCCCAAAAGGGCGTCTACTCTTTTACGGAAAGCTGACAATTGGCCGGCATCTTTCACCCACGGGGTTGGACAGCTTTTGTTGGTGACATCGTAATGGCGGACAATCCGATCTGTGGACAAACCGTATGTCTTGCACAAATCAGCTACAAGCTCTGCCGCATTGCGAATCGTCTTTTCATGGATGGTACCGTCTTTTTCCACGCACATTTCGACTCCGAGCGCCATGGTATTGGCATTCGGCTTCAGGAAGCTGACATAGCAGCGGTTTTGATCATGCGCATGATAAGCGACTTCCTGATCGGGAATAATATGCTGTGCCTCATGGCGGTCGACAAAATAGTGAGCCGAGGCATAACGCTTGTCAATAATGCAAGTGCCATTGAAATAATTGCGCTCATTTAAAGCGGAAGCCCCGGGCGTCGCCGTCCAATGCATGACAATTCCATTGACTGCCGCAAGCTTCAGCCCGGGACGGGTGTATTGATTGACTTTTACAAAGTTCTTGATGACTTTGACCAAACTTCATCATTCCTTTTCACATTCAATTCAGAAAGCCGCCTCAAAGACGGCTTCATTTCGTTAAACCTTTTTTCTGTAAAACCTCTTGTTGCATTTTCCCTTTGCTCGTCACATAGTTGTTCTTATACCAGGCAACCAGTGATGCAACGATCGTAAAAGCCGCAGACCCTGCCGAATACAGGGCATCCGCCAATGTATGAATCTGATCTTCGGCGACCGGTAAAACCGGCTTTCCAAACATGATCAACGTCTGATTGACCAGCGCAATAAAAAGAAGCACCGTCCTGACGACCGTGCCTTTGTCGATATGTTTCATCATCTTGTCCTCCCTTATCTCTGCAATAAATTATAAAAAACAGCGATCGCTCCGCCGATGATGCCGGTGCTGACCGCTGTAATGATCGCGCCTGTGATGCTGCGCTTGATCCAAGTTGTATTCTCTTCGATTTTGTTCAGCTTTTCGTTAATCGAGATGATTTGCTGATCGTGGCGGTCTGATGTTCGTTCGAGTGTGCTGACGCGTTTTTCGAGTATTTTTTGCCCGGACTTTAATTCTGTAATCTCTTTCTGAAAAATATCGTTTGATTGCACCGTCTCTTATCCCCCTTTACACATGTACTCGACATTCATTATGCCGACAAAAAAGTATGATATCAAAATGTATAACCCCTTACTTTTTAAAGGGGAATCACTTCATCTAAACCATAAGATGTAATGTTCTCAAGTTTATCTGCAATCTGGCCTTCCAATCTCATATTTCCATCAGGTTCAATATATAACTTAGTCATCCCTGTGGTACCGAAAATCGGAACAATTCTGCTTCGAAATTTTGACGGCCGATAGGCTTCCGGAAGTGTCCCAAAAACAACACCCCTTTTTGTCACAATTTCCCCCTCTAATATTAGAAGTCCGCCTATTAAACCACAACGCACCTTTCGATCACCATGGGAAGCTCCGTTCTTAAGGGGAACTTCGGTCCAGGCAGGCTCTAAATCAGCAGCTGTTATAATTCGCTTCCATCCCTTAAAAATTCCATCAGTATGAACAGATCCATGCCATAATGTATTATCATAAGTCCGCCATGCATATATTGTTTTTCGTTCTGCATCAGCCTCAATGACATCATAGGTAAACCAGGAACTATCTTGAACCGGGTTATTTTGTACCTCATTCCCTAATGCAACATAAAATCCGGTCGGCAGTTTTAAAATATCTGCTCCACTTTGCAATCTTGTCCTTGAACCTTGATCATTCGTTAACTTGTATAATTGTCCGCTACTCCATTTTTTACGTTCTTGTTCGGAAATATGAAGGTCGGGGTTGTCCGCATGAGCATCCACTTTTGTTTGAGACCCTACTGTTGTTTCCAATTCCGTCCATTCCGTCCATTTACCCCCGAAAATTGATTTTCGATAGGTTTTATTTGCTCTGTCAAAAGCGATGATTTGTCCTTCATTTCCCTCAGAATTACATGTCCAAATTCCCCTGATAGAAGGACCAGGTCCGTTTAGTGCCCCTGACTCCGCCGTAAAGTGAATAAGTCCTGTATGCTGAGGGAGGACAACATGAAAATCTTCATTTTCATGAATATTAATTTTCCCTTGCCCATCTTCCTGAGTAATATTAAACAGTTGACTTTCATTCCACCTGTGTCGATCATGTTCTGTAATATGCAGTGTGCCGTCTTTCACATGTGAATCCAGCTCTTTTTTTGTTGCTGTTTTTTGATCGATCTCATCAATATAGTTTACAATCAGTTGATCATTTTCATTGAGCTGATCGACAACTTTATTAAAAAGATCAGCATGGGCACGATCTGTTGTTTTAAAACTCATTGGTTTTTTTATATCCATCCTGTCTTCGCCTCTCATTCAATTGTGATGACTATTGCTGTATTTTTTTAGGTTTGGAACCACTCTGGTGTATTTGCTTCTTATTTAGGATAAAAAAACAGGAACCTGGCGTCTCGGTTTTTGGATGTCCACCTTGTTTCAGCTCCTTTAATAAATGTCGTCGATTTCGAAGACGAACTCGATGTCGCCGTCTTTTTGCTTGTCTGTCATCGTTCTGACCGCTGTGAATTTTCCGGCTTCATCGACAAGGGCAAGCTCGTTGATCGTCTCTCCTGCCAGTTCGCTTTCTCCCAAAGTGCATGTATAGCGGACTTTCGCCGGTTCCATGAAGACAAAGCCGTCGATTTCCTTTTGCAAGAGTTCGTTTTTCAGCGCCTGTTCGTTGCCCTGTAAAGCAACGGGTTCACCTTTATCGTTTGTACCTCCGTTTCCGAAAGCCATTTTTGTGATTTTGGTGAGCTTGCCCCCCTCAGCCCGTGCTTTTGCCATTTGCTGTCTCGCATAAAGCGTTGTCACTGTTAATTGTTGTGCCATTTTGATTTCTCCTTTACAATGCGATTTTTTGCGCCGCTGCTGCCAGCTGCTTCGTTCCGTCGAGCAAAAATGCGCCGTTTAACGTCCAGCACTTCTCCCTCATTTCTAGCGCGCCTGCTTGCTTAAATTCATGCTCGCATTTGCAGCTGATTTTGAAGGACTGGATGTGTTTGTTTTGATTGGTAATGCCGGTTTTCATGCCTGCTTTTGTTTGCTGTTTCCGCCGGTTTTCAGCGGCCGCCTTTATCGTCAAGCTCAAGGCGGACCGGATATATTGCCGCTTCTTGTGGCGCAGTGTGAGCTGCTGTTTAAACCTGCGGGGCAGACCGTCGATTTCTCGAAAACCGTTCAAGTAGAATGAATCATCAAGCAGATACTGTCCGTCCAAATAAACCGGTATCGTACCGAAAAATCCGTTTTTGCTTCTTAAAACGAGTCTGTTATGAATGCTTTTCGGCGGCCGATATTCATAATGAAACCCGCCCCGGAATGTATAAGCCAAATGGGCGGGCTTCATATGATTGACGGTTTGAATGATCGAAGGTATAAACTGCAGATCTTCACCGTTTACGCTCAGCAAAAAATGATACCGTCCAGCCGTCAGTCTGACGGATGCGGACGGCTGTTTTAAAAAGGCATTGACTGCGCGCTCGATCGAGCGCGCAGTAATCGGCGGAATATTGGACATCTTGGTTAACAGTCGTGCCCTTCGAATATCAACGCCGTCTGAAGCCTCGCGTCTGACATTCAAAATCTTTTCCCACCTGTCCAGCCCCCATGTGGCCGTCGTGACGAAAAGCTGGTCTGTTATATCGAAAATCTCTTGATTTTGCTTCTCAAATTCTGGCGCCTCGGCCGCTAAAATGTCTTGGATCTCCCAGATTTCCGTCAAGTATGGCGGCAGATGAAAAGCCATTTCATCAATCTTGCTCAATGATGGTCACCTGCCCCAGCTTTGGAATTTCCGTTTCTATCAACTGCAGATTTTTCGCTTCCCCGTTGATGAAGACTTCCGAATAGTCACTGACAGAGGACGATTCATAGATCATGTTGTTGATCTGCGAGAGACGGATGACGCTTTCTTTAAAGGCCATTTCTTTAAACAACGCTGTGATTTTTTCTACAATTTCCTGTTTAGCTTCATCGATCGTCCGGCCTGATTCAGGAATGATTTTTGCAGATATGCTGACGTCTTTCCAGACCGCACTTTCAACCGCAGTATAAGCTCCGATCGGCGCCATACCTTCCCCTTTTCCCGGATCGGGATCGATATATTGCTTGACTCTTTCGATTAATGCATCAGAGGCAGGTTCCATTTTCGCGTTTGTAATGACAACCTTTACGGTTCCCTCGCCATTCCACAGCGGAAAGACCTTCGCTTTACCCACGCCGTCCACTTCTTCGGCCCATTGTTTGTAATGCATCTGATTCGCGCTGACCGCTTCGCGGCGGACGCGGATCAAATACCTTTCATAC
This sequence comes from Bacillus sp. FSL K6-1284, assembly GCF_038002625.1. Classification (NCBI taxonomy): domain Bacteria; kingdom Bacillati; phylum Bacillota; class Bacilli; order Caryophanales; family Bacillaceae; genus Bacillus; species Bacillus sp. FSL K6-1284. The sequence continues at coordinate 1,424,592 of NZ_JBBOCW010000001.1, read as the reverse complement.
AGCGATTCATCCGTCTCCTCATCACGGCCGGGAATTTCAAGACTTCCCATAACCGCCTTTTCAAGCCCTGGAATGGTATCGAGCGGAAGTAAAGGCCGCCCCGACAGATTGGCGTTTCCTTTTGTCCCGGCCGTTTCACATTCAAGCTTGCCGTCTTCGAGCATGGTAAAATATAAGTCTTCCAGAAAGAAGCGGGTTCCGGGGGGAACCGATACGCCATCCGTAAAGGCTGCTGACCAAATGGCTTTGGACGCTTGATAGCGCTCAAGACCGGCCTCAGCCGCCCTTCTGTCCAAATATTCGCCCTCAGCCGTATCCGCATAAACCAAATTCAGCACTTGATCAAGCCAAATATAAGAAAGCGCCAGCTCGGCAGCTGCCGGGGCAAGCGCATTCCAAATGACGCTGTTTTCACGCTTGTCAATTTCATCTGAAATCCGCTCAAGCATGCGTTCCATGATCTCTTCAAATGTCTGGTTTTCAAACATCTTCCCCTATCACCTCCTCGATTTCCAATGTCCCTTCATCGGTTTCAACCGAAAAAGACACATGGAAGGCATCGCCTTGACGCTCAATCTCGAAATCAGTTACCGCAGAAATTCGGTCGTCATATATGAGGGCTTCCTCAATCAGTCTCGGTATCTCCATTTCTTTATAAGCGTCGGTCGTTTCATGATCTGAAAGAACCTCCTGCAGTTCATTTCCGATATTATGGCTGTAAACGGCATATGTGTAACGCTCAGTTCTCAGCGCCATGTAAACCATTTGTTCGACCGCTTCGAGTCCTGAAATCATATCACCCGTCATCCTGCCCGTTTCAAAATCAATTTTGTACGTTTTTGAAGTCTCAATCACTTCGCTGTCATCCTCGATATCTTCAAAAGATACTTCCGGTGAAAGAGCCATCCGAGCCACCTCCTACTCCTACACTCTGTCTATCACGAAAAACGACTGCCCTCCAGGCATGGCGGCAATCATCACGTGGTCGCCGGCATGCAATTGGCTGTAAAAGCGAATCGTTTTGTCTTCTCCGTCAATCCGGATCTGTTCCGTATGTTCTGTCAAATGCCTGGCCACCACCAGTAAGTCGGAGGGGATCACCAATTTATCATGATTGCGGAGCTTCAGCTTGAGCGGAGAAGCGGACACGACTTCAGCCGGCATGACATCAACAGGCGATTCAGCGTTTACGGCTCCAAGAGCCAGCTCTTTTATCGCATCGCTTAATTTCATGAAGTCGCTCCTTCAGGTATTGTATTTTTCGCGACGACATCAATCGTCATCACATGCTTTGTCCCTGCAAAATCGTGTTTATCTTTATCAACCCAATAGGTTTCTTTAATGCCCGCTTCCGGAATCGATATATAAACCGGCAGTCCGCTTTGGACTTCCGGTATGCCGAGCGCCTGTATGCTCTTCAGCTCTTTTTTGACGCCTTTCTTTTCAGCCTGTATCTTCTTCGCCCGGTCGCGCAGCTGCGCCTCGTTAATATCATCCGAAACCGTTTCTGTGTACTGGAGAACGCCGAATCTTTTCATACCGGCTTCATCGCTGGCTGATGCGGTATAGGTTTTGTTATCTTTCTGCTTTCTCAGTTTCACCCGGGTTGCTGTTTCATCAATTGACGTACTGTAAGCGTAATCGGTAATGTTCACACCTGTTTCCAAAACCCAGATATTCTCCTGTTCGGGCCATGCTCTTAAACACAGCTTTCCCTTTTCGGCATACAGCTGATAGTTTTTTCCGGTTTGCTTTTTTGTTTCCCTCAGCGCTTTTAAGATGATGTCATACAGGCTCGTATTGTCTTTAAAGACGAGTGATTTAATCGTATGTCCGGTGCTTGCGATCGCGCCTTTGGGAATTTGAAAATCGTTCGCAATTCGTTTGACAATGTCAGCGGCCGTTTTGTTCGAGAATACATAGACATCCTGGTTTTTCACCAAGTACTGAAGCATGTCGTACGCTTTAAACGTAAGCGTATATTCTTTCGGCACCCTGCTGAACACAATTCCGCGAAACAGTTCTTTTCCTTTCCATTTAAATAAAACGGTAGCGCCTTCCTGCACGCTGTAATATTTATGGCTTCCCTGCTTGATCACAATCGACGCTTCGATCGAACGAGGCGCCTGGTACCTTTCTCCTTCCAATGTGACGCTTTCGGTGACAAGTTCATACCATTCGCTTTCTTTTATGACAAATAATTCGATCATCGCTATCCCCTGCTTTTGATTTAACAGAAAAACGCCGGTTCACCCGGCGCATCGTTTTATGGTATTTTCAGCTTTTGCCCCGGAAAAATCCAGTGCCCCGGCTGTTTGATGTTTCGCTTGCTTCGTTTGATCATCGCCTGTTTGTTCGCGTTCCAAATTTTCCGCCATTCCTGGCTGTTTCCGTAAAAACGGCCTGCGATGTGCCAGAGCGTATCGCCTTTTTTGACGGTGTACATTTTTGGAGCCGGTTTGGACGGCCGTTTTTTCTTCGTTTTCTTTTTTTGCTTGATCTTCCGAGGTGATGCTGTTTGATACTCTTTTAATGTGAGATCAAAATCCCGGTCACCGATATCCTTTTCACCCTCACGATGCGAAAAGTTTTCGATGCTGCATGTGAAATTGATCTTCGTGCCCGTGACGAGAAATTGAACCGGTTTTTTTGCTTTTATCCACTTCTCGATTTTGAGAATCGCGTTCTCCGGTGAAAGAAACCCTTTATATTCCGCAAGCGGAGAATGCTTTTTCGGAAAATGAGACGAAAATGAAATCGTCTTTGCTCCCGGTTCATTGATAAATGTAACCTCGCCGAACTTTGACACCTTTACAGACTCGTTCGCAAGATTATTGCTGACGTCAAGCTGCTCGGGAAGCACAGGGAGGCGCAGCTTTTCCTTTCCTTGCGTCAGCCAAAATTCGTACACGGATTTAGTCATAAGCTACGCTTCCTTTCGTCCCAATATGGATATCCCGTTCAAGCTCATCGACAAGAGCGCGCTTGATTTTCGCAATCAATGTTTCCTGGTCGCGCTCACTGTGATAATGATTGTCACCGGTAATATAGATGTTGACTTTTTTGGCGCCGTTTCCAGCCGGCTGCCGGGATCGGGCCCCGCCTGCGGTGGCTGCAGCCGCCTGACCGCTTGAAATGGAACCGGATCCTTCAGCGGGGTTATGCACTTCCATTCCGAGCGCGCCTGCAGCCCGTTGAAGCAAATATCTGCCGCGGATGCCGCGTTCTTCGGGAATGATCCATTCGCGCTTGCCGCCTTCACCCACGCGGGCGATCTGCTCGCTAGTGATCAGGCCGCCGTTGGCATAGCCTTTATAAGCTCCGCCTCTTGCCATGCTTTTAATCCCCGGCGTGTTAAATGGCGACCCGTATCGTGATTTGATGTAATTGATGGCCGCTACCGCGTTGTGAACAGGATTGAAAATATCATTCATTCCTTTTCCTTTGTACGCATTAAACGTTTGGCCGATCGTCTGCATCAAACCTCTGCTCGGGTCTCCCCGCTTGGCGTTAATGTCCCAGCCGTTAGAGGCGCGCGGATTTCCGCCGGATTCCTTTTGAGCAATGACAGAAAGCGGCTGCAGCCACGACGCCGGTGAACCGGTAGCCATGATCGCCTGCATTAGCCACGACTTTACATTTCCACCGACGGCTCCGATTCCGGAAAACGCAGCTGCCAGTGAGCCCGCTTGTTTTTCCGCAAAACTTTTGACATCGACAGAACTTAAACCTTTGACAATCCCGACCGACGCAAAACGCCCGAGATTCATCATTACCCGGGACGGAGAATGAATATCCAGCTCTTCGCGGAACGCTTTTTCCACTTTTTTCGCTAAGTTTTTTGCAGCTTGAGAAACTTCGCTGCCTTTTCCATTCATGCCGCTGATAAAGTGTCCGACCATGCCTGATCCCCAGCCTGTAGCCGACTGTTTTGAATCAAGGAACGGCTTGTTGATATTTTTATCAACATACTGCGATGTCCCGGTCGGTGTTGCATTTTGCCCGGAAGCGAAGTTTTTGACTGTATTTGCGCCCCAGGAAGATGACGTCTTCACCGTTGTTTGATAAGGCGTATTTACTTTTGCTTGAAGAAAACCGCCCGTTCCGGTCGCGGTAGCATTTTGCCCGGAAGCAAACCCGGTGACCGCCTGTTTTCCGTAATTAGACGATTCTGCCGGCAGGCTGCTAAACGGCTTGCTGATGTTTTTTTGCTTCCATTGATCAAGGGAAGGAGCGTTTGAGCCGATCCCTTTGTCAAAGCCGCCGGTGAATTCCCGGCCGAAAGCCTGCGCCTCTGCCGTTATATTCCCGACGCCGACAGCAGGCGACACAGAAGCCGAATATGAAGCGGTGCTTGAAACCGGAGAAGAAGCTCCCCCGTCTCCCGCCGCGGCCCCCATGTCGTCAACAACGCGCATGCCGAGCTTAGTCGCGGCCTGGGCAAGCAGCATCTTCCCGCGTCCCCGGTTGTTTTCCGTCGGGATGACAAATTCGTTTCCGGCTTCACCGATCCAGGAGATGGTCGGTTTTGTGATGTAGCCGCCTGTTGCATTTTTATCAGGATTATCTCCTGTCATGAAGTTGATGACGGCATCAATTCCACCGCCAACCTTATCCCATATTTTGCCTACCCATCCAAATGCTTTCTCAAAACCGTCGCTGATCAATCCGGCAATCTTTACAATTGGCTTTTGAATATTTTTCTCAAACCAGCCGGCGACGCCTTTCCAAATGTCTGTTACCGTTTTTTTGGCCGCTTGAAATTTTTCTCCAATGGCTTCTTTTACGGTTGAAAACGTATTTTTTAACGGATTCCAAACCGTATTCATAAACCATGTGGAAACCGCGCCCCAAACTCTTTTGATCATGTTCCATGTAAATTGAAAACGATTCCAAATTCCAGTTGCCACTTCAATGACTTTTGAAACTACGGGATTCCAAACGTTTTCCGCAAACCAGCCGGCGACCGCCGTGAATGTCTCTTGTATCATCGTCCAGGCCGTTGTCAGCTGATTCCAAATCCCTGTCGCTACTTCAATGACTTTGCCGACAACCGGATCCCAGACATTTTCTGCGAACCAGCTGGCGACAACCATGAATGTTTCCTGAATCATCGTCCAGGCTGTTGTCAGCTGATTCCAGATCCCTGTCGCTACTTCGATCACCTTGCCGACAACAGGATTCCAGACATTTTCCGCAAACCAGCCCGCCACTGTCATGAATGTTTCCTGAATCATCGTCCAGGCTGTTGTCAGCTGATTCCAGATCCCTGTCGCTACTTCGACCACCTTGCCGACAACAGGATTCCAAACGTTATCTGTAAACCATCCCGCTATCATCGACCAGTTTTCTTGAACGGCTCCGAGTGCCTCAGCCGATTTATCTTTTATCGTATTCCATGCTTTCTCGACACCGCCATTGTCATCGAACATCTTCCCGAAATATTCACCGATGCTTGAGCCGCCCATGCTTCCGACCATACCTCCAATGGCACCGCCGATTGCCGTCCCCCCCACTGGGAGAATCGCTGTGCCAATTGCCGCACCTGCTGCTGCACCAGCTAAACCGCCGCCAATTCCTCCGCCTGCCGAACCGACTTTTTCGCCTGCGTTTTCTTTGTTCATATCCATTAACTCAGTTGCTGATAAAAGCGCTCCAGCATATGGGAGGGCTTTGCCTCCAACTTTCCCCACTTTTCGGAGACCTTTCATAAACTTGCCGCCGGATCTGTTTCTTCCCGATCTTGTTTCTCCATTAGTGGAGGTTTCTTCACTTCCTGGCCTGCTGCTTGTTGCAGGTTCATTGATTATAGAACCTCCGCCTCCCCCACAGCAGCAACAACCGCCTCCACTTTCTTCACCTTTAAACAGCTTACCGAGGATGGCATCAAATGATTTGTCCAAAATATTTTTTGGAAGCTCATCCACCCATTTACCAAATTTTTCTTTACCCCACTTTAGAATTTTAGTCCATACGGCCTCAGCTTTCCCATCCGAATCTTTGCTGTCTTCTTTTTGTTCCGTTTTTACAATTGCGTCAATTTTAAGGATACGTTTGGCCTCGATGCTGTTAAGCTTTTTTTGCAAGGCATTCAATTTCGCGGTGGCCTGGTCGTTAATCGTAAGGGTGGCTTGATATTCCCTTGCTAAATGATTTTTCAAATAGGAGGAAATCCTGCTGGCTGTCTGGGTGACTTTATCAATGACATAGAGCGTTGCAGAGTATCCTTTTTGCAATACACCCTTCATGTAGCCGGAAATTTTTTGAACAGCCGGGGTGACTCGGTCGTTAACGGCTGCAGTTAAGAAGTATTCGGCTGATGACAAATCAGACATGATGCTTCTGATCTTTTGAATGCCCGGTGTTGCCTGATCATTTATTACAATTGAAAATTGATAATTGCCAGGCAGCTTTTGCTTAAGCTGATTTGAAATATTGTCAATCGTTTTGCCGGCTTTATCAACTGCTGAAATTTCTAGCTGCCATGATTTCAGGTTGGCTTTTAAGAAAACATTTAGTTTTTTCAATGTTTTCTCTGCTTTTTTTGTTTTTATTTTCATTGTGAACGGGCGGCTAAGCTTTTTTTGTCTTTTTTCCAGGTCTTTAAACCCCTTCTGAATCCTTCGCAGCTTCTTAGATACCCGGTCTTCAAGTTCAAAACGTGCCGTCAGTTTTGCCATGGATTATGTACCTCCTTTCCGCGCTTCTTTTTCCAAGATTTGAAGTTTGTAGCTGATGAGTCCGTATAAAAACGCCTTAAACGGTTTTGGGGCTTCGTACAGCTCCCGGAGCTGGGATGGAGAATAGTGAAGTTCGTGCATCGCAAAATAGAGATGCACCGCTTCTTTATTCCCATCCTTGATTAGTTTTTTGCTTCTTCTTCCAGATCTTCAAGATCGTCTTCAAAGCCGTTGATTTCAATCGCTTTGTTGAGCCAGTTCGCATATTCCCCTCCGACTGACAGAACGCGTTTGGCTACTTCGACCGGGTCGGCCGTTTGATAGGCTTCTCTTAATTCCTTTGAACGGAAATCAGGATAGATCGTCGATTCAATGGCGATTCGGGCGTAAAAGCGCTGGGTGTCGAGATCCTTGACGCGGCCCCTGCCTTTGATGTTTTTATAAGTCGTATTTTCTTTTTCAAGCTCGTCAATGCGCTCGGTTGTAATCGGCTTAAACACAAACGGAATGACATTGCCCTTTTTATCGACGAACCGCTTTGAGATCGGCACTTTGATTTCCTCGGCTTCAACGGTTTGTCCCGGCATAAAAAAGGATAAATCATATACTTTTTCTTCTTGTTTTTCGCTCATGTCTGCTTGCTCCTTTAACATTCAATTTTTAAGTTAGCAATGAAAAAGCACCCTCGGCTTGGCGAGAGTGCTTGGTGTTATATGTCCTGACTACTAAATCGGCTTCCTTCTTTAAGACCAGCCTTTGCGATCTAAGTTTGAAAAGCGGGATACGGGGCTCTTTTTTAAAACGTATCTTTCAGTTTTTCAGGAACGTCAAAATCTTCAAATGTGAACGGCACTTCTTCTTCCAGCGCTTCTGAATCGACGTCAAGGCCGGCGATTTTGGCCGAGTCAAAATTCACATCATACAGTGTGACACGTTCCGTTCCGCGGCCTGATGACTGGTCGTCAAGGACGGCCTGGAGCGTGAAATACGGATCATCGCCTTTTTTTACATAGTTCATCATTAATGTGACAAATTGAGACGTGACTTTATAAAATGTCGCCGTTCCCGTGCCGTTTGCACCTGTTGTCTTGTGGCCCGTCATGCGGCGGCCCATAATATTGACTTCGGCTTTATTCTTTTCGACGTTTGCCTCAAATGTTTTGATATGAGCCATCTCTTGTCCGTCGAGAAAAAGACGGCCTTCTTTTCCGGAAATCGTGTTTTGCGCTTTTAATGCCATATTATTTTACCTCCACATTAAAGTAGAATTTTTCTGCTGCATCAACCGGCTGAACGGCCAAATCGATTAAAAACCCGTCGCGGTCTTCATTCAGTGTGATGGCAATATCGCTTTCAGAATCAAAACCGGTAATGCCGCCGGCTTCCTGAAGCGCCGTCATATACTGAATGATCAGCGTTTTGACGTACTGCAAACCATCGTCGGACGCAGGAATGTCGCTGTCGCTTGCTTTTCGCGCTTTGATTAAAGCCTTTAATTCGCGGGTCAAATCATTGTTAACTCCGTCAAGGACGCGGATGATTTTATTTTTCGAGAATTTTTTGTTTTTGTCGGCAGTGAAACTCGTTAAAGAGTTGATGTCTTTTTCGACACTGACCGATTGATCGCGTGCATCAAACGTAAATAAAAACTCGCCTTTTTTCAGACGTTCGATGACCTGATCTTCATCCAGACGGTTCAGAACATCAACAGCTCCTTCGTATTCGACAAATGTCAGTGACTGGTTAAAAGTCGCGCCTGCGCTTGCTCCGGCGACCCATGCTGTCGCTTTTTCAGGCGTGATTTCTGTGCCGTCTTCCAGCACAACGCCTCCCGTTACATTAATGATGCCTTCATCGTCTCCGGCATAATCGGCGACTACGCCTTGGACTTTCTGACCCTGCTTGTCGCGAAGGCGTTTGATGAAAGCGGCAAAAGTGGCTTTCAGCTGTTCATTGTCTGCAACCGGAAGTGCGATCGTATTGAAGTATTCCGTTTCGGCAGCATCTAAAAACGCGGTGTAATCGGCAACACTTGCCGTTCCGTTTTCACCGCCTGAAAGCTTTGTGCCCGCTGTCAGCTCAAGCGCGCCTTCCCCTTGAAACGTGACGTACGCATTTGCGGTAAGCTCTTCTGCCGTTTTGACGGTTTGCCGGTCAGCTTCGTCTGTTCCGACAAAGGTTGTGACATCAAGCTTTTTAGAATCGAGCACATTTTCGGAAATGCGGATTGAAATGTCGTTCCCTTTCTCGCCTCCGTATTTTGCCGTTACACTCAGCGTTTCGCCGATTTGGGCTTTCGCCGGCGCTCCCGTGTTCAGACGGTACAGCAAAACGGTCTGTGCGTTTTTCTTCGCTTCGCGGAAAAGCAGAAGAGACGGATCATCGATGTTCAATCCCACTTTTTTATTTAAATCTTCAATGCTGGAAATCGATACGAATGATTTCGGCTCCCCCCAGCTCATGACGACAGGAAGGGCAACTGTGCCGCGGTCCCCGACGGAAACCCGCTCCTCTGCTGTCGTTTTAAAATTAAAATAAATGCCGGCACGATCTTTTTCTTTGCCTGGTGTAAATGTTCCGCCGTTCATTAATTCATGACCTCCTTGGCTAAAAATGTTTGAATAAGCTGACTTGCCTCAAGCTTTGAAATCTGCTCTTCTTTCACATGAAAAAGAGCACCGTCGAGAACTTCCGGTTTAATGCCGAAAAGCTCTTTCGCGTGCTCCCTCAGATCCTCGATGTAGAACAGCGCTTCTCGTTCCTCAAGAGGCGCCTTTTCTGCTTCTGTCTTTGTTTTTTTGCTGACTGTCAATTATTTCACCCCGTTTGTAAAATCGATTGTTTCCAGAGAAAGTTCGTTTTCCCGTTTGTACCAGTAGCGGCTGTTCCATTGAATAATAATGGACGCGGTGCCGGAATCCCCTATCCTCGTCTCGATCCGGCTGATCCTCAAGCTGTCTCCCGTGTCTTTACCCGACCGGTCAATGAGCGGGATGATGTGCCGCGCTTCCCTTACGGCGTCTGCAATGCGCTCGGCATGATCGTGGGCCTGCTGTGAATCATGGTGAAACAGTTTCACATTCAGGGTGAAGACTTTTTTAAATGTTGAAACCGTATCATTTTCATCAAAAACAGAAGGGGGAGGAAAATATAGCGACGGTATTTGAAAATGGTCGGGTATTTCCTTTTCATAACAGACGACAGGAAAGACTTGATAAAAGAAATTCATAACAGATCCCGTTTCGTCGTTCAAAGCTTCACCTCCTTAAAGGGAATTCAGCCATGTTTGCAGCCTTTCATTCAGGCGTTTTTCAAATAAACGCTCAAATATGTAAAACGCATGCTCCCAATAGCCTGTTCCCTTTACCCATTGCCGTTTTAAAACCATGCCGGACGAAGAACCGGGATCGTATTGAAATCGGCCGCTGTGCCATTGTCCCGGAATCCACCTGACTTCCTCTTTTCCGCCTGTCCAATGGCCGTCATTTACGAATGAGGCGTACTCTAACTCCGTCCCGACTTCAAGCGTGAGTCCGCCTTTTTCGATTTCCCATATGTTCCCTTCAGCCCCTCGCTTGAAAGAGCGCAAAAGGCTGCCGGTATCAATCGATCCGGCGCGTACAATTTCGTCGCGGACCAGATCTAAAAAATCGGTTCCCGTCTGTTCAAGCCACTTGGCAGCTTCAGTTCGAAAGCCGCTCTGCCCCGCTTTTTCCAGCGTCCGCGATAGCTGTTTCAATCCTTTAATTTTCATAGTTTTTCATCCCTGACCGCTAAGACTTCCAGGTGATGGCCTTTGATGTTGCGCGGCTGCTGGAGCGTGTAGCTGACACCGTTCCAGACGGCCTGATCGTGAAGGCGCACATCTGCATCCGCCGGAAAATGGGCCAAATATGAATGATAGATGACCTGTTCGGGATCTTGCTGGACGATCGACTGTTTTTTTTCCGTAAAATAGCAGGGAACGTTTTGAAGATCGGGTGTTTCCCCGTATGTGCGAATCGGCTGCAGGTTTGGCGCGGGAATGCCGTACCTTGCTTCCTCTGCATGATCTTCCTTTAAATGATAGATATCGCAACGGTCGCTTAATAGACTTTTGTAGCTCATAGCGGCCGCACCTTGAATCGGACAGATTCATAATCAAGAATAAATTCTTCGAGCAGTTTATAGACGTCGGGCTTCGCCAGGCCACCGCTTCTTGAGAGCGTATAGGAGTAGTCACCCAATTTCTCAGATTTGTAGCCTTTCAAAAGCGATTCATCACCGTTTTTCAATGCAAAGTACTGTGCCAGCTGCAGCAAAGCGAGCCTTGCCTTTTCCGGCAGCGGATCATATTTTTCATCTGTAAAACGATGCCCCGTGATCTGCTCGGCTTCCGCTTCGGCTTCAAGGATATCCTGCCGCAGCAATTCCTGCGGCCGGTTTTTCACGGCTTCAATAACAGAATATTGAATGATATCGTCGGGCGTGATCAGCATGTTCATCACATCCTTCCAGAGCTTTTAGCTGTTTGTCCGGGGCGCTTTCGCTTTTGTCCGGACTCGTTCCCCGCCGATCGGCGATGCTTTCAGTGAAAACGTTCGGACTCAGGCATTACTCTTTTACATTGACGATTTTTGCAACCGCGTCTTCTTCTTCGAATTTGCTGTCCAGTTTTGCCGTCAGGACAATGATAAATTTGCGCGCGCGAATGTCTTTATCGACTTCAATTCTGATATTGCGCGAGAAACCGAGAATAATATTTTTCGGATGCGTCAAAATAATGTCTGATGCTTCGGCGGCTGCATCTCCTTCTCCGTACGCATACGGCTGAATATTTGAGACCCCTTTAACAGGCACGCCAAAAGCGGTTGAAAGCCCGCCCTGTACGGCCGCATCCCCGAGAGTGGTTTGACGGTCTGCGACGCGGTCTTTCCATTCGATCTCCTGACCGAGCGATGTATAGAATCTGAATTCCTGCGGAACGCGCATATATTTTGCCGGAACAGCTTTCAGCCCCTGTTTGAAAAGCTGTCGGCTGATTTGCTCCCCGCCTGCATCGACGATGTGAGAGACGGACTGCTTCCGGATCCCGTCAAGTTGAGCAAGGTATGGATCTGAAGACGCAACATCACCGTTGACGATCAGTTCTTCAATATCCACAGCGGCCCGTTCCGCCAGCATTTGCATCAGCGTCTGTTGAAGGCCGTCTTTTTCAATGTTATTTTCGAGCGTGTCATAAGTAATGTTGACTTCGGCAATGACTTCTTTCGCATTCAGTTCAACCGTGCTGGTCACCGGTGCGGTTAATTGGTCCTTCGCCAATGCTTTACCTTCATCAGCCGCTCTTAAAATCCGCTGGCCAAAACCGATTTTTTCAAATTTTTGCGAGTCGTTTTCCATTTGAATCACACGTGATTCGCTGAAAATTGTCGGCGTGTTTTGCACCATGCGAATAAATGCAGAAGCCTGCGCCGGATTCATTAATCCTCCGCTTTTCAACGTCGCAAGCGACATCTCGGCTTTACGAATAATCTCTTGATTTCTCATGTTCTTCCTCCTCCAAATTAAAGCAATCCGCTCCAAATCGATTTTTTAACTTCTTCTTCTCCTTCTTTTTCAGCCGCTGCCTGCTTTGAGGCACCTCTCATCTTTTCGAGTGCTTCGATGCGCGCAATCAGAGGGGCGAGCATGTCCTCGACGATTTCCTTCACATGTGCATCCTGGTCTGTCTGCTGCTCTTTTTCGTCCGCCGCTTTATCCCCTTCCAAATCGTCAAGACGTTTGAGAAGCGGAGCCAAGACGGCTTCAATCGTTCCTTGAACTTCTGATCGTTTCATCTTTTTTTCTTCCTCTCCCGTTTTTTGTTTGTCGCCGGCAAAAAACTGCTTAAACAGCTGAAAGAAACTGCCGGTCTCATCGGTTTTAGAGCCGGCGCGGGGCGGGTGTTCGACCGTTTCGGCAGTGCCCGCCATGCTGTAGCCGGTGATGCTTCCTTTTTTAATCTGTTCCCAGATCTCATCGCCGGCTTTTGTCACCAGCACCCAAGAGCCTTTCACAATCGTTTCGCCGTTCACTTCAAAATCAGCCGGCGCAACATAGGACTCCACGACTTCTCCGACGCCTCCCTGGAAATTGTGATCTTTGTCGATCTTCCGGGCATTTTTCAGAAAACCGTGGGCGGCTTTTTGGATTTCGTCAGCCGACATAAAATCGCCGTGGGCATCCTGAATGTCCGGCTCGTAGACCACGCCGTAGACGAGCTTCTTTTCATCCTCGGCTTTCGCAATCAGCTTGACTTCCTTTTCAAATGTCGGCGATTCACTCGATTTCGTCATAAAGAATTTCTTTTTGTTCGCCGCTTTGTCGACATAACTGACGAAATTGATCTTGGCATTTTTAAGCTCTCTCGGCACGAAGTGTTCACCTCCTTTCAGTGATCTGTTTCAATGTCTCGACGACTTCCTGCAGTTCGGGCAGCAGCGCTCCGGCTTCCGCTTCAGCACGCTTTGCGCTTTGCTGGTAACCGAGCGGCCTGCTGAATTCTTCCTCCGGCCATTCATCAAGCGTCTTGCCGAGCACTCTGCCGGCCAGGTCGCGCAGATCATTTGCAGATACCGCTCCCGCTTGAATAAAAGGACCGAGCACTTTTGCAATCTCAAGTGGATCGCGAAAGTCCGGTCCTTTCAATTGGAGCCTCGCATGGAAAATGTTTAAATCACGGAGAAACAGCGTATTCAGCTTGCCGATCAATATTTTCCGCTCCGGTTCAAAAACCTGTTCTTCGGTGATTTTGCGGGCGGTATCTGCTGTCGCCCTGTTATATTCATGGGCATCACCGGTGTAGAGCGGCGGAAGCCTGAAGGAAGAGCGGATTTTATTCCGGGTTTTCTCGTCATATTCAAGAAACAGCGCATCTTCCTGCAAAATTTCGGCGAGTGATTTGATGTCCACTTTCACCGGCGTAATGTCCTGGCTGCCGTGAATGTCTTTTTCCTGGGCGATCCCCTCCGCTTCGATCAGCAAAAATTTGTGGGCATTTTCAACGCCTTCCAAGTCGTTCATGTATTCCTGCAGCTCTCTGTAAGAAGCCTCTGAGAGCATGCCGTTTTCAACCGTAATAACGGCCGGGACGTGCCGGCCTTGTCTGAAATACATATAATTCAGCTCTTCTGCTTTCCGCGCTCCGTACAGGTTGACGATATTTCCGATCCAGCGCGGAACGCCGTAGACGCCGCTGCCGATTTTAAAATGGATCGCTTCATTCGCACTTCGTTCAGGCGGAGTCTGTCTGTCAAACGCTCCGGTGGTCATATCCATGACGCGCGGATCGCCGTACTCTTTAAAGTACACCTTCCTGCCGTCAATCATCTGAACGTATTTGCGGAACCTTTTTTCCCTTTTGATGTTTTTTAGCGATCCGTTTTCTATGTAGGCAAATTCCACTTCGATCGGTTCTGTCAATCCGCATACGCGCATATTTTTGACATCGAGATATTCAATTCCGGCCGGCTGCCCCGTGCCGTTTCTGAGCACCTCCAAAAACCCGTTCCCCGTTTTTTCGCGGTCCTCTATCATATGGCTTAAAATCGTTTCAGCCGATTCATCGAAATGAAGATGGCGGCAAAAATCTTCAAGCCTTGTCCAATCGGTCTCAGCAGCCTTTTTCTTATCGGGCGTCACATCCGCACCATTAAAATCAAAAGCGTACTCGACATCAAGCCCGAACCCTGCAATATTCGTTTTATAGGCGTCAATGCATTGCTGGAGAATTGAAGAATATTCGGCAATGGCTTTCAGTTCTTTCAAATTGTACGGCGGTACGATAATCTCATCTCCGTAGATCTCCGAAAATTGATCTTCATATATTTGTTTTGTTACAGGCTCGTGAAAACGGGATTTCATGACTTTTGCTCTTACCGTTTGCTGAGTGGACATACACTATCTCCCCCTTTTCCTGTTCGGCCGTTTTCTCACTTCCGGCTCAGCCTTCAAATCGGTGACTTCATAATCATCAAGCGCGTACCATAGCGCGGAAAGTGTGTGCGGATCAATTGTAAACTGATCCTCTTTCAGATTGCCGTCTTTATCCGTCGCATAGGTCAGCGGCTGCAATTCGTAGATCGTATTGGCACATCGGTCAGAACACAATATTTTTTTAAACCGCTTGATTTTTTTCGTATATTGCAGGCGCGAGCCTTGGAACTTGCGGGCTGCGGTCATGTTGAAACCGTTCTGCCTGAAAAACTGGATGCTTTTCGGTTCGGCCGGATCGGCTTTGATCAGCTCCTTCGTAACCGCGAATTCGTTAAGCTCCTCGGCCGTCTTGTCGTCTGTCATTTTATTTTTGTAGTACTCCCAATAAATATAGAGATATTTTTTGTCGGGATCGACGGCCGCCCGGACGACGGCATTGTATGATGCTTCAAATCCGAAATCCATTCCGGTTCTCTTCAGCGGGTTGGAAATGGCGGAGATCTGTCTCATGACCTCCTCATGCTCCATCACTTCAAATTGCGGCAAAACCCTAATGCCGTTTACCCCGAACCGTCCTTTTCTGGCAATCCGGTACAGATCGGGATCATATGCTTTCATATCATCAAGCTGTTTGAGGTAGCTTTTCGGCAAAAACAGGTTGTCATCAGCTGTGGAATGGTGGTAAAACGTATCACCGACGACAGCGACCCGCTTTTCATACAAAACCTCATCATCCAAAATAAACCGCTTGTTCCGCTCATCCTTGAAAAAGTGTCTGTACGTCCAGTTTGACTGGCTGACGGGGTTTGTCGTCAATATCATATACAGCCTGTGATCAGGATGCCTCAGCCGGCCGATCAGTTCCTTGAAGCCTTCATACTTCACTTCCGAACATTCTTCGATCCAAATCAGTGAGATGTTGTTGACGGATTTCAATTTCGCCGGGTTGTCCATCCCTTTAAAAATAATCCGGCTGCCGTTTGCAAACCTGATGTGCATCGGAGAAGAAACGGCCTCTGCCGCCGTTTGAACACCCAGCTCATCGATAATGGTTGCGAATAAAGAAAAAGTCGAATCCCTGTGTGTTTCAAACACTTCCCTTACAACAAGAGCGGTGCGCTTTTCCTGCAGCAGCTTTAATACAACTTTTAAAGCAGTATGATAGCTTTTTGACGAACCGTATCCGCCGACAAGAAATTGAAACGTCTGATCCCAGTTAAACAAATAATCTTCAAAATGCGGATTGACTTCTTTTATAATCAAGCCGAATCACCTTTTCTGGTGATGACCACTTCAACGGGTCCTGATTCCGCATCTTTGTCGGCTTTTTGTTTGGCGAGCTTCAGCTTCTCATTTTCAATTTTCCGCTTAAATGAATCAGGGAAAAGATCGAAATACTGTGAGAGCTTCTCGAGCGCCTTCATTTTATCGGCCAGCTTGATTGCGATTCCTTCTTTCCCGAGTTTCGCTTCTGTGATGACGGTACCATCGACGAGGTCGGAATGTTTCACATCGACAAAGCTGATCTCTTTCATAACCGGATTGTTTTCTTCATCAAACAGCGGTCCTGACTTTCCGACAGCCTGTACCTCTTTTTTGCCGAAAGTTACATAGTCGGTCATATCGGCAAATGCGATTTTCACATAGACTTGGAGAACATCCATCGCCTCAACGAATATCTCCCCTACCATCTCTTTTTTGATCCGCCTGATCTCATCGGCCACCTTTTCATTTTTCAGAAGCCGGCAGCCTGTCACATGAGCGCTGGCAGGGGAGTAGCCTGCTTTTATCGCTGCTTGGGTGGCATTGAAGCTTTTCACATAATAGATGCAAAACAGACGCTGCCGTTCATTCAGTCCTTCATTGCGGATGTCTGCTTTTCCTCTGCTCGTATCCTCCCCGTTTACAGCCTCTTTCCAGCGGTCACGGGTTTTCCAAACGCTGACTTTTTGATTTGAAACGCCGAGTTCGCTTGCGATTGCGAGATTCGTAATGTTTCCCCCGTATTGTTGATAGAGACGAAAAGCTTCATCCCTTTTTGGATCCCTTTTCCTTGGCATTGTTCATCTTCACCGCCTCTCATTCCCGGAAACAGTAATATTTCATCGCTATATGAATCTTCCATTTAAGAACAGTATGTTTTATTATATTTTTTCTCTTTTCACTTATAGGTGGCAAACGTATGACAAAAGACAGATATATCGTTATGCCATACAATCGAGAGGCTTTTCGATTTGTTTCGCGATTTTCAGCTGTGCCCGTTTCACATTGGTTTGAACAGTAGGCTTTTTGATGCCGAGCATGGCGGCAATCCGCTCATAGGAAAACTGTTCGACCTTATGTAAAATGAAGATTTCTTTTTCGCGTGCCGTAAGGGCAGACAGCGCGGTTTCAATCCGGGCTTTATCGTACGCTGACACTTCTTGAGCTGGTTCAAATGAAATCTGTTCTGAGAACGTGTCGATGATCAGCGGATCTTTCAGTAGCATCCGTTTATAAGCGTCTCGCCTGTCAATCGCCCTTCTGATTCCCGGCTCCCTTCCGTTTTCAAGCCAGTCGATCACATATTCCAAATCGGTCATCATGTTTCTGATCAGTTTTTTATCTTTCAATTGTTCAGCAGTCAGCCCTTGTTCATCCTGATAGGCCCGATACAGTTTTTTCGTGTTTTTCAGCGCTCTTTTATATTCGAAAAGCAAATCTTCCATTTTGTGTACCTCCGTTTTTTTGAAATAAAAAAGGACACCAATCAGCCGCACAGTAAGATGTGCATCTGATCAGCGTCCGCAGGCTTTCCGTCTTGGACAAATATGCAAGTTGTAGAACTATAGCTTATAGCCGATTTCAAATTCAACCCTTGCGAGGTCTCCCTTTCTCGTTTCAATGACGGTTTTACCGTGTTCAGGCGCCTCGGCCTGCCAAGCTGTGCCGTTCATTCCATCAAGAACGATCACTGTCACCTTTCCTTTTTTAAGGCGGCTTGCAACCGTCGTATCGTGGATATCTTGTATCTTTGCCGGATGGTTCATCTATTTTCCTCCTCTTCAAATTCCGCGTTTGTGACGACTTTTTCTAAAATATTTATCAATTGATTCTCAACTGAATTAGAGCGAGCGGGCCGTTTTCGCTTCAAATAGGCAAGCATGAGCTTCGCTGCGGTCAAAAGTTCGGGAGCCGCGGCGATTAAGCAGGCATTTTTTCCCTTGGAATATGCGCTGTAGTCGGCGACTTTGGCAATCACCCGCCCGCTGGAATAAGGAAACCGTTTCTTTTCGGCTTTACTGTAAGCTGAATAAATGTACAGGTCGCTATTTGTTCTGACAACGCGCCATGGTGACGGGCTGTACGTCGCACTTTCGTTCTTCACGTTTGTCTTCCTCACTTTCCGTCTTCTTCGTGCCATCGTTTCATTTGTGCGTCTCTTTTTGCCGCTGTCCAGATGATGAGAATCATCGCTTTTAAACATTTAAGCACCTTGTTTCACCCTTGTTTTCATTTTTGCAATCAGCGCTTCCAGATGTTTGATCACATCCGTCAAATCGCCGCTTTCAGAGCGGCAGTTTGGACAAGCGCAGAACATCGTTCCGATCCTTGCGTCCTGGTGGACTGATTTTCTCCCGTTACATAGCGGGCACATCAAACCATCCCCTCCAGTCTATGATTGATGCCGAAAGAGCTCCCGTTCAGGACGACGAGAAAGTCCTGGCACATTTCAACCAGCCTCGTTCCGAGCGCTTCGTCTATGCTGACAATTTCTTCAACGCTTAGCTCGCTGGACAGCATGATCGGCTTATGGTTCAAATACCTGTAATTGACGACAGCATATGTCTGTTCGATCTGCCATTCCGTCGCCCGCGGCCTGCCTCCCACCGGTTTAAACAGGTCATCGAGAAACAGCACCTCGACTCGCTTCATCCGGTTCAGCTTATCCTCAAGCAATGAGAAATCCTGTTTTAAATCGTTGAATCCTTCGACAAAAGGAAAATAAAGGACGGGTACGAAATGCTTCCTCATCAGCTCATTGGCGGCGGCCGTCAGCAAATGCGTCTTCCCTGAACCGGGTCGTCCCAAGAGCGCGATGCTGTTTTTGCGGCTTTCCCGGATGTCCCGGTAAGCTTGTACATATTCAACGGCGCATTCATACGCCTCTTTTACAGATTGGTGTTTTCCTTTCGTCTTGAACTGAGCAAAATTTAAGTTTTTAAATTGTTCGGTGATTTCGCTCGATTTCAACAGCTTTTGCGCTTTCCGCCATTCGCGGCAGGCGCATGATACCCATACTTCCATCGTTCCGCGCCGTTCGATAAATCCGAGTTCATCTTTGCATTTCGGACAGTCATACCGTTTTGCGGCGGATTCTTCCGGTTTGTCCCCCTGTGATAGACAGCTCCTGTTTCTCAGTTCGTCCATGATCTCTTCGATTGTTCTTTTGGACATTGTTCTCCCTCCTGACAGTTGTTTTCTCTTCCGCTTCAGCCAGCCGGCCGATTATATATTTTTCACAGTAGCTGAAGACCTTGATCGTTTCATTGCGGCTTCGGCGCCGCGCCTCATACTCTTCAAAGCATTGTTCAAGCCATTTGATTGTTTGCGGAATAGACACTCCGCGGGCGACAATCCGGGCGACGGCCTGGTAGTCTTTTGACGAGGGATGGACAGGCTTTCCTTCCTGCAAAGACCTAAGGGCGGCAAATCGGTCTGCTATTGTTTTTATGGAAGTCATATTATGTTTTGTGTTGATTTGTGTGATATCTTTATTGGATTGGACAAGGATGTCCGCACGGCCAGTCTCTTCTGTCCGAACAGAACTGCCTGACCGGACATGGCTGGCATAGGCAAATTTCTTTGAATGTCTGACTGACAAAATCATTCCGTAAGGCGCTCTTGTGACTGCAATGTAGCCGTTTCGTTCGAGAAGAGCGAGCCATCTTCTAACCGTTTTTTCGTTGACGCCGAATTGAAGAGCCAATTCTGCGGCTTTCAGCGGTTTGTTGCCGAGCACGATGCCCCATGTCATCCCATCGCGTTCGATTTCCTTAGTTGTTGAACTGATGCACCATAAAAACAGCCAAATGGCATTGCCTATTTTCTCGTAGTGCACAGGTGTTAAAATCCCTGAGTAAACGGAAAAGGGATAGCTTTGATCGAGCGGACGGGACATTCATCTTCCCCCTTCCTTGTGCCTTCTGCGGTTCAGTCTGAGATACCGTTCGTATTGGCCTTTACGATCGAATTGGAATACAGGCTTTCCGTCTTTCGTAAAAGCGATGAATCCCCCGGCTTCGCCGAGCCGCCATTGATCAAAACGGTCTGAGCTGTAGGAAATCACAATTTTACCCATGCTGCCTCCTTGTGGATATCCGGCGGGTCCGCCATGTCTTCGCATTTGCTCT
Organism: Bacillus sp. FSL K6-1284; assembly: GCF_038002625.1. Classification (NCBI taxonomy): domain Bacteria; kingdom Bacillati; phylum Bacillota; class Bacilli; order Caryophanales; family Bacillaceae; genus Bacillus; species Bacillus sp. FSL K6-1284. The sequence continues at coordinate 1,404,563 of NZ_JBBOCW010000001.1, read as the reverse complement.
CTGTCGGCTTCCTTTGGATAGCCGTGCGTTCGAATGTGTGTGACCATCGGATGTTCAAGATTCATGACATCGCCTTCTTTCATACAGAGTTCCATTGATACAATATGTATCCAAACAGACCTGAAAAAGATCGGGAAACAGCAATCGATCAGGCACTGAGTAAAGCGTTTCGAATTTCAGCATCGTTTCTCTGCCGGGATTGCGTGTTCCCCTTTCGATTTTGCGAACATAAACCTCGGAGAGTCCAAGCCTTTCCGACACTTGCTTTTGGGTCCATCCCCTCTTACAACGCTCTTCGATCAACCGTTTTCGCACATGTTCTCACTCCCTGTTTTTGATACGATACGTATCTGATGATTTGATTATATATGATACACTTCTTATCATCAATACTTTTTTGATACTTTTTTTATCATATGTTTATTTCGATACATTTTGTATCTATAATAGAGATAAACATGCCGAATTGAGGAAGAGAGGTCATTCTATGTTAGGCGGCAGACTGAAGAGCCTGAGAGGAAAACGGACACAGGAAGAAGTTGCAAAGCAGATCGGTGTATCGCGGGCCCGCTACTCCCATTACGAAAACGGAAGAAGCGAGCCGGACTATGAAACATTAAAAAAACTCGCCGATTACTATAAAGTGACGATTGACTATCTGTTGACAGGAACGGAAAAGAAAAAAACGATTGAAGACGAAATCGCAGATCCGGATCTGCAAATTGCATACCGAGACATGCAGGAATTTTCCCCCGAAAGCAGACAGCAGGCCATCGAGTTCATTCAATACTTAAAAGAAAAAGAGAAAAAACGAAAGCCCGGAGATAAACAAAACGGATAAAAAAGGAATTTTTATTAAACATTACCTGATGAGCGCCGATTTAATAGTTAAGACGATAAAAAAGGGAAAGATTTGCTAAAGAGGCTGCTCATCGTATATGATAGATCTGCATGAAAACATGACAGCCCCTTTGACGGGCTTTTCTTTCCCGCTAAAAACAGAACATTTGTTCGAAAGGGTGTCTCGTATTGAAGTTTTACTTATCTCACCTAGAAGAATACGTCAAAAATATGTATCAAAAGTTTGGTTTTTTTGAACCCCACCACATTGATATGAATCGCATAGCCGCTCATTTTAACATTTGGATTCACTATGAAAATGTCAACAGCATGATGATTAAGCATGACGGCATGTACAGCATCATTCTCAACAGCAGCCTTTCAAAGGAAAAGCAGTGGGAGGATTTTGCCCATGAGTTATGCCACGTATTAAAGCACGCGGGAAACCAGCTTTATATGAATCAGATGTTCAGGGAGCTGCAGGAATTCCAGGCCAATCAATTTATGTACCATTTTTGCGTCCCTACTTTTATGCTTTTAAAAATGGATTTTCCCCAGCTGCGATGCCAAGCCGCTAAAATGATCGCCGACCTCTTTAAAGTCACGGAATCGTTCGCTGTCAAACGGATCGAGCTCTTTGAAAAACGGCAAGCCGGGATCCAGTTTCATGAGGCATGGATGGCGAGCCTTTCCCAAGAGAGCGAATCAGCGAATGCTGCTCGCCTTAAAGAAGAAGACGAACTTGCACGCTACCGCCGGGAAACCCGCCGCCCGTACACAACGGCAAACGGCGTCGGCAAAATGGTCGCGGCAGAAAGCCGGCCGGCGTATATGCTGAGAAAATAAAAAACAGCCGGCTCAGCTCCCGGCTGCACTCGGCCCATATGCGATGCGGGCTCCTGCCTTCAAAGCTTTGACATAGCGGGAAAACACCTCATTTTGAGACGTTCGCCTGCCCTTTAATGTGAATTGCTCAAACATCGCCTTCCGCTGGGCAGTGCTGATTTCAAATTGCACGCTTAACCCTGTTTGGCAGCGATTGTTGATGCTTGCAGGGTTTGTACCTGAAAGATATCCCCTTTCAGCCGCCAGCTCCGCAGAAAATCCGTGCTTCTCCAATGTCTCCGCAAACCACAAGGCGCGCCTTCGATCTGTCCCCCCGATGAGCGTATGCCGGCGGAAAGGCTCGTCATATCCGTGGAACGCCAGTATGTATCGATGTCCTGCAGCCATTCGCACGGCAAGCGGGCAGTCAAAATGGGCGCTTGTCACATGAAGACTCTTATTGCCGCGCCTTTTCAATCCTTCCAATAAATAAACCGAAGAACCCGCTGCAAAAGCCCTGACAATTTCACTGATGCCCGGTTCAATCCCGCCCCCGTGGGGAGCCATCACAAGCAGTGCGCTCCCTGCATCCCGCGCAGCCACCGAATAATCGGTTCCTTCTATTTCATTTTCTGCCATCTCTGTAAAGCTGCCGTATTGGTCAGTTAAAGCCTGCTTCATCTCTTGATTTTTTGCACCTGCCTGTCCTGTTTTTATGTAGTGTACCGGGAGTCGCGGCGGTTGTAAATATGTTGCCTCTAGGAAAATGAAAATCTCTTTATGAGATTTAAAAGATTAAAGCAATTGAACCAAAATCGAAAATCACCTAAGGCACGAAAATAATTCTTCTAGTAAACACGTCGGTTTTAGAACAAGCAAATACGAAATATGATTAACAAAGTAAGGTTGCCGGCTGACAGCCTTTTTCATTTGGGATCCTATCCTCTTTGCAGCCCTTATGAAAACGCTCCAAATATGATATATGGCGATTAATTAGGTCTCGAAAAACACCTTAGGAATTTTTCAGAACGCTCTCTCCACTCCCCCCTTCCACACAAACTTTAACCCCAAAATCTCATTAATAACTCACAACCGGATATTTTTCTGATATCATGAATATACACTGCATGATTAGGAATGAATGTTTAATGATTAAAAAAACTCTCGGTACCATGTTCGCAGTGACTTTGATCTTTCTGTTGATCCTCACTGTGTTTACGCTCTTATTCGGGTCTTATTATTTCGGCGTCGCCGGTTTTTTCGCGATTTTCGGCGTGACATACGAATCGCCCTGGTCGCTCTTCTGGTATATCCTTTTATCCTTTGGCCTCGGCGCGCTGTTTGAAATCCCGGAAAAGATTTTGAGCTTTATGATCGGTCATAAAGCTGTGACCTTTATGATCGAATGTTTTTTTACGTGGCTTGCCATCCATCTCGCTGATGAATTGATGGACAGCATCACCATCCCGCTGGATGTGGAAATCATCGCCTGTCTGTTTTTATTCGTCATTCAGCTGGCATTTGAAGACAACAAAGAAAGAAACCGGACATACGAGGATTGAGAAACATTCGCGAAGGGAGAATAGAACTGTGACGTTTATCATTTTAATGGCCGGATTGTTTCTTTTTATTCAACTCAAAAAACCGTTCCGCAAGAAAATCTTCGGCTACGTTTTTTTGGCCGTTTATTTAACGGTGCTCGCACTCTATACCATCAATTCCACTTTTGTTCACCTCATATCTGACAGCCTTTTGTCGATCTTGGCAGTGATCGCTGTGGCGCCGCTGCTTGCCGGCTTTCTGAAGCCTTCAGCGGATTCCCGGTGAACCGAATATGGACAAATCGTCCTTTTTCTAAAATAGGCCTTCAAAAAAGGTCTTTTTTTTCGTTAAAATTATATAGACCGATCAGTATAAAATCATAAGGGAATGATAGGATGGCAGAAAAAATGAGCAGCCGCGACAAAATATTGCGGGCAGCTTCACGATTGTTCCGCAAACAAGGCTACCATGCCACAGGTCTGAGCCAAATCACAGCCGAAAGCGGAGCGCCGCGGGGATCGCTTTATTATTATTTTCCCGGCGGCAAAGAAGAACTGGCGCAAGAGGCGATTCAATTAACCGGGAAAAGAATCAAAGCGTATATATTGTCAGCGATCAGCCGAGAAGCTGATCCTGTCAAGGCGTTTCAATCTTATATCCAGATGATGGCTGACGGAATCGAGGAATACATCATGGAAGAAAACGATGATATTCCGATCGTATCCGTCGCCGCAGAAACGTGGTCGTTCAGCGAAAGGCTCCGCCAAACTTGTGAACAGGTTTATCAAGACTGGCAGCTTGTCTATCAGGATAAACTGCTCCAGTCAGGCTACGCGCCGGAAACGGCCGAGACGCTGAGCATCGCGATACAGGCGATGATTGAGGGTGCGTATGTGCTCTCAGTGACGAAAAAAAACGGTCGGCCCCTCAGTGCAGCCGCCGAACAAATTCCTTTTTTACTAAAACGATCATAAAGGGTGGGAAATGCAAATGGAACATGCTAAAAAAGGCTCCTTCATGATTATCGCCATTTTAATCGTCGGAAATTTTCTCGCTCTGATTAATGAGACGGTCATGAATGTGGCTTTGCCGAAGATCATCGACGATTTCGGCATTTCAGCGAATACGGCCCAGTGGCTGTCAACCGGATATATGCTCATGATCGGCATCGCCGTGCCGATTACTGCGTTTTTAATGCAGCGCTTTACGACAAGGCAGTTGTTTCTGTCTGCGATGACATTGTTTACAGCGGGAACCTTTCTGGCCGGAATCGCTCCGGTCTTCCCGCTCGTTCTCGCCGGACGGATCATCCAAGGCTCAGGTACAGGTTTGATACTGCCGCTTGTGATGAATGTGATATTGACTTTGATTCCGCCGCAAAAACGCGGAACGATGACCGGAATCCTCACGCTCGTTATTTTATTTGCTCCGGCGATCGGTCCGGTCATCTCAGGCTATATTGTCGAGCATTATTCATGGCGCGTTGTTTTCTTCATGATGCTTCCAGTATCGGTTTTCATGATTTTTTATGCGGCGTTCCGCCTGAAAAATGTAACCGAACTGACGTATCCGAAAATTGACATATTATCTATTCTTTTATCGACTGTCGGGTTTGGCGGAATCGTTTTCGGCTTCAGCAACGCCGGGGAAGCTGCGGGCTGGAGCAGTCCGAAAGTGATCATCGGACTGGCAGCCGGTGTCATCGGATTAATATTGTTCGTCATGCGCCAGCTCAAATTGAAAGCGCCGATGCTTGATATGAGGCCGTTTCAGTCAAAAATATTTTCCGTCTCGGTTATCCTGATGTGGATCGTGATGATGCTGCAGTTTTCGATGATGCTGATTTTGCCGCTTTACTTCCAGATGGCGCTTGAGCTGTCACCGCTTTATACAGGCATTCTTATGCTGCCGGGCGGCCTTGTCCTGGCGATGACATCTCTTGTTGCAGGACGCCTGTTTGATAAGCTTGGCTTTAAACCGCTGTTGATCACCGGGTTGATCATTGTGATTGCCGTCCTTTCGCTGTTTACGAATATTTCAAGCGATACGCCGATGGCGGCGGGAATGATGCTGTACGCCGGCTTCACACTCGGCGTCGGGTTAACGATGGCTCCGATCATGACGCTCGGTTTAAACCAGGTGCCCAAACCGCTGTACCCGCATGGCTCGGCGATTATGAATACGGTCAATCAAGTGTCAGGGGCCATCGGTCCGGCATTGTACACGACAATTCTGACGACCGTTTCGAATCGCTTTATCGCGCATTCTTCAGGAGCCAGCCGTCAGGAGCTGCACATGCAAGGTATGACAGAAGGCGTTCATATGGTTTATTTCGTAGCCATCGTCTTTGCAGCAGCTGCTCTTGTGATTTCAGTTTTTGTGAAAAGCAGTCGCGGGGAACATCATCCAGCATAAACATCGATCCATCAAAAAAATGCAGGAGGCATGAAGCGCCTCCTGCATTTTTTGATATTAGTTTAAAATTTTGACCTTTACGGTTTTGACGCCCCAATTGAAAGCGTCTTTTTTATCTGGAATAAATACGTCTATTTTATGGCCTTTAATGGCGCCTCCGGTGTCTTCAGCCGTCGCTTCGCCGTAGCCTTCCACATATACTTTCGTACCGAGCGGAATCACGCTTGGATCAACCGCGATGACTTTTGCATCACGGTTCGCATTCAGGTCGACTCCCGTTTTTGTGATGCCTGAAATGCCCCCGTCATTTGCCGTATACGCAGTTGCTGTCACTGTGATTTCCTTTTGCACGTTGACAGGCTGATCGTTTTGTTTTTGCGCGGACTCTTGTTTCACAGGCGCTGCAGCAACAGCCTCTTCTGCTTCTCCATTTATCGCAATCGTTTGCCCTGCAATAATCAGGTCCGACTTCAGATTGTTCCGTTTTTGAAGATCGCTTACAGTTACACCGAACTCTTTTGCGATTTTTGAGAGCGTGTCCCCTGGCTGAACGGTGTACTGCTTTTCTTCAGATTTTTCTTCTTGAGAAGAAATGTTCAGCTTTTGACCCGGTAAAATCAGATCTGATGAAAGCTGATTCCATTTTTTTAAGTCCTTGAGGTTCATTCCGTAGTTTTGAGAAATCCCCCAGAGCGTATCTCCTTTTTGAACTTCGATTTCTTTTGCTGAGGCAGTCGCTCCGAATGCAGTCGCCGACATAGCTGCGGCTGCAGCCAAGGACATGATTGTCTTCTTCATAAGTTAAATCCTCCCTTGTTAGCCCTTTTGAAACTAACAGGGAAAATCGTAACACAGCAAAATGTCACCGCTATGACAGATTGATGCGAATTTCGTTACAGTTTTTTTACTGATAAAGTTTGATTTTATGTAAAATTCTGATTTTTAACAACATGATTCCTTTATGTTTCAGACGTCCTCTTTCCTGCTCTTGACGCTGGTTCAAGCTGGAATTATTTTTCAGTATAAGATGTTTTTTCAACATGAAGGTTTTGTGTTTATGAGAAGAGAAATTCGGGGAAACGAATCAATAGACGTAAATTATTTTCCTAAACATATAACCCCAGTCGCTTTTATGTCGTTATATATTAGAAAACAGCGGAGGAAAATTTTTCTCGCAAATCTCTTGTAATCCATCTGTAATTATTGTAACATTTGTAACATAAGAGATATATTTAAGGAGAGAGGAACATGAAAAAGTTAATCGTTTGTTTATTAGCTGTTTTACTCATCTTACCTGCCGGAGCATCTCTCGCAGCGAAAAACCAAACATCAGGGAATTTAACAAATAAACAAGTCATGCAAATGACTTTGCAGGCACGGGAGCACTTTTGGAATACGATGAGCGGCCACAATCCAAAAGCGAAAAACTCAACTTGCCAAACCAAAACATTTGAATACCGCGGTCTTCCATATACGTATATGTGCAGTGAATTCAGCACAAAAGCAAAGTTAACAGATTACTTGGCACCGGTTTTCACAAAAGACGCCATTAAAAAAGGATTTGAAAAATACAACATTATGTCTTATAAAGGAAAAATGGCCGTTCCTGTCGGCGATGGGGACAACCTCTTAGGATGGGACAAAGCAACAATCAAACTGATTTCTCAAAAAAACAATACCCGCACCTATGAATTTTCCGTACCGGCATTGGATGGATCAGTGACTGCGAAAAGAAAGATCACGTTTGTGAAAGAAGACAACAAATGGAAAATCAATCAGCTCGATGCTGCCATCTAAACGAAAAAAGCTAATGTCTAAAAACGGACATTAGCTTTTTTCCGTCAAACGGTCAGCTCAACGATGTTGCCGTCAGGATCCAGGATGACGCTTTCATAATACCCGTCACCCGTGACGCGCGGCTTTCCGGCAACCTGGTATCCTTCCTTTTCAAAGCGGCTCGTCATCTCGTCAACCTCTTGCCGCGACCCTAAGGAAAACGCCATATGTGCATAGCCGGAAGCGTTTTCCTCTCCTTTTGCAAGGTCGGGACGTCTCATCAGCTCAAGCCGTGTTCCCGATTCAAACTGAATGAAATAGGATTCGAAATGCTTTTTCGGATTGACGTATTTTTCATTCGCCTTTCCGTGAAAAAACCGGGTATAAAAGTCTTTCATTTCCTCTAAATTGTTCGTCCATATAGCGATGTGTTCGATTTTCATAAAATCTCCCTCCCATTTCATCATACCATATAGACCCTCTGCCTTTTTTTACACCTTTTTAAATTGATAAGTATTCATAAAAATCCCGATGCAGATCATGAAGGCGCCGATCAGGATGCTGATTGTGACCGGTTCATGCAGCTGCAGCCAGCCGAATAAAAGGCCTAATACGGGAACAAACATTAAAGCCATCGATGCTTTTGACGCTTCGATTTGATTCAGGATCCAAAACCAAATGACGAACGTCAAAGCCGTAGAGAATAAACCGTTAAATAAAAGAGATAAGATCGCTTCATTTGACCAGTGAATCGGCCGGGACGGTTCCAGTATAAAAGAGAAGATCAGTAACATCACCGCCCCTGTTAGAAGCTGCCATGCATTCATATGAATCATATCTGTATCTTTAAATTTCAGTTTGCTGTATACATTGGCGATGCCCCAGCTGAGCGCTGCGATTAAAACACAAAGCTCTCCAAATATGACATTTTGATCAACATGCAGAATCCCTCCTCCTAATATAAACAAAAGACCGATCAACCCGGAAAATAAACCGAGCATTTTATACACATTGATTTTCTCGTTTAATTTAAAATGACTGATGACAGTGACAAAAATCGGCATGGTATACACCAATACAGACGTTTTTCCCGAATCGACAAACTGCATGCCGTAAGTTAACACCCCCATATAACCTAAACCCATCAATAAACTCATCACCAGATAATGCTTGATATTCTCCTTTCCTATTGAACGCTTCCTTCCTTTGATCAAGAGAATTACAAACAAAGGAACGGCTCCAATGAACAGCCGCAGTGCCGAAAATAAAACAGGGGGAATGTCAGTGATTGCGATTTTCATCGTCACCCAGGTATACCCCCAAATAAGCGTTACAGAGATGATCCCCAACAGTACTTTAAACATAAACCGTCACCTTTCTTCTTTGTTTCATGTACAGCATATGCTATATTGGATGATAACTGAAATACATTTTTATTATCGGAGGTATAACCATTTGGTTATGAACATGAACAGCCTTCACATCTTTGTGAAAGTCGCGGAGACACTAAATATGACAGAAGCCGCCAACGAGCTGTATATTTCACAGCCGGCCGTGAGCAAAGCCATAAAAACCATGGAAACGTCGCTCGGGGTCAAATTGTTGATTCGGGATAAACAGAACAAGTTAAAGCTTACTGACGCGGGAAAGGAAATCGTCGTACTGGCCAGACAGATGATTGTGATTGAAAACAAAATATACCAAGTGGCCGATCAAGAAAATCATCTGCTCAGGGGGAAAGTCAAAGTTGGCTCGTTCCCCGCCGTCTCAGCGAATATTTTGCCGCAGACTATCGCCTCCTTCAAGTCAAAGTATCCGCTCGTACAAATCGAGCTGGTCGAAGGAACCTCCGACCAAATCAAGCAATGGGTCGAAACACGCCTGGTTGATTTAGGCATCGTCGCCTCTCCCTTTGACGGTTTCGAAAGTCAAGTATTGTTTCAAGACCGGATGGCGGCCGTCATCCCTGAGCAATATCATCACTTAAAAGACGCACCTTTCATTGATCTGAAAAAACATCAAAATGAATTGATCTTTTGCAAGGGCGGGCACGAAGTCGCGGTATCTCAAATCTTTCAAAAACACCGCCTCGAATTAAAAGAAAATCTGACTGTGCAAAACGCGGAAACATTGGTCAATATGGTCAATAACAACTTGGGGATCGGCTTGATTTCTAACTTTTCGCTTTCCTCCGTATCCCATCGGTTGATCAAAAAAGACATCTCTCCTCAAATTATCCGCGAGGTCGGCATGATTACACCCTCATTTGAAGAAGCAACACCGGCGGCTGCCGAGTTTATGAAAATGATCATCGAGTCGGAAACGGTTCGATCATTTTCGTAAACAGAAAACGCCTCAGCACCGATCAAAGGGCTGAGGCGTTTTTTAAAAAATGCTCATCAATCATGGAAATTCGTTCCGTCCGTCGTTTCTTTAACAATTCCGGCGCGGATGACGAAATCTCCGAAATGTTCTCCTTCATTGCGTTCTTTCGCATAGCGCGGAAGAATGTCGCGAAGTTCTTTTAAAATTTCTTCTTCACCGATGTTTTCCCGGTACATTTTACTTAGACGGCTGCCGTCAAAAGCGGCGCCGAGGTACATGTTGTACTTGCCAGGGGCTTTTCCGATGAAGCCGATTTCGCCGAGCGCATGGCGGGCGCAGCCGTTCGGGCATCCCGTCATGCGGATGGTAATCTCTTCATTCTTCAAGCCGTTTTCTTCAATGATTTCATCAATTTTGTCAATCAGCTTTGGCAAATATCGTTCCGCTTCGGCCATCGCCAATCCGCACGTCGGCAGTGCGACGCATGCGATCGAGCTGCGGCGGAGCGCTGTATAATGCCTGCCGTCAGTCAAACCAAACTGTTCGATCAGTTCGCTGATCTTTTTCTTCTTTTGGCTTGTGACATTGGCAATGATCAAGTTTTGATTGGCTGTGAGGCGGATATCGCCGGTATGAACTTTGGCGATCTCCCTTAAGCCGGTCATCAGCTTGTAATCATCATAATCAGTGACGCGGCCGCCCTCAACAAACATTGTAAAGTGCCATCTTCCGTTTACACCCTTTACCCAGCCGTAGCGGTCGCCGTTATGCTCGAAATGATACGGCTTTGCTTCAGCGAGGCTCCAGCCGAGGCGGTTTTCCAGCTCGTTTTTGACCGTTTCCAAGCCGAGGCGGTCAATTGTGTACTTGAAGCGGGCATTTTTGCGAACCGAGCGGTTTCCGTAGTCCCGCTGAATCGTAATCGTTTTTTCGGCGACATCATATAACTGATCAGGCTTACAGAAGCCAATGACTTTGGCAAGCTGCGGATACGTTGCTTTGTCTCCATGGGTCATGCCCATACCGCCGCCGATCGCGACGTTGAAGCCGATGAGTTTGTCATCCTCCACAATCGCGATAAACCCAAGATCCTGGGAAAATACGTCGATATCATTTGACGGCGGAACGGCGATGCCGATTTTGAATTTCCGCGGCAGATACAGCGGTCCGTACATCGGTTCGACTTCTTCCGCATCAGGCGTGCCGGCCACTTTTTCTTCATCAAGCCAGATTTCATGATACGCACGTGTGCGCGGCAGGAGGTCATCACTCAGCTTTTTCGACCATTCATACACTTCTCTGTGGATTTCTGATTGATACGGATTGGAAGCGCACATGACGTTCCGGTTAACATCCCCGCATGCTGCAATCGTATCCAGCATGGCTGAATGGATCGATTGAATCGTTTTTTTCATGTTCCATTTTAAAATGCCGTGCATCTGGAAGGTTTCCCGGGTTGTCAGCTTCAATGTGCCATTTCCGTATTTCCGGGCAAGCTCATCCATGACAAGCCACTGCTCAGGCGTTGCGACACCGCCCGGCATCCGGACGCGCAGCATGAACTGATACGCCGGCTCAAGCTTTTGCTTTTGACGCTCATTGCGGAGATCGCGGTCATCCTGCAAATAGCTGCCATGATGCTTCATCAGACGGTTGTCGTCATCGGAAATTCCGGCTGAAAGCGGCTCAAGCATCGATTCCTTCAGGGTGCCGCGCAAATAGTTGCTTTCTTTCTTAATGCGTTCTACATCACTCGGCGGGCCTTCAGGCGCTTTTAATATTTCGTTCCCCATGTTGAAAAAGTCCCCTTTCAATCAAAATCAGTATACATCGCGCTGATAACGTTTTTGCTTTTTCATTTCTGCCAGATAGGCTTCAGCTTCCTCGCGGCTTTTGCCGCCTTCTTTTTCGATAATTTCAAGCAATGCGTTCTGAACATCTTTGGCCATGTTGTTCTTGTCGCCGCAAACGTAGAAAGCCGCTCCTTCTTCAAGCCACTCAAACAGTTCTTTGCTGTGCTCAAGCATGCGGTGCTGTACATATACTTTTTCTTCCGTATCCCGCGAGAACGCGACATCCATTTTTGTCAGCACGCCGTCACTCAGCCACTTTTGCCATTCTGTCTGATATAAGAAATCGGTGACGAAATGCTGATCGCCGAAGAACATCCACGATTTCCCCGGTGCTCCGGTTTCTTCGCGCTCCTGCATAAATGACCTAAACGGCGCAACACCTGTGCCCGGACCGACCATGATAATCGGAGCCTCCGGATTTTCCGGCAGCTTAAAGTTTTTATTCGGCTGAATAAAAACAGGCAGCGTGTCGCCAGGCTGAAGGCGTTCAGCACATAAAACCGAGCAGACCCCTTTTCGGTCTCTGCCGTGCGTATTGTAGCGGACAGCGCCGATCGTCAAATGCACCTCATCCGGATTTGCAGCGAAGCTTGATGCGATCGAATAAAGACGCGGCGGAATTTTTCGAAGAATCGAAACAAAATCCTGCGGAGCTACTGCGATCGGACCGAAATCCTGAACGAAATCAATCAGGTCGCGGCCTGCGATATATGCTTTTAATTGATCCGCGTTTTCCTGAGCGACAAGCTCGCGTAGCTTTTCATTTGCAATGAGTTCTGCCGCCTGCTGAATAAATTTTTTTGTCAGCACCGTAATTTCATAGTAAGAAGTCAACGCTTCTTTCAGGGAAAGGTTTTCCCCTTGATCAACCGTGACGGTAGCATTCGGATCCCATTTCAGCTCGGCCAGCAGCATGTCGACGAGTTCCGGGTCATTTTCCGGAAAAATGCCGAGCGCATCGCCAGGTTCATAAGTCAGGCCTGAGCCTTCGAGCGATAATTCAAGGTGGCGCGTTTCTTTATTTGATCCGCGGCCGTTTAAATTCAAATTTTCCAGCACTTCCGCTCTGAACGGATTTTTTCTCGAATATACCGTTTCTCCTCCTGCTGCTTGCGGTGCTGCCGTTTGAGCAGGTGCTGAGCTTGCGCCCTGTTCCTGTCCTTCGTTTAAGCTTGAGATGACACCCTCAAGCCATGCTGCAGCCGGTTCATCATAATCGAGATCGCAATCGACGCGCGGATGGAGCCTTGTGCCCCCCAGCTCACCAAGCCGCTGATCAAACTCTTTTCCGGTCTGGCAGAAAAATTCATACGACGTGTCGCCAAGAGCCAGCACAGAATAACGGAAATCATCGAGCTTCGGAGCCCGTCTGCCATGGAGAAATTCATGGAATGACAGCGCGTTGTCCGGCGGATCCCCTTCTCCGTGCGTGCTGACGACGATGAGAAGGTTTTTTAATTTTTTCAATTGGTTCGGCTTAAAATCGCTCATTGCAGAGACGGTGACTTGAAAGCCCCGTTCTGTAAGCGTCTTAGCCGCGTTTTCAGCAAGTCCCTGTGCATTTCCTGTCTGCGACCCGAATAAAATGGTCACTTCTTTGGAAACAGGCTGGGCCGGACTTGCAGCCGGAGCTTCCGCCGGCAATGTTTCAAGCGCCGCCGCGTCATCGGCGGTTTGCACAGCCGCCAGATAACCGCTCAGCCAGGCTTTTTGTGATGCCGTCAAAGTTGGCAGAAGGCGGTTGAGGAGCTCTGCCTGCTCCTGGTTAAAAGGACTGTTCATTACCTGAAGTTGCAACGATATCCACCTCACTAAGGAATAAAAAAATTATGACTTGTTTGAAACGGAAAAGGATTACATTCATCATATATCCACTATTCCTATAAATCAAATCGGTTTTATTGACGCAAAACATCTGTCGATCACGGCTTTGCTGCAAAGAAATATTGTAAGCGCTCACTCACCACATCCCCTTTGCCGCTCGGCGTCAGCCTGCTTCAAACCAAACATTCCTAAAAAAGATTCTAATTTAAAGTTTACTGGAATACTCAACATTAGTAAAATATATATTAATTATCACAGCTATTAAAATTTTTAATAAAGGAGAGATTCGTGTGCATTATGATGCGCTGAAGACATTCGTTACCCTTGCAGAAGTCAAAAATTTCACAAAAACGGCCGAGCTTCTTCTCATGTCACAGCCGAGCGTGAGCATGCACATTAAAAATCTTGAAAAAGAGTTCCAGACGAAATTATTTGAACGCTCTCCGAAATATTTGAAAATCACGCCGACCGGTGAAATTTTATACGACCGCGCCAAACAAATGATCACCATATATGAACAAACGCGGCAGGACATTCTCGATCACCACAACTCGATCAAAGGCGAGCTGAAAATCGGTGCAAGCTTCACAATCGGCGAATACATTTTGCCATCGCTCTTGTTCGACCTTCAAAAAGAATATCCTGAGCTCGAACTCAAGGCCGTCATTGGAAACACGGAAGAAATCGTGCAGTCCGTCCGCCTGTACAAAGTGGACATCGGCTTGATCGAAGGCCAGACAAATGAAAAAGAGCTTTCTGTCCACGCCTTTATGCAGGACGAATTGTTTATCACCGCTTCAAGTAATCACCCGCTTGCCGCCAAACAGGACGTGACAATGGCCGATCTGCAAAATCAAACATGGGTAACACGCGAAGTCGGCTCAGGTACACGCGAATACTTAAACCATGTCATCCGTTCAAACGGTTTGAAAGTCAAGTCGTTTCTGACGATCAGCAGCAACCAGGGGATCAAAGAAACGCTCATGACAGGCATCGGACTGTCACTCCTGTCTGAAAGCGTCATTGAAAGAGACGTGCAGCATGGAAACCTTTCCGTGCTCCGGCTGAAAAATCAAACCTTTACCAGGACGCTTTCATATATATATTCACCCGTCATGCAAGACAAAAAAAATGTAAAAACCTTTATTAACGCTTTGAACCAAAGAACAGCTTCGGAATGATGATCCGTTCTTCCTGCCCGCTTCACGAAATGTTTGTTTTCGTTTGTCCAATGTGTGAATCATCACTGGAAACGATTGACTGCCGGCTGGAGATGCCATATCCTGGAACTATCACACAGGAAAAGAGATGATGGTTATGAAGTGGTTAAGTAAAAGTTTAGTTGCTTCATCATTACTGGCAGGTATGCTTGCTGTTTCGGGAAGTCCCATGCATGTACAAGCCCAGGAACTCTCTAAAACTGAAAGTCTCTCTTCTCACGCATCTGCACAAGGAATCTTCGCCCCTCAGGCGATCGTCATCAACAGGCCGATGAAAGTCGGACAGGAAGATCAATACGTCGGCATTTCAAACGTGTCCTACAGCGGCAGCGCCATTACCGTCAGCGTCACCTCGGACCGCGTGTACGTAAAAGCCGTCAGCCCAGGCAAAGCGACATTTTCGTATCTCAATTCATTGGGACAGCTGGTCATCAACAATATTACGGTCACCCGATAACACTTAAATCCGCGGGAGAAATCTGCTTCCCGCGGATGTTTGATCAGCTCCAACATTCACCGCGTCTATATAAAAACACCAATTACATAGAATTGGTGTTTTTGCTATCAACGTATTTGATGATCTTTGCCGGATTTCCGCCGACGATGGCATTGTCCGGGACATCTTTTGTCACGACGGCTCCGGAAGCTATCACTGCATTTTCGCCGACCTTGACGCCGGGATTGATGACCGCTCTGCCGCCAATCCAGACGTTCCGTCCGATGATGACAGGTATCCCGTACTCCGCACCGCTTATCCTTTCGAACGGATCATGCGGATGGGTCGCCGTATAAATATGAACGCCCGGTCCGAGCATACAATGATCGCCTATCCGGATTTCGCATACATCGAGGAAAACACAGTCAAAATTGGCGAAGAAATTTTCCCCGACATGTATATTAAAACCGTAATCACAGCGAAACACCGGTTCGATGTGGAGCGTTTCCCCTGTTGAACCAAACAGCTCTTTGATCAGCTTGGTCCTTTTATTGTCGTCGATTTCGTTCGAATGGTTGAATTCATTCGTAATGTTGCGCGCCTTGAGTCTGTCATGGCACAGCACCGGATCAGAAGCAAGATAAAGCTCTCCGTCCAGCATTTTTTGCTTTTCTGTTTTCATTGGTTTTTTAGTCTCCTTAACTGCATTTTGATATTGGCTACATCAATTGCAACACGAGATTGAACACTTTTACAATAAAGTAGACATTGATGAGCAGCAAAAGCAAGATAACAGCCTTCCGCTTCTCATGTTTAATTTCATAAACGAATTTCCACATAAAAAAGATTGCTAAAAATACGATTAAAATACTATCAACACTTTTAAGTATCAGATCCATCCAATTCCTGCTCCCTTTTGACTTCTATATAAGACAATATTTTCATAACGCGCGGCGTACTGCAAGACTCTTTCCCAGTTCTCAAAAAAAAATCGAAAAACTGTTGACGAACCCATCTAATCTGCATATAATAGAACTTGTCAGCAAAACAAATACCCAGTGTTACATATCATGATTCCGTAGCTCAGCTGGGAGAGCGCTACCTTGACAGGGTAGAGGTCGCTGGTTCGAGCCCAGTCGGAATCATACCGAATCGAAACGGCAGGAAAACGTTGATTTTCAACGGAGTTCCTGCCGTTTTTGCGTTTGATTTTTTCCATTCTTACCTCTCATACTCTGTATGTCTTCATTCAACAAAAAACAGTCGCTGATCGAAAGAGTTATGGTAAAATATTCTTTGTACAAAGTTCGGGCTCACTCAAGGGAAGTTGGCTCATCCCCTATGAAAGGGGGTGATGCTTATGACAGCATACGAAACAATCTCGTTAATGATTGCTTTCGGCATGTTAATTGCCGTGTTGTCGAAGAAAGAAAAATAGACTTCCCTTGAGCCCTGGTAAAGTTCAAAGGGAAGTCTATATTTAAAATGACTGAGCCAAGCCCTTGTTGGGCCGCTTTGTACACTCGACTCGACTGTTGGCGCAGTCGGGTCTTTTTTATTTTATGCATTTCTTTTTAAAAAATACACCTGAACGTTTGAGCGATACGTTGATAACGCACCTGTGGTCTTTTTATGATTTTGACAGTCTATCTTCAAATTCATATTACCAATTTCAACCCACTAAATCAACTAATAGTGTCATTCACCTCTCGGGATAAATGAAAATATTCGAGGGTAAACCGTGCTTCTTCTTCCAATGCTTTTGAACAACCACATTATTTTTTCATAATTCACAATATCCAAAATAATCCAAAGTAAGTCGGATTAATCACCTCCAACTCGTTAACATTCAGACGAAAAAATGACTTTTGTTTGATTGTTTTTTAAATATGGATATTTTCTAGGTTTTACACTTTATTTCAGGACTACAAAACAAGTCCTTTGTCTGATTGAGAGAGACCGAACCCCTGCTAAAATAAAGTGCGTGTTGTTGGGAAATATTTCTCAAAGGGAGGACCGATTGTTAAAGGACATCGAGATTTGAAAGGAGAACAACTGTGGCTAAGACGATTATTTCTGGTTTTATTTTATTTTTTCTGCTTATTTTTTCGGGAGCTGAGCCAACATCAGCGGCTTTTTGGGATACAAAAGGAGACAACGTTATTCATGATCCTTCCATGATTAAAGAAGGAAATACATGGTATACATTCGGCACGGGTATCGGCAATGGAATCCGCGTCATCAAATCGACGGACGGAAAAACGTGGAGCCCAGCGCCAAGTATTTTTACAACTCCATTATCATGGTGGAAAAAGTTCGTGCCAAACCATGAAAAAAACCAATGGGCGCCTGATATCAGCTATTACAATGGTCGCTATTGGCTTTATTATGCGGTATCCGCGTTCGGCTCCAATACTTCGGCGATCGGACTGGCTTCAACAGACCGGATCTCTTCCGGAAATTGGCGCGACGACGGGCTTGTCACCCGGACGACGACCTCGAACAATTATAATGCGATCGACCCTGAGTTAGTCATTGATAAAGAAGGAAATCCGTGGCTGTCCTTCGGCTCGTTTTGGAGCGGCATCAAGCTGACAAAGCTTGATAAAAAAACGATGAAACCTACAGGGAAGGTTTATTCGATCGCATCAAGGCCGAGCCATGGCGGAGCGGTTGAAGCGCCGTCTATCACATATAAAAACGGCTACTATTATTTATTCGTTTCGTTCGATAAATGCTGTCAAGGTGTGAACAGCACGTATAAAATCGCTTACGGCCGCTCGACAAAAATCACGGGACCTTACTATGACAAAAGCGGCAAGAAAATGACGGAAGGCGGAGGCACAATCCTCGACTCCGGAAACGACCAATGGAAGGGCCCGGGCGGTGCAGATATCGTGAACGGCAACATCATCGTCAGACATGGTTATGATGCGCTTGACAATGGAGCGCCTAAGCTGCTGATTAATGATTTATACTGGGATTCCAAAGGATGGCCGAGGTATTAGTTTTTAAACCGAGCAGATATTTTTCTGCTCGGTTTTTTCTGTTGTTTTAGCAGTCCAGTTTTGCAAGAACTCCATCCAAAAAAGCAAAAAAAATTTAATCCGCCATATCTTCAAAGTACCGATCATTTTGATCAACTTTTTTGATAAATCCCTCTATAGAGTCAGCTATTTTTTTATCAAAAAAGAATACCGATGACTTATCGGTATCATTTAAATCAAGCGTTAAATATACACCTTCATTTACCTCATAAAAAACAAGCCTGTCTTCATCTTCATATATATCATCTAAATCAGGGTCAAATTCGTAAATATCTTCCCTTAAAGTGATATCTGCGATAGTAGCGGGATCTAAAAATCTGTTTATTGCACTTTTATTCCCTCTTATAAACCCGTACCCAATTTCTAAATAAAATTCTCTGAGTTCTTTAGGAAATCGGAAACCAAGTCTATCTTCCGCTTTTATTAGATCGTTTTCTTTTAACTCATAAAACTCATGATGACTATTTTTTATAAAATTAAATTTGTTCAGCCTCATGAACCTCCTTATAGATGGCATCGGAAATTCAGCCAGGCTGATATCCCCACAACTTCGAACGATTAATTTTCTTCATGACAAACAACGTTCATACCTTGCTGCTTGATTCCACTATCCGCACCGCTTCTTCCTCTGCGCCATTTTGATAAATAATCAAGCGGGTGACCACACCATCCTCCAAAATAAATTCCACTTCAACAGACAATGACCTGAGGAAAAAGCGCGTTTCCGAGGCTGGAAATAATTCAAAACGGATCTGTCCGGTGATTTGCATATAAAGCCGTTCTTTATCAACTGTCACATCAGCGGCGGTGCCATCCTGAAGTGAATAACTTCCGACATATCTTTTGTAAATGGCCGGATCGATCTCTTTTTTCTTTTTATCGGCAGGGCGATCAGGGATTTTGTAGGCCTTGTCAAACAGGATATTTTCAACGGCTTCAAAGATGGCCTGTTCATATTCATCATCCTGTTCCACATTGCTCAAATAAATGAAGGTTTTTCGTTGATCGATATATCGGATCATTACGGTTGAATAGCCTGGCCAGCCGCCGCTGTGACCGACAATTCGCCCTGTTTCAGGACTGTCCCGAAGCACCCATCCACACCCGTAATCTACAGACTCTCCGTTTTTCAGAGACGCGGGAGTAAAAGCAAGCTCTTTTGAGACTTGATTGATCAAACAATCTGTATATAAGGCCTGGTCAAACAAATATAAGTCATGAATGGTTGAGTTTACGGTTCCGTCCCCCTGAATCCCGTCAAGATAGGAGACATATTTTGTTTCTTCAACATCATCAGGCAGAACGTACTGTTCTGTATGCACGTCATACACATATCCATACGCATAGTTCTCAATGGTTTCAGGTTGAAGCCTTCTGTTATACACCCTTGAGTTCCGCATTTCCACCGGTTCAAAAATACTTTTTTTCATATATTCGGCAAAACTCAGACCGGATGCCTTTTCAATAATAACTGCAAGCAGCACATATCCCGTATTGCTGTACATCCAATATTCACCCGGGGCAAAATAGCGTTGCGGCTGATGATTCATCAGCATATCAACGATATCTTGATTAACAGCAATCTTGTTATAATCCCAATGTTGTAAAAACCACTCCATATAATCGGGCAGACCCGACGTATGTGTCAACAAATCGTGAATCGTTATGCCCTGATAAGGAAATCCGGTTATCCACCGTTCTACGGGATCCTCAATATTCAATACCCCTCGCTGTGCTAATTGAAGGATGCCCAAAGCAGTGAACGGCTTGGATAGCGATGCTAATTCAAATAAGGAATCCTCCTGCAATAAACGCTTATCTGCCAAGTTTGCATAACCGAAGGCGCCTTGAAAAAGAATGTCTCCGTCTTCAGCGACTAATACCGCCGCGTTGATCTGCTTTTTTTCATTTAACACACTAAACAGGTTAACAAGTTGTTCTCTTTTTTTCTGTTTCACTTTTCCACCTCCCTTTCTTTATACGCATATGGAAATAAGAGGTTTCAACAAAAAAAAGACAAGAATGGCACCTTTCTACAATTCTAATAAGTTTCTGAACATCCTTTTCAAGTCATTCATTGATCTACGATGCGAGCCACTAGATCCTGCGCAAATGAATGTCAAATCGATTTTTGATATCGGCGAAAAAATGTTGCAAACAGCAATAAAACGTTGCTCAAAAGACTTGCCGCCCCTAACCAGACGAGCCATTCCGCCTTTGTCCCCCAGGAATATCCAATGATGATCAGAGCAATGCAGCTTGAGAAAAAGGGTCCTGTCCTGTCTAATTTTGTGCCGCGGCGAATGGTTTCCTTTGTCTTCAGGAATTTATCTTTTGCATGATAGAGCTTCTCCTTTCCTTTGATTTTAAAAGTTGTTGCTTTTACATAAAGATTATTTTTCATCATTTTCTCCTCCGTAGCGGCGTTTCTCAAATTCTCCGAGAATCTTTTCTGTATCTAATGAATTTCCTACGCCAAGCTGAATGTTTGCATTCTCCTCAAAACCGTCTTGTTCTTCACCGTCAAAACGGTAAAGCTTTTGCAGCAGCCGCCAAAATGTCGCAACCTCTTCGGCTGTAAACTGCTGAAACAAGTCGGCCAAGAAATAGACGGACCTTTCGGAACAATCCACCAGCGCTTTCTTTCCTTCAGCGGTCATTTCAATATTAATAGAGCGTTTGTCTTTTTGATTTGGCACTGATTTAACATAGCCTTTTTTGATCAGACCTGTCATCAGCTTGTTGGCGGTCTGTTTGGTTGTGCCAAGCTTTTTGGAGATATTCGTAAGCGTGGCAGTTTCAGTCGGCAAATGCGCGATGGCGATGAGTGCCATGTGTTGCCTTGAAGTTACTATTTCCATGTATTCGTCACCTCGGGTTTGCACCTTATTGACAACTGAAAACAATGTCGCATAGCTTTGCTGCATCAAATGTAATTCGTTGATTAAGCTGTTGGTATCCATTTGTTCTCTCCTTTGAATATAGTCAATATGCTGACGAATATAAAATACTCTTTCTCGTTAATTTTGTCAACATGGTGACTATTTTTTCGTGATTGATCAATTGGACATTCCGTTTTACACTATTTAATTATCTGATAATTAAAAATATAGGATGAGAATAGGGGGAATATAATGAATTCTTCACTCATTTCAGCGGATGATGCATGGATGCTTTGGGGGTTTATTGCGGTGTGGGCGGCGGTGAGTATTTATTTGGAGCAGCGGTATCGCTGGGCTGCGGCAGTATCGGGGGCTGTACTGGCGCTGGGCGGATCGATGCTGTTTACGAATGCGGGGATTCTACCGGCCGAGTCGCCCGTCTATGATGCGGTGTGGTCCTATGTTGTTCCGCTTGCGATACCTTTGCTACTTTTTCAAATCAATGTGCGGAAGATCCTGAAAGAAAGCGGCAGGCTTTTGATGATCTTTTGCATCAGCGCCCTGGGCACTGCTGCCGGAAGCGTGATTGCTTTTTTTCTGTTTAAGCAGCAGATTCCGCACCTTGACCAAATCGGCGGGATGATCAGTGCCTCTTATATCGGCGGAGGCGTGAATTTTGCGGCGATGGCCGCGAAGTTCTCAACTCCCGGTGAATATGTATCATCGACGGTGGTTGCGGATAATTTTATGATGGCTCTTCTTTTTTTCATTTTAATGGGGATACCGGCGCTTAAATGGTTTCAAAAGCGCTTTGGCGTTCCTGAAGAGACGGCCGGCAGCAAAAATCAGGCGGAAGCCTATTGGAAAAGAAAAGAGATGTCCTTGCAGGACATTGCTTTAAACAGCGGAACCGCCTTCGCGATCGTTGCTGTGTCTGTAAAAACAGCGGCCTTTTTCAAAGAGCGTTTTTCTTCTGACGGCGGGTTTCAGTTTCTTGCCTTTATCTTGGGTGACCAGTTCCTGCTGCTGACGACGCTGACAATTTTGCTGACGATCGCCTTTCCCCGCTATTTTGAACGGCTGCGCGGCACACAGGAAATCGGGACTTATTTGATTTACTTATTCTTTGTGGTGATCGGCATTCCGGCAGACTTGCGGATCATTCTCATGAACGCACCGCTCCTTTTGGCATTTGTGTTTGTGGTTGCCATGTCCAACCTGCTCGTAACGCTTGCCGCAGGAAAGCTGTTGCGTTTTCGGCTCGAGGAAATTCTCTTGGCCTGCAACGCATCTGTCGGCGGTCCGACAACAGCGGCGGCGATGGCGATCGCCAAAGGCTGGCAGAGCCTCGTCGCTCCGGCTATGCTGGTCGGGACGTTCGGATATCTGATCGGCAATTATGTCGGCACCCTCTTGGGCACATGGTTTTCTACCCTGGTTTAAACGCAAAAAAAGCCGCAGATTCCCTGAAGAGTCTGCGGTTTCTTTTATGATCGGGCGAACGCTCCGGATACGGCTTCCAATGCACGGGCAAAATCGGCCTGCAAATCATCGGCATGTTCCACACCGACGCTCAGCCGCAGAAGGCCGTCGGTAATCCCCCGTTTTTCCCGCTCTTCTTTCGGCATAGCGGCGTGTGACATTTTTGCCGGATAGGAAAGGATCGACTCCACAGCGCCGAGACTGACGGCAAAGACCGGAAGAGAAACGCGTTCCACAATCTTTTTCACGGCTTCTGCATTCTCCAGCTCGAACGAAAGGACGGCGCCGGCGCCATACGACTGGTGCCTGTGAACTGACGCACCCGGATGCGAAGACAGCCCCGGATAATACACTTGTTTGACGGCCGGATGCTTTTCAAAAAATTCAGCGAGCTGCTGAGCTGTTCGAGATGCTTTTTCAAGCCGGACCTGCAGTGTTTTCAGCCCTCTCAGCACAAGCCAGCAGTCTTGGACGCCGAGAACAGCGCCGAACGAATTTTGCAGCTTATAAAGTTCTTCCCCGAGTTTTTTGTCTTTCACAACGGCAAGTCCTGATAATACGTCGCTGTGTCCGCTTAAAAACTTCGTCGCGCTGTGTAGCACAACATCGACGCCGAGCTCGAGCGGCCGCTGCAGCGCCGGGGTCATAAACGTGTTGTCAAGAAACGTCAGACAGCCGTGCGCCTTGGCAAGCTTGACGACGCCTCTGATATCCGTAATGCCGAGCGTCGGATTTGACGGTGTTTCAAGGTAGATGACTTTTGTATTTTCCTTTATGTTTAAAGCAATTTCATTTAAATCCGTCATATCGACGAAAGTATGTTCAATCCCGAAGCGGCTCAGCACTTCCGTAATCATCCGGTAAGTGCCGCCGTACACATCTTTTGTGACAAGCACGTGATCGCCCTTTGACAAAAGCAGAAAGGAGGTGGAAATCGCGGCCATTCCGGATGAAAAAGCAAATCCCCTCGTCCCTCCCTCAAGCTCGGCTATCGTGTCTTCAAGCGCCGTTCTTGTCGGTGTTCCTGACCGGCTGTAGTCATATTCGCCGAATTTGTCAAAAGAACCTTGATGAAAGGTTGAGGCGTGCTGGATCGGCACGCTGACGGCTCCGGTTGCTCCGTCCGTTTTATTTTGGTTATGAACAAGCCTTGTTTCAAGCGTCCAGTTTTCATGACTCATGCGGAACCGCCTCCCCTTTTACTTTTTCCAGCGCAGCTTTTAGATCCTGCTTTAAATCGGAGACGTGTTCGATTCCGACTGAAAAGCGCAGAAGTCTGTTGCAGACGCCGTTTGCAATTCGGATGTCTTCCGGGATATCCATATGGGTCTGTGTCGCCGGATAGGTGATGAAGCTTTCGACTCCGCCGAGGCTTTCGGCGAAACAGATCGTCTTGAGATTTTTCAGCAACGGATTAACCCATTCTTCTTTTTGAACGCGGAATGACAGCATGCCGCCTTTTCCCGGATAAAGAACATCTGCAATTTCCTCCTGCTCTTCCAAAAAGGCCGCAAGTTCCCGCGCGTTTTCCTGATGCTGTCTCATCCTGAGAGCGAGCGTCTTCATCCCTCTCATTAAGAGCCATGAATCGAACGGCGATAAAACCGCGCCGATGGCGTTTTGGTGCTGGAACATTTCCTCGGACAGCTCTTCGCCTTTTGCAACGACAAGCCCCGCCAAAAGATCGTTATGACCGCCCAAATACTTCGTCGCGCTGTGAATGACAAGATCAGCGCCGAGCTCAATCGGCTTTTGCAGAACCGGTGTATAGAACGTATTGTCGACAATGAGCAGCAAGTCGTGCTCTTTAGCGATTTGCGCGATTTTTTGAATATCAGCTTCCTGCATGAGCGGATTTGTCGGCGTTTCTACAAACAGTGCCTTTGTATTGTTCGTGATTTTCGACTTGATACAGTCTTCGTCTGAAAAATCGTCGTAGAAAAAACGAAGTCCGTATTTCTTCCATTCGTTTTCAAAAAGGCGGTACGTTCCCCCATATAAATCGGACGAAACGATGAGCTCATCCCCGCTTTGAAACAGAGCCATGATCGTCTGAATGGCAGCCATACCGGAACTGAACGCAAAGCCGCGCGTTCCCCCTTCGAGTTTCGCGATTGCATCTTCAACAAGCTGTCTTGTCGGATTTTTTGTGCGAATGTAATCAAACCCTGTGGATTCCCCGATCCCTTTGTGCCTGTACGCAGAAGAGAAATAAACGGGAGGATTGACAGTTCCCGTTATTTCATCACTGCGGTTGCCGATTTGCGCCAGCGTTGTTTGTACATGTTCAGTCATATGACACCATCCTTTTAAAAATAAAAAACCCCTTCTTCATAAGAAGAAGGGGGATTATGCGCTTCTTCTTATCTTCCAAGCATCTGCTTGCTGGATTTAGCACCTTGGTACACTGACATCGTCAGTGCAGACCGGTTGCTGAGGTTTCAAAGGGCCAGTCCCTCCACCTCTCGTGATAAGAATCTCTTCAATTTTCTGATTGTTCTTTACTTTAACCTAAGTCAAGACATTTTTCAAGGGTCATTTTTAAATCTTTCCTCATATTGAACATGGTATGATGAAACCAAACGACGGAACCGGAGGAATCAGATGCCAAAAACAGAGCGATTAATCGAATTGATGATGACCGTTCATACAAAACGAAAATTTACGGCCGGGGAGCTCGCAGCAGAATTCGGGGTTTCCTACCGCACGATTCTCCGCGATCTGGACGAGCTGAGCGCGCTCGGCGTCCCGATCTATTCTGAAACAGGCGCGAACGGAGGCTATTATTTGCTGAATGAACCTGTGCTTCCGCCGCTCTTTTTTACACAATCAGAGGCGGCGGCTATGTTTTTCGCGTATCAATCTCTGCAGTTTTTCGGATCGCTTCCCTTTGATGCGGAAACGCGGATGGTTTTAAAAAAGTTCTACCGCCACCTTCCCGCGGAAACACAGGAGCGGATTGATGCGATGAAAGACAGAATCGTGTTCTGGAATCCGCATCGTCCAAAAGCCGCCGAACATTTAGAAACGCTTCTTGACGCAGCCATCAATCAATCCGTTTTGACGGTCGTTTATGACGGAACAGACGATTGCGTGGAGAGATCCATCCAGCCCATCGGCTTGTTCAGCTGGAACGGCTTCTGGTACTGTCCGGCCTATTGCTTTAAAAGGCAGGCGTTCAGACTGTTTCGCGCCGACCGCATCCTTCGGGCGGAAAAAGCGGCCAGCCCGCTGGCCCGCCAGCTTCCCTATCCATCGGTTCTCAGCTGGATCAAACATTCGGAGAGCGAGTGCTCTGAACCGGTGCGGCTGCGAGCGGAACTGACACGCAGAGGAGCCAGGCGGGCTGCGGCTGATGTGGACTTATTCAAGATCCTCACCATGCGGGATGACGGGACGGGGGCGATCGATGCAAACCTCCCCAGACCAGAACTTGAGTATTTCGGGGAACTTTTGTGGAACCTCGGCACTGAGGCAACTGTCAAAGAACCCGCAGAAATCAAGCTTCAGCTGAAACGGAAGGCTGCTGACATTTTAGCAAGGTACGACTGACTTTTTTTTAGAATCGTGACAAAGCCTGTCAGGATTAGGTGATACTTTTAGAATAAAGCAAAATGGAAAGGATGAAGCAAATGAAGCAAGTTCAAGCCCTGCGGAGCGATTTGTTCCACGAGATGGAGACGGGCATCCGCTCCACGTGTCATCTTCTGAAAAAAGTGAAGGAATCTGACTGGTCTTACCGGCCCGCCGACCGCATGCGAAGCCTGAAAGAACTGGCAAGCCATCTGACGGCCATCCCAGAAGCCGACATGGCTATCATGCAGGAAAAGGAAGAGGCCGCCATCTCCCGAATTGAAAAGAAGTATAGTGCATTGCAGTCGGCTGACCAAATGGCTGAAGCTATGCAGAAAGGATTCGCCGCTTTTCAAACGTATATGACTTCCCTCTCCGACGAGGAATTTTTGACGAAAAAAACAAAGCCGTTTTACCTTGATGAAGGGATGACCCAAAGCCGCTGGCTGACGGAAACGCTCACCCACTTCTTCCATCACAGGGCCCAGCTGTTTAATTATTTAAAACAGCTCGGCTATGACGTCAACATGTTCGATCTGTATCTTTAAAAGGTGTTCATATGAAGCTGCCTCTGACAAAAAAAGAACGGTCAAACTTAAGGACAGCCAAGGTAAAAATAAAAAACACGGCATATATGGATCTGTCCGTCCTTGCACATACGCTCGGTTCGTCTTTGGAGCGCGCCGCATACATCAAGGCGCTCGCCCAGTTTCAAACCGCTCCTTCAATCGGGCCGAAAATGGCGCAGTGCGCCGTTGACCTGGGCTACTATTCCCTTGGCGACATCAAGCATGAATCAGGTGCGGATTTGATCATCCGCCTCGAAAAACTGAAAGGCTACTGGGAAGATCCTTGTGCAGAAGATGCGCTGCGATGCATCGTCCATTACGCCAACGATCCCGAAAGCGCTAAAAGCTGGTGGGATTTCACAGAGGAAAGAAAAATGTACCGCGAACGCTGCGGATACCCTCCGGATAGACCGTCAACGCCCTGGTACGAAAAAAAACGGACATAAAAAATCACGGCTGCCGAACAGTTCGGCAGCCCTTTTCGCTTCTTTCACAAGAGAATTTCGTGTTAAAATGAATGGAAACGTTCACAAACATTATTTCTGGAGGAATTCATCTTGGCTATGAAAACAGGAGTCATTCAGGAGAAGAAGCTTTTTTCGGAAGAGCTCGGCGAGGAAATGGAGCTTCTCGTCTATTTGCCGTCATCCTTCTCGCCGCTTTACAAATATCATGTGATCATCGCACAGGATGGACATGACTATTTCCGCCTCGGGCGCATCAGCAGACAGGTGGAAGAACTGCTGGCGAACGGCGAAATCGAAAGAAGCATCATCATCGGCATTCCGTACAAAAACGTACAGGAAAGAAGGCTTACATACCATCCGGAAGGGTCAAAATTCGAAGCGTATAAACGTTTTTTGGCAAATGAACTCGTCCCTTTCGCCGACAGTGAGTACCCGACATACCAAGTCGGATCAGGCAGGACGCTGATCGGAGACTCGCTCGGAGGAACGGTTTCCCTCATGACGGCGCTTGACTATCCGAATATGTTCGGAAACGTCATTATGCAGTCACCTTATGTCGACCGCCATGTTCTCGATAAAGTGAAACAGTCCGATTCCCTGCAGCTTATTTCAATTTGCCACCAAATCGGAGAGAAAGAAACCGCCGTCAAAACGACTGATGATCAAATTTTGGATTTCACCGGTCCAAATGAGCAATTAAAAGAATTGCTTGAAGAAAAGCAGACAAACTACGATTTCAAAGCTTTCGACGGGGATCACAAGTGGACATACTGGCAGCCGCTCATCACCCCCGCTTTAAAAAAAATGCTGTAGCTCTCTGTATATCGGCCCATCTTTGATATACTAAACCATATCAATTGTTTAAGGAGGGAACAAAATGAAATACGGTATTGTGCTATTTCCATCAAAAAAACTTCAGGACATTGCAAATTCCTACCGAAAACGCTATGACCCGAATTACGCTTTAATTCCGCCCCACCTTACATTAAGAACACCTTTTGAAGTGTCCGAAGACGAGATCGCGAGCGTCGTAGGACACCTGAGGGAACTTTCAAAAGAGCTGAAACCGGTCACGCTGAAGATTACAAAATTCAGTTCCTTTGCCCCTGTCAATAATGTCATCTACATGAAAGCCGAACCGACAGAAGAATTGACGCAGCTTCATGAAAAAATGTACAGCGGCGTTTTGGAAGACAAACCCGAATATGCGTTTGTTCCCCATGTCACAGTCGCACAAAAGCTGTCAGATGATGAGCATTCCGACGTCCTCGGCACGCTGAAAATGAGAGACACGTCGCACGAAGAAGTCATCGACCGCTTTCACCTGCTTTACCAATTGGACAACGGATCTTGGACCGTCTATGAAACTTTTATTTTAGGAGCGTGAAGAAAGCCAGTGGAAGCCGTCATTGTGAAGAATCAACAACAGCTTGAAGACGCCTTCTTTGTTAGAAAGGAAGTCTTTATCAAGGAGCAGCACGTATCACCGGAAGAAGAAATGGATCATCTCGATCAGGAATCTTCACATCTCGTCATCTATGACGGAAAAGAGCCGATCGGCGCTGGCCGGCTACGGCTTGTCGACGGCTATGGCAAACTTGAACGAATCTGTGTACTGAAAAGCCACCGCTCCCTCGGCATCGGCAACCTGATCATTCAGGCGCTTGAAGAGGAAGCCGCCAAGCAAGGCGCGGTTCAATTCATGCTGAACGCGCAGACACAGGCTGTTCCCTTTTACGAAAAACACGGCTATAAAGTCGTGTCTGAAGAATTTTTAGATGCGAATATCCCCCATGTCAAAATGGTCAAAAAGTAACCGTTCCGCTTTTTAAGCGGAACGGTTTTTCTTTTCCTCAGAAAACATTTCATAGTTTGTTCATCTTTTGTTTATCGTTTATTCAACATTGTCTATTAAAGTTGTTTCTAAGCTTTTACGAAGCCCTACACAAAATAGACGGGAGGTAAACAGCCGAATGCCGTTATGAACAAAAAAAACATCACCACACTCGCCCGTTTCGGGATAGTCGGAGCCGGAAACACACTCGTTGATTTCGCCGTGTTTTTCATCCTTACGTCCCTCCGCGTACCCTATCTGGCCGCACAGCTGTTTTCCTATTCGGCAGGCGTAGCAAACAGCTATATCTGGAATCGGACATGGACGTTTCAAGTAAAGGAAAAAGCACATGGCGCGGAAATCGTCCGGTTTATCATAATCAATCTTGCAGCAGCGGGCGCTACATTTGTCCTTCTGTATATTTTTCAAAAAGCCGGCCTTTCCCTTTTTGTCAGCAAAATGTCCGCAACAGTCGCAGGAATGGCGATCAACTTTATCGGAAACAGGCTTTGGGTGTTTCAAAAACCCGGAACAGATTCATAAAAAAGACCAGGAGTGAATAACCATGAAAGTAAAAAAAGCAGTCATCCCAGCAGCCGGTTTGGGTACAAGGTTTTTGCCGGCAACAAAAGCGCAGCCGAAAGAAATGCTGCCGATTGTCGATAAACCGGCTATACAATATATCGTGGAAGAAGCTGTTCAATCAGGAATAGAAGACATCCTTATCATTACAGGAAGAAATAAGCGTTCGATTGAAGACCATTTTGACCGCTCTATCGAACTGGAGCAAAACCTGTTCGCCAAAGGAAAAAATGATGTGTTAAAAGAGATACGCGACATCGCCGATATGGCGAATATTCATTATATCCGGCAAAAGGAGCCCCTCGGTCTCGGACATGCGGTGTTATCGGCCAAGCATTTCATCGGTGATGAGCCGTTTGCCGTCCTTCTCGGCGACGACATCATGGTGTCAGAAACGCCGGCGCTTCGGCAGCTGCTCGAAGTATTTGAAGAATATCAGACAGAAGTAATCGGCGTTCAGCCAGTCGATCCGGCGGACGTGAGCAAATACGGCATTATTCAGACGTCCGCGCAAAAGAACAAAATATATCAAATTGACGATCTTGTGGAAAAGCCGTCTGTCAAAGAAGCCCCTTCAAATATCGCGGTTATGGGCCGCTATGTGCTGAGGCCTTCGATTTTCCCTGTGCTCGAACAAACGAAGCGCGGTGCGGGAAATGAAATTCAGCTGACTGACGCACTAAGGGAAATCTGCCGGGAACAAAGCATGTATGCGCGCAAATTGGAAGGAAGCCGCTTTGATATCGGCGACAAGCTGGGCAGTTTTAAAGCGAGTACGGAAATCGCTCTTATGCGGGACGAGATGCGGCCAAAACTGCTCGCCTACCTGGAAAGCGTCCTAAAAAAAGAAGCGCAGAAAGGAGCATGGCAATGACATCCGTACTCGTTACAGGAGGAGCCGGATACATCGGCAGCCACACCGTACTCGAATTAACAAAGCAAAACCGCTCCGTCGTCGTGCTTGACAATTTATCTACCGGACACAGGGAAGCCGTCAGCGGGATCAGCTTTTACGAAGGCGACATCGGTGATGCGGCACTTGTCAAAGCCATCATCAAACATCATGATGTCGATGCTGTCATCCATTTCGCCGCCAAAAGCCTTGTGTCCGAATCGATCGAAAAGCCTGAGCTCTACTTTAGGGAAAACACGCTCAAGTCTTGTGCATTCTTCGAAACGGTCATCAAGGAAGGCGTCAAAAACATCGTCTTTTCGTCGACCGCCGCCGTATATGGCATCCCGGAGAACGTCCCGATCAAAGAGACAGCCCCCCTCTCCCCTGTCAATCCTTACGGGGAATCGAAGCTGATGATCGAAAAATACTTGCACTGGGTCGGGAAAACGCACGGTGTCAAATGGGCAGCCCTCCGCTACTTCAACGCGGCCGGCGCCGCTTTAAACGGAGCGATCGGCGAGGATCACGATCCTGAAAGCCATCTCATTCCCCTCGTCCTGCAGACGGCTTTGGGACAGCGAAAGCAGCTGTCCATTTTCGGAGATGATTACCCGACGCCGGACGGAACATGCATCAGGGATTATATTCACGTCCTCGATCTGGCTTCCGCCCACCTGGCGGCTCTTGACAGGTTATATGAAGACAGACTGAAGCAAAATGTTTATAATGTAGGGACAGGAGCCGGACATTCCGTAAAAGAAATCATTGAAACCGCGGAAAACATGACAGAGCGAAGCATTGCAGCAAAAACGGACGAGCGCAGAGCGGGGGATCCGCCAGTGCTTGTGGCGGACAGCCGGACACTGATGGAAGATACCGGATGGAAGCCGCAATACAGCGATTTACAAACCATCATTCAAAGCGCGTGGCAATGGCACAGGGCGCATCCGGACGGTTTTTGAGATTCGCTTGTTTCCCGCGCGGGCGGCAGGGAAACATCCCGGCGGCTGCTCCAACGTTCGGCTGATGAAATCAAAAGCAGGGAGAAAAAACGAAAATGGGAAGCATAGTGAATGATATTTTAATGTGGCTGACCGATCTTGGCTATTTCGGCATTGCAATCGGTTTAATGATCGAAATCATCCCGAGTGAAATCGTACTGGCCTACGGCGGATACTTGGTGTCAAGCGGCTCTATTACGATGACAGGGGCCGTGATCGCCGGCGTCATCGGGGGAACGATTGCTCAATTGTTTTTATACTGGATCGGCTATTACGGCGGAAGGCCGTTTTTATACAAATACGGAAAGTACTTATTGATCCAAAAGCATCACATTCAAACGGCCGAAAAATGGTTTGAGAAATACGGCGGAGGCGTTGTCTTTTCCGCCCGCTTCATTCCCGTGGTCAGGCACGCCATCTCCATTCCGGCAGGAATTGCGAAAATGCCGATTTTAAAATTCACAGGTCTGACCGTGCTGGCCATCATACCGTGGTCGATATTATTCGTCTACCTCGGCATACAGCTCGGCAGCCGGTGGGACCATGTTGAAAATGTGGCGAGAACGTACACGACTCCGATTATGATCGGAGCGGCCGCTATGATTATTCTGTATTTCGGACTCAAAAAACTGCGCAAAAAATAACGAAAACCCCGGTATAAAAGCCGGGGTTTGTTTCATCTTTCAAACGGACTCGTTAACGTAGCGTCCGCTTTCCGCCTTTTCCGCAACACGGCGGTTCAGCGTTGTTTTTCGCTTCTTTTCCAAGACCCGCCTAAAAGCCGCAGTCTGGTTTTCCTCTCTTTTTTCGACTTCGCGGTAGGCGCGCTCGCTTGGGATATTGGCGGTTTTTTGTATATGCGCATAGTTCGATTTTTGGCTGATGCTGCGATTGGCGTACTGTGTATATTGATCATGATGGACAGGCGGCAAATATCCCATTCGATCTCCTCCTCATCAGCTTTAATTCCCAAAAATCTACTGTTTTAAACGGTTTTCATTTGATATGATAGACGTTGTCTCATAACACTAGACGATTACCCATTAATTGGAGGACCTCTTTTTGAAATGCGCCCGATTCAATAACCGAGACATTCATATACATACATATTCGAGAGAACACCTGCAATTCCTCTTTGATGAAGCAAGAAAAGACAGAATCACGTGTAAACATTGCGGCTTGCCTCTCAGACTGAAATTGTCGATTCATGAAGAACCACATTTTTTCCACCGGGAAAACGGGGATTTTTCTCAATGTGAAGCAGCTTGCTTAAACGAGAAGACAGAGCAAACCAGACAGAACGACTATACAGAAAGCGGCGTGTTCCGTCTCCCGAAAGGCAAAGCGATCGGAGAGGAAAAGAAGACGGATGCGAACTTCTGGACGCCGCCTCGCGAAGCTTCCCTCCATTCTCCTTTCTCCCCAGCGGAAGAAACGGCCCCGGAACCGGTCTTTCCGAATGTGCCGCTGAATGAGAAACAGCTTGCCGCCGTGACGGCCCCCGAAGAACCCCTTCTCGTTCTGGCCGGCGCGGGAAGCGGAAAAACACGGGTATTAACCGCGCGAGCGGCTTATATGATATCCCGGCTCGATATCCCGCCTTCCGCCATTTTGCTCGTCACATTCACGACAAAAGCCGTGAAAGAAATGAAAGAGCGGATGGCCTCGCAATACGGATTGCCGATGCAGACTGTGAACCGCCTCGTGACAGGCACCTTCCACAGCTTTTTCTACAAAATTCTTTATCACCATGATCCGGCAAGATGGAATGGCGAGCACCTGCTGAAATGGGAATGGCAAAAAGAACAATACATCAAAATGGCCCTTGCCGAAGAAGGGCTTGATGAAAAAGATTTTCCGGTTGATCAGGCGATCCAGCAGATCGGCTACTGGAAGAACGCTTATCTTCCGGGCGAACAGATTCCGCTGGAAGACGAATGGGAAAAGCGGGTTCACCGGCTGTACCGTCAATATGAAGAACAAAAAGCTGCGCGGCGCCAATTCGATTTCGACGATATGGCATCTGCATGCTGGCAGCTGTTTCAAGAACAGCCAGACATTTTAAAACGATATCAGACGCGCTTTCACGCGATTTTGATCGACGAATTTCAGGACATTAACCCTGTTCAGTATGCCATCATCAAGCTGTTGGCGAGCCCGGAAAACAACCTGACCTGTGTCGGGGATGATGACCAGTCAATCTACGCGTTCAGAGGCAGCAGCCCTTCTTTTATACTCGATTTTGAAAAAGATTATCCGAAGGCGAAAACGGTCCGCCTCACGACGAATTACAGATCGAGCCATCCGATTGTGGCAAGCGCCGATATGGTCGTGAGGAAAAATAAAAAGCGTTTTCCGAAAACATTAAGTGCCGCGAGAGATGACCGCCAAAAACCGCTTATATTTTATCCTTATGATGAAGAGGAAGAAGCGATTATGATCGTCTCTGATATCCAAGAAAAAATTGAAATGGGCGCTAAGCCTGATGACTTCGCCATCCTATACCGAACAAACAGCAGCGGGCGCGCAATCTTTGAACGTCTGCACCAGTCGGCTATTCCGTACACGGCTGAACAAGGCGTCCGGTCGTTTTACAGCAGGAGAATCGTCCGGCAGATGCTGGCTTATCTCTACTTAAGCCAAAATCAGGATGACGCGGAAGCCGTCAAACAGATTTTACCCGCCCTCTTTCTCAAGCAGTCCGCATTAAATACGCTTAAAGCGCTCTCGATTACCGAAGATTGCACGATGGTTCACGCGCTTGAAAAACTAACCGACATCAAACCGTTTCAACTTGATAAAATAAAGAAAATCGTTCCTTTTTTCACAGGCTTAAAAACGATGAAACCGGTTGAAGCGATCTCTTTCGCAGAGGAAAAAATGGGCTTTTCCGATTACCTGAAAAAGCGCGGTAACGAAGGAAACAAGCTCGAAAAAGGGTCTGACGATCTGCGGGATCTCAAAACAGCGGCAAAAAAATTCAAAACGATCCCCGAATTTCTTGAGCATGTCGATCATATGAGAGCAGCGGAAAAGCAAAAAGCTGACGGATACGGTGTTCAGCTTTTAACAATCCACCGTGCGAAAGGGCTTGAATTCAAAACGGTCTATATCCTGGGGGTGCAGGACGGCTCGATTCCGCATGACTTTGCCCTTGAGACAGCGAGAAAAGGCGATGAAACCGCTCTTGAAGAAGAGCGGAGGCTGCTGTATGTCGCCATGACCCGGGCCGAGGACCGCCTGTATATCAGCGTCCCTTCCGTCAGAAGGGGCAGAACGGCATACCGCTCAAGGTTTTTGCAGCCTGTTTTACGCCCGAATCCCCAGGTCCAGCTGCAATAAAAGACACCGTGCCCTCCTTTTATCGGAAGGCGCGGTGTTTATTTTTTGCTGTTCATCATTTTCGCGATCGTGTTGAAATCCATTTTTTCCTTGCCGCTTACAATGGATTCAACAATCTTATCTTCCATTTCCTGCGGAACCCGTTTGTTCGCCAATTTAGCGACGCGCTTAATCACGCTGCGGACCGTTTTTTCATCCTTGAAGTTGGCATTTTGCAGCGAATTTGCGAGCTGCATGACGTCATTCATGCTGACGCCCGTTTTCTTTTCGATGTTTTTGAAAAATTGATTGTCCATACCTATGCCTCCTTTTTGGGAGTGATACGCTATCTTATGCATCTTTGAAAAGCCTTGTGCTTTTCCCGTTCAAAAAGAAGAGGGCCCGGCACACATGCCGCCGCCCTCTTCGCTTCAACTCAAAAACTAATATTTAAAAGAAGCGCCGACAATAATGAGAAGAATAAACAAGACAACGATCAATACAAACGTTGAACCATAGCCGCCGCCATAGCCTCCGCTGTAGCCGCCGCCGTAGCCTCCGCCACAAAAGCCCATCTAAAGCACCTCCTTTTCTCCCTACACGATATGACAGTTGATAGGATTCGCTTGGATTGATGCATAGGGCTTCCGTGGATTATTTATAGATGCCCGGCAGACTCACGTCCTCTCCCAGCCATTTTTCAGCATTTTCTGCAAACGCTTCGACCTGCCTGCCGAACTGTTCGGCAGAACGGTCAAATGTCTCCAGTTCCTTCTGCTGCTCAAAGATCACCCGGTCATGGCCGGCTTGCGTTTGATCGTGCTTGCGGCATATTGATTCAACCAGCTGTTCAAATACATTCATCGCTTTTCCCCCTTATGATGGTGTATGCATCAGAAGAAAAATTGGCAACAAAAAAACCGGACTGTATCCGGCTTTTTTTGATATTAATAGGTTCTCTTTTTTTTGCCGCATCCGCAGCCTTTTTTCTTCACTTTTTTTGAGAAAGTGGACTGATGATTGCTGGAAGCGTTCGTTAATCGGCCTTGCTGCCTTCTTTTCACTTGTCTCATTGCATTCCTTCCTTTCTCATGCTTATACGCCATTATATGAGTCTTCTTTTCATAAGTTGCCAATGATAAATCCCCATTCAATCGAGCCATTTGGACACGATCGTTTCCAGTACCCCAGCAAGGCCTGCTATGGCAAGCAGAAGAATCAGCCATTCGGCAATGGTCGGAACAAATGCGTAAAGAACAAGCAAAAACGCGGTACACCACACACCCGTGCACCAATAACAGCTCAACAGCTCGCCGATCCACGCTCTCACGCCTTTTCCTTTCATGACAAGATACGTCTCGGTCTCTCCCGTTTTTTCGTTTTTTTCTTCAACCTCTTCGTGAAACAGGCTTCTAAACGGCGCCATGATCGTATCAAACACGACCAGCCGTGTCAGCCGAAATACCGCGATAGAAAATAGAATATATAAAAGCCAGCTTTGTATCACAGGGCTCCCCCTTTCCTGCTTCCAAATATATGCCGGAACCGCCTTGCCTAAAACAGCAAATTTGGGTGCTGAAATGTATGTTTTCCTCATTCCGCTAAGTTACCGGTCTGCATTTAATAAAGTGTGGATAAGAAAGGAGTGAAAGTTATGTCGTTTCATGAAAAAGCCGAAGCGCTGTACGCAGAAACATTTGACGAATTATACCGGGAATATGACCAGCTCATTGAAGTGATTGATTCCGAACATGTCACTGTAAACACGGCAAACATAACAGCAGCTCTCTCTTTACAAGCCACTGTGATCTCTTTGACGATTTTATCGGCTCAGCTTGCGATCGAAGACGAGGATACAGCAGACATCGTAACAGAACATGTTTTAGCCGTACACAGGCTGCAAAGTAGGAGAAGAGTCATCATCAAAGTCATCGGCAGCCGCAATGTCACCATTACGCTTTCCTCGCTGGAGATCCTGCTTTCCGTCCAAGTTTTAACCGAAGTGCTGATCGCGCTTATCACAGAGCTTGACATACTTTAAGCCTTCCTTTCTTTCTAATATTTTTTGAGAAATTGAGGTGAAAAACAATTGGCAGATCGCGAAAAGCTTAAAGCGGAAGTAAATCCGCTGACAAATACGCTTGTGCAAAATATCCTTAGAAAACACGGCGTTTCAAAAGACAATGTGCGAACGCTGTCTGAGGAAGAAAAAGAAAACATCTTAAAAATACTCGAAGATTTAAAGGCGCAGTCCGAGGCTCTCATCCAGCGGCAGCAGGAAAAGAAGAAAGAAGCGAACAATGAATCATCATCACAATCCGAAGAACGCCCGAGACGAAGAAGAGAACGTTCAGGTAAAAATAAATTAAGAGAAAAGCTGAGACAAAGAAGGCAGCAGGAGAACACCGCCCAAACCGAAGAAAAAAATGGGGATTTGGAGTAGGGTATCTGCCATATACAAGTTCGAGCCTTCAAACATTTAATAATAGTAAATGGAAGGAGGAAAACAAATGGAAACTAGACCATATTCTTGGGTTGCGCTAGATCCAGAATGCGAGCATCCGGGAACTGAGTATTATCCGAGACACCCTAAGAAACACGTTTGTGACGATTACAACTGCAAGTGCGGTAAACACGATGCATTTATCAATCAGGAGCTCGACCAGCTCAACCTGAACAAACAGCTGTCAGATGAGACAATCATCATCAAGGATTCTTGCGATATCCGAGTCTCTACAGAGGATACTCAAGTTGTCGCATCTGTTATGACTGCGGTGCAGACGGCAATTGTTACAATCGTTCTGGCAATCATTGACGATGCTGATCTTGCCGAGCTTGTATCACAAGACTTGCTGCAGGTAACAGCAAACAAGCAAACAAACCGTCAAAAATTAATTATCGACAATTCACGCGATGTCACAGTTACAACAGAAGATACCGATGTCGCCGTCTTGGTCTCTACAGCTGTCCAAACGCTTACCGTTGTTATCGCAACACTTATCGTCGGACTCCTTTAATACAAAAAAGCAGAGCCATCAAGCTCTGCTTTTCTTCATTTTTATAGACGATTACCCACACCAACAAGGGCACGGGTACATATGTTGTTAAAGACTAAAGTCAAATATCCCTATAAAAAGGAGCTGAAATCCATGAGCTGCGGAAAACATCATGGCCGGCATGAAAATTGTGTATGCGATGCAGTAGAACAGATTATAAAAGAACAGGATGCAGTTGAAGAAACATGTCCGACGAGCTGCTTCGGCAATCTGCTGAATCCGACGATTTCCGGTAAAGACACCATTCCGTTCCTTATATACGACAAAAAAGGCGGTTTGTTTTCAACATTTGGAAATGTCGGCGGATTTTCAGATGATATGCAGTGCTTTGAATCGATTTTCTTCCGGGCAGAAAATCTAAAAGATTGCTGTGCAACGCTTTCAATCCTGAGGCCTGTGGACATAAACGGCGACACATTAAGCGTCTGCCATCCTTGTGACCCTGACTTTTTCGGGCTTGAAAAAACGGACTTTTGCATCGAGGTTGACTTGACTTGTTTCTGCGCGATTCAATGTCTGTCACCTGAACTAGTTGATCGCGCAGCAGACAAAAAACACAATCAGCACCACGGTTAAAAGGTGTCGGGCTGCATCAAGCCAATATGATCGGCTTGATGCCAGTCTTTTCACGAAAGCTGCCGGCTTTCGGCAGCTCCTTTTACCAATAGAAAAGCCAGGCCGAAAAACGAAATTTTAAATCCTGAACTAGGAGGGATCATAACATGACGAAATGTTCAGCCGAAAATTGCGTGTGCGAAGCCGTTGAAAACATTCACGACCTGCAGAACGCCATTGAGGAAGAAGGCTGCCCGACAAGCTGTTTCAGCAACCTGCTTTCCCCTTCGAGACACTTAGGCGACACCATTCCGTTTATTATATACACTTCAAAGTCTAAGCCGTTCGTAGCGTTTGGAAATGTCGGAGAGCTTCAGGCAGGCCCTTGCTTCAGCACCGTGTTTTTCAGAGTTGAAAAGATTGACGACTGCTGCGCTACATTGAGACTGTTGATTGCCTTTGATGAA
The DNA here is from genome assembly GCF_038002625.1 of Bacillus sp. FSL K6-1284. NCBI lineage: Bacteria > Bacillati > Bacillota > Bacilli > Caryophanales > Bacillaceae > Bacillus > Bacillus sp. FSL K6-1284. The sequence continues at coordinate 1,365,776 of NZ_JBBOCW010000001.1, read as the reverse complement.
AATCGCCGCGTTCTCGATTTCACAGAAGATAAAGACAAAATTTGCGATGTGTTCCGCTTGGAAAAAACAAATTTCTGCATTGAAGTGGATCTGGAATGCTTCTGTGCGATCGAATGCTTAAATCCGCAACTGATCAATCGTTCAAATTAAAAAGTCCCTGAATCGGGACTTTTTTTATTGTGTAGTTTAAAAGCCAAGCGGGTGCAAGGAAGTAATACTCTCGATCTGCAGTTCCGCCGGAGCCCCTTTGCTCGACGTTTTGACAAATACGGAACCGCCTTTCTTTCCGGCGATCGTTCCTCTGTATGTCTTCCCGTCTGCTTCAATGAGACAAAGGGTTTTCGGCATATTGCCGGGAAGGCTTGCCAAAAAGTCGATTTTCTCGGCGATGGTCATCTTGCTGAGCGGCTTTTTAATCGGTTTGACTCCTTTTTCGGACCGATTCGCCTCATCGCTAAGCACCGCTTCGGCGCCGTCTTTTTCGTCTGGCCGGACGGCTTCATCCTGCTGTTCCTTTCGCCGGGCTTTTTGTTCGGAAGCGTCGGGCTTTGCTTTCTTCTTTCTTTTAATCAGAATATCCTGCATATTCGCCTCTGCCTTATCATAGTCCGGCTGCACAATATACATGAGCGGCTTTTGCTCCGCATCGTTTTTTCTGCTAGACATCTTGATCCCTCCGATCTGTTCATGGTATATCTATATGCAAAAAAGGAGAAATCAGAAGAAAAGAAAAAGCAATCCTTTAGCGGATTGCTTTCAGCGTGTCGACAAACCCTCGCATTCGTTGTCAGGCCTGCGCGTCGGTGCTCACGAATAGGAGAAGGATCGGCCGCTAATCGCCCAGGCGTCCTGCCTGAACGCCGCCGTCATCACCTCCTGTGAAAGTCCGCTCCGATGCTCGGCCTTCCTAGACTGCAAAGGTTTTCAATCACGCTGAAGGGATGACAAAATCCCAAAACAAAAAGTCGTTTTGGGATTTTGTCAACAATCTGTAAGCAATCCTTTAACGGATTGCTTTTTAGCGTTATTTTATCGCGCGATGATATGATAGCCTGAATCAACATGCAGATTTTCGCCGGTCATGCCGCGGGAAAGGTCGCTGAACAGGAAAGCAGCCGTGTCGCCGACTTCTTCCGGAGTCGTCGTGCGGCGAAGCGGTGCGCGTTCTTCGATTTCTTTTAAAATCGAGTTGAAGTCGCTGATTCCTTTTGCGGACAATGTCCGGATCGGCCCTGCGGAAATGCTGTTGACGCGGATTCCGTCTTTTCCGAGATCGCTCGCCAAGTATTTGACGCTGGCATCAAGCGATGCTTTCGCAACACCCATGACATTGTAATTGGAAACAACGCGCTCGCCGCCAAGGTATGTCAGCGTGACGATGCTTCCGCCTTCAGTCATAATGCCGCGCGCCGCTTTAGCGACCGCTGTCAGTGAGTAAGAGCTGATATTGTGTGCGAGCAGAAAACCGTCGCGGGTGGTATTTAAGTATTCTCCAGCCAAGTCTTCTTTGTTTGCGAAAGCGATGCAGTGTGCAATGCCGTGGATGACCCCGACTTCTTTTTTGATGTCGGCGAAGCACGCTTCAATTTCCTGGTCATTTGTGACATCACAAGGAAGTACGATTGAATCGTTCCGCTCCAAAGAATCGGCCAGCTCCTTGACCGATTTTTCAAGCCGCTCACCCGCATACGTAAAAATCAGTCTTGCGCCTGCATTGTGAAGCGAGCGGGCGATTCCCCAAGCGATGCTTCGTTTATTTGCTACACCCATGACGACGATATTCCGGCCTTCCAGTGATAAATTCATATGTATGAAATCCTCCTAATGATTAACATTTTATTAGTACCTGATCATAATATATAGTATCACAATTAATAGCAGGCTGACAATTTCAGAATATAAAAAGCGGCAGAGACCGTTTTTGATGTCTGCCGCGATATTAATTCATTTTTATTGCGGAACTACAGTTCCAACCCTGCATTGGATATCTTTTGATATGCAAAATGGTTGGTCGGTCCGTGGCCGGCTCCGAAATCAAGGCTGTGTGCAACCGCTTCGTGGACGAAAGCCTCAGCGATGCGGAAAGCTCCTTGAATGCCGTTTCCTTTCGCTGTTTGCGCGGTAAGAGCGGCGGCAAATGTGCAGCCTGTTCCATGGGTATTTTTCGTCTTAATATAGGTGTTCGTTTTTTCCGTGAACACCTCTCCATCGAAGAGGAGATCGGTTACTTTGCCATCCTCGGGCTGATGCCCTCCCTTGATGATAATGTTGCGGACGCCCATTTCATGCAATTCACGAGCCGCTTTTTTGCGGTCTTCCATTGTTTGAATGCTTCTCCCTGTCAGCACTTCGGCTTCGGGTATGTTCGGCGTTACCGCATAAGCAAGCGGAAGCAAGCGCCGTTTCAATGTTTCAACTGCTTCCTCATTCAATAGTGAAGCGCCGCCTTTGGCGATCATGACAGGATCGACAATCACACGTTTAAGCTCGTATGTTGCAATTTTTTCAGCAATGACCTCAATCATCTCCGCGCTCCACAGCATCCCTGTTTTCACGGCGTCAGGTTTTAAATCTTCCGCCACTGCATCAATCTGCGTGCCGAGTGCTTCCGGAGATAGCGGGTAGACGCCGTGAACCCCTGTTGTATTTTGCGCAGTGACCGCTGTCAAAGCCGTCATGCCGAAGACGCCAAGCTCCTGAAATGTTTTAATGTCGGCTTGAATGCCGGCGCCGCCTCCTGAATCCGACCCGGCGATTGTTAATGCTTTGTATATGCTCATGATGTTTGCACTCCCTTCGGCCTTTAGCCAATCCACCTGTGATATATCGTTTTCGCGCGATTGATATCGTTCGTTCCGTGAATCAAAGCGCGTCCGTCCCGAAAAATCACGAACTTAAAATCCTCCGTACGGCAAGATAATAAATAAGGATTTCCCGTCACATCCAAACCGGCTTTTTTTAATCTGGCGGCAAGCGGCTCCAGCTCCGGCGGCTGTTCCGCGGCCGGCCTGATCTGAACCGTTTGTCTGCCGCAAAGAACGGCTGCTTTTGTTTCGTTTTCAGCTGAAAGAAACGGAAACTCGCCTTTTCCGCACGTCGGACACGAGCCATGTTTAAGCGCGTCAGCCCGGACTTCAGAGCGCTCATTTGTCCAAATATCAAATGAGCGAAGCATTCCTGACGGTTCATGCCCGGTCAGCAGCTTCAGGGCATCTGTTACCTGGTAAGCGGCAACCTGCTGAACAACCGGACCGATCACCCCTGCTGTGTCGCACGTCATGGTATTCGCGGGCAAATGCCCCAAAAGACAGTGAAGGCACGGCGTTTTCCCCGGAATGACGGTATATGTGATGCCATAGCTTGCGACACACGCGCCGTACAGAAAAGGGATGCCTAACTTGACCGCCGCATCGTTCATGATCAGCCGCGTTTCAAAATTATCGGTCGCATCGACGATCAGGGACGCTTTCTCCGCAAGCTCGAGCGCTTTTTCCGCGGTAACATCTGCTACAATGCCGGTCACTTGAACAGAGCTGTTGATCAGGCGCAGCCTTTTTTCGGCAGCGGCTGCCTTTGGCATATGATCAACCACATCCTGTTCCGTATAGAGCTGCTGGCGCTGGAGATTGCTCCATTCCACATAATCCCTGTCGGCAATCGTCAGCGAACCGACTCCGGCCCTCACCAGCATTTCTGCGCTGGCCGCACCCAATGCCCCCGCACCGATCACCAGGACACGGGCGCGACTTAATTTTTCCTGGCCGTCCGGTCCGATCGGGTGAAAAAGCTCCTGTCTTGAATACCTGCCGGTCAAATCGTCAACTTCCCTTCTTCAGGACTGCTGGCGATGCCGTAGTTCTTTTCCGGAATTCGTCCGGCAAGGTATCCGAGTCTGCCCGCTTCAACGGCGAGCTTCATAGCCTTCGCCATTTGGACCGGATCTTTCGCCCCGCTCACTGCCGTGTTCAAAAGCACTCCGTCAGCGCCGAGTTCCATTGCGTATGCCGCATCTTTCGGAGAACCGATTCCGGCATCCACGATTACGGGAACCTTAGCCTGTTCAATGATGAACGACAGGTTAAGCGGATTGACGATTCCCTGTCCCGAACCGATTGGAGAGGCCCCGGGCATAATGGCGTGTACGCCGAGCTCTTCAAGCTTTCTCGCAAGGACGACATCGTCCGATGTATACGGCAGCACAATGAAGCCTTCTTCAAGCAAGGCTTCTGACGCCTTCAGCGTTTCTACCGGGTCAGGCAGAAGCGAACGGTCACATCCGATCACTTCGACTTTGATCATGTCGCAAAGACCGCTCGCTTTAGCAAGCTTGGCGATCCGGACGGCTTCCTCAGCCGTTTTTGCTCCGGCCGTATTCGGCAAAAGCGTATAACGGCTTAAATCAAGCTGCTCCAAAAAATTAGGCTGAGACTCTTCAAAAATATTCATCCGTCTGACGGCAAAGGTCAGGATCTCCGATTCAGATGCACTGACAGCCTCTTTTTGAATTTCAAATGACGGATACTTCCCTGTGCCGAGCAATAATCTCGATGAGAATTGACGATCTGCGATTTTTAACATAACGGTTTATCCCCCTCCGACAAAATGAACGATTTCGATGACATCGTGTTCTTCCAGTTTGACTGTTTGATATTGGTCTTTTCCGATAATCTGCCTGTTTCTTTCAACAACGACAACACGATTTTCCAAACTGTAGGATGCGAGCAAATCGTAAATCGTGCCGCCGTCATCTCTCCACTCTATTTTCCGGCCGTTGAGCTGAATGTTCACCTGTGCACAGCCTCCTTTCGCTCCGCTTTAAACGCCTCGGCCCACTCTGTTTTGACCGGATTGCCGAGGATCATGTCAGCTATCATCTCACCGGTTGCAGGTGCCAGGAGGATGCCGTTTCTGAAATGTCCGGCAGCAAACAATATCCGGTCATTTTCAGGGTGTCTGCCGATATATGGATTGCCATCCCCTGTTTCCGGGCGCAATCCGGCCCAGCATTGGTCGATGTTCATGGATTCAATGTCAGGGAGCATCGACTTGGCCTTTCGGATCAACTCCTCGATTCCGCCAAGTTCCGGCTGTTCATTCCAATCCCCGGGCTTCATTGTCGCGCCGACGACAAGCTTTCCGCTATGGCGCGGAACGATGTAGCAATGATCATGGTAAAGCGTCCTCGTCAAAGGGATGCCGTCATTCCACACAGACAGGCACTCCCCTTTGACAGGATAAAAGCTTTTGTCTATGCCGATCTGTTTAAAGAAAGCACCGCTCCACACACCGCTTGCAATGACAACGTGCTCCGCCTCCGCGGTGCATGAAGCAGCAGTGACGCGGACAGCCCCCGCTTCAGATTCGATCGATAAAACGGGGGTAAACTCGAAGACATCTGCACCGAGAATCCGGGCCCCCCTGGCAAATGCCCTGCACACTGCGGCCGGTTCGACATGGATGTCGTCCCGAATGAAATTAGCGCCGAGAATCCCTTTTCCGGCATGCGGTTCCAGCTCATATACTTCAGCGGCTTCAAGCCATTCCACTGAATCCAGTGCAGCCATTTGCATCAGGTGTTCGCGGTCGCTTTCTGAAAATGCCAGCTTTAATATCCCTCCGTCATGCTTTCTGATATCGATGCCGCTTATGTCTTTCAATTCGCCCGTCAGCCGCTGATAGGCTTTTTGGCTGGCTCTGGCAAATTCGAAAAAGGTACCGGGTTTATCGCATTCCGCATGGGCGCCGAGCATGCCCGCCGCCGCGCTCGTCGCTTTTTTGCCGACTTCTCCGCTTTCAAACACGGCCGTTTTTTTCCCCGCTTTCGCAAGATGGTAAGCGATGGATGTCCCGATGATGCCTCCGCCGATCACGATCGTATCATAGCGCTTTCTCATATGAATCTCCCTTCGCGAGACAGGCAAGCCGCGCGGCCGCCTCATCCGGTCTGTCATGGGAAAAGATCCCCGACATCACGGCGATGCCGTCTGCCATTTTGACTTCCGCCAGTCGTTGTTCGGTAATACCCCCGATCGCAATGACCGGAATGCGGACAGCCGCCTTCACTTCAGCCAGACTGAGAGCCCCTCTTCCTTTCCGGCCCTTTTTACAGTCCGTTTCAAAAATGTGGCCGAACAGCACGTAATCTGCACCTTCAGTTTCAGCCTGAACCGCTTCTTCTGGCGAATGGACGGACTTTCCGATTTTCAAATGCGGAAAACGGCTCCTCACACTTTTGACGGAAAAGCCGTGTGAAGGCAGTTGAACCCGGTGAATGTGATGAAACAAAGCGATATCCACCCTGTCGTTGATGATCAGTTTCCGCTTATCAACCCCTTCTTCGGCAAGGTGGTTGATTAAACTTGATATTTCACTTACTTTTTTTGATCTTTCCCTGATATGGATAAAGTCAACGGCATTTTGAATCGAGATGATTTTTGCAGCAAGCTCTTCCACAGAGTGCTTGTCATCGGTGATCGCGTGCAGATGCAAGCTGATCCACCCCGCTTTTTGACCAGCTTTCTTTTTGGTAGGCCATATCCCAGAAGCTGTATTCGTAGAAGCTGGAGATGACGAAGTTCTCCTTCATCTTCGCGCGCGTTTTCTCATCGGCGTTTTCAGCCAGCTCATCGAAGCGGTTGATCTGTTCTGTCACAAGTTCTTTAAACCAGTCGCCTCCGTATGTCGCTATCCATTCCTGATAAATCGCGCTGTCAGGCCTGCACGTTTTTAACGTCTCACCGACGTCATAATAGAGCCAATAGCAAGGAAGCAAAGCGGCCAGTATTTCCGCAAAACTGCCGCTCACGACAGAACGGTACATATGCGATGTGTACGCATACGCTGTCGGCGACGGCTGAAACGACTCCAGTTCTTCCTTTGTGATTCCCAATAGATCGGTGAATTTCCTATGGAGCGACATCTCGGCTTCATATGTGCCTTTCGCGTGTTCAGCCATCCGGCTTGTCGTATATAAATCGCGAGCATATGCCGCACCAAAGGATTGGACTTTGGCAAAGTGGGTCAAATAGTAGGAATCCTGCATGACATAGTATTTAAATCGATCAACCGGAAGTGTACCGTCTCCAATCCCTTGAATAAACGGATGGACAAAACTGCCTTCCCACCATTTTGCAGCGCTGTTTCGGCATTCTTCTGAAAACTTCATTTCGAGGCTCCTCCTTCGATTCTGAACATAAAAAAACCACTTTCCCGCAAGGAAAGTGGTTTGGAATTTGCATAAATACATACTCAAATACCGTGCCACTTCCCTACGCAGGTTTGAACCTGTTCAGGTTATGAGGGTCTAAAAGTCACACTTTTATCTCAGCCCTTATCAAGGACTCCCCTAGTGGAAAACATTTCTTGTTCATTCAGTTTATACTTTTATCTTATCACGAATTGCAAAATGGTCAAGCATCAGTCTCCAAGCGTTTTTCTCAATTCCGCAATATATTCGCGCGAACCGGTGGCGATCAGCCTGTCACCCAATTGCAGCCTTGTATCCCCGTGGGGCACGATGCTGTCCACCCCGCGGAAAATTCGGACGAAGATAACATCTCCCGTAAACGGAAACTCCCTTAACAGAACACCGTCAAATCGCTCATTGCTCATATTGATCTGATACAGCGACGCATCCTGGTTCGTCAGGAGTTTCATAACGCCAGGCGCCTCGATAAGCGCGCGCAGCAGCGTTTTTGTAGAAAGCAGAATGGAGAATGTATCAATTCCGTTATCTTTCAGTCTGGATTCGGCGTCTGGAGAATCTGCGCTTGCGATAATTCTCGCGACTTTCTGCTCCTTCGCAAAAAGCGCGATCCCTGTATTGCGCTCTTCGCTGCCAGTGGCCACGACGAGTATATCCGTTTGGAAAACGCCGAATGATTGAAGCGTCTCGTATTCATAATCAGGCAAAACTTCAACATCAAACACCGGGTCCGCCAGATTTTCTTCCTTTTTTTCCTGCCGGACATGCAGGATTCTGACGTGATAATCTTCCGGAGAAAGTTCGAGCGTGACTGGCAGCGTCATTTGATTTGCGCCGATAAAGGTGATCGTCTTTTTCTCTTTTTCGCTTTCCGTTTTCGGCATTAATTTTTTAAAGCCGGTCGGTGTGATGATGCATGTAATGACAGCGACCAGAATCAGCGCGCCGGACATCTGCGCGTCAATGACGCCGATGCGCTCGCCGATCGTTGTCGCCGCGATCACCAAAGAAAGCGTGGAAGTCAGGAGAAAACCGGAAGCCAGCACGGTTTTCATGTCATACCACTTTTTCAAAAACAGCACCGGAACGACTTTGCTGATTAACAGAGCCACAAACAGAAGCGGGATCATCACTAAAATTTTCGGATTGCCAAACAGCGACCAAATGTCCAATTTGACGCCTGTCATCACAAAGAAGATCGGGATGAGGAATCCGTATCCGAATGAATCGAGCTGCTGAACGAGCTCCTTGTTCGGCGAAAGCAGCGAAACAAGCACCCCGGCCAAAAACGCGCCAAGTATGTTTTCTGCACCGAGCGACTCGGACAGCGCCACAAGTACGATGATCAGCGTAAATATCGCCCTTGTGCCGATCTGGATCGTTCCTTTTGACAGCACTTCGACAAAAGGCCGCTTTTTAAATACCCTTCCGAACAGGTATAAAACGACGCCGGCGGCAAATAAGATCATCAGCAGCCACATATTGCTGTTTTCGTCCCCGTAGATTGAGGCGAACACTGCAAGCAGAATCATCGTGACAAGATCGGCAATGACGGCGACAAGCAAAATAATCTGGCCGATATTCGTCTTCATGAGACGCTCTTCTTTCAGCGTCGGAACGACAACCCCGAGCGAAATTGTCGAAATGATCAGCGTCATTAAAAAGGCGTTGTCAATAAATCCTGCCATGACAAAGCTGTAAGAAAGGCCGAGCGATAAAATAAAGACGGCAATAAAGATGACCGAAGCCGTTTTAAATGTATTCGGCGCTTCCTTTCCGCTTGGAAGCAGCTGCTTTTTCTTTCCTTTTTCAAATGCGGAAAAATCGATTTCAAGCCCGCTTAAAAACATTAAAAAGATAAATCCGAGCATCGATAAAGTTTCGAGCCATGTATCGTGCTGGGCGACCAGATCGAACCCGCTTTTTCCGATAATAAGACCCATGATAATTTCAGCGACAACCACCGGTATGCTTAACCTGAAACGGTGCAGCAGGATGGGCGTTAAAAATGCGATAATCAGTACGACAACTAAAGATGAGACAGATGTGTGCTCCATAAACTGGTACCTCCTCTAAAACCGGTTTCCGGGTATGATTAGCGTTCCCTTTTTTAAAAATAAAAGGGACATCTTTTTAGACATTTTCATGTGGGAAAAGAACCGTCTGAACTCTTTTCTCACAGGTGTAAAAATCGATTTTAACAATGCTCGCTCAGAAAAAAAAGTAATTTGCCTGATTTTCTCCGACGAAAGTCGCTGAAGCTTTATCTGGGCAATGTATATACATACGCAGACAGGAGGCAGAAAACGCATGAAATATGATGTAATTGGCGATATTCACGGGTGCTATGACGAAATGATTGCGCTGATTGAAAAGCTCGGTTACTCGCTGTCATCGAGGTTTCCCGTTCATCCGGAAAACAGAACACTTGTCTTTCTCGGGGATTTAACAGACAGAGGGCCAAAATCGCTGGAGGTCGTTGATTTTGTAGGACGGGCCGTTGAAGAAGGAGCTGTGCGATATGTGCCCGGCAATCACTGCAATAAGCTGTACCGTTTTTTCAAAGGCAATCCGGTGAAGCTGCAGCACGGGCTGGAGACGACGGCGGCCGAATACAGAAACCTTCCGAAACATAAACAGAAGGATATCAGAGACCTTTTCATGCGCCTTTATGAAAACGCCTCGCTTTATGAGATCCTCCATAACGGCGAACTTGTCGTCGCACATGCCGGCATCAAAGCGGAAGACATCGGCAAAAAGCCTGTCGGAAAAGTAAAACAGTTTGTGCTATACGGAGATATTACAGGAGAAACGCTGCCTGACGGACGGCCGGTCAGGCGGGACTGGGCCGCTCATTACAAAGGCGATCCGTGGGTGGTATACGGCCACACTCCTGTCAAACGTCCGCGAATGATACATCATACGATCAATATCGATACCGGTTGTGTATTCGGCAACAGGCTGACCGCTTTCAGATACCCCGAACTGACAACCGAATCTGTCCCCTCTTCATTGCCTTATGATGAGTCAAGATTCCGTATGGAGCCATAAAAAAAGAGAGCTTAATTCAGCTCTCTATCAACTGACTCATATCATGCGGAACCGGCGCTTGAAACGTCAGCTCTTCCATTGTGAAGGGATGAAAAAACGTCAGCGTCTCACTGTGGAGCGCCTGCCGATTGATGAAGCCGCGGGTTCCTCCGTACAGCGTATCACCGCACAAAGGATATCCGATATGACTCATGTGAACTCGGATCTGATGGGTTCTCCCGGTTTCCAGACGGATGGAGACATCCGTCATACCGCTGAAGCGCCTGTTCACCCAAAAATGCGTCACCGCTTTTTGCCCGTCGGGGATCACCGCACGCTCGATGATGCTCGATGATTTTCTGCCGATTGGCGCATCGATCGTTCCCTGCTCTTCTGCGATCAAACCGTGGACGACCGCCCGATATTGCCGTTTGACGGCTCCCTTTTTTTGCAGTCCCGATAAAAGCGAGTGGGCGAAGCGGTGCTTGGCTACAAGCATGACACCCGATGTGTCGCGGTCAAGCCTGCTCACCAGGTGAACGGTCGCGCGGACGCCCGTCCGCTGGTAATAATGAATCAGACCGTTCGCCAAGCTGCCTGATGGATGCTCGCGCGAGGGAATCGACGACAGGCATGGCTGTTTATTTAATACGAGGACATGGTCATCTTCGAACAAAATATCAAGCGGGATTTCTTCCGGGCGCAAAGATTCGCTCATTTTTTCCGGAGGGAACTGTATGACGAGCTCGTCCCCTTTTTGAAGAACGTATCTGACCGTTACATGCCCGCCGTTTACCAAAAGATCCCCGCCGCCGAATTTGATGTCCGTCAGCATCCTTTTTGAAATGCCCAGCCGCTGGACGTATTCTTTCAAAAGAACCCCGCTGTCCTCTTCTGTTATGATCTGTTTCATCAAAAAATCGCTCACAGCAAACCTTCCTATTCTCCTTTTCCGATAAAGGAATCCTGGACCCTTTTCCAAAACGGAAACGGCCGAAAGCGGGCAAACCTGATATTTTCGTTTGCGACGCGGCATTGAATTGACTTGACGTCTTTATGCAGCAATGTCAAATGGTCAATCGCGACTTGAAACGTCACATCATTAATCGGTTTAATTAAACAAGTGTGGTGCTCAGGCAGAATGAGCGGCGATCCGACCGTCCGAAACACCCGGTTGTTGATCGACGCCATTTCAGCCAGCTGGACCGCTCTGATGGACGGATGAATAATCGCACCGCCGAGCGCCTTGTTATATGCTGTGCTTCCCGATGGGGTCGATAAGCAAAGGCCGTCGCCGCGGAACGTTTCGAAAAGTTCCCCTTTAATTTCGACATCTGTCACAAGCGTCCCTTCGATGCTCTTGATCGTACATTCGTTCAGCGCCAAATATCTCGCTTCATCGCTGCCGTCATTGTAGCGGACGATAACTTCCAAAACCGGATATTCAACAATTTGATACGGCGTTTTCGCAATCGCGATCACGAGTTTTTCAATCTCGGTCGGCACCCAGTCGGCATAAAAGCCGAGATGTCCTGTATGAACCCCGACAAAAGCCGTTTTGTCGAGGCGGCCGCTGTATTTGTGAAATGCGTATAAAAGCGTTCCGTCACCGCCGACGGAAATGACGATATCCGGCTCTTCTTCATCGCATTCAAGACCGAAGTCGAGCAGATATGTTTGAATTTTGCTTTTTAATGAATCGGAAACATCATTTCCTTTGGACGATACCGCAAACTTCATCATTCCATCTCCTTTCCCCTAACCGTCATCCTCATCCTTTTTCTTGCGTGAAAATGCCACGTGAGCCTCCTGAATCTCGCCCCTGATCTCGGACATTTCCATATCGAGCCTTGATGCTGCTTCAGAAGCTCTTTGAAGCCTTAATTTTACTTTTTCCGGAATGTTGCCGCTGTATTTATAATTTAAAGAATGTTCAATTGTCGCCCAAAAATTCATCGCCAGCGTCCGGATTTGAATTTCAACCAAAATCTGTTTTTCCCCGTTGATTGTCTGCAAAGGGTACAGCACGACGAGGTGGTAGGAGCGGTAGCCGCTCTCTTTATGTTCCGCGATATAGTCGCGCTTATCCACGACCGTGAAGTCCTTTCTCGCCAGAAGCATATCGACGACAATGCGAATATCCTCAAAAAATTGGCACATGATTCTGAGCCCCGCAATATCTTGCATGCTTTCAATGTTGTGCAGAGGAATGTTTTTCCGCTTGGCCTTCTCAAGAATACTCGGAACAGGCTTCACCCGCCCTGTCACGAATTCGATCGGCGAATGTTCCTCCTCGTATTCGTAAAGGGTCCGGATCCCTTTCAGCTTCACTTTCAGCTCTTCAACAGCCTGCCGGTACGGCGCTAAAAATTGCTCCCATTGTTTTTCGTCCATAAACCTTCCCCCAATTTCATCGCCTTTTTTTCTAGAGGAATATCCGTTTCACTCTCTCTTCCATTTCTTCGCCATAATTTGCATTATCTTTAATATTCTCTATTAAATATCCGAGCTCATCATGGAACCCATTAAGCTCCAGCTCCGTGTTTCCGATATGTAAAAACACAGGAAGATTGGCGTCGAGGGCCGCTTTAAGATCGGACCAGATGCCTTCGTTTAAAATGACGTATTCAAAGGAATCGTCCTGTTCAAGTATGTATACAAATGCAAAATGATCGGAGTCTGTCAGCATGCGTCCGGCCGGTTTCCGCTCCGCTCCGTCATTGATTTCGCTGGTCAACACCAGCCGGTCGTTTCGCAGATTGGCTTCTGTAATCTCAATTCTGTTCTGCATAATGCTCTCCTTTACAATAAAAGTACAGATTCATTTTATCATATCAGCTTCAATATTGATAAACGTTCCTTCTCAAGAGATAATAAGGAAAATGCAATTTTACCAGCTGAGAGGATGAAAAAATTAAAGAATGAGCCAGGAACTTGAAATCGAATTTAAAAATATGCTGACAAAAAAAGAATTTGAGAAAATCAAATCATATTATCAATTTACTTCCGAGCAATTTGTTATACAAAAAAACCATTATTACGATACGTCCTCCTTTTCTTTAAAAGAAAAAGGAGCGGCTTTAAGAATTCGCGAAAAACAGCAGCGATATGTACTGACATTAAAAGAGCCGGCACCTATAGGTCTGATGGAAACCCACCAGGAGCTGACCGGGAATCCCGAATTTGAAACGTTCACGATTCCGCATGGACCGGTATACGATCGCCTGAAGCGCCTCGGCATTCAACCGGACGAGCTCATCCTTTTCGGAACGCTTGCAACAAGCCGTGCAGAAAAAAAATTGCCGCAGGGCTTAATTGTTTTGGATCACAGCCGATACTTAATGGTAGAAGACTTTGAAGTTGAATTCGAAGTGACAGACTATGAACGCGGAAAACGGGATTTCTCTGAACTGCTGAAATCGTTCGGCATCCCTGAGCGTGAAACCAAAAATAAAATCGTCCGATTTTATGAACAAAAACTTAAAGATCAATAAGGTGGGAAAACAATGAACGTTAACCATTTGGCCGCCCTTTTGGAACTACAGGCGATACGGTCGTTTTATTCGGCTTCAGACAGCGGTTCCGAAGATGCTGGTTTTGATTTCAGCTCGATTTTAAACCAATATTTAAGCAATGTCGGCGGTTTGGAGTCTTCACAGCCCGCGGTTGTTCCGGCCGTGTCGACAGCGTCTCAGCTCCAGGCGCCGCTGACAGCCGAAAAGCCTGCGGCAATTGCGGCCGTCCCATCTGCCGCAGCGAAACCCGTCTCTTTCGGCGGCCAAAATCAGAGCATTGACCAGATCATCAAAAACGCCGCAGAAAAATACGGAGTCGATGAGAAGCTGATTCATGCCGTCGTCAAGCAAGAATCGCGCTACCAGGAAAAAGCGGTCAGCCCGGCCGGCGCCATGGGCCTGATGCAGCTGATGCCGTCAACGGCGAAAGCGCTCGGCGTGAATAACGCTTTTGACCCCGTACAAAATATAGAAGGCGGAACAAAATACTTAAAGCAGATGCTCGATAAATACAGCGGGAATGTGAACCTCGCATTAGCGGCCTACAATGCCGGACCGGGAAATGTCCAAAAATACGGAGGCATTCCCCCTTTTAAAGAAACGCAAAATTATGTAAAAAGAATCACCTCAAATTATTATGCTTAAGCCGGAAAGGATGCTTTCCGGCTCAGATTGTTGACAAAATCCCAAAACGACTTTTTGTTTTGGGATTTTGTCATCCTTTCAGCGTGATTGAAAACCCTTGCAGTCTAGGAAGGCCGAGCATCGGAGCGGAGCGAATGTTGGAATTCGTGAGCACCGACGCGCAGGCCTGACAACGAATGCGAGGGTTTGTCGACACGCTGAGCCGGAAAGGACGCTTTCCGGCTTTTTTTGTCCTCATTTACTTCCTCTTTGATCCTCCCGGTATTAAAAATACACATTTAAGAAGCGAATATGATATGATATTTGAAACAAAATCAGCGATTTTCGCCCGCAGGCAGAAGTCGGTTTGTTTGTAGAAATGGAACGAGGTTGCTAAAATAAGTATATACAATCGTGAAATAATAAATGATGCACAAGATAAATATTTTTTTGCAATAGGAATCGGTATATTTTCCTATTAGCCATATTAAAAGGAGTAGTCAACATGGGACAATCGTTTAACGCACCTTATGAAGCGATTGGAGAAGAGCTTCTATCGCAACTTGTTGATACTTTTTATGAGCGTGTAAAGCGGCACCCGCTGCTCTACCCGATTTTTCCGGACGACTTAACGGAAACGGCAAGAAAACAGAAGCAATTTTTAACGCAATATTTAGGCGGTCCGCCGCTTTATACAGAAGAACACGGACACCCGATGCTGAGGGCGCGGCACCTGCCGTTTCCAATCACACCGGAACGGGCGGACGCATGGCTTTCGTGTATGAAAGAGGCAATGGATCATGTCGGTTTAAAGGGCGAAATAAGGGAATTTCTTTTTGAAAGGCTGACATTGACAGCCAGACATATGGTAAATCAGCCTAAAATGGAGGATGGTTCACATTGACACTAAATCAGCGTGACCAATTTTTCTCCCATTGCCATGGACATCCGCAAAAACCGATGGAAATTTATATGTTTGTCGACCCTTTGTCTCCCGAATGCTGGGCTTTGGAGCCGGCGATCAAAAAGTTGAAAATCCGCTACGGCCGTTTTTTCACACTACGGATCATCGCCGCATGCAGCATCACAGCGCTGAACGTTCAGAAACGTAAAAAGCACCGCCTCGCAGAGGCATGGGAAAAGATCGCATGCAGATCAGGCATGTCTTGTGACGGGACGCTCCTGCATGACAAAGCGCTCTCCGCACCATACCTCGCTTCACTCGCTTTGAAAGCGGCGGAACTGCAAGGCAGAAAAGCAGGGCTGCAGTTTTTGAGATGCATGCAGGAAAGCCTGTTTCTCAATCGGCAGGATATCACCGAAGAACAGGTGCTGCTGGCGATCGCAGAGCATACACAGCTCGATCTGGAGGAATTTAAAAGGGATCTTCATTCGCAGAGCGCCGTGAAAGCCCTGCAATGCGATTTGAAAATCGCTGCCGAAATGGAAGTGGCATCTGTCCCGACTCTTACGTTTTTTAACAGTCTCCGCGAAGGAGAAGGCTTAAAAGTAACCGGAAATTATTCATACGAGATTTACGAAGAAGTATTGTTTGAGATGCTCGGTGATGAGCCGAAGCCTTCACAAACACCTCCGCTCGAACTTTTTATCGAATACTTTCAATTTGTAGCCGACAAAGAAATTGCCGTCGTTTACGACTGGACGCTGGAAGAGGTGGAACGGGAAATGAAAAAGCTCGCGTTCGCCCGCAAAGTCGAAAGAGTGGAAGCGAAACACGGCATGTTCTGGCGCTATATAAACGGACATCATGATGCCGGACCGCTTTATCAATGCGAAAAATAGCACGGGTTTCTCCCGTGTTTTTTTTCGCGCTAAAACGAACGCACGTTCCTTTTTGAAGCAGTAAGAAACCGCGCCGGGATAAGCGCGGTTTCTAATTATGTCTTAACGACAACAAAGGGGATGGGAGAAATTTTTCACGGTCAAACAAAGGGGTAAATGTTTGTTTGTGATCAATTTCACATCTTTATAATATCAAATCATGTCGAGTTTTGACAACTGATTTCATTAGTTTTCACATTTTTGTCACAAAAACATAAAAAATAGATGTCCATCATATGATCAAAGTAACAAAGAAAACGAGCCCGCCGCACGTTGCCATACCGCGATTTATGCGAACTGGCGCCCGGTTTTGCTGCCTTTTTGCGCCTCGTCTCCCCCTGTGAAATTTTATCAGTCCTTAGGAGGGTTTTTATGCTTCAGATCATTTTAGGACTTGCATCAATATTATTTTTTTTCGTCTTGAATATTTTAGGTTTGATGAATATGTTTCCCCTTTATATTACGTCCCCTCTCTTATTTATATCAATCCTTTTCACGCTCAGCCGCCTCAACCACCGTAAAACATTTAAAGGTTTTTGACCTCATCGAAAACAAGGCTGCCGGTATGACCGGCAGCCTCTTCTATATACTCGCCTATTATGAATGATTGACTTTTTGCAAAAGTTCTTCCATTTCGTTCAGCTGCTCTTCAAACTTTTTGCACGCAGCTTCGATCGGCTCCGAAGAGGTCATATCAACACCGGCTTTTTTCAGCACTTCAATCGGATAATCCGAGCTACCCGCTTTCAAGAACTCAATATAGCGGTCAACAGCCGATTTGCCTTCTTTTAAAATCTGCTGACTGAGTGCCTGAGCTGCACTGAAGCCTGTCGCATACTGATACACATAATAATTGTAATAGAAATGCGGTATTCTTGACCACTCAAGACCGATTTCCTTATCAATCTCAATATTGTCACCGAAATATTTCTTATTCAAATCATAGTAGATGCTCGTTAACAGCTCAGGTGTCAGCGGTTCCCCTTCCTGGGCTTTGATATGGATCTCATGTTCAAATTCGGCAAACATCGTCTGTCTGAAAACCGTTCCTTTGAAGCCTTCAAGCATATGATTCAAAATGTAGAGCCGCTGTTTTTCATCGTCGATTGTATTCAGCAAGTATTCTCCCAAAAGTGCTTCATTCGTCGTAGAAGCTACTTCGGCTACGAAAATGCTGTAGTTTCCGTACGGGTAAGGCTGATATTTTCTCGTATAGTAGCTGTGCACGGAATGGCCGAATTCATGGACGAGCGTAAACAAATTATTGACGTTGTCCTGCCAGTTCATCAAAATATACGGATTTGTTCCGTAAGTTCCTGAAGAATAAGCGCCGCTTCGTTTTCCTTTGTTTTCATACACATCGACCCAGCGGTTGTTCAAGCCTTCTTTCAGGATGGATGAATATTCTTCCCCTAAAGGCGTCAAACCTTTTAGCATATAGTCCTTTGCCTGCTCGTAGGTAACTTTCATTCCAGAGTCCTTTACCAGCGGAGTATACAGGTCATACATGTGTACCTCATCAAGCTCAAGCACTTTTTTTCTAAGCTCAACATAGCGGTGAAGAAGCGGGAGATGCTTGTTGATCGTGCTGACAAGATTGTCATAGACTTCTTCAGGAATGCTGTTTCGCGACAAAGCAGCTTCCCGCGCCGATTTATAATGTTTAACCTTCGCATAAAAGTTGTCTTTTTTCACAGCTCCGCTGAGCGTGGAAGCGAGCGTGTTTTTAAAGCGGCCGTATGTTTCGTAAACCGCCTTGAATGCCGCGCGGCGGACATCGCGGTTCTCGCTTTCCAAAAAGGTGACATAATTGCCGTGTGTGAGCTGTACCTTTTCTCCATTTTCATCGGTGATCTCCGGAAATTCCATATCAGCGTTATTCAGCATGCCGAACGTGTTGGAAGAAGATGAAAGAACATCAGACGCTTCGGCCAAAATCCCTTCCTCCTCCTCGCTCAGTACGTGAGGACGCTCTTTATTGATTTCTTCGAGAGCATGCGAGTAAAGCTTTAACTCCTCTTTTTCCAGAAGGAACTGCTGAAGCTTTTCTTCCTGAATCGATAGTATTTCCGGCACCATGTAGGCCGTTGCGCTCGCTGCCTGGGTATAGAGGTTGGCCGCTTTATCATTGAGACCTTGGTAAAAAGAATTTCCAGTATCCTGATCATAGCGCATGTGAGCGTAAGTATACAGCTTCCCGAGACGCTCCATCACCTTATCCTGATAAGTCAGCGCTTCATATAGATCATCGGCGGAATGGCCGAGCCTGCCCTTGAATTCGGAAAGCTTGGGCAGCAGTTCTTTAACGGCTTGAAATTCCTCGCTCCAAGCATCATCTGACGGGAAGATATCCTCAAGTCTCCACGTGTCTTCTTGCTTCACCTCTTCTCTTGAAGGCAGTTTCTTCGATTTTTTTTCTTCAGCCACTGTCAATCCCCTCGCTTTCTTTACTCCAAGTCCATTGTTGTCCAATAAACTTGTATTGTGTTTATCTTCTGTTTTTTCACCGTCTTTTGTCAAATCATATGCGAAAAAAAAGACGCAAAATCCCGCCGTTAAAAAATAAAATACATATCTTTTGATCTGAAACAGCCCGGACACCACCTTCCTTTCTTTAGGTTGAACGAAAGGCTTGATAATCATTCGGAAAAATAATGTTCATCCCTTTTTAACAGCGTCTCCAGCCGCGGCTCCGGAGCAACAGGACCCGCGGAATAATAAAATTCCTCTTTCCTCTCTAAAAATCCTTTTTTATGCAAAAAACAAATGTATTCACAAACGGCATCAGTAGCCGTTTGCTGCCCGCTCCATCTCAGCTTCAGCCTTTTGCCCTTGACGAGCCAGTCCATATAATGAACCGCAGACTGCAGGCGAAACGTATCATGCTTCGTTATAAATAAGAAAAGGTGCCCTTGCCACACATAAACCGGGTGGGCAAAAATATAGCCTGACGGCACCGGGAGAAAGACTTCTGAGGGGAAAAACGGGAGCGGGAGCCGGAACTTTTCATAAAAGAGCGCGGCCATCTGCTTCGCTTCTTTTGATAAAAAACGCACGGTCGACATTCGAAAGCTGCGGATGTTTTCTTTCCAACCTTTAAGCTGGAGAGGCGAACAGTTTTCCCATGCGGTTAAATCATGCCAGCCTGCTTCAGCAAGTGGGAGAAAACGCAAGGATGCGGATGTTTTGTTTGTTTGAAAGGGAATCAAGTGTTCGAGGATGATGAAAGCCTTTTGTTCGGGGCAAAAAAACAGGAGCTTAGGAGGCTTATCCCTTTTCTGAGCGAACTGCCAGTGAAACCCTGAAAGCTGAAAAAAACTCCTCGTCAAGCGTCTTATCCGGTTACCTCCCAGAATCCACAACGGCTCGATTCCCAGTTTGAGAAAGCCGTCCGTTCTTTTTCGGTACGCTGCCGCATCGAGATTCGCACATTGAAATTCAACTGCAACCTGGCGGGTTCCGTATTCCAGAAGCAAATCGGGCCTTTGTCTGATCTCTTGCAAATACGGTTCAAGCACCGGGCGGAAGCCTTGTCTGCCGAGCCATTCGTACAACAGCCGTTTTCCTTTCAGGTGATAGGAGCTCTCCGGTTCATGTTGCACCGGACATGCTGCACCCGGCTTATGAGCGAAGTGCGGGAGCTTGACGGCACCGACTTTCAGGTCGAGTTCACACCGGCAAACCGGACAGTAAAATGCATGTCTTTTTCTCAACCGCTTGAGATCTTCGGTTTTGTATCCGTCGGCAAGACAGATGATCTCTTCTTGATCGATCATTGCACTGAACATATTGTCTCTCTCCTTCCTGTTTGATCAAGTATTCAACATGCGCGGAAGCTTTCCTTTTTTTGAAAACGCTTCAAAATTAGGCCGATTTTATATAAAGTAGTATTATAGAACTCGAAATTTTTAGAAAAGGAGTTTTTGACATCAAACGGAAGCTGACCACCAAGCTTACATTGCTGATTCTCACCCTGCTATTCATCTTGCTTTCTGTTATGAGCGGCCTCTATTTAATCATTTTAGAAAATTCGTTAAAAACACAAATTCAAGCCAGAGCGCTCGATATGGCGAAAACGCTCGCCCAGATGCCTTCCGTCCAGGAAGCCTTTGAAACGGACGATCCGTCCCGAATCCTTCAGCCAATTGCAGAAAACGCGAGAAAGCAGTCCGGTGCGCAATACATTGTGATCGGCTCGGCGGATGCGATTCGCTATGCTCATCCGCACCCGGGAAAAATCGGCAAACCGATGGTCGGCGGAGACAATCAGCGCGCTCTTGAAAAAGGGGAAGCATATATTTCGGAAGCCGTCGGCACGCTTGGCCCGGCCATCAGGGGCAAAGCCCCGATCCTTAATGAAAACGGCAAAATCGTCGGAATCATCTCAGTCGGTTTTTTAAAAGAAAATATTCAGGATATCGTCTATCAATATCAGTCAAAATTCATATTTTTATTAGGATTTGTCGTGCTGATGGGGGTTTTGGGAGCCATCTATATTTCCCGCAATGTCAAAAAGTCCATTTTCGGTCTTGAACCTTATGAAATTAATCAATTATATACTGAAAAACAGGCGATTACAGAATCTGTGCACGAGGCCTTGATCGCCATCAACAAACATGAAGAAATCACGCTCTTGAATAGAAAAGCCTGTGAGCTCCTTCGCGTCGAAAGCGAAGATCAGTGGCTCGGCAAACCGATTTCCGAGCTTCTTCCAGATACGCTGCTCCCCGAAGTGATGAAAACGAAAACGGCGCAAAAAGATCAGGAATTAACGATCGGAAATGAAGAATTAATCGTCAACCGAGTGCCGATTTTCGAAAACGAAAAAATCCGCGGGGCCGTTGCAAGCTTCAGGAGAAAGACGGACATTGACGAACTCTCCAAAAAGCTGGCGCAAACTTCGCAATACGCGGAAGGTCTGAGAGCCCAGACCCACGAATATTCAAACAAGCTGAACACAATCGCGGGACTGATCCAGCTGGAAAGCTATTCTGAAGCGCTCGAATTGATCCAAAAAGAGAACAAAAGCCATCAGGAAATGCTGCGATTTCTCATCCATTCGATTCCTGATCCGCTTCTTTCCGGGTTGCTGCTGGGAAAGGTCAACCGTGCAAAAGAGCTGCACATCAACCTGGAAATCGATGAAAGCTCAAAATTGGACGCTTTGCCGGACGAAATGGACAAAGGCAAATTCATTACGATTTTAGGAAATTTGATTGAGAATGCTTTTGACGCCGTTTCCCACAAAAAAGACCGCAGCATCCTTGTCTTCTTGTCAGACGGGGGAGATCACATCTTAATTGAAGTCGAAGACTCGGGAGACGGTATTCCCGAGGGGGAACAGGAGCGGATCTTTCAAAAGTTTTATTCGACAAAAGCGGCTAATCACCGCGGTCTCGGCCTCTTTTTAGTCAAAGAAGCCGTCAATGCGTTAAACGGACAAATCAAAGCGGATAAAAGCGACCTTGGCGGAGCATTGTTTACTGTCGTGATACCAAATAGAGAAACGCTGGGGGACTGACCTATGAAAGCATTACAAGTGTTTATCGTGGAGGATGACATCAGGAACGCTGACATACATCAAAAACTGATCAGCAAAATTGAAGGATTTTCTGTTATTGGAATCGCAGAAAATTTTCAAGATGCAAAGGATTTGCTTCCGGACGTGAAGCCCGATCTTGTCCTGCTCGACATTTTTCTGCCGGACGGCTCAGGCATGGAGCTTCTCTGGCTGATCAGACAAAAGCTCAGACATACAGACGTCATGATGATTACGGCGGCGAAAGAAGTTGAGTATGTCGAACAGGCGATTCGCGCGGGAGCCGTCGATTATTTGATCAAGCCGATTATGTTTTCCAGGTTGAAAGAAACGCTGTTAAACTATCGGTCCTACCGGCTCAAGGTAAATGAAATGTCTTCAATCGATCAGACAGACGTTGACAGCTTGATGGCAAAAAGGCGAAGCATCATGAAAGAAAAACAAACCGCTGAAGCCGATTATCCGAAAGGAATCGACGGCCTGACGCTGAAAAAAGTAGCCGGCGTTTTAAACAAAAGCGAAAACAGCGATGGCATCACCGCTGAAAATCTCGGGCGCACCATCGGTGTCAGCCGGACGACCGCAAGGCGCTATTTAGAATTTTTAGCTGCGGAAAAGCATGTAAAAACAGAACTTTTCTATGGAACCGTCGGACGTCCCGAACGCCGCTACAAGCCTGTGAAAAATGAAAGTCCGGAAACGTAGCGTTCCGGACATCAAAAGCTCAGCCTTCCAAATCGATCGACTTTTTATTTTTGTTCTTCATTGCCCGGGAAATCGGTGGTACGATGAGCGACAAAAGAGCCGTAATCAATAAACCGATTGTGACGGGACTTTCAAAAAACACGGACAGGCTTCCTGATGACAGCGTCATCGCTTGTCTAAACGATTCTTCCATCAAACTTCCGAGAATAAAAGCTAAAATAAACGGAGCCGCCGGAAAAGACAGCACTCTCATAAAATACCCGAGGATTCCGAAGAACACCAGAATATAAAGATGTACGACATTAAATGTCACAGCATAGACGCCGATCAGGCAGAAAACAAATATGAGCGAAATTAAAAGCTGCTTCGGAATCAGAAGAATTTTTGACAAGAAAGGAATTAACGGCAAATTTAAAATCAGCAGAAATAAATTGCCGATATACATGCTTGCGATCACGCCCCAGAACACGTCGGGATGATCCGTCAGCATGAGCGGTCCCGGCTGAACGCCGACGACCAAAAGGGCGCCGAGCAGGACGGCCGTTGTTCCTGATCCGGGAATCCCGAGTGTCAGAAGGGGTACGAATGCGCCGCTCGTTGCCGCATTGTTCGAAGTCTCAGGTGCTGCGACCCCTTTAATATTTCCCTTGCCAAACGTTTCAGGATGTTTTGAGATTCTCTTCTCTGTAATATAAGAAATAAATGATGCAATTGTCGCCCCTGCACCGGGCAGGATGCCGAGCAAAAATCCGATGACCGAATGCCTTGCGATCGGTCCCGAAATCTCTTTCATTTCGCTTTTCGTCACCTTCAGGCTGCCGACTTGAGACGCTCCTTCCGTCATCGGCTTGTTCCGCGTCTTGATCAAGAACGCAACTTCAGCAAGTGCAAACAAACCGAGAGCCACGATCAGAAAATCGATGCCTTCCAGAAGGCTTGCCGCACCGAATGTAAACCGTTCGGTCCCCGTCTGCGGATCAATCCCGATGGTAGCGGTCATAAAGCCCAATGTCGCAGAAATCAGCGCCTTGACTGTCGATCCTTCGGAAAGGCTTGAAATTGCCACCAAGCCGAGCATCATCAATGCAAAATATTCTGTCGGCCCAAATGTCACCGCAATGTTTGCCATTGTCGGTGCGACGAGCATCAGCGCAACTACGGTGATCGTTCCGCCTGCGAAAGAGCAGATTGCAGCGATGGCAAGGGCTTTTCCCGCTTTCCCCTGCTTTGCCATCGGATAGCCGTCAAACGATGTTGCGACAGTGCCGGCTACTCCGGGGGCATTTAACAGAATCGATGACGTCGAACCGCCAAAGACCGCTCCGTAATAGACACCCGCCATCAAAATTAACGCGGAGGCCGGGTCCATTCCGTAACTTAACGGGATCATAATGGCAATCGCGGTGATCGGCCCGAGCCCAGGCAGCATCCCGATAACCGTCCCGATCAGCACCCCGATAAAAGCGAACATGATATTCTGCGGAGTCAGCGCCACCTGAAATCCGTATAATATACTATCTAACATGCACTTTCCTCCTTATGTTCGATTAAAAAGGCATAACCCCCTGCGGAAGCATGATGTTGAGCACATAGTTGAATGAAAAATAAATTGTGCCGCTGAAAATCAGTGAAACGAGCGCAGCCGTTGTCCAATTTCGATATCCCAACACCGCGGGCAAAACGATCAGCAGCATTACCGTAGAAAGCAAAAATCCGATGAATTCCAAAATCGAAATGTAGATCAACAGAGAAGCGACACAGAGCATCATGACCTTGACGTCTTTTTTCTTCAGCTGAAACAGCTTTTTCACCGTTGTATCTTTTTGATCTTTTTCAAAAAACAGAAATACACCCAAAATGAGAAGCAATATGCCTAAACTTTTCGGCAGCACGTCCGCATCGATCACCGCGTACGGATAGCTGTCTAAATTAAAGCTGAACGCCAGGTAAATGGCTGCCACAGCCAAAATGATGACAGAAACGGCCCGGTTTGTGATTCTCATGGTTTACACCAGCCTTTCTCGATTTCAGCTTGCCGGTCGCCGGCTGTACTGGGCAAAGCTTTTAAGGCTTTCCCGTGCCGGCAACCGCGCGGAGACCATTTTATTTGCCACCCAATCCGATATCATCAAGGAGCGCTTCCATTTCTTTATATTGAGCGTCAAGATAGTCTTTGAATTCTTGATAGCCCATAAACTTATCCGTCCATCCATACCTGTCCCGAATCGATTTCCAGCTGTCTTTTTCCATCATCTCTTTGATTTTTTCTTCATAATATTTTACGGCGGACTCGCTCATCCCCGGAGGTCCCATAAATCCTCTCCAGACCGTAAATTCATCATCGATTCCCTGCTCTTTTAAGGTCGGAAAATCTTTGACCGTATCTCCTTTCATGCGCTCGGGAGCGGTGATGGCCAGCACTCTGACTTTTCCGGCTCGCGCCTGTTCGGCCGCTTCACCGACACCCGTCGAATAGACGTCGGCTTTTTTACCGAGCAGCATGCTCATCCCGGCGCCGTCTTGAGCCGTAATGTATTTCAGCTCTTTCGCATCAACGCCAGCCTTTTGAACAGCGCTGACAAATTGCATGTGGTCCATGCTTCCCGGAGAAGACGTCCCTACAATAGAGGCTTTTTTCGGATCTTTTTTCAGCGCATCCACA
This sequence comes from Bacillus sp. FSL K6-1284, assembly GCF_038002625.1. Lineage (NCBI taxonomy): Bacteria > Bacillati > Bacillota > Bacilli > Caryophanales > Bacillaceae > Bacillus > Bacillus sp. FSL K6-1284. Next base: position 1,340,655 of record NZ_JBBOCW010000001.1, on the reverse strand, counting down.
AGATCTGTCATCGACTGATAAGGCGAATCTTTATGAACGACAAACGCTCCGTAGTCGGCAATCACGCTTGCGATCGGCGTAAAATCATTGTGACCGTACTGGGATTGTCCGTTTAAAGGCACGAACAAAATCGGCGGAGATGTAACAAACAACGTATGGTTATCACCTTTTTTGCGGTGGACATACGACCATCCCGACGCTCCCCCGCCGCCCGGTTTATTGACGACAGCCATCTTTTCAATCAATTTTTCTTCACCCATAATTTTCGAGATCGTTCTGGCCGTTGTATCCCATCCCCCGCCGGCTCCGGCAGGCGCAACGACCTCAATTGCTTTCGAAGGTTTAAAGTCTTTTTCGTTCGCAGCTTTATTTGAAGCCGTGTTTCCGCCGCATCCTCCCAAAATCAGCGCAAACACAAGCAAAATTGTAAAGCCGTAACATCTACCCCTCTTTGTCATGTTGTGCTCCCCCTTAATTGTAATCGCTTTCATTATAGCTTTCCTGACTTTTCGTGCACAGTTTAACTGCATAATATTCTTTTTGTTCATAAAGTTCACAAAAAATCTTCCTCAAATAGAGATGTAATTTTTGTTAAAGGATAATTACGGGATCAACTTCTGGCCAATTAAAAACCCCTCTCCGCAGAGAAGGGTCAGTCTTTCAATTTGATATTACATTTTTTAAGGAAGGTACATTGCAAATTTGCCGTTTGCCACAAGGCTGTTCAGCATGTAAAGGCATGATCCGTAATAATCTTCTGGAATATATGTGCTGTTAAACGCATTGGCAAATCCCGTCCTTAATGATGCATCGCTTGCTGCAGTCGCGCCGCCCGCATTGGCGGCGATCAGGCCAACCGGGCTTCCTTTTTTGACGGCCGTCCCATTCAGCGTATATTCATGGGCCGTTCTCCCGTAGTTTTCCCGTTTCATAAACGTCAAGAACTTGTTAACCGCTTTTTGCTCGCTGGCGCGATATGCATTATCTGCCGAGGACCAAAGTGTATGATCCATAGCGATATGAGACACCGTCCGCCAAGCATCATAGCTGAAATTTCGGTCTGTTTCCGTTGAGGAATGAGCCGCATCGCTTACGCCGTCAAAGCCGGCTTCATCGGGAAACAGCCCTGTGGCCGCATTGGTGACGGTTGATCCGTTATTTAACACGCTTTTAAACGTTGTTTCTGACAAGTATGTTCGAGATTTGTTTGCTGCATCTTTCCAAAAATACTGCTGGCTGCTTCTGGCGCTTTTAGCGAACAACTCGAAAAAAGCAGGAACGTGGTAGGATGGGTCCGTCCAATTGACATAAGGGCCGAATCGAACCATCGCATAGCGCTGATCCTTGCTGTTTTTAATAAACACTCGCGATTCCTTACCGGTGTTGGCGTATTCTCCATCACCGGCCAAAGCGTCAAGCATGTCTTGAGCCCGCGCTTTGTAATCATACGGGTATTTTTTATCTCCCCAGCGGCCAGATGCCATCATGAGCGCTGCCGCAAACCAGACCTCGCCGTCAGATGCAACATTCTGATCAATGGTTTGCACGTCTGAGCCGTTCGTTTTCATATGCCAGCTATGGTAGCCGTACAAACTGTCGTTTCTGTCGGAATGGCGCATATATTTACGGACGAAATCCCACAGCTTTTGGAACTTATACTCATCATTCATTTGCAGCGTAATCATCATCCCGTAACTCATACCCTCTGTTTTGACACTGTAGTATCCATTTCCCAGGTTATCGTCCGTCGTCGAAGCGATGTAAGCTGAACCGTCCTTCATATAATGAAACAGCGATCCGCCTTTACCATTGCCTTTTGTATCAAAGTATTTTTTATAGGCCTGATTCAAATTGTTTTTACCCGTTGTTCCGAGAATATCCGGAGTCTTGGAATGTACGGCTGCCATGGCTGTTTGAGAATAAGCGGCACAAAAACATGTTAAACCAATAAAGACAGCCATGATCCATTTTAAACTTTTTCGCATCAAATCAATCTCACCTTTCAAAATTTGTCATAACACCAATCCATCTTAATCAATGAAACTGGAAGTGTATAGATCAGATTGACCCTATTCGGTTTGGTCCGAAATGATCGTTTTCTTTTGAAAGTGGTGAGCCGTTTGAAAGATGTAGAACGGGAGGAGGGAAGTTGTGGAGAATTGAAGCTCTTTGTTATATTTGTTCCAGAAAGTTAAAGCCGGCTTCAAAAGAAACCGGCTTTTTTATGCGAAGTGCTTTTTTATTGTATGAAGAGCATGATCCGCTGCAATCAGTGTTCCATACTCTTTCAGCATATGAATCGTCGTCTTTGATTCTGAGGCATACTCCAGCAGAATGCTCAGCTGGTTTTCCACCTCTTCATCAGGCAGTTCACTGAAATCCACGAATAAATAATAGCGGTTCTCGTGAGAGTACAATGTCGTTTGGCAGCCGCTGATAGACATTTTTGACAGTGAGATTAAATCCTCAAAATCGTCAAACTTTAAAACAAACTGCAGTTTCTGCTCTTCTGCCTGCTCTTCTTTTTGAAAGTCGTCAAGCAAAGCATCAAGGCTTTCTTCTGCTACATGCTGTTTTTTATCTTCAGGAATCGGCAGTTCCAGCTTTTGTCCGTCTTTGGACAGCTGAGCTCTTGTCACAATGATTTCCAATCCCTTATCAAGGGCCTGCACTTGAATCCAAAGGGGGCCTTCAACGGCAAACTCTTCTTCTTCGTGCACTTCGTCCATCATTTCCCAAAAAAGCTCTTCACTGCGTTCTCGATTGTACCAAATTTCTTCTCTGTCAAACCCGCGGTCTTCGATATCACCGTAGGAAATATAAAACTTAACCGTATGTTCGTTTATTCTTTCGATTTCCATTTGCCAACCTTCCCTTCTTTGTAAGATGTTGAAGGGATAACTAAGCTCCCAATTAATTGTACTTTACTACACTTTACCCATTACGTCCACTTCTTAACCTTATCCATAATCAATCTTTATTTTCTATTTTATGATAAAAAAGGCGGAAAAGAAATAAAAACGCCTCCAAAGCCAAGCTAACATATTTTCCGGCCTGCTTCATATATTAGTTGTACAAGCAGCAGCTGTAGATGCGGGTGCCTTTTAGGCAAGTCCCGATGCAAAGGCAAAGCGAGGTGCCAGTTGATGGAACACGATGTACTGATGTCGTTCCTTGTGATCATCGGAATCGATCTCATACTTGGCGGCGACAACGCTGTTGTGATTGCAATGGCAAGCCGTCATTTGCCTCCACGGCAAAGACAAAAAGCGATCATCATCGGCACATTGATCGCCATCATGATGAGAATCGCGCTAACAATGGCAGCAGTGTACCTGCTCGCGGTTCCTTATCTGCAATTTATCGGAGGAATCTTCCTGTTGTACTTAGGATATCAGCTTTTGATTGAGAAAAAAGATGCCCAGCATGTCAAAGGCGGGACATCTTTATTTAAGGCGATCCGTATCATCGTGATTGCCGATTTGTTCATGTCGCTCGATAATGTGATTGCGGTCGCTGGAGCTTCTCACGGACGCCTGATGCTAGTCGTTGTCGGCTTGATGGTCTCCGTCCCGGTCATCATTTGGGGCAGCAGGCTGATTCAAGCGGCCCTTGCAAAGTTTCCGCTCTTCATATACGCGGGAAGCGGACTGCTCGCTTATACCGGCGGCGAAATGATCGTCAGGGAGCAGGAGTTGTCTTCCTTTATGGCGCAGCATAGCACCCTCGAAATGCTGCTGCCCGTCCTGACGGTGATTTTTGTGATTTTAGCCAGTATTTATTATGAACAGACGAGTGAAAAGCATTAAAAAAAGAAGGCTGAAAAATTCAGCCTTCTTTTAGTTTGCGAGACGCTGCGCTTCACGAAGCTGGAATGTGCGCACTTTGCGCGGCAGGAAGCGGCGGATTTCGTCTTCGTTGTATCCAACCTGCAGGCGCTTTTCGTCAATGATGATCGGACGGCGCAAAAGGCCCGGATGTTCATTGATGAGCTGGTACAGCTCTTGAAGCGGCATTGTTTCAAGGTTGACGTTCAGTTTTTGGAACACTTTGGAACGGGTTGAAATAATTTCGTCTGTTCCATCTTCCGTCATTCGTAAAATCTCTTTTATTTCATCAATTGATAAAGGCTCTGAAAAAATATTTCTTTCCGTATACGGAATATCATGTTCTTCTAACCATGCGCGCGCCTTTCTGCAAGACGTGCAGCTTGGGGATGTATATAATGTAACCATATTGCTTCACTCCTTAAAAAGTAGAATGAAATTAGCGTATTCTTAAATTGAAATAAATCTAAAAAAGTAATCTTTATTGAGTATTATACTATAAAAAAGTAAGTGTGAACAGTCTGTAACAGAAATTTTTTGACAATCCAGCGACTTTTGCTTTTTTATGCCATCTGTTATTCTCATTTAGCTCAATTCATCGAAAATGTTTTTTTGTTTATGATCGTCAACAATCGTAAGGACGTCATCCACATCTTCATAAGATTCTCCATACCACTTCTCATCTTTGTATGTATGGATTTTTTCGTACGTTTCTTTCATCGCGTCAAATACTTCTTTCTCTGTGTTTGATTTTGGAGACCAATACAAAATCTCCATTTTGTTCACTTTGCCGGTTGCGAGTGACCGGCGACGGTAACCAATCGACTCAGCGTGTTTAAAGTTTTCCTTTTGATAAAATTTAAGACGTTTCGCCGTATCGGCATCATCTTCATCCACGGGCTCGACTTCGAGGAGGATCGGTTTGTTTTTCTTTTTCAGCTTCTCAATCAGCTTGGAACCAAGTCCCTGTCCTCGCGCGTCTTTAGAAACGAATAAATAGTCGATGAAAATAAAAGAGTCGAATTCGGCGTACATCAACACATGATGACGGCCTTCTTCTTTATGGTAAATATCGTTTTGTTCCTTTAACAATGCTTCCATGTGCTCTTTTGATTTCATTTCTTCAATTGGGAAATACTCGCTAAGCTTCTCATACCAGTTCATTGATTTGCTCCTTATGGATGTTCTAATTTCACACTTTAGATATACCCGCTTTCTTTTTAGTTTAAACAAAATCTTTTAGAAAGGAGCTTCAGTGAAGCTGAGCATGTTACCTACATATACTAAGACGGTTGTCTCCCGCGAAGGTTTCAAATTTTTTCTCAAAAAATTGACGGCGGTTGTTCGGCATAAAAAAAAGACAGCCTTGTGACGGCTGTCTTCCTGCTTCGTTTATTTGGTTTGATAGGCTTTAAATTCTTCCTCTGTACACATGACGAAATGGCCGGGCTTTACTTCGCGAAGCTCCATCTGTTCGTCGCCTTTCAGCTGGTGGACGCTTGGATCATACGTCTTCCGCACGCGCGTGCGCTCATAATCCGGATCAGGGAGCGGAATGGCGGAAAGCAATGATTTCGTATACGGATGAAGCGGATTTTCATACAGTTCATCTGCCGGCGCCAATTCAACAAGCTTCCCAAAATACATGACGCCGATCCTGTCGCTGATATATTTGACCATCGACAGATCGTGAGCGATGAAAAGGTATGTAAGCCCTCTTTCCTTTTGCAAATCCTTCATTAAATTGACGACTTGCGCCTGAATGGACACGTCCAGAGCGGAGATCGGTTCATCGGCAATGATGAATTCCGGCTCGACCGCAAGCGCCCTTGCGATTCCGATCCGCTGGCGCTGTCCGCCGGAGAATTCGTGCGGATAGCGGTTCGCGTGCTCTTTATTTAAGCCGACGAGTTTGAGGAGTTCATGAACGCGCTCAAGCCGCTCTTTTTTCGTTTTGGCCAAACCGTGGATGTCAATTCCTTCTGCGATGATGTCGGCAACCGTCATCCGCGGGTTCAAGGAAGCATACGGGTCCTGAAAAATCATCTGCATCTTCCGGTTGAATTCGAGAAGGTCCTTGGCAGACTTTTTGTCGTGGACATTCTTTCCCTTAAACAAGACTTCTCCGGAAGTCGCTTGATACAAACGAATGATCGAACGGCCGGTCGTCGACTTTCCGCAGCCGGATTCACCGACAAGACCGAGCGTTTCTCCTTTGTAAATGTCAAAAGAGATTCCGTCAACAGCTTTCACAATCCCTTTCGGCGTTGAAAAGTGCTGTTTTAAATTCTTGATTTCGAGCAGTTTTTCTGCCACATCATTCACCTTCTTTCACTTCAACCGGTTTTTCATACTGATTTCTAAACTCCTTCATCTTGCTTTTGACAGCCGCCGGCGGCTCGACTTTTGGAGCGTCCGGGTGCAAAAGCCATGACTTCACATAGTGTGTATCAGATATTTTAAACATCGGCGGTTCTTGTTCAAAATCGATTTTCATTGCGTAAGGGCTTCTTAATGCAAAAGCATCGCCCTTCGGCGGATTGGTCAAATCAGGCGGAGACCCCGGTATCGCCATTAATTCTTCATCACCGTCGTTGTCAAGGCTCGGCATTGATGCCAACAGCCCCCATGTATACGGATGCTTCGGGTTGTAGAAAATCTCGTCGACCGTACCGATCTCCACAATTTGTCCCGCGTACATGACGGCGACTCTGTCTGCGACATTCGCGACAACGCCGAGATCGTGCGTAATAAAAATGATGGATGTCTCGATCTTTTTCTGCAATTCTTTCATCAGCTCTAAAATCTGCGCCTGAATCGTCACATCAAGAGCTGTCGTCGGTTCGTCCGCGATTAAAAGCTTTGGATTGGCCGCAAGCGCCATCGCGATGACGACGCGCTGCCGCATCCCGCCGCTGAATTCGTGCGGATACTGGTTGACGCGGCGTTCAGGCATCGGAATTCCGACCAGGCTGAGAAGCTCTACCGCCCGCTTATTGGCCTCTTCTTTTGAGATCTTTTCATGCTTAAACAGCACTTCTGTGATTTGACGGCCGACTTTCATCGTCGGGTTCAAAGAAGTCATCGGATCCTGAAAGATCATGCCGATCTCTTTTCCCCTGATTGACTGCATTTGTTTTTCCGTTTTCGGAACCAGATCTTGTCCGTCAAATAAAATTTGTCCGTTTTTAAAATAGCCCGGCGGCATCGGAATCAGTTTCATAATCGCCTGCGAAGTGACGCTTTTGCCTGATCCGGATTCTCCGACGATCGCAAGCGTCTCTCCTTTGTCAACATGAAAGTTGACGCCGCGGATCGCCTGTACTTCTCCGGCGTATGTTTTAAAAGAAATGGCTAAATCTTTCACTTCAAGTAAGTGTTTCATCTTTCTCACTCCTTTATTTACGCAGCTTCGGATCTAAAGCGTCGCGCAGTCCGTCGCCGATAACGTTGAATGCAAACATGGTCAGACAGATAAAAGTAGCCGGGAAGAACAGGCGCCATGGGTAATATTCCAATCCCTGCACACCGTCTGTAGCCATCGTTCCCCAGCTTGCAAGCGGCTGCGGAACCCCGAGGCCGAGGTAGCTTAAAAACGCTTCATAGAAAATAGCCGTAGGCACGGTTAATGTCATGGTGACCAAGATCGGGCTCATGATGTTGGGCAGCAAGTGCTTTCTGATGATGCGCGAGTTTTTCGCTCCCAAAGTTCTTGAGGCGAGCACAAACTCCTGATTTTTGAGCTGGAGTACTTGTCCACGGACGATTCTCGCCATGTTGATCCATCCCGTAATAACCATCGCGACGATCATCGTGACCAAGCCTTTTCCCATCACTACGAGCAGCAGGATCGTCATTAATAAGGAAGGAATCGCCCATAAAACATCTGCAATTCTCATCATAATTTCGTCAGTACGTCCGCCTCTGATGCCTGATATCGCACCCCATATCACACCGATCAAAACGTCGATCAGCGCGGCAGCCAGTCCGATTGTCAGCGAGATGCGTGCACCGACCCATGTACGGACGAATACGTCCCTTCCAAGGTCATCTGTTCCAAACCAGTGCTCGCCGCTCGGCGGCTGGTTCGCATTCGTTAAATCCGTTTCTTCATATTGAAAGCTTGAGAATACCGGCGCGAAAATAGCCATCAGAGCGATCAGGATCAGAACCACCAGTCCAAACAGCGCCAGCTTGTTTTCTTTAAATCTCAAGAATACGTCTGTCCAAAATGAAAGGTTTTTCTTTGAGATCTTTTCGGCTTCGCTATGGTCAACAGCTGCAGGTTCAAACATGTCTTTTGGTATTTGCTGCATCCTCTTACTCCCCTTTCTTAGCGCCAAACAGTTTAATGCGCGGATCAATTAAGCCGTATAAAAGATCGACAATCAAGACGCAAAGCAGCAAGATTGCCCCGAAGAAGACGGTAACACCCATGATCACCGTGTAGTCTCGGTTCGTAATGCTGGTGACAAAGTGCATGCCGAGTCCCGGTATACCGAATACTTTTTCGACGACAAATGTTCCTGTCAAAATGGACGCCGCCATTGGCCCCATATATGTAACAACCGGCATGATGGCATTTCGTATCGCATGCTTAAACGTAACGGCCGGTGTGCTCAAACCTTTTGCACGTGCCGTGCGGATATAGTCGCTGCTCAACACTTCAAGCATGCTCGAACGCGTCAAACGGGCGATAAACGCCATCGGCATCGAGGCGACTGCGATGGCAGGAAGCACAGTATGTCCCCATGACTCCCATTGTGCGACAGGGAACATGCCCAGCTTCATTGCCAGCACGTATTGAAGAAGTGCAGCCATGATGAAGTTCGGAACAGAGATCCCGACAACCGCAATGATCATCGCTGTGTAGTCCTGCCACTTGTTTCGCTTCAGCGCGGCGATCACGCCGAACAATACGCCGAAAGCGAGCGCAAGGCAAATCGCTTCCAATCCAAGTGTAAAAGAAATCGGAAAACCTGAGCTGATCAAGTCGTTCACAGTTTGTCCCTTATATTTAAATGACGGCCCGAAATCCCACTTTGCTACCGATACTAAATAATCGAGATATTGTTTAAAAAGAGGCTGGTCTAAACCATAGTAGGAATTGAGACTGGCTTCAATTGCAGGGGGAAGTTTCCTCTCGCCTGAAAAGGGTCCGCCCGGTATCGCTCTCATCAGGAAGAAGGTAGCTGTGACGATAACCCAGAGAGAAATTAACATATAAACAAGACGACGGCCTAAAAATTTAATCAATTTTACACACCTCCGAATATTCAGTCTATTAACTTCTTTTCATAAATAAAAGTATATGGGGGGAAGTCTAAACCCCATATACTTTCATGCAATTTTATTCAAAATGCGCGGTTTTGAAATAGATCTCACCAGTACCAGTTAGAACAAAGTCTTTTAAGCTTTCATCATGAAGATACGGCATTGTGTAGAAGTAGATCGGTGCAACCGGCAGCTCATCCATGATGATGCTTTCTGCTTCTTTCATCAGCTCGATGCGTTTCGCTGAATCAGTTTCTCTCGATGCTTTATTCAGCAGCTCTTTATACTTTGCGTTTTCCCAGTTCGTATCATTGTTTCCGCCTTCTTTGTCGCGGTATGTTTCAAGGAAGTTCATTCCGTCGTTAAAGTCGGCGGTCCAGCCTAAACGGCCGATTTGATAGTTTCCTGCATGGAGCTTATCGATGTATACGTTCCATTCTTCATTGCCTAATTCGACATCTAAGCCCAGTTCCTTGTTCCACATTTCCTGAACGGCTTGAGCGATTTTTTGGTGTGCTTCATCCGTGTTGAAGGAAAGCGTGATTTTCGGAAGGTCTGACGCTTTTTTCAAACCGAGCTCTTTCAAACCTTTTTCCAAGTATTCTTTCGCCTTATCAACATCATGGTCTTTGAAATAGCCTTTATTTGACTCAAAGCCGTGGACTGCCGGCGGCACTAATCCCATCGCAGGCAGCTGTTCCGCTTGCGTGATGTTTTTGACGATCGCTTCGCGGTTGATCGCGTATGTCAGCGCCTTACGGATGTTGACATTGTTCAGCGGAGCCGCTTCAGTGTTGAATTTGTACAGGTAAACCGATGCGAACGGATCAATGTTCAGGCCTTCTTTTTTCAGGCTTGGAATCGCATCCGTTGAAATCTGGTCAAGCGGCTGTCCTACAAAGTCTAGCTCGCCTTTTTTGTACATGTTCAGACCAGTGTTCGGATCGTTGACCATCGCCATATTGATTTTCTTCAGCTTAACAGCGTCTTTATCCCAGTACTGGTCGTTTTTCTCCAGTACGATGTTTCCGCTGTGCTTCCATTTCGCCATTTTGAAAGGTCCGTTAGATACGTAGTTCTCATCTGCGTTTGTGTACCATTTCGCATTCTTCTCTGCTACCTTTTTATTGACTGGCATATATGTGTAGAATGCTGTCAGTTCAGTAAAATACGGTGTCGGTTTTTCAAGCTCGACTTTTAAAGTCTTATCATTAACAGCTTTAACGCCGACATCTTCAATTTTCCCTTTGCCGGTGTTCGCTGCTTCTCCGCCTTTTAAGTAGTAAAGCTGATACGCATATTGCGATTCGTTTTTAGGGTCGAGCGCCCATTTCCATGCGTATTCAAAATCCTCTGCTGTTACAGGATCTCCATTTGACCATTTCGCGTCGCGGAGCGTGAATGTGTATGTTTTTTGGTCGTCGCTGACTTCGATTTTTTCGGCTGCCGCTTCAACCGGCTTTCCATCTTTACCGATTGTCGTCAATCCTTCAAAAGTCTGACGAAGCACGTTTGCAGACACCGAATCGTTTGCGAGTCCCGGATGTAGTGAAAACGGTTCTGTTTTAATGTTGACATTTAATGTGTCTTTCCCTTTGCTGTCTTTTTTACCGCCGTCACCGGAGCTTGAGCCGAAGCCGCAGGCGCTGAGGACGAGTGTGAAAATGAGCATTAAACTGATAAATGACAAACGCTTCTTCAAAGAGAAACCCCCCCAATTTCTTGTTTTTTTAGTTCCTTACTCCTGAACATTCAGATTTATCATAAAAAAGTAATAGGCCCACTTGCCATACTTTTTCCTCTGTTTCGTCTTTTCTGAATATTTGTTATGTAAGAAACCTGTAACACCGAGGTGAACAAATTCATTATAATTAATAGAATAATTTATTGCAATATTAATTTTCAATTATTTTTTTATTCAAACTATTTATGATTGTCAGGTTTTCTGCCAAATGTACAAATACACTTCTCTGTTTTAAAGCGTAACCACATTAAAAGGAAAGTTTATGTTTTACAGGTTAAAACGTTTTACACATATAACATTAACCATTCTTTATATCGAACCAGATGTCGCCGCGCCAACTTTATTCAGCCCGGTATTCGTTTTCTTTTCCCCAAGGCTGTCGACTTTCATTTAAAATTTATATATAATAAAATTATGAATAACATGCGATGAAGAAGAAGAGTACACATTTCTTCCCATTTAAAGAGAGTCCGCGGTGCTGGGAGCGGATAATGGAGAATGTGGAATGGGCTTCGGAGCAGCTGACCGAACACGGATAAGTAGGCTCAGCCGGAGAAGACTCCGTTACAAACGTCTAGAGCGATTTCATTTTGACCATAATGAAATAATCAGGGTGGCACCACGGTTCATTCGTCCCTTTTCTTTTAAGGGAAGAATGGGCCTTTTTATTTTGAAATGGAAAGAGGGATTCACATGAAAAAAACGATTTTTTCCGGTATCCAGCCGAGCGGCTCTGTCACCCTCGGCAACTATATCGGAGCGATGAAGCAGTTTGTCGACTTGCAGGATGACTACAACTGTTACTTCTGCATCGTCGATCAGCACGCGATCACAGTCCCGCAGGACCGGCTCGCGCTGAGAAAGAACATCCGGAACCTTGCCGCGCTGTATTTGGCGATCGGCCTCGATCCGAAAAAAGCGACGCTGTTTATCCAATCGGAAGTGCCTGCACACGCCCAGGCGGGATGGATGCTCCAGTGTGTCGCCTACATCGGCGAGCTTGAGCGCATGACGCAGTACAAAGATAAATCAGCCGGAAAGGAAGCCGTCGTCTCCGGGCTTTTGACATATCCTCCATTAATGGCGGCGGACATTCTGCTTTATGGAACAGACGTCGTCCCTGTCGGAGAAGATCAGAAGCAGCATCTTGAATTAACCCGGAACTTGGCGGAGCGTTTCAATAAGAAATATAATGACATTTTTACGGTTCCGGAGGTTAAAATACCGAAGGTCGGCGCCCGCATTATGTCGCTTGCCGACCCGCTCAAAAAAATGAGCAAATCCGATCCGAACCAAAAAGCGTTCATCACCCTGCTCGACGAACCAAAACAGCTTGAGAAAAAAATCAAAAGCGCTGTCACGGATTCCGACGGAATCGTCAAATATGATAAAGAAAACAAACCCGGTGTATCCAACCTTCTGACGATCTATTCGATTCTCGGACAAGTCTCAATCGAAGAGCTTGAAGCAAAATACGAAGGCAAAGGCTACGGCGAATTTAAATCAGACCTTGCCGAAGTCGTCATCGGCGCGCTGAAACCGATTCAAGACCGTTACCACGAATTGATCGAATCTGAAGAGCTGGACCGGATTTTGGACGAAGGCGCCGAACGCGCAAATCAAACAGCAAACAAGATGCTGAAAAAAATGGAAAACGCGATGGGACTCGGCCGAAAAAGACGCTGATCCAAAAACACCTTCCGATTGTACGATAATCGGAAGGTGTTTTTCATAGAGAACAGCCGCAGCTCCGCATTTACTTGCCTCCGGATCACGATATTTCTATAATAAATGATTCAAAACACATGTCTCCAGTCCTTCATTGACCGCTTTGTCAGAAAGACAGCTCATATTTTTTATTTTTCAATATAGAATTTTCGCTTTTACAAATAAAAAGACCGCCGCACTTCCGGCAGTCTTGATTCTTAATTTAGTTGACTTTAGACTCATTCTCAATTTCCCAAAGCTTTTCAAAAAACGGCTGTCCTTTAATCAAATTTTCACAAAAGTCCCTGTGTTTGTCTGACCATCCGTCGATCGTCTCATTGAAAAGCATGTCCCAGATTTCTTCAAATGTCATGCGCTTGATCTGTTCATACATATACGGATTCCATTCGGTGTACCAATAAGCGATCTCGGCCCGGTTTTGGAGCCCTTTGAGCTGATCGAGCGCCATGAACAGCAGCTGTTTGAGCTGGCGTTCTTTTCTCGTTAATCCTCTGACATGCTCCGGTGATAAAGATAAAATGTGGTATTCTTTGGAAGATTGCAGCTTCTCTGGTGCAAACTCGTAAGTTTCCGCTTCAACGTCCTTCACCATTTCATAAACGAGCTGCTCCTGTCTCGGAATGAGGCGGCTTTTTCTTACCGGTATTGTGTAACCGGCCGTATCGACCGCGAGAATACCAATGCCGTCCGTTACGACGAAACAATGATCAAGCTGTGTCCGCTCATGATTTTTACGAATATACGCTTTTTGATGAACCTCGTTCAATAATTCGGCCGGAAGCTCTGACAAATCATTTTCTATGTAGTGAAACAAAACGGACGACACCCTTAACAAAGGCACCTGGTCAAGCAATTCAACACTGTCTTCCTTCCGCCATTCATGAAAGTGGCAGACGTTGTAGCCATTTTCTTCTCCCTCAAACCAATTCACCCACACATCATGAAGAAACAACATTTCTAACCCCTCACTTTTAATAAAAACTGTTGTCCACAGTATAGGCAAGGGGGCAGGAATTTATTCCAAGCGGATGAGATTATGGCAATCGCTATCAAAAAAAGCCAAGGGCTTACATCCCTCAGCTTTTTATTTAATATTCTTCGGATCAAGCGCATCTCGGAGTCCGTCGCCTAAGAAGTTAAAGCACAGCACAGTGAGCAGGATCATCAGGCCCGGGAATAGCGGATACCACCACGCCTGGATCATGATCGTAAAGTTCTGTGCATCCTGAAGCATGTTTCCCCAGCTTGCCATCGGCGGCTGAACCCCGAATCCAAGATAGCTTAATGCCGATTCCGCAAGGATTACGGTACCGACGGAAAGCGTCGCGGCAACGATAATCGGCCCCATCGCATTCGGAAGGATATGAGAAAAAATGATTTTGTAATTTCTTGTACCGATCGTTTTCGCCGCCAAGACGAACTCCCTCGACCTCAAGGACAAAAACTCGCTCCGGACAAGGCGCGCTGTCGTCGTCCATCTCGTCAAGGCGAATATTAAAATCAGTTTATCTATGCCCGGCTGGAAGATGGTGACCAGCGTGATTAACAGAAAGATGTCGGGTATGGATAAGATAATATCAACAATTCTCATTAAAATGGCATCAATGATTCCGCCGAAATAGCCGGCGATCGCTCCGACAACGGTTCCGATGGTGATCGACCCGAGGACAGACGCAAAACCGACGAGCAGCGAGATTTGTGCGCCGTACAACAGGCGGCTGAAAATATCCCGGCCGAATTTATCCGTTCCCATCAAATGCTCCGCGCTCGGCGCTTTTAATTTGTTCATCAGATTTTGCTGTTCCGGCGGGTATGGAGCAATCAGCGGTGCAAACAAGGCCGACAGTACAATGATAAGCAAGAGAATTCCGCCGATGACAGCGAGCTTGTTTTTGAAAAACTTCTCGAAAAAGATTTTTGTCATCGTTTCCGGTTTTTGCGAAACGTTTTCTTGAAGCCCGATCTCCGCTGAAGGCACTTGTGGATTTGGCTGTGTCATGATTTACTCCCCTCTTTCTTAATACTCAATCCGCGGGTCGATGATCGCATACAGAATGTCCGCTATTAGATTGCCGATGACAACCAGTACAGCGGATATGACGGTCATCGCCATAATCACGGGATAGTCTCTTTGAAACGCGGAATCAATAAACAGCTTCCCGAGTCCAGGCCAGCTAAAGATCTGTTCGGTCACCACCGCACCGCCGATAAAGGAAGGAATCATCAGTCCGAAAATCGTCACAACCGGGAGCAGCCCGTTCCGCAGTCCATGCTTGTACACGACCCGATTTTCTTTAAAGCCTTTCGCTCTTGCCGTCCGGATAAAATCCTGGCGCAGCACATCCAGCATGCTTGACCTTGTATATCTCGTAAGCCCGGCCATATCTGCGGTGGCGAGTACGAAAGCAGGCAAAATTAAATGATGAATCCGATCCCACAAGCTAAAACCCGAATTCAGCGTCATAACGCCCCCGGTCGGAAACCAGCCTAAATTCACGGATAACACCATAATTAAAATTAAACCGAACCAAAAGTTTGGAACAGCAAGTCCGATAAAAGACGTAAACGTAATACCGTAATCAAGCTTTGAATAGGGCCGCCTCGCCGAGAGCACGCCGAGCGGGATCGAAATCAGAAGCGCCAGAATCGTTGATACAAGCATTAATAAAAGCGTATTCGGAAGCCTGGCAAGAATCAAATCGATAACAGGCGTTCCTTTCCTGACGATCGAAGTGCCAAAGTCCCCTTGCATCATATTGCCGAGCCATTTCAAATATTGAATATGTTCGGGCTCATTCAGTCCGTATTTTTCGATGAACTTCTCGCGGTCAGCCTGTTTAATGGACGGATCGACCATCAGTGACACCGGATCACCGGGAGCCGCTTTCATGATCGCGAAAGAAAGAATGGTAATCCCAAACAGGATCGGAATAGACATCAGCGTTCTCCGAATAATGTATGTAACCATCTTCTATTCCCCTTTTATCATGGATTTTAAAAACCAGGGAGAGGAACATCCCCTCTCCCTTTAGAGAATATTAGATTATTTTTTCAGCCACCATTTGTTCACTTCATAGAAATCGTTTTTCGGATGAAATTCGAAGCCTTTCAGGTTTTTAGGGATCGCCCGGTGGTAGTTATAATAGAACAGGAATGTATACGGCTGATCTTCGGCAATCATTTTGTAAATTTTCTCGTAAGCTTTCGAATATTCTTTCCGATCCTTCAGTTTTTTCGCGTCGACGAGAAGCTTATCGACTTCTTCGTTTTTGTACCATATGTTATTTAAGCCCGCTTTCGACTGGCTGGAGTGGAAGATATCATATTGATCAGGGAAGGTCGCCAAGCTCCAACCGAGCAGGAGTGCGTCATAATTCCAGTTTGGCGCGCTCGTTTGTTCAATTAAAGCGCTGAACTCGACGATTTGCGGCTTCGCTTCGATTCCGACTTCTTTCAGCTGCTGCTGGATGACAACCGCGGCATCTTCGCGTACTTTATTTCCCTGGTTCGTTTTAATGGTAAAGGAGAACTTTTTACCGTCTTTGTCTAAAATGCCGTCACCGTCTGTATCTTCCCAACCCGCTTCTTTGAGCATTTTCTTCGCTTTTGCCGGATCGTATTCAAAGACCGGAATATCAATGTCTTTCGGATAGTTCCATGATAAAGGGCTTTCCGGAATATTCGCGACTTCCCCATCGCCGTCCAGCACATTTTGAACGATCGATTCGCGGTCAATCGCATGGGTTAAGGCCTGGCGGACTTTTTTATCTTTAAACAGCTCATTTTTTTCGTTCCAGCCGAGGTATGAATAGTTCAGGCCTAGATCAGACTCAAGCTTGACATGATCGAATTTTTCGACCGTCTTCACATCCGTGCCCGGGACGACGAAATAATTAATGTCTCCCGCCTGAAGCTGGGCGATCGCTGCATTGGCATCCGGAATCACTTTGTATGTCAGCGTGTCAAGGTATGGCCCTTCACCGTAGTAATCCTCAAATGCTTCCACTTTAACGTATTGCCCCTGTTTCCACTCTACGAATTTAAACGGTCCCGTTCCGATCGGTTTTTTCCTGTTAAATTCGTGTTCGCCAAGGTCTTTAATCGGCACGTCCCCTAAAATATGCTCAGGGAGGATTCCGTAGCTTAAAGAGACAGGCAAAAATGAAGGGTCCGGATGCTTGAGCTTGAATTCAACCTCGTAGTCTCCTTTTTTCGTCACTTTATCAATCATTCCAAAATTGGAGCCGCGCTCACCGGCATAGTCTTTGCTTAATGGGATGTTATACGTAAACACGACGTCATCGGCCGTAAACTCCTCGCCGTCATGCCATTTTACGCCTTTTTTCAAAGTCACGTTATACGTTATGCCGTCTTCCGACTGATCTATTTTTTCAGCAAGCTTCATCGTCGGATTCAAATCGGTGTCAGAGCCGACAAGTCCGTCAAAAATAAACCCTTCAATATCAGAGCTTGACACATCGGTTGAATATAAAGCGTTGAACATCGTAGGCTCCCCTGTAGAACCGATGACCAAGTCACCGCCCTTTTGCGGCTTCCCGTCAGATTTGCCTTCTTTTTCATCCCCTCCGACTTCGCCGCTGTTGCAGGCCGTTAGAAAAATCGATAAGATCAGCAGCAAGCTTAAAATTGAAAATCCTGTTTTGCGTTTATTCATTTTATGAATTCCCCCTTATTAAACTGTTGTCCTTCTTTCCACCCGATTGACCCCCGTTTTTTAAAGAAGACATTCCCCCTCTCAAGGATTTAATATGTGACGGCCTTCCCCTTTATTCGTAAAGGTGACATGCCACGAAATGGTTTGTTTTCACTTCCTTGAAAGCAGGTTCGGCTTCCGCGCAAATCGCTTTTGCGGCCGGACATCTCGTATGAAAGACACAGCCTTTCGGAGGGTTGGCGGGGCTCGGCAGCTCGCCTTTTAAAACGATTCGCTCCCGCTTTGTTCCGCCTTTCTTCCTGGTGACGGGAACGGCGGACAGAAGCGCCTGCGTGTATGGATGAAGCGGGTTGTTGTACAGCTCATGCTTGTCTGTCAGTTCCATCATTTTGCCGAGATACATGACGCCGACCCTGTCGCTGATATGGCGGACGACGCTCAAGTCATGGGAAATGAACAAATATGTCAGATTGAATTCTTCCTGAAGCTCTTCCATCAGGTTGATCACTTGAGCCTGGATTGACACGTCCAATGCGGATACCGGTTCATCGGCGATAATAAGCTCTGGATTTAAAGCCAGCGCCCGCGCGATTCCGATCCGCTGGCGCTGCCCTCCGGAAAATTCGTGGGGATAGCGGTTCGCAAACGACGGGTGCAGCCCGACCTTAGCCAAAAGCTCTTCGGCTTTTTCGTTGCGCTCTTTGAAATTGTACATATGATGCGTGTTGAAGGGTTCTTTGATGATGGAACGCAGCGTTTTTCTCGGGTTCAGTGAGGCAAACGGATCTTGGAAAACCATCTGGATGTTTTTGCGGACGCTCTTTCTCAACGCTTCTTCCGACAAACTTGAAATGTCGCGACCTTTGTAAAAGATCTGTCCTGCCGTCGGTTTATAAAGGCGGATCATCGTCCGTCCGGCGGTCGACTTTCCGCAGCCCGATTCACCGACAATGCCGAGTGTTTCGCCGCGTTTAAGCGAAAAGCTAATGCCGTCCACCGCTTTGACGTCGCCGATTTTTTTCTGAAATATCCCTGAGCGGATCGGAAAGTACTTTTTGACATCTTTCAGCTCCAGAAGGGATTCTTGCGGGTTCATTTCCTCTCCGGGCTGTAATCGTTCAGCTGATGAAGTCATCCCTTATTCTCCCTCCTCATATAAAAAACATCTGACAGACCGGCCGTCCGGACGCGTCTTCAAGTCCGGCTGCGCGCCCCAGCATTTGTCGCCCGCACTCGGACACCTCGGAGCAAACCGGCAGCCGGCCGGAAGGTTGTCAGGCGTCGGCACATTTCCTTTAATGGCTGTTAATTTTTCAATGGAGCCTTCAATAACAGGGATGGAGTTTAACAGTCCTTTTGTGTAGGGATGCAGGGGTTCATCGAATAGTTCATCTACTGTGGCATTTTCAACAACTTGTCCGCAATACATGACGATCACGCGGTCCGCAATTTCGGACACAACGCCGAGATCGTGGGTAATGAGAAGTATGGAGGTATCGAATTTGTCGCATAGGTCTTTCATCAGTTCCAGCACTTGCGCTTGAATGGTGACGTCAAGCGCTGTAGTCGGTTCATCCGCGATGAGCAGCTTCGGATTGCAGCTTAAGGCAATGGCGATCATCACCCTCTGCCTCATGCCGCCCGACAGGCGGTGCGGATATTCTTTCATCAGCTCGCCTGCCCTCGAAAATCCGACAAGCTTTAATAATTCTACCGCTTTTTTGGCGGCTTCTTTTTTCGATAGCTTTTTATGATAGATCAGCACCTCTGTGATTTGTTCGCCGATCGTCAAAACCGGATTGAGCGAGGTCATCGGCTCCTGAAAAATCATCGAGATTTCATTTCCGCGGATCTTGCATAAATCTTGTTCTTTGTATGTAACGAGATCC
The DNA here is from genome assembly GCF_038002625.1 of Bacillus sp. FSL K6-1284. Lineage (NCBI taxonomy): Bacteria > Bacillati > Bacillota > Bacilli > Caryophanales > Bacillaceae > Bacillus > Bacillus sp. FSL K6-1284. The sequence goes on along the minus strand of NZ_JBBOCW010000001.1, from coordinate 1,321,518 downwards.
CGTCCTTCGAGCTTGATGGAACCGTTCATGATCTTTCCGCCCGAGCCCTCGACGAGTCCCATGATAGACAGAGACGTGATGCTTTTACCGGATCCCGATTCACCGACCAGCGCCACGGTTTCTCCTTTTTTGATTGAAAAATCGACGCCGTCCACTGCGGGTATCGGCTGTTTTTTTCTGAAAAAATAAGTTTTTAAATCATTGACTTCCAGCAATGCGCTCATCCAGATTCCCCTTCCATAGACCAGAAGTTAAATATTACGAAAAACTAATATATTACTTTTTTAGAATTTTCTTAATATGACTGAATTATCTTAAAATTTTATAGTTGTATATTATTACATAATCATTACAAAAGCAAGGAGTTTTTTGATTTTTTGTAATAATATTAATTTAATCCCATAATTTTAGTATTTTAAAGCGATAGCTTTATAAAGTCTTCTGACGGGAAGGATAAAACGTCGGCAACCTTCAAATTTCGAGCCGATAAATATTTTTTTACAATACTGTAACCGACAGCATATCCGACCATGTCGGGGTAAGGACCTTTTCCAAATAAAATATTGGAAAATAGTCGGTTATCATGTCGGCGCAGCTCGAAATGAGGCTTTACGAACCGGTCCTGGAAATGACAAAGCTGTTTTTCGGAGTAATATGACGTCCATGCAGCTGTTTCGGCTTCCCCCAACCATTCGAAAACGGCATATTCTGCGATGCCTTCGAGAATGATTGTATCAAGCAGCGTCATCTTTTTTTCTTCTTTCGGCATATTTTCTAACCGGCAAACGTGATTATATTCGTGCGTCATGATCGCAGAAATCGATGACCGGGGAAGATCGGCCGATAAAAACAAAAATAATTTGTCGCTGAACGCAAGGCCTGATTTCGAGCCGAATTCGACGCGGATTTTGCGGTTTCTTTCATCGACCGGCAGGATGAAAATCGGAACATCCGGCCCATTCCATCTTTTGCAGAGCAGCTGTTCTTCCCGTCTGACATGCTGAAATACGCTGTTTTTCTTAAGCTGCTTCATCGTACGCTCGCCGTCCGTCCACGAACGGAACATGCCGTGGGTCTGCAGGTGGCTGACAATCGCCGCCGCATCCGCTTTTGAAGCGCCTTTAAAATACGGCAGGAGAAAGCTTGACAATTCCCGCACGGATGAAGCCTGTTCAAGCCATTCATACGTGCTTGCTATACTCATTTAGATCACACTCCTTTTTCATCTGTATGGTATGCACGCTAAAAAAAACGGCCACCATCTAAAATGGCAGCCGTTTATATTGCGGTTATTCATATTTTTTGAAAATCAGCGTTGCGTTGTGTCCGCCGAAACCGAGCGAGTTGCTGAGCACAACATTTACGTCCTGGCGGCGGGCTTGATCCGGTACATAGTCCAGATCGCAATCTTCATCAGGCGTTTCGATATTGATTGTCGGAGGAATGATGCCTTCCTTAATGGCAAGGACGGAGAAAATCGCTTCGATGCCTCCGGCAGCCCCGAGCAAGTGCCCTGTCATCGATTTTGTCGAGCTGACGGCAAGCTTGTAGGCATGCTCTCCGAACACTTCTTTAATGGCGATCGTTTCAAATTTATCATTGTACGGCGTGCTTGTTCCGTGCGCATTGATATAATCAATGCTATCAGGAGACAGACCCGCATCTTTGATCGCTTCTTTCATGGCTCTGACGCCGCCTTCCCCATTTGGCGCAGGAGCCGTGATATGATAGGCGTCTCCCGTTGATCCGTAGCCGACCACTTCCGCGTAGATTGTCGCTCCGCGGTTTAACGCGTGCTCAAGCTCCTCAAGAACGACGATTCCCGCTCCTTCTCCCATGACGAAGCCGTCGCGGTTTTTGTCAAACGGGCGGCTTGCCGTTTTCGGATCCGGATTAGTGGAGAGCGCTTTATTGGCGGAAAAGCCGGCAAACGACATTCTTGTAAGCGGGGCTTCCGTTCCGCCGGAGATCATGACATCTGCATCGCCGCGCTGAATGACTTTAAAGGCGTCGCCGATTGAGTTCGTACCCGTCGCGCAAGCCGTCACCGTACAAGAGTTGACCCCTTTTGCACCGAGAGAAATCGAAATCTGGCCGGTCGCCATGTCAGGAATCATCATCGGTACAAAGAACGGGCTGACGCGCCGCGGTCCTTTTGTTAAAAATGTTTCGAACTGCTGTTCAAGCGTTTCAAGGCCGCCGATCCCAGAACCGACCCAGACGCCGACCCGGTCTGCGTTGCTCTCGTTAATGTCGAGCCCCGCGTCTTCCACGGCCATTTTCGCCGACACAACGGCATATTGTGTGAAGCGGTCCATTTTTCTCGCGTCTTTTTTATCCATGTAATCTTCTATCTTAAAATCTTTCAGTTCCGCGGCTACTTTAGCTGGATACTCGTCCGCGTTCACCCTTGTAATCGGGCCGATTCCGGAAACCCCGTTAACCGCGTTGTTCCAGCTCGTTTTGACGTCATTACCAAGAGGTGATAAAGCTCCTAATCCGGTAATGACTACTCTTTTACTATTCATAAGTTGCACCTCACCTTTCTTTTATCGGCCCCAGCGCATGGCGATGGCTCCCCATGTCAAACCTCCGCCGAAGCCGACCATCACAATGACGTCACCGTCTTTTATTTTACCAGCTTCAAGCTCTTCCACAAGAGAAATCGGAATAGAAGCAGCTGATGTGTTTCCGTATTTATGAACCGTTTTAGACATTTTTTCGACTGGAAGCTCCAAACGTTCGCGCGCCGCTTCCATGATCCGGATGTTGGCTTGATGCGGCACCAAAAAGTCGACATCCTCTTTGGATAATCCGGCTTTTTCAATGACATTCACACTGGATTCACCCATTTGGCGGACGGCAAACTTGAACACTTCTCTGCCATTCATGATTGTATGATCTTTTTCATCCAAGTACAAGTGCTTTCCGCCTCTGCCGTCTGCACCGAGCTCAAAAGACAAAATCCCTTTATCGTCGCTGACAGGCCCGACAACTGCGGCGCCCGCTCCGTCTCCGAACAGAACAGCGGTATTGCGGTCATCCCAGTCCGTAATGCCTGAAAGCTTTTCAACTCCGATGACAAGCACATGCTTATACGTCCCGGCTTCGATAAACTGTTTTCCAGTGACTAAACCGTACATAAAACCGGCGCACGCTGCGCTGATATCCATTGCACAGGCATTGAATGCACCGAGCTTTTCTTGAATCATGCAGGACACTGTCGGGAATGCCTGGTCAGGAGTAACGGTGGCGACGAGAATCATATCAAGATCTTCCGCCTCGATGTTTGCGTCTTCCATCGCTCTTCTAGCGGCGGCCACAGCCATGTCGGATGTTTTCTCATCTTCAGCTGCGATTCTTCTTTCTTCTATGCCTGTTCTTGTACGAATCCACTCGTCAGAAGTTTCAACCATTTTTTCCAAGTCGAAATTGGTCAGCACCTTTTCAGGGATGTACCGGCCGATTCCAATAATTCCAGCTTTCATAGGAAAGACTCCTTTATTCATGATTTTTTCCAACTAATGTTATGAGTTATTATTAGTATCTGGTACTAATCCTAACCTATTTTTTTTTAGTTGGCAATATATTCGTCTAATCTAGCAGACCAAAACATTCATATAGTAGTGATATATATGAAAAAGGAGGGATGAAGAGTGGCGAACGACGATTTTTTCACAAAAATGATGTTTGGCGCAAACGCACCCGGCAGGCATGAAGAGACGGAGACGGATGCGGAAGCGGAAACCGTCGAAGACGCTGAAGTATCCCAGGAAGCCGATTATATGCACGTGTTGAATCAGGTTGGAGAAATTATGGATTCGCTCGATGAGCTGAAGCCTGTGTTTAAAGAAATCGGCTCAATGGTCAGCGCTTTGAAAAATAAGATTTCCATATAAAAAAGCCACTTCTTCTGAAAAGTGGCTTTTTAAGCGTTTGCGGGCGTTTAAGTCAGGCGTCTGAACCGGCTTCCGCTTTACCGAGCTCGTAAGCCTCGGTCATCACTTTCGTAAACAAGTTCATGAATGGCTCAAGCATTTCCGGGGAAAGTTCGATTCCCGCTTTCTCCATCTCTGCTTTCGCTTCCGGAACGTACTTCATGGCAATTTGCAAAAATTCCATTGATTTTTCGTGCATCTTGATCACCTCAATGTTCGTTTGGCAGTTTGTTTGTTTTTTTGTATTCGTCAATCAGCCGATTCATCTTTTCTTGAAATGACTGATCGACAACAGGGCTGAATTCTCCCATTTCGATGACGCCGTCTTGAATGTCAAATGAGCGCTTGCCGCCTTTAAGCGTTCCTTTATTAAACTCGTCGGCGGTGAGTTCATAAGCGTCATCTACATGCTGTATAGTGCTTGTCAAAACGACATTCTCACCCAATTCCGACTGGTCGCTTACATAGCCGATAGCGTACAGCCCGTCCTTTTTGATTTGTTCAATGACAGGGACATTATACCCGTCTCCGGCCGGATACACAACATCCGCGCCTGCCTTCTTCATTTTTTCATACAGTTTGACGGCATTTTCGCTGTCGTCCCACTGGCCGACATATTCTGTCATCACCTCAATGTCCGGATCGAGGTATTTAGCCCCTTCGGAAAATCCTTCTACTTCAGGCTGCCATTTATACGTTGCGAGCACGCCGATTTTCTTTGTTTTTGACTGATGGGCCGCCGTCATTCCGCCGAAGAACCCCATCGCTTCTCCTTCAAGCGATATGCTTGTCACATTTGGGTGATCGGCTTTCGAGTTCATTAAAACAAAATGAATATCAGGATAATCTTTGCATATCTCATTAAAGGCTTTTTCATATTCGCTTCCGTGCCCGTAGATGAGGTTGACGCCTTTTTTGTGAAAATCTTCTACAGCCATTTTAATGGCAGCGTCATTATCGATTCCCTCTTTATAATAGACGTCGACATTGTAGACGGATTGTATTCTTAATAATCCTTTATATCCTTTGGTTCCCCATACTTGGTCATTTATCGTATCAGGGACAAGCAAACCGACTTTTTCAATTTTCCCTTTCAGCGGCGATTGTCCGCAGCCGCTTAGCGCCAGGAGAATGAAAAAAATCGCGACAAGCCTGTACACCATGCCATGTTCAACTCCCTTTCGAAAAAACAGCAATTCAAATCTATCTTTATTGTATCCTTTCAAGTGTAAATTAGGAAGATCTTTCTTATTTTTTGTCGAAAATTGTAGACATTTGTCTGCTCCATTCTTCAATGATCTCATCGGCTTTATCGTATGGCGTCTTCTGTACAAACTGCAAATCTGAAAAATCTTTTTCAACAGCACAGGCAGCGGCTTGTGCGGCCGCGTCGTTCACAAAAAGCGCTCCGTCCCTGTTTTGTTTATCCTCTGCCCTGACGTCCCACGGACCGAACAGATCCGGAAGCACGATCAGTTCAACACCCTTTTCCTCCATGCCGGCGCGTAAATCCTCTGCGAATTGTTCCTGGTAGACAAACAGAATAACAGGCTTGTTTTCAACGCCTGCAGCCAGCGCTTCTTCCGGCACTGAGCCTGTGTATTGGATGAAGACTTGTTCGTACGGGGCTTCAAGCTCTTTTTCGATGAGACGGAAATGCTCGTTTCTTCCCAGCCACATCAGCCGCTCTTCGAGGTACATCAGCTTTTTTTCGTCGCTTGTCTGTTCCAGCTTTACATCTATGTCAACACCCTCTTCAAGTAGATGTTCACAAAATGAAAGGCCGAAGAACTCATCTGCTCCATATACAAGTGCCGGCTTCATTCGATGGACCACCTTTCGTTTCAGCTTTTTTAACCAAGCAAAAAACAGCCCTTTTCATCATTTTCGGGCTGCTATTATTCTATTCTCTATAAGACTTTTTCATGCGTTTTGAAAAAGTTCGCGATTGCTGAATGAATGCGCTGAGGATGTTCGGACAGGTGCAGGGTAAGCCCCACGCTGTGACGGCCTTTAAGCTGGCGCTCCTCAAACGTTTTGGCATGGATCATATACGGATACTGTGAGCCGTTCAGTCTTTGCCAAATATGAACGGGTACGAGATTGTGGTAAGGGGATATGCTTTTGAACGGATAATCGGCTGCCTCCCGCTCCGTAATTCCGTAGCTTTCGGCAATTTCTTTAATAAACTGTTTGTAGAAAAACTTGTTTTCTTTTTCTCGTTTATGATGAGCCTGAAGATCGAGGCAAGGATTAACCATCGCTGCAGAACGTATTTGGTTCGGGATCGAGCGAAGGAGCTCATCTGCAATGAGGGCCCCTGTGCCTTCCGCCAATAGATGAATTTTTTCATTTAAAATCTCTTGTTTGAACACGTAATGAATCAGCTGTTTGGCGTATGCAACCGCTTTTTCGGAGCCCCAGTGCCTGCCGAACAAATTGCTGTTTACCAGGGTATAGCCTTTGTTTCTCAGGCTCGTTAGAAGCTGATTTCTTCCGTAATGCTGAAGCCAGAAGCTCGAATCTTCCCCGACAAAATGGTTCCGGTCGCCGAAAATGAACACCAGAAAACCGTTCGGCCTGTACGGAAGATGAACCACGTTCCATTCTGAATCCATTTGAAAAAAACGTTCGGTTATTTTCATCACTTGCCTGCCTCCTTCCTGCCGTAATCTGCTCATTATTTTATGTCGTACGTGCAGCAAACGAATAAGGAAAAGTCCCAGTCTTCATGATGAAAAGTAAACTTTAATGAAATACCCTTTCTGATATTTCTGAAAACAGAGTTGAAAGCCCTGTCTTGTTCACTAAAATGTCTTTTCCAGCTGGCTATGTATATGGTATGATAAGTTTTAGAATTGAATGAGAAGGACGAGGTGGGAAACGTGCGATTTGTGGTCGCTTTTTTCTGGACATTTCTTTTGACGCAGATGGCCTGCTATATTGTCGGCGCCATGAACGGTGCTGGGTATGACCTTCAAACCAGTGTCATTATGGGCTTTATCATCACCGCAGCCGTTATTGTTCTTGGAGAAATTATGCCTGTTAAACAGGATGCAAGTCAACATTAAAACCCCGGCTTTTGAAAGCGGGGTTTTTTGCTTTAGACAGACAGCCGTCCGACGGCTGTTTTTTTAAGGCTTTCTTTTATATGTCCAGAGCCGGTTATGGTTGGAGGTTTCAGGGAAGAACTCGCCGGCGCTCAATCTGATTTGTTGAGGGTTCTGAACCATGCTTCCTGTTTCGCCGATCTCCACATACACTCCATTATTGGGCGCTTTTTGGCCCGGCCGGAATTGACGCTGCTGTCCCATTTGCTTCACTCCCTTTTATTATTAGATTGCCCCACTCTCCCAAAAAACATGTCGATTTTATCTTTACATCTGTTTGCTTTGTATAGTTTAATGAGAAAAGTGTTCCGAAAATTAAAACGAACCGCCCGTTCATTCCGTCTTTTAAAAGGGCGTCACAACTTGTGGGAAACGGAGGAGTATCATGGATTTTTTAATGTTGATCAAGTATATCCTTTTAGGGTTGCTTCAGGGACTCACAGAGCCGATTCCTGTTTCTTCAAGCGGCCACTTGGTGCTGGCACAGCACTTTTTAGGCTTGAACATTGAAGGCTTCAGTTTTGAGCTTTTAATGAATGCCGGTTCTTTAATTGCCGTATTGCTCGTTTATAAAAACGATATTTTCAGGCTGGCGGTAAACGGACTGTCTTATGTCACATCAAAAAATGAAAAAGGAAAAGCGGACTTCAGGTTTATCATCTATCTGATCATCGCCACGATTCCTGCCGGTGTCATCGGTGTTTTATTTGATGATGAGATTTCGGCTTTCTTTAAAGACGGCGTCCGGATCACCGCGGTTACTTTGCTGATCACGGGTCTGGCATTGTTTCTCATTCGCAATTTGCGCGGCCGCAAAAACGACGGCGAAATCAGACTGAGAGACGCCGTGATCATCGGCTTGTCGCAAATGGTTGCACTTGTTCCCGGCATCAGCCGTTCGGGAGCGACGATCGTCCCTGCGATGGCGCTCGGCCTCAAATCTGAAACCGCGCTCAGGTTTTCATTTTTACTGTACATACCGGTCAGTCTTGGCGGGACCATTTTAAGCATTACCGATATTTTTCATGATCCGCGTTTAGGGGAGCTTTTCCTTCCTTATTTGTTTGCGTTCATCGCATCGATTATCGCTACATACTTTTCATTGCGCTGGTTCATGAATATTATGGCGAAAGGAAACTTGGTTTATTTCTCGATTTACTGCTTTGTCATCGGCATCGCCGTTTTGATATTCGCCTAAAAAAACAGCTGATCAATTGTGATCAGCTGTTTTTTATTTAAGATAACAGTGCTTTTAATAAAGCTTTTTGGACGTGCAGGCGGTTTTCAGCCTGCTGGAATACCGCTGAATTCGGGCCGTCGATGATCTCTGCGGTGACCTCTTCTTCCCTGTGGGCAGGAAGGCAGTGCAGAAAGACGTAATCCGGTTTGGCATGGGAGACAAGCGCTCTGTTGACCTGGTAAGGAGCAAAGATATTCATCCGTTCTTCGGCTTCTTTCTCTTGGCCCATGCTTGTAAACACATCAGAATAGATGACATCCGCTTGTTGAACGGCTGACACGGGGTCATTTGTGATTGTGACGGCCGCTCCGGACTCTTCGGCGAATCCCTCGGCCAGTCTTACCACTTCCTGATTCGGCTCATACCCTTCAGGCGAAGCGACCGTAATGTCGCATCCCACTTTCGCACAGCCGATTAACAGCGAATGCGCGACATTGTTTCCGTCTCCAACATAAACGGCTTTCAGCCCTTTTAATGTTCCTTTCGTCTCTTGAATCGTCAAGAGGTCACTAAGCGCCTGACACGGATGGAAAAGATCGGTCAATCCGTTGATCACGGGAATCTCGGCGTGCTTGGCAAGCTCTTCGACTTTTTCGTGTTCGAATGTGCGGATCATAATCGCGTCGACATAACCCGAAAGCACTTTCGCGGTATCTGCGATCGTTTCCCCTCTGCCCAGCTGCAAGTCTTTACTGCTTAAAAACAGGGCGTTTCCGCTGAGCTGCGCCATTCCGGCTTCAAACGATACGCGCGTTCTCGTCGACGACTTTTCAAAGATCATCGCCAATGTTTTTCCTTTAAAGATGTCTTGAATTTTATTTTGCTTCATCGCTGCTGCCTCTTTCAGCAAATAAACGATCTCTTCTTTTGAAAAGTCTTTCAGGCTTAAAAAATCCTTACCCGTCAGATTGATTTCCCGGGTCGCCCCGATGTTTACAGTAGACATGTCTCCACTTCCTTTTTATATAAATCTTTAAGCGACACGGCTTTAGTCGTTCCATGCCCACTCGTCAAAAATGCCCGCACCGTCTCTTCCTCTGTCATCACCGCCACACCGTGGGTGACGGCTTCCATTCGCTGCTTGCTCGCCTCTTTTGATTCGGCTAAATGGATGTGCAGCGCTTTGTCTTTCCGTTTGATCCAGCCTGGAAAATCGTCCGACTGTACGGTGAAACCCGCCTGTTCCGCGAGAGAACGAAGCTCGCCGGCCCCTTCAATGTAAATGCAGCCTTTCGTTTGCCAGATTCCCGCAAAGATTTTCTTCAGGGCGCTTTCCGGATTGAAGCCGACATACATGCCTTCTCCGGTCGATTTCATTTCCGGTCCAAGCTTCAAATCGACATCCTGGATAGCGTGCGATGAAAAGACCGGAAACTTCACGGCAACGCCGCGTGAGTTTTTGGCGGCGGGCTTCAACTCTTTGAGTGACGAACCGGCCAACAGCTGCGCCGCAAGCGGGATCATCGGAACCCCCATCACCTTGCTGACAACCGGAACCGTCCGGCTCGCCCTCGGATTGACTTCAAGGATGAGCAGTTCATCCGCGTCCGCTATAAATTGAATGTTCATAATACCTTTAAATCCGAGCTTGCGGACGATTTTTGCGGCAGCATCCCGCGCGGCGCTTTTCATCTCCGGAGTGACCGAAGGCCCCGGCAAAATCGCGTAGCTGTCACCTGAATGCACGCCCGCTTTTTCAATATGCTCGATATAAGTCGGGATGTAGAGATCGTCGCCATCGCTGACAAGGTCGATTTCAAACTCTTTTCCCGATACGTATTGATCGATCAGAATCGGGTAAGGCATTTGCGACGCTCCGCCCAGCAGCTCTCTGAGCTCTGCTTCGGAGTGAACGATCATCATGCCCATGCCGCCGATCACATATGACGGCCTGATCAGCACAGGATAGCCGATTTCGTTTGCTTTCTGCACCGCTTCCGCTTTTGATGAAGCCGTTTCTCCTTTAGCATGAGAAATGCCGAGCTCGTCAAGAAGCTGATAAAATTGATCACGGTCTTCAAGTATGTCAAGGGTTTCCGATGATGTCCCAAGCAGGGTGATGCCCGCTTTTTCAATCGCTTCAGCCACATTGATGGCGGATTGGCCGCCGAATTGAACAATCGCAAAATCGATATCTTCCGCTTCAGCGACATTGAGAATATGCTCGGGTGTAATCGGTTCAAAGTACAGGCGGTCTGCCATTTCATAATCCGTGCTGACGGTTTCCGGGTTGTTGTTCAGCATGATCGTTTCAAACCCGAGGTTTTTCAGCGTCATGACGCCGTGCACGGCGCTGTAGTCAAACTCGACTCCCTGGCCGATCCGTATCGGGCCGGAACCGATGATCAGGGCGCGCTTTTTCGTTTTTTGAGAGATGTCTCCGTCGCTTTTCCCAAAATACGTCGAGTAAAAATAGTTTGTCTTCGCATCAAATTCAGCTGCGCATGTATCGACGATTTTAAAGGATGCGGCTATGCCCATTTTCTTGCGGAGCGCGCGCACTTCTTCTTCCGTCTTTCCGGTGAGGGAAGCGATCGTAAAGTCGGTAAATCCCTTTTCTTTTACCTTTTTCAAAAGGCTGACGGACAGCGCGTCTCCCTGTTCCATCAATATGTTTTCCAGCTGAATGATGTTAGAAAACACATGAAGGAAATAGTTATCGATTTTCGTTTTCTCGTGTATCTCGCTGATGGAAGCCCCCCTGCTCAGCAGCTCCATGACCGCAAAGAAACGGCGGTCATCAGGAGTCTCAAGCAGCTTCCACAACACTTCTGAAGATGCGCCGCCAAGTTCGGGCAAATGGGTTCCTGACGTTTTCAGCTCAAGGGATGCGACCGCTTTTTGCAGGGCCGCTTCAAGATTGCGGTCAATCGCCATGACTTCTCCCGTCGCTTTCATTTTCGTGCCGAGCTTACGGTCGGCTTGTTTGAATTTGTCGAACGGCCAGCGCGGAAATTTGACGACGACATAGTCAAGAGCAGGCTCGAAGCTGGCGTATGTCGAATCTGTGAGCGGATTTTTCAGCTCGGCAAGCGTGTAGCCGACAGCCAGTTTAGCCGCCATTTTTGCGATCGGATAGCCGGTCGCTTTTGAGGCGAGCGCCGATGAACGGCTTACTCTCGGATTCACCTCGATGACATAATAATTTTTGCTTTCCGGGTCCAGGGCGAATTGAATGTTGCAGCCGCCGACGACATCGAGCGCGGAAATGATCTTTAAGCTGGCAGAACGAAGCATTTGATAATCCGCATCCGTTAATGTCTGCGACGGGGCGACAACGATCGAATCCCCCGTATGGACGCCGACCGGATCGATGTTTTCCATATTGCAGACGGTAATGCATGTATTGTTTCTGTCACGCATGACTTCGTATTCGATTTCTTTAAAACCGGCAATGCTTTTTTCGACAAGACATTGGTGAATCGGGCTTGCGAGGAGGGCGCTTTCGATTAAAGGCAGGAACTCCTCTTTCGTCGCCGCGATGCCGCCTCCTTTTCCGCCCAATGTATAGGCCGGCCGCACGATAATCGGAAAACCGATTGAGAGCGCAAAACGAAGCGCATCATCTTGATTGTCAACAATTTCTGAATCCGGCACAGGTTCGTTCAGCTCCTTCATCAAGGCGCGGAACTTTTCCCTGTCTTCGCCCTTTTCGATCGTATCAACAGATGTTCCAAGCAGCTTTACCCCGTATGTTTTAAGAATGCCGGCCTTTTCGAGCTCGACGGCCAAATTCAGCGCTGTCTGTCCGCCCAGATTGGCGAGCAGTCCGTCCGGTTTTTCGCGCTTGATGATTTGTGTGAGGCTTTCCACTGTCAAGGGCTCAAAATAGATTTCATCTGCAAAAGATTCATCGGTCATGATGGTCGCCGGGTTGCTGTTGACAAGAATCACCCGGTAGCCTTCGCTTTTCAGCGCCATGCAGCCCTGGGTTCCGGAGTAGTCGAATTCAGCGGCCTGCCCGATGATAATCGGCCCCGACCCGATAACGAGAATGCTTTTGATGGTTTGATCTTTAGGCATGGGCGATCTCTCTCCTTGCTTCGTTCAATTTCTGCAAATATTCGCCGAATATCCACTCGCTTTCAGCCGGTCCCGGATGGGCTTCCGGATGAAACTGAACGGATATGACAGGCAGTGTTTTATGCATCAGTCCTTCTACTGAACCGTCGTTGACATGATAAAACCTGACGGAAAATTCATTTTCGCTGATGGTGTCCCGATCGACGACATAGCTGTGGTTTTGGCTTGTCATGAACACGCGTCCGGTCTCTTTGTCCATGACCGGATGATTGGCTCCCCTGTGGCCGAACGGAAGCTTATACGTGTCGCTTCCGAATGCGAGCGCGATCAGCTGGTGCCCGAGACAGATGCCGAGAGTCGGATAGGAAGAGATGATATCCCGGAGTGAATCCATATATGGAAGGATCGCTTTCGGATCGCCCGGCCCGTTTGAAAGGACGATCCCGTCCGGATTCAGCTTTGAAATGCCGTCCATCTCTTGATAGGGAACGACCGTTACTTTGCAGCCCCGGTTTGCAAGCGATGAAGCGATCGACTTTTTATAGCCGAAATCGATCACCGCAATATGCGTATTGCCTTCCCTAAAGGCGCCGTTTTCGTTTTGTCCGGCAACCTGTGCCGCATAGTTTTCCAGCTGGCGCGGAGCCGGAATGCCGTCCTTTTGTTTCGTCAGTCTGGCATTCAGCGTCCCCTTTGCCCTGATATGCTGAACAACCGCTCTTGTGTCCACGTGCGATAAAAGCGGAACATCCCACTTCGCCAAGTATTCCCGAAGGCTTTCTGTCGCCTGATGATGGGAAAACCTGTCGCACGCTTCATAGACGACAACCCCTTTCACCTGAGGCCGTTTGCTTTCATCATCGCTTTCGTTTATTCCGTAGTTGCCAATCAGCGGGTACGTAAAGACAATAATCTGGCCTTTATAAGAAGGGTCTGTCAAAACCTCCTGATAGCCGGTCATGCCCGTAAAAAAGACGACTTCACCGGTGCAGCCGTCAAGACCGTCCAGTTCACCGCTGAAGGATGTACCATCTTCAAGAACTAAATATCCTTCCATCTTATGCCCACCTTTGATGAATAAATAATGATATTCATGAATTTTTATACTTACATATCGAAAAAAAATTACTGTTTTACAGCTGAATGATCTGCCATGACAGCTTTCAGTTTTTCCACGGCCGCTTTGATTTCACTTTTCGCAACCGTCAATGGCGGCAGAAGTCTGATGACGTTCGGACCCGCGGGAAGAACGAGCAAACCTTCCTTTTGAAGCGCTTCGATCAGCGGCTGTACAGGTTCCTTGCACTCGATTCCGGCGATCAGCCCTTTCCCGCGGATATCTTTTACAAGCGGAAATTGAAGCTTTTCTTTCAGCTGTTGATGCAAAAATGCTCCTTTGGCGCTCACTTCTTCAAGAAAGCTGCTTTCAAAAATGGTCTCCAACGTGGCGTTTGCCGCAGCCATCGCCAGCATGTTCCCTCCGAATGTCGAGCCGTGGGAACCCGGAGAGAACGCTTCTGAAAGCTCTTTTTTCCCGATCACGGCTCCGACCGGAAAACCGCTGCCCAGTCCTTTCGCGACGGTGATGATATCAGGTGACAGCCCTTCGTATTCATATCCGAAAGCTTTACCGGTGCGTCCAATTCCTGTTTGAACTTCGTCGACGATAAGGAGAGCCTGCTTATCGCGGCAAAAATCTTGAACGCTCTGCAGAAATTCCCTGCTCGCAGGGATGACGCCGCCTTCGCCTTGAATCGGCTCGAGCATCACTGCCGCGATATCTTTTTCATCCTGCAATTCAGCAAATGCTTTCGGCTCGTTGTAAGGTAAGTAGTGGAATCCTTCAAGCATCGGTCCGAATCCGAGCTTGATCTTTTCCTGTCCGGTTGCGGCCATTCCCGCATACGTGCGTCCGTGGAACGATTGCTGAAACGTTATGATTTTTGTTTTTTGCGTATGTTTTCGTGCGAGCTTCACCGCCCCTTCATTCGCTTCTGCCCCGCTGTTGCAAAAGAAGACGAGATCGCCTGCACTGTTTTTGGCAAGAAGCTGTGCAACCTTTTCTTGAAGCTCATTTTGAAACAGATTGGAAACATGCCAGACATCATCAAGCTGTTTTTTGACAGCAGCTGTCACTGAATCGGGGCAATGCCCGAGATTGCAGACCGCGATTCCCTGGACGAAATCAAGATAAGCGTTCCCCTTCTCATCCTGAACGATCGTGCCTTTCGCTTTTTTAATATTGATATTCCAGCGGCTGTACGTCTGAAATAAATGACTCACGATACGGCCTCCTTTTGTTTAATGATTTTCGTGCCGATGAAATCGTCTTTCGTGAGGAAAGATCCTTTTCCGCTCACGATCATCACTTCATCCACTTCATCTGTGAGGGCTTCTTTTGCAGAATGCACTTTTGGTATCATGCCTCCCGAGATCACGCCTTCAGCAATCAGGCTTTCGATGTCTGCCGGCGTCAGCTCTTTCAGCATTTCTTCGTTTTTCATAATCCCTTTAACGTCTGTCACAAACATTAATTTGTCAGCGTGCAAGGCTGCCGCAACAGCCGACGCCGCCAAATCGGCGTTCACATTCAAAGTCTCACAGCCATCCGTCATCGAGAGGGGGGCGATAACCGGAATAAAGCCTTTTTCCATGAGCGCTTCGGCCATTCGGCCGTTTACTTTTTTAATGCGCCCGACCTGACCGTATTCTTTTTCATTTAAATAGTCGGCAAGGAGCAGTCCCCCGTCTTTTCCTGATACTCCGACAGCCGGAAGGCCGTGCTTTGTCAGCTCGGCAACGAAAAATTTGTTGATCGAACCGGATAAGACCATTTCAGCGACTTCAAGAACCGCTTTTGTCGTCTTACGCTGTCCGTTGACGAATTCGCTTCGAATATTGAGTTTCTTCAGCATCTTTGTAATATCGGGTCCGCCCCCGTGGACGAGTGCGATTTTCCAGCCGCTTTCGGTCAGCTCTTTCAGATTTTGAAAAAATTCGTCCGATAGTTCGCGGATGACGCTTCCGCCGCATTTAAAAACGATTGTTTTATCCATTGTGATCCCCTTTTTACGTCCGATAGCTCGCATTGATTTTGACGTATTCATAAGTTAAATCGCAGCCCCAAGCCATACCCTTTCCGTCGCCTTCCTGCAAGCGAACCTCGATTTTCACTTCGCTGTTTTCTAAATATGTTTTGGCCAGCTCTTCTGAAAACGGCTGCGGTTCGTTATTTTTAAAAAGGCATTGGCCGCCCAGGTAGATTTCTACCTTCTCCGGTGTCACAGCAGCCATGCTGTCTCCGATCGCGACAATGATTCTGCCCCAGTTCGCATCCGTTCCGTAAACCGCGGTTTTTACAAGGTTTGAGCCGACGATTTTTTTGGCGATGATTTGCGCTTCAAGATTGCTTTTCGCACCGTTCACTTCAACCTCGATCAGCTTTGTCGCCCCTTCCCCGTCTCTCGCGATTTGTTTGGCGAGGTCTGTGCAGGCAAGCTGCAGGCCTTTTTTGAAAACCGGCCAATCTTCGTGTTCTTCATGGAGGCGCTCATTTCCGGCGCATCCGTTCGCCATGACGAGCACCATATCGTTAGTCGATGTGTCGCCGTCGACTGTGATCTGGTTGAATGAAACGTCCGTAATTTCCCTTAATGCCCTTTGCAGCGCGCTTTCTTCGATGCATGCATCTGTTGTGACAAAGCCGAGCATCGTCGCCATATTCGGGTGAATCATCCCCGACCCTTTGGCTGCTCCGCCAATCGTCACTCTTTGACCGCCGATCGTCAGTTCATAGCACGTTTGTTTGGTCACCGTGTCTGTCGTTAAGATCGCTTCTTCGAAATCGCCTTCGGCAGGCTCAGTCTCGGCGAGAAGGCTGATGCCTTTTGTAATGCTCTCCATATTGAGGTATTCGCCGATGACGCCGGTTGAGGACACGGCCACCAGTTCCGGCTCGATCCCAAGCATATCAGCGCTTTGGCGGCGCATCTCATATGCATCTTTTAAGCCCTGCTCTCCCGTACATGCGTTGGCATTTGCGCTGTTGACGATGACGGCTTGCAGATGCGCGCTTTTTTTGAGACTTTCCTGCGTCACCTTGATCGGCGCAGCCTGAAAGTGGCTTTGCGTATAAACGGCGGCGCTCACCGCCGGTCTTGAGCTGATGATAATTCCAAGATCCTTTTTTGAATAGCGGAGGCCGCAGTGAACCCCTTTTGCCAAATAGCCTTTAGGCGAAGCGACATTTCCGTCTGTTTTTTTTATGCTGTCTTGACTCACCTGAATCATAAGTTTGTTCTCTCCCGTCTTATGGATAAATTGGCGTAATTTCAAGCCCGGCGGTTTCGCTCCAGCCGTTCATAATGTTGAAGTTTTGAACAGCCTGACCCGCGGCTCCCTTCATCAAGTTATCGATCACTGACACAATTGTCACTCTGTTCGTCCGTTCATCAACGGTAACGCCGATATCGCAAAAATTGCTGCCGTACACCTCTTTAGTTGCAGGGAACGAACCGGGTTCTCTCACTCTGACAAAGTATGAATCTTTATAAAATTTTGAAAAAATAAGTTGGAGCTGTTCGGCATCCATGCTGTCTTTCAGTTCTGTGTAGATGGTCGCCATAATGCCCCTTGTCATCGGAACTAAATGCGTGCTGAATGTGATCGGTTTAAATGCGGAGTCCCATTGTTTAACAATCTGCTCGATTTCAGGCGTATGCTGGTGTTCGTTTACCTTATATATTTTGAAATTGTCATTGATCTCTGGAAAGTGAGTGCCCATCGACGCCTTTCTGCCTGCTCCCGATACCCCTGTTTTCGCATCGATGATGACAAAAGATTCGTTGATGCTGCCGCTTTTGACGAGCGGCGCCAAGCCGAGAAGAACCGCTGTCGGGAAACAACCTGGATTGGCTATGTACTGCGCCGTTTTAATGTCTTCCCGATTCAGCTCAGACAGTCCGTATACCGCTTTTTGAAGCACGTGTTCAGGCGCGGCTTCCCTTTTATACCACTTTTCATAGACGCTCGGGTTCTGCAGCCTGAGATCGCCGGACAGGTCAATGATCGGTATGTCATATGCATCAAACTGTGGCGTCAGCCGGCTGGATACCCCCGGAGGCGCAGCCATAAATAAAAAATCGATTTCGTTCGCAATTTTCTTTACTTCGATCGGTTGCAGGTGTTGATCTGTCAGTTTCATATGGTGCGGGTATGCGGCATCATAGCGGGCTCCCTCATCACTCGATGAATACAATATGCATTCATCTGCATAAGGGTGCAACTTCATAATCCTCATAATCTCTGCCCCTCCATAGCCAGTAGCACCTATAATACCTATTTTCAAAACAAGTTCACCTTCTTGGTCTTTGTGAAATTATTTAACATTATAACATGAATAAAAATTAATTCAATTGTATATTTAATATTTTTTGTTCATCTTTCATATTGGTTCTTTCCTCCCGCCGGCGGTCCTTTTTCAGCGGCTTGGTCGTGCTCCGTTCCCATCTTCCCGGATTCTCCGCTTTTCAAACCGGAGAATGTGCCGGCTGGCGTTTTTGCAATAAAAAAAGAACGCTTGTACAAGCGTTCTTTTTATAACGGGAGTAGCGATCTGCCTGGATACGCCCGTGTTATCTATTACGGCGGCTCCCTTTTCAAAACAGAAAGAGCCTGTCAACGGTTGAGCAGGCTCTGGAAACGTTATTGGATGCCAAGTGCGATTTTCGCATATCGCGACATTTTGTCCCGTGTCCAAGGCGGATTCCAGACGATATGAACGTCAACTTCCTTGACTTCGGG
Source organism: Bacillus sp. FSL K6-1284 (assembly GCF_038002625.1). NCBI lineage: Bacteria > Bacillati > Bacillota > Bacilli > Caryophanales > Bacillaceae > Bacillus > Bacillus sp. FSL K6-1284. The sequence goes on along the minus strand of NZ_JBBOCW010000001.1, from coordinate 1,303,405 downwards.
AATATCTGCGAGCGCTTTTTTGACTTCATCCACAATGATCGGCGCCAGTGGACAGCCCATTGAAGTCAAAGTCATAGTCACGTCAGTTTTGCCGTTTTCATCCATATCCACGTCATATACAAGGCCGAGATTGACGATATCGACGCCCAGTTCAGGGTCAACGACCTGTTCAAGGGCGCCCATGATGTTCTCTTTTAATGCTTCATCCACTCTTCCTCACTCCTTTTTTCATCAGTATAACGCACTTCTTTCATTTTCTAAACCGATAGCACTTAAAGGTGCGCATCAAACCATTCGACTGTTTTCAAAAGGCCTTCCCTTGATACTTTATGCCCAGCCCGCTCATCTTCGATAAAATGCAGCAAATCAGGCCGAGTTTCATACAGCGGAATCGTCGATTCATAGAAGCGGCGCGCCAAAGCAAACGGAACGGTGCCATCCTGTTTGCCGTGCCAAAATAAAAGCGGCCTCATCTTCAATTTGTCCGGCTGCAGACTCAAGTCAAAACGCTTCAGTTTATCGCGCTGCTGTTCGATTTGTCCTTCTGTGAAAGGAAGTTCAATTTTCTTTTCACGCATAAAAGCGAGCTGTTGATCAAAAAATTCTACATAGGCGGGACTGCCCATTAAACTGACGGCAGTTGTAATCCATTCGTATTGTGTCAAAGCGCCAAGCGTGACAATACCGCCCATCGAAGTTCCGGCGGCGCCGATACGGCCCTTTTCAATCAGGTTTTCCTGTTCAAAGTGGTTTTTCAGCACTTCGAGCTCTTTGATTTCATTCGTGACGATCTCCCAAAACCTCGGGGCGAGCTCTTCCTGAGTGAGCTGTTCTTCCCTCTCCCCGTGATAAAGAGCCTCAGGCAGGACCACGCGCATTCCTTTTTCGGCAAGCAGATATGCGAAGTGAAGGTTATGCTCTTTTGCGCTTGTAAAACCATGTATGAAGAAAACAAGAGGAAGAGCTTTCTCTTTTTTCTCCTCTTTTACAATATGCAAAAGAGGAATGTTTGAAATATGTTGCTTCTCGATTATGATCACGACTGTTTCTTCCTCCTTTTAGGATGTCCATCATCATAAGTTTAACATGTAGACAATAAAGAAGGTAAAAAGATACACTATAGGTAAGTCAGAACTTTCAAATTCACAACAAAGGAGCATTTATGGAGACAAAACCATATTTAATTGCATTGGACTTAGACGGTACATTATTAAAAGACGACAAGACCATCTCGGAAAGCTCCAGCGACGTCATCCGCAAGCTGCGGGAAGATGGACATTACGTGTGCATTTCTACGGGAAGACCGTTCCGAGCAAGCTCCGTGTATTATGATCAGCTCCAGCTCGATACGCCGATCGTCAATTTCAACGGGGCGTTTGTCCATCATCCTAAAGATCAAAGCTGGGGACGCTTCCATACATCTCTTGATCTCGAGGTGGTCAAACAGATCATTGAAGTCAGCGAGACATACAACGTACATAATATCCTTGCTGAAATTGTCGATGATGTTTATTTTCATTATCATGACGAAAAACTGATTGATGTCTTTACGATGGGCAGCCCGAATATTACGGTCGGAGATTTAAGGACAAACCTCGGCCAAGATGTGACAAGCGTACTGATCCACGCAAAAGAAGAGGATGTTCCGGCGATCCGCTCCTACCTGTCAGACGTTCACGCGGAGATGGTCGATCATAGAAGATGGGCGGCTCCGTGGCATGTGATCGAACTGATTAAAAGCGGCATCAATAAAGCGGTCGGCTTAGAGAAAATCACGGACTATTACGGGATACCGCCTGAGCGGGTCATTGCCTTCGGCGATGAAGACAACGACCTTGAAATGCTTGAGTTCGCGGGCTGCGGCGTGGCGATGGGCAACGGCATCGAAGGGGTAAAAAGCGTTGCAAACAAGGTTACAAAATCAAACGAAGAAGACGGAATCGCAGTCTTTTTGAAGGACTACTTCGCTTTATAATATTATAATTTGCCATTCATAAACGGCTTTTCAAAACGGCAATACTATGAGAAGACGGCCGCACCGGACCGTCACTCGTGTTAAGGGGGAATTTCAAGATGGGTAAACGCAGCAAATCAAAACGGTTTATTCAGCAAGGCAAGGATTCGCTTAAACAGCATGCCGCCAGGTTCCCTTACCGCTCCACATTAGAAGAGGCTGAACAAAAGAGCGGCCCGACGGAATGCGGAGGGCTGTAACATGAGAAACGAACTGTTTCAAATGGCCAAAGCAGCCGTTCATGAAGCTGAAGCTTCGACGGATTCAGGCGAAAAGGCGAAAGCCGTTGCAAGAGCCAAAAACGCCCTTTCCTCGGCATACGCCAATTCAACTGATGCCGAACGGCGCCAGCTTCACGATCTTCAGGAGCAGCTAGATCAACGATCATAACAACACGCCGGCTTTTTGACAGCCGGAGAGGAGTCTGTGCCATCGGCACGGCTCCTTTTTTATGTTCAAATTTCAAAACATAAAAATTTGACATCGGAAGCAAAAGGAAGTACATTATAAAAGGCGAACATTTTATATAACAAATAAATAAATATTCGTTTTTTGGGGGTTTTTATATTGGAAAACGTGTTTGATTACGAGGATATTCAACTAATTCCTGCAAAGTGCATCGTCAAGAGCCGCTCTGAATGTGATCCGTCCGTGCAGTTCGGCGGAAGAACATTTAAACTGCCTGTGGTGCCCGCCAATATGCAGACCATTATAGATGAAAAGCTGGCTGTTTCATTAGCGGAAAACGGTTACTTTTATGTGATGCACCGCTTTGAGCCGGAAACACGGATCGATTTTGTAAAAGACATGAAGGCGCGCGGTTTGTTTTCTTCAATCAGCGTCGGAGTCAAAGATGACGAATACGCGTTTATCGAAGAGCTGGTGAAAGAGAATCTCACGCCTGATTACATCACGATCGATATCGCTCACGGTCACTCGAACGCCGTCATCAATATGATTCAGCACATTAAAAAACATCTTCCGGACAGCTTCGTGATCGCAGGAAATGTTGGAACGCCCGAAGCTGTGAGAGAACTTGAAAACGCCGGCGCCGACGCTACAAAAGTCGGCATCGGTCCCGGAAAAGTCTGCATTACAAAAATTAAAACCGGTTTTGGAACGGGCGGCTGGCAGCTGGCTGCGCTGCGCTGGTGTGCAAAAGCGGCGAGCAAGCCGATCATTGCAGACGGCGGCATCCGCACTCACGGGGACATCGCCAAATCGGTCAGATTCGGGGCGACAATGGTCATGATCGGTTCGCTGTTTGCCGGACACGAAGAATCGCCGGGGGCAACGATCGAAAAAGACGGCAAGCTTTACAAAGAATATTTCGGTTCGGCTTCTGAGTACCAAAAAGGTGAAAAGAAAAATGTCGAAGGCAAAAAAATGTACGTGGAGCATAAAGGCGCGATCATGGATACGCTGACAGAAATGGAACAGGATCTGCAGTCATCCATTTCTTACGCGGGAGGAAACAAGCTCGATGCGATCCGCAACGTAGACTACGTTATCGTTAAAAATTCTATTTTCAATGGGGATCAATATTAACGGTCACAGGGCGGTGTTCAGGCAGCCGCCTTCCCTTCTGCCTGACAGCATACAAAAAGGCATCCTTCCCGGGATGCCTTTTTTGACGGCTATTTCACTTCAAACGATTTGCCGGCCCTCAAAGTTGCAAACTGTTCCGATCTTCCCAAAAATGTCACGTTTACTTCATATGTGCCGGGTTCAGGCACCTCTTTCCATACATCAGTAAAATCGTAAGACTCTTTCGGTTTGAGCGTCATCGTCTGGAACGCCTGCGTAAACATTTTTCCTTTCGAATAGCGGTACCTTTCATTCCCTTCTTTGTCGCTGACGATCAGTTCAAATTTCTGTCCGCTGCTGAATTCAAACTCTGCCACATCATCCGTATGGTTGACAACCGACATCCGAAATTCGATTTCTCCCTGCTTCTGAACGGGTTCAACCGTTAATGTTACACTCCCGTTATTCACTTCCCCTGATACCTCCTTATCGGGGACTTGATCCCCGTTTTGCCCGCATCCACCGACAAACAGCAACATTACAATCATGGAAATCAGCCGCATTCATTCACCCTTTCATTAATCTTTGCGGAAAAACCCTAAAACCTGCGTTGTCTGCACGACGTTTGTGAAAGCATTTGGATCCACTTCATTAATGATTTTTTCCAAGTCGTATAATTCGTATCTTGTAATCACAATGATCATCATTTCTTTCTGTTCATTCGTAAAGGCGCCTTTCGCCGGAACGGTTGTAATGCCGCGGACCATCTTTCCGTAAATCGCTTCTTTGATCTCCTCCGCTTTCTTTGTGACAATCATAACGGTGAGCTTGGCGTGGCGGGTGTGGATGGCATCGATCACCCTGGTTGTCACATATAGTGTAACGAGCGTATATAATGCTTTCTCCCACCCGTTCAATAATCCTGCTGTTAAAATGATCGCACCGTTTAAAATAAAGAAATAGGTGCCGACCGGTTTGTCTTTCCACTTCGCCAGGATCATCGCGATAATATCCAAACCGCCCGTTGAAGCCCCGTATTTAAGGGTCAGGCCGATTCCGACCGCGGCGATCACCCCGCCGAACACGGCGTTCAGCAAAATATCGTTTGACAGGCTCGCCTCAGGGAGCATTCCTAAAAAGACCGTCGTCAAGGCTACGCTCAAAATGCTGTAAACCGTAAATGAGCGCCCGACCTTCAGCCAGCCCAGAATCCCGACGGGAATGTTTAAAATAAACAATAGCGTCCCCGTTGAAAAGTAAATCGGGCTGTACTGGTCAAGCGCACTCGATAAAAGCTGCGCCACCCCCGTAAAGCCGCTGGCGTAAACATCGGCGGGAATCAGAAACAGATTCAATCCGATGGCATTTAACAAGGCGCCGATGATGACAATGAACAATTTTTTTGCTTCAGCTATGACCATATTTAGTTCCTCCGCTACTTTCGTATATATTTGGTTTACCCTTAAAACAATATTTTGAAAACGTCAATGTAAAAATATATGATATAGTTGACCTAAAAAACGAAATATACCGAAGGACAGTTTGGCGTCCTTTTCCACCATTTTTTAGAAAGAAGGGGTTCAAATGAACGTTCACCTTTTAGCAGACAGTGCGGCAGATTTGCCGAAATCTTTTTATGATGAACATCACATCTCATTTATTCCGTTAAAGGTGCTGCTTGATGAAAAAGAGTACGATGACCTTCTGACGATTCAGCCTCTGGACGTTTATGAAGCGATGCGCGAAGGCAAAGCGCCGAAAACGTCCCAGCCGTCCATGATGCGGTTCAAGAATGCATTCAGCGAGCTGGCCGGCGAAAACAAACCCGCTCTCTATATTGCCTTTTCTTCAGAGCTTTCCGGAACATACCAGACGGCTGTGATGGCAGCAAACGAAGTCAAGGAAGAGTTCCCTGATTTCGATCTGCGGATCATCGACTCAAAATGCGCTTCATTAGGCTATGGGCTCGCGGTTAAGCACGCCCTTAAACTCGCAACTAACGGCAATACAATACAAGAAATTGAATCGTCTGTAAAGGACTTTTGCGAACATCTTGAACATATTTTTACCGTAGATGACCTGACTTATTTGGCAAGAGGCGGAAGAATCAGCAAAGCATCGGCTTTTGTCGGCGGGTTGCTGAATATTAAACCGCTCCTGCATGTTGAAGACGGCAAGCTTGTCCCCTTGGAAAAAATCCGCGGCAAAAAGAAGCTGCTCAAACGGATGATCGAATTGATGAAAGAAAGAAGCGTCGATTTGAGCGGACAGACGGTCGGCATCAGCCACGGAGATGACGAAGAGACGGCCGAAGAGGTCAAACGGATGATCGAAGCCGAATTTCAGCCTGGGGAAATCGTCGTCAACATGGTCGGTTCAGCGGTCGGCGCCCATTCCGGCCCCGGAACATTGGCGGTCTTTTTTCCGGGGAAAGACAAAAGATAAGGTAAAACAGAGGCCTGCTTGATAAAAGCAGGCCTTCTTCGTCAGCTGTCTTCGGTGACTGTTCCTTCAGCGGCGACCGGTGTAAGCGCTCCATCAAGAAAACCGGCAGCCGCTGTCGCGACATCAGGACCTCCAGACCCCTCGACCACTTTTTCCATTGTGATCGGACAAATTTTGAACGCACCGCCAAAATTGACGACTCCTCCTGCCGAAACACTTTGAATGTAAACTGAGCAGCAATGTTTCATACCAAGTCTCCTTTTTTTGGGTCTTATGATATGTGTATGCTGGCGGTACAAGGAGGCATAAACTTCCCGGCAAAAAACATCGCGGTTGGGAGAGTACATAGTTTCGCCGGCAGTGTGCAAGCTAAAAGCGACATTTTGACAGGAGGTGCTTCCTCATGAAAGATGATGATAAAAAGCCAGTTGACAACAACGCCGTCAACCAGCAGAAAAACCGGCTCGCTGAAAAGAACAGACAAGCCGGTAAACACCAGGAATCAAAGAAGCCTGATCACTTGTAAAAAACCGGCGGCGTCCTCATCGGACGCCGCCTCATATTTATTTTTTCTCGTATGTCCAGCCCTCTTCCTGATAGATTTTATCCTGTTTCATCAGATGGCCGAGCGCCCTTTTAAATGCTGCTTTGCTCATGTTGAAGCGCTCTTTGATATCCTCAGGGTCGCTTTTATCCCAGAACGGCATCGCGCCGTTTCTCGTTCTCATATAAGTCAAAATTTGTTCTGCATCAACCGATAAGGCATCCTGCTTTCTTGGCAGAAGCGACAGATTAACAGAACCGTCTTCTTTTACTTTGATCACCCTTGCGGTCAGCTTTTCCCCAAGCCTCGGCTCTTCCTTTCGCTCAGAAGAATGGATAAAGCCTCTGATGCCGGTTTCGGAAATCATAAAAGAGCCTGATGCGATCAAGCGGTAGATCGTTCCGGTGAGCTCTTTATTCATCAGACCGGGTGAAGCTTCACTAAACAGCTCGCTGATCTTATCCTCCGGCGCCGGTTTGGCAAACATCCTTCCGTGCCCCGTGATTTTCAGCATACAGTACAGCCTGTCCCCTTTTTGCGGCCATACTGATTCATACGGCGGGAGATGCTCTGTCGCAACGAGGGCGTCCTTCGAGAGCCCGACATCGACGAAAACCCCCATGCCGCTGACGGCATCAACGACTTCCACCCAGCCGTACTGTTCAGCGCTGATCATCGGCTTTCTCATCGTAGCCGCCAAGCGATCTTCATGATCGACATATAAAAAGACATCGACCTCTTCTCTGTCTTCAATATCCTCCGTGATCTCGCTCTGATGCAGAAGGACCGCCGTTTCGCCGTCCGTCAAAAAGTAACCGTAATCGGCTTTATGATCTATTTTCAATGTTAGCTGCTGTCCTGGTTTCATACTGTTTCTTCCTTTCTTATCCGCCTGTTTTTCTTTTTCTTATTATTCCTCCAATGTTAAAATTATTGCCGGATCGCGGCCAGGCAAACCGCTCGATATTGGAAGTTTCACCTTATTCTACTATAATTGACTCATAAGTAAAATGGATGGAGGTTTTCACATGGCGAAAGAAAGCTCATTTGATATCGTCTCAAAGGTTGAACTGCCTGAAGTTCAAAACGCAATTCAGACCGCTCTCAAGGAAATCGGCACACGCTATGATTTCAAAGGGTCAAAAAGCAGCATCACACTCGAAGGAGACGAGCTCGTTCTCGTATCGGACGACGAATTTAAAATGAACCAGCTGAAAGACGTGCTTGTCGGCAAACTGATCAAGCGGAACGTCCCGACGAAAAACATCGAATACTCAAAGCTTGAGAACGCTTCAGGCGGCACGGTCAGACAGCGCGGAAAACTAGTTCAGGGCATCGACAAAGAAAACGCGAAAAAAATCAATAACCTGATAAAAAAATCGGGTCTGAAAGTTAAATCGCAAGTGCAGGATGATCAAGTCCGCGTAACCGGAAAAAATAAAGACGACCTTCAGCAAATCATCGCGATGGTAAGGGAAGCCGACCTGCCGATTGATGTCCAATTTATAAATTTTCGATAAATTCTTAATTTACTGTTGATTATTCTCCCGATTTTCGGTAAATTGAGTAAAAGTAATCAATAGAAACTAAATAGCTGTTCTTATCAAGAGAGGCAGAGGGACTGGCCCGATGAAGCCTCAGCAACCGGTGAATGAATATTCATGACCAAGGTGCTAAATCCAGCAAGCAGTCTGCTTGGAAGATAAGAAGACGGACAAATGTCGATGAAAAGTCTTCTGCTTCACAGAAGACTTTTTTGTTTATCAAAAATGCTTAAGGGGGAAAACGATGGGTTTTTTGGAGGATATAAAAAGCAAAACGTTAATCGCGGACGGCGCAATGGGCACACTTCTGTATTCCTACGGGATCGACAGGTGTTTTGAGGAACTGAACATCTCCAAGCCCGAAGAAGTGAGACGCGTCCACGAAGCGTATGTACAGGCCGGCGCCGATATTATTCAAACGAACACGTACGGCGCAAACTTCATCAAGCTGTCCAGATACGGGCTCGAAGACGAAACAAAACAAATCAACGAAAAAGCGGTCCGTCTCGCCCGCTCCGCCGCCGGTTCTGCTTATGTTCTCGGTACGCTCGGCGGAATCCGGACGTTCAACAAAAACTCGTATTCTCTCGAGGACATTAAAAGAAGCTTCCGCGAACAGCTCTATCTTCTGTTAAATGAGCAGCCGGACGGACTTCTGCTCGAAACCTATTATGATTTAGAAGAAGCGCGCGAAGTTTTAAAGATTGCCAGAAAGGAAACAGAGCTGCCGATCATTTTGAATGTCTCAATGCACGAAGAGGGCGTTCTTCAGGACGGAACCCCGCTTGCGGACGGCCTGAAGCAGCTGGCATCCCTCGGCGCAGACGTCGTTGGCATCAACTGCCGCCTCGGCCCTTATCATATGATCAGAGCGCTTGAAGAAGTCCCGCTTTTAGAAGACGCCTATCTTTCCGTCTATCCGAACAGCAGCCTCCCGTCCCTTGTCGAAGGCAGGCTTGTTTATGAGACAGATGATGAATATTTCAGGGAAAGCGCGGAGGAATTCCGCAATCAAGGCGCACGGATCATCGGCGGCTGCTGCGGAACCACGCCGAACCACATCAGGGCGATGGCTGAGGCAGTCAAAGGGCTTCCTCCAGTCACCGAAAAGCACGTGAAAATCAGAAAGAAAGCGGCGCTTGCTGTTCAAAACGAAAGGACAGAGCCCGTTCTCGACGATCTGGCCAAGCAAAAACGGTCCATTATCGTCGAACTCGATCCTCCAAAACAATTAAACTTTGAGAAATTTTTGCACGCCGCTAAAGAGCTTCAATCAGCCGGAATCGATGCACTGACATTGGCGGACAACTCGCTTGCCACACCGAGGATCAGCAATGTCGCCTGCGGCGCGCTCTTAAAACAGCGCCTCGATATGAGGTCGCTGATCCATATTACATGCAGAGACCGCAACCTGATCGGCCTGCAGTCCCATCTAATGGGGCTCGATACACTGGGGCTGTCAGACGTGCTGGCGATTACCGGCGATCCGTCGAAAATCGGCGACTTTCCGGGAGCGACTTCCGTCTATGATCTGACATCGTTCGATTTGATCAGCCTGATCAAACAGTTTAACGAAGGCTTGTCATATTCGGGTAAACCGCTCGGCAAGAAAACAAATTTCTCAGTGGCGGCCGCCTTCAATCCGAATGTCAGACACATTGACAAAGCGGTGAAACGGCTTGAGAAAAAAATCGCCTGCGGCGCAGACTATTTCATTTCCCAGCCTGTCTATTCAGAGGAGCAGCTCATCAAAATCCACGAAGAAACAAAGCATCTTGAAACACCGATCTATATCGGCGTCATGCCGCTGACCAGCAGCCGCAACGCGGAATTCATCCACAACGAAATCCCCGGCATCAAACTGTCCGATTCAATCCGCGAAAAGATGGCGCTGGCGGGAAATGACAAACAAAAACAGGCCGAGGAAGGGCTCGCGATCGCCCGCTCCCTGCTTGATGCGGCGTGCGACCTGTTCAACGGCATTTATCTGATCACACCGTTTTTGCGGTCTGATTTAACCGCCGAACTGACGGCATATATCCACCAGAAAGAAAAGGAGAAAACAAATGTCTAACATCAATGACCAGCTGAAGAAAAAAATCCTCGTCCTTGACGGTGCGATGGGAACGATGATCCAGAATGCCGGTTTGTCCGCCGCTGACTTCGGCGGCGAGGCCTATGAAGGGTGCAATGAATTTCTAAGCATCACGGCACCTCATATCATTCAGGGCATCCACGAAGCCTATCTGGCCGCTAAAGCCGATATCATCGAAACCAATACATTCGGAGCCACACGGCTCGTTCTGGACGAGTACGACCTCGGGCAGCGCGCCTATGAAGTCAACCTCGCTTCAGTCAAACTCGCCAAAGCGGCCGCCGAAAAGTTTTCCACACCTGAATGGCCAAGGTTTGTCGCCGGCGCGATGGGTCCGACGACAAAAACCCTTTCCGTCACCGGCGGCACGACCTTTGACGAGCTGATCGATAATTACGAGGAACAGGCAAGAGCGCTGATCACAGGGGGAGCCGACCTCTTGCTGCTCGAAACGAGCCAGGATATGCTGAACGTTAAAGCGGGCTTTATCGGCATCAGGCAAGCCTTCGAAAAAACCGGCAAAACCCTTCCCCTCATGGTATCAGGCACGATCGAACCGATGGGCACGACACTGGCCGGCCAGGATATCGAATCGTTCTATATCTCACTCGAGCATATGAAGCCGGTCAGCGTCGGTTTAAATTGCGCGACGGGCCCGGAATTTATGACAGATCACATCAGAACCCTTTCTTCCCTTGCGAGGACGGCCGTCAGCTGCTATCCGAATGCCGGCCTCCCCGATGAGGAGGGACAATACCATGAATCACCGCAATCGCTCGCGAAAAAAATCAAGGCGTTTGCAGAAGAAGGCTGGCTGAACATTGTCGGCGGCTGCTGCGGAACGACGCCCGCCCATATTGAAGCGCTGGCCGATGAAGTAGCCTCGCTGCCGCCGCGGACGGTCCCTTCGGAAAAAAAGCCGCACACCGTCTCAGGGATCGACGGACTAATTTATGAAGAACCGATGCGTCCCCTTTTTGTCGGGGAGCGGACAAATGTCATCGGATCGAGAAAATTCAAGCGGCTGATCGCCGAACAGAAATTTGAGGAAGCATCCGAAATCGCGAGAGCCCAAGTGAAAAACGGCGCCCATGTCATCGACATCTGCCTTGCAGACCCGGACCGCGATGAAGCGGAAGATATGGAAGGCTTCTTAAAAGAAGCGATGAAAAAAGTAAAAGCCCCGTTTGTCATCGACTCGACGGACAAAACGGTGATTGAAAAGGCGCTGAAATACTCACAGGGAAAAGCGATCATCAATTCAATCAACCTTGAAGACGGCGAAGAAAGGTTCGCTGACATCCTTCCGCTCGTCAAACAGTTCGGAGGGGCACTCGTCGTCGGCACGATCGATGAAGAGGGAATGGCGGTCACCGCGGAAAAGAAGCTGGCCGTCGCCGTCAGGTCGCATCAGCTGCTCACCGAAAAGTACGGAATACCGGCCAGCGATATCATCTTCGATCCGCTCGTCTTCCCTGTCGGAACAGGTGATGAACAATACATCGGCTCAGCTAAAGAAACGATCGAAGGCATCCGCCTCATCAAAGAGCGGCTCCCTGAATGTTTAACGATTCTCGGCGTCAGCAACGTCTCATTCGGTCTTCCGCCCGTCGGCCGGGAAATCTTAAATGCTGTATTCTTGTACCACGCAACACAGGCCGGGCTTGATTACGCGATCGTCAACACGGAAAAGCTTGAGCGGTTCGCTTCCATTCCTAAAGAAGAAGTCGAAATGGCTGAAAAACTTCTGTTTCACACTGATGACAAAACGCTCGCATCCTTCACTGACTTCTACCGCGGAAAGAAAAAAACGGACAAACAGCCGAAAACATCTCTTTCCCTGGAAGAGCGCTTGTCTGAGTACGTCATCGAGGGTACAAAAGAAGGCTTGATTCCCGATCTCGAACAAGCGTTGAAAAAATTTGCCGCCCCGCTCGACGTGATCAACGGTCCGCTTATGGATGGCATGGCGGAGGTCGGACGGCTGTTTAACAACAATGAGCTGATTGTCGCTGAAGTGCTGCAGTCGGCAGAAGTCATGAAAGCTGCCGTTTCCTTTCTCGAACAGTATATGGAAAAGAAAGACGACAGCGGCAAAGGAAAGATCGTTTTGGCAACCGTTAAAGGCGATGTCCATGATATCGGCAAAAACTTAGTCGACATTATTTTAAGCAACAACGGCTACAAGGTTGTCGATCTTGGGATTAAAGTGACACCGCAGGAATTAATTGAAGCGGTCCGTAAAGAGAATCCCGATATCATCGGTCTGTCCGGCCTGCTCGTCAAATCGGCGCAGCAAATGGTCGTTACAGCGCAGGACCTCGACAAAGCGGATATTTCCATCCCGATTATGGTCGGCGGAGCCGCTCTTTCAAGAAAGTTCACAAACATGAAAATTTCGCCTGAATATAAAGGGCCGGTTTTATACGCGAAGGACGCCATGGACGGCTTATCGCTCGCCAATCAGCTGCGGACGGACCCGTCGCAGTTTCTCGAGAAAAAAGAAGCCGCTGCACCCGCCGCCGTCGCAGAAAAAAAGCAGACGAAAGCCGTGATTGAAATGCTTGAAAAACGGGCGCACGTTCCGCAGGCGCCGGTCTTTCAGCCGGAAGACTTGAAGCGGCACTATTTGAAAAATATCGACCTTTCCTATATCGTGCCGTATGTCAATGAACAAATGCTGCTCGGCCATCACCTCGGCTTGAAAGGAAAAGTCAAAAAACTCCTGGCTGAACAGCATCCGAAAGCACTGGAGCTGAAAGAGCTGATTGACGAGTTGCTGATAGACGGGAAAGAGCACGGCTGGTTCGACCCCGCGGTCGTCTATCAATTTTTCCCCGCGTACAGCGACGGGGATTCGCTCCATATTTTAGACCCCGGGAACAAAGACAGCATCCTTGAAACGTTTGTTTTTCCTAGGCAGGAAAAGCTTCCGTACCGCTGTATTTCCGATTATGTCCGACCGAAAGGAGAGCTTGATTATGTCTCGTTCTTTGCCGTGACAGCGGGCAGACATGTAAGAGCAGCCGCCAACCGCTTTAAGGAGGAAGGCGACTACTTGAAAAGTCATGCGGTACAAGCGCTTGCTCTTGAGCTGGCCGAAGGACTCGCCGAACGGACGCACCAAGTTATCCGCGACCGCTGGGGCTTCCCTGATGCACCAGACTTCACGATGGAACAGCGTTTTCAGGCGAAATACCAGGGACAGCGCTACTCCTTCGGATATCCGGCCTGTCCGAATCTCGAAGATCAGGAAAAACTCTTCAGACTCATCCAGCCCGAAGGAATCGGCGTTCATTTAACAGATGGCTTTATGATGGAGCCCGAAGCTTCCGTATCAGCGATCGTTGTCTCCCATCCGGAAGCCAGATATTTCAATGTTCATTAACCCGAAGACCCTGCTTGCCGTTTGCGGCCTGCAGGGTTCATTTTGTATGGACGTAACATATGCCGCGAATACTTCAGGATTTATAATGAGCAACAATGGATTCAGCCATGTTGAGTATCTTCCCGTGCAGTTCTTTAGGTTCAATAATCCTTATGTGCTCTGCGAACCCGAGTATATACCTTTTCGCTTCTTCTTCCGTATCAAAAGATAATGTAACGGGGATCCACCCCTCCTGATCGACCTCATTTGTTTCGATGATCCGCACAAAATAATTGGTAAACGACAGCCTCGGCAAGATGTCCTGCGCCGCCTTCACCCGCACTTCATACGTCGGCAGCCTTTCGATAAATTCCTTTGTTGAAGACTGCCATACGTGAGCAATATCAAAGTTTTCGGGCCTTTCAAATGTTTCGCGGACAGGAGTGGCAGAATGAATCCGTGAAGCCCTGTAATTTCGAATCTCCCCATTTTCTTTAGATGCAATCAGATACCAGTTTGACCCTTTAGCTACCAGTCCAAGCGGTGCTACAATTCGATCAGCTGTTTGTCCATCTGCCCGCTGATAAACGATTTTTAATTTTTGATCTTTCCATATGGCATCTTTCAGCACTTCAAAGGATGCTGCTTTTTCTTTCTTATGGCGCCATGCACGGGTATCAATATATATTCGGTTCCACACGTCTTTTGCGTTTTGACGATATACCGAAGGAAGCGAGGCTATCAGTTTATTTCGGGCTTCTTCGGATATGCGGGTTAATCCGAGATCGTCCAGCAATTGTTCAGAAAGCGGGACAAATAATGCGCGTATTTCAGATTCTTTTAAACCGGTTAAAGTGGTTTGGTAATCATCAAGTAATGACCAGCCTCCGTTAATCCCGCGCTCGGCCACAACGGGAATTCCAGCTCCGCTTAACGCTTCCATATCTCTGTAAATCGTCCGCTCCGAGACTTCCAGCCTTTCCGCTAATTCTTTCGCCGTCATTTGTCCCTGCGCCTGAAGCATTAAAAGAATAGATATCAGTCGATCTCCTCTCATATGACCACCTTTTTTTATCAATGGATGAACTTATTTAATAAAATATGACAATGGTTGTCAAGATTCAGCTTTTATAATGAGCATATCTTTTATAATGAAAGGAATGGGATGAATGAAACCGCTGAAAGGAAAAATCGCTCTCGTAACAGGCGGAAGCAGAGGCGCCGGCCGCGCCATCGCTGTCGAACTTGGAAAAGCCGGTGCAACCGTGTATATGACAGGCCGCAGCATCAGGGGGGCTTCCACGAATCAATGGCCCGGTACAATTGATGACACCGTGTCACAAATTGAAGCTTCCGGCGGAAAGGGTATTGCTGTAAGATGTGATCATACGAACGATTCAGAAACAGAGGCTGTCATCGCTAAAATTCGCGAAGAACAAGGAAAACTGGATATCTTGATCAACAATGTATGGGGTGCGCACGATCTGGGTGTCGAGGCAAAGCCTTTTTGGGAATTGTCATTAAAAAATTGGGATACGATGTTCACCGCAGGGGTGCGCGCCCAGCTGGCGACGAACCACTTCGCCGTGCCGCTCCTTCGCGAAAATAAACAAGCTCTTATCATTCATACGACCTTTTGGGATGAGAACAAATACACCGGACAGTTTTATTACGATTTGGCCAAGAACGCCATCGTCCGGATGGCGTACGGTCTTTCATTGGAATTAAAACGGGACAACATTGCCGTTCTTGCCGTTTCGCCGGGATTTATGAGAACCGAACTTGTGCTGAAGTACCATGAATCAGATGAGGCGGATTGGCAGGAGTCAGAAGATTTAAGGAAAACCGAAACGCCTTATTATGTCGGACGCGGAATCACAGCATTGGCCAAAGATCCGGATGTGATGGAGAAAAGCGGACGTGCGTTAAGAGTTGGTGATTTAGCCAAAGAATATCAGTTTACAGATGTGGACGGACGGTATATTCCGCCATTTACGATATAGGGATTAGGGATCGCCTCTCGGGGGAAATGATTCTTTAAAGGCAGATCAGGTGAAGGCGTTTATCCTGCTTTGATCGTTTCCGCCAGCGTTATATAATGGAATGACAGTCATGATTTTAACAGCACGCGGAATTTCGTTCGCCCAATCTGAACTGCAACTGAAGGAGGAATCATATGATTGAAGTCAAACCTATAAACGCGGAAGATACGTATGAGATCAGGCACCGCATTCTCCGGCCGAATCAGCCGCTGGAAGCATGCAAGTATGAAACCGATTTGCTCGGGGGCACGTTTCACCTCGGCGGATATTATCGGGACAGGCTGATCAGCATCGCCTCCTTTCATAAAGCCGAACATTCAGAGCTTGAAGGCCAAAAACAGTATCAGCTGAGAGGGATGGCGACACTTGAAGGGTACCGCGAGCAAAAAGCGGGCAGTACGCTTATCCGCCATGCCGAAGAGCGTCTTCGGAAAAAAGGCGCAGACCTTTTATGGTGCAACGCCAGGACATCTGTGAGCGGGTACTATAAAAAGCTCGGCTTCAGCGAACAAGGCGGGGTCTACGATATACCGCCGATCGGACCTCATATTTTGATGTATAAGAAATTGACATAAAAAACCCCGCCGGAAGCGGGGCATTCTCTGCCGCATGAGCATTACAGCTTTGCGGCCTCTTTTTTAAATTGCGCAAGCGCGTTTGTCACTTTTCCGAATTCGGAGGCGTGCGGGCGGTCATCTCCGTCCTTATAGCCGTAGTCGACCATCCGGTTTCTGTTGAGGCAGAGCTTCGTCAATTCCGGCTTGAATAAGTCGAACAATTCGAAGCGCTCATGCAGTTCAGGGAATCTCTGCTGATATTCCAAAATCGCATCAGCCAAAGCTTTCCACAGGCGCTTTTCAGGAAGCAGACCGTCATTTTCCAAAATGTTGGCCACATAGCGCAAATGGCAAATGAAAAGCCCTGTAAAGATAAACTGCACAAGCCCTTCCGGCGGCTCGCTTCTGAGAACGACTTTTAAATCTTCTGTCAAACCGCTCAGTTCAGGCAGCGGCTGGTCGCTGATATTGACGTCATCTACAAAATCTTTAATCGCCAGCCTGTGCGGCTGATAATCTTTTAAGACGAGAATCGTATTTTGTCCGTGCGGCGAAAATACGGTTCCGTAGCAGTACATGAAATGCAGAAGCGGCGGCATCACGGTGTTAAACAGCTTTCCGATCCACTCCTCCGCTGACAGCTCCGACTTTTCGATCAGGCGCCTGATAAACGGCACGCCGCCTTGATCAATGTATGTTAAAGAAGCGAGCGTAACAGGCTGCTCTCCATCTTCCAAATACGTATAAATGCTTTCTCTGAAAATAGCGCCGAGCATTTCCAAATATTGATACGGGGCTTTTTCAAGAGCATGATAGTATTGGTGATCAACGTTCAGACTGGCATTTTCGCCTGGCAGGATCACCCTGCATTCATCTTTTAGAAATGCGTCGTTTTCGGCGATCCCTTTAATATGCTCAGTAATTCTCGGCGCGATCACCGTCCGCTCCGACGGCAGTCCTCTGTATACAAGCGTATTTAAAATGCTCATCGGCAGTTTAATATGATGCTTGTGTTTGTTTGTGATGTTTGTAAAGGTCCTGATCGACTGCTGCGGCAGGTACTCGTCTCCGCCTTCCCCTAAAGGAATGATCGCTTTTGAAGCAATTTCTTCCGGAAACTGCTGAATGATCGTATTTGTCCACTGCCATTTGTGGACGGGCAGATAATAATAGTCTTCACTGGCTGCGTCCTGCTTTTCTATCACTTTAGCGAACTGCCTTAAAGTCAGCTCATCAAGCTCTTTATGAATCAGCGTTTCATAATCGAGTCCTTCAACTGAGTGGAATGACGCGGTCTCTTTGTGTACAGCGATCCACAGCAGCCGTTCGGCTCTCTGATTTTCCGGTGCAAACCGGAGGTAGTCATCATAGCCAAAACCGATTCTTCCTTTGTTGTAGACGATCCACGGATGGCCTGTCATCTCGCCTTCAATGACGGCATAATCGGCTTCGGTCAGCTCGTCAGCCGTAAGCGCATCCTTTGCCAAAAGATGAGCATCCGCCAGCATCGTATGGTTGAACTCTTTGATCAAATGCCCCGCTGTTTCCGGACTCATCGGGATATGCGGCTGGATATCGAGGAGAAATTCAATCGCGCTCACTTGTTTTGTCCATTGTCCGCTCTTGAAGACTTCAATCGTCTCCGGCATCGCGTCAAAACTGTCAAACATGCGGGGTTTGGCGGCAAACCGGTACACCTTATCCTCCGCCGTTCTCAGCTCATACCGGTTGATGCCGTCTTCAGTTTCAATGAAATCGGGCTTGATGATATCCTCATACATATACTCAGAAAGCATCTTCGCCAGTAATCGCCGATTGACTTCTGTCCACCTGTCCGGATTGAGGACCCTCTTTAATTCATCTTGAAACAACATGAAAATGCCTCCTTTATTAGCCGTTTGGCACCGCGGTTTTTTCGGTGATTCCTGTTCCGAATGTCTGGAAAACCGTTTTGTGGCTGACGTTGTATACTTCTCTCCCGGCTAGCTGATTGATGATCACCGAGTTCCGGTAAGCGCCGAGTCCCAGGTCAGGCGCTCCGACGCCGTGCGTGTGCAGCTCTCCGTTTTGAACGAAAATATGGTTTTTTGATGTTGCAGCTGTCACCAGTCTATAGTCGCGCGTAATGACATAGCGGCCGCCCGCGTCCTTTTCAATCAGGCTGTCAACAGGTGCCAGACACTCCGGCAGCCTCTCTTTATAGCCCGTCGCCAGGACGACCGCATCTGCCTGCCGCTCAAACCGTTCTTCACTCACCCGGTTTGCGCAGTGCAGAATCAGCGTTTCTCCATGCTGTTCGATCTGCTTGACTTCTGTCATGGACTGAAGATCAAAAGCCGCTTCCCGCCCTCCGCAGGTCCGCTCATACAGAAGATGATAAATATCGCTTATCGTTTTCGCGCTGATTCCTTTATAAAGCAGATCCTGCTGCGTTAGCAATTCATCTTTTTTCCACTGCGGAAGCTGATAGAAAAAATCGATATAGTCAGGCGAAAAATATTCGAGCCCGAGGTTCGAATATTCCATCGGGAAGAAGCCTTTTGAGCGGGTGAGCCAGCTGACATGCTCCGCTTCATCTTCACCGACGAGGTCATAAAACACCTCGGCTGCGCTTTGACCGGAGCCGACGACGGCCACCCTTTTCCCTTTAAATCCGTCGGGCTTTCTCATTAAATACTCAGCTGAATGGAACACCGAGCCTCCCAAAGCGTCTGAGAGCGTTTCGGGAACGTGCGGGCCCGTCCCAATGCCAAGCGCCACATGCCTCGTGTAATAAACGGCTTCCCCGCCGTTTTCCCGATTCACGACCCGCACTTTAAAAAGCGCCTCCGGATTCGATTCAATGAGCGATATGCTTTCAACATTCATCCCGAAGCGGCACGAGTCAAGCTGTTCTGCCACCCAGCGGCAGTAGTGGTTGTATTCCTTTCTCGGAATATGAAAGTCTTCCAGAAAATAAAAAGAATACAGACGGTTATGCTGCTGGAGATAGTTTAAAAAGCTGTATTCGCTTGTCACATCGGCCATGCTCACCAAGTCGGCCAAAAACGGCACCTGCAGTGTCGTCCCTTCAATCAGCATGCCGGGATGCCAGTTAAAACTTTCATTTCGTTCAAAAAACAGCGCATTAATCTCAGGCACGGAATCGGCTAATGCGGCAAGACCGAGGTTAAACGGCCCGATGCCGACGCCGATGACATCATATACATCAGTGGCTCTCTTTGTAGAGTTCATCTTTTTTCCCCTTTTCAAAAAAATGTTCTCGTTCGCAAAACATCAATAATCCGGTTTTATCAGGGAGATTCACAGGTTTAATCGGGCGAAACCCGCATTTTTCAAAAACATGAATCATTTTTTTGTTGCGGATATCCGGCTCTGCGATGACCTTTTTTGTGTTAGGCTCGGCAAATTGCATACAGACCATCGCTTTTAAAAGCGGAAGGGCCAGCCCTTTTCCCAAGTACTCTTTTTCTCCGATCAACAGGTGGATGCCCTGGTCAAAAGGTTCATTGTCATAGTGGTGTTCAATGACGTCCCCCTTGACCCAGTACGACTCCCAGTAGCTCATGGGCACACCGTCGATAGAGCCGATGTACAGCGTTTGGTGGGGGTCTGTGATGGCCTTGTGAAAATGGTCTTCAAATTTTGCAAACGGCATGTTTAAATGCCAAAACGGGATGACGTGCTCCTCCTGCATCCAGCGATAGACGAGCGATACGTCTCTTGCATAGTCCGCTTTTTGAAATGTGATCCGGTCGTTCATTGGACGGCCGCCGCCTCCTTTAACAGCGGATTGCCGACAGACGTATAGCGAGACTGGGTTTCAAGCGAGCCCGTCAGCTCATCCATGTCGTAAAATCTCGTCAGCAGATTGGCCTTGCACGGAAGCTCCGCAAACCGAAGCAGGCTGTCCGTCAACTCAGTGATGCCGTAAATTTGTTCCGCTTTTTCAAGCCGCTCTCTGATCATGGACAAGAGCGTTTCTTCCCGGATCAGCCCTTCGCAGCCAAAGCCGTTCACCAGCCCAAACAAATGGTTAAAAAAGAAATAGTAGCGCAGTCTCTCAACAGCCACACTGTCCGAGCAGATCGTCTCGCTCCTTTCGCTTAAGCCTTCGATCAGCTTGGAAAGAATACTGACTTTTGATTCACTGTAATAATAGCCTTGGTTATCCCTGTAGTAAAACGTCTCCGGATAGCCGTTTTTTAAGCGGATAACGGCGTTTTGCTGGTGCGCTTCAATCGCCAGTCCGTATGTTTCAAACAGCCATAAAACAGGCTCAAGCGAAATCGATAAGTATTTGTCAAACCAATCGATACTCACTTCTTCCGTCGTCCGCCCTTCTTTTAACGCCAGCCCGCAGATAACAGAGGACAGCCGCGACTCTTTCCCGTAGGCGTGATCTTGGCAAAGCCCGGCGACCAGACATGCAGAACGGTCGTCTTCATAAAACGGATTCTCCCTGATCACGACTTCAAAGCCGGACTCCCCGTTCTCACCCCGAATCGAGATGTAGGCAGGATCTGTGATGACGCGAAAGCCCGAAAACTCCTGTTTTAACCTTTGACCGAGTTCTGTCTGAAGCAGCCGGGCCATTTCAACACCTCTGTCCAATTCTTTCTGCTTGTTCACACGAAGCGAATTCGTGATTTTGATCGGGACCGAGAATTTGTACATATAGCGCGAGTGCCTGCTGTAAACCGTACGGACGGAGGATGTCGCCGTGAACGTCCGGCCCTTTGCACCGAGATATGTAAGGAGACCTTGATCGATCAATTTTTGAACATACGGCTCCTCCAGCAAAGCTCTCGCCTGGAGCGGGTGTGCGGGAAGAAGCGCAAAATCCGGATCGGCCGTTTGCTCGTCTAGCCACGCATTATCAATCATCGGGTCGTTTCTCAATTCCTCTTGTATGACTAGCGGCGCTTTTGTTCCTGTACTTGAATCGTGCAGAACGAGCGAGGCATGCGCCTTAAAATAATGAAGCTGAAACTCCCCTTTCAATTCAGGTGAGAAAATGTTTTCCTCTTCAGGCTTCATCCCCTGCCTGCTTTTTGGCGTCGGATGCATCAGATGGCCGAGCAAGAGCGACTGCTCCGTTTCGATAAACGTAAAATCAGCGCGGCTAAGCTCATTTTGATCACCGGCCCGTTCTTCCACATAACGGCTGATATTGCGGCAGCTCAAAATGACTCTGAGCATGAATTCATCCTCGGCACCCCCGCGGTTTTGCTGAAGAAGCAATTCTTTTGAAGCGAGGGAGACGAGCGTGACATAGTCGAGCGGAAGCGGCTTTCCGTTTTGGGCTGTTTGATAGTAAAGCGGAAATGAGAAAAGGTGCCGTCCCGTCTTCGACCAGTACTTGATCGGAACGATCAGCTCGATTTGCTGGCGCTCTAGGGGGACAATCAGCGTTTTTTGAGAGCCGTCCGCGATCTCACGGGTTTCGATGCCGGTTTCACGCAAATAGCAATTTAAAAAACTTTGAATCGTAGCGTTTTCTGCTATTTCTTTAAATGAAATCATCTTGTTACCCTCCTGCTATTCGTATAAAGACTTGCAAGCTCTTGAATCCTGCCGAGAATGTCGTCAAGATCCGAAAGCGTCGTCCGCGGATTCAGCAGCGTGAATTTTAAATATGTTTTCCCAGCTGCTGCCGTCTTTGCGATCACCGCCTGTCCCGTTCTGAACAATTCTCTGTGGATACATTTATTCAAACGGTCGTTCTCCGCGTCGTCTTCTGAGGCGAGGCAGCGGAAGACGACAGCATTCAGTTCAGGGTGTGGATTCAGCAGTTCGAACCGATCGCTTGCTGAGATTTTTTCCGCTGCCGCTTCAGCCAATGCGAATGTCCAGTCAATCATCTCGGCGAATGTATCTTCTCCAAGCACACGCAGCGAGACAAACATCTTTAAAGCGTCAAAGCGCCGCGTCGTCTGAATCGATTTATTGACGAGATGAACGATTCCCTCCGCTTCATCCTCTTCAGGATTTAAATAATCGGCATGATAACCAATCAAGCGGAAATGCCTTCTGTCTTTGACAAGAAAAGCGCCGCAGCTGACCGGCTGATAAAACTGCTTGTGGAAGTCGACGCTGATGGAGTCGGCCCTGTCGATACCGGCCAATTGATAGCGGCGGGTTCTGCTCAAAATCAACGCCCCGCCATATGCGGCATCAACGTGGAGCCAAAGCCCGCCGGCATGCGCGGCATCCGCAAGCTCGGAAAGCGGATCGATGCTTCCGAAGTCCGTCGTTCCGCATGTTGCGACAATCGCAAATGGATGTAAGCCCGATTCCTTCAGCATAGCGGTTTTTTGCTTTAAATCGTAAAGGCTCATCCGCTTTTCAGCATCGGTATCGACAAGCACGACGGCGCGCTCTCCGAGTCCGAGCTGGGAAGCCGACTTTTTCACGGTAAAATGAGCATCCTTTGAACAGAGGATCCGCAGCCTGTCCGCTTCTGGCGGCAGTCCGTCCTTCTGTACGTTCCAGTTCCACTGCTTTTCACAGAAAGCATCGCGTGCCAACAGAATCCCCATGTAATTAGACTGTGTGCCTCCGCTCGTAAATGTTCCGTCAGCATCCTTTCCGTACTCGAACTTTCGGCAAAGCCACTGCACCATTTCTTCCTCGATCAATGAAGCCGCTCCGCTTTGATCAAACGAATCCATCGACTGATTCAGCACACTGATCAGCATCTCTGCAGCGAGCGCCGGGATAAGCGGCGGACAGTGCAGGTGTGCGGCGCATTTTGGATCTTCAACATGAATCCTGTGCGGCAAATAGGCTTCTTTTAGATCGGCGAGAACATCCGCAAGCGGTTCTCCCGCTTCCTTAAACGAAAACAAGTTTTTAATTTCGTGCTTTAATTCATTCGGCATCTTCCCGCTGTAGGGCTTCGATTTATTCTTCCAATCGGCCCACAGCGTCTCTACAGCGGCCTCGGCTGCGTCACGGTATGCTTTGATCCCCTGTTCGCCATTGTGCATAAACAGGGAATCAAAGTTTTTCTGTTTACTTGACTGCTTCATAGACGGCCTCTCTGAAGATCGTGATGATATCGTCGATTTGCGCCTCTGTTACGATGAGCGGCGGCAAGAAGCGGATCACGCTTCCATGGCGGCCTCCCGTTTCAACGATCAGTCCTTTTTCAAAGCATTTTCTTTGAATCACGCTTGCGAGCTCCGCATCAGCCGGATAGCTGCCGTTTGCGTTTTGCTTTTTATGCGGTGCGACAATTTCGGCGCCGATCATCAGCCCTCGTCCCCGGACATCGCCGATTTCGGGAACGTGCTCCTGAATGTCTTGCAATTCCCGCATGAGCTTCGCTCCGACCTTTTCTACATGTGATAGCACATCGTGCTCTTTTATATATTTTAAAGTTGCACTTCCGGCCGCCATCGCCATCTGGTTCCCTCTGAATGTGCCGATGTGCGCGCCGGGTCCCCACTGATCAAGGTCTTGATCATAGATGACGACAGACAGAGGAAGGCTTCCGCCGATCGCTTTTGAAAGGACGATGACATCCGGTATAATGCCGGCGTGCTCGAACGCAAACATTTTGCCGGTTCTGCCGATGCCGGTCTGCACCTCGTCAATGATCAGAGGGATTCCGCGTTCTTTTGTAATCCTTCTCATTTCTCTTATCCATTCAGCCCGGGCCGGAACTGAGCCTCCTTCTCCTTGTACGGCTTCAAAGATCATCCCTGCAGGCTGTAAAACTCCGCTTTCCGGATCATCCAGCATATTTTCGATATATGCGCTCGACAGCTTGTGGCTCGCCTCTCCTCCTCTTCCAAACGGGCAGCGGTATTCATACGGATATGGCAGGAAATGCACATCAGGCATGAGACCCTGGACGTTTTCCTTAGGAGATAAATTCCCGCTCAGCGCCATCGTTCCGTGAGTTGCTCCATGGTAGGCGCCGTGAAACGATAGGATGGTTCTTTTCCCAGTCGCCGTTTTGACAAGCTTGAGAGCGGCTTCGATCGCATCGCCGCCGGTCGGACCGCAAAACTGGATCTTCGCCCGTTTGGCAAACGCCTCAGGAAGGCTTGCAAATACTTCGCTGACAAACTCTTCTTTGATTTCCGAAGTAATATCAAGGGTGTGCAGCGGGCGTTTTTCCTCAATCATTTTTTGAATCGCTTCAATCACAACTGGATGATTATGACCAAGCGCAAGCGTCCCCGCTCCTGCCAGACAGTCATAATATTGCTTTCCATCCGCATCAGTCACCAAGACGCCTTCCGCTGTCTGCATGGCGAGCGGAAATCTTCTCGGATATGAACGCGCATTAGATTCTCTTCTATTTTGCTGCTCCAAAAACACTTGATTTTTAGAACTCGTTTGTACAGGCATAGAAAGCATTCCTCCAATTGATAAAGATTATCATTTTCAATGACAAAAAAAGTGTATATTTTGTGACACCGGCATGTCAATAAGATTCAGAAAAATAGGACGTTTCTCACAATGATGCAACATAAAGAGTTCCTCTACTGCAAATCCAGCTGCTAATATGAATCAATAGTTCCTTGAATGATATGTTAATGGAATTTTTTGGACTACTTTTAAATAACCCGAGGCCTGAAATAAAAAGGAGCGGCTGCTGAACGTCGATTTTTCAGCAGCCGGTACAGTCGGGACTCACATGAGCTTCCCGGCGAGTTCTGCGATCGTTAGAATGCCGTAGCGAAGCTCTGGCAAAGAGGCGTACGAATAGGACAATCTGATGCTGTATTTGGCTTCTTTATCGTAGAGGGTGCCGGGATTGATGAGGATGTTTTTCTGTAATGCTTGTTCGAACAAAGCGCTGAGCGAGAGCGGCTTTAGAAATGTGACCCAAATGTAAAACCCGCCTGAAGGCTTTTCCCAGCGGGCGATTCCTCTGCAATAGGTCTCAAGACACCGGAGCGCCTCATCCCGCCTTCCTCTCAGTTCGCCTTTGATCCGGCTGAGATTTTCATCATAAAGTCCGCTTGAAAGCCACTTTGCAGCCGCCCATTGCGACAATGAACTTGAGCCGTAGTCAGTCTGCATTTTAATATCGGCCAGCCTCTCGATGACGGGCTCCGGGCCTGCGATCCAGCCGATGCGAAGGCCGGGGCTGACGGTTTTCGATAGTGTACTGACATAAAGAATGCTGCCTTCTCTGTCCATGGCCTTCAGCGGCGATGACGGCGGACCGTCAAGCCGCAAGTCGCCGTATGCGTCATCTTCAATAACCGGGAGCGACAGCCGCTTGCTCATTTGAATCAGCTCGCGCTTCCGGTTTTCCGACATCAGTTTGCCCGTCGGATTGTGAAATGACGGAATCGTGTACAGTAAATCGGCGCCATGCCGTTTTTTTACCGCCGGAATGACGGACGGGTCTAATCCCCCGCCATCCATTGGAAGCCCGCAAAGCCGCATGTCCATCGATTGAAAAACGTGCAGCGAGTATAGGTATGACGGCTTTTCCGTCAACACGACGGCTCCCCGCTTCAAAAGACCGATCGATATGAGCTGCAGCGCTTGGAGCGCTCCGGAGACAATCAGAATCGAGTCGGCCGATACACGCACACCCTTCCGGCCCAGATGCTCCGCCAGCACCTCTCTTGTATAGCGGCTTCCTTTCGGTTCTTCATACCCGAGCATCAGCCTATCAGACGGTGCGCGGCGAAGAATCTCTTCCATCTGTTGATAAGGCAGCAGTTCAGGCGCCAATTCACCTGTGCCGAGCCTGATGATCCCTTCTGTAAACTCCTGCCTGTTGATTTCCTGAACCGTCATTGAATTGGGACGGTGAATTCCCGAACGTACATAACTCGTCCAGTCAAGCGGCGGCCCCGCCGTCAATTGTGACCATGTTTGATTGGCCACCTTTGTGCCTCCTCCCCGGTTGCCTTCAAGAAATCCTTGGGCTGTCAGCTCGTCCAGAGCCGCGGTAACCGTGCTTCTATTCACTTGAAAGATGGAGGCCAGCTTGCGTTGTGAAGGGATTTTCGTCCCGGCCGGCCATTCCCCCTGTAAAATCTTCTCTTTTATGATCTGTTCGATTTGCTGGTATAGCGGAATGTCTGAATGTCTGTTCAGCTGTCTGTGCACTTCATGTTCAGCTCCTTTTTTAAAAAGATAGCATTTGGCTGGGCAATTAGACCAGCCAAATGGCCGGAGACATTCCCTGCTTCTTGCTCTACAATAAAACGGATGTTTTGAATGAAAGGGGTTTTTACAGTCATGAACGCAGTTATTCACGGAATGATTCTCGCTTTTGGACTGATCTTGCCGCTCGGCGCGCAAAATGTCCTGATTTTTCAGCAAGGGGCCGCATCATCGAGCATTTGGCGTGTCTTGCCGCTTGTGATCTCCGCATCGTTGTGCGATTCCCTCCTGATTATACTGGCAGTCACAGGTATTTCCGCGGCTGTCGCCGGCCTTCCTGAAGTTAAATTTGTCCTTTTGACCGGAGGATTTTTGTTTCTCATTTATATGGGATGGATCACATGGAGGAGCAAACCGGCGGTAGGAAACGCGTCCGAAGCTATGCCGCCCAAAAAGCAAATCGCTTTTGCTGCAGCCGTATCGCTCTTAAATCCGCACGCCTTGCTCGATATCGTCGGCGTGATCGGCACCAACTCTTTAGCGTATGAAGGTGCGGATCTTTGGCTGTTCACCTGTGCATGTATGATCGTTTCGTGGCTATGGTTCCTTGGACTTGCCGCAGCGGGAAGACTTCTCAAACAGCTCGATTCACAGGGGATCGTCATGACCTTGTTCAATAAAGGATCTGCGGCTGTCATGTGGGGGCTTGCCGCCTACCTCGGCGCCTCGCTGTTTACCTGATCCTGCGGGAACGCGGCTTCTGTCCGCATAAACCTGAGAAGCAGCGAGCACAATAAGGACATCCGGTAACCCGGCAATGATCAATCGCTGATGAGGGATGTCCATGTTTCGAAAATATAAAAGAAAGGGAGCCGGATTGCGGAGCGCTCCCATTACGAAAGATGCCCTTCTTGACGCCACCGCCGGTATGGCTGATGCGGTGATCGAAGAGCATGAAACAAAAGGCGGACAAAAAGCAGTGTTTTACTATTTACATACCATCATTGATCGGGTCATGCTGCAACAGTCGATCATCAGGCCTCTGATCATGAGCGCCGAAGAAGAGTCAATATATCGCTGTTTAAAAACCTTTGTTTTGCACGTTGAACCGATCGTATCTTTAGAAACCGCAAAGGAGTGGCTGATGTCCGGTTCGATCATCATCCATGATCCGGACAGGCAGCAGTGGTTTGCCATTCCCATTGAAAATCGGGTCGGCCGGCAGATCGAACCGTCTCAAACCGAAACGGTGATGTACGGTCCGAAAGACAGTTTTACCGAGCAGCTCGACGTCAATCTTTCTTTACTGCGGCGCAGGCTGCCTTTAACCAATTTAAAAGCGGAAAGGCTGACGGTCTGTTCGCTCAGCAAAACATCTGTTGTTATCGTTTATATTGCCGGATTAACCAATCCGGAATTGATTGAGGAAGCCAGAAAAAAAATCGCGGAAACCGATTTTGACATGATCTTCGATTCCGCACAGCTCACTGAATTGATTGAAGATCATCATCATTCGATTTTTCCGCAGTTCCAGCAGACCGAGCGTCCCGACATTTCCGCCTACAATTTAAGCATTGGCAAAGTCGCCATTTTGGTCGATCAGACGCCGTTTGTATTACATGCACCGATCACGTTTTTTCACCTTTTTCACTCCGCTGAAGATTATACGACGCGCTGGCCGGTTGCCAGCTTTTTTAGAATGCTGCGCTACGCCAGTTTTTTTCTGTCTATTTTGCTCATCCCTTTTTATGTGGCTTTGTCGACTCATCATTATCATATGTTTCCGCTCCAGATCCTTTATGTGCTGATCGAATCAAGGAGCAAAGTGCCGTTCACCCCGTTTTGGGAAGCGGTTCTTATGCTGCTCGTCATTGAAATTATTAAGGAAGCCAGCGTGCGGATGCCGACAAAATCAAGTTCAACATTGGGGGTTATCTCGGGGATTGTGATTGGAGAAGCGGCGGTGCAGGCGGGCTTTGTCAGCAAAGTGCTAATCGTTTTGGTCGGCATCTCAACGGTCGCGTCATTTTTGGTGCCTAACTACATCGTAGCTAAAGGGCACACTTTGATTCATTTTACGATGCTCGTGTTCTCCGCCTGCCTCGGTTTTTTCGGATTGATCTTCGGAATGATCGGACTGTTTGTTCATTTGAACGGGCTTACTTCTCTCAAGCAGCCTTATTTTGCGCCGATTACTCCGTTATATTGGCGCGATTGGCTCGATCTTTTTATACGAAGTCCTTTGATCTGGCTGAAAAAGCGCCCCGAATATCTGCATACCTTGCAAAAATGGCGGTACGTTAAAAGGAGATGAAGCGGCTTGAGTTCTTTTCAATTATTTCACAAGACACGGCCTCTCGGCGGAATTTACATCGCCCTCATCGCCAACCGTATGCAAGTTCTTTTTTTCATCTTGGTTCTGCCGATGTATCTGGTTCACCCTTACATGATGTTCGTTATGCTCGCTGTCGGAATGCTGTCACAGTTCAACTTGTACCTGTTGTCCAAATGGCTGTCTTCTCCAGCGGCCGCAAAAGGCTATGAAGGCTTTGCCGCTCTCTTCGGCGAACGCAAGCTGCGCTTTTTTATCCTGATCGGCTTAATTCAGCTCGCGTTAAAGATCGCGATCATGATCACAAGCTACGCCGAAACGGTGAGACACTTCATCTTTCCCGCCATCAATATCAACTGGCTTGTGATCTTGATTCTGGTGATCAGCGGATATGCGGCCTCCCGCGGCATGGAAAATACGATGCGATTTGTCATCATTGCCTTTATGTCATCATTTTGGATCGTGTTCATTTTTATCAGGTTTTATATCCCCCCGATCGCTTCCTTGACCGATTTATATCCGTTGATTCCTTTTGACTGGACTGAACATTCTTGGAAGGCGCTGCTCGTCATGTGGTCTTCTTTTTCCAGTCCCGAGTATTTGATTTGTCTGGCTCCATGGTTCAGCAAGGAAGCTAATGTGCTGAAATGTTTATCGGTCGGTAATGCGATTTCACTCTTCGAATATTTGTTTTTGTTTATCGGTGCATTATTTTTCTACGGCTCCTCTTATTTGCTGGAAACCATTTTTCCGGTGATAAACATGCTCCGCTATTTGCAGTCGCCGATTTTGGAGCGGATCGATACGTTTCTACTGTCTGCCCATATGTTTCATTTTGCGTTTGTAATCGCGATTTTTTTACTCTGCTTTTACGGAGGCCTCCGCATTTTGTTTAAAAGAATGGCCAAGCCTGTGACGCGAAGAGGATTTCTGTTCAGCTTCCTATTGCTCATGGGATGTTCGCTCGTGTTAAGCACCTGGTTTTGGCAATCCGGAAAGCAGCAAGATATGTGGTTTTTGATCGAAGTATCCATCGGAGCCGTCACTTACGCATTGATTCCGGCTATTCTTGTCATTGCCGGAAAACGAAAGGGGCGCATGCAATGATCAGCGGGAAACGCCTCATATTAAACGGCTGTATCGCACTTGTGATTTTCATGACGATTGAGGGCTGCTCTCCATTTGTTGAAAACAATGAGATTGAAGAAATCTCACCGGTTACCTTTTGGTATATCAAAGAAGGAAAAAAAGGAAAGATCTCAATGAGCACCACCGTCCCTCCGGTGGGCCTTGAAAAGAAGCGGCTGTTCAGCACCGAAGTCGATATGATCAAACAAGTCGGCAAGCGATTTAATTTAAATTATTACAACGAGCTGAAAAACGGGCAGCTGAGAATGGTGATGATCGAAGAAAATCTCGCTGACAAAGGCATACTTCCGATTATCAACACGCTTCTGTCAGACCCGAAAATCGGCCCTCGCCTTTATCTCATCGTCGTCAACGGCGATTTTGACAAATATATACTGAACGAATTGAAGCAAAGCGAGAATTTTGACTTTTATCTTTATCAGACGTTAAGGCATTTTGAAAGAGCCAACCAGGGTGAAATGAGCATCGTTAACCTGCATCAATTCAAAAACCAGCTGTACACCCACTATTCAGATCCTTACGTGCCTGTTTTCAGAACCGATGGTAACCAGTTCACATATGAAGGAACAGGACTTTTCCGAAACGACAAATTCGTGAAGACACTGACCGGCATAGACGATCAAATTTTTCAGCTGCTCAACAATAACAGGTATCTGAAGTTCCTCACGATTCCCAACTTGTCAATCATAATCGGCCAAGCCCGCTCAACCGTCACATTTGACTTAAATCAAAACAATACAGCTTTATCAATGAAAGTCAGCATAAACGCGGGCATTGAAGAATACACAGGCGACAAAAACCTGCAGGATCAAAGCGAGTTCAGCGCACTTGTCCATGATGTGGAATCCGAATTGGAAAAGAAAACAGCGGACATGATAAAGGACATGCAAAACATTCGGGTTGATCCGCTTGAAGTCGGCGGTGAAGCGCTTTTTCCGTTTACGAAGCCGATGAGCGACAAAGCGTGGCTGCATCGTTGGGAGAAGATGGATGTCGAGGTGGACTATCAGGTGAATCTGAGACCGAATCTGAATGTGCAATAAGGGGCTTGCAGTTGATTGAAAACGCTGAGAGAAAGGGCGGCATCGGGCGGAGAAATGCTTTCTTCCGCCCTTCTTTCTGTTGATCCTATTGACCGCAGGATGATCTCCGGCATACTTTGTCTTTATCACAGCCCGTTTATGAGCCCCGTTTCATACCGTAAGCTGTTTCGTCTGATACTGAATCTTGACGCTCTTGCCTGTTGACCAGGATTCTGTGGCCGCAAGCGCGATTTCCAGATTGACTGCCGCATCCACTTCAGTCACAATCGGTTTCGTTTTGTTGCGAACACACTTGGCAAAGTGCTGCATCTCTAAGCAGTACGCTTCATGGAACCTCGCCTGGAAATCCGGAATGATATTATAGCTGCTCCCCTGCCCGGTCCGCACGGTAACCGCCGGGTTCCGCAGCGTCCCGATGAAGATGCTGCCGTCCGTCCCGATAATTTCGGCGCGTATATCGTGGCCGTAAGACGAATTGCGGCTTGCTTCCGCATCACCCGCCGCCCCCGAATCAAACTCCATATAGGTGAGCGCTTGATCGACATCATGGCATCCCGGCATGAACGCGTGCTTCAAAACCCTTCCGTGGCCGGAAACAGCAGTAATTTCAGCCCCCATTAAATAACGCGCGATATCATAATCGTGAATCGAACAATCGACGAAAATACCGCCGCTTTTTTTTATGAATTCGGCCGGAGGAGAGCCAAAATCGCGCGTAAACCCTTTATAATAGATCGGTTTGCCGATCTCTCCGGCATCGATCCTCCTTTTGGCATCCGCATAAGCAGGATCAAACCGCCTCATAAACCCCACCTGGCAAATCACGCCCGTTTCTTTGACTTTAGCAATGACTTCAATCGATTCTTCAAGATTTAATGTCAACGGCTTCTCGACGAAAATCTGTTTGCCGCATTCGGCCGCCTGTTTGATCACTTCGGCATGGGTAGATGTCGGTGTAACGATGACGACGGCATCAATCTCTGGATCGTGGAGACATTCAAACGGATCTTCAAACCACTTTTCAACACCCAGTTCAGCGGCAATCTCCCTCGCCCTCCCCTCTGCCGGATCGGCCACAGCGGCGAGCAGGACCCCGGGCACCTCGGTTTTGAGGTTTTTCGCATGGTAATAGCCGAGCCTTCCGAGTCCTAATACGGCGCATCTCACTCGTTCTGTCATTTTCTTCTCTCCCTTCTCACATATTGAAAGCGCTTTATTAATAAGAGAAAGCGCTTGCTCATTTCAATTCTGATTTTACCCTGTATTTATTTTATCCGCAATCCTTTTTAGGATTTAATGAGAGCAAGCGCTTGCTCTTATTTTTAAAAAAAAGAGCGTTTTTTTCTATCAAAACCCGCTCTTTTCAGCATGTGCATCTTTTTTAAATGGAGGTGCCGTCGACTGTCTGACGACAAGTTCAGGCATGAGAATGATTTTGTTTTTCGAACTTTTCTCGCCGCTGATTTCTTCGGCCAGCAGCTCGGCCGCACGGCGGCCCATTTCTTCAATCGGCTGCGACACTGTCGTAAGCGGCGGATCGGTCATTTCGGCTAAAAACGTATTATCAAAGCCGATGACAGATAAATCCGTTGGAACTTGGAGCCCCCATTCCCTTGCAGTCTGAATGACTCCGCACGCAAGCACATCATTCATGGCGAAAACGGCGGTCGGAATGTTGCTTTCGAAAATCTGAGCGGCTGCTTTTTTGCCGCATTCCAGGGAAAAACCGGTACCGGCGATGAGCGATTCATTCACTTTGATGCCGGCTTCATCCATCGCTTTTTGGAAGCCTTTCAGCCTGTCTTTTTCTCCGGTTGTCGATCCGTCGCCGGCGATGCAGGCGATTGTCTTATGGCCGAGCGAAATTAAATGCCGCGTCGCTAAGTATCCGCCCATAAAATCGTCGATGACCACGACATCCAGCGGAACAAGGGCGCGGTCCTGAGAAATCATCACGAGCGGTATGCCCTCTTTTGCAATATCCTCGAGCGCATCCATGCTCTCCTGATTTTCGATGCCGGTCGCAAAAATGATGCCGTCGACGCTTTTTTGCTTGAGCACCGAGAAATACGTTGCCTCCTTTTTCGGATCGCGGTCGGTACTGCATATCATCATGCTGAATCCAAGCTCGCCCGCCCGCTCTTCAACGCTTTTGGCAAGCTCTCCGAAAAAAGGGTTTGCAATATCGGGCGTCAACAGGCCGATAATGTTCGTGCGCTTTCCGGTAAGCGCAGAAGCGTGAACATTCGGCTGATAATCGAGTTCTTTCATGACGGCATGCACTCTTTGCCTTGTCGACCTGCTGATTCTCCCGGTATTGTTGATCACCCGGGAAACCGTGGAAATCGAAACGCCTGCCGCTTCCGCTACATCATAAATGGTTTTTTTCATTTTGGTCCCCTCTAGTCCGCTGATGAAAGATATCTAATATTACATTATAGAGCGTGTCAGCTACCGCCGCAAATCAGCTCCCACTCCTCCCGCAATATTCCGTATCTGATTGAATCATAATAGACTCCGTCATAATATCTGACTTTGCGAATCCGGCCTTCCATCTTAAACCCCGCTTTTTCGGCGCACCTCATCATCCGCCTGTTGCCGGACCACGTCGTCATTCCGATTCTCGGCACATCGACGTTTTCAAATAGGAAGCCGACCCATAATTCTACGGCTTCCGTGCCGTAACCTCCGTTCCAGAACCGCGGATCATAGATGCCGATCCCGCATTCCAGCCAGCGTGTCGGCCGGCACTCCCAATAGTAAGAAACGGTTCCTTTCAGCTCTCCTTCGATCTCAATCGCCAAATAGCGCGGCGGTTTTTCTTTTAAAGCCGGCACAAAAGAGTCGAGAAAATATTGAAACGGTTCGGGCTGAAGCGGAAAATAAGGGGCATCCCATTTTTTCCATTCAGGGTTTCGGGTTCCGTAAATCATTCTCCATAATCCGGGCAGGTCATCCATTGTGATCGTGCGCAGCTTTACTTTTTCACCATTGATGGATGCCAAACTTTTCTCCTCCTATGCTTTGAAAATATCACTCAATATTTCTCTTCATCATCTTTCTGTATTCAACAGGCGAAATCCCTTCTATTTGTTTAAACAGCTTTGAGAAATAAGTCGGATCATCGATTCCGACTTGTTCGGCAATCGATGACATTTTGTCGTTTGTCGAAGAAAGGAGCCGCTTCGCTTCAAAAACCTTCGCCTTATTGGCGTATTGGCCCGGTGTGATGCCGAACGCCTTTTGCATGCAGCGGGTAATGTAGTCCTGGTGATAGTGAAGGGCAGCCGAGAGCTGCTCCATGCTGAGCTTCTCCTTATAGTGGCGGTCGATGTAATGCTGCACTTCAGATGCCACACGCTCACTCGCCGAAGGAATGTGGAACGCCTCCTTCTGCAGGTGAATCAGCAGCTCTTCGAACAAGAGCTGCTTCCGAAGAGGCAGGTCGGAATTTTGGGCAGAATCGTCAATCAAACGTCTAAACTGCTGTTCAATAAACGCTTTTTGGTCGATCTTTCCCTTTCTCGGAATCTTTAAATGATATAATGTCGGCGTTTCAAACGTCCCCTTCTTCAGCTTGAGCTCGGTCCAGTTCTCACCTCCCTGCTGTGCAAAGCCATAAGACGGCTCCTGAAAGTGCAGCCAAAAATAGCGGGTATCGTCTTGACAGCCTTGGTGTCCATAATGCTCAAGCCCCGGTACAAGGATGATATATTCCCCTTCCCGGATCTGATGGGGGTCGCCGTCCTCAGTCAAAAATAGTTCCCCCTGTATTACATATAAGAGATCAAACACGGAATATTCACGCCTCACATGCTTTTCCCCTTTTTTGAACAGTCCTTCTCCGCCGGTAATCAACACAGGGAGCGGCGGAATTGTAAAGATGATATGTTCCATGTTCTCTCCCCTTTTCATCAAGTCGTATTTCTCCAAGAAGTATCGGTTTCGTCTCTTCTTATTATAAGAAAATGGCGTTACACTATAAAACGGATTTTTTAAAAGAAAGGGGTCAAACGCCATGAAAAAAACAGCACCTCAAAACCTCTCTTTATTCGCATTGACCTGGCCTATATTTATCGAGGTTTCATTATATATGTTAATGGGCAACGCAGATACCCTGATGCTCAGCCAATATTCCGATGAGAGCGTGGCAGCCGTCGGCGTCAGCAACCAAATGCTGAACTTGATCATTGTGATGTTCGGTTTTATCGCCACAGGAACAACCGTTATTATTTCTCAATTTTTAGGAGCGCGGCAAAAAGCCGAAGCGATGGAAGTCGGCTATGTTTCCATCAGCGCCAATTTTATCATCAGTCTATTCATCAGCGCAGTGATTTATATATTTGCCAAACCGCTTTTATTGATGATGGGCCTGTCCGCCAACCTGCTGGCCGAGGCCGGCATCTTTCTACAGATCGTCGGCGGACTGTCCTTTATTCAAGCGCTCATTATGACCTTCAGCGCCATTTTGAAAAGCTACGGGCATACAAAGGACACAATGGTGGTAACCATCGGCATGAATATCCTGAACATCGCCGGCAACTATCTTGTCATATTCGGGCCGTTCGGCTTTCCGGTTTTAGGCGTGGCCGGCGTAGCAATGTCCACTTCCATCGCGCGCATCATCGGCCTGTTCGCGATCGCTCTGCTCGTCAAAAAGCGCGTCGGCATGCCATTGTTGTCCAAACGGCTGTTTGTCTTAAAGAAAAGCCATCTGAAAAAACTGCTGAAAATCGGGATACCTTCAGCAGGGGAGCAGCTTTCGTATAACGCGTCACAGATGATTGTCACCTATTTTATCACGCTGATGGGCGCGCAGGCGCTGACAACAAAGGTCTATACCCAAAATTTGATGATGTTCATCATGCTTTTCGGCACAGCGATCAGCCAGGGAACGCAAATCTTAATCGGACGCCATATCGGCGCGAAACAATTTGATGAAGCGTACAGCCGCTGTCTGAAGAGCCTCTGGTGGGCTCTGGCCATTACAACATTTACTTCCGTTCTCTTCGCTGTGTTTTCCAAACAGCTGATCGGCATTTTCAGCAGCAATCCCGATATTATCGCAACGGCCAGTATACTGATCCTTTTGACGATTATCCTGGAGCCGGGCCGCTCGTTTAACGTGGTCATCATTAATTCTCTCAGAGCTGCTGGAGACGCGAAATATCCGGTTTATATGGCGATTGTCTCAATGTGGGGAATCGGCCTTCCGATCGCTTATATTTTCGGCATTCAGCTCGGATTCGGCCTGGCAGGAATATGGTTTTCCTTCATCGCCGACGAGTGGGTCAGGGGAATTTTGATGTACAGAAGATGGAGATCTAAAATGTGGCTACAAAAAGGCTTTGCGGCATAACCTGCTTTCAACTGAAAGCAGGTTTTTTAATGTCATTAAACATCACAAGAATTTCATTCTGTGAATACAGATCTCTCTGATAATAGGTCTAATAGATTAATTTTTTTGAAAATTCGTATTGATTTTCAATTTGATATTACGTATGATAATAAACATAACAATACACGTAATAAAACCTTACACCAAAAGGAGGATTTACATTGTGAAAAAAATCGAAACGATTATACGCCCTGAACAGTTTCCCCGCCTCCGCAAAAAGCTTGAAGAGGTTGGCATAAACGGATTAACGGTCTCAGAGGTTGCCGGCTGCGGGCAACAGCGCGGGAAACAGGCTTTGTTTCGCGGCACCTCCTACGAAATCAAGCTGCTGCCTAAAGTGAAAGTCGAAATGGTGATTGAATCGGAGAGCGTTGATGAAATTATCCAAATCATCGAAAGCACATGTTCGACAAATACGGTTGGCGACGGAAAAATCTTTGTGCTCCCGATTGAAAATGCGGTTCGAATCCGGACAGGGGAATCCGGAAAAGAAGCGATTGTGTAAAACGACCGGCTCCATCCCGCCTCTTTTTGCCGATACTTTAAGAAAGGATGATTCTTATGAAAACCAAGGTATCTTTCGTCCTGTTCCTCAGTTTTTTCCTCGCAGCATCAGCTCTGGCCGCCGAACCGACGGCGCAATCGGTCAATGATTCGGTCAACATGACATGGGTGGCCATCGGCACTCTGCTCGTCTTTTTTATGCACGCCGGTTTCGCGATGGTTGAATCTGGCTTTACGAGAGCTAAAAACACGTTAAACATTTTAATGAAAAACTTTCTGACGGTCTCTATCGGCTCCATCCTTTATTTCTTCGCCGGATACGCGTTGATGTTCGGGGACAGCGCCGGCGGGTTCATCGGCACAAGCGGTTTTGCTTTAGCAGGTGATCAGGATGTCGGATTTTTCGTCTTTCAGGCCGTGTTTGCCGCTACGTGCGCGACCATTATTTCCGGCGCTGTCGCTGAACGGATGAAGCTTGGCAGCTATATGATTTTGACGCTGTTTATGACCGGTCTCATCTACCCGGTTGTCGGCCATTGGACTTGGGGGGAAGGCTGGCTGTATGACCTCGGATTTGTTGATTTTGCCGGATCTGCGATCGTTCACATGACAGGTGCTGCGGGCGCGGTTGCGGCTGTCATCTTTCTCGGGCCGCGGATTGGAAAATATGCAAACGGAAAGGTCAATGCCATTCCAGGACACAGCATTCCGCTGGGCGCACTCGGCGTCTTTATCCTGTGGTTCGGCTGGTTTGGGTTCAACGGCGGAAGCACGCTTGCGGCTGATCCCGCCGCCGTCCCGCATGTCATCACCACAACCCTTTTAGCCGCGTCGGGCGGAGTCGTCAGCTCGGCGCTGTTCACTTATTTCCGCTACGGCAGGATCGACCCTTCCCTGACGCTGAACGGCGCGCTTGGCGGCCTTGTCGGAATTACCGCGGGCGCGGACGGCGTTTCATTTACAGGCGCGATATTAATCGGATGCATCGCAGGTGTCATTTTAGTTGTCGGCGTTCAGTTTATCGATCAGGTGCTGAAACTTGACGATCCCGTCGGCGCCATTGCCGTTCACGGTGTTTGCGGTGTTTGGGGGACGCTTGCAGTCGGGCTTTTCAATACATCGAGCGGTCTCTTTTACGGAGGAGGAGCCGCACAGCTCGGCATTCAAGCCGTCGGCATTTTGGCGATCGCAGCCTGGACCCTCGCTGCTACATCGGCTGTCACTGCAGTAATGAAAGCTTTCACTCCGATCCGGGTATCAAAAGAAGAGGAAATATCCGGACTCGATTATGCCGAACACGGTTCTTCGGCGTACGAGTATAAAGAAAGCTACATCGAACAGGGCGATGTTGACGTCAGCTCCGCTTTCGGAACCGATCTTGTCTCACGGCTCAACAATTTAAAGCCGGGACCGTCTTCCAAAACAGAACAGGTTTGACTCTCATCCATCCAGTCTGCCGATCATTGAAATCAGCGGCGGTGTTCAAATAACGCCGCCGTTTCTTTTGCCAAAACGCAGAACACCCGGCTTATGCCGGGTGTTTTATGTTATTCCTCGATATCAATTCGATAATTCTCAAACCAAGTATGGATTTGGGCAAGGTGTGCGATCAACTGCGGTCCCTTCATCAATTGTCCGTACCAGGGAACTTGAAATGATGCGCCCTCCGTCTCAATCAGCCGCTCCAGTTTTTTCTTGTCTAAGAAAACATAAAGCGCCGAGTCTTTTTGCTCCAGCAATGACTCCAGCCAACGAATGACGGCTTTCGTATAAGCCGGGTGGTGCGTTTTCGGATATGGACTTTTTTTTCGATACAGCACTTCATCAGGCAAAATGCCTTCAAGAGCCTTGCGGAAAATGCCTTTTTCACGGCTGCCATGCATTTTGACATCCCACGGGATATTCCAGACATACTCGACAAGCCTGTGATCCGCAAACGGAACCCTGACTTCGAGGCTCGCCCCCATGCTCATTCTGTCTTTTCGATCCAAGAGCGTTGTCATAAACCAGAGCATATTTAAGTAAAACAGCTCTCTCCTTCGTTTCTCCGCACCCGTTTCTCCTTCAAGCAGCGGTGTTTCTTTAACCGTTTCCTCGTATTTCGCCTTCACATATTCGCCGAGGTTCAGTTTTTTCTGCCAGCCGTCCTGCAGAAGTGCGATCCGTTCTTCCATTGATCTCATCCATGGGAAACCTTTCACATCTTCTGCCGAATGGAACCAAGGATAGCCGCCGAAAATTTCGTCCGCGCATTCCCCGGAAAGACTCACGACAAAGTCCTTTTTAATCTCGCGGCAAAACCACAGCAAAGAAGAATCGACATCAGCCATCCCCGGCAAATCACGGACCAGTACAGCTTCTTCCAAATAAGCGGCCAGCTCCTCCTGGGAAATCACGCAGTTGTGGTGAACCGTTGCGAATGCATCGGACATTTTTTTAATCCACGGGCCGTCGGCGTTTGGCTGAAATGAACTTGACGTAAAATATTGCTCATTGTCTTCATAATCGATCGAAAACGTATGAAGTGGCCCCTTCCCTTCTTCCTCAAAATGCTTGGCAGCCGTTGCGGTAATGGCGCTCGAATCAACCCCTCCTGATAAAAACGTGCAAACCGGCACATCAGACACAAGCTGCCTTGTGACGGCGTCCTGAAACAGCGACCGCACATTTTCCACCGTTTCGTCAAAGCTGTCCGTATGCTTCTCGCTTTTTACATTCCAGTAGCGCCAAACCGTTAAACCGTCTTTTGAGAAAATCATCGCATGCCCCGGGCGGATCTCTTTTATTCCTTTAAAAACACCGCTCCCCGGCGATCGCGACGGCCCGAGGCCGAAAATTTCGGCCAGCCCTGAACGGTCGACCTTTGCTTTCACTTCAGGGTGAGCGAGAATCGCTTTGATTTCAGATCCGAACAGAAATGACGAGCCCTGTTCGGTGTAAAAAAACGGTTTAACGCCGAGCCTGTCGCGTGCCGCAAAAAGAAGATCGCGCTTTTCATCCCATACCGTAAATGCAAAAATTCCGTTCAGCCTGTCGATGCATTCCTCTTTCCATTCCATGTATGAATGAAGCAAAACCTCTGTATCTGAGTGGCTCTTGAATTGATGCCCTCGCTGCCTAAGCTCTTTCCGCAAATCCTCCGTATTATAGAGTTCGCCGTTATAGCAAATCGTATAATCGTCTCCTTGGTGTGTGCGGGTCATCGGCTGTCTGCCGCCTTCCAGATCCACAACTGCCAAGCGTTTATGTCCGAATAAAACATGGCGCTTTCCCCAAATATTCGTATCATCAGGTCCTCTGTTCGAAAGCGTATCAGTCATTTTCTCCATGACAGACTGCTCCTGAACAAGCGGCTTCTTAAAATCGACCCACCCCGTTATTCCACACATTGTCGATCAGCTCCAATTCTAATGTTCTTCCTCTGCTTTAGGCTTCACTTCCTTTGTCACTTTACCTATTTTATGCACCTTAAAATAATAGTTGAATTGTCCAACAGAGTCTTGTATGAGACAAGCCCGTTTTGGAAAAAACGAAATAAGAAAGGAGACCGCCCATGGACACCGAACGCCAAAAACGAATTTACGCCGAAAAGCGCAAATGGATTTACGGCAAAATTTTAATGGAAGACGGGATTTGCCTGATTGAAAACGAAGAAGGAGATTTATTTTTGGTTGAAAGCCTGAACAGTCCCGGAGTTTTCATCAGCATAGACGGAGAATGGCAAAAAGCCGAACTGTTTGATCAATTTGCCGTCACGGAAAAGCCGGAGACCGTGAAGCTGACAGGCGGAGAATCGATCCGTTATCTGAAAACGGTAAAACAGGCATTTCTCGAATTTTTGAACGATCTGGAAGACGGACAGTTCTATTCTTTTTTGGATCAGCTGAACAGCCTCGGCTTTTCCGTCTTTGACTGCGTCTTCGCCTATAACGGCTTGAGCTTTTGGCCCGGGAAAAAGGATGTGAAGGGCGTTTCGTTTTATCAATTTTCTCATGATATGAAACAATGCGCCCTGCAGCATCATTACGAACGAAAAGAGGAATGGAAGGACAGATTCGAATGGACCGCTTCAGACGGGGAACGAATCGTGATGATTTCAACCTTCAAGCCGCCGACATAAAAAGACACCAGTTCTCATAAAGAACCGATGTCTTTTAATTAAAACACTTTAAAGCCGAGTGGAAGACGGAGCCCAAGCACAACCGTCAAGAGCAGAACGACAATAAAGCCGATCCAGATCCCGGTGGCCGCTTTTCCGTTTTTCCTGCGAATTAAAAGCATTTCCATGAATCCGATGGTGATGAGGCCGAGCAAGGCCTTCGCTATGTATTCTCCGTTCCATGCCGTGAACTTTAAAAAGAGCTGCGCCCCGGTAATGATAACGATAATATAGAATAAGCGGAGAATCATATGTGTAATTTTTGCGCCTTTGCTGTTTCCAGATGAGTAAAGTCCGTAAGCAACGAACACTAAAATGAGCGCGATCACCCAAGACGTGATATGCATATGCGTCATATTCATTTTTCCCCCTATCAAATCAGGTATCGTTCTTATCTTATCATGAACCGGTCCATTAAACAAAACAATGTGAACGCTGTCATTTCCGCAGCAAAAAAGACGCTGAGATCATTCATCAGCGCCTTTTTCATTTATTTGCGTTTGTTCTTTTTCATGCTTTTCGTTATCTGTTTCCACCGCTTTTTTTCCTGCTGCGCCGCCCGTTTATCCGTTTTTCTTTCGAGGTATTCGAGCTCTTTTTTTAATTTCAGGTAGCTTTGGAACCGGCCGGCATCGAGTCTGCCGTCAGCCAGCGCCTCCTGCACGGAGCAGCCGGGTTCTGTCTGATGCATGCAGTCTGAAAATCGGCAGTTTTTTGCAAGCTGGTCAATATCGCTGAAGCTCTGTCTGAATCCTTCTTCCGATTCCCAAAGCTCCAATGCTCGCATCCCCGGCGTATCGATTAAAAGTCCGCCTTCAGGCAGCAAGAACATTTCCCTGTGTGTCGTCGTATGCCGCCCTTTGTCGTCATCTTCACGGACGGACTGGACCGCCTGCCTGTCTTCGTTCAGAAAAAAGTTGATGATCGTTGATTTGCCAACGCCTGACGACCCTAAAAGGGCGACGGTTTCTCCTTGTTTCACATACGCTTTCAACTCATCCATCCCATTGCCTTCATGAGCGCTGATGACATGAATCGGCACCCCGAATGCCACGGATTCCGCCTGGCGCACCTTTTCTTCAATCCGGTCAGCGATGTCGGCTTTGCTCAAGACAATGACGGGATTGGCTCCGCTTTCCCAAGCCAGCAGCAAATAGCGTTCGATTCTTCTCACATTAAAATCCAGACCGAGCGCATTGACGAGAAAGATCGTGTTGACGTTTGCTGCGGTGATCTGTTCCTCCGCAGGCTCCCCCGCCGCTTTGCGCGAAAATTTGCTGAATCGGGGAACGACCTCCGTGATCATTCCCTTCTTTTCGCCATCGCGTGGACGCATATACACCCAATCGCCGACAGCAGGGTAGTCTCCGCGGCTCTCCGCTTCAAACCGCAGCCTGCCTGAGATTTCGGCCAGCCATTCTCCCTCTTCCGTCCATACCCGGTACAACCTTTTATGCTCAAGGGCGATCCTTCCTAAAATCAGACCTTCCTCGTCCTTTAAAGCTTCCATGATATATTTGATGCCTAATGCAGATAAATTCAATGTGGTTTCCTCCTAAAGATCTGATGATTTTTCAAACAAAAAAAGAGCCGCAAATACACGGCTCTCTCAACATATAAACACTCCATGAGCCGCTTCGACAGCCCATGGAAATATCACCAGATCCATTTGAAGAATACCAGTCGAAATATTACATGGGCTGTGCAATGATCGTTTGTTGGGCAAAAAAGACAATATCCATTCTCATCACACATCCCTCATTTCTAAAAAGTTTGACAGCTTCATTATATGCTAAAGCCAATCTTTTGACAATCCTTTATTTCACTGGATTGGAAAGCGTTTCAGCCAAAACTCTGCCTGAACCTTCCTTCGAGATCCTCCTTTATCAGGCAGGGATAACATTTCACCCAGTGTCTCAAACATGCCGTCCTTTGCAATCATTTTACAGATCGGCTGAGCGGATTGTCTGTCTTCCCTTTCATTTTAGCCAGTGATTTTATTGAATATGAAATAACTGGTAAAAAATACAATTAAACCAACCATTAAAATCAAAAATGAAATATTAAATCCTGATTCTATAAAAAATGAATATGCGGAACTTACCGATAAAGCAATCATATAAAAAACAAATCCTACTTTTGTCGCTTTTTCAGTACTTTTCTTTTCCTTTTCCGTCATTTTTCTAAAGAACAATTTCTTTCCTCCCAAACATCAATCATTATTGATAAACAATCTGCGAGCAGCCATAACACATGTCGAAAACAGGCTGTGTACTTGCCGTTGATTCGAAAAATAGCCCCTGGCAATCTCGCATATTTTCATTATTTCACTGGATTGGAAAGCGTTCCGATCGGTTCGATCGTAATGTCGACTTGATCGCCTTTTCGGAGGAACTTTGGCGGATTAAAGCCTTTGCCGACTCCTGACGGCGTACCGGTTGCGATAATATCCCCCGCTTCAAGCGTCATTCCTTTAGACAGCGTTTCGATCATGTCCGCAATCGGAAAAATCATGTCCTCTGTGCTGCCCGACTGGCGGAGTTCGCCGTTCACTCTCGTCTCCACCCTCAAGTCGCCTGCGTCTTCAATCATTGATTTATGTACAAGAAACGGCCCCATCGGGCAAGTCGTATCAAGGCTTTTGCCGATAAAAAACTGCTTGTGCCTCTTTTGCAGATCGCGCGCCGTCACATCATTGATGATCGTATAGCCGAACACATAGTCGAGGGCTTCAGCTTTCGGGATGTTCTTTCCCGTTTTGCCGATGACAACCGCGAGCTCGCCTTCATAATCGAGCGCCTCTGTCACGCCTTCGTGGGCATCAATCCCTTCCATGTGGCCGATAACCGAAGTCGGCGCTTTTGTAAACACCATGATATGTTCGGGAATATCTGCTTCACTTCCCATTTCAATCGCATGATCCCGATAATTTTTTCCGATGCAGATCACGTTTTTCCGCGGTTCGGGAATCGGCGCAAGCAAATCAACGTCTGACAGCGGATAAATATACGAACCGCTCTCTTCGCTGTTTTTCTTTTTTGACCATTCCACTAGCTGTTCGACATGGCGGACAAACTTCTCTCCCTCGCATACGCATTCGATAAGCGTTTCAGGTATCGTTTCAAGCTCAAACAGCTTTTTTTCCGCCTTTTGCAAATCCATTATCTTCTCATCCATGACAAGCCCTACAAATGTACGGCTGTGTAGCTTTGCTGTCGCAAACTTCATAAATATTCCCCCGCAGTATGATTTAAAACTATTCTACATATTCTCTAAAAAAACGAAAATTCCTTTTCGCTTTCAGCAAACAGCTTCGAAAGTCCCGGGCGTTCCTTCCCGGAAAAGAAAATGGCGGCTCACCATGCAGTAAGCCGCTTCTCTTATTTTTTTCGGTAGATGACTTCGGTCAGATTTCCGTCAGACCATTTTGTAATGGTTTCATAGCCGCCTCGTTTATGATGGTGAGTCTTCTTGCAGCGATGATGATCGGGGCGTTTACTTCTGCATTTATCCCGTTTTTTGCAATCGTGAGGCTTTTTGCTTTTATCCGGTTTTTTACAGCCGTCAGGTTTCTTGCTTTTGTCAGGCTTTTTGCAGTCGTCAGGTTTCTTGCTTTTGTCGGGTTTCTTGCAGTCATCAGGTTTCTTGCTTTTGTCGGGTTTCTTGCAGTCATCAGGTTTCTTGCTTTTGTCGGGTTTCTTGCTTTTATCCGGTTTTTCATGGTCGTCATGCTTCTTGCTTTTATGATGTTTTTTGC
The DNA here is from genome assembly GCF_038002625.1 of Bacillus sp. FSL K6-1284. NCBI lineage: Bacteria > Bacillati > Bacillota > Bacilli > Caryophanales > Bacillaceae > Bacillus > Bacillus sp. FSL K6-1284. The sequence goes on along the minus strand of NZ_JBBOCW010000001.1, from coordinate 1,258,842 downwards.
TTCTGTCCGGCTTGATCCCCCACCAAAGATCCCAAATGTTATGCGGACGCCGCTCTTTTCCCGAGCCGGCGGATTCTTCGGGTTCCCGGTCTAAATAATGGTCTCTGCCTTCGCTCTTCAGCTGATCTACCGCCTCTTTAATGTCATGATCATGGACACCACTCATCTTGTAACCTCCTGTTCTTCCTTTTTTATGTCCTGATTTATCATACGCACCGTAAAGACAAGTGTACTGAGGCAAATGACTGTTTTTGTTCAAACTTAGGCGGTCCGCTTCCGGGACTGGCTGTTTTCACATATGATATGTCAGCTGAAAAAGGAGGAAATGATGATGAGTGCCACTGCCTTGCCGGCCTTCAGGCTGCACATTCATCCGAAGCATCTGCTTGAGTTGAAAAAAGACGTCTGGAGTGATGAAGCCGTTCCGGGCATGCTCTTGACCGGTTCAGCAAAGACGCCTGTCGCAGTGTCATACAGAGGGGCCCATACCCGCAAACTGACAAAGAAGTCCTATTTCATTCAATATCCGGACAGAAAAGAAAAGGCTGAAGAAGCTGCGTTTCATTTGAACGCCGAATATCACGACCCGTCTTTCATCAGAAACAGGCTATCCTTTCATTTTTTTGAACAAATCGGCGTTCTTGCGCCGGCAGCATCGCACGTTTTCCTTTATATCAACGAAAAAAAAGAAGGCATCTATTTAAAAATCGAATCTGTTGACGATCATTTCTTAAAGAGGAGAAATTTAGAAAGGGGGGCCATTTATTATGCCGTTGATGACGATGCTAATTTTTCTCTGCTGAGCTCCTTCGATAAAAAGGCTAAGCAAAATCTCATGCAGGGATATGAAAGAAAAACGGGGTCAAGCCGCCACGATGATTACCTCCAGGAATTTATCTACTTTATTAATACCGCCAAAGACGACATATTTGAAAAGGAAATCAAACGCTATCTCGATGTCAAACAATATTTGCTATGGCTCATCGGCGCCGTCTGCACCCAAAACTTCGACGGCTTCGTCCATAACTATGCGCTTTATTTAAACGATCGCACAAAAACGTTTCAAATTATTCCATGGGATTATGACGCGACATGGGGACGGAATATTCACGGGGAAGAAATGGAACATAACAGGATTCCGGCGAAAGGCTATAATACACTGTCTGCGAGACTGCTCGACATCCCGGCTTTTCAGTCCCAATACTTCAATTTAATGAAAAACGTCTTGCACCGCCAATTTACAATCAGCCGGCTTTCGCGGTTTGCGGGAGACTGGCATGAGACAATCGCGCCTTTTCTTGAATATGATCCTTATACAACCGTCACATACAGCCGACTCGAAGATGAGCAAAAACAAATTTTCCATTTTATCGAACAGAGGAAGCGGTTTCTGCTTTTCGAGCTTTCCCGATTATAAACGGGCGCTCTCCTTCAAAAAAAATGTCACATTTTTTGTCATATTGGCGAAAAAAATCCCTTTAACACAAAATAAGGTATACTAGCAATATCAAGGAACATCATTGCTGAATACCTGAAATCACCGACTCAAAATACAAATCGAAAGTTGGAGACTGCCATGATGAACAATAAAATTGAAGCAAAAAGACTGGCCTTATTTGAAGCTGCCGAAAAATTCGGCATCAACTCCAAAGAGGCCATTCAATGCAGTCAGGAATTGGACAACTTGCTGAACCAACGAATGCAAAAGGATGAGAACTGCGTGATACATGCGGAAGAAAGAAAAGGCCGCCATACGTCATGACCTCCGACTGCAAGCTGCGCCTGATGCCCGGCCTTCCCTCTCCTCCGTTTCCACATCCAATGATTTCAGGTCGCAGCTTTGGCTATTCGGCCATTGTTTTTTGAACATAAATCACCGTGCACACACCGTAGGCAAGAATGACTGAAGGCGTAAAGGACTCTTGATACGGGATATAAACAAACCCGTTCAAGAATAACAAAAATCCGCTGTTCAAAAAGAAATACCCTGCGATTTTGGCCAGCTTATCCTGATCCCTTACTCTTTCCCGGCGAAATCCCCGCAATATCCAAGTTTGTTTTTTTATTCCGACTGCATAGGCTGCTGAAAAGAACAGCAGGGCTGCAGCGATTGACACCGCATTCAATTGAAAATACATGTCTCCTCCCCCTTCCCTTATCGCACCGTTTTTCTTATTCATACGTTTTCCAATCTGATAAGTTTCACCCGCATGTGATCAGCACTCACGGCAAAACCTCTTTTTTTATCACAAAAGCGCCTAATCAACATAGGATATGGTGTATAGCCCATAAAAAACGTGTGATTACTTAAAGGGTGTGCCATCATGCCAGCTATTGTCGGAGCTTTTAAAGTAAATGCCGTCGGTACGAGCGGCGTTGTTCATGTCGGAGACTGCATTACGATTTCTCCTTATGCAGAAGTTAAAACATTCGCAGGCGCCGGCAGTTTCAATACCGGAGACGGACTCAGCGTTTATAACCAGAACAGCATCACCAACACATATGACAACGATATGATTGATCAGCCGCTCGCAGGCAACCTGTAAGGAGGTGGGGGCATGAATTTTTATATCAACCAATCGATTCAAATCAACTATTTAAGAGTCGAAGGCATCAGCAACTCTTCCGTCTTGCAGATCGGGAGCGCGGGCTCCATTAAAACACTTTCTAACCTTTATAATACAGGGAGCTACACGGAAGCAGCCCCGCCTGTCGCCGGCGGCGAAGTTTTTGACGACGCTTTTGAAGACGGGACTCAACCAACTCTCGTTCCTCTTCATGCTCCTTCTGTTACAGTACCATAGGATACACGGGGGTGTAATCTCATGAAACAAAGCAATCCACAGAACTGGTATGGGTATTTGCAGCAGCAGGATGCGCAAATCCAGCGCCTCGAAAGGCAGATTGCCGCATTGCAGTCGGAATTGAACCAGCTGAAAGAAAATCCCGGTACCCGGATTGACCGGATCGAATACAAATTTGATCAATTAAAAATTGAACGCTTGGACGGAACGCTCAACATCGGGCTTAATCCGACAGATCCTGACCAGGTGGAGAACTTTGAAATCAGCCAGCAGCCGCCAGGTATCGGAATGCTGCAGCAGGAACTCGACGGCCAGCTGATGCAGCAAACGAGACAGCTCGTCGATGCCTACTTAAACGAAGAAACCCCTCGTTTGCTGGAACAGCTGGAAGACCGGTATGACAGTAAACTGGACGATACAAACCGCCACCATATCATCGAAGACATCAGAAAGCAAATCGACAGCCGCATCCGCTATTACGTCAAACATGTGCAGCCTGACGAAAACATCCAGCCCCGCGAGCATGCAGAACGGCTGGCCGATTATGTGAAACGTGATATCGCACGGGCAATCGAACACTTTCTCAAATCGATTCCTGACGAAATGAAAGGAAATGAAAACACATGAATTTTACCGTTGTGAACCGCTGTTTGGATGTGGGTAATATTGTGATCACCGGTGTGTCCACTTCTTCTGTTTTCCTGGTCGGTGATACGGATTGCATTTCTCTGTCATCGATTTTTGATACACCGCCTGAATCTCTCATTGTCGGGCCGTTTGTCCCGCTGGCGCCGGAATCATGATTCTTAGAACGTCCAAAGTGAAGTTTTTAAAAGTACACTCTGTCGGAATAAGCAGCGCGTTGCAAATCGGAGACACGGAAGAGCAGTTCCTCAAAACAAAAGTTCTCGCTGTTCAAAGATACCTTTCTCTTTTTTACGGAAATGAAGGGTCATTTAAACAGGATGATTTTCAGCTTTTCAGGCAGCCGATCCCGCAACTTCTTCCCGAAACCGGCGTCTGCTCGGCTTTTTTCCATGAGATCCCCTTCATCCGCGTAAGGGCGATTAAAATTAACGGTGTATCATCCTCCTCCGTTGCTCAGATTGGCTCAACGCACCGAATCAATGCCGATTCAAGAGTCAAACATATCAGAAAGCTTCCTCCTGCAAGGAACTCACAATAACCGCCCGGCCGACATATACTGGTTCAGAGACTTCTATAAAGGATGTCGATCAATCATGCCAGCCATTGTCGGACCCATTAAAATCAATGAAATCTCAGGAGGAGTAGTGAATTTCGGCGATTCTTTTTATCTATCTCCAAAAAGCTCTTCAAAGTCTGCACTCGGTTCTGGTGCTGGTAATACTGGAGATTTCCTTATCGTCAACAATGGTATAAACGCGACAAATTATATAGACCCGGATGTAAGCGACCAGAATGTTGTCGGAAATGCATAAAGCAGCCTCTTCCACTAGAAGAAGGCTGCTTTTTGGTTACCAGGTTAAATCATTTCAAGCGATACAGCTGTGCCTTTGCCGCTCGGTTCAGCCGGATGGACAATCAGCTTCTTCGGCAGCCTGGCCCGAAGTTCCTGAACGTGGCTGATCACACCGACCGACAGATTGTCAGACTGAAGCTTCTCCAATGCGGTCACGACCGTATCCAGCAAATCCTGATCAAGCGTGCCAAACCCTTCGTCCAAAAAGAAGAATTGGAGCGGATACTCTCCGCGAAGCTGGATCTGTGCCGAAAGTGCAAGCGCAAGCGCCAGTGAAGTCAGAAACGTCTCCCCACCTGACAGACTCGTAACAGGGCGCTTGACTCCGCCGTTGGCATCGTCCCTCATCACAAAACCGCCTTCTGAGTCGACTTCAATCGCATACCTCTGTCTTGTCAGTTCGCCGAGTCTTGCAGATGCGTCTCTTGTGACGCTTTCAAGCTGCTCTTCTGCCAAGTATTCAACAAAGCTGTTTCCTTTAAAGACGGCTTGGAGTTTATCAAGACGGTCGATGTATGTCTGCCATTCAGCCAATGATGCTTCAAGTTCCTTAAACCTTTTATGGTTCTCGCGGATGACGGCGAGAGCTTTGCCGGCCGCGCCCCTTTCTTCCAAGGCTTTGCTGAATGCCTCCTCAGCTTTGTCCTTCGTGACGGCGGCTTTTTCCCAACTCTCCTCAGAAACCGATCTCCCATCAAGCTTTTCCGTAATCCGCTTGATATTGGACTCGCACTGTTTTGTCTGATCCCAATGCATTTGAATGTCTTCTTTCAGCCGGGCAAGATCATCGCGGTCTAAAATGCTCGCTTTCACTTCAGAGGCCTTTTCAAACGGTGTACCTCCGGATTTTTCCTGCCAGATGTCCGCCGCTTTCGCAAGCCTTGCTTCCGCTTCACGCAAAGCGAGCTCACACCCTTTTGTCTGTCCTCTTAAACGGCTGACTTCGGATTCGGTCTCTTTGAGCCGTCCGTAAAGCGTCTGTTCCTGCTCATGCAGCTTGGCCAATTCCGTTTTCACGTCTTGAAGCTTTTTGTCGATCGCAGCTGTATCGGGATAGCCCATCAGCTCTTTTTGATAATCGTTTATTTCTTTATTAAGGCTTTCGACTGCATAGCGGAGGTCGAGCTTTTCTTTATCAAGCGCAAACAAGCGCTCGGTGAGCTTCTCTTTTTGCTGTTCATGTTTTGTGAGAAAGCCAACGCTCATTTCGATACGCTTTTCGAATTCCTCTGCGGCCAGATCTTTTTCTTCAATCGTTTTTTGCCATTTTTCAGCCTGTTCATAAGAGAGGCCGTCGAATTGTTCGCCGAAGCTTTTTCGGCGTTCATTTAACTGGTCATTTAATTCGCGGACGCGGTTTTGAAGCCTGTTACGCTCCTTTTCTTCATGGCTGAGTCGCTCGCTGATTTGGTCGCGTTTCTTGCAGAGCTCTTTATATGTGTGAAGGAGCTTGGACATCCTGCTTTTTGTCTCTGCGAGATCCTGTCTGATTCCTTTCCATTCAAAGCTGATGCGGTTGTACCGTTCGGGAATGGTGCCTTCTTCTATCGATGCAGCGGTTTCAGGCAGTTCATGTTTGCTCTTGACTAAAAACGGGCATTCGCTCACCAGGTGGTCGGATTGCTGTTCGAGTGCCACTTTGGCCGAGAAAAACTCCTGAGCCAGCGCACCGGCTTCAGCGATGATGGCTTCCGTTTTCTCCAGTTCGGAATCCGCCTCTTTAAAGGACAGGCTTTCTATGCCGACGCGGGCGGGCATTTCATGATGTACAGATCCGCAGACCGGACAAGGCTCTCCGTCTTTGAGCTGCTTTGCCAGTTCGATTGCCAGCTGATCACGGTTTGCCTGTTCCCGTTTTGCCGCAATCTCTTCTTTTTTTTGAGATGCCACACGGATGGTCTCAGAGAGCGATCTGTCTGTTTCGCAAACGAGCGCGTACGCTCGTTCGACAGCGGCAAACAATGCCTCGATGCGTTCGGTTTCAGCTTTTACCTTTTGATCCACCGCTTGCTGTTCTTGCTGGAGCTCTTTAATCAGCGTCTCCTGCTGACCAAGCCGTTCCTTTTCTAAAGCGGCATCGTTGTTAAGCTGTTGAATGTGAAAAGCAAGCTGATTGGCATTTCGGCAGTTTTTACGCTCTTCGCTAGATACCTGGACAGATTTCAGCTCCGCTTTCAGCTGATTCTGCTTGGCTGTCCCGCGTTCAAGCAGACTTTTCACCTTGGCCAGCTCGTCTGCCGCATGCTTGATTTCCTCTTCTTTCAAACGCTGTTCGCGCTGCTTCTTCTCGGCCTCGGCCTGTGCGGCTAGCCGCTTGTTTTCAATTTCCTTCAAAGCGGTGAGCTGTTCTTCTTGCTTGAGAAGCTCCGGTTCCTTTTCATTTTTAAGACGCCTGAAATCCTCGTACTCGCGCTCTGTTTTTTTATGAAGCTCTTCATATTGTTCTAATTGTTCCCGCGCTTGTTTTTCTTCCCGGTGTGCGCGTTCGGCATCTTCCCGCGCTGCCAGCAAGGCGTCTGCATAAGGCTTGAGCGTATTTGCCGTTTCGGCGAGGTGCAGGCGGCTTTCTTTTTCCCGAATCTGTTCCTGTTTCTTTAAAAGCTCCGCCTCTTTTTTTAGATAGCTTTCTTTTTCCTGCTGCAGATTCCAAATCTCCTGATACTCCGCAAAGCGCTGCGCTTCTGCGTCTCGTTCGCGCTTCTTGCTTTGCAAAAGGCTTTCAGCTTCTTCGAGATGCTGTTCCGCCTGTTTCAGCGCCTCTTCCCCCGCATCGCCCAATCCAGCCTGCTCGGCAAGCATCTCATTTTTTCTAGCCTGCGCTGTTTGCGCCTGTTTCTTCAGTTTTTTGACGAGCCTGTCCCCGTATTGTTCGAGGTTGAACAGGCGCTGAAGCATCTGCCGCCGCTCCGCTCCTTTTAAGGAAAGAAATTCAGCGAATTTACCTTGCGGCAGGACGACTGCCCTTGTAAAATCGTCGATCGTCAAGCCCAACAGCTCTTCGATTTTCCGGTTTACTTCATTCGCTTTATCGGCCAGAACGATTTGTTCCTCTTTCATTTCAATGAAGCGGCAGATCGATGTTTTGACCTTGACGGCATCTGTCCGCTTAAAGACCCGTTCCACTTTATAAGCCGTCTCATGGCCTGTCTGCAGCTTAAACGTAAACGATACGGCAAGCTCATCTTCGGCATGATTCAAAATACCGTGCGTATTATTGGCGGCCCGCTCCACCTTCCCATACAAAGCGAGAGTCATCGCGTCAAGAATCGACGACTTGCCGCTTCCGGTCGGCCCGAAGATGCCGAATACACCGGCATCGCACAGGCGCTCAAAATCGATCACCTGCTCCTGCCTGAAACTGTGCAGCCCCTTAATAGACAAAGAAATCGGCTTCATGTTTCATCACCCTCTTCCTGTTCCGATCCTGCGGCGAGCTCCAGAAACAGTTTGACGGTTTCCTCATCGGGAACCGCTCCACCCGTTTGTCTTTCATAAAACGCTATAAACCGTTCTTCAATCGGAACGTTTCTGGACCGGATCTTCTCTTCATCCGAGGCGGCTTCCTCAAAAACCGGACGAATATGGATGATGCCTTGATGCGCTTTTCTCAAACGGTGAATTTCTTCAATCGACAGCTGGTCTGTCAGATGGATTTCAAGGTCGATCCACGCGTTTTTGTCCCGCTCTTCCTCCAGCCAGCTGTATACTTGGGACATCCCTTTTTCCGCCTTCCATTTAACGAGCGGTTTTCCACTCGTCAAATGGACCTCTTCCCATGATGCCGTTTGACCGGGTGCGGCTTCGACAATGGTGACCGATTTTGCGTATCCCGCTTCAGAAAAGCTGTAGGCAAGCGGTGAACCTGAATATCTGGCAAGCGTGCGGGCCCGTTTGATCGTCTGCGGGCGATGAAGATGCCCGAGCGCCACATAGGCGGCGTTTTCCGGCAGGCTTTCCGCAGCCACCGTATATGCGCCTCCGACTTCGATCGGCCGCTCAGAATCCGTCTGGCTGCCGCCCGCCACATAAATATGGCTTGCTGCAATCTGCACCGCATCCTTTCTCGCCTTGCCGCACATACGCTGAAAGGTCTGCTTGATTTTCTCATCATACTGGTCGCGCAGCAGTTTTTCGTCAAATGTTTCCGACAGCACTTCATTCAGTCTGGACTCGGAAGGATAGGCGAGCGCTGCGACTGACAGGATCTCCCCACTAGAAGCGACTTCTATATCAACTGGCTCAGTCTTCGGGTACCCGATCAAGTGGATGCCATGGTCTGTCGTTAACGGAGAGGCCGCGGAAAGGCGGTCCGGATTATCATGGTTGCCGGCAATCACGACGACCGGACGGTTTCCTTTGTCAGACAAGGCGGAGAGGCTTTCATAAAAAAGCTGTTCAGCCAGTGCAGGCGGATTCACTGTGTCAAATGCGTCTCCGGCCATGATAACGGCGTCGATCTTTTCATCTTTTACGATCCTTGTGAGCTCTTCAAGAAAGTCCGCCTGTTCTTTCAGGCGGCTTCTCCCTTCAAGCGTTTTTCCCAAATGCCAGTCCGCTGTATGTAAAATTCGCATGTGTGCCTCACCTCTCTTTTCATTAAAGCTCCCCCCGAAATCGTCAGGGGGACGCCGGTTTCATATTAAAATAAGAGCACATGTCCTCCGTCAAAAAAGTACAGTGCACGCCCTTTGAGCGGCATTTTAATCATCGTTTCAACGGCTCGTGCATAAAGCTGAATTTGTGTTTCGTAACGCTTCCTTAAAATCGGTTCGGCCCCTTCGAATCCGTTTCGGTACTTCCCGTGTATCCGGTCGGTTTTGTAATCAAGAAGGTAAAAACCGTCCTCCGTCTCGAATAAACAATCGATAATTCCCTGTATCAATACAGGTTCGTCGGCTGACTCAAGATCAGGATAAACCTCTTTGGCGGACAGCGTCATGTTAAAGGGAACTTCCCGTTCGACGCGGCGGGCGCCGAGAAGCTTTTGTCCGATTTCCGTATCAAAGAATGCGAGAATATCGTCTTCCTCAATCGCTGCCCGCTGGTCTTCTGTTAATAGCTCTTTCTCAACAAGCCTGTCTAGGAGGCGGCTGAGCTCATTCATTTCAAGCGCACGGGTCAGCGGAATATGCTGCATGACGGTGTGCATCGCCGTTCCCCGTTCGGCCGCGGTCAGGCCTTTTGCCATCATAAAGGACGGCCGTTTAAACAAGAGAGCATCCTTAGTTGGGCGAATCAGCGAGCGGTCGCCGTACTCATCCTCATACTCCTTCTGCCTTTTCATTTCTGAGACAGACTGTTTTGTTCGGACTTTGGCGGCGTCTTTGTATGGATATGACCATGTCAGCCTTTCTCTGACTTGTTGCTCATACTCAAACGAACCATCGATCGGAAGCCCCATTTGAATTTGGGAGAGCCGGCCGTGTCTTTCTTCACCGGCCTGATCAATATCTTCTGCTTGAAGATCCGCGGCCGACAGCCAGCTGACCTGAAAGCGCGCCGGATGTTCACGGATCTCATCAATCACCAGCGGCGCGCCGGATTCATCCATATCTCTGTGTCTCATCAAAGCAGGTCCGATGAAATCCAGGTAAGATTTCGCCTGAAACCGTTCATAATCCGGAAGCAGCCACTCAGACCCTGCCGCTTGTGACCGCCAGTCGGCAAGCAGCTTTTCTTTATCCTTAGCCGTCCCGACCAGGTACAGCTTTTCCTTGGCCCGGGTAAGAGCGACATACAAGACGCGCAGCTCCTCTGATAAAAGCTCGCGGCGGAGCTTTTTCTTCATCGCGATCAGCGGCATCGTCGGATAGCTGATCCGCCACTTCGGATGAATAAACTTCGTTCCGAAACCGAGTTCTTTATCCAGCAGATAAGACTTGTTCAAGTCCATCATATTAAAATTCCGTCCGAGACCGGCGGTAAATACGACAGGAAATTCAAGCCCTTTGCTTGAGTGGATCGTCATCAGCCGAACAACGTCTTCCTGTTCGCTCAGAGCTCTTGCCGTTCCGAGATCATCACCCCGCTCCTGCATCCGCTCAATAAACCTTAAAAAGCGGAACAAACCGCGGAACGATGTCGCTTCATAGGATCTTGCCCTGTCGTAAAGCGCGCGCAAATTGGCCTGTCGCTGTTTTCCGCCCGGCATTCCGCCGACATAATCCAAATACTTCGTATCCCGGTAGATTTCCCAGATCAGCTCTGCCACAGAGTGGTTTTTCGCATACGCTCTCCACTTTTTGAGCAGGGCGTCAAAGCGGCGAAGCTTTTCGCTGAGCCTCTCATCGCCATCTGCTGCAGCAAGGTATGCTTTCATCGCTTCGTAAAACGGCGCTTTTTTATCCTTGATTCTGATCAAGGAAAGCTCATTTTCGTCAAGACCTACAACAGGCGATCTGAGAACGGACGCAAGCGGGATGTCCTGATAAGCATTATCGATGATTTTTAATAAAGACAGTGTGACCGATACTTCTGTCGCTTCAAAATAACCCGTTGAGAGGTTCGCGTATACCGGAATCCCCTGCTGTTTAAACTCGTCCATAATTTGCGGCGCCCAAGGCATCGACCGCAAAAGCACCACGATATCACGGTACTGGATGTTCCGTGACGCTTTCGCTTTGGCATCATATACTTGAAATTTTTCTGTTATCAGCCTGCGGATTTGTCCGGCCATCGCTCTTGCTTCAAGCTGGACCGCCTCAAGCTCTTCAGCCTCTTCATCCTGCGCGCCGCTCTGGTTTTCGATGAGCAGAAGCTCTGTTTTTGTCGCTTCATTCGGCGGGTAAGAAGCGCCAAGCTTCAATTCTGCTTGTTCGTCATATTCGACTTCCCCGACCTTTTCTCCCATGAGCTGCTTGAATAAAAAGTTCGTGCTGTCCAAAATATCTGAACGGCTTCTGAAGTTTTTATTTAAATCGATTTTTTGGCCGGAACCCGAGCCATCGTCTGTAAAGCGTTTATATTTCGAGAGGAACAAAAGCGGTTCTGCCAGGCGGAACCGGTAAATCGACTGCTTGACATCGCCCACCATAAACAGGTTCCCCTCATGCTCTTCTTTGGCGACGAGCTTTAAAATCGCTTCCTGGACCAAGTTCGTATCCTGATATTCATCAACAAGCACTTCATGGAACTGATGGCGGTAAAACTTCGCCGCTTCGCTCGGCACGGCTTCGCCGGCTTGGTTTTTCCCGGATAAAATCGCAAGGCAGTCGTGTTCAAGGTCTGAGAAATCGACGATCGCTTTTTCCTTTTTCGCGTCCGCAAACCGCTTGCCATACTCCAACACGAGCTGGACGAGCGTCTGAATGACCGGCTTCATTTCCCTCAAGCTCTCAAGGTGCTGCTCGGGAGTTCGCGTAAAATAATCGCTTTTCAGCTTTTCAAGTTGCTTTTTCGCGCTGTTGCGGAGATCTGCGGCCTCATCAACCAATCGAGGATCGTACGCATCTCCTTTGCACGGCTTCAATCTTTGAAACGAAACGGCCGGTACAAGCTCGTACAGAGCCGAAAAATCATTCTGCTGCTGAATCAGCCTGTCAATCTGCGCTAAATCATCGAGGAAATTTTCGGCGCGCGGCGCAGGCCCCCCTGGCTGCTTTGTCAAATCAAGCGCACGCGTCAGCTTTTGCCGCATCCCCTCCAGAACGAGTGCGATGTCTTCTTTAATGTAAGAATAAAACGGCAGAGCCTCAACTTTCGTATCTGAAGCCGCGTCATACAGATCAACAAATGTGTGAAGCCAGCCCTCAGGATCGGGATGCGAACGGGAAAACTCGTAGACCCGCTTGACGAGATGCTGCAAATCGAGGTCATGACGGTCTGTCGTATATCTGTCCACAAGTTCAAAAAAGGCCGGATCTTGCTTTTTGTATTCTTCTTCAAACAGCTCGTCCAGCACCTCATCGCCAAGCAGCTCGCCTTCCGTCTGATCGGCGATCCGGAAAGCCGGATCAACATCGATCAAATAATAGTATTTGCGGATGACTTGAAGACAGAATGAGTGCAATGTTGATATGCTCGCTTTGTTTAATAAAGCAAGCTGTCTGCGCAAATGAAGCGATCCCGGATTTTCGGCAAGCTCTTTTTCGAGCGCTTCACCGATCCTGTGCTTCATTTCAGCCGCAGATGCATTCGTAAAGGTGACGACGAGCAGCCTGTCGACATCTACGGGATGTTCCTGATCCGTTATTTTCCGAATGATCCGCTCAACCAGCACGGCCGTTTTTCCGGAGCCGGCCGCTGCCGCAACTAAAATGTCCCGGCCGGATGAGACAATCGCCTTCCATTGGTCATCAGTCCAATTGCTGCCCTTCGGTTTAGAAATCTCCATCTGTCTCATCCTCCTTTTTCAGCCGCTCCAAAATCACGTTGTCTTTTTCGGGTTTTAATATCCGGTATTCGTTTTCCTCAAGCGATTCGTCAAACTGGCAGAATGACCGGTACGAACAATATGTGCACGGTGTCCGGTCTTTTAGCTTGTAAGGCTCGATCGACACTTTACCGTCTGTGATCTCCTCACCGGCCTTCTGAAATGTCCGGCGGATATGGCGCCTTAATACATGAAAATCCTCTTCTGCAATAACGTCAGAATCCGAACGGAGCGAGCCGTCTTTTTTCAAGCCTGCGCTGATCATGTTCGACCTGCCTTGTTCCAGCGTGGTATCCATCAGCTTGACCGCTTCCTGGTCTCCCAAGAGCAGCCCTTTCATCTTGAACTTTTTGAAAATCTCTTTTTCTATTTCATCAAGGCCGAGCGGCACCGAAGCCTGGATCATCGGATCGTGCACATGAAAATAAAGCACGCCTGCAGGGGATGCCTTCATGCCGAGCCAATCGGTTGAATGTGTGATCGACAAATCGAGATATGTCAGCATTTGCAGGGCGAGGCCGTAATACACCTCGGCCAAATCGAGGCCTTTATCGCTTGATTTATAGTCAACAATCCTAAGCAGCAGCCCTTTTGAGCTCTCCGCTTTATCCACTCTGTCGATCCGGCCGACAAGCTCCATTGTGCAGCCGTTCTTCAAGGTAAAACGCATTGGAGGAAGCGGACCTTTCCCCCCGAATCCGAGCTCGATGCCGACGGGGGCAAACCCGCTTGCTTTTGCATGCTCGCTTAAAATGCCCGATACCCTGGCAATGATTTTTTGCAGCTTCTGCTTCACGTAATGATGACGGTTCGAACTGAGCAAAATCTCTTTTTGCAGCTTTGGCGCGAGCCGTTCAACTGCATCGCTTGACAAAGTCTCGCATTGGGCTTTCGTTAAGTCGCGCCAATCCAGTTTAAGCTCGTGCAGCCGATCTGAAATCAGCTTCAGCGCCGAGTGGAACAGCTGACCGATATCCGGAGCTTCAAGCTTGAAAAATTGACGTTCCTTCAGCTTTAAACCGTGCGAAGCAAAATGGGAAAACGGACAGGCTTTGAACGTCTCCATCCGCGACACGCTTCCCTGAATGTGCTCCCCATATAAATCGCGACTCACATGCCGGTTCAAGTTTTCGACCTTGTTTCTGAAAAACAGGCTGGACAGGATATTTTGAGAAAAGATGCGGTCAGGCTCATTCATTAAAAAGTTGTATGTACTCCACCATACATCGCTGATCGCATACTGCCTCGTCCAAATGCCGAGCTGTCCTGCCAAATGGCTCAAGGCGGCGCCTTTATTCACGAGAAATTCAAGCTGGGCTTCGTCGTCCAGCTGCTCGGGTTCATGAATCAGCATCTTCTCTTCGCCGTCCGGGAACAGCTCATTCAGCCGTTTCACTACTGTTGAAGGAAGCAGCGTCTTCCCTTCCGAATCTGCGATCGGATAGGAGACATAGAGCTTTTCAGACGGGCTGGAAAGCGTCATGTAGATCAGAAAATTCTCATCCAAGAGCTGCTCTCGACCCGTCGCAGCCAGCTGTGCGCCGTTTCGTTTCAGCCACTCCCGGTCATCGTCTGAAAGCACGCCGTCGTCCGCAGGCCTCGCCGGAAGTATACCGTCGTTTACACCGATGAGAAATGTGCATTTCGTGCCGTACATCCTTGAAAGGTCCATATTGCCGATAAACACTTGATCAAGAGCGGGCGGAATCAGCGCGAATTTCAAAGACTCCAAGCCGGTTTCAATCATTTGCTGAAATAAAGCAAACGATATCCGCTCTGTGCCCATCATTTCAACAAACTCGTCCAACAGTTGAATAACGGCATCCCATACTTGCTCATGCTGGCGCGACTCTGCAATCCTACCGCTTTCTTCGGCCAGCCGTCTTTCCTGTTCAAGCTTCATCGGAACATCGGCTTCTTCAAGATAAAGGTAAACGGCTTCGGCCATTTCCCTGACGGTTTCAGCTTTTTTCAAGCGCTTCTGCAGCCTGTGGATCGGCGGAACGATCCAGCCCTTTAGTTCATTGAGCATATTTTCCGTTTCAATCTCTTTGTCTGTCTTGGCAAAATCCTCATCCAGTGAAGCGTACCTTCTGTAAACAAACGGATCTTTGCTTGTCCATCTGTCTCCTTTAATGCCATACGCAATACAGTAGTTTTCAAGCTGGTCAATCTGTTCGCGCAGCCGTTCCTTCGGCTGTCCTTCCGGGAATAAAAGTTCCGTTTTGACACAGCGGAACACCGCTTCATACCGCCAGTTTCCTTTAATGATATCAAGCGTCGAACGGATCAGCTCAATGAGCGGATGATTTTGCATCGATTCCTTGCCGTCTATGAAAAAAGGAAGTTCGCAGTCTTTAAAAACTTCTTTTATCGTATCTTTATAATCTTCAACATTGCGGGCGATAACGGCGATATCCCTAAGCCTGAAGCGGCCCTGGCGAATTAAAGAATGAATCTCGCGCGCAATTCCTTCAATCTCGGTTCTTCTGTTCGACGCCTGCATGATGCGGAGCGATTCCGTCCGTCCGCGATACGGTTTTGCAGGACGCTCGTCAAAATAGCGTTCAAGGTGCCGGAGCTCCGAATGTTGCTGGTGCCGTTTCGTTTCTTCCAGCCGCACTTCTGACGGATCAAGGCCAAGTTCCTTCGCCTTCTGGTAAAGGTCATAGTACGCCTTCCCGGTCATTCTGAACAGATGGAGCTCATTCGGGCTGTTGGCCGTAAACGGCTGATCCGCCGTCAGCGAAAAAGTGATCTCCTCCGCATGTACCATCAGCTGTTCCAGCACGTTCATCTCCTGTGGCGTAAATTGGTGAAATCCGTCCACGTAAACGGCAGCGTTTCTAATCTCATCCGCATACGGAATCTGCTCGGCCAAAAGCGTCAAATAATCCTCAGATTGAACATATTGATTCTCCAGATTTTCCTCAAGCTTGCTGTATAAAATATATAAGTCGTGCAATTTATCGGAAAGAATCCGTTCATCTTCGTATTCCGATTTGCCCGTCCCCTCTATCATGTCCCGGATGCTTTCAGGCTGCAGACAATGCCGTTTAAATTCGGTCAGCATCCGTTCCACCTGCTCCGTAAATCCGCTTTTATCGCTTGCGTTTTGATAGACTTTAAACTCGCCCTTATGCTCTTCAATCAGTCTCCGCAGCAGCATCTGAATGCCCGTCCCCGTCAAAAACGGCCGATTCATGCCTCCGGTATGCTGGAGCACTCGCCAGGCAAGCCTTGAAAAACTGTACACTTGGGCGCGGATAGTTCCGCCCAAATCGGGTGTTTTGCTAAGCTCGTATTCCATTAAAAACGTCATTTGATCCGGGACTAGAAAAATGATCGGTTTTCCGAGCGGTTCATCGCGAAGTTTTTCTCTGATTTCATTCAGGATAAAGGTCGTTTTCCCACTCCCGGATCTGCCTGATAAAAATACTGCTCCCACTAAGCTCGTCTCCTTTCTGTTTCTTACTCTTTATTCTATCTAAACATCTACAAAATAACCATTCTCCAAAACTGGGAAAAAACCGTATGGGCACTTGCACCCCATACGGCTATTTTTGCTTGAACTGCACAAAAAACAGCATCAAAAACGAGATGATCGCGATAGAGGCGACCCACATCCATGCCAGCGTCATATTTCCCGAATCGATCGCCAAGTATATCGCCGTAGGCACCGTCTGCGTCACCCCCGGGATGATACCCGCAAACATCAGCGTTGCGCCAAACTCGCCAAGCGCCCTCGCAAAGCTGAGCACAATCCCCGTCATGATTCCATTTGATGCGAGGGGAACGGTGACAAAGAGGAACACCCTCCACTCGCTTGCTCCATCAACCCTCGCGGCATCCTCGATATCGCGGTCGACACCCGAAAATCCTGATTTTGCTGACTGATACATTAACGGGAACGCGACAACCGCAGCAGCGATCACGGCTGCCCACCAGGTAAAAATAACCGGTGCTTGAAATACGTTTTCTATCAAGCGTCCGATCACGCTCTGCCTTCCGAAGATCACGATTAAAAAGAATCCGACAACGGTCGGCGGCAGAACGAGCGGCAGCATCATTACCGTCTCGATAACGGACTTGCCTTTAAAGTTTCTGTTCGCCAGGAGCCTCGCCGCAGCAGTTCCAAGCAAAACTGCGATGATGCCCGCTGCGACTGATACTTGAATTGAAATTTCAATCGGGGAAAAGAATTCCTCAAGCATAACGGCGGTCAGCCCTTCTTAAATCCGTACTTTTCCATTGCCTTAACGGCTTGGTCGCTTTGCAGGAATTGATAAAATTCCTCAGACTGTTCCCTGTGCTTTGTATTTTTTACAATTCCGAGCGGGTAGACAATCGGTGTATGCAGATCGCTTTTCGCCGTCTCGACAGTCTCGACCTGATCTGATGAAAGGGCGTCCGTCCGGTAAACGATTCCGGCATCCGCGTTGCCTGTTTCGATATAAGAAAGGACCTGCCTTACATCTTTGCAGTAGACG
The DNA here is from genome assembly GCF_038002625.1 of Bacillus sp. FSL K6-1284. NCBI lineage: Bacteria > Bacillati > Bacillota > Bacilli > Caryophanales > Bacillaceae > Bacillus > Bacillus sp. FSL K6-1284. The sequence continues at coordinate 1,241,676 of NZ_JBBOCW010000001.1, read as the reverse complement.
ATTTTAGATTGCACTTTAGACCATACGTCAAGGTTCGTCAACGTTTCTTTTGCGTATTTTCCGGCTGGCACTGATTCGGGTTTGCCGACCGCAAGTTTTTCGATTTTGCCCTCCGCCAAATCTTTGAAGCTGTTGACATGCTGATTTTTCCCTTTCGGAACGATCAGCACCAGACTGTTTTCGACCAGCTTGACAGAGTCTTTTTTGTCAATTAACCCCTGATTAACTACTCTATTAAATTTGTCCTCGGCGGCAGAAAAAAACAATTCAGCCGGAGCGCCCTGTTCGATCTGCTGCTGCAATGCACCCGATGAACCAAAATTAAACTTTATGGAGACATTCGGATGATCTTTCTCATATACGGAGGAAAGTTCCGCTAATACATCTTTGAGACTCGCAGCCGCGGAAACCGTAATTTGAACTTTTTCAGACTTCCCCTTGGCTGATCCCCCTTTTTCCGCCTGGCAGCCGGCGAACAAAACAACCGACATCAATAAAGCCACGGCCGTCAATATTACCTTTTTCAATAGTCTCACTCCATTTTGATATGTATGTCATTAATTCGGCACTAACAACCATTTTACGTCAAACTTCATTTTTTTAAAATAGATTGTGCTCACCGCACATCATTTTGACACATGTTCGAGGCTCAACCTTCCATAGGCACATGCATGCAAGCACATACATATAATGACAGGACGTCAAATATAAAGTGTTGAGGTGAAAAAGATGTGGTATGTTCAGCCGTATCTTCCCGCCTATCCCGCCAGGCAAAACGACAAGCTGATCAAGGATCTTGAAAAAGCGGTAAACGGAGAGCACAGCGCGGTCGTCTGCTATCAAAAAATCGCCCAAAAGGCGCCGGATTCCGAAACAAAAAAGCGGATTTTAGAAATCAGACAAGATGAAATTCGCCACTTTAATGCGTTCCTAACATTTTATACGTCTCTTACCGGCCGAAAGCCTGACATTTCCATAACTGAGCCTTGTCCGGAACAGTATCGAAACGCGCTGGAGTTCGCATTTAAAGACGAACAGGAAACGGTTGATTTTTATTTGGACATCGCAGACTATGTGAAAGACCGGGCGATACGGGAGGCGTTCAAGCGGGCGGCAGCTGACGAACAAAACCATGCAGTCTGGTTTTTATACTTCTTAACAAAGAGATGATCCGCCTTGATCAATATACCCTTATAGGGTATATTTTTAAAATAGCGGACTTTTATTTTGACTAAAGAGGTGCTAAAACATTGAACGTGCTGCTTGTCGATGATGAAATCCGGATGCTCGATCTGCTGGAGCTTTATTTAGAACATTATTCGTGCACAAAAGCCGCCACCGGAAAAGAAGCCCTGGATTTAATAAAAATGAACAATTTTGATCTTGTTATTCTCGATATTATGATGCCTGAGATGGACGGATGGATGGTGTGCCAAGAGATCCACAGATTGACAAACGTTCCGATTATCATGCTCACCGCCAAAAACGGGCAGGATGACATTGTGCGCGGATTGAATTGCGGCGCAGACGATTATTTAACAAAACCGTTCAGCGAAAAAGTGCTGCTTGCCAGAATAGAAACTGTCCTGCGCAGGACCCGTCGGTTTCATGAAATCCGGTTCCGCGGTTTAATCTGGAATAAACAGCATCATACCCTGCATGTCAATCAACGGGAAATCGGCATTACGCCAAGTGAATTCGATCTGCTCGGGACGCTCTTAAACCACACGGATCAAGCGCTTTCGAGAGACCAATTGATTGAGAACATCTGGGGGTTCAACTCTGATATCGAGCCCCGCACCATCGATTCACACATGAGAAATTTGCGAAACCGATTGAAAAAAGCTGGCTTTCCGGTTGAAGATCATCTCCGGACCGTCTACGGCGTCGGCTACAAATGGACAAGCAAAGGAACCGGAGCATGAAAAAGATTTCATTTAAGCTCGCAGGTTCATTTTTCATTTTAATCCTTTTCATCGAAACCATCCTTTTTGCGGCGCTGTATACAACGATTATCAACACAAGAATAAACGAAGAAATCCGCGCGCTCCAACTAAGGGGCAACAGCCACAGAGACGTCCTCGAAAAACATTTTGACAAAAGGACGATAGACCACGTCACCCTGATGGAAACCGAAGCCCGGACAAACGTAATCATAACGGACCAAAATAGACGCGTATTGGCGCAGTCTGCCCGGGGAGACATGACGGAACACCTTCATTTCGAAGAAAAACACATCCCGAGGAAAGGGATCGTTTTATCGTCCCATTGGAATACATCAAAGTATATTTGTACGATCAGTCCGATCATGAACGGACGGGAAACGGCCGGCTACGTCTTCATGTATTTGGAGACCTCCTCGATAAAAGCCTTGGTGGCAAGCATTACGAAGCGGTTTTTCCTCAGCTTTGGCTTAACCGGCGTCTTAACTGCCGCAGCTATTCTTTGGTTCAGCCGTGTATTAGCGAAGCCGATTATTAAACTGAAGGAAGCAACCGAAAGTATCAAAAACGGTCAAGCTTCGATTCCGCTTGATATCAAACGGAACGATGAACTCGGCGAGCTCGCCGCATCAATCGAAAGCCTTTCTTCAAATCTCAGCAGGCTTCAAAAAGAACGAAACGATTTTCTGTCAAGCGTCGCTCATGAGCTGCGGACTCCGATCACATATATAAAAGGCTACACAGATGTCGCGATGAGAGATAAACTCGATCCACAAGCCAGAAATCAGTACTTGTCGATCATCAAAGAGGAAGCGGACAATTTAAACACCCTTGTTGACGATTTATTTTTGCTGACAAAACTGAAACAGCCTGGATTTCAAATCAGTAAGAAACAGGTTCACCTGCACACATTCATAAAAAAAGAAGTTCAGAAAGCGGCGGTCGCTTTTTCGGAAAAACGAATCAGCCTTTCGTTCGACATCCCGGCGGATCTTTATGTCTCAGTCGATGAAGTCCGTTTTTCACAAGTGATCTCAAATTTGCTGAACAACGCCCGCCAATACTCCGATCCTGATTCAACAGCGTCCGTCACCGCAACAAAAGCAGAGGATCAGGTCAAGATTACGATAGCGGACGAAGGCTGCGGCATTCCGGAAGAAGAACTGGATTATATTTTTGAGCGCTTTTACCGGGTCGATAAGTCGAGATCGAGACAAACCGGCGGTACCGGGCTGGGCCTGGCCATCGCGAAAGAAATCGTCGAGCTTCACGGCGGTCAGATTGCAGTAAAAAACAGAACCCCGAAAGGAAGCGAATTTATCATCACGCTGCCTTCTAATATGTAACAAATGTCGAGATGTCTGCACCAGTTTTGCACATTTCCCGGGTATACTACTCAGTAATCTGGACCAAAAAGGAGGAAAACACCATGAAATTGAAATCCGGTTTACTTTTTGTCATGCTTGTTTTCGCGCTTCCGCTCGCAGCATGCCAAAATTCCGGCTCGGGAAAGACGGACGGACATAAGGAGCATCATACGAAGAATCATTCGGAGATGAAAGAAAAAGACGCCGTTTCTCTTCCGAATGATTTCAATAAGCGAGCGGAAGAAGGGCTTCTGGTGAAAAACACAAAGAACACGACAAGACTTGACGCGAATACACCGGAAGAAATGAGCATCAAAACCTCTCAAACGATATGGCCGGCCACTCATAAACAAAACAGGCCGGGCGCAGTGATTTTAGTTTCGGGCGGATCATGGCAGGCAGCTCTTGCATCAGCTGATCTGATCCATCACCCGAATAACGGACCTGTTTTAATCGCGGAAAAAGGGAAAATCTCCGGGCAGATTCAGAATGAAATCAAGCGCTTGAACCCGACGGGCACTTCAGACGGAACGCAAATCATGGCTGTCGGAGAATTCGATTCACTTCAAGCTTTGAACTCTTTTAAAATAAAAGAGCTGAAAGGGAAGAACGAGGCTGATCTGGCAAAAGAGATTGACAAAGAATACGCGGATGCAGCCGATGAGTATCCGAAAAGCGTTATCATCGGATCATCCGAGGAAGATGCGGAACTTTATTCGCTCCCCGCTGTAAACTGGATCGCCCACATGCCTGAGCCGATCCTGTACGTGAACAAAAAAGGCATTCCCGAAGAGACGGCCGCAGCATTAAAGAAAAGGGACGGCAAAGCAAACATCTATATTCTCGGCCCTAAAAAAGCCGTTTCAGAAAAAACGGAGGATGCATTAAAGGAATATGGAACAGTCAAAAGAATTTCCGGAGATACTCCTGTCGCAAATTCGATTGCGTTTGCGAAATTCAGCGATAAAAACACCGGTTTTGGGTGGGGAATCACAGATCCGGGACACGGACTGTCCTTCGCATCAACGGCCGCGCCCGAGCTGGCGCTTGCCGGAGCGCCATTTTCCCATTTGGGAAAACACGCTCCTCTGCTTTTACTCAAAAATGGACAGGCAGACAGTACGATGTACAGCTATTTATCCGAGATCGAGCCTTCTTTTCGGGACAGACCGCAGGACGGCCCTTATAACCATGCATTCATTCTCGGATCAGAAAATGAGATTTCATTTCGAACGCAAGGCGTTCTTGATGACATATTGGAAATTAAGTCAGCGGATGGAGGACATTCCGGTCATTAAGAAACACAATGGAGGGGCTCTTACAGAAGAGCCTCTTTTTTGTACCAGATGCCGTAAAAATCAATCCATCCTTCTTCGTTAAGCACAATGCCTTGAATGGCTTCCCCCGCTTTAACGCGAATATTGTTTTGATATAGCGGAATCGTGTAAACCTCTTCTGCCAAGGCGCGGTCCGCCTCACACAGAAGGCTGATCCGCTTGGAATGTTCATCAATGAAACGAAGCTGATCCCTCATCAAGGCGGACTTCCTCTGCCATTCCCCCGGCATATGGACGTGTAAAAAGCTGTTTTCCGTTAAAAGGAGGTGTAGCCAGCTCATTTCTTCCGAACGTCCGAATGTCGCACTGTCGTGAATCAAATCGGCTTTTGCGATCACTTCTTCCTTCATGAGCTCATCCGCTTTCATATAACAAACCTCTAGTGCGATGCCGTACCGCCTGCACCTCTTTTGGATCCATGACGCATCCTCCCGGTGATCCGGTTCGGAAAACGTATAAAGCCGAAGCGGATCGCCTTTGTAATGGCCTTCCATAAGCAGCTTGCCGATGTCGTCGTCCCCGGATTCAGGCGGAAGATCCCGGTTTAGAAAGCCTCCCGCCGGAGCCGTCCGTTGTCCGGCTAATTCACTGACCATATGTGAAGGGGAAATGATTTGCCGCAAAGCCTTCCTGAACGCCTTATGCTTGAGAGGCCCCGATTTGTTTGCATTCACCGAGATGTACTGAACATTCCTTTCCTCGTGCCATTCATCGAAAACCCGACTTTGTTCTTCTTTTTCCATATAAAAACCGTAGTCGACAAGAGAAAAATTGCCATCCATATACCATAGTTCGATCCGGTCTAAAAAAGCCCGCCCTTGAAAATATCGCTCATGCGCTTCAAGCGCGAGAATCCGGTCATCCCGGCGGACAAGTCTGAAAGGACCCGTCCCGATCAACAGTCCGTCATTCTGATGGCGGTTTAAAATAGACAGCCTTTCATCGCAAAGATGATGCAAAAACAGCGAATTTTTTGCCTTTAAACAAATATCAAAACTATATTCATCCCTGACCGCAACATTTCCGATATCCTCTGCGAGCCATTTGCATTTATTTTCATCATCCAGCATAAAACGCTCAAACGAGTATTTAACATCCTCAGCTGTCAATGTTGTGCCATCATGGAAATAGATCCCTTTCCTCAAATAGAACGTCCACGTTTTTTGGTCGGCGTCACATTCCCAGTGGTGGGCAAGATGCGGCATAAAACCTCCTTCCTTTTCATTAAAACGGATCAATGTATCACATACCTGCTTAACGACATGGCTCTCTGAACGCAGATAAATACGGCACGGATCAAGACGCTTAAAATGCTCTGGCTCCATCGCGGTCATGAGCCTCAGCACATCTTTTTGCTTGCTGCCCTCCGATTCGGTCTGAAAGCCGAAAACGCGCTCAAGCCACTCTTTATATGACGGCAAAGCGTCCGGGCACGAATGCTGATATGCTTCGAGAAGGTGTCTCGCCCGGTCGATTTTACCTTCTTTCGTATCATTTTTCGCCGTTTCAAGCAGCAGTTCACAAGGTTCTTTTAAAAAGCGGATTTCTGATTTGTTTCCTCTCCCCCTTCCCCTTTTCCAAGCAATCCACTGCAAACCTTCAAGTTTCGCTAAAATCAGTTTTGCGTTCCTCGGTGTACAATACAGAATATCCGCGATTTCACTGACTGAAATCTCTTCTGCCTCCCCTTCGCTTTCGCATTTAATTCCCGCGGTAAGTTCCATGTAATGTTCGATCGATTTCATCTCCGTTATCCCCCGCTTTATAAAAGGGGAAATTTCTCCCCTGGTTTTCTGTCCTTTTTACTGATGATTTTCCATTTTACACTAATTGCACTGCTATGTTGAAGGAGGATATGAAATGAACCGTTTAAAACAAAGGTACGGTTCTCCCGTGCTGATTTGCTTCTTCGGAGAGTTCCTGACCGGAATAACGGGAGCCATGCTGGCCCCTTTCCTCCTTTTTTATCTGTATGATGTGCTTGGAACTGGCATATTGCCGGTGATGCTCGTCATCGGAGCAAGACCGCTGACCGAGGTCGCGGTGACGCTTGCCGCAGGTGGACTGACGGATCGGATCGGAAGACGGAAGGTGATCCTGGCGGCGCTCGCCTTTCAGACCGTCTCTGCCGCCGGTTTTATGATGGCAGATCACATTTGGCTGTTCGCTCTTTTTTATGTGCTGAACGGCATTGGGGGAGCTTTGTACATCCCTGCGCAGCGGGCCCAAATAACGGACAGCACCGAAAGCGGGCGTCGCTCTGAAGCGTTCGCTGTCCTTCATGCCATTGAAGGGTTGGGCGCAGCGGTCGGTCCGGCCGCCGGACTTGCAGTCTATTCCTATCAGCCAAGCCTGATGTTCGGCTTTCAGGCATGTGCGTTTTTTCTCTATTGGCTTGCTGTTTATTTTAAAATGCCCGAGGTATGGCGGTCAAAAAGGCAAAAGGAGATTTTGGAGAGGGAAAAACTTCTTTCCGCAAAAAAGGTATTTTTTCAGCACCGTCCGGTTCTGTCCTTGATGTTCTTGTCGGTCCCCGTCAGCCTGTTCTATGCTCAACTGGAGTCAAACTACCGCCTTTATCTCGAAACTCTTTTTGAAGATTTCCTATTCATCTTGACTGTTTATACAGTGTGCCGCGCCCTTCTTAGCATTACGATGCAAATTCCGCTTGTCAAATGGACGGAAGGACTGAACATCCAAACGGTCGTTTCCATATCATATGTATGCTACGCTGTGGCAGCGATTGGTTTCGCTTTTTCATCATCGATCTTTTGGCTGCTCTCGACTGCCGTTTTATTTACGGCGGCAGAAAGCATGCTGCTGAATCACATGCAAACCTTTGTCTCGCGCCTTGCTCCCGATCATATGCGGGGCAGATATTTTGCATTTTTCGGCCTGCATTGGGATATTTCCCGGACAATCGGTCCTTTTTTAGGCGGGATGATGTTCATCAAGTTCGGCGGGGCAGCGCTATTTCTTGCTATTGCAGGAATCGTGGCTGCCGGCGGAATTGCACAATACCGAACAGTATTAACATTATCTTCCTGGCTAAGAAAAAACTAATTCTTTATAGTACCTGGTACTAGAACAAAGTGCTATAATAGAAACAGTTTTTATTCGGGAGGCAAGGAGGCATTATGATTACATTAAAAAAACAAACGATCGGCGGGCTTTTAAAATCAACCGCCGGCCGGTTTCCGAATCATGAAGCGGTTGTATATTCTGAGCTCGATTTAAGATATTCGTATCAGGAGCTTGTTGAAGAAACCTCTAAAATTGCAAAAGGGCTGCTCGCGCTCGGCATTCAAAAAGGAGAGCATGTCGCCATCTGGGCATCCAATATACCGGAATGGATTCTGCTCCAGTTTGCGACGGCAAGAATCGGCGCTGTGCTCGTCACCGTCAATACAAGCTATCAGGCGAGAGAACTTGAGTACTTATTGGAACATTCCGATTCCACCACCCTCTTTCTAATGGACGGCTACAAAGGGACATCCTATATCGATATGGTCGACGAGATCATGAAAAATCCGGAAAAGCTGCCGAAGCTGAAAAATCTCGTCTACCTTGGCAAGAATAAAGTCCCTGAACATATGACGGCTTTTGCCGACATCGCCAAACTGGGCGAAACGGTCTCTGATGCCGACCTTTTCGAAAGAGAGCAATCACTCACACACGATGATGTGATCAATATGCAGTATACGTCGGGAACAACAGGCTTTCCAAAAGGTGTGATGCTGACTCACTACAATATCGTCAATAATGCGGCGATCGTTGCCGACAGAATGGGGCTGACGAGCGAAGACAGGCTGTGCATTCCGGTTCCTCTGTTTCACTGCTTCGGCTGTGTGCTAAGCACGCTTGCCTGTGTCGCGTCAGGCGCGGCCATGCTGCCGATCATCGAATTCAAACCGGACATCGTCCTGCAAACGGTCGAAAAAGAGCGATGTACAGGACTGCAGGGTGTGCCGACAATGTTTATCGCCGAGCTCACCCACCCCGATTTTGCAAACTATGACCTATCTTCATTGCGGACCGGGATCATGGCAGGCTCCCCGTGTCCTAAAGAAGTGATGAAAAAAGTGATGAAGCAAATGAATATGACGGATATCACAATCGCATACGGACAAACGGAGTCTTCACCCGTGATTACGCAGACAACGGTCACCGACACGATCGAACGCCGCGTTGAAACCGTCGGTAAAGTGCATCCGCATGTAGAAATGAAAATTGTGGATCCTGACACGGGGGAAACGCTCGGCCCGGACGAGCAAGGTGAACTGTGCACAAGAGGATACCTCGTCATGAAGGGATACTATAAAATGGACGAAGCCACCAAAAAGGTCATTGATGAAGACGGCTGGCTCCATACCGGCGATTTGGCCGAAATGGACCGGGACGGATACGTGAGGATTACCGGCCGCTTAAAAGATATGATCGTCCGCGGCGGTGAAAACATATACCCGCGTGAAATAGAGGAATTCCTTTATGAACATGAGGATATTGTCGATGTACAGGTTGTCGGCGTTCCTGATGAAAAATACGGGGAAAAAACGGCGGCCTTTATTAAATGCAAACCGGGCAAAAAGCTGACGCTTGAAGATGTCAGAGATTTTTGCAAAGGACAGCTTTCATATTACAAAATTCCGGAGTACGTATTTCTGATCGACGAATACCCGCTGACCGCTTCCGGAAAAGTCCAAAAGTATGTGCTTCGCGACCGCGCAGAAGAGCTGCTTGCAAGCCCTGTGCAGTAAACAAAAAGCCGAAAATACCAAACGTATTTTCGGCTTTTTGCTGTTTAAAATACTTTTTTACGGTCGCGCTCTTCCTTCAAAATTTCGACAGCTTCGCGAAAGCGCTGTGAATGAACGATTTCCCTTTCCCGTAAAAACGCCAGCCCGTCATTTAAATCCGGATCATCCGACATGTCAATCAGCCATTGATACGTAGCCCTCGCTTTTTCCTCAGCCGCTATATCTTCATATAAATCGGCAATCGGATCGCCTTTTGCCTGGATGTATGTAGCGGTGAACGGGACGCCGGCAGCGTTATGGTAAAACAGGGCTTTGTCATGGTCTGCGTAATGATCGCCGAGCCCGGCTTCCTTCATCTGTTCGGGTGTCGCGTCTTTTGTTAATTTATATACCATCGTCGCAATCATTTCAAGGTGAGCAAACTCTTCCGTACCGATGTCCGTCAGCAGTCCGACGACTTTGTCAGGTATGCTGTAGCGCTGGTTCAAATAGCGAAGCGCCGCAGCCAATTCGCCGTCCGCTCCGCCGTATTGCTCAATCAAAAATTTGGCAAGTCTCGGATTGCATTCTCTCACCCTCACAGGATACTGCAGTTTTTTCTCATAAAGCCACATGAACCTGACTCCCTTCCTCTATTAAACTTGCCACGGCCAGGGACTTTTTTTCCAGCTCCAATAGGATTCCGTCTGATCCGGGCTCCCTTGCGTCAAAGGGCCGTATTTTGATTCAAACTTCGCTTTCAGTTTTCTTGAATATCCGGCATACTGGTTGTATTGTTTGATGGCATCGGTATCATCGGGATGTGTGTCAAGGTACAGCATCAGCTCGATCAGGACAAAATCGACCGCCTGAATCTCATGAAGCCTTTGATAGTAGTCTTGCGGCAAAGTGTGTGTCATCCCCCCTTACCTCCGATCTCATACGGATTTTCATAAGGATCGTAAAACACGGGCCAAAGCGTCCCTTTTTGCAGCGCCTCCATCGGGGAAAACTGCGGAAGGCCGCGGGGCTGAAATCCTAGATATAGATTTGGAGGGGTTCTGTAGTATCTTTTGCCGATCGGGGGACACGGATCAAAAGCGCTGTGAAACGGACGATACGATTTAACTGTGGTGAATGTTTCCTTGGTGTGCTTCACATGGTTCACCTCTATTTGTGATCGAATCTAATTTAATGTATTCATATGTTCCATCTGTTATGTTCAAAAATGAACGATCAGTTTTTCTTATTAATCTTTTAAATAAATTCGTATTTTACCAATCACTAAAATTATTATATAGTGATATATAGAAATACTTTACTTAGTGAACAAAATGATTGCAGTAATCAGGAAGAAGGTTTTTCATTTGAGGGAAAAAAGAGATTTCCTTCGGGATATATTATTGATATTAATCAGCAGTTTTGGGGGATTTCTTCTCTCTTTGACCGGCATGACGATCGGCTGGATGGTCGGCACAATGACAGCAGCCGCTTGTCTGTCGCTGTTTCGCCCGTCACCGTTAAAGGCTGCTGTCAGACAAAACGGCATCCATCATGGATGGCTTCAGTTCGGCCAAATGCTATTGGGAATTGAGCTCGGCCAGAAAATCAACATGTCCGTGATTTCGATTTTTAAGGAAAATTGGCTGATTGTCGGCGTCATGCTCCTCCTTTCCGTCGTGTTCGCCATGCTGTCGGGCTTTGTCTTATGGAGGTTCAGCAAGACCGATATGCTGACGAGTTTTGTGGGAACGGCCCCCGGCGGGCTTTCCGCGATGCCGGGCATCGCTCAGGAAGTGGGAGCGAACACGGCAATCGTCAGTCTCGTGCAGATGATACGTGTGCTTCTGGTCGTCATGACCATTCCTTTTTTCGTTTTTTTCATAAATGCGAAGCAGCCTGACGCCCATACTGCCGGCAGCCAAGTGATCGCCGCGGGAACATCGGCTTTTGAAGCGCCTCATATCGCATGGACTGCGCTGATCATGCTGGGCGGATTCGGGGTATGCAAAGCGATGAAAGCATTGCGGTTTCCGGCGCCATGGCTGCTCGGAAGCATGACCGGTGCGGCCGTTCTGCAAATCGCAGGCGCTTCAATGACCGGGCTCAGCGCAACAGCCTGGTGGCCCCACGGCTTTTCAGTGCTGTCGCAAATTTGTCTCGGCGCGACGATCGGTTCAAAAATCAGCAAAGAAATGTTTATCGGCGTCAGAAAAACGCTGATCGTCGCACTTGCCAGCTCTGTCGGACTGATCATTGCGATGATTTTAAGCGCCGCCGTCACCGCTAAAGCGGCAGGCATTTCCCTGACAACGGCCATATTGGCGTTTGCTCCGGGGGGAATCGCGGAAATGGCGACAACATCTGTCACGCTTCACGCCGACTCTACGTTCGTCGTCGCCGTCCAAGTGTTGCGGGTGGTGCTCGTGATCGCGATGCTTCCTCCATTCTTCCGATTGCTTCAGCAAAAGTCGGAAAAATATTCACACCCCCGCATGAAAAAAGTCCGAGCTGAAGGCTGATCCCTTCGCTCGGGCTTTATTTTTTTATTCAAATTCCGGCAGCCAGTCGCCGTGTGCTTCGATCAATTCATCGCACATGCTTACAATATCATCCATCGATAACTCCGCAGCTGTATGCGGATCAAGCAATGCAGCTAGGACTTCTCTAGATGCGGCTGCTGTTCCTGAAGCTGCTTATCTGAATCCTTGCCTCATCAGACATTACTTCCCAAAACATCAGAGGTTGAACACATAGATTAACTTAGATTCTAACATCCTTGACATAGCCTCAAACCCACCAAACCCAAAGGAAAAAATTATTAATTGGATTAATAGTCTATTCAATTTATGGATTCAAAATAAGACATGGAACTATTGGCAATTGAAATTTTAATAGAGCAGACAGTAGCCTGCTCTATTAGTTGTTTTTTTCTGTATGTTTTTCATAGTTGCCTTATATAGCCGTCGTGAAACGATATATGCTACATTTATTAGCAAATACAAAATAAACAAAAATAAAGATACTAAGAATACACCATGATTCCGTATAACAATCTCCTGAGAATTCATTGAATAAATCAATACATATAGATAAAAAACACAAAACATCAACAAAGCTTCAATAATAAAATTGAGAAATCTCCTTTTTTTCAATAAAATCTGAGAAAACACTACGTCTACAATCCCTACGACTACCACAGTGAGAACAAAAAACTTGAATAAAACGATCACAGAATCAAAAGTACCTTTTGTATTGATTGACACATCTGGTGCCAAAGCCACCAATTTAAAGACTCCGAAGAATATCAGAAAAGGGGAAGAAATAAGAAATACACACATAAGAAGAACAACCAAAATTGAAAAAATATGATCCTCAATAGAGTAGTTTTTTCCTTTATTTTTTTCACCCATTTATGACTATTCCTCTCTTTTTGTTGTAATTTAAATATACAATTTTGTTATAAAATTTGACCCAAGTTCAATCACCATAAGTAGTGGTGAAGAGGTATTCAAGGCCATAGCCACGTTTATCATGCCATAATTTTAAATATTTTAGAGCTTATGTGTTGTTCATATCCTCCAATCCTTTACCTTTATCCGAAGAAAAATCCGCCCCGTTGCTGGAGGAGCGGATATTCAATATTTGTTCCGAGTATTCGTTTTAACCGACCATCTTTTCAGCAATCTGCATGTCGCCGGATGGCGAATGAGTTTCTGCCGCAAACCATCCCGAACATACGACGGCAGCAATCGCAGCAACAATGAACAGTTTTTTCATCACATTCCCTCCACTTTTTTCATTTTTTCTTCCGCTTTAATCGCTTCCAAAAAGAAATGTGCGGCCTCTTTATAAAGAGACTTTGATCTGTAAACATTGGCCGTTAAGAGAGATAGTTCTCTGGCACTGTCGTATTGCTTTGCTTGAAAGAGGATTTCTATGTTGTCTTTGCAGTCTTTAACCGCCTGTTCACCACATCCAGCATAAGCCGCATATAAAAGATCGATTTTAGCGTCAAATATTTCATTCGCCGCAGATTGCGACCTTTCCTTCCCTTCTTTGTAAAAGGCTGCGGCGCGTTCATAGTCTCCGGTTTTAAACAGCTCTTTGATCATTAAAAACACGACATTGAAATAATAATCCGATGCAGCATATGCATGATCATTCAAAACGATGTCCAAAAATTGAATGCTCTTGTCCGATTTGTCCATCGCCGCATAAAGCAAGGCAAAATTATGAAGGAGCTGCATTTCTTTAAAATGGTCGCCGGCTTTTCTGACAGTATGGATTGCTTCTGTTAAATATTCTTCCGCCTCTGTATATTTCCCCATCTCGGTATAATTTCCGGCCATTGTAATATAAGTTGAGACAAGGTTCATGTCATGGTCGCCATGTCCTTTGAAAATTTCCATCGCCTGCCGGGTATGGTTTAAAGAGACGATATTCTGGCCCAAGTAATAGTAGAGCTTTCCGACTTTATCGTGAAATTGGGCAACTTCAATTTCATCATGTACATGAGCAAGCTTCTTCTCGGCAATTTTATAGAAGCTGATTGCCTGCTCATAATTTTTTTTATACACTTCATAAGCTCCTGAAAACAGGTAGTAGTAATAGGATGTCATATGTGATGCAGCACTGTCGCCGGCCGATACGTCGTGCTGCTCTATCTTTTTGCCTCTCGAATCGTAGAGCATAATTTTATGCCGCAGTTCCAGCAGGGAATAATAGATCAAAACTTCCTGATCTTCCTCCATGTCTGCCAGCAGTGGTTTGATTTGTTCAAACAGCCTGATCGACTGTTCAGCATCGCTTCTTCTAATGGCGCGGTACCATGTATTGAGCATGTTGGCGACTTCTTCCGCGGCGATTTTGTTCATATGGAGCTCCTTTCTGCCGATATTCAATTTTTTTGTATTTTATTCATTTCTTATCATACTATATTTTTCCCCTTATATAAATTAATAGTAATAGTTCATTTTGCACAGTTTTTTTGAATCCTCCGCTATTTCCGCTCCTTCATTAGGTCAAATGACTCTTCAAGAGATAAGAAACCGGGACTGATCAGACAGCAAAAAGCACCCTTGCTGAAAGGGTGCTTTCATTGCTTTAATATAAATACGAACTTATCTAGGCATAAGCGAGGGTTTCGCTTGATGAATGATAATATTTCCTCATCGCATATGAAGAACACGGATCGAGAACATAAACCATTGGTTTATAACAGAATGTCTGACCCGGGAGCACTTTTCCGTTTCCTCCAGCTGAGCTGCCGGCTTAGTTCTTTCCCGCCTTGTTTCTTTTCACATATGCATTTGCCTCCAAGCTGAGCGCGCTGCTTTGTCGCGTCATTTTAGCCCATGCTGTTTTGCAGACGCAGCCGAATTTTAATACCGCGATCCCGAATTGTTTATTATTTGCATCTATCAGTCTGGCTGTCGCCTTTGTTATGCTGCTTGAATCACAATTACAGTGAAGAAGTCATAAGCTTTTACTGACTAATGATTTTTAGCTGCTTTATCAACAAAGGGCAAATTACTTTCATCTATTAAATATGTTGCAATCAATGCGATGACTAACAGAGCTGCTGCAAAATAAAATCCTATATTCATACTTCCTGTAGCGTCTGTAAGCCAGCCCGTAATATACGGAGCTAAAATGGAACCTAACATTCCAACAAAGTTGTAGAATCCAAATGCTGTACTTAATGATTGCTTTGGTGCATTATTAGCTACAACCGCAATTAAAACGGGATTAACGCTAATTTTCCCTACAATTCCATACACAATTAGTGTCATATACAGAATTGGTAAGCTATCAAAGTAAACAATTGCAGCTGTTGATAAAATACCAAACGGTAACATCATAAGCAATACTGGTTTACGCCGGCCTAGCTTATCTGACAGCCAACTAAAAAATAATGAACCTGGAATCGCGGCCCACGGAACAAGTGATGCAACAAAGGCGATATTTCCTCCGGTTAAACCGCGTGCTGTTTCTAAATAGTATGGCAACCAAGTAATAATCATAAAGAATCCGTAAATAGAGCAGAAAATAATAATATAAGCCAAAATTAAGTTTCTATTAAATAAAGATGAAAACTTAAACGGTTCAGCGGTGCCTTTAACCTCTTTATCATTTTTGGGCTTGTCTTTAATTACAATTGCCATTGCAATACCAATAAGTACAACCGGCACTCCGATGATAAAAAATGGAATTCTCCATTCGAATCCCCATTCTCCTACAACATAACTGGAGATATAATAGCCAATTGAAGTACCGAAAGCCATCCCTGCATTAATTACAGCACTACCTAATGTTAAACGGTTCTTCGGGATCATTTCGGATGATATTCCATATTGCGGCCCATAATATACCCCCTGAGCCATACCAACCATAAGCCATGCAGAGATAAATAGAAAAAATGTAGGCATCATACCTGTAACTGCTGCTAGCGACCCAAATAGAATAACACCCGGAACCAACACTCGTTTTTTTCCAATTTTATCTCCTAATATTCCTGCAGGAACGTTCATACTTGCATAACCGATGAAAAATATACTCATAATTAAGCCAAGTTGTGCCTTGCTTAATGAAAACGCTGATTCAATATCCCCCATAATCGGGTTTAATATTGTTCGCGTTGCATAAAGAGCTACCCAACCGAAGAAAAATACGATAACAACTTTAACCCAATAGGGAATCAGTGGTTGTTTTCCTTTACCTTCAACTGATCCCGTCTCTTTTGTCATCCAACTTCCTCCTTCAACTTTTAAATGATCCATTATTTTCTACTCTTCCTTTGACTTTCGATTTAGACTTCATAGATTGTATCTTTTCGAAATCTGTCTGTGGTCATATCTGAAAAAAGGAGGAATTTTGGCTTTTTATCCTCCTTATGAACAACACGGATTGTCTTATTTTGTTATGCGTGTCCCCGCTTTTCCATCTAGCGCAGCTACCGCTTGATCCAATGAACAGATCATTGCCTCTTTACCTGACTTTGCAAATTCTATAGCCGCTTGGATCTTTGGCAGCATACTGCCAGCAGGAAATTGCCCTTCTGCCACATATTGTTCAGCTTCTTCTACTGTAATTCGGCTTAGTTTTTGCTCATTTTCTTTGCCAAAATTGATAAATACATTTGGTACGTCTGTCAACATCATGAAAACGTCAGCATTTACTTGTTGTGCAAGCTTTAATCCTGAACGATCTTTGTCTATAACTGCTTCAAGACCGTGTAATAGACCGCTCTCATCACGATATACAGGTATACCGCCGCCGCCAGAGGAGATAACAATCGTTTCATCAATTAAACGCCGAATCTCTTCTATTCCATGGATCACTTTCGGTTCCGGGGAAGGCACAACTCGTCTGTAGCCTCGCCCTGCATCTTCTGACATCGTAAACCCTTTCTCTTCTAATTGCTTCGCCTCTTCCTCTGAATAAAATACTCCTATTGGTTTCGTTGGTTTTTCAAATGCTTTGTC
This sequence comes from Bacillus sp. FSL K6-1284, assembly GCF_038002625.1. Classification (NCBI taxonomy): domain Bacteria; kingdom Bacillati; phylum Bacillota; class Bacilli; order Caryophanales; family Bacillaceae; genus Bacillus; species Bacillus sp. FSL K6-1284. The sequence goes on along the minus strand of NZ_JBBOCW010000001.1, from coordinate 1,224,806 downwards.
ATCCTTGTCCACTTCGACCATGGTTAGAAATGTAGCTACATTCGCAGCAATGCCCCGTTCTTTCATATGGTTTTTCAAAGCTTTTTCCAGCATATAACCAATGAATCCCTGTGATTCTGCATTACAAGCATAGATTGGCAGTGGTTCAACGACATTTTTGGCAGCTTCGTTTTGAGCAATAATATTCCCCACTTGCGGACCATTGCCATGTGTAATCACAATTTTATGTCCTGCTTCTTTGATTTCAATCATATGACGTGTTGCAGAGATTACATTTTTGAGTTGATTGGCATAAGTTGCTTCTTGTTTTGGCTGTAAAATTGCATTACCTCCTAGTGCCAGTACTACTCTTTTCCCCATTTCTTTCACTCCTTTGTTAAAGCCATATAAATTCCGTATAAAGTATCCATCCCAGAAGAAGAACCTACTTTTATAAGGTTTTTCATACTTTTCAAAGATGGATCATGTTGTAATCTTGTAATTTTCGAACTAAATAAACCTTCTATAGCACAAGTTAAAAAGCGCGTGCTAACAAGGGTTGTTAAGGGTTTTCTGATGAGATTCCCCAATGTTTCGAGGTGGTTTTGTGCGATAAAAGAGTTGATGAAATGTCCATATAATATACCGACCAGTATATCGTCACCTGTTGGCGTTAAACCTTGGCCTCGTCCGATAAAGTAACGAAACTCCTCTTCCAAATTTTCAGTTGGATCGTGTAATTTATTTATCAAGTCCGACACATGAACTGATTCAAAATCAGTAGATTCATACGATTTAAATGAAATCTGTTTCACGTTTTCTTTTAATTTATTGATGTTTGCATGTTTAAAATCCGTATATAACGGAAGTATTTTCGCATTAAAATTGAGTTTAAAGCAGTTGTGGGAAAGATGGTTATTGCGAACGTGTAATGAATCTCCCACCTCAAGACCTGCTTTTAATGTTTGCTTCGTTTGTGAACCAAGCAAAATTCCAAATGGAAAGGTCCCATTTTCATTTGTGCCGATAAATATCAATTCATCATTCTGATCAACAATATTTATACCTTTTTCAAAAATGCTGTGCACAGTAAATGTTTTTCCCTCAATTAATAGCTGAAGTGCGATTGAACCAATCGCACTTGCCTGTAAAATCATCCTTGAAAACCTAGTTTTTCAGCATATGCTGTGATTGCTTTCTCAAAACATTCGATTGGAGGATGAACTGTACCAGCACCAATTTGCCCATATCCGGCAATTTTATGTGCAATGCCTGTGTTGATTACCGGCGTGATGCCTGTTTCAACAACTTTACGTGCATCAATACCTAAACACGCACCTTTGAAGTCCCACGTCGGAATCACAAAGTTCGGATTTTCTCCAACACAGATCTCAGCCATTTGATTGCTTGTTTCAAGCGCATCATTAAATCCGCCTGTTCCAACAAAACGTGTTACTGCAGGGGCAGCAATCATTGCTACACCGCCAACACCGATTGTTTCTGTAATCGCTGAATCTCCGATATCTGTGTTTGCATCTTCCGCTGAGTAGCCGGTAAAATATAACCCTTGTGGTGTATGAACAGGTGCTGTAAACCACTCATCTCCCATACCTGCAATACGGATGCCAAAGTTTTCACCGTTTCGGCACATTGCGGTAACGACTGTACCATGTTTGATTGTACGCGCTGCATCCATCATTGCTTTTCCTGTCGCCATAGCAATGTTTAAGAAAAATTGGTCTGTATCAGCTAAAAATTGGATCACTTCTGTACTTTGTTCGTTTTCAACATCATCTAATGCTACAATTAATGGAGCAACTTCTTTTAAAAACACCAATGACGCTGCAATATTGCGCTGGTGAAATTCATCCCCCATTGCTATAGCTTTAGCCATCAATACATTAACGTTTAAGCCCCCATCAATTTTTCTTAATGCCTTACTTAACACCGGACCCAACACATCTTTCATCCAGTGCAGGCGATTGATTACCTGCTCATGATAAGCACCGAAGCGTAATACTGCACCGATGCCTTCGTTCATTTGACAGTACGCCTCGTTGCCGCTCTCTTTGTTCACCACAACAAGAACCGGCATATTAGGTGATGTAATGCCTCCCATTGGTCCAACTGCATTCACATGATGACATGGAATAAATGTAATCTTATTGTTTTCAAGCAGTTCACGCGCTCCCTCTTCATCTTCTGCCCATCCTTCAAAAAGAATCGCTCCAACACAAGAGCCTTGCATAGGATCTGTCATATTTTCATATTTAATTGGAGGCCCGGCATGTAATAACACGTAATCTTCCAATTCAGGAATCACAGACTTGGCAGGTACAACATCGGTCAAGAATGGTTGAGCTGCTATGATTTTCTGGATAACAGCTTCGTTCGCTTCATTTATTGTTTTGTACCCCATTAGATTGTCTCTCCTTCATAGTAGTTTAGAAATTGAAGTACTTTCATTAACTTTTCATCACCGCCAGCAATTGGACGCCAGTTAAATTGAACACACTCTGATCCGCTGTTCTGAACAGCTGCTGTAAAACTTTTCAGCCCAATATTGATGACACTTGGCTTCTTATTAATTAAGGAAACAATTTTTTCGTCTACTGTTAAGTCTTCTTGGGTATGTTCAAATTTTTGTATATCAAGGACTGGCTGTTCCACTTTTCCTCCTGCAAGTTTAATCGCTGTACGAACCATTTGGTCGTTTGTCTCACAAATGATTGCACCACTTTCTTTTAAGGTTTCAATTTGCTTTTCATAACCTTGAGGATCTTTCGCTGTACCTACAACTGTTACAAGCACTGCAAGTTCGCGGCCTCCCTGATGTGCATTGGCTAAAATACGTTTAATGGCTGGTGCTAATTCACTTGCCATATCATCATGACTGCCATAGCCAATAACGTTATCAATCATGATGACTGCTGTTTCAGGGTCGTTTCCCGATGTTTCAAGCATTTCGACACGCTTTTCAGGATCAATCATCGGGTGCGGCTTCCCTTGGGTATAAATATCATCGCCTAAGTCAATAATTTCATGATGTTTTGTTTTTAGGATATAGGCTTCTTTCTTCTCTTCAAGTACTTCCTCTTTGAATGCCTCTTTCAATAACATAGCTGCTTCAGATGCCAAAGTACCACCTGAGTAATAACCTTTAATACCAACTTGTGAATCTTTTAACGACACATTTACATCTTCAGCCAATGTCGGTTTAAAATTCGGTTTGTCACCATTGGATAATTGAACAGATACAACCGCTGCTTCTTCAAGTGTATACGCATGATAAATATTTTCTTCCTGATAAGTTGGTTGATCTCCTAAAAATAACGTAACAACCGGTTTTTCAATATTTCTTAATACGTTTAATACTTTTTGCTGCACTTCCTCTGCAGGCGGTTTAGAAATGACTGTAATCACTTTTACTTTTGGATCTTGGTTCAATGCTTTGATACTATCTAAAACCGTGATAGCACCAACCTCTGTCGATAAATCCCGACCACCTGTACCAATTGCGTTTGTTACACCTTTACCATAACGGTCAATGATGCTTGTCACTTCCTGAATCCCTGTACCTGATGCACCCACAACGCCAATATCTCCTTCATTCACGATATTTGTAAATGCAAGTGGCACGCCATGGATAATTCCGGTCCCGCAGTCTGGTCCCATTACTAATAATCCTTTTTCATGCGCCTTTTGTTTCAACTTAACCTCATCTTCTTTAGATACATTGTCGCTGAATACAAATACATGTAACCCTTCATTCAATGCATTTTCCGCTTCCATTGCTGCATACTGACCAGGAATGGAGATCAATGCCAAATTAGGGTTGTTCGCAAGTTCCATTGCGCGCTTCCAGTTATGTGCTTCTTGGCCTTTAGATGTGTCTTGTGAAGCGGCATCACCTTTTAAAGCTGCTTCTACTTCTTCTTTCACTGCCGCTACTTTTTCTTCTTGATTTGTATCTATAACGATAACAATGTCATTTGGATTTGCTTTTTCCAATTCATCTGTGCCTAAACCCGAAGATTTAAAAATATCTTTGTTAGCTGGTGTTCCCATCATGATCGATACTTTGTTTACACCATCTATTGCAGATAACTTGTTTGATAAAAGCATTAACACGATAGAATCTTGATAGGTGTTTTCTTTTATAATTGTGTATAACATAATGATCCTCCATTTTGTTATTCTGCAAATCTATTCTTTCCATGATAGCGATTGTAATGAACATCGCCTGAAACGAGGTAGTTATAAATATCGTCTACAATTTCAATTCCTTCTTTATCATATTTGGCACTTCTTAATTTACCGCGCTCACCCGGATAATAAATTTCTCCATAGCCTTCAGCTGCCGGTTGTGCTTTTAATTCATCGAGCATCGTCGAAATCTGTTGTTTAAAAGCAGTTAAATCTGTGAAGTATGCGGGATTGATAACAATATGAATTTGCCCTAAATCGCGGCCTTTTGTCAGATCTTGATACATGGAGGATACATGTACGCCATGAGGTACTCCAAGAAGACTGCCCGATAAAATATCCACCATCATCATCAATCCATAACCTTTTGGACCAGCAATTGGCACAAGTGCATGAACATCTCTTGCATTCGTTGTTGGTGCACCGGCTGCATCTACTGCCCATGTTTCCGGGATCGATTCATTTTTACTTCTGGCATCCAATACTTTTCCCCATGCCTGAACAGTTGTCGCCATATCAAATGTGATTATGCGTTCATCAGCCGATGGTACACTATAAGCAATCGGATTGGTGCCAAAGTATGGTTCTGTTCCTCCAAACGGTACGACCATTGGATCTGATTGGCACATACTTAAAGCAACCATGTCCTGTTCTGCTGCCATTTCAACAAAGTAACCCAATGCACCACTATGCGAAATATTCTTCATGCCTACAACAGCCACACCTGAATTTTTTGCCATTTCGATTGCTTTTTCCATCGCTTGTTTTGCTGCTTGGTGACCTGGACCATTATCTCCGCTAAAGACAGCGGATGCAGGTCCTGTTTGTTCAAATGTGTAGTTTGGGCTTGCTGTAATACCGCCTTTTGCGATTCGTTCGGCATAGTATTCCACACGTACTGCTCCATGGGAATGGATCCCTCTATGATCGGCGAATGTCAATACATCTGAAACATCGTGTGCGGCTCCTTCATTTAATCCAGCTTTGATTAGCTTCTGTTTGATTAAATGAAACAGCTCCTGCTTAGATACTCGCATCTGATCCTCCCCCCTTCCATTACATGATTAGTAAATTTTGTCTGACTCTAAATAATCTAAAATTTCCTTTGTAACTGGGATACCTGTTTTTTTATACTGTTTCATCACATCTATTTGAATTTCACCAGGATAATACACTTTGTCAAATCCTTCAGCAGGCGGGTTATCATGTAATTCTTCAACCATTTGAGATATTTTTTCCAGGAATTGCTCCTTCCCGCCAAAGTATTCAGGATTGATCACGAGATGAAGCTGCCCTAAGCGACGGTACTCTGATAAATCTTTATACATGGAAGTGACATGCTTGCCAAATGGCAAGCCGAGTAAACTCCCCGATAAAATATCCACCAGCATCATTAACCCGTATCCTTTAGGCCCAGCCATTGGTAATAATGCATTTACCTTAAACGGGTCTGTTGTTGGTGCTCCATTTTTATCCACTGCCCATGAGTCTGGGATAGATTTGTTTTTACTTCTTGCATCTAAGATTTTCCCCCAGGCTTGTACCGTTGTTGCCATATCAAACAGTATTGGACTGCCATCTTTTCGAGGCGCACTAAAAGCAATTGGGTTGGTGCCAAAGTACGGTTCGGTACCGCCAAATGGCACAACCATGGGATCAGATTGACATACTGTTAATGCCACCATACCTTCTAATGCTGCTTGACGTGCATAATAACCAATCGCACCACTGTGTCCCATTTCTTTTACACCGACAACACCGATACCTGATGTTTTTGCCAATTCGATTGCCTTTTTCATTGCTTGATAACTCACATAATGTCCTAACGCATTATCTCCATGGTAAATCCCTGATACTGGACCCGTTTTTACGAAGCTTAAGTCGGGGTTCAGGTTATATCCACCCTTCAATGTACGTTCGGAGTAGTATTGCATTCTCACTGCACCATGTGAGTGAACACCTCGTTCATCTGCAAAGATGAGTAAGTCAGCTGTTTTATCCGCTTGTTCTTCAGGTAAGCCTGCTTTCAATAATTTATCTTTCATTAGCTGCCGGAGACGATTACTTTCTACATACACTAATGGTTCACTCATTAAAATTGCCCCTCTTTATAGATTAATATCTCTATTCGCATCCTTTGAATAAATATACGAGAATGGTTCATCTAAACCAATTGCATAGGTTGCTTGCGGCGTATAAGCTCCCATAAAAATATAGTCACCTTTGTCAACTGGCATCCACTCGTTGTCTAAGTTGTAAACACCTCGTCCACTTAATATATAAGCACCATGTTCTTGAACGTGCGTTTCAATGTAACCATGCGAAGCACCCGGCTTAAATGAAAGAATATGAATGTTCATGTCATATGCGATTTCTTTTGGCAGTAAATCTTGAATTAATACTTCTTTCATCCCTTCATAGGGTTCTTGTTTGATGTTATTCACATTACCTGTAACAATTTCTGGCGTATGTCCTTTAAGCGGCTGATAACGCTTTTTGTATAAAAACAAACGGCTGTCCTCACCATTATTATTATTATCAAACGTCAATTGTAAGTGTGGAGGTACATATAAGAATCCGCCTTTTGCCAATTCGTATTTTTTACCATCCGCAAAAGCGTTGATTTTACCATATTCAACGTACACAAATGATTGGATACCATCACCGGCAAAACCGGTTTTGTTTCCGCCCTTGTTTTTAACTGTTACCAAATAATCTACAAACCTTGCACCTAAACGCGGGGATCCTAAAATGGTTACATCACAATCTTCAAAGCCAGGTACAACATTATTAACCAAGCCATCAGGTGTGATTACCGCATAATTATCCTTTTTTATTACTGAACGTGTTTCTAATAAACCTTCTCTGTATCCTTGATTATGATTTAAGTAACTCATGAGTATCTGGCTCCTTTTCATTCTTTATAAGCTAGTTCAAACAATACATCTTTCAATACTTCAATCCCCTTCACAAGGTCTTCTATCTTCGTTTCTTCATTGGTATTGTGGCTGATTCCGCCAATAGAAGGTACAAACAACATTGCAGTAGGGACAAAATCCGCAAAAATTTGTGCATCATGACCTGCACCAGATGGCATCAATTTATAGCAGTCTCCCACATTATCCTTAGCTGCTTGTTCTATTATTTGGATGATTTCTTTATCCATCAATGACGGTGCTTCATCCATCCATAAATTAATGTCATAAGCCATGCTGTTTGCTTCTGCCACCGCTTTAACTTTATCTTCAATTTCTCTCGCAAAATCATTTAATAGTTGTTGATCAATATGACGACAGTCTATCGAAAAAGTAATTTCTCCAGGGACGACATTTACCGTGTTTGGAACAGGAGTGACATGTCCAAATGTTAATACAAGAGGCTCCCCAATTTCTCTAGCTCGTTTCGTTAAGTCTGTTACAATCTCACTATATGCAACAACTGTATCTCTTCGTAATGACATCGGTGTTGTGCCAGCGTGATTTGCTTCACCTTTCAAGTTAACTGAGTAACGTTTTTGACCGACAATCCCAGTTACAACACCAATCGCTTTATTTTCCGTCTCTAATACTTTCCCTTGTTCAATATGTACTTCAATAAATGCTTTAATATCGTCACGAACATCATCTGTCTTACGGTAATCAAAACCCGATTCGTGCATAGCATCTTCGAATTTAATTCCTTCAGCATCTTCTATTGTGTCAACATCCTCTTTTTTGGCTAGGTTAAAGAAGTTTTTACTTCCCCAAAATGTATATGGAAATCGGCTTCCTTCTTCTTCTGCGAGTGATAATACTTCTATTGTTCGTAATGGTTGACCATATTTTTCTTTTAAATATTTCACAGCAACCAGTGCAGATAAGATACCGAATTGTCCATCTAGATGACCGCCTTCAACAACTGTGTCGATATGTGATCCTGTTAAAATAGTTTCTTCAGAATATTTACTTCCAACAAGACGACCAGATAAGTTCCCAACATCATCAAAGCTTACTTCTAAACCTTCTTCCTTGAATGTTGCTTCCAGTTCGCGAACTGCATCAATCCATTCAGGAGAGTATAACAGCCGCGTAATTCCCCCTTTTTCTAAACCGCCAAAACTTGTGAATTTCTTATCCAACGTTTCAAAGGTTGATTGAATATCCATTCTTTTTCTCCCCCTTTCTTTTATTTACTTTCATCATAGAACCCTATTTACAACCATTCATTGACATAACCAACAATAATGGAAAAACATTTTATGCACTTTTAACAAAGACACCTTTTAATCAATTTACGGTATCTAAATAATGGGCTAATGCCAGATATAAAAAGAAACTGTTGGCTTTCGATTACATAAAAAAATACGCTTTATAACAAATTAAATTTGCATTGAATTTCTCCTAAAGAAAATCACAGATTGCTCGCTTCAAAAGAGCGAAACTTCTCTTTTACCAATCAAATAAATAAGGTGCAAATAAAAAAATGACCCTATAAATCAATAAAAAACATTGATTTATAGGGTCATTTATCTGTTTCATTACATCATAAATGATATGCCAAGAGTCAGGATACATATTGATTAACAACTGCTGCTGTAATAGCGAAAGATTGTGATGAAGTCAACTTTGCCATGCTCACTTCAGCTGTATTAGCTGCCATAAGAAATGCTGATGACACACTGAATTTGCGAGTGTAAGACAATCTCAGGTCGCCTTCACACCTTCCTATGCCTCAAATTCCTGACGGGATAGCTAGTCCGTCACTCAAGGAATAAATCTTCCTACTTTTTCATTTAAAATCCCTTTTTCTTTATCATAGATTTCGACACCGCGAAGGATTGTTTTCACTACCTGAGCACCAATTTTGCGGCCAATATACGGACTAATTTTGTGTCGATATGCTAAGTCCTCAGCCTTTAATTCATAAGGTGCATCTTTCTTAATAAATACGAAATCCGCATCTTTCCCTACTGCAATACTGCCTTTTGATGATAGATTAAAACGTTTCGCAGGGTTTGTAGCAATAATGTCTGCAAATTTGGATAATGACATATTACGTTTTTGCACCCCCTCATCAAATAATATGTCAACATTATTTTGTATACCTGCGATACCCCCCCAAGCTTCAAATGCATTATCCGTAGCTTTTAAGTCTGGGGTACATGGTGAATGGTCTGATGTTACGAATGAAATATCTCCGTTTAATACCCGATTCCACATGCCTTCTAAGCGTGATTGTTCACGAATTGGCGGAGAACATTTTGCAACTGGTCCGATATGATCTAGTTCTTCTTTATAGAAATATAAATAGTGTGTACATGTTTCGCATGTAATATCGACCCCTTCCTGTTGTGCTTTGACAATTTCATCTACGCCCTCTTCACAAGCTATATGAACGATGTGTACACGACATCCCGTTTCTTTCGCAAATAGAATTATTTTTCTAATCGGTTCTACTTCAGTAAATACGGGTCGAGAATCTACATAAGCACGTAATGAGGTTTCACCATTTTTAGATGCTATTTCCCCTAACTTGTCCGTAATTGCAGCATTTTCAGCGTGTATAGATAATATTTTGCCTGTCTTCGCAATTTGTTTCATACCTTCGTAAAGGGAATAGTCGTCCACATTCATGAAATCTCCTTCTATAGAACGGTCACCACATGTTGCTAAAAAACATTTATATGCAACAACACCATTGTTATCTAACTCTTGAATACCCCCATCCAAGTTAAATGGTACTAAACCTCCGTAACTCGCAACGTCTACAGATAATTTTCCTTTTCCAGCTTTAAATTTTTCTTGAATAGATTCCTCATCTACCGTTGCTGGCACTTGATTTAATGGCATTTCGATGATCGTTGTGACACCGCCTTTTGCAGAGGCACGTGTTCCTGTGTCATAGCCTTCCCATTCATCACGATAGCCGCCGCCCGGCTCTGTGATATGAACATGTGCATCAACCATACCCGGAGATACAATCAATCCTTTTGCATCGATAATTTTTGCACTTGTACCCAAATCCTGACCGATTGCTGCGATTTTGCCATCTTTAATCCCTACTTCGACTTCTTGTTCACCATTTTCCAGAATGACTAATCCATTTTTGATAATTGAATCAAAATTCATTAAAATCATCCTCCTCTTTTAATGGTTGGATATAAAATACTGCCTTTCGCAACCGCCAGCATGAATCCCCCGGATAGCCAAAATACCAAAAAATGCAAATCACTAGATTTAAGATAGCACTTATTTAATGTTTCACGATAGCAAAGTTAATGATCATGGTAGCCCCGCCCCACTATCAATGAAAATTGAACCTGTGTATCCGTTTGCAACAAGTCATAAGGCTATCTGACAAGTGATATCGTTGCTTGAAACGGTGATATAAAACATCACCAACAGCTATATAATCCGGAATATTATGCACTAGTCCCACCCCCAACGTTAAAAAAAGTAAATGAGGATGAAATTCTTTGTTCAAGTGATCTTCGGCATGATATCTTTGTTATAATCACACTTTTCAAAAAACGAAGAATCATGTTCAAGCATTAATGATTCTCCTTTAATATTTTTAACTAAAGGATTATACGTATAATTACCTTCAAAAACAGTGTACGATCAGATTGAAAAGTTATCCTTGTAACATCTGACATATTTCATTTTTATTTTATCTTTTTCTAACAAAGATAAGGAGGCAGCCTTTATGACAACATTAAAAGAAATATTATCTGTACTACAATTTTCAGATTTAACATTGCTAAATGAGCAGGGCGATTTGGAACGAGTGGTAGAAATGGTTGATATTACAGAAACGCCTGATATTAAAAATTTTACAACGCCGCACTCACTTATCGTCACAACAGGAATGAGCTATCAGGATGATCAATCCGGACTAATCAGTCTTATTAGTGAGTTAAATGATATACAAGTTGCTGGTCTAGGTATCAAGCTATCCCGATTTTTAAAAAAATTAGATGATGAGGTTATTGCATTTGCAAACAAATTAAAATTCCCAATTATTGAAATTCCGGAAAGTTGGAATTTAGGATCCATTACTCATCATATATCGTCATTTATCCTGGATGAAGAAACAGAAAAATTACACTTCGCATTAGATATCCAACAAGAGTTAAATGCTATGCTTATGCAAGGGTTAAGCCTGAACATGATGATTGAACGTTTAAGTAGACTTATAAAGGTTCCTGTCATGCTGCTAAATTCTTTTCATCAAGTTGAGTCAGCGAGTCATCACTTTCATCAACACTCAGAACATGTTCAAAAAAACCTCAATTATTTCCGAAGATATTTAAATTCAGAGCAAATCGAACCAAATCACAATGGTGTTTTCCAGGAAGAATATGCTATATTTAAGGTTCCTGCATTTAAATATTTTCCGTATTATCTAATGATTTCAAATGTTAATTTGCTCAACTATCCGTTTAGTTTATTAACAATAGAACAAGCAGTTAACACACTTAGTCTCGCAATTTATAAAAATAGTAAAATCAAAGAAGCAGAGCAGCAGGATACGAACCATTTTTTTACATCTCTGATGTCCGAACATCCTGATAACCTTGTTTCACTAACACAACACACCGACCTTTTAAAAAAATATCACATTCAACCCTCTAAATTCTACCAAGTGATGATTTGCGGGATAGACAAAGAAAAGAATGTAGAAAATAGCGCCTACTTAAATGAGCGATATCAGATGACTTTTGAGTGGTTAACGCATAAGTTTACTGGGATTGACCCTTCCATTAGTATATATATGTCTCAGGGTGAACGCAGATTTACGATACTTTTACAAAGAAGACATCATTATTATTTGGAATACTGCAGATATATCCAAAAAGAGTATCAGCTATTTTTTAATAGCTCCCTTTCATTTGGCATTGGTAATGAGGTCTCCGAGCTTTCACAATTACCACTGTCTTTTTTCGAAGCGAATGAGGCTTATGATAATAAATATGAACAAGGCGAAATAGAATTTGTAGAGCCCTATAAATCTAAAAGCGTAGAAGAATTATTACAACTCATTCCAACGAATAAATTAAAACCATTTATCATTTATACACTCGGTCCATTAGCTTATCCCCAAACAACGAAGGAAAAAGAACTAAGGTTTACGTTAAATGTCTATATGGCAAACCAATGTGATCTTACAAAGACCTCAGAGGATATTTTCATTCACCGTAATACTGTGAAATATCGTATTAAAAAATGCGAAGAAATATTAGGTCAATCTGTAGAATCTCCTGATACATCCCTGAGCATTCGATTGGCATTATTTGCTTCAGAGAAAATATCGTTGTAAATCAAAAGTAGAACCACCGGAAGTTTTCTTTTCTATTTATTTAGTTAGCTACTGTTTTATTCTGTCTTAACATAACCACAAGGAAAAATAGCAACGCTGCTGCTGCGAGAAGGATGGTTGCAATATAGAATGCTAATACTTGCGAGCCGGTTACATCACCAATATAACCAGTAAGTGTTGGTGCAATAACAGATGAGCTCATTCCAAAGAAGTTAAAGAGAGTTAATGCTCTGGCCACTCTATCTCCTGATACGGAATCAGATACATAGGTTATTAAAACTGGATCAATCGCAAGTTTACCTAATAAGCCATATAAAATTAATGCAATATACAGCACTGCAGGATTTGGTGCAAATACTGTCAAACTAATTGTGATTGCTGCAGCAATTAATAGAAATAAAATTAAACGCAGACGCAAATGTGCATGTTTGTCTATGTATTTAGTAAATATCAAAGCACCAGGCACTGCAGTGACTGCAACTAGTGCAGCTACATATCCTACTGAGCCTTGAGCAAATCCTTTTTCTGCTACAAGGAAGGATGGCAGCCAAGTGACAATCATATAATAGCCATAGCATGTTGCAAAATACACAAAATATACAACTAATTGTCTTGGAGAAAATAAGCTTTCATTTAGAATCTCTGTGCTTTGTACGGCGTCTTTCTTCTCTTCAGCCACTTCCTTGTCTGATGTTTTATCTTGTTTAATAAACAACACAAACACAAATGTTACAGCTACGATAACGATAGCTGTTATAAAAAGCATATAATTCCATTGAATTTCAAAACCGCCTACTAAAACCGATGATCCGATTAGTCCAATTACCATTCCTAATGCTGAACCGCTATTTATTATCGCATTGGAAAAGCTTTTTTTATCTTTTGGCGTATGTTTGGCTGATAAGGAAAAGGCTGCACCGTAATATGAACCAGTCGAAATACCAGCCAATAACGAACCAATGTATACTTGCATGATAGTTGAACTTGTGCCAATTACAAATGCAGCCAGCGCAAAGACGATAAATGCAGGAATTAACACCTTTTTCTGTCCAAATTTATCGACAAGTGCTCCTGACGGAATTTGCATACCCGTATAGGCAAAGAAATAAATAGAAGCAACCAACCCCATTTGTGTATCACTAATATGTCCTAATGATTCTTGAATCTGTGGATATATTGGCGTAAGGATTGTACGATAAATCCAAATAGCTACCCACCCTAAACACAATGCAATAATGATCTTTTTGTAATAATCGGGGTCATGTTTCTTTGTTTTTTCCACGGTATGACACGCTCCCTTTTTATTATTTAATTAAATTGTAGGTTATAAGCCAGTCAATAACATTGTTCACTTTCAACAAAAACAAAAGTAACATTATACATTTTAGACAAAAGGCATCTGCTTAAAAATATCGATGAAAGATTCATCGATAGAAACTAGTCCTATTTTTCCCAGCTCTCTCATTTCTATAAAAGCAATCAGGTAAAAAAGATGGCTCTTTTTTAAACAAACCTACAATTTATTAAAAAAAGCACTTCCCAAATAAACAGGAAGGCTCCCCAAACGTTGATATAGCAGCGTTCTTAACATTTCAAGAACTGAGTTGCACGACGAGCGCCCTTAAGATCGGCTTTCTTTCTCTTTGAAAATCCAAAAATTCTCCGATATATATAGCGAATGCCGCTAAATAAGGAGGAGAGCCGGATGAGAAAGTTATGGAAAATCGCGGTGTCCGCTGCAATGTTCGTCGGTTTTTCCGCAAATTCACCCCGCATTCAAGCGGAAAGCAATAAGCAGGAAAACGAAGTCATTGTCGTATATAAAAATGCCAGCGGAAAAGAAAACGTCATCGAACAAGCAGACACGGTAGAACACGTTTACCGGCACATTCCCGCAGCTGCTGTTACTGCGGACGACAAAACAGTGCGGGAACTTGAACAAGATCCCGACGTCCTGTATGTCGAAGACAACCTCCCGGTAGCTGCTGCCGACAGCACCGTTCTAAAAGCTGTCTCCAGCAGCACAGCGCAAACCGCCTCCGCGTTTTCACAGTGGAACATCAAGCCGATTCAAGCCGCACTGGCTTGGAATAAAGGTTTGACCGGGAAACAGGTGAAAATTGCGGTTATTGACAGCGGGATTTCCCCCCATGAAGAGCTGTCAATCGCAGGCGGTGCATCGATGGTCGGCTATACCGCTTCATACCGTGATGATAACGGCCACGGAACACATGTTGCCGGAATCATCGGAGCGAAGCATAACGGACGGGGGATCGACGGCATCGCGCCCGGCGCGCAACTGTATGCCGTAAAAGCGCTGGACCGGAATGGTTCGGGGGATCTGAAAGGCATCTTACAAGGCATCGATTGGTCGATCCAGCACGGAATCGATATCATCAATATGAGCCTCGTCGTTTCAGGCGACAGTCAAGTTCTCCACGATGCAGTAGATAGAGCATACAAACGGGGAATGATCCTAGTCGGTGCGAGCGGTAATGCCGGAAACGGAAAATCCGTTTATTACCCGGCCGCCTACAGCAGCGTCATTGCCGTCTCGGCCACCAATGAAAAAAATCAGATCGCCTCATTTTCCAACACCGGCAGCGCCGTCGAGTTTGCCGCTCCCGGCACATCGATTATCAGTACATCTTCCGACCGCGGCTATGCAATCGGAAGCGGCACTTCACAGGCAACGCCGCACGTAGCCGGAATGTTTGCTCTTTTGAAACAGCTGTACCCAACCGCTTCAAATGCTGAGCTGCGCAAGAAAATGCAGATTTATACAAGCGACTTGGGCGCTCCCGGCCGTGATCATTTGTTCGGCTACGGATTAATCCGCTTCAAAGAGATCACACAGCCGTTGGAGAAAGCGCAAAAAGCAGTCGGACAAGCGGAAAAGACAAAGAAAAAAGCGGACATTCAAACCGCGCAAAAAGCGATCGAACCGCTGCCTGCAAACGCCGATAAAACCGCTTTGAAAAAGAGGCTCGATGCTGTTAAAGAGCAGCTTAAAAAGACAGCCGAAAGCAAAGTAAAACTCGCAGAGAAGCAAAAAAAGAAAACCAATGCCGACGCAGCCCAAAAAGCGGTCAATGAACTCGACAGCGGCACTTTCAAAACGAATTTGCAAAAACGGATCAATGCGGTCCGCTCAAGCCTCTTGAACACCGCAAAGCAGGCCGTTGCCAAAGCTGAAAAAGCGGCCACAGACTCAAACCTCGGCAAAGCGCAAAAAGCGATTAATGAGCTGCCTGCCGGAAAAGACAAATCAAATCTGCAAAAAAAGCTGAACACCGCGAAAAAGCAAGCCGCGTCAGCCTATAACAAAAAAGTGGCAGCGGCGAAAGCCAAAGTTAAAACGGCCGAACAAAAGAGAACGAAAAAAACAAAATCGGCAGCGCAATCAGCGGTCAGCAAGCTGAGAGCATCCGCCGAAAAAACGAAGCTGCAAAAACGAATCAATGCGATCAAACTGAAATAGCAAGAAAAAAAGCCCGGAATCCCGGGCTTTTCTTGCGAATACGTCTTTTTTGATGCTGTTCTGCTCGGACACGACAATTGCGACATCGTATTCCTTTCGGCCGGGCGCTTGCTTTCCGCCGCATTCTCCAATCACTTTTTATCAATTCTTTCCGTCACAATCCCGACGATGTCCCGGTCTGAAACAAAGCCGAAATGGCGGCTGTCAAAGCTGTGGATCCGGTTGTCCCCGAGGACGAAGTACTCATTTTCAGGCACCTTTTCCTCTCCGGTCACTTCCTTCAGCGTAAAATCCCCTGTCAAGTCCCCTCCGGCAGTGACGGCCTTTAAATCGTCCAGATAAGGCTCTTTGATCTTTTCTTCGTTGATATACAGCTGATCATCTTCATACCGGAGGGTTTCGCCCGGAAGCCCGATCACCCTTTTAATGAATATATCTTTGTCAGGTCCTTTAAACAGCACGATGTCAAATCGGCTGATTGTTTTAAAGTGGTGGGCGAACCTGTTGATCAAAAGTTCGTTGCCCTCCTGAAAGGTCGGATTCATGCTGACGCCTTCTACTTTATATTCAATGAAAACGGCATTTTTGACCTGAATTCCGACGACGATGACAAGCAGCACCCCGGCTATGACCAAAAAACGCTTTTTCAATTCTGTGTCCCCCTAGTCTTTCTCTCTCTGGCTGAATCTCACGTTCAGACGATGTTCAACCCGTTTTCCCGCGTACCATAAGATCAGCATGACGATGATCACGGCAGCTGTCCGCAAAGGCTGGGTAAAAAGCGCCTTCAGATCATGGCCGACAAAGCTCACCATAAAAATCATCACGAACTTGCCGCAAAGCACCGCCAGTGAAAAAGGCAGCAGGCTGACTCTCGAAAGTCCTGCCACAACATTTACCGCTGCCGAAGGCGTGAATGGAAAGCAAAGCAGGAGAAACAGCGGACCGAAGCCCCGTTTTTCCACCCAGATCATCAGTTTTTTTACGGATGGATGCCTGCGGATAAAACCGAGTGCTCTTTGCTGGCCGAAATGGCGGATAAAAAGAAAAACTGCTATAGAGCCTAAAGATGCCCCGATCCACGTCAACAAGAACCCCTGCCATAAACCGAACGAATTTACATTGGCGACAACAAACACGAGCAGGGGTAAAAACGGGAGCAGCGCTTCAATAAACGGCAGCAGAACGGCTACAAAAGGACCAAAAGCCCTGTAGCTCTGAAAAAACTCTGTTAAATTCTCTTCTGTAAAATAGCTGAATAATTGCTCCAACATTGATTCTCCTCAGGGCGGTTGTCTACTTCTATTCTACACTTTAAATCAAAAACTTTAAATCATCCGTCTCGGTGTTTTCTGTATTAGTCTGAAACAACTTGATCATTTTAGTCATTTTTTCCCGTTCTTGATTAAAAGGCCGTCTTTCGTGTAAAATAAAAACAGAACAAACGTTCCTTATCAACAAAAGAAATGAGGAGAAAAGCCATGACAAGAATTCCCGCTGAAGCCAGGGATATGATTGAAAAGGCGATTTACCTCCCGATGACCGTCAGCATATTAAACCGGGACATGAAAATCATCCAGCAGGGGCCATTCAAGCTGAAAGACCCCTATCAGCGTCTGATCGAACAGGCGTTAAAGCTTGCCCAGCGCGATCTGTACGACGTGAAAAATGAACTGCGCCGGCGAAAAATCAAGGTGCACGAAGTGTCACGGGACGAAGCCTTTACGATGTACTCCTTTATATATGAAGGATACGAAGAAGAGCATAACTATTTTAATCCCCGCATCCGCAATCAGGTATCCGCGCTTCTTGAGCACTATTTATTCAAAGCCGCTCCCGATCAATAGCGCTTTTTCAGCTCCCTGAGGATGAATTCGTATATCAGCTGATTCCTGTCTTCCTTCGGATAGAGCATAAATTCCTGTTTCTTCTGCATGGCGTTTCCTTCAATCCGGTCGATAAATTTTGTTCTCAGCCATGCCGTTCGGTAAACCTGGTTTTCAAAAGATGTGATGGATACGGGCAGCTCCAGCGTTTCCCCGTTGACAAACGTGACAAACGTGTTGTCATACTTTGCCGCGCAAAACTCGTGAACATGCGCATGGGAAAGCCACCCGCACTGAGGACGAGTTGAGGAAAATGTGGGAAAAAGAAAAATATTGTTTGAGTGATCCACCATGATCGGCGGTTTATGGGAAACTTTAATGACCTCATATGTGCCCGCTTTTCTCCCCGCATAGCTCGACCCGAAATAGCGGCAGCTTCTTTCGATGATCTGAAACGGCTTCATATTGACGAGGAAAGTCCTGTCGGTCTCGAGTATTTTTGAGGCGGGTTTCTCCCCCTCTCCCAGAGGCAGGACAGCCATTGTCGAACTGTTTACTTCATACGTATCTTTTGTCATATCCTCTGTGCTCATCTTGATCCTCCTAATCGTTAGTAAATTTATACTATTAATCTAACATTATCCTTTACAAAACGACAGGATTTTTTCCAATTAATTTGAAAATATGTTTTTAAAATGCAATTTTTATATTTTGTTCGATTAAATCCGTGTTTCTTTGTCCAAATATACAAACTTTTATTCTCATAAACACGCATCTTCGAATAATTATCTAAAAATTATAAATACTTATTGATTTTTTGTTGCGTAATCCATATACTATAAAAAAGGCATCAGGGGGAATCTTTATGAAAGAGAAAAAGTCGTACGCTGAGCTCATGAAGTCCCGCAATACCCAAAAGGTGAAAGAGCTTGATGTAACCATCACGGATATCTACATTCAAATGGTCCTTGATGAATCGCTTTTTAAACGGCGTTTGCACACGCTGAACAAGAAGATTAATGAAGCATTAGACAAAGGAGATAAGCAATCTTTCCTTGAGCTTTCAAGAGAATATACAGCGCTGAAAAAGCACGCATAACGGCCAATCCCTCCCGGATTGGCTTTTTTACGCGGAAAAAGCCGGCTTATGAAATAGTCCCGGCCTTTTTATCCGTTAATAATCGTTCCGCCGTTGACATGGAGCACTTGGCCCGTCATGTAGGAAGAATCGTCGCTGGCTAGAAACAAATAGCTCGGCGCCACTTCAGCAGGCTGTCCGGGCCGTTCCATCGGCGTTGTTGAACCGAATATTTCGACCTCTCTCTCCGTAAACGTCGACGGGATCAGCGGCGTCCAAATCGGACCCGGTGCCACCCCGTTCACACGGATGCCCTGATCGACGAGCGACAAAGCGAGCGAACGCGTAAATGATGTAATCGCTCCTTTCGTCGAAGAATAATCGATCAGCCTTTCATTGCCGGCATAAGCCGTAATCGAAGTGGTATTGATGATTGAGCTGCCTTTTTTCAAATGCGGCAGCACAGCTTTTGTCAAATAAAACATTGAAAAAATATTCGTCTGAAACGTTCGGATCAGCTGATGGCTTGTAATTTTTTCGATTCCCTTTTGCGGATGCTGTTCAGCCGCATTATTGACGAGTATATCGATCGTTGGGAATGCTTCCTTTGCCTGGCGCACAATATCGTTGCAAAAAGCCTCGTCTCCGATGTCTCCTGCGATCAGCTTGCATCCGACCCCTTCTTTTTCCACATACCCCTTTGTTTCTTCTGCATCGCGGTGTTCATTTAAGTAGACAATGACAATGTTCGCGCCTTCTTTCGCAAACAAAACGGATACGGCACGGCCGATTCCGCTGTCTCCTCCCGTAATAATCGCGGTTTTCCCGGCCAGTTTCCGCTCTCGTTTCGGCCGGTCGAAAACGGGCCGGGGATCCATCAAATACTCCAATCCCGGACGCTGTGTTTGGTGCTGGGGAGGCAGTACTTTCTTCGGCTGTTTGCTCAAAACGATTCCCTCCTTCACATCGATTCAACCTTACTATTTTATGAAAACGCCCCTTTTTTATGACAAGCCGTTTCACATGCATGAATATTTCTCAATTGGGAAAATTTAAGAACAAAACAGATGGATGATGGAGGGAACCTTGTGAGCAATCAAGAACAAAAACTGCCGGACTCGCCTGAATCGTATTGGAGAAACAGTACAGATCTTCCTAAATTCGAAGAACTGTCTGAAGATGTCAAAACAGATGTCGCCGTCATCGGCGGCGGCATGACCGGACTGACGACTGCTTATTTACTGACGAAAAAAGGCTACAGCGTCGTCTTGATCGAATCCGGGCGGATACTCGACGGAACAACCGGCTATACGACAGCCAAAATCACCGCACAGCATGATCTGATCTATGATGAGCTGATCGGGCACATCGGAATGCCGAATGCGAGACTGTATTATGAAGCAAACCTCAAGGCGCTGTCCTTTATCAAAAACCTCGTGCTTGAGCAAAAGATCCCGTGCGATTTTGAAGAACAGGACGCATGCATTTACACAACTGAAGAACAATCGGTACAAAAAATCAGAAAGGAATATGAGGCATACCAAAAGCTCGGGATTGACAGGGAATTCATCAAAGATCTCCCCGTTCCAATCGATATGAAAGCAGGACTTGTTATGAAAAACCAGGCCCAGTTTCATCCACTCCACTATTTGAAACACCTTGCAGAGGCCGTCCTGGAAGCCGGCGGAAAAATTTACGAAAACACGGCTGCTAAAGAAATCAAAGAAGGCGACCGGCCAAAAGTGCTGACAAGAAACGGGCATCAAATCTTCAGCGATTATATCGCGTGCTGCACGCACTTTCCGTTTCATGATAAAAAAGGCTTCTATTTTGCAAGGCTTGAGCCGAGCCGGTCATACGTGCTCGCCGTCAAGCCGAAAACGCCGTATCCAGGCGGCATGTATTTAAGTATAGATCAGCCTTCACGCTCGCTCCGTTCGGTGACGATTGACGGAGAAGAAATGGTGCTTGTCGGCGGTGAAAGCCACAAAACCGGCCAGGGAGAGGATACAATCAGGCATTATCAGGCGCTTGAATCATTTGCAGAAGGCGTGTTCGGCATTGAATCGATCCCTTACCGCTGGTCAGCGCAAGATTTAATCACACTTGACAAAATTCCGTATATCGGGCCGATCTATCCGAAAGAAAAGCGCATTCTCGTCGCCACCGGCTTTCGAAAATGGGGCATGACAACAAGCACCCTCGCCGCGCAGCTGATGACAGACCATATCGCAGGCGAAGACAATCCTTTTCAAGCCGTCTTTCAGCCGGCCCGTTTCCACCCGGATCCAAGCATCAAAAAAGTCATTTCCTATAACGCGGATGTTGCAAAACACTTTGCCGAAGGAAAACTCGAACAGCCGATCAGGAAGCCGGAAGACCTTGTCAACGGAGAAGGTGCGGTCGTATCACATGCCGGGAAACGTGCGGGTGCTTATCGCGATGAAAAAGGCGAGCTTCATCTGGTTGACACAACATGCACCCATATGGGCTGCGAAGTCGAGTGGAATGACGGAGAAAAGACGTGGGACTGTCCGTGCCACGGCTCAAGGTTTTCGGTCGACGGCGATGTCATCGAGGGTCCTGCCGTAGAACCTCTGAAAGATCCGGAAAGCTGAGGTGTACAAGTTAAAAAGTAATGAAAAATTGCCGATAAAAAGATAAATGCTGGAAATTTCATAAATACGGCAGTTTTATCATTAACGATTACAGGGGGATACGATCGTGTTATTCAAAAAGGATAGAAAGACAGAACGATCATTCTTTGCTGAAGAAGGCCCTGACCAAACAAAAAGAATCAGGCTCAATCAGCACGCAGAATTTAAAAAACAGCTGGCAATGGTCGATTTGACGGATGAGGATCTTTGGGTGCTGTGCAGGCTGAAGCCTTTAGTCACTGAACATATCGAAACCATCGTCACCCGGTTTTACCAAAACCTTGAGCATGAAAACTCTTTGATGGAGATCATCCATGACCACAGCTCAGTTGACCGTCTCAAAAAGACATTGACGATCCACATCCAGGAAATGTTTTCAGGTGTCATCGACGAAGCCTTTTTAGAAAAAAGAATCCGGATCGCCCACGTTCATCTTCGGATTGGGCTCTTGCCAAAGTGGTATCTAGGGGCATTTCAAGATCTCCTTCTTTCCATGCTGACAATCTTTGAAAACGCATTATCCGATGAAGAATACAGGCGGTCAGTCAAAGCCGTTACCAAAATTCTCAACATCGAACAGCAGATCGTCCTCGAGGCCTTTGAAGACGAGCATGCAAGGCTCCGAAGACTTGATGAAGAGAGCAAAAATGACCTTCACCGGCAAATCAAAGATACTTCCGGTTCTTTGGCCGCTTTATTTGCCGAAACAACGGGCGCTGTACAAGAATTGGTCGACAAATCGTCCGAAATCGCCGAAACGTCAAGAGCCGGAACGAAGACAGCTGTTTCTGTCGAACAAAAATCGATCGGCGGAAAAAAGGAGCTTGAGGAGCAGGAACAGCAGCTGAATCAAATGGGAAGCAGTATGACGCAAATCGAGCAGGAAATTAAAAAGCTGGAAGAAATCGCGCTGCAGATCGAAAAGATTTTCGGAATCGTAACAGGCATTGCCGAGCAGACGAATTTGCTTTCGCTCAACGCCTCGATCGAATCTGCAAGGGCGGGAGAGCACGGCAAAGGGTTCGCAGTCGTCGCAAACGAAGTCAGAAAGCTGTCCGATGATACGAAAAAAACCGTCTCCACCGTATCTGAGCTCGTCAATAACACAAACGCGCAAATCTCGATCGTCACGAAGCATATTACAGATGTAAACCAGCTCGTGAACGAAAGCAAAGACAAGATGTCGGAGATCAATCATCTATTCGATGATATCGTCTCCAATATGAAAACGAGCAAAGAGCAAAGCGGCCGAATCGAAGGCGATCTGCAGGCATTTTTAAGCGGCCTTCAAGATGTGAATGCCGCCGTGTCACAAGTCGCGGTTTCAGTCGATTCTCTCGTAGAGCTGACAAAAAAATAAGCCGCTACCGTACACAGGTCAATTCATGACCTGTGTATTTTGCTTTTGCAACCTGATTCTATTACGTTATTTGAAAGTCTGCTATGCAAGTCAAAGATATATTCACAGCCATAATGGCAACGCTCAGTGATGTTTTCAAATCCGCAGAATCGGCGCTACGCTCCTGTTTGAAAAAATCGTGTAAATGTTGTTCTGTGCCAGTCATATTTCGTGGTTCTGTTTTTTAAATTTAGTATAATAGCCATATCACCGAAAAACGCGAAAGCCGACATCGAAAGGAGATTTTTCAGAATGACTGCGATTTGTTTGATCCGGCATGGCGAGACAGACTGGAATGCTTTAGGAAAACTGCAGGGAAGAACCGATATCCCTTTAAATGAAACCGGTCAAAAACAGGCAAAAGAAACCGGGGCGTTTTTGAAAGGGTCCGACTGGGACGTCATCATTACAAGCCCTTTAAGAAGAGCGAAAGAAACCGCTGAAATCATCAATCAATACCTGGGACTTGAAATCATCGAAATGGAAGATTTCATCGAAAGGAATTACGGAGATGCAGAAGGGATGCCATTCGAAGAAAGAACGAGGCTCTACCCCGATAAAGAATATCCGAATCAGGAATCAAAAGAAGCGCTTGCCGAACGGCTGATGGCCGGCGTTCAAAAGGTCAGCGAGCGGTATCCGGACAAAAAAGTGCTGATCGTCGCACACGGAGCCGCGATACACGCCCTTCTGTCAAAAATCTCAAACGGCGACATCAACCTGGAAAATACGAAGCTCGTCAATGCGTGCCTAAGCAACATCAAATTCCATGAAAATAAATGGCATGTGAAGGATTACAATCTTTCACACCATTTGTCAAATTAAAAAAAGACGGCAAGGTTGATGCCGTCTTTTTTATGCTCTCCCCTGCCTCGCTTCGCGGCGCAGTAAATAGATAAAATACGGACCGCCGATAATGGCTGCGATCAATCCAGCCGGTATTTCAAGCGGCGGAACAAGGCCTCTTCCGGCGGCATCGGCTATCAAAAGAACGATGCCGCCGACGAGAGCTGAAACGGGAATCAAGATCCTCGTTTCAGCCCCTGCCAGCTTTCTTGCGATATGGGGCGCCATCAGCCCGATAAAACCGATTGTTCCCACGGCGGTCACAGCCGCAGCTGTCAGCAGGACCGCACCGGCAAGCAGCAGAAATCGCGTTCTTTCGAGCCGGATGCCAAGGCCGACGGCAATCCCGTCCCCTGATTTGATGATATCGAGCGGTTTTGCCGCAAACCATAACGGAGGAATGACCAGACAACACCATATGAAAAGAGACAGTACATCATCCCAGTCTCTCCCCCACAGACTTCCATTCAGCCAAATTAATGCGTTGTTGACATTCGGGCTCCCCCTTGAAATGAGTAGCTGAATACCCGAATGGCAAAAAGCATTGACCGCGATCCCGACAAGCGCCAGCCGCACAGGAGAAATCCCGTTTCGATAAGCCAATAAATAGACGAGAGCCGCAGCCAAAACGCTTCCTGAAAAGGCGGCGCCTGTCAGCAGAAGCGGACTTTGCTGTGAAAACAAGACCGTAACGATCACAGCGCCCAATCCCGCTCCTCCTGTAATGCCAAGCGTGTCAGGGGCGGCCAGCGGATTTTTCATCAGCGATTGTGCGACTACACCTGCGATTGAAAGCGCCCCTCCGGCAAGCACGGCGAGAAGGATGCGCGGCATTCGAAATTCCATCACCAAGAAGCGAACTCCTGCATCCCCTTGCCCTGCCAGTGATTTCATTACGTCCCACAGTCCAATGTTTTCATCGCCGATCGCCAAATTGAGCACAATGAGCATCAACAAACAGGCGCATAACGCAGAGAGGACAAGCGCCGATTGCCCGCGCCGTCTTTTCATTTTTCTTGCCGCATTGTTCATCATGCCGCCCCCTTTTTCCGTCTTCTCGCCAAATAGATGAAAAACGGCGTCCCGATCATTGCCGTGACAACTCCGACCGGCGTTTGGTACGGAAAATAGACAAAGCGGGACAGAATATCAGCAAACAGCAAAAGAACGGCTCCTAGCAATGCCGAATACGGAATCACGAACCGATAGTCAGCCCCCATCAGATACCGGATCATATGAGGAACCATCAAACCGATGAAACCAATCGGTCCGGCAGCGGACACCGATGCTCCTGCCAACGCGACAACAGTGAAAGCGATGAACAATCTGCTGAGCCATACATTTTGTCCCAGCCCATGTGAAACATCATCTCCGAGACTCATGACGGAAGCCGCCCTCCCTAAGGCCAAAGCCGTCAACAAACCTGCAATGCTCACCGGAATCAACAAATGAAGCTTATCCCACGAGCTCCCCGCTAAAGAACCGGAGAGCCAAAACAATAGCGTTTCCGTCGACTCTTCATGAAAAATGAGCAGCATTTGCGTCATCGAAGCAATGATCGCCTGAATGACGACACCGATCAAGGCAAAGCTGATATCCCTGTCGTGTTCGCTGAATACTGAGGCAACCGCGTACACGACCAGCGCGGCCGCGGCACCGCCGGCAAAAGCGGCTCCCATCGCTGTCTGGGGAGCGGCAAGCGCAGGAAACATCACCGTCAAACATACGACAGCAAGAGAGGCCCCTGCATTGATTCCGAAGATGCTCGGAGATGCCAGCGCATTTCTTGTCACCGCCTGCATCAGTGCGCCCGCGGCCCCTAGATTCGCGCCGATGAATGCGGCGGCCAAGGCGCGCGGAATTCGGATGGACTGAATAATCGCGTGCAATTTTGAACCGTCGTACATAAACACAGCTGCCCAAATGTCGGGCAGCGCAATCGTTGACGAACCGATTGAAACAGAAAGCGCAAAACCCGCGAGCAAAAGAAAAACAAAAATGAGCGGTGCAAAACGTTTCATATATATCAAAACAGGTCACTCCTTTAGAAAAAAACAAGCGCATGCTTTTGTAAAAAGCATGCGTCATCCCGTTCAGCAAGCCGGCAGGCTCTTAAGATTTCTTTTGATCCTCAGACAGAAGATGCTGACCGATTTCATCTATCAGCGCATCTGCTCCGTCAATACTGCGGCGGAGCGACCAGGCGAATCTGTCGGCTTCATAAACCTTGCCGTTTTTGACAGCGCTGAGCTTTTTCCAAAGAGGGTCTTTTTCAATGGGTCTTTTCCCGTCTTCATCGACTTTATCTTTTTCTCCCGTCATCAGGACAATGGTGTCAGGGTCTTTCTCAAGCAGCTGCTCAAGCGTCATTTTAATATTGACGGATTCACCGTTTTCGCCATCGCCTTTGCTGCTGTCTCTGACACCGTATGTATAGCCGATTTTCGTCAGAAGCTGAGACGTGAAAAAGTTTTCGTCGCGCACAGTGATTGCTTCATTTGTGTTTCCGAGCAGAAGAATGCTCTGTTTCCGGCTCCCGAATTTCTGTTTCAATTCATTCAGCTTTTGTTTATGTTCAGCCAACTTTTTCTCCATTGCGCTTTCTTTGCCGACGGCTTTCGCAATCGTAAGAGACGCGTCAAGCGTGTCCTGATAATCTGCATTCAAGTTTTTCAGCGCGATTGTCGGCGCAATTTTCGCCAGTTTATCATAGACACCGCTGTGCCTGCTCGAATCGGCAATTATTAAATCGGGCTTTAAAGAAGCAATTTTTTCAAAACTTGGCTGGGCGCGCGAACCGACTGAAGTATACCCTTTGATTTTTTCTCTGACCTTCTCGTTAATAAACTTAGGTTTGCCGTCGTCCGCAATCCCGACAGGCTTAATGCCCGCATCAAGGAGCGCATCAATAAAACCCAATTCAAGAACCACAACTTTTTTCGGATTGTTCTTTACTTTCGTTTCTCCTAAGTCGTGCTTAACTGTCACGGAATCCTGACTGGAGGTTTTCGTACTTTCGCTTCCCCCCGAGCAGGCTGTCAACACTGATATCATCAATAGGAATAAAATAGCAAAATACTTGTGCTTCATATGTATCTCCTTTTCTGGTAGTAGACGAAATTATTATAGCAACACTTCATACCAATGACAACGATAATCATTATCATTATAAAAAAAGAAAGGAGCCTCCTTCTCCTTTCTACACCCGTTCATTCACGGAATCCCCCGCTTTGCTTTCTCTGCTGAGGGAAAGAATGATGACCGTGATGATCACCATTACCGTACCGGCACCTTGAAAGGCATTGAACGGCACACCCAGCCAGACCGCCGACGACAAAACAGCCGCTAGCGGTTCGGCGCAGCTCAGGCAGCTCGTTTCTTTTGCGGAAAGATAAGAAAGGCTGCCGATGTATAGGGCAAACGCCAAAGCTGTGCCGCACAATACAACAAACAGAATGGCTGCCGCCTCCCCTGCCCCAATGTGCGAAAGGTCAAACCGAAACGGCGGAAACAAAAAAGAAATTCCGGCCCCTCCGACGAGCATACCCCATCCCGTAACCGTCAAAGCACCGAACGATTGAATTAATCCTCCTGCAAAAACCGTATAGAAAGCAAGCGCTCCACCGGACAAAATGCCCCAAACGGCGGCCTCGGCCGGAATATACAAACTGTCCGGCCTTCCGCCTGTCAAAAGAAGAAACACGCCGAAAAGCGCCAATAAAGTAAGTACGGCATCTTTCCACTTAGGCGGAAGTTCTTTTTTAACATATAGGTAAAACAATACGAAAAAAGGCGCCAAGTATTGAAGAATTGCAGCAGCCGCGGCATTACCCTTTTCGATTGAAGCAAAAAACGTATATTGAACAGCAAGCATTCCAAAAATTGAAAATACTAAAATCGAACAAATATCTGTTTTTTTCTTCCATATCTGACACACATGTTGAAAACCGTTTTTCATTGAAACATATAACAAGAGAATGACTCCCGATGCCAGAAGCCTGACAGAGACAAGCGAGCCGGCTTCAACCGCTCCCCTTTCAAATATGTACTGTGCAGCGCTTCCCGATAATCCCCACAATGAAGCCCCTGCAAGCACCATCAATACACCTTTCACATGAGCTGATTTCATATCTTTCACCCGTTTCTGTATGCGATATATTGCATATTTTAATAGATGATCGACAAGGCCGCAACCTCCTTCGGCAAAAAATGATCTCATAAAATAAATGAATAGTATTTTCATAAAATGAATCAGATGGAGCAATCTCCTGTCATTCGCGGCCCTCGGGACCTCTTTCCCTGCCAGGCTGAAGCGGTCTATTCATACTTTCGAACTGAACATTTTTCTAAAACAGTTATTAATAACCAAAAAATTTTAAATTGGTCCTCCAAAAAAATAGGCCTACCATATAATTCATTTTTTTTCTATAATAAATTAACAGAATAATTGGAATAGATTATATTATCCTTCTATTTCAATTATTCTGAATAAAGAGGAGGAGAGTGAGTAATGATGAGGAAAAAGAGTTTTTGGCTTGGGATGCTGACGGCCTTCATGCTCGTGTTCACGATGGCATTCAGCGATTCCGCTTCTGCTGCTCAACCGGCGAAAAATGTTGAAAAGGATTATATTGTCGGATTTAAGTCAGGAGTGAAAACCGCATCTGTCAAAAAGGACATCATCAAAGAGAGCGGCGGAAAAGTGGACAAGCAGTTTAGAATCATCAACGCGGCAAAAGCGAAGCTAGACAAAGAAGCGCTTAAGGAAGTCAAAAATGATCCGGATGTCGCTTATGTGGAAGAGGATCATGTGGCCCATGCCTTGGCGCAAACCGTTCCTTACGGCATTCCTCTCATTAAAGCGGACAAAGTGCAGGCTCAAGGCTTTAAGGGAGCGAATGTAAAAGTAGCCGTCCTGGATACAGGAATCCAAGCTTCTCATCCGGACTTGAACGTAGTCGGCGGAGCAAGCTTTGTGGCTGGCGAAGCTTATAACACCGACGGCAACGGACACGGCACACATGTTGCCGGTACAGTAGCTGCGCTTGACAATACAACGGGTGTATTAGGCGTTGCGCCAAGCGTATCCTTGTACGCGGTTAAAGTACTGAATTCAAGCGGAAGCGGATCATACAGCGGCATTGTAAGCGGTATCGAGTGGGCGACAACAAACGGCATGGATGTTATCAATATGAGCCTTGGGGGAGCATCAGGCTCGACAGCGATGAAACAGGCAGTCGACAATGCATATGCAAGAGGGGTTGTCGTTGTAGCTGCAGCAGGGAACAGCGGATCTTCAGGAAACACGAATACAATTGGCTATCCTGCGAAATACGATTCTGTCATCGCTGTTGGTGCGGTAGACTCTAACAGCAACAGAGCTTCATTTTCCAGTGTGGGAGCAGAGCTTGAAGTCATGGCTCCTGGCGCAGGCGTATACAGCACTTACCCAACGAACACTTATGCAACATTGAACGGAACGTCAATGGCTTCTCCTCATGTAGCGGGAGCAGCAGCTTTGATCTTGTCAAAACATCCGAACCTTTCAGCTTCACAAGTCCGCAACCGTCTCTCCAGCACGGCGACTTATTTGGGAAGCTCCTTCTACTATGGGAAAGGTCTGATCAATGTCGAAGCTGCCGCTCAATAACATATTCTAACAAATAGCATATAGAAAAAGCTAGTGTTTTTAGCACTAGCTTTTTCTTCATTCTGATGAGGGTTGTTCAATATTTTGAATCCGTTCCATGATCGTCGGATGGCCGTATTTAAAAATCTTGACGAGAAACGGCGGGTTTGCCTCGCTCAGCCCGGCTTTTGAGAGCTCTTGAAACGTCGAAACCGCTGCATCGCTGTTTTGCGTCAGTTCAATCGCATACTGGTCAGCAGCTTTTTCCTGATGCCTCGAAACTGCGTTCGTAAATGGAGACGACGCGAAAGAGATAACCCCCATCAGCATCAGAAGAAGCGGAAGTGCGGCTAGATCGGATTTTCCCGCAATATGAAGGCTTCTTCCATAGCGGCCGATGATCCGCTTGTACAGCTTGTCGATCACATAAAAGACAGCAAGGGATAAAAGCAGATACCCGCCGAGTCCTATGTAAACATGCTTCATCACATAATGTCCCATTTCGTGCGCCATGATGAATAAAATTTCCGGCTCATCCAGCTTGTTCAGCGTGGTATCCCAGAGCACAATCCTTTTATTGGCGCCGATTCCTGTTACATAGGCATTTAACGCATTCGTTTTTTCAGACATGTTCACTTCATAGACGTGATTCGCAGGAATATCCGCCTGATCGGCCAGCTTCAGAATGCTTTGTTCAAGATCTTTATTTTTCAGCGGATAAAAGTCATTGTATAAAGGATCAATGACAACCGGCTGGAGAAAAAATAAAAACAGCGTAACCGGAACCGTCAGACACCAGGCATAAAACCACCAGCGTTTTTCATGCTTTTTGATCAAATAGTAAAAGACGATCACCGCCGCAGCCGTTATCGGAAAACTGATCCAGAAGTCGATCACCTGGTCTTTGATCCAGCTCGCGGTTGTCTGGGTTGATATGCCGTAGTCAAGCGAATATTGATAGCTGATCCAGTCAAGCGGCAAAGAAACGATCGTGACGATCAGAAACAAAGCAAAAACATATGCCGTGATTTGAATGCTTCTCCTCTTCGAGGTCTGCTCCGCCCAATTTTTCATTTTCCTGGATAAACCGGCAATCAACAATATAAAAAATAAAAACCATTCAAACGGAATCCGGATAAAAAACATAAAGTCCTTTATTTTCGAGTACTCTTCCGTCAGCATGAGTTCTCTTTCGTTCATAAATGCCGCCGGGTCTGCGCTTGTCCCTTTCAGCGCCTCAGGAACGGAGGGTTCACCGGCCATAAAGAGATACCAATAGAAAAAAAGGCCGTACAGCACATACAGGAGACCGGCTCCCGCGATCCATTTCCGCATGGCGAATCACTTCCTCTCACATAGCAGTTACTTCTATTGTAAGCTTTTCATGCGAAAGTTAGAACCAAGCCTTACAATGAGAGCAAGAGGCCGGCGCCTGCGAGCGTCAAAATCGTCCCCATCACGACGACTATGACGCTTGCTCCAAAATAGGAAAATAAAAATGCGATAAGAGCGCCGGCAAGTCCGTAGAGCATACCGCTTTGCACCAAAAAAACTCCCGGAAAAATGAGAGCCCCTAAGACGGCGTACGGCACATTTTTCAGCACGCGCTCCAAAAATCCGGGAAGCTTCAGGCTTTCAAAAGCAATGAGCGGCACCATCCGCGGCACATATGTAACGGCAGCCATGCCGATAATCATCCAGATGATCGGGCTAAACATAGTTTCTCTTCCCCTCTGTTCTAAATTGGTACAGCCATTCAATCAGGACGGCGGATAAAAGCGTAGCGCAGACGATCGACCATCCTGCCGACAATATTCCGTTCATTTGGAAAACGGTATTGAATAGTGCAGCCGCCCCCGCCAGCAGCAGGACTTTTCGCTGTTTTTTCAAAGGCGGTACCAACAATCCGATAAACATGGCATAAAGGGCGATGCTCATGCTTTCCTGGAGAACAGCCGGCATGGCGGCCCCTGCAAAATGCCCGGCCGCACTCCAAAAAACCCAGCTTACATATCCGATCGAACCGAGGCCGATCATATACCCGGTCGTCAGCTTTTCCTTTCTTAGAGCAGCGACGGCAAACGATTCATCTGTCACCGCGAAAAATGAGTAAAACGCTTTTTTCCAAGGCGAATCTTTTTCTACCAATTGATTCAAAGTCGCCGAAAATAAAAAATGTCTGATATTCACAATGAACGTCGTCATAACGATTTCGATGATTCCCGTCTGAACGGCGAGCATGCTTAAAGACATATACTGGGACGCTCCTCCGAAAACAAGGGCGCTCATCAAAAACGTTTCAAAAAGCGACAGCCCCGTTGTTTTCGCCAAAAGCCCGAATGTCAAAGCGACCGGAATGTAGCCGACGGCAAGGGAAACCCCTGAACGAAGCCCGTCTAGAAAATTGAGTGAATCGTGCTTTTCCATCTTGACACCTCTTTACGGATAATAAATGAGTGTATAACATGATGCCGTTTGTTCCGTGTTGTTTTCGTACGTATGCACGGTGTTTGCGGTGAAATGCATCGCATCGCCTTCGTTCAGGCTGCAGGTGTAATCACACGTCGTCACCGCGATCGCTCCTCTAGAGACGAGCACATACTCTTCAATCCCTCCGTGGTGAGGCTCTGATTCGTGTACACAGCCGGGCGCAAGTTCAATATAAAAGATTTCAAACTTCTTTTTCTGGTCGAAGGGAAAATGCGGAAATGCCGCGTATTTTTCTTCTCCGGCCAAAACGGGCGTTTTCTCATGCTTTCTGACGACCGTCGGCTCCCCCGCGGGCTTTTCTGCCAAGGAAGTAAATGATACTTGCAGCCCGTTTGCGATCTTCCACAAAGTTGTGATCGTCGGACTTGAAGAGCCTTTTTCAATTTGCGCGAGCATGCCTTTGCTGACGCCAGTCATCGATGACAATTGATCAAGACTGTAATTGCGGACTTTTCGCAGCCTCTTTATGTTTTCTGCGACTTGTTTTTCAATCGAATTCATCTTCTGCCTCCTCTCAATAAATTGAACATTTGTATAATTTATTGAACATTATAGCATAATTTTTTAGGATGAAAAGCCATTAAACGGAGAAAATAAATAGCCTGAGGTGATCATTCTGAAAAAAATAATGGGGATCATACTTTTTTTCGGTATTTTATCTATCACTGTCTTTTATGTATTCCACTTGATGGCGGAGCCTTTCGACTCAAGAAATGCCGAAAAAATCATCTTGAAGCAGGCAAATGACAGCGAAAAAACGGTCAGCATCAAAGATAGGCACAACATAGGCGTTCTGCTTGATACATTTAACAAAGGGAAAAGAATGAAAGAAAAGTCGGCGCATAGCCTGCCTTCTCCGGCGTATCACGGATACATCAGCATGACCGACACACATCGCGTTCACTTCACCGTCTGGCTGAAGAAAGATGAAGCCGTCATCCTGAAAGAAGAGGAGGGCACATATTTTGTTCTCCGACAAAAGGAAAAAGACGCTCTTCTCAGAGAACTGCAGAAAAGGGACGCGGCAGGCGTCCCTTTTAACGTGTCAAGATTGATTTGTCAAAATGTCTTTTAAAGCGCGCCTTAAAATTTTGCCGGTCGAATTTTTCGGTATTTCATCCATGAAGACGATCGCCGCCGGGCGCTTGTATTTGGCAAGATGCTTTTTGCAATGCGACAAGACATCATCCTCTGTCAGCGTTTTATTCTTCGGAACGACATAGCACTGGACGGCTTCTCCCGTATTCGGGTCGGGCACTCCGATCACCACCGCTTCTGCGATTTCCGGATGAAGGTAGAGCACTTCTTCGATCTCCCTCGGATAGACATTATAGCCGCCGACGATAATCATGTCTTTTTTTCTGTCGACGATATAAAAATAACCGTCTTCATCCCGTTTTGCCAAATCACCTGTATACAGCCATCCGTCTTTAATCGTATGGGCCGTTTCTTCCGGCATGTTGTAGTACCCTTTCATAACATTCGGCCCTTTAACGATCAACTCCCCGACTTGACCGGCAGGCAGCTCTTCCCCGATTTCATTGACGACTTTGTTTTTCACATTGAGAATGTTCGTGCCGATCGATCCTGGCTTGCGGCCGGTGCTGAACGGGTTAAAGCATGTAACAGGAGAAGCCTCCGACAAACCGTAGCCTTCTAAAACGAGAACGCCGAATCTTTCTTCAAAGCTTTTCAGGAGAGCGACAGGCATGGCCGCTCCGCCTGAGATGCAAATCCTGATGGATCGAAAACCGGTTTCATCCGCCCCTTCATACTGGTACAGGTAATTGTACATTGTCGGCACGCCTGAGAAGATCGTCGCCTGATGCTTTTTAATCAGCTTGAAAACCTCGGCGGGACTGAATTTCGGCACGATCAAAATCGCTGCGCCGTTCATGAGCGGCGCATTCATGCAGACCGTTAAACAAAAAACGTGGAACATCGGCAGGGCGGCGACGACAAGGTCAGATTCATTCATTGTTAGATAGCGGGCTGTATCATTTGCATTCGAAAATAGATTTTGATGTGTGAGCATCGCCCCTTTTGGTCTTCCCGTAGTTCCTGACGTATAAAGGATGGCGGCCGTATCTTCGGCGTCGATTTCAGGAAACGGCCGGACAGGAGGTTTCATAATGTTTGTAAACGATTTCAATTTCATCTTAACCTCGGTGCTTTCCGGTTCGCGAAGCGGCTCTCCCGTTTCGCAAAGTACGACGCAGCTGACTTTCGGAAGGGATTCATGCACCTTTTCGTAAAGCGGAAGCAGCTGTCCCAGAGCCACGATCACTTTTGCGTCGCCATTTGTCAGCATATAGCCGATCTCAGTCGGCGTATAGGCCGGATTGATCGGTATGACAACGGCTCCGGCCTTCAGCACACCGTAAAACGCAATCACAAAATGCGGGGTATTGCCGAGAAGCAAAGCAACATGATCTCCCTTTTCCACCCCGATTTCGCGCAGACCTTCTGCAAAGCAATCAATTTTCTGCTGTAATCCCCCGTATGTTTCCGTCTGTTCCCCAAAAATATAAGCGGTTCTGTCAGGCTTTGATTGAGCTGTTTCCCCTAATTTTGAAACTAAATTCATTCTCCCACCCCTTAAAAATGAATGAATGACCATTCATTTTGTGATAATCAAAATCTATTCCCATTATAGTAAATGAACAGAAAACACTCAAGGGCTGTTGGGAAATATCTTCCATTCCTCTCAAGTTAAAAAGGGGCCGCGGAAACCGCAGCCTCTCTTTTAGTAGACAAGATCCAAAAATTCTTCTTTTTGAATATTGCCGAAGTAATGCTTGATGTCGACGCCTTGAAGGGCTTCTTCAATCGCTTTTCTTTCATACTGTACGCCTGTCAGCTTCTCTTCAATATCGCTGACATCGCCGACTCCGAAAAAGTCACCGAATATTTTGCACTCGCGGATCACGCCTTTTTGCACTTCCAGGCGGATGTCGACCGATCCCGCTTGAAATCGTTTTGAATGCTGAAGATTGAATTTCGGAGACTTCCCATAGTTCCAATCCCAGTTTTGATAGCGTTCCTTTGAAATTTGATTGATGATTTTCCAGTCTTTTTCAGTCAGCTTATACTCCGGTATTTCCCCTTCGGTATCAAAAATATAGCGGAGAAGCATGCTTCGGAATTCCACTGTCGTCATCTTCTGATCGAGAAATTCGCTGATATTGGCTACCCGGCTCCTGATCGATTTGATGCCTTTTGATTCGATTTTATCTTTTTTTACTTTTAAAGCCGATACGACATGTTCTATCTCAGAATCGAACAACAGCGTGCCATGGCTGAACATTCTCCCTTTCGTTGAGAACTGGGCGTTTCCCGAAATTTTCCGGCCGTTTGCCATCAAGTCGTTTCGGCCGCTCAGCTCCGCATCGACGCCAAGCCGCTTTAAAGCGGCCACAACGGGCTCCGTAAACTTCTTAAAATTATGGAAGCTGTTGCCGTCGTCTTTCGTAATAAAGCTGAAGTTCAAGTTCCCGAGGTCATGGTAGACAGCTCCGCCGCCTGACAGCCTGCGAACGACAATGATCCCGTTTTCATCCACATACTTTGTGTTGATTTCCTCAATCGTATTTTGGTTTTTGCCAATGATGATCGACGGCTGGTTGATATAAAACAGCAGATACGTCTCTTCAGGATCGAGGTGCTTTAAGCAGTACTCCTCAATCGCCAAGTTGATCCTCGGATCTGTAATATTTTGATTATCGATAAACAGCATGTTTGTCAGTTCCTCCTTCTATTCTCCCCACACATAACCGGTGTGCGCCAGATCAACCGCGCCTTTATAAACGGTTTTGGCCTCTTCTGCTAGTTTTTGATGTTCCCCGAAATGCGGGAGGTGTGTCAAGAGCAGATGTCCCGCACCCGCTTCTGCAGCGATGCGTCCCGCTTCGAGGCTGTTCATATGACCGGCGCTTCTCCCATCCTGATCCGCATAAAAATTGCACTCCGAGATCAACAGATCGGCTCCTGCACTGAACGGGATGAAAGCTTCCTGAAAGCTCGAATCGGCTGTATAAACGACAGAATGAACACCGTCCGTCACCCTCATAGCAAAGCAGTCAACAGGATGAACCGTCTTTAAAAACGTGAACGTAAACGGTCCGATTGCCAAAGACTCTTTCGGATCATAGGCCAATCCAGCGGTATGCGTTTTATATGTAAGCTTTGAAAACTGCTCTTCATCAAAAGGATGTCCATATATCGGAAGGGCATTCGCTCCCTTGCCGAGGAATGAGCCGACCAGTTTGGCAAATTGCAAAGGGCCGACATCCGCAATATGGTCGTGATGATAATGGGATAATATAACGGCATCAAGCTCCTCAACGGGCAGAAACAGCTGAAGCTTCGATAAAACGGCACTGCCGCAGTCGATTAAAACGGAATAATCCCCGGATTGAAAGAGATAGCCTGAAGTCGCTTCATTTGCAGCCGGAAATCCTCCGCAGCAGCCGATGACTGTCATCTTCATATATACACACCTCTTTTTTGTGTCTATCGTCCCCCTATTCAATATACCCATTTTTCTTAAAAATTGCATGTTTTATATTTTGTCATAAAACAGACATTGATTTCCTGGATACTGTTATAATACAATGATGACAACAAACGAATTGGGGGAATCAACATGCTCGCTAAAATCACCGAGTTCTTCAGAAATTTGCCTTCCAAAAAATGTTCAAAATGCGGCCACGATATTGATGAGCAGCACGAATGCTACGGAAACACTTGCTCTAAATGCTTAAATGTAAAAGATATATAGACGTCATTAAAAAATGCCCCGGCGGATCTCCCCGGGGCGTTTTTTTGTCATAAAGTTAGTTATAAAGAGAGAGATTCTTGTCAAAATTCATTATTTTAATAACATTTTACTATTTCACTTAGGGAAATATACACCGATGAACGTCCCGATTTGAATTTAAGCTGGGATGATCATCTCATATTTGAATTTTCAATATATTCAGACGTTATTTTTTTAATGGACGAGCTGTATTTTCTTTCGCTATACTTAATTTACGATCTCAAGTTTAATATTCTAGTATAAATTAAGCATGCGTTGGGAGGGCATCTATGAAAAGACTTAAATTCGGATTAGCCACACAAATTTTCCTCGGGCTGATTTTAGGTGTTGCAGCAGGAGCGATTTGGTTCGGAAACCCTGCGGTCGCAACGTATCTGCAGCCCGTCGGTGATTTGTTCTTAAGATTAATCAAAATGATTGTGATTCCTATTGTCGTTTCAAGCTTGATTGTCGGGGTTGCAGGGGCCGGCAGCGGAAAAAAGGTCGGCAGGCTCGGTTTTCGGACGATTCTGTACTTTGAAATCATTACGACTTTTGCGATCGTGCTCGGACTGCTCCTTGGAAATATCATTCAGCCTGGACACGGCGTAAACTTTTCTGGTGCTGAAAAACAGGATATCAGCCAATATGTAGAAACAGAAAAAGAGGCAAGCACCAAATCTGTCGCAGACACGTTCCTGCACATTGTGCCGACAAACTTTTTCCAATCGCTCGCTGAAGGCGATCTGCTTGCGATCATTTGCTTCACTGTTCTGTTCGCACTCGGAGTGTCAGCCATAGGCGAAAAAGGCAAGCCTGTGCTTTCCTTTTTTGAGGCAACGTCTCAAGCCATGTTCCACGTCGTGAACATCGTCATGAAATTCGCGCCGTTCGGCGTTTTTGCTTTAATTGGTGTAACGGTTTCAAAATTTGGTTTTTCTTCGCTTTTATCATTGGGAAAGCTCGTTTTGCTTGTCTATCTTGCTCTTGCTTTCTTCCTGATTGTCATTTTTGGGATCGTCGGCAAGCTGTGCGGTATCAATATATTTAAA
Source organism: Bacillus sp. FSL K6-1284 (assembly GCF_038002625.1). NCBI lineage: Bacteria > Bacillati > Bacillota > Bacilli > Caryophanales > Bacillaceae > Bacillus > Bacillus sp. FSL K6-1284. The sequence continues at coordinate 1,187,067 of NZ_JBBOCW010000001.1, read as the reverse complement.
TTTTTGGCCTATATGAAAGATGAGCTTCTTCTTGCATACAGTACATCAAGCTCTGAAACTGTGCTTCCGCGCGTCATGGAAAAAATGGAGAAAATCGGCTGTCCGAAAGGCATTGTGTCGTTTGTCATTCCGATCGGCTACACATTTAACCTTGACGGCTCTGTCCTGTATCAGGCAATCGCGGCGCTGTTTCTGGCGCAGGTCTACGGCATCGATCTGTCCATTGGGCAGCAGCTCACGCTCATCCTTGTCCTGATGGTCACTTCTAAAGGAATGGCTGCCGTTCCCGGCACATCATTCGTCGTTCTTCTCGCGACTCTGGGCACGATCGGCGTTCCTGCTGAAGGGCTGGCCTTCATTGCCGGAGTCGACCGGATTATGGATATGGCGAGAACGGTCGTCAACCTGACCGGAAACGCTCTTGCCGCTGTGGTCATGTCAAAATGGGAAGGTGAATATGACGCCGTTAAAGGACAGACCGTCTTAAATCAAAGGGAGCCGGCAGATATGAAAATGTCCGGCTGACAGCCCGCAAAAAAACGTATGTTTCCCGCTTTTGGAGAAACATACGTTTTTTTAAAAATATGCATTTTGCTCAAGAAACCTGTCCAAACAACTTCCTTTCGTTTACATACGATGTACTGTAGTTAAATTAGAAAAGAAAACTGGAGGGAAGTTTAATGTATTTTTACCATGACCATTGCAAGAAAGATTATGACTTTGACTACCACAAGAAAGACCACGACTGCAAGAAATACTACTACTACTATTATTACTACTATTATCCATGCTATAAGAAGTATGATTATGACTATGACTACAAGAAGTTTGACCACTTTGATCACTGCAAAAAGAAAAAACACTATGATTACTGGTAAGTAAACGCCATCCTCTACGGATGGATGACTTCCACTCTTTTTTTACTCCCAAGGGACCGGGGTCCTTTGGGAGCTTTTTTATGCCATGTCAGACAGGACATAATGATACAGCAGCTTTGCCGTCTGCTCCAAGGACGACTGATGCGTCCTTTCAAACGCGTGGGATGCGTCAATTCCCGGGCCGATCAGCCCGTGGACGATATCATGGCCCGCTCTGATGGCTGCTGAAGCATCTGAGCCGTAGTACGGGTAAATATCAAGCTTATACTCGATTCCGTATGTTTCACAAAGAGCGGTCAGACGCTTGCGAAGCCCGTAGTGATATGGCCCGCTGGCATCCTTCACACAAATGGATACCGTATATTCGTCGGTTGACTGCCCATCGCCGATCGCTCCCATATCAACAGCCAAATATTCCACCGTTTCAGGCGGGATATTGGAGTTGCCGCCATAACCGATTTCTTCATTGTTGGAAATTAAAAAATGTGTTGTGTAAGGCAGTGTCATCCCTTCTGTGTTGATCGTTCTGATCAGCTCAATAAGGAGGGCGACGCTTGCTTTATCATCAAGATGACGCGATTTGATAAACCCGCTCGGTGTGATCTCAACGCGCGGGTCGAAGGAGATAAAATCACCGACATTGATGCCGAGTGCCCGGGTTTCTTCTTCACTGCGGACCGGTTCGTCAATGCGGACCTCCATATTCTTCTGGTTCCGCTCGGCTTTTCCGGCGTCTTTGTAAACATGCACTGATGTCTGATGCATTAAGATCGTGCCGGTGTAAGTTTTCCCTGATGCTGTTTCAATTTTGCAATACTCGCCTTCAATCGAGTTGTAATTGAACCCCCCGATTAAGTCAATTTTCAGCCTTCCGTTCGGTTTAATCTCTTTCACCATCGCTCCGAGGGTATCGACATGAGCGGTGAGCATCCGGTGCCGGGCTTTGTCGCGGCCCGGTATCGTCGCGATCAGGCCGCCCTTACGGTTAAACTTTGTTTCGACTCCTTCTTCCTGTAATAGGCGATTGATATAGTCTATGATGTCATACGTATTTCCGGTAGGGCTCGGGATGGAGACGAGCTCCTTGATGAGCTCCAGCGTTTTCTGTCCTGACATTGTTCATTCCTCCCAACTTGTGATGTTTATAGTATACATCAGATCAATATTTTAGTACCAGATACTAATACTAGGTGTTATAATAAAAAAAAGGAGAGTGAACTTCATGAAAACTTTATCAAAAGCGCGAATTTCCGCCATCGGCACCTATGTTCCCGAAAAGCGCATGACAAACAAAGACTTTGAAAAAATCGTCGATACTTCTGATGAATGGATCGTTCAGCGGACAGGAATGAAAGAAAGGCGAATCGCAGGAAGTCACGAATTCACATCAGATCTTTGCATAAAGGCCGTTGAAAATCTACAAAGCAGATACAACGGCACGCTGGACGATATTGACATGATCATCGTCTCTACCACATCGGCGGACTATGCTTTTCCAAGCACGGCATGCCAGGTTCAGGAGCACTTCGGATGGAAAGAAGTCGGCGCGGTGGATGTAAATGCGACTTGCGCGGGATTAACATACGGATTGCATATCGCCAACGGCCTGATCACTTCCGGACTGCACAAAAAAATTCTTGTGATCAGCGGTGAAACCTTATCCAAAACAACCGACTACACAGACCGCGCGTCTTGCATTTTGTTCGGCGACGGCGCGGGCGCCCTGCTTGTCGAACGGGACGACAATTCCCCAAGCTTCATTACTTTTGCCCAGGATACGAAAGGTGACGGAGCCCGCCATTTATACAGAACCGGCTTGCGCAGCGACCTTAAAGGGGAGCCGCTCTCAGGTGAAGGAAAAATGGTTCAAAACGGCCGCGAAGTGTATAAATGGGCGGTCAGGTCCATTCCCGAAGGCGTCAAAAAGCTGCTTAGCCAAGCTGAAATGGAGCTGAAGGATATCGATTGGTTCGTCCCGCACAGCGCGAATTTGCGAATGGTCGAATCAATTTGCGAAAAAACCGGAATTTCACTCGAAAAAGCGCTGACGAGCGTCGAATGGTTTGGCAACACCTCATCCGTATCAATCGTTCTCGCCCTTGATGAAGCCGTCAAAAACGGAAAGTTGAAAGAGGGCAATACCTTGATTCTGTTCGGTTTCGGCGGGGGTCTTACATATACGGGACTGATTGTAAAATGGGGCGCGCCAGCTTCCTGATTTCAAAAAAAAAACATCTTTTCTTGCCCTTGCCGGGCTTGAAAAGATGTTTTTTCTTTTATGCGTGCTGCTCTGCAACTTTTCCTTTTCTCAGCAGCACTTTAAAATAAATCAGCGTCAAGGCCATCATGACGATCGCAACACCGCCGAGCACGGCAGCCTGCTCCCACATATACGCGTAGTCTCCGCTTGAAATCACCGCTCTGTATCCCGCAATGCTGTAGGTCATCGGCAGTGCGGAATGGATGACTTGGAAGAACTTAGGAACAAGTGCAAGAGGGAATGTTCCTCCGCTTCCTCCAAGCTGAAGCACGAGCAGAATGACGGCAATGAAACGTCCCGGATTTCCCATGGTCGCAGCCAAAAATTGAATGATCGCAAGACATGTAATGCTCATGATCATACTGAACACATAAAATCTCCAGACGCTTTGCACTTCAAGCCCGATGCCAGAGAGAATGATCGTGCAGGCGATCGCCGCTTGAAGAATCCCCACTGCAAAAAGTACGCTGAATTTGCTCATAAACCAGCCGAAAGCTGATTCAGGCCGGACAGCCGGCTCTTTCACATCAAAGACGACGGTAATCATTAATGCACCGACAAATAAGCCGAGCGACAAAATATACGGGGTTAATCCTGTTCCGTAGTTGGAAACCGGATCGATTTTATCGCCTTTCACATCGACGGGATCTGAGAACATATTGTAGTTTTCGTCTCCCGCTTGAATATCGCCGGTCTGATCAGCAGCGTCAGACAGCTTGTCAAACAGCTCCCCGCTTCCGTCAGACAGCTTGCCAAGACCTTCATCAAGAGATTTAGCCCCTTCTGCAAGCTTGGAAGAACCGTCCTTCAGTTTATCAGCCGCGCTTTGCAGATCGCCGAACTTCCCGACTAACGTCTGGCTGCCTTCGGCGATTTTGGATGATCCGCTTTTCGCCTCCGCGAATTTTTCGTTGTAAGCACCCAAACCGTTTGTCAGCGCATCGAGCCCTTGCTGAATCTTTTGCGATCCTTTATAGAGCTTATTCACATTTGAAGGAACTTGCTTCAATTCCTCAAGCTTCTGTTTCAGCCCGGATAAATCGGGAAGTTCGCTTACATCGGGAATTTGCGCTTTCAACTTGTCAAACTCAGGCAGCTTCACCGTTCCCATTTTTTCATCGACTTGTTTCATAAGCGCGGCTTTCTGTTCTTGTGTCAGCATGTTGCTGGATTCAATAATTTGTTTGACTTCACTGTGCTGGTTTTTCAATGCCGCTTCAAGCTCATCAATATTTTTTGAAATCTGACTGATTTCTTTTTTCGCCTTTTCGGCGTTTGAAAGTGCCGTTTCAAGCTGCTGAATCTTTTCATTTGAAATGGCTTCTTCGAGTTTGCTTATCATCTGCGCTTTTTCATTCATCTGCTCCAATCCCGCCACAATCTGAGGCATGCCTTGTTGGAGCTGTTGAGCACCGCTGTGCAGCTGGCCGCTTTTTTCCAAAAATTGCGCAAGCCCTGAATCAAGTTCATGAATTTTGTCGTTCAGCGTATTGAATGCCGCGCCGAACTTCTCCATTCCGTCTTTGTTGAACTGAATTTGGCTTTTCGCAAGCTTTTCAAGGTTCTTTTTCAGCTTTTCGCTTCCTTCTTTCGCATCTTTCAGTCCTTTATCCAGTTTTCCGGCACCTTCGCTGGCTTCACCGAGACCTTTTGCGATTTTGCCGAAATTGTCAAAGATGACTTCGGCATATTGCTGCGTGATTTCAGAACCGACTGAATGCTGAAGCTGTTCAATCGCTTTATCGCTGATCTGGGCGCCGACATAGTTTCGTCCTGCGTTTGTATGATAAATCAGATTCAGCTTTTTCGGATGTTTATCCATCACCGTGCTGGCATCCTTCGAAAAGTTTTCAGGAATTTCTACAACCATGTAGTATTCCTCATTTTGCAAGCCTCTCAGCGCTTTTTCCTTCGTCGTAAAATGCCAGTCGAATTTATCGTTTTTTTTCAGTTCTTTGACAAGGTCGTCGCCGATTTGAAGGTCTTTTCCTTCATATGTCGTTCCCTTGTCGGAATTCACAACCGCTACGGGGAGCTGATCGACGTTTCCGTATGGGTCCCAGTACGCCGCCAAAAATATGCTGCTGTAAATCAGCGGTATAAAGAGAACCCCGATCACGGATATCAGTAGTTTTTTATTGGTTATCAGTTCTCTCCACTGGTTTTTGAAAACATTCATGTTGATACGCCTCCTAGTTAGTAGCCGCTCTCTATGCGGATAAGCACCCCTTTAAACAAAGAAAGGATAATCTAACGAGATAATCCTTTTAAAATATACATTTTCAGCATCTCTGCCAACTCTTCATCTTTCAGCGGTTCATGGTTTTTTTCCCAGTCAAAGATGAGCGCGATGTAAAGCTTGAAGATGACAAACGCGTTCAGCTCGGGGTCACACGGTCTAATATCGTCATTTTTAATCGCTTCTTTAATCTTTCTCTTAATATAGCTGATGACCATGCGTTCCAGCTTTTCAATCACTTCGCGGGCCGCCGGTGTGCCGAGCTCCGCACCTTCCTGAAAGATCTTAATGGTCAGCTGGTGCTTCTTTCTGTACTCCAATATCGCCATCATCGCGCGATGGGCATTTTCGTGAAAAGGCAGATCAGGATCAATCGCTTGATCAGCCGTTTGCTTCATCTCAATCAGAAGCGAAGAAAAAATGTCGTCGAACAGTTCCTCTTTATTCTTGAAAAAAGTATAAATCGTACCTTTGCCGACATTGGCAAGCTTCGCCACCAGATCCATCGTCGTCGCTTTGTAGCCGAATTGTGTAAACGATTTTGTCGCCGCTTCTAAAATCAGTGCTTTTCGATCTTTGCTCACGGTTTCTCACCCCGAAATTGACTATTTGAACATTTTGGTCAGTAAGTACAAAAAGTAATGTAACACACCTGAATATAAAATGCAATAATTTAAATGTTATCTTTTCCATAAACAAACTTTAAAATGATGAAAGCTGTAAAAAGAGTGAAATAAAAAAAGCCGCCGAATGGATTCGGACAGCTTTATTTGCTCTTCTTTATTCGAAAAGGTGTGAGAGTACATCGGCTACGGCCTGCTTGCCTTGGTCGATGCAATCCGGAATGCCGACCCCTTCAAAAGAGGCCCCCGTCATGAAAACGCCCGGATATGACGCCTGTAACCCTTCCCTGATCTCTTTCATTCTTTTCTTATGGCCGACATGGTATTGCGGCATCGCTTCATGCCATCTTGTGATGCAGGTCATTTCCGGCTCGCCGTCGATCTTCATAATCCGTCTTAAATCGTCGAGGACGATTTTCACCATTTCGTTATCTGACTGTTCGACAACGGACTCATCGCCGGCTTTCCCCACATAAGCTCTTAACAGAACTTTTCCTTCAGGCGTTGTGCTCGGCCATTTTTTGTTTGTCCAAGTACACGCCGTAATCGAAAAGTCGCTGTTCCTTGAAATGACAAAGCCTGTTCCTTGATGCTCCATTTGGACGGCTTCTTCCGGAAATCCGAGCGCCACATTGGCGACAGATGTTGACACCATATCTTCTAAACCCTTCAGCCAATCCGCTTTTGGAAACATCGCGGCAGCTGCTTTATGGGGAGCCGTGACCACGGCCGAATCAGCGTGAAGCACCTTGCCGTTGTCAAGCTTCATGCTGTAGCCCGAGCCCGCGCGCTCAATGCTGACGACCTTTGTGCCTTTATAAACCTTTGTGATATCGAGCTGCTTTTCCAGTTCTTCAACAATCGTCTGCAGGCCGGTTTTCACCGTCTGGAACTGGCCTTTCTTTTTGTTCGCAGGCTTTTTGGCGCTCTGGGCGCCGCGCGATTTTTTCATCCCGATGATCAAGCTTCTGTACTTCTGTTCTGTCTGGTAGAATTGCGGGAAAGTTGACATCAGACTGAGGCGGTCAATGTCCCCGGCATAAATGCCTGACAAAAGCGGTTCGATCAGGTTCTCCACCACTTCACCGCCGACGCGCCTTCTGAAAAATTCTCCGAGCGACTGGTCTTCCTGCGGCTTGCTCGCTGGAAGCAGCAAATCCATTCCGGCTCTCAACTTCCCCGGCAAGGAAAACAAGCCGGTTGTCAGAAAAGGTCCGATTTTTGTCGGCACCCCCATCACAGCTCCTTCCGGAATCGGATAGAGCGTTTCGCTGACAAGAACATAAGACTGGCCTGTCGCGTTGTTCACGAGCAAGTGCTCCAGCCCGAGATCCTTCACGAGCTGAGGTGCGCTTTGCTTCCGTTCCAAAAATGAATCCGGCCCCCGTTCAATCACATAGCCGTCTTTGTGTACCGTCTGTATCTTTCCGCCCAGTCTCGGACTTGCTTCAACAAGCGTGACTTCGGCCGGGAGATCGTTCTTTTTGATTTCCTTCTCCAAGTAGAAGGCGGCGGCCAATCCGGTAATACCGCCGCCGATGATGACAATCTGCCTGCGTTCTCCACTCATTTACAATCGCCTTCTTTACTGTTCTTTCTCCAATTGTTTTAATACAACATCTGCTAAAGCATCGATAAACTCATGTTTTGCGTTAGGCATTTCAGGTCTGTAATAGCTTGCTCCGATATCGTCTGTGACGACTTTGCATTCATAATCGTTGTCATAAAGAACTTCCAAATGGTCAGCTACGAAGCCGACGGGAGCATAAACAAAAGCGCTGTACCCTTTTTGCTCTGACAAGTCACGGGTCAAATCCTGAACATCCGGCCCAAGCCACGGATCAGGGGTGTTTCCTTCGCTTTGCCAGCCGACGGCGTAATCTTTTACACCCGCCGCTTCGGCAATCAGCTTCGCTGATTCTTTAAGCTGTTCAGGATATGGATCACCCATTTCGACGATCTTTTCGGGAAGGCTGTGCGCCGATACAATCAAGACGGCGTTTTCCCTTTCTTCCGAAGGCATTTCGTCATAGATTTTTCTCACTTGATCCGCCCAATATGCGATGAATTTCGGCTCATCATACCAGCTGTTGATCGATGTGATCGACAATCCGCCGAGCTTTTCAGCCTCGTCTTTCGCCCGCTTGTTGTACGACTGTACGCTGAAGGTGGAGAAATGGGGCGCAAGCACGATGCTGACGGCTTCTGTAATCCCGTCTTTATGCATCTCCTGAACGGCATCCTCGATGAAAGGTTCGATATGTTTGAGACCGATATATGACTTGAATACCACATCATCCTGAAGCTCGTTTAAGCGTTTTTCCAGCTGCTTCGTCTGCTCTTGCGTGATCTTTGCAAGCGGAGAAATTCCGCCGATCGCCTTATAGCGGTCTTTTAAGTCCTGAAGCATGTCAGGCTCAGGCTTCCTGCCTCTTCTGATGTGTGTATAATAACGTTCAATGTCTTCCTCTTTGTACGGCGTCCCATACGCCATAACAAGAAGCCCCATTTTCTTTTTACCCAACGTGAACACCTCTTTAAAGATCATGATCTATACGTATTTTGACAGTTTATATTGAAAAGACCAACTGAAATGCTCATGTCATCAGGCTCGATTTTTTTGAGGCGGAATACTCATGAACAAATGCCGTCAATTTTTTCAGTGTGTCAGGACTCACTTCGGGAAAAATCCCGTGACCGAGGTTGAAAATAAACCGGTCCGTCTGCATGCCCTGATCGAGAATGGCTTTCGTCCTCTCTTCAATGACTTCCCACGGGGCGAGGAGGATCGAAGGATCCAAATTCCCCTGAAGCGTTTTTGTCAGCCCTTTATCCCTGGCTTCCTGCACGCTCATCCGCCAGTCCAACCCGACGACGTCAAGGTCAAGATCGTGCCATTCAGTCGCGAGGTGGCTTGCGCCGACCCCGAACATAATCAGCGGCACGCCTTCTTTTTTCAGCTCTTTGAAAAGAATGTCCATCGTCGGCTTGATATAGCGGCAGTAATCACCGATATTCAGCGCGCCGACCCAGGAATCGAACACTTGAATGGCTTTGGCGCCGGCGCGGATTTGGGCTTTGACGTATACAGCCGCCATCTTCCCGAGCTTTTTCATCAAGAGGTCCCATGCAGCAGGCTGGCTGTACATAAACGCTTTTGTTTTATTGTAGTTTTTGGACGGGCCGCCTTCGATCATATAGCTGGCCAGTGTAAACGGCGCCCCAGTAAAACCGATCAGCGGAACGTTCAGCTGTTCTTCTGTCAAGAGCCTGATCGTCTCCAGCACATATGGTATATGCTCCTCCGGCTCGAGTTCGCCAAGTTTTTCAACATCTGTGAGAGATGTGATCGGCTGATCGATAACAGGACCAATGCCGTTTTTAATTTCGACGTCAACGCCAATACCTGGAAGCGGTGTCATTATGTCTTTATAAAGTATTGCCGCATCGACACCGTACTGTTCAACGGGGAGCCTTGTCACGTAAGCGCACAGTTCGGGCTGATGCGTAATTTCGAACAGTCCGTATTTTTCCTTGAGCGCTCTGTACTCAGGCTGTGATCTTCCAGCCTGCCTCATGTACCATACCGGTACATGGGCGGCTTTTTCTCCTCGGCACGCTTTTAAGAATGTGTCATTAAAAGCCTTGTCGTTTTTCATCATGATATCCACCTTTCAAGCTGCAACCATACGTTCGCAAAATTACTCCTTCCAATATACCGTTTTTTTATTGAACGGTATACTCATGAGACTTATTGTTCAAGAAATTGATGAATTTCGGGTACCTAATGACCCGAAGGAAACACTTTCGGTTCGATATAATCAGTCCCTTTCCCCTCTGTTTTCGTCTGCGGATTGTACGGAACAATTTTATAGGAAGCATTGGAAAAGATGTTTGCATAAGGGATTGAATAGCTTCCTTTCCCCTTAACCGTATCAATGAGCGTTTCTTTTCCGTTTTTCCTTTCATATATTCGGTATTCAACCCTTTTATCCTCTTGTTCATGCCATTTTAATGACACCGTAATCAGCCCCATCGGCGTAAAGGAATAGTCTGCTTTAACACTTTCCAAATCTTCGAGGCGGATCGGCCTGTCCAGATCTTTTACACCTTCAGGCGCCTTAAATCGTTCAGGCTTATGGTTGGAGCGTTTTAAAATGTCTTTAAACAGCCTTGTCGGATAAGCGCTGCCGCCTTTTAAATAATGGGATTCATCCGTTTTATCGTAGCCCATCCAGACAGCTCCCGTCACTTCGGGCGTATACCCCGCAAACCAGGCATCTTTTGTTCCGCCCTCTTTTCCGGTATACGTGGTCGAGCCCGTTTTTCCTGCAATCTCTCCGGAAAAATCACCGGCTTTTCCCGTTCCGCTTTTCACGACCTCCTCTAGCATTCGCGTCATGTTCCAAGCGGTTTGTTTGCTGAATACCTTTTCTGATTTTTCCTCGCGGCGGAATATGACATCCCCGTTTTCGTCCGTGATTTTTTTAATAAAGAATGGCTCGGTGTATTGTCCTGAATTTGCAAAGGTCCGGTATGCCCCGGCAATCTCAAGCGGCGACACTCCTTTCTCTAAGCCGCCCAGCCCCAATGCCAGGCCCTCATCCGGCACGTTCATGCCCAAGCGGCTGAGATAAGGCTTCACCGTTTCGATTCCGATCTCATTTAGCGTCCATACGGCAGGCGCGTTTTTGCTGTAGGTCAGCGCATCCACCATAGAGACCTTGCCCTCGTACTGGCCGTCATAATTTTTCGGCGAGTAGCCGCCGTATGACAGCTGTTTATCTTCAAGCATGGAGTACGGCTTAAACCGCTTTTCTTCAAGAGCGGGGCCGTAAACGGCAAGCGGTTTAAAAGTCGAACCTGGCTGACGCGGGGCTGTTGCCCTGTTGTAGCCTTTCGGAGCGTATTCCCGACCTCCGAGAGCGGCCACTACGCCGCCTGTCCGGTTATCGATAAAAACGGCGCTCCCTTCAGCTTTATTGTCTGTTCCTGGAAAATAGCCGTCCTGCTTCATCAGCGTGTAAGCTGCTTTTTGTATCGAAACGTCGAGCGGAACACTGATTGTGTATCCGCCTTGAAGAAGCTGTTCACTCGAAATCGAATATTTGTCTTCCGCTTCTTTCATGACCAGATCAATATAGCTGTCAAGCCACGGATTTTTTGATTTTTCTTTCACGTGGAGGCCCAATGTACTGCCTTGGGCTCTGACGGTTTCCTTTGAGCTGATATATCCCTGCTCGTTCATCATGCCGAGAATGACATTGCGTCGCTCACGGCTTTTTTCTGGATTGAGAATGGGCGAATACGTGGACGGCGCTTTAGGAATGGAAGCCAGCACCGCTCCCTCACTGACCGTCAAGTCTTTCACATCTTTGCTAAAAAAGTAGTTTGCAGCCGCCTGGATTCCATAGACGCCGTGCCCGAAATAAAGCTGGTTCAAATACATTTCCAAAAGCTTGTTTTTGCTGTAGTCCCGCTCCAAGTTGATCGCGATTATGACTTCTTTCGTTTTTCTTAAAAACGTTTTGTCGTGTGTCAAAAAAGTGTTTTTTGCGAGCTGCTGGGTGATCGTACTTCCACCTTCCACTTTTCCTCCCGCTAATATATCTTTATAGACCGCACGGCTCACGGATTTAAAATCGATGCCGTGGTGCTCATAAAAGCGCTTGTCTTCAACCGCGATAAAGGCATTTTTTACGCCGTCCGGCACCTCGGCAATTGAAATAGGTCTTCTGTTTTCAGTATAGAGGCTTGTGACTTCTTCTCCATTTTGGTCGACGATTTTAGAAGAAGCATGGAAAATCAGTTTCTTTTCATCAATCACATAATCCCCCAGAAACAAAATCGTAATATATCCGATTAACGATAAAAGGAATATCGCCGCTGTAATGATGATTGGAATGAAAAATCTCTTTCTCATATGGTCACCTCATTCCTTTCTATAGCTAGTATGGGAATTTTTTCTTCAAATTATGTTGCAGCATTTATAGCGGGTAATAGATAGAATTTTAAATCGTCCTTTTGTTATACTATCAAAAAAGGGGTGATAAAATTGAATTTTTACATTACATACGGAACTGTCGAGTTTTTAAAAAAGCTCGCCAAACAGCACGGTCTTGAAAACATGTTATTTATGAAAAGCCACGATTCCGCCATTCTCTTTCACGAAACCGACGGAGAAAGCGTCTTTCATTCTCCTCACCGCTACGAAATCATCGATCAGTCGGGAACTTTGGAACATTCCGGATTCGCCGTCCTCAACAACATCCCTGTCACACCGGAAGGAAGACCGCTTTTCGAAACCCGTTTTAAAAACAGAGCCGGAAAAATCGAAAATCAGCCTGGCTTTAAAGCCCTCAGGGTGCTGAGGCCGACAGACAGCGATACGTATATCGTACTGACGCTGTGGGACACAGAACAGTCGTTTCAGGACTGGAAAAGCTCCAAATCGTTCGGCGAAGCCCATCAAAAGAAGGAATCTTCAGCTGGAATCAACCAAGGCGGAACGATTTTTTCCCGCCCATCCTATATTTCTTCGTATCATTCTGTCGAATAACTGCCTTTTAAGGCAGTTTTTTATTTCCGAGGAAATGAGCCCTTCCTTCACACTCTGACAGCCCAGGAATAAGCTGTATGAGGCTATGTTAACGGGGGGATCGGGAAATGGAAATTGAATTAACGTCCGTTCACTTTATATATTTGGGCTTTATCGCTGCAATTCTTGCATTTATGCTTCTTCGTCTTGATACCACCTTTATATCGCTTGCCGGGGTTTTTTTCATTTCATTAGCGGCGACCCATTCTGCCATTGCCTCTGTGATGGGCCTGTTCAACAGCTTAATCTACGCCGCCGGAGAACTTCTCCCGACCATTTTCATCATCTGCTTTACCGTTTCGATGAGCGAACTGCTGGCAAAGACCGGCGTTAATGAAGCAATGGTCACTCCGATCGCCAAATGGATGAAAGGTCCTGCCTTGGCCTATTGGATCACCGGAGCTTTAATGTTTATCATTTCTTCATTTTTTTGGCCCTCCCCGGCTGTCGCATTGATCGGCGCCGTCCTCCTGCCTGCCGCGCTAAAAGCCGGCCTCTCCCCGATAGCGGTAGCGTGCGCCATGAATTTATTCGGCCACGGTTTCGCTCTATCAGGCGATTACATCATCCAGGCGGCGCCTAAATTGACCGGAGATGCAGCCGGACTGTCCGTTGCAGAAGTGATGTCTGCAAGCGTTCCGCTCGTCCTGATCATGGGCTTTTCGACAACGGCGGCAGCCTTTTTTATGCTCAGGAAAGAGAAAGACAATCAAGCAGCCGCAAACAGTGAGCGGCGGCAAAGCGAGCCTGAATGGCTTCTTCCCCCAGCCCCAAGAAAATGGCTCGCACTGATGATTCCGGTCATTTTTTTAGGGGATATCGCCGCGATGCTGATCCTGGAATTGCAAGGAGACGAAGCGACGGCGCTTGTCGGAGGAACAGCTGTCTTCGTGATGATTCTCATTCATTTTATCGTCCACAAACACCGTCGTCTTGAGAAAATCACCGGTTATTTCATTCGCGGATTTCAGTTCGGCTTTAAAGTGTTTGCCCCCGTCATTCCGATCGCCGCCTTTTTTTACTTGGGCGACGCGGGTTTCGAAAAAGTACTGACAGCCGAGATACCCGGTTTTTCTAATAGGATCGTGCAGGACCTCGGTTCAGCTTTTGCCCACAGCGTCCCGCTCTCTCCAGAACTCGCCGCAGTGGCGCTCACTGTCACGGGAGCGGTGACCGGTCTTGACGGCTCCGGTTTTTCAGGAATATCTCTAGCCGGATCAGCTGCTTCGATGTTTGCTGCGGCTGTTGACGGCAACCCGGCTGTTCTGACCGCACTCGGCCAAATCTCAGCCATTTGGGTCGGCGGCGGTACATCTTCACCGATAATAGACATATGTATTTAAAAAACACATTAAATAAGAGAAGGGGCACAACTCCCCCTCTCATTCATTAAGGCCGTTTTTTTTAAAAAAAGAAAAAGTCCCTTCCCAATTTGAGAAGGGACTTAATTATAATCTAACCAAAGATTGCATTTTCAGCAACCTTCATTGTTGCCTGCTCGTCAGTAAGGGTTGAGGTGTTTGAAAGACCAAAGACTACAACACTTCCAAGAATAGCAATAGCAATCAACGCTTTTACTTTTTTCATCATAACTCCTCCGTTAGTTTAAGAATTTGATCCTTAGCATGACATGCTTCCTCAAAGTATTTCGCCGCAATATCGCTATCCCCCTGCTTTTTGTAATAAATTGCAATGTTAAACGTGAGATCAGCAACATCTGACCATAGCTTTTTATTTTTCAACTGCTCCAATGCAGTTTCAATGGAAAGCAAATCATGCTGATCATATAAAGAGTGTATGATTTTGAGCTTGGCTTTATAAACATTGTCGTCTTCTTCAATAGCCCTTTCGAGACTCTTGCTGTACCATTTTCGGGCTTCCTTAGCTAAATTCAGCTTGTAATTAACCCGACTCAACATGTACATGCTGCGGATACCAAAAACTGAGTTTTCACGTTCATGAATGTCCGCTGCTTGCTCAAAGTACCTTTTAGCCTCTGACAATAAGTTTCTGCGCTCATAACAAACCCCTAAATTAAAGCACGCAAAACTTTCTGTCAGGAGATCACCGGAAGAAGAAGATGCCGACAACACAACCTTATAAAGTTTCTCAGCTTCTTCAAATCGCTCCAAATCAACCTGATTGGCGGCAATTATCATTTTGCATTTAAGGACTCTGTTTGTATAAGATTCATGGGCTTGGTATGATTCTAACGCTTTTTCTGCATGGTTTAATGAAAAGAAATTTTGTCTTATCTCATAATATGCAATTGCCATTTGATAGTGAAACTCTGCCTTTTCAATTTCATCATCTATTTTAATTAGTCTGTTTTCAGCAATTCTGTAAAAGTTGATTGCCTTTGTGAAGTTCTTTTTGTAATACTCGTACATCCCTGAGAAAAAATAAAAATAATATTGAATCATGTGATCGGTCTTAGCTTCTAAGGATTCCGGGTTGATTTCTGCTAACAACTCCCCCGATTCATGATATTTTTCTATTAAAAGCTTATAGCGGGAATCAATCAAATTAAAATAGATTAATACATCTTGGTTCTCTTCCATGCGAGGCAAATTTCTTTTGATTTCCCCCCTCATTTCAGTAGCTTTGGGGATGTCGTTTTGTTTAATTATCTTGTACCAATCATTAATCCTTTGCCCCATCTTTTCATAAGCTATTTTTTCCACCCTTCTTCCCCTCTCTCGCAAGATTTTAATTTTTCAGATAAGTTAAAATATTTTACATCCTCTTGATATCATGGTAATTATTTTACAAAAAGAATCATTTTTTGACAACCATATTTTACTAAAAGAGAGGAGGGAGAAAAGAGCATAAAAAAATAAGGGCCCTCTATCAGAGAGCCCAATTAATTGAATAGTTTTGTCCAGGTTGCCTTTCCAGGAACACCATCAGCGGAAAGTCCGCTTGCTTTCTGAAAGGCTTTGACGGCTTTCTGAAGTCCGCTACCAAAGATAGAATCAAGGCCGTTCACGTCATACCCTTTGCAGATCAAGAGCGCCTGCAAAATCCAGGTAAGGTTTCCTCTCGCCCCTTTACGTACATTAATGGTAGCTGCACGAGTTTTCGGCCCCCAAAGTCCGTCAACGACAAGACCGGCATTAAATTGTTTGTTTAATTCGGTTTGGAACCCCTTCAGCAAGGCTTTTCGTGTTTCCGGCCCTGGGTAACCGTCCACCTTAATTTTTAATCCGTATCGTTTGTTTAAAGTGGACTGGATGGTTTTGACGTTTTCCCGCCCGCCGCTGGAAGGTGATTTCTTTTTCGGTTCCTTTGCCGGTGTAGGATTGCTTACCTTTGATTTTAAATTCGGACGCTTTCCAGCTTGCAACTGTGCCAAAGTCAAACCGCCCATCATTTCTAAATGCGGGTAGTCCTTAAAGCTTTTCCAATCTCCGCCCCATGCAAAGCCTAGGGCTTTTGCAATCTGAGCAACCCTCCTCCATTTGCTGTTCACTGTCCAGAGTGCTTTTTTCCCGTCAGAGGAAAGCAGAACGTAATCAACCGCTAAACCGTAGTTATGATTGGATTGCCCAGCTCTGGCTTTAGTAACAATTTTTCCTGGAGCTGTCCGGCCCTGGGCGTACAATCTATTTTGTTCTTCAAAAGAGCGATAGCCGGATGTAATCTGAACGTAAATTTTTTCTTTGTAAGCGCGCTTGATCACTTCAATTGCGGTCTCTTTCACAACAGGATGGATTCCTGCCCCCATGTTACGGACAGAACGATCAATCAATTTTCCCAAGGAAACTGCCATTTGAACCACTCCTATTCTCTTAAATAAAAAAGGCTGCCGCACGGGCAACCTTATTTTGATTTATTTTGTTGTTTTAAAACTTCAATCGCCTTAGTAATCGGCTCCGGTACATAAACGCCCATTTTACCCGCATTTTCAGTAATGGAAATCAGTTCATTGACACAGTAGAATACGATTGTTACCGTCATGACAAGAAAGCCCATTTCAATCCCATTTTCAATAAGTAGCAAATCAATCATATGAGCAACCCCAACGATAGCAAAAACAAATACTTTACGAGTAATGCCGATATACCCGACTTTACTTTTCATTTCTCCATTTATTCCGGCAGCCACCAGACCGCTTGCATAATCAATGATCACAAGTACAGACAAAATAGTAAGCAGCACGCTCCAACCTCCAAAAAGAAATCCGGCAATTCCACCCGCAACAGCAATGACACCTTTATAAAATTGATCCAATTTACTTCCTCCTTTTAGGCAAAATAAAAAAGCCGCTTATTTCGCCGCTTTTGGTTTAGACTTTTGTTTAATTTTCATCAGTTCATCTTCCATCCGTTTTAATTCCTGCTGAAGTTTTTCGACTGTCTCGTGCTCCATTTTATATAAGGCTTGTACATTCGTTATTAAATCGTAAGCCTTTGACAATTCTTCTTGTAAGGATAAACATTTATATTCAACAAATCTTGCCCTTTCTTCTAATTGCTCATAAGTTGGTTTGTTTTGACTCATTATAATTGCCCCGTTTCATCTGGAATTGCATCGCCGCGCGGGGATGCTGTAATTTGGTTATAATCGCTTTGGGTGATCAGGCCGTTAGACAAAGCTTTATTTAACTGAGCCGTGGTTATTGTGCCGTTCTCCCAACAATCACAAAATAACTCATAAGCAGGAAGTGGGTTTCCGTCATTCAATAGCTGGCTGATCATCACCCTTTGTAATGTGATGTTTTGCCGTATCAACTTTTCGCTAGTTGTTTCCCTAGGTTCAGTTGCTTTAATGTTCTCCGGTTCTAATTTCCGGAACATCTTCATCACGCTCCTGTCCTGGATCATTTTGATCAAAAATACTTTCGTCAACCCTAATGTTAAATTGAGTCGGCAGCTTCATAAGATCTGCATTTTTGGAATATGGGACTTCATCTGTAGAATTATAGACGACGCCGGCCACTGTTCCGTCTCGTTCAATATAGATTTCAGCCAGTAGATAGATGACATCTGGTGGATCATCAATTGTGCTAAATCCGTCCGAATCTAATTCAACTCTTGTCAAATGGTAGTTTAAAGGCTCATCATCTTTTTTAATTAAATACAGTTTATATAGAATGCGTCTATCTGTACTTCCTTCAAGATTAAAGCCAATAGCCTCCATCTGCTGACTTTTCCCATTCAGCGTTATGGCATAATCATGGAAAACAACGGTCTCATTTGTACTTTCAACTTCTAACCCGGACGTTTTTAGATCTCGGCCAAACAAATTAATAATATGAAGCAATTCTATCCCTCTTTCTATTTCGGCTCATAAATATAAAGAAACATCAAACGTGTCACCGTATACCCTTTTACATTATACGCGCCAGTTCCGCGCACTCTTGCATTTATAAAATGGTTCCCGGCTGACATCCCTTGGATCCCGCACACAATTCCGTCATTAAGGTTTCCGTATGGGATAACGGTAGCAAAATATATCTTTTCAACGTTGCTTCCTATATCAAGCTTTGCCTCCGCCCATGCGGTGGAACCACTACCATTATTGAGCGTTAAACCATCCCAATAATAAATACGCATAGTTGCATTGGATGTAAGATCCCCCCTCACATCTGCAGTTGTATTGCTCAAAGAAAGGCCCATTCCCTGAACACCATTTTTTGACGAATCCCCAGATTCTAAACGAACATTATAGGGCAGATAGGCGGTATCCCCATAAAATGCCATGAAATTCCCTTGGCCAGTGCTCGACCTATCAATTTTAAAGAGTTGCTCCGCAGCAGACCCTGTCCCTTGATATTGCCAAACCTCAAAACCAAAACGTTTATTTGAACCGCCGGGGGCATCAGAAGATCGACCAGTGTAAACGTACACGCCGCCCCATTTTGTTGAGCCTTCATTGTAATTGCTTATTGCCACTTGAGGAACATATAAATTTTTTCCGATTTTGCCCCAATCAGCAAGATAGGTTGAGCGGAGCGATAACCTTCCATTCCATTTGCCGTCTTCTTTAATAGCACCGGCTAAAATAGTAGATCTGTCGTTAAAATCTAAGCGATAAGCAGGTTGAGAAGTGCTCTCTGCTGTTTGCCTTCCGAGACTCAAATAATCTTTTCTCCCATTAACTGCGAAGCCACGCGTTGAGGGGTCGGAGGTATCCCAAACGTTCGCTAATCTCCCAACTTCCCTATAATCAGGTGAAGGTGCTTGCTCGCCAGAATCGTAAAAATAAAGGTTAAAGTTAGCCATTTTTATCATATCTCGGCTGTTTATTTTAGATGTGAGCGTTCCGTCCTTTAATTCGATTGTGTCGCCCTGGTCATTATCACTTCGAACGATAACACCGGACAAGATGCCACCTTTGATCTTGTCAGCTATCAGACTATCAATTTTCGCATTAGTGATAGCTGCGTCAGCTATATTTGCGGTATCTATGGCCGCAACACCCATTAATGCATTTGTAATCGACTGATATTCAATATGTTTCGTTCCGATCCGTACTGTGGCAGCCGAATACTGAGCGGTAAAATCACTCGCTGTTCCGTGAGTATTAACGGCACGGATACGATAGTACCAAACTTGATTTACATCAGCTTCATGAACCCATCCGCCCTCTTTACCGGCCCATAATAGGTTGGTTTTATTCGTGGTATCCGGCGTGAAATCCTTTACTTGGGAGCCGTAAACCTCGTATTTCGCAATATATGAATAGGGTTCAAAATCCCATGAAAGCGAAACTTTTGCAAAACGTCCTTCGGCCGTTACATTGGTAGGTGTTTGTGGCTTTGTATTCGGAAAATTTTCATCCGTCACCGTCACGTCACGGTCAATATTCTTTATTTGGTCTTCAATTTCATCAATGCGTTTATCCGGCCCATAAACGTCCAAAAATTGCCCCATTTCAGCCTTGGCCGGCACGGACAGATCTGAGACATCGTATTCTAAAGCGATTACGCGGCCAGTAAATTCAATCGGATCAGGAGAGGTGCGATCGAGTGCAAGACGCGTGTCGCCTAATGATACAGACTCATGTTGCAAAACGACTTCTAGTTCATAATTTGATTGTATTTTTGATGCTGCATTAACTAGCTGTTCATAAGTTTTTTGAAGAAGTTCCTCAGCATCTTTTATGTTTTCATCTTGCCATTGACCTTCCAAATTTAAAATGCTGCCGTCTTCTTCTATTCCGTATTCCTCTTTAGCCGGCGGGTATTCAACCCATTTTTGGCCTTTCGGCTTATCAACTGGATCTCCATTTGAAACCTTCCACTCGACATCAGCAAAGTTAAGATATCGAGTATGCCCGCCGTTTTCCGTTTCCTCACTCGCACCCCAGCCATATAAAGCAGTTACCGGGTAAGACATGACCGTTTCATGAATTCTGTCGATGTTGTATCCGACCTCAAAACGGTCGCCCGCATCTTCGCCGCGGCGCGGTACGATGTTTACGACACGCTCCGTAATAGTATTAGATTTTTCATCAAATTTGATAGTGAACCTTAATTCGCCGCCCCAAACTTTAATGATCTCTGTTATAGCCTCATACACGCTTATGTGATAGAAGTTTGTTGAGTTAAGGCCAAAGTCCGCTGTTACATTTCCTTTCCACCTTGTGCCCACTAACGCACGATCAAGTGCATCCTGCTGTGTTGTATTCTGCGGCCGCACATCATCAATAATTTTTTCAAGTAATTCCATTTCTGCCGGCTCGCAATGGGCTGTCTTCTCTTTCCCGTTCGCCCCACTATCCCGGTCAATCTCACGGATTTTAAAGAGACGAAAAAAGCCGTCCTCATCTTTAAAGACGACTTGGTTCATTTGCGCAACATATCTACTATCAGAATGCGTTCGATCACATGTAAACTTAAAGGTTGATCCCTGGTTTAATTCTTCTCTAAACGGAGCTCCCCAAAAAGTACAGGCGCCTTCGGCTTCGCTAGATAAGACGGCCAGCGTTTTATCATTTTTGCCTAAAATCCATAAATCCGCCATGAGATCACCTGCCTTTATAAGTATCTGTCTTTAAATTTTATGGTGCTTGGCTGCGTCGCTCGTATTAACGTATCTTTCTTTGGCGGAATCTGATAGAAATCGGATTTTATAAGAAAAGCGGTGTTTTTCTTTTCACCGTTTAGTGTCGCCAGGCGCTTTGAAAAGTCGATAACAAGTTTGTCCCCTTCTATGAAATCAAAAGCCAGGGACACCCCTTTATTTAGGCTTGTATCGCTATTTAAGAGCTGCACGTCATACCCTTCAGCCGCTTCTGTAAATGTACATTCAACTATTGGATGAGTCGGAGCCGTTCCATTACTCTTGACATGTCCAGTCCCATCCGGTATCCATGGTGTTAATTCGTCAGTGAAAGTCACCATGAACCCGGTAAATTGCGCTTCTACGACTGTAAATCCTCCGGCCGTGCTAATGGCAAAATACAGCTGGTCAATTTCTTCTGTGATGGTTGAGAAATCGAAAGGAAAAGAAATTTGTATCCATCCGTTAGTGTCGCCATTAAGCCTTTGATCACTTTGAAAATAAATATAGGATTGATCAGACTTTTTTCTTGCTCTGAAATACAAAACGGCGCCGTTTCCTGTATCAAAAGCAGAATTTTGCACATTTGCCCAACATGATGCATACCCTTGCTTGCCTGCCCACCACATCGGATCGTCAAAGAAATATATTAGATAAATGTCGGGTTGTTTGATTTCAAAAGCGTGTTTAAATTCAATCTGATCAGAAGAAACAGGGACGGCCTCGCCTATATTGTTGGTAGAATACCAATGATCTTTTCCCTCTCTGAAATCACCGTTTTTGATCTGGTTTGTATCTGGATCTAAAGGCGCGCCAATAGTGAATGATTGTTCCGCACCATATTTGTATGGATCAGAGCATATAAAAGTAACTGATCCTTTTCCAAATTTAAATATTTCGTCCAGCTCTGCCGTCCCGTTAACCATGGCGTAGTATGTTCTGTCCGGTTCATCCGGAAAAATCAACGCCTCTGGCTTATCTGTGACCAACCACTCCGCTACCTCTTCTTTTGCTTTCTGAAGATCAGAAACGCCATCAATCATTATGGGTATTGAGAGTTCTCGCACCTTGGTTTTTGTTTGTCTCAGGAAGGCTCCTGGACGGCCTGGAATTTCTATTAAATCCCGGTCTACTTCTGCCCACATCGGGCGCTGATTTCCGTCATACATCATGCGTACAAAAGGTTTACTTACTCCATTGAAGGTAAACATTATTTATACCTCCGTAGATCCCTGAAATTTCGCCGCTGTTGCGCCTTCGTCACGTCTTTTTCGATTGTCTGAGCAAGCCTTTGTCCATTAACATCCAAACTGGCCTGGACACTTTGGACGGCCACCTCAACAGGCTGATTTAAAACAGCTTTTGACAACTGTTGAATGGCTTGGACAACTGCGGACATGTCGCCGGCGGCATTGACTTCGGCTAAACCGGTGCCCAATTCGCCGTTGATTCCGACGGGAGCGTTCATGTTAGAAAGGGACTGAAGAACATCATTTGCCAGCTTGTCTGTCGATCTGATTAATGGACTTTCTGCTTTTTTTAGTGAAGTCTCAATGGGCCCAGCAAAATCCATTTTGTCAATATCACTTAACGGGCCTCTTTTTGCAGGAGAGAAGGGCCAGAAATCACGAACGGCGCCGACAATGTCGTTAACTTTCCTGAGTATCTTGTCTTTCATAGCCATAAGGCCGTCTATGGCACTCTGGATGATCGCTTTTCCGCTTTTGTATAAGTTGATGCCACTAAAAAAGCTTTTGATATTACCCAAAATGGTCTTTACAGTTGAATAGGCACTCCCCATTTTTGATCCTATGGTGCTGACAACTCTTCCAAAGTTACTGCTCACGACTGACCAGATATTTCCGACGATTCTAGAAAAGAACCCCTTTATCGAGTTCCAAATACTAGATATTTTACTTTTTGCTGCGGACATTTTTGAGCCTATTGAAGATACAAGACTTGTAAACTTTGAAACCGTATTGCTCCAAATTTGACCAACCGTGTTGGAAAAGAAGGATTTTATAGCATTCCAAATACTAGATATCGCACTTTTGGCCGAGTTCATTTTTTCTTGCATCCCTCTAACGATATCGCGGAATTTACCAATTACCCATTCTTTAATTTTGCTGACAGCATTATTAAAAGTTTGGCCTATGCTTGACCAAATCGAACTGAACCAGCTAGCGATGGAGCCAAAAATTTGGCTGGATTGCTGCGCGATCCAATTCCAGCTATTAACCAAAAATTTACTTATCGAATCCCAATTCGCCCAAAGTGTAGCAAATATAGCCACTAACGCTGTGATGACTCCGATTACGATTAGGACGGGGGCCGAAATTGCTCCAATACTCACCCCAAGAACACCCGCCAAAGACGCCAAGGCGGTTATGATTGGAGTGATTGCCGTTAATGCTCCCAGCAAGATTCCAATTGCTGATACAACCGCAACAATGGTGGCTGTGAGTTCCGGATTTTTGGATGCCCAACTTGCAACATTTGCAACAAAACCCGCAATCTTTTCTAGCAATGGGCCAAGCGCCGTTTGAATGTCATTAAAGGCTTGCTGCATTAAAACAGCGGGTGAAGAATCTAATGACTGCACAGAGGAGTTTAAACCGTCTGTATTTTCTTTAAGGCTGACCGTTTGATTTTCCGCATTTAAAAGCGTATCAATAATGTTCTGCCCTTGGTCTTCATACATCGTTCCAAAAATCTGTACGCCCAATAGATTTTTTTGCGTTTCATTATCTACGCCATTAAGTGCTTTTGCGATTTCTTGCATGGCTTGTGCTCCGCCTTCGCCGCCCTTCGCAACTTCCTGGCCCCATTTCTGCAATTGTTTAGCTGATATGTTTGTTCCTTCAAGAAGCCCCTTAACGGCTTTCGGCACTTCTTGCCCAAATTCAGAAACCCGGATACGGCCCTCTTTTAAACCGTCAAGTAAGTTATCAATATTCCACGTTCCAGTCTCGACACCGGCGGCCATAATAGCTTGGATTTCTTCGGCATCGTAACCGGCATTTTTCAGTTGTGTTCCGTATTCAGAAATAATGTCAAGCTGTTCTGGCGGGAATCCGATCTTTAACAGGGAATTAGTGAGCCCCAAAGCATCACTATCTGAGATTTTCAAGGCTTTTGATATTTCATTTGTCTCTTGAATGAGTTCTGTGAAATCAATACCGGCATAGGCTTTCGCAATAGCGGCCGCACCTTTAACGACCTTTGCATTTGATTCGTCACTTGCCTTTGCGTTCAAAGCCCACTGCCTGCGAATACCCTCCAGCGCTTCTTCTGCGTCTACGCCATAAGCAGATACATCTTTCACAGCTTGTTTGACCGACTTTTTTGATTCCTCCGGAACGTTAAACGATATATCTATTTGAGTATCCAAGGTGGAAAAGTCCAGGGCTTTATCTATTGCAGTCGCTGCGCCAACACCAGCAGCAGCAGCACCGGCTAAAGCGGTTCCTAGATCTCCGATTGCTGATTTTGCCTGGTCTGTCTCCTTTTCAACACCTCGCATGTCCTGCTGTAGATTCTCAAGATCCCGGCCGTCATCCACGGAAGCCAGTTCTCTTTGAAATTTTTCAAGCTGACTTTCTGTTTTTACGATTTCTCGCCGAAAGGCCCGGTACTGTTCAGCACCAATATCACCATTTTCAAACTGGCGTTGTACTTGCGCTTGTGCATCTTTTAGCCGATTTAATTTATCCCTGGTTGCAGCCACTTGATCACCAAGCAATTTTTGTTTTTGGGCGATGAGTTCTGTATTTCCGGGATTGAATTTTAATAGCCTATCAACTTCGCGCAATTCCTTGTTAACATCTTGAGAGCGTTTATTTACGTCTTGAAGCGCTCTGTCTAATCCTCTTGTTTCTCCATCAATTTCAATTGTGATGCCTTTTATCCGCTTTGCCATCACCTCACCCCCTATGTTTAGAAGCTGTCATAATCTGCTTGGGTGGCTTTTCTTGTTTTTCGCGCTTTTGGTTTTTTGTCTGGGTTGCTTTGTTTAATAAACTCATCCATATAGTCAAGGCACATGCCTATTGTCATCAGTTCCATTTCCGGTAAAGTCAGATCGACTCTTTTGCACATAAACAAAAAAGAATCGGTGGTGAGAGGTTCACCGTCCGATTCTCCATCTTCTACTTTTTTTTAGTGCCTAAAGCTTTTTCAATTAATTCTTGCAGTTCCGGGAGAATATCCATTAAAGGGAATTCATCAAATGTATCGAGCCATTCAACCGGTTCAGCTATTGTTTTATCTGCTGTCTTCGCCAAAACCCAGGCAATATTGTAAAGCACTTCAAAATCAATAAAGTTCATAACTTCAAGATTCATATTTTCAGTGGTAACGCCCTGTTCCTGTAGCTTCGTCAACGGAGCCATTTTGAGTAAATCAGCAAAGAAATCCCTGCCAAATTGTGCTTTATATCTTAGTACGGTAGCCGCCGTTGATTTAAATCGAACCTGACGGCCATCAATTGTCAGTGTTTTTTCCATTAACCTTCAACTCCCCCGCCGCCAGTACCGGCTTTTTGATAAACTTTTTCGTACCAAGCATCATAAATCTCCGCCGGAGTAGATAGCGTGGTCTTGGTTTTAACTGCTGAATCTGTCGGGCGCGGGGCCGAAACAAATGTCAGTTCGTTTGGTGTAGGCTCTACAGAATCCGTTTTTGTTGCTGAGGAGACGGTTGGCCTGTTAGCTGTGCAGTTATAAATGACGTGCCTTGTCGCTTTCACATCTCCTTCAAACTGAAATAGCAGCGCGAATGGTTTTTGTTTTGCGTTTGCTAGCTCATTAATGACCCCATCATCAGGATCTTTTTCTTCGCCCAGGGCATCAATTGCAAACTGTTCAGGGATATTCGCAATAGAGAGCGTACCCTCATAACCTTGGTTATTACTTGCAGAGTAATAAAGCATGTTATCTGCATAAAATTCGATCATGTCGCCGCGTGGCTCTAGTGATAGTTCAACCGCTCCCGGGATAGGGATTGGCTTATCATACGTGACTATGCCATCTTCTACAGTAAAAGGTGCATAATGCACATCTTGTAAGCCATAATTAACCTTATTTTCTGGCATTATTAAATCACTCCTAAGTCATATATTCTTTGAAACAGTTGTTCAGATTCAATCCACGTCTCGTCCGCTTCATAAGGGATGTTGCTCTCGTCTAGCAGCTGTTCCAGTTTTGCTTCCGCTTCCAGATCCTTGATATTTGTGTACAGCTCAATCTGAGCGTTTGTAATCTTTTTATAAACCTTGTTATCAGCCATGAAATTTGATGTGTCGGGAGCTGAATACGTAATAAAAGGCGGATCAGGCGGCGATTTTGAAGCCGATTCATTGAAATGGGAATAGGCCACAGGATATCCCGTGGCCTCAAGCAATTTCTTTAATTCTGCTAATGTCATCCCCTGATCAGCCTTTCTGTTGCTGCCTCAAACTCTTCTATCATTTTCTGCTCAACTGGACGGATGTGCTCTTTTCCAGCAACCCTTCCGCCATTCCGTTTTGCATGACCTTTTTCTAAAAGGTGCGTAAGCTGCGGCTTCGTTGCGTTATGAACTACCCAGGCACGGCCATATTTTTTTGCCCGCCAGCCCCTGGCATATTTCCCTGTATCCTTCGGGCTAGTTCTTTTTAAAATTCCGGCTCCTTCTTTTGCCACTTTTTCTTTCTCCCGCTCCAAACCCTCTTCAACTTCCGTAGTGAATCCTTTCAAGGCTTGCGAAATCTCCCGCGCAAAATCATTTCTTGCCATTCCCGATCACCCTTTCGCAAGTCAATTCAATCTCTTCAAAGTCATTCTCGTATGTTCGAATAACGGAATATGGCCGGCCCTCAAATTCAACCTTTTGCTGATCGTTGTATTCGTAGCTGTGAACCGTAAACACTAAAACCGGTTTCGCCCCGCTGTTAGCAGCATTATAAAACTCAGTTCGGGTGACAGACTTTTTACTGCATAGAACGGTAGTTCTAGTTTCAGTTGGGATCTGATTACCGATTTCATCGTTATCAAAATCCTGCTGGATTAGCGTTAATTCATGATCATACGTCGCCATCAGCGCCACCACCGTTATGAATAAATAGATTGTGCAACCTGAACTGGAGGTGCCGCGGCAGACCTGCGGTATTGTCTTTGTTTTGGTACCTCCATGTGGAATAATCAACAACAAACATGAGATGATTGGCGTTTTCAGCTTGAAGGTTGACGCCCTTTTCACCTGTCAGCTCTGTTATAACGCCATTAATAATAGCGGTTAGGTACGTATCCCTAACCGCTGTACTAATGCCCAAGCGTGCTTTGACGAGCTGTAAAACTTGATCCTTGTCCATTTAAACGCATCCTTTATGATGCCATGATCTTTGCCGTCTTGAGTTTTGCCAGCAAGGCATTGAGATCAGCCACAAGGCCTTCAACATCGGTCGCCGTGCTGTCATCTTGTGCAGCTGCTTGGGAGGCTGTAAGCTTTTTGTCTAAAAGGGCTGTCACGTCATCCCCCAGCTTTTCTAAAGGCACAGCCTTGGCACCGATGTTATTTTCTTGCACGCTTCCCGTTCCGATATTTCTGTTTTGGACAGAGCCATCGCCAATATTTTTATTGAGCACGGCATTAACTCCTAATTTCTGGTGAGTGACTGCCTCATCTTCAAGGTCATCGGTTCCGACGGTACCAGGGCCGACGCTTCCTCCTGACCCGCCAGCACCCCATACAATGCTAGCAAGATCCCCTTTGCTTACGGCAGCAGTTGCATAGCCAAGGCCTGTGTCTTCTGCCGCAGGGACAACCGTGCCATTGGTGCCAACCTTTACCTGTTCACCGGCTTTAATGTCGGCTCCGGCTTCCACTTTCCAGATCGGACTGTCCAAGACATTCACTGTAACTTCTTGACCAGCTGTTAACTCTCCAGTAGATCTAAATTCCGGAGTGTCGCCATCCTTAGCGACAGCAATTTCAATGCCATCTTCTCCACTGGTTTTATTCAAAAGCCTATTTGCTGGGATATCTTCTGTAACGATTGCTTTAAATGTAGCCATTAGCCTTCCACACCTCCGTCTTGTAAAGTGACTTCCACAAATGCTTTTGGCATAACAGGTTTCCCATCGTAACGGCCAACGCCGCGAATCGCTGTTTGATCTTCTCTAAATTTATAATGTCCTGACATATCAACACGTGTGCTCTCCCGTTCAACCAGTGTGTAATACTCGTAATCCCCAAAAATGATTTTATCTTTTGGAATATAGTTGTTAAAAACTACTTTTAATCCTAGAAAATTGGGCTGTGCCAAATTAGGCAGCTGCACTACGTCTTGGCCTTCTGAATTTACATGAAGCGTGAGCGCGGCAACCTTAGCATAATAAGTTTGGCGGTGCATGGCAGCTATAATTTCCCCGCTTGCATCCTCTCCCGTATCAATTTTCCCAAGATGTGGAACGATATCAGCGTAGGTTGGTGGTGCAGTTACTTTGTTAGCCTTTGGAATGGCTGGAATAATCCCTTCTGGCTGTTTTGCTGAAGCCCCTTCACCAATTGCAATCGCCTTATCTACTGCTTTCGCAATGGATCGCGCGATACGTTTCGTTAAGTATTCATCCAGGTTAATAATTGAATCTTCAAGCAATGAATTGTCGATATAAACCACACGGCCAACTTTGAACCCATCAAACTCAACAGCTGTAAGTTTTGAATCATCCTCTTCTGGCAGCGGCCCGCGCATCTCTAGCCAAGTAGCTTCCCCCGCATCAACATCAAGAATTAATTTTACTCGGCCACCAGCTTTGACTTTATCAACCAGTGGGTAAAGCGTTGTAAAGTCCCCAATACGTTCACGGATACGGTTTACAACAGTATCTGGAATGACTAACTCGGCCCCGGATTCACCTGGAGGAAGCACTTGACCGTTTGCGCGCGCTTCTAAGCGTGAACGCAATTCGCTATAAAAATCCTGCACCTCTCTAGTGAAATATTCGCCATTTAATGTTCTTTTCTCTTTTGACATGCTCTTTGATCCCCTCTCTTCAGCATTTTGATTTGTTGGTGCAGCTTCATTCAGGCTCTCCAGCTCCCCTTCAAGCTCTGAAATTTCTTCCTCAAGTCCTGCTTTCTTGCTGCCTACATCTTCTTTTTCAGCTTCGAGTTTATTGATTTCTTCCTCAACTGCATTAACTTCTTCATCCGTTTCAGCCTCATTAATGGATTTCTCTAATTCGGCCGAACGGGTTGCAAATTCTTCTTCTTGTTTCTTCAAGTCATCCAGCAAAGATTTCCTCTGATCAATCTTTTTCTGGATCATTAGCTGCTTTAACGCCATTTTTTAATCGCTCCTTTAACTGATTTTTTCGCTGCTCCATTTTGCGGGCTTCATGCTGCTGCACTTCTTTTTTTCTGGCTTGTACGCCGGTAGCGTCATAAGCGGGGAAAGTGACCACAGACACTTCATGGAGGTCAATATCTTTGAGAATCCATTTAACCGTCCCATCTTCTCGAAAGTCTGTTTCTTCCTGTAAAATGTTAAATCCGAATGAACACTGATCAACGTCTCCACGTTTAACACGCTCATAGAGGTTGACTGCATCAGTATCATTCGGATTTATTCGAATGCTGCCCCAAAGGCCGCGGCTATCTACTTTTAGATCAAGCGTCCCCGCTTTATTTCTCCCCAAAACAAGAGCCGTATCATGGTTAATTAAAGCTCGGATATCATTACTTAAAGTTTTATCAAAGGCCCCAGGCGCAATTTCTTCAAAAGCTCCTGGAAACAATTCTGTGACTGAATTAAATACGGCAAAATATCCGTCGATGGTCATTTCATCTTCTTCAGCCCTTGTCTTGAGATCTGCGGCTATGCTTCGCATTTGCCTTTCCTCTCTATTCGCTATTGTCATCACCGCCTTTCAGTTTGTTTTGATCCCCAATCTGTGTAGCTGGGATGTAATTTTCTAGGATGACTAATTCATTCAAACCTTCTTTTGGTGAAAGGCCGATCCAATCCCGAACCTCGTTACCCCACATCAGACCCTTGTCGTAAAGAGATGATCCTACATCGGCCAATTCTTTTAAGTCATAAGCATATAAGCTCCGCGGATTGAATTTAAAATACATATCAGGACTAATTAGCAGCTTGCGAGTTAACTCCTGTTCCATTCCCTGAGCGATCGGGAGAATCCGGGAATTAATAAAGTTGTTGTATTCTTCCTTTTTGTACTCGCCAACGCCAAGAAAATAAGCAGGAACCCCGAGGATGCCTGCAACTGTTTTTTTATCCAATTCAACCGCTTCATTAATCGCCAAATCTTTTAATGACAAAGGCTTTACCTGATCAACTTTCACAAGATCCGCAGGGATAACCCAAGGTTTCCCACCGCCGGTTTCCGAAATATATTTCCGGAGTATCTCCTCACGGCCTTCTTCGCTTGCAAGCTCTTCTGTCATGGCGTCTACGGAAACAATAATGCTTGGTTTCCATTTGTCAGACATGAATCCTTTCTTTGTCTTTGTGGCTTGCTTTAGATTATCAATAATATCTCTTAACACCACTCGATACCCTTTTCCCATATAGGGCTTTTCCGGATCGGGATTTATGGTGA
Organism: Bacillus sp. FSL K6-1284; assembly: GCF_038002625.1. Classification (NCBI taxonomy): domain Bacteria; kingdom Bacillati; phylum Bacillota; class Bacilli; order Caryophanales; family Bacillaceae; genus Bacillus; species Bacillus sp. FSL K6-1284. Next base: position 1,156,858 of record NZ_JBBOCW010000001.1, on the reverse strand, counting down.
AATGCAGCACCTCATCATAGTTATAAGGCTTGCCTTGATACAACACTTTATAGGCGGTGTCTGTATCCGTAAAACTGACTTTAGAGGGAGCCAAAGGTACAAGCTCATCTATCAAGCCACTTTTCATTTTCGGGAAAACAACACAGTTCCCATCACCTTCTAATAGCATCGTATTAACGATATTGTAAACCCAAGCTTTACGAGTCATGAGACTGTATGGGTTTATGTCGATCTTCTTTGATAGTGCGTTTTTTACTCTTACATCACCATCATCTGTATTTTGCATTAACTGAATTGTCATAGAAGAAATAAGATCTGCGATTTTATCAACCGCAATTCTTACCTCTGGATTGTCTGAAAGCCTTGTATATCCTGGCACGCATAGCGTGTCATTGGCATCCTGTGTTAAAAACCAGCTCATGACGCTGCTTGGCTCAGATCTTGTCCGTATTCTCCCAAAAGTCCGTTTAAACCATTTCACTGTCTCACCTCCTTTAACCTTTCCCGAGCCAATCAGAAGCAGACGTGGCCCTTTCCATGTTTTCTATTTTTCGAACGGCTCCAAAAACCGCCGCATCAAAAATGTCAATCCGTTGTTCAGGCATAACCTTTTCATATTGGATCATGTCATCTGTCTTTTCTATCGCATGTACGTTTTGAACACAATATTCAAAGGCCTGGGAATGCAGATAGTAGAAAAGCCCATCCTTTACTTTCTTTTCGATCCTGCGGAAGCCTTGAGACTTCCTATGAAAATACTGCGGTTGATCCACAATCTTGAAACCCTTTTGCTTCATGCCTAGATAAAACTCAGCACCGAATTTTCTATCAAAGCCGACCTGTTTAATCCGAAACCCTCGTTTTTTCATTTCTAGAAACCATTTAATAACATCGTCATGATTTACGGTCGGCGTATTACACATGGTTAGCCAGCCGTCATCTTTCCAGCCAAACAATGGTATGCCGTCATCTTCAGCCTTTTGGTGTGCCGTAACTACGGGGAACCAGGCATGCGTGATAGCAATATCGATCTCTTTTCCCTTATGGTTATATGTCCCGTACAATGCGGCCGCGGTTAAATCGTGCATTTTCGATAAGTCGGCCCCGCCATACCAATCAATTTTAAGTTTCGCTAAATCCTTCAGCGTCCATTTGTATTGCTGATCAGACGCTTTAAACTCATCGATATTGAAATAAGCTCTCATGGCTGAGGTGAAAATATTTACAGACTTGGCCAAGAAATCTTTTCGCTGCTGCGGATCGTTTTGCGCCTCCAGGGCATCGTCTAAAATGTCCTGCGGCCTAATTGTTACCCCGTAATTTGGGTTTGCTTTTTCATGTTGTATCGGGTTTGTGTAATCAACTTCACCGCGCTCCCCTTCATCAGCCTTTGCAATGAATATGAAGTAATGTTCCGCCGTGATCGTCTTATCCAATATCTTTTTGCAATACTGAAGCCGCTGAAAACAAAAGCTTGTCATGTCATCTCCGGCGGTTGTAATGCCAATCATGAGCTTATTCGTGTACGCCTTCATCGATTCTTTGATAATGTTGTACTGCTTCGGCGTTTTGTAGGCGTGAAGCTCGTCCGCAATCGCAATATTACTGTTCAAAGAATCTTGTGTATCCGGATTAGCGGCCAGCGCTTCAATATGCAATGACCCGCCCTCCAGCTCGCCACTTATACTATGCTCTTGGTTATTGTCTCGCACCCGAAAGGTACCTTTCTCACCCATCTGCGCCAAATTAAAATTGATAAAATCAAAGCTTTGAAGCGCTTGACGCAATGCAGCACCTACAATATAGATGGTCGATCCTGATTTCATCTCAAGTAGTGCAAGCGCCCAGGATAAAGCGGCCACAAATCTTGTCTTTCCGTTTTTTCGTGGTATAAAAATAAACGCCTCTTTATAGCGCCTAATCCTTGAGTCCTTATAAAAGAACCCTAATAAGTTATATATGATGAATTTTTGCCAAGACTCCAATAAAAAAGGCTCGCCCCTTAATGGCGTGCCGTCTAAGCGCTCTCCTTTATCATGAACGAATGTATTTTCGATAATCTCGATGACATATTCAGCATCATCAGGCTTAAAATCATATTTATCATTTTCTAAATCGCTTAAAAACCTCTCACAAGCCTGGATAATTTCACGGCCCGCTATTTTCTCCCCAGATACAACGCTTTTAGCATACTCCATAACCGCGGTATAGTTTTTGTATTCGTCATTCACGTCTGCGTAACACATTTGCTAATTTTGATTTTTTCTCCCCGGGGCTGCCATTCCCTGTCTGGGTAGATTTAGGGTTTAGGCAAAGACGGTCGGAGTATGCCAGAATGTCTTTCCTGAGATTTTCTATAGTTGCTACAATTGCAGATTTTTTGGTGCCTCCTGCGGCTGTTTCCGTCTCATATTGGTAACCACCTTCTTCAAACTCTTTTTGCGCCAATAAATACTGATGGACAGCATCAGAATATATGTCAATTAAGCGATTATACGCGCTTTTGTGGACTCCCAAAGATTTCATGTCTGCAATTGTGCGCCTTTTGATTGTTTCTTTCGTCGGTACTTTTGACACTCGTCTTCACCTCCCAAAAAAAGTTTTTGGAGAGCCGCTCCCTTGGAAAAAGTTCCCCCTCTCGGTCCCCAAGACGAAAATTTTTTCAGCTTGAGGGTGGGGGGTTACTTGAGTCCTTCAATCTCCATCATTAAAATAAAAAATCTCCCAAGTACTCTTTCAAGTTCTTTTTCATCATCTGCACCTTCACCTTCAAGCACCTTAACAATATCATCGCTAACATCTCTTAATTTTTTAAACAGATCGACAGGCTCCATCCCTTTCATCCTCCTTCAAGTTTATCTTTTACTCTTTCAATCCATTGCCTTCCAAGTTCAGTCAGCTCATTGTTGGTTCTTGTGTGCATCTTCTCATGACACTTGCTGCACAAGCTGATCAGATTAACAGATGATAATCTATATTCAGGGTGTTGCTCCAGCGGGTAGATGTGGTGAACCATCGTGGCAGCTGTGGCCTTCCCATACCGCCTGCACTGTCTGCATTCATAATGATCACGGCGCAAGATGTTCTTCCTCTTATCCTCCCACCGCTTTGATTTATAGAATGGGTTAGTCTGTTTCATATCCCCCACCTCACAATTAAAAGCGCCTCCCCGATTGGGAAAGCGCCTGAGTTTATTGTCTCTAAACTGGCCCCACACTCAGAGGCATTCGGCCGCCAATAGTCTTGTCTGAGATTCACTGGAGCCAGTTTGCAGACAATATAAAAAGCACCCTTTACTGGGTGCTTTATTTACTATTAAGCTTTTCGAGCTGTTTCAAGATTAACCAGTTTTGTTCTACTATCGTTTCCAGATATAAAACTTGTGCCTCTAAATTAACATTTGCTTTAGATAAGCTCCCCTTAGTTAATCCACTAGCTGTAAGATCGTTAGCTATCTTCTGAACTACATCTTGCTGACTCAAGCCAGATAAATCATATCTCTCAATGTATTCCTCACTCGTTAAGCTTTTACCTTTCGGGCTAAACATTCCCATATCTATAAACCCCCTTTTTGTATCTACACTTCAACATTTAAGGGTTTAATTCCTGCACTAAATTATTTGTTGCAATCTTCATATATTCCGAGAGGTAGCCAAATATAGTAAGATCGCTTGGTAAAACGAAAATACTATCCCCCGATGCGGCTGCCGCAGACTGGCTGCTATCCAGGCTCAGAATGTTCCTCTCGTTCGGCTTCATTCCTCATCACCTTTGTTCCGCATCCGGATTCGCCTTTGATAAGGGAAAGGCGCTTCTCCCGTAAATTCAACATAAGTAAAACTTATCAACAGATATGCTTTTAAGCTCCAATTAAGAAAGGCCCCCAATTTTATTGGGGGCCCACAATTTTTCTTATTCAATTGATCTTCTCCAATCTCGCTTTAACTGCCTCCATCAGTGCGTTTTGCCCAACTGCTTTCCCTTCCAAAGCATTCATGGCGTCTTCGTCCACTGTCCCTTCAGTCACAAGATGATGAACAATAACACTGTGTTTTTGGCCTTGCCGGTCTAATCTCGCATTTGCCTGTTGGTACAGTTCCAGGCTCCACGTCATGCCGAACCAGACGATGATATGCCCTCCATCTTGAAGATTGAGCCCGTGACCCGTTGATGCTGGATGGGCTAATAGCATTTCAATTCTCCCTTTGTTCCAGGCTTCGATGTCGCTGCCATCTTCTAAGGTTTTGGCCTTTTTAAACTTTTGCTGGATGCGGTCTTTGTCATGCTTATAGTTATAGAAAACTAGGATGGGTTTCCCGTTTGCTGCTTCCACTATGTCTTCAAGCGCATTCAATTTCTCATCATGCAACCTTCGAATTTCTCCGTTTTCATCGTAGACAGCGCCATTTGCTAGCTGAAGCAGTTTATTTGATAGAACGGCAGCTGTGTCGGCCACGATATCACCATCTAAAAACGGGAGAAGTAAATCCTTTTCTAGCTGCTTATATTTTGCTTTTATTTTTTCCGGCATTTTCACTTTTACAATATTGTTGATCCTTTCAGGCAGATCCAGCCAGTCTTTAGCTTGCATACTGATACAGATATCTGAAATCTTTTCATGTATAGCCTGTTCGGCGCCTTCTCTTAATTTCCAGCTATAAATAATGGTTCGGTTTCGTTTATCGGGCTGGAAATAGGTTTCCCTGTATTTTGTGACCGTTTTACCCAGGCGCGCACCTTGATCCAATAAATACATTTGCGGCCATAGATCAATTAAGCTGTTTGGTGCCGGCGTACCCGTTAGCCCGACAATTCTCTTGATGAAAGGCCGGACTTTCTTTAAGGCTCTGAATCTTTTAGCCTTAGAAGATTTAAAACTCGAAAGCTCATCTATCACAACCATGTCAAAAGGCCATTTCTTGCCGTAGAAGTTTACAAGCCATTCGACATTTTCCCGATTAATAACGTATATGTCGGCTTTCTCATGCAGGGCCATAATCCGTGAAGATTCAGGGCCTAAAACTTTTGAGACTTTCAAATTTGCCGTATGATCCCATTTTTCTGTCTCTCGGCCCCATGTGTCTTCCGCCACTCTCAAAGGTGCTACGACAAGAACCTTTGATACATCAAAATAATCATAAAGTAGATCTTGCACGGCGGTTAATGTGCTTACCGTTTTCCCCATACCCATATCAAGGAAAAGCCCGGCAGCTTCACTGTCAATAATGTGCTGGATGGCGTGTTCTTGATATTTATGCGGTGTGAATCTCACTGAAAAACCTCCCCACAAAGGCTTTTACGGATTCATGCGAATCTAAAACATGAACCTCAAAGCCCAAAGCCTCTAAATCCCGTTTTCTCTTTTCCTGTAATGGTCGCAGCTGCTCACCTGGCGCCTTCATTTCGGCAAAGACGGCTCTTCCTCCCGGTAACAGGACAAGGCGATCCGGCACACCTGATAATCCGGGTGATTCGAATTTCATCGCTTTGCCTCCCTGCTTTTCAACCTCCCTTTTAAAGAATCGCTCTATTTGACTTTCCTGCAAAACGGCCTCACTCCTTTTATGCTTATGTCCATGATGTCCATATGACCATGCCCCTATATAGACTATTGAAATAAAGAGATTATAGAGATTTTCATACGTATATACGCTATATTCTTTAATATATCTTTTATATAGAATTCATGGACATCATGGACATATATATAGATAGCCCCTTGGTATGCCTGGCTTTACGATATGTCCATGGTCTGAAAACATGGACATAAACCATGGACACATGGACATACGCTTTTAAATTTTCCACATTTTACATGGACATATGATTCAGGTCATGGACATATGAATTTCAGACCCTTATAAACGCTCTTTGGTTCCCGTAGCTCTTCCCAAAATACAGCCGCCCTCGACTTTTTGAGTACGCCTTCCACCCCGGGATGCGTCTCAAAATATCATTGATTTCTCTGGCCTGCATCGGGTTCATTTGCTTTGGATCGCCTTCAAACAATTCAACCCATACCTCCATAGCACAAACCTTGTCACGCTTAACGGTGCCTTTTTCTGCATCCCCAAAATCGCTGCCGTGTATGAAGCGGCGTCTTTCACTAATGTCTTTAGCCATCCAATCTTCAGGCAATAGTGTGTTTAAATACTCCTCAATTAAGCCGGCTTTTGCGCTTTCTTCCGTGTGTGCCTCTTGGGCTTCCCTGGCCGCGGCCTCAAGCTCCCCTGACAGGTAAAGCGGCTCGTTTTCAATCCAGCAATTAACCGCCTCAGCCCATATCTGATCAACTTCATGTTGATTCAAGTCTTTCCATATGCTTTTAGTCCGTTCTTGCGTTGCTACAACAACGGGCCAAAAACGTCGGTTTCCTGTTCGGTCTTTCAGAAACGTCACATCATTTGTTGAACCAAAAAAGACGCACTGACGCGGAAAAACAGAAATTTGCCGGCCGTATGCCACCCGATAGCTGTCCTCTTGTTTAGATATGAAATGCTTAACAGCTTCCGCCTCAGCTTTCCGAGTTGCGGACAGCTCGGCCAGCTCAATGAGCCAGGCGCCTTGTAATTGTTCATAGGCTTCTTTCCCCTGAACGGTTGTGATGGAGTCAGAGTGCCAATCCATTCCAAGCTTTTTGATGATGTAGCTTTTCCCGACACCCTGCGGCCCAACCATGACAAGGACGTTATCAAATTTTACCCCTGGCTTGAGTACACGGCCGACTGCTGCCGTGAAAATCTTACGGGTAACGGCCCGGACATATTCAGAATCTTCGGCTCCTAGATACTCAATGAAAAGCGTGTCAAGACGCGGTAGTCCATCCCATTCCAGGCTGTTCAGGTAATCCTGCACCGGATGGAATTTGTTCTTCCCTTGAACCTCCATAAGCGCGTCATGGACTTTGCCTTGGCCTGAGATGTTATAAACGGTTTCCAGGTAGTTACGCAATGAAGCATCGTCCCTGTCTGTCCAATAATCCCCCTCTGACAGCTTGCGCCAAGGTAAATCACCTAAGACCGCTGCACGATGTGCAAAGTCGTTCCAGGCAATCTTCCCGGCAAGCCGCGGATCATTTTTGAGTATCAATATAATATTCTTGGCCGTAGAAAGGACATCACCGTTTTTCTTGACGTCTAACTGCTCAAGCCAGTTCATGTCTTCGTCTACAACCGCCCCAAATTCGTCAGCGGCTTGGTTCAGCTTTTCCTGTCCAATTGTACGTTTAACGTTTTTGTCATCCATCGCAAAATCAGACATAGCTGTAAAAGAAGGGAGCCGGACAACCGGCGTCCCTGGTGCTGCGTCCTCATCGCGCATCCCGAATTTATGGATTCGGACTAAATCAAAAGCATTGACTAGTTGCCCGCCTATCGGATCTGTACCATGATGGGAATAGGCAAACTTCTCGTTATCATAGAGAATTAGACCGCCGGTTGTCGAACCCTCTTTATACGTATAGCGCCCGGGCCCGGCCTCTTCGTATACATCAGTCAGAAAGGTATCAATGGCTTCCGGGATCGAATATGTGCGGCAGAAGGCCCCAACCATACCACTTTTTTCGTGTGGATCACCTTGTTTGTCCGCAAGCTTTTGGCGGCTTTTTTGAATCCTGGACGATTCAGGCCAATTAACGGGATCTGTCCAATCTTCATAGCTTGCCAGTATGTCATCAGGATCAAGCCAGGGCGCGTCCTGTAGCTTAAAAACAAACTCACCATCTGAAGAAGTTGACGGCCAATACATCAAACGGTGAGCCTGATAGGTCGTATCATCGAAAAAGTCAATTCCTATATCAGCGGCTAAACGCCGGGATACAGCCTGGTACTCATCCGGCGTAATAGGCCGTTTAAGCGGAATCACTAGGCGTAGCCGCGGCGTCTTATTGCTGTGCTTGTGCGTTGAATAGGCAGCACATGCAAAGTCATACATCATTTCAACAGCGGCCCAAAGGTCGCCTTTAATAAAGTCAGCGTCCAGTGTGATGACTTGGCGCCAGGCGACGGAATCTGTTTTCCGCCGCCCACCTTTTAAAGATCCGCCAACGAAACCGCCAACATCTTTGATCTGATCTTGCTGCGCCTTTGACATCTTTTTATACTCTGCGTAAGTTTCGTTGGTATAGTTTGGTGTTGATAGCATTTTCAGCAAGTCAGACCATAGCAGATCTTTATTTTTCCAAGCCTTATCCCATCGGTTGCGCCCTGTTGCTATGGTGATAGACCCGTCGTGCTGCACTTTATGATTTAAAGCTGTTTCCATCACCGGCACCCCCAATCTTCCTCAATTTTCTTCAACGATCACAACGGCGTTGTTAATTAAGATTCGCTTTCCATCCAGGTCAAATTTCACTTTGTTCCCATACTCGTTAACTTCAACATCAAATTTCCCTTTGTAGGTTTTGATCTTATTTCCTTTCTGGTCATATACGGTCGCTGTTCGATTCAGCCCGTTATGGGATGACTCAATGTCCTTTGCTGTTCTGTCCCATGACTCTGACTGGCAGCCGGCTATAACTGCGACTAGCAGCAAAACTGCAATTGTTGCGATAGCTTTTTTCATGTTTCATTTCTCCTTCTCGACAAACTCGAATATATGCACTCGAAAGCTTTTTTCTTCATCTGGCACGCCAAACAGCTCAACTTCTCCAGGGCCCGGACGGACGTTCTCGATGTCTGCCCCAAACTCCAAGCTCCAAGCTTCCTGGACAGCTTCCACTGCAGCCTCCCCTGATACGAAATAAAGAGTTTTGATGTGATTCTTTCGCATTTCTCATACTCCTTCCACTGGCCAGCCCCCAATGTTGGGTTTTGATTAATTACGCTCCCGCCGCTTATACTTTCCCTTCAAGCAGTTTCAAAATGTCATCGATGTCCTTTTTCTCGATGTGATGGCGCTTTGCCCTTTGGCATATGAATTTAATTAGCTGCATACGTGTTATGCATTCATGTAAAGCGCGCATAATCGCGGGATTTTCTGTCATCCCCTTTTCAGCCTGTTCAATAAGAAAATTCAGATCGGCTACTTCTATATCGTAATATGGTAATGTTTCACCAGCAGACAAAGCTATATCAACGCAATCTGAGTAAGATTCTTTTATTTTTTCCAAACGTTTTTTGTTGTCCATTTACTCAACCTTCCCGGCAGGGCTCGCCCCTTGTACTTGAACATTGTCGGAATGGCAGCTGTCGCAAATGTATCCGTCGCTAAAAATGCGATCTATTATGTCGCGGCTAGCTGCAAAAATCTTGCCGTTTCTTGCGCCGCCGTTTGCATCAATCAATCGTCTTGCTGGCACTGATACTTCCTGATAAAAGAACCTTTCGTTTCCGCAGTCCATACACCGTGCCTTCATTTCCTATTCTCCTTTTCATAAAAAGCTAGTTTAAGGGTTTCTTCGATCTTGTTGATATGCTGCTCGATCTGACCATCTGTCATATTCTCAAAGTTCGGCCCGTGTCCAGGGACGTGAAAAGCTGATGCTTTTTTGGTCAGTCTGCGCCGTTTTCCATCGAGAAACATCAAGATATAGAGCTCGGCACTCCATTTAAAGGCGCGTAACGCACCATGATGGTAAGGGGTGCAGGGATCAGCCTTATCGGTTTCTGCTATCTTTCTTTCGGTTTCTCGGATTCTCTCGCATAGCCTATTGTAAAACTCAATTTCTCGCTCCCTCACTTGAATTTTCTCACCCTTTCCCGGTTTCTATGAGCCCGGCCTCCTTGATAATGTTTGCGGCTGTACTTGATGTCATTTGCACACTGAGTTTTGGCGTTAATGCTTTAATTGTCATGCCTTCGTCCAGATAGCCCTTAATTTCGTCGAGCAGCTCTGGAGTCCGCTCGATCTTCTTTTTCAAAGAAGGAATGCCGATCTTTCGTTTATGATTTATATAATGCTTTAATGTCCTATAGCCGAACCCCTTCATAATTTCCTTTTCTGTCATGCCATGCTTCTTCATCTCTTTCCATTCCTCAACCGTGAATTTCTTGGCCAATTTGTTGTATTGAGGGCCCAGCCCATGCCTCCTTTTCCAGGCCTTCAATGTATAGATTGAGCAATAAAGATGATCTTCTGCGATTTCCATATCTGTCATTGTCTCTTTCAATTCCCGATACTGCGCGGGCGTGAACCCCATATCATCAATAACGCCCATACCAATCACCTACTTTCGTGGTAAAATTATGATAAAAAAAATAGAATGGAGTTGTTTTGGTTTGTGTAATGAGATAACGTCAGATTATTTAGCATTACAATTAGGTTTATATCAACCTTTCATCATCAATGAAGAAAACGTTGATCAAATTGAAGCTTATATGAAGGCCCCTAAAAAGCTTCAATTTGATTCCTACTGCATTGAGTGCAAAAAAGAGTCTACATTTAAATTTCTTACACAAAGAGGGGGTATTCCGGCATATCCACCTGAGTACCGCCCAACAAATTTTTTAGATAGGATAAAATCTGACTCTCCCATAACCTTATTATTTCAATGCCAAAGGGATGGATCTCATTTATTCTATTTTTCGCTACTTATTCGCGGTAATAAAGTGACCAAGATCGGGCAATATCCATCCCTTGCTGACCTTCAATTACATAAAATTGATAGATACCGAAAAATTTTAAGTGACGACTATCGGGATTTTTCAAAGGCAATACGACTGAATTCCCAAGAAATTGGTGCCGGTTCATTTGTGTACCTTCGCAGAATCTTTGAAAACCTAATTGAAGAAACCAGACAAACTGCGGCAGCGCAAGAGCCCCAATGGGACAACAGCATTTTTGATCGTCTAAAAATGGATGAGAAAATTAAACAACTTAAAAACTATTTACCTGAATTTCTTGTTCAAAATAGACAGCTGTATGCAATTTTAAGTAAAGGTATACATGAGCTAACTGAAAAAGAATGCCTTGATCTATTCCCCAATGTGCAACTTGCGATTGAATTAATCCTCGATGAAAAAATTCATCAACAAGAGAAACAGAAAAAGATATCTTCAGTACAGAAATTTGTGTCAGCTACTATTGACAGACTGAAGAGCTAGAGACTAAGCCATCTTTTCAGGATGGCTTATTTTCTTGCCCCTTCTCTGCTGTGGCCCATCAATGGAAATCCACATACACTTCTTCAAGTTGGCTGCACACATCATGCTGCCAATCGTCATCCTTTGTCATGTGTGCAATCAAGGACTGATTTTTTAAGGCGGCCACCTTCCAACACTTGTTCAGGTTTGCATCCAGGCAGATCCTAAATTCACTCATTTCCTCGGCTGTCAGCCTCCGTTGTTTGCTAAGGCTCCACAGCTCCGCAAGTCTTTGGTGCACGCCCCACATTGAACGTTTCCCCTTTCAATTAGAGGCCGCCAGAGCGACGGCCGCAATAATTTCACTCTCCAAACTCTTCATTGATTTGCTTTTTAACTTTTCTGTAGGCGACGGCCGCAAACAAGACCCAAATGCTATAGAAAGAGAAGGAAACGATGGTAGGCAGGAACACCAACCACCAACTCCAATCAATTTGCCCAAACACCTTCAAAAGAATAAATATTAATGTCAACAGTTCCAAAAAGCCCATTATTAACAGCTCCTTTAAAGTTATTTGATATAAAACGTCTTGGATTCAAATGTCCCTACATAGGTGTTTTTCTTCGCATCCGTGTAACAATCAAGCTGAATGACATATGACCCTTTACCGGTACGTTTTCGAATCTCGCTGACACTGAAAGACTTTAACGGCGTTGAGTGCTTGAAGTATCCCCGCTGTACAAGGTTTGTATCAGTTAAGCCGCCGCCAGAACGTTTTTTATAGACGCCCGCCGTGTAGTAAAGCGATCCAGAACCTTTCTTTTCCGCCCGCCAGTCAACTGTTTTCGCTCCCGAATAGTAATAGGAATCATCAGTAAAAATCCTCGCTGTATGGCCGAATGCTTCCTTTTGCCACGGCGACCAAACAGCCGCCGCGGATTGTGAGAATAAAAGCGTTCCAGAAAGCAAGAGTGACAGTGTAACAATGGTTTTTAATAGTTTTTTCATGGCAGTAACTTCCCTTCTTTTGTTTTCCATTCGTAAGTAGGTGATGGCTGTTCTTCCGGAATGATTGGGTGTTTTTTGATGTAGGCCAGCCGCTCTTCCTCCGTCATCTTCCAGGTAACTACTTCACTATCAAACCTTGAATTTTTATCCGACATCATAGCATCTCTATTTGGATTCATAGCGTTTACCCCTTTCCGTCCTGTATAGCACGCTGTGCCATCTGCTAAATGGTACTTCCCGTTTTACGTCCTGTTTGTTTAACCCTTCCTCAAAAATGGTGATAACCTGTAGACGCGCCCGATCAGAATCTATAGCCGACCATTGCACGACGCGCCGAGTCATCCGCAATCTCTCTACCATTGCTTTTCTTTCAGCTTCCCGCATGTCTCGCAGATATTAAAAAGACCGTAGTTGTGCCCCCGCATCCGGCAAATGAGCCTTTTTATCTTTTGCATGCTGATGCCCCCTATTAATCTTTTTTATAGTAGTCAGTGACAAAGCCGTCAGCGGTAAGCGGGAGCCCTTTCGCCCAGGAAATAGGTCGGCCCATGATCGTTTCCACTTGTTCAAGTTCATTTCTGCCTTTTGGGACATCCAGGACAGCTTCGTCATGTACATGCATAACTGTTTTATGGCCCGCTTCATCCAATCGCATGAGCGCGACCGCTAGACAATCCCTGGCCGCTCCCTGGACAATGTTCTCGACAAGCTTGCCACCGTATGTGTTCAGGCGGCCCCATTTCCCTGTAGTTGTTTTTCCTTCGTAAGTGAGAGCTTTTTTTCCGAACCTCTTATCAATTTCTAGTTTTGGTTTTGCGTAAGCTAACCGTCTGCCGGATGGCAACTGTATAAACAAAATGCCGGATTCGTAAGAGAAACACAGACCATGCTGAAGCTTTACAATCGTTTTGTCGTTGACTGCCCTTATTGCTGCCGCCTCAACGTCATACCAAAACTTCACGATTTTTTTATTTGCTGCCCGCCAGGTTTCAACCAGATCCGGAAGCTCATCTTCTGAAAGCCCCATATCTAGGGCACCCATCTGAATTAATGCCCCTTTGCCGCCCTGATAGCCCAACGCCAATTCAGCAACTTTACCTTTCTGTCTTTCCGGGCTGCCTTTTGTAATTGATTCAATCGGGATCTTGAACATTTGGGCCGCTGATGCCTCGTATATCTTCCCATGTGTGTTGAATACATCCAGGCGCCATTTTTCACCGGCAAGCCAGGCGATCACACGCGCCTCAATGGCGGAAAAGTCAGAAACATAAAACTCATTGCCTTCCGATGGTATAAAGGCTGTTCTGACAAGCTGAGACAGCACAAAAGGAACCTGGCCGTATAAAAGTTCAATCGCTTCATAATAGCCGCCTTTTAAAAGCTCTCTTGCTGTATCCAGGTCAGCGATTTTGTTTTGTGGTAGGTTTTGAACCTGCACCAATCGGCCGGCCCATCTACCTGTACGGCTTGCACCGTAAAATTGAAGAAGGCCACGAATGCGCCCGTCAGGGCAAAGTGCCTTTTCCATCGCCTGATATTTTTTTACAGACGTTTTAGACATTTCTTGCCTAAGCTGCAAAACTCGCTTGACGTCTTCATCTTCCGTACTTTCAATCAGTTCCGGGATCTTGTCTTTGGCTAAGCTTGTGACAGTAAGCCCTTGATCTTCCAGCCACTGTTTCAATTGAGCTGCGCTGTTCGGGTTGAGAAGACCGGTAAGCTCCTTTGCTTCTGTCATGAGCTTTTCTTGATAAGCGGCGTCACAGGCTATTGCATGTTTTACAAGATCAACGTCTACCCGGACGCCCCTATCATTTATCTCTTGATCTAGCACCCAAAGGCGCTGCTCAGACTCCATAGGCTGAAACTTTGAAAGCTTCTTACCTATTGCCCTTTCCACCTCAACGTCCTGGACGCAGTACGCTTTAAACTTCTCCCACTTTTCCGGATCGTGTTCAGGAAGGTTTCGAGTCCGTCCGCCGTTCGTCTTTGTCGGTTTACACGGAACGGAAAAGTAACGGATCAATGATTTACCGGATGTATCCTTTTGAGCTTCAAGTTTTAACACTTTAGCAACCCCGTCCAAATTACCTGGTAGCCCTAATGTAGTCGCATGCACAGCCGTACAACGCCATTGATTAATTGGCAGCAACAAATTGAAGTGTTTCGCGATACAAACCCTTTCGAAATTTGCGTTAAAAGCCTTTTTAATCAGTTTGGAACTGACCAGGGCCGTCATGACTTCATACGGTAGGTTTTCACCCTGGGCCAGATCTACAATTTTTGTAGGCTCATCATCCCAAGCATAGGCAAACAGTAAAATTTCGAAATCCGGTGCTTCTGTATAGGCGTAGACGCCTGATTTTAATAGATCGACACTTGAATACGTTTCTATGTCAATTGATAATGTGTTCAATTCGCTTGCCGCCTTTTTTGGAAAAATAAAGAGTTTGTATTTCCGTATTTTTCGAGATAGGCTGAGAGGGCAATCCGAGCAACTTCTGCACTTGGTCTGGCCGGCATCGTTGCTGCCTCATGCGGGTTCATACCTCTTTTTCTCACCCTATAAAGCAGAGTGTCATATTTGATTCCATTCTCCTGAGCAAGTTCAACTAACTCACGGGATAAGGTTCGGTATTGGTTTCGCGGAGATTTTTTCTGTGCTCTTCTCATATTCTCTTTAGTTTCGGCCACGGGAACAGTTGCGGCCTTTTCTTCATCCCAGCCTAAATTGTTGATCCGACAAGAGAAGCGTTTTCTTGATATCCCATTTGATTCTGCTACATCGGCCCATTCAGATAATGGCATCCGCTTTAATGCTGGCGTAGTGATAGCCCGCTTTTTATCCCAGCCTGATCGCCTTATCCTCCGCTCAAGCAGTTCCTTGCTCACACCGTTCTGTGCTGCACGTTCGTATTCTTTAGGTGTGATATACCAGTCCAAAGGATTAAACATATATTGGCCTCCCCCGCTAAACCGTTTATTGATCCACGTATTCGATTTTTAACTTTCCATTGGAGATTTTCGGCTCCATTTCAAACAGCTCACCTTTCAGCATGTCAATTTCAAATAACTTTTTAAGGAAACGGTCATTATCTATAAGTAGTCCACTTAAATAGTGAAGTAACCCTCCCTCTTCTTCCTCAGTGAAAGTTGCTAAAACTTCTTTCTCTTCGAAATCATCGTTACATCTAGTTTCTACTAGCCAAACTTTCCGCATCTTAGAACCTCCTATTCTATTAAGTGAGGGGGCAAAGCCCCTCTTAGTCTAAAAAGCTTTCTTCTTCCTCTTCATAGTCGTCCACAGCGTCAAAGTCATCTTCAGCGCGGGAACGTCCGCCGAGATAATCCCCATCCTCAAGCTTTTGGATATTATTCAATCCGCAGGCAATCCCTTTATTTCCGGCCGTGTTAAACGGATAGAAGTTGATTGAGACGCGGCCATAACATCCGCTGTAAAGTTCCTCTGAGTCAATGATTTTGTTGAGTTGCTTATCAACAACGCCTGGTTTTGTTTTGCTGGAGGCATTCAAGAAGTAGCACCCTGCATATTCTTCCTGATCCGGTCTTTCCTCGTCGCCGTCCCGCAGCGGTGTTTTAAGATTGGCTGGGATTTTGCCGCCCCACTTGCTGGCCCCTGCTTGCTTTGCCGCCTCTACTGCGGCTTTAATTTTTCTCAAAGTCTCTTTATCTGTTTTAGGAATTAAAATTGATGTGCTGTATTTTGGCTCCTGGCCTTCCTCAATTGCGTGCGGCTCGAAAGCGTGAAGATAAGAGAAACGAACCTTTCCTGTAACTACCTTTGTGCTTGTGTTTGTGTTAACTGCCATTTTGCACGTCTCCTTTGTTTTTGTTTTTTATTGAGATCAATTTTGATCGACATCAGAATTATTCAGGTGTACTGAAGTTGAAATTGAAACTATCGTCTGGCACTTTTAATTGATTAATAATAGATGACCACAATCTGCTTTTCCTGATAACATGCTGAAAAAATTCATCACCGTCTCGAAACTTTTCCATAAGATCTGTATCTTTGCAATTAAGCCAATACCAATCCCGCTTTCTGTATAAGAAGTGCAAGATGTTTCGTAAGTAGTCTTTTTCTAATCCATCAAGCGGAAGGATTTCGCCGTCAGCGTTCATCCAAAAATCTGCGTTTAATGTCGATTCTGTTTTACGGAGCTTAGGGCGCCGCTCAATATTTAATGTGAACATGTTTTAACCCTCCGTCTTTTTATTGAAAGTCAGCAATTGCCGATTCCGTTGAATTTAATTCCGGACGCTTATCCGATTCAGGGACTAGCGTCGGTTTCCCCGCCGGCTTAATGATGAGATCTTGCAATATTTCATTGAAAGCTTTTTTGCCTATGCTCTTTTCAAGAGCCGATACCCCTAAGACTTCCCTTGGTGTAAGGATCTGGTCTGGCTCAAAACCTTCAGCCAAAAGGGTGTTTCTTACAGATTCTCTGTCCGCATATTTCCGGTTGCTTCGACCCTCAACAAGCTTCCAGCCTGGTATTTTCTCCCCGTGGTGTTCCGCTTGGGCTAGGGCATAATCTTGAACATCCTTGGCCCATCGCTTCAGTTCTTCAGCCGCTAGGAGTATCTGTCCCAGATCTTCTTTAGAAAGGAGCTCCGGCTTTTGGAAGTCGTATCTTGCCAGTTCAAGGTTCTTTTCTGCCCTTGCAGCGCATGTCGCCTTGGCTCGGCAGAACCGGCAATGTTCACCGGCTTTAAACGCTC
Source organism: Bacillus sp. FSL K6-1284 (assembly GCF_038002625.1). Classification (NCBI taxonomy): domain Bacteria; kingdom Bacillati; phylum Bacillota; class Bacilli; order Caryophanales; family Bacillaceae; genus Bacillus; species Bacillus sp. FSL K6-1284. The sequence continues at coordinate 1,140,085 of NZ_JBBOCW010000001.1, read as the reverse complement.
CCTTGCCTTTCCAGGCCATTTCTGCCCGCTGCTTGACGTATTCATCAGCCCACGTCATAAGCTCTTCAATAGAAAGCTCATAAGACGACACGCTATCTAGGCGCGGCTGAACAATTGACATACGAATTTGTTCAATGTCATAAAGCATTTCAAATTGATTAATAGCGCCTAATGCGTACAACATCATTTGCGTATTTTCTTCTGCTTCCACCGGGACGCCCTTGCCATATTTCAAATCAATTACTTCTATAACCCCATCTGCTATGATCAGAGCGTCACCCGTCCCGAAACCTTCAGGTACCCATTTACTGTAATCCAGGCGCTGTTCAAGCAGGATCGTTGCCTCTCCTTTTTCCGCTGCAAGCTCATTAAACTTTTCAATCACAATATCTGCATAATTTGTGACGTATTCCAGCATGGCATCAGAATACAGATCGTTCTTTTTCAGTTTGTTTAGCCGGCGCGTCCTGGTTGCTTTTGCAATCTGCCCAGTGTGATACTCAAGCAAAACTTCTGATATCTCGTGGGCCAGCGTTCCTTCTTCTGCATACGCGCTTGTTTCTTCTTCAAATTGCTCCTCTAGTCGTGCACTAGGCGTGCAAGTTAACCAACGTTTTGAGCCCGACGCCGACAGTAGGGCATGAGATCTATCAGCGTGTGCTTTTGTCATAGCTCTTCCGCCAACTCAAGCAATTCCGCATATTTTTCTTTCGGGACTTCGGATAGCTTCTTGACACCAAACTTCGCAAACAGTTTTTTGATCTCAGCCTGTTTGCCTTCTTGCGTTTTTGCGGCCAGCTTCTCACGAACTACCTTGATATCAATTTCCTGGGATGTATCTACCTTTGCAGGCTCTGTTTTCTCCGGCTCCGCATCTGCCTTTTCACTCTTTGTCGATGTTGGTGCTTTGTCTGGAAGGGGCCCAATTTTTTCCGCCGTAACAGTTGACCCGGGTTCAACCTTTGTTGCCCTTACCGCTGGTTCTTTAATTGTGCTAACTTGAGTTCCGGATAAGGCCTGGGCTAATGCGTGGATAGCGTCAGGCAGTCCTGGCACTTCGATTTTCACCTTAATATCCATAGATTAATAACCTCCTATTTTTTATTGCGGAATGCCGCAATCTCTTTCTTTTTTGCTTTACGTGTTTTCAGCTTGTAGTCTTCTTCCTCGTACCGGCAGGCTTCAACTTGTGCTGCTGAAAGCCTCCCTGCTTCCACAAGCTCTGCGATCTTGATAGGGTTTAATGCAGAAGCCGGAAGCCCTACAGCTGCGCCCAGCTGAGCTTTATCAAATTTAACTGAAACCTTTTTCACAGCTTCAATAATGGTCGCTTTGTCTTCTCGATAGACAAGAATTGGGCCGCTCTGTCTAAGAAAAGCAATAAGGGCTGCAGTCCGGGTACTAATATTTGAGCTTAGTGCCGTACGGTCTTTCTTTGCTTGGTTTAGTTCCTGAAAATACGCGTTCGCTTGCGATACCGTCATGATCCCTGTCATTGGTAAAACCTCCTGTTTCGTAAGTTTTAGCCGCATGGTATAATTACGGCGTTATTTGTTTTGCTTTAGGTCGCCTCTGCCAAGGCGGCTTATTTCTTTTTCTGAAAGAGCATCTAATGTCTCTTGTAGCGCTTTGCAGGTTTCCATACGTTTAAGATCCTGGCAATGTGAAATAATTAATACGGCCTTTGCTACGCATTTGATAAGATCGTCGTCCGACCAGGCAGCGGGTAGGCTTTCAGTGACGAGATAATGTGTGGCTTCTATAAGATCCTGCGCCTTTTCGCGATCAACCTTTAAAAATTTGTCTAGTATCATACCTGCACCCCCTTACTTTTCGGGAATAACATCCCATTCGGGTTATCTCCGTATTTACGTTTGAGTGCTTGGACGGCTTTCTGTTGGGCCTCCCGGCATGTCATGACGGGCGTTGTCGCGGCGGTGTACATATCCCATCCGCTACGAACTGCACGACTCTTTAAAGTCCCGTAACGGATGCCGTTTAACTCAGCCAGTTTCACAATCTCTTCCGGGAATTTACGATATTTCGTTCTTGGTGATCGTTCAGTCATTCGCTTTATTTGTTCCTTTTTCTCTACTTTTGGAGTTGAGGCCGCTTTTTCTGCGCTCCATCCTCGATACACCCTCACACGGAAAGCCGCCCTCGATACCCCGTTTCTTTCAGCAACCTTCCCATAAATAGCCCAATCTGCGGCGAATCTAGACCGGTCGGCAAATCTAACTGGTTCAGATAGGGCGCGCTGTTTATCCCACCCTTGCCGGCGGATTCTCCCCACAACGGTATCCTTACTTATTCCGTTGGCTTCGGCTTTTGCAAACTCTTCCGGTGAAATGTAGTAGTCGTATGGATTGTACATTTACCTTCAACCCTCCTAGATTTCAGCTCCGCAATCATGGCAGACGGTGTATGCCTCATATGATCCTGAAATAGGAATTGTTTCACTATTTTCATGCCTGCAATTTTCTCGGAATTCTGCGATGATCAGGTTTGCTTTGGCTGCCGGGCTTAAAGCCAGCCATTGCCTAGGTACAATTTTCATCATTTACACCCGCTTTCCAGGAGGCGGCGCCTCTATGGTAATGCCGCCCATTGTTAATGTCGTGAATCTGATATCCCTTCCATACTTACGAGAGACTATACTTTCAAAAATAGGCTTCAATTTACGAACCTTTTCTTCCGTAATCTCAATCTTTCCTACTGTCATTTTTTATGAGACCTCCTTTTCTGTAGGGCGACTTTGCCGTTGCCCGCTGTCCAATTTGGCATAGACCCAGCCCTTCAAATAACCAAGCTCGACATCGTTTAGTTCTCGAATTTTGTCAATTAATGTCAGATCGACTTCAGTCAGCTCTTTTCCCATACGTTTCACCCCCTCACGGTTCGAATTACGTTCACAACGTAAGTTTAGCACCCTTGATTTACGTTGTCAACGTAGTTTTTTATTTTTTTACGTTGTCAACGTAATTCAACTAATGTATACTTGTCTTGTGTTATTTGTAATCTTTGTGAAGGAGGGTTAAAAAAGTGATAGCTGAAAGGATTAGAAACATCAGGGAGAATGAAAATTTATCCCGCGAAAAATTTGCAGCACGTATCGGAGTAAGCAGAGGCGTGATAGAAAACATTGAGCTTAACAGAGTTGCTCCAAGAGATGTTTACATTAAGTCAATTTGCAAACAGTTCCATGTTAATGAAGAATGGCTGAGGGACGGCACAGGAGAAATGTATAGTTCCACAACTGAGGAAGAGTTATTTGTTGAGAAGCTTGCGGACTTACTCAAGGATGATAAAAAAGAAGTTCGTGATTTGGTTATGGCTTTGTTTCAATTAGAGGGGAAGGAGTTTGAAGTTGTAAAAGACATGGTGGAAATATTGGTAAACAAAAAAGCAACCTAGCAAAAAGGCTGCTTTTTTTTAAGAGGCATTTAATAAAATCCTTTTGACAAAGACAAGTATTAATTTTAAAGGCTCCGCAGAGTCGGTCTTGTCAATTAATAAGTGCAATTCTTTTTTTAAAGACCCCATGTCATTTTTCAATTTACTGCCTCCTTGATCTTGAAAAAAAATTTGAAGCTTTTGAAACCATTTAGCAGATGAAGAAACGAATACCTTTTGATATTCTTTATATTACCACAATTAGAACATATGTTCTATTCCGATTTTATCAGAAATACAAAGGAGCCCATAAATTATGCGAATCGCGCTATATATAAGAGTGAGTACGGATGAACAAGCTAAGCATGGCTACTCGCTTGATGCTCAGAAAGAAAAACTTGAGGCTTTTTGTAAATCCCAAGGATGGGAAAACTATGAAACCTACATAGACGATGGATATTCGGCAAAAGATTTAAATCGGCCAAAGTTCAACTTAATGAAAGACGCTATTAAGAAGGGAACGATAGACGTCTTGCTTGTCTATCGCTTAGACCGCTTAACAAGATCTGTAATTGATCTGTACGAAATATTAAAAATGCTCGATGAAAATGGCTGTAAATTCAAGAGTGCCACAGAAGTTTACGACACAACAAACGCAATGGGGAGGCTGTTTATTACCCTCATTGCGGCCATAGCTCAATGGGAAAGAGAAAATCTGGCCGAACGTGTAAAAATGGGGATTGAGAAAAAAGTGAAATTTGGTAAATGGCCTGGTGGGCTTCCTCCATATGGGTATGTCTATAAAAACGATGAGCTCATAATAAATCCAGAGGAAGCCAAAGTGGTCAAATTAATATTCAACATGGCAAAGACCCTCGGTTTCTACACTATTGCAAAAAGGCTTACAGAAACAGGGTATAGCACTAAAAATGGCGGCCAATGGCATGTGGACACTGTTAGAGGGATTGCTAATAACCCCGTATATGCCGGATACCTTACAAATAATGATAACCCCAAAGCAGCTAAAAAACCGCCAAAGGAACAGTCTTTATATGAAGGCGGGCACGAAAGAATAGTTCCAAGAGATGAATTTTGGCAGCTACAAGAGATTTTAGATAAAAGGCGGGGCACCGGCGGAAAACGAGAGACAAGTGATTACTATTTTTCATCAATCTTGAAATGCGGCCGCTGTGGGAGCTCAATGTCTGGTCATAAAACACCGGCAGGAAAAACCTATAGATGCTCAGGCAAAAAAGCAGGAAAATCTTGCACTAGCCATATCATCCTTGAGAAATATTTAGTACAAAAAGTTTTCGAGTCTTTCGATGACCTAATTTCCGAACTAAGCCCGCAGGCAGACGTTGCGACAAATCCATCAGAGGAAAAAATCAAAGAGTTGGAAAATAACTTGGCGAACATCGAAAAGAAGTTAGAAAAACAAAAAAATATGTATGAAAGAGATATCATTGATATAGATGAATTAGTAGCAAAAACAGAAAAACTTAGGGAAGAAGAGAAAGAAATCACTTCACAATTGAGAGCTTACAGAAAAAGTGCCGATCAGTCCGAAGACATAACTTACATTTCGGAAAACATTAGCTCTCTGTGGGATATCGCCAATGATTATGAACGAAAACAAATGATGACAACCGTGTTCTCTCAAATGGTTATTGATACAAAAGATGAATACAAAAGAGGTACGGGAAAGCCGAGGGAGATCCTGATTCTGTCCGTGAAATAACGATATGTCTTTCATGGGTATTAGTACGCTTGTGCCATGGGCGCTCATTCCGGTAGCAGCGATTTGTAAAGTGGACCCGTTCGATCTTGCCAGAAAAAACTTTATTCCTGTAGCAGCCGGATTAACTGTCACAACGATTGCCGCCATTTTTCTTCTATAAAACGTGACAGCAAGGTTGAACAGCGGCTTCAGTTGTCATAAAATTATAAAAACTTGTCATTCCTAAAAGGAGGAATTTTTTTGAGCGCATCCGCATTCATCCGACAAATTAATGAGCAGCTTGATGCACACTACGATGAAATGGTCAAATTGAGGCGTCATTTTCATCAGCACCCGGAGCTTTCTTTTCAAGAAAAGAAAACAGCCGCATTTATCGCTTCTTACTATGAAGCGCTCGGTATTCCTATCCGCACCAATGTCGGCGGGGGCGGAGTTCTCGCGCACATCGAAGGCGGATCGCCCGGCCCCGTCATTGCGCTTCGAGCCGATTTTGACGCGCTGCCCATTCATGATGAAAAAGATGTGCCTTACCGGTCGACGGTGCCGGGAGTGATGCATGCCTGCGGACACGACGGGCACACGGCCACCCTGCTCGTCCTCGCGAAAATTTTGAACGAACATGCCGACCGTTTAAAAGGAAAGATCGTCCTCATCCATCAGCACGCCGAGGAATATTCCCCGGGCGGAGCCAGGCCGATGATTGAAGACGGCTGTCTTGACGGTGTTGACGTGATTTTCGGAACCCATTTGTGGGCTACTGAGCCGACGGGAACCGTTCAATATCGAACAGGACCGATCATGGCCGCTGCGGACCGTTTTACGATTACGATTAAAGGCAAAGGCGGGCATGGCGCACAGCCTCATAAAACAAAAGACGCCGTGTTGATCGGATCGCAGATCGTCGCTTCACTCCAGCAGATTGTCAGCCGCAGGCTCGATCCGACTCAGCCGGCAGTCGTTTCGATAGGTTCATTTGTTGCCGAAAACTCCTTTAATGTAATCGCTGATAAAGCCGTTTTAATCGGGACGGCGCGTTCCTTCAATGATGAAATCCGCACCTTGATTGAAAACGAAATTGAACAGATTGCAAAAGGTATATGCGGCATGCATGGTGCTGACTGTGACTATTCCTTTGAAAGGGGCTATCCGCCTGTCTGCAATCATCCGGAAGAAACGGCTTTTCTCGCAAAAATCGCCAAACAGACAGAAGGCGTCGAAAACGTTGAGGAAAGCAGCATGCAAATGGGCGGGGAAGATTTCGCTTACTACCTAGAGCGCGTCAAAGGGACATTTTTCTTTACAGGCGCCCGTCCTGAAAATCCGGACGCGGTGTTTCCCCACCACCATCCGAAATTTGATCTTGATGAAAAAGCGCTGCTGATCGCAGCCAAGGTGCTGGCAAATGCCGCTGTCTCCTATCAGGAGAAAGAGCAGTCGCTCCGCGAAACGCCTGCAATGTAACAACCGAAAAAGCAAAAAACAGCCGGATCATCAATATCCGGCTGTCTCATGTATCAACCTCATATGGAAAACGTGTCTCGCTGTTTCCCCAAGATGCCCAAGCAGCTTATAGTTAGCCGTTCCGCCTATGACCGCGCCGAAGCCCGGCACAAGCTGAAACAGCTTTACAAGATCGAGATAGTCCCGGTATTCCTGCTGAAATGCCAGCCAATCGATTTCGCGCTTTTCGGTTTCCCAATGTTCAATCATACGGAAAATTTCTTTTCGGTGAGCTTCCCCTGAGAAGGCGAGCTGAAAAATATACAGAAGAAACATCCGCTCTTCTTTTTCCTTGATATCATATCCGTAAATCGACGCCAATTCAAACAGGCATTTCATTTTGATGCCGAGCAAAAGCGGAAAGTCCGCCAGTCCGAGAAAAATCCCGCCTGCGCCTGTTCCGATCCCTTCAACGGCAGCCGCCTTTTGATACTGGGCGATCGTCTTCTGAGCCAGCTCATCTTTTTCCCTTAGTGAAAGCGTGCCTGTTTTCTTGTCAAAAGTCGTCAAATTCGAGCCGAGCAAAGTGGCCTCGACCATCTTTTTAATGCTTTCTGTTATCGCTTTATGAACTTTGGCGGGAATGCGGGCGTTGATTTTCGACTGCACGCCTTTCGACATCCGCTCAGCCATCGACGGCTTTCTGAGAAACTTCATTTTCCAGCGGATCGCTTCCTCCAAATAAAGCTGGTTTTCATTCATGCGCCTCTCACCTCTTCTTTCATCATACTTGCTTAAAAAGAAAAGGATTCATGATCTCTTGGCATTTTTCTTCAATCTGCTGTTGAAATAAGGCTTCAAAATTACAAATATAAGCAATGCGGAGCCGGCCAGTCCGGCGAGCATCCCGGTCCACTGCATCATGGCTCCGGCAACGGCAGATAAAACAAGCGCCTGGACGCTCAGAACAATGTGAAGCAGACCGAAAAAGCTCTTCCGCTTTTCTGCAGCTTTGACGGGATAAAGCTCCTGCAAGGACAAGTGTGAAAAATGATCAAACAGCGGTGTCAGCTGAATTCCTGTAATGAATACGGTAAAGACGATGAGCGCCGCAGAAACCCACTCATATGTCGAAAAATAAGCGATGATGATACCAAAAATTGCGGTCAGCCTGACGACGATACCGAAATAGTCGTTTGATCTGATAAAGGCCCTTCCGTACATATATGTAAATGTCCGGCGCTGTTCATACGGAATAAACCGGAGCATCCAATCGAGATATGCTCTTCTTTTCGCCTGCTTTCTAAGATGGGGAACGTCTGTGAATAGGTTCGCAATTCTGTAGAACCGCTGCTTTCTTCTGATTTCGTCTTCAATATGCAGCTCCCATTTAAACGATTTTTTCTTATCGATCATTTTAAAATACACATACAGAGCGGCCATGATCAGGTAGACAGCTGCTGCAAATCCGTATGAAGACGCTAAAGCGAAATAGATCGCGATCGTGTTGAGAAGCAGTCTGACAATCCAGTCGGTGACCCTCATGTTTTTTTCGCCGAAAAACGTCATCCGCCATTGCATCGCTGTGTTCCATCCTTTTAAGACGAGCAGCTGAATCAGCAAGATGAAGTACGCGGAAAATGCCTGGCCGCTCGCTTCAAAATAGAGCGGTGCCAAAGCGAGGGCCGCGGCGGCCAGCGGAAAAAGCTGCGTCAACAAACTGAATCGGAAAGCCTGCTGAAAATACGGCTGCATCTTTGCTTCGAGCGGCAGCAAAAAGACGAGATCCGCTTCTTTAATTAGCGTGCGGACGTATGAGCCTGTCAAAATGAACGAAAAGATGACGGCCATCACCCAATAGGCGGGAAAACCTTCGGGCATCTCTTTCAGCCATTTGCTGTACCAGCTCGCAGCTCCTGCAAGGAAAAAAATCATGACGATGACAAGGTGGTCATTCAGCATGTATTTCAAATATGATCTTGTTTCTTTGACATACTCCTCAATTCTTGTCTTCCAAATCCCCAGAATGCTATTCATAGCTCTCTTCCTTCGTCAGTTCAAGATACAGGTCGTCGAGGCTCGCTTCTTCCATCGAAAACTGTTCTCTGAGCTCATCAAGCGTTCCTTTCGCCCGCACTTCGCCGTTATGGAGAATAATGAAGGAGTCGCAATACCGCTCTGCCGTTGCCAAAATATGCGTCGACATCAAAACCGCCGCTCCGTTTTTCTTCGCTTCGTTCATCCGCTCGAGAAGGGCATTGATCGCCAGCGGATCAAGACCGAGAAACGGTTCGTCTATAATGTACAGGTCGGGTTCGACAAGGAAAGCGCACATGATCATAACCTTCTGCTTCATACCTTTTGAAAAATGGGCAGGGAACCATTTCAGGCGCTTCTCCATTCTGAATTCTTTCAAAAGCGGCGGAAGCCTTTTCTCGAACGTTTCCTTCGAAAGGCCATACGCCATCGCCGTCAGCTCCAAATGCTCCTTCAATGTCAGCTCTTCATATAAAATCGGCGTTTCCGGAATAAACGTAAATTGGGAACGATAGCTTTCCGGATCGTCCATGAACGTTTTGCCGTTCAATTCAACCGATCCTTTGTGCGGTTCCATTAAGCCGATGATATGCCGGATCGTCGTGCTTTTCCCCGCTCCGTTCAAACCGATCAGCCCGACGATCTGCTCCCGTTCAATCGCAAATGAAACATCGCGCAGCACCGGGTTTCTTGTATACCCTCCAGTTAACTCATTAACAGTCAGTAGTGACATACGTTCGTTCCTTTCCTGCATTTTTCTTAATAGTACCAAAAACAAGAATGTATTTGAAACGTTTTCCCTCTCGCTTTTCGGCCTTAAAATAAAACGAATAATCGAATGCGCATCAGGACATTCTAATTCTTGAAGAAGGGAAAGCTTATCAACTCTGGCGAATGAGGTGTTTGTCAAAGACAAAATCGGCAAGAGTTCCTGAGTATGAAACATGTCAAGCTTAGAAATTTCTTTCATCCACTGAATTGAGAAAGCACCTGCTTTATTTGACATCTCCGTCATATAAAAAAGGTGTGACGATCAAATGAGGTGTTTGTCGCAGGAAATGTATAGGCGTTACAAGCTTTCATTTTGACGAAAATGGGGTGCTTGCAAAAGGCAGTTAACGTTTCTTCATTAAAGCGTACCTTCTTCAGGCAGGGTGAACGTTGGAGCCGTTCATCCTGTTTTTCGTGTTTTCGCGCAAATTGTGGTAATATGTTGCTTATACATAACCTTTCCCTGATGGAAAAAGGAGGAAAAGTATGAGCGACTGTATTTTCTGCAAAATCATAAACGGAGAAATCCCTTGTGCAAAGGTATTTGAAAATGAACATGTACTGGCTTTTCTCGACATCAGCCAAGTCACAAAAGGGCATACGCTTGTGATTCCAAAAGTTCATAAAACCAATATTTACGAAATGACACCTGATGTTTCAAGGGAATTTTTTGAAGCGGTTCCGAAAATCGCCCAAGCTATCAAAGACGAATACGAGCCGATCGGCTTAAACCTTCTGAATAACAATGGCGAAAAAGCGGGGCAGTCCGTCTTCCACTATCACATGCACATCATCCCCCGCTACGGCAAAGGAGACGGATTCGGAGCCGTCTGGAAAACACATGCGGACGACTATTCACCGGAAGACTTGCAGAACATTGCAGCTTCCATCAACAAGCACCTGTAATCGAGACATTGTCCAAGGGCGCCGGCAGCTGCCGGCGTCTTTTTTCCGTTCAAAAAAACTCCACATTTATCAGATCGCCCGGCACGACTAAATAGACTTTGTTCTATATTTCACACAATTCAAATTTTTTATGTATAACCGGAACCTTTTATGATAGGATGGTTTTATATTTTTATACATGAACAGGGAGCGATTGTGATGATACGTACAACGAACTTTAACGCAGGACCGGCAGCACTGCCTTTAGAAGTACTGCAAAAGGCGAAAGACGAATTTCTTGATTTCAACGGTGCGGGGATGTCCGTGATGGAGCTGTCCCACCGCAGCAAAGAGTATGACGCCGTTCATCAAAAAGCGAAAGCTCTGTTAAAGGAACTGATGGACATACCTGATGATTATGAAGTCATGTTTCTGCAAGGCGGAGCAAGCCTTCAGTTCTCAATGATTCCGATGAACTTCCTCTCCAAAGACAAAACGGCGCACTTCATAATGACAGGCGCCTGGTCTGAAAAAGCGCTCGCCGAAGCGAAGCTCTTCGGAAACACATCGATCATCGCGTCCAGTAAAGAAGATACGTACAGCTATATTCCCGAAGTACCGGAGATTCCGCTAGACGGTGCTTACCTCCACCTGACTTCCAACAACACGATCTTCGGAACGCAGTGGCAAAAGTTCCCTGACGCTCCGATTCCGGTTGTCGCTGATATGTCCAGCGATATTTTAAGCAGAAAAATCGATGTTTCCCAATTTGACATCATCTATGCCGGCGCTCAGAAAAACCTCGGACCGTCAGGGGTGACCGTTGTCATCATGAAAAAAGACTGGCTCGGCAAAGAAAACGAGCAAGTTGCCAAAATCCTGAAGTACTCAACACATGCCAAAGCGGATTCTCTCTACAATACCCCTCCGACTTTTGCGATTTATATGCTGTCTCTCGTGCTGGAGTGGCTCAAGGAAAAAGGCGGCCTCGATGCCATTGAGAAACGCAATCGAGAAAAGGCCGGTATTTTGTACAACGCGATCGACGAAAGCGGCGGATTCTACCGCGGCCATGCGAGAGAAGACAGCCGCTCAAACATGAACGTCACCTTTACGCTCAAAAATGATGAGCTGACAGCATCATTCATCGCAAAGGCAAAGGAAGAAAAAATGTCAGGGCTTGGCGGACACCGTTCGGTCGGAGGCTGCCGCGCTTCGATTTACAATGCCGTATCTGTTGAAGACTGCGAAAAGCTGGCGGCCTTTATGAAGAAATTCCGCGAAGAAAACTGATGGTTTATCCTGATGATGGAAGATGGCGAAAAAGGCTTCCCCATTCCTTCGAAAGTTTGATATACTACTAGAAAGCTTTCGCAATAAATGACGAGCATATTATTGGAAAGCGTAAAAAGAGCCTAGATGAGGAGAGAATAGACATGAAAACAAAAGAATTAGTGGCTATGGCCCTGTTTGTCGCCATTGGAGCGGCGCTTCACGCTGTGATTCCGCCTTTTTTCTACGGAATGAAGCCGGATATGATGCTGATCATGATGTTTATGGGAATCCTTTTGTTCCCTAGATTGCAAAATGTTCTTGTCATCGGAATCGTGACAGGCGTTATTTCCGCGTTGACAACGGCTTTTCCGGGAGGACAGCTGCCCAACATCATCGACAAACCGCTAACAGCCTTGATGTTTTTCGGCGTATTTCTGCTTGTGAAAAAGCTGAACAGCAAAACGCTTGCCGCCGCCGGATTAACTGCTGCAGGAACGGTTCTTTCCGGAACCATTTTCCTTACGGCTGCGCTGTTCATCGTCGGCCTGCCTGGAAACCAGGGGTTCATTACCCTGTTTTCTGTTGTCGTTTTACCTGCTGCCTTGATCAACACGATCGCCATGGCGGTCATCTTCCCGATCGTGCAGTCGATCATGAAGCGCTCAAGGCTGATTGAACAAGTCAAATAAAACCAGAACCTCTTCTTGAAAAGGGTTATCCTTTTTTTGAAGAGGTTTTTTTCATTTTGATGGTCAAAAAAAGGGGAATCCGCCCGATATTTTATATAAGAAGCTGAATAAAAAAAAGGAGCAGGAGCGCCAATCCTGCGCTTCCCGTGCAAAAAAGCGCTTTTTGTTTAAGAATGCGTTTCGGCGGGTAAGATGCAGAATATCCGAGAAGCCTTAAATAATAAAAGGAGCCGGCGGTAAACACAGCGCTTAAAATTGTCAAAACAATGATAATGACAGACAACCCTCTCCCTCCTTTTTTTAAAAGTATGCTAAAATAAAGCAAGCTATGCAGAAGTTTCTAAGAAGAGAAACGGATGGCCCGGCTCGAACGCCAGTATCTAATCATGAGAAGACGGGTGCCTGCCAAGCCTGATCTTTAAAAATATAACCGGGGTGATGTACATGTCAAAAGGCCGATCTTTAGCAGCTGGACTGATTGTAGGCGGTGTTATTGGCGGTGTTGCAGCATTGCTGACCGCGCCGACTTCAGGAAAAAACTTGAGAGGACAGCTAAAAGCCAACTGCGGTAAATGGGAAGACACCGTCAAAAGGCTGAAAAACGACGGAATCGCATTAAAAGAGCAATTCGTCAAAACCGCCATAGAAGGCGCGGAAATCATCAAAGACGTCGGCAGCGAACTGCAAACGTCCATCCAGGAATGGCGCGAGGAAATCAAACCTCACCAGCAGGACTTAAAAAAGGAAATCGCTGAGATTGAAGAAAAGATAAAACAGCTGGAGAAAACCTTACAAAACTAATATACTCAGCGAAAAAAATGAACCTTAAAAAAGGGGTGTGAATGGAAAATTTTCACGCTCTTTTTTTGGGTAAAATCCTGATTTCACACCGTAAAGCTGGATTTTTTAAAAATTTCGTAAATTTACATCTTTATTAATCTTTATTTTATTGGCATAATAGAAATTATAAGATAAAGAGAAGCAGGTGAAGTGAATGAATCGAGCGGAAGAGCCCTATACGGTGAAAGAAGCCCTTTTATTCAGTCAAAGAATGGCACAGCTTAGCAAGGCGCTTTGGAAGTCAATAGAAAAGGATTGGCAGCAGTGGATTAAACCTTATGATCTGAACATTAACGAGCATCATATTTTGTGGATCGCCTACCAGCTGAACGGTGCATCCATTTCGGAAATCGCCAAGTTCGGCGTCATGCACGTATCCACAGCGTTTAATTTTTCAAAAAAACTTGAGGAAAGAGGTTACCTGGAGTTTTCCAAAAAGTTGAATGACAAACGAAACACTTACATTCAGCTGACTCCGAAAGGTGAAGACGTTTTCCTTAAAATCCTCGAGTCTTACGATCCGACCCGGAATGCCGTCTTAAAAGGCGCTCAGCCCCTTCATCAGCTGTACGGGAAGTTTCCAGAAATCGTCGAGATGATGTCGATCATCCGCCATATTTACGGCGATGATTTCATGGAAATTTTCGAAAAATCGTTTTCAAACATCGAAAGTGAATTTACGAGCGAAGAGGGCAAAATGAAGAAAAAACAAGAAGCAAAAGAAGCCGGGGAATCGATAGAGATGGACAAACCGCTTGAGCCTCTTAAAAACTAAGCCAGATCGTATTGCCTGATAATGCTGATGAATTCGCTCATCAGCGGTTTGTACAGACCTTGTCTGTGAAGGGCGAAAATCGTTTCGTGCACTTCAAGTTTTTCATTTAACTGTCCCGCAAAAAGCGTGAGGAGATGATCGAACATCACATATCCTTGCGCTTTTTGTGCTTCAAGCTCCTTTGAGAGCTCTTCGCACAGCTTTTCCGTTTCCTTTGCTTCTTCCTCTGATAAGCCCTTTTCGATCAACATTTTATAATACGGATACTCTTCCATATCCGCATTGTTCAATAACAGTTTGATGTAATATTCCAGCCGCTCAAGGCGTTGCTCCATAGAGTTCATATTTGTCCCTTCTCTCCCTTTCTCTTATTTTAGCCGATATTCCCTTCTGATGAAAGTTCAACACGGGAGATTTCTGTTCCTTTTACACCCTTCTAAATTCTTTGGAAAATGACGAAATTTTTTTCGAAAAAGGGATTGATTTTTCTCATCCAGAGGAGTAAATTATTCTGAGGATTTCATATAACAGTTTGTTGAAACGGAAGGATGTCATTTATGAGTTGCTGGAAAACCATCAATCTCGTTAAAGATTATGGAGGCATGCGCATCGTGCTTACTGCCGTCAGTTTAATGATTTTATTTTTTATTCCCGAATATTTAGCGATGCAGTTGATTCATCCGCAAACTGTTCAGAGAGGCGATCATGCCCTTTTGTTTGCAGGACTATTGGTTGCGGCTATAATTGCCCATAAAATTCTTCATATCTTGCCGTTGATCAGCAAGAAAAAATTAGAAAAAAAGATTTATTGGTTGAGAATGAGAACATGGAGAGAAGTTCCAAAAAACACGATGCTTGTCTCTCTTCTCTGCCCTTTTTTCGTCATCACGCCTGCTTTATTTTACGCGGGGGCTGTGATGCCGAGCTTTGCTCATTATTTCTGCATCATTTCAAGCATTCATTTCGGCTATTGTCTGCCTGATTTTCTGTTTGCCTGGAAACTGATCAAAGCGCCTAAAAACTGCTATGTCGATCAGGAAGCCGACGATTTTGATATTTTAATACAAAAATAATCCAGCCGCTCGGCACTTGGAAAATCCTTTTTTTCAGTCTATTTTCTATCTTTTTTAATAAATATTTGGTAATGTAGTATGGAGCAGAAACAGAGAGGGGGATCTCCTATCATCCTTTTTTATTTCATCTTGTTTGCGGTTTTTACTGTCTTCAACATAAACAAGCTTACAAACTCTTTATGCCTTGTCAGAGAGATTCCTGAAGAACGGCAGGATAAGGTGTTTAGAATGATTAATGTGCTGATCTTAATTTTATTGATCTCATCATTCATTGAGATTTCCTTTACGGTGTAAAAAAAAGGATAGCTGCCGATCGTATTGATCCGGCAGCTATCCTTTTGTTGATTAGCATATCCAAGAAGCACCAATAATAATTAATAAGATGAACAGTACCACAAGCAGCGCAAAGCCGCCAGCGAAACCTCCTGTATAACCGTCGCCCATATTGACACCTCCTCTGCCCCAGTCGTTACATTAGTGTATGCACGAATGTCATGAAACGATTAGGCTATCGTCCAAAAGAAAAGAACCGCCTGAAAAAATGACGGTTCTTTTCTCATTTTCTAAGGTTTTAGTACAGATAAGCTGCACCAACGATGATTAATAAAATGAACAACACGACCAATAAAGCAAAACCGCTTGAGTATCCTCCGCTCATGTTATTGACCTCCTTTTCTTGATCAATATATTTGTATGAGCGGAAAGAAAATTTGACTAGACGGATGCCCCTCTGTTGAAAATCTTTTTACAGCATGTCAGAATATGATATGATACAATTCAAAGGAAAGTTTAAACTGTTATGATTAGGAGTGTTTGCATTTATGAAGAAGATTGCAATTGCGGCGATTACAGCGACAAGTGTGCTGGCTCTCAGCGCATGCAGCGGAGGAGACTCTGAGGTTGTTGCAGAAACAAAAGCTGGAAATATTACAAAAGAAGACCTTTATCAAACATTAAAAGACAATGCCGGAGCGGACGCACTGAACATGCTCGTTCAGCAAAAAGTACTCGATGATAAATACAATGTCTCCGACAAAGAAATCGACAAAAAGCTGAACGAGTACAAAAAGTCGATGGGTGACCAGCTCAACCAGCTCATTGAGCAGAAAGGCGAAGACTTCGTCAAAGAACAGATCAAATACGAACTTCTCATGAAAAAAGCCGCAAAGGATAACATAAAAGTAACCGATGATGACGTAAAAGAATATTATGACGGCCTGAAAGGCAAAATCCACTTGAGCCACATTCTTGTGAAGGAAAAGAAAACGGCTGAAGAAGTTGAGAAAAAGCTGAAAAAAGGCGAAAAATTCGAAGACCTTGCAAAAGAGTATTCAACTGACGGAACAGCCGAAAAAGGCGGCGACCTCGGATGGGTCGGCAAGGAAGATAACATGGACAAGGATTTCGTCAAAGCTGCGTTTGCTTTGAAAACCGGCGAAATCAGCGGCCCTGTGAAATCGCAATTCGGCTATCACATCATTAAGAAAGACGAAGAGCGCGGCAAATATGAAGACATGAAAAAAGATCTCAAAAAAGAGGTCCAAGAACAAAAACAAAACGATCAAACTGAACTGCAATCTGTCATTGACAAACTTGTCAAAGATGCTGATCTAAAAGTAAAAGACAAAGAGTTGAAAAAACAAGTCGACCAGCGCCAAGCTCAGACAAGCAGCAGCAGCTGACGCCAAAAAAGCTGTCCTCCCCTCGCGGGGCCGGACAGCTTTTTTTATGCGATGGAATGACTGTCAGCCGATTTTTCATGCTGTTCTTGATCTTCATCCAATGAACGCTTCATGCGCTGTGCTTTTTCTTTTTCCATCCGTTCGATATAAATGCGGCCTTCTTTTTCGATAAAAGCCTGATCGATCTTTTCCTCTTCCTTTGCCGTCGTCATCAGCTTATAGGCGCTGAAAATAATGCCGACGATGCAAAGGTACACCCACCACGGAAACAGCAGCACGGCTTTTCCCCCTTTTTTGAATAAACTGTATATCAGACATTATGCAAAAGGGAGACAAGTTATGACGCTTATTTGTGAAAAACAGGCTTGTAAAAGGAACGATTATCCAATGCAAAGACGCGTTCGGTATACTCTCCCGGCTTGACCCGTTCGAGCGCTCTGTCCATCATATTGATCTTCGCGTCAAGGTTGTCGATATAGTGAAGAATTTCCGCTTCCTTGACCATCGGCGGCTTTGGACTGCCCCATTCGGGTTTGCCGTGATGGCTTAAAATCAAATGCTGGAGAATCAGCACTTCTTCTGAATCAATTTGAAGCTCTTCGGCTGCTTTTGCAATTTCTGTCACCATAATCGAAATGTGCCCCAGCAGATTCCCTTCGACAGTATAGGTCGTGGACACCGGTCCGGATAGTTCTTTTACTTTTCCAAGGTCATGCAAAATAACACCTGCGTACAATAGGTCGCGATCGAGCGACGGATACAGGTCTGCGACCGATTTGGCCAGGTTCAGCATGGAGACAACATGGTATGCGAGACCTGATACGAACTCGTGGTGATTTTTCGTCGCAGCTGGATAATCAATGAATTCCTTGCCGTATTTTTTGACGAGGTGCCTCGTGATTCGCTGAATACTCGGGTTTTTTATTTCAAAAATATATTGAGTGACCGCATCCATCATTTCGTTTTTGGGAATCGGTGCAGTCTCAAGAAAGTCATCGATTTTGACATTGTCATTGTCGCCCGCAGGTCTGATGTTTCTCAGCTTCAGCTGATTCCGCCCGCGGTAATGATGAATGTCACCGACCACTTTCACGATCGTCTGCGGGCCGTAGGTCACTTCGTCCTGCTGTTTGGCGTCCCAAAGCTTCGCTTCTATATCTCCGGACTGATCCTGGAGCATCAGCGTTAAAAATGGTTTCCCATTGCTCGCGATTCCTTTCGTTGACGATTTAATGAGCAAATACAAATCAACCTGCTCGCCAACTTCGTGCAGCATGATACCTTTTGCCATGATAAAGCTCCCTCCGTTTTCCTACATAAAATCATTATAGCACACACTTTTATTTGTTAGTTATACCCTTTACTTCCACCTTTTTCATGACGGAAGGCAGCAGAATCACATCTTCGTCGTGAAAAGCTTCTCTTACATGTTCATGACACGTAAAATACAAGATTTGCTGATCTTCGCCTGAAAGCTTTTTTAAGATGTTCAACACTTGTTTAAACCTCTCCCGGTCAAAGTGGACAAAGCTGTCATCCAGCTGGAACGGCAATTTGACTTCCTTTTGATGGGAGAGGGCCAGAGCGAATCGGATCGCTAAATAGAGCTGTTCACAAGTTGCCTGGGACAGTTCGTGGGCGTAAAAAACAGCCCCATCTTTCCTCATGACCATCATGGATTCATCTGTTTCAGAAAAATAAATTTTTTCGTATTGCCCGGCAGTCAATGGGTTCAGTAATGTTTCAGCCGTTTGTAACAGCTTCGGAAGCCGAACCTTCTTATGTTCATCGATCTTGTTTTTGACCGCCTGCCGGATCAGCTTGACGGCTGCCCACTTTTTGACCAGTTCGGCGACCCGCTCTTTTTGCATTCCGGTCTGATAGGCGAGCTCGGATACCGCTCCCGATTCCTCAAGTCTGACCAGTTCCGCATGGACATTCGCCGCCTTTTGTCTTTCTTCTGCAAGCTTATTTTCTATACGGGCTCTTTTTTCCTGCGCCTCGGCCAGCTTTCCTTTCAGTTCTGCAAGAGAGTGTTCTGATGCAAGCATGACGGCCTTCTCGTCCTGCCTGCCGAGCTCTCTTTTGAGCTGCCCGAGCCTTGCCGTTAATTCTTTTTTGGCCTGGTCGCGCTTCGCCAGACCGATGAACATCTCACGGCCGTCCGCCCCTGCTTTTTGAAAGAGTTCGCCAATTTGGGATTGGAAGTATTCCGTCTCTTTTGTCAGCTCTTTGATTTGTTCGGCGGTATGCTTTAAAGACACGTCCGCTTCCTGTTTTTGCCGAAGTTTTTCTTTTTGGGAACCAAGCGCGCTTTTCAGTAGAAACACCTGCTCTTGGACGCTTTCGCCAGCGCGGCCGAGAGATGAGACAAGCTTTCTCAATTCCGATTCAAAGGATGCTTTTTTAGCCTGAAGGCGGCTCAGCTCTTGCTCGATATCCCGCTTTTTCAACATTTCCTCTCGGAGTTCCTTGATCAAAGCGTACGCATCGGCTAAAAATGACGGGTCGATTGACAGGTTCAGCTCTCTCAAATAGCGTTCGGTCTTCTCCTGATACGGACGGATATCCTTTTCCCACGCTTCGAACTTCTGAATCGCTCTTTCATATTCCGCTTCTCTCTGTCTGAGCTCTGCTTGTTTTGCGATAAGGAGCTGCCGGGATTGGTCGTCCTTCCACAGCTCTTCCCTCAAAGCGTTGTCACTCACTCCGCTTTTTGTACCGCTGCGATCAATGTCGTCCAGCTGTTTTTGAATAAAAGCCGCTGCCGCGGAAGGCTCGGGCTTTTTTAGAACAACAGCGGCAAATATGAGCAAGATCGGCACGAGTAAAGCGCCCGGGAACCACTCCTTGAAAAAGAGCGCCGCACAAGCTGCCGCGAAAGCAGCACAAAGCGCTACTACAAAAGCGGTCTTTCTTCTTTTCATCCGAACCTTTTGTTCTTGCTTCAGATAGGACAGCTGAAGGAGCAGCTCTTCCCGCCTTCCGGCATGGCCGCCGGCGGACGCAAGCCGGCTGAGGGTTTCCTCCTTTTGCTTGCGGACATCTTCCGGCATCACTTCATTGCTGAGAGCGGCGTGGGCCTGTTCAGCTTCCTCCAGATCAGCTCTCGCCTGCTCAAAGCGTTCGTCAAGCGACCGTTTCAGTTCACGCAGCTCGATGTATGCCTGAGCGGTTTCCTGCAGCTTCCACTCATATTCATACGCGGTGTCCGCATTGAGGATATCGCATTCCTCGATTTTCAGGCGCCCAAGCCCCGCTTGAACCCGTCCGTTAATCTGGTGAAGCTGATCAGTCAAAGACGCGATTTTTTCGGAATACGACTGGTAAAACGGATATGCTTTTAAAAGCTCTTCCGCTTCGTGCTCGAGAAAGTCTTCAGCCGGTGCAAAAGCGGCGGCGCGCTGTTCCAAACGGCGCTTTTTCTCTTCCAGCGCCTTCAGCTGGGCCGCTTTTGGATGCAGGTGGGATTCGAGCTTTTCGAGCTCAAAAAGTCCGCCTTCGGGGAAACGGCTTTCTCCTGAGCCGCCGAAAGATGCGAGCTGCTCTTCCAGCTGGCGTTTTTCCGCGGCCGCCGGCAGAATCTCAATCGCCTGCTCGATTTGTGAGACGAGGTGCTCAAGATCTTTTAGCAGTTGTCCGCTGTCCTTTATTGAGGCCTCAGCGCCTTTTTTTTCGTTTAACAGGCGGTGGTAGTCGCCTTCCCGCGCTTTCGCTTTTTTCAAATCTTCGGAAAGCTTTTTTAACCGGTCGAGCTCCTGATTCAGTTCAGGTTTCCGGCCGTTCGGTTTAAACAGCTCTTCCTGCTTTTTCACGAGGCCGGCATCCATCTTTGAAATCGCATCAGAGCCGAACAGACTCGAAAACAGCAGAAAACGGCCGATTTTGTCGCGGTTGAATTTATGAATTTCCTGAAGGCCGAACACGTCAAATGAATAGATCGCTTTATACAGCTGTCTGTCGACGCCTGACAGCAGCTCATTTAAAAAACCTTCCGGCTTCGTGCTGCCGTCTTCCAGATAAACGGTGACCCGCTCAGGCTTTCCGGCCGTTCGTTCGATCCGGATCTGCCCCAAATCAGGGTGCCCGACCTCAAGCATCCCCCCGTAAATGACGCCCGTTTTCGGCTCATACCGTTTCGTCTTCGGAAAACCGAACAGCACGCTTTCAATAAACGACATGAGCGTCGTTTTCCCGGCTTCATTGAGCCCGTAGACCAAATGCAGATTTGAAGGAGACAGGCGAAATGTCTGATTGGCAAATTTACCGTATCCGTATATATGTATCGCATGTATATTCACCCTGCACCCTCCCTTATCTTTTCAATGTCTTCAGTTCATGAAGCAGCAGTTTTTCCGCCTGCGCGCGAATGTCCCGGAAGCCTTCTTCATGAAACCGCTCTCCGTGCCTTCTAAAGACCGGATGCCGCTCCAAATCGTCAAAAATCAGGCTGAAATCCTGAAATTCCTGCATTTCTTGCAATAGCTCCTGAAAAAAAGCGTCCCGCTCAATTCCAGACAAGGCGGCATCTGTTTGATCTTCGATCGCGGTAAGCCAGATGAACGCGTCTTCCTCCCGCTCTTCTTCATGGAAGATGTCAAGGATCTCGTCCACGATGCCGGCCTGTCCTTCCGCCAAATAAGAGGGTGTTTCTCCTGTCAATACCATCTTGACGCATGCCGGCTTGCCTCTGTTTCTGAAAGATTGAAGGGCATCCTGCATCAGGCTGATCAGCTCTGTCATCTGCTTTGTCTCTGAGATATCGATGCTGGCCGTTTCCCACAGAACATCCGATAAGGCTTTAAATTCGAAGGACAGTTCTCCGCCGCAAACATTGACGAGATAGCAGCCTTTCTCTCCCGTTTCCTTCATGTGCCGCGATTGTGTGTTTCCCGGATAAATCACCGCCGGTTCGGAGGCTGAAATGACCTGTCTTTTATGTATATGACCAAGCGCCCAGTAATCCATCCGGCCGTTTTTTAAATCTTGAAGGGAAAAAGGACAGTACGGATCATGGCCGCTCTCCCCGGAAAGCGTCCCATGAATCATGCCGATATGCAAGGGCGCGTCGGTCGTTTTTTTGATTTCAGCAGCCTTATTGGAATAAACAGAGCGCTCGGGATAGCTGTAGCCGTAGATGCTTGCGGCGAGCCGGCCATCTTTGTAAAACGATTTTTCTTCAATGTCTTCCGACGAGAAAATGTGGACGTTGTCCGGCCATTCAATCGGCGTCCAATCGCCGCCCAGATGATCGTGATTGCCAAAAATCACATAGACTTGGATGTTGTTCTCTTTCAGCTTTAAAAATTGCTTTCTCAAAAACATCTGTGCTTTTAAACTGCGGTTTGCTTCGTCGAAAAGATCGCCGGCAAGCAAAATGAAGTCGGCCTCTTCATCAATCGCAAGCTTAAACACATTTTCAGCGCTTTTAAATGTGCTGTTTTTGATCCGCCGGTAAACCTCTTCAGGTAGCCGGCTGATGCCGTGAAACGGACTGTCCAGGTGCAGATCGGCCGCATGAATGAAAGTGATGTTTGTCAATCTTCTGCTCCTTTTCATAAAATATTCTGCTCCCATTCTATCACGGGTTGAAAGCGAATGCACGTTCTACTCTTTGCACGAAAAAAGCAGCTTTTCTTTCAAGCTGCTTTTCTCTTTCATTATCGATCTTTTGACAGACGAAGCGCCTGTTTGATATTTTTCAATCCGCCGCCGCTCGTGTACATGAGCACGCCGCCTTTATACACCCTCGCCCCGATGACGGCGAGAATCACAATGGTGAGAGCGGTAATGCCGATGCCGAGTGCCGCTTCCCAAAACGGAATATCAAGCACGCCGACTCTGAGAAACATGATCATCGGCGCAAAGAACGGAATGAATGAAGTAACGGTAATGAACGTTGAATCCGGTGTGCTTAGCCCGACCATGGCAATTACGAATCCTGCGACGACCAGCAGAATCATCGGCGAAATCATCTGCTGAACATCTTCAATCCGGCTGACGACGCTTCCGAGAAATGCCGCAAGAGTTGCGTAGAGGAAGTAGCCGAGCATCAAGAAAATGGCCGCGTACACAAGCGTTGCAGTAGGTACGCCGGAAATGTCAAGAAATCCTTTAATCATATCGGCTGCATCCCCTCCCTTTTCCTGGCTGGACTGGAGCGAAAGATAGCCGACAAGAAACAGCGCGGCAATCTGTGTCAATCCCAACAGAGCGACGCCGAACAGTTTGGCGAACATTTGCTGGACAGGCGGCACGCTGGAAATTAAAATTTCCATCACGCGGGAAGACTTTTCCGTCGCAACTTCTGTCGCGATCATTGACGCGTACGTCAAAACCGAAAAATAGATGACAAACAGCACAACATATACAAGCCCTGTCGCCTTTTGAAGCTCTTCCTCGGTTTTCGCGCCTTCTTTCAAGGCGACACTGTTGACTTTTACCGGTGTAAACAGTTCACTCAGCTTTTCCTGTGGTACGTTCAATTCAGCCGTTCCAACGGCAATCTTTGCTTGTGAGAGCGCCTGTTCAATCGTGGAGACAGCTGTGGAATCAGCGATTTCGAGCGCTTTATACGTTCCCTTCAGCACGCCTTTTTTATCTCTGTCCAGGATTAAAATGCCTTCGAGCTTTTCGTCTCTGACGTCTTTTTCAAGCTCTTTTTCCGGTTTATCTGCTTTTTCGACTTCCAGCGCTTCATCAGTGTCGAGTGCTTTCACTTGCTGGGCAAACGTGTCGTACAGCTGATTTGAACGGTCAATGACGGCGATTTTATCACCCTCTCCGCCGTCATCAAACATGGAAATAATCGATCCCAGATTTGTGACGAGCACGACAAGCGCAAGCGTGATCACCGTTGAAATAATGAACGACTTTGTTTTCAGCTTGCTGAGATATGTATGAAAAAGAACAATCCAAAACTTATTCATAACGGGCACCTACCTTTTCGACGAAAATATCATGCAAAGAAGGCTCTTCAAGTTCAAATTTTCTGATAAACCCGCGTCCTTGAAGCATTGTAAACAGCTCTTGAGAGACTTCTTCATTTTCGACCTGCAGGCGGACTCCTTCGGAATGATCGCGCCATTTGACGATACCGTCCGCCTCTTTCAAGAAGCTCAAGTCACCGTCTGCGTGAATCGTGACATTCTTTCTGCCAAAAGAACGTTTGATTTCTTTTAATTTCCCTTGAACGACAGGCGTCCCGCGCTGCAAAATGCAGACGTGTTCGCACAGCTCTTCGACATGCTCCATTCTGTGGCTTGAAAATACAATCGAAGTGCCGTCGTCTTTCAAAGAAATGACCGCGTCTTTTAATAGCTCGACATTCACCGGATCGAGACCGCTGAACGGCTCGTCAAGAATCAAAAGCTCCGGCTTGTGCAGCACGGCCGTGATGAATTGAATTTTTTGCTGGTTCCCTTTGGAGAGCTCCTCAACCTTTTTGTCGGCGTATTCCGTAATATGGAACCGTTCGAGCCACTTCTCCATTTCCTTGAGCGCATTTTGCTTTGTCATGCCTTTCAGGCGGCCAAGGTATACGAGCTGATCTTTCACCTTCAGCTTCGGATACAGTCCGCGCTCTTCGGGCAAGTAGCCGATGCTGTTTGTGATACCGTAGTTAATCGGCTGTCCTTTCCATGTGACAGTACCCTCTGTCGCATTCAAAAGGCCTAATATCATTCGGAATGTCGTCGTTTTCCCTGCTCCGTTGGCGCCGAGCAGACCGAACATTTGCTTGTCTGGAATCTCCAGCGTCAGATCGTTTACAGCTGTAAATGAACCGAACTTTTTCGTGACGTGATCGATTTTGAGCATAATAACTCCTCCTTCCAATTTACAATCATACGTTAGTCATACCATTTTAAAAAGGATTTTTTTGATTTTTATATAATTTTAAACAAATAGATCATATTTTGAGAAAGGGGAAGAGAAATGGAAAGTTATTATGTAACCGTTTTCGATACTGGTGGAGAAACGCTTTTGAATGAGCGATTTGAAGCGGCCGATGATGAAGAAGCGAAAGAGAAAGGAAGAGGAATGCTGAAGGAAAAGCAATTTTTGGAGCATACACACCGGGTAGTACATTCGTCCGGTAAAATCATTGTTTTCCGGAGCTGACTAAAATACGGGGCAAGGCGGCTCTTTTGGGGAAGGTCTCCCGCTGCCGCCTGCCCTTTAATCCGCCAAACACTAGTGGATCATCATAACAATGAGCAGTCCCATGTTGATGAAACAGAGTAAAAACGATAAGCAAGCGACGCCTTTATTTTTTCGCAGAAAATAAAGGCCATTGACCGCCAGCACACAGATGATGACGGCATCAAACAGTCGAAACAGCAGATCCTGCAAGCTGTAGGCCGGAGCGAATAAACAAATCACAGAGACGATCAGGATGAAAAGGCAAGAAACTGTAATATACATCGTCCATTCTTTCGCTGCGTCAGCCCGCTCATTCTCAGATGAAATCATGTTCTTAAACTCGGGCCTCCTTGTCAGTCGTGATCATTTTGTCCGCGTACAAGGAAGGAGCTTTTCCCGCATCTGCCAAAAAGCCTGAAGACGTTAACACAACAGCCAGCGACACCGCGACGAACAACAGTTTAGCTTTCATACAACGCATCTCCCCTTTTGATTTTTCGTCTTGCCTGAGCGCACTTCTCATAGTAAAAAATGGCATCTTCAAGCCGCTCCATTTGATTATAGTACTGGGCTGCGTCTAAAGCCAGCTCTTCAACAGCGGCATATAAATGGTTTGACTCCAAATAATCAAATCCGATTTCCACGGCTTTCCGATCCCCGCCGTCCAAATACAACCCGGATAGAATGTTAAGCTTGGCCGCGTGTTCTTCATCTCCGAGCGATGCCGCACTTCGGATGCCTTTTTCATAACAGTCGGCCGCTCCGACATGATTTCCCTGTTTTAGACGGACGTACATTAAGTTGTACAGCACTTTTGGAATATATGATGAACTTTCCTGTTCAAAAATGGAAAGGGCGCTCTCCATATGATCTGAGGCTTCCCGGTACGATTCTTGATGGAAATAGCAATTTCCCAAATTAAAATGAGCGGCTGCCGTCAAATGGCTGTTTTTGATTTTCGCGGCGTCTTCAAGCGCGTTGGCCAGGCTTTTCAGCGCTGGTCCGTATGTCATCGATTCAACCCAATTGCCGGCAATGATAAAATCGCAGAAAATCTTTTTTTCTTTTAGCGTCTCATACCGGTTAAAAATGTCGGAAGCGAGCGTCGCATAGTTGATCGATAAATATCTCTGACTGATATAATAGTAGATTTCCGCCAGCTTATAATAAAATTCCGCTTTTTCAACCTCGTCTTCCAAGGCGCTGACTTTTTGTTCAGCCGTTTTATAGCAGCCGATTGCTTTGACAAACCGCTTTTGTTTGAACTCATACATCCCTTTAAAAAACCAGTAATAATAGTTTAGTAAACCTGTCATTTGGTCCTTTTTCTCTTCTAAGTCGCGGAGGTTTTTTTCAATATTTTCAGTCTTTTGTGGTTTCAAATAGCTGAGCATCAGCTTATGCCTGAATTCGAGCAGCGAATAGTAGAGCAGGACGTCCTGATTTTCTTCCATGTCTTGAAAATCATTTAAAATTTCCGCTTTCAATGATTCACTGGCGGCGATCTGATTTTTCCGAATGGCGTTGTACCAATCATTCAGCTTACTAGCAACGTATTCAGATGGAATCTTCTGTTTCAATTTCCCCGCCTCCCAAGACTTCGTACAGACCTGTGTCCTTATGAATCATTTTATAGAAACTTAAATTTTTTTACAATTGCTTCTGCACATCATTTCCCAAGGTCAATTTCCTGTCGGGCCCTCTTGTTATACTTGCTGACGGTTAAATTGCGGCTGGCGCTTTTCTAAAAATGCGCGGATTCCTTCCTGATGGTCACTCGTCAGCCGCATTTTCATCTGGGCCACTTTCTCGAGTTCGAGCGTTTTTTGCAGCCGCCCGCCATTCAGCGCCTGATAGATCTTTTTTGTCTCAATCATCGCTGCCAGCGGAGCGTGCAGAAGCTTTTCAAGATAGATGCGCGCAAAACGGCCGGAGTCCCCGCTGAACACGGCGTCTGCGATCCGAAGTTCGTGCGCTTCGGCCCCCGTCAATTGTTTCCCGCTCCAAATCAATTCTTTGGCCGCAGCTTCACCGATTCTCCGCTCTAAAAAGAAGTGTCCGCCTCCGTCGGGAACAAGCCCGATGCCGATAAAATTCATCGCCAGCTTCGCCTCTTTTTCGACCAGCACATGGTCGCAGCTGAGCGCGAGGCTCAATCCCAGACCTGCGGCCGCCCCGTGGACAGCCGCTGTCGTCATCTTCGGCATGCTGTAAAGCTTCACCGCAATTTCAGAAATTGTGTCAATGACGCGGGCGGAGCTGTCTTGATCTCCGGAAGACAGCATCATCTTAATGTCTCCGCCTGCCGAAAATCCTTTGCCGCTGCCTCTTACAAGGAGAAGCAGCGATTCGCTTTCCTCTGCAATACGCAAAGCTTCATTCAGTTCTTCAAGCATTTTTTCATTCAAGGCATTGTACGCGTCAGAGCGATTTAGTACAATTTCAAAAATCCCGTCTTCGTCTTTCCATTTGATATACTCCATCTTGCACCTCCGTGAATACGTTTACAATTGATACTGTTTAAACTATTCCACCTTCGCCCTTTAAAACCTTTTTTTGCTGCCGATTCCGGTTTTGATTCCGCAATAAAAAAGCTGCCGGCGATACCGGCAGCAGCTTCTATTCCTGTTGAGAACCGCTTTTTGCCTCCTTCTGAAAAAGCTCAGACAAGTAGCGGATTTTTTCGTTTGTATAGTGTTCAAATCTGTCATTGTACGTTTTCGGGTCTTTCGGGTTGGAGAAGTGTGTGATCTTTCCCGTTTCCGGATCGACGAATTTGCTCGCAGCTCCGCAGCCGATCCCGATAATCGTCTGTTTTTCCTCCATGATCATGATGTTATAGATGCTTTCCTGGCCGGGAAGGGAATAGCCTATATTCTCCAGGTTGCCGAGAATGTTTTTCTGCCTGTACAAATAGTAGGGATGGTAGCCGTGCTGTTTCGTCCACGAGACAGCGTCATCCATCATCGCGACAATCTCCTCGCGGTCAGCCACCTTATACTTATGTTTGTTTTTCGTCATTTCAGACGCGCGCTTAAATGACAGCGTATGGACGGTCAATGATTCGGGCATTAATTTTTCGGTTTCGGAAAGAGAGTTTCTGAATTCTTTTACCCCTTCGCCCGGAAGGCCGATGATTAAATCCATATTGATGTTCGACATGCCGGCATTTCGCGACAGATGATACTTTTCGATCGTTTCTTCGACCGTATGGTGGCGTCCGATCGCTTTCAGCGTTTCATTCTCGTAAGACTGGGGATTAATGCTGATTCGGTCGATGTTCCATTTTTTTAAGACTGCGAGCTTTTCCTCTGTGATCGTATCGGGCCGTCCAGCCTCAACTGTGACCTCGCGGATGTTTTTTACATCGGGAAATGAACGGTACATTTCTTCATACAATAGATCCATTTCTTCAGCGGTAATGCTTGTCGGCGTTCCGCCGCCGAAATACACGGTCGTTATTCTGACATCGTTCTCCTTGAGCCATTCGCCGATTTTTTGCATCTCATAGTGAAGCCCCCACAAAAATGAGCCGACCCGTCCGGCTTGTCCTCTGATCGCATACGCCGGAAACGTACAGTAGGCGCACTTCGTCGGACAAAACGGGATGCCGATGTAAATGCTGACCTCTTGACTCAGCTCATACAAATCGGGTACCGCTTTCAGCTGACGGTCAATGATGTTTTGCATCAGTTCGATTTTTTCGTCGTGAATTAAATAATCCCGTTTCAGCTCGGCATGTGCCTCTTCCTTTGGCATGCCGCTCTCCAGCTTTTTATGAAGCAGCTTTGTCGGACGAACACCGGTGAGAATCCCCCATTTCTGAATGATTCCGGTATGCTCCTGAAGCATGCTCAAAAAAACGTAGGAAACGGTATTTTTCACCTGCTTAAACGCTTCCTTTTCCGTCAGTTTGGGGTCAATGTTTTTTGCATATTCCGCTCTAATGTCCGTATCTTTTATCATACCCGAAGCCTTGACGCCATTCTCTTCCCGGTCGTAGCCGAGAACGATCGCAAGGTCTGCCGGCGCTTCTTCGCCAAAAGCGACTTCGCTTTCTTCAAAGAATAAGTTGGCTATATGCTCAAGCGGTCTCTGGAACCTTTCATCTTGGAGCCCTTCTATATAAATGCGCAATGTCATCACCTTTTTCGTTTCAAAACTTTCTTTAGTGTACAAAAATAAATGGCCAAAATCAATCCGGGAAACAAACATTCCTACGTGGCAGCGATGAATGAATAATCCCCGCATTCGAGTTGAAAGCGGGGATTCTATCAGAATCAGACTTTTTTAATATGGAATTTTTTAAGAAACCCTTTGCTTTGCTGCATTCTGAAGTATTCTTTAATCATATAAGCGACGCCCTGTTCATCATTGGAGCGCGTCACCCAATCCGCTTTTTGTTTGACTTTCTGAGGAGCATTGCCCATTGCGACTCCGAGTCCGGCAAGCTCGATCATCGGGAGGTCGTCGATTTCATGGCCGATCGCAACGACATCTTCCATTTTTAGACCGAGGTCGGCGGCGAGCATCGTCAAGCCTGCTTCTTTGGAAACCCCTTTATGGACAATCAGCATTTTTTCCCCCGCTCCAATGATGTCGACGAGAGGAAATGCATTTGTGATCGTCTGCCTGATTTCTTCGGACTGTCCTGTTGAGCAATAAACCTCGATCACCGGTGCGCTGACCGGTTCATCCATCAGCATGTCGCTCAGCGAATCGACAAACTGGACGGGATAAAAAATCGGGTCAGACGGGTGAATCATCGTTTTCCCCAGCAGGTTTGAATTCGTTTTTTTCCGGTTTCCAATCGAATATTTTTCATGGAGGATTCTGATATTGCAATCATAGCTTTCCAGTATTTGAACAAGGTTAAATGTCTGTTCTTCGGAAATCCTTTTTTCTAATAAAGGATCGTCGATTTTGTCCGCTATGATGGCTCCGCTGTGCGTAATCAGCTTCGTATCCAGCTTTAAAGATTTGGCGATTTTTTGAGCGGAGCGAAAATGTCTATTCGTCACAAGCGTAACATATACACCTTTCTTCTTTGCATATTCGATCGCTTCCTTCGTTGCGGGATGAAGCCGTCCGTTTGTCCGAAGCAGCGTTCCGTCTATATTCAGCGCAAGCATTTGTTTTGACACCAGGAGGTCCCCCTTCTTTGATGACTGAATCTGTTATAGAGGATATGTCCCGATCTCTTTTTTTAGAACAGCCCTCTTGATGCACATACTAAAAAAGCCTGTTTTCACAGACTTTTTACTTCGCATCTTGTGGATACGATCATGATTCTCCCTCATATTCAAAACAGTGAATTCAACGCCCCTTTCGTTCAATTCACCGTATATTGATAACCCCTTTATTTGACCAGCAGACGTGCTTTCAGTCTGTTAATTTCCTCTATACCCCTTATCATTTTGCCGCCAGTCCGTTTTTCATGATCGTATCCCGGCAAAAAATGAAAGCACTTACATTTAGTATTATCGCAACTATTTCATGAATTGACAAGTCTTTTTTTAAATCTTTATGAACGTTATTTGTTCACTTAGTGAAAAAATCCCCTCTTGCCTTGACAAGGGGGGATTTTTTATCAGCTCTCTGGGTTTCCGTAAAGCTCTTCCAAAGGCTTCATGATGATTTTGTTTAATTCAGCAATCAGCATGCTCATCCGCTGTTCCGCTTCCATCAGCTGCGAGATTTTATCATGCTGCTGGACGAGCGCCACGGATTTTTGCGCTTGTTCGACTTCTTCCTGTGTGATGTCTTCGCCGTTCATCTGTTTTTGCTGAAGGTTCATTTGAATATCGCGAAAGTTATCAAACATCTTTTTAGCAGATGGGTCGCCATTCACCTCATCATAAAGATTTTTCAATCGGGAATATTCATCGCTTTGTCGCAAGGCTTGCCCCAAGTCATAAGCCGAGTCATGTAAATTGACCGTCATCCTAATCCGCTCCTTTCCTGCCTGTATTCTTCTTATGGAATCGGCACCACTCCACTATAACAAACTATGGAGCGTTTTTCACAGTTATACGATAATTCCGTTTGAACAGGCCGTCTTCAGCCTCAGATCAAAATTACAAAGATGGCTTGCACGGCTCCGATAATTCCGCCAAGCAGACCGCCTAAATACGTGATCATTTTGAACTCCCGCTTGGAAATGGACAGCACCATTTCTTCAAGACGTTCAACAGGGAAGTTGTCCACCTGTTCCTTGACGATTTGCTCGAGCTCCAGCTGCTTGAGCACTTGATCCAGGCGGCGGCCCGCCTCTTCGAGAAGCCGGTCGGCAATCTGCGGCAGGCGCAAAGCGATCTCCCGCTCAACACTGGCAATAGAGGAGCCAATCGTTTTTTCGAAAAACGGCTGAAACGAGAATCGTTTCAAAAGCTTTTCCTTCAAATAGAAAATGAGAGATTTGAGATTCCATTTGTCATCCGCTTCCTTGAACGTATATTCTTTCAGCTTGTCCCATTCGTTTTCAAGCAGATCCGTTAAAAGACGCGCGGTCTCGCCGTTCTTTAAAAACTTCACAATCTCCGGCTGAACGCGGTCAACCAGACTGCTGTTGCCTAAAAACATCTGCACCATGCTGCCGAGCATGCCCCGTTCTTTCAAAAAATCGTCAATCATATGTCCGAGGCGTTCCTTTCCTTCGCCGCTTTCAAAGTAGGTGACAGCCCGGCTTAAAATATAGCCGGACACCATCGGAATTTTCTCTTTCAGCTTTTTCTGGGCCTCAAGAGGGATAAGCTCTTTGAGCGGTTCATTTTCATGTGCCTCTAACAATGCGGACAGCTTCTCATCCGTCCATCTGGATACCGCCCGATCCGCTTTTTGGGCGGGATTTGAAATTCCGATGCTTTCCAATGCTTCTTCAACGGTGGCCGTTGATTGCGAGAGGTGCGCCAAGATCCGCTCCCCAACCTGCACCGCCTGGCTTTTAACCGCATCGGATGCAAGCCTTTTTTTGATCCCTTCTGTTGTCAGCAGATGGCCTGTGACCATCTGTCCCATCTGTCTCGCCAATTCATCGCGCCTTTTCGGAATTAATCCGGGTGTAAAAGGAACCCTCTTTCCAAATATGTAGACGGCTTTATATGGGCGAAAAAGCATTTTAATCGCAAAATGGTTCGTTACAGCGCCGATAAGTGCACCGACTGCAATCATAACGGCAAAAACCCCAAATACATACATGTTCTTTTCAACTGCCTTCCTTTTTACCTGACATCTTAGCTGCACAGCGTGGGCCTTATGGTCGATCCTCACCGTCTTGCCTAACGTTATTATAGTAGCTGAATAAAAGACGGGCAAATAACGGAATGGAGCAAGCCGCTTCAAAATACAATGGGTCAGATGGCAATTGTATGAAGGGCGCTCTAAAATTTTTAATCATTTCCAATTTACAAAAGCCTATTTCTGCAATCTCAAGCGTATCATGAAACAGAAGTCTATATATTAAAGTTTGCCCGAAGTTTGACAGTCTCAGCCTGTTAAGCCTTGTTTTTCATGAAGGAGGTATAATCATGATGACGCTTGGATTTATGTCGCTGTCGCACGAACATGAAAAAGCCTATGCCGAAGAACTGGCCAAAATGGCTTCGGACTATGGAATCCGGTTTATCCGTTTCACGCCCCTGGATATTTCCCCCGGTTCCCTGCTTGTGAAAGGGCTCTCCTTTCACCCGAAGTCAGGACAGTGGAATGAAATTGAAAGAGAAATCCCGGAATGGATCTATGACCGCTGCTTTTACGGCAGAGATCAGCAATCGAAAAAAGCAAAACCGATTGTCGAATGGCTCAAAAAGTATCCTAAAACAACATTTTTAGGACTCGGACTTCCTGACAAATGGACGGTTTTCAAAGCATTGAATGCCGATCCCGTCATCAAGTCCTACCTTCCTGCCACATCGATTGCAGAAAACGCCCAGGATATCCTGCGCAAGCTTGCAAAAGAAAAAGCGTGCATCTTGAAGCCTGCATCCGGATCAGGAGGCCGCGGCATCATTCACCTCGAGCTTACGGGAAAAACGGTCAAGGCCGCCTACCAAACCGGAAAACACAAACAGCTGAAGTCATTTTCGAAACAGGCTTCATTTGAAACGTGGTGTCAGAAAGTTCTTCAGCACCGCTATTTGCTGCAATCGTTCCTCGATATTCAAGACAAAGACGGTTTTCCGTGCGATATCAGGCTGCTGCTTCAGAAAAACGGCAGTGGAGAATGGGAAACAGCCGGCAAAACGGTAAGGCGGAGCTATCAGCACGGACTGCTTGCAAACCTGGCCGGGGGCTCAGAGGCGGTGAGCTTTGACAGCTGGCTTTTATCCGTGCCGAAAAAGCGCCAGGCCGTCCTTCTCGATGATTTAGAGACAATGGCGCAGGCCGTACCCCTGGTGCTTGAATCAAATCACGGACCATTATTCGAGCTCGGCCTTGATATCTGCCTGACGAAAGACGGAAAAGTCTGGCTTCTGGATGTCAATTCAAAGCCCGGAAAGCACGCTTTTATTAAGCACTCTCCTGAAAAAAGGGAGCTTTTGTATAAAGGTCCTTTGGAGTACTGCTCATTCTTAACGGCTTCAGCCGGCGCGAAAGGGGCTGAGAAAAGATGACCGGTCAACCGCTGACCGTCGGCATCCACCAGACGAGCGAAAACACGATGCTCCTGCCCGCTTCTTTTAAACAGGACGGTTTGTTATTCGCGGCTTTCGGTACAAGTGTTGAACGTTGCCACGTCTCATTTGACAGCCATTTGAAGCGCACCGTTTTATTATCTGAAAATCTGTACAAAAACCTGCGGATTCCGTACCGCGGCAAAGCCTCCCTGATTTTCCGCGACAATACCGTCTATATCGGACCTTTAATCGGGATTTTCACGGCCGGTTTTACAAAATCGCAGCTGGACCCTGTCAGAGGGAGGTCTTTATTTTTTTCGAAGCTTTTGACAATGGATCTCCCGGCAGGAGGCTACAGCTATCTGTTCGGAGCGCACCAGATAGATTGGGAAGAAGGTACAGTGCAGGCTCTCATTTTCAGGGAAAATGGCTGGGAGGAGGCCACAGTCCCCCTTCCCAACGTCGTTTACGACAGACTGCCGAACCGCAAAGCGGAAGAATCCGCCGCTCTGCGGGAAACAAAAACCCGCCTTATGGATGAATACCGGATTCCGTGGTTCAACCCGGGCTTCTTTAACAAATGGGAGATCTATAAATGTCTGCAGCAAGACGAGAGGACAGCGGAATTGCTTCCATTTTCGGCATTGGAGCCCGATGCCGGTAAAATCGAAGACATGATCGGTCAATACGGCTTCATTTATGTAAAGCCCGCCGGCGGCAGTTTGGGCAAAGGCATACTCCAGCTTTCAAAACGGGAAGAAAACGGAATTCTCGCCAGACATGCCGAAGGCGTCACATCTTATTCGTCCGCTGCTGAATGTTTAGATGAATGGCAGAGACTGCACAAACATACTTCTTATCTCGCCCAGCAGGGCATCGAACGGATCGAAGTGGATCATCATCCGGCAGACTTCAGGGTTCATACAAACAAAAACGGAAAAGGCCAATGGACCGTCACAGCCATCGCGGTCAAAATCGCTGGAAAAGACGGAATTACAACCCACATGTCGAGCGGCGGTGCCGTCAAAACGCTTGCAGAGCTATATGATGATCCTCAGGAAAGGCTTCACACTCTGCAAAAACTGACAAAAGCGGCGCTCCTCCTCAGCCGGGTCCTTGACGAAAAGCTTGACGGTTTCATCGGGGAAATCGGCTTTGACCTCGGATTGGACCGTTCGGGAAAAGTGTGGCTGTTTGAAGCCAATTCCCGGCCCGGCAGGGGGATCTTCTCCCATCCCCGTCTGGCATCTGTCAGCCGCTTAACGAAGAAAAGAAGCTTCGAATATGCTTCTTATTTAACTGAACAGTCCATCCTTAATCCGGAGGACATGTGGCATGACCTCAAGCCGTGAAGAACCTGCTTCTTCACGGTATTTTTTTGAAAAGCTCCACTTGAAAAGAATCTATGATCTTTTCTGTGAATGAGATACAATGATAACAAATCAACGTGTAGACAGCTCGCTGGATTTGACCCACCTGAAATCAATGAAGGAGCGTGGCGTTTATGATTTCTCATTTTCAATGGAAGCCGCTGTTTAAAAAAGAAAGGCTTCCCGGCTGGAAAATATCGTTTTATCATAAAGGGATTCACTATGAAGGAATCTATCATAAATCAGGGGAAATCGAGTGGGGCAGCACCTATCCCCCGCACGATGACGAGCCTTCCCTGAAAAGCGAAATTCATGAATTAATGCTCTTCCATATTTACGAATAAAGAAAAGGACGTTGTCGTATGCTGGAGAAATTAAAGACGCTTTACGGTGAACGGATGATTGTATCTGAGGCTGTTTCAAAACACGATGCATTATGGTTTCAAACGGACGAAGGCGAGACCTTCGGCGTTTTGAAAAACGCGGTCACCGACCGGGAAAAAGAGCTGCTCCATTGCCTGTTCCGGCCTTTCTCAGAACCGCGTCCCGAACAGCAGCTGTCAAAGCGGGAGAAAGAATGGCATCAATATTTTTTTCGCAATGCCCCCCTTCCAAACCCGGGGAACATTCAGCTGATGCAAGGACATTTTTTTAAAATGGAGCATGTACCTGAAGAAAGACAGGCGATCAAAGAAGCGGTCAGCGGCTTTTTTAAAGACCCGCTTGTGGTATGGTACGACCGGCACGAAGCTGTCATCGTCCACGAAAATCCTTCGCCGTTTCTCGCCAAAAAAGAGCTGTCCGAGCTTGCGCATGCACTGACAAGCGATTTCATGGCAAACCCTGTGTTTTTCAGCGGCCAGCTTCATCCAGTCAACGGATCGCTTCAAGGCAAAATCCGCTTTGAAAAACAAATGTTTCATTATATGCTGGAAGCGGGTGACATCGGAAACGTCGCCACGTTTTGCCAGTGTCTCCCGTCTTTTTTGACGGCAAAACCCGAGCGGGTTCATGCTTCTTCGTTTTCGGACGCCGTAAGAGAGGCGCTGTCTGATCCCGAGACATCCCTGACCATCAAAACGTATATGAGATGCAACCTGAATGCCTCTCTTACAGCAAAACGTTTGTTTATCCACCGAAACAGCCTGCAGTACAGAATTGATAAATTCATCGAACGGACCGGGATTGACATCAGACAGTTTGAAGAAGCAGCCGCTGTTTATTTGATGATGTATCTCCTTTAGCGGCTTTAGCAACTTGCACGAAAAGAAATTGTGCACCATGTCCATTTACACCGACCTGCCGTTTTTTATAAACTAAGACCAGATAAAGCGCTTACATAAAAGAGGGGGAGAAAAAATGGCGGAACTCGTGCTCGATCGGATATACAAAGTGTATGACAACAAAGTCACGGCTGTGGATAATTTTAATCTTCATATCGATGATAAGGAATTTATCGTCTTTGTCGGACCGTCAGGCTGCGGCAAGTCGACAACGCTCAGAATGATCGCAGGACTTGAGGAAATTACGGATGGCGAATTCACAATCGACGGGAAACGGATGAATGATGTCGCTCCCAAGGACCGCGACATTGCGATGGTATTCCAAAACTATGCCCTTTATCCGCACATGAACGTCTATGACAATATGGCTTTCGGCTTAAAGCTGAGGAAGTTTCCGAAGGATGAAATCAAACGGCGCGTCCATGAAGCGGCCAAAATTCTGGGCCTTGAACAATATTTGGACAGAAAGCCAAAAGCGCTTTCCGGCGGACAGCGCCAGCGCGTTGCCTTAGGCCGGGCAATCGTTCGGGACGCAAAGGTGTTTCTGATGGATGAACCGTTATCAAACCTTGATGCCAAATTGCGCGTACAAATGCGCGCCGAAATCACAAAGCTTCATCAGCGCCTGCAGACGACGACCATCTATGTCACCCACGACCAGACTGAAGCGATGACGATGGCTACGCGGCTCGTCGTCATGAAAGACGGAATCATCCAGCAGGTCGGCGCGCCGAAGGAAGTCTATGAAAATCCGGAAAACGTGTTTGTCGGCGGCTTTATCGGTTCTCCCGCAATGAACTTTTTCACCGGCACTCTAAAAGAAGACTTGTTTACATTTGACGGCGTTTCGGTTCGCGTGCCGGAAGGAAAAATGAAAGTTCTGCGCAGCCAGGGCTATGCCGGCAAGGAAATCATCATGGGAATCAGACCTGAGGATATCCATGACGAGCCTGTTTTCATTGAAGCGTCAAAAGACTCAAAAATCGATGCGAAAATTGAGGTAGCTGAGCTGATGGGCGCCGAAACGATGCTTTATTCGCAAGCCGGCACGCAGCCGTTCATCGCCAGAGTCGATTCAAGAACCGACGTCCAGGCCGGCGATACGCTCCCTCTTGCGCTTGACATGAATAAAGCCCACTTCTTTGATAAAGAAACGGAGCTTCGCATCCGTTCTGAAGAATAGCGGATTTAAACACTCTCCATGACCGAAGCATGCTGCGGCCCTCCGTGCTGCTATGCTTCGGTCGTTTCAATTTCAACGGTTTCTTCATAAGTACAGTCCTGGCAAGTATATAAATGAACGCATACGGTTTGCGTTTGTTTAAATGAATCAAACTCCATATACGGACTGTACGGACCGAAAAAATCGGTTGCTCTCCCCGCGTCCGCCATTTCCCCGCCGCACTTCGGACAATGCCTTGTCTGGACGAGAATCCCATTGCACACTGGACACATCATCTGCTTCATCCTCCTGCTTTTTTCCTTAGCTTGCCCCATTCCCGGCCTTTTCGCCTTTCAACATTTACCAGATTGAAGCACGCATTTATTTTATCGAATCCACCATAATACGTATTACAAACCAACATTGGGCTTTAGCCGAGAAGGCAGCGGTTTTCTTTTGGTGAAAGCCGGCAGCTGGTGCAACTCCAGTCAGCCCAACCATACCATTTTTATAAAGGAGTTTGATACAAATGGCTAATCAAAATTCTTCAAATCAACTGGTTGTCCCAGGAGCAGCTCAAGCGATCGAACAAATGAAATTCGAAATTGCTTCTGAATTCGGCGTAAACCTCGGCGCTGACACGACTTCCCGTGCAAACGGTTCTGTCGGCGGAGAAATTACAAAACGTTTAGTTTCCCAAGCTCAAGCATCTATGGGCGGTCAACAATTTTAAACAACTTCATATTCAT
Source organism: Bacillus sp. FSL K6-1284 (assembly GCF_038002625.1). NCBI lineage: Bacteria > Bacillati > Bacillota > Bacilli > Caryophanales > Bacillaceae > Bacillus > Bacillus sp. FSL K6-1284. Next base: position 1,102,163 of record NZ_JBBOCW010000001.1, on the reverse strand, counting down.
GGATAACAGAAGGTGCATATCCTGCACCTTCTTTAGCGTGTCGACAAACTTTCACATTCATTGCCGGGGCGGCGGCCCGCACCTCTGGCATATCTTATGAAAGCCCGCACCCGCTTCTCCTTTTTTCATATGCTGATATAAAGGAGGAGTCGGCATGCAGCTGATGTTGAGCATCAATTGGGAATTGATTCAATTTGTCGGGATTTCTCTATTGAATGAGTATGTCTCAAATGTCCACCCTTATCATGGAACTTTTTGCTTTCGCGGGGCTTTTTCTTCCGGACGATCTGACGTATGATAGATCCGATGGGAGTGATTATGTTGAAAATTGCGCTTTTTGGAGGTACAGGCCGTGTCGGACAGGCCTTTCTCAATTTTGTTGAAGAGGATGGGCGTTATTCCGTTTACGCACTTGTTAGGAGGACGGAAGGCGCCCGCATTACGGATAAATGCTGCCAAGCGCTTACAGGGAACGCCAGGAACCAGCATGACGTCGAGTCTTTAATAAAAGATTCGGATATCGTTGTCAGCTGTTTAAACACAGATGGAGACGATACATTGACCGTCTCCATCGAACATATGATAAATGCCATGAACGCACATCGGATTAAACGGCTGATTACCATCGGAACGGCCGGTATTTTAAACGCGAGGCAGAACCCGGACCTTTACCGCTTTGAAACAAACGAATCAAAACGGCGCTCGGCGCGCGCAGCGCAAGAACATGCCCGTGTGTACGAACGTCTCCGCGAGTCTGAATTGGATTGGACGATCGTCTGCCCGACATATCTCCCCGACGGGCCGGCATTGAAGACATACCGTTTTGAACAGGATGTTCTGCCGGACGGCGGAAAAGAAATATCGACCGGCGACACCGCCCATTTTCTTTTCAAACAGCTTGAATCAGACCAGTTTGTCAAGGCAAGGGTGGGGCTTGCTTATTAAAGCCGGGTGAAGATCCGGCTTACCCTGTCAGGGTTCCTTTTCCCTTTTGCAGTTCATACATTTGATAGTATTGTCCTTTTTGCTTCATCAGCTCTTCATGATTTCCCCTTTCGATAATCCGGCCTTTTTCAAGAACGAGAATCTGGTCGGCGTTTTTGATCGTTGACAGCCTGTGGGCGATGATAAAGGTCGTGCGCCCTTGTTTAACAACATCAAGCGCTTTTTGAATGACCGCTTCTGTTTCCGTATCGATATGGGCCGTTGCCTCGTCTAAAATAAGAATAGCCGGATCATATGCCAGCGCACGCGCAAACGAGATCAGCTGTCTTTCCCCTGACGAAAGGGTGCTTCCTTTTTCGATGACCGGCTCGTCAAGACCTTTCGGCAGGCGGGCGAGCATTTCAAGTGCCCCAACCTGTTTCAAGGCGGCTTCTATTTGATCTCTGGTCAAATCAGCATTGTCAAGGCTGACATTTGAAGCAATCGTGCCGGAAAATAAGTAAGGATCCTGGAGAACGATGCCCATCTGCTTTCTGATTTCCTGCCTTGACATATCGTATATGCTTCTGCCGTCGATTTTGACATCGCCCTTTTCAATATCGTAAAAGCGGAAAAGTACATTTAAAATGGAGCTTTTTCCTGAGCCTGTATGGCCGACCAATGCAACGGTCTCCCCTTGCTGCGCTTCAAATGAGATGTTTTTCAGCACATCTTCACCGTCATGATAGCGAAAAGATACATCTTCAAATACGACTCGCCCCCGCGCTCTTTCGCTGCCCGGCTCTTTGACGTCGACGCCTGGCTCATCCAGCAGGCGGAAAACCCGCTCCGATGATACGCGAGCCAATTCAAGCTTGGCAAACTGGTTGACAATGCCCGTAATCGGCTGAAATAAACGATTCAAGTAATCAACGAATGCATAAAGGACGCCGATTGAAATCATTCCTTCCGCGTTCAGGGCAGCTCCCCCGAAATACCAGATTAAAGCGGTGAACATCACATTTCTGAGAATGTTGACCAAGTTGTGGGACATAAGCGAATTCAATTTCAGCATTTTATTTTGGTAATGAAAGTGGCTCTCGTTCAGCTGTTCAAATTCTTCTTTTGTGTCCTGTCCGCGACGGAATGCCTGAATAATCGGCATGCCTTGAATCGATTCATTCATTTTGGCGTTGATCTCGCTGTTGATTGACCTGAGTTTATGATTGTAGCCAGAAGCGAATTTTCGATAAACGGCCGCCCAAATGACAATCAGGGGCAAAATCAACAGACAGACGCCGGCCAGCCTGACATCAAGGAAAAACAGCGCGGCGAATATTCCGGCCATATAAATGATATTTGTGACAAACGTCGAAAGAACGGTCACATACAGGTCGCGGATCGCTTCGGTATCATTCGTCACCCTTGCAACGATTTTTCCTGCCGGCAAATTATCAAAATAGCGGATAGGTAGCCTTTGAATGTTGGCGAATACATCCTGCCTCATCTTTTGAATGATGCGGTTTGCGCTCATCTGCAAGAGGTAGAATTGGCCGTAATGGAAAAAGATCGAGAAGACGAGAAGGCCGAAATAAATAGAAACGAGTGAAATCAGCCCTCCTATTTCAGGCTCGTAAAAAGCATACACTTCTGACAAAGACAGGCGATCGGCCTTGTAGGTTTCCGTCCGGTCTCCGCTTGTCATTCTCAGCTCTTCTCCGGATACCGTCCGCTCTCCGTCAAAGGAAACCGGTTCCTCCACAAAGTAGTAGTTCATGCCGACTTGAAAGATGTGAACTTCCTGCAGCTTTTCAGCTGAAGAGTCTGTCCTGTCCTCCCTGATATATTCCTTTCCTTTATAGGAAACGGTATATTTCGTCTTCTCTGTCGTTTCATACCACGTTTTTTCAATTCCGAGAATATGATCGTCGATCATCTTTTTGGCGATCATCGGTCCCGTCAGCTCGGCTGTGACGGCAATCGTCAGCATGACGAGCGCCCAGATGAGAATTTTTTTGTAAAGAAGCGCATATTGGAAAAGCCTTTTTCCTGTTGTCATGCTACAGTCCCCCCTTCTTCTCCCGAAGGAAGCTGCTGTGCTTCGTATTGTTCAAAATACCAGCCTTTCCGGCCGATCAGTTCCTGATGCGTCCCTCTTTCAACGATCCTTCCATTTTCCATGACGAGAATGAAATCGGCGTGTTCGACGGCCGACATCCGATGTGATGTAATAAAGGTCGTTTTGCCTTTCCGCCTGCTGCGGATGTTTTCAATAATCGCCGCTTCCGTTTTCGCATCGACGGCGGACAGCGAATCATCCAAGATCAAAATATGGGGCTCCGCAATCATCGCTCTCGCAATTGAAATCCTTTGTTTCTGCCCCCCGGATAAAGCGACGCCCTTCTCTCCGACCATTGTCTCCAAGCCGTCTGAAAGCATCTCAATATCCTTTTTCAGATGTGCTGCAGAGATGACATCGTATAAATCGCGTTCCTCGGCGAGTCGTCCGCCGAACAAAATATTGTCTTTCACCGATTTTGAAAACAACACGTGGTCCTGAGGCACATACCCGATCCAGCTGCGAAGCTGATCAAGCGGCAGGCGGTCAATCGGCACGCCCGAAATGGTGATCGTTCCTTTTCCTTTCGGGTACTGCCTCAGCAGCTGCTTGACTAACGTCGTTTTGCCGCTTCCCGTCTTTCCGACGACTCCGACCGTCTGTCCTTCTAATACGGTAAATGAAATATCGGCCAGGTTTTCCGACGCGGAGCTCGGGTACGTAAAAGCGACCCCGTCAAACACAATATCGCCCGGTTCCGCTGCTTCAGGTTCGGCGGGCTCTCTCACATCAGGCTCATATGCCAATGTTTCATTTACTCTGTCAAGCGAAGCATTTCCCCTCTGCATGACATTGATCAGTTCTCCGATCGCAAACATCGGCCAGATCAGCATGCCGAGGTACACGTTGAAAGAGACGAGTTCACCCAATGTCAGCTGGCTGCGGAAAACAAGATAGGCGCCGTAGCCAAGACCGATTAAATAGCTGATCCCGACCAAAAACTTCACCGTCGGTTCGAACAGCGAATCGATCAAAGCGACTTTCATATTTTTCTTGTACACATCAGCCGTCATGCTGTTGAACCGGCTGACATCATTTTTCTCCTGTACATAGGCCCGGATCACCCTTACCCCTGACACGGACTCGAGCACTCGATCATTTAAAGCGCCAAACGCATCCTGCGCTTCCGTGAAACGCTCATGAATTTTTTTCCCGTAGATGCTGATGGCAGCCGCCATCAGCGGAAGGGGAATGATCGAAGCAAGCGTCAGCTTCCAGCTGATCAAAAGACCCATCGTCAAAAGAATCGTCAGCATATACATCGTCGAATCGACCAAGGTCAAAATGCCGAAGCCCGCCGTCATGGAAATCGCTTTTAAATCATTTGTCGCCCTCGCCATCAAATCCCCTGTACGGTTTTTCTCGTAAAAAGACGGGGTCATTTTCAGCAAATGGCCCATCAGCTTGGATCTGAGGATTTTTTCGACCAGGTTCGCTCCCCCAAACAGCTGATACATCCAATAATAGGACAAGATATAAACAACTGCGCCAAGCGCGAGAAATAAACCGATATAGCCGAGCATGCCGGCCTTTGAAAAAGTGCCTGCCTGCATGTCGTCAATCGCGTTGCCAAGCAGCTTCGGCGGAAACATTTCCAATACGTTTACAATAATCAATAGGACGACTGCTATCGTGTAGCGCCGCCAAGAGGCTTTAAAAAACCAGCCCAGCTTCCATAAAACAGAAAACATCTAATATCCTCTCCTTTTTTAGCCGCCTTCAAGTTTTTCCTTACAATCTTTGATTTCGTTTTTTCTGATACTCGGCATAAAAAATTCCTCCTTATGTGCGGTTTATTTATTAGAAAAACATGCTGCTCCGCATCGGGAACAGAATGTTTTTTCTCAGAAAAAAAAGGCACACTGTGTACCAGCATGCCTTTTTTCATATAAAAAGGCGCATGTACGCTTGTTCACGCGACATGCGCCTTCCTTTTGAAAATTGTTAAAGTGAAACAGAGCCCTGATCGTAAGGAAGGTATAAAAATGTCACGTTAAGGTGCTTTTGTTGTTGAACTGATGCTTTGATATTTCTAAACATGACGATACCCTCCAATCTTATTAATATTTTCCATCTTATAGCACGGCCCTTTATTTGTCAATTTGTTTTTTTGGCGAATGGCGGGCTTTTGATTCATATTCTCATATTTCGTTAGATTTGTTGGGAAAACGGGTAATATAAAAGTAAATCCATTCTGAAAGGAATGATCAATTTGTTTAAAGCTGACCGGATCATTGTCGCGTTTGACGGAAAAGAGGAAAGCAAAAAAGCGCTGAAAAAAGCGATCGACCTCTCGAAAAGGCTCGGCTCGCAATTGACCGTCGCCCATGTCCATGAACCGAGGCAAGTGAGAACAGAGGCTGCGACTGAAAGACCCGCTGCCGGCGCGCCATACCTTTACAGCGGCTTCCCGGCCGCGCCCCGGGTCCCCCACGATTCAGACTTGGCCGGTGAACCCATGATCTATGAGGACAGCGCGGAAGAAGCGATTGCGGCAGCGAAAATCATATTGAGCGAAAACCAGTACGACGCGGAAATAGAGGTGTTGGAAGGCGACCCGGCCAACGCAGTTCTACAACATGCGGAAAATATCGGCGCTGACCTTGTCATCACGGGTACGCGCGACCAAAACCGCCTGAAAAAGCTCCTGTTTGGCAGTGTCAGTGACAAGATATCGACAAAATCGGAGATCCCTGTGCTAATTGTAAAATAACGATTTTAAAAGAGGCCGGTCAAATGTCCGGCCTCTCATCATGTTACGATCTTCTCCTGTTCATAATATAGATCATGCCCCACACAATGGATAGGAAGACTCCTAATACTATGACCGCATTTATTATTGAAAAATTGATCAAAGCAATCTCTCCTTCTCTATGAAAACATACTTGTAGAAAGAACCTGTTTTTGCAGTCATACATAAGCATTTGCATCAGTATAAAACTGCAAGGGCACTGTTCCCGCGAATGATCCTCTACTGCTATATACAACGCCAATTGATTTTTCCTGCTAAGCCGAATGGTTACCTTTATCCTCTAGGCTTTCTTCACTTTAGACGTTTCCCTTGAAATTTGACTTTCACTCCACATGACTTACAATTGATTTCTTTCTCCGCCTTGCCCCGCATTCTTGGTTTTACTTAGTATCCCCCCTCTCTTCAGTCCCAACGATCTTTATATCAATAAACTGCCGCAAAATAAAAGCCCCTCTCCAGCGAAATCCAATAACAGGAAAAATAGGCGTTCAAATTAGTAACAACCACCTAACAGACCTCATAATTTGATCTTGTGAGTACCCGGGGTATTTGACTTAATCTGACTTTGCTTATGTTTCATTCTTTTTTTATTGTGTTTTGGTCAAAAAATTTTATCGATGAGGGGGATATTAAATGCAACCATTCCATGATGAACTGCAGTCGTTGGAGATGGATCAATTCCAGGCAGAAGATATGACGCATTGGGATGCGGACCGTCATCACGCCAATGTTAAACACTGCGCAAGCTGCTGGAGCTGCGGAAGCTGTGCCAGCTGTTGGAGCTGCATGGGTCACAGCTGTTGGAGCTGCGCGGGTCACAGCTGTTGGAGCTGTGCGGGCCACAGCTGCTGGAGCTGTATGGGCCACAGCTGTTGGAGCTGCATGGGCCACAGTTGTTGGAGCTGCGCGGGCCATTGCTGTTGGAGCTGTTGGCGCGGAGGCATGTAGTTTTTTTATAAAAAAGAAGACTTCCCCTGCCTCTTTTGCCGCAGGGGTCTTCTATTGCATAAAGGACAAACAAAATTACATATAATGGTATGCCTTGTTTTTAAAACATTGAAGGAGGAAGAGCATGACACACCTGACTGCTTCCGCTCGCCTGAAAGTAAACCAGGATACATGGTTTCTTCCTGATCCGAACGGCGGCGCATATTTTAGAAATAATTCCGGGTCGTTTCGCATAAAAGGATCTTCGATTGCTCAATGGATCGAAAAACTTCTGCCGATGTTCAACGGGGAACATTCGCTTGAAGACTTGACAAAAGGGCTGCAGGCTCCGTACCAAAAGAGAGTATATGAAATCGGAGAAATGCTTTATAAAAACGGGTTCGTTCGCGACGTAAGCCGGGATCACCCGCACAAACTGGAAAGCTCAGTGCTTCAAACGTTTGAAGCCCAAATCGAATTTATTGAGAGCTTTGCCGATTCCGGCGCTTACCGCTTTCAGCTGTCGCGTCAAACCAAAATATTGGCTATAGGGGCCGGCTCCTTTCTCACAAAATTGGTCCGGTCGCTGATCGATTCCGGTTTTTCAAGAATCCGTGCGATCGTGACGGATGCATCCGGGCGCGCTTTAGACGAACTGGCAGAAATATCAGGGCAAACCGAAAGCGGACTGGAGATTGGCTGCGCCGAAACGCAACACTGGCGGGAAGCGGTGCGATCTGCCGATTGGGTTCTGTATGTCTCTGACCGCGGCTTCACAGATGAGCTCCGCGATCTTCAAACGTTTTGCCTCGAAGAGAACAAAGGCTTCATACCCGGGATCTGCCTGAAACAAGTCGGACTGGCAGGCCCTGTCTTTCATCAACAAGGAGACGGTTGCCTGAAGGATGCCTGGAGGCGCCTCCATCGGCCTGCGCTCCATGAAGAACGGGCTCTTCGAACTTTTCCTTCGGCAGGGAAAGACATGCTGGCAAACGTTATTGTGTTCGAATTGATGAAAGCAACTGCTGAGATTGCACAATTATCTAAGAAGAATCAAGTGTATCTGATTGATTTGGCAACGCTCGAAGGCGGCTGGCATATGTTTCTTCCGCATCCGGACTTCGCTTGCGGCAAGGATTCGCCTGAACTCATCTGCGACCTTGAAGCGAAACTTTCGGAGCGCCCCGGAAGAGAAGCAGAAAGCAGGTTATTTCAATGTTTCAGTGAACTGACCTCACCTGTAACGGGCATTTTTCATCTGTGGGAAGAGAAACATTTGCGGCAGCTTCCTTTAGCACAATGCTTTGTTCAGACAGCAGACCCGCTCTCTTCCGGACCTGCGGAGCTTTTGCCCGAGACGGTGTCGGTCGGTTTGACCCATCAAGAGGCGCGGCGGGAAGCCGGGCTGACGGGTATTGAAATGTATGCATCAAGGTTGAACCGTTCTTATCCGAATAACGGGGAGTTGTTCGCGATCGCCGCCGGGGAAACGCTGGCTGAAGGCGTATTAAGGGGATTGGAGAAATGCTTGGAACACCGGTTGCGAGAACGGATCAAAAGCGGAAAAGAAACGATTTCCCTCGTTCAGCTAGGCGGAATGGAAGACCGGCATACCGCATTTTATTTAAAAACGCTGACAGTCTTGTACGGCAAACCGGAAATCGGTTTAGGAAAAAACATACAAGGCTTCCCTGTCGCATGGGCGGGAATTCGCGGCCGCTGGTACGGAAGTTCTGGACTCAACATCACATTCGCTCTCAGAAAAGCGCTCGAACGGGCGCTGACAGACAAAGACCCTGTGAAAGGCGCGGATGTTTTGCTGGAGTCTAGTGACCTGAAGCTTGCTACCCCCGTTTCCGCTGATTTGCAGCAAACACTGCTTTCCGCCTTGAAAAACAACTGCGACTTGCAGCTTTATGTCTATGAGCTGCCTGCTGAACCATTTTTCAAAGAAAAACTGGCAGGCATTTACTGCGTGCAGTTGCGAAAGGAGGAATCTTGATGAACCGCTGCATTTTGGTCATTGGCGAAGGATTGATGGCAGAAGACGCATCACAACAATTATCTGCTGAATATAACATTATCCGAAGGTCTGATTTTGAGAACAGCATACCGGAGGAGACTGCGTTCGCTCTTGTGCTGCACGATGCTTGGCGGCCTTTATTATACCGCGAGGCGGAAAAGGTGCTAAGGGCAGCAGGGATTCCGTGGCTTCGCGGGTTTGCATCTTTTGGCGAAGGGGTCATCGGACCGCTCGTTATTCCGTCAGCGTCAGGATGTTCCCAATGCGCCGATATGAGGCGGTATATCTCCGGCCCCGACAGCAGAGAGACCCTTGAACTGGAACAAAAAAGCAATGGCATAAGCCGCGATCCGTGGGTTTCAAAGACCGGCTGCCGCCAAATTGTCAGCCTGATCTGCACAGAAGTCGACAACATCATGAACGGCGGGTGCGGCCGGTTGAAAAAAAACCTATACATCGTCAATTTGAAAACGTTAGAAAGTTCGCTCCACGCTTTCATCCCGGAACCGACATGCCCTATATGCGGCAGTCTGCCTGAAGACGGAGCGGAATCCGCACGGATATCGCTTCGGCCCAGTCTGAAAACGAACCCGGACAGCTTTCGCGTGCGAAACACGGACGATTTAAAACAAACGCTCGCCAAAGACTATCTGGATCATAGAACGGGGATATTCAACACCAAAATTTATGACGCGATTCTGCCGTTCGCCGATATGATCGTCAATATGCCTTTATGGACGGGAAATGAAGGTGTCGGAGGGCGGAGCCATTCGTATGAAGACAGCGAATTGACCGCCATTTTAGAGGGTTTGGAACGTTATTCCGGAATTGAACCGCGCGGCAAACGGACGGTCGTACATGACACCTATGAAAATGTAAAGGATCGTGCGCTCAACCCGGCAAAAGTCGGGCTCCATCAAGCGGAACAATACATGCATCCCGATTTTCCTTTTCAGCCATTTCACCCGGCCCGTCCTCTTCACTGGGTATGGGGCTATTCATTTTTGCAGAAACGGCCGATTCTCATTCCTGAATCGCTCGCCTATTACAGCCTGGGGCGCGAAGACAGCTTCGTCTATGAAACATCGAACGGCTGTGCACTTGGAGGGAGTTTGGAGGAAGCGATTTTCCATGCCATACTAGAAGCCGCTGAGCGCGATTCATTTTTGCTTGCCTGGTACGCCAGGCTCCCACTTCGGCAGCTGGATCTCGGCTCTTCAGAAGATCCGGAATTACGCCTCATGACAGAGAGGGTGCGAAGTGTGGCGGGATATGATCTGCATGTCTTTAATTCAACGATGGAATACGGCATTCCAAGCGTTTGGGCGATCGCCAAAAACAGAAAACGGGAAGGATTGAATCTGATTTGTTCCGCAGGGGCCCACCCCGATCCCGTAAAAGCGGTGAAAAGCGCCCTTCATGAGCTGGCAGGCATGATGTTGAAGCACGACCGCAAATTTGAATCTGAAAGGAGCAAATATCACCAGATGCTCCGCAATCCTGCTTTAGTGCAGGAAATGGAGGATCACAGCTTCATGTACGGACTGCCTGAAGCTGAAGAGCGACTCCGGTTTTTGCTGAATCAAAGCCGGCCTCTACAAACATTCGACGATGCCTTTAAAAAAAGAAAGAAACACCTTGATTTAACCGAAGATCTCTGCGACCTGCTTGAAGCTTTCCGGAGTCTCAATCTTGAAGTGATTGTCGTTGACCAGACTTCCCCTGTTATCAAACGGAACGGACTTTACTGTGTGAAAGTGCTTATCCCGGGCCTGATTCCGATGACATTCGGACAGCGCTTCATCCGCCTGGAAGGACTTGAGAGAATTTTCACGGTGCCGAAGGAGCTCGGCTTTGCAGAAGAGCCGTTAACACCAGAACAGCTGAACCTGCACCCGCACCCGTTCCCTTAAAATTTAAGAGAGCGGCTTTTTTTTCCGATTGTTCTGCTTTATGATCATAAAGCAGAACTTTTTAGGCGGTGGTTAATATGAAACAGGAATACAAGCGGCCGGTTCTATTCATCTCCTCCCTCTTCATGGCCTTTTGCGCCGTTTATCTCGGCGGCAGACTGATAAGCTTCTATATGACGGAATACCCGAAATGGAACGGACAAAGCGCTGACGGAAATTGGGAGGCCGTGATTAAAAAAGGCGATGAAGGCCGCGAATTCAGCGGGAACCTGTATTGGACAGGTAACCGGGAGCGGCTGGACGATACATATTTGGAAAAATTGGTCGTAAAGTTTGGTGATGAAATCGTTTTGAACTCCTAAATCGAAACGCCGATGAAAGATTACGCGGGAGGCGAATTCCCCGGCGGAGGGTCAAAAGAACAATCCGTTTCTTTTTTGGAAGAGCTTGAAGAAGCCGAATTCGCCGGCCGCAAGATCACGGTTCAATTGGATTGGAGAGAGGGCAAACAAGCGTCCCATACAGCATTTACGCTTGATAAAAGCTCATGGTAAAAGGCGGAATATCGATTATATTCCGCCCACCTCAATTTTGCTTCGCATCGTCAGCTCTTCCTGCGGCCCCAAATCCCGAAATCCGGTCACATCCTTCGGAAGGTTGAGGTTCGGTGCATTCGTCATCCAAGTATATGGCTCTATACAAAGCAGGTCATCCTGATCAGATGTACCGTTAAACACAACCCAGTGCTTAAAATGACCGTCGCATTGGTAGCGGACGCGAATGCCGGCGAGGCTGTCCGCAATGACGGCCGCGCTGTTTCCTTCCTGGTCTTGTTCAGCTGCCAATATATCGTCAAGCCTTTCTCCCGCTGCCATTTTTCCCGCTTTGAACTCCTCTGTCACCCGATACTCGCCTGTCGGCAGCATGCGGTCTGTCAGCGTCCATCGCTTTGAGGCAGGAAGAGTAAACAGACACCTTTCTTTATCTCCTGCTTCGTTTAAAGGATAGCGGAAAGATGTGTGGTACCCCAATCCGATCGGCATCGGGTCTTGACCGCGGTTGACAGCCGATGCATCGATTTTCAGATGCTGTCCTTCTAACGTGTAAGTGATGGTGATGGAAAACGAGTGCGGAAAGATCGCTTTAATATCGGGATGATCATCAGAGTCCAGCTTCGTCTGCACGATGATCCTCTCTTCTGTTGCCTCCACTTTTTCGACCGTCCATTTTTTATCGTAAAGAAATCCGTGCAGGTGGTTTTCGAGCGGCTTTTCATTGATCGGCAGCTCGTACGTTCTTCCCGCATATGTAAATCTTCCGTGGTCGATCCGGTTGGGAGGAAAAAGAACAGGAATTCCGAATAAAAACGGATTCGCGTTATATTCTTCCTTTGTTTCAGGCGTTTTCAACAATTTCAAACCGCTCGGCTTCCACTTCAGTGAAATTAAATTGCTTCCCCACCCGGGCACAAGTACAGCCTCTAAATCATCATTTTCCAACCAGATCGCTTCCTCATCTAAAAACCGGCTTTTCTGAACAGTGTAAGACATTCGCATTTCCCCCTATTTTGGCTAAAGGATCAGTGAAACGTGTATCAAGTACATGCCTATCTCCAATCTATTATATCTTAAAAAAGTCAGCGCTTTCAAAAGAGAATGGGCGAACCTTTGAAAAATGTTTGAAATATTTTAATTTAAGTATATAATCTATTTTTCTGTTATAATACGTTTATGCACAAAAGCATCAAAGTATTAAAGAGAGATATTTCTTCTAATGAGGTGTGTGACTTGTCAAACGAAAAACGTCTATCGTTTTCCATATCGGCTCTATTGTTTTTAGCCATATTGTTCATTATTTTCACCTGCTTATTCATATTTAAAGCAGAAGCGCACATACCGCTGTTGATTTGCGTTGGTTTTTTAGCTGCGGTCGGCGCGGTGAAAGGCCATTCCTGGAAAGACCTTGAAAGCGGCATTGTCTCAGGCATCCGGAATGGTGTTCAGCCGATTATCGTCCTTTGTTTAATCGGCATCTTAATCGGAGTCTGGGAGTACAGCGGCGCGATTCCGACGGTAACGGTTTACGCGTTGAATCTGATTGAACCGCAGCACCTGCTGCTCACCGCACTTTTCAGCTGTCTTGTGATCAGTTCATTGGTCGGCTCCAGCTTTACGACGGTCAGCACGATCGGCGTCGCCCTCATCGGCGTGGCCGCGGCGGCCGGCGTTCCACTGACATGGGCGGCGGGAGCTGTGATTTGCGGCGCCTGTTTCGGTGACAAAATGTCTCCGATGTCTGACACGACTAATTTTGCCGCAGGAGTCGGAGAGCTTCCCATTTTCAAGCATATTAGACATATGGCGGGAACGACGATCCCCGCTCTTTTGATCACGATTTTGCTTTTCTTTTTCATGGGCCGTTCTTTAACGGCGGCACCAGCTTCTACCGAAAACATTCAAGCGATCATAAACGGAATAGAAGGTTCAGTCAACATTAGCGTCTGGGCGCTTCTGTCGCCTCTTCTTGTGATTGTACTTGCTGTCAGACGAACGCCCGTCATTCCGTCGCTTGCAGCGGGGATCGTTTCCGCCGGAATTCTTGCCGCGTTGATACAGCCTGACGCCAGCATTTCATCGTTTTTGTCAGCGATGCAGAATGGTCCTGTTTTCTCAGCCGACACTGAAGCCGTTGAGAAAATTTTAAACCGCGGCGGCCTTCAATCGATGATGGGCTCTGTTTCCCTGATTATCATCGCATTCGCGCTCGGCGGTCTCATGGAAAAGATCGGCCTGATTACAAGCCTGCTTGAAGGTGTGATCAAGGGCATTCATACGAAAGGCCGGCTTGTGTTCTCAACCGTTTCATCAAGCATCGGCATGAACCTGGCGACAGGCGAACAGTATTTATCGATCTTGATTCCCGGACAGTCCTTTAAAAAGCTGTATGACAAGCTCGGAATCGACCGGAAACATTTGTCGAGATCGCTTGAAGACGGAGGGACATTGATCAATCCGATGATTCCTTGGGGAGTCAGCGGCGCGTTCATGTCCAGCGCGCTCGGCGTTCCCGTTATTGAATATTTGCCGTTTGTGTTTTTCCTATATTTATCGCCGCTCTTTTCAATTTTGTTCGGTTTCCGCAAGTAAAAAAACGCCGTTTCCCCTTGGAAGCGGCGTTTTTCTTTTGTTAAACCGGTTTGGCGGTCTCGGACAAAATGCTGTTTTGCAAAGCGGTCTGCACATTTTTGGTGAGCGGTCCGGGCGCTCCGGAGCCGATTGTTTGCCCGTCAATCGATGTGACCGGAATGACTTCGGCTGTCGTTGACGTGATGAACACTTCATCCGCATTCAGCAATTCATCCTTTGTCACCGCTTTTTCTTCATAGTTCAAGCCGTGTTGCTCACACAGCTGAAGCACTTTCATCCGCGTGATGCCGTTTAAGATGAGCGTTGTCACAGGATGGGTGTAGATAACGTTTTTCTTGACGACGTAAACATTTGAGGACGTCCCTTCCGTCACCAACCCGTCGCGAATTAAGATCGCTTCGAATGAAGAAGCTTCATGCGCTTTTTGCTTGATCATTACATTGTACAACAGATTTAAACTCTTAATGTCGCATCTCAGCCAGCGCATGTCGTCCGCAGTAATAGCTGAAACGCCGTTTTGCTGTTCTTTTTCAGGCTTTTGAATAGGAAATGTATAAGCCGTCACCTGAGGCGTAAGCCCTGCCCCGTATTGGTGCTTTCTCGGGGCTTTTCCCCTTGTCACTTGAAGATACAGCCCGCCGTCCCGCATTTGATTGATGTCGACGAGCTCTTTCAGCTGGCTTTTCAGCTCGGCTTCTGAAAAAGACAAGTCGATTCCGATTTCGGCTGCGCTTTTATATAAGCGGGCAATGTGTTCATCAAGCGTGAACAAGATTCCATTGTAAATGCGGATGACTTCATAGACGCCGTCTCCAAATTGGTAGCCTCTGTCTTCAATATCAACCGCACACTCGCTCCGTTCCATCAGCCGGCCGTTAAAAAGAACTTTCATTTCTCCATCCCCTTGTTTTTTGTTGACTTCTGAATTTTCTCCATTCCATTCTAACACGACCCTGCCCTTCAAAATAGTGCAATATTTCCAAAAACTTTTCTCCGCCTTCATGATCAAAAAAACAGCATTCCCCATCGTTCAGCATTTTCTATTAAAATTTGATATATTTTTCCCTTCATCCTGTATTCATCTTCTTTCCAATCCTGTATACTTAAACATTGTGATCCATTATTTTATGAGACTAGCATTCTATAATGGCATTGGAACGAGAAAAATGATACGGAGAGAGTGACATGCGCCAAGTATCAAAAAAAACTGCCCCATCTGTAGCTTATCTGTTGACGAAAGCAGCGTGCTTTTTTGTTTTGTGTCTGATTCTCCTGTACGTATGGGACCTTTCACAGTCCTCTGCCGCCGCTGAGAAAAAAGAGCTTACGGTGTCGGAAAACAGCCAAATGAGGCATGAAGGAGACAGCGTTCCGCTCAAAAAAGCAACGCAAGGCGAACTTCTCGATCACTTGAGCACAAAACAGCAGATCGAAAAGCGCAAGCAGGAAAAAGAGAAGCAAAAAGCTGCCGCGGAAAAAAAGCAAGAAAAATTGAAGGAAAAAACGGTTTATTTGACGTTTGACGATGGGCCTTCAGCCGTAAGCCAAAGGCTGCTGCAAATTTTATCCGAACATGACGCTAAAGCGACGTTCTTCATGCTCGAACCGAACATGAAGCTTCACAAAAAAGCCGTTCTCAATATGAAGCAGCAGGGCCATGCACTTGGACTTCACGGAGTGACCCATGACCAAAAGCAATTTTATAAAGGCGCCAATTCTCCTCAGCTGGAAATGAAGCAGGCTCAAAAAACGCTGAAGTCTATCACCGGGGTTGAAACCCATTTAATCAGAACGCCTTACGGGAGCAAACCTTCGCTGACCGAAGCGCAGAAAAAAGTGCTGAAAAAGAACGGATTTGTTTATTGGGACTGGAATATTGACAGCATGGACTGGAAATACAGAAGCCAAAAATTCGTTCCGGAAGTCATGAACCAGCTGAATACGCTGGAAAAGCGGCAGACAAAACAGCCGATCGTGATCCTGATGCACGATATTCCTTCAACGGTTCAATCGTTGCCGTTATTGCTGACAAATTTAAAAAACATGGGGTATTCATTTGCAACGCTTGATGAATCGATGACACCCGTTCATGAATAACACCCCATGCCTGATCCCCTGCTGAAGGGGATTTTTTTTATTTCCTCCCGCAAGTGTGATTATCTGACACACTTGTTGCCAAACAAACCGTTTTCTGATTATGATGCAGTTATCTTTATATCATGGGGTGAATAAATGAAAATTGAAGAGCTGCATTCGACTGCCGAATATACCAATCAATTGGCCGAGCTTCTCATCCGGGTCGTCGATGACGGGGCATCGATCGGCTTTCTGCCCCCGCTTGATGAGCAGCTGGCGGAGGCTTATTGGAAAACAGCCGTCACACCGGATTCGGTGTTATGGATTGCCAAACAAAACGGCCGGATCGCAGGAAGTGTTCAATTGCACTTATGCACAAAACAAAACGGCCGCCACAGAGCGGAAATCTGCAAGTTAATGACAGATCCCGCCTTCAGGCGGCAGGGCGTCGCCAGATCATTAATGGAAAAAGCGATCGACAGGGCGAAACAGGAAGGCAGATCTCTTCTCGTGCTAGATACAAGGGAAAAAGACCCGTCCAACCTTCTTTACGCTTCGCTCGGCTTTGCCGAAGCCGGCCGCATTCCCGCATACGCGGAATCTGCAGACGGCAGCTTCGATACATCCGTTTTTTATTATAAAAAATTGTGATGAAGCTCAGAAAAAGGCGCTCCGGTCTGGAGCGCCTTTTTAACAGTTAAGCTTCCGAACAAACTCGGCGATTTTTTGATGGATGACAATATCAAATAAATGATCGTAAGGTGTCTTATCGAGATTGATCATCGCTTTCTTCAAGCCTGGGATCAAGTGCGCTTCTTCAGGAACAAACCTGACAGGCGCCACTTCAAGTGAAGTGCCGATCACCAAAAGCAGGTCGGATTCGTTGAGGACTTCAAAAAGCGTGTCAAAATGCTGAACGGCATCGCCGAACAGCACGACATCCGTTTTTAATATGAATCCGCATTCTCTCCCCTTGCCATTGACGCGATGGCATCTTGGCACTTCTTCTTGAAGAATGTGGTCAAGACCATAGCGCGCCCCGCATTTTGGGCATGCGGCTGTTTGGATCGAACCGTGCAGTTCATATACATGCCGGCTTCCCGCTTTAAAATGCAGTCCGTCGATATTTTGCGTGAATACCTTGACATCCTTACCGCTTTTCTCGAGATCGGCTAAATAAAGGTGCCCGTCATTCGGCTGATAAGTTCCGGTCATTTTCATTTGAAAAAGCTCTTTAAACTTCGGCCAAAACAATTTTGGATATCGTTCGTAATAATCACGACTCATCGCTTCCATTCTCGACAGATCTTCCGTCCATATGCCGCCGGCTGAACGAAAATCGGGAATACCTGATTCCGTGCTCATACCGGCGCCTGTCAAAACGGTAATGCGCTCGGCATTTTCGATCATCTCCACAAATCTCAGGGCTTTTTCCTCCATTTGGCTTGTCTCCCTTCCAAAAGCGTTACCTAAGCATCTCCTTGCTGATCTTTCATTTTCTTCAACTCAAAGAGGCTGTGACCCGGAGAAACAAAATCAACCTGCTCCTCTTTCATAATATCAAGAATGCGGTAGTTGACATCCTGTCTGACGTCCAAGTTTTCGGCCCAGACCGTCGTATTGGTATAGTAGTTGAAGAAGATGCTTAAATGCGTATCCTTCAGGACGTCAAAATTGACCATAATGACATCCGGGTTGACCCCTTCGTGCGACTTGAGCATTTCTTTGAAACGCTCCACACATCGTTCGACTTTCTCGCGCGGGGTGGATGGATCGATTTCGAGCGTAAAGGTGACCTGACGCTTTCGCATTTTCGTCCAGTTCATGATCGCTTCGTTAGCCAGCACCGAGTTGGGGACGGTCACGAGAGCTTCTCCGGCTGTGCGGACTTTCGTGCTTCTGAACGATATATCTTCAACAGATCCGGTGACGATATTTGTTTCAATCCAATCGCCGATTGTAAAGGGCTTCTCCATAATAATGACAATTCCGCCGAAAAAGTTGCCGACAGTGTCTTTTGCCGCAAGAGCAAAAGCGAAGCCGCCGAGCCCGAGTCCGGCAACAAATCCGTTGACATCATAATTGAACTCTCCGGCGATGACGCTGATTCCGAGCGCTACAATGATAAAGCGGAGAATCTTGGACAAAAAAGGCGCAAGAATATCATCCATATCAAGCTCAAGCCGCTTATTGATTTTATCGAATAAAACCGACGAAGCCGCCGTTAAGTTGTATAGGCCGCTTACAATAACCAAAATCACGGACACTCTGTACAGTTTATGAACGATCGCCATATGCCCATCAAAAAACGGGGAATATATGATGGCCAGATAAATACCGAGTATCGCAAAAAACCACCGGGCCGGCTTTTCAAACGCCAGCACCACCTGATTGAAAAAGTCTGTTTTCGTCTTATTCGTCAATTTCAGTATTAAGTTGAACAAGTACTTCGTAAATATTTTTCGAAACGCGAAAAATAAAAGAAGGATACCGATGCTGATTCCGATATCGACAGCGAAATCCATTGTCATATACTTTTCGAACATTGCTTTCTCTCCCTTATTTCACTCATCAAGCTTTAATTATACTAAAACGAGAAAAAAATTTCTCACTTTATTGTGCACCAAAAATAACCGTCGACACGCATAAAAGGCTGCCGAACACTTCGGCAGCCTGATGATCATCATATTTTATTGTTCCAGAGACAACGTGATTCGGGCCAACACCGCTATTTCTTCTTCTGAGACTGTGTTTGATCAAGGAGAGTCGCTTTAAACATTTCAGCATCGGTTTCGATCTTAATCCGTTCTTCCACTTTAATTCTCCCTTTACCCATCATCTCGCCTCCTTTTGTCCATTATAAAATATCAGAATCTTTAGTAAATGATCCTTTTGTACCATTTTGCCGAAATTTGTCGCTTGTCTCTTCTCCCTGCCCTTTGTCCGCTTCAGTCAAATGATTTACTTGCATCGTCAAAATCGGGTATCCTTGTGATGGAAAGATTTTATCAAGAGGAGCTGACATGCTTGCATATTATCGCACATCGCGGAGCCTCGGCTTACGCCCCTGAAAATACGTTTGCCGCTTTTGAAAAAGCGGTGGAGCTCGGGGCTGATTTTATCGAACTCGATGTACAGCTGACAAGAGACGGCAGACTTGCCGTCATCCACGATGACAAAGTTGACAGAACGACAAACGGTACCGGGTTCGTTCGCGAGTATACGATGAATGAGCTCGAAAAGCTTGATGCGGGAAGCTGGTTCAGCCCGGAATTTCAGGGCGAAAAAATCCCTTCACTTGAAGCTGTTCTAGGGAAATATCACAACAAGACGGGCCTTCTCATCGAAATCAAGTCGTCCAAAACCCAGCCCGGAATCGAAAAAGCGGCCGGACAACTGATCAGCCGGTTCGGCCATTCGATGAACGCGATTGTCCAGTCGTTTGACGCAGGCGCCATGAGGGCGCTTCATCACATGTATCCTTCGATTCCGACCGCTGTTTTGATCAGGCCGCGATTCGGAATGCTGCCGCGCGCCCGGCTGCGGCAAATCGCGGAGTTTGCCCGGTACGTCAGCCTGAAAGCTACGATGGTCAGCCCTTTTCTGATCAAATCGATTCACAGCTGTGATTTGAAGGCGCTGGCCTGGACGGTCAACGGGGAGAAAACGGGACGCCGCCTGAAAAGCTGGAAAATCGACGGGATCATTACCGACTACCCGGATTATTTTTGAGAAAGAAGGAAGAGTATGAAATCATCTGTTGCCGTTTTTATCGGAGGAGCCCTCGGCTCGCTGCTGCGCTACTTCGTCAATCTGCATGGCGGCACCGCCGGTTTTCCTTGGCCGACTTTTATTGAAAATGCGTCTGGAAGCCTTCTCCTCGGCCTTTTGACAGGTTTTTTTGCGGCTCGGGCAAAAAAGCCGCTCGTCCAGTTATGTTTAGGAACGGGGGTTTGCGGAGGATATACGACAATGTCCGCTTTTTCTAAAGAGACCGTATTTTTGCTGCAATCGGCCGCTCCGCACATCGGGGTTCTGTACTTGATCGTGTCGCTTGCCTGTGGGGTGTGCTTCGCATTGTTGGGCATCATGATCGGCAAAAGGATGAGCGGAGCGTCAGGGAAAGAAAAGGAGCGGTATCAATCATGATGGCAGTTGGATTTATGATCGCCGGAGGATTCGGCTCCGTTTTAAGATTTTGGCTCGGCAATATGCTCATGGCGATGTTTCCGCGCCCGCGCTTTCCTGTCAGCGTGATGGTGGTCAATATTGTCGGCTCATTCGCCCTCGGCATATTCGTCAGCCTCGGCATTGACAATCAAACGGTCTCTATCGTGGTCGGAACTGGATTTTTCGGAGGGTTCACAACATTTTCCACATTCAGTGTCGAAGCGGTTCAGCTTTTGGCTACAAAACGTGTAAAGGATTCAGCGGTTTACATGCTGCTTACAATGGCATGCTCACTCGGGGGGTTCTGGGCCGGCAGCATGCTGATTTTGTGAAGATGATGAAACAATGATGCTTGTTCGGCTATGAACAGGTGCTTGCACATGTACTTCCGGTTGTCATTTTTCTTGCGCCCGCCGTCGCAAAAGCTGTGCCCTGATTTGGATGGCATTGTTCAGAAAGGAACACCACGGACAACTAAAAAAAATACAAACACATTAAAGAATCCATTTTGAATGCTTCAAAATGGATTCTTCCCTTTTTATCCTTTTTCAATGGCCGCTGTTTGAAAGCTGTCCCAATTCGCAGAAATAACGTTCAAAACATCGTCTTTTTCTTGGTAAGCTCCAATTTGTCCCCCGTCCATCGTCACTTTATACAGGGGAAACTCATTGTGTGTCAGACCGAGGCAGAGTGCGATGCCGGCTGCATGTCCCCGCGCCGTCTGTTCGATCCAAGCGGCGCTTTTCATTTTTGCCGAATCTTCGGGATGATCGATAAAGCCGTTCTCCGTCAATATGGCGTGCATCGCTGTTTCCCGGAGAACATGAAAGTTCGCCTTCTTCATTCCCCTGTCCCTGAGTCCGTTCTGTTTAATCACTTCGCCGTGAATGATCCGTTGATAAAGAGCAGTAACTGATTCATCGGTCAAGCCGCTGTAGATATAATCTTCATACCCGTACGCCGTACCGTCAAAAGCGTTTGTATGAATGGAGACAAATAAATCGGCCCCCCACGAATTGGCATCATCTGTGCGCTCCTGAAGTGTGACCGTTTTGTCTGTTGTTCTGCTCAGCCTCGTCTCTGCGTTATCATACTCTTTTAATAGAATGTCATTCATTTTGAGAGCAATCGCAAGCGTCACGTCCTTTTCTTGCAAACCGTTTCCCGATGCTCCTGGATCACTTCCGCCGTGTCCCGGATCCAAATAAATCTTCATGTTCAATCTCCTCCTTTGATAATGGTTTCAAGACGTTTTTTGAGCCGGAGTAAAATCCAACTGATGACAAGCCAAGCCATGTTCCGATCATCATATCTTCCTTCCAGTCCCCTGCGGTAAACAAGAGAGAAATCGAGATGCCGAAGACAATTGCACAGATGGGGAGAAATCGTTTCTGAATGCCGACAAGCTTTACCGTATGCACCAATCCCGTAATCAGCGGAACGAGCGCAATTTCAGAAAAATCCATGTTCTTCCTCTCCTTTCCTGAAGCGTTTGTCTCAAAAAATGACCGGCATTACATGTGTCAAACCTCCCCGCTGTTTAAAGCTTGTCTTTATCATAAAAGAAAAGCTGCCCTCTCCCGTGTCATCATCGCGT
Organism: Bacillus sp. FSL K6-1284; assembly: GCF_038002625.1. Taxonomy (NCBI): domain Bacteria; kingdom Bacillati; phylum Bacillota; class Bacilli; order Caryophanales; family Bacillaceae; genus Bacillus; species Bacillus sp. FSL K6-1284. Next base: position 1,080,516 of record NZ_JBBOCW010000001.1, on the reverse strand, counting down.
CAAGAACCTGAAAAAAAACTGAAGCGGCGCAGAAAAGAAGGGCTTGTTTGAGACAAGCCCTCGCATCCGTTAAATATTCGTGATCGCCGCCAAGCTGACAAGCAGCTTGTCCAGCAGCGATTTCTTCATTAAAAACAGCGTTTTTTCGCTGTAGCCGATTTCCATCGCGCATTTTCCCATGCTCCAATTATGAATATACCGGCATTCCACCAACTTCCGCTCGAGCTCATCCAATTCGGAGACAGCCGTTTCCATCGAATCAAGCAAAAATTGATAGAGCCTTTTTTCTGCGTCGATCTGATATTCAGCGTTTCTTTCTTTGACGGTGAGCCCGTTCTTTTGCTCCTTCTCCATCCTCCTTTCTAAATTGAGCACGGCGGCTTTGTAATTTTTCCAATTCCGCAAATGAAATTCGATCCGCTTAATATACGTTTTCCTCTCTTCCTCCGAAATGATTTCGTACCACAGCAAATCAATCACCTCTCAAACAGAACGTTTGTTCCCATTATATACGAACGAAAGTTCCTGTTCAAATGACTTTTTTCTTAAAATCAAAAATCACCTTGAGCTATTTTTCGCTCAAGGTGACTTCGTTAACGACGACCGGATTTGCCGGTGCCAGCTCTACATGTTCTGTTGTTTGTTCCCGCTTAACTTCGACGTGCTTAATCAGACGCCCTTCCATTTCGAGAACCGTTATCGTGTAAGAGCCGATATGCACCGCCTGGCCTTCCGCAATATCTATGTTTTCTTTCAGCACAAGTCCGCCGACTGTTTCGACTTCCTCTTCCTCGAGATCGTCTTCAAACAGCTCATTGACCTGATCGATTCTCACTTTGCCGTCCATGATGTATTCATGATCGGAGACTTTTTCGATAAGCGGTTTTTCGTCTTCATCGAATTCGTCCCTGATTTCCCCGACGATTTCTTCAAGAATATCCTCGGCCGTCACAAGACCAGATGTCCCGCCGTACTCATCCGTTAAGATCGCCATGTGAATCCGCTCCCGCTGCATTTTGATCAGCAGCTTTTGAACAGGCACGGTTTCAATGACTTCAATAACCGGACGGACATAGGCTTCAAGGGACAATCGCTTTTTCTCAGCCTCTGACATCATGAGCATATCCGTAAACAGCTGTTTCGTATTGATCATGCCGATGACATGATCCTTATCGCCTTTATAGACAGGCCAGCGCGTATACTTTTCCTGCAGCATGACCGAAATGGCCTCATCGATCGGCATATCCACCGGGACGGAGGCGATTTCAGTGCGCGGCACCATAATTTCTTTGGCGATCCGATTGTCGAATTCAAAGATTTTATTAACGTATCTATATTCAGACGGATTAATTTCTCCGCTTTTGTAGCTTTCTGATAACAGGATTCGCAGCTCTTCCTCCGAATGGGATTCATCCTTTTCCGAAGCAGGCTTCAAACCGAATAACCCGGTCAGCACTCTGGCTGAGGCATTCAGCGTCCAAATGAACGGGAACATCACAACATTGAAAAAGTGCAGAGGTCCCGCCAGCCACAGTGTCATCTGTTCGGCTTTTTGAATCGCGATGGTTTTTGGGGCAAGTTCTCCAACCACGACGTTCAGGAATGTAATCACTAAAAATGCAATGGCAACTGAAAGAGCGTGCGATACAGCGCCAGAAACATGCAAGCTTTCAAAGACCGGATGCAGCACCTTTTTAACCGTCGGCTCCCCCATCCAGCCGAGTCCGAGTGCTGTAATCGTAATGCCGAGCTGGCAAGCTGAAAGGTATTCATCCAAATCCGACACCACTTGTTTTGCGCGAACCGCCTTTTTGTTTCCTTCAGCAATCAGCTGATCAATGCGGGAGCTTCTGACTCTGACAATCGCAAATTCCGATGCCACGAAAAAAGCGGTTAATGCAATCAGAATCCCGATGATTATCAGACTAACAATATCGTCCATTTAACCTTATCCTTCACAAAGGACAAGGAGTCACCTCCTGATGAATTCAAATTCCCTTAATAAGGCTGATGTGCGTTCTGTAAAAATGACTATGCAGAGGGCCCCATCTAACCACCTCCAAGCCAAATATATACTATTATCTTACTTTATTAAAAAAGAGTCAGTCAAATGTCTAAACTTTAAATCTAACAATATTTTCTCGAATATTTAGATAAATAAAGGTTTTCGCATCAATTTTACGCCTTTTTTTGATCAATTAACTTGTATAAACAGCTTCTAATATATTAAAATGTTTTATAACTATAACGTGATGGTTGAGGAGGGATGCAGATGGGGCAGAGAAATATCGCATTGGCGAATTAGCAGCTGCTGCAGGCGTAACAAAACGGACTGTCGATTATTATACGAATCTCGGGCTGTTAACGCCTGACAGATCATGTTCAAACTACCGTTATTACGATGAAGCCGCTCTCAAACGGCTGAAGTTTATTATGGACTGCAAGCAGCAGAGATTGGCCCTGTCCGACATTAAAGTAAGGCTGGAAAACCAGTTTCCCTCTTCAACTGTGAATGATGATGAAATTGGAAGCCTGACAACGGAAATTGATCATGTCAATGACAATATTTCCGTGCTCATAAACAGATTGAAACGGCTGAATCCCGATGAACGGAAGATTCTGAAAAGCCGGCTTTCTCCTGAAAAAATGACGGTCATCCAGTCCTTTTTACTGCTGCTTTAGTTAATCTTTTACTAAACAGGAGGTGTTACCTTCATTCTCACGCTAGAGTGAAGGTCCTAATTGGAAATAGTTAATTTGGTTTTTGTTGCTGTATTAATTGCTTTAACAGCATTTTTCGTAGCGTCTGAGTTTGCGATTATCAGAATCAGAAGCTCGCGGGTTGATCAATTGATTGCTGAAGGAAACAAAACAGCGGTTTCGGTGAAAAAAGTCATTACGCATTTAGACGAATATTTATCGGCCTGTCAGCTCGGCATCACTTTGACGGCTCTCGGTCTCGGTTGGCTCGGGGAGCCGACAGTTGCCCGGCTGCTTGAACCGCTATTTGTGAAGTGGAACATTCCGAGCTCTGTATCACACATCGTTTCAGTCGTGATTGCCTTCAGCTTGATTACGTTTTTGCATGTGGTTGTCGGCGAGCTCGCTCCGAAGACGCTTGCGATCCAAAAAGCGGAAGCCGTTTCCTTCCTTTTTGCAAAACCGTTGATCTGGTTCTACCGCATCATGTTCCCATTCATCTGGGCGCTGAACGGATCGGCAAGGCTGCTGACGAAAGCGTTTGGCCTTGAAGCGGTTTCTGAAAATGAAATGGCGCACTCAGAGGAAGAGCTGCGAATTATTCTGTCAGAAAGCTACAAAAGCGGCGAAATCAATCAATCTGAGTTCAAATATGTCAACAAAATTTTTGAATTCGATGACCGTCTTGCCAAGGAAATCATGATCCCGAGAACAGAAGTCGTCAGCTTTCCAAATGATATGAAAATCGCCGAGATGATCGACATCACGAAGGTCGAAGGCTATACCCGCTATCCCGTCGAAGACGGAGATAAGGACAACATCGTCGGCGTCATCAATGTCAAGGAAATACTAACGGCCTGCATCAGCGGAGAATGCTCCAAAGAAGACACGATTGAACAGTTTATCAATCCGATCATTCATGTGATCGAGACTGTTCCGATCCACGATCTGCTTCTGAAAATGCAGAAAGAACGCGTTCATATGGCGATCCTTTCTGATGAATACGGCGGAACGGCCGGACTCGTGACGGTCGAAGACATCATTGAAGAAATCGTCGGCGAAATCCGTGACGAATTCGATATCGATGAAATTAATGAAATCCGCAAGATTGGCGAAAACCATTACATTCTCGACGGTAAAGTGCTCGTCAACCAAGTCAACGATCTGCTCGGCATTCAGCTCGACAATGAGGAAATTGACACGATCGGCGGATGGTTCCTGACGCAAAAATATGACGTCCAAAAAGGCGACATGATCACCGATCAGGGATTTGAATTCACGATCAACGAAATCGACGGCCACCACGTTTCATACGTTGAGGTGAAAAAAGCTGCGGAAACGCCGCTGCTTGAGGAAGCGGAATAACATTGTGAACAAACCGGGGGATACAATGAATTTGTATCCTCTTTTTTTGCATTCAAAATATGTAACCACTTGATTACAGAGCAAAATTCAATTATCATGTAATCAAGTGATTACATTTCAGGAGGGACTTATGTCAGCACAATCTACAAGGGATCGATTAATCGAAGCGGCGCTTGCCCTTTTCAAAGAAAAAGGATATCAAGCCGCATCCACCAGAGAAATTGCCCAAAAAGCAGGCGTCAATCATTTGACCCTTTTTAGACACTTCGGAAATAAACAGAATTTATTTCGGGAAAGTGTTATTCAACATGTGTCATCGGGAGATTTTATTGGAGAACTTGAAGGAATACTGAGCGGCGATTTACGACAAGACCTCTCATTCATTGCGAAAGCATATCTAAAAGAAAACCTGGAAAAAGGTACTGTTTTTTTACTTTACTTTAATGATGCAGTACAGGATAAGGAAGTTTGCGAATTAATCATGGATATTCCCCGCCGTCTCAATCGCTTTTTAGAGACTTATTTTGCGAACCTCTATGCCGAAAAAAAAATTTCAGGCGGCAATTTTCAAATTTTAAGCCAAATGTTTTTCGGTTTGCTGAATCAATACATTATGTTTCAACATTTGCCCGCATTCAAGGAGTCGTTCGATGATCGTATTGATGACTATGTTGAGGAGTGCGTCGATTTATTTTATACAAAACTTGAAAAGGAAGTGCCGTCTTGATTACTCTGCAACCGGTTTTGCACATACCTGCAGTTTCCAAATGGGATGAAAAAATAAACCTGAAGATAAGCGGACTCCGACCGTTTGACATCATTGAAATCATCTTGACTGTGAAAGATGAAGCTGACGCAGAGTGGAGATCACATGCTGTTTTTCAAGCGAATCGATTGGGAGAAGTCGACCCTGCAGCAGCAGCCCCAATAAAAGGAACCTACCAGTCTAAAGATCAAATGGGGCTTTTTTGGTCAATGCAGGCGGTTGAATCCTCCTGCTCGTTCCATAAAAAATCGGTTAATTCCTCCGTTTACAGGATTGAGGTGAAGCAAAAAGAACGCACGATCCTGAGTAAAGAAATAAAACGAGTGCTGCTTTCTGAAACAGTAGAGAGACAGGAAGTAAGCGAAAATGGGTTGTCCGGCACATTTTTTCGTCCGCTTGCTGTCAACCGGCCTCCCGCAGTCATCGTATTAGGGGGATCTGACGGCGGTCTTGATGAAACAATGGCAGGCATGTTAGCAAATTACGGATATGCAACATTTGCAATCCCTTATTTTCAATACAAACAGCTTCCTAAAAAACTGGTTGAAATCCCGCTTGAATATTTCCGGAAAGCGATCGATTGGCTCGGACGCCAAGAAGGACTTCATCATCGTCAGATCGGAATATGCGGAAGGTCAAAAGGCGGCGAACTGGCGCTGCTGATAGGTTCCCATTTTCCTGAAATCCGTTTTGCGGTTTCTCATGTAGGCGGCGGGGTCGTCTTTCAAGGCGTTGGATTAAAAAAATTTCGGCAGACATCTTCCTGGAGTCTGGACGGCGCACCGCTCGCCTTTGCCCCGCTGCCATTGTTTTCGCTTTCTCAGCTGTGGAATATGGTGAAACATAAGCTCACAAGACAGCCTCATGCTTTTACTGATCTTTACAAAAAAGCTTTGCGGAAAGTGAAAGAGGATCATCCAGCAATTATAAAAGCGGAACATATTAATGGGCCTATTCTGTTAACTTCAGGTACGGATGATTTGGTATGGCCCTCCGCCTCTATGAACGAGAAAATCGTTGAACGACTGAAAAAGAAGAGATTTCCCTATTCTGTTAAACATCTATATTTCGAAGATGCCGGCCATAATATCAGGCCTCCATACTTTCCGACATCCGGGCGGAAAAGCCGAAAAATAGCCTATGGGGGAAAAACTGAAGCCGATGCCATTGCAGCTCAAACATTTTGGTGGGAACTGCTTTTGTTTTTAGAAAAAGCAACTGCCCCAAACAACTAAAAAACCGCCTGGGGACAGGCGGTTTTCGCTTAGATAGCTCCCTTCGGGTTCGGCCCGTATTGATTTTCCTCTTTTACACTGTTTTGACAAAGCATGATCAGCAAAATAAATTGCCCAATGAGAGGGATCAGACCGATGCAGATCCAGCAGCCGCTTTTACCCGTATCATGCAATCTGCGGATCGTGACAGCCAAGCCCGGCACAAGAATGGCAAGCAAATAAACCATCCCTAAAAATGTCTCTATTTCATATTCCGGAAGATGCAGAATGGCTTTAAAAAAACCGTAGAGGACCAAAATCATGTATGAGAAAAAGCAAAACAGCCAAAATTCCTTTCGTCTCGCCCTTCCTGTAAATCCTGCATAGTTTTTTATTGCTTTCAAATACCATTTCATATATAAGCTCCTCACCTAAAATACTGCCCAAAAAATTAAAAAACAGCTTCTGTGCGTGAGAAGCTGTTTTTCCTTGCGTATGTTTGAATTATAGCTGCTCCAGCTTTTTCTCTAAAGCTTTAATACTGTCATTCAAAGCCTCCGTCATCTTGACCAGCTTTTCTTTTGACGAATATTGAGCGAAATCTTCCTGATTGAGCGGTTCGCCGATGACCAGTTTCATTTTGCCTCTCTTGAAAAGCTCTTTTTCGTTGGAAGGACCGCTGTATGCGGCCGGCACAAGCGGCGCTCTTCCCATCTGGGCGATCGTGACAGCCCCTCTTTTCAATGGAACATCTTCAGATGATCTCGTTCCGCTTGGGAAAATGCCGACGATTTTTCCTTCTTTCAACAGCTTGATCGGGGTTTTGATGCTGCTTGGCCCGGGATTTTCCCTGTCGACGGGAAATGCGTTGATGCTTGAAAGAAAAGAACCGCTTAATTTATTTTCAAAAAGCTCTTTTTTCGCCATGTAATGAATTTCCATAGGCAAAATGCCGACACCCAGTGCGACGACATCCACCCATCCTGCATGTGTGCACGCAATAACGAAACCTGTGTCTTTAGGAAGATTTTCTTTATTGTATACTTTAATTCCGCCGCGCAAAGAAAGAATCGCTTTTGCAGCATAACCAGTAAATTTATACATATGGCACTTCCTTTATTGATGTAGTCGTATGAGGTTTCCCTTTATTATTATAACAATTTTTTTTATTACCTGGTACTAAAAAATGATTTTTCACAAAAAAACCGAGGAATTTTCTCCCCGGTTTTCAGACTTTTTCTTTTGTCGGCGGCGCCATGAATTCAGGCCCGATCTGTTCTGAAATCGTATTGTCCAATATGTCGTCAATTGCTTTTTGATCACTTTCCGTTAAACTCCAGCCGGTGATTTCGCTGACGGGACGGATTTGATCAGGGCGTCTTGCCCCCCATAAAGCAATGCTTGCGCCAGGCTGATCAAGCACCCATCTTGCTGCCAGATGGAGAACCGATTTGCCGAACCGCTCGTTTGCAAACTCATCAAGTTTCCTGACGGCCTCAAGGTATTCTTTAAAGCGCGGCTTTTGAAACTTAGGGTCCCGCTTTCGAAGGTCGTCCCCTTTGAACGTGTAGTCCTCATTCATTTTTCCTGACAGGAGCCCCCTGCACAAGCTTCCGTATAATAGCGTTGTCAGCCCTTGATCTTGCGCATACGGAAGAATGTCTTGCTCGATTTCCCTTTCAAACATGTTGTACGGCGGCTGTATGGTATGAAGCGGCGCCGCAGCTCTGAATGTGTCCATCTGCTCCGGGGAAAAATTGCTGACGCCGACCGCTCTGATTTTCCCCGCATCATACAAGTCTTTCATCGCTTCCGCCGTTTCTTCGATCAGGACGAGCGGATCGGGCCAATGCACTTGATACAGGTCGATGTAATCCGTATTGAGCCTTTTCAGCGAATCGTCAACTTCCTTGATGATCCGCTCCCTCGATCCGTCGCGATACAGCTGTTCCTGCTTCCAATCAAGTCCTGATTTTGTCGCGAGAATGACTCTGTCGCGCTCTCCGTATTGCTGTACGGCTTTACCGACGATTTCTTCCGACTGCCCGAAACCGTATGCCGGAGCGGTATCAATCAGGTTGATTCCTTCATCAAGCGCAGCATGAATCGTCTGAATCGCTTCTTTTTCATCGCTTCCGCCCCACATAAAACCTCCGATGGCCCATGTTCCGAGACCGATGCGCGACGATTCGATCGATGTACCGGATATGTTGATGTATTCCATGCTCCTCTCCCTCCTGTTGTGAGTCTGATATCATATTTTCCCGGAAGCTTTTTTAAAAAAACGTGTTTTGACTAAAAACCATCTTACAGCGGGACACTTCATATGCCTATTGCATACGATGATCCCAATAAAGCTAATGAAGGGACCTAGAACAAATGCATCCAAATCAATACCCATATTATATTCCTTTTTCTTATAACCCGGTTTGGTTTCACGAATCAGACTATGCAGGCGCTTTTCGAACACCCGGCAGCGAAGAACGCATCGTATTAAGAGATTATGGACAAAAGCCGTTTGCCGCGAACATCAACGAAGCGGCAAAACAGAACAAAACGTTTCGGACCGCTTTATGGACAGGAAGGCATTTACAAGTTACCCTGATGAGCCTCAACCCCGGCGAAGACATCGGATTGGAAATGCACCCTCACGTTGACCAGTTCCTTCGTATTGAACAAGGCAGGGGAATCGTGCAAATGGGGCCGAGCAAACATCATTTGCAATTTAAAAGAAATGTTTACGATGACACCGCTATCGTCGTCCCTGCCGGAACATGGCACAATCTCACCAATACAGGCAATACTCCGCTGAAACTCTATTCAATCTATGCTCCGCCCAACCACCCATTCGGCACCGTCCATCGAACGAAAGCCGATGCGCTGGCCGCAGAAGGCCGCCGCGGTCACGGCCAATATTTTTGACAGACGATAAAAACAGCTGATAATGAAGGATATCCTCTAATCAAATAGCCTTTTAGCATATAATAAAGATCTGATATGCTTAAAGGCTTATTTTGCTGCTGTGCTTTATATTTCGGCCGTTCAGTCGTTAAAATCGCCATGAAGATTAGTTTTTTTGAACGTGTTCAGTTATTATATAGGGTAGATGATTTTAAAGGTAAGAAATTGGAGGAAAAATGAGCCGTGGGCATATTTAGTGCAACTTCAAACCTTTCTTATGCGTTTATAACATAGAGGGGAGAAAAGGCAGTGACTATCGACGAAATTTACCAAATGTATATGAATGATGTTTACAGGTTCCTGCTCTCCATGACGAAAGATAAACATCTAGCAGAGGATTTGCTTCAGGAAACCTTTATGAGAGCTTACATACACATCCATTCTTACGACCACAGCAAAGTGAAGCCATGGCTTTTTCAAGTGGCACGCAATGCGTTTATCGACTATGTCAGAAAGCATAAAAAGGAAGTGACGATTTCTGACGACATGATCGGAAACCTGTTTCAAAACGCGGTGCAAAGCCCTGCTCACCAGGTCGAAATCAAGGAAGTGTTAACCTTATATATGAACCAGCTCCCCGATAACTACCGGGAAGCGCTTACGCTGTACTATTTAAAAGAATTGAACTACAAGGAAGCGTCAAGCTTGATGAATATCTCAGAGGCTAATTTTAAAAGTGTTTTATTTCGTGCCAGACAGCGGCTGAAAGCACTTTACAACAGAGGTGTTAACGATGAATGAAGATTTTAAAAAACGTTGGGAAAAATATAAAAACGGCGAACTTTCCGAATCGGAAATGCTCCTGGTCGAAGAAGAGCTTGAACAGCTTGAAGAATACCAGGACATGCTGGAACAGGAAATGAAAGACGAAGACTGGGATTTGGCGATCAGTCCTGAAAAGCAAAAAGCGATTTTAAGATACGGAAAAAATAAATCATATATGCGGATTTCCACCCTTGCTGTTATTTCTACGCTTATTATTCTGCCGATCTGCACACTCGGCAGCTATCTATACTACGGGTTGGGCGGGCATGAAAGCAAAGGGAATGAACTGGTGCAAACCGCTTCAATGACAGTTGCCGTCACAAACCCGAATATTCAAGTCGATACTGAAGCCCTTGTCAACAAAGTAAAACTCTTTGGAATCGAAACACAGTTCCCGTTAAAGAAGCAAATCGGAAACGTCACAAAAGTAGTTGGAAATGAAGAAGTGGAAATGTTCTTCGATCAGCTGAAGTCTCCGCAGATTCATCAATACAATCAGGAGCTTTCAAAAGAAGAACGTCATTTTGTCTACCCTGACGGCATCAAAGAAAAATCAGTGTCCAAAGCCGAGTCGATTTTAAAACAGCTGCCTGACGGAACCGTAACCGAAGCTTTCCTTTCCTTTGAAAAAGCATACCCGACAAAGGAGCTGTATGAAAAATTAAAAGGCTATGATGTTCGCGTTCTGTGGAATGCGATTGAAACAGAGGGCGATTTAAAAGATCATCCATACGCAGAGCCGATCGGATTTCCCGGAAAAGATTCAAACCGGATTTTTGAAATTCAGCAACCTGCCGAAAACGATGACGAACAGTTTAAAGCGGCGCTTTCCTACATGATCAAGAACAAGAAATGGGCTGAAACCATTTCAGGCAGGAAAGACCTGAAGCTTTCCAAACGGCTTGACTATGTGGAACAGAATGGTGTGAACGTGTATGGAGCCGTCATTACCGGACCGTCAAAAGAGGTTGAACGGCTGATCAAAAAAGGGCCTGTCAAAGCAGCTAAAGTAGGTGAGGTGGAATTATGGAACTGGTAAGAATCTTTAAGGAGCACAACGTATTTGGATGGGTGTCTGTCGGCACGGCCATTCTGTCCCTGTTCGTCTTAAACTTGGCCATTTTAAGCGACACGATCGCATATTCGTATAAGATGCTTCCTTTTGCGATGGCCGCCGTTCCGCTCGGAATTATCGAGCTGTTCATAAAAAAAGGACGGACCGGTCTAGGATTTCTCGGCGTCGTCCTGAACATTTTCATTCTCGTTTGCGTATGGACCATCGTCTCCATCGATACGAATCTGCAGCTCGGCTTTTAATAACTCCCCGGTTATACCGGGGAGTTTTTCATTTCAGAGCCTTGCGAAATAGGTAGCTCGCTTTTTCATACCCCATTTTCTCTTCGTAAAAACGGTGAGCGTCTGCCCTCTGTAAGCCTGATGATAAAGCGATTGAAGCCAATCCGTTCCCTTTGGCCCACTCTTCAACAGCGCCTAAAAGCTTCTTTCCATAGCCTTTTGAACGGTGTTTTTCACACGTCACCAGGTCCGCTACCCAAACATGACGGCCTTGGTTCAAAGAAACCCTCGGCAAAAAGCCGGCCAAAGCCACCGGAATATCACCGTCGTACAGCGCAAATAACGTGTAGCTTTCAGCCTCCCGAGCTTCTTTGACGAGCTCCAAAAAAGACGTTTCATCCAAATGGGGCCGGAGCTGTTTCATGATCGGATAGACTTCCTTGAGCTCTGTTTCACAATGCAATTCCCTATAATCAAGCAACATCGTCATTCCCTTCTGTTGGTTATGAAACTACTTTAACCCGAAAACTGACCTTTTTAAAATGACCAGTTTTGATAAAATAAAACATACCAGATGAATTGAAAGGGCTGATCGAATGGATATAACCCCTTTTTTAAACCGCAGCGGCAGCGAGCCGCTTTATCAGCAGCTGTACACGTTTTTCAAACGCAGCATTCATTCGAGACACATAAAGCCTGGAACAAAGCTTCCCTCCAAACGAATGCTTTCCAAACACTTAAATGTCAGCCTGACAACTGTAGAACACGCGTATGAACAGCTGGCTGCAGAAGGATATTTGCTCAGCAAGCCTAGAAAAGGCTGGTTTGCGGCTGAAGTGGAAGGAGACTTTGCACAGACTGCGCCTCCTCCCCCTGCCGAAAAAGAACCGGAAGAACATGAGACGGCGGCTAACATGATCGATTTTCACCACGGCCACGTAGACCTCGCGTCATTTCCTGTTTCCCAATGGAAAAAAACGCTCGCCAAAACTGTTGGTGAATCAGGGTACGACCTTTTTCAAAGCGGCCCGCCGGCCGGAGACATTCCACTGCGGAAAATGATTGCGGTTTATCTCAGAGAGTCTCGCGGCGTGGTCTGTTCACCCGAGCAAATCATCATCGGAGCCGGCACACCGGTTTTGCTGCAGTTGCTGTGCCATCTGTTTCCTAAAGGCACAACCGTCGGTTTTGAAGATCCCGGATTTCATCGCTCGAAAACGGTCCTGAAAACCGGCGGCTTCAATGTGATGCCTATAGCAGTCGACGAGAGCGGGATTTCCGTGCAAGATCTTGAACAATATCAGCCGCAGCTCGCATACACCACCCCGTCCCATCAGTTTCCGCTCGGAATGATCATGCCGGTCGGCCGCAGGCTGCAATTGCTTGACTGGGCAACATCGACCGGAGCTTATATCATCGAAGACGATTATGACGGGGAATTCCGCTATGCAGGACAGCCGATTCCTTCCCTTCAGGGACTTGACCGGAACCACCGGGTCATCTATTTAGGAACCTTTTCAAAATCGCTGATTCCCTCCCTCAGGATCAGCTATATGGTTCTCCCCTTTCCGCTCGTCCAAGAAGGGCTCAACATGGCATCCTTATTTAAACAAACGGTTTCCCGCCATGTGCAGCAAGCCATTGCTCTTTTTATGAAAAACGGGGATTATCAAAAACACTTGAACCGAATGAGAACACTCTACCGAAAAAAGCGAAAAACGCTCCTTGATGCCATCAAGCGTGAATTTGGCGCTCATGCCGCAGTCAGAGGAGAGAACGCCGGTCTTCACATCATCCTTGAGGTGAAAAGCGCTCCGAGTGAAGAGTGGCTGACCCAAAAAGCGCTGGAAAAAGGGGTCAAAGTATATCCAGCCTCTGTCTCGTATGTGACTCCTCCTGAAACCCACGCGGTGCTCCTCGGGTTTGGCGGACTTTCTGAAAAAAGCATCGCAGACGGCATCAAAAAGCTGAAGACAGCATGGTTGAGCGGCGGACAGTCTCGGGAATGATCCTGCACAATCGGGCACGGAAAGTCGGATCCCGGGATTCTGATTCTGCTATTTTTGTAAACAGAGGAGGTCATCAAATGGATGTGCTGAAGAACATGAATCAAGCCATGGCGTATATTGAAGAACACTTGGCGGACAGTATCGACTTTCAAACGCTTGCGAAGCTTTCTTACTGCTCTGAATATCATTTTAAAAGGATGTTTTCTTTTCTTGCCGGGGTTTCGCTGTCCGAATACATTCGCCGCAGGCGGCTTACCCTTGCAGCGTTTGAATTGAAAAACACAAATCAAAAAGTAATTGATATCGCTGTGAAATACGGCTATCACTCGCCGGATGCTTTTACGCGCGCATTTCAAAAGCTGCACGGCATCACGCCGACAGAGGCCAGGCACGATATCAGCACACTGAAAGCATATCCTCCGATGACCTTCCAGTTAACAATTAGAGGAGGAAACGAAATGAACTACCGTATTGTAGAAAAGAAGGCATTTCGGATCGTCGGAATCAAAAAAAGGGTCCCTGTCGTCTTTCACGGAATCAATCCGGAAATCGCCTCGATGTGGAAAGCTTTAAGCAGTGAAAACATCGCTGAATTAAAAGAGCTGTCAAATGTCGAGCCGCTTGGACTGATTCAAGCATCAGGGAACTTTTCCGAAGGCCGGATGGAAGAGCAGGGAGAACTTGACCATTATATCGGTGCAGCGACAACGAAGGAATGCCCGGACCGATATGAACAGCTTGAAGTTCCCGCCTCGACATGGGCTGTCTTTGAAGCGGCCGGTCCGTTTCCGGACACCCTTCAAAATGTCTGGGGACGCATTTATGCTGAATGGTTCCCGGCTTCACATTACGAGCAAACGAAAGGGCCGGAAATCCTCTGGAATCAGGATCAGGATATCAGCTCCCCAACGTTTAAAAGCGAAATATGGATACCGGTTCAAAAAAGAACCGCATATAAAGACTAAAGAAAGAACGGGAGGTTTAACCCTCCCGTTTAAATTTTATCCGGCTGCTACATCGGACGGTTCAACATGCGCTTTTAAAAAGGCGATATAATGGTCAATTGTATCAACCGTCGTGTAAGGCGAGACACTGTAGAATTTCTGGACATAAAGCGGCACGGGCAAACGGCTGTCAGCAGGATAAACGTATGTTTGCTTTTTCGTGCTGCCAAAATAGGTGTGACTGCGGTACCTTCCCAATGTTTCGGCGATTTTTTCATTGAATTTGTTAATATTCCGCACTTCTTCCTCCGTGATGGCGCCGCTGATTTCTTCGTGATAGCGGACATTTCCCGGATAGAAGCGGAATGTCGTTACAGGTGATACATCATTGGTGACGGCTGCATTCGGAAAAGCCTGCAGGAGTTTTTTTCGAAATGCCAGGTTAACTCTGATGTAATTGGCCAAGATCTCCTGGTAGCCTTCGATTCCGAATGCGAGCAGAGAAGCATAAATCGGTATGCTGCTTCCCATTCGCGAACACTCTAGCGTATAGCTCGTATGATAGCTGCCAAACCCTCTGTTACCGACATAAGGCGTCTCATCCGGATCCAAATCAACGACTTTCAGTGCCTCACGGTTTTTCACCAAGAAAAGGCTTGTGATATACGGCGTTTGTCCAAGTTTATGAAAATCAAAGACCAAGCTGTCCGCCAGGTGCAAATGCTGAAAATGTTTTTTGTAGCGGGCAAGCGTCTCAAGCACCTCATCTTCAAGATGAAGCGGGTTTCCGATGAAATCGTATCCGTTAAAAAAACCGTACATCCCACCCATCGCCGTATCGGCATGAATATAGACAGGAGGCAAACCGTAGGCGGCCTCTATTTCCTCAGTCACTTTTTTGATACCGGCCAAATCATCGATGCCAAATGAGTCAGTTGTGCCAAGCGTTGCCAATACATAAATCGGATGTCCGCCTTTTTCAATCACGGCTTGCATTTTTTCCCGCAAATCGGCCAGATCCATCGAATGATCGCGATTCGTCTTGACCTTGATCAAATGGTCCGTCCCGATTCCGGACGCTTCCATCGATTTGTATAGGCTGAAATGCGAAAGCTCTGAACAGAACGCGTACAGGTGATGCGGCGTTCCTTGCTGATTCGCTTCAGGGTACGCGCTTGCGATCGCCAGCCTGAGCGACTGAAAAACAGCTCCCTGCCCGCCCCATGTGGTAAAACCGCCGCTCTTGTGCCTGTCATAGCCGACAATGTCCGAAAGCATCGCCGTGATCTGCACTTCCGCCTTGGCTGCAGCCGTGCCGTCGACATCCCATAAATTGTTTCCGTTTAAAAGAACCATTAAAAGATTCCCGGCGATGCTGGCGGTGTTCGGCAAAGGTGTCGCGTTGGCCACATAATGCCTGTTTAAAAAACGGTGGCCGTCAAGCAATTTCAATAGCTCTTCAACGCTTTTTTCCGCCCCGAAGCCTTTTTCCGGCAAGGCGGCCTCCTCAATGACGCTTTGATAGAAGTCAGAGGAAACTTCAGACTCGCGGCCAAGCGTCATCCGGGCGGGATCCTTCAGCCTGTCCATTCCGGCCAATACCGCTTCAAGCAATGCCAGCAGCTGATACCGCGCCTCGTGATTGCCATCCTCGCTCGGAAACATCTGTTGAAAGTCTAACACCATATTCACCCATCTCCTGATCTTTTAAAATGAAAACACTCCGATTAAATTTAAAAAGACAAGTACAATTGCAAGCGGCACAAGGAAACGGAGAAGATAAAACCACACGATAAAAAAGCCTTTCCCCGCTTTTGATCCGCTTTTCATTTCTTCATATAGATCGTGTTTGGACAATTTCAGCGGAATAAAAATCGAAATAAAAAGCGCGCCAAGCGGCAGCAAAATATTGCTGACGACATAATCCGCCGCATCAAAAAACGTCTTCTTAAAAATGAACGGCTCATCGAGCACTCCGTAAGACAAGCAGGAAGGAATGCCGACGGCAAAAATCAAAAGGCCGATCGCCCACGTCCATTTTCCCCTTTTTGTTTGATCGCCTTTTGTAATAGCGGCAACAATGATCTCAATCATCGAAAAAGCCGAAGTCAGCGCAGCAAATAAAAAGGCCGTCAAAAATCCGATAAAAAACAGCATCCCGAATGGAAGCCGGTCAAAAACTGCCGGCAGAACCGTAAATAATAAAGTCGGACCCTGATCGGGCTGAAGCCCAAATGAAAAGACGGCCGGAAAAATCGCCAAACCGGCAAGCAGCGTGACGGCAAGGTTCATGATCACGATCGAGACCGCCGACTTCGGAAGGTTTTGTGACTTTGACAAATAGGAGCTGTACGTTACCATCACAGATACGCCAAGCGTCAACGTAAAGAAAGCTTGTCCGAGCGCAAAAAGAATCGCCTGCGGCGTCAGGCTGCCAAAATCGGGCACAAGCAGAAAACGCACGCCGTCGATCGCATGCTCAAGCGTCAGAGCCCTTAAAACGAGCGCAATAAATAAAATAAATAATAGCGGCATCATAATCGAACTGACGCGCTCGATTCCTTTTTGCACACCCTTCGCCACGACGAGGATCGTCATGATGATAAACGCAAGCTGCGCTGCCAGTGTCTGCAGCGGATCTTGAATGATCGAACCGAAGAGCTCCCCGTATCCGGCCTGCGTGAGACCCGACAATGAACCGGTTACTGCTTTGATGATATAAAGCAAAATCCAGCCGCCGATCACACTGTAAAACGACAGAACAAGGAAGCAGGCGGCGATTCCGATCCAGCCTGTGATCACCCAAGGCGTCCCCGGCGCTATTTTTTGATAGGTGCCGATAGCATCCGATTGGCTTTTTCGGCCTAATATAAATTCCCCCAAAAGCAAGGGGTATCCCAGCAGGATCGTAAATAGGACAAATACAAGGAAAAATGCGCCTCCTCCGCTCGTTCCAGCCACATAGGGAAACTTCCAAATCGCCCCCAGGCCGATGGCGGATCCCCCTGCAGCGAGAACAAAACCAAGTTTGGATGCCCATTTTGCTGTCATTCTGCGATCGCTCATTCATACACATCCTTTCTCTTTCTGTTTCTATTATCTCTTACGGGGCAGCTCTTTTGAAAGTGATCTTTCAAATTCTTATTTTTCCGAAAAAATAAACAGAAAAAACCGACTGCCTTACAATAGCAGCCGGTTGAAAGGTTATGTCGTCACATATCTTCCGCCGTTGATGTGGATCGTCTGTCCTGTCATATAAGAAGAATCGTCTGAAGCGAGCAGAACATACACCGCAGCGTGTTCAGAAGGCTGTCCGGGCCTTCCCATCGGCGTATTTGTACCGTGTTTTTCCGTTTTTTCCGGCGAAAAAGTAGCCGGAATGAGCGGCGTCCAAATGGGCCCCGGCGCTACCGCGTTGACGCGTACTCCTTTTTTGACAAGGGATGCAGCCATCGAACGGGTAAACGCGACAATCGCACCCTTTGTGCTCGAATAGTCAATCAGCGCCGGACTGCCCTCATAAGCTGTGATCGATGCGGTATTGATAATCGCGCTTCCTTCCCCTAAATGCGGGAGCGCGGCTTTTGTCATGTGAAACATGGAGAAAATATTCGTTCTGAACGTTTGTTCAAGCTGTTCGGTCGAAATATCTTCGATCCCTTTTTGCGGATGCTGTTCGGCAGCGTTGTTGACAAGAATGTCGAGTCCGCCAAAGTGATTCACCGCTTTTTCGACAGATGTTTTGCAATGTGCTTCATCCCCGACATCTCCGGGAATCAACAGGCATTTTGCGCCTTCCTGTTCGATTCGTTCTTTCGTTTCCTCGGCATCCTTGTGTTCGTCCAAGTACATGACGGCAATGCCGGCACCTTCTTTGGCGTATGCAATGGCGGCCGCTCTGCCGATTCCGCTGTCTCCTCCGGTAATAATGGCGGTTTTACCTTTTAATTTGCCGCTTCCTTTGTAGTCGCGATCTTCCGAGAGCGGAAGGGGCACCATCTTGTGCTCAGCCCCGGGTTGTTTTTCTTGTTTTTGCGCTTTCTGTCCATCCGTCTGTCTGTTTGCCGGATTCATTCGTCTCACCTCTTCACCATTGTTTAGTGCACAGTTACCACGATTCCGGCATCCTTAAACGCAAGAACTCAGCGAGACATGTTTACTGGTCAGACAGAGGCACGCGGATGAGCCGGTCATCTGTCTGTTTTTTTTCGCCTCTTCCGTCGCCATTGTTCGTAATGAAATACAGATCATCTCCGATTACTTTTACATCTCTGATTCTGCCGTATCCGCCAAGCCACTTGACCGCTTTGGCTTCCGCAGGATCGACCCGGAAAACCCCCTCTCCCCGCAGCCCGGCCATATAGAGGACATCCCCTTTCTGCGCTAAACCGGATGGGGCCCACGTTTTTTCTCCCGAATGGATGAGCGGCGCTTTCATTCCCCGCTTCTCATCGCTTCCTTCAATCACCGGCCAGCCATAATTGGCTCCGGGTTCAATTTTGTTCACTTCATCATGTCCAGACTGCCCGTGTTCGGAGCTGTAAAGCTGCCGGCCGATCCATGCGAGGCCTTGCGGATTGCGGTGTCCAAAGCTGTATACATAAGACGAGCGAAAAGGCTGATCAGCAGGGACCGCACCATCAAGCTCCATCCTTAAAATCACCCCCGCCAGCTTTTCAGGCTGCTGGGCCCATTCCCTTTCCCCCGCATCACCTGTCGTGATGTACAGCTTTTGATCGGGCCCGATCGCCATCCGGCCGCCGTTATGAATCACGCCTCCTGGCAAATCGGCAAGCAGCTCCTCCGTTTCCGTCCAAGTAAGGCGGTCAAGCGTCAATTTTACGATCCGGTTTTTCAGACGGCTCCCGTCTTTGTATGTATGGTAAACGTATGCCTCCTGATTGTTTTTAAAATCAGGATGGAGCACAAATCCGAGCAGCCCGCCTTCCCCTTCTTGATGAACGGGCTTTTTCAGCTGAAGCTGCATGCGCTCCTTTTTGCCTTCGGCAATGGATACGATTCCCCCGTTTCTTTCGGTAATGAAAAAAATCCCGCCAGTGTGAGCGATCGTCCAAGGTACATCCAAGCGCTCTGCGATGACCTCGGCACCGCTTCCGCCTTCTTTTGTCGCCGCCGCTTCATTTTCAGCATCAAAATCCCGGCCTTCCGAGCATGCACTCAGAAAAAACAGCATGATCAACATCAGGAATCCTTTTTTCATCGTCTCCCCCTTAAAGGATTTTCTTGATGAATACATTCAAGAACACCGGCATAATTCCCTACTTAAACATACAAAAATCTATTAAAAAACACGCCCTTCGCTGAGAAGGCGTGTGTCCGCATTACTGAGAAACCAATTCCCCGATATATTTAGCCGACGGCCTGAAAATCATGTTGTTATCAGCCTGCTCCAGCACATGGGCGCACCAGCCGACCATTCTCGCTGCCGAAAAAGTAGGGGTAAACAATGCGGCATCAAAATCGATCGCCTTCATGACAGCCGCTGCGTAAAATTCGACATTCGTATAAAGCTTGCGCCCCGGTTTGTATTCTTCCAAAAGGCGGATCGCCGTATTTTCAACATGAAGAGCAAGGTCGATATCCCGATCGCCCCCGGCAATTTCCTCAGCTTTCACCCTTAAAGCCTTCGCTCTCGGATCATGCGTTTTATAGACGCGGTGTCCAAATCCCATCAGTCTCTCGCCTTTTTCAAGCTTCTCTCTTATATAGCTTTCTGCGTGCTGTTTTTCCCCGATGCCTTCCAGCATATCGGTAACCGCTGACGGCGCTCCGCCGTGCAAAGGTCCTTTCATTGTGCCAAGTGCAGATGTGACGGCAGAAACAAGATCGGATTCCGTAGACACCGTAACCCTTGCCGAAAAGGTTGAAGCGTTCATGCCGTGTTCCATCGCAAGAATCATGTACGTTTCGAGCGCTTTTTTCTGAGCTTCTGTCGGGCGCTTTCCTTTCAGCATGTAAAAATAATGTTCCACAAAGCCAAGCTCATCCAGCGGCTGAACAGGCTCTTTTCCATCAGTCAGCCTTTTTCTGAAGGCGATAATCGACGGGGCGGCTGCTATCAGTCTGAGAGCCTGCTCCATTGTTGGCTTGAACGCAAACGATTTATCCCCGAATGAAGAAACGGCCGTGCGAAGAACCGCCATATCGTCTAATTCGGCAGGAAGGCTGCGGATCAATCGCTCGCATGCTTCTGGCAGCACACGGAATGAAGCGAGCATCTCATTGAATTGGCTGAGTTCCGCTTCCGTCGGAAATGACCCGTTGAGTATCAGATAAGCGACTTCTTCAAATGTGGATGTAAGCGCCAGTTCATCAGCATTGTACCCTCTGTAGATCAGCTTTCCCTCTTCACCGTCAATGCGGCTGATGGCTGTTTCAACACAAGTAATCCCTTTTAATCCATGATAAACCATATCAATTCCTCCTTTTTCCTTTGTAAATATCATTATAGTTGATATAATATTTAAAAAATATTGAATTATATTGATGTCTTTGATTAACAAAATTAATCAGGAGGACTGCAATGGATTTTAAATGGCTTCATACCTTTGTTACTGCCGCAAAATACGAAAATTTCAGAAAGACGGCGGAAACCTTATTTATTTCTCAGCCGACCGTCACCGTTCAAATTAAACTGCTTGAAGAAGAACTCGGGTGCCAGCTGTTCACCCGCAAAGGAAGAAGCATTCATTTAACGAAAGAAGGCCGCGCTTACCTTCCTTTCGCCCTTCGCCTGCTGGAAGACTATGAATCGAGCATGACAGAGCTTCACAGAATCAGACAGGGCTATTCGCAGACATTGAATCTAGCGGTTTCACCGCTTATCGCCGATACGATTCTCCCATTTGTATTAAAAAAATACACAGCGCTGCATCCGAATTCGGAGATCAAAGTAAAGATCGCCGAATCAGCTGAAATCGCTCCCCTGATTTCAGCCGGCCATGCAGATATCGGATTAAGCTGCTTAAACGTGCAATCGTCAAACCTGAACTGCTATTCCATGTACAGCGATCCCGTGATTTTGGTTGCCCCTCATGACGGCCGCGATTCAGAACAAGCGCCGCCGCTCGATGTCGAAGATTTGCTTGAAGAATATTTGCTGTTGACCCATAATCACCCCGAATACTGGGACGACCTCGTCAGGCAGCTGAGGATCAAATTTCCGTTTGTCAGAACAATGCTCGTAAGCCAAACGCATATTACGAAACGATTTATTTCAGAAGGACTCGGTATATCATTTTTGCCGCTGTCGACTGTGCGCCGCGAGCTGATGGAAGGAAGATTAATAGAGGTGCCGTGCGATTTCATGAAGCTTCCTGTTGCAGGGGGATATGCAATTAGTCTGAAAGATAATGAGAAGGTCGAACACTTTTTAGCGTTTTTAGCCGAGTTCCGTTTCTAAACGAAAAAAAACCCGTTCATCATGATGAACGGGCTTGTCCCTGCAACATTAGAAGCGTTTTGCTCCAAGATAGCGGGGCTTCCAATAGCTGTTTGTCATATCGCTGATCGTTACGCCGTCAGAACCGGCATGAACGAATTGATTGTTTCCGATGTAAACCCCCATATGCGAAGGTCCCGGCTGATATGTCGTGAAGAATACGAAATCACCTACTGCAGGGCTTGATACGCTCTTCATCGAATTCCAGTAACCGGCTGTGTTCGTTCTCGCCACATTTGTCTGTTTATTGAGGATGTACCAGACAAATCCGCTGCAGTCAAATCCTGATGTAGATGTTCCGCCCCATTTATAAGGCGTTCCGATAAGGGCTTTTGCATCTGAAACAAGCTTTGACGTATTCAGCGCTGAAGAGGTTTGCGCAGGTGCCTTACTTGTTTTGCTTGTCCCGCTTGAAGAAGAAGGCTTTGTCGTTGATGCAGCTTTTACGCTTTTCGTCCCTTTAACTTTTAATACTTGTCCGATCCGGATTAAATCTGTTTTTAAACCATTCAGAGACTTCAGTTCATTGACGGTCATGCCGTATGTCCGAGAAATTTTCCAAAGGCTGTCTCCTTTGACCACTTTATGCGTAGCTGATGAAGCTTGCGACGCTTTTGCAGACGATGAGCTGCTTCCATTGATCGACAACCTCTGCCCTATGTAAATGATATCGGATTTCAGCTTGTTTTCCTGTTTAATCTTGCTGATACTTGTACCGTACTTCTTCGAAAATCCCCATAACGTATCTCCTTTTTTCACCGTTATGGTTTGCGCGGAAGCCGCTCCCGCAAATAAAGTCGATCCTAAAACAACCGCTGATGCTGCTGTTATTACTTGTTTTTTCATGTTGTCCTCCCACTAGCAGAATTCTTTATATTTTCAAAGGCAAAAATTAGCAGTTTCATGATTTTTGAGAACGGCTGCTTCAGCCTTCCTCTGCTTCTATTATAAGGAGGGGTTTCCATCAGGTATAGTCTTGACTTACTAAGTCAAATTCCTTAATTATTCGTTTTTAAAAAAAGTTTTTAAGGGTCGATAATATTTCATTTACATTTCAAAGGTAACTTAAATACTACATTTTCGCACTTTCCTGTAGCCAAAATTACAATACTAGAAATCGTGTTAAATACTTTATTTTACATTTTTATTATTAACTCGTAAAACTGCATAGTGACGGACGTCGCTGCGCTTTAAAATAAAAAAAGGCTGCCCGAATGCAGCCTGAAACTTTTTATAAATATCTGCGATGGACAGCCTTTCCATCATAGGAAAACATGACGGGCTTATCTTCGAGCACGGTTTCGACATGCACGCTTCTACCCCATAGCTGGTGAAGGTAAGGCAGAACTTTTTCAAGATACTTTAAATCGAGTTCGATCCCTTCATACCAATGCTTAATGTATAATTCATTGTTCTTTAAGTAATCTCCATCCTCAACTGTCAAATAAGGAAATCCTCCGTTGACTCTCATGCTGACGAGCTGATCGCGCACAGCCTTCCAATCCTTGTCGATGATTTTATAATCCCTTCCCTGTTTTTGAAACAAGTAGAGATCTTCCCTCATCACGAGATCTTTCGTTAAATAGTTTCTGATAAATGAAATGTCTGATTCGATCTCCCTGACTTCAAATATTTTTTCTCTCCCCGAGTCCGGCTTTACACCCATCTTCTTCATATCTTCTGTCGGGTTGTTGTAGCGCTCCTCTATGTCCTCAAATATTTTCAATCCGAGATAATAAGGATTGATGCCCGTTTTGGACGGCTGAACCACTCCCGCGTTGAGCTTGGCGAATTCGATCGCTTCACTTGATGTCAGATCAAGCTCGCGGATGATTCGCTGATGCCAATAGGACGCCCATCCTTCATTCATGATTTTCGTTTCAAGCTGCGGCCAGAAATACAGCATTTCCTCTCTCATCATCGTTAAGATGTCGCGCTGCCAAGGCTCCAGCTCCCGCGAATGTTCTTCAATGAACAGCAGAATGTCTTTTTCCGGCTTCGGCGGAAACTTTTTTTTCGTCCTTTTCTTCTTCTCTTTCGACCCTTTGTGATCCAGTTCCCAGAGGTCGTCATAAGGAGTGGGCGACGCGTCTGTTTCTTCTTCCTCTTCGTCATCTATGCTCCACGACAGCTTCGGCCTCACGAGCGAAGGGTCAATGTGTTCTTCAATCGCCAGCACCGCATCGAGAAATGCCTCGACTTCTTTTGAGCCGTGGACCGTCTCATAATGTTTAATCCGCTCTGCTGTCGCCGACATGCTTTCAACCATATCGCGCTTCGTATTTTGAAAACGGCAGTTATTTTTAAAGAAATCACAATGAGCAAGGACGTGTGCGACAATCAGCTTATTTTGAATCAATGAATTGCTGTCCAGCAAAAACGTGTAACACG
Organism: Bacillus sp. FSL K6-1284; assembly: GCF_038002625.1. Taxonomy (NCBI): domain Bacteria; kingdom Bacillati; phylum Bacillota; class Bacilli; order Caryophanales; family Bacillaceae; genus Bacillus; species Bacillus sp. FSL K6-1284. The sequence goes on along the minus strand of NZ_JBBOCW010000001.1, from coordinate 1,056,643 downwards.
GATTTGAATTAATGACAAGCTCATATATTTTGCTCAAGCCAAAGTCATAGTGAAGCTTCATTTTGTGAAATTGCTTGCCGAAACTCCAATGGCTGTATCTTGTCGGCATCCCGTATGCGCCGAATGTATAAATGATTTCAGCCGGACAAATTTCATATCTCATCGGATAAAAATCCAGGCCGAATCCTTCCGCGATCTCCGTAATTTCTGCTATCGCCCGCTGCAGCTCTTTTTGCTCCCGTATGCTCAATACTCAAATCCCCCCCGGTTGGACTTATCTTTATTGTATGAGCCGGGATTTGAAAAGATGAAAGGCAGCTGTCGGTTTGACAGCTGCCTCTTTGGTTAGTTCGCTATTTGCATGTCAAGGGATGAAGCAAAGCTCTCATAGCGGATGTTTTCCATCTGAACGCCAAGATTTTGCAATCCTTCAATCACGCTTTTCATAAATGAAAGCGGACCGCATACATAAAATTCGCCATTTGGATCTTTCACGATCGATTTCAAAAGCTCTTCATTCACCCGGCCTTTTACAATATGATCTTCCGTCGCTTCAGCATCCCTGCTGTAGACAAACAGGAGACGGTTCGCCGGATTGGCGACGAGCAGCTTCTCCGTTTCTTCCTTGAAAGCGTGGTGCTGTTCAGATTTCGCAGCGTGCACGAATGTGATCTCGCGGCTGCTTTCTTTTTGAGCCAATGTTTGCACCATGCTCATGACAGGCGTGATGCCTGATCCGGCGCTGATGAAGTAAACCGGACGATCCGTTCCTTCGGAAAGGGTAAAATCTCCGGCCGGAGCGCTCACTTCCAAGCTGCCCCCGATCTCCATGTTCTCATGCAGATAGCTTGATACCCTTCCGACCGGTTGCCCTTCCTCCGCTTCCAGTTTGACTGAAATGCGGTAGTAGTCTTTATTCCAGGCATCTGACAAGCTGTACTGCCTTGTTAAGAAATATGGTTCGCCGGGAATTTTAATGCGGACAGATACGTACTGTCCGGGACTGAAAGCGGGCAAATCCGTTCCATCGGCAGGCTTCAAGTAAAAGGAAGTAATCGTAGCGGATTCGACCCGCTTATCCATGGTGACAAACGGTTTAAATCCTTCCCAGTTTCCATCCTGCTTTTTGTCTTCTTCATACATTTGTTTTTCGACTTCAATAAATACGCGGGCGATCTCTTCATAGGCTTCTGCCCATGCCTGGAGAATGTCCTCTGTCGCAGCTTCGCCGAGCACGATTTCAATGGCTTCCAAAAGGTGCTGACCGACAATAGGATAGTGCTCTGGTTTCACATGCAAACTTTTGTGTTTATGTCCGATTTGTTTGACAACCGGCAGCAGGTCTCCGAGCCGGTCGATGTTCTCAGCCGCCTGCAAAACAGTAAAAGCCAAAGCTTTCGGCTGTCCGCCGGTTTGCTGGCGGGACATGTTGAAGATATTTTTCAATTCAGGGTGCGCATTAAACATCCGCTTGTAAAAACAAGTGGTGATCTCTGTTCCCTTTTCTTTTAAAACAGGGGCGGTCGATTTGACAATTTGCATGGTTTTTTCAGATAGCATAACGCTTTCTCCTCTCCAGTCACTTTAAAGATGTATTTCAAATACATCTTTAAAGGTGCAATAAGATCTTTTTTTAAATGGGACTGTTACTTTTGATTAAAGATGTATTTTGAATACATCTTTATACTAGACTTTTAATGGAATTAAAGCAATATTTTCAATGAATGTTTTATATTTTTGTAACAATTTCCGCTTCACCCTCATAACCGAAGGCAAATGTGATAAGATAATGGAAACTTGTTTGATTGAGGTAATGCGATGAAATTAACAAATTATACGGATTACTCATTGAGAGTACTGATTTTTCTAGCAACCAAAAACTCAAACGAGCTTGTCAATATAAAAGACATCGCCGAATCTTATTCCATTTCAAAAAACCACCTTATGAAGGTGATTTACGAGCTTGGCAAGCTTGGCTACGTTGAAACGATTCGGGGCCGCAACGGCGGGATTCGTCTCGGAAAAGCGCCTGAACTGATTAATATCGGTGAAGTCATAAGAAATACAGAAGATGATTTTAACCTTGTCGAGTGTTTTAACGGAGAAAAAAACCATTGTATACTTTCTCCGATCTGCGGATTAAAGCATGTTTTAAACAAAGCCCTTTCCGCCTATTTGGACGTATTGGATCAATACACTCTGCAGGATATTATCGTTAATCAGGACCATATACGTAAATTATTGAGTTAACGAAGGAAGCTGCTTCCTTCGTTTTTTTTGTTATAGAGTAAAAATATTCACGTTGATGATCGCATTGGTCACCGGGTGAAAATACACCTCGGCGTGCGCCGAAAATGATTTGCCTTCCTGATTGACGGTTACCCTGAAGACATCTTTTGTCTCTTCATCATTGACTTGAGTGCGCCCTAAATATTCATAATCCTCAAGCTTTGCGCCTTCGTATTTTTCTTCAAGGGCGCTCCAGGCGATTCTCTCCCACCGTTCTGGCGCATCGGAAACACCTGCTTGAAAGTGGCTTTTCGCCGGGAATGACAAAAGCGTTAATATGCAAAAAAAGTACGTGCAATATCGTTTTTTCATTTCCATTCGCTCCGCATGTATTGTACATACGTTAGCTTGACCGGAAACGGAGAATGTCATGCAGACATTTTTTCGCGGTATAGCGTATACCATCCTCATATTTCTAGGCCGTCAAACAAGGGAGACCAAGTTTTGCCCGGAGAAAAAAACACCCCGCCACATAAAATAATCATGACTCCTCAGAAAGAAGGGAGAGTGGCGAAATTGAATTACGCTGACTATGACAAAGCTTTGTATTATACGCACCGCTCGCAGTGGGACAACCTGCTGATCCTGATGGTGCGGACAGAAGACGATTTATTATCAAAGCGGATCGAGCATTTTTTGCACGCCTACAATTTTGAAAGAGATGACGCCATTGTCGAAAAAAGGCTTTATGATCTGCTGCAATACATTGATCACGCCTCATTTTCGGGACAAGAACACGAAAACGGCGTGCTCGTTTTTACGTAAAATAAAATAAGCCTGGCGCTCTAATCGGCGTCAGGCTTTTTGAAATTCGGCAAAGAGCAGAAGCTCTTCCATTACATTTTTGATATTGGCTTTGGCTGCTTCAGTAACCGTATGGTGTTCCTCATCAATATGAATCGGATCGAGCACAAGCTGCTTTGTGATGACGTTCGCATAAACTCCGCGCGCGACAATACGCATATTGGCGAGCGCGTTCATCCCGCCTTTGCCGCCTCCTGCACAAGCAAAAAGCGCCACCGGTTTGCCCGAGAACTGTTCATTGCTTAAAAAATCGAGCGCATTTTTCAAAGCGCCGCTCATACCGCTGTGGTATTCGGGAGATAATAAAACGACAGCGTCTGCTTCTTTGACCGAAGTTTTCAGTTTTTGAACATTCTCCAGCGAGCTCTGCTCTTCTTCTCCGTTGAAAATCGGTAGGATGAACTCGCTTAGATCGATAAGCTCGGCCTGATACGTGCGGGCGATATAGGAAGCGGCGATCCGCGTTCTGCCCTGTTTTCTTGCGGTTCCGCTGACTACGGTTATTTTCATTTGATCATCTCCCGTCATTTTGTTGTAGTCCGTGTTTAACTGCAAAGAGCGCGGCTTGCGTGCGATCGGATAAGCCAAGCTTTGACAGCAGATTGGATACATGAGTTTTCACTGTTTTTTCGCTGATAAATAAAGAAGCGGCGATTTCCTTGTTGCTTTTCCCTTTTGTAATTTCCAATAAAACATCTTTTTCTCTTTTTGTCAATTGATGTATTTTTTCTTTCTCATCAGCCTGTGACATATGGTGAAAGACGTGGGACATGATGCTTGGATCCAAGGAATATCTCCCTCCATAAACAGCACGTATCGTCTCGACAAGTTCATCAGGTTCGGCGTCTTTGAGCTGATAGGCAGAGGCTCCAGCCTGGATGGCGGGAATCACATAGCTTTCATCCGCATAGCTTGTCAGCGCTATGATTTTGACAGACGGATATTCCTTTTTTATTCGCTTTGTCGCCTCAATTCCGTCCATTTCAGGCATTGATAAATCCATTAATACGATGTCTGCCTCCCGTCTTCGCAAGACATCGAGCGCCTCAATTCCTGTTGATGCCTCTCCGACAACGTCAAAATCGCTTTTTGTTTTGAAAAAAAATAAGAGGCCTTTTCTGACAATATGATGATCATCGGCAATGATGATTTTCACCTTTTCCATCCTGCCTCCCCCTTCTCATTCAAAGGCAAAACCGCCCGGATTTTCGTCCCCTTACCGATTGCGGAGTCGATCAAAAACGTGCCGCCCGCTTTTTCCGTCCGCTCCTTCATTCCTTTCAGCCCAAGCGTCGGAAGCCCCGCGTCAGGATCGTACTGAAACCCTTTGCCGTCATCTTCGATCTCCAAGACGGCAGACGATTGGAATACATCGATTTTCACTTGTATGCGGCTAGCACTGGCATGCTTTTTGCAATTGTTGAGAGCTTCCTGGCTCAGCCGCCACATCAATTCCTCAGCAGGAGGCGGCAGCCGGAGCACACCGCTGAGCGTGAAGATCACCTGAAGGCCGAGCACTTCCGCATATTTTTCAAGAGCCGCCGCCAACCCTTCTTCAAGGCCTTGGGGCCTCAGCTGCCATATTAACGCCCGCATCTCAAGCAGTGCTTCATGAGAAAGATGTTGCATAAACTCGAGCATTTCCCTGATCTCAGGCTGGTCTGTCATTTCCCCCGCCGCTTTAGCGGTCAAGCTGAGCGAAAAAAGCATTTGATTGACGGAATCATGCAAGTCCTGAGCCAATCTGTTTCTTTCGGTCAGCAGCATGTGTTTTTGCTGTTGTTCAGCAAGCCGCATCCGTTTGATCGCCATCCCGATTTGCAAAGCAACAGCTTCGAGGAGCGCCAGTTCCCCGCGGCTGAAATGAATTTTGTCCGGAGCCGCAACGTTCAGCAAACCGAACCGTTTCTTCTGATCGCTGAGAGGGACGGTTGCATGATGTGTGATGCCTTCCGGATCTCCGGTCTTCTGTCTCATGGCCGTCGTAATTCGCCGGCAATGAATGATATTTTTCGCCCTGTCCAGCTTTCCGTCCCTATATTGTTCAAGACAGTAGCAGCTTCCTTCGCATAATAAACGGTTGTGCCGGTAAGAAAGCGCCTGAGGCAGGCGGACCGAAGCGGCCAGTTCAAAGCTCCCCTTTTCATCGATCAGAAAAAGCCACGCCGTTTTGAGTCCCGTTAAGCTGAGCAGCTTTTTTAAAACAGCATGTAGCGTTTCTTTTAGATGGTTCCCTTCGTTTAAAGCTTCCGCTATTTCTTTGAGCGTTTTCAATTTTTCAAACTGCGTGTCTTCCCGCAAAAAATTCATCCCCTTAACCCGGAGTTTCTTTTATTATATCGATATTTGATAAAAAAAAGGCCACCTCATGAGATGAACTTTTCTAAGACTTTTGACCGAGAAGGGACAAAGCGAATCGTTAAGCTTCTTCCTCCCAAAACAAATCATCAAGCGTTTTGTCCAGCGCCTTTGCGATCGCGAGGCAAAGGTGCAATGTCGGATTGTATTTATTTTTTTCGATCAGCCCGATCGTCTGTCTTGTCACATTGACCCGCTCGGCAAGCTGGGCTTGTGTCAAAGACTTTTCGACCCGGGCGAGTTTGACCCGGTTAACCATATGCTCACCCGCCATTTTCATTTAATCATCTAATAGATCTTGATTTTTCCGAAAGGATTTGCGCAACGAGATAAAGTTGATCAGAAAATGAAAAAATACAAACAACATCACCATCATAATAAAGTCAAACCAACTGCCGGGGTGTTTTGGTATGCCGGTAAAAATAAGCACTAAAATGGCAAATATGATGCCGGAAGCGAGGCTGAGAGCCGTGATCTCTTTTCTTTTTTTCCTGTACGCCGCTTGACCTGCAATCTCCGGATATTCAAACCCCGACAAAAGATAGCGGAACAATATCCAGCCTGCATAGACTGCAAAACCGATGGCACTGACGATGTATTCGGATGCCGGTCGCCCTAAAATGAGGCCCCGGATGATCATATCCAAAAATAAGATAGCAGCGACAATCGTACCGGCTTCGCTAAAAAATTGCGTCATTTTCTTTTCTACGTATTCATCCCCGGTTTTGATCCATTTCATGTCAGCCATTTTCCCCTTTCATATGCAATTTATATCTAACTTATTGTTAAATATATATTACATCATTTATGGCCGCTTATCAATAAAAATTGAAAACCCGCCGTGTAGCAAGGCGGGTTTTCAGCGATTATCAATTTGAAATCGCTTTTACAATATCATCGATTTTTTTCATCACTTCATCTGTCAATTGATGGAGAAGCGCTTCACTGTCTTCATTGGTTGGGCCTTTGACCGCGAAATAAAATTTCACTTTAGGCTCTGTGCCAGATGGACGGAGGCAGAACCATGAGCCGTCTTCAAGGAAATATTTCAAAACATTGGATGTCGGAAGATCGATCGTTTCTGTTTTGTTTTCCTTCAGCAGCGTCCGCTTCCCTGTCAAATAGTCTTCTGCGGATACAACGTCTTTTCCGGCGATGGAAAGAGGCGGCTGTTCTCTGAATGTGCTGAGGATGGCTGCGATTTGCTCCGCTCCCTCTTTTCCTTTTAAGGTCAGGGACTTCAAGCCTTCTCTATAGAAGCCGAACGTTTGATACAATTCGAGGAGCCCATCATACAGCGATTTTCCCTGCTTTTTATAGAAGGCGCATACCTCAACCGCAAGCAGTGCTGCCTGGACGGCATCCTTGTCTCTTGCGAAATCGCCGATCAAGTAACCGTAGCTCTCCTCATAACCGAATTGGAAAGCATATTCGCCCGATGCTTCAAATTGTTTGATTTTTTCTCCGATGAATTTAAAGCCGGTCAGCGTGTTGATCGTGTCAAGTCCGAAAGAAGCGGCAATGTCGCGCCCCATTTCGCTCGTCACAATCGTTTTTAGAACGACTCCGTTATCAGGCAGCGTGCCTTTCTGCTGTTTTTGCGATAGCAGATAATGCAAAAGCAGCGCGCCGGTTTGATTTCCTGTCAGCACCGTGTAACGGCCTTCTTGATCCTTTACAGCAACGCCGAGGCGGTCCGCGTCGGGATCGGTTCCGATCAGAATATCGGCTCCTTTTTCTTCTCCGAGCCTGATCGCATATTCAAAAGCGGCGTGCTCTTCCGGATTAGGAGAAGACACGGTCGAAAAGTCAGGATCAGGCAGCTCCTGTTCCGGAACGACTGTGACATGCTCATACCCGAGAGCTTTCAAGCCGCGTCTCACGGATTTATTTGCCGTGCCGTGCAGCGGGGTGAAAATGACTTTGACTTCAGTTTCCTTTGCCAGATCAGGATTGACAGAAATCGATGTCAGTTTATCGAGATACGCTTGATCGATTTCCTCGCCGATTATTTTGATCAACCCTTTTTCGGTTAAGGCAGCTTCATCGCCTGCTTCGATTTCCAATTCATTTTCAATCGCATTGACATAGCCGATGAGTTTGTCGGCATCAGCAGGCGGAAGCTGCGCGCCGTCCCCTCCGTAGACTTTATAGCCGTTGTATTCAGGCGGGTTATGGCTCGCCGTGATGACAATACCTGCAAACGCATTCAGTTCTCTTACCGCAAAGGAAAGTTCAGGTGTCGGGCGCAGTTCGTCAAACACGTACGTTTGAACGCCGTTTTCCGCGAGCGTTTTAGCAGCTTCCATTGCAAATTCAGGCGACTTGTGGCGGGAATCGTACGCGATCACAACGCCGCGCTTTTTTGCTTCTTTGCCGTTCGCTCCTATGTATGCGGCAAGGCCCGCCGATGCTTTGCGAACCGTATAAACGTTCATGCGATTCGGACCGGGTCCGATCTCTCCGCGCATGCCGGCTGTACCAAACTCAAGTTTTTTATAAAAGCAATCCTCTAGTTCTTTTTCATTTCCTTCAGCTTCCAAAAAAAGCGATTTTAATTCGGAATCTAAGTTTTCTTTGTTTTTCCAGCGTTCATAGCTCGTTCTCCAGCTCATGATTACCTCCAATGTTCTAGCTAAGTAATTGCAGCTTTTCTTTTATCATATCGACAAACAGCCGCTTTGTCCAAATTTAGCATGCCGAACGAAAAAAATGAGGCTGCCTGATCAAGACAGCCTCACGTTAGGCCATTCGGTTGATTTTTAAAGAAATTCCATCAAGGGCATTTGACCCGATACATCATCTGCTTTCCAGCGGGACAACAGCGTCGTGAAGAAGTCCTTCCAATGCTTGGACATGCCGGGCCTTCGTTTCGCCATCCCAGTTCAGCTTCTCGCTCATGTAGTCGGTAAGGCTGTCTTTGTAAGTGCGGACCCAATTGATATCAAAGAACAGCGCACCCGTTCTGCGGACGAAGAAGTCTGCCGGGACGGCAGCCATTTCTTCCTCGATCCCGTAATCCATTTCTGCCAGTACATGGACAGGAATGCGGCGGTCTGCTGCTTCATCTTTCAGGGATGGGACACGATCAAACAGGCGGTCTGCGTTTGAACCGTATCGTGCGGCGATCTGTTTTGCCGTCTCTTCGGACAGTCCAGCTTTGATCCCTTCGGCTGCTTTCACTTGAATAAAATCCTCCAGATTTTTGGAGCCGCCGATATGGCCGCCTGAGATCGGCATCGTTTTTGTTCTGCAAGGACCGAAGTCTCTGCCGCCCTCTTCTTTTAATCGGTCTCTGACAAGATCGACGATATGCTCAGCCATTTTTCTGTAGCCGGTCAGCTTTCCGCCGGCAATCGTGATCAGTCCAGATTCAGAAGTCCAGATCTCATCTTTCCGGGAAATCTCGGACGGGTCTTTTCCTTCTTCATGAATCAGCGGTCTGAGCCCCGCCCAGCTTGATTCGACATCTTCGGCCTTGATTCCCAGTTCAGGGAACATATAGTTGATTGCATTAATGACATAATCCCTGTCTGCAGTCGTCATTCGAGGATGTTCCAGATCCTCGTTGTAGACGGTGTCCGTTGTGCCGACATATGCCTTTCCGTCTCTCGGAATCGCGAACACCATGCGGCCGTCGGGCGTATCAAAATAAACGGCTTGTTTTAAAGGAAAGACCGATTGATCAAAAACAAGATGCACGCCTTTTGTATGCTGAAGGTGTTTGCCTTCTTTTGAATGGTCTTTTTCCCGCAGACGGTCAACCCACGGACCCGCGGCATTCACGATTTTTTTCGCGTGGACGCGGTACGTTTTTTTCGTGAAGACGTCTTCAATGACCACGCCGGTGACCTTGCCGTTTTCATAAATAAAATCGCTTACTTTCGCATAATTGACGGCCTCGGCTCCGAATTTAACCGCTTCTTTCATGACTTCGATCGTCAACCTGGCGTCATCCGTCCGGTATTCGACATAATAGCCGCCGCCTTTCAGGCCGTTCTTTTTCACAAGCGGCTCTTTTTGAAGCGTTTCCTCGGCATTCAGCATGCTCCTCCGCTCAGCTTTTTTGACGCCTGCTAAAAAGTCGTACACTCGCAGTCCGATTGAAGTGCTGAATTTGCCGAAAGTGCCTCCCTTATGCATCGGAAGCAGCATCCATTCAGGCGTTGTCACGTGCGGACCGTTTTCATAGACGATCGCCCGCTCTTTGCCGACCTCGGCTACCATTTTCACTTCAAATTGCTTTAAATAGCGAAGTCCGCCGTGTACGAGTTTCGTGGAGCGGCTTGACGTTCCGGCCGCAAAGTCCTGCATTTCGCAAAGCGCCGTTTTCATTCCGCGAGATGCGGCGTCCAATGCCGTCCCTGCGCCTGTAATACCTCCGCCGATAATAAACACGTCATACTTCTGCTTCGTCATATTCTGTAAAATATCGTCCCGTTTGCGGCTTGAAAATAATGATTCCATGTTCATGTCCTCCCTTGTTGTCACGGTAAAAAAATAGAAAAAGAGACCACAAACATCCAAAGCGCTGATACTGCTTTGGTGCCTGCGGTCTCTCCTCTTCTCCAACCGTTTCTATTAACTTAATTAGATTGTAACATACATGCGGCTTATTTAAAAGCCCTAGCTGCATTTACAGCTTTCTTCCACCCGCTGTACAGACTCTCACGCTCTTTTTCTTCCATTTTCGGTTCAAAACGTTTGTCAAGCTGCCACTGGTCTTTGATCTCGGAACGATCACTCCAGAAGCCGACAGCAAGACCCGCTAAATAGGCTGAACCGAGCGCGGTTGTTTCATTGATTTCAGGACGTTCTACAGGGACATCCAAAATGTCTCCCTGAAAATCCATCAGGAAGTTGTTTTTGACAGCTCCGCCGTCGACTCTCAGCGTTTTCACCGAGATCCCGGAGTCTTCCATCATTGCGTCAAGAACGTCTTTCGTTTGATAGGCAAGCGCTTCAAGCGTTGCTCTAACAAAATGCTCTTTCGTCGTACCCCGGGTCAGTCCGAATACAGCGCCGCGGACATCGCTGTCCCAATAAGGCGTGCCTAAACCTACAAATGCAGGAACCACATAAACACCATCGGCAGATTCTGCTCTTACAGCGTATTTTTCACTTTCTTTGGCGTCCTTAAACATTCTCAGCCCATCACGGAGCCATTGAATAGCGGAACCAGCGACGAAGACGCTGCCTTCCAGCGCATATTCCACCTTTCCGTCAATGCCCCAAGCGATTGTCGTCAGCAGGCCGTGCTCTGATTTGATCGCTTTCTCGCCGGTGTTCATCAGCATAAAGCAGCCTGTTCCATACGTGTTCTTAACCATTCCCTCTTCAAAGCAAGCCTGCCCGAACAATGCTGCCTGCTGGTCGCCGGCTGCACCTGCAATCGGAATGTTTTTGCCGAAGAAATGATAATCGACCGTTTCAGCGTATACATGCGATGAAGGCTTGACTTCAGGAAGCATCGATTTCGGTACGCCGAGAATATCGAGAAGTTCATCATCCCATTTGAGGTCATAGATGTTGAACATCAGTGTTCTTGAGGCGTTTGAATAATCTGTCACATGCGCTTTTCCGCCGGACATTTTCCAGATCAGCCAAGAATCGATCGTACCGAAGAGAAGGTCGCCGTTTTCCGCTTTCTCCCGTGCCCCTTCCACATGATCCAAAATCCATTTCACCTTCGTGCCTGAAAAATAAGGATCGATTAAAAGGCCTGTTTTTTCTCTGATCGTTTCTTCATAGCCTTGTTCTCTCAATTCCTGACATATTTCCGCCGATTGGCGGGACTGCCACACAATCGCATTGTAGACCGGTTTACCGGTATGTTTATCCCAAACAACGGTCGTTTCCCGCTGGTTGGTGATCCCGATTCCGGCAATTTGCGCGGCTTCGATTCCCGATTCTGAAAGCGCAGAAGCGATCACCGACAGAACGGAGCCCCAGATTTCATTTGCATTGTGTTCAACCCAGCCGGGGTTTGGAAAATATTGCTGAAATTCTTTTTGCGCAATATGGACGATTTCGCCTGCTTTGTTGAAAACAATCGCCCTTGTGCTTGTGGTGCCTTGATCAAGAGACAAAATGTATTTTTCCATTTTTGGAAACTCCCCCTTATATGTCTGTTAAGATTTGCGTTTTTTTTAAATGTTGACCGATTGATCAACCGATTGTTTTTTCATATGAATATAGAAACCTAACAATATCACAACTAGTATAACGCTTACAATCCAAAATGTGTTGGTGATGTGCCCTTTGAATGCGGCGTTGTAAAAAACGCCTGCAAATGAACCGCCGAGCGCCGGTCCTAAAACAGGAATCCACGCGTACTTCCAATTTGAACTTCCTTTTCCTGCAATCGGAAGGACAAAGTGGGCGATTCTCGGCCCCAAATCGCGGGCAGGGTTAATCGCATAGCCTGTTGTTCCGCCGAGCGAGAGCCCGATCGCCACGATCAGAAATCCGACAACGAGCGGATTCAGTCCGTCAGTAAACTTGTTTGCACCGATCGCTAAAAGTCCGAGAACGAGAACAAAAGTCCCCAATGTTTCACTGAACAGGTTTGCAAATGTATTTGGAATCGCCGGCCCTGTCGAAAATACTCCCAGCTTCGCGCCTTGATCTTCGGTTTCTTTCCAGTGCGGCAAGTAGTGAAGAAAAACGAGCACCGCTCCTAAAAATGCGCCGATCATCTGTCCTAAAATATAGGAAGGCACTTCTTTCCAAGGAAAATCTCCGACAAATGCCAGTCCCAATGTAACGGCGGGATTTAAATGCGCTCCGCTGATGCCGCCGACGGCATATACCGCCATGGCCACGCCGAGCCCCCAGCCGAAGACAATCACAATCCATCCGGATTGATGGGACAGCGATTTTTTCAAATTAACTCCTGCACAAACTCCAGCTCCAAAGACGATGAGCAGCATCGTTCCGATAACTTCCCCCCAAAATGCTGTCAAGGCTATCCCTCCTAAAATCTATTATGAAGTGTTATTTTAAAGATGAACACCATGGGCTCACCTTTTCCACTGTGTCTATAAGACCATAAAAAAACACAGCAAACTTTCTTTACATCATACTGAGTAAAGAACTGCTGTGGTCTCCGGGTCTCCGTCACAATGTATTAACTTAGTAAGATCGTACCGTATAGTGAAAGCGTTGTCAATAATTTTTCACATTTTAAATTTTTACTTCCAGTATTTTTTCCATAGATCAGTGTCTGAGGTGGTGACTGCGGATGCCCCTGCTGCAAGCGCCTGCTCGACGTCTTTTTCAGTACGGATAAACCCGCCCGCAAAGATCGGAATGCCGGTTATTTCTTTGACTTCCTTGATCAGTTCCGGCACCACTCCGGGAAGCACTTCTATATAGTCGGGTCTGTGCTTTTTCACCAATTCAATACTCTTCTTCATGGCGCTTGTGTCTATTAAAAACATGCGCTGGATCGCATATACTTTCTTCTGCTTTGCTTTTGCGATAACGCTTGATCTTGTAGAGAGAATGCCCGCCGGCTTCATTTCCTGGCAAATGAATTCCGCACCGTATTCATCATGCTTAATTCCTTGGATCAGATCGACGTGCACAAACATTTTTTTCCCATGGGATCTGGCCGCGCTGATGACGCCTCCCAGCTGTCCAAGGTGGATGTCAAGCAGGACCCCGTATGAAAACGGGCTGTCCAGGAATGTATCAAACTGCTTCATATTACGTACCGCAGGTAAAATTTTTTGATTGTGAAAACTCATGTTCCATCTCCTTCACTTGCTATCTTGCTTCTGTATTACACTAATGGAATTTCCGCCTCATTGCAATCCTTTATAAACAGAAGCCTCTCACGGTCCCCGGGCAAATCATTTTACATTTACCTTCAGTCATGTCCATAATTTAACACAACCAACTCGAATGGGGGAATTTTTTATGAAAGCGATCATCCATGAAGGAATCAAGGGCCTTTCAGGACTGAAATATACAGACGTTTCCGACAAAACGCCCGGTCCGGGTGAAGTCAAAATCAGACTGAAAGCGGCCGGGCTGAACCACCGTGACTTGTTCCTCTTTCAATCCAGGGAGGCGGGTGATGCCCCATTTATACCCGGCTCCGACGGAGCTGGCACGATCGAAGAGACAGGCGAAGGCGTTCAGGGCCTCGCCGTTCATACAGAGGTGATCATCAATCCGAGCATCGGCTGGGAATATACGGATTCTGTTCCGCAAGTACCCGACATTCTCGGCGGCCCATCTGACGGAACCTTCGCAGAGCATGTCATCGTCCCGGCGAAGCACGTGTTGAAAAAACCGGCGCACCTTTCCTGGGAGGAAGCAGGCGTCCTGCCTTTATCCGCTCTGACCGCTTACAGGGCTTTATTTACGAAAGGACATTTAAAAAAAGGCGAACACATCTTAATACCGGGAGTCGGCGGAGGCGTCGCCACAAACGCAGTGCTCATGGCAAAGGCAGCAGGCGCGCGGGTGACTGTAACCTCCCGAAGCGAAGAAAAAAGAAAAGAAGCGCTCCGCTATGGGGCGGATCTCGCAATTGAAAGCTGCGGTCTGTGGAAAGAAAGCTTGGGCGGGGAACGGGTTGATTTAATCCTCGACAGCATCGGTCCGGCAACTTTTGCGAATTATTTCGATGTCATCAAGCCGAACGGAAGGATCATCAATTTCGGCGCCAGCTCGGGAGACAGCATCCAGCTTCCGCTGCGCTCGCTCTTTTTCCCGCAGATCAGCATCATCGGCACTTCGATGGGCAGCCTCGAAGAATTTCGGCAAATGATTGATTTTATCGAACGCCATTCCCTTAAGCCGGTGCTTGATCAAGTGTTTCCTTTATCAGAAGCGGTTGCAGCCTTTAAACGGATGAAAGACGGGGAGCAGTTTGGAAATATCGCATTGCAAATAGGCGGGTAAAACTCAGGGGGAACGGCGGCTTGCCATGTCATCAGCCGCCGTTTTTTGGTTTTGACCGAAAAACGAGGTCAGCCCCATAATGAAAGCAGCCACAGCACGACCGGAAGGGTGACGATGCTGAGCATTGTACTGATAAAAGTCGCGCTTGAAACGATTTCCGGCTTTGTTTCAAACTGAACCGCCATCAAAGTCGTATTCGCCGCTGTCGGCATGGCCGCCGCCAACACCATGATCTGTTTAACCAACCCGTCGACGGGGAGGATCAGCGCAAACCCCAAGGCAATGAGCGGAGACACGAATAGTTTCAGCAAAAGCGAGTAAGAAATTTTCCGATATTCGATATGTTGAAAGGAAATCACCGCAAGCTGCATGCCGAGAATAATCATAATCGTCGGAATCGCGGCGTCCCCCACCAATTTAATTCCCGTCATTAACTGTTCGGGAATCGAAATATGCCCCAGCTGAAAGCATATGCCGAGCAGGGCACCGTATGCGACCGGCATCCGGATAACCCTTGTCATCACAATTTTAAATCCGCCCGCTTCAGGGCTTCCTTTCGCTGCATAATATATGCCGATCGTGCTCATGACAAGCTGCTGAAGCACCATCAGCACAACGGCGATATCAAGCCCGGCCGTGCCGTAGACAAGCAGGACGACGGGAGTGCCGTAGTTTCCGTTATTCATGAAAGCGGATGATAAAACGAGAGCGCACCGCTCCTGATTGGAATACCCGTGAACATATGAAATGAGGTAGACAAATAGAATCAAAATGAAACAGAGGCCGAGACAATAGACAGACATATAGATATAATCCATCGTCAGCTTGTTCTCATAAAACGTATCAAACGCTAAAAACGGAGACATTAAATACAGGGACATTTTAGATAGGTTCTGAATATCAAAATGAAGCAGCTTTTGTCCGATGAACCCGATCGCAAATATCCCGAAAACCGGCAGTAAAACAAGCACAAACTCCATGATGCACCTTCTTTTTATGTATAACCGTTCTCATTAATACTATCAATCATATAGAAAATTCCGTTTGTTTTCAACGGTGTTTCCAGCCCGTTTGCAGTAAAAGAGATCCCGCATACCCGGCCCTGCTTGGCTAGGTATGCGGCAATCTTCTTCATGTACTGGGATGCGGCTGTAAGGAGAACTTGTTCACTCACATTCCGTTTCCCCTGAAACAGACAAACGATTTTGCGGGCCTCCCGTACATGTCGGATGATGACTTTCTGGCGGTTCTTTGATCTTGGCAGTGCTCAAGCAATGGGCATGTTTCAGGATTTTTATATGACCGGCAGCCTTTCGGTCTTGCTGGTTTAGGCGAATGCAACTGTCTTTTTCACTGTCCTTTCAAAGGGCATCATTTTTTCTGCCGCGGGCAAATAAAAACCGCAGACAAAAGAAGACATACATTGTCTCTACTGCCTGCGGGGAGTTGCGGATGTCCGTCTATTCCGATTTTAATAGGTGCGATAAGCATTGGTTAAGGAAGGACACGAATTCTTCCACAGGCTGAATGAGCCATGAGCTTTTCCTTGTGTATCACATTCTGCTGTCTCATTGTCATGCTGCTCAGCCTCCGTTGCTTTTTTCTTACTTTGAAGTACACCCGCCTAATCCCATTTCATCATCATCTTTTTCCAAAAACGGACGGCATTTGTATGTTTGCCCTTTGTTTATGATACCCGCTTCATTTCTTTTCTGGAGCGGTCTTTCTTGTAGTATCCAATAAAATAAATGAGACCGACGAACACGGATCCGCCAATGACATTGCCGATAAAAGCCGGAATGATGTTTCCGATAAACTGCCCCCATGTGAACGAGCCTGCAAAAATGGCTGCGGGAATCACAAACATGTTGGCGACAACGTGCTGAAATCCGATTGCCACAAAAGCCATAATTGGGAACCAGATGCCAAGGATTTTTCCTGCTCCGTCTTGTGCGCCGAAAGAAAGCCATACAGCAAGACATACAAGCCAGTTACAGCCGATGCCGGAAATGAGAACCTTGCCGAAGCTCATATCGAGTTTCCCTTGTGCAACGGCGATCGTTTTTTCTAAATAAGGACCTGTTTCAGTCAATCCAACCAAATGTCCGAAAAAGTAAGCAACAAACAGTGCCCCGATTAAGTTCATAATCGTAACGATTCCCCAGTTAACCGCCAATTGTTTCAGTGATATTTTTCTTGAAAATAAAGCCATCGCAACGGACATCATATTCCCTGTGATCAATTCAGCGCCAGCGAGCACCACAAGGATCAGACCGACAGGAAATACGGCAGCTCCGATCAGGCTGGACAGGCTTCCCCATTCTTTCGGCAGGTCGCCGATTACCCTGATATCAAGCAAGTACCCAAGCGCGATAAATGCGCCGCCTAAAAACCCCAATACAAGCAGAGACGGCAGCGGGAGCTGTATTTTTTTCATTCCTGCTTCAATTGCCGCATCCGCTATTTCATCCGGTTTTCGAAAAGCCATACTAAAACCTCCATTATTTCTTCTTTTCTCACAGTTATGGCAGAAAGACAATAAAAAAGGCAGCACTCAAATAACCTGTGTCAACCAGGCGTTTGAATGCTGCCTAACTTGTATGCATACCCATACAACAAAATCAAGCAGAATTAAGATATCGAAAGAGAATATATACAGTCCGTGCATACATTCCATTGCTTTTGCCTTCTATAACTGTAGCAATATCCTATCAAATGTGATAAAAATGTGTCAACCCTGCCGCCGCTTCTCTCTTGCGAATGTATAGTTCCCTTCATACTTGACGAGTTTTCTGCCGTCAAGCCACCAGGTGACATTGAAAAGCCGGTCAAGAAAGTATCTGTCGTGCGAAACTGCGATAATCGTCCCTTGAAATTGGCTTAATGCTTCTTCAAGCATCTCCTTCGATTCGATGTCCAAATGGTTTGTCGGCTCATCGAGGATCAGCACATTATGGTTTTGGTGAACGAGCTGGGCCAAGCGAAGCCGCATCCGTTCGCCTCCGCTTAAATTTTTCACTTTTTGAAAGACGGATTGGCCGAAAAACAAAAACTTTGCAAGCAACATTCTGGCTTCGCCTTCTGATGCAGAAACATGTTCACGGAATTCGGCTAAAACCGTGCGCTCTTCCTCCATTTCGCCGACATGCTGCGTCAGATATGCGGCCGATAAATTGCTGCCAAGCTGCACGTCACCGCTGTCCGGTGTTTCCTTTCCGCTAATGATGTTGAGCAGCGTCGTTTTGCCGCTGCCGTTCTCTCCGACGATGGCGGCGCGCTCCTGAAAACGGACATGCATACTGAGATTGTCAAAAAGCAACCGCTCACCGAAGCTTTTGCAGACATCCTCAAGCCTGACGACATCTTTTCCGCTTCGTTCATCCATGCTGAAAGCTAAATCGATCTTTTTGCGTTCCAGTACGGGTTTCTTCACCTTCTCCATGCGCTCCAAAGCTTTTTCCATGCTTTTGGCTCGCCGGTGCAGGCCATCATTCGGAGGATTGGCGCGATTCGCCCATTCCTTCAGCCGCTTGATCGTTTCCTTCATTTTTTTGATTTTCTTCTGCTGATCCTGATAGTCATGAAATTCTCTCATGAGGCGCTCTTCCCGTTCATCGGCATAATGTGTATAGCTGCCTTTGGAAAAGTGAAGCTCTCCCTGGTCGATTTCAAGAATTGAGGTGACCGCTTCATCCAGGAAATAGCGATCATGCGATACAATGACTGCTGTGCCTTTGTACTGCTTTAAAAAAGACGTCAGCCATTCGATCGCTGTCAAATCCAAATGGTTTGTCGGTTCATCCAGCAAAAGCAGATCCGGAGCTGCCAAGAGAAGCCTGGCAAGACCCGCTTTCGTCCGTTCTCCTCCGCTTAACTCCCGCCACTCGGCATCGAGTAGCCGCTCGATATTCAAGCCGTGCGCTACCCGTTCGATTTGCGCACTGATGCCGTAGCCGCCTTTCCGTTGAAATTCATCTTGTAAAGCCCCGTACTTTTCCAAAAGAAGACTGAGTTTTTCCTCGTCCTTTTCAACGGCCAATTGCCGTTCAATCCGGGAAAGCTTCTGCTGTGTGTCCCATAATGACGAAAAAACATCATACAGCAGCTCTTTTACCGTTTGGCTGCCGTCCCATGCGGGATTCTGCTCCAAGAGCCCCGTTGATAATCCTTTTTTCCAAGTCACAAGGCCTTCATCAGGTTTCGTTTGGCCGCCGATCAGCTTCAACAACGTCGTTTTCCCTTCCCCATTTCGTCCGATCAGACCGATTCGCTCCCCTTGGTGCAGGTCCCATGACAGCCCGCTGAAAATCGTATGTCCTCCGTATGTTTGCCCGACATGTTGCAAACTGCATATCATCATCTATTTTTCCTCCGCACTCCGTAAAGAGACACCGAGCATAAAAAAAGACGGCAGAGCTTACACCCCGCCGTCAGCATCAAAAATCCGATTGTGGGCAGATGTCTCTCACTGGTATTTTTTCCAATTGAATGTGTAAAAAAGGGCAGACTGATCCCGTAATACGCATTCCCCGGAAAAAATCGCGCGACAAATATACAGATGAGCTTGCATATCCGTCATACGCTTACCAGTTTGATTCATCTTTTCCACCTCCTTTTAATAGTTACAATATATGAAAAATAAAGATAAAAGTCAACATGAAAAAGCCGGCCTAAAACGGCCGGCACACGAATCTGCTATTTTTGATAATGAATCCGGTAGATGTCATGGCGTCTGTCCTTGAGCTGCCGGACGGTTCCGTCCTGCCGCTGCCTTCTGAGAATTTCCAGGTCGACATCGCCGATGACCACCATTTCAATGTTCGGATTGCATTCTCCGACGATTCCATCCCTTGCGAATTCAAAATCTGAAGGAGCAAAAATCGCGGATTGTGCATATTGGATATCCATATTTTCGGTTTGCGGCAGATTGCCGACCGTACCGGAAATAACCGTGTACACCTGATTTTCAACCGCTCTTGCTTGAGCACAGTATCTGACTCGCAAATAGCCTTGGCGGTCTTCCGTGCAGAAAGGGGTGAAAATAATCTTGGCCCCTTTTTCGGTTGCGATTCTGCCGAGCTCCGGGAACTCGATGTCATAGCAGATCTGGATCGCGATTTTGCCGCAGTCTGTGTCAAAGACGCGCACCTCGTCCCCCCTGCTGATGCCCCACCATTTTCGTTCATTCGGGGTAATATGAAGCTTATATTGCTTTTCGATAGTTCCGTCCCTTCTGAACAAGTAAGCGATATTGTAGATCTTCCCTTCTTCTTCAACGAAGTGGGAACCGCCGATAATGTTGACATTGTATTTAACGGCAAGATCTGTGAACAGGCTGATATAGTCTTCTGTATATTCGGTGATCCGCTGAACAGCCAGGCTCGGTGAACGCTCTTCAAGAAACGACATCAGCTGCGTCGTAAAGATTTCGGGATAGACGGCAAAATCCGCTCCCGCGTCTGAAGCCACGTCTGCATAGTATTCGACTTGGTTGGCAAACTCCTCGAAGGAATGAATCTGCTTCATCTCATATTGAATCACACAGATTCTCACCGGAAAAGCTGATTTGTAATAGCGCTTCGTCTGCGGCAAGTAGTCG
The DNA here is from genome assembly GCF_038002625.1 of Bacillus sp. FSL K6-1284. Taxonomy (NCBI): domain Bacteria; kingdom Bacillati; phylum Bacillota; class Bacilli; order Caryophanales; family Bacillaceae; genus Bacillus; species Bacillus sp. FSL K6-1284. The sequence goes on along the minus strand of NZ_JBBOCW010000001.1, from coordinate 1,036,677 downwards.
ACATTATTCCACTCCATCAATGTCGCATATTTGCTTGATGCTCTGTCATCCGGGAGATAGTTCGGATTGATCCTCATCATCGTAAATCCGTTCAACAGTTGAAACGAAAGAACCGGATCATAGATCTGGTGGTGGATGACTTGTTCGACATACTCCCTCGGCGTCATCTCGGAAGCGTACTTATGATAGTTCGGAATCCTGCCGCCGATGATAATGCTCTTTAAATTCAAGCGCCTTGCCAGATCTTTACGCGCTTCATAGAGACGGTGGCCGATCTTCATCCGTCTGTATTCAGGATGAACCATGACCTCGATCCCGTACATGTTTAAACCGTCGGGATTGTGATTCGTAATATACCCGTCGTCTGTAATATCTTGCCATGTGTGTCTGTCATCATATTCATCAAAGTTGATCAACAGGCTTGAACAGGAACCGATGACTTCTCCGTCAAGCTCTGCGCAAAACTGGCCTTCCGGGAAGTGTTCCAAATGGCTTTCCAGATGTTCCCGTTTCCATGGGATCATTCCCGGAAAACATAGCTCTTGAAGCCCGATGATGCTGTCGATATCTTTTTCTTCAATATTGCGGATGACAATCTTTTTTTCAAAGCGGGAAAGATCCAGTTTTTCAGACACGTCCCATTCCTCCTCTGCCTTCTTTATGATGGATTGGAAATTATTTCGATCAGCTGCTCAAGCTCCATTTCCGCCATTGATTCCAAACGGTGGTCATAATGCTCGAACAGCAGGCTTTTCGTTACTTTATTCGGTACAATCACACATTTCATTCCGGCTCTTTTCGCGGCGACTGATCCGTTGACAGAATCTTCAAATGCAATGCACTCCTCAGGATTCACACCGAGACACTCCGCCGCTTTTAAATAGAGTTCCGGGTTCGGTTTGACTTCCTCAACATCATCGGCCGTTCTGATGCACTCGAAATCATCGTACAGGCCGATTTGTTTCAAATGCTGAGACACCCATTTATAATCCGAGCTTGACGCCAAGCCGATTTTTAAACCGAGCTCTTTCGCCGCGGACAAATAAGCTTCCACACCGGGACGCGCTTTTTCGCTTTCCATTCTTTTCGTAAAACGCTCTTGCCTCAATTTCGTCAATTGCTCATGGTCCAGCTTTTTTTGCAGCTGTTCCTCCAGATAAGAAAACGGCTGGAATCCGGCGGCCGTGCCGATGACATTTCCCCAAACCGACATAGGCAGCTCTGAGCCGTGTTCTTCAAAAATTTCCTGGAGCACTTCATATTCATGCGTTTCTGTATCTAAAATAAGACCGTCAAAATCAAAAATCACTGCTTTAATCATCGCGCTTTAGCCCAACTCCTTTTGACTGTTTGCACCATTCATTGTATCCTTCTTGCCGCCCCTTGAAAAGAGAAGACACTAAAAACCGGTATGTATAAATGAAGAAGAGCCTGCTGTAAGAGGCAAGCTCTTCCGGTTCTTACTGAGTCCGTGCCGGAGTGGAGATGTTCGTAAGCGCCTGTCCGGCAGATTCGTTGGACATTTCGTTTACCGCCAGATCCCCGAGCGCCAAAATCCCGACTAAATGGTTGTTATCGACGATCGGCAGACGGCGGATTTGACTTTGAGCCATCAGCTGTGATGCTTCTTCAAGGCTCATGTTCGGATTCCCTGAAACAACATTTGTTGTCATCACGTTTGAAACAGGCGTCTGTCCATCCTGGCCTTCCGCTGTCGTTCTGAGTGTGATATCACGGTCTGTGATCATTCCTTTTAACACGCCTTGATCTACGACCGGGATCGCCCCTATATTATGACGGCTCATCAACTCAGCCGCTTCTTGAACCGTTTGATTGGAAGAAATTGTCGCCACTTGCTTAGACATTGCATTGCTGATTGTCGTCAATAGACTGCACCCCTTTCGATTGTTAGTATGTACAGGTCGCGCACATGCTAAAAAGGAAGTTGGCACCATTTCATTGTGTTTTCCGCTTATTTCTTATATCATCTTTTCATAAAAAGAAGAGCTTTTCCGAAAACGGAACAAGCTCTTTCAATTCAGGCAAAAGCCGATTTTACATCAGCATTTTATTCTCGGTATTCACGATATGAAAGTCGGCGGATGTCAGAGGGAAGTACAAACCGCAGTCATTCAGCTTGCGGCAGTTTTTATCGAACAAATCACGGTCTTTCAGCATCCACCGGCGCTTCGCCTTAGTTAATAAGGCATGGATCAATTGCAGGCTTGTCATAATCTGAAACGCCTCATCGAGCGTTCCTTTGTATTCATCCTCTTTCAATTCAAGCATGCCCTGCTTTTTAAGTTCTTTTATTTTTTGTTTATTCAAGTACAATGGAAATATTTGATACAGCTCTGATACAAGCTCTTCTATATAAATTTCTTGTTCTTCAGTTGCTGCCTTTACAATTCGCAAATTGATCACCCTTCATCCCTTGTTCAAATCTCTTCAATCAGAATATCATACATAAACAATGGGCTGTGAAGGTAAGTGTTTCCTAATGGCTGAACGCTTTTTACAGAAAGGAGCAGTAAAAATGAACCAAAAAAACCACGGCTTAATCTTTAGTGCAGGCAGCCGGCATGACGGCGAACATTTATTTGCATTTCTAAAAAGAGAAGCGAAAGCATCGAAGCCTGTCATTCAATACTGGGTCGCAAACGAGAAAATTAAAGTGAATCATAAACCCGTAGATCATAACGTTCGGCTGGAGAGCGGAGACAGCGTGATGATCGATCTCAGGGAGGAGGAAGAAAGCGGAATCGTCCCTGAATACGGGGAACTTCCCGTTCTGTTTGAAGATGATCATATGCTCATTGTCAATAAGCCGGCGGGAATGGCGACACATCCGAATGAAGCTGGCCAGACCGGTACGCTGAGCAACCTTGTGGCGTTTTATTTTCAAATGAACGGCGAGGAGCGGAAAGTCCGGCACGTCCACCGTCTTGATAAGGATACGAGCGGCGCTGTCGTTTTTGCAAAGCACCGCCTCGCCCACGCCCTTTTAGACGAACAGCTGCAAAGAAAAGAACTGTCGCGTACATATCTAGCTGTAACGGAAGGGAAATTCAGAAAAAGAACAGGAACCATTTCGGCGCCGATCGGCAGAGACAGGTACCACCCCGTCAGAAGAAGGGTGTCCGATTCCGGACAGCCCGCCGTGACCCATTTTGAATCGAAAGAGTATGACAGCCGGCACGATGTTACACTATGCAGGCTGCAGCTGGAGACAGGCCGAACCCACCAAATACGTGTTCACCTTGCAAGCATCGGTCATCCTTTGTCAGGCGACACTTTATACGGCGGTTCAGAGGGGCTTTTTCCGAGGCAGGCTCTTCACGCGATCGAAATCAATGTGACCCATCCGATCACAAAAGAACCCGTCACTGTCACAGCACCACTGCCGGATGACTTGAAAGACGAAATCGGACGACTGTTCGGCACGATTGATTAAACATAAAAAAGGCTGTCCATTAAGGACAGCCTTAAAGCGGTTTTGCATACATAATATAGCGCTCAGGCGCATTTCCGACATAAGAAAACGGATAGCATGTCGTTAACAGCAGTTCTTCTTTTTCGTGCTGCAGCGTGATGATGGATGTATCATCTTGATCAACAATTTTCGTGTGTGTGATTTCATATTCGAAGCTTCCGTATGGAAGCTCGATTTTCAGCTTATCTCCGATTTCAAGCTCTCCTGTTCTGCGAAAAACCGTATCCCTGTGCCCCGAAAGAACAATTTGCCCGTTTTGTTTTGGATAATAGCTGTCTTTATAATGACCGACACCTTTTTTCAAATCATCGGGACTGGTTCCTTCAACGATGGGAAGCTCAGCGTCCAGTCTGGGAATATGGAGGATGCCTGCCGCTTCGCCGTTGTCGGGTTTAAACGATGCGGGCGCTGAGGGATGCTTTGCTGAACGGACGGATTGACTCGATGCAATGGCTTCTTTTGCTGCAGTTAAAGAAATATCGGTCTGTCTGTTCATATCGAATATTTTCCAGCCGCCGTATGCAAAAATGGCAAGCCCCGCCGTCATAAGCAGAAACGATAACATCTTGACTTTCATAGTTTTGCAATACCCCTTTTCCGCATATAAAGAATCGCTCCAAACATAAATGTCAGGAAGCCGTACAAAAGGAAACCGCCGTAAAAGGCCGCCGTATCGGGCAGCTTGTGCTCTTCACGCGAATCTGACAGAAACGCATCATTTGACAGACCGTCCATCTTCTCCTCCGGCGCATCCGCCCCTTCACCGATCGTCACGCCTGCAACAGGAGCAGCTCCGCTCTTTGACGTATCGCCATGAACCGGCTTTTCTCCGCTGTCATTGCCGGGCTTTTCTCCATCGCCCTTATCTCCAGCCGGTTTTTCTTCGTCATTCGGATCAGCGCCTCCGCTTCCGGGTTTTTCTTCATCATCAGGATCAGCTGGCTCTTCTCCCGGACGCGAATCATCTTCTGCTAATTTTTTGATTCGTCCTTCGGCAGCATAAGCGATCGGTTCTTTAAAGCTTTTGACAAATTCTACTGTGGCTTCGATATCCTCCGGCCCTGTGACCGAATTTTTTCCAAGCCGGGAAATCGGCGAATACTTGCTGCCCGAAGCAGATGCCATAAAGTTGTTTACGGTCAGCGTATATGTCCGGTCTAAATCAATTGGCGTTCCGTCCTCAAGAAAGATATCCGCGGTTTTATTTGTTTTCGGGTCCCATGTGTAGGTAAAGCCGCTGATCGAGTAATCCGGACCGTATGATGGGGATATTTGCGCGTCTATAATATCGTATAAATCCCTTCCTTTAATTTCAAGCCTGACGAGTACATTGCCGAAAGGCTGGATATTGAACAAGTCTCCCCATGTAATCGTTCCTTTTTTTAAATCTTGGCGGATCCCGCCCCCGTTCATCAATGCGAAATCTGAATTCATCGCGTGCCGCATGCCGTCAGCAATCAGATTTCCGAGAGGGGTGTCTCCGTCATTTGAATAGCCTCCTGCCATATCGCGCGCTGCTTCACCGACTTTCTCACCGATGATCGGCGCAACCATCTGCTCATATTTATCCAGTATCTGACCGACCGCCGGATCAGGCTTGAGCTTTTCCTGATTCACATATTCGATTTCCGCTTTCTTGTGTACGATGTCTTTCGTTTCCCGGTCGATTTCAAGATCGACGACACCGATTGCCTTCCCGTATTCGTATGCTTGAACGATTAAAATATCATTGACTTGGCCGTTGACCACTTCATGATTGTGGCCGGCAAAGATAACATCGATCTCGGGATCTGCTTTTTTGGCAAGTTCGGCTGATTCACCGGTCACAACTCCGCCGTCCTGGGAAGCTGTCATATGGGCGAGCACCGCTATCGCCCGGACCCCTTTCGCTTTCAATTCTTTTGCAGCCTGGTTGACGGCCTTTGTTTCATCTGTAAATTCAATTGAGCGAATCCCTTCGGGCATGACCATATTGGCAGCCGCCTGTGTCACGACGCCGATAAAAGCGACAGGCACTCCTTCAACTTCAATGATTTCATATGGAGGAAGAAAGCTGTCCCCGCTTGTTTTCAACTTGCAATTGGCGCAGACAAGCGGGAAATTCTGTCCGTCATAACCACTTGTCCCTTTCCCTTCAGGGTGTTCGCCGCCGTTCAACATGCGCAGCAGCTCTTCGGTCCCTTCATCAAACTCGTGGTTCCCGACGGTTCCTACATCAAATCCGATTTCCTCCATGACTTCAACTGTCGGTTCGTCTTGAAGCAGGGAAGAAACCGGCGAGCTTCCTCCGATCATATCGCCTGCATGGACGATCAGCGTATTTTCACGTTCGGATTTTTTTTCTTTGATTAATGCTGCTGCATAATCCATCCTGCCGAATGTTCCATCCGTCCGGCCATCGCCGTTTAGATCGAGCTCATATTGCTGATCGATCTTTCCATGCAGATCATTCATGCTTAACAGACGCAGCGGAATATTGCCGCTTTGCTCTTTTTTCGAATAGGCTGCAGCTTCCGCTTCTTCAGCCGTCGCAAAGAAAATTCGTCTTTCCACCGGAATCTCTCGCCACTTTTCAGGCGCAACATACGTTTTTTCCGCAGAGTCTCCGACGTGCCGCGTCAGCCCTTTGCCTTGCTCCCTGGCACGAAATTCAAACGGCATTTCGAGGAGGGGATCAGCGGGATTCCAAATGCCGATTTTCTCGTCTTTTGCCTTTTTGACGGCGCTTTGAAACAATTGATAGTCTTCATCGCTTCCAATCGGCCAAATGAAATAGGTGACAGCCATCCCCTTTTGGACAAGCTGCAAATTCGTATTGACGCCGTCTTCAGTGATGACTTGGGCAAGCAGGCGGCCGTAGCTGTCTTTTGCTTCTTTGCCCACCTTCACAGTGACTTTGTCTCCCGGAGCCAATATAGACTGCAAATATTCCTTCGCCTTGTTTCCATGCTTCAGCTGGTTTTCATCTAATTCATTTTTCGGCGTATGATAAGTTTCGGCTGTATCTATGTTGACATAGCGGACTTTTGTAGATCCGAGAACCGGCTCTTTTAAGTGGATCGTATCCCCGTCAACAACTCGTTCGACAACACTTTCGTATTCCCCTTCAGCAGCGGGGGGAGGATGCGCGACGCCGTCTAATATCTGAAGGTCGTCCTGCTTTCTCGGCAGAAGCTGCACCGTATCATAACGGCTTAACACGCCGGTAATTTCGTACCATTGTCCTTGTTCTATCGATTCGGCGGCGTTCGTTTGTTCCATCACCCTTAGTGTGAGCGGATGATAGTTTTCATCGATCATCGTGATATTATAGCCGCCGCCTGCCGGCGCATCCGGCTTTGTTTCAATAAAGCCTTTCATCTTCACAAGCCGGCCTTCGTATTCAGCTGCCGTTCCGTGATCGAGCACATCTTTAATGGTCAGCGGAACAGGGTCAGGCAGTGCCGCTCCTTCTCCGGTTACTTCAATGCCTGACGGTACAGGAACAATTTCTGTCAAACCTTTGAATGTCGTGATCTTCCCTGTGACCGAGACAGACATCCCCTCTTTCAGCTCCGGAAAATCGCCTTGTACAGCGGAATAAATATTGATTCCCGCCGTGTCGTCCTGAATAAATGTGGACAGTTTTCCTCCTCCGACAGCTGCTTGATCCGCAGTGACGATTCCTTTGATTTTGACCGTTTCATTTAAAAGCTTGCGCGCCTCGGCTATCGTTTTGATCTCCGGCTGGACTGGCGGCGCATCGCCTCCGGAAAATGTGATGGATTGAACGGATTTCAAACCGGGGGAATTAAAATATGTAGAGCGTTCGCCTTCAATGATGAGTTTTTTTCCGATGAGATGAGGGTTTGTCTTTAAACCGAACTGGTCTCTGAAAGATGCGGGTATCTGCACGGGGAGTATGTTCTCAGGTGATGTTTCCTCTTTTTTATCTGCGATTGCGATGTTATAATCGTTGGCGAAATTTCCGCTGAAACGATAATGGCCGCTCGACACAGTATGCCCGACGACATACCCTTCAACGGCTGCATGCCCTTCGTTGTGCTTAATCGCTTCTTCTACGGTAATCGTTTCTGAAGCGCGCGATACGTCCGCAAACGGCGCTAAAAAAGACGCAATCATCATAAGGGTGATCGTCAAACCAGCTAAAAAACGACACTTTAGAACATTGACCATATATTCGCCTCCCGTTTTTTGCTTCCTGTCAAGTTTATCTGATGATGATAAAGAACATATAATTTTTTTGTAAAATTTTCAAAAAAGAATGAGAACAGGGATGACCGCATTCTCATTCTTTAATCGGAAGCTTCAATTTTACGGTCGTTCCTTTTCCTTCCTCGCTTTCAAAATGAATGCTTCCGCCGTGATTTTCAATAATTTTAAATGTAACCATTAATCCGAGCCCGGTTCCTTTTTCCTTCGTTGTATAAAATGGCTCCCCAAGCTTTTCAAGCACATCTTTTGAGATGCCCTTTCCCTGATCTTCAAAGGTGATGAATACGCTGTCTTTTTCAAAGTAGGAACGTATTGTGATAAAGCCTTCAGCATCCTCCATCGCCTCGATCGCATTTTTTAATATGTTGAGGAAAACCTGTTTCAGTTCATTTGATACAGCAAGAATCTCAGGGAGATCTCCGCTCAGCTGTTTCTCGATCCGCACATTGTTCAGCACGGCCTGCGACTCCAATACCATGCAGACATCTTCAACAATCGAGTTGACCTGAACCGGATCAAATGTAGTCGATTTTGTTTTGGCCAATACGAGAAATTCGTTGATAATCGCTTCAAGCCTGATGAATTCGGACATCATCACTTCCGCATAGTCTTTTTGATATTTCTTAGACTGGATCATCAGCTGGAGGAACCCTTTCAGAGATGTGAGGGGATTCCGTATTTCATGAGCGATCCCGGCAGCGAGCTGCCCGACCGCTGACAGCATTTCCGATTTCATAAGCATTTTTTCAGACCGCTTTTGGTTTGTAATGTCCTCGGATATCAGCATCACCTGATGCACGTTCCCTGCGCTGTCCTCCACAGGAACAAGGGAGGTTTGCTCCCACCTGTCCTGCTGCTCCCCATCCTGGTAATGAAGATCCCCTGACCATGGTTTCTTATCAAGGACGTGCTTCCAGTAGCGATGGAGATCATCACAGTGAAAATGCTTGCGGTAAATGTCAAATACATCCCTGCCGATGATGTCATCTTGTTGTTTTCTGAGCATCCGGCAGAAGCGTTTGTTTGCATAAGTAACCGAACCGTCGACCGAAGTGAGCAATATGTTGGCCGGACTTTGATCAATAGCCTGTGAGCTGATGTGCAGGGCCTCGTTTGTCTTTTTCAGTTCAGTGACATTCGTGAACGTGACAACAATGCCTTCAATCTTTTTCCCCGAAGCATAATAAGGCATCATTTTCACGGCATACCAGCCGCCGTTTGGCATTTCGAACTCTTTTACGACCGTCTTGTTTTCATAAAGCGTCCGCTTTAAGTCATCGGTATACTCCTCATAGTTGAACCTCTCTGTCAGCTTATCGGCAGGCCTTGAAAGGTCCTCCTTTTTCAGGTCGAACATATTGGCGGCTTCTGGCGTAAATAATTTCAATTTCAATTCCTGATCCAAAAAAACGGCGGCGATGTTCGTGCTCGTCAGCAGATTGTTCAGATCATTTTTAAGGGTGTTCAGCTCATTCACTTTCTTTTCAAACGCCCTGTTTAGCGCTGTTAATTTTTTGTTTTCTTCCTGAAGCTTTTGATTTGCGGACACCAAAGCGTCGTTGGACGCTTCGAGCTCTTTTACCGTCCGGTACAGATGTTGGAGATGAAGCTGGCCGTCCTCTCCGCCGGATACCGGCGCGCGGGCAGCCTCTTCTTTTGCTTTTTCGATAAACAGCACATAAAGCTTGTGATACTGGCGGAAGAAACTTTTTAATGTCAAATGAACAAAGGATAGTTCTCCGCTTAAATAAATCGGAACGTTTTTAAACGACACTTTTTTCTCTTTTTTTGCCCGTTGTAAAGCGGCATTGACCTGCACGGATAAGCTCGCGGGAAAAGCTTGATGAATGTTGCCTTTTGAACTTTTCAAATATTGATCGGCACTTTCTGAGGACGCGACAATTTCTCCCCGGTCATTCAGGATCAGACAAGGAAACATATACTGGTCGATCAAGGAAAGATAAATATCATCCAGCCTATGAAAACCACTCAGTTCATTGATTTTTTTATATACTTCTGTTTGCACCTTCGGATACACAGAATCATTACCAAATAAACCTGACATTTTTCCAACCGTCTCACTTGAGCCCAGCATTACAAAACTCCTCCTTTTCTAAGTGCAAAATCAAAAAGGAAAACACCTTTTTTGCATTTTCATGATGATTGGCAGCTGAAATCATTTACGGAGGGAGAATCCTTTACAGATCGCGCAGGGGCAATAAAAAGTTTGCAGGCACCTTCTTTAAATGCCAAAGTTCTTCATGCCGATATCCACCCGGGCATTGCAAATCGATTGTTTTTCAGTCCATATTTAAACAAAAGTGCATGAACACAAGACCGACATCCGTCTTTTATTCTTCTTCCGGCAGCCTTTATTTGAATCCGACCTGTTTCGGCTCATTTGTTTTTTGGATATCAAACATCCATCCACTCACCGAATTCCTTTAACTGCCGGAAGCATGCATGAACATTTCATCATCGCCCGGCAGATATGTGCTCCGTTTACAAAGGTACGAGGGATCTCAAAACCGGCCAGAATTTCCTCTCCTGATCCTCAGTTTTTTTCAGTTTGACGCTAAAATGACCTCATTTCCACTTTCGACCAATGAGATGATATATTGTCTTTGAACACAAGACCCCCATAATATTTTCTCTGAACTAAACTATTCGACGGTTAGAATAAAATCCCTTTAAATCCAGTTTATCGATTATTCCTTTTTTGAATAAACATGACGGCAAAAACGAAATATAATAGTTGAATTACATTTAAGGAGGATACGTTAGAGTGGAACAGCAAAACCAGCCGCAAATGCAAATCAATCAAGGCAATGAAGGAATGCAGCATATGAATCACGGGGGCCACGAAGTGTTTGACATGCATGAAGTGTTGTCCGGTATGATCGGCGTTCTTGAGCAATATATGATGTTCAGAGAGCATGTCAAAGATCCGGAGCTGCTCGATATTTTGGACAGGCAGCACCGGTTTATTTCGTCTCAGTACAACATCACAACAGAATGTTTCAGAACGGGGCAAAAGCCGAGCCAGGAAACGGCAACATATATGATGAAAGAGGATCGTCAATTTGTCTACGGGTTAAAAGATGCCCAGCCGAAACAGCCGAAGCAATCCGTGCAGGCGATTGATGACGCCTGTATCAGCAGCTTTATGCTCGGCTTGATGAAAACCAATTGTTCGGCATTGGCCATGGCGGCTCCCGAAGTGACAAACCCTGTCTGCAGAAGGGTTCTCGCAGACCAGATTCCTCACTATATCGAAATGGCTTATGAAATTTTCCTTTATCAGAACAAACACGGGTACTATCAAGTTCCTCAGCTTGCACCGCAAGACATGCAGAAGATGACTTCAGCATTCGCTCCGGTGCAAGGTCAGCCGCAAATGCCTCCGAACGGGCAGCAGAGACCTATTCATTGATAATGAAAACGGCACGGAAGAGAAACGTTCCGTGCCGTTTTTTTCGCTTCATATTTCCGTTTGAATTCTTTTTCAAAGCCCGGTAAAGACTGACCGACGGCAGCCTTAAATCCGTCTTCAAAACTTCCCCGAGCAGCCGTTTCCTCGATAATGTCGAGGATGATACCCCTTCCTTTTTTCTCCGCGAGCTCTTCGATCAAATAATAACTTTGCAAATAAATATCGGTTTCATATCCAATGCGTGCTTTTTGCCATTGCCTGTCGGTCTTCAGCTTGCTCAACGGAACGGCTGACGGCAAAGTCCGGATTTCTACGGCGTCATGCGCAGAAACCCATTCCGCCACTCCCTCGTGAAACCAAAGCGGATAAGCTGCCGGGTCGGCATTCAGTTCTCTCAGCTTGACGTGAAAAGCATAATGGGTATACTCATGTATCAGCACCCGTTTGTACAGGAAGACGGCGAATCCCTCGCCGCTATTCAGATGCTTTTTCTCCTCGAGCAACAGCCCGATCATCCGCATATCATTTGAGTAAAATCCGGTGATATCCTTTAATTTTGAAAATGACTCCATATCATCGCGGTTTGAAAAAAAGATCAAATCAACGCTGTCTTGAAGAGGACTCGCAAACAGTTCCCGATTCATGTCAGCTGCATCCCGAAGCGTCTCCTTTGTCAGCTCCAGGATCGTCCTATCTTCTTCAGCGTAATAAATGCTGACACTATCATATTTAAGCATTTTCAGCGATTCTTTCAGTTTTTCTTTTTTCCCAGAAAGAACAGCTGCCTCAGGGCTCTCTTGGCTGAACACGACAAAAACGGCCAATAACAAAGCGGATAGAGTGCCCGCCATAATTAAAATAAAGGCTGCTTTCATCTCTCCCGTCACATGTCATCCCTCCATCCGCAATGTGCTTCACTGTACTACACACTATGCGGGAAGGTTCAGGAAGTGGCCTGTATGAAAAGCAGCCAACAAAAAAAGCCGCTCATTGCGGCTTTTCATTATCTTTGATTCGGGAAAATTCTGTTGATCGTTTCACCGAATTCTTCAAACATGCCCTCGATCGGTTCGCCATTTTGGATTCTGTCGCCATAATTTCTCATCCGGTCAACAAAATCAGGATTTGCCGAAACGAATACATTGTTGATGTTATTGTCTGCTTCTTTAACCTTTTTCGAGATTTTCCCTTTCAGCTCATTCGTTACGTCGCCTTTCGGATTGCCTTTCAAAACGACCGCTACATAAGCGTTGCGGTTTGTCGTAATGACGTTTGCACTTCTGACTTCTTTCAGTTCCGTCACTTTGTCTGCGGCTTTATCCGCCACTTCCATATTATTATTATCCCGGTTGGCATCGCGGTTGTCTGTCACATTCATTTGGTCGTTGACGTTTCTGCCGTCATTGACATTCGTGCGGTCGTTATCTCTGTTTGTTACATTTTGAAGCGCATTGTCCTGGTTGCGACGGTTGTTATCCGCCCCCTGGTTTGCCATGCCGCATCCGGCTGTGAACAAAAACGGAAGGAGCAAAGCAACAATCGCGCTTTTTTTCATACTGAACATTAAAATTGCCTCCTTTAATGATTGACGTATAGGTTTTTTCTTTTTCGTGTTATTTATTTGTCTAAAGCATATTTTTTATACGCGACTTTTGTTATGATCTTATTGAATGTAAAAATACCCAAATAAATCCGGAGGTGTATATAAAATGGAAAAAGCAAAAAGCATTTTGCATGTGCTGCGAATTAAAGACTTTGCGGTACATCCCGATGAGACGCAACTTGTTTTTGATACAAATCTCAACGGAACATCAAACCTGTGGGCGATGGATCTTCCCGATGCATACCCGTACCAGCTGTCATTCTTGAATCAGGATGCAAAAGGAATCGCCTACAATCCCGACGGCTCTATTCTCTATGCCGGTTTTGACCATGACGGAAACGAACAAAGCGGACTGTACAAGCTTTCGTCAAAAAACGGGTCGTTCCATTCATTAAACGGAAATCAAACGGACCGCCACTTCGAGCCCATCCCTGTCCAAAACGCCGTTTACTACTCCTCCACAAAGGACAATCCGACATTTTTAAATACATACAGATACGATTGTCTCGCTGAAAAAGAAGAGCTTATTTTTAAAGGAAAAGACGGAACTTCAATACTGGCTGATGTAAGCCCGGGCGAGAAAGCCGTCAGCATCCATGTCTACTATGTCAACAGCCACAATGTCTGCATGATCCATACCGCTGAAGGTGTGACGACAGGAATCGTCCCCGATGAGACGCTGCCTCATATGGTTTATTCTTCCCGCTTTGCATCTGATGATCGGTTATTCGTCACGACAAACTACGAAGCCGAGTTTTCATACCTTGCCTTGTACAACGTTTCATCCGGTATTTTTGCGCCGGTGCTTTCGATTGACAAAACTGATTTAACAGCCATCCACGCTGATCCGAGTGGAACTTTCCTTTATCTGATTGGAAAAAAAGGCGTCAAAGAGGTGATGTATGAGTACAACACAGCAACAGGAGGAAGCCGGCAGGTGGACTGCCCTTGCACATCCATTTCGAAAATACACTGCGCCTCTTCGGGCACGCTGTACATTCTCGGCTCAACGCCGACCAGGCCGGCTAATCTCTATGTATTAACGAAAGGACAGACGAAATGGCGGCAATTAACGAAACATTCGGTTCCAGGTTTCTCCGAACAGGAGCTGTCATATCCGGAGGTTGTGACATATCCTTCTTTTGACGGTCTCGCTATAGAAGGGCTGCTGTTTAAGCCGGACCCGGAAGAAGCGAACGGCTGGACGATTATTTGGCCGCACGGCGGACCGCAAGATGCAGAAACCTTTATGTTCTATGATCTCTTTCAACTCGCTGCGAAAATGGGCTACCAGTTATTCGCCCCTAATTTCAGGGGATCAGCGAATTACGGCTATTCCTTCTTTAAAATGGTTGAACAAGATTGGGGAGACGGACCGCGCCTCGATATGACTGCAGGCATCGACTGGCTTATCGATCAAAAGCTTGCGGACCGCGAAAAACTTTTTTTAATGGGGGGCAGCTACGGAGGGTATATGTCGCTATTGCTTCACGGAAGGCATCCAGAGTATTTCCGCGCCGTCGTCGATATATGCGGAGTCAGCAATCTGTTTTCGTTTGTCGAATCCGTACCGGATTTCTGGCAGCCGATGATGGAAAAATGGGTCGGCAACCCTGAGCGGGATTATGAAAAACTGAAAGCCGATTCTCCTGTTACATACCTGGAGAATATGACTCAGCCGATGCTGATCATCCAAGGCGCAAACGATCCCCGCGTCGTAAAGGAAGAGTCCGATCAGGTCGTCGATCGGTTAAAAGCCATGGGGCGGAATATTGAGTATCTTGTTTTGGAAAATGAAGGGCACGGTTTTTCTAAAACAGAAAATAAAATAAAAGTCTACCATAAAATTTTTGAATTTTTCGAAAGTAACCGCTTATATCTCGCGGCACAGCTTGAAGAATAAAACCGATCAGGACTGGGGATGGTATACGTAAAAAGGAGGTTGACCCTTTGTTTAGAAGAAGATCAGGCATCCATCCCGCTGTATTGGTTTTAGGATCAGCTGCATTGACCGCGGCTTTTTCTCCCGAAATCCGCAAAAGATTGACAGGCATGTTCGCGAAGGGCATGGGAGGTCGACAGCAAGGTAACGGCCGAAACCAGATGATGATGAATCCGGCTGACATGATCAAACAGGCTTTCAATTCCGGAGGACAGTCACAGGAACATCGCCAGTCAGGCCATACGGCAAACGACCAGCATCAATCAAGCCATATGACTGCCCCGGTTAATGTCATGAACGATCAGACTGCAAACCAGACGATGTTCGATAACGACCAAAACTATTCATAAAAAACGGCCCGCACGAGCAATCAAGCTGTGCGGGCCGTTCTTCTTTTACACTTCTGCTTCAATGATATTAGTACGGTCTTGGTACGTGTCTTTTTCAAGTTCATTTGTTGCTTTGCTTGTGACAAGTCCTGACGTCATGCTGCCGCTGACATTAAGAGCCGTACGCCCCATGTCGATGAGCGGCTCAACCGAAATCAGCAGTCCAGCAAGCGCTACGGGCATATTTAACGCCGAAAGGACGAGAAGCGCTGCAAATGTCGCACCTCCGCCGACGCCTGCCACTCCGAAAGAGCTGATCGCAACAACAGCGATAACCGTGAACAAAAATGACGGCTCAAGCGGATTTTGTCCGACCGTCGGCGCAATCATGATCGCGAGCATTGCAGGGTAAATTCCGGCACATCCGTTTTGTCCGATGGACAGTCCGAAGGAACCGGCAAAGTTTGCAATGCCTTCGGGAACACCGAGGCTGCGCTGCGTTTTAATGTTCAGCGGCAAAGCGCCTGCGCTTGATCTAGATGTAAACGCGAATACAAGGACCGGAAACGCCTTTTTCAAATATGTGACAGGATTTAAACCGCTGAATGTAATGAGCAGCAGGTGAATGATGAACATGACGATCAGCGCCACATATGAAGCGATGACAAATTTGCCGAGCTTGGCAATGCTGTCGAGATCGCTCGTTGCAATCGTTTTTGTCATGATCGCCAATACACCGTAAGGCGTCAGCCTCAGAATCAACGTCACTACACGCATAATGATCGCATACACGGCATCAACCATCTTTTTGAAAAGCTCAGCTTGTTCAGGCTGTTTTCGATTGACCCCGAGATACGCGATTCCAAGGAAAGCCGCAAAAATAACAACGGCGATCGTTGATGTCGGTCTTGCTCCCGTAAAATCTAAAAACGGATTCCCCGGAAGAAGCTCGACAATTTGCTGTGGAAGTGTTTTGGCTTCCATGTCCTGCGATTTCTGTTCGAGTTCCGCCCCTCTCATTGACTCTGCCTGGCCTTGATCCACATGGACAGCCTGCAGGTCGAAAGCAAGTGCGGACGCGATTCCCACCGCAGCAGCGACAGCTGTCGTCGCGATCAAGAGGCCGATGATCAATCCGCTGATTTTTCCGATATTGTGCGTCAGTTTAAGCTTTGTAAAAGCACCCAAAATCGAGATGAATACAAGCGGCATAACGATCATCTGCAAAAGCTTCACATAGCCGCCGCCTGCAATATTAAACCAATCAGATGTCTGCGTAATCGTTTCTGAAGACGAACCATATATAAAATGCAAAGCGAATCCAAAAACAATGCCGATTCCCAGAGCGGTAAATACCCGCTTAGAAAACGAAACATGTTTTTTTTGCATCATATAAAGGAGCGCCATCAGGCCGAGCATGACGATAATATTAATAACAACAAATAATGTCATGGTAACAAAAGCACCCCCAGAATTTTTTACATTTAAAAACTATAGTACAACAAACCTGATTGGTCAAGTAGGAATTATCGATGTATTTCAATATATGACCCGGGAATCAATTGCGCGACTGACATTTTATTCGCCGATGTCTTTCAGTGGAACAAAAGTCGGCAGCTGTGCACCGTCAAACTCTTTTTTGATCAATTCAGCGGTATCGTCTGATTGGTACAGCTCAACGATCTTTTTCAAATCTTCACGGTCCCGGTCTTCTGTTCTGGCCGCAATAATGTTGATGTACGGTGTCGCTGTTTCGTCTTCCAGTTTAATCGAATCTTTGACAGGATGGAAGCCGGCGTCAACCGCTATGCCGTTGTTGATAACAGATGCAGCGACGTCGGGAAGCACGCGCGGCGTTTGCTCTGCGGCCACCGTTGTGATTTTGAGTTTTTTAGGATTTTCTTTAATCGCATCAAGCGTTCCGTTTCCGTCAAATCCGTCCTTTAATTGAAGCAGGCCGGCGGACTCCAACAGGAGCAAGGCTCTGCCCATGTTCGTCGCTTCGCTCGGAACAGCGATTTCCGCGCCGTTTGGTATATCGTCAGGCGAATCATACTTCTCGGAATAAATGCCCATCGGAGCGATGATCGTTGTGCCGATCGGCGATAGTTCAAGATTGCGTTCCTTTTTGAATGCATTAAAGTAAGATATCGTCTGAAATGCATTGGCGTCAATGTCACCGCCCGCCAAAGCCTGGTTCGGCTGAACATAATCAGAATATTTGACGATTTCAAGCTTTAAGCCTTCTTTCTCGGCTTTTTTCTTCACAAAGTCCCAGATTCTTGTATCCGTTCCGCTGATGCCGATTTTAATGGTTTTCGCATCAGAGTCTGCCGCACACCCCGCGATCACTCCCGCAAGCAGCAGTAAAATGATAACAAATGTGAACTTTTTCATCATAGCTGTCTCCCTCTCTGTTTATCTTCTTCTCAATTTTTTGGACAGAACGTTTCCGGATGTCTGCAATCCCTGCACAACGATGACGAGAATTGCAACCGTGATGATCATCGTCAGCGTGTCAAACCTTTGGTAGCCGTATGTGATCGCCAAATCCCCAAGACCGCCGGCGCCTATCGCACCAGCCATCGCCGACGCTCCGACCAATCCGACCGTTGCCACCGTAAAACTCAGCACAAGCGAACCGAGCGCTTCCGGAATCAGAAACCGGAAGATGATCTGCCGCGGAGTCGCTCCCATTGCTTCAGCGGCTTCAATGACTCCCGGATCGACTTCAAGCAGAGAGTTCTCGACGAGCCTTGCGATGTAAGGCCCCGCATAAAAAGTCAGGGGAACAATCGCTGCCGATGTGCCGATGGACGTCCCCACAATCAGCCTTGTCACCGGAATTAAAGCAACCATCAAGATGATAAACGGAACGGAACGGAAAATGTTAATGATCATATTGACAACCGTAAAAACTGCCGGATTTTCAAGCAGATGCCCCTTCCTTGTGACAACCAGCAAAATGCCGAGCGGAATGCCGATCACGCTTGAAAATAAAAGCGAGAAAACCGTCATTTGAATCGTCTGAACCAGTGCGTCAATGATTTGGTCATATGTAACAAGCATGCTTATACCTCCCTGATGCGAATGTTTTCTCTGCGGATATATTCGAGCGCCCGCCCGATTTCACCGTCTTCCCCCTGCAGTTCAACCGTCATACTGCCAAACGGAATTCCCTGAAGCTCTGTAATCGTTCCGTGCAGAATGTTGACTTCTACGTCAAACCGCTTTGCCACTTGCGAAAGAAATGGCTTCCCGGAAGATTCGCCGACAAATTGAAGCTGGTAGAGATGCTTCACATTTAATTTTTGAATCGATTCAGGTATCTCGTGGTCGATGGCTGATTTGACAAAGCTTTTGGCCGTTTCGGTTTCCGGCGCGGAAAACACGTCAAACACGCTGCCTGATTCAATGATCCTTCCTTTTTCAATGACCGCGACTTTGTCGCAGATTTCTTTTGCCACATTCATTTCATGAGTGATCAACAAAATCGTGATGTTATATTGTTCGTTGACGCGCTTCAGCAGCTTCAAAATATCGCCGGTCGTCTGCGGGTCAAGCGCGGATGTCGCTTCATCACAGAGCAGAACCTCCGGATTTGTCGCCAGCGCCCGGGCAATGCCGACGCGCTGCTTTTGGCCGCCCGACAGCTGATCCGGATAATCGCGGGCTTTATCCTCAAGTCCGACAAAATGGAGCAGTTCCGTCACTTTTTGCTTGATTTCGGCTTTCGGTGTTTTGACAAGCGCGAGCGGCTCAGCGACATTAGCGAAAATCGTCTTTGAATTTAACAGGTTAAAATGCTGAAATACCATGCCGATCTTCCTTTTAACAGCTCGAATCTCAGCTTTCGACAGAGACATCAAGTCTCTTCCGCCGACGAATACCTTTCCGGCCGTCGGTTTTTCAAGGAAGTTCACACAGCGGATCAGCGTGCTTTTCCCTGCGCCGCTGAATCCGATGACGCCGTATATTTCCCCTTTATCTACATGAAGGTCGATTCCATTGAGCGCATGAACCTTCTGTCCGCCGCTTTCATAGACCTTTTCAACGCCTTCAAATGTAATCATGATGATCTTCCTCCTCTTTTTGGCTAACAAAAAAGGCTTCCTCTTAAAAAATAAGAAGAAGCCTTAGACGACACGAAGTAAATAGAGTGGTCCGCTCTCTTCTTATCTTCCAAGCCCGTACGGCTTGTTGGATGTGGCACAGTATTCTGCTGTATGCAGAACCCGCTGCCGAGGCTTCATAGGGCCAATTCCCTCCGCCTCTCTGAATAAGAAGTGTTGATGCATGAAGTTTTACCTAACTTTACAGCTTCTTTGAAATGTTGTCAATCAGAATTGTGAAAATTTCAAAAACCCGCTTTTTAATGCTTTATTTTTCGCCCTGATTATTAAATTTCACTTTTTTTAAAAAAATTGTGTTTAGCAGTTGTAATTTCGCTTAAACACTGGTAAAGTAAAGGTAATTATTTTTGTTCGAACTATCTTTAAGAAGAAAGTTTTGTAAGAGTTTTCGTCTTGGAAGTTTGTTTTAGAGCAAGAATAGTGAATTTAAGCGTTATCGCTTTAGGAGGAAATTTCATGCTAGAAGGTAAAGTAAAATGGTTTAACTCTGAAAAAGGTTTCGGATTCATCGAAGTTGAAGGACAAGACGATGTATTCGTTCATTTCTCTGCTATTCAAGGCGAAGGCTTCAAAACTTTGGAAGAAGGCCAATCTGTATCTTTCGAAATCGTTGAAGGAAACCGCGGACCACAAGCTGCTAACGTAACAAAAGCGTAAGCTGTGAACCGCTGATCTTCATACAGGACTGCTGACCGAATGTCAGCAGTCTTTTTATATTTAAAAAAAGCCTGACGCCCGGAAAACCGGCGTCAGGCTTTTTTTGCGAAAACCGCTTATGAAGCGATGTCTCTTTTTGTGAATGCACCAAAGGCGAGCACATGAAAAACGATAAAATAGACAGCCAGCACCACAATCGAGAATCCCAGCGTCATGTCTGAAACAAGCGGAGATCCGTCAAAGTATTGAGTGAGATCAGTGTTGGCAAATAAGATGTATTTCACCCAATCAAATTTCGTTGCGAGCAAGTTTGTCACCGTTCCGCCCATTGCCAAAAGGAAAATTGAAATACCTACGGCAAGCGAGCTGTTTCTGAAAACAGCTGAAATCATAAAGGCCATTGTCGCCATCATCAAAAGCGATATTGAATTCAGCAAATAGCTGCCGGCCAAGTGCAGCAGCAGGCTTTTTTCTTCAACGGTTCCATCGGCGTACGCCAAGTGAACCTGGCTGCCGTCGCCTGCCCCGAATAAAGCAAGGCCTGTGATACCCGCGCTTGCGAACAGAATGAAAAGCAAAGCCAATGCAAAAAGCAGAACTGTAAAATATTTTGCCAGCAAAATTTTAAAGCGGCTGATCGGCCTGATGACAAGCAGCTTCACCGTTCCCCAGTTGAATTCATTCGCAACGATTCCCGCAGCCACCGTGATCACAAACAGACCGAGGAGAGGAATGGTGCCGCTCGCGTCGCTGATGAACGACAGGGCCGAATAGTCCCCGTCTTCCGGCAAATCGTGCTTGATTCGATACTCATTAATGGCGGTCGACCGTTCATAGCTTTTTTCAAGTGCCGGATTATTGACCCCTTTAAGTTGTTCTTTCATATCTTTATTTTCCTGCATCAATTCTTTTTTCCAGTCCGGGTTTTGGTCTGTCTCTCCGATCATCTTTGTGAGAACGCCCAGCCCGATGGCAGATAACAGCAAAATCGCAATCATGACATATGTGCCTTTTCGATTAAAAATTTTGATCCATTCATTTACGATGAGATTAAACATGCTGAGCTTCCTCCTTCTCTGCGGTGATTTCCAGGAACCGGTCTTCCAGCGATTTGTTCACAGCCTTCACTTCATATAGGCGGACACCGTTGTCTGACAAGTGTTTGATCAAATCAGGCACTTCATCCTTTTGAAGGCTGAGCTCTATCCCGCCTTCCGCTTCGTCAACCTTCATCTTTTTGAAGGCAGCCGCTTCCCGCATCAGAGCCTGATTGTCATCCGCTTGAATATAATAGCGCTTCTTTTCATCCCGAGCGGGTCCGTGCACATGCTGAATATCCCGGAGCTTTCCGTTCTGGATAATGGCGATCCTGTCGCACATCAGCTCCATTTCTGAAAGCAGGTGGCTTGAAACGATGACCGCCATACCTCTTTCTCTCGTCAGCTTTCTTAAATGATCGCGAATTTCCCGGATACCGGCCGGATCAAGCCCGTTCGTCGGCTCATCGAGAATCAAGAGCTTCGGATCGTGCAAAAGGCTTTGGGCCAGGCCAAGCCTTTGTCTCATTCCTAAAGAATACGTTTTGACCTTATCGTTGATCCTGTTTTTCAATCCGACAAGCTCGACGATTTCGTCAATTTTCTGTTTCGTCACGCCTTTCGTCATGCGCGCGTATTGCTGAAGGTTTTGATAGCCCGTTAAAAATTTATACAGTTCCGGATTTTCAACGATCGCTCCGATATGCCGCGCGGCCTTTTCAAAATTTTCTTTTACGCTGACGCCGCACACGGCGATTTCACCGGCGGTGATGTTCATATGCCCGACAATCATCCGGATCGTCGTCGTTTTTCCGGCGCCGTTCGGACCTAGGAAGCCGAATATTTCGCCTGCCCGCACGTCAAAGCTCAAGCCGTCGATAATCTTTTTCCCCCTGATCGTTTTTGATACATTTTTTAATTCCAAAAGTGTTTCCACTGTTTCTCCTCCAGCCTTTTCAATTTTTTTCTTCAATAAACCGTTTCAGCCATTCCAAAAGCGACATTCCGGATTCCTCGCGCAGCTGTTCGACATCCTTTTTTTCTTCAATTCGGCCATTTAAGACGACGACGACCTCATCCAAAATTTGTTCAATTTCATGAATCTCATGGGTGGCGATGACGATTGTCTGCTTATCAAGCTCCAAATATGTAAGAAGGCTTTTGACGATCGATTCTCTCACCATCGGATCAAGACCGGAAAACGGCTCATCAAGCAGCACGACTGCTGCATCGCGCGCCAATGTGAGCGCGAGCTTCAGCCTGCCCCGGTTGCCTTTGGAAAGCTTGCCGATTTTTTTATCCCCGTTGATTTTCATGTCCTTTAACAGGTCCCACGCTTTATTTATACGGAAATCGGAAAACTGGGTTTCATAAAAGTGAATCATATCCTTGACCCGAAATGGATCGTAGAACATATCGAGCTCTGTTAAATAGGCGATGTTCTTCGTCTCCTTTCTGGCTGCCGGCCGCCCTCCGATCAGCACCGAGCCCGAATCCGGAAACGAGAGCCCTGTGATCAGCTTCAAGATCGTAGATTTGCCGCTGCCGTTCGGTCCTGTCAACCCGTAAATTTTCCCGGGAGAAAGTGACAGATCGGCCTCTTTGAGCGCATACTCTTTGCCAAACTTCTTCGTGACATTTTTCAGCTCAATCTTCATTTGGGATCTCCTTTCTGAAGAAAACGGTCAAGTTCCAACAACATGTCTTGTTTAGACAAGCCAAGCTCTTCCATGCTCTGGACAAATTGCCCGATAACTTCCGACCTCATCTCCCGCTTTAAATCATCGATGACTTCCGTATGTTCAACAACAAAGGTGCCCTGTCCCCTTCTGGTCTCCACCACGCCCATCCTTTCCATTTCATTGTAGGTTCTTTGAATCGTATTCGGATTTACCTGTGTCTGAACAGCCAGCTCACGGACCGAAGGCAATTTTTCTCCCGGTTTGATCTCTCCGCGGATCATTTTTTTAAAGAGCTGTTCGGCTATTTGCCTATAGATCGGCTTTGAAGCAGAAAATTCATTTGCCATTCTTTTACACCTCAACTCTTCTGTTCAGTAATTTGCAGGAGAGATAGAAGAGACAGACGCCTAAGACTGTGTAATACACCAGGAGAACACCCGGCAAATCAACTTGAGAAAATGTAACAGTCCATCCTGAATGTTCGTAATGAAGTTTGAATTCAGCCTTTAAAGAAATGCTCCACAATTTCTGCAATTCCTGGAATAAGCCGCTCTCGATGAACAGCGCCTCGATTAATCCGTAAGCACTGTAGATTAGCAAGGGAATGATCCAGCGGATTTTTTTGATAGCCGGATATTTTCTGAGCGCTTCATATACCGTCCACAGAAACATCACCCATGTGGAAAAACTGATGGAGCCTAAAAAGACAGCGATATTGACGAGAAGCAAATCTGACACGGAAAACAGACCGGCGCTGCTGGAGAGCAGAACGCTTCTGACAACCAGCCCGAAAATGAATAAAACAGCGTGGGAAATCAATTGGTATACGGCAGCTGAAGCAAGCTTTGACACCAGCAATAACGCACTGTTGTTCGGATTATATAACCAAAGCTGCGTCTTCCCTTCCAGACGGAGCTGAGCTAGGATCATTAAAGGACAAAACAGACTATGAAATAATAAAATGGTCACTAGCGCCCCAAAAAGAGCCATTGATTCGCCTGTATAATGAGCAAACCAAAAGCTTGCAATAATCGCACAAATCATGCACAGCATCCAAACCAAAAACCAAAACCTTGCCATGAGAAAATCTTTTTTAAATAAACCGCTGAAAGACCGCAAAACATATCCTCCTCTAGTCACTGTATCAGTGTACTACGTCAATAGTACACCGATACAGTGAAAATCGCAATCAAATATTACAAAAAAATGCAAAAAAAAAAAAGCAAACCCGCTGGTTCCCAGCGAATTTGCCTTTAATCCTGTTCCCGCTTTTTCATGGATTTTAATGCTTTTCGGTAATCCATATCGTCCATTTCCGTTTTCTCGGAATGGTTTTTTTCCTCTTTTGGATGTTGAAGTTTTTGCAGAATCGCCCGATAGGTTTGATCATTCATTTCGAACGGATCTTGCTGATCGGCTTCAACTTGCTCAGCGACTTCTTCTTCCTGAACATGAGGAATGCCAGCTTCAGCTGCCGCGTTATCCTCATGTTCGGGTTTATCCTGTGAAGACGCCGACCGCACATTAAATACCACCAGACCGATAATGACGAGGACAGCAGCGATGATGGTCAATATAATGGTCATGTCAAATCGCTCCTCACTGTCCTGCTGTAAAGCGGTCTGTCACTTGGGCGACGCGTCTGCCTAAAGCCCGGCCCAGCTCCAGGCCTTCTTCGCCGATCAGTTCGTCACTGTCGACAGGACACGTGATACCTGCACCGTAATAAGACCCGTATAAAGCATTTTCAGGTACATTTCCAGGCAAGCCGACGACCATCATGCCTTGATGAAGCATCGGTGTTATTAAGTTGAGCATTGTCGCCTCAAGACCGCCGTGAGTTGTCGCTGTTGTGCAGAAGACTGCGCCGATCTTATTGATCAGCTTCCCTTCCGCCCAAAGGTAGCCCAGCCTGTCGATCCAAGTTTTTAATCCGGAGCTGATTGTACCGAAATGACCTGGGCAGCCCCAGATGATAGCATCCATTTCTTCGAGCTTTCTAATATCCGCCTGGCTGACATGATCGATCAGCACGTCTGCAGCCTCATGTTCCCCTGCGCCTTCCGCAATGGCTTCAGCCAGCTTTTTCGTATGCTCGCCTTCACTGTCGTAAACAACATAAATTTTCATGTCAGAACCTCCTCATTTTAAGATTCTTTCGCTTCTTTAGGAGCCGGAAGCAATGTCAGCTCCTCCGCCTTGTTCTTCCTGCGCAGCTTGTCTTTTCTGACATCCCTCAAAAACAGGCTGAGAACGAGGCCGATGACACAGAACCCGGCCGCCCACATAAATGCGTCATTGATGCCCATGACATTCGAGTTGAGCTGAGCCTGTCCGGTCAAATATTTCACGACATATTGTTGTGCTTGTTCAAGAGATATATGCATCGATTGCGCTGTTGACTGAATGGTTGACTGCAGTGTGCTCATAAATGACGGATCAGCCGTATTTGTCTGATCGGCCATTGATGCATAGTGGAATGTCGTGCGATTTGTATAAATCGTCGTGATCAAGCTCGTTCCGATCGAACCGCTGATTTGGCGAAGCGTATTCGACATCGCCGTTCCGTGGCTGTTTAAATGCTGCGGAAGCTGGTTCATGCCGGCAGTCATGATCGGCATCATCAACATGGACATCCCAAACGCCCGAATCGCATAGATCAACACGATGTGCATATACGGTGTATCGATCGTAAGCGTCGTAAATTCGTAGGTCGTCACAACAGTGATCAATAATCCGACAATCGCTAGCGGCCTTGGGCCGACTTTATCAAATAAAATTCCTGAGATCGGCGACATCACAAGCATGACAAGTGCGCCCGGCAGCATCAAAAGCCCCGATTGAAGCGCTGTAAAACCGACCAGGTTTTGCAAGTAAATCGGAATCAGGAACATTCCTGCATACAAAGCAACTGTAATGATGGCGTTGATCACGCTTGACAGTGAAAACATATCGTATTTGAACACTCTGAAGTCAAGCATCGGCTCTTTCGATTTCAACTGCTGGATGATAAAAGCGGCAATGCCGATCACACCGATCACAACTGTAGAAAGTACGAGCGGATCATCCCAGCCGTCTGAGCCGGCTTCGCTCACACCATACAGCAACGCCGCAAATCCGACAATTGAAAGAATCGCGCCCGCTGTGTCCAATTTGATTTTTTTAGGTTCCGTCATATTTTTAAATAGGAAAAAACCGAAAATGATGACGATCAAACCAACCGGCACAAGGCCGTAAAACATGATCCGCCAGCTGTAGTTTTCAATGACCCAGCCGGATAGCGTCGGACCGACAGCAGGAGCAAACATCATCGCAAGCCCGAAGATTCCCATTCCTTTCCCGCGGCTTTCCGGAGGAAAGATAAAGAGAATCGTGGTCATGACCAAAGGCTGAAGTATGCCTCCGCCGACTGCCTGAATGAGGCGTCCGGTTAACATCGTCGAGAAGTTAGGCGCAATTCCGCATATCAGCGTTCCGACCGTAAACAGCAGCATCGCCGTTAAAAACAAGCTCCGTCCGCCGAACCGCATAATCAGGAAGGCTGATAAAGGAATCAAAACGCCGTTGACAAGCATATATCCGGTTGTCAGCCATTGAATCGTTGTGGCGCTCACATTGAACTCTGTCATGAGATGAGGCATCGCCACATTCAGTAGCGTTTGGTTTAAAATGGCCAGAAACAAGCCGCCCATTAAAATGATGAGCAGTGACATATTTCCTTTTTTCTGAGAAGCCACTTATGACATCCTCCTTTCGCTCGTTTTTATTTCCCCCGGTTATTTTGAAATTTTCACGGATGCGTTCATTCCCGGCAGCACTTTGTCAGACGGGTTTTTAATTGAAATTTTCACAGGTACTTTCTGCGTCACTTTCGTGTAGTTTCCGCTTGAATTGCTTTGAGAAAGCAAGTCAAATGTTGAGTTTGTCGCATAGCCGATTTCTTCGACATTTCCTTCAAATGTAGTGCCTGAATCACCGTCAACGACGATATCGACTTTGTCCCCTTTTTCGATGTCTTTCAGGTCGTTTTCTTCAATGTTAGCTGTAATGTACAGATGATCCATGTCAATGGTTTTCGCAAGCGTTTGACCGGCTTGTACGATCTGGCCTTCTTTCGCTTCGTTTTTGACAATCGTTCCGTCCATGATCGACTTCACGTCAACCGTTTGTTCCCCTTTGATTTTCGCTGCTTTTTCGTCTTTTGAAACTTTTGATCCTTCTTTCAAATCCCAATCTGAGAGCTTCCCTGATGCAGGCGCCGTAATGTCGGCCATCTCGCCTGTCACGTGTGCTTCGTCGGTTTTCACATAGCTGATGCTGTCATAATAGAAATACGCACCTCCTGCTAAGATGGCAAGCACGATGATGAGTCCGATAATGTTCGTCGCAATTAAACGTCCTTTGCTCATGTTTATTTCTCCTTTCATATCCTTATATTTTGGATGAAGCCGGTTTGATCGGCTTCCGCGGTTTTGCGTTTTCCTATTTCCTGCCCAGCAACTTGCGGGACGTGTACTGAAAAAGTTGTTCAAAACTGAGCAAGAAAGATCGGAAGCGGTAAATTTGTTTTTACCTCTGCACAACAAAATAAATAGTTAACAAGATTAAATATTAGTTAAAGTAATAAAGAATGTCAATAACCTTGCACTTAAAATTTTGATTTAAATATTTTCCAAACAAAAAACCTCCGCTGCCGGAGGTTTCAATCGCGTTTTTTCATGTATATTGATGCCGTTCTTCATTGCTGAAGAAGCTCTTCAGAGCCTGAAAAACATCGGCTTTCTGTTTCAGCACATAATACTTGAATTTTTCGTTTTTAATATTTTTGTAGGCTGACATTAACGTTGAATGTCTGTTGTACTGGTTGACTTCGCCATAGCAAAAGATATTCGCTTTCTCCATAATCTCTCCGACAAGCTTAACGCAACGCGCATTGTCGGATGTCAAATTATCGCCGTCCGAAAAATGAAACGGATAAATGTTATAGCGTGTCGGATGGTATTTGTCTTCAATCAGTTCGAGGGATTTGCGGTATACAGATGAACAAATCGTGCCCCCGCTTTCCCCTTTCGAAAAGAAATCTTCTTCTGATACCACTTTGGCTTCAGTGTGATGGGCGATAAACTCAATATCGACCGTTTCATACTTTGTCCGTAAAAAACGTGTCATCCAAAAGAAAAAGCTTCGCGCCATATATTTTTCCCAAACGCCCATCGATCCGCTCGTATCCATCATTGCGAGCACAACGGCTTTTGATTCCGGCTTTACGGAGTCATTCCACGTTTTAAATTTTAAGTCTTCGGGGTAGATCGGATAAAATGAAGGTTTTCCCGTCATTGCATTTCGCTTAAAAGCGCTGAGCATCGTTCTTTTCTTATCGATATTACCGGTCAAACCCGTTTTGCGGATATCGTTGAACTCAATATCTTCGACAACGATATCATCCCGTTCTTTTTGTTCTAAATTCGGCAGTTCCATTTCGCTGAAGAGCGCCTCTTCCAAATCGATTAACGAAACTTCAGCTTCATAATAATCTTCACCGGCCTGGTCGCCCGCTCCCTGGCCTTTGCCGGCGCCCCGTTTATCCGAACCGTCCCTTGCGACGATATCTCCTACCTCGCTGTCGCCGTCTCCTTGGCCGGCATGTTTATTTTTATCATAGTTATAGCGGATTTTATACTCATCTAACGATCGAATCGGAATTTTGACAACATCTTTGCCGTTGGACATAATAATGCTTTCTTCTGTAATCAGGTCAGGCAGATTGTTTTTGATCGCGTCCTGCACCTTTTTCTGGTGACGCTGTTGGTCATCATACCCTTTTCGGTGGAGGGACCAGTCTTCCTGAGAAATAATAAAATGGCCATTGTCTTTATGGGACATGAATTCCCCTCCTTATTGATAATCCCCTTAAATGGCTTCGGTTTATAGCCCTGCGGATGCAAGTCTAAAATGTTTATTGTTATCTTATGCAGGTGCAAATAACTTTTGACAAACAATTTTGAAAATGGGACAAAAGGACCCGCCCTTCTCCGGACGGGTCTTCAAGTTACCGGTTTAATAAGCTTCCTACATATTTTAAGAGTTCGTTTGCGCTAGTCGAGTTGTAGCCGTGCTCATCAATGAGACGGGCGACGACCTCGTTGATTTTCTTGAGCTGCTGTTCGTCCGGCGTTTTTGTCGATGTCGTGATTTTGACGACATCTTTCAAGTCTGCGAACAGCTTTTTCTGAATGGCTTCTCTGAGCCGCTCATGCGAATTATAGTCAAACCGTTTCCCTTTTCTTGCATAGGCAGAAATGCGAATGAGAATTTCTTCGCGGAATGCCTTTTTCGCATTTTCGGAAATGCCGATTTGTTCTTCTATTGACCTCATCAGCTTTTCATCCGGATTCATTTCTTCTCCCGTCAGCGGATCGCGAAGCTTAATTTTATTGCAGTACGCTTCGACATTATCAAGATAATTGTCCATCAGCGTTTTCGCAGATTCCTCATAAGAGTACACAAACGCTTTTTGGACTTCTTTCTTCGCCATTTCGTCGTATTCTTTTCTGGCGGCGGAAATAAAGTTCAAATAACGCTCGCGGTCTTCTGCCGAAATCGATGGATGCTGGCTAAGCCCTTCTTTTAAAGAACGGAGGACATCAAGCGCATTGATCGATTCCATGTTTTTGCGGATGATCGTCGACGAGATCCGGTTGATGACATAGCGCGGATCGATTCCGCTCATTCCTTCGTCAGTGTATTCTTTTTTCAAATCCTCGACATCGACAGAATTGTAGCCTTCAACACTCTCTCCGTCATACAGCCTCATTTTTTTGACAAGATCAATGTCTGACCGCTTCGGCTCTTTCAGCCTCGTCAAAATCGAAAACATCGCAGCCACTTTTAGCGTGTGCGGCGCAATATGAACATCAGACACATCGCTTTCAGCGACCATTTTTTCATAAATTCTTTCTTCTTCTGATACTTTTAAATTATATGGAATCGGCATGACGATAATCCGCGAATGGAGCGCTTCGTTTTTCTTATTGGATATAAATGAACGGTATTCGGTTTCATTCGTGTGGGCTACGATCAATTCATCCGCTGAGATGAGCGCGAACCGGCCCGCTTTGAAATTCCCTTCCTGTGTAAGCGATAAAAGATGCCAGAGGAATTTTTCATCGCATTTCAGCATCTCTTGAAATTCCATCATTCCTCTGTTCGCTTTGTTTAATTCTCCGTCGAACCGGTATGCGCGCGGATCGGATTCCGATCCGTATTCGGCAATCGTCGAAAAATCAATGCTTCCCGTCAGATCAGCGATATCCTGCGATTTAGGGTCCGACGGACTGAACGTACCGATCCCCGTCCGTTTATCCTCTGAAAAAAAGATTCTTTCAACCTTCACGTCTTCTATTCTTCCGCCGTATTCCTGTTCCAGCCTCATCATGTTCAACGGGGACAGGTTGCCTTGAATACGAATGCCGTATTCATTGTAAAAATCGTCCCGCAGATGCTGAGGAATTAGATGAAGCGGATCTTCGTGCATTGGACAGCCCTGAATGGCGTAGACAGCCCCTTCATCTGTAAGAGAGTATGCTTCAAGCCCCCTTTTCAGCATGGTGACCAAAGTCGACTTTCCCCCGCTAACAGGCCCCATCAAAAGCAGGATTCTTTTTCTGACATCAAGGCGCTTCGCGGCCGGATGAAAGTATTCTTCAACTAGGCGTTCCAAAGGCTCTTCAAGACCAAACAGCTCTTTGTCAAAGAAGCTGTATACTTTTTTCCCGTCTTTCTCTTCAATGCCGCTGTCTTTAATCATATTGTAAACGCGGGAATGAGCAGATTGCGCGACAGTCGGATTTTCCTTTACGATTTCTAAATATTCAGCGAAGGTTCCTTCCCATTTCAGACGCTGCTCTTCCTCTCTATACTGTTCAATCTTTTTTAATATATCCATAAGAACCTCCTATATGATGATAAATGCAAGGTGCCAAGTGAATCACTGTTACATTCAATCTATGCGGAGATGTCCCTTTAGATGCTTTTCATATAAAAAATGAAATGTACTTTCCTCGAATTGACAAGGATGGAGCAAACCATTCATAATAAGAGCAGAAAAGTTCCGTCCGCAAGTGCTCCTGCGGTACGGCTGATGGCATCGGTGCAGATGACAACAAGGGAATAAGGATGAGGAGGGATTTTAATGAGAACGTTGATCATGATGGGGGTCATCCTCGCGTTCCTCGTATCCATTTTTACTGCCGGATACGAAAGTAAACCCGGCAAATAAAATTCAAAGGAAAAAGGATGGCTCACTTTTGAAGCCATCCTTTTTTCGTAACATAACACTGTTTTATTCCTGTTGATCTTCATTTACTTCAGACTTAGGAGATACCCGGCAGCTGCTTTTGTATTCAACTTTCTCAATCTTGCATCCGGGCCCTATATGCACGCGGTTTCCCCTGACCATGCGGGCCTCCGTGTTTTCCAGGTAAATATCATCTCCTTCGATTGTCCCTGCTGAGAGAAAACCTCCGTTTCTATTAAACAAGAGCCCGCGTTTTTTGACAATCTTAATATGCGTGCCGCCGATATCGCCAATCGAACTGTTTCCGAACTTTAAGCCGATGTCAATCGCGCCGGCGTTCAGCAGACCCTTTACGTCCAAGCTGCCCGTCAGTGTAAAATCCTCTGCCTCACAATCGCCTCTTACGTTCAGTGCGCCTTTGACATCGCACGTTTCAGCCGCCATATTACCCCCGATATTGATAATGCCTTTTACGGCTGCATCGCTGATGTCGGCGTCCTCAGAAACATCCGCCGTCCCGTACACTCTGGCTTTGTCAGCTTTCAGCCTCCCCCGGATCTCTGTTTCCCCGTGTACACTAAAGCTTTTGATTGTCGCATCGCCTGACAATTCGCTTGTGCCGTGTGTACTGAATTTTTCACATTCAATGTTTCCTGTGATCGTTCCTTCACCTCTGATGAGAACATGATGGAATGACCCGCCTCCGGCATTTCCGGAGCCGTGTATTTTCAAGTCGTGTTTCTTCATGTCCTATCCCTCCGCTATATTTTCCTTTTCTCTCCGACTTTTGCCGTTTCCGCCACCCGGATATCTTCCTTATACTCAATCAGGCCGATGTCGCAATTTTCGCCGATGATAACCGAATTGCCCCGGACAACTTTCGCGGCCGTATTGGCGAGTTCAATTTGATCCCCTTCAATCAGCTCGGCAGACAGTCTCGGAGGAGAAATAAGCGGCGTTAAAAACGAGAACAGCTTCGATTGATGTGCAGTGCAGACGATCCGCCGGCACCCGATTTCTTTCACTTTACTTTCACCGCCGTGAACCTTAATCTCAATTTGTTCCGCGTTTAAAAGCCCGTCGATTGTAAAATAGCCTTCCGCAGTAAAATGTTCCACTTCGCAGTCTTTGCCGATTGACGTTTTTCCGCGAACGATTGCTTCGTCGCCTTTCACATGTCCGCTAATGCCGGCATAGCCTAAGACTTTAAGCTGTTCTGCTTCGACATCGCCATCCACCTTTGCAGAACCGTCGATTCTGACCTTGGAAGCTGCGATTGCGCCGTTTAGTTTGGCGTGGCCGCTGATTCTCAGCTCACCCGCTTTCACGTCTCCGTTTACAGTCCCGGTGCCGCTACAGCTGAACCTTTCGCAGTCAATATCGCCGTTAATCGTTCCTTTGCCGTTTAATTCAACCGTTTGATACGTGCCTCCGCCTGAACTGCCAA
Source organism: Bacillus sp. FSL K6-1284 (assembly GCF_038002625.1). Taxonomy (NCBI): domain Bacteria; kingdom Bacillati; phylum Bacillota; class Bacilli; order Caryophanales; family Bacillaceae; genus Bacillus; species Bacillus sp. FSL K6-1284. Next base: position 1,004,410 of record NZ_JBBOCW010000001.1, on the reverse strand, counting down.
ATCCGTTTATCAATAAATTCTCCATCTTTTGATCCTCCATTTACATGAATTTTGTTTTCAATTCTTCGCTGCTCGCTGCCAGATTGATGTCAGCGGCGACCTTGACTCCTTTTTCCAACACGATGCTGCCCTCGGTGATCAGACATGTTGCAATGCCGAGCTTCCGAAGCACAATCAGCCTCCCTTTGTTCTCCGCCTCATGTGACATGATGACATCCAGCACCATTTTTCCTTCATCCAGGCTGATGTCGCCGGATTGGAGCAGGCCTTCCAGCACATAAGCCGCAAGCGCTTCTGTCAGATGAAATGGATCATCGCGCTTTCCGGTGCATTCTTCAAAAAACGTCATGACCGCTTGTGAAACGATGCCTTTTTCAAGCAGTTCCCCGCGGCTCGCGCTAAGTTCGGACAGACCGGGTGTAAACATTTCCGCCATTTCATCAAGGGAAAGATTTTCTTTCATGCTTTGAATGGTTTCGATTCTTTTTAAAATGTCTTCCTTCGGAAAAAACGTTTCTTGTCCGGTGAACGTCGATTTCCGGATAAACCACTCTTCCGGTATTAAATTTTTCCGTTTCCATCTATAGAGCTGCCCGTATGAGATCGAAGTCAAATCCAGCAGCTCTTTTTTTGAAATTAAATCATCCTGAACCATCTGTTTCAGCTCCTTTACACACATTGTAACATAACACTGTTACATTAGAAAGTAAAAAAAAGAACCCTCTGTTAAAAAGGGCTCTTTTCCTGATAAAGCTTAAGTCAAATCTCTGTAATTCTGCTGGCGAAGCGCCTCGTACACGAGGATTGCTGCAGTATTTGATAAGTTCAGTGATCTGACATGCTCTGTCATCGGCAGGCGCAGACAGCGATCCATGTTTTGTTCGATCAGCTCTTTCGGCAAGCCGTTCGTCTCTCTTCCGAAGACAAAGAAGTGATCTTCGTTTTGATCTGAATAATCAAATGAAGTGTGCGGTTTTTGACCGAATTTTGTAATGAAGAAAAAACGGCCGTCAGGATGGGCATTAAACAATTCGTCCAATGAGTCGTGGTAGACGACATTGACGAATTCCCAATAATCAAGACCTGCCCGCTTGAGCATTTTATCGTCGGTTGAAAAACCGAGCGGTCTGATTAAATGAAGCGTTGTATCTGTTGCTGCACAAGTCCGTGCGATATTTCCTGTGTTTGCAGGAATTTCTGGTTGATATAGTACGACATGCAATGCCAAAAGTATTCACCTCTGTTTTTCTGATCCGCTGTTTATTATACCACTCATTACGATTTTGTCGTATCATCTGATATATGAAAAAACGCATATCGAATCGATGAAGTATAAGCAGGCGAATCCTCGTAAGACCAGTACCTCATCCGGCAGTCGTGCGTTTGCGCGTTCACCAGCGGCATATTGCTTTTATCCTTTGCCGTCACAAGAGCCACGTGGTCAAATCTTCCGTCTCCGTTAAAATCATAGCAGATGACATCGCCTTCGATCAGCTCTTTCGCGGCCCGCTTTTGAACCGCTCGGAGGCCGGCTTTTGACTGCTTCAAAAAGGTTCTGAGCGAATGAGCGACAGTCCAGCTGTAACTCCAGGAATGGTTTTGCATCCACCAGCCTTTTCCTCTGTTCGGATAGCCGCGCATCGGCGCATCTCCCGCCCTTATGCACTGGGAAATAAAGTTTGTGCAATTGTCTTCAAAGTTTTTGTAAGCGGGATTTCGTTTATTCCAATACGTTTCTGCATAGCGCACCGCGGCCAGCCGGTCATAGCGGAACGCCCTTCCCAGCAATTCGCGCATCTCATCATCGCCGCTTTCAGGGTCAGGATAAGACTGTGCGGCCGGACGCGGGGCCTTGGAGTCTTTGATGACCATCTGATCATACAAAATGGCGCTTCTGTCTTCAATATGTTCTTCCATATACATATCATCCCCGTCTTTGCACAAGTATGCGGTATGGGTTTGATAGTTCACATGCGACGCGCCGTCTTCATCAAGCCAGTGCTCTTTTACAGCTGCTTTCATATTGGCCTTCACGATCTGCACGCCGCGGTTTTGAAAAAGCCTCCGCTTCCGTTCAATGACTTCAAAACCCCCGGCATCCTGCCAGTTTGTTTCATCATTGCCGTTGATTAAGTAATGAAGTCTGGCTTTCAGGAGCTGCTCGATGATCTGTTTCAAGGGCTACACCACCATATGTTTGTTAATTCATTTCTCATCATTAAACATATGTCAGGACAGCCCTTAATTAGTCGCACTCGTTTCTTTTAAAAGGCCGATGCCTTTTTGGATTTCAACTTTTGCTTCTTCATCCTGCTCGTGCGCGAGCGCGCGCTCCAATTCACCCATCACATCCGCTCCGCCGATCTTTCCGACCGCCCATGCGGCGGTTCCCCTGATGACCGGCCGCGGATCTTTGTGCATCAGCTCAATCAGTTCAGGGAGAGCGTCCGTTTCTTTAAAATGGGCAAGTGCGATAATCGCATTTCTCTGAATCGGCTTTTTGCCTCTCCATGAGCCGGCCACGTGGCCGAACTTTTCTTTAAATTCGCGATTCGACATCGTCAGAAGCGGTTTTAAAAGCGGCTTGGCAATCTCAGGGTCCGGCTCCATTTCAGGATGCAGATGAAAATCGACCCCTTTATTTTTCGGGCATACCATCTGGCACGTATCACAGCCGTAGATCCTATTCCCGATTTTCGTACGGAACTCGTCGGGCAGAAAACCTTTTGTCTGCGTCTGAAAAGCGATGCAGCGCTGGGAGTTGAGCTGCCCGGGGTTGACGAGCGCACCGGTCGGGCATGCCTCGATACATTTGTTGCATGAGCCGCATTGATCTTCGATTCTCTCATCAGGCTCGAACGGAATATTCGTAATCATTTCCGCCAAGTAAACGTAAGACCCGAATTCAGGCGTAATGATCATGCAGTTCTTTCCGCTCCAGCCGATGCCCGCGCGCTCTGCGACAGCTCTGTCCGACAGCTCACCGGTGTCAACCATCGATTTCGTTCTGACATCGCTGCGCTGCGCTTTCAAAAATTCTTCCAACTGATCAAGCTTTTCCCGCAGAACATGATGATAATCCTTTCCCCAGGAAGCTCTGCAAAAGATGCCCCTCCGTTCGCCTTTCTTGCTTCTCGGCGCATCTTTCATTTTTGAAGGGTAAGCAAGGGCGATGGCGATGATCGATTTCGCCTTCGGCAAAAGCAGATCCGGGTTCGTCCGCTTTTCAAGATCGGGTTCTTCAAAGCCTGATTCATAGCCGAGGGTCCGGTTCTCAATCAATCGTTCTTTTAATGTTTCAAAAGTATCTGCACTGGCGAACCGGATTTTATCGATGCCGATTTCCTGTGCGAATTCGATAACATCCTGTTTCAGTTTTTTCACATCCATCGTGCAGAGCCTCCTTTCTTTGTTTTCGTTTTCGCTCTCTGTATAATAGAGTGTACCATGACACGGGAGATGAATTTAAATTGGAACTTCGTTTGCAAATCGCGCCTGCTATTTTAAACCGCATTCCTTCATTTAAGGTTGGCGCTGTGTTATATCAAGATATTGAGATCACCGGCTCCCCGCAAATGCTCAAAGGCCGGCTCCGCCTTTTTCAGGAATCGCTGTTTTTTGACTATGCCGATCGCAGTCCCGAAGATGAATCGGCCGTTAAAGAATGGCATGATGCCTTCCGTGAGCTGAACCCGTCTTATTCAGGACGGGAAAGCGGACTCGAACGGATGCTGAAAGATATCAAAGAACAACGCTTTGTTGAGCCGGAAAATTCAGCGATTGATTTGAGCCGTTTTTTCTCCCTCAAATATTTGATACCGGTTCATATATATGATGCCCGGAAATTAAACGGTCCGATCAAAATCGAACCCGGCAGTCCTGGCGAGATCATCACGTTCTCCGATGATGCTGGAGCATTCGGCACGATCACCGGAAACCTCAGCCTTCATCATGCAGGAACGGATACAAAAGATGCCTTGCAGCTCGTCTTTTTCAGGCCCTCATTATCTATAGAAGAATCCCGCCGCCTGCTCGAGTCTTTAACAAAAATGTTCGAACAAATTCACGGCGGCGAACATATCTCAACCGTCTTTCCTTAAAAACCTGTTCTTAAAGAGAGCAGGTTTTTTACGATGATTTCATACATGAAAAAACGCAATGCTTCGTTTAATCTGAGAAACGAAACACTGCGTTATAAACAGTATGTATGGAGCGGGTGATGGGAATCGAACCCACGACATCAGCTTGGAAGGCTGAGGTTTTACCACTAAACTACACCCGCATATGATCTCTAAAAACAACATCATCGTTTTGACTTTTATTATGTTACACGTTTATTAAAATTTCGTCAAGGGTATATTAAAAATTTGTCGAAAAAAAGCCGCCGATATGAACATCGGCAGCTTTTTTCCGGACATTGACAGATTACCAGCTGGATTTCTTCACACCTGGTACCTGGCCTTTATATGCTAACTCTCTGAACGCGATCCGCGACATTTTAAACTTTCTCATATATCCTCTCGGCCTTCCGGTCACTTCGCAGCGGTTATGCAGCCTTGATGGCGCCGAGTCGCGCGGAAGCTTGCTCAAAGCTCTGTAATCGCCTTTTTCTTTTAGTTCTTTTCTGAGTTCCGCATATTGTTCAACAAGCTTTTGGCGCTTTTTTTCTTTAGCAATTTTTGATTTCTTGGCCACTCTGAGTATCCTCCTTCTCAATAAAGCGTAATGATTACGATTTAAATTTATCACAACCCGTCTTCCGATGCAAATAAAAAAAGCCTGCCTCAAGTAGCAAGCTCTTTTAAGATTCACCCTTTTTTTTCTGATAAATTGATGAAATCGCGGCCGTTATAATAAAAATGCCGATAAACAGCCCGATCATAATGAAGAAAAAGTTGGGCTTCACCTGGAATGAAAAAGCCGATTCGCTCTCCATGACAAACGACAAACTGTTAAACAGGATATCGTTGCTCGTTTGATTTGAAAAAAGATGATAAAACAAAAGCGCAGCCGCAAGCATCGGAAATGCGAGAAAGCTTGAGAAACTGGCAAAGATTAGTCCCTGCTTTAAAGAGTTTGTATTCATGATGATTTACCTCCAATTCCTCTGATCATCAGCTGTTTCATAATCGACTTTCCGTCACCCATAAACGGAAGCAGATACATCATATGCAGAGCATAAGTGGAAAAGAACAGAAGCATGCCGACCGAGACCGCGTTTTCCTGAAGAAAAAAGATCGTAAACAGCACGCCGGCTATTCCGAGCGCCCCTGGTATAAGCGGCCCCAACGCCGTAATCCAAATCGACTTTTTATCATACGGCGATATGACAGGCCTGATAAATTTGACGGACATCATATCAGCCGCTAAAAACCCTTGAGGCCCGTTTTTTCCGACAAATTTCCGGTGCGCGATGCCGTGCACCACTTCATGAAGTGCTGTGCCGGTGATCAACCCGAAATAGATGACGGAAAAATAAGCGGCAATGCTGATGATTGAACCGTCCGGAACGAAAATGTAAGCCGAAAGCGACAGCATCAAAAAGACGAGCCAGAAAACAATAATTTTCTTAGAAATCACATGAAGAAATTTCATGTACAAAAACAGAAATGAATCAGAATCGCTTGAAAACCTTTCCTTGTAGCGAATATGGTACTGGCCGAAAAACTGATAGAGAAAACCGAGGAAAGACGGGCGTTCACCGTACTTCCAATTGATTAAATAGTTGCGGTTGAGCCCTGTCAGCAATTGGTGCAAATCCTTTAGCAACACCTCTTCACTGACGCGAAAGACGCCGGCCAGATCCCCGGCTATCTCCAGTTCGTCTTTTTTTCCGTCGACTTCTTTCAGCATTTGATAGGCTGTCGGGTTGATGGGAAAATCCGCATCGAGATCACGATCTGAAATATGCTTCCGATCCAGCTTCACATGCTCTGGAAAATAGGGAATTTTTTTGATTCCGACCAGTGCTTTCAACATCCTAATGATCATAATGGTACCTCCATTTAAACCCTCCGTATAACAGCAGGATCAGCAGTAATTCGAGACACGGTATGAGAAACAGCAGCGCTTCGCCCGTGACTTTATCGACCGCATAATTCACGATGAAAAACAGCGGAATCATAAAGATGAGGAGCATTCCGAAAGAGAAGATCCCCATATAAGGGTTGTTGCGGTCAAGCGGAAAAATAATGCCCGCTAAATAGAACATCGCAATTGCGTTTAATAGCACGGCAATCGTCTTTACAAAGACCGCAAAGCTCTCAGGAAAAGTCCACGTCAACACGGAAAACAAGCAGAGTTGAATGAGGCCAAGCACACACAGCCCGAGATACTTTGACCACAAAACCGTTGTTATTTTCAAGTGCATCGCCTTGTACACCTGCATCATCCGCAGATCATTCCCATATGAATTGAAGGCGATGATGCCCGTCACGCCTCCAAGCACCAAATAGCTCTCCCCGGTAAATCCGAACTGAAATTTGTATTTTAAAAAGCATAGAGCCAAAAGTAAAAAAATGAAGTTTAAAATATTTTCTTCATTTCTGGCCTGTGATTTTATTTCTTTCACCGCCAAAGACAGCGGTTTTGACGACGGGATTTTAATAAATGAAAACAGTTTGGATGATTTTTTTTCAGTGAGGATCGGCACAACATTCAGCGACATAAACGAAGCAGTTACTGCGGCTGCCAAGATCAGCACCACCAGTATAATTCCGGCGCCTGCCGACTGACCGTTCAGCACGAGAAACAGCGGCGCTGCAAAATATGTCAGATTATAATCAAAGGTTGAATAAGCGTTCTGAATCTTCCCCAGATCAAAAGAGGTGAATCCGTAAATAACAGCTAATACGACAAGAACAAACATTGAGAAAAATTTTTGCAGCGGAAAACCGAATTTCAAGATCACCATATACACCAGGTTATAAACAAGGTTGAGAAGCGAAAAGAAAAAAATGATCTGCACAAAAAGCAGGGCAAAAAACGTAAAAGCAAACCAAAAGCCTACACCGCTGGCGACAAAATTCGGAATCAGCAGAATAGACATGATAAACAGGACAAGGAATGAAACCGCGCCGGCAAACGGAATAAAATATCCGAGACTCCTCTCGAAAGCCGTCAGCGGGAACCAGCTCAGCTGCATGGAGAAGCTGTTCTGTTCAGGCGTCCTTACTTTAAATAAAATGAAGAAAACAAACGTAAAAATCGAGACGTTCATGAACATTGAAATCACGAACAACCCGAGTGAGCGAATTTCTCCATTCAGAAAAGCGCTTAAAAACATCCCCGTAAAGCTGTAGCCAATGATGCTCCCCATCGCAACCGCCAAAATTAAAAAAAGGGCGGCGATCATTTTTTTGGTGCCGGTATTTAAGAGCTTGCCCATTTCCTTCTGCCACATTTTCAGCATCATTTTAGAAATTTCGAATGATTTGATCAAAATGCGCACCCCTATCACTCAGCATCGAAGCTTTCAAGAACACTTCTTCAAGCGAATTACAGCTGTATTTAACCTTTAATTCTTTGACTTTTCCTTCATCCATCTTGACGCCTTTTGAAATAATCGCAATCTTATCGCACAATTCTTCCGCAGAAAGCATGTCATGAGTCGCAAGCAGTATCGATCCTTGTGTGGCCGCATAGCGCTTCATCAGCTTTTTCGTATTGATGACCGCTTCAATATCAAGCCCGCGAAACGGCTCATCCATGATGACAAATTCGCTCTCCAGCATAAAAGCAGCGATCAGCTGCGTCTTTTTTTTCATTCCGTGTGAGTACGTTTCAATCGGCTCCTGCAAAGCCTCTTTCATATCGAAAAGCTCAATTAATTGTCTCCGCTTTTCATTTGATGTACAATTATACATAGAAGAAACAAAATCCAAATATTCGGCAGCTGAAAGGGCATCCGGCAAAAGCAGTTCATCGGGAACATACGCCAGCTTTTGCTTGAATTCCGCCGTCGTGTTCTGCAGGTCATCCAAAAGAATGGTTCCTTCACTAGGCGTAATGATTCCTAAAATGGAATTAATAATCGACGTCTTTCCTGAACCGTTCGGACCCGCTATCGCGACAATCTGGTTTTTTTCAATCTTTATATGAAACCCGCTAACGGCAGTCACATTGTTTTTATATGTTTTAGATAGGTTATCTATAATAAACATAATGCCTCCAGGGTATGATTAATGTCAGGAAGACTTAACCGCCCCCCACAGACGGTTAAGCCTCATCAAATATGTCTCTTGTTGTGAACAGATACGTTAAGTATGGCTATTTCCTACATTCAATGTTGACTTTCAAACCGCTGACCCATTGGACGGATCCTGTGAAGCTGCCGTTTCCGTTAACTACACACCATACAGCGGCGCCAAGAACAACAGTTGCGCCAAGTGCCAAAAGCACTGCAACAAACACCAAGAACCAAGCCTGATCTTCGATCGACGGATTGACAGAATAGTCAACCTGAGGTGCTGCGTATGTCATTTTTCCCCCTCCTTTCTATCAAGTAACCAAAGAGTAACATATCCAAAATCATACTGAAATCTATGAAATTTCCTATTTCATAAACACTACGTTCCAACTATTTATTTAAGGATCTCGCGGTTTTTCAATCTAATGGCCCACGCTTTTCGGCTTGGAAGAGAAGATGAAAGCCCCGTTTCCACTTTATGATGTCTTTATAATCTTTTTGTCTTATTTCTCCTCCTTCTTTCTCTCTCATTTTTTCTTTTTATAAATCTCGTGTCTTTCAAGGATGTCAAGGAAAAAGAACCAGCTAATAAGACCCTCCTTCTCCTGAAATCCGAACCCCAAAATACCCCCAAAGTCCCTTTTTTCAAAAAGTGAGATAATTCTATTTTCTCTATTCCATTTCTGTTAATTTTATGTATAAATTTAAATGTTACAGTTAATAACCTGCCGATCCTAGATCAAAAGATGTTGATTACATTGTAAAATCAAGTTAACATTATGTCAAACCCATTTAACAATATGTCAAATATACTATATAAACGAAGAATTGCAGGTGGTAGGATGAACAACAGGGTTAGAGAATTGAGAGCAAGGTACGGGTATTCACAGGAAGCCCTTGCAAACGCGATCGGAGTTACAAGGCAGACAGTTGCGGCCATTGAAAAAGGCAATTACATCCCGTCGCTTCTTTTGGCTTTGAAAATTTGCGAGGAATTTCAATTAAAAATGGAAGACGTATTTTGGTTAGAGGGAGGCAAACACGAATGAATATGATCACACGGACTTTCTTTCACATCCTTCTGTTCGGACTCGCATGCTGGACGTTTATAACCTTTTTTCACACATCGGAACAAATCGCCAAAAGCTTGAAAACAAACGCTTCAGAGCTCCATTTTGTTTTTAACCTGATTCCCATCCTTCTCTTTGGGCTCGCGCTTTCGATTTACACATACTTGGAGAAAAAAAGCGGTTCACGCAAGCAGCGCTTTATGCTCGTTCCTGACGAATTTAAAGAACAGGATGAAAGAGAACAGATGATTACCGCAAAAGCATGCAGAACATCTTATATCGTGCTGTATGTGGCGATGCCAGTCGCAGCGCTTCTATTGATCTTTTACCCGTTTTTCCAAGCCAGGATCCCGTATTTCCCGATCATCGTCATCTTTGTGCTGATCATTATTCAGCATCTTTCGTATATGTTTTCATTTTATAAAAACAGATAAAAAACTCCAGAATGTCTGGAGTTTTTTTATTTAAATCGTTTTTTCCTTTTGCCTCGTCGGAAAATGGTCATTTCCGATGACTTCGCCAGACGCTTTTCTTTGAAGTTTCGGGCGAAACGGAAGGAGCGGAAAGACCTTTTCGGCAAAATGGTACGCTTCTTCAAGATGAGGATAACCTGAGAAGATAAAGGATTCGATGCCGAGATCAGCATATTCTTTTATCCGGCAGGCCACCGTTTCCGGATCACCGACGAGCGCTGTCCCCGCTCCGCCTCTGACCAGTCCGATGCCCGCCCAAAGATTCGGGCTGATCTCAAGATTGGTTCTGTTTCCCTGATGAAGCTGAACCATCCTCTTTTGCCCTGATGAATCCGTCCGTTTCATCGCGTTTTGGGCTGCGGCAATCGTTTCATCATCCAAGTGGCTGATCAGTCTATTTGCCGCCTGCCACGCCTCTTGTTCCGTTTCTCTGACGATTACGTGCAGTCTAATTCCAAAACGGACGTTCCTCCCTTCTTTTTCAGCCTGTCTTTTGACAGATTGGATTTTTTCTTTAACGAGATGGGGCGGCTCTCCCCATGTTAAATAGACATCCGCGTGTTTGGCGGCAGTCTCCTGCCCGGCCTTTGACGAGCCCCCAAAATAGATCGGCGGATGAGGGTGTTGGGCGGGCGGAAAGAGTAAGCGGCCGTTTTCGGTCTTCAAGTGTTTCCCCGAATAGCTGACAGTCTCGCCTTTTAAAAGCGACCGCCATATGTCGAGAAACTCATTTGTCGCTTCATACCGTTCATCATGGCTGATAAACAGGCCGTCGCCGGCTAATTCATACGGATCACCGCCGGCGACCACATTGATGAGGAGTCTGCCCTCTGCAAGCCGGTCGAATGTGGAAGCCATCCGCGCCGCAACCGACGGCTGCATCAAACCGGGTCTTACAGCGACTAAAAACTTCAGATTTTTCGTGACTGACGCCAGAGCGGCGGCGGTAATCCACGGATCTTCGCACGATCTTCCCGTCGGCAAAAGAACCCCTGTATACCCAAGCCGGTCAGCCGCTTGCGCTACCTGCTGAAAATAGGTGTGATCTGCGGCTCTGCCTCCCGTGTCTGTGCCGAGATAACGTCCGTCCCCATGAGTAGGAATAAACCATAAAATGTCCAAAAAGATCTCCCCTTTACTTTTGATTACCTTGATAGCTGTTTCTCCAGCCAAGGCACTTTTTCTCCAGAATTCTGACGAATGAATCCGTCAGCTTGCCGACGGCTGCGAAAATCAAAATTCCGACAAACACCTTATCGGTTTGTGAAAACTGTCTGGCATCCATAATCATATAGCCGACTCCCGCGCTTGATCCCATCAGTTCGGCAACAACAAGGCCCAGCCACGAAACACCGAGCGACAGGCGGATGCCTAAGAGGATGTTCGGAAGCGATGCGGGAAGAATCAGCTTAGTCACCTGCTTCAGCCAATGGAACTCCAATACTCTCGCCACATCGAACAGTTTCGAATCGACGCCCCTGATTCCTGAAAATGTGTTGATATATACCGGGAAGAAGGCGCCGAGCGCGATCAAGAGCACCTTTGACAGTTCGTCGAAACCGAACCATAAGATAAACAGCGGCGTGACGGCGAGATGCGGAACGGTTCTCAGCATTTGCAGAGAGGGATCGAGATAATCCTCGGCGATTTTTGAAAAGCCGATTACAAGCCCCAGCAGGAGCCCGAGTCCGGCTCCCAGGAAAAAGCCGAGCGCGGCGCGCTGAATGCTGATGCCTAAATGAGTGAAAAGCTCTCCTGATACGATGAGATCCCGAAATGTAAGCAATATATCTAAAGGAGCCGGAAGCACGGTTTTTGATATGAGCTCAAATGACCCGACAAGCTGCCATAATAAAATCAATATCACGGGTAATACAATTCCCTTCCCCCATGCCAGCCGAAAAGCGGCCGGTCTCAGTTTTGCGCCTGCTTTCGGCTGGATCGAGGGGGTGCTTGATGAAACAGCCCTCATTTGTCATCTCCTCCTTTCAGCGCTTTTTTAATAAATGAATTGTCAACCACTTCTTTTACATCAATCTCTTTGTTAATCGCTTTTAATTCGAATTGAAAATCGGCAGTCTCCTGCTGCGTTTCAATAATGCGGTCTGTGATCGGCTCATTTAACGGTTCGGTGTTATTCAGCACGTTTTCAACGACCTTTTTGTCGAGATTTTTAATTTTCGCATACGCTTCAACTGCTTCTTTCTTATGGTTTTTATGCCATTTCACGGCCTTGTCATACACCTTCAGAAAACGGATCACCTCATCAGGATACTTCTCGGCAAATTCGCTTCGTACAAGCGTAAAACCAGGGGAATACTTGTCGATTTGTTCCCCGTCAACCAATATTGCCGCGTCACTTTTGATCGTTTTAAGGGACAAAAACGGCTCCCAAATCGACCATGCATCAATCGCGCCGCTGTCAAATGCCGGCATGGCTTCGTCAGGCTGAAGCTGAATGATGTTGACGTCTGTTGGCTCCAGACCTGCTTTATCGATCACTTTATACAGAAAATCGAACCCGCTGCTGCCTTTTGCCACCGCCACCTTCTTTCCTTTCAAATCTTTTATGTCATCGATGCCGCTCCCTTTTTTCACAAGAATGCCGTTCGCCTTTAAACCGTCTTGCGAAAGACCGATTTCTTTAAAATCAATGCCAGCCGCCTGCCCTGCGATCACCGGTGAATTTCCAACCTGGGAAAAATCAAGTTTACCTGCGGCAAGACCTTCAAACTGCGGCGGACCGCTTTGAAACTCTGTCCATTTCACTTGAATCCCTTCTTTTGCGAACTCTTTTTCAAACCAGCCTTTTTCTTTTGCAAGGAGCAACGGGCTTAAGCTTTGCTGCACTCCGATGTTGATCTCTTTTAAATCTCCGCCCCCTCCGCTTGATTGGGCTGCTGAACAGCCCGCAAGAAGCATCAGGCAGCCCAGCATATACAACGGCCATTTTTTCACGTTTTTCCGCTCCTTTCTGCTCAAATCCCTGAACCTTCCTGAAAGCTGAATGTTTCCGTTGTCTCGAATTCTTTCAGCACTTTTTGTCTGATTGATTGAAAAACGGGCGATGTTCTGCTGCGCGGAAATGGCAGATCGACCGGAATCAGCTTGTGGATTCTCCCCGGCTTTGCGGTAAGAATCGCGACCCGGTTGGCTAAATAAACCGATTCGTCAATATCGTGCGTCACGAGGATCATCGTCATCTTCTTTTCTCGCCAAATGTCTGTCAGAACATCCTGGAGATGCTTTCTCGTAAAGGCGTCCAAGGCGCCGAAGGGTTCATCAAGCAGCAAAATCTCAGGCTCCCTGAGCAAAGCCCTGGCAATCGCGACCCGCTGCGACATACCTCCGGACAGCTCGCGTGGATACTGTTTCTCCGCGCCTTTCAGCCGCACCGTTTCAATCAATTCATCGACTTTTTTTCGCACCGCCGGTTCTTTCAGGCTTAAATCTGCGGCGATATTTTGCTCGACCGTCAGCCATGGAAAAAGCCGATGCTCCTGAAAGATGAAACCTTGCTGAATCCCCGGGCCCTTGATTTCTCTTCCGTTCATGCTGATTCGCCCTTCATAATTCCCGTCAAGACCGGCAGCGATTTTTAAGAGCGTGCTTTTCCCGCATCCGCTTGGACCGATGACAGTCAGAAATTCGCCGTTTTCGACCGTCAGTTTCACGTCTTGAAGCACGCTTGTTTTAAGGCTGCCGTTTCCAAATGCTTTTTCTTTTACACGAATTGATAAAGACATCTTGTTCCCCTTTCTTTTCTAAACTGAAAATAAAAAACTCTTATCCCAATTGAGATAAGAGCCTTCGGTTGACCGATCAGCGCTGATGGAATTTTCCGAAATATTAAACAACATACTAATTCATATTATTCCGACCTGTCAACCCCATATTATAAAAAAACAGATGAAAGGTTCCCCTTTCATCTGCAGTATTGCCCGTTTTTAACTGTAAATGCTGCCGCCTGCTTTTTTAAATTCCTTCGCCTTCTCTTCCAATCCTTTTTGAATAGCCTTTTGTTCATCAAGGTCGTTTTCCTTGGCATAGTCGCGAATATCCTGGGAAATTCTCATACTGCAAAATTTAGGCCCGCACATTGAACAAAAGTGTGCCGTTTTGGCGCCTTCCGCCGGAAGGGTTTCATCATGGTATTCAAGCGCTCTTTCCGGATCGAGCGACAAATTGAACTGGTCCCGCCAGCGGAATTCAAAGCGCGCCTTGGAAAGCGCGTCATCGCGGATTTGCGCGCCGGGGTGCCCTTTGGCAAGGTCAGCCGCATGGGCCGCGATTTTGTATGTTATGACGCCTTCGCGGACATCGTCTTTGTTCGGCAGTCCCAAATGCTCCTTCGGCGTCACATAGCAAAGCATGGCCGTGCCGTACCAGCCGATCATCGCCGCTCCGATTGCCGATGTAATATGATCGTAGCCCGGTGCAATATCGGTCGTCAGCGGGCCGAGCGTGTAAAACGGCGCCTCTTTGCAAATTTCCATCTGCTTGTCGACATTCTCTTTAATTTTATGCATCGGCACGTGTCCCGGTCCTTCGATCATCACTTGAACATCATGCTTCCAGGCGATTTCCGTCAGCTCGCCGAGCGTCTCCAATTCGGCAAATTGGGCCTCATCATTCGCATCCGCAATCGAGCCGGGCCGAAGGCCGTCCCCGAGCGAAAATGCGATATCGTATGTTTTCATAATCTCGCAAATCTCTTCAAAATGAGTGTACAGAAAGCTTTCCTCATGATGAGCCAAACACCATTGCGCCATAATTGCCCCGCCGCGGGATACGACTCCAGTGACGCGCTTTGCCGTCAGCGGCACATACCGAAGAAGGACGCCGGCATGAATCGTAAAATAATCAACGCCTTGCTCAGCCTGCTCGATTAATGTATCGCGGTAAATCTCCCAAGTGAGATCTTCCGCGACGCCGTTTACTTTTTCAAGCGCCTGATAAATTGGCACAGTCCCTACAGGAACTGGACAATTGCGGATGATCCACTCCCTCGTTGTATGAATATCTTTACCTGTGGACAAGTCCATCATCGTATCGGCGCCCCAGCGGATGGCCCATGTCATTTTTTCTACTTCTTCTTCAATCGAAGAGGTGACAGCGGAATTGCCGATGTTGGCATTGATTTTCACGTGGAAGTTGCGGCCGATAATCATCGGTTCGCTTTCCGGATGGTTGATATTTGACGGAATAATCGCTCGTCCGCTTGCCACTTCATCACGAACAAATTCGGGAGATACATGCTCTCGGATCGCGATAAATTCCATCTCGGGCGTAATGATCCCCTTTCTTGCGTAATGCAGCTGGGTGACATTTTGACTTTTTTTCGCGCGCAGCGGTTTTCGTTTCAACCCTGGATAGCTGTTGCTCGCTTTCTCTTTGCTTTTATAGCCGTTATCCTCCGGTCTGATTTCTCTGCCTTCATATTCTTCGGTATCGCCGCGCTCCCTGATCCAGGTCGCCCGCAAAGGTTTCAGCCCCTTAAGAATATCAACCACTGCATTCGCGTCCGTATAGGGACCGCTCGTGTCGTAGACGCGGACAGGCTGATTTTCTTCGGCGCCAAATGAACCCGTCGTCGGACTTAGCGAAATTTCTCTCATCGGCACTTGAATGTCAGGTCGCGCCCCTTCGACATACACTTTGCGGCTCCCTGAAAAACTTGACATAATCGAGATGTTTTTTTGCTGTACTGACTCCTGTTTCATGTAAAAATCCTTCCCCTCTAAAAAATTGATCAGGACGAAACTCCGGAACAGCACCAGCACAAAAAAACCAGGATCATATGATGAACCTGGTTTTACAGTCAGTAAAATCACTGGAAGACAGACGGACCATACCCTTTCCCCATCTTCTCCCGAATCCTTTTTACTTCCCCACGCTGGTACGAACCAGATCAGGTCCAAAGGGTTAAGAAACACATGTTTCTCTCTCAGCCCGCAGTCGGGCACCCCTAGTAAAGCTATTCAATTCATTTTTTATCGTAACACACCGATTTGGCAAGTGAAAAGGATGGAAAAATATATGAATCTTTTTCACTATAGCAGCACACCCAATTATTGTAAATTGCGATGAAGCACATCAAGTAAATGTTTCAAATCCGTCGCCTCAATTTGGCCAGGTGCGGATGCTTTTTTCGCTGCGCCGAACGTCACGGCCGAGCCAAATACCTCTCCGGCGAGCCGGCTGATCAAGCCTTTTCCGGCCATCGACATCGTGATAATCGGCCGCTTCGCATACCGCTCATGCATCATATGAGTCGCCTCAAGCAACACCAGCACATCTGCCGGTGTTTCAGGCATCACCGCGATCTTAGGGAAATCGGCGCCAAGATCCTGGGCTTTTCGGAGACGGGAAACGATCTCTTCCGCTCTCGGCGTCTTCCCGAAATCGTGGTTGGATATAATGACAAAGACATGCTGCATATGAGCCGCTTGAACCAGTTTTTCCACATGATGCTCTTCATTGAACAGCTCGACATCAATCACATCTGCCAGCCCTGTTTTGACTACGGCATGATTCAAGGAAAAGTAAAATTCCTTACTGACTTCTTTTTCGCCGCCTTCCTCCGCGCTGCGAAATGTAAATATCAACGGGATATCCTTTAAGATCTCCCGGATGTCAGCCAATACCTTTTTCACTTTGTCAACGTCTTCGACATCCTCAAAAAAATCCGCCCGCCATTCGGCAAGATCCGGATTAATCGATAGAAGAAAAGCAGCTTCTTCTTTCAATTGTTCATGCGTTTTTCCGATGAGCGGCACGCAAATTTTCGGGGCTCCTTCTCCGATGGCCACCCCTCTGATCTTCACCGTATTCAACAACGGCCTCACTCCTGTTCTCTATATTACAAGGGTCTTTGCATTAACGGTACCGAAGATTGGCCGTAAGCACAAGCAGAAATTAAGAAAGAAGGCTAAACACTTAAAGCACTTATATACCAACATGAGATCACCTTTCGATAGCTTGCTTGTTTAAAAATGAATCTACTATTCCTTGCAGAATATGACTCATTTCTTCAGGAGTTTCCTTCCGGCCTCTCTCAAACCATTTTGAAAGGATGTTCCAAAAGCCCCCTGCGCTGAATGAAAGCCCGTACTCCAAGTCGATTTTGCTTTTAAAATGAAAGGTTTCTTCTTTAAATTTTTTATGAAGATCCGGTAGAAGTTCATTATATTTCTCAACAATCAAATAAAACAAATGGTTCTGATAAAGGGCTTGTAAAAAATCGGCATGTCGGCTCCAAAAGTTGAAGTATGCATGTCCAAGACCGGATAAGTCAATATGTTTTTCCTGAACAATGTAATTGGAATACTCACTGCAAAGCTGCTCAAAATAGCGGTCTAATATATCTTTTTTTGAATGGAAATGCCGATAAAATGTTCTTCTGTCAAGCTGCGCTTTTTCCGCTATCTCTGTAATGGTGATGTCTGAAAAGCTTTTTTCCTTCATAAGCTCCAACAATGATAGCGTCAGCCAGCTTTTAGATTGCTGAGCTGTTTTTGAGGGCACTTGCTTCATATTCTCTCTCCTGTCGCACTTTTTATGGCAATGTAGCACTTTTCGTTGGCTCATTGACTTTGTTCTCTATGAAATGTCACAATTGTGGCACATAAGAGGGGGAATGTAAATGGAAAACATGCAATTTATGGCTTGGATGCTGCCGATATTATTTATACTGCATGATTTTGAAGAGATGGTGATGGTCGAGGCATGGGGCAAAAGATATCGAAGCAAACTGAAACAACTGAAAAAGCTCCATTTGGACATGCCAAAACCGCTTCTTTTGTTTGCGCTGTGCTCGAAGAATTTATACTAGCTGTTGGTGTAACTGTTCTCAGTATTTATTTTAATCAATATATTATCTGGTTTGGTTTCTTTTTTGCTTTTACTGTTCATTTCCTTGTTCATATCGTCCTATGGTTCACATTTAAACATTATGTACCCGGCATATTAACGTCGATCTTTATGCTGCCATTTTGTTGCTATCTGCTGACCGCTGCCGCAGAGATAGAAAAATTCAGTTTTCCTGCAATGATCTTATCAGCCCTATCCGGAACACTTATCGTCTTTTTTAACCTTAAGTTTCTGCATAAAAAAATGGGGAGGATTCAAGAAAGGCTGGAAGCATATGGCCGCATATGAAAAGCAGGCACTTACGGAAGCTTCCGGCCCTTTGACTAGAAGCAAAGCAAACGATGAAGACCCGTCAGACACGAAAAAACTGCCCTTCAAAAGAAAGGCAGCATGATCTAAAATCATGGCACTGCTAACGATGGTTCAATGTTCGTTCCAAAGCTTGTCTATCCAGCTGTTTAGACGAGACACCTCCACTGCGGGAGCCGCTTGCACTTCAGCTGTCCAGCCTCTCATCGTTTTGATGATGGAGCATTTTCGGTTTTTCCGGGACCGGCATTGAAAATCGAATTCGCCAGCAACCGATATTGATGCTGCGGATGATCGTCATTGGTTAGATCGTTAGCGAAAACAGTTAAGTTCTTGTTGTTATCTTTATACGTGAAAGCCATAATCTTTCCTTTGGCAGCATCATGTCCAGGCCACCAGCCTGCCTTGAAGAAGTGATCTTCATCAGCAATCACCGCAAGCACTTTTGCCGTTTTAGGAACAGCGGTAATATAAGAACCAGTGACTGTGTAGAAATATTCCTGTTTATTGTAAGGAGCTGTAATAGCATGATCTTGCATGACATTTGCCAAGAAGACGCCTTCGTATCTCTCCCATTCAGGTCCTTTAAAAGAAAATCCGGTGATCCACTTCTGAACAATCGTCATCCCCATGTTTCCAAATGCAATGTAAGGCTTTCCTTTATTAACATATTTAGAAGAGTCGAACGTATTGACAAGCACATCTGCGCCCGCCTGTTCTGGGGTGACGTTAAAGCCCAGATTTTTCAGTACATATGCCGCTTCACCCAGTGCTCCTACAGTAGAAGCCCTGAGGACTTTGCCGCTTGGTTTCTTATGGCCGGATGCGCTCACGTCGAGATAGTACTTGGAAGCCAATGGGGCCAGGTCCTTGTAGGCAACCGCGAAGTCGCCCGCTTGATAGCCTGATCCGCTCTTGGTGAGCATTGTAACGGTCTTGCCGGCTGCCAGTAACTCGTTGACTGCCTTTATCGCATCATTGCTTGTGTTCTGGATCAGCACATAAGCTGAGCGTTTTGGCATTTTAGTCCCCGGAAACGACACGGAGGTGATGGCAGAAGTCTTGCCTTTGAACACCCCGGCATCGCGAATGACATAACGGTCAAAACCTCGCATATCATGGAAATTTTGAATCATCTCACCGGCTATCATTTCATAATCAGATACATCTATTCCATCATACAAGACCAAGTTCGCGAGGCCGCGGTTTGCCTGGTGCATGTTTACAATAAATGATCCTGCCGGATATGTTTTTCCGTCAACGGTTACCGCTTTTGTTGATCGTTCAATCTTTACGCCGTTGCGAAGGAAGTACTCAACCATCTTATAGGTTTCCAACACATTCTTTTGAATATTTTTATCGACCGGCAGTACGTAATATTCCGGGAAGAAGTTTTGATTGCCCTGCCGCGGACGGCCGATCTCTTCGTTTTTGGCGTTGACCAAGTAATGATCGACAGCGCGATCATCGATATTGTCCACGCCGCGCTCGAATATTTTTAATTGGTTCAGAAACAGTTCTTCTTTTTTTTCCGCTACATATTTTGTGGCTGCCGCAGAACTGTAATACAGAGCTTTGGTAGACTCTTCATTCGACTCGGGCGTTTCCAGCGTATGACCCATCGCACCGTGATACATGGCGAATGCAGCGGTATATGCTGCAGATGCATCATCCCATCCCGAAGCCGTGCCTTTTGACACATAATTTGGATCTTTCGCAGTTTTCCGATGTTCTTCATAAGGAATATGATAGTAGTCATACTTCGTATTAGCAATCCCGGCCTCACCCATAGCCTTTGCCTGTTCCACCATGTGGTCAATCAAAAGGTCATACTCAACATTCGGGTTATGAGGCGGAGTAGAAGGCTCAATCAGGAAATTGGCATCGAACCCGTGCATATCCAGAAAAGACAGCGGCGACCACTTCGCGATTTGTTCCGTTACGCTGCGCGTTTCAGGCTGGGTTTGATAAGAATTATCCCGGTTCAAATCGAAATCCTCAGCATTGGAACGTGTTGTATGAACCCGGCCATCCGGGTTGTCCGTATAAACGAACAGGAAAAAAACATGTTCCAATGCATCGTCTATATTCAACGTTGTCTTGCTTTTCTTGCCATTCGGCAGGACTGTATCGTACGTCATGCTCTTATCCAATGCCATTGACTTAAAGTAATTCATGATCGCATCGACGCCAGGCGCTTCATTCGGATGAATATTGTTCAACCAGATCGGCACCTGATAGTCGCCAAATGCGCCGGATTTAATGTCGGCCTGCAATTTCTTCGGGTCATTGAGCATGGCAGGGTGAGTCACCTTCTGATACTTATCGACAGCGGCTTTATCTTTGGCAAGCACTGTCAAATAGATATCACGGCCTTCGACCGATTTTCCAATAGAAGTCGTTTTGATATATCTGTTGTTTTTTTGCGCAGCTTTTGCTGTAACGGCATCGATCTCCGGTTTCAGCTCATCGTAAGTGCGGAAGCTGTCATATGGCGTCAATTTTACGGGAGCATGGGCAACCACTCGTCCGTTCACTGTTGCCGCCAAATCATATGTGCCCATCAGCGATGCGTATAGCGGACGTTGCAATCGCGGCTCTGACAGGTTGTCTGTATCGTATGGAAGATCGAAATTGATGTTAGCATGAACCTTGCCGTTGGTCACTTTTACATGGCTAACAGTAATGAAAGGTGCACCGCTGTAATCACGGACCTTATATTTTTTCCATTGAGACAGCGGTTTGCCGTCATACGTCCAGCTTAAGCTCTTCACATCAACACCTTGCGGAAGCTTAAACGCAGCATGAAGCGTTCGTTTCTCTGTCATCGAAGCAACATTGTTGTCCAGTTTTAGCTTCTGAGATTTTTTAGTCTTTACTTTTGTCTGCTGACCGGACGCCGTCCCCTTGCCAGTCTGCGCCATAGCAACACCGGGGGTTATCGCTCCAAGCAGCATCATAAGCGACAAAACCAAGATCAGATAACACTTTGTGAACGATTTCTTAAACATAGAAAAATGCCATCCCCATTTCGTGATATTTTCAAATTGCAAACTTGATAAGAGAAAACCATTACAAGAGTGAGGAGTTCTGGCTGCATTTCATTTGCCTGCCTCACACTCTGATTCAGCATGCCCTCCTCCTCCGATATCTTCCGGAGCTCCCGACAGGCTAACAGCCTGAAGGAACTGCCTCCTTAGACGGTTTCTTCTGGTAAAATGTTAAAGACCGCCTACCTGGATGTCGTCGTTCCCGTGACGGGTCCCAAGGTGCTGAAGGCCCGGTCAAAGCGGCGCATCGCTGTCTCAAGCGGACCGGCAGGAAGCCGTGCAATCAGCCACCCTGTCACCGTCACCATGGCCGCGACGAACAGATCACTGAATGGAATGGCCCCGATATCATACTTGGCCCCCGAGATTTCAAGAGTCCATATAACAACAAACTGAGCTGCATACATCGTCAACGCCACACGTCCGACTCCCGCGAACGGCTTTAACACGGCAGAGTTTTTCTGCGGCACGAGACATACCAATCCAAGCACCAGAAAGGCAACCCCAAGCCCCAGCATCGTCTGGAAAGTTGACGCACTGTGCGGAGCGATCGAAAGAAGATTGTGCCACAACGGCGGTGCCACGTTGTGCGGCCAGATTGCATACTGATCCGGCTCAGCGCCGGCGGTGCCTTGAACACTTACGAGCCACTCTTCGAATGAACGGCTCAGCCCCGGAAGAACGAAAGTGCCCAAAACTTTAGAGACGATAACCATGATTGTGCCGCTGCCCACTAGCGAGAGTGCGGTCCGCATCCTGGTCAAATCGAAGCGCCCGATTGCCATACCGGCGACAAAAGCGGGTGCAAGTGCGAGCGCCGACATCGGGCCGCCTGCCATATCACCAAGTAAGTATGCTTTCGACAGGACGCTGCCTCCGAGAATCATCAGCGGCGGGCTCACTGCAAGCAAAACAACTGCTGTTGTAACTAACACACGTGTCGAACGACGAATCAGCACCAACGCCAGCACAAACAGTGCCGCATAAGCTGGCAAAATCACCCCGAACGGAGTATTCAGCATGATGAGAAGGTATCCTATAATATCGATAAATACCGCACGGGCAAGCATCCGCGTCCGAAATGCGGCCGGCTCCATTCCTCGATCCAACATGCGCCCGGCCATGATCGAATAGGAGATGCCGCCGCAAAGCACAAATAGAAGCGTCGTATTCCCGGAAACGATTGAACCGTTCGTTTCGTTCAAGGCGAAGTGCTGCAAATACATCCCGATGACCGCCAGCCCCCGAGCTGCATCAAGTGCCACAATACGCCCTGTCCCCCGCGCTTTTTCACGCTTGAACTTCTGACCTTCAGCCGAGTCCCGGGTGACAATTTCAACGAGCGCACCGTCCTGAAGCGGAGTTGATAAATCTACAAGCTTTCCGTTTAATTTACCTGCAACCGCATTTTCCAGGCCACAGCTAATAGAAGCAGCGACATCTTCAATGCTTGCTTCCTCCTCAAATTCTCTGACGGACCCGTCAGGCAATTTAATGCGAATTGACAACTGTATTCCTCCTCAAAAAATTAATCCTTTACGTGTTTCTTTGTTCCTTTGTCTATATCTGGATGAGATCTGGTGTATTCAATATAGCGGGCAGATGTCGCTAAAGTTTGATCAACTTGTAAACAAAACGTAAAAAGGCGATCGGAGGATCGGAACATATCATTGCATAGAGAAAAGCACCTTGCTGATGACAAGGTGCCTTATTTCACGGTGCGATGAATGAAGAGTGCGGACAACAATTGGTCATTGCGTTTATGTTGGCGGCTCTCCTTTTTGATGAGGAATAAACAAAAAGAGCGTTCCTTTTATATGGAACGCTCTTTCGTCGTTTGGCAATACGGTTTCCAGCGATATCAGTGGTCAGGGTGAATATACCCAGAGAACCATTGATATATCAAGGTTTTTGTCTGCCTTTGTACAAAATTTGCGCGAAAAATTTTAAATTGCTAATAATGCGGACCGTACATATTCAAAGATTGATATGATGAAAATTCCAACACAAGGGGCGAAGAAAAATGAGTATCAACACAATCGTTCTCGTTCTGCTTTATACAAGTCGTCCAAGATTTTGGCATAGGTTCGTTTTCAAACTAAAATAATTCTTTCACCAAAAAGGCAGGCCAACAAATGACCTGCCCAAACACAATTATGTTGCGAGCCTAGATGCCACAGAAAATTCTGCATGTTGTTGTTCAACAGATGTGTGAATGGAAGCGTCCGACACGACCAACAAGCCCAATGCAAGGGTCAGCGAAAGAAACAGCTTAGATTTCATACAGAAAGTCGCCCCTTTTGATTTGTTTCTGAGCCTGCACCATCTGATCATAAAAAAATATGGAATCATTTGGCCGCTCATTCCTAGTATAGAATAGAGCTGCTTCTAATGCCAGTTCCTCAAGATAGGGGTAACCACGACTATCCCGTAATGGTTTCATTGTTTCTAGTACCTCTGACTTATTAGCTGATTTTATATACAGTACTTCTAAAACGTCCAACAGACACAGGAATAATTCATCTTCAAATACCCGCGCACTTTCAAGCGCCTTTTCATAAAATTTTCGTCCTTCAATATTTTCGTTATTTCGAAAGTGAATTAAAGCCAAATCATAATAAGCCTGAGTCAGTTCCTTTGCCTTTATTTCCTTTGCTACATCAATCGCCTTATGAAAGTATTCAATAGCTTTTGTTGGTCTCTCCATTGCATTATAACAATATGCGACATTTAAAAGAGCCTTTGCAACGATCGCCTTGTTTTGAATGTCTTCCGCGGATTCCTTAGCGCTTAAAAGATGCGGTAAAGCTTGATCATGCGTTGATAAATCAATGTAATTCCCAGCAACAACGAATAGACAATTGATTCTTCGAATCACATATGCATCATAGGATTTATAAATATCATAAGCGAGAGACACATAATACATTGACATATGAGTTTGTTTCATATGATAAAACACTTCAGCCATCTTATAATAGAATTCTGCTTTTTCTATTTTATCTGAAACTTTCGTCAACTTTTTTTCCGCTGCTCTATAACCCTTAATTGCCTTTATGTATTTTCCTCGTGAAAAATGATACATTCCGGTGAAAAAGGAAAAATAGTATTCGAGCAAGCCTGACAATTTTCTTCCCTGTCCCTCAATTTCCCTAAGATAATCCGATTTGCTCAGCTTTTTTTCTGCCGGGAAAAGATATTCCAACATTAACTCATGTCTAAAATTCATAAGCTGATAATAGGAAAGCAAGTCTTGATCTTCTTCCATTCTTTCTATAGCTAAGTGAACTTCCGCCTTTAATTGTTCTGCTTCTATTACGTTTAATTTTTGAATTTCGTTGTACCAGCGGTTTATTTTGATTCCAACTTCAGAAGACGGGATAGTCTCCAACTGCCATCATTCCCTTCCAGCTAACATCCTTTTTATGTAAAGATTAACATACAATTCATAATTGTAAAACTTCTATCATCCCAAAAAATGAGATTTTCGTGATACCGAAAGACAGATTTAAAACAAATGGCTTTTGGTTTAGTCACAGAGCCTAAAGAATGCTATAACAAACTTGTTTACGGTAATCGAAATGAATTAATAGAAGTAATGACCTAAGTCCAATGATTCATTTTCATGGTTGAACAGGATATATTCACCAAGTCCTTTCTATAAAGTGGTAAACTATATACTGATTGTAACGAAAAGGATTAGAGGAGAATGCCATGAAGACGCTGGATGTTCAAGCGCTGCACAATGCAATTGATCAAACGCTCGAACAATTAAAACAACAATCAGACGAATTCGCCAAGGTCAAAAAGGCCGTTGAAGGAATCACATCACTTGATGATGCTTTAAAAGGAAAAGGCGGCGACGCGATCCGCGCCTTTTACGAGGAATGTCACACCCCTTTTCTACAGTTCTATGATACTTTTATAGAGGAATACAGTTCCACGCTGAAGAAAATGAAAAGCGCGTTGAATTCCCTGGAACCAAACCATAACGGATTTATTTCACAGTCCTTTCTCGAACATGAACTTGAGAATGGCTTAAATGCGGCTGATCGAACAACAAAACATTTGGTTTCCAAGACCAACGCGACGATCGCAAAAGTCAGCCATATCGTTGATTTACCGGATTTAAATGACAGCGGTTTTCATGAACAGAATCAGAAAGCATTAAAGGAAATCAGTACGACTCTTGAAAAGCTGCATGCGTTTGACCGTGAGCAAACCAACGCCCTCAAAACGGCTGAAAACGATCTTGAGACGATGCAAAAATACATCGCGCGGCTCGAAAAGATGTATACCGGCCCCAAAATAGAAATCACCAGTTATCAAAAAGGCACGATTTTAAAGCCGGATGAGATGGATACCTTAAGTGGAAATCAAGAAACAGCGATGGGTGCCATGCTGAAAAAAGTCGGAGACAAAGAAGATGCGGACATTAACACTCTCGCCGATCCAGATCGATTAAAAAAATTGGCGACACAAAAGGTTGCCAAGAAAGAGTACACCCAAGAGGAATTGAATGAACTGAAAAAAGATTATAGAGTATTTAACGATACGCTTTACCGGGCATACATAGATGGTGATACAATCGTCAAGATAGAACCCGCCTACACCCTTCCAGAGAATGTGGAACAAAGCGACTTTGCTAAATATTTCGATACGGCGATGGAATTTACAGGTGTGTATGATGCAGTAAGAGCAGCGTTTGGATACGACCTTGCGACAGGCGAAATCGTTAAAGATAATGGTGATCGTTTGATGGCCGGATTGAGTGTCACCCCTATCGGAAAGGCATTTAAGTACGGAAAGCGCGGCTTCAAGTTATTTAAAGGTGAAGAGGCGGCAAAGAAGGTTGCCAAGGTTGGAAAACTCCCTAATAACTTTGCAGACAAAGAGAAATTAGTGAGTCATTTTAATAAGCACGGAAATGAATTTCAAGGTCTGTATAGAAATGCTGATGAATACTTAAACGGAGCTAGAGACGTAGTAAAAAATGGTATTAAGGTTGAATATAAATATAAAGATGGAATTAGAACTGGTTATGTCAGATTTATGGGAAACAGCCGAAGAGGTGATGCCAAATTTGAATTTGTTGGCACAAATCACGACGGACAAATAACGACTTACCATACTCAAAGCGGAAAGAAATTTTGGAAAACCATTAATAATAAGAATGTTCCTATAATAAATCCAGTCGATAAATAAAAGGCGGTTGATAGTAATGTATAATGCAAAACTAAAAAAGTTACACCCACATATAGAGGAAGAGGTTACTCTTGAAATAAACGGATTTGAATTTACTGGATTTTCAACTATCTGTCCCTATGTCATTGAAGAAGGGAAAGAATATCCTGTTTTTATTAGCTTCACCGTTTTAGATCAGTTAGACCTTCTAGAGTTAGATGAAGAAAATAAAGAATTAGCACGAATTGAAGATAGTTATAGATATTATATACGCGGGATACTACATGAAAATTATATTGATGCAGGGATAAAAATCTATGATGACGACGGATACTTTAATGATTATAAATATTTGATAGGTAAACCTGTAGAGTTATTAGTCGACAGAATAGCAGTTGAGTTTCTTGATAATAACTAATGACCAGATTGACAAGAAACCATTTAAGAATAAAGTAGCAATGAATTATCAACAAATGATACAGAATTGATATTTCATAATTTGGCTAATAAATACGCGAATGGGAAAAATTTAGCGTAATATCTGTGGAGAGAATGGGCAGTTGTTGACTTCGGCCAAAAAATAGGTAAAGCATATGGATGACATGAAAACTGGTAAATATATTGAAACTACTAGGGGAACAATACATTATTCAAAAGACGGTGCTCATATAGTTCCTGCAAAACCATCAGAACCATAACAAAAGGATTGATACTCATAAAATAAAGGAGTTTCAATATGCAAGATAATTATGATATTTTTGAAGAGTTAAGCGATTTTTTGGATGGCACATTTCATCAGGATATGGGGTCCCCAGAACAAGCACTGAATGAGTTTATTAGTGAATCCAGCAAAGAATGCTTGGCTTTCACAATACAATTTTGTCAAGAGTTTTTAAATAGTGACATATCTGATCAAGAGAAAGAAGACTATATAAAATCGCACTGCGAAATTTATTTTCCTGCTATCGGATTAACTCCTATACAATGGTTAAAAAGTGTAATAGAGCAAATAAAAGAAGCTATTTAAAAGACTTGAAAGGCCCACTTTTTTTACGAGAGGGCCTTTTTTATTACTTCAAGTAAGGATTCAAGTTTTACCTTTGTCTTCTGCCCGTAAATGTTGTCATCATCCAGACCATTCTTGACCGCTGGTTTATTTGTTTTTTCCTTTCATCCATCTTCTAATCATTGAATATTCTCCAAATCCAAAACCTATTAAAAAGAGAATCCCCCCTGTGAGGTAGTCTGGATTTTCCATTGACATCTCACAAATTAAAACTCCAACACTAAGTCCTAAAAGAATGAAGAGATAAGACTTAACTCTAGATTTAAGATAGTTTGCCATAGAAGCCCATCCTTTTTTATAATATTCAGATTTCCAAGGTATGCAAATAGTGTAAATCATGGTAATATAAAAAATCAATGGAAATAAATACATAAAGGAGGAAGTTTGTTTTGATCAAAAAAACGATAAGCCTATTTGTCGCGGTTATTTTCATTTTCTCAACGTTTTCGGGTGTGCTTGCGGTTGAAAAGTCAGGCAACCAAAGTGGTTCAGTCGTCAATGGGATAAGCAATAATCTGGTGTTTAAAAAAGTTGAGGATAATAATTTTATAACTTCCACTGTAAGAGATTTGGAAGGAAATCTTGTCACTGAAATAAAGATAAATAAAGAAACTAATAAAGTAGAGATTAATGGAGTAGATTTGACCAAAGAAGAACAAGAGGAGCTTAATGCTCTTTCTGAGTCAGCATCGGAACAACTCAGTAATAGTTACTTTGTTTCTAGTTTTGATCTTGTAGGTGAAAAAATTGATAGTTCATCTATTAGATTAGCTAAAGCTCCATGTAAATATAAGAGTTTAGGGACTCATTATGGTAGTACTTGGGTGCCTAGAATCGGTGTTGCTGCGTTTGCAGCATATCTATCTACCATTACACCAGCACCTTGGAGTGGAGCATTAGCCGTTGCGAGTGTTGCTGTTGGCGCTATCTCCGATCTCTATTATTCAATAAATGATGCTCAATGTTATTCTGGAAAGTATATACACAACAAGAGAACAGTGAAGTTTTATAAAGACAAGAAACGTAAAAAGAAGATAGGACCTACATCTGTGAGTTATCAAAAGCGACACCGTTAAAGAAGAGCAGGCCGGAAATGGCCTGCTTTTTATTATTCAAAAAGCTTTGTCTAGTTAGCTTTCTTTACTTCTATGTATTATGTACAAACCAAATTTCAGCTTGTACATTCATAACACTCGCGGCCGGTTAGATTAGGGAATTGATCAGACCCGCAATCTTTCCAGGCCTGCATATCCATATAGCCGGTTTCGCGCATATTGACCCAGATATTAATATTTTTAGTGAGGAAATTACGCATTTTTTCAGGAACCGCAAGAGCAACTTCGAGCTCGCCACGCAAATATTCGAGCCCGTGTGCATTTGCTGCTACAATAGGATTCGCTTTTATCCAGTTCCGCTCATCCTTAATGTCATCACCTTTGTCCAATTCATTAACCATTACAAAATATTGCTCATTTGTTTCTACCTTATTTGGATCCAAAATGCGTGACACATAATCATATTCAACACGATAGGCGGGATTATTTAATTCAAAGCCGGCAGTCGTAATAATAATCATCAAAGGTTGGTTTCTTGCTCCCATCCCGGAGACAAGGACTCATAAATTTTGGATGTTTTATGTGCGTGATATTCCACATTGTTATCGTAAAGCTTTTTATCCTTTACTTCTTACAGTTTCCTGTAAGGTCAGCATACATTTTCACCTTTAATAAAATAGTAAGGTGTCAACCACTCGCGTGGGCGTTTTTCCTCTCTTAGCGCTTAGCCCCTATGCGTTACGGTGGCGAGTGATGTTATTGCTTACCACGGTATTATCATGAACCATTCTTTAAATACTCTGTAACAGTAGTCCTGTGTAGACCTAACTTTTCCGCGATCTCCTTATTCATTAATCCTTTATTTTTCAATTCGAAAACTTTATCTTTAATCCTTTGTTTTCGCTTGTTATAAAGGTCGGATGTCATCCTAACATAAGTCGATTTTGAGATACTATGTTTTTTCATTATCTTGTCTTTTGTTAAACCCTCCAAAAAATCTTTTCGTACATTTTCTTTTCTCTGTTGTATAAATTTTTTGTAATTGTCAATCCGTTTTCTTTCATCGCGTTTTGTTTTCATTTTTATATCTTTATCAGTTTTAATTTTTTGTTCAATTATGATTTGAAGATCTTCTCTTACCCAATACCAATTAACACCTTTAATAATTTTGTTTATGGTCGATAATTCCACTCTGAATATCTTTGCTATTTCGCTTTGTTTTTTGCCCTCTAAAAACAATAATTTCATTTTCTCTATGTCTTTTTCGCTGAACAAATCACTCGCCCCTCTGTTAGATAGCGTGATTTTCTCAACGAAATCCTTTGAGTGCTTTCTACCAAACATAGGATTTCCTTTTCCTCGACGAGTTTCTTTTAATTCTTCGGAAAATTTCTTATTGGCATTTCCACCACTCTCAAGATTATAACCTCTTTTTCGGTTCATAGAATCTCTATTATTAATGTATTTCCGTTCTTGTAAGTCTAATTCTTCTATTGGACAGAAAACTTCAATAGCGAAAACAAAATTATCTTCTCCAAATTTGTTAAACTCTCGTTGCAAATAAGTATTGTGGTGTTTACCTTTTCTTAATAGGTATTTATGGTCATTTAATCTTCTTTTCGCATTAACTGATTGTCCGATATAAATTTTACTGTTACGAATATTTGTTATTGAATAAATTCCCGATTTCATAAGGTATCTCTCCAGTTACTATAATACCTTCACTTTATCGTTAATGTATCAATAAATAAATAATATGGTTTTTAGACTTTACCGTATTTGGTTGATTTTTACTAACTTATTTCTAAGTTAGGCGACAAAATCATTCATCGATAATACCACACTGTGGATTGAATCCCCCCCCCTGTTTTACCGGCATCCTTAGATAAAGCTTTGATAATTGAATTTGTTTTTGGGTGCTCAATGGTACTGTATGCAATCCTGTATTTTTGCTCCGGTTTGTTTAGAAGTTCGCACCCTTCTATCTGGGCTTTTATCTCCTTCCAACATATTTGAGCCTGCTCAGTTTTTGTGGCTCCAATGTATACCTCTGACATGTTTTCACCGCTTGCCATAGCCTCATATGAAGCGACACAGGCCAAACTCTGAGTTTTTGCATTTTTGCGACCAACCTGCCAATACACTTTTCTGAAACGGCGGAATCCCGTATCTTTGTGAACCCATCCGTAAACATTACCGAAAATAAAAATCTGTATTGGTTCAGGTACAATATTTTGTCCTTGTAACGGCCCCTTGGTATGTTTAAATTGAGTCATCCAGAAGAGAAAACGCCGAGCCTTCTCGTCATCGAATACGTAGGGAAATTCTCTTGTCCCTTCCCTTTTGATGTCTTTTAAAAATCGCTCACAAGCCCAAATATGTTTTTGACACGCAACAATCTCGCCCGATACCACATCGCGTGAGTAGTCAATCATAAACTGTTTAATTGTATTCATACATTATTGAACTCCTTTTCCGCTGCTGTTTTTTCGCGTTCTTCTTGGGTCTTGGTAATCGCGAGCTTGGCACGTGCAGACGGTGTGAGTCCGAAATCATTAGCAGCCGATTTCATTTGATCATAGAAGTTTTTCTGCCGTTTCAGGAGGGGATGTTCTTCTCCAATCAACTTGACCGGCTCCCCGTTTTCACCTTGACCCTCTGTATGAATCATGATGCCGTCTTCTTCAATAATTTTGGTAATAGAGATGTACTGAGAATAGGCGTTACAATAGGCGGCTAACATGCTGATATCCGCCTCCGTCATAATTTCCACCTCAGATAATAAAGCAGCAATCCGCTTAAATTCTTTTTTAGCCACCTTATCCAGCCAGGTAGGCGGTTTGATATTTTCAGAGCGCATTTTCAACTTTTTTTCATGTTTGGCCCTGGCTGCAAGCTCTTTCGTATTCTTTTTATTTGGATTGCCCTGTATTAATTGAAGGGCTGCGGATTTTGCAGGTCTCGGCATGTTTTCTCACCTCATTTCTTTAAAAAAATTGCAATTTTGTGCTTGTTTTTTCTCAGTCTCATGCTATGATGAAAGCAACAACAAAACCAGTCATATCAAGCCCTCTCGGCGAATTTGCCGGGAGGGTTCTTTTTGTTTTCGGGAACTTTGAAAAGCGGTGTTTGTTTGCAGAAGAGGGGGCGCCGTTCCCGAGACGGTGGTTTCCCAAGGATTTTTATAGGGGGGTATCCCTACTCGATCGGCTTGCTTCGGTCGCCGTGAACCTTGTTATGGCAAGCATTACAGAGACTTTCAAGATTTGAAAGGTCTAAACGCTTGGACCAGTCCTGCTTTATCTCCACAATATGATGAACCATGTCAGCAGGCGTGAAACGGTGTTCTCTTAAGCATCGCTGACAAAGACGATTGTC
Organism: Bacillus sp. FSL K6-1284; assembly: GCF_038002625.1. NCBI lineage: Bacteria > Bacillati > Bacillota > Bacilli > Caryophanales > Bacillaceae > Bacillus > Bacillus sp. FSL K6-1284. Next base: position 972,765 of record NZ_JBBOCW010000001.1, on the reverse strand, counting down.
TCAAAGCAAAACAAGTTCTCTTGTTCGTTTCCATTCAGTTGATTTATAAAAACTTGTTATTGTTTTGTTTCTTGAATGTTTGTTGTAATGTTTCGTTTCCTCCTGCTGGACGTGCTTATGGTCAGGGCAGTAGCCCTCCCTGGTAAGGGCCTTACACCCATAGGCCTTACACTCCCTTAACGGCTTAGGTGGCATTGTAATCCTCCTTCAGTGTCAAACACTTATTGGTTCAGCTCTTCATTTGCTTGCTCGACTAAAGGCTGCATAAGTAGGCCAATACGCTCCTTTAAATTTAAATACTCTGTCAAAAGGCGCTCGGCTTTCTTTAGCCTCTTTGTTTTCACATATTGGTTCTTTACACCTCTAATACGCTTTTGGAGGACTCTAATTTGTGGGGTAGTCACAGAAAACACAGCCCTGCGCTGGCAGGCGGGGCATTGAATATACCCAATTTCAACGCCATTCTCCCTTTTCTCCTCCCGCAATAAAACCCCATGAACCTCGCCGCAATGCTCGCATTTCGATTCCATCCAGATCATCTCCCTAAAATTAAAAACACCCTCCCGTTTGGGAAAGCGCTTGGATATATTCTTTCTAAACCGGGCCCACACTCAGAGGCCCTCATTGGCCGCCGATCGTTTATTCTGAGATTCACTGAACCCGGAGAACATAAAAAAAGAGCCATATCGTTTAATGGCTCTTTTTTTATGTTTTTTATTTTTTGATCTCAATAGATGTAATTTGTGATGGATTAAAGAGAACTGATTCGTTAAATTGAATCAATTGATTTTTCAAAACTTGTTTACCATCTAATTCATAATGCAAATAATCTACGAACTCTTCCACTGCTTGCATATCTTTGTAATCTATTAATGTAAAATAATCTTTATTGCTCATTGTTATAACTATGTCCATAAATTCACCCCCTATCCAATTATCGGATAACAGAATTTTAAATGGAACCCCCCTTGCAAAATTTGTCGAAGAAAAGCATCATTCATATATTGAACCGTAAGACAAAAACCCCCTTCAAAAAGGGGGTTATCTTAAAACATCGGAATAAATTAGATCTTCCGGAATTATTTGACCTGCACCTATTCCATTGTACACTTTGTCCCATGGTCCATTTTTTACATGTGTAATATCAACCAACTGAGAAGCATATAAATGACCAAATTCTTCAAGGGTTTCAGTAACTACATCTTCAATTTTTTTGTGAAAGTCTGTTTTTTTAAATTTAGAATGCACAGACATTTTAAATGGATCACCTTTTAGAATATCTTCAGAGTCATCTTCTTTATTCAGCGTAATTTCCTGTCTTCCGTATTCCTTATACTTATCATATACTTCCCTTACAACCGGTCCATATTGCCAGGCAATAAACTGTTCATCAAATGGTCTACTTCCATATTTCTTTACAAATTTACAGTAGAAAAAATAAATCAACTTCTGCAATTTAAGGTGTGTACATGCTTTCTTTGAAATAAAAAGATTAGCAACATCCAATGCAGTTATTTTGTTGTCTTCCCTAATATATTTTTTGAATAGATCTAAGCTTTTAACTTCAAGAACATCTGAAAAGAATTTGTCATATTCGACAACCGATTCCCAGGAAGCATCCATCGTCTGTACAGTATGAACACCAAATGATAAATTACCGAATTCTCTTTTCAAATCATCTAGAATGTCCATAAACTCAAATATTTCAGATGAGTCCGGACTACTTTTATGAAAGCCTATTCTTCTTCCTTCTCTGTAATCACTGAAAAGAATGATGAAATGTTCAAACATTAAAATCACTTCCTCTCTTCATCATTCATTATAAACCTCTGGCCATAAAGTGTATTCTTTTTTGTATAGCTCATGTGAATTTAAATTTCGTCTCTCATTTCTTTTATGCCAGATTTGAAGTTCAAGCGGAAAACAGCTTGTATTCTGTCCCATAAAATATACATGGTATCCTTTATAATCTCCGTTTTCCCTCTGTTTATGAATAACTCTCCACTCTCCAGAAGTTTTTTTTTGCTCTAAAAATTTTTTAATATCTGGTAAATTTTCATCTAAGGAAAAATCCTCTTCAATTATTCTAAACCCTAAAAGATCATTTAATACCTTATTTATAGAAAATTTCCCGTTTTGTTCCGTTCTTTTTTTATGGAGTTTCAGTAGTATTGATTCATCATTTTTTATTCTTCCATGTACATTGGGAAAACATTCACGTTTAATCATTAAAAAAAGGTCCTTATACAATTTAGTAAGGGAATTTTTGTAATGAGTTATATAAAGATAGAAGTCGTCTAAAATTCCATCCTCTATAGAACAAACCGTTTCCACCTGTAACCTTTTTAAATTTAGATGGTTAAAACCCAAATTCTCAATTTCACTTAACCATAAAGAGTTATGTTTAATATGCAAATCGTTTATAATTTGAAACACCTTAATATAATTGTTTAAAACAAGGGAAGAACTGTTTTCTTGTGAATTCAATGTTTTTATGGTTTTTTGATTAAAATTCATAAATTACAGCATTATCCCTTAAAAAACATAGTCACATTTTTTTTGTTCATCATATTCTTCCTCCCTTTTCATTTATTATATCGTAACGTGAAGGGACTTTGTTATTATTTTATACGACAAATACCGACAAATGAAATTTAGCGAAGAAAAGTTTTTAAAGGTGAGAAAGCATGATTGCTTGTTATCTGACCCGGTTTAAAGAGAACATAAAAACATAAAGTTGTTCCCCTAAAAACACTTGCTTTCATCCGGCTATCCGTGTCCACCCGGACGCCCTCCGCGGTCTGTAGCTACCCAAATAAAAAACGCCTTCACTATTGGGAAAGCGCCTTTTTTAATTTTGACCTAATACCATATTAACAGTTTTAAAACAAAACAAAGTGCCAGCATTGTGCCATTATTCTGCCATTCTTAATTCCTCTTTAGAAACCTCTTCACTTACTAAACGCCCAGTAAAAGAAACTTCGGAATCAGTTACTGACTGTATAATTCTAGGTTTTAAACGTATTTTTTGGATATACCGCTTAGTATTAGAAGGATTACTATAACTCAATGTTAATAATAAACTGATTTTTTTCTCGTTTTTATTTATTTTTACATCGTTAGAAATAAAGCTTATTAGATATGTAAAGTATAAGGGTAAATGTACATGCGTAGATTCAGAGTTGTATTTAATAGGATAAATACTCCCTAAAGTTTCCGATATATTATCAATAGTTAATTTGATGACTTTGTTATTGTCTTCATCCCAAAATTCCAATTCTGAACTATCCCCTGAATTTAGATACCGTACGTTATGCCCCTCTTTGAAATACCATTCCTCGCTACCAAAGAGCTTTTTAAGCTCCTCATTAGTGTGATTTGCATCAAAAGTCATTACAACATCACGCGCAGTAGTATCCGATATATTATACAAATCCAGATAGAAATCAGAAGCGTCGATTATTTTATGATTAGGATCCCCATCTTCCCATTGTGAAAAAAAATTAGATTCAAGCTTTGCACTAATATGTTTTGTTGGTAAATCTAAGACTGGTCTCTCCCTTTTATTTATTTCTTTTATTGAAATTTCGTTGCTTTTTTTTGCTTCATCTACAGCTGCACGGGACGCCATTGCAGCCCTTGCCGTTGCTATGGCAGCAACTACAGTTGCTATGGCAGAAATTATTGTCGCAACTGCTGAAAATATCTCAAGTTCCACCTGCATCACTCCTATTCAGACTTATTATAACTCAAAAGTCCGTTTCACTTATCCACATTATCCACGAATTAACCATATCTTATATTGTGTCCAATTCACAAAAACGCTGAACCCTTTGCCCTGCATATTTTCAAGCCATTTTGTCAAAATGAGTTGGACACTTTCTCATTATGGTTAGTTCGTTAAAATAGGCAGAAAAAAACTCATCCGTTTTGAAGACAGATGAGCTTACAAGCTGAATGAGTCCATTGTCTGGTCCATTGTGTCTTGAGTAATCCCGATATATCGAAGCGTGACGTCCGGGCTGGAATGGTTGAATATCTCTTGCAGCAGAGCAACGTCCTTGAATTTTTTATAGTGCCAGTAACCAAACGTTTTCCTCATGGTGTGGGTACCGATACCATCAAGCCCGACGTATTCCGCCGCCTCTTTCAATATGTTGTATGCCGTGCTTCTGCTGATTGGTTTGTTAAGCCCTTCTCGGCTCTTAAACAAAAATTCCTGGTCATCCTTTTCTTTAATGTAATCAGCCAGGGCCTTTTTTAGGGCCTTATTTATTTTGATTCGTTTCTGCTTACCGGTTTTCTTCTCGCGTAAATCGATGTACATTCGTTTGGCGTCGCGGACTCTTAAACGAAGTAAATCGGATATACGCAAGCCTGAGTTTATGCCGGTAACGAAAAGCAGATAGTTTCTTTCACTCCGTTCTCTCAGGAATTTCTTTATATAATAAATCTGGTCCATATCCCGGATAGGCTGCACAAAATTCATTATGAAGCACTTCCCTTCACATACACTTCTTCTTTCAATGCAAAAGCCAGGTTGTAAAAAGCGCGCGACTTAATTCTGAAGTATGTGCGCGGGCTTAACCCAATTTCGTTGTAAACCTCATAATCAAAACGGTTATCTTGGGACATATATCGCATGATGATGATTTGCCGTTCATTGACAGGCAAACGATTTACGGCCTTTTGTACTTTTGCGAGAAAGGCATTTCGTTTCTCTTCCATTTCGGTCCTTTTAATGGCCGTATCTTCGGTAGATGAATGAAACGCGTTTGTATTTGACGGCGGGACGAGGTTAAATCCTGCCGTGACCTTTGGCAGCAGATCATCTGGCACTTGCAGAAGAACCACCCTGTAATTATCAAGTATGGCTTCAACCTTCTTTTTTGTTGCTTCTCTATCGATTTCGGGTAATTGAAATAACATTGATTGATTCCTCCCTTTTATTTACGCTTATAAGCGCCACCTTTGCCTCTTTTAAGAATCTGCTTGTTTTGCCCCATAATCTCTCGCCAAAAACGCTCACAGCGCTCCTGCACTTTTTCAGGGCGTTTTCTTTTGGTGGGTCTCATGTCTACTGCTCCTTTCGCTAGACCGCAGCCGGTACAAATAAAAAACGGACACCAAACAAACAGCGTAAAAGCTGTAAGTTCAGTGTCCGCAGGCTTTCCGCCTTGGACTTGAATATTAAGACTTTCTTTTTGGTTTATTTATAGATCGTTTACCCTTTTCTAGCAGATAATTATAAAAAAGTGTTTCCATCAATTTGTAATTTTTATTATAACTTGATTTGTTCTGAAATAAATGTATTGTTGTATAAACCATAGCTCCCAATGCTATTGTACTCAAACCTAATGCAAGCCATAAATACATGGCTTGATTAAAATCTTCTTGTTTTAAGTTTGTCTCTTCAACAGCACTATTAATGATAAGTGTAAAACAACTGGTAATCACTGAAACAAAAATAGTGGGAACGATAATCTTTAAAAAAGTCGTTATAGAACCAGCTTGTCTATCTTCATTATTTGATTTCAAATAGGGTAAAAGATACTTTTCTATTTGGTTTACAGTGAATCTACGAGTTTCTAAATGTTTTTTAAAAGCATCATAAATAATTGCTCTTCTTAAAAGATAGACTTCACTATAGCCAGATAACTTTGCAAACTTAGTTAAGGCCTTACTTATACTTGTTAGAGCAATAATTAAAGAAAAGAAGGAAGCAACTACGATTCCAATTTTGAATATTTCCCCATGAAGATAATGATATAATAAAAAACCACACAATATTACTGCAATTAAACAAAATACTAATTTAAATATTAGCACCACATAAACCCTGTTCTTTTCTCGTGCTTTCTCTTCTTCTAAAAAAGGTGAATCAATAAAAAAGTATTTAAATTTCTTAACCCTACTCACTTCCTTATAAAGCATGAATAGTTCATTTTCAACATCAATCAAAATGTATATCACCTCTGTTCATTCTTACGAAAAGAATAATTAAAAGGATTCACTTAATTAGGTAGTTAATGATTAACCAATTATAAAGTAAAAGAACCATTGACCTTTTTATTTATAGGGTAATCACACTCACAACAACTGTATTCGATCACAGACACCTACTCCTTAATCGAACTTTCTAGTGTATTTGCTCGTAATGGTCATTCAAGCATATTAAAGATAGTTCATTCTTTCTCCGGATCCCCCCGATCAGCTGCGGCAGGATCACGATGGCGAAGAACAACCCAGCAATTTCGAGTAAAGGTAGTAGTAAAGACTGTTTCGGAGCATATACGACATTTCTCTTAATCGACAGCCTGTTCGTTCAACGATTGATCTTACGTATTCCGGATGTAGTTCATACTTCTCGGCAGCTCGTCAATGGTTATCATGTTATCCAGATGCGCCTTGATTGTATGGAGTAGTGAGTGTCACTCCGCACCGAATAATAAAAATTAGCAAGCGTACAATGACAGATTTTCACCATTTATTCAAAAAAAGCACCAGACAACATCCACGGATTAAGGCATCCCCATGCAAGCGTGCTGCTTTGTAGAAAGGTGTCAATTTATTATGTAAGTGCAAGGTTAGGACACGCTGACATAGAAACCACCTCAAGCACATATGCTCACTTAATTAACGAGCTTCGGGAAAGAGATGAAAATGAGACTGTAAACATTTTTGAGGAAATGGCTATTGAGGAAGCTGAAATTGCATAGGAAATTGAGGAGGTGCTTGTGCAAAATTTGTGCAAAAAAGTTTCAAAACGTACCGTTTTCTATCCAGTTCTTATAAAATACAAAACGCTCATAAACGTTGATATATCAACATTTATGAGCGTTTCGAAAAATCTTATCGGCTCTTAAAAAGAGCTAAGGATACCGGTGGTCGGGGTCGAACCGACACTCCCGAAGGAACACGATTTTGAGTCGTGCGCGTCTGCCAATTCCGCCACACCGGCATGTGTGTGATCAATGGTGCCGAGGGCCGGACTTGAACCGGCACGGTAGTCACCTACCGCAGGATTTTAAGTCCTGTGTGTCTGCCAATTCCACCACCCCGGCACGAGGCAAATAAGGCGACACCCGGATTCGAACCGGGGATAAAGGTTTTGCAGACCTCTGCCTTACCACTTGGCTATGCCGCCATCATTTTAAGAATTGGAGCGGAAGACGGGATTCGAACCCGCGACCCCCACCTTGGCAAGGTGGTGTTCTACCACTGAACTACTTCCGCATTTTAACTAATATTCATCTTATCATATGCAGGATGATAAAGAAAGATGAAAACTGGGCTAGCTGGATTCGAACCAGCGCATGACGGAGTCAAAGTCCGTTGCCTTACCGCTTGGCTATAGCCCAATATGAAGGGCGATTGATGGGAATCGAACCCACGAGTGCCAGAGCCACAATCTGGTGCGTTAACCACTTCGCCACAACCGCCATAAATTGTGAATTAAAATTGGCAGGGGCAGTAGGAATCGAACCCACACTGGAGGTTTTGGAGACCTCTGTTCTACCGTTAAACTATGCCCCTAAAAACATGGTGGAGGGGGACGGATTCGAACCGCCGAACCCTGAGGGAGCGGATTTACAGTCCGCCGCGTTTAGCCACTTCGCTACCCCTCCAAAACAGTGCCGGCCAGAGGACTTGAACCCCCAACCTACTGATTACAAGTCAGTTGCTCTACCAATTGAGCTAGACCGGCAAATGGTGGCTCGGGACGGAATCGAACCGCCGACACACGGATTTTCAGTCCGTTGCTCTACCAACTGAGCTACCGAGCCTTTATTTAAATGGCGGTCCGGACGGGACTCGAACCCGCGACCTCCTGCGTGACAGGCAGGCATTCTAACCAACTGAACTACCGGACCATTTTGGCAATGAATTTAATTTGGTTGCGGGGGCAGGATTTGAACCTGCGACCTTCGGGTTATGAGCCCGACGAGCTACCGAACTGCTCCACCCCGCGATAATATGATTTTCATAGAAATGGTGGAGGATGACGGGATCGAACCGCCGACCCTCTGCTTGTAAGGCAGATGCTCTCCCAGCTGAGCTAATCCTCCGAAGTACAGGACGTACAAGTGCATGCGTTGCAACAGGACGTTGCGATCTTAGCATGCCTTCCTTTAAAAAGCTTCGGTGTAAACCTGATGCTTTTTAGCGTGCTGTCCAAAAAAGAATGGTGACCCGTACGGGATTCGAACCCGTGTTACCGCCGTGAAAGGGCGGTGTCTTAACCACTTGACCAACGGGCCAGATGTATTTAAAGTGGCGGAGAGCAAGGGATTCGAACCCTTGAGACGGCGTTGGCCGCCTACACGATTTCCAATCGTGCTCCTTCGACCACTCGGACAGCTCTCCAATAAATGGCTCCGCAGGCAGGATTCGAACCTGCGACCGATCGGTTAACAGCCGATAGCTCTACCACTGAGCTACTGCGGAATAATGCCTGCCTGGCGATGTCCTACTCTCGCAGGGGGAATCCCCCAACTACCATCGGCGCTGAAGAGCTTAACTTCCGTGTTCGGCATGGGAACGGGTGTGACCTCTTCGCCATCATCACCAGACAATTTAGTGACAAAGATCATTATACTATGTATTTGAAAAAATGCAAGTGCATTTTTCGAGAAATTATTCTCTCAAAACTAGATAACGGTCAGACGATTCACAAACATTTAGGTTAAGTCCTCGATCGATTAGTATCTGTCAGCTCCATGTGTCGCCACACTTCCACCTCAGACCTATCAACCTGATCATCTTTCAGGGATCTTACTTCCTTGCGGAATGGGAAATCTCATCTTGAGGGGGGCTTCATGCTTAGATGCTTTCAGCACTTATCCCGTCCGCACATAGCTACCCAGCGATGCCCTTGGCAGAACAACTGGTACACCAGCGGTGCGTCCATCCCGGTCCTCTCGTACTAAGGACAGCTCCTCTCAAATTTCCTGCGCCCGCGACGGATAGGGACCGAACTGTCTCACGACGTTCTGAACCCAGCTCGCGTACCGCTTTAATGGGCGAACAGCCCAACCCTTGGGACCGACTACAGCCCCAGGATGCGATGAGCCGACATCGAGGTGCCAAACCTCCCCGTCGATGTGGACTCTTGGGGGAGATAAGCCTGTTATCCCCGGGGTAGCTTTTATCCGTTGAGCGATGGCCCTTCCATGCGGAACCACCGGATCACTAAGCCCGACTTTCGTCCCTGCTCGACTTGTAGGTCTCGCAGTCAAGCTCCCTTGTGCCTTTACACTCTGCGAATGATTTCCAACCATTCTGAGGGAACCTTTGGGCGCCTCCGTTACCTTTTAGGAGGCGACCGCCCCAGTCAAACTGCCCACCTGACACTGTCTCCCCGCCCGATAAGGGCGGCGGGTTAGAAGGTCAATACAGCCAGGGTAGTATCCCACCGATGCCTCCACCGAAGCTGGCGCTCCGGTTTCCAAGGCTCCTACCTATCCTGTACAAGCTGTACCAACATTCAATATCAGGCTGCAGTAAAGCTCCACGGGGTCTTTCCGTCCTGTCGCGGGTAACCTGCATCTTCACAGGTACTATAATTTCACCGAGTCTCTCGTTGAGACAGTGCCCAGATCGTTGCGCCTTTCGTGCGGGTCGGAACTTACCCGACAAGGAATTTCGCTACCTTAGGACCGTTATAGTTACGGCCGCCGTTTACTGGGGCTTCAATTCGCACCTTCGCTTACGCTAAGCGCTCCTCTTAACCTTCCAGCACCGGGCAGGCGTCAGCCCCTATACTTCGCCTTACGGCTTCGCAGAGACCTGTGTTTTTGCTAAACAGTCGCCTGGGCCTATTCACTGCGGCTCTCTCGGGCTTGCACCCTAACAGAGCACCCCTTCTCCCGAAGTTACGGGGTCATTTTGCCGAGTTCCTTAACGAGAGTTCTCTCGATCACCTTAGGATTCTCTCCTCGCCTACCTGTGTCGGTTTGCGGTACGGGCACCTCTCACCTCGCTAGAGGCTTTTCTTGGCAGTGTGGAATCAGGAACTTCGCTACTATATTTCGCTCGCCATCACAGCTCAGCCTTATGGGAAACGGATTTGCCTATTTCCCAGCCTAACTGCTTGGACGCGGATATCCAATACCGCGCTTACCCTATCCTCCTGCGTCCCCCCATTGCTCAAATGGTGAGGAGGTGGTACAGGAATATCAACCTGTTGTCCATCGCCTACGCCTTTCGGCCTCGGCTTAGGTCCCGACTAACCCTGAGCGGACGAGCCTTCCTCAGGAAACCTTAGGCATTCGGTGGAGGGGATTCTCACCCCTCTTTCGCTACTCATACCGGCATTCTCACTTCTAAGCGCTCCACGAGTCCTTCCGGTCTCGCTTCACAGCCCTTAGAACGCTCTCCTACCACTGTTCGTAAGAACAGTCCGCAGCTTCGGTGATACGTTTAGCCCCGGTACATTTTCGGCGCAGAGTCACTCGACCAGTGAGCTATTACGCACTCTTTAAATGGTGGCTGCTTCTAAGCCAACATCCTGGTTGTCTAAGCAACTCCACATCCTTTTCCACTTAACGTATACTTTGGGACCTTAGCTGGCGGTCTGGGCTGTTTCCCTTTCGACTACGGATCTTATCACTCGCAGTCTGACTCCCAAGGATAAGTCTTTGGCATTCGGAGTTTGACTGAATTCGGTAACCCGGTAGGGGCCCCTAGTCCAATCAGTGCTCTACCTCCAAGACTCTTACCTTGAGGCTAGCCCTAAAGCTATTTCGGAGAGAACCAGCTATCTCCAGGTTCGATTGGCATTTCACCCCTACCCACACCTCATCCCCGCACTTTTCAACGTGCGTGGGTTCGGGCCTCCATTCAGTGTTACCTGAACTTCACCCTGGACATGGGTAGATCACCTGGTTTCGGGTCTACGACCACGTACTCATGCGCCCTATTCAGACTCGCTTTCGCTGCGGCTCCGTCTTTTCAAACTTAACCTTGCACGGGATCGTAACTCGCCGGTTCATTCTACAAAAGGCACGCCATCACCCGTTAACGGGCTCTGACTACTTGTAGGCACACGGTTTCAGGATCTCTTTCACTCCCCTTCCGGGGTGCTTTTCACCTTTCCCTCACGGTACTGGTTCACTATCGGTCACTAGGGAGTATTTAGCCTTGGGAGATGGTCCTCCCGGATTCCGACGGAATTTCACGTGTTCCGCCGTACTCAGGATCCACTCAGGAGAGAACGAAGTTTTGACTACAGGGCTGTTACCTCCTATGGCGGGCCTTTCCAGACCTCTTCATCTACCTCGTTCCTTTGTAACTCCGTACAGAGTGTCCTACAACCCCAAGAGGCAAGCCTCTTGGTTTGGGCTGTTCCCGTTTCGCTCGCCGCTACTCAGGGAATCGCATTTGCTTTCTCTTCCTCCGGGTACTTAGATGTTTCAGTTCCCCGGGTCTGCCTTCTCATATCCTATGAATTCAGATATGGATACTGCTCCATTACGAGCAGTGGGTTTCCCCATTCGGAAATCTCCGGATCAAAGCTTGCTTACAGCTCCCCGAAGCATATCGGTGTTCGTCCCGTCCTTCATCGGCTCCTAGTGCCAAGGCATCCACCGTGCGCCCTTTCTAACTTAACCGTTAAAAAGAATCACTACGTGATATCTTGCATTACGAATTGAATGTGATGTCTACTGTTATCTAGTTTTCAAAGAACAACGCACAGGAGGTGCTAACACATGCGTTGCCACAGGATGTGGCGCATTTAGCAGGTGCTCCTATGTCTGAAGGAATGATCCTTCAAAACTAAACAAGATCTAAACGCACCTGTCTATAAGACCGCGAGGTCTTATATTCCGTATAATATCCTTAGAAAGGAGGTGATCCAGCCGCACCTTCCGATACGGCTACCTTGTTACGACTTCACCCCAATCATCTGTCCCACCTTCGGCGGCTGGCTCCAAAAGGTTACCTCACCGACTTCGGGTGTTACAAACTCTCGTGGTGTGACGGGCGGTGTGTACAAGGCCCGGGAACGTATTCACCGCGGCATGCTGATCCGCGATTACTAGCGATTCCAGCTTCACGCAGTCGAGTTGCAGACTGCGATCCGAACTGAGAACAGATTTGTGGGATTGGCTTAGCCTCGCGGCTTCGCTGCCCTTTGTTCTGCCCATTGTAGCACGTGTGTAGCCCAGGTCATAAGGGGCATGATGATTTGACGTCATCCCCACCTTCCTCCGGTTTGTCACCGGCAGTCACCTTAGAGTGCCCAACTGAATGCTGGCAACTAAGATCAAGGGTTGCGCTCGTTGCGGGACTTAACCCAACATCTCACGACACGAGCTGACGACAACCATGCACCACCTGTCACTCTGCCCCCGAAGGGGAAGCCCTATCTCTAGGGTTGTCAGAGGATGTCAAGACCTGGTAAGGTTCTTCGCGTTGCTTCGAATTAAACCACATGCTCCACCGCTTGTGCGGGCCCCCGTCAATTCCTTTGAGTTTCAGTCTTGCGACCGTACTCCCCAGGCGGAGTGCTTAATGCGTTTGCTGCAGCACTAAAGGGCGGAAACCCTCTAACACTTAGCACTCATCGTTTACGGCGTGGACTACCAGGGTATCTAATCCTGTTCGCTCCCCACGCTTTCGCGCCTCAGCGTCAGTTACAGACCAGAGAGTCGCCTTCGCCACTGGTGTTCCTCCACATCTCTACGCATTTCACCGCTACACGTGGAATTCCACTCTCCTCTTCTGCACTCAAGTTCCCCAGTTTCCAATGACCCTCCCCGGTTGAGCCGGGGGCTTTCACATCAGACTTAAGAAACCGCCTGCGCGCGCTTTACGCCCAATAATTCCGGACAACGCTTGCCACCTACGTATTACCGCGGCTGCTGGCACGTAGTTAGCCGTGGCTTTCTGGTTAGGTACCGTCAAGGTACCGCCCTATTCGAACGGTACTTGTTCTTCCCTAACAACAGAGTTTTACGATCCGAAAACCTTCATCACTCACGCGGCGTTGCTCCGTCAGACTTTCGTCCATTGCGGAAGATTCCCTACTGCTGCCTCCCGTAGGAGTCTGGGCCGTGTCTCAGTCCCAGTGTGGCCGATCACCCTCTCAGGTCGGCTACGCATCGTCGCCTTGGTGAGCCGTTACCTCACCAACTAGCTAATGCGCCGCGGGTCCATCTGTAAGTGGTAGCTAAAAGCCACCTTTTATAATTGAACCATGCGGTTCAATCAAGCATCCGGTATTAGCCCCGGTTTCCCGGAGTTATCCCAGTCTTACAGGCAGGTTACCCACGTGTTACTCACCCGTCCGCCGCTAACATCAGGGAGCAAGCTCCCATCTGTCCGCTCGACTTGCATGTATTAGGCACGCCGCCAGCGTTCGTCCTGAGCCAGGATCAAACTCTCCGATAAAGTAGTTTGACTGACTACGCACATCGCTGTGCGATTTATAAAAAATGAATTAACAGGTACGTTTTGTCTTGTTTAGTTTTCAAAGATCATTTCCGCTCCTGCCCGAAGCGACTTTATTAGTATAACATTTTCAACAAGGAGTGTCAAATGTTTTTTTGTTTTTTCGTCGCTGCTGCTTTCAGTTCAAAAACCGTTCCGCTAACAGCGACGCTTAATAATATATCACCGTTATAAATTAGTGTCAACACTTTTTTTGATAAAATATCCTCGGTGAAAAATCTTTTGGCCCTTTGTCTCAATCGGCTTGACTCCAACTAAGTCCTTTTCAGCCAAGAACTCCAGTATGACTCCCAGGTCTGCCGTGAAATACTTGAGATCCGGATGCTTGAGAAGATCGGCAAATTGCCAAACCTCTTTTTCATCCATGACATTGAGAATATGTGCGGCCCCGATTTCGGCTTTTGAATGAATGAGAAAATCGCTTGCGAGGAATAATAACTCCAGCCGTTTTTGCAAGCTTTCATTGCTCTCAATTAATTCCTTATACAATTTATAAACCTGAGGCTCCATGTGGCGGACTTGGTTCCATACCGTAACTTCTGGGTGAAAACCTTTATCGATCACTTCGATTCTGGCCAAATGATGGAGGGCGTGTACGATGGAATTGTAGGCGTCCAAAAATTGACCGTCCTCAAAAAACGATTTCCCTTCTATATATCTTCTGATTAATTTCCCATATTCAAGTCCGATTTTTAGTTTTCTTTCTGAAAACGGAAATGTATTAAGCTGCTCAATCAGCTTGGCGATAAATTCGTTTCGGTCGAAAAGCACCTTTCCATTGAGGACCCAGTCTATGATTCTTCTATTTGTTCCGAGCAAAATCCATTCCTGAAGCTGTTCAACAGAAATAATATGAAGAGAAGCCGTTTTTCCGTCGAACTCATAATGCTTCACGAATACAGGGTCTTCAGCCTTATTAACGATAATCAACAATGCCGCATCAAAATTATCTGTCGCAGATGAGGTTTGATTTCTCCTCTCAATCAGCATGACAGCGAGTGTGTCAGGGCGGCTTGCTCTTTCTTGGTAAATCGGACGGAGAAGATTTTCCATCACCATTCCTCCAATACGATGTAAATGCGTTGCTCTAAAAGCTTCTCTCTTTGTTTCTACCTATTTCTACGAGCCAATAAAAACTCCTTTATTTTGAAAACACATTGAATTATTATAATCAATTTCCCCAAAACTCTCTATAGAAATTTTCCAATTGATTCGTTTTAATTAAAGAATAACACATCTTTTCTATGCTATATTAGAGACAGGGGGATGGATATGGCAAAATACTCTAGCAAAATCAACAAAATCAGAACGTTTGCGTTAAGCCTTGTATTTATAGGCTTCATTATTATGTATGTCGGGATCTTCTTTAGGTCCTCGATCCTCTTGATGTCGGTGTTTATGATCTTGGGGGTATTGTCTATCTTGTTGAGCACAGCGGTTTATTTTTGGATCGGCATGCTTTCAACGAAAGCGGTTCAAGTCGTCTGTCCAAACTGTGAAAAACCGACCAAGATTTTAGGCCGGGTCGATATGTGCATGCATTGCAGGGAGCCTCTGACACTGGATAAAAACCTCGAAGGAAAAGAGTTTAACGAATCGTATAATCGAAAGTCTCAGTAGATACTGCAATAAAAATAAGCTGACCGTTAAAAAAGCGGCCAGCTCTTTTTAATGGCTTTCTTTTTTGTCGCATTCCTGACATAAACCGTATATCTCCAGTCTATGGTGACTGACTTTGAATCCTGTCACATGTGAAGCCAGCTGCTCCACTTCGTCGAGGCCGGGATAATGAAAGTCGACGATTTTCCCGCAGCGTTCGCAAATTGCGTGATAATGCTCGGATGTCACGAAGTCAAACCGGCTGGAGGAATCTCCGTACGTTAATTCCTTAACGAGCCCTGATTCCTTAAAAACCCGCAAATTGTTGTAAACCGTTGCTACGCTCATGTTTGGAAATTTCCCTTCCAGAGCTTTATATATATCATCTGCAGTTGGATGAGACATAGAATTCACGAGAAATTCCAGAATGGCATGACGTTGAGGAGTAATTCGAACCCCGGTTTCCTTCAACGCTTCCAACGCTTCTTTCAGGTTATGTTCAGCCATCGTCATGCACCTCTCTTCTAAAAAAAATTCTTACATTATAATGTTTATAATTAGTGTAACTCCTGATCAGAATCTTTGTCAATTCCAATCCCTGTGAAAAAGCTATTTTTAAGGCGAAAAAGGCCGATATGATCAGCATGTCCGGTCAGACAGACGAATATGAGCGTAAAAAGAGACCAAACTAAAATACAGTCCGGCCTCCCGCAAGAGCTTTACGCTTCCGCGATTTCTTTTACTGCTTGAAGCGCTTCTGCGACATGGTCTTTTACCTTTACTTTCCGCCACTCTTTCACAAGGCGGCCTTCTTTATCAATCAGGAATGTCGACCTTTCGACACCCATGTATTCCTTGCCGAAATTCTTCTTCAGCTTCCATACGTCAAAGCTTTCAGCGAGCTTGTGTTCATCATCGACGAGCAGCAGAAACGGCAGATCGTGTTTCTGCTTGAATTTTTCATGTCTTGTCTGGTCGTCAGGGCTGACTCCGATGATGACGGCATCAAGTTCAGCAAAGCTTTCATGTCGGTCTCTGAAATCGCACGCTTCCGTTGTGCATCCCGGCGTCATATCTTTCGGGTAAAAATAGAGCACGACATACTTTCCTTCAAAATCCGACAGCTTTACTTTTTCTCCGTGATCGCCCAGCAGTTCAATATCAGGCACCTTTTGTCCAATTTCAACAGTCATTGTTTTGCCTCCTGTTATGTTTAATCGCTTGCTTTCCCCCATTATAAAAAACAGCGCCGTCTTGTTCAAATGTTCGGCGGCTTCTTTTTGCGCTCTGTCCGCCTCGTGTTACAATATAGAAATAGATAAAAGGTGCAGAAATGAGGAGGATATTATGCAGCATACTCAATCTGAAAAGCTTCATGAAGAAGCTCTTCAACATATAGTCGGAGGCGTCAACAGCCCCTCTAGGTCTTATAAAGCGGTCGGCGGAGGTTCTCCCGTCGCGATGGAGAGGGGAAGCGGCGCTTATTTTTGGGATGTGGACGGCAACAAATACATAGACTACCTTGCCGCCTACGGACCGATTATTACGGGTCACGCTCACCCGCATATCACAAAAGCGATTCAAACAGCTGCTGAGAACGGGGTGCTTTACGGCACGCCGACAAAGCATGAAGTGACATTTGCCAAGATGCTTAAAGAAGCGATTCCTGCCTTGGATAAAGTGAGATTCGTCAATTCAGGAACGGAAGCCGTGATGACGACGATTCGCGTCGCCCGGGCCTATACAGGCAGAACGAAAATCATCAAGTTCGCCGGCTGCTACCACGGCCATTCCGATCTTGTGCTGGTGGCGGCCGGTTCAGGTCCGTCAACGCTCGGCACGCCTGATTCCGCCGGGGTTCCAAAAAGCATCGCAAACGAGGTGATTACCGTTCCTTTCAATGATATCGACAGCTATAAGGAAGCGCTCGATAAATGGGGGGACGATATTGCGGCAGTTCTCGTTGAACCGATTGTCGGAAACTTCGGGATCGTTGAACCGAAGAGTGGATTCCTCGAACAGGTCAATGAACTGACGCATAACGCAGGGGCGCTCGTCATCTATGATGAAGTTATCACCGCTTTCCGCTTTATGTACGGCGGCGCCCAGGATCTGCTTGGCGTCAAACCTGATTTAACGGCGCTTGGCAAAATCATCGGCGGCGGCCTGCCAATCGGCGCATACGGAGGCAAAAAAGAGATTATGGAACAAGTCGCACCGCTCGGACCTGCTTATCAAGCGGGCACGATGGCGGGTAATCCGGCTTCTATCCTCTCAGGTATCGCCTGCCTTGAAGTGCTGAAAGAAAAAGGCACATACGAAAAACTTGACCGCCTCGGCGCTATGCTTGAAGAAGGTATCCTGGGACATGCCGAGACCCATGGCATCAATATCACTGTCAATCGTCTAAAAGGCGCGCTCACCGTATACTTCACGAACGAAAAAGTCGAAAACTATGAGCAAGCCGAAAATACGGACGGAGAAATGTTCGCTGCCTTTTTCAAACTGATGCTTGAGCGCGGAATCAATCTTGCGCCTTCAAAATATGAAGCATGGTTTATCACCACCGCGCACACGGAAGAGGACATTAAAGCGACGCTTAAAGCCGTGGATGACTCATTTAAACAATTGAAACAACGCATATAAAAAGAGAGCGGGTCCGCTCTCTTTTTTATCAAATGCGGAGCACTTTGAGAACGCGGTGAACAGGCACTTTCCGCCGGCTTGTTTTTCTTTTTTGTCAATGATTTGTTTTTTCTTAAAAATGGGTTGAATATTTCGGAAGATCGCTGTATATTACTTTATTGTTTGGCAAATTAACAGAGAGGGAATGTTCAATACAATTCATTTTCTGTAAAGAACGAATTTTATTATAGAAAGGGATGCAAGTACAGCCTAATGAAACTTGGTGCCCGTATTTTCAAAACAGGCATTGCCATTACGCTTGCGCTTTACCTCGCGTCTTGGCTCGGCCTTCCGACTCCTGTCTTCGCGGGAATCGCGGCTATCTTCGCGATACAGCCTTCGATCTATCGTTCATTTTTGACGATTGTCGATCAAGTGCAGGCGAACATAATCGGAGCTGCCACAGCCATTATTTTTGGACTTATTTTTGAACCCAGTCCGATCATCATCGGATTGACGGCGGTAATCGTCATTACGATCAACCTGAAGCTGAAGATCGAGAATACAATTTCGATCGCTCTCGTCACCGTTATTGCCATATTGGAGAGCTCCGGCGACAACTTTTTATGGTTTGCCTTGGTGAGAACCGGAACGGTTATTTTGGGCGTATTGTCTGCGTTCCTGGTCAACCTGATTTTTCTGCCGCCTAAATATGAAACGAAGCTCGTCAGCCATGTTGTTGAAAATACAGATGAAGTCATTAAATGGATCAGATTGTTGACGCGGAAGACAACGGAACACTCCATGCTGAAAGAAGACATTGAAAAGCTGAAAGAAAAAATGATGAAGGTCGATCACCTTTACTTGCTTTACAAAGAAGAAAGAAGCTATTTAAAACGTTCCACATATGTAAAACAGCGAAAGCTCGTGCTGTTCAGACAGGCGATCATTGCATCAAACCGCGCGCTTGATGCTTTGAAAAAACTGCACCGGCTTGAAAACGAGTTTTGTCATATGCCTGAAGAATTTCAAGAAACGCTGGTCGAAGAGCTTGATTATCTTCTCCATTGGCACGAGCGAATTTTAATGAGATTCGTCGGCAGGATTAAAACGCAGGATCACGTCGACCTTCACGAAGAAGGAGACGTGTACAAACAGCACTTGACCGAATCATTCCTGAAAAACCAGGACAAATTGAAAGAAGAACTGTTGGACTACAATATGCTGACCATTATGGCGAGCACCGTAGAATACCGAGAACAGCTTGAACATTTGGAAACCTTGCTCACAAGCTTTCAGACGTACCACAAAAAAGACAGTGAGCTTGAAGTTGAGGAAGAGTAAACCGGTTAACGAATACGTTAACCGGTTTTTTTATTTTCCTTCCTTCATTTTCGGATCAAGGGTGTCGCGCAGGCCGTCTCCCATCAGATTAAAGCCGAGCACGGTCAGCATGATCGCAAATCCCGGAAAAAATAATGTCCACGGGGCCTGCGCCAAATAAGGCCGGGCATCTGCAAGCATTTTTCCCCACTCCGGGTTCGGCGCCTGCGCCCCCAACCCTAAAAATCCGAGCGCGGCCGCTTCTATAATCGCCGTTCCAATATTCAGTGTCGCTTGAACGATAACCGGGGCCATACTGTTGGGAAGAATGTGTTTAAACATCATCCTCATATTGGACATCCCGACAGCACGCGCAGATAAGACATATTCCTCCTGCCTGATGCTGAGCACTTTTGAACGAACGAGCCTACCAAACGTCGGAACGTTGATGATGGCGATGGCAATCAGGGCATTTTCAAGGGAAGGCCCGAGAATCGCCACAATGGCGATCGCCAGCAGAATGCTGGGAAACGCGAGCATGATATCAAACAGCCGCGAAATCAACGCATCAGCCCATCTGCCGTAAAAACCGGCGATCAGCCCTAACAGCGTCCCCGCCAAGGCCGATGCCAGACAGGAGAAAAAGCCGACCCATAAAGACAGCCTCGCGCCGTACAGCACCCTTGAAAAAATATCCCTGCCAAAATCGTCCGTTCCAAAAAGGTGTTCAGCAGACGGAGCGGCAAGCCTGTCTGACAGTGACTGGTCGTTTATTCCATAGGGTGCGATGAGCGGCGCGAAGATGGCCAGCAGGATAAACAGCGCGACTAAAATCGTGCCGGCGGCAGCCAGTTTATGCTCAAAGAACCGCCGAATATGTTCCGCCAAAGGCGAACGCACCTTCACGTCCTCCCTCTGCTGTTCATTTTGAAGCACAACCACATTTCCCGCCTCCTAATATTTAATTCTCGGATCGATGACGGCGTACAGCAGATCAACAATGAAGTTAATCATGACGAAGATGAAGGCGATCACGAGAATGCCCGATTGGATAACCGGGTAGTCGCGGTAGCTGATCGCATCATAAATGTACCGGCCGATGCCGGGCCAGGCAAAAATCGTCTCCGTTAAAATCGCGCCGCCCAGTAAAAGTCCGGTTTGCAGGCCGATGACGGTCAACACCGGAATGAACGCATTTTTTAAACCGTGCTTATAGATAACGAAAAACATATGCACGCCTTTTGCTTTTGCCGTGCGGATATAATCGGACTGCAGCACCTCTATCATGCTGGCCCTTGTAATTCTCGCAATGATCGCGGCGGGAATGGTGGCAAGAGCGGTTCCCGGCAGAATTAAATGGCGGATAGTTTCTGCAAACTGATCAAATCTTCCGTGCAAAAGGGTGTCCAGTGTATGAATGTAAGTAAAGGCTTCGACCGGATTTCTGACATTCTCCCTTCCCGTTGTCGGCAGCCAGCCGAGCTCGATCGAAAAGAACCACTGGCCCATCAGACCAAGCCAAAAAATCGGCATCGACACGCCAATTAAAGCAACCAGCATCGCGATATAGTCGAATACCGAATTCTTAAACCACGCGCTGATGATTCCGGCATTCACGCCGACAAACACTGCGATCAGCATCGCGAAAAAAGCAAGCTCGAGAGTGGCGAACAAATACGGCTTTATTTCTTGCGTAATCGCCGCTCCCGTGCGGATTGATGTCCCGAGATCCCCTTTCAGCAAATCCCCGATATATCTGGCGTATTGCACATACCACGGCTGATCAAGGCCGAGCTGGATGGTCAGCTGCTGCACCGCTTCCTTTGTCGCCCTCTGACCGAGAATAACCTGGGCGGGGTTGCCGGGAATAAAGCGGATGATCGAAAAAACGACCAGTGTCATGCCAATGAGAACGGGGATCAGCATCCCCGTCCGTTTTAAACAGTACGCAAGCAATGGCTGTCACCACCTATTTAAACTCTACGCCGGACAATACTTCACTCCCTGTCGGATGCGGAGCATATCCTTCGATATCTTTTGAACCGGCCAAAATCGGCGTGGAATGGACAAGCGGAATCCAAGGCGATTCTTCATGGAGGAGCTCCTGCGCATCTTGATACAGTTTATTTCTCTTCTTTTGGTCAGGGTCTGACTGCGCTTCGATTAAGATGTCATGAAGCTCGTCATTGCTGAAGTACGTATAGTTGTTACCGCCGATATTATCTTTATCAAGCAGGGTATAAATGAAGTTGTCCGGATCTCCATTGTCTCCGGTCCAGCCCATCAAAAACGCGTCAGCTTCCCCTTTGCTCACCTTATCCAAATACGTCGCCCAGTCGTAAGTGACGATTTCCGCTTTGACGCCGATTTTTTCGAAGCTTGATTGAATCACTTCGGCTATTTTCATACCGTCCGGCATATATGGCCGCGGGACAGGCATTGCCCAAAGCTTCATTTTAAACCCGTCCGGGAATCCGGCTTCTTTTAAGAGTTCTTTTGCCTTTTTTAAATCATACGGATATTCCTTTATCTGATCGTTGTATCCTTCAAGTGAAGGAGGGAGCGGGTTTTTGGCAGATTCGGCGAGGCCTCCGTAGAAGGAATCGATAATCGCCTGTTTATCAACAGCATGATTCAGCGCCTGGCGGACCAGCTTATTGTCAAATGGTTTTCTTGTCGTCGTCATTCCGAGATACCCGACGTTCATTGAAGGCCTTTCAAATGTTTTCAGATTGGCGTCTGCTTTGATGCTTTCGATATCAGACGGATTGACGCCGTCCATTAGGTCGATTTCGCCCGTCTTCAACGCATTTAAGCGGGCTGAGTTTTCAGGAATGGCTCTGAAAATGATCTTCTGCAATTTCGGTTTGCCTTGATCCCAATAGTCTTCATTTTTTTCAAGAACGATCCGGTCGTTCGGCTTCCATTCGACAAATTTGTAAGGGCCCGTGCCGACGGGGTGCTCCCTGAATTTTTCGCCGTATTTTTCGATGGCGGCAGGACTCGCAATCCCGAATGAAGTCATGGCAAGATTCTTTAAAAACGGCGCTTGCGGGCGTTTTAAAATGAACTGAATCTTATGGTCGTCGAGCACTTTTATATCTTTGATGACATGCCCCTCATCTTTCTTATAGCCTCCGAACATGCCGTAGTAAGGAAATTTTTCTTCATCCCCGTTCATCCACCGCTCAAAATTGTATTTGACGGCTTCTGCATTAAAATCCGTTCCGTCATGGAATTTCACGCCTTGCCTCAGCTCCAGTGTGTAGGTCAAACCGTCATCTGAAGCGTCCCATTTGACCGCGAGGCCTTCCTTCAGCGTAGTGTCTTGTTCTCCGTAATTCAGCAAGGTCTCAAACATATTGATCGTCACTTTAAACGCTTCGCCTTCTGTCGTTGTGATCGGATCAAGCGATGTTGAATCACCGCCTCTGCCGATGATCAGCGTATCTTTTCCCCCGTTCGTCCCTCCGTCGTTTTTTCCGCTTTCGTTACCGGAGCATCCCATTAAAAAAGCGGAAACAGACAGAATCATTCCCAAACAGATCAGCCAGCTTTTCTTTTTCATCGTACTGCCTCCTTATTGGTAAAATGGCATGCGACATAATGCCCGTTCGCAGTCTCTTCAAGAGGCGGCTCCGCTTCTAGACAAACCGCTGCCCGCTTCATGCATCTGCTGTAAAAAGGACAGCCCTTTTCACTCATGCGGGGCGCGGCAATATCCGGTGCCGTATGAACCGCTTCGCCTTTGCCGATGACCGGTACTGCCGCTAACAGCGTTTCTGTATACGGGTGTTTCGGCTCTCTAAATAACGATTCGGCGTCCGCCATCTCGACGATCTTTCCGAAATACATCACGGCCACCCTGTCGCTGATATAGCGAACGACTGCGAGATCATGAGAAATAAACAGAAACGTTAAATCGAATGCCTCCTGCAAATCATTCAGCAGATTTAAGATCTGCGCCTGAACGGATACATCAAGCGCGGAGACAGGTTCATCGGCAATGATTAGTTTTGGCTTAGTGATCAGCGCTTTTGCAATGCCGATCCTTTGCCTCTGACCGCCGCTGAATTGGTGTGCGTACCGGTCGCCGTATGAAGCATCAAGGCCGACAATTTCAAGCATCGAGCGCACGACCTCTCTCCTTTCCGCCTTCTTTCCGAGTTGATGAACGATCAGCGGTTCTTCCAAAATATCCTTTATTTTCATGCGCGGATTTAACGAAGCGTACGGGTCTTGAAAAATCATTTGTATATGCCTTCTCATATTGCGAAGATCTTTTGCATCAAGGCCTGTCATCTCCTGCCCGAGAAAAGTCACCTTTCCCGAAGTCGGTTCGGTCAGCCGCAATATCGATTTTCCTAAGGTCGATTTTCCGCAGCCGGATTCCCCGACAACCCCTAAGATTTCGCCTTTTTCAACTGACAGTGTAACATCATCGACCGCTTTCACGATTTTCTTACGGGACACGCGGTAATACGTTTTCAGCTCTTGAACGCTCAGCAGTTCGCGATTCATGTGAAAACACCTTCCTCTTCATAGAGAAAGCAGCTTACAGCATGATCATCCTTCAGCTTGTTCAATCCAGGCGCTTCTTCAATGCAGCGTTCATGTTTATGGGGGCATCGCGGCGCAAACATACAGCCTTTTTTAATCGATCCCGGCTTCGGCACCTGCCCCTCAATCGAAGACAGCCGCTCGGATTTGTCTGTGAATGCCGGAATAGAGGCGAACAAGCCTTTTGTATAAGGGTGTTTCGGACTGTCAAAAACAGCGGTGACACCGCCCTCTTCAACGATCCGGCCGGCATACATGATCATCACGCGTTCACATGTATTGTGAACGACGCCAAGGTCGTGGGTAATGAGGAGAATGGCTGTGTTAAATTCGGCATTGAGCTTTTTCAGCAGGGACAGAATCTGGGCCTGGATGGTGACGTCGAGAGCTGTTGTCGGTTCATCGGCGATCAGCAGCTTCGGTTCGCAAATTAATGCCATTGCGATCATGACCCGCTGCCTCATGCCTCCCGACAGTTCGTGGGGATACTGCTTCATCAGCTGGTCCGCCCTCGGCAGGCCGACGGTTTCCAGCATTTGAACGGCTTTTCTTCTTGCTTCTTTTTTATGAATATTGGTATGGCTGGAGAGTGCTTCTGTTAATTGATCGCCAATTGTGAAAAGGGGGTTGAGGGAGGTCATCGGCTCTTGAAAAACCATTGCGATGTCATTGCCGCGCATCTGTCTCCATTCTTTTTCAGACTGCATGAGAAGATCTTTGTTTTGAAACTTGATCCGGCCCGTCGTCCGGGTGTTTGCGTTCAGCCCCATTAAAGCCAAAGAGGTGACGCTCTTGCCGCAGCCGGACTCTCCGACGACTCCCATGATTTCTCCGGGATGGAGATCGAAAGAAATGCCTTGCACAATCGGGGTTTCAGACTTTTTCTGGTGAAACGAAATCGACAAATCCGATACTTCAAGCAATTTTTCTTTTGTCACTTATACACCTCCGGAGCTTGTATTTTTTAAATTGTATTTAGACGGGATAGGAAATATGTACGAAATTTGCATGGAAAGAAAAAGCCTGACAATCGTTCGGCTTCAAACGAAAGTCAGGCTTTTGGCGGTTTTAGTTTAATTTTTGAATGGTAAATAAATGCTTATAGTGGCCGTCGCGGCTCATTAATTCGTCATGTGTGCCGACTTCCGCGACACGTCCGTTTTCGATGACGACGATTTTGTCAGCGTGGGTAATCGTCGACAATCTGTGGGCAACGATAAAGGTCGTCCGGTCTTTCGCGAGCTTTTCCATCGCTTCCTGAATATAGTGCTCGCTTTCAAGGTCAAGCGCTGATGTCGCTTCATCCAAAATTAAGAGAGGCGGATTCTTCAGGAACACCCTGGCGATTGATATCCGCTGTTTTTGGCCTCCGGACAGCTTGACGCCCCTTTCTCCGACCTTTGTATCATAGCCTTGCGGCAGTTCCATAATAAAATCATGGGCATTCGCGGCTTTTGCCGCTTCAATGATGTCTTCCATCGAAGCTTCGGGATTTCCGATCGATATGTTTTCACGTACCGATTCGCTGAATAAAAATGTATCCTGAAGCACCATGCCGATTTGGTTTCTAAGGCTCTGCGCCTGGTAATCGCGCACATCGATGCCGTCGATCTCCAGGCTTCCGGCTGAGACATCGTAGAATCTCGGAATGAGGCTGACGAGCGTTGATTTTCCGCCTCCGCTCATCCCGACGAGTGCGACCGTTTCGCCCCGTTCGGCTTTCAGAGAAAGATTCTGCAGAATCATTTCTTCCGACTTTTCGTATTGGAAGGAAACATTTTTGAATTCAACAATTCCTTTTAACCGCTCTGCTTTTACAGCATTGGGTTTATCTTTTAATTCATACGGTTCATCAATAAATTCAAACAGCCTGTCCATCGATGCGATCGACTGCGTCAATGTTGTCGATGAATTGATCAGGCGGCGCAGCGGGTTGTAGAGGCGTTCAATATATCCGAAAAACGCCACCATCGTTCCTACAGTAAGGGACCCGTGAATCACATGGTAACCCGCAACCGTAATGATGATCAGCGGAGCGAGGTCTGTAACCGTATTGACGACGGCAAACGTTTTGGCATTCCAGGCCGTATGGCGGATTGCTTTGCCGAGAAAATTCGCGTTCTCGTGATCAAATTGCTTCTGTTCATAATCCTCGATCGCAAAACTCCTGATGACAGGCATCCCCTGAACCCTTTCATGAAGGTGGCCCTGCACCTCGGCCAGCGCCTGGGAACGTTCTCTCGTCAGCTTTCTGAGCCTGCCGTAGAAGAATTTAACAGACAGTCCGTAAAGCGGAAACAGCACGATCGAAATAAGCGTCAGCTTCACATCCATCGTCAGCATGATGGCGATGGCGATAAAAATCGTCATCACGTCAAGCCATACGTTCATCAACCCGATGATGACAAATTCCTTTGTCTGCTCGACATCGTTGATGACCCTTGAAATGATTTCTCCTGCGCGGGTGTTTGCATAATACCTGAGGCTCAGCTTTTGAATGTGTGCAAACAGCTTGTCCCTGATATCATAAAGCACCTTGCTTGCCGTCCACTGTGCGAAATATTGCCGATAGTATTCGACAGGCGGCCGAAGCACCAAAAAAATGGCGAACATAACCGCCATTACCATGAATAATGTGGATGTTTTTTCTTCAGTGGTTCCGCTCCCCTGGATGATGTCGTCAACGACGTATTTCAGCAGAAGCGGGATGACCAGCGGAATAGAAAATTTAATAATACCGATTAAAACCGTCAAAACGATTTTCCATTTATACGGCTTTACAAATTCCATGTACCTTCTGATTACCCCCACACGTCTTCCCCCCTCTATATCTTGATGTGTGAGTACACCGCAAAAAACCTGTTGGTCTCAACAGGTTTTTCAGGTTTATTTTGTATAATGCAAATACCGTTCATACCAAATATCAATAAATTCAGATGCAAACGGGCCTTTTCTTTGGTGTATCCAATGCAGCAACGTATTTAAGTGGTACCTTAAAATGCCGTCGATTTCCTTCGGATAATTCATCGCCTTTTTATGATCCGCGTACTCATCTTCATCAAGAATATGATACGTCATATCCGGAAAGACTTTCACGTCTAAATCATAGTCGATGTATTTGATGGCTTCATCGTCCAAAGCAAACGGCGAGCTGATGTTGCAATAGTAATAAATCCCGTCTTCGCGAAGCATGCCGATGACGTTAAACCACTGCTTTGCATGGAAATAACAAATTGCGGGCTCTCGCGTCACCCATGTCCGGCCGTCAGATTCTGTGACCATTGTCCGGTCATTGGCGCCGATGATGCACAATTCCGTTGCTTTTAAAATCGTTGTTTCATTCCAAATCCGATGAATCTGTCCATTGTGCTTATAGCTATGAATTTGAATGGTTTCTCCTTCCTTGGGAAAGCCCATGTTTTTCTCCCCTACTTTCTTTGCAAAAGCCTTACAAGTCAGTGTGTCACATCGCCTGTCCGACAGTTCTTTTATTTATTATAACGTTTGAAAATAAAAAATGAAAATAAAACAGCCACTCCCGAACAGGAATGGCTCTTTTCTAAAAACAATAAAGAGAGGCTCATGCTTCGATTCTTTGATAAGCCTGAATCACCTGCTCCGTCTGCTTTTGGAATAAATCCTGAATTTGAGCAAGATCTTTCCGCTTCTGGGATATATCTTCCCGGATCGATAAAAGCTGGGCTTTCTTTTCAAGGGCAGCCAATTCTTTTTCAATTTTCTGGCATCTTTCAATCTCCGCTTGCAGATACAGCAGCTTATCCATAATCTCCATCTGCCCCTGAACCAAGTTTTCAAATTCCGGCATTCGGGATCCTCCATTCTATGCTCTACTCCATTTATTGCCTAACTAACATTTCTCTATACATGCCGGATGTCCTTTGACTGATTCTGGCTAAGATTCGGATGTTTTGTCGGATCAAAAAAACGAAAAGAAAAAAGCACCTCATCCGATGGTGAAGTGCTTTTTCCTGTTTCAGTGATTAGCTGTTTTGCTGTTTTTTTTGCTCAGCTTGTTGGTTATTTTGTCTTACTTGCTGCGCGTCAGTTTCGCTGGCAAATTCAGTGCCGAACTGACCACCTTGTGCAGAAGCTTGGTTTTGTTGTCTTACTTTTTGTGCGTTTGTTTTGGATTGTTGGTTAGCCATTGTATATCACCTCCACGACCATTAGATTGTGCAGGAGGATGATATCCTATTCATTGAACGCGAAAAATTTACACGAGCAGTGAACGGCCGCCGTCAATAATGATCGTCTGTCCGCGGATCATATCCGCTTTCCCTGACGTTAAAAATTCCACCGCATCGACCATGTCGCTAATCTCAACCATGCGGCCGGCAGGCGTATTTTGCCGGGCATCTTCCAAAAGTTCTTCGCGGTTCGGGAAGTGCTTCAGGGCGTCTGTATCGATCGCGCCTCCGGAAACCGCATTGACGATGATGTTTTTCGCCGCAAGCTCAACAGCGAGATATCTTGTCAATGATTCAAGCGCAGCTTTTGAAACGCCGACTGTCGTATAGTTTTCCAAATAACGGATCGAACCGAGCGAACTGATGCTCACAATGTGGCCGCCTCCCGTTTTCTCCATCAGCTTTGCCGCTTCCTGCGCGCAGAATAGCAGAGCTTTCGCATTGATGTTCATCGTCCAGTCCCAATGGCTTTCCTCAAGCTCCATGACGGGGCGTAATACGCCGGATGCAGCATTGTTGACGAACACGTCCAGTCTGCCGAAGGCTTCCTCGATTTGCTGAAACATATCTTTTATTTTCGCCGGCTGCCCGACATTCGCCTTGACGACCAATGCTTTGACACCGAGCTTTTCGATTTCTTCAGCCGTCTCAAGGGCCGCTTTTTTGCTTCTTGCATAGTTGATGACGATATTGTAGCCGTTTTCGGCAAGCCTCAGGGCGGCTGCTTTGCCGACGCCGCGGCTGCTTCCTGTAATAAGGGCACATTTTCTTTGTTCCATTTGTCATTCATCTCCTAGTATAGTGATTAAAAATCTGATAAAAAATAGCTCATAACACGATCAAAAAGGAGGCATTCGCCTTATGTACGTAGGACGCGATATGAGCGAGCTCGACCACACGCCGAAAAACGAGTGGAAAGATGCGGAGCTTCTCTATTTTCACCGCGCCTTCCAGCAAATCATGCCATTCCTTAATGAAGAAGGGCATGCCGAATACCTGGAGGTTGTGAAAGAAATTCAAGCAAGAGGCGGACTGCGCCGCCAGGAAGCCGATTATACGCACGGCACCACCATCCAGTACGACTAACGGGCAGCATGCACAGTCAAGCTGCCTATTTCATATACATATTCCATATTTTCTGATGCGAAACCGGGAAGGCATATTCAGCGAGCTCTTCTTTCGTGACCTTTTTAAAGTATGAATCATCCGGTTGATCGAGCGTTTTCCCGAAAAAGACAGAAATGTTCCAGACAAGGTGTGTAAACACGTGTTCTACGATTCCTTCAAGCGGACCGATTTCGGCCTCTACTCCAGCTGCTTCTTTCAAAAAAGCCGCAAGCTGCTCGCGCTCGTGCTTCAGCCCTTTCTGCGTTTCTGTGTTTGGGAATTCCCAAAGGTTTGCCAAAAGGCCTGATGCCGGTCTTTTATGGATATAGATGTATCCTTCTTCATCAGTCAGGACAACGGCTGCAAGAGTTTTTACCGAGGGTTTTTTCTTTTTGCTTTTAACCGGAAGCTCTTTTTCACAGCCTTCTGCAAAAGCGGAACAGTGTTCTCGGACGGGACAGAGAAGGCAGGATGGCGATTTCGGCGTACAGATGACAGCGCCAAGCTCCATCAGCCCCTGGTTAAATTCGGACGGTTTTTCTTCAGAAATAAACGCTTCGACAATTTTTTCAAACAGGGTTTTGGTTTTAGGCTTTGCGATATCATCCCATACGGAAAGAATCCGTGACATGACCCGCATGACATTTCCGTCCACCGCGGGTACCGGCTGATTGTAGGCGATGCTCAGCACCGCGCCTCTTGTATAAGGGCCGACACCTTTTAAGCTGCCGAATTCCTCTTTTGAAGGCGGAACCACTCCTCCGTATCGTTCGTGGACTTCCCTGACAGCGCTCTGCAAGTTCCGAACTCTTGAATAGTATCCCAGTCCTTCCCAGGCTTTAAGCACTTTTTCTTCGTCGGCTTCAGCGAGCGCTTCAACGGTCGGGAATTTTTCGATAAAGTTGTTGAAGTAAGGAATCACCGTGTCCACTCTCGTCTGCTGAAGCATCACTTCTGACACCCATACCTTATAAGGGTCGCTGTCTGAGCGCCATGGCAGATCCCGTTTTTCTTGCTCATACCAAGAAATTAAATCTTCTTGAAATTGTTTGATGTTTTTTTGCTCTAATTTCTTTTGCAGATCCATCATGAAACTTCTCCTTGCCTGTGCACGTCACATTTGCATACCGATCTTTTGTTCCTTCGGCTTTTTGTTGTAAACTATATGCATATACGATAACATGTTACATTAAAAGTGAAGAAAGCAAAAGCGTTAAATATTTCAGGCAAGGTCCGTCGTTCGTTCTGTTTTTGGAAAATAAAATGATTTTCTAGCACCATTAGGGGAGGTCACCAATGGATACTGGCACACATGTTGTCATGGGCGTTGCACTCGGAGGCATTGCGACGCTTGATCCAGTTGTCGGAATGGACCCATCAATGGCTCAAGCCGTGATGATTGCGACAATCGCCGGATCTCAGGCTCCGGATATCGATACCGTTTTGAAATTGAAAAACAACGCTGTTTATATTAGGCACCACAGGGGATTCACCCATTCCATCCCCGCTGTTCTCGCCTGGTCGCTGATGATTCCGGGCATTCTCATGCTCTTTTATCCCGAAGCCAATCTGCTTCACCTGTGGCTTTGGACCTTTGCCGCGGTCGCGCTTCATGTGTTCGTGGATATTTTTAATGCATACGGAACACAGGCGATCAGACCTTTTTCAAGGAAATGGGTAGCGCTCGGCTTGATTAATACATTTGATCCGTTTATTTTCGTCAGCCATCTCATAGCCATCGCCTTTTGGCTGGCAGGCGCTCATCAGGGCTATACATTTTTGGCTCTTTACATCGTCTTGGCCGGTTATTATCTGGTGAGGTATTTCATGCAGAGGAACATCAAGCATGAGCTCCGTGAAAAAATCGAAGATATTGAAGAAATCATTATTTCGCCTACGATGAAATTCAGGCAGTGGCGAATTGCCGTCAAAGCAAAATCGGCTTTTTACGTCGGACGAAGCATGGACGGAAACGTCGTCATCGTCGACACCTTCAACAGGGTGCCTGTGCCGGATACGAACGTGATGAAAGCGGCGAAACAGGATAAGAACATTTCGGCGTTTCTTTCATTCTCACCGGTTTACAAATGGGAGATCGATACGTATAAGGATCACTACGAAGTCCGCTTTATCGATCTGCGATACCGCAGCAAAGGACACTACCCTTTCGTGGCGATCGCGCACATCGACAGAGACACGCTCGAATTAATCACCTCCTATACGGGATGGATTTTCAGCGAGGAAAAACTTCAGAAAAAATTAAAGCTTGGCTCTGTTTAAGAGCCAAGCTTTTTTCTCCTTCTGCCGTACCAGATTCCGATGATGAGGCTGATGACTGTTACGGCTAAGGCAGCTTTGAAGTACGGCGGGTAATAAACGAGCCGGATGTCGTTTTTCCCTTTTTCTATTGAAAATCCGATAAACGCGTAATTTGCCTTATGGACGGTTTGCGGTTTTCCGTTTACAGTGACTTCCCAGCCTTTTTCATACGGAACCGGCAGGACCATGTAGCGATCTCCATTTTGATTGTCAAAGCTGATGGACACTTGATTGTTCCGCCAGTCCAAGTCGGCGGCCGGCGCTTTTTGAGCGGCCGCTTTTTTCAGCAATTGATAGTCTTCCTGGTGCAGGCTCAAATGGTCCAATTGATATTTCCCTTTTGGCAGCCTGATTGAAATTTTATCTGTTTTCGGGACCCTGATCGTTAAATCGTAAACACCTGTTTTGTAAATCGACTCGTTCGATTTTCTTGATGTTACATAATCATTGACCCGCAAGTTAAAGAATTGGTCTTTTGCAAGGCTTTTCAAATAAAATCCGACATAATAGTCGCCTTCTTTCAGGAGCCCGCCTTCGGGAATGAGATCGATGCCGCCATTTTCGGCGGTGACGTCGAGGACGCCGTTATGATAGCTCGCCCCTTCGGTTTTCAGCTTCGTCTGCTTCATCAAATCAGGAACGTCCGGCGACTGCACTTTTCCATCATCGCCATTCTCAAGCACGATTCCTTCAAGCATCGCATGCTCCCGCGCTAAAACAGGCGCATCCGCTAAATCTTTTTCCGTAAATACTGTCCGCGCGGTCCGGATAAACGGCAAGGTGTATTTGTTTTTATAGACCACGTAGTGCTCTGATTCATCCGTTTTGATAAACCCGTACGGAACATTGGCGGCATTCTCTTTTTCCGTCATGTAATACTTGCCGTACAGCAAGCTGTACAAATTGGCCCGGTCGCCCATCGATGCGTAGCGGCTGACGCTTTCCCTTCCCATATCGATTTGCAGGTCTTCCCAATAAAACAGGAGAAGATCGCGATTGAGAATGCTTGAGTAGGCGCTGAAGCCGTTAAAATCCTGCATCAGCGGAGTATTGTTGCGCACGCCGTTCATCCAGTCGATTCTTGTATACGGGTCACCATCATCGTCTTTTCGAATGTTGTTTAAGAGGCGGCGCTGTTCTTCGCCATTGTACTCATTGCTGGTCAAATAGCTTTTTGTGACGTCTTTAATGCCGCTTGACTCAGACAGAACATATTTCTGATACGTGTTCGCCACGAGAACGGACGATAATAAAATGCAGGCTTGCAAAAAAAGCTGCGATTTCTTATATTGAAACCCCGCCGCCGTAAAGATGGCGATTGTCAGGAACAGAAGCACAAGCATGCTCCAATTTTGCATCAGTGATAAATCCACGTCTTTTCGCCAAATGACCGCGATATAAACCAGAAGGGCGAGCAGGATGGACCATATCATCTCTTTCCGCCTGATGTTTTTCAGTTCGGTCATTCCTGCGGCCGCCGCTCCCCCGATCGTAAAAGCGAGCAGGTATTCAAAGCGGTTCTGCGGAGCGGAGAAACCGTTGAACGCGCTTGCCGCAAGCGGGCTGTAGTGCAAAAGCACAAGCAGCACACTGATTGAGGCAAACAGCCTGAACGTTTTATTTTTATAGAACGAAAACGCGAACAAGAACAGCATAAAGACAGCCGGCAGCAAGACAATGCGGCTGGAAAACAGAATGTTGTCCGTCAGATCGTATACAGCGACAGCCTGTTCATACGGCGGCCGTAAATTGTTTAAAAATCCGTAAACTGCAGGCACAAAGGAAACCGCGCTGATTCCGAAAGAAATCAGGCATGAAGCGGCGAACATCCCGAATTGTTTCCACCTCGGCGCTTCCTTTTCCGGGTCTAGCCGGATCAGCCAGCGGAAGATGATATAGATCGCAATGAAAATCAAGTTGATATAGGCAAAATAAAAGTTATTGATCAGCGTTAAAGAACAAGCCGTAATAAACAGTCCTGTCCGCTTTTCCCTGATAATTTTCTCGGCTCCGGCAACAAGCAGCGGCAGCCACAGCATGGCGTCGCTGAAAAATTCCCAGAACACCGTGTGCCTGAAATAGATAACCGACGTACCGTACAAGACCGCACCCGTAAAGGCGGCAAGCTTGTTTTTCACCATGCCGTTTAACGCATACGCTGACGCTAAAATGATCAGGCTGAGCTTGATGACACTGATGAATACAGAGGCCTGCGCCCAAAACAAAGGGTCCGCATCCCCGGCCAAATGCAAAAGCTGCATCAGAAAAATGGCTGCGGATGAAGCGATGAAGACAAAAGACGTCGTGAAATAATAGCCAAGCTGGCTGTAGATCCCGCCTCCGAGACCGAAAGAATACGAATAAAAGAAGTTCCCTTGTTTGTATTGTTCAAAAAGAAACGACTTAAAAATAATCATTTGTGCAAGTCCGTCGCCGTTCCCAGTCATGTAGCGGTCATGCGCCCATTCATACAGAAAAAAGGAATGGGCGGCCAAGGAAACTGCAACGCTTGCGATCACAAATAAAAAAACTGTTTTCTTCATACTCTTCCCCTGTCTTTTTTCAAAATCTTCCCTGTCACTAAAAATGTCAGAGGGACGGTTAAAAACATGGAGGCAAGCGGAGCTGCCTCACTGTTCATCTTGAAAAAATTCACAAACGTGTAGACGAACAAAGAAGATACCGTCAAATTAAACAGCTGTGTCAGCGGAAATTGCAAAAACTTTGCCAGCGTCGGCTTGATTTTAAATGTAAAATAGCAGTTCAAGAAAAAAGAAATCACAAGACTGACGAAAAAAGCGGCAATATGAGAAACCATATAATTCAACTGAAGCAAAACATGCAGCAGCAAATACACCGCATAGTAATTCAAAGTATTCACTGCACCGACGACGGCGAAGCGAATAAATTCAGGATTCACGATTTTCATGAGTTTCTCCATGAGCGATGTTTGCCTCCTGTATTAAGTAATGAGGCCGCTTTTTCGTCTCATAATAAATGCGCCCGATGTATTCGCCGATGATTCCGAGGCTGAGAAGCTGGATGCCGCCGAGAAACAGGACGGCGGAAATAATCGTAAAATAGCCGGGAACGATCACACCGTATTTTAAGATTCTGATGAATGTCGCAGCGATATAAATAAGCGATAGAAAAAGGATAAAAATACCGGCGTAAAAACAAATTCTCAGCGGTCTGTTGTTGAACGACACAACCCCGTCGATTCCATAGTTCAACAAGTGGCGGAACGACCACTTGGACTTTCCGTTTTTCCTTTCGACGTTCTCGTAATAAACAATCTTTTGGTCAAAACCGATCCAGCAAAACAGCCCTTTTGAGAACCTGTTGCCTTCGCTCAGCTTCAGCATCGCATTGACGGCTTTTCTGCTTAAAAGACGAAAATCGCCGACGCCGTCCCTTAAATCGACTTCCACGGCATTATTGATAAAGCGGTAATAAAGGGACGACAAGTAGGAGCGCACAGGGTTGTCTCCCTTTCTGTTGCGCTGGGCGACCACTTGATCATAGCCTTCCTCATACCCTTTAATAAAATCGTGCAGGAGGTATGTCGGGTGCTGCAAATCCGCATCCATCACCACAACTGCATCGCCGCGGGCATGCTGAAAACCGGCAAGGATGGCTGCCTCCTTGCCGAAATTCCGTGAAAACGAAATATATTTCACACGCTCGCTTTTTTCGGCTAGCTTTTTAATTTCCTCCAATGTTTGATCAGTGCTTCCATCATTTATGTAATAAATTTCATAATCATAATCAATGGATTGAAATTCGTTCCTCAACGATTCATAAATCAATTTAATATTGCTTGCTTCATTGTATGAAGGAATAATGATTGAAACGAATCCTCTCTTCACTTAAAGGCACCTCTTTTGGACATAATAAAATTGCATCCGGCATCCGTTTGGCAGGATACTTGCATCTAGCCGCTTCCCACACAACAAAAGGAAAACTGTGGGCACGCTGTACTATTTTCTACAAGATTATTTTGTCATTATATCAGACATCTATGAACAAGTGGTAAAAAAATGATATTGCTTTAGAATCAAACACGATAGCCTAATGTTTTTCCCATTTTACGACATTTTTCGCATTGAATCATATTTTTCCAAATTAAACCCCTGCTCTTCACCAAAAGCAAAAGAAGCCGCAGGGAAAACCTCGTAAGGACCGATTGTCAAACCGGAGGTCAAAGCCCGCCGCCGCAATCAAATCCGTCCCCTTAATATGCCCTTTGTCATCGGGTGAAAACCGGATTTGATTTCTCCGACTGTTCCATGATGGAAGACCGAACGCTGCAGACAGAGCTTTTTTCATGACTTCACGCCGTTATGCTGCAGTCGAAACCGCGCCCCCGCTCCTCTTGCGGCTCCTCCCGACAACCCGGGAATCGGCGAATGACACAATGTAATGGTCATTGATCAGGCAAGCTTACACCAGTCTTCGCTTCAACGGACAGACGGCTCCCGCTCCGGCCTCGCCTTGCCTTCACGCCATCCGGGCTCCTTTTGATATGCGGCGCTGGCACCGGCAATCCGGAACCAATGACAATCGCTTTCACGCCAATCATTCTTTTCGAAAGAAATGCTTAATGAAGCAGCCCGCGGCCTCCGGAGAACAGATCCTTGTAAGAAGGCTTATCATTTTGAAATAAATGCAACTTGCTGCCATAGTGCTCAATCCACTCTTTGACGACACGCTCTGTCAGCTCTTTTCCTCTGTACGGGTGGCCGGCCTTTGCAAATGTCGCCTCGAAATCCCCCCACAGCAGTTCAACCCATGTTCTGGCTTGTGCGTAACTCAGCATATGATTTTTTTCAAGAAGCGCATTTGTCAGCTTTTCAAAGTACTCTTCCACTTGGCTTTTCCCCCTTTCCCTAAGGAAAAAACTTTCTTTTTGAAAACGTCGTCCTTTTCATATACTAACCTTACGTCTTCCGAACCGAAGACGCAAACATTATGGACTTGATTGGAGGAGCCTAAAAGAGATGCGAAATAAATCAAGAGGCTTTCCGAACATGAACAACAATAAATTTGAAGGCGAGCCCCGGGCCAAAGATGATTTTGCTTCAAAGCGCCCTGACGGAAGCACAAATACTCATCCGCAAGAAAGAATGAGGGCTTCCGGCAAACGCTAAACTTTTCTGGGATGGAGTGATTTCTTTTGTGTGCAAATCGCAAACCGTATACAAACGATTTTAACCAGATGAAAACGCAAAACTATCCGCAGCCATGGGCAAACACAAAGCATGCACGCGCGCAGGTAAACGGAGAAACGCAGCAGACCCAGGACCTCATCATTCTCCAGCGCAACACGCGCATCCGGACAAGATAACATTTGCGAAAAGGGTTTAAGCTTTTGGCTTAGCCCTTTTCTTTTAATAAAGAAATCGGCAGAGCCTCTTCATGATCAGGTGACGAAAGACGGTATCCCCAGGCGAACACGCCGTTTATATAGCGGATATGGAAATCATCGCCCCCATCTTCGATTTCGTATACGTTGCCGGCTTTAAAATCGGCCGGATCAAGAAGGTAAGCTTTCGCCATCGCGATTTTTCGTTCGTGGACGGCCAGTTCATTCACAATCCCCATTTGTTCCGCTTTTCTTGCCTTTTCGGTCAGACCCGCGATTTCCTGGTGCAGTTCGTGTGCAGTCATTTCACTGTATCTTTTCTCCATATTCTCATCCCTTTTCATCTAAAAATTGATCAATCATGTCGATTGAAAAGCCTTTTCTGAACAGATGCTGTTTGACCTTCATTTTCGTTTCGTATGATCCGTCATAACCGCACCTCTTCATCGCTTTTTCCCCTTGCTTCTCAAGCGCTTCCCTTTCAGCGCTGTCGTCGTTTTCGTAATCCGTTTCCTGAAGCGCGGCCGAGATGACATCGAAGGAGAACCCCTTTCTGACAAGGTGCTGTTCGATGGCCTGTTTCGTCTCTTTGGAGGACAGCTTTTTTTCTTTTTTCAGCACTTTTTCCGCATGCTTGACCGCGGCCTCGACCTGATCGGAAAACGAAAACGAACTGAGCGCTTCCTGAATCAGTTCATCATCGATCCCTTTCAATTTAAGCTCTCTGAATAGGACATCGGGGCCTTTGCCGCTCGTTTTTCTGTGGGTGCTGACATATGCAGCCGCAAATTCGCGGTCGTCCAAATATTTATAACCTTTAAGCATATGCAGGATTTCTGTGATCGCGGAGTCTGCGACGTCTTTTTTCTTGAGATGGTCTTTGACTTCCTTTGTCGAGCGCATCCGGTATGACAAATAATCGAGCGCTTTTTTGAACCCTTTTTTTACGTCGTCTCCGTACTGAATCTCAATGATATCAAGCTCATCAAGCTCTTTGCCTTTTCGCAGGTCAAACTTGACGAGCACGTCCAGGTCGACGCTGAACGCATACTTTTCATCCAGAAAAATATTGACCCGCTCTTCATTGTTTTTCTGGGCAGAAATCTTTGTAATATATGGCATAAATAACTCCCTTCTTTTGTTTTCTTCTTTTACAATAAGGTTAATGATCATGAAAGGGAGGAATCATGATGAAGATTGCGATTTCCGGCGGGACGGGTTTTATCGGCAGGCATTTGACAAACGCCTTAACCGCCCGGGGACATCACGTCTATATTTTAACAAGAAAACCTGCTGAAACCGAACAAAAAAACACTTCTTACGTTCTCTGGCAAAAAAACGGCACCCGCCCTGAAACAGAGCTGACCGATATCGATGTTTGGATCAATTTAGCCGGAAAATCACTTTTCGGCCGTTGGAATGAAAAAACGAAGGCGGAAATCGCGGCAAGCCGCCTCCGCTCCGTGCAGGAGTCGGCCCGCATAATACAAAGTCTTCGGAAGAAGCCGAACACCTTCATTCAGGCGAGCGCAGTCGGCATTTACGGAACGAGTCTTGAACAGACATTCACAGAGGAATCTCCCGTCTCAGCTGAGGATTTTTTAAGCAGAACGACAGCTTCGTGGGAAAAAGCAGCCGAACCAATTGAAACGCTTGGCATCCGCACCG
Organism: Bacillus sp. FSL K6-1284; assembly: GCF_038002625.1. NCBI lineage: Bacteria > Bacillati > Bacillota > Bacilli > Caryophanales > Bacillaceae > Bacillus > Bacillus sp. FSL K6-1284. The sequence goes on along the minus strand of NZ_JBBOCW010000001.1, from coordinate 934,536 downwards.
TCTGGATGCGTTTTGGCATGGTGCTTGGAAAAGACGGAGGGGCGCTCCCAAAAATGGTGTTCCCCTATCAATTGTTTGCAGGCGGACGCGTCGGCTCAGGGCAGCAATGGGTGCCGTGGATTCATATCGAAGACGTCGTCGGCATGATATTATCAGCGATTGAGCAGCCTCGGCTGTCCGGCCCTGTCAATGTCACGGCACCGAATCCCGTTCAGATGGAAACCTTCGGACAAACCGTCGCGAAAGTAGAAAAGCGCCCCCACTGGCTTCCGGTTCCCGAATTTGTAATAAAAGGCATCCTCGGAGAAATGAGCATGCTCGTGCTGAAAGGGCAGCGCGTCCTCCCGAAAAAAGCGCTTCAGAATGGCTATCATTTCATATATCCCGAACTGGAAGATGCCCTGCAACACCTTTTGACATAAAAGCTGTTTTCCCAACAAAAGCCTTGTAGCTTTTCCTTTCCCAGCTGCGTAAAATGTAAGTATCTTTTTAGCAGCATACAATACAGGGAAGGCAAATGGTGCGCCACCAGGTCTCTGGTTTTAGTGGGTTCGATTCCCACCCCGAATTTTTTAATGGATGTGCAAGATACGCGGACAACTGTTTCCGCAAATTAAAAAATTCCGAGGGTGGATTTATGCGTCCCGTTCTGCTGTAAAAGCCGCCCTCAAACTAAGGAGGGGCTGCCATGCTGAAGAAACGGGAACTGACCGACTGCTATGCACTTTTTGAACTGATGATTAATCCGGATGTCTTCCCTTTTGTCAGAAATAAAGCGGAGACGATTGAAGAGTATATGTTTCATGTCAAAAACATGATCGAAGAGGAAGAACAGGGAAAGCTGATATCGCGAACGATACTTGATGAATGGGAAAACCCGGTCGGCTGCATCAGCTTGTATGAAATCGAAGATCAAAAAGGCTTCCTTGGCACATGGCTCGGCAAACCTTATCATGGAAAAGGCTTGAATCAACGGGCGAAAGACGCGTTTTTTTGCGAGCTTTTTTATGAAAAGCAAATCGAAGCCGTTTTTATGAAAATCAGAAAAACAAATATGCGCTCCCTCAAAGCGGCGGAAAAGCTCCCCTATGCCGTCAAGACTGATCTTGACTGGGCCGGCAGCGATACATTTCACCTGTATGAAATTCCGAAAGATATGTACACACTGTACAGCATGAGAACATTTGAAGAGGAAAACCGCCGGTTAAAAGAAGCTTAAAACTTGTATAAATGCCGTTGAAACGGACAGCCTGTGAATAACTGAGGTTTTGAGGAGGCTTGAAAAGATGGCTGACAAGAAAAAACGGGAGCATTTTAAATCCTCTCTGAACAAGACGCAGGAAGTCAGATATTCGCGCGAATTTAAAAGGGCTGAGCGCGCCGCAAGGGAAAAATCATAATGCATAGCGGGAGCCTGATCAGCGAACAATAAAGCTTGACCGGCCGATTATTGATGAGGAGTGATCATATGGGCAGAAATGCAATCCACAAAAACCGTGACAAAAACAAGCAAAAGCTCCCTCAAGTTCCTGATCAGTATAAGAGAGAAGCTGACGGAGTATACGAGGAATATTCTGCTGAACTCGCCGATCAGGATGACCGCGAAGCACAAGCCCGCATGCAGGCGGCTGATAAGCGCGCGGAAAAGCGGCAGTCAAAATAATAATCGAGGCCCGGGATTCCCGGGCCTCACTCTTTAAGTTAATTCGGTCAGTAGCTGTGCTGCCGGGGTCCTATGCTTCGCTTCAGGAATTTCCGCAGGATATCCGATCTGCAAGAGAGCTGCTACCCGCTCATCGCGCTTCAGCCCCATTAACCTGTGCAATGTTTCATGAGAAAGAACTTCCCCGCTCTTCCATACCATGCCGATGCCTTTTTCCCAAGCGAGAAGCTGAAGATTCTGGATCAAACAGCTGACGGCTGCAAAATCATCTCTTCTGACCCGTTCGTTTTCGTCTTCTTTCATAATAACGAAGAGAAAAGCCGGAACGCTGAGAATATGCTCTCTGAACTTATTGATTTGTTCTTCCTGCATATTCGGCTTGAGCTCTTTAAACGCCGCTTTTAAATTGTCGGCATGCTTCTTTTTCCCGCTTTCCGTCCCGATATAAATGAACCGCCACGGTTCTGTTAACTTGTGGTTCGGCGCATAAACCGCATCTTCCAAGAGTTCCAGCACCACTTCTTTCGGCACCGGATCCTGTTTAAACTTTCGAATCGTTCTTCTATTTCTGACACAATCGCGAATACTTTGAATTTCCAGCGTGTCGTTCATGTGGCCGCCCCCTCAAATGAAAATGATTATCATTGTTGATTATAATGTTTACCGCTGGCGTTTGCAATGATCATCACTCGTTAAAAAAGGCGGTATCTGTTTTATACCTCGAAGCTCTGCTTTTCAGCAAATACAGCGGTTCCTGTCATCCGCACTTTCATGATGCCGTTTTGTTCCGCAACTTCGATTTTCACTTTTCCGTCTTTTCCCATTTCCTGGCCCTGTTCGATTAGAAAATCAGTCCGGCCCTCTTCACAGAATTCCTTTCCGTACGTTTTCATATAAGCGCCCATCACTCCTGATGCTGTTCCTGTGACAGGATCTTCACTCGTTCCGGAATAAGGCGATGAAAAATGCCTGCCGTGAAGCTGGCAATCCCGATGAATCGTCTCCAGGCAAAACGGGTGGACTGACGCCCGCGGCATTTCGGTTAAAATGTTGGGGAATTCAGCTTGAACGGGCTTCATCCTGCGGATTGCGGCCAAATCTCTCACCGGCACAAGCAATGTCCATATCCCTGTGCTGCCGTAAACAACGGGCAATGCTTCATGAAAGTCCGCTTCGCTGATTCCCAGCGTTTCCGCCAGTTGGCTTCTGCTTCCTGTGAATGACTGAAAACTCGGTGGCGCCTGCTCCAACGTCACCAAAAACCGCTGATTGCCGTCAGAGGCGGTATACACGGAAAGAACACCCGCTTTTGTTTCGACCTTCAACTCCGCCCCGGCTTCGATCGCTCCTTTTTCCAGAAGCGCATAAAGTGAAGCAACAGTCGCATGTCCGCATAGATTCATTTCATGGCCCGGCGTAAAGTAGCGGATCCTTATGTCGGCCGACTCGCTCGGCAGCAGGAAAGACGTTTCGTTATAGCCTGCCTGTTCAGCGATCTTCTGCATTTCACGATCGGTCAATCCGTCTGCTTCAAGCACGATGCCCGCCGGGTTTCCCAGACCCGCCGTCTTTGAAAATGCATCATATCTTAATACTTCAATTTGCTTCATTTTGATCCCCCATTTGTCGAGTTCGATCCTTTCCTTCCAATCATGTGCAGTATACCGCCTTTCATTGCTTCTTACAATGGCAATCTAAAAAAGACCGTTTTAAAAAACGGCCTCACTTCGTTCTCCTTCCGATCAGCCTCGTCACAAGGATCATCGTCACCGGGAGAGATCGGTTTTTCCGGTAGGCTAAATATTTTCCCCGCCAAACCGGTTTATATTTTTCTTTAAAAGACCGCAGTCCGCTAAAACTGTACATGTAGCTGACATTGTTGAAAATCACAGCGGCTAATCGCTCCGTCCAGAATGACTGAAACGATGTCCCTACATTCGATAAAGGGGCCATTCCCATATTGAAGGCCGTGTAGCCCTGTTCTTTTCCCCATTGAAATAAATAGATGAACAGCGCATCCATGATTCCTTTCGGCGCTTTCTTCGAATAGCGCATCAGATCGATGGATATTTCCCCTTCGCGGTACATCGGCATGATATTCATAAACGCGACGATCTCGCCTTCTTCGCTTTTTAAAACGGCAATCGGCGCTTTCTGCAAATAATCTTCATGAAAAAACCCGAGCGAAAAGCCTTTTTCTTTTTTTCGGCCGAGCCATTCATCAGATACCTGCCTCAACTCGTTGAGGAATTCTGCCGAAAACGGCGGCTGTTCGACATGAAATGTATACCCTTCCCGTTCAAAGCGGTTGTGAATCGCCCTTAACCCGGCCCGCTTTTTTCCGGTGATTGTAAAGGTGTCAAGGTCGACAATCGCCTCTTCTCCAAGCTTGAAAAAACGGTATCCGAAATCATGATAGAGCCCCATGTCTTCTCGTTCGATCTGATAGAAAATGACAAGATACCCTTTTTGGTCAGCCGTATGAAGAAATTCTTTGATCACGAGCGGAAACGAGCCTTCCAGGCCGGACGGGTCGCCGAGCACAACGAGACGCTGGCCGACTTTGGCGAATTGAATCAGCGCATTCCCGTCGCTTGAATAAAAAAACCGCTTGTCACCTAAAAAGCCCAAATGACTCAAAGCGTTTCCGCCTTTTTCTTTTAAGAATGCCTCCAGTTTCTCCGGATCAGGAGCTTCACCGACCTCTTTCGTTTTCCTGTTAAACGTCCAGATGAAAACAACGAAATACAGCGGAACGAAAAATAATGCAAAAAACGTCGCGAAGTCGACATGGCGTTCACTGTGAATGAAATAATCTTTTACGAGAATATGGCCGAGCGCCTCCCAAATGTTTGAAGCGATAATATTGTAATTCAGCAAAGTAAAGAGAAAGATAAAAGCTCCCCATGCGATTTGCCCGAATGTGTAGACAGCCCGCTCCCTTGTAAACTGCCCCCTCAGCAGAACAAACAGGACAAATACCACAGGAATCATGAAGACCGCGCTAATATTAAAACCTTTAAAAAGCGTGAACAGAAAGGCAAGAACCAAAGCGGTCAGCGTCATATAATAAGATCTCTTTGTCCTCCGATAAAGCTCCAGCGGCAGGATCAGCAAAATCAAGCCGAAACTGAGGGACAAGCCGTTAAAAAACACCAGCATGTACTTCGGAATATTCGGTATCAATGTAATCCTGTCAATCGGCAGCGCCACGGATGCGATCACAATCGCTCCGCTGCAAAACGCGATGACTGAAAGCGAACCGTTCAGCAGTCTGAATAACAGCGCTCTGTGTAAAATCAACAGAATATTGGTCGTTTCTATTGCCGGGGCAATAATCGGCTTTTCTTCGAGCTTCTTCATTGTATTCCCAGTCAAATCGGCTGCTACAAAAATAAGGCCGAATACAAAAGGGATAAACGAATAGGCAAGCCTGTAAAGCACAATCGCCGTCAGAGTGATTTCCTGATCAACCCCAAGCTTGCTCATCCCCACCAAAAAAAGCAGGTCGAACGAACCGAATCCGCCGGGAACGAGACTGATCATTCCGGCTACAGATGCAATTGTAAAAACGCCGAGAACGGTTTTCGCATCTAAATCGACCCCCATCGTTACAAGGGAATAATACATAACCGCTGCAGCGGCAAACCACTCGATCACAGATGCACCCAAATAAGAAAAGAAGACCGAAAGCCGCATGCCTTTTTCGGCTCCTGCGCTTCTCCTCTTTTTGATCATTAAAATGATGGCCGTACCGGGAGCGATTATCGCCGTACCGGTAACAGCCAGCAGCACCCACGCTTTTTCTGTAAACAGATCTCCGGCAGGCAGAATCCCGGCAAGGACGAGAAGGCAGAGGACAGACAGCCCGAGAAGAATCGAAGACGCAAGCCATGCGATCCCCCTGATCAGCTTCTTCACATCATCAATATGCTCTTTGTAAAGGATCGTTCTCAATCCTGCACCGGACAATCCACCGAACCCGAGAACATTGTTAAGCGAGTTGGCGATCCAGGACACCTTGATCGTCTTCCATTTCGAAACCTTCATTCCGAGTGAGCGAACCAGAACAAAATCGTATAATGTCATCGCCAAAATGGCGGCAAGTCCGAGAAAAACAAGGATAAACAGGTCAACCCGATTAATTTGATCGATAATCAAAAATGTTGCTTTAAAAGACAGCCCGGCCAGTTCTTTTTTCGCTTGAAAAAAGACAAACAAAAGAACAGCCGCCGGAATTACAATCCTTAAAATCGCCAGCGCATTTTTTTTCATGAAAAACCACTTCTCTCTAATCACAGGATAAATCCATCACGTTTTGAGTGATAACTCATATATCTTACCTTAATTTACCGGCTAGAAAAAGCAAAAACCAACGATTCTGCTGTTATGTTAGTGTTAACCATCCCCCCTGAAAACAAACGGTAAACAAAAAACGCGCAGCGGCGCGTTTTTTCAGTTCCAACCCATTCTTTTTCGAAGCTCTGTAATATGGGCAATATGGTGGTGTGAGTGCCACACATAGAGAGCGAGCGCTTGATACAGCTTCATTTCCTCTCCTATGTCAGGATAAATGTACGCTTTTTCAAAATCCGCTTCTGTTAAAAATTCAAAAAAAGCGGTCCAGCGCAGATGCAGCGTGTTCAAAAGCGCCAGCGACAAAGCCGGATCGAGCGTTCTGGCATCGGTAAGTCCGGCCCAATTCTGTTCGTCAAACGTGCGGATCAAAGGCGCCTCCTCAGTCAGTGCCAATTTGCTTCGAATATAGCCGTTCATATGGCTGTCGGCAAGATGGTGAACGACTTGCCGGACAGTCCAGCCTCCGGTCCGGTACGGCGTATCAAGCTGTTCTTCATTTAGTCCCGCCACCGCGCTACTCAGGAGATGCGGCGCTTGCTTCAGATCCCCGATCCATTTTTTCCGTTCCCTTTCTTCCGCTTCAAGCGGTTTTGAAAAAGTGCCGATCGGATATTTCAACTGATCCATTGTCTGTTCCTCCCCTAGTCGCAATACACTGCATCATGCTTTCCAAAAAGGTATTCGATCTGTTCATACGTATTCCTTGCTTCAGATAATTCAGGCAGATTCTCCAATGGGAAAAAACCAAGGTTTTGCGTTTCCATCCCCGCTTCCGCCTTGCCTCCGACAATTTGACAGGCAATAAACAGCTTATAGATGTGGAAGGCGGAAGGAGGGTGGTTGTGGCGCTTTTTATCCATGACCGCCAAAAGTTTGTGCGCCTTGACTTTCAAACCTGTCTCTTCAAGCGTTTCTTTAACCGCAATTTCTTTCGGCGTAAAGCCGATGTCTGCCCATCCGCCTGGCAGCGCCCATTTACCGTCTGCTTTTTCCTGGACAAGGAGGAGCTTATGATCTTTAAAAATCACGGCTCTCACATCGACTTTAGGTGTTTGATAGCCTGATTCTCCGGCAAAAAGCTCTTTCACTTTTGAGAAATCGGTTTCCGCATAATCGGCGATAATTTCACAGCTCAACTCGCGAAGCCGCTCAAAACGTTCACGATCAAAGTCATCTTTTGTATAGGCAAGCCCCGCCTGGGCGATGGCTTGAATTTCCTTTGCCCAATCCAGCCATTTCAGATTCTTTTTCATTCGCTGATCCCCCGATCTGCAGGAGCTATAGACCGGTAGACACGGTCAAGCCATTGCGTTCGTTTTCCGTCGGAGCTGTCTTTCACACCGGCAAACAGCAGTCGCCTTACCCGCCGTACGCCGCAAAACTTCAACATCACATCTTTAACCGTCACCCAGTCGGCATCCCGCCGCCAAAACCGCAAATACCATGATGGGGCGTCAGCCGTGTAGTAAACCGAAGCCGTAGGCGCCTTCAGCAGGCCTTTTGGCAGCTTTCCTTGATATGTATAAGCTTCTCCGGCTACAAAAACGCGGTCAATAAATCCTTTCATGATCGCCGGCATCCCGCCCCACCAAAGCGGATAAATGAAAATCAGATGGTCGGCGTTTTTGACAATTCTTCGATATTCGGCGGTTTCCGGGTCGCGCTTCATATCAGAACGCCTTTTCTTTTCATCAAATAATAGAACGGGATCAAACCGGTCTCTATACAAATCAATGACGTCATAAGAATGCTTACCGTCCTCAAGCGCCTTTATGACTTGATTTAAAATGGCTCCGTTGAAACTGTTTGGATTTGGGTGTGCATATATAACGGCAGTCTGCATATCGCTTCCTCCTTTTCGTCCTTTGATGGAATTATATTGTTTATTTTGCAGAATTTAAAGAAAATGAACTTGGAGCAAATATGATGAAAAACCCTTTCCTTTTGAAAAAACGGAAAGGGTTTTTCTGTTTAGTTTGCCTTTTTCAGATCTTCATTCAGCTCTTTCATAATCGTTCCGCCGCCATGCTTCTCCCATTTTACGATTGCCTTGTCAAAGCTTTTTTCATTGATTTCCCCGAGAATAAATTTGAATGTGGCGTCATCGATGATTTTCTTCAATTCTGTTCCCCTGTCCATCTGTGCGGCGGAATACAGCGGTTCGGCCGGATTCTGGACTGCGATTGCCCGGTTGTCCTCCTCAAGCTTTTCATTTTTGGCGCGCAGTGGATCTTCAGCGCTTTTTAAAGCTTGTTTATTGATGCCGATCAGCTGGTTTAACGGCTGAATTTCCGCTTCCCACAGATGGTAGTATTCCTGTTTTCGAAAATAGCCGCTGTCGCCTTTCTTTTCATAGTGTACGCCTTCTATTCCATACAGCATTAAATTGTTGAGGTCTTCTTCAGCGATTCTGTCAAAAAATGCGAGAATTTTTTTGACCTCTTCTTCAGTCTTGACGCTTGATTTCGAAATGGCGAACATCCCGCCATGACCGCCGAGCGCCCATGTGCGCTCCTTGCCGTCGGGGCCTTTGATCCGGTTTGCGATCTCAAGCTGAAATTCGGGATTCAAAGCGAGTCCCTGATCACGCAAGTTCATGGCATCGCTCATTGCGCCGATGTAGATTCCCGCTTTTCCCTGAATCACTAAATCCTGCTGCTGCGTTTTGCTTGTCACCGCGAAGTCCCGGTTCATCAGGCCTTCTTCATAAAACTTTTTCATATATGCCATTGTGTCTTTATAGGCCTCATGCTTAAAATAAGGAAACAGATTTTCGTCTTTGTCGGTCCCCCATTCATTCGGTGCGCCAAAGTACGAAGCCAAGGTTTTAAACGCTCCGAAGGTGAGATCAGTGCGGTCGGCAAGACCGATCGTATCGTCTTTTCCGTTTTGATCGGGGTCCTGTTCTGTGAACGCTTTTGCTATTTTATAAAGGTCATCAACGGTTTCCGGCATTTCCAAGCCGAGATTGTCGAGCCAATCTTTCCGAATCACGACTCCCTGTCTGGCCATCGGCCTTTCTCTATAAATCCCGTAAACTTTGCCATCAACCGAGATATTTTTTAAAATGGTTTTATCAAGCGTTCTTAAATTCGGATAGTCTTTTAAATACGGACCGATTTCCCAGAACATTCCCGAACGCAGCGCGCTGACAACCGCTGAATCTTCAAGATCAGGCAATGTCATCACTTTAGGCATGCTTCCGCCAGCAAGCGTTGTATTGATCCGCTCTTCTTTTGTTGAATCCTGAACCCAAATGAGCTTCAGCTTTGTATTCGTTTTGTCTTCAATGATATCAAGCGCCTTCTCCTTCGGAGGCTGCGGCGTGTGGAGCGGTACGAGCCAATCGATTTCAAGCGCCCCGCCCTCTTCCGTTGACGCCTTTTGCTGCGTGCAGCCCGCTGAAAAAACCAAGATCAAGATCAGGCAACATAACTTTTTCATATGATCCCTCCCGCTTGATAAGAAAACGTTTTCAAGGAGGAATGCCCGACATGCTCCATCCTAAATATTTCATAGCCGAGCATTCTTTTTCGATTCAATATATGCAGAGAAAAGGATTTACCGAGATGAACGCGCCGCATGTTCATGAAGGCTATGAACTGTATTATCTGCTCAGCGGAGAACGCACGTATTTTATTAACCAAAGCGTCTATACCGCGGAAAAAGGCTCGATGATCATCATCAACCCCCACGACCTCCACCGAACGTCAAGCACGGAAGTTCAAGAGTTCGAACGCATCCTGATTAATTTCTCGCACAATTTCATTGAACCATTGCTTGAGTGCAGCCATTATCGGCTGCTTCCGTTTCCGGAACATCAAAATTTCATCGCATTTTCCCTCCGCGAACAGGCGGCAGTCGAACATCTGTTGATGGAGATGAAGAAGGAGTGCAAGCTGAAAAAAGAAGGACACGAAGATGTCGTGAGGGCGCTGCTGTTTCAGCTGCTTTTTACCATTTACCGGAGCCTTGCGGGCGGCGGACGCAATCAAACACGGCCGCTTCACCCGATGGATGAAAAAATCTCGGAAATCGCTTCATATATCAATGGCAGCTTTCAAGAAACGATGACATTAAACGGGCTGGCCGGACAATTTTATATCAGCCCATCATATTTAAGCAGAGTGTTTAAAAAAGTGACCGGCTTTCATCTTCAGGAGTATATCCGGCATATCAGAATCCGAGAAGCGAAAAAACGGCTTCGTGATACAGACGAGAAAATATTGGACATCGCCGCGGATACCGGTTTTAAGCATATCAGCCACTTTAATAAAGTATTTAAAGAAATCGTCGGCATCCCGCCGCTTCAATACAGGAAAAAAAGCAGAGACATTTAATATGCGGCATAACGGAACCAGTCAAAATCAGCGACGGCCTTTCTGCCGCTTCCGCCATTATTGGCGAATACCCCCACCATCGTTCCCGTATGTCCTTTTGCGTCACGCGACCCCTCATCGCTTAAGAAACGGGCATCATAAGTACCGCCTGCGTGATGCCAATGCTTCCCTTCATAACTGTAGTAAAAATCCCTCTTTTGCTTATTGATGACGGCTTTTAAATACAGCGGGCCGGCTTCGGCATGTTTTTCCCCAAGCGTTTTTTGGAAGCCGGAGCGATTTTCCATGACCTTGATCTTTAATCCTTCTTGATAGGTCAGACAGCATTTCAAATAATTATGCGTGCTGTAGTAGCAGACGATCCCCGCTTGCTCGCCGGACGCCGCAGGTGAAAAGTCGAGTTTCACGCCGGCGCTGTATTGGTGGTGCTTTTCCCTTCTGACGACCGTATTTTTTGCGCGGATGTCGTGTAAATCCCAATCACCTGTCCATAGCCTGAGATATCCCGGTCTTTCGGTCAAAGACCAGCCTGAATGGTCGGGATTTCTGACAAACTGCCAGTCAAGACCGAGCGTATCATCGTCAAAATCGTCGAAAGTCTTTTCATCCCATTTGACCGGAGGAAGGTTGGGAGCGCGCTGGATCAGACTCGGGCCGTTCAAGCCGTTGATGACAAACCAGCCGTCATCCTTCCATTCGACGGGATCCAAAGCGGTCTCTCTGCCAACCGTTGTATAGTTTCCCTCATTGGGCCGCCCGCATAGATACACCGCCCACCATTCTCCATTCTGGGTTTCAACGAGCTTGCCGTGCCCCGCTCTTTGAATCGGAGCATCCGGGTCTGTCTGCGTTAATATCGGGTTATACGGGCAGGGCTCATAAGGACCGTACAAATGCGTCGAGCGGGCTGTCGTGATCGAGTGGGAATATCCGGTGCCTCCTTCCGCCAATATCGCATAGTAATACCCGTCTTTTTTCAGCACATGCGGCCCTTCAGGCGCCCTTCTGCCGGTCCCTTCCCAAATCTGAACCGGCTCGCCGGAAACTTCTGTGCACTCGTCATTTAAAGGAAAGAGCGTGCAAGCAGGACTGAGCAGCATATAGTGTTTCCCGTCGTCATCAACAAAGTGAGACGGATCGATGCCGCTTCCTTCATCAATGAAAACGGGCTTTGAATAAGGGCCTTCAGGACGGCTGGACTTGATCATGATCTGCCTGCGGATCAGCTCTCGTCCGTTGATGACGGTCGGTCCGTTCAGCCTGTGTGTCGCGAAAATGTAGAAGGTTCCGTCATGATACGAGATATCGGGCGCCCAAATGCCGTGTGAATCATTGATATCAGACAGACCCAATCCGTCATTCTCCGTAATTCCGTGGCCGATGATCTTCCAATGGACTAAATCTTTAGAGTGGGAAATAACGATTGCCGGGAAATACTGAAATGTTGAGTTCACCATGTAAAAATCTTCCCCGACTCTGATAATTGAAGGATCTGGGTGAAAACCGGTCAACACCGGGTTCGTATATGTGTGTTCACCATTCATGACATTCGCCTCCTGCCGGTTCGACCCTGAACCAATCGATATCGCACCAGCCATCCTGTCCGTCTGCTTCTCCGGTATCCGTGCAATATACACCTGCCTTGGCACCCGTCCATCGCCCGGGAACAGCCTGAAACGAATCCCCAATCTGTGTGAAATGACGCTGATCCATGCTGTAGCTGAAACGGCACACCGCCTGTTCATCAACAGTCACGCGCAAATAGACCGTTTCCGCCTGTACACCGTACTCTTCTGTTTTGACATCTTTCTGTTCACCTTCCATACGGCCTTTGTATACAGAAAGCCGATAGCCGTTTTCCGATTTCGAAAAGCCGAGATAGGCGTATTCCCCTCCCATTACAGCCAAGCCGGCCAGCATAGTGTCCGAGAAGGCGTTTAGCGACAATTTGACCGTTGCTGTAAAGCTTGGGCCCGAAAATTTCTGCATCAGAAGGTTCGGCAGACGGCTCAGTTTGAACGGATGCGGGATGCCGCGGCTGTACAAGCGAAGCCGGCCGGGACTGGCGCTGAGAGAGTACCAGTCTTGCTTCGGATTCGCTTCCCATTGCCAATGAAGCGCAAGGCGATCTGAAGAAAAATCATCATTGGCATGGTCAAAGGGCTGTTTCACTTCTTTGGCGTTTGTCTTCGGCTTTTCCCATTGCAAAACCGGTTCGCCGATCCCGTCGCCGTCTATGTCTTCGCCCATCAACGGCCAGCCGTCGATCCAGCGGACAGGTTGAAGGTGCACTACTCTGCCGAATGCTCCGCGATCTTGAAAGTGGATAAACCATGATTCTTCGGAATCAAGCTCAATCCAGCCTCCCTGGTGCGGACCGTTAATCGCTGTATTTCCTTGGTGGAGGACAACCTTATCTTTATAGGGACCGTAAATCTGCTTGCTCCGCAAAACCGTCTGCCAGCCTGTCTTCACCCCTCCGGCCGGGGCAAAGATATAATAATAGCCGTCTTTTTTATACAGTTTCGGCCCTTCAATGGTAGGGTGGTTCAGCGTACCGTCAAAGACGATCTCGCCATCGTCTTCCAATGCCGTTCCGTCTTTTTTCATTCGGCAGAGATTCAGCTTGCTCTTGATTCCGATTCTGCTGTTGGCATAGGCGTGGATCAAATAGGCATTTCCGTCGTCATCCCAAAATGGACAAGGATCAATCCAGCCCTTTGTCTTTTTGACGTGTATGAGAGGCTCCCATCCTTTAAACGGATCTGATGTTTTGCTCATAAAGATTCCCTCATCAGGCGTAGCGAAATACACCAGGAATTCCCCGTTATGGTACCGAATGCTCGGCGCCCATGCTCCTTTGCCGTGAGCAGGGGCCTCGTATTCGCCGAAGGGGAGCTCGTCAAACACATGGCTGATCAAAGACCAATTCACCAAATCTGTCGAGTGCAAAACGGGAATTCCGGGAAAACAGGAAAAACTCGAGGCCGCCATAAAAAAGTCGCTGCCTTTCCGAACGACATCGGGATCTGAGTAGTCCATGAAAAGAACGGGATTGCAAAACCGCCCGCCGTCAACATTCGGATTCCAGACAGGCGGATGTTTCGCCTTGCCAGTCAGGCTTTTTGCCATCAACCTTCACCCCTGTTTCATTTTCAATTTTTTAAATTCATGTTAGCACAGCTGCCGCCCCTGAATCTTTGTTATTAATGTCTGTTTATTCTCATTCTTTGCTATTGTTGTCCTTTGATTGAATGGCATAAAAAAAAGGCGAAACTAAAGTTTCGCCTTTTCAAGCAGTCAACCTGATATCAATGCCTGAAGCCGGGTCTTTAACAAACCATGCGTTTTCTTGATGCTCAACGGCATAACCTGAGCTTTTCAGATTTTTCACGATGCGGTCCAGTTCCGCCTGACTCGAGAGAAGAACCGTGTAATATGCCATGCCTGCCGCATTAAGTGGAGCAAATGGCGCATGTTGTCCGGCCCAGATGTTTAAGCCGATATGGTGATGGTAGCCTCCGGCAGAGACGAAAAGCGCTGACATGTGTTGATAATCTCCTGTAATATCAAATCCCAGCACAGAGTGGTAAAATTCTTTCGCCAGCTTTAAATCCTTGACATGAAAATGGACGTGTCCGATTTTTGTTTCAGGGGGAAGACCTTGCCATTCTTGACCATCGGCTTCTTCAAGAAGACCTTGGACATCAACCGGCTCCGTACCCATTACGTAGTTCCCCTGTTCATCACGCTTCCAGCCCTCGCGCGGGCGGTCCCGGTAGATTTCAATTCCGTTTTGATCAGGATCTGACAAGTAAAGCGCCTCGCTGACAAGGTGATCTCCCTGGCCGAGTTCAATGCCGGAGCGGAGCAAATGCTTCACAGCCATGCCGAGCTGCTTGCGATTTGGAAGCAAAATGGCAAAATGATAAAGGCCTGCTGCCGATCTTTCAGGCAGCACAACAGCATTTGGAATTTCCTCAATAATCAGAAGCGGATTTTTCCCGTCAACTGTGAACTCCGCCGTTTTTCCGTCACGTTTTAATACTTGAAAACCGATCACATCCCTGTAAAAAGAAACCGATCTTTCAAGACGGCTCACCTTCAGCTTCACATATCCGAGCTCAGTGCCCGGGTGGATTTGCTGCGTCATCTGTTTTTCCTTCTTTCCTTGGTTTCTCCTGCCCTTTGGAACGGAATAAACCATCAAGAGACAGCATGCGGCTTCCGCTCAAGCCCAAGTATATAGACATTGCAAGAAGCGCTACATCAAATTCATAGCCTGCGCCTCCATCCGTTCCCATGAATCCGGCGGATAGCTTAACAGTGAAAATGGCCCCCAGCATGACAATCGCAAATAAAAGGCCAATCACACGCGTACCGAGTCCGAGAATCATTAAAGCCCCTCCGGCCAATTCGATAATCGCTACGATATAGGCGAGAAAGCCCGGAATTCCGACACTGCTGAAAAATCCTACAGTATTTTCAATCCCGCCTTGAAATTTTGAAAGACCGTGAAGCAAAAATGTAAGACCTGTAACCAAACGTAAAATAAATGCACCTAATTCGTATTTGTTGTTCATTATTTTCTCCTCTAGTTTATTTTTTATTTGAAAGACCAATGACGTACACCAACTTTATCCATCTATCAACATATCATCCGCATAAGAAGTCTGCAGTGTCCTCCTTTTTTCGTTCGTTACTTACTTTGTGTAAGTTAGTATATATAAATAAGAAACTTACGTCAAGACATTTTATGAGCTTTGCTCATTCATTGATATACCGTTATAATAGACCTAGAGAGGTGAGAAATATGAGCCTATCATCTTTATGTCCGAAATTCGAAAAAGGAATGAAAATGATAAGTCAGCGCTGGAATGGATTCATCATTCACCAGCTTCTTAACGGCCCGCAGCGGTTTTGCCATATAGAATCTTCCCTTCCCATCAGCGGAAGGCTGTTATCCGAAAGATTAAAAGAACTCGAACACGAAGGCATCATCCATCGGCACGTGTATCCAGAAACTCCGGTGCGGATCGAATACTCCCTGACTGAAAAAGGACAGGCGCTCGAATCGGTCCTTAAAGGAATGGAAAAATGGTCGCAGGAATGGATCGATCCGGACGGCGCCAATGAACGGGAAAATCATTAAAAAAGGCGTGCATCTCAGGTGCATCGCCTTTTTGTTTTGCCGTTTTATTCCGCATATTTTTCAGATCCCCGCCTTTTTCATGCTTGCCTGAACATCAATTTTTAATCCTCATATATTAAATAGGGAAAGATTACTTCCTGAGAGGAGAAAGAAATGCGGAGATGCTTGAAAATATTAGTTCTGATTAAAACGTTTTGGAAGACCATGCCCAAACATGAAGTAAAGTATAAAATGATGAAATCTCTGGAGGAGTTTGCCGAAGTCATGTACTGGCATACAGACGGCTATCTTCCGGATATTTTGGACAAAATCCAATTTCGCCCTGATTTCATTTTCCACTACGACATTGCCTACGGCTTCTCATTATCCCCAAACATAAGGGGGCTCAAGGATACAAACATCCCCACCGGCGCGTTTGTGATCGATTCTCATTTTAATCAACAGATCAGAAGCAGCTATTTCGAAGAAAACCAAATTGATTTAATTTTTTCAGTGACAAAAGAGCATTTTTTAAATGAATATCCCCAGTATGAAGAAAAATTCAGATGGGTTCCATGGGCAGTTGATCCAGAAATATTCAAGGACTGGAAGTTGAAAAAAACGATAGACTATTTGCTCATGGGGCTCGTGCATGAAGGAAACAAAAGATACCCCCCAAAAGGAAAATACCTTTTTAGGGAAGCTGTACTGCAGACCATGAAGCATGAAGAAGGGTTTGTTCACCACCCCCATCCCGGCAATGTCATAACTGATGAAGAAGAAATCAAGCAGGCTTTTTTGAATGAAAAGTATGCCCAGGAACTGAACAGGGCCAAGATATTTTTCACGTGCGGAAGCACCCTTCGCTATCCGTTGTTGAAATTTTTTGAAGCTCCTGCCTGCAGAACGTTGTTGCTGGCGGAACCAAATCAAGATATTTACGATCTTGGTTTTAAAGACGGCACCCATTTCATTGCTTGTGAAGTTGAAGACTTTTATGATAAAGCAAAATACTATCTTCAAAACGAAAAAGAAAGGCAGCGTATCACAGACAACGGCTACCGTCTCGTTCATTCGCGGCATACCTATCATGCGCGCGCACAAGAAATAGCAGACGCGATAATAGATTTTTTGGAGCAGCGGAAACGGTGATGAATGGATCCATTTTTCTTATCCGGCGGGATTGTTCCCGCACGCATTTTCTTTTCGGACATATATTTCTATTACTGATGATTTAAAAGATTTCGAGGTGAAAAACATGGGAACGGAAATGCCCGCTGAGTTTTATGATCAATTTATTGACCGACATCTGATTCCGCTTGAAAAAAGCCCTTGGAAAAAGGTGTATGAAGAAGCTGCACGTCTATTGCCGGAGTCCAAAGATGAAACGATTGTTGATATTGGCTGCGGCACAGGGAGATTCGCAAAGCTTTTATATGACAAAGGATACAGAAAATATTTAGGCATCGATTTTTCCAAAGGAATGCTTGAAGAAGCCAAAAGGTATAATCCCTCGTTTACTTTCATCGAAGGGAATGTATATGACGAGGCGATCGTCCGGATGCTGCAAAAATACAATGTTTTTGTTTTGCTGGAAGTATTAGAGCATATCGAGAAAGACAAGGCGTTTTTATCAAGTCTTCCTCAAGGGAGCGATATGGTGATTTCTGTGCCTAACTATGATTCTCGCGCCCATGTCCGCCACTTCAAACATATTGACGAAGTCATCGAAAGATACGACGGCATATTGGATTTTCAGGGCAGCGAAAAAGTCGTCATTAAAACATCTGAACAGCTGAAGAATGAAATTTACGTGCTGAACTGCAAAAAAAGATAATAAACGGGAATTGGCATGCAGCGAGCTAATGCGGATAACCTGTGAAGCGTTAGCTTGTCTCTGCATCAAAAGAGCATCCCCCAATCGTACATGCAAGTCTCCGCAACTTGCATTTGTCGTTTCAGGAGATGCTATTTTCCCCGGCACAATTATGATTGATCCAGCAGCTTCTCAACCCTTTCACGGACTTGCGGAACCGAAAGACCGATGATAATTTGCAAGGCTTTTCCGTTTCTGACGACACCGTGAACGCCAAATGACTTAAACGTACTGTCCGGCTCCACTTTCGATTCATCATACACGCTGACTCTCAGTCTTGTCGCACAATTCGTCACTTCAGCTATGTTTTCTTTTCCGCCGAGCGCTTTGATGCAAAGAACCGCCTGATCGGTTTCATCCATTTCCTGCGCAGCAGAAACCTCTTTTTCGGACTCTTTTTTCGCCTTGTATTCTTTTTTCGAATAAAATTTGGTCTCCTGCTGCTGGTCTTTTTCACGCCCCGGTGTGGCGATATCCAATTTTACAATCAAGAACCTGAATACGAAGAAGTAAATGGCGGTGAAAGACAAGCCGATCAAAATTTGAAAAATATAAGTGCTGCCATGCTGATGAAACAGAGGGATCCAGTTGAGCGTTAAAATCTCGATTAAACCGCCGCCCATATTTCCGACAACCCCTGCAGCATACATCAAGGTTGCCATCGTCGCGGCCAAGAGACTGTGTACGAAAAACAGCAGCGGCGAAATGAACAAAAACGTAAATTCGATCGGCTCCGTGATCCCCGCAATCACCGCTGTCAGCGTGATCGGAATCAGCAGACCGGCAACGATTTTCTTCTTTTCTTTTTTGGCTGTTACATAGATCGCGAGCGCGATCCCCAGAATTCCGAAGATTTTAGAGTTTCCGTGGAGCGCGAATCCGCCTTGAGGAAAGAGCTCTTTCAACGGCTCAGAGCTTGCCGAGAACTCGCTGAGATGCTGCGCCCAATAGGTGACAATTCCGCCTTCAACTACGGCCGGGCCGAAAACAAATGGCGTGTAGATGAAGTGATGCAGGCCTGTAGGGATCAAAATTCTTTCCAAAAATGTGTAAACCCATACACCGAATGCTCCTGAGGCGACAAGGAAGCTTTGCAGCGACGCAATGCCGCCCTGCACCATCGGCCAAATCCACGCGGTCGCAAGCGCTACCGGAAGCATGATCGCAAATGAAATGATAACGACAAATGAAGAGCCTTGAAATATTCCTAAAAAATCGGGCAGCTTCTTATCAAAGTAGCGATTGTGGATATAAACGACAATCGATGAAATCAGAATCGCCCCGATAATGTTCGTATCAAGGGTTTTGATGCCGGCGATTTCCGCAAGTCCGCTTGTTCCTCCGGCTTCCTGTGTCATATCAACACCGAAAAAATCGCCCCATACTGTCAAAATGGCGCTGACAAAATAATTGAAGGTCAGATAGGTAGTAAGCGCTTCCAAACATGCCCTCGCCTGCGCTTTTTTCGCCAGTGCGATCGGAATTCCGACCGCAAACAGCAGCGGCATTTGCCTGAAGACAGTCCAGCCGCCTTCTTCAAGGATATACCAGAATTGATACCAAAAGGTGTCCTGACGGGCAAGCGCTCCCATCAGCTGCTCATTTTTAAATAATGTGCTGAGGCCCACGACGATCCCGGCAAAGGCAAATAGCAAAACCGGCACAAACATGGCGCTTCCGAATCGCTGTACTTTTTGCATCAATGCGAATCCCCCCTGTTATTCCTGATTTTTCTTTTCTTCAGCATAGTCGACATAGCTGCGAAACAGCGCTTCCCCAACGAGAAAAAAGGGCGCAAAAGCTGTCAGCTCCGTTTTTGGATAAACCGTCACCGTCTGGCTCGGCGCATAGAGATTGTAAGGCGTGAGCTGGGCGAGCAGATTATTTTTCAAATTAGTCAAAGAGATAAAAGGAATGCCTTTTGCCGACAGAGACTGTGCCTGCGGAATCAGCGACGGGGTTTCTCCTGACAGCGAAATGATGATGATCAGATCGGCCGGGCTAAAATCAGGAAACATGAGGTCGAAATCGATTTGATCTTTGATCACCGTCAAATAACGGTGCTGAGAAACAAACATTCGCTGCAGCTCATAAGCGCACGTGGTCTGAGCCGTACCTGAACCATAGACAAAAATGCGGTCTGCTTCGTCAATGAGCTGACACATCTTGCGCAAATCCGTATTTTTCAAATACTTCATGCTTGCTTCCATATCCCTCATGAGGCTTTCAAAGGAACGGCAATCTTCCCGCTCTTCTTCCCGTTTCTCGGCCTCCCATTTCAGAAACACCCTGAACTCGCTGTACCCGCTGAAATCCAATTTTTGAGAAAGCCTTAAAATCGATGTGCGGGATACGTTGCATTTCTTTGCTAATTCGTTGATGCCCAGCTTGTAGCAAGTGTCTTGATGGTTCAAAATATATTTCAAAACATGAAAGTCGTTTTCGTTCAATTTTTTATAATGCTTGTTCATTAATTCTTCCAACTGCATCATTTTCACCCCATTTATTCTCTGTCTCTATTATATAAAATACGAGAATAAATGGGAGATATGCCTGGGCTGGCCGGTATGGCTCAGGAGCCCAGGCGCTTTCATCCTTAAAGCGACGGCTGAAGATGTTCCGCGGAGAGCTCCGGCCAATATGCTTTGTTCGCTTCAATCAGATCATCGAGAATCAGTTTAGCTGTTCTTGCATTCGGCACGGTGCGCGACAAAATCAGAGCCTGCCAAAGCTTTTGATACGATTTTTCAATCCAGGCTTCAACGACAAGCTTTTCAACAGACACCTGCTGTTCCATCAGCCCTTTTTGGAACTGCGGTATCTTGCCGATTGTGATCGGCTCCGGACCGTTTTTGCCGACAATGCAAGGCACCTCAACCATCGCCGATGAATCGAAGTTTTGGATCGCTCCGTTATTTTCAACAATTAACAGCATCCGTTCACCGGTATTAAAAGCAAGGGCGCGCGCAAGGTCGACAATATATGAAGCATGATCATCAATTTTGATTTTGCTGCCGGCGCTGGATTGGGCTTTTGCGATTTTTTCACACTCGCCGAAAATGAATTTTTCCCGCCCTTCCATTACTTCGTTCGCCCGCGTGAATTCAGGGTTTGATTTTTTCACCATGTCATCGGGATAAAAATAATATTGCAAATACGTATTTGGAAGCGTCTCAGGATCGAGTTCATATACTTCCCTCGCTTTTTTGAACGTGTCGTTCCAGCTGGCCTCAGCCTTTTCATGTTCGTGTTCAGGAATATAGCCGAACTTCCCGACGTGCTCCTTAATCGCCGGCATCAGATCATTGCCGTTTTTATCACAAATTGACGTCCACCAGCCAAAATGATTAAGACCGTAATAACGGACGACCATCTCTTTTCGTGATGACAGCCCGAGAATTTGAGCCATCCTGTCTTCGATACCGATCGGCATATCGCAAATGTTCAGCACTTTTGATGTCGGCCGCAGCCTTCTCGTCGCTTCGGCAACGATTGCAGCCGGGTTTGAATAGTTCAGCATCCACGCATCAGGTGAATAAGTTTCCATATAATCAATGAGCTCAAGGACGCCGCCAATCGACCTCATTCCGTACGCAATCCCTCCGGGTCCGCACGTCTCCTGGCCGACGACTCCGTATTTCAGAGGGATCTTTTCATCGAGCTCGCGCATCGCATATTTGCCCACTCTGATATGAGCCATGACAAAATCAACATCGGAAAACGCCTCTTCCGGATCGGTTGTCGCTAAAAATTGAATGTGCGGAGCCCTTTCTCGAACCAACACTTCACAGGCGCCGGCTATCTTGTCTTGCCGCTCCCCATCATTGTCATACAATTTCAGCTGTCGGATCGGGAAATCATCCAAATTGTCCAAGAGCATCAATACAATCCCCGGGGTAAATGTGCTTCCTCCGCCTGCAATGACAATCGAATACGTTTTATCCATTTTTAAAGCCCCCTTATAAGCGTTTACAATTTACTTATATCATGCTGAAGGAGCCGTTCCAACAGGTTCGGGAAAGACAGTTCCTATACTCGCGTTCTGTTTATTTTCCCGAAAAACGGGAACTTTCCCGGCCGTTTTATGTCGTGTAGAATAAAGGCAATTCACTGAATTGGAGTGTGTTGTTGATGCTGATCGCAATCGGTTTATTTTTGCTGGCGGGCTTGGCTGAAATCGGCGGGGGCTATCTCGTATGGCTGTGGCTGAGGGAAGCCAAACCGCTGTGGTACGGGGTAGCCGGAGGGCTGACTTTAATCATTTACGGCATAATCCCGGCTTTTCAGGCGTTTCCATCGTTCGGGCGCGTCTATGCCGCGTACGGGGGCGTATTTATTATTCTGGCTGTGCTTTGGGGTTGGCTGGTGGACAAAAAAACCCCCGACCTCTATGATTGGGCCGGGGCCGTGATCTGTTTAGCCGGTGTCAGCGTCATGCTTTGGGCGCCGAGAGGTTAAAGGTTATACTTTCGAAGCCGCTTGTAAAATGTGCTTCTTGGAATTCCGGCCTGCTTAGCCGCTTCGGACACATTTCCTTTCGTTTTTTGCAAAGCTTCCATCATCGTTTGTTTTTGAACACGTTCTCTGAATGTGAGCCGGTCTTCTTCAGAAGCAGCGCCGCTTTTCCAATGGAGTCCGTCCAGCACCGCGCTGTATTGGAACGGGGCGATCAGCCCGCCGTCCGGAAATAAAACCCTGAGCCTTTCAAACGTATTAAAGAGCTCACGGACGTTTCCCGGCCAGTGATATTCTTGAAGCCGATTGAAAAAAATCGGCGGAAAATCGGCCTTCCACCCGTGTTGCTGCTGATAGTGGCGGAACAAATCAGGTATGTCCTCTTTGCGCTCTCTGAGCGGCGGTACTTTTACCGGATAAACATGAAGGCGGTAATACAGATCTTCACGTATCTTTCCTTTTTGGAGAAGATCTTTCAGATCACGGTGTGTTGCTGTGATGATTCTGATGTCGAGGGGAACTTCACGGGTTCCGCCGATCGGAGTGACCTTCCGCTCTTCGATGATCCTTAAGAGCGCCACTTGCATCTGATAAGGGATCTCACCGATTTCATCGAGAAAAATCGTACCGCGGTGAGCCTGTTCAAACTTCCCTTTTGAACCGCGGCGCTTTGCTCCTGTAAATGCACCTTCGGCATAGCCGAACAATTCGCTCTCCATCAGGCTTTCAGGAATGGCGCCGCAGTTGACGGCGATAAAAGGCCCGTTTCTCCGGGCGCTTGCCTGATGAATGGCCCTTGCGGCAAGTTCCTTTCCGGAGCCTGTCTCCCCCCATATGTATACATTCGCATCCGTCTGAGCCGCAAGCCTCATGTCGTTAAGCGCCTGCTGAAACGCCCGGCTTGTTCCTGTTTCTCCTGGATAGATGAAACGGGATGCGAGTGATGGAGCTGTTTTTTTGCGGGAGACTTCAGCCAGTGCCATCGACTTTCCGAGGGGCCTCCCGTCTTTTGCGGAGAAAATCGGCTGCTTGTGCACGCCGGCAAACCCGCGCTCATACAGATCATTGACATCCATTTTCCTCCAGTCGGAAAAACGTTCCCGCACCGATCTGCTCGCAGCTACGATTTTGTCTTTTTCATTGCAGACGATAAACGGCTGATCCGAATCGATTTTTTCAAGACAATGGCTGATGAGCTCGGCTTCGTTTTTTTTCTTGTGTACGCTGACCTCGCGCTCGATGGCGTGTGCGGCAGTAGCAGCCATCCCAAGCATAAAGGGATGCCTTCTATCCGTGAGACAGGAAATATCAATCAAACCCATAACGGTGCCGTCATCATCGCGAATCGGTGCAGCAGAACAGCTCCAATGATGGGATGCCACCGAAAAATGCTCGGTCCCGTGAATGGTGACAGCTTCGCCGATTTCAAGTGCGGTTCCGATGGCGTTCGTGCCGACTTCTGTTTCCGTCCAGCGCACCCCCTCAACAAAATTGATTTTTTTCGCCTCTTCAAGCGTCCTCAGGCATCCGGCCAAACTCAATACGTACCCGTCGGCATCGATCAAGAGCGCCATCATTTCCGACTCTTTTAATTCACGGCTGATATTGTGTAAATAAGGCAGGGCGATATCGAGGAATAACGAATGTTTCTTTTTTTGAGCGTTGAATAAATCCTTTTTTAAAATTGACTGTCCTTTATCTAAATACGGATTTACATTTCGGCTTTTGCAGCGGTACCATGATTCCATGACTCTTTTGTTCAAGCGGGCCTGGTCAAGGAGCCCCTCCTGAACAAAACGTTTCCACGTATTTAAATAGCAGGGCGTCGGATTCATTCCATCCTCTCCTAATGCTTTTTCCTCATTATATTATAAAAGCGCTTTCAATATCGATAAAAAAAACTCCGCACTTACCTGCTGTGCGAAGTTTTCCATTATTCAGCAATGAACCGCCTGGCCTGCGACTTGCAGCAAAGCTTCGTGAATCGTTTCCGAAAGAGTCGGATGGGCCGCGATGAAGTGCTCCATTGCGTCTGCCGTCAGCTCAGCGTGCATCATCACGGCTGCCTGGCCGATCAGTTCGGTTGCTCCCGGACCCACGATCGAAACCCCGACAATTTCCTGATACTCCGGCTCTGTGATGATTTTGACCTTTCCGGCAGCCTCATTTAAAATAAGTGCTTTTCCGTTTGAAGAAAACGGAAACTCACCGATACGAACATCCCCGTAGCGCTCCCTCGCCTTTTTTTCATTTAAGCCGACGCTTGCGATCTCAGGCGAGGTATAGATGCAGCGCGGAATGATTTCACTGTTGACCTTCATGTCTTTGCCCGAGGCATGGGATGCGGCGACGATTCCTTCGTGAAAGGCGGCATGCGCTAGCTGAACTCCGCCTGTGATATCCCCGCACGCATAAATATGCGGAATGTTTGTCTGCATATGCTGGTTGACTTGAATCCCTTTCCTGTCATATCGGACTCCGATATGCTCAAGCTTCAAATCAGCAGTTCTCGGTTTTCGGCCGACGGCGACCAGACATCGATCCGCTTGAATATTAAAGCTGTCATCGCCATTTTTCAGAAAGACGCGCTGCCGCGCAGGATCAAGACGCTCCACTTGTACAGATGTGAAAACACGGACGCCGGACTCTTCGAGACTTGTGTGCAGAAAGGCGGCAATATCCGGATCTTCCTCAGGCAAAATCTGTTCCGCTTGCTCGGCTATCACTACGTTCGCTCCCAACCTGCTGTATATACTGGCAAATTCACAACCGATGATTCCTCCGCCGATAATAAAAATTGTTTCAGGAATGGATGGCAATGACATGGCATCTCCGCTGTCGATGATCCAGCTCCCGTCAAAAGACGCAAAAGGCAGTGCGGCAGGTTCCGCTCCTGCCGCTATAATCACATGCCCGGCATTGATGACCTCCTGTTTTCCGTCCTTTTCAACAAGTATGTCGTGTTCCGACAAGAACGATGCTTTTCCTTGCAGCACCTTGATTTTGTTTTTATTCATCAAATATTTAATACCCCCGGCGAGCCGCTGAATGATCTCTCTTTTACGGCTTTGGACGGCCTCCCACTGAACCGTCGGGCTTTCGCCTGCCAGCCCGATGCCGAATGCGCCGGCGGACTTTACTTTCTCGAACATATCGGCGCTCTCAAGAAGCGCTTTTGTCGGTATGCACCCTTCATTTAAACACGTCCCTCCGAGGGGGCCATCTTCAATCAGGATGACTTCTCTGCTATTCTTGGCGGCTGTTATCGCCGCCACGTAACCCGCAGGTCCCCCTCCTATAATCGCGAGTGTCACAGTCTATCCACCTTCTCTCTATAAAAGAATCGATGCAGGATCTTCCAAATATTTTTTTACATCTGAAAGGAATGCTGCAGCAGGCGCACCATCAAGCGCGCGGTGATCAAAAGTCAGACTGAGCGGCAGAATGGCGCCCTTTGTCAGTTCTCCGTCTTGATAGACGGGGGCCGAATACATTTGGCCGATTCCAAGTATCCCGGTTTCTGGCGGATTTAAGATCGGTGTAAAGTGCTCGACACCATATGCGCCGAGATTTGTAATCGTAAATGTCGATCCTTCTATTTCGTCGTGCAGAAGCCTACCTTCCCGCGCTTTTTTGGCGTACCATTTGATTTTCTTGGCCAGTTCGATCAGCGGAAGCCGCTCGGCATGACGGATGACGGGAACGGCCAGGCCTTCGTCCAAAGCGGCCGCCACTCCTAAATGAACATGCTCAAAGGTCGCAAGCCTTCCGTCTTGATAAACGCTGTTCATAGCCGGATGATCCAAAAGCGAAAAAACAGCTGCCCTGGCGGCAAAATCAGTGATCGTCAGCTTTGTATCATACCTGGATTGAGCTGTTTCATTAAGCTGTTTTTGCAGGGCTGTTAATTTCGTGATGTCCGCCTTCATCGTAATCGTCAGCTGGGCGCTGTTTTGCAGGCTTTCCGTCATTCTTGCGGCAATCGTTTTCCTCATCGGGCTTGCCGGCGGGCGATCTTCAGCCTTATCCGCCTGCTTGTTCGGCCTGTCGGGAAGCGCCTGCAGCACATCCGCTTTCGTAATTCTCCCTCCGGGCCCCGTGCCTTTCAGCGTTTTGATGTCTATATTTGCGCTTTGCGCGATTTTGCGTGCAGCCGGAGAAATTTTAATCCGTTCTTTCGGGGAATCCGGCTGTTTTGTTTGACTTTCCGGCGTTTGTTCGTTTTCATTCCCGATCTGGCAGATGACCGTTCCCGGCGGCACTCCCTCTCCTTCGGACACTTTGATGTCCAACACGGTTCCGTTTGCCGGAGATTCGATTTCCATTTCGATTTTTTCGGAATTGATGCTGGCAATGCTTTCTCCTTTTTCAACGGCTTCACCGACTTTTTTATTCCAGACGGAAACCGTACCTTCTTTCATCGCCATTCCCAATTTCGGCATGACAACCTCGACAGCCATGTTCTCCTCTCCTTTCCAATCTTTATACCGTATGTGTTGAGATTTCTCCGAGCATCTCCAGCACGGTGTTCACCACTTTTTCCGGCGTCGGCAAATACAGGTCTTCAAGAGGCGGTGAAAATGGAACCGGCGTATGTGGAGCCGTTACCTTTTTAACCGGTGCATCAAGCGAATCAAATCCTTTATCTGCCGCCAATGATGCGATATCCGCGGCGATGCTGCATCTCGGATTGGCTTCATCGACGATCACAAGTCTGTTTGTTTTTTCAACAGATGCAAGGACGGCCTCCTCATCAAGCGGTGAAAGACTCCTCGGATCAAGGACTTCGGCTTCGATTCCCCGCAGTGAGAGCTGTTCCGCCGCTTGAAGCGCCGTATGAACCTGTTTACCGACTGCGACAATCGTTACATCAGCGCCTTCCCGCTTGATATCGGCTTTTCCGATCGGAAGCGTGTAATATTCTTCCGGCACATCGCCTGTCATGTTGTACAGCGTTTTGTCTTCAAAAAAGATAACCGGGTCCTGATCCTCAATCGCAGCGAGCAATAAGCCTTTCGCATCGTACGGGGTCGACGGCACAATCACTTTCAAGCCGGGAATGCTTGTAAATAGGGCATACAAGCTTTGCGAATGCTGGGCGGCTGCCCTAAAGCCGGCTCCGTGGGTCGTCCGGATCGTAATCGGAACTTCCGCTTTTCCGCCAAACATGTAGCGGAACTTCGCTCCCTGGTTCAGCACCTGGTCCAGACACGTGCCGATAAAATCGTTAAACATCAATTCCGCGATCGGCCTTAAACCTGTTGAAGCCGCCGCCATGGCTGCGCCGATGTACCCCGCTTCACTGATCGGCGTATCAAGGACGCGCTCCCGTCCAAATTCCTGAACAATCCCTTTCGTGACGCCAAGCACACCGCCCCATGCTTCATCATCCTGCAGATGATCGACATTCGCTCCTCCTGCGACATCTTCCCCCATTAAAATGACGTGATCGTCCTTTCTCATCGCAAGTTTGATCGCTTCATTCAATGCGGCTGACATGCTGATTTCCCTCGTCATGTTTCCTTCCCCCTTCATGAATTAATAGGATACATATACATCTGTCAGCAGTTCGGTTTCTTCCGGATAAGCGCTTTTTTCGCTGAATGCAACCGCTTCCTCGACCACTTCTTCAACTTCTTTTTCAATCCGTAACTGCTCTTCTTCACTCATCAGCCCTTTTGCCAGCAATTCGCTTTTGAACACGGCAATGGCATCTTTCTCTTCCTGATGCACCGCTTTTTCGTCATTTGTTTTGTAGCGCTGGGCATCTCCTTCAAAATGGCCGTAGTTCCGGTATGTCATACACTCAATAAGCGTCGGTCCTTCACCGTTTTTGGCACGCTCTATCGCCCGGCCCGCAGCCTGGAAAACCGCGGCTGCATCTTTTCCATCCACGCGAATGCCCGGAATCCCGTAGGCGGCCGCACGATCTGCGATCGACTCGCAGCTTGACGCATAGGAAAACGGCGTCGCTTCGCCATACCCGTTGTTTTCGGCGACAAATATGACAGGGAGCTTCCAGATGGCGGCAAGGTTGATCCCTTCGTGAAACGTCCCCTGGTTGTTGGCGCCGTCGCCAAAAAAGCAAACGCTTACATTTTTAGTCTTTTTATACTTTGCAGTGAGGGCAGCTCCGCAGGCCAAGGGAAATCCCCCGCCGACGATTCCGTTTGCGCCTAGCATCCCTTTGTCAAAGTCTGCGATATGCATCGATCCGCCTTTTCCTTTGCAAAGTCCTGCAGATTTCCCGTATATCTCGGCCATCATCCCTTTCAAGTCGCACCCTTTTGCAATGCAGTGCCCATGGCCGCGATGTGTGCTCGTGATGGTGTCTTCATCATTCAGATGGGCGCAGACGCCCGCAGCGACCGCTTCTTCCCCGGCGTAAAGATGGACAAAACCCGGCAGTATCCCTTTAGCAAACAGCTGATGAACCCGATCTTCGAAATAGCGGATTTCCAGCATTTTTTGATACATCCATACCGCCTTTTCCTTTGTCAGTGCCTCTTCCATATGAAAAAACCTCCTGTCTTTTTTTACTCACACGTTATGATGCAAAAATCGTGCCAGCTCTCCGACGCGAACATGAAGCTCTTTTCAGACGGACATCCTTCCAAAACAAGAGACAAAACGAGACGGGTGTCTCAATTTGTCTACTTCATCAGTTGCGGAAATGTCTTTGCCGCAGTTAGAATGAACGGTAGAGACGAAGGAGGTTTTTTCATGAAGAAAGCGTATGTTTTTTTAATCGGCGGATTTGAAGAAATCGAAGCGATAGCAACGATTGATATTTTACGGAGGGCTGAAGTCGAGACCGTCACCGTCTCGCTTGATCCATCGCGCAGCGTGAAAGGCGGGCATGACATTGTCGTCGAGGCAGACGTCATGTTTGAGGATGCTGATTTTCAAAAAGCGGATATGCTGATTCTTCCGGGCGGAAATGTAGGCAGCAAAAAAATGCTGGAACACCAAGCTTTGCACAAGACGCTGACAGAAGCGGCGGATGCAGGAAAATATGTCGCCGCTATCTGCGCCGCAACGATGACGCTCGGAAAAACGGGGCTTGTCAGCGGGAAAAAAGCGACCTGCTATCCCGGGGTTGAAGAACATTTAACAGGAGCGGATGTCACTGCAAATGAAAATGTTGTCGTAGATGGAAACATCATTACTTCCAGAGGCCCGGCGACCACGATTCCATTTGCCCTCAAGCTTGCCGAATTGCTGAACGGCAAAGAAAAAGCCGATGCAGTTGCCAAGGGAATGCTCGTCTGCTAAGACGGCATTCCTCTTTTTTATCCATAAAAGAACGGTATTGACATCATAAATCTTAAAAGATATGATATTTAAAAAGTAATTCCGTAAAATCAATAATTGTAATCTCATGCAAAAGAGCTTTAGCATTCGGCTATAATCCCTATGGTCGCGTGAAAAAGCACCCTTTACCATGTATGACATTAACATTTTGATAGGACGGTATATTTCATTTTCCCTATACTCATGTATAAGGAAAAGAAATATACCGTTTTTCAGGAGGATATAACATTGAAAAAACAGAAAGTGACAAAGGGGTCTCTGGAGGCGGAGATCAGCAAAACCTTAACCCAATGGGAAAAAGACTATTTGGGCCGCGGCTCCGTGTCTGTTAAAACAGACATTCTCAGAAATATGGTCATCATTTCCCTGAACGGTATTTTGACACCCGCCGAATACGAACTTTGCAGTACAAAAGAAGGCCTGCTGTCAATTAAAAGAACCCGCTCCGGTTTGGTGGAATCGGGTATAGAACAACTGAGCCGCATAATGAAGGAGCTGACCGGTGAAGAGACGATCAGCTTTCACACGGATATCAGCACCCGCACTGGCGAGCGGATCATGGTATTTAAATTGGCAAACGACCTGCAAAAAAAATTGGCATAGAAAAACGGAAGATCTTTAAAGCATGAACATGAGTTAAAGATAAGCCGGTATTATTCAGAAAGATTGGCTGAAATGGGCCGATCCTGAATATACCGGCTTTTTTTACGTTTTCAGAAAGGAAGGCAAGACATGAAACAGTATGTTCTTTTCCATCATCCCGACGGAGGGATGCCGGATGTTTGATCTGCTAGATTCTTTATTTTGGCTGAAAATATTTTTCGCGTCGCTTGCGCTTTGTTTGTTAAGCGCACTGCTCGTCCTGAATCGAAAGGTTCCATTGGCATATGTACGGATTCACGCCAAGATCATCGCCCTGCCGCCGCTTGCCGCGCTGGCAGCATTGATAACGGCAAATCCCGGGCAAGCTGAAGCTCCTTGGCGCTTGGATTCGCTGGCTTGGCTGATCGCCTTGTTTGTCTTGACAATCGGCTTCATCGTCCAGCGCTACTCTGTCCGGTATTTGTTCGGCGACCGCTCCTACCGTAAATTTTTTGTGCTGCTGACGCTTACAACAGGAGGCGCTTCATGCGCCTGGCTGAACGATGATCTTCGCTGGCTCCTCTTATGCTGGGGTATCACACTTTTCGGCTTGACCGCGCTAATCGGCTTAAACAGCGCGTGGCAAGCGGCCAAAAATGCCGCTTTGTATGCGGGCCGAATCTTTGCACTCAGCTGGCTGGCGATAGCAGCAGCCGCTCTTTGGCTGTCTCTCGCGACAGGACACTGGCAGCTATCATCCGCCATAGCGGAGGAAAGCCTTGTACAGCTCAGTTCATGGGAGAAAACCGGGATTGGCCTCCTTATCATTTTAACGGTGATGATTCCTGCGGCACAGTGGCCGTTTCATCGCTGGCTGCTCGATTCGGCAATCGCTCCGACTCCCGTTTCCGCGGTCATGCACGCCGGACTCGTAAATGTAGGCGGCGTCATGCTGACCCGTTTCGCACCGATGTTCAGCGGTGATGGTCTGCAGCTTATTCTGCTTGTTCCCGCCGTCTTTTCCGTCTTGCTCGGAACGGGCATGATGACCGTCCAGACGGACTACAAGCGGCAGCTCGCAGCTTCAACGGTCGCGCAGATGGGTTTTATGCTCGTCCAATGCGCATTAGGAGCCTATATTGCGGCTGTTATTCACCTCATTTTGCACGGCCTGTTCAAAGCCGCCCTTTTCCTGCAAGCCGGATCAGCGGTGCGCCGTTATGAATCGTTCGCCTCTAAACGGGGCAGACCGGCTCTTTTCTGGGACATGATAGGCGGCGCCTTTGCTCTTACTGTCGTCATCGGAATCTGGGTCTCAGCTGCGGACGATGGCTATCAATTGATCAGCGCCCTTGTTTTAGGCTGGGCATTGTTTATTGCTTGGAGACAGCTTGTCACAGCCAATGACGGTCGCGTCACACGAATGGCCGGGCTTTTCATTTTAACGGGGGCTTCACTCGCGTTTGCCATCATTCATTCCGGTTTACACGGGCTCCTGAAGGAAGCTGTTGTACAGGGGGCGCAACCGCCCGTCATGGCGGCCGTTTTAACGGTAGTCGTTTTGTTAGCTGGCACTGCGGCCGGCGCCTTGATCGTTCGGCAGCGGTTTGCATGGTCCGGCGCACTTTATCTGCGTCTTGTAAAAACGGGTGAGCCTCATTTTGAATCGGTCGAAGAACGGCCGAATTATCTTGACCAATATCTTACTCAAGGAGGTCGTCAATCATGAAAGCAGCACCCACATTGTCTAAACAATTGATCTTCAAATATGAACATCAGACAGCGGACTTTAATATTGATGAATCGGTTCAATCAGCAGCACGAGTCATTGCGCCGCTTTGGCCGATTGAAACCTTTGCCGCGCGCCATCCGTGGATGGGTCTTGAAGAACAGACATTTGAACAGACGGCCCGGCAGCTTAAACAGCAGCTTCAGGTTGATATATACCCAAAGTCCTCCATTTTCCGCTCCGCAAAACAAAGGGGAGAAATCGATGAGGCCATTCTTGAAAAAAAGCTGACGCATTGGCTCGATTCACATCAGCCCGGCATGCAGAGGGAAACAGCGGAAGCGTTTTGCAAAGCCACGCTCAAGCTGGATGAAATCCCTGAACAGCTCTTGAGATCCCCGCAAGTCGAAAAGCTTGCCAAACAAGCGGCGCGCGGGACAATCGATGATCAAAAAACACGCTTGATCAAACCGCTCAGCGTTTTTGCCGGACAAAAAACCGCTCACCTTCTTGATCATCATGTGATTAAATGGTGCAAGCTGTTTCTCGATGAATCACAATCGGCATGGCGGCTTCCACATCGCGAGAAAGGGTTTTACAGCGCTTGGCGGCAGCTTGTTGAACATGATCCCGCCCTGGCGCGAGCGGAACGCCAACGACTGAAAGGGTGGCCGGAGGAGCCTCGGGACGCGATGAAAAGAGCACTCCGAGCGCTTGATATTTCTGATGGAGACGTTCAGGCATACCTTGAAGCTCATTTGCTCTCTCTTCCGGGATGGGCCGGGATGATGCTTTGGCGTTCCCAGCAATCGCAGGACGAACAAGGGCTGCTTCTCGAGTATTTGGCCATCCGGCTTTCAATGGAATGGATGCTTATTG
The DNA here is from genome assembly GCF_038002625.1 of Bacillus sp. FSL K6-1284. Lineage (NCBI taxonomy): Bacteria > Bacillati > Bacillota > Bacilli > Caryophanales > Bacillaceae > Bacillus > Bacillus sp. FSL K6-1284. The sequence goes on along the minus strand of NZ_JBBOCW010000001.1, from coordinate 902,208 downwards.
AACCTTATTTGCCGCTGTCTAAGCCAAAACCTGAAAAAGAGATGCAGGTCGTTCCTTTGATTGCGGCCTGGCTGCATTGGGGCGGCCTGACGCCTGACGAATGGCTCAAACTTTCAGCAGCAGAGCAAAAAGCGAGATTAACACTCGCCCGCCGCTTTGATGATCTAACGCGCAGGCGCATCTGGCTGGAAGCATGGGAACAATCATACGCTGCTGAGGTAAGGAACCTCATCACGGCAAACAAACCTGCCGCTGCCGCCAAAAGTGAAGCGGCGCTGGCCCAGCTTGCATTTTGTATTGATGTCCGTTCAGAGCCGTTCCGACGGGCATTGGAAAAGTCAGGCCCTTTTGAAACGTATGGAACAGCGGGCTTTTTCAATCTGGCAATCGAAACGTGTGAACTTGGCACTAAGCACACTCACAGCTCTCTGCCGGTCATCCTTAAACCTCAGCATCGAGTAAATGAAACGGCCGATGAATCAAGCTTTAAATCGTATCAAGAACATAAAAAAGCAGCAGCTTCGCTGAGCTCCGCCTTTAAAAAGATGAAACAGAATCTATTGGCGGGTATGCTCCTTCCCGAAGTGAGCGGGCCATGGCTGAGCCTGCAAATGGCCGCGCGCAGCCTGGTCCCCCGCACAGCCGGGCAAACTTTCCGGAATGCGCGGAAAACATGGCTGAAAAAGCCTCAGGCAAAGCTCTCGCTTGATCGTATGGAAACATCTGATGCCGGTATTCCGGTCGGATTTACGGATGAAGAAAAAGCCGCCTATGCCAGACAGGCATTAAAGATGATGGGGATCACCGACCGGTTCGCTCCGCTGGTTGTCATTTGCGGGCACGCCAGCAGAAGCACGAATAACCCTTATGCATCGGCATTGGACTGCGGCGCCTGCGGAGGCGCATCAGGCGCTTTTAACGCACGCGTCCTAGCCGCTTTATGCAACCTTCCGAGCGTCAGACAGAGGCTCCGCTCCGACGGCATTTTTATTCCGGATGATACGGTATTCGCCGCCGCAGAGCACATTACAACATTGGATGAACTGCAGTGGCTCTATGTACCTGAGCTTCCGGCTAAAGCTCAACAAGCGTTCGACCGCATCAACTCGGTGCTTCCCGATGTGAGCCGCACTGTCGGAGCCGAACGCTTGGAAGAGCTGCCGCAGCTCGGCTACCAAAATCCGCGGAATGAAGTTGAGCGCTTTGCCGAAGATTGGAGCGAAGTCCGTCCAGAATGGGGGCTGGCACGAAATGCTTCATTCATCATCGGCACACGCCGGCTTACACGCGAAGCTGATCTTGAAGGAAGAGCTTTTCTGCACAGCTATGACTGGCGGAATGACGAGGACGGCTCCATCCTCAGCGGCATCATTTCAGGGCCTGGAACAGTAGCCCAATGGATCAATCTGCAATATTACGCGTCAACCGTCGCACCGCATTATTATGGAAGCGGAAATAAGGCAACTCAAACCGTCACTTCAGGCCTCGGCGTCATGCAAGGAAATGCAAGCGATCTTTTGGCCGGTCTCCCGTGGCAGTCCGTCATGCGGTCGGATGACGAAATATATCATGCGCCTCTCAGACTCCTGATCGTGATCGAAGCACCGGATGATGCTATCGAACGTCTCCTTGACCGCGATCACAGCTTCCGGCAAAAGGCGGAGAACGGATGGATCCACCTGGCATCTATTAACCCGGAGGGAAAATGGAAGAACTGGACAAACACGATAAATGAATGAGGTGAAATGTCATGGAAGAAAACAAAAAAATACTGATGATTATCGGAATGGAGAAACAGCTTGAACAGACCATCTGCCGGGCAGGGAATATTCAGCCTGAGAACGCCCTTGTTTTAAAAAGCGTCTTCCCTGATATTTCACAGCCCTACGGTGATATGATGAGGGATATCATTACCCTTGTCCACCGGAACAAAGCGGAAGAAATTTGGATTGTACGCGATAAATACGAGCAAACGGCAGATAAAGATATTTCTGACCTTTTAAATAGAAACAAAGATTTAAGCGATAGAATGCAAACTTTAGAGTACCTTTTCCAAAACTGCAGTCCGGAATTTCCGTACGGCAGCATCGATGAATGGCTGTCACCGAGCGAAAATGCGGCCGAAGGCGTCCAAAAAAGCGTCGCCGCCATCCGACAGCACCCGTTAATCCCTTCGCACGTCAATGTAAAAGGATTTCTAATCGAAAATTCGGTTTTAACGGAAATTGAAACCTTAAACAAAAACGGAGCCCGATAACAGGGCTCCGTTTTGTCTTAAACACAGGCATTCTTTACACAACAGCAGACCGCTGATAAAATCTCTGAATATGCATGGTAATATAGCACAGCTCTTTTTCCGGAAATTCAAAGCCATACTCCCGCTTCACAAATGCCCCGATTTCTTCTGCGCACATAAACGCTTGTCCAAACTTCTTTTTAATGAGGCTGATCATTTCACCATCCATTTCGTAAAATGTCTCTCCCGATTCAATATGCTGAATGGCGAAACGGAGATGGTTGACAAGCCGCTCATACGAAATCGTCTCATCCTTTATTTTAATGTTGAGTTTATCTTCGATAATCTCGATAATATCCTTGATCATCGTTGTGAGATCGAGCGTTTTTGTCATATCTCCCGCGTTTGTTTTCGCTGTATGAATATGAAGCGCAATATTGGCGACTTCATCCTCCGGAATATCGATCTTCAGCTTATCTTTAATGAGGGCCTTTGCCCAGCGGCCGATTTGAAATTCTTTCGTATAGAGGACTTTAACTTCCTGAAGCAGCGGATTTTTAATGACCATTCCCTTGCTTAACCGTTCTATCGCGAATGATAAATGATCTGAAAAAGCGACATGGATTCGCTCATTGATTTTGATCCCGAGCTCTTTTTCCGCATGAGAAATAATGTCCTCCGCCACCTGAATATGATCTTCCGGCAACGTTTTTAAGATCTCCTCGAATTGGCGGTATTCTGTTGAATCTTTCATCACAAATATTTTTTCAATTTTAGATCTATCGACAATATCATTCTTCTTTTTTTGAAATGCGATTCCGGAACCTAATACGATCTTTTCCTCGCCGCCATCCTTGACGACGAGCGCATTGTTATTTAAGATTTTTTTTACTTTCATAGCTGCCTTCCTTTCATCCTGTTTTAATGAATGAAAACGGAATTATTCTTTTTCATCTTTAAAGCCAAGACACAAAGTCGCAATGAATGCTGAAATCACCGCAATCGCAAAAGCGATTAAATAATGAATGAGATTGGCGGTGCCAAGAGGGAGAATGATTGAAATCATCGGGATGCCGGACAGTCCGTAAGAGTTTGCCGCAACGTGTGTGAAGACGGCGTATGCCCCTCCGATGGCGCCTCCGATCGATGCGCCGATAAACGGTCTCGCGAGCTTCAGATTGACGCCAAACATGACAGGTTCGACGATTCCCAAAAAAGCGGTGAGAGAAGCCGGAATCGCAATCTTTCTGATAGCGGCATTCTTTGTTTTCAAAAATACGGCGAGCCCCGCTCCTCCCTGCGCGACATTGGCCATCGACCATATTGGAAGCAGAAAATTGACCCCATATTCGGGATCTGCAAGCAGCGACGCTTCAATCACATAAAAACTATGGTGCAGGCCGCTCAAAACGAGTAAGGAGTAAAGCCCGCCAAATAAAAATCCGGCGCAGGCCCCCGCAAAATGATAAACAAACCCGAGACAGTCGCTTACGAAATGAGCGATGATCAGTGAGAGCGGCCCCATGATAAACAGCGCGGCAAATCCGGAAGCCATGACTGTAATAAACGGTGCGACAAGCAAATCTAAAGAACGGGGGACGATTCTTTTTAAGAATTTTTCGATTTTGCTCATTATGTAGACGGATAAGAGAATCGGTATGACCGTCCCCTGGTATCCGATCAAAGGGACTTCAAGGCCGAATACTTCGACGGATTCCGGCTTTTGGCTGCCGAGCAATGAAGGATCGAGTAAATCGGGATGGGTCAGAATTCCGCCGATGACAGCGCCTAAAAACGGATTCGCTCCAAACTGTTTAGCCGCACTGAACCCGATCAGCACAGGCAAAATGACAAACGCTGAGCTTGAAAAAATATCGAGCATTTTCATCAGCGGGCCGCCATAAGCGCCGAGGCTGAATTCTTTAAGCACACTGATGAGACCCATGAGCAATCCGCTCGCAACGATTGCCGGAATGATCGGCACAAAGATGTCTGACAGCGTTTTGGCAAATCGCGTCAATACGTTCATGTTTGGCGGCGCCTCCCGCCGGGCTTCTTCAAGAGGAGCCGGATCGCTGTATTGAATCATTTCCTTATAAATCTTATTGACTACACCTGTACCGAAAATGATCTGAAACAAACCGTATCTGAAAAAAGTCCCCTGCACAGACTCCATCTTTTCAATAGCAGCTATATCGATTTTTTCTTCATCTCTGACATTGAAGCGCAGCCTTGTCGTACAATGGCTGATGCTGATGATATTCTCCGCGCCTCCAATGAGGGGCAAGAGAACTCTTGCAATCTCTTTATGCAGCACCCGGATCTACCTCCTCCAATTTTTCTATCCTATCAAATCAACAGAAGACGATCAAAATGAAAAATGTGCCATCACATCCAAAGACCTCCGGCGAAAGGAATAAAAAAAGACCTAAAACATGCGAAAGCATCAGCCGATAGGCGCAAAAAAAGCACACTAAGGTCTGTAGTTCCTTTAGCACATTTTAGGTCTTGCCTGCCTTACCAGTAACAATCCCGTCAATATTTGTTCTTAATATGATTCTATTCGCTTCGGCCTTGGACATCAATAGTGCAAACCGCCTATATATCCCCCGTATAAAAAAAGAGAAGGCGTTAAAGCGTCTTCTCTACATCTTCAATGGCTATCGCACGGTCCTTTAAAACATGCACACTGTACTTCACATAGCCTGGCCGGTCTTCCCCGTCTAAGCCCATACTGTCAATCTCAATGTTTTCATAATGGTAGCCGCTCAATAACTTTTTCACCACTTTTGCCTGGTCATAGACCTGCCTCCGGCCGTCCCGGCCTGAATTCAAGGTAACTGTAACAGCGATCGGTTCTGTTTGCTTCAGTTTTTTCCAATTTGTATTGACATCATAGCTTCCTGATAGAGAAACTTGGACGTCAATTACGTTTTTCAGCTTTTTTTCAAGCTCTCTCTTGATCTCATTTGAGGCTTCTTTGCTTATTCTGGCTCTCGTCTTTTCCTGTCTGGCTTCTTTGATGCCATCGTTTGTGACAGCCGGGTGCAATCCGCCTTTCACGCTGAAAATGTACTCATCATTCCGCTCATCTGACACACGAAAAAGGTATTCAGCAAACTTGAAATTATAGGAGCTCCCTTTCATATTTAAGGTTTCACCGGCGTGTGCTTCCTGCAAGTATGCCGATAGCTTTTGTTCAGCCAGCGCGCGGCTGAACGGATTTCCGTAAAAGGCGTTATACACATAACAGCCTGTCACAAGAATCAACAACGAGAGACCAGTAATGATGGCTTTCTTTTTCAATTCAATCAACTCTTTCCAAATTCTCGCGTCCCGTCCATTATGAAGGAGAATTCGGACATTAGGCAAGCTCTTTCTGCTTCGTCTCCGTCCCCAAAAAGAAGATCGCCGCGACAGCCGCAATAACGGCGACGCAGAAGATCAAAAAGATCATTGAAATCTCTGTTCCCCGGGCGACGAGATAGCCGACAAGAAGCGGGCCCAGGATGCCGCCGATTCGGCCAAAGCCGGCTGCCATTCCTGCGCCGGTCCCCCTGATTGATGTCGGGTATTGTTCAGGCGTATAAGCATAAAGCGCGCCCCAGGCACCAAGGTTGAAAAACGATAAAAACATACCTGACGCAAGCAGAAGCGCCAGCGATTCAGCCGACCCGAAGAAGTAGGCGCTGACAGCCGTCCCTAACAAGTAGACGGTAAGCACCATTTTCCGGCCGGCTTTTTCAATCAGCCATGCCGCGGAGAAATAGCCGGGCAGTTGAGCCAGCGTCATGATCAAGACGTACTCAAAGCTCTGGATCATGCTGAATCCTTTCATCACCATGACGCTCGGCAGCCAAAGAAACATGCCGTAGTAGGAAAAGACAACGCAAAACCAGACAATCCACAGCATGGCCGTAGGCCGGGCATATTTGCGGGACCAGACGTTTTTCACATTTTCCACGACGGTCGGCTTCCTTTCCTGCGAAAGCTTCTCATATTTCGGAGAATCCGGCAGGGCGATCCGCAAATATAAGGCGTAAATAGCCGGTATCGCGGTTATTAATAAAGCAACCTGCCAGCCGTAGGCCGGAATAATAAAATACGAAATGAGCGCTGCGGCCAGCCAGCCGAATGCCCAGAAACTTTCGAGCAGGACGACGACTCTTCCCCTCCGCTCCGGCGCAACCGTTTCGGATACGAGCGTAGATGCGACTGGAAGCTCTCCGCCAAGCCCCATACCGACGAAAAAGCGCAGGACTAAAAATGCCCACAATGTCGTCGTCAAAGCGGATAACCCGCTGCCGATCGAGAAAAACAGCAGCGTAATCATAAAAACGTATTTTCTTCCGACACGGTCAGCCAAAAGGCCAAAGACAAACGCCCCGACTGCCATGCCGATTGAGTTGACGCTGCCGATCCAGCTCATCTCCTGCGGCGTCAACTTCCATTCCACGTGCAAAGCGGCGATAATAAACGATAATATGCCAACGTCCATAGCATCAAAAAGCCAGCCGAGACCGGCGATGCCAAGCAGTCTGCGCTCTGAAACAGGACGGTTCTTCTTCATACTCACTACACCTCTTTACTCTCTTAGCAGTTTACATGAGTATTAGTTTACACCTGTCTTTACACTTTTGTCACGAAGAAAATGAGGCGCCGTCTATTTCAGTTTAATGAATATGATGCTTGTGAAACTTTTCTTCTTGGTGCCTCAACTTTGGCAGAAACCCGTTTTCCCGCTCTTTTTCATAGCGCTTCTCAATATGAGATTTGATTTCTTTACCCCTCTCCTGATCAAGAATTCCGTACTCCACATACTTATTGATCAGCTGTTTTTTCTTTTCCACAATGTCCTTTTGCAAAGAAGCCAGTTCATTTTTTTGCTTGTCGGTCAACTCTTGATAAACGCGTGTTTCCCCGTAGGCAGAAGACATGACAGCCGTACATGACAGCGGTATGACGAGAAGCAGGCAAACGCACAGTTTGCGCATCATGCAACATCCTTTCTGATCTATGATTCATTCTATTTTTATCTGTTTTGCGGAGTTTATGCATAAAAAAAAGCCGCTTGGTAAAGCGGCTGGGCTTTCTATTAAGGCTGCAGCGATTTCCGCGCAGTATATTCATCAATGCGCGCTAATGCGTCTTTCATGTCCATGCAGTTGCTGAAGCTTTCATCAATTTTTTGAATACCTTCCTGATATTTTTCGTCAGTGAGTACTTGTTCTGCTGCATCCCTTAATCTTTCAGCATTGACCTCTTCTGTAAACAGCGGATATCCAGCATTCAGTTCTTTCAGGCGCTGGGCGATCATCGGCTGATCTTTATCATGCGGGAGCACGACCATCGGGACACGGTAATGAATGCCTTCATTGACGCTGTTCATGCCGCCGTGGGTGATGAACACATCGGCTTCTTTAAGCACTTCTAATTGCGGCACATACGGTGCAATGATAAAATGCTCCGGCACTTCTTTTATATCCGCGTAGTTTGACTTTTCGCCGGCGGCGATGACAACCTTGCCGTCGAAATCACGGAATGCATCGATGCACATATTGAAAAAATCCTCAGTTTTACCAAGTACGGTTCCCATTGAAATATAAATGACTTTCTCATTCTTTAACGATTCTATCGGAAAATCGGTCTTGTCCAGACGCTTCGGAAAACGTGGACCGATAAACAGCACATCATCCCCAAAACGGTCGCTGTCAGGCTGAAAATACCGGCTTGTATACACAACCGTCAGCTCCGCCTGATTGCTCATAAACTGTCCTGTATGCCTAGGTGAGACGCCGTACTTTTCTTTCAGTTCACTAAGCATGTCTTCACATTCTTTATCCAATTGCAGCTCCGCACCTGAATCCGGATGCAGCGGCAGAATCTTCATATGTTCTTGTCCGAAGAGAAATGAAGCCGACGAAGCGATTCCCGGAATGTTCAAATAATCCCTGACCAATTCACCCGCACCGAATGTGTCATAATACACGGCATCGAACGAAATGCTTTTGGACAGCTCTTTTACAATGTCTAAAATATACAGCGAGGTTTTGAGATGAATTTTTAAAAATTCAAGAAGGCCGGACGGTGAATTCGGATCAATATGCGCGTTTCTCACCAGATCTTCGTATAAATGGACGGTAGCCCCGACGCCCTCCAGCCTGTCTTTATACTTTTCTGTTGAAAGATAGTGCACATTGTCGCCTCTGTCAGCAAATGCTTTGGTGATCCCTAATGTAGGATTGACATGCCCTTCCGCCGGAAAATTGACGATTAAAATATTTTTCATGATTAAAACTCCTTTTTATCCTTTTTGAAACGGGTTGACATCAATTCAGCGCCTGATTAGACTGGTGTTAGTTACTACTAACTATCATAAAATGGGGGTAAACACCTTTGCAAGAGACGAACGAACGGATCATATCTGCTGCTTTAGACTTAATGCAAAAATACGGTTTCAAGTCGGTGACGGTAAAGGATATCGCGCTCCATTCAGGCCTCAGCGAGATGACGGTCTATCGCCACTTCAACACAAAGCTCGGACTTTTGGAAGCGGCCGTTCAGCAATTTTCTTATATACCAGCCTTTCAGCGCGTATTTGAAAATGATATCACTTGGAACCTGGAGAATGACTTAACATTGATTGCAGAATCGTATTTGCTTCATATGGAAAAAAACAAGCCCCTCTACCTTATCGCTGTTCAAGACGGCGGAAGGATGACTGATCTTTTCGGTTCTCTGTTAAAGCATATGGAAGAACTCCTTCGTTATTTAACAGACTACTTTCAAACGATGCAGGACAAAAGCCTGATGAAAAAGGGAGATGCGGATTCACAGGCCTTCGCTTTTCTGTCATCTTTATACGGATACTTCTCTTCTGGCGCATTGGCTGACGGCCGGTTTCAAAAAGTCGCTAAAGACACTTATATTAAACAGATAACCGCCGCTTTCTGCGGCGGTTTGCACATCTGATCTAACCTTTCAGACTGAAGGATGGATCGCTACTCATTTAGCTCCTCAACATCCTTCAGCCTGGTATCCGTATTTTTTTCAAAGAAGGTGCTGTATTTGACATAGCCGGTCTCGTCGTCTTTGATATCTTCCCCCTCAAAAATGTTGGCATTAATCGTCACGCTTTCATAGTCGTATCTTTCTTCATTCAACAGGCGCTGAATCTTTTGCGCCGTTTTGTATACGTCTTTTCGGTCGGCATTTGCGGCATCAAGTAAAATATGAATCTCCATCGGCCGCTCTAAGCGGAGGCTTTTCTCCCATTTTGCGTCCTCTTTCAGCTTTCCTTTTAATACTTCCACATGCACGTCAACGTCTTTCAGATGGTTTATGTTTTTCGATAAAAACGTTTTGATTTCTTTTCCGGCTTCTTCTCCAAGCCGCTCCATCAGCGGTTCGTTGAGGTTCTCTTCATAGATACCGTCCGTGTGTACTTCTGGTTGAACAAACCCTCTCAAAGAAAACAGATAGGGATCTTTGCGCTTTTGATCGCCGGTATCCGTGACTTCAAATACATATTCGGAGAACTTGAAATTATAAAGCCCGCTGTCGATCCGCAAGTCTTTTTCAGGATAGCGGTCAGTCAAATAATGCTCAAGCGCCGTTTGAGACAGCTTCTTGCTTACGGGATTTCCGTTGAAGGCGTTATATGCGGCAAGCACAAAAGAAACGAGCAGCACGATCAATACGCTATACAAGATTTTCTTTTTCATCATATCAACTACTTTCTTTCAGCTTTAAGAACAGCCATCCGATCATCATCCCGGCCGCGGCGAAAAAACAGTGAATAACAGCAAGCATGAAAGCGCCAAAGACAGAATACAGCAGGTGCTCCACAACCCCTGTACCGTCGGCTGCATCCCAGCCGGCCAGAATATCCCCCATCCCCCAAATGAAAATCGGCGCAAAGGAGAGGAGAATCACAAGTTTCATATCCCGGTAAAACAAGTACACCGCAAGCCCAAGCACGGCGTACCACAAAATAAAGCCGAAGCTCTCATTTAACAGGGATGTGTGAATCGCGAGAAAAAACGAAATGGCTGTAAACATCAATTGGTACAAGGAGAGCTTCCGATTGATTTTTTTAAACATTTGACTTTCATGAACAGTCGATTCGATATGTTCCTTCGGAAGCTCGGCCTGCGTCATCTTCAAAAGCTTTTGAAGCTCTTCATCGTTTTCGGCCGCTTCCTCAATCCATTCAGCCGACTCTTTGCTTAACAGCCCCTCATGGTATAAAGGAAGCAAATCTTTGAATACACTGCGTTCCTTATCCTTCATCATAGCCCTCCATTTCTTGCTGTAGCTTGAGCTTTGCTCTGTGAAACCCGACCCTGGCATAGTTTTCGGTTTTGCCTGTGAGCATGCCGATTTCTTTAAATGATAATTCTCCGTAGATACGGAGGGTGACAATTTCCTTTGAAGCCTCATCAAGCCGGTTGATTTCCTCGAGAAGCCGCCGCTCTCTCTCGGTTTTCAGAAGGTGTTCTTCAGGAGATAAGCAAGCCGCTTCCTCATGCTGAAATATCGTGTTTGTCCCGGCTTTTGACGCTCCTGAACGAAAGTGTTTTTTCAACACATTTTTAGCAATCGCAAACACCCATGTTTTGATTGTCGACTTTCCCGAAAATGTATGATAGCCTTTCACAGCCTGATAAAATACTTCCTGTGTTAAATCTTCCGCTGTTTCTTTATGAAATGTCTTAACGTAGAAAAAGGCATAAACGGAAGGCTGAATACTCTTGTAGACTTCCTCAAGCTTCATAAAGCCCCTCCCCGGCTGGGCTGCCGCTATTTTTCCATTCACTTATTAGTACCGCTGAACCTCTTTTTGTTACAAAAAATCGCATAAAAAAAGAGGCAAAAATGAATATTTCATTTTGCCTCCGGATATCCCAGCCACCAAACAAATGCCTTCCAGATCATGCCCTGCCCTTATTCAGGCAAACCCGCCAGCGATTTTAAAAAACTCACTTTCTCTTCAGTTGTTTTCAGGTTCACTAAGCTCCCGGCCTTCATCGACAGCCCGCTTCAGCGCCTGGAGCATATAGCCGATTCCCCGATAGCCCGCCAGCGGGTAAGTGATCTGCTGGCGGCTGCCAAACACGTTCCTCAAAACAGGCCTGTATTTTTTCCCGCCGAGCATAACGATTTCGTCATAATCCATCAAGTTTTTCCGTTCACCTTGCGCCTTCAGCTCATCATCCGCCATAATCTCCGGGTGGTCCATCCCGAATGTGACATCATAGTTTTCAGGAACGATATCTTCCGGTTTTAAAAAACCGTGTTTTGCTGAAAGAATCACCCAATCCGCAAAAAACGTCTGCGCATATGCGCGGCACGCCCGATGAAACGGACTCAGATAGACATCCTTTGCGGCGGACGGGCCGACGCCCGGATCGACATCCCAGATTTTCTTCGCCCCGCACGGGATGATGCAGAGTCTTTTCATCATGTATCCCCCTTTTGTTTCCGCTAAAAAACGCCTTTAAAAAGGCGTTTTATTTCAGCTTCAGCGATACGACCGATTCGACGTGCGCCGTCTGCGGAAACATATCGACAGGCTGAATGTATTCTACATGGTAATCCTTCGCCAAGTACTGCAAATCTTTCGCAAGTGTTGACGGATTGCATGAGACATAAACGAACCGCTTCGGCTTAACCTGCCTGATCGTATCAAGGAAGGTGCGGTCACAGCCTGTTCTTGGCGGATCGACGATGACGACGTCAGGCCTGAAGCCTTCTTTAGTCCATTTCGGCAGCCAGTGCTCCGCCGTTCCTGTGACATAACGCGCATTATCAATTCCGTGCTTTTTGGCATTTTGGTTGGCGTCATCGATCGATTCTTTGATAACGTCCATGCCGCGGATTTCTTTTGCTCCGTCGGCGATCCACATTCCGATTGTGCCGACGCCGCAGTAGGCATCGACGACTTTTTCGCGCCCGCTCAGTTTCGCCGCTTTTTTCACTTCGTCATACAGCTTGACCGTCTGGATCGGATTAAGCTGAAAAAAAGCGCGGGCGCTCAGCTCAAACGTAACCTCGCCGAGAAATTCCTGAATGACCATATTGCCGGCTAGGAGCCTTGTATCATCGCCGAAGATAACCGATGTCTTGGCTTTGTTGACGTTTTGAATTACGGATGTCACTTCAGGCAGACGCTTTTTGATTTCTTCTGCAATGAGCTCCTTGCGCGGCAGGTCTTCTTTTGACGTGACAATGACAACCTGCACTTCCCCCGTCTCAAAGCCGACCCTCGTCACGATCGTGCGGACGTCGCCCGTTCGCTTCCGTTCGTTGTAGACGGAAATGCCGAAGTCTTCAAGAATCTGCTTGACGGTTTGTGTCGTTTTGTTCGTCGCCGGATGCTGAACGATGCATTCCGTAATCGGGACAAGCCGGTGTGAGTCAAGGCCGTACAGCCCTGCTACCATCTTTCCATTTTTCGAAAGCCCGAGTTGAAACTGGCTTTTATTCCGGTAGTGCCACGGGTTTTCCATGCCGATCGTCGGCCTGATGTCCATTTTGCCGATGTCAAAACGGGTGTGCCGTTCGAGCGATTGAATGACGATGTCCCGTTTTCCTTTCAGCTGCTCTTCATAAGCCAGATGCTGGAGCTGGCAGCCCCCGCATTGCTCATAGATGATGCAGGGCGGCTTGACGCGGTGCTCTGAACGCTTGCGCACCTTTTTGACCCGCCCTTCGGAAAATTTCGGATGAACCTTTGTCGCCTCGACAACGACTTCTTCACCCGGCAGTGCGCCGGGGACGAAGACGACTTTTTTCTTGAAGTAGCCGACGCCTTCGCCATTGATGCCGAGGCGCTTGATCGTCAGCGGAAATTGCTGTCCGACTTTTAATTCTGCTGATGATCCTTTTTTGTCACGTTTCACTGATGTTCTCTCCATTTCTACTCAATGCTCCTCCATAAATACAAGGAAGCATAGCTTAAATAAGGGTGCCATTCTTTGCTCATTTCAAGCATTTGTTCTTTTGTCGGTTTATCGTTTAAGCCAAAATGGCGTTTGATGGCATTTTGGATGCCGATATCGGCGGCCGGAAACAGATTGGGACGGCCGAGTCCGAACAGCAGAACGTTTTGGACGGTCCACGGGCCGATGCCTCTTATTTTCACCAGCTTTTCCATAATATCTTCATCTGATAATTGATCAAGCTCATCAAGATTTAAACGGCCGTCTGCGATCATTCTTGATGTATCGATGACGTATTCGGCCTTCCGCATGCTGAACTGAAGTTCGCGCAAGTCGTTATAGTCGAGCTGTGCAATCGTTTCGGGAAGCGGATAAAACCAGACCCCGTCCTTTTGCTCTCCAAAAGTGTGAACGAACCGCTCTGTGAGCGTATAAGCAAAAGACAGATTAAGCTGCTGGTGGATCATGCATTTCATCAAGCAATGATACAAATGAAAATCGAGCACCAGCGGCGTTCCGGCATGCTCTGCGAAAATTGATGACAAGCTTGATTGTGAAAAGTGATCCAGTACAGGCTGAAGACTTTCCTCCCATCTGAAGATCCGTTTCACTTCTTTCATCATGGCGTCTCGATCGTCTGTACCGCTGACGGCAAACGCCGGGGCTTCGACAGTTCCCGTCGCCTGCACAGCGACAATCCGGGGCTCTTTGTTTTGATTGCGGAGCGGCAGCTTGACCTCCCTTTTGTCGAGGTTGACCGCATTGAGCGGATCAAGCGAAAGCCTGTCCAAGACGCGGTCAAAATGATACGGCGGTGATACGCTTACAGTTTCCTTCCACATCGCTTCCCATCCCTTTTTCTTCTTTGTCCACAGTATACCATGTTTCAAATTCTCTTAAAAAAGAACAACATTTTATTTTTTCACCGAATGAATCACAGGGCATCGCAGCATCCTATGGAAGCGGAGGGGTGCCGATGATTAAACATTTTGCGATGACAAAGGACGGAAAACTTTTATCTACCGACATCAAAGCAGAAAGGCTGACAGATCAAGATATTGAGTGGTACTGGACGGACTTCGATCAGCCTTCGGATGAAGAAGTCTCTTTACTCAAAAGCCATTTTCACTTTCACCCTTTAGCAGTTGAGGACTGCGTTCATCATTTGCAGCGTCCGAAGCTTGATCAATACGAAGAATATCTTTTTTTCGTCATACACGCGTTGAATCAAAGGACGCTGGCGTCTGAAGAAGTTGACTTATTCGTTGGAAAAGATTTTATCGTCACATTTCACTTTCATCGTTCAGACGGTATTGAAAAAGTAAGAAGACAGCTTTCGGAAAACAGCGAGTTGTGGAAAAAAGGACCGAGCCATATCGCCTATATGGTCATGGATCAGCTTGTGGACGAATATTTCCCGATTCTTTACAAAATAGAAGACCGCCTCAATGAAATTGCTGAAAGCGACAGCAGAAAAACGTATGGAACGCTGATGAATGAAGTGTTTGATATCCGGAGCGACCTTCTAAAGCTTAGGAAAACAATCATTCCGATGCGGGATTTGCTTTACCGGATTTTAAACATTGAAATTTCAAAAGAAAACCGCGAACGAAAAGCGTATTACAGCGACATTTACGACCACCTCTTGAAGCTGACCGAAATCGTCGAAAACAACCGCGACATGACCGCCGATTTAAGGGACAGCTACCAGACGCTCAACTCCAACCGGATGAACGCCATTATGATGACGCTGACGATCGTCTCAACGATTTTTATTCCGCTCACCTTTATTGCCGGAGTGTACGGCATGAACTTTGACAACATGCCTGAACTGCATTGGCGCTACGGCTATTTTTTCATCCTCGTCATGATGGGAGCCGTTGTCGCCGGCATGATCTTCTGGTTCCGGCATAAAGGATGGTTTGACATTTTCAAGTAAAACCGGAAACCTTTTTCCTCTCTGTTCGACTATTTCTATAACTGAGGGGGGAAAGAAATGAAGGTACATACAGGGCTTGTTGGCATCTTCTTGATCGTTCTCGGCTTGTTGATTAGCGCCGAAAATCATCAAAGCGTGTCTGCTGCAGACGCGCTTTCGGACTTTTTCAGACTGCCTGTCCGCAATTTAGTGGTTCTGATCTGCATGTTGATGCTCATCATCGGCTTCATTATGGCGTGGCGCCATTATTATGAAGTACCGTGGATCCGCTTTAAGCTGTTTTTGTTTATTATCGGCATTTCAGTATTTTACCCGCTGGTCACAGAACAGCTGATGCTCTTTCAAAAATGGAATGCACAAGGCGATGATGCCGTGGAATATATGAAAAAGAGAAGCACTTGCAGCTATCAGAGCGATATGGAGGAAGGAAACATGGACTGTGAGGTGAAAGTGAACAATTACGGAAAAAAGACCGAACGCATCCAGCTCATCCCTGATATAACGAGCGAATTTGACTTTCAGCCGGAAGAGCTGGAACTGTCTCCGCATTCACAAGAGACGTACAGCGTCACCTTTAAGGCTCCGGGAAATGAGGATGTGTATGAATCAGGGATAGAAGAAGAGCCGAGGATGAAGGTTGAAGTGGTGAAATGAGCGACTTCACTCGAGTCAAGCAGCACGCTTTTGGAAACTTTTAAAAATATTACATGGAAGAGAAGGTTTAGAAGTAAAAGGTATACAGAAAAAACGAACTGCAAACAGCCGCTTCACAAACTAATAGACAAACCTCAAAGAAAAAAGCCGCTCCTTCACGGAAGCGGCTTTTCGTCTATTAATCGCGATAAGATTCTGCAATCGCGTTGGCGGCGACGATCGCATTGTAGACATCGTCAGGGGTGACTGGGAACGGCATGTTGCCCATTGTGTCGCCTTCTGCGCAAGCGCTTTGAGCGACTTGGCGCCATTCTTCTTCGATAAATTCGTCGACTCCGAGGTCTTTTAATGTCAACGGCAGACCGACGCCTTTGATAAAGTCAATGACGGTCTCCAGCTCTTCGGCCGGCGCGTTTTCAAGAACGAGCTGTGCCAAAAGGCCGAACGTGACTTTTTCGCCGTGCTGAGCTCTGTGCAGAGAAGGAACGGCTGTCATTCCATTGTGGATCGCATGTGCGGCGGCAAGACCGCCTGATTCGGCGCCGACGCCGCTTAAATAGATGGTCGCTTCAATTGTGTCTTCAACGGCGCGTGTAGAAACGCCATGCTTGATCGCCTGCATCGCTTTTACGCCGTTTTCCAATAGCGTATCATAGCACAGGCGGGCAAGTCCCAATCCAGTTGTTGAAGGCTTCATCAGCACGAGGTTGTCGCCGTTTGCTTTAAAGCAGGCGCGCGCTTCAAAATACGTCGCCAAGGCGTCTCCGATACCGGCTGCGAAAAAGCGCGGCGGCGCGGATGCCAAAATGTCAGAATCCGCGAGAACGACATCTGGGTTCGTCGGCAAAAACAGATATCGATCAAACGATCCGTCATGTTTATAAATGACAGCAAGGGCCGTACATGGAGCATCTGTTGAAGCAATTGTCGGGAAAATCACAACCGGCAGCTTCTCGTAATAAGCGGTGGCCTTTGCTGTATCAAGCGTTTTTCCCCCGCCGATCCCAACGATGATATTAGCGCCTGCATTGCGTGCAAGCTCCCGGTTACGATCGATTTCTTCCTGTGTGCATTCGTAATTGAATTTTTCAAAAACAGCTTGATTGCCGGCTTTCTGAATCGAATTCCCCGCTTCTTTTTGAGCGCGTTCCAAAATGAATTCATCGCAAATGATATATGCGTGATCACCATAATCTTCAATGTAATCGTTCAAGTTCTCAAGGAGTCGTTTTCCTGTAATAAATTTTTTAGGCGATGTGACTGATTTTACTAATTTTGACATGGTAATTCCCCCTTCACTATCAATGATATACCTATTTTCTTTTTAAATCTAGTAATATATGTATATAGAATGGATTTTTATTCTATGGAATTGACTAGGGGAAATAAAAGAGCCTGAACCATCAACTTTTCCGCTCAAAGCAAAAACCCCGTCTCAGCGTCCGGGGCATTTCTTTCAAAAGGGCTTTAGCATCATAGATTTTTCAAACATCAGGTCATCAAGGCTTTTAAATGTATAGCCTTCTTTTTTTAAGTCGGTGATCGCCTGATCAAGCGCTTCGGCATTGTCTTTCGAGACGGTGTGAAGCAAATAGACGGCGCCGGGATGGGCCTGTTTCATCATATTGTCGTACGCATAGCGCCACCCTTTTTGGGCATTGATTTTCCAATCGACAAAAGCAACAGACCAGAATACCGTTTGATAACCGAGCTTTTTCGTTTCTTCAAGCACCCGCTCGCTGAAAACGCCCCGAGGCGGCCTCAGGTAGAGATTGTTTTTTTCGCCTGTGATTTTGTAAACCTCCTCATCGACCGATTCCAATTCCTCTTGTATCACGCGGCTTGTTTTCGTCGTGAGATCCGGATGGTGATAGGAATGATTCCCGATGATATGTCCTTCCTCGGCCATTCGCTTGATCAGCTCCGGCTGATCTTTGACAAAATGGCCCGTCACAAAAAAGGCAGCTTTGACGTTTTGTTTTTTCAGAACATCTAGCACCTTAGGGGTGTAGCCATTTTCATAGCCGTTATCAAAGGTCAGATAGATCGTTTTTTCCTTTGTGTTGCCCAAATAAAAGGCGTCGTACTGCTGCAAAAGGCTGTTCAGCTCTTGTCCCGCATCTGCCGGCTGATGGTTTTTGCTTTTTGAAAAGCCCCAATGGATCGCCTTGTTGGAAATCGCTTCAGCATTGCCGCTGAAGGCCAGCATCAGCAGGAATCCGCAGCATAAGGCATAGAATCGTTTCATCATCTTCTCGCTCCCAGTTTTATTTTTTCTTATTGTGCAGAAGGGCTGAGCTTTTCATACCAAGCAACACTTGGAAAACAAAAAAACCGCGGCAAAGAATGCGGCGGTTTTATTTCCAGTCTTTTTTAAAGCGCTCGTATTTGGCTTCCAAGTCGTCGAGCATGCTGATCAGTCTGTCAATATCTTCAAGGTCGGTCGATTCCGGGTCTAAAGAATCGATGACTGACATAAACATATCCAATCTGTTTTTTAAATAATTGACTTGCTGTTCTTTGTCATGTACTGCGTTACCCATGATTCTCCTCCTTTTGTTCCTTTATCGTAGCCTATAAACGGCATTTTTTCAATCATCCATGACTTGCACGCCTCAAGGATCAGGTCTAAAATGAATAGTTGGGCTATATTAGTATGTCCTATCATAAAGGAGTTAGATATGTCATGACAGAAAAAACGCAGGTTCGTCCGATTACCCCGGAATATGATCCGTGGGAAGCCTACATGGACGTTGACCAATATGGAGATATACAACTGACGAACGTTGAATTTACGACGACGACTCTTTGCAATATGCGCTGCGAGCACTGCGCCGTCGGGTATACGCTCCAGACGAAGGACCCGGACGCGCTGCCCGTCAGCCTTCTGTTGAAACGGCTTGATGAGATTCCCCGCCTTCGTTCTTTAAGCATTACGGGCGGCGAGCCGATGCTTTCATTAAAATCCGTAAAGGAATATGTCGTTCCTTTATTAAAATACGCTCATGAACGCGGCGTGCGGACGCAGATCAACTCAAACTTGACGCTCGATATCGGGCGCTACGAGCTGATCATCCCCTACCTTGATGTGCTTCATATTTCCCACAACTGGGGAACAGTCGAAGACTTTGCAGAAATCGGCTTCGCCATGATGGATAAAAAGCCGACGTATGCCCAGCGGGCGCGCTATTTCGAAAAAATGATCGAAAACAGCCGGACGCTTGTTGATGAAGGGGTTATGGTATCCGCCGAGACGATGCTCAACAAACGGACGCTTCCTCACATCGAGCATATTCACCGGCAAATTGTCGAAGACATGAAATGCCAGCGCCATGAGGTTCACCCGATGTATCCGAGCGATTTTGCAAGCGCGCTTGAATCTTTAAGCTTACAAGACATGAGGAAAGCGATCCACCGCCTTCTTGACATTCGCGACGAAAATACGTGGATGCTGTTCGGCACCCTGCCGTTTTACGCGTGCAGCCCTGATCCTGAAGACCACGCTCTTTTACAGCGGCTGCGCGAAGCGAAAAATGTCACGGTCAGAAACGACCCTGACGGCAGATCGCGCCTGAACGTCAATATTTTTGACGGCAATATCATCGTGACCGATTTCGGAGATACTCCGCCGCTCGGCAACATTCAAACCGACAGCCTGCCAAGCGCCTATGCGAAGTGGAGAAAAACAGAGCTTGCCAAGGAGCTCAACTGCCACTGCCCGCACGTCCGATGCCTCGGGCCGAATGTGCTCGTCAAAAACAGCTATTATCAAGATGTTGATTTTACTTCCAGAACAGCAAGAGTATGAAAAAGCAAGCCGCAAAAGGCTTGCTTTCAGATTGTTGACAAGATCCCAAAACGACTTTTTGTTTTGGGATTTTGTCATCCTTTCAGCGTGATTGAAAACCCTTACAGTCTAGGAAGGCCGAGCATCGGAGCGGAGCGAATGTTGGAATTCGTGAGCACCGACGCGCAGGCCTGACAACGAATGCGAGGGTTTCTCGACACGCTGAAAGCAAGCCGCAAAAGGCTTGCTTTTTTATTTCGGCTGATGGCTGAGCTGAAAGCCGAATGTGAGGTGATCCTGTACAGGAATCCAGGCGCCGATTCCTTGCGAGGTGATATTTTTGACGACCAGCTTTCTTTTGTTGCCTTTTAATACAATGTACACTTCACCGTAGGTGACCTTCCCTTTTTCATTGACGGCAGGTGCATAGGCGTGTAAATTCCCCAGCTTTTTCGGCTGCACTTTATAAATCTGATCGCGTTTTGTGCCGGCGCCGACGACTGTTTCAAAGGCGAGCGGCAGCTTTGTTTTTTCCATGGCTTCAAGCATCATCATGTTTTTGACATCGTCCGCTTTCGGGACTTTCGCTGTTAAGCCGCCTTTGATTTTGCTCGTCTGTTCCTGGGAATACGTGAGTTCGGCAGGTGCTTTCCCGCCCCGGTTGTCAAAGCGGTTTGTGTTGATTTTGCGGTATTCCCAGTTCGCAACGGTTTCATTCGAGGTATACCCGAGCGCCCATCTGCCCAAATAGATCGTCGCTCTGTAGCCGATTGCCAGCGGTGTGCCGGAAATGCTTGACTCATTCAGCATTTTGATGAGATGCGGATTTTCAATCGCGATATCGGTTGTTTTCAGCAGCTCTTCGGCCAGTTCGCTCGGCTGCAGCCTCGGCTGATCCTGGGAGGCGTTAGGGTATGTGTTCTCTTTGGAAATATTCGTGACAGAGCTTGGAATCTTGATCGGCTTGGCTGCATCAGCTTCCTGTACAGCGAAAAAACTAAAGGATAAAAACGCAGTTAGCGTAAAACACAAAAGCTTTTTCATACTATCACTCTTTCTGTTTCTTTTCTCTTATTGTTTTCCGGATGCTCTCCGTTTATCCCCATTTTTTTAAAGAAGGAAAAAACCGATTCCCATGATGATATAAGCAGCCAGCAATGTCGCGCCCTCAAACCAGTTCGTATCCCCGTCGTTTGAAATGACGATCATCAAAAGGACGGCGGAAGCCATGGCGACGAGTTCCGGCAAGGTAAAGACGAGCGGCATGCTCACTGGAAAAAACAAAGAGCTGATCACAAGAACGGGTGCGACAAACATCGCGATCTGCAGCGTTGATCCGATCGCAATTTCAACTGCGACATCCATTTTGTCCTTATAGGCCATAATGACGGCGGAAGCATGCTCTGCCGCGTTTCCGACGATCGCGACAATGATGACCCCGATGAAAAGCTCCGACCAGCCGAATTGTTCGGCCACCGTATCAAATGTGTGGACGAGGTGCTCGGAAATGTAGGCAACGGCAATGGTCGCCAAAAATAAAATCAATGTTGCCCTCTTTCCCGACCATTCCGGCTCTTCATGCGATTC
The DNA here is from genome assembly GCF_038002625.1 of Bacillus sp. FSL K6-1284. Classification (NCBI taxonomy): domain Bacteria; kingdom Bacillati; phylum Bacillota; class Bacilli; order Caryophanales; family Bacillaceae; genus Bacillus; species Bacillus sp. FSL K6-1284. The sequence goes on along the minus strand of NZ_JBBOCW010000001.1, from coordinate 881,062 downwards.
TTCCCGCTCATTTTGATTCGTCTGGTAAACCCCGCGGTGGCTGACAAGCTTGAAATAAAGCGCGGCCAGGTAAAGCAAAATCATGATGGTGCTGATGCCGACGCTCATCGACAACTTCCTCGGCTCTGTCATTTCGGCTGAAAATACTTCAGGGATGACGAAAGCGACAATCACCGCGAACATGAGCAAACCTGAATTGTGTCTCGCATCATACACGTTGAATTCCTGGCGCTTATATTTCAGGCCCCCGATGAAAAACGACAGGCCGGCGACCAGGAGAAGGTTGCCGAGGACAGATCCTGTCAGCGATGCGAGCACAATGCCGATCAGTCCTTCCCGCAACGCGAAGATCGAAATGATCAGCTCAACGGCGTTTCCGAACGTCGCATTTAAAAGGCCCCCGATCCTCGGACCCGCAATAATCGCAAGGCTTTCGGTGGCTCTTCCCATATAGCTTGCAAGCGCGATAATCGTCAGGCAGTATATGATGAACAATAAAACCTGCGGCCAATGCAACATGCTCCCTGCGACAGAAAGGGGAACTCCCGCAGCCATCATCCAAAAGAAAAAACGGCCCATTTTTCATTCCTCTTTTCTTTTTTGGTGTAGGTTATTTTTGTGCGAACTTTTCAGTTTATATACAGCATACTGATCTATTCCGCATTAACGCAGGTTTTTAAACATCAGCGAATCTGAAATGTTTCGATGATCTTGATGCTGTTTTCAACAGACCTCACCATGGCACAATTTTTCATCGCTACTTTCAGCGCCTTTTGAATTTGTTCTGCACCGAGGTTTTCTCCCTTCAATATGAAGTGAAGATGAATGCTTTTGATGCGGCCCGCCTCTTCGGAAATGCGTTCTTCTTTTGTCTCGATGGTCATATCTTTCAGCTGTATCCTTTTCTTTTCCAATATGTTATGAAGAACGGTTCCGCTGCATGCCGCAATCGAAGCGGCCAGCAATTGATAAGGCCTGAATCCTGCTTCTTCATTGCCTGATATCTTAAGCTTTCCATATTCCAGATCGGCCTCAAAGCCGTTCTGATTCCACACGATTTCCATGATTCACACCTCTTTTGACAGAAAAAGAAAAATCGCCTTGCCTAAAAACTTGTGAAAGTTGTACGATCAAAGAAGGATTACGGATAAGGAGAATCGGCCGATGACTAGATTTCACTTTTTCATTCTCGTTTTGATTGTCAGTATATCAGGTTTTTCGCAAGGGATGCTCCTTCCGGTCATCTCTGTTATTTTCGAACAGGAAGGCCATTCGGCTGCGCTGAACGGTCTTCATGCGACAGGCCTCTACATCGGCGTCCTGATCGCTTCGCCGTTTATGGAAGCACCGCTTCGCAGGCTCGGTTTTAAACCGCTGATCGTCATCGGCGGGGTGATGGTGTGCGCGAGTTTGTTCGCCTTTGTTTTTATTCAGTCGTTTATCGTCTGGTTCTTTTTACGGCTCTTGATTGGAATCGGGGATCATATGCTGCACTTTTCAACGCAAACTTGGGTGACCACATTATCGTCTGAAAAAAACCGCGGCCGCAATATCTCTTTGTACGGCCTTTCGTTTGGTTTGGGATTTGCTGCCGGTCCTTTTTTAACGCCGCTTGTCAACATTGCCCCGTCATTGCCGTTTATCGTCTCAGGTGCATTCAGCCTGCTGGCGTGGCTGTTTATTTTTTGCCTTCAAAACGATTTTCCTGAGAAAAGCGGCTCTGAAAGCCGCAGCGATAACAGCTTGAAGCGCTTCGTCCAAGCCTTTCTGCTAGGATGGGTCGCGTTTTTGCCAACATTCGGCTACGGCTTTTTGGAAACCGCCCTGAACGGCAATTTTCCCGTCTACGCGCTCCGCTCGGGCATTTCCGTCGAAGGCCTATCAATTATTCTTCCGGCTTTTGCGATCGGAAGCATCGTCTTTCAGTATCCGCTCGGCGTGTTGAGCGACAAGTATGGAAGACGAAATGTGCTCCTTGTTATATTGGCTGTCGGGGCAGGCTGCTTCTTTGCGGCGGGCTTTTCCGATTCCGTCCCCTTGCTTGCGGCATGTTTTTTCATAGCCGGAATGGCTGTTGGATCAACTTTTTCACTCGGCATCAGCTTTATGGCCGACCTGCTTCCAAAACGCCTTCTCCCGGCCGGAAACTTGATGTGCGGAATCACCTTCAGCTTCGGAAGCATTTTCGGCCCGGTTGCCGGCGGCTGGTATATGCAGACATTTCATAACAGCAATCTGTTTTATTTGATTACAATCGTGATGGTGTTGATCTGGATCGGGGTGCTCTTTGGCAGAACGAAGAAAAACGGCGCTCTCGAACAATCTGAGGCGGCGCCAATGTAAAAAAGGCCGGCTGCTTACTATAGGCAGCCGGCCTTTTCGAAAACGTCAGGCAGTTTTAATGATATCCGTTTTGTCCGTTGGCGCTTCCGCTCGTTTTGTTTTTCGAACTTTGCTTTGAATTTTGTTTATTATGGCTGCCGCCTTTTTTCGTGTGTTTTGTCATGATGATCCCTCCGCTTTTGAACTCATGAAACGTTCTTTTATAGATTGCTCATTTCCGCGGATTTTCTTCAGGAATGATTTTACGTTTATGTAAAAGGGCATTGATCTCCCCTCCAAGAATAATCATCATTCCGCTTAAATAAAACCAGATCATCAGGACGATGATGCCGCCGAGGCTTCCGTATGTTGCGCTGTAGTTTGCAAATTCACTGACGTAGTATGAAAACAGCATGCTGACGAGGATCCAGCCGGCTGTCGCTGCAACGGCTCCCGGAAGCACGAATTTAAATGACAGCCGCTTATTCGGGGCAAAAAAGTATAAAGCCGTAAAGACGATCAGCAGCACAAGCGGGCTGATTCCCCAGCGGAGCGCTGACCATGCCGCTAGAAACATTTCCGGCGTACCGTCCAGATTGGCGATGAAATGGCCGATGGCCCTCCCGAATACCGGAAGAAGAAGCGCGACCAATATGGTGAAAACCATCGCGGCGGTCAGGAGGAGTGATGTCAGCCGAACCATGATGAATGAGCGGTTTTCCTCCACTTCATAAGCATGATTAAAAGCCCTGACAATCGCGTTCAATCCGTTTGACGCAGACCAGAGCGCCGCGATGATCCCGAAAGAAAGCAGGCCCCTGTTTCCTGTATTGAGCGTCTCTTCAATAACGGACATCGTGTCTTCTGGAGCATACTGTTCAATCAGCCCGATGACATCGCCCGTTTTGACAGGCAGGTAGCCGATCAAAGTCAATAGGAAAATCATAAACGGAAACAGGGACAGCAGGAAAAAGTAGGCAAGTTCCGCCGATTTGCTCGGCCCTTCATGAAGGAAAAAACGCCAAGCCAGCTCTTTCAAAAAGCTCATTCTTTTTCCGGCTCCGTACGCCCTTTGGATTTAGCTGTGAAGTGATCCCTCGTTTCCTCGATCAGACCGATCACTTTTGGCGTCGTCTCTTTCAGTTCTTTCATCTGTTGATTTAAGAAGCTTAAATCGTCCGATATGGAAGCGGTCAGTTTTTTGGCTTCGTCCATTTTTTCTTTCACGCATTCGGTGAACATTCCGGGATTTGCGCGGTAAAGGCGGACTTTGTTTTTGCACGCGTCAAGCTTTGCGCCGCACGCTTCTCTGGTCGGTTTGTGCAGCAGTGACATAACCGCCCCGACCGAAGCGCCGAGGAGGATATTTCTGATGAAAACGCGGTCGTTTTTCATAAAAAATCTCTCCCTTCGTTTTTTTATAATTTGTGTTCTTTTCGAATGTCCTTTAGCAATTCGCTGCATCCTTTCGCGACGAGTTCGTACACCTCATCAAAGTTCCCGGTGTAGTATGGATCAGGAACATCTGCCGTCTCACAGTCCTCGACATAGTCGAGCAGCCTCCGGATGACGGCTTTGCTCCCGTAGCCGGCAAGGCTTCTCACATGGCCAGCGTTTTCGGCATCCATCGCGATGATATAATCGAACGCTTCCGGGTCTTTGTCGGTAATCTGCCTCGCGTAAAGGCCTTCGCAGTTGATCTTTTTTGCAGATAGCAGCGACCGTGTGCCTTCATGAGGCGGTTTTCCGACATGCCAGTTCCCTGTCCCCGCCGAATCGGCTTCAATTCGGTCCTCCAGGCCGCTTTTTTTGAGCATGTCGTTAAATACAGCTTCTGCCATCGGAGAGCGGCAAATATTGCCGAGGCAGACAAATAGCACTTTGATCATCAAACAAGAGCCTCCTCTATTCTTTCCCCACATTTCAGAAAGAAAAAACACTTTTGCTTTTATACTAAAGATTTTTTTGTTTTTTTCAACTTTGGGAAGAAAAGATGACAATGCTATTGACAAATCTAACAAACTTTCAGAATATTCTAGTTAGACACAAAATTAAAGGGGGATATTTCGCCTATGGATTTTATTTCACATATTGTAGATACAATGAACGGTTTTTTATGGGGACCTCCGCTTTTGATCCTCATTGTTGGAACAGGTATTTATTTGACTTTCAGGCTGGCTTTTTTGCAGATCAGACTTTTGCCTTACTCATTAAAGCTTGCCTTTTCAAGACATCAGGATAAATCCTCCGAAGGCGATATTTCCCACTTTCAGGCGTTGATGACTGCCCTTGCCGCTACGGTCGGTACCGGGAATATCGTCGGTGTCGCCTCAGCGGTCATTGCCGGAGGGCCTGGTGCCGTGTTTTGGATGTGGCTCGCCGCCTTTTTCGGAATGGCGACGAAATATGCCGAAGCGGTGCTTGCCGTCAGATTCCGCGTGAAAGACAAAAACGGCGAAATGTCAGGCGGCCCGATGTATTATTTGGAACACGGCCTCAAGCAAAAGTGGCTTGGTGTGTTATTTGCCATATTCGGGGCGCTTGCCGCTTTCGGAATAGGCAATATGGTTCAGTCAAATTCTGTATCCGGAGTCATGAGCTCCACATTTTCTGTGCCTGCCTGGGTAACCGGCATCATTGTCACGATTTTTACAGCACTTGTTATTCTCGGTGGGATTAAAAGCATCGGCAAAGTCACCTCGCTGTTCGTGCCGATCATGGCTTTATTTTATGTCATCGCCGGGTTGATCATTCTTGTCACAAACTTTGAACTTGTCCCAGGCGCGGTTGGTTTAATTTTTTCTGACGCGTTTACCGGCCAGGCCGTGGCAGGAGGCGCGATCGGAACCGTGATCCGCTGGGGCGTGGCGCGGGGCGTATTTTCAAATGAAGCAGGGCTCGGCTCGGCGCCGATCGCGGCAGCCGCGGCAAAAACTGATATGCCGGCTCGCCAAGCGCTTGTCTCTATGACCCAGGTTTTCATCGACACATTGATTGTCTGCTCGATTACGGGGATATCGATTGTCATGGGAAACATGTATCTGACAGAAAAAAACGATGCGCTGACATCGATGACATTCGCACATTTTCTCGGCCCTGCGGGATCGACAATCGTTGCGATCGGACTGCTGCTGTTCGCTTATTCGACGATTTTGGGCTGGTCGTACTACGGAGAGAAATGCTTCACCTACCTGCTGAATGAAAAATATGCGATCGTCTATCGTGTCATCTTTGTGATCGCCGTCTTTTTCGGAGCGGTCTTTAAAAATGACTTTGTCTGGGCGCTCGCCGATATGCTGAACGGTCTGATGGCGATACCGAACCTGATTGGCCTGCTCGGTTTGACAGGGATTGTCATCTATGAGTCCAAACAGATCCTTGCCAAAATCAAAGCCGAAAAAGCGGAAAAGCAAAACAGCGTATCCGTTTAAACCGGAGATGCTTTTTGACAGCCGTCCTTTTCTTCTCGCTTAATTCTGTTACAATAAAGACTACAAAATCAGTGAGAAAGGATGTGCCTTCTTGTCAGAGCAGAAAACAGCCGAGTTGAACAAAATGATCGAAGAGATCTCGCAAAAACTAAACATGCTGAACATCGGCGTCATCAAAGCTGAAGCCTTCAGCAATGAAAAGCTTGAAGATCTTGAATACCTGCACAAAATGGTGATGAAAAAGAAATCTTTCAGTCCGAGCGAAATGCAGGCAATCGCAGAGGAACTGGCTGCACTCCGAAAATAAACATAAAAAAGACCGGAAATCTATTCCGGTCTTTTCAGATTGTTGACAAAATCCCAAAACGGCTCTTAGTTTTGGGATTTTGTCATCCTTTCAGCGTGATTGAAAACCCTTGCAGTCTAGGAAGGCCGAGCACCGGAGCGGAGCGAATGTTGTAATTCGTGAGCACCGACGCGCAGGCCTGACAACGAATGCGAGGGTTTGTCGACACGCTGAAAGACCGGAAATCTATTCCGGTCTTTTTCATTAGCCGAGCAGCTTCAAAGATTCGCGTGTAAACGCAGGGATGTCGTCAGGCGTCCGGCTTGTGACAAGCTGGTTCTGGCAGACGACAACTTCCTCATCCTTAAATTGAACCCCGGCGTTTTCCAAATCGACTTGAATCGATGTGTAGCCTGTTGCACTGCGTCCGTCCAGAGCCTTGGCGGTGATTAAAAGCTGCGGGCCGTGGCAGATCGCAAACACCGGTTTTTTGTCATCCATAAAGGATTTCGCAAACGATACGAAACGCTGGTCGGCTCTGAGAATATCCGGCGAAAATCCGCCCGGAATCAACAGCGCGTCAAAATCGGCCGGGCTGACTTCATCAATGGACGCATCTGTTTCCACTTGCGCCTCGCCTTGCTTGCCTTTCAGCGTTTTGCCTTTCTCTTTTTCAATAACCGTAAGCTGGTGCCCGGCGTCTTTGAACGCTTTCGCAGGCTCGGTATACTCCGAATCCTCAAAGTAATCTGTCAGAACAACTGCAATGTTTTTGCTCATATTGATCACCCTCCCAAAAGCTTCTGTCTACATAAATCCATTTCCCCCTGCCACACTAAATAAAACATCCACACGTTCCTCGCGACAAAGTACCTAAGTCACCCGGCAGACAGGGACAGACTTTGGAATCATTTTCTGAGTGTTTACAATATTCGCAACGAAAGTTCTACAAAACTTTACAAAAAGTTCTTACAATAGAAATTGTTACTCTAATCTGAAAGGTGGAGAAATGGTGGGAATACAGAAAAGACGGTTTTCAAGGAAAAACATTCTCCGTATTCTGCTAACCTCAGTGATGATACTCAGTTTACTCATTCCAAACACCCAGACATATGCAGAAGAACCAAATGAACACCCGCTGATCAACCTCAGCATCCTGGGTACGACAGATATCCACGCCCATATCATGGACTATGACTACTATGCCGACAAAGAGACGGCAGAATTCGGACTGGTCCGCACGGCTCAGCTGATCGAAAAGCACCGGAGCCGGAATCCGAACACGATTCTTGTCGACAACGGCGACTTAATTCAAGGGAACCCTCTAGGGGAATATATCTTCAAACATGAACGTGAAGCAATTATCTCCGGAACGAAAACACACCCGATCATTGATGTCATGAACAAACTGCACTATGACGCCGGCACGCTCGGAAACCACGAATTCAACTATGGCCTTGAATTCCTTGACGGCACGATAAAAGGCGCCGAATTTCCCATTGTCAATGCCAATATAAAAACATCGGACGGAAAGAACAAATATACGCCATATCATATTGAAGAGCGGACGCTGACGGATGAAAGCGGCCAAAAGCACCAGCTTAAAGTCGGCTACATCGGCTTCGTTCCGCCGCAGATTTTAACATGGGATAAAAAGCATCTGGACGGCAAAATCACGGTGCAGGACATCACCGAATCAGCGAAACAAACGATTCCGAAAATGAAGCAAGAAGGCGCCGACGTGATCATTGCGATCGCCCACTCCGGAATTGAAAATGGCGGACAGGCGGCGGGAGCAGAAAACGCCGTATATGACCTGGCTCTCAAGACGGAAGGAATAGATGCGATCATCTCCGGACACCAGCACGGTCTGTTCCCCGGTACCGACTATCCAGGAAATGGCGTGATCGACAATCAAAAAGGAACGATCAACGGCATCCCTGTCGTCATGCCGAAAAACTGGGGCAGCCATTTAGGAATCATCAATATGCAGCTTGAACAGGACGGCAGCAAATGGACAGTGAAAGATGCCAGCGCAAAAACGGAAGCGATTGCCGGATATGTGACGTCACGACACGAAACCGTCGTTTCCACGATTAAAGACACACACGAAAAAACGCTTGAATACGTCCGGGCGCCGGTTGGCCAAACGGAAGCTGATATTAACAGCTTTTTCGCACAAGTAAAAGACGATCCTTCGATTCAGATTGTCACAGACGCACAAAAATGGTATGCGGAAGATGTCATGAAGGGAACGGAATACGAAAACCTGCCGATTTTATCAGCGGGCGCGCCATTTAAAGCAGGAGGGCGTAACGGTGCTGATTATTATACAAACATTAAAGCAGGAAACCTTGCGATCAAAAACATCGGCGATTTGTATTTGTACGACAATACGCTCTATATCGTCAAGCTGACGGGAAGCGAAGTGAAGGACTGGATCGAAATGTCGGCCGGGCAGTTCAACCAGATCGACCCTTCAAAATCGGGTGAACAGGCGCTCCTCAACCCCGATTTCAGGTCGTATAATTTCGATGTCATTGACGGTGTGACCTACCAGGTCGATGTCACACAACCGGCAAAATACAATGCGTCAGGCGGGGTGAAAAATCCGCAGGCCAACCGCGTCAAACAGTTGTCTTACAACGGAAAAGCCGTCCGCGACGATCAGGAATTCCTTGTGGTCACAAATAATTACCGCGCGTCCGGGGGCGGCGGATTCCCGCATCTGACGCAGGACAAAGTCGTTTATGCGGCGGCTGATGAAAACAGGCAGGTGCTCATGAACTACATCATGGAAAAGAAAACGGTCAATCCTGCCGCCGATAACAACTGGTCGATCGCTCCGATTAAAGGAGCCGATGTGACATTCGAATCTTCTCTCCTCGCCAAACCGTTTGCTGAAAAAGCGAAGGACATCGATTTTGTCAGAGAATCCGAAAACAGCGGATATGGCGTCTATAAGCTGAACTTTGAAGGTACAGAGCCTCCGGTTGATAATGGAAACTGGACGTTAACAGTCATGCACACGAACGACACGCACGCCCACCTTGATGAAGCGGCAAGGCGCGCTGCCAAAGTGAAAGAAATCCGCAGTGAAGCAGAAAACAATGTGCTGCTCGATGCCGGCGATGTCTTTTCCGGTGACTTGTATTTTACAAAATGGAACGGACTCGCCGATTTGAAGCTGATGAACATGATGGGCTATGACGCCATGACCTTCGGCAACCATGAATTTGATAAAGGGCCGAAAGTGCTCGCAGACTTTCTGAGCGGAAACAATGCGGCCGTCGATCCGTTAAACAGACACCAGCTGGAAAAGCCCGATTTTCCAATCGTCAGCTCCAATGTCGATGTATCAAAGGAGCCTCAGCTGCGAAGCTTTCAAAAAGAGCCTGCACTCTTAACAGCGGGAGAAAAGAAAGAAAGCGGCATCTATCCTTATATTCTGCTTAATGTAAATGGCGAGCAAGTCGGCGTATTCGGCCTGACGACGGAAGATACGTCATATACGTCAAGCCCCGGACCGAACATTGCGTTCCATGACGCTTATCTGTCAGCGGAGAAAACGGTCAAGGAACTGAAAGAAAAAGAAAAGGTCAACAAAATCATCGCCCTCACCCACCTCGGCTACAACCGGGATCTGGAGCTGGCCAAAAAAGTGAAGGGCATCGATTTGATTATCGGCGGGCATACGCATACACTCGTCGATCATTTAAAAGTGGTGGAGAGCGAAGAACCGACAATCGTCGCCCAAGTGAAAGACTACGGGCAGTTTTTAGGACGGGTCGATGTTGTGTTTGATGAGAAAGGCGTCGTTCAAACGGATCAATCAAGGTTCAATTTGATCGCGATTGACGGCAAAGTGGACGAAGATCCTCCAGCGAAAGAAGTGCTTGACGGCTTTAAAGAAGATATTGACGAACTGAAGAAGAAAAAAGTAGGCTATTCCGATGTCCCGCTTGACGGAAAACGCGAGCATGTCCGCTCAAAAGAAACCAACCTCGGCAATTTTATCGCGGACGGCATGCTGAAGAAAGCAAAACAAGCCGGCGGGGCTGACATCGCCATCACAAACGGCGGCGGAATCAGAAGCGGTATTGCCAAAGGCGACATCACACTCGGCGATGTGCTGACGGTCATGCCGTTCGGCAACACCCTTTATGCCGCTGATTTGACGGGTGCGCAAATCAAAGAAGCGCTTGAGCACGGGGTGAGCCAAGTCGAAGAAGGCGGAGGCGCGTTTCCGCATGTCGCGGGTTTATCCTTCACATTTACACTGAGCAAGCCAAAAGGTGAGCGCATCCTTGATGTGAACCTTGTCAATGACAAAGGGGATGCTGTTCCGCTCGATTTGGACAAAACCTACCGTGTGGCTACAAATAACTTCATGGGCGGCGGCGGAGACGGCTATTCCGTTTTTAAAGAAGCGAAAAACGGTGTCGATCTCGGTTTTACCGATTACGACATTTTTACAGAGCAGCTTGCCTTGTACGATTCTGTTTCACCGAACATCGAAAACAGAATCACAGAAGTGTTCCTTCCTGACCGTCAGACAGACGGCACTTGGACGCTTGCGGATAAACCGTTCGAAACATACGCGAAAAACGCAAATCAGGTGATTGCTTATTTCCCTGACACAGAAAAAGACCACATCAAGCTGAATATGACAAAAGCACAGACTGATCTTGTCAAAGAAAGAACTGATGATCCAAGTATCACCCTGAAAAACGATCGCATTGCGATGCAGCTTCCAGCCGTTAATCTGGCAAGCGAAAAGACTAAAATCAGCATCAAAATCGCCAAGAATATCAAACAGGCGGTCACAAAGGTATATGATTTCAACATTCAGCAGAATGGAAAAACGGTCAGCACATTTAAAGAACCTGTCGGACTGTTTTTCCAAGTCGAGGCTCCTGACAAACATTTGAGCGTCTATTATGTCGACCGCAAAAACAACAGCTTCACAAAAGTGACAAACGGCTATACGAAAGGCCGTACCGTTGCAGGCTATGTCGACCATTTCAGCGAGTATACCGTGATGAATGACAAAGATGCCGGGTCTCCTTCACTTCCGCCGGGTTCAGGCGATGATGACGGTCCGGATGGCGGCAGCGGCGGTGAACCCCCTGCTTCGCCCGGCGCCGGAAGCGGCGGAGACGGATCAGGCGGTCATGGCAGCGGCGGGTCAGATGACGGAAATGAACCTTCAGATGGTTCAAACGGCGGGTTTTTGCCTGACACCGCTTCAAACGCCTATCATTGGCTGATGCTCGGCCTGCTGCTGCTTATATCCGGAAGCGGTCTGTACCTTTACCAAAGGAAGCGGCGCAAACTCCAAATCTAAATAAAAAAGTGCGGTCTGCTAAAGGCAGAACCGCACTTTTTTTATTCAACCCATTTCACGATTTGATCAAGCGCCCGTCTCGTCTTCGGACGCGGTTCTTTCACGCGGTAACCGAAAGCGGCCATGACCGAGATGTCAAAGCGTCCGTCCTCCAACAATCCTTCTTTTTCAAGGATGTCGTGGACTTTGTCGTAGTTAAAGCCTTCAATCGGGCAGGAGTCAATACCGATCAAGGCGGCCGCCGTCATCATGTTGGCTAGCGCGATGTACGTTTGCTTTGATACCCAGTCAAACATCGCTCTGTCGCTTTCGTACAAATGAAAATCGCCGTCTTGGAAACTTTTCAGAACGCCGTCTTCTTTCAGCATATTTTCAATGATGTCCTCCGGCATTTTTTTCACATGCTTTAACTGATCTGCAACATACCCGGAATCATGCCGCATTTCCTTAGCCGTGCGTCCGAGCAGCAAAACGAAATGGCTGGCTGTCGGCAGCTGTCCCTGTGCGCCCCATGAGACCTGGCGCAGTTTTTCACGCAGCTCTTTATTTTGGACGACGACGAACTTCCACGGCTCGAGGCCGACAGAGCTTGGCGACAGTCTGCCCGCTTCTAAAATGAACTGAAAATCCTCGTCTGATATCTTTCTGTCCGGATCAAACTCTTTTGTCGCGTGTCTAAATTGGAATGCGTCAAGAATCTCCTGCTTCTTGGATTGCTGTGTCATGTTCTGTTCTCTCCTTTTGTCTATAGTTTATATTCCTTTCTTAATTTCATTCTAATCATTATAATAGCAATAAGAAAGTACGCACATTTTTGTGGCATAGTATCATTTTTTATACTAAGGAGAGAGGAAAATGAACAAGAATCCGAAGGCATGCGAAACACCGGACGGTTATTCATGCCCGGTGGAAGCAACGATCGATATCATCGGCGGCAAATGGAAAAGCGTCATTCTGTATCATTTGATCGATGATAAAAAACGCTTTAATGAGCTGCGTCGTTTAATTCCCGCCGTGACACAGCGGATGCTGACCCTCCAGCTTCGCGAACTTGAGCGCGACGGCATCGTCTGCCGCACGATTTATAAGCAGGTTCCCCCGAAAGTCGAGTACAGTTTAACTGAGTTCGGCAAGACGCTGATTCCGATCATCAGTCAAATGATGAATTGGGGAGCTTCCTATGCCGGCAAAATCAAGGAAGCGCGCCAACGATCGGCTGCCGCTGAAATGCTGGAATCGCAAGGCTAATTGGCCGGCTCGATTTTCAAGAGAAAGTCTTTGATTCTGCTTAAGTATTCTTCAGGATCGTGGCGGAATCCGCCGACATGTCCCGCGCCTTCAATCAAATACAGTTTCTTTATCCCTTTTTTCCGGTCATACAGGCTTTTGGCCATTTCCGGCGGAACAAGCTGATCATTTGTGCCGTGGATGATAAACAGCGGCGTGTCTGACTGCTCAAGATTGCTGACCGGCGATATGTCGGCAAGGCTCCAGCCATGGCGCCGTTTGATCAGCCCGCTTGCCAACGGGATGAGAAACGGCACGGACAATTTGACGGCGGCTTTCAGCTGAAAGCGGCATAGCTCTGTTAAATCGCTGAAGCAGGAATCGGCAATACAAAACTTGATTCTCCTGTCCTGTTTCATCAGCTCGATGGCAGCCGCGGCTCCTAGCGATTCGCCAAGCACTCCGATCCAAAGGTCTTTGCCGAACCTGTTCTCAAGCTCGTCAGCCCACCTCGCCAAATCGTCCTTTTCGTAAAATCCGTAAGAAACGTGTGAACCGCCGCTCAATCCGTGGCACCTGCTGTCGCAAAGCAGAACATTGTAGCCGATGGACTGGAACAGCTCGACGTATTTATACCCTCCAAACAGCGACCACTTGATGCCGTGGGAAACGATGACGACTTTCCTGCTCTTTTGAACGGGAAAAAGCAGCGCATGCAGCCGGCATCCATCCCCCGCCGTCAAAAACAGCTCTTCTTTGTCGTGTGACTCAAACACATCATCGATGATCTCGCCGTGTTTGAGTCCGCTGAAAAAGGTTTCTTCATATGTGCTCCTGTTCGGCATAACAAACAAATAGCTGACAATCAGACTGACGGCAAAAATACTGATCCCAATTCCAAAGACCATCAACAAAACTCCGATCCACACGGCCCTCACCCTTTACGTTCTTGTTTTAACTTATTGTATTCCGAACGGGTCTGGGCGTGAGTCGCGGAAAAAAATTGGCGTCAAGAGCACCCGTTTCCGAGCTGGATGACTTTCGCTTTTCCTGCTGCTTCTCTCAACACGCCTCTTGTATCAAATATCACGGTTGCATGGTTTAGTAACAGCTCTTTCGGAAGTGCGTCATGATCGGTCAAAACGACAACACAGTCGTACGCTTTCAGCATCTCTGAATCTATCGGCATGCTTGCCATTTTTTTGCCGCTGAGGTCGAGTTCCGGAACGTGCGGATCATGGTAGGAAACATCAGCCCCCATGCCGATCAGCTTCTCTATAATATCAAGCGATTTTGATTCGCGGACATCCGCTATATTACGTTTATAGGTGACGCCATAGATTAAAATGCGGGCGTCTGTCGCCTTATCTTTCCCTGCCAGTTGCAAGGAACGCTCTGCGATATAGCGGACGATTCTATCATTTGTCGCTTCCGACAGCTCGATAAAGTCGCTCGATAAACCGCTTTGTTTCATGACAAACTGCAAATACAGCGGATCGACGGGGATGCAATGGCCGCCGATGCCGGGACCTGGATAAAACGCCGCAAAGCCGTACGGCTTCGTGCTTGCCGCCTCGATGACTTCCCATACATTCACCCCGAGCTTGTCGCATATCATCGCGAATTCATTAATGAATGAAATATTAATAAACCGGTACGTATTTTCCAGCAGCTTTGTCAGCTCCGCTGTTTCAGGCGATGTGACAGGCACAACCTCTTCATAAATGCCGCTGTATAATTGATGCACCTTTTCAAGGCATGCCTCCGTCGCGCCTCCCACTACCTTCGGCACGACTTCAATCGGAAATTGATTGCCCGGATCAACGCGTTCTGGAGAATAAGCCAAATAAAAATCCTTTCCGCATACAAGGCCGCTTTCTTCGAGGATCGGTTTGACGATGTCCCTTGTCGTACCCGGATATGTCGAGCTTTCCAACACAACGAGCTGCCCTTTTTTCAAGTGCCCTCCAATCGATTGCGCCGCTCTTTTCACATAAGTCAAATCAGGACCCGCATCATCATTCAGCGGCGTCGGTACGCAGATGATGACGGCATCCGCTTCGCCGATTAAACCGTAGTCCGAAACAGGACGAAAGAAACCGGTGCCTATTCCGTCCTGCACCGCTTGATCGTTGATATCTGAAATATAGCTGTTCCCTTTCCGTAATGCCTCGACTTTCTTTTTATCCAAATCAACACCGATAACCCGAATTCCTTTTGATATCAACAACATGGCCAAGGGCAGACCGACAAACCCCAAGCCGATGACCGCTATCGTTTCGTTATGCATTTCCTGTTTGCTCATTTATCAAATCGCCCCTTCTGTACATTCCTTTAATAAACTATGTTTTAAATCTTTTTTTGAAAGGGACGATCTACCAAATCAAAACCTATTTATTTTTCATATCAGATGTTTGAAACGAAGAAAGAGGCAGCTGCACCGGCTGCTTCTGCAGCACAGACTGGTAGATTCCAAAAATCGTTTCAATCGCCTTTTTCCCTTCATAGCCGTCAACCAATAGTGTGTCTTGGCGCTTGACGGCGCTTATAAAGTTTTGATACATAGCGGTTTGTTCGCCGCTGAGATCAATCAGCTGCGCCGCTTCTTCAGCAGCATCCTTCTCCCCGTGGATATACCAGCGGCTGATCCGGTTTAAGGTCGGGCCTTCCAATGAGATCGTTCCATGTTCTCCAAAAATCGAGAGAGAGCTTCCGATATTGTTTGGCTGTGTGACGATATTCGCTTCTATTACTCCTTTCGCCTGACTGGCAAACGTCAGAACACCAATAGCAACATCTTCCGTTTCTTTTGCTCCGGAACCGCCCAGTATATCTCCGTAAACGCCTTTTACATTACCTAAAAACCATTGCAGCAGATCGATCAGATGTATCCCTTGATTGACCAGCATCCCGCCGTCTTTTTCCCAGCTTCCCCGCCAGGTTGCCGCTTCATAATAAGCGGGTGACCTGTTTAAGCGAAGCGATACTGTGCCTAAGTAGATCCTTCCCAGTTTTCCTCTCTCAATCGTTTCCTTCAGTTTTTTCATGATCGGCCGGTGGCGCATCTGGTGGCAGACCATGAGCTTCAGCCCGTTCTGTTCCGCCAGTTCTATAAGCTCATCGGCATCCTGTAATGACAAGGTCATCGGTTTTTCGACGATGACGTGCTTGCTTGCCTGCAGCGCAGCTTTGGCCATTTCGGCGTGCAGTCCCGAAACCGCCGCAATAATGACCGCTTCTATTTTAGAATCTGAAAGCAGCGCTTGATACTGCTGATAATGGGTCATTCGGCTTTCATCCCCGGCGAAGGAAGCATAGTATTGTTCCGCCTCCTTCATCCGTTCTTCCTGCAAATCACTGACGGCCGACAACTTTGCATCACCGCACCCGGCCAGTGCTTGAAGATGTTTTCTTGACATATAGCCGCAGCCGATTAAACCGAAATGAACCGTCACTTTCCCCCTCCTCCTTTTTTCAGCAGCGCGGAAATAATTTGCTCTTGTTCCTCAGCGGCTAGAAAAGGA
Organism: Bacillus sp. FSL K6-1284; assembly: GCF_038002625.1. NCBI lineage: Bacteria > Bacillati > Bacillota > Bacilli > Caryophanales > Bacillaceae > Bacillus > Bacillus sp. FSL K6-1284. The sequence continues at coordinate 864,925 of NZ_JBBOCW010000001.1, read as the reverse complement.
TCCATCGGAATCGCGAAAAGGGTTTCGGACAAGGACTCGGCTATAGGGAAATCGCCTTTTTTGTACTGCAATGAAGAATAGACCGTTTGCAAATGAAGGCAGCAAGGATAATACACGCCAGAATGAATGTTCTGCTCTTTCAGCGATTGAATGAATTCGTCGCGGTCTTTTGCGCCGATACAATAGAGATGATAGATATGTGTGCGGTCTTCTTTCTCAGCCGGCAGTGTGAGATGCTCCGCCGTTTTCAAACCTTCCCTGTAGCGGCTGGCAACTTTTCTTCTTTGTTCATTCCAGCCGTCGATTTTCTCAAGAAGAATGAGCAAAGCAGCGGCATGTAATTCATCAAGACGGCTGTTGAAACCGATTTTGTCATGGAAGTATTTTTTGCTAGTGCCATGGGTTCTGAGTGTTCTTAATTGCCGGGCCGCATCCGGATCTGAAATCGTCACCATTCCCCCGTCTCCCAACGTTCCCAAGTTTTTTGTCGGGAAAAATGAAAAACAGGCGGCATCCCCGATGCTGCCGACAGGACGCCCTTTATATGAAGCGCCGAACGCTTGGCAGGCATCCTCAATCACAAGCAGTCCGTGTTTTTTGGCAATCGCCATGATCTCGTCCATATCAGCCGGCTGTCCGAAAATGTGGACGGGAATGATCGCTTTAGTAGCAGGGGTGATCTTTTCTTCTATTTTTTCCGGATCAAGGTTGCAGGTTTCACGATCAACATCAGCAAACACCGGCTTAGCCCCCACCCTTGAGACAGCTTCAGCGGTCGCAAAAAAAGTGAACGGCGTCGTAATGACCTCATCCCCTTTGCCGATACCGAAAGCTTCGAGCGTCAGCACTAATGCATCCGTTCCGTTGGCGACCGCGACCGCTTCTTTTACACCAAGCTTTTCGGCTATTCTTTTCTCCAGCTCTTCAACCTTCGGCCCCAATATATATTGGCCGCTGTCCAACACATGCTCAAACTCTTGTAAAATATCTTGTTTTACCGTTTGAAACTGGCGTTTTAAATTGATTAACGGGATCATCTCTGTTCCTCCTCTAAAATCAAAAAGTTCCAAAATAAGTTATGATGCCTGCCGGTAATTTGGCACGGCTTGATTTTTTTCATAAAAAAAGACCTACTTGTTCAGTAAGTCTTGACCATGCTATTTGTTAATGCCTAATTTCCCTTCCAGCAGCTGTTTGTTATGAAGGACGGATTTGTCATCGGGACGGTATTTTCTCGCCTCTTCATTGTGCTGATACGACTTTTCAAAGTCTCCTAAATTGTAGTAGCACACGCACATTTGCAAGTGAGGGTACCAAGTGTAATATGCCGGATAGGTGAAGCTCCATTTATTCGAATCAGGCACCAGTGTTGTCGCCAGCTCATACCAGTAGATAGCGGCATTGTATTCCCGCCGCCGCTGAAAGTTATAGCCGATTCTTGAGCATGTTTCGGCACGAGGCGTTTTGGAAAATTCAAATGACTGGAAGAGCGATCTCAGCTCATTATCCAAGTCGCCGAGAAAGCGGTGGCAGTCGGCTTTGTTGATGCAGGCGTATACTTTGTCTTCAATCCATCCTTCTTTCATTTCAATGTTTTTATTGTAGCTTTCAATTGCTTTTTCGTAGTGTCTGTTTTCTCTTAATTCATTTCCGTAGTAAAAATAGTCGCGCGGGGTAAACGTGTCGCCGCGATCGATCTTCTTTTGGTAAATATTGAGGTTTCGTCCGACAGAGTGGCGGATTTTTTTATGCGTCACCGAGATATCGGCATTGATGATGTTCCCGAATACCTCCAAATATTGATGGCAGTCGCCTTTCCATTTAAAGTTTTTCTCCCTTTTTACCAGGCGGTTGCGGCGGTATCTTAATGTCACATTTCCGAATTCGTCAGTTCCCGCATCATAGTACATGGACACGGAATCAACGGAAGGATCAAGCGTTTCCTTCAACTCTTTTAATTTTTTCTGATCTTCCTCAAGCAACACATCGTCCGCATCCAGATAGAGAATATAATCCTTTGTGGCGTGTTTAAACGATTCATTGCGGGCAGCCGCAAAATCGCCGATCCATTCAAAGAAAAAGACGCGGTCTGTGTAGCACTTCGCAATCTCTACGGTTTGATCTGTCGATCCCGTATCCACAATGTTAATTTCATCTACAATGTCTTTCACTGTATCAAGGCATCTCGCCAATACTTCTTCTTCATTTTTGACAATCATACATAGACTGATTGTAACCAAAGCCTTCACTCCCTGAGACTCTTTTTTAAAATCTACCCATAAAATATGAACCAGCAGCTGATCGCGTTTGTGCCGCTGTCACTGTTTTAGCTTTTCAGGCTGTGCCATTTCCGAAGTATTTTTCATAGAACTTTCTATTCTCGCTTGAATATAGATACTACTAGCGAAAATGTGTTTAACCAGGAGGTTTCAGATGGATAATGAATTGGAATATTTGCTAGACTCTGTTGGGTTTAGCTGGAGAGAAACCGAAATATCCCAACTGATATTTCAACACAAATGGCACGATGCTGCGCAGAAGCTGGAAGAGAGGCTGGAAACCGCTCCCTTCGATCCCGGCTTGCTGATAAGCGCTGCTTTTGTTTATGAAAAAAAGCAGCAGGTTCAGAGAGCGTCTGAATTATATGATGATGCCCTACTGTTTGTCAGGCGCGAACATCAACATCGCCTCATGAAGGAGAAAGAAGACCTTTTCAAAAAAATGGTCAGGCGTCCAAAGATCATTTTTTTCGTTAAACCGGATTTAGACCGGTTTTTGAATGCTGTCGTTGAGCGCCTTTCCGGAACTTACCGGACCAGAAAAATCGCGGTTCATGATTTGAATCAAATCGACACTGGCATGCACTGGGCGGATATTTGCTGGTTTGAATGGTGCGATGATTTATTGATCCACGGGAGCAAAGTCCCTTCTGCAGCGGCCAAAACATTAATATGCAGGCTCCACAGCTATGAAGCATTTACTTTTTATATTAAAAAGGTATATTGGCAAGCGGTGGATCAAGTGATCTTTGACGGGGAACACATGCGGGAATATGTATTAGATCAAGTTAAATCGTTGAAAAAAGAGAAAACGGCCGTCGTTCCAAATGGAATCAAGTTAGACGAATACACCTTTCAGCAAAGGCAAAAAGGCTTTCATATCGCATATGTCGGCTATATCAACTATAAAAAAGGTCCGATGCTTTTGCTGCAGGCTTTCAAGGCACTGATTGACAAAGACCCAAGATACAAACTGTTCATCGCCGGGACGTTTCAGGACGCCCGCTATCAGTTGTACTTCAAGCAAATGATTGATGAACTCCGGCTGACTGACAGCGTCCAATTTGACGGATGGCAGGATGACATGAATCAATACTTGGAAGATAAGCATTACCTGATTTGCACAAGCCTTCTTGAAAGTCAGCATATGTCGGCAATGGAAGCGATGGCTAAAGGCATTAAACCGCTGATCCACAACTTTTACGGAGCAAAGACGATATACGATGAGTCGGTTGTTTGGAATACGATAGATGAATTCGTGTCCATGATGACAAACGGTGATTATACACCTCTCCAATATCGGTCATTTATTGAAGAGCATTATTCATATGACGTGAGCATGCGCAAAATTGAAGAGATGATTTCAAGCTTTGCAAAGCAGTCAGAGTTGACGGTTATGCCAAATCCGCCGCTGATTACGGTAGGCATCATCAACTATAATTACAGCCATTTCATTGATGAATGCCTTCAATCCGTTTTAAATCAACTCTACCCTAATATCGACATTCTGATCATTGATGACCATTCAACTGACGATTCCATGAAAAAAATCAGCAGCTATCAAAAAACGCATCCGCACATTCGAACGATATGCCACAGCGAAAATACAAAACTTCCTGATCTCGCTTTTAAGGAAATCTTCCAGGAGGCAAAAGGCGAATATGTTTTGCTTTTAAGTGCAGATGATTTCCTTCCGCACAATTTGGTGCTCCATGACTTTATGCAGTGCTTTTTTGAAGAAGAGGGATTAGATTATGTGTACGGGGACCTTTTGCTTGTTGATCAACACGGAAAAAATGCGGGGCTGTGGACGTATCAAGAGTATGGCGATGAGGAGCTGGTGAGGACTATTTTTCAAAGGGGCGGCTCAGGCATTGTCCCGATGGTGGGCATGTTTAAAGCATCTTATTATAAGCAAAAAGGCTTTACTTGGCTGGTTGATCCGCAAAAGCCGCTTGCAGGGGATGTGCTGAATTGTTTGGCCAACACGAAGCGCGGCTGGAAGCGCCGCTATTTAAGAAAACCTGTATTGTGCTACCGCCGCCATCAAAACAATATTTCCTACCAATTGCATAAAAGGATTCAATCGCTTGTGTACGTCATCGACTATATTGTGAAAGAATTTGACGAAAGCGTCTATTTTCCCCATATCAAATGGAAGGAGCTTGAGAAAAATCAAAGACAGTCCTTGAAATATTTCAGCATCGGAAAAACCTTTTGGAGAATGGCCCGGAGATACGCACAAAACGGATATACCCGGCATTTAGATCAAGACGCCAAAAAAGAATGCATTCAGCCGCTTCTGGATAAAATGGATGAATACTTCCAATTAAGCCTCGCTTCAGACAATCAGTATGAACGATATATGAAAAATATAAAAAAAATCCAGCTGATATAAGGCCTTCCGCTCTGTGGAAGGTTTTTCTCTTATACTCTCGCACAAATACACAGTCATATAGATTCATTTATACGTATGATAGAGCGCACAAAGCGTTTTTATTCTGCATTAAAAGGAGAAATTGAAAGCAGCGTGATCGATGGGAGGTCATCATGAAAGATTTCAAGTCAGACATCATTCATTGTCTGGAACAAAAAGATTGGAACAAAGCCATGAAGCGCTTAAAAGAGTGGGAAGCCGACGGCTCGCATAACGAGCCCGATTTTTATTTTCTTCAAGCCTCTCTTTCTGTCTATCTCGGCCATGACCATAACGCCTGGCTATGGCTCTGGAGGGGGCTTTACCTTTTTCCTGATAACAGATCTTTAAATCTGCTGATGGGAAAAGTGTGCCTGCGCACCGGAAGGGAACAAGAGAGCGCGGCCTATCTTCAAAAAGGAGATGGAGCAGAAACCGAAAGCGGGCCAAAGCTTGATCTTCCTGTTCATGAAAAAACCGAGCCTCCGGCTGGGCAAATTCGCGTTTTGCAAGGCACAATGGAAATCGCCAACCAAATGAACACCTTGGCTAAAGGGCTCTTACAGCATGGCGCGCTTGCCCACACCTTAAATTACTATCCTTATTATTTAAATTACGCTGCCGACTACACCTGGTCATTGCTGAAAGAACGCAATACGCCCGCCATGAATGCGAAGCTGAGAAGGCTTGCCAGTGATCTCTTGCCATCCTATGATTTGTTCCATTTTCATTTTGGCACAAGCTTTACGCTGGACATGTCGGATTATCCCATTTTAAAACAGGCGGGTAAACCAATGATCATGCATCATTGGGGCAGCGATGTGAGGCTTTATTCAACATTGGCTAAAACAAATCCATACGCCGTTGTCAAAACGAAAAACGAAGCGCGAATTCGATATCACCTCAAACGAATTTCACAATATGTCCAGCACTGCATCGTCGCCGATATGGAACTATACGAGTATGTAAAAGACTATTATGAGCATATCCACATGATTCCAACCATGATCCAGCTTGACCGCTATATTCCCGACTACCGATCAAATGAAAAGCCGCTCATCGTTCATGCCCCCACCTCTCCAGGAATAAAAGGAACCCGCCACATCCTTAAGGCGGTGGAGTCTTTAAAAGAAAAATACGATTTTCATTTTCACCTAGTACGAGGGGTTTCTCATGAACAGGCAAAGAAAATCTATCAAAAGGCGGATTTGATCATTGATCAGCTTCATATCGGCAGCTATGGATTATTTGCCGTCGAATCGATGGCAATGGGGAAACCCGTTATCTGTTGGGTCAGTGATTTTATGAAGGAGAACTATCCTTCCGAACTGCCTCTCATAAGAGCAAATCCCGATAACATTACAGAAGTGATTGAAAATGTGCTGAAAAACCGGGATATGCTACCGGAAATCGGCCAGAAAGGAAGAAAGTATGCAGAAGTTCATCATGATATGGTGAAAAACAGCAAAAAAACGCTGGCTGTTTATCAGGCGCTACTTTCGGGATGATGTTGAACACCTTTCGCGTCGCGGGATTTGTAATTCAAAAAAACGAAACAAGCAGGTGAACAATTGATGAGCGATATGACAGAGTTATCCGGCCAGCATATTTTCATAACTGGCGGAGCAGGCTTTATCGGATCCTCTTTAATAGGAAAGCTGATAGAGCGCAACAGCGTCACCGTATACGACAATTTTTCAAGAGACTCCCTCCGGTATAAACCTTACCGGGACCATCCTCACTTGAAAGTGGTGCAGGGAGACATTTTGGATGTGAACACGCTTAAAAAGGCGATCCAAGGGGCCAGCCACATTGTCCACGCCGCCGGCATCGCAGGGATTGACACGGTCATTCAAAATCCCGTTAAAACGATGCAGGTCAACATGATCGGTTCAGCCAATCTGCTTGAAGCGGCTGCAGGTTTAACCGAATGCAAAAGGGTCGTCTGTTTCAGTACGAGTGAAGTGTTCGGCCAAATCGCTTTCAGGGCGCGAGAGACCAGTCATACTGTTTTAGGAGCGGTGGGAGAAGCTCGCTGGACATATGCTGTCAGCAAACTCGCCGAGGAACATATGGCATATGCCTATTTTAAAGAATTGGGGCTCCCGACCGTCACCGTCCGCCCTTTTAATGTTTATGGACCGGAACAAGTCGGGGAAGGCGCCATCAAAACGATGGTTCACAGAGCTCTGTTAGATGAGCCGATTTATATTCACGGCGACGGAACGCAAATCCGGGCCTGGTGTTATGTAGATGACATGATCGACGGAATATTGCGCTGTTTGACGATGAAAGAAGCCATCGGAGAGTCTTTCAACATCGGCAATGAACGGACTGTGATCACTGTATACGGATTGGCAAGCACGATTATCAGAGTTCTTGGATCAAAATCGCAAATCATCTTTGGAGAGAAAAAAGAAGCCGATATTGAACTTCGCATCCCTCAGGTCAATAAAGCAAAAGAAATACTCGGTTTCAGCGCAAAAGTAGATCTGGAAGAAGGGATCACAAGAACAGCTGAAAGCATTCAAAAAAATTTGGATCAATAAGAAAGGAGGCGCTTTTGTTGAAACAATGGAAAAGCGAAGGAAAAGGTGAATTTACCCTTTCCCAGCTTGGAGGGTGCGGCGAAAATGTCGTTATTGAAGACGGGGTCCGCATTTTTCATCCGGAAAATATCTATATCGGAGATAACGTTTATATCGGCCATGACACGATTTTAAAAGGCTATTATAAGCATGACCTGATCATCGGCTCAAACAGCTGGATCGGTCAGCAATGTTTTATACACGGTGCCGGCGGGGTTACAATCGGAAAATTTGCGGGAATTGGTCCGAATGTCCGGATACACGCCGCCTACCATACCGATCCTGATATACCCGATAGTACCATTTTGTTTTCGCCGCTTACATTTGCTCCCATTCATATTGAAGAAAACTGCAACATCGGGATCGGTGCGTCTATTTTAGCAGGCGTTACGATAGGCGCCCACTCCAAAATCGGAGCAAATGCCGTCGTCAATCGTCATATTCCCCCGTACAGCATAGCGGTAGGCGTGCCGGCAAAGGTGATCAAAAACCGAAGGATGAAAGATGAGGAGCGCTCATGATCAGGTTGATTGAGCCGTATATTACGTTTGAAGAAGTGGAAGCAGAATTAAAAGAAATATTTTCCTCCGGCATGCTGACAAAAGGCCCTTATGTCAGAACATTTGCTGATCATATTAAACAGTATGTAAGTGCAAAGCATGCTTTTTTAACAACATCGGCTACAACGGCTTTATCGATGTGCCTTAAAAGCCTTAACGTCCAACCCGGAGACGAAGTGATCGTCTCAGACTTTTCGTTTCCCGCCACTGTCAATGTAATAGAAGATTTAGGTGCTAAGCCGATTTTTGCCGATGTTGATCTTGAAACATTTAACATGCTTCCAGAAGAGCTGGAAAGTCAAATCACGTCCCGGACAAAAGCCGTTCTTTTTGTAGATGCTCTTGGAAACCCGACAGGCATCACCAACATTAAACACATATGTAAAGAGTATAGCTTACCACTCGTGGATGATGCCGCGTGTGCGATCGGCAGCAGTGAATACGGTTGTAAATCTGGAAAAATTGCCGATCTCACCTGTTTCAGCTTTCACCCCAGAAAGCTGCTTACGACAGGCGAAGGCGGAGCAATTACAACCGACCGGGAAGAGTTGAAAGATTGGTTTTCAGTCAAGTTAAACCATGGCGCCGCTATCTCTGACGGCCAATTGGATTTTATGGATTTCGGCTACAACTACAGATTATCTGATATCCAAGCCGCTCTTGGAATCAAACAGCTCCAAAAACTAGATGACATCATTCATCGCAGAAACCTTCAGCAGAAAGCATATAGTGAACAGCTTGAACCCCTCGGATTCCAAAGTCAAAAAATCGGACCTGACGTTGTACACAATACACAATCCGCCGTTTTCAAAATTCCAAAAAACATCGTTCGCGACGAATTGATTCAATATTTGAGCGACTGCCATATAGAGTCGACTTTCGGCACCTATTGCTTAAGCGGCACTACCTATTACCGCCGCAAATACAGACAGATTAAACCCAATTCCATTTTTCTTGAACAAAATACGATCACCCTCCCCTGTCATGACCAAGTCAATGTGGAGCAGGTAGTCTCAGCCATTCAATCATTTAGCCAACGTAAAGTCTAATCAATCAAAAACATCCCTTTCACAAAATAGTGACAGGGATGTTTTTTTATTCTTAGAAATAAGCAATAGAAAAAAGGCAGTAAACCATAGGTTTACTGCCCCCTGAATCATTCGCATAGCATTGCAGCGAAGTTCCAGAAAAACAAACGGAAAATATTTGCTAATAGTCGTTAAATATTAAGCGCCGGTTGGACCGGTTGGGCCAGTTGGACCTGTCGGGCCAGTTGGACCTGTCGCTCCCGTTGCGCCGGTTGGACCGGTTGCTCCGGTTGGACCGGTTGCTCCCGTCGGACCTGTTGGGCCGGTTGGACCTGTCGCTCCCGTTGCGCCGGTTGGACCGGTTGCTCCCGTTGGGCCGGTTGCTCCCGTCGGACCTGTTGCTCCCGTCGGACCTGTTGGGCCGGTTGGACCTGTCGCTCCGGTTGGACCGGTTGCTCCTGTCGCTCCAGTTGCTCCGGTTGGACCGGTTGCTCCCGTCGGGCCGGTTGCTCCCGTTGCTCCGGTTGCTCCCGTCGGACCGGTTGCTCCCGTCGGACCTGTTGCTCCTGTCGCTCCCGTTGCTCCGGTTGGGCCTGTCGGACCGGTTGCTCCTGTCGGACCGGTTGCTCCGGTTGCCCCGGTTGCTCCTGTCGGGCCAGTTGCTCCCGTCGGACCTGTTGGGCCTGTCGCTCCGGTTGCTCCTGTTGGACCTGTTGCTCCTGTCGGGCCGGTTGCTCCTGTCGCTCCCGTTGCTCCTGTCGCTCCCGTTGCTCCTGTCGGGCCGGTTGCTCCCGTCGGACCGGTTGCTCCTGTCGCTCCCGTTGCTCCCGTTGGGCCGGTTGCTCCTGTCGCTCCCGTTGCTCCCGTCGGACCTGTTGGGCCTGTCGCTCCGGTTGCGCCTGTCGCTCCCGTTGCTCCCGTCGGACCTGTTGGGCCTGTCGCTCCCGTTGCGCCTGTCGCTCCCGTTGCTCCCGTCGGACCTGTTGCGCCTGTCGCTCCCGTTGCTCCCGTCGGGCCGGTTGCTCCCGTTGGGCCTGTTGGGCCTGTTGGGCCTGTCGCTCCGGTTGCTCCCGTTGGGCCGGTTGCTCCGGTTGGACCTGTTGCGCCTGTCGCTCCGGTTGCTCCCGTTGCGCCTGTCGCTCCCGTTGGACCTGTCGGGCCGGTTGCTCCCGTTGCGCCGGTTGCTCCCGTCGGACCGGTTGCTCCCGTTGCGCCTGTCGGGCCGGTTGCTCCTGTCGGGCCGGTTGCTCCTGTCGCTCCCGTTGCTCCCGTCGGACCTGTTGCGCCTGTCGCTCCGGTTGCTCCTGTCGCTCCGGTTGCTCCTGTCGGACCTGTTGCGCCTGTCGCTCCGGTTGCTCCCGTCGGACCTGTTGCGCCTGTCGCTCCGGTTGCTCCCGTCGGACCTGTTGCTCCTGTCGCTCCCGTCGGGCCGGTTGCTCCTGTCGGGCCGGTTGCTCCTGTCGGACCTGTTGCGCCTGTCGCTCCGGTCGCTCCGGTTGCTCCCGTCGGGCCGGTTGCTCCGGTTGCTCCTGTTGGGCCGGTTGCTCCCGTCGGGCCGGTTGCTCCGGTTGCTCCGGTTGCGCCTGTCGCTCCCGTTGCTCCCGTCGGACCTGTTGCTCCTGTCGCTCCCGTTGCGCCTGTTGCTCCGGTTGCGCCTGTTGGACCTGTTGGGCCGGTTGCTCCCGTCGGACCGGTTGCTCCCGTCGGACCGGTTGCTCCTGTTGGGCCGGTTGCTCCCGTCGGACCGGTTGCTCCTGTTGGGCCGGTTGCTCCGGTCGGGCCGGTTGCTCCTGTTGGGCCGGTTGCTCCTGTTGGGCCGGTTGCTCCTGTTGGGCCGGTTGCTCCGGTCGGGCCGGTTGCTCCTGTTGGGCCGGTTGCTCCGGTCGGGCCGGTTGCTCCTGTTGGGCCGGTTGCTCCGGTCGGGCCGGTTGGACCTGTTGGACCTGTCGGGCCGGTTGGACCTGTTCCTCCGCCTTCTACATCTAATAGTGCTACATCATCTACAATGACATTCGCTGTACCTGCCTGCGGCAAAGTATTAATCAAAATGAAAGCCATAGTAGAGCCAGCTGGAGCTGGGGTCGTCGTTTGATAGACTTCAAGCCATGTATTATTCTCAACAATTGGTAGTCTGTTGAACGGGATATTTAAAAAGAGACCTTGGCCTAGAAAATTAAATGAACTATCAAAATAAGACACTTGAATTTGCACCTGAGGCGATGGAGCAGGAAAACCTTCTTTAGCTAGAGAAACTAAAAATTCCAAACCTTCTCCTGCATCTACTGGAACAAATTGTGCAATAAAAGAAGTAACAGCCCCGCCCAGTAATCTTGCCGACCAAAAACCTGAATGGGAAAATTGAGTTGTGACGGTTGCATTTTGGCCTACCCAGGGTGGAAGTGCCCCGTTTTCAAAGCTGCCGTTTACAACCAAATTTTGGATCGACATCTAGGATTTTACCTCCCTTTCATTAGATTAGCTTCAATTCCCTTTTCGAGAATGAAGCTAACATATACTATGTCTCCTTGCTAAGCTCGGTCACGTTATTTTCCATATGATTAAAACACATTTATAGCAGCTAAATCTGAGAGAAGCAAAATATATTAATTTTAACAACAACGTCCTTTTACTTAATATGAAACTTAAGGGGAAAGCTCCATTTAGCTTTCCCCTTCCCTTAAAGGGAACCGAATAGATTTAAATCTCTATTAATGCTGCTGCGGAGCTGTATCAACAATTTTACTAGCCAATGGAAATCTTTGTGTACCATCCGCTGCGAGACTTCTATTGAATATTCTGATTTGAAATAAAGTTCCGTTTCTATAAACTCTTTCCCTTCACCCCCTCTTGCCGGAACAAATTGAGCAATATATGAAGTGGCTGTTCCGCCATCAGTCACATTATTTAACACGGCTAAGATTGAAAAACCGTCATTTCAGCAACCGGCCTGGATTGCCCACAGCCGTTTTGCCTGCGGGAACATCTTTTGTGATGACGGCGCCCGCTCCGATGACCGCATGCTCCCCGATGACGACCGCTGGCAGCAATGTTGCGTTGTTTCCAATTTTCGCTCCTCTTTTAATAGTTGGACCTTGATACGGGTAGTTTCCCATTCCCATATATTTATCATTTGATGTGGAACAGCAAGGACCGATAAACACTTCATCTTCGATCGTCATATCAGCGGTGATATAACAGCCCGTTTGAATCGTCACTCTCTTTCCAATTTTAGTATTGTTTTCAACCATCGCGTTGCGTCCTATAATGCTTTCTCTTCCGATCGCAACATTTTCGCGAATGCTCGCCATGTCTCCCACAAAAACGCCTTTTTCCAACAGCACGTCCCGGTATATAACAGCACTCGCACCGACTACGGCATCATCTTCTATCCGCAAAGGCGCTCCCGCCTGCTTCGGCTGGCGGGCCATTTTTTTATTTGAAGAAGCCGCTTTGCCAAGGACGGCCAAATCTCCGATTTTCACCCCGCTGCCGATCTGAGTATCCTTTTTAATAATGGCATGATGACCGATTGTTACGTTGTCCCCGATGACCACATTTTCTTCAATGACAGCGTGCTCTCCCAATACTACGTTCTTTCCGATCTTTACGGTTTCATGAATCATTGATTACATCCTCCATTTCTCATTTACACCTGCTGTAGCATATTCAATGCGGACGTGATGAGAAACGGCTGCATAAAAAAACACGGCCGCCGTCAGGCGCACCGTGCTACTTTTCTCTTCTTGCAAAATCGACAAAACGGAATTTATCCAAGCGGTGTCTGCTTTCCGTATATTGAAACAAGGTTGTATCATCAAGGAAAACAAAATTCTTCACAACCACAATGTGTTCGTATCCGTTCAAATCCAAATATTCTTGATCCTCAGCCGTACATGGCTCGACCACAATTTCCTTATGGGCATAGCTGATGACGAGCCCGCATTCACCTTCAAGGTATTGGTAGATCGAGTCCTCGCATATTTCTTTCGTCAAGAGCGGCACATGCTTGCGGATAAAATAGTCTTTATCCAGGATGATGCGCTCTCCGTTAATATTCCGCGATCTGACGACCCGCCATACCTCTTCATCTCCAGAAGTGCGAAGCTGCTTTTGAATATATGCATCCGGATGCGTCAAGCCGAACTCGTGGACCGTCGTGCTTGTCTCTTTGCCAAGCGTTTCTGAAAGTTCCTTAAAGCTGACCAAACCGGAAACCGGGAACTGCATTTTCTCCCTGTGCAGCACGACTGACCCTTTTCCTTTGATCTTTTGAATATATCCGTTCTGGGCAAGCACATTCAGCGCTTTCCGAACCGTTTCCCTCGAGGTGTCGTGCTGTTCGGCAAGGTCGTTTTCAGACGGCAGGATATCTCCGGCATTCAGTATGCTTTGATCGATTTGTTCTGCAATTTGTTTGTAAATCATCATATACTTGTTGATCTTCATTTTTTTACCACCACGCTTAGTTTAGCATGGTTTGGCGAGATGATAAACAATCGATTGATACGGTTTCACTTTAAAGCGTGTAAATGACTCGGGAAGATCGGTGTCATTGGAAATGAGAACCTTGGCATCATAGCCGTCAATATCAATATCATCAGGGAGCTGAAACTCGGTCTCTTTCCCGTAAAAATTATTGATCACCAGCAGTTTTTCATCCGCTCCGTTTCTCAAATACGCATAAAGTGCTTGATCGTCTTCCAGAATCAGCTGATAATCTCCGGTTGTGATGATATCGAATTCCTTGCGGAGCTTATTCAGCTTTTTATAATGGTAGAAAATCGAGTCAGGATCGCTGAGCGCTTTTTCTGCGTTGATTTCTTTGTAGTTGGCAGGCACCGAAATCCACGGTGTCCCCGTCGTAAACCCGGCATTTTTTTCTCCGTTCCACTGCACCGGCGTCCTTGAATTATCACGGGACTTCGCTTTCAGGATTTCGATGATTTCGGCTTCCGGCTTTCCTGCTTCTTTCAGCAGACGGTACATATTGAGAGATTCGACATCCCGATAAAGAGAGATGTCATCGAATTTCGGGTTGGTCATCCCGAGCTCTTCTCCCTGGTAAATGTATGGCGTTCCCTGAAGCATATGAATTGCGGTTGCCAGCATTTTCGCAGATTTTATGCGGTATTTTCCGTCGTCTCCGTAGCGTGAGACGATCCGCGGCTGGTCGTGGTTGCACCAGAACAATGCGTTCCACCCGCCTCCTTTATGCATTTCAGTCTGCCATTCAGAAAGAATCTTCTTCAGCTTTAGAAAATCAAAATCCGCCAGCGCCCATTTTTCCCCGTTTGGATAGTCGGCCTTTAAATGGTGAAAGTTAAACACCATATCGAGCTCCCGGCTTTCAGGGTTTGTATACCGGATGCAATCTGCGATTGTCGTCGATGACATTTCCCCGACCGTCATGCTGTCGTATTTTGAAAAGACCTCCCTGTTCATTTCATTCAAAAACTCGTGAACCCTCGGCCCGTCCGTATAAAATCTGCGCCCGTCCCCCTCGTCATCATCAGGGAAACGCTGGTCTTTTGAGATGACATTGATGACATCAAGTCTGAAGCCGTCGATTCCTTTTTCAAACCAGAAATGCATCATCTCGTACACTTTTTTTCTGACTTCATCGTTCTCCCAATTCAAATCCGCCTGTGTAACATCATAGAGATGGAGATAATACTGTCCGGTCTCTTCATGAAACTCCCACGCCGAACCGCCGAACTTCGATTCCCAGTTTGTCGGCGGGGCACCGTCCGGCTTCATGTCCTTCCAAATATAAAAGTCGCGATACGGATTTTCTTTTCCGGACGCTGCTTCTTTAAACCATTTGTGCTCTGTTGATGTATGGTTGACGACAAGATCCATGATCACCTTTATGCCGCGTTTGTGAGCCTCTTCTAGAAGCTCTTCAAAGTCGGCCATTGTTCCATATTCTTCATGAATGTTGTAATAGTCGCTGATGTCATAGCCGTTGTCGTTTTGCGGCGATTGATAAATCGGCGTCAGCCAAATGACATCACAGGCGAGCTCCTTGATATAGTCGAGCTTTTCGATGATGCCGCGAATGTCGCCGACACCGTTTCCTGTTGTATCTTTAAAGCTTTTCGGATAAATCTGATAGACGACTGCTTTTTTCCACCATGGATTTTCTTTCGTTTCCATTTTCAACACCACCGTTTTCTTCTTTATGAAATGGGAAAAGGGCTGACAAATATGCGCGCCCCTCTCCCTCTCTTATTTCATTTTTAATTTTGCATAGAGGTATGTTCCGGCGAACGGCGCGATCAGCACAATCGCCATCCCGATTGCAAACGCTCCCCAGTATTGGCTCATGATAGAGAAAATTCCGGGTACACCGCCGACGCCGACAGAGCTTGCCAAAACCCCTTGCGAGGAAATGAACATTCCGGCAATCCCCGAGCTGATCATCGCGATCACGAACGGAAATCTGTATCTGAGATTCACCCCGAACAGCGCCGGTTCGGTAATTCCAAGATAAGCTGAAATGCCGGATGTCAAGGACAGACCTTTCTGCTTCTCATCTTTGACAATAAACATCATCGCAAGCGCGGCTGAACCTTGTGCGATATTGGACAGCGCCAGCATCGGCCATAAAAATGTTCCGCCGAGCTTTGATCCGATCAGTTGAAGGTCAACGGCAAGGAATGTATGATGCATTCCGGTAATGACGAGAGCGGCGTAAAGTCCGCCGTATAACAGTCCGCCCAGTACGGCAAATTGTTCAAAGACAGCAATAAGGCCTGATGTTAAGACATTTCCGATGGCAAATGTAATCGGTCCAATGACAATAAATGAAGCAAAACCTGTGACAAGCAGCGTAATCGGCGCCACGACAAGGAGCTGAATGCTCTCAGGCGTCCGCTTTGTCAAAAAGCGCTCAATTTTTGCAAGCAAATAAGATGCGAGCAAAATGGGAAGCACCTGCCCCTGATAGCCGACCTTCTGCACTTCCAGACCGAATAAATTCCAGACAGGAATCTCTCCGCTTTGCTCGGCAGCCCCGTATCCCCAAGCGTTTAACAAATCAGGATGCACAAGCATGACGCCCAGCACGATGCCGAGCAGCGGATTTCCGCCAAACCGCTTGACGGCCGACCAGCCGATTAATGCCGGGAGAAATGCGAAAGCCGTTCCCGCAATCAAGTTAATCATATTGGCGAGATCCGCCCATTGCGGATAGACTTCAACGATCGATTTTCCACTGAAGAAAATGTCTTGAGCCGTCAGAATATTGTTGATTCCCATCAACAGTCCAGCGGTGACAATCGCCGGCAATATTGGAATAAAAATATCTGCAAGCGTTTTCACAGCACGCTGTAGAGGATTCATATTTTTCTCTGAGGCTTTCTTGACGTCATCTTTTGACGATTCGCCGATTCCTGTGGCCTTCACCAGCTCCGCGTATACATTGTTGACCGTTCCTTGGCCGATCACCACTTGGAATTGGCCGTTCGTTGAAAACGATCCTTTGACAACATCTATTTGCTCCAGCACCTCTTGATTGACTTTGCTTTCATCGAGCAGTGCAAATCGCAGACGCGTCACACAATGGGTTACCGCTGCAATGTTGTCCGCACCGCCCACAGCATCGACAATCCGTCGCGCTGATTGACTTAAATCAGTCATTCCAAACCCTCCTTCTCCTCTTATAACTTGTATATACATGTTATACCTATATTGTATTCTTGTATATACAAGCAGTCAACATATTTTTATAGCGCTTTCAAAATAAAAAAAGCCCGGCCGTTCCCTTCATAAAACGAAGGACAGCAAGGCTTCCTCCGATTTATGAAGGGAACAACCGGCTGAGATCATAAATTGTTCACTTTTTCATCACGTTCATCAGCGCAGTCCTGCTGACCGATGTCTTTCAAATAATACTTTTCTGATGTAAAAAACTCATCATATAAAGACCTTACTTTTTTGCTCAAGAGCAGCACCGCCAAAATATTCGGAATAAGAATGAAAACGAGCGCAAGATCAAGGAATCCCCATATTGCCTTTGCTCCTCCGGCAGCCCCGATGATGACGGCGCCCAGATAGACGAATTTAATCATATGCCCCGCGAGCCGTCCGAACAGAAATTCAGCTTGTTTTACTCCGTAAAAAATGACCACTGTGATCGTTGATAAGACAAAGAAAACGAGCGAGACGGAGACGAAGTATCCGCCCACAGGGCCGAAATAGCTGCGGAATGCGGCTGCCGCCAGTGCTCCCGGATTGCTCGCCGCATTTTCACCGGTCCAGACGCCTGATGCGAGCACGACGAAGGCTGTGGTCGTGCATATCAGCAGCGTATCGACCACAATGCCGATCACCGCCCAGAATCCCTGTCTCACAGGGTGGTCGGTCATCGCCGCCGCGTGGGCGATCGGCGCCGTCCCCATCCCGGCTTCGTTGGAATAAAGTCCACGTGCAAATCCCCAGCGAACGGTTTCAGCAACCGCCGCACCTGCAAAGCCGCCGAGTGCCGAAGAAGATGTAAACGCATTCGAAAAGATGAGAGAGAAAAATGCGGGTACAGAAGAAAGGTTCATGACGACAATCAGGAAACCGGCCCCGATGTACGCCCCTGCCATAAGCGGAACCGCAAGCTCTGTCACTTTTCCAATCCGTTTAATCCCTCCGATCACCACTAAACCGATCAAAAAAGCAATCCCGATTCCGGTGTATAAACGATTGAATGAAAACGACTCAGCTAATGATGCGGAAACCGAATTTCCCTGCACCATGATGCTCGGAACGAGCTCGATCATCAGCGCGACCGAAAAAAAGACGCCGAGCCATTTCATAGAGAGTCCTTTTGTAATGTAATACATCGGCCCCCCGACATATTCACCTTCTTCGTTTTTTTCTCTGTAGTGGACGGCGAGGACGCTTTCCGAAAACTTGATCGCCATGGCAAACAGAGCGACCAGCCACATCCAAAACACGGCTCCCGGACCGCCGAACATGATCGCCGCAGGCACACCGACGATATTGGCGGCGCCGACTGTTGAGCTGAGAGCCGATGTCAAAGCTTGCAACGGTGTAACCGTCCCTTCTCCTTTCGGCTTTTTGCCGACGCTTCCGATCGTCTGCTTAAAGATATAGAGAGGATAGCGAAATTGAAAAAATTTCAGCAGGATCGTTAAATAGACTCCCGTCCCTGTCAGCAGTATGATGAGCGGCGGCCCCCAAAGCCAATCTGATATGTATTCAACCCAGTTCAACAATCGTTCCATCCTATCACCCTTTTATTCGTTTATGGGTCAATACCACTATAGGACAGAAATAAACCTGCTCAGCGCTTTTTTATTTCCCGCTGAGCCTTCGGTACACTTTTTCTTTATAAAACGCTGAGGCAGGTTTGGAAAACATGCCTTTTTTATCGGCGAGCCTGTCGAGCCTGAGCCGCGTTTCTGTTTTTCTCTCAATTAAACGATCGCGCTCGTCTTCATCCGCGCACTTTGCGATTAAGTCGTCAATTGTCATCAGCTCTTTCTTCAAAGCCCCTTCATCCCCCGTCATTCCGGCGTTTTTCATCACCCGGTAAGCCATGCGGAGATGCTCTGGAACATGGGCGGCATCGTCTTTTTTCAAAGGTTTCCCCATTCCCGGAAGCCCTTCGAATTCGCCGTCCTTAATGGCCCGCTTAATCTTATCTTCTGAAACAATGCTCGAAAAATCCATGGTCTACATCCTCCCCTTTCGTTCATATACTAACAACAGTCTGCCATAAAGATGCGTTCCCGCCAATGCAAGACAAGCGTAAAATATTCCCAAATGTTTTTCAGAAAACTGTAAAACCCTGATTTACCAGGGGTTTTGCGCTTCTTTTCACAAGGTTGATTTCCGCTTTTCTAAATCGGTATTTCATGGTATATTTTATACATTCGTTTTTTTCTTTCGTTCCGATGGTTTTTTACTGATCCGGAAAAAAGGAGTGTAACAATTGAAAAGATTTATTAAGGAAAGAGGTCTTGCCTTCTTCCTGATAGCCGCCATATTGCTATGGCTGAAAACTTATGCTGCGTATGTAATTGAATTTAATTTAGGAATAACCAACACAGTACAACAGATTTTGCTTTTTGTGAATCCGATTAGCTCAAGCTTGTTCTTTCTTGGATTAGGACTCTTGTTCAAGAAAAAAATACAGCAGACAGCGATTATAGTGATTCATTTTTTAATGTCTTTTTTGCTATATGCAAACGTCGTATACTACAGATTTTTCAGCGACTTTATCACGCTGCCTACGATCATGCAGGCAAAAACAAACGGGGGGCAGCTCGGGGACAGCATCTTCTCGCTCATGCACCCGCTTGATGTTTTGTATTTCATCGATACCTTTATTTTAATCGGGCTGGCTGTTTTCTATAACAGACCTTCTGAAACAACAACGAAGCGCCCGTTTAAAATTGTGATGGGAACAAGCATCCTTGTCTTCCTCGTCAACCTGGCCGTTGCCGAGATTGATCGTCCGGAGCTTCTGACCCGTTCTTTTGACCGCAACTACCTTGTGAAATATTTGGGGACCTACAACTTCACAATCTATGATGCGGTGCAGAATATCAAGTCAAACAGCCAGCGCGCACTGGCAAGCTCCAGCGACGTGACGGAAGTAGAGAACTATATTAAAGCCAATCATGATAAGCCGAATGCCGAATACTTCGGAAAAGCGAAAGGCATGAACGTGGTTTACATTTCACTGGAATCACTTCAGACGTTCGCGATCGACTATAAGATCGACGGCAAGGAAGTCACGCCGTTCTTAAATTCACTGGCGCATGACAATGAAACGTTTTATTTTGATAACTTTTTCCACCAAACAGGACAAGGTAAAACGTCTGACGCGGAATTTATGATGGACAACTCGCTGTATCCTTTATCACAAGGGTCAGTGTTCATTAATAAAGCGCAAAACACACTGCAGTCGGCTCCGGCCATTTTGAAGTCTCAAGGCTATACATCAGCGGCATTCCACGGCAACTACAAAACGTTCTGGAACCGCAATGAAATGTATAAAGCCATCGGTTATGACAAATTCTTTGACGCTACGTATTACGATATGAGCGAAGATAAAACGAAAAACTACGGATTGAAAGATAAACCGTTCTTTGAAGAATCAATGCCGCTGTTGAAAAGCCTGAAACAACCGTTCTATACGAAGTTTATCACCCTTTCGAACCATTTTCCGTTCGAGATGGATGAAGGCGATACAGACTTCCCTGCCGGCGATACCGGCGACAGCGTCGTTGACCATTATTTCCAGTCGGCCAACTACATGGATCAGGCCATTGAACAATTTTTCAACGATCTGAAAAAATCCGGACTGTATGATAATACGATTGTCGTCATGTACGGAGACCACTACGGTATTTCGGAAAATCACAACAAAGCGATGGCCAAAGTATTGGGCAAAGACATCACACCGTATGAAAATGCCCAATTGCAAAGGGTTCCGCTGTTCATCCACGCGCCTGGGGTCAAGGGAATCAAATCCAATAAATACGGCGGCGAAGTCGATGTAGCCCCTACCCTGCTTCATTTGATGGGCGTGAATACGAAAGATTACCTGATGAGCGGTTCAGACCTTCTGTCACCGGAACACCGTGAAATTATTCCGTTCCGCAACGGCGATTTCGTTTCTCCGGAATATACGAAAACGAACGGAAACTACTACGACACGAAAACAGGAGAGCTTCTGAACGAAAAAGACATCGATCCGAACATCGATGAGTCCGTGAAAAAAGAACTCGAAATGTCGGATAAAATCGTCGACGGAGATTTGCTGCGCTTTTATAAACCGAAAGGCTTTAAAGCGATCAACCCGAGCGACTACGACTACACCAACCACAATCCGAAAACATCAGAATCTGATGCGGCGCAAACTACGAAATCAGATTCCGGACAATAAACAAAAAGCACCCGCTTCATTAAAAGCGGGTGCTTTTTTGGTCTTGAAGCCGCGCTGTTCCTTTTTCGCAAGCAGATATGGTAAGCTTGAAATAGAATATAAAAAAAGAAAGCGGGAATGAATTGTGATTGTAACAAATGACCAAGAGCTGGAAGGGCTCAAGAAAATAGGCAGAATCGTCGCTTTAGCCAGGGAGGAAATGAAGGCAAAAGCAGCACCCGGCATGAGCACAAAAGAGCTGGACCTCATCGGTAAAGAAGTGCTTGAGGCTCATGGCGCCGCATCGGCTCCGGAAAAAGAATACGATTTCCCAGGAACGACGTGCATCAGTGTGAACGATGAAGTCGCCCACGGCATCCCAAGCGAATCCACGATTTTAAAAGAAGGGGATTTGATCAACATCGACATCTCCGCTGAATTTGGCGGCTACTATTCTGATACTGGCATTTCATTTGTACTCGGAAAAGGCGATGAAACGCTGCACAAGCTTTGCCAAAGCGCGGAAAGCGCATTTCAAAAGGGACTTTTGCAGGCGCGCGCCGGCAAGAAACAAAACCAAATCGGCAGAGCCGTATACAATGAAGCAAAAGCAAACGGATTTACCATCATTAAAAACCTGACGGGACACGGGATTGGAAAGAACCTCCATGAAGCGCCCAACCATATCTTAAATTACTATGACCCGTTTGATAATGCGCTCTTTAAAAACGGAACCGTCATCGCCCTTGAGCCGTTTGTTTCCACAAAAGCCGAGCATACCATCGAAGCCGGAGACGGCTGGACATTCAAAACGCCTGACGGCAGCTTTGTGGCACAGATCGAGCATACAATCGTCATTACGAAAAACGAACCGATCATTTTAACACAGCTTGACTGATTACGTGAAAAAGCCCGGCTCATAGAAGTCCGGGCTTTTATGCTAAAATAAAAGACAAACTGTGCCGAAAGGAGCTTTACCGCATGCTGTTTGCCATCATCGGGCTGATCTTTTTCATCGAGAGCATCCTGTTAATCGTATATGCTCATAAAAAAAAGAACGGCTTCTTAAAATATATCGGAATCGTCCTCAGCATCTCGATCATTGTGATGATCGTCACCAGTTTGACACACGGCTGAAGCCTTCCTCAAACTTCCAAACTACGACGAAAGACTCAGTTTTTAAAAATTGCCGCCTATCCCTTTTCAGCGTTTTTCTATAGATGTTAGAATTCCAATTGCATCGAATTATAGAAGGGAGTTTTCTGCCATGCATTACGGAAGCAAAGGCTGGTATGTAGAAGAACTGAAAAAGCTGGGAATGACAAAGTATGAAGGAAGAAAACTTCAAAGCTATAAAAAACACTTTTTGGCCAACCTGCTTGAAAGCGTCAAAAAATAAACATGTTAAAGCCGTGCTCCTTTTCGGACACGGCTTGTTTTTATGCGCTCAGCTCCTTTAAAAATGAGCTTCTCCAGCTTTCCGACAGCGCTTCAACCTCAAGGATCTTCCGAATGGCGGGGTGATTGCCCCTGTCATGGTACATCAAATGGTTGGCGTACGAAACTGTGGCTTCATGCGCATCTCTTGAAACGAGCTGCAGCCCGGAATCGGGCGCAACGATTCCTTCTTCGAGAACCCTGAAATAAAATCCGCTGAACCCGGTGTCCCTCACCTGTAACACCATATCTTTTTGATTCAGCCGTTTGGCAAGCTTGAAACAAGGCTGGCGCGGCTGGCTGACTTGAACAAGAGCCTCCCCCAGCTTGAAGATATCACCGATGCACACATCTTTTTCGGTGAGCCCTTTAACCGTCACGTTTTCTCCAAATGCCGCCTCCGGCAGCTTCCGCTTCAAGACGCTTTCCCAATACATGTAGTGGTCCGCCGGATAGACGCAAACCGCTTTATCCACTCCTCCGTGGTGAATCAGATCCGCCTGCCCGTCCCCTTCAAAATTCGTACGGCTCAAATATACGGGTCCGCCGACAGGCTCCTTCACGATTGCCGTTTCCACCTGTTTTCCGTCGAATTCGTATGTGTGCGGACGGCCTACATGAATAGATAAAATTTCATACTCCTGATGCTCCAAAACCTCACGCCCTTCCTTTATTTTCATATTTTAACGATTTATCCGAAACATGTCTATCCCATGATCTCAAAATGAGAAATATGGTAGCATAAAAGAAAAGGAGTGTTCTCGATGCTTCAATACAGAATCATTGTAGACGGACGCGTTCAGGGCGTGGGATTTCGCTATTTTGTTCAAATGGAAGCAGATAAGCACAAATTGACCGGCTGGGTCCGGAACCGCGACAACGGCACAGTTGAAATCCGCGCCGAAGGTCCCGAGGAAAGCCTGAAGCCATTTTTAAAAGCGATTCAAAAAGGAAGTCCCTTCTCAAAAGTAACGGACGTGAATGTCGAAGAAACAAAAGAGATTGACGGATTCCACAAGTTTAATATCAGCTATTGAAAAATCCGCCGGAGATGGCGGATTTTTCAAACGAATCTTGACTAAATTCCTCTTTTATTTTAGTATTTAGTTAAATAGCTAAATACTTAATTCCAAGGATGCTGAATATGAACCAAACCTTTAAGGCTCTAGCTGACCCGACGAGAAGAAAAATTTTAAATCTGCTGAAGGATCGGGATATGACCGCCGGTGAAATATCTGACCAGTTTCAAATGTCTAAACCAAGTATATCTCAGCATTTAAAAATTTTAAAACAGGCTGAATTAATTCAAGATGAAAAAAAAGGCCAATACATCATTTACTCGCTGAACACCACAATATTTCAAGAAATCATCGGCTGGGCTTTCAGTTTTACTGAGCAAGCCGGCAAAGATAAAGGGGATGCCAAATGAGAAAACACATCTTTTCACTCGCTATAATCGCCATAAATCTAATCATGTGGGCCATCGCTTATCCGCACATTTCCGATCAAGTTCCAATTCATTGGTCATTTTCGGGAGAAGTCGACAGTTATGCTTCAAAAATGGAAGCAATGCTTATCATGACCGGGCTGCTCGTTTTTGTGTATGTGTTGATGTTCTTAACGCCAAAAATCGATCCGCGCAGAAAAAACTATCAGCTTTTTTCAAAGACTTATTACCTTCTCATCAATGCCATGCTGATTCTATTTTCCCTGATCAACGTGCTTGTAATCATGACAGGGCTCGGGTATGATCTGCCCGCTGGCAGCATTGTACCGGTTCTAGTAGGCGCTCTACTCATTGTCATAGGCAATTACCTCCCGAGAATCCGCTCAAACTTTTTTTTCGGGATCAAAAACCCTTGGACATTGAGCAGCGATTCAATCTGGAAAAAAACCCACAGATTTGCGGCGAAAGTATTTACTTTAGCAGGACTGCTGATCATCGCGGACGGATTGTTATCTATCAGCCCAGAAATCATGCTTCCGGTTATTTTGGCAACGGTTTTCGCGCCCTATATTTATTCTTATGTCCTGTACCGGAAAGAAATCAATATGAAAAGCTGACATGAGAATAAATGAAAAAGAAGGCTCCGAATTGGAGCCTTTATTTTATTCCCTTCCGCACCGCCTGCCAAAAAGAGGCCGATTCATGTCCCATCGAGTAGACGGAAACTCCTGCGATTTTATATCGCATGGCCAGGCGGCTTTTCGCCGCAATCGTTTTTTCATCTTCATACCAAACGACATGGCGGTGTTTGTGTTGATCTGTATAAGAAAATCTCATCGACCCCGATCTTTTATCATATACAGGCTTAGCCTTCACTTTTTTCTTAAGCGCCTTCACGTCGTTCCACTGCTTCAATTTGCTGTTCTTTCGGGATGTTAAATCCCAATCATTCCCGTATGAGGGGATGCCCATAATGACTTTTTCGGCTTTGATCGTTTTCACCGCATATGCTAATGAGCTTTTGACCCAGTTCATTCCGGCAACAGAGCCCGGCTCGCTCCAGATCCCGTGTTCATCGTAGGTCATGACTTGAACATAGTCAGCTGATTTTCCGATTTCCGCATAATCATACGGCAAGCTCCATCCATCTTTTCGGTCATCTGCACTCTTCGCCGGTACCGAAACCATCGTTTTGATCTTGTGTTTTTTCAAAGCGGCTGCGACATGACGGATGAAGCTTGAGTATTTAGTTCTCTCGTTCGGCTTTACAGCTTCAAAATCAATATTAATTCCGGTAAACGACTGCTTCTTCGCAAGCGTAATAAGCTGTTCTGTAAAGTGCTGCCGCGCCGTTTTGTCGGACATGACCGTTGATGCCAGATTCCCGTCAAAATCGTGAATGGATTCGTTGTAGTTTGAAATGACCGCCCACGTCTTGAGGCGTTTCTTCTTTGCAAACGATAATTGTTTTTTCGGAGTGTCTCCGATGATATCTCCTTTTTGATTAAACGCGTAGGTGTCGAGAGCTGCGGCATTGATATAGTGATGGTATGCCGTCAGCGATTGATAGGAAGCTGCTTCCCCTGTTGTATAGCCGAGTACGATTTTGGCCGCTTTTGCTTCTGTTTCTGTATATGTAAGCATCGTTAAACATACAGCGAATACGCTGCATAGCAAGTAGATTTTTCTCATTGTCTATTCGTCCTCTCAATCGTTCGAATAAGGCTTTTCCTGATAAAAGTAATTCGGTTTAAGCGTTTTATTTTCATAATAGCTGTGAAAGATATGGGTCGCTGCTGGCGATAACGGCGGAATCAGCCACGTCCAGCTTGCTGAAAGCTCCCTTCCCGCTTCAGCCTCCTGCTCCTCGAACCGCTTGAATTGGCTTGCGGCAGTATGGTGGTCAACAATGCTGACGCCGGCTTTTTTATAGGAGTGAAGCACCGCAGTATTTAATTCAACAAGCGCCTTGTCTTTCCACAGCGAAGTATTCCGCTCCGTGTCAAGTCCCATAATGGTTGCCACTTTTCCGAGCACATTATAGCGGTCTGTATCCGCGAGGTTGCGTGCTCCGATTTCTGTTCCCATATACCAGCCGTTAAACGGGGCGGCATTATAATGAATCCCTCCGACCTCGAGCTTCATATCGGCTATAATCGGCACACCGTACCACTTCAGCCTCAAACTTTTGAAGCCCTCGATCTCCGGATGTTCAATCCGGACCTCTTTGACGATTTCACGAGGCAGCTCATACCACACAGGGGGACAGCCATCTATTTGAAATACAAGCGGCAAAACGTCAAAAGGCGTACCTTCGCCTTTCCAGCCGAGCGCTTCACACGCTTTTGTCAGTTCCAATGACGCCGGATCGCCGATGACACCTTGCTCAGTTTCATACCCTGCATACCTGATGAGCTGATGGTTCCAAATGGACACTTTTTTTTGTCCGTTTTGTTCCGGGGGGAAAACCGTAATGAACGGCCTGATTTTCCCTTCGTTTGTCGCAAGCTGAATATGGCGAAAAAGCGCATCCCGCACCTCTGCCTCGGTTTGAACGCCTCTTTGATCGATGACAGTAAGAGAGTGCCAAAACAGCCGGCCGATGCAGCGGCTGCTGTTTCTCCACGCCATTTTCGCGCCATGTTCGATTTCTTCTAATGTATGTGTATAGCTTCCGGTTTCTCTGATTTCTTCGTCTATTTTATGTAAGCGCATCCTTGTTTCTTCTTCGGACTTCGACAGTTCCCCGTAGCAGAGCTTGATGAAGGTCTTGGCTTCCCTCCATAATTCTTCATATGATTCCAACCGGATTCTCTCCTTCCAGATTTCAGACTGATATTTATTGTATAGGTTTCAATCTCAGTTTAAAACCATTATGTATGAAAAGACAAAAAACCGCTAAAAAGCATCCGTCAAAGACGGATGCCTGATGATTATTCCTTAATGTTAAGCGTTTTGGTGTTCAGCATGAAGCGGTAAACCGGCAGCTGTTTGCCTGTTTGAGAAGGGATGTAACCCGTGCTTACATAACTGTCAACCGATTCCGGCTCAAGCGCAATCGACAGCAAATTGCTTTGCGGCTGTGCTGTAAAATAGATTTTTGTTCCTTTTGGAAACTCTTTTTTCTGTTTTTTAAGCTTCGTTTCCACCTTGATCACAGGCCGGCCCTCAGATTCTCCCGATGTTTCTTTCGATAAAACCTCATACGCTTCAGCGGTGAGCTTTTGTTTGAAAGGAAGTGTCACGCTTTTTAATCCCTGATCCTTCAGCTTCTGCTCAATATCTTGATGGCCCGGAAGGACAAGGTAAGCGGTCGGACGTGTTCTTGACAGCACAGGGACGGCTTCCGAAGCGCTGTAATATTGGACAGGAACGTCAACTGCTTGTCCTGAAGCGATATCAGCGACTTTCAGCGTTTCTTTATACGGCCCTGCAAACTCACTGTTGATGACCACTTGGTCTTTATCGCTCACTTTTGCACCATTTTTTATCAGCTTTAATTTTTCTTTGGCGACAAGGCGCTTGATCTCGGCTGCATGCTTCACTGTCGTGTCGATGATCGTCTCATGCGTAGCAACCTGAGCCGCGACTCTTCTTGCAAAATTTTCGCGTCCGATGTCTATCCCCCTGCTTTCCACTAGGAAGGAAAGAGCAGGCTGGAGGGCGAATGCATTACGCCCGATTCTCGCTTCTGTACCGCCTTCATAGATTTCGATTTTTCCGTCCTTGCTTTTTCCTGACGTATAATACGCATCATTAGAAAATCCTTTTTCATCAAGTTTAGCTCTGACACCGTTCACATAAAGGCTGTCAGACGCATGCCTGATCGATTCGGGAATATTTAAATTTTTTCCTGATAAAATTAAAATATCATGGTATTTTAATGACCCTTTTTCGCCTATGCTTTGAAATTCGTTTTGGCCGACACCGTATTCATGGGCATCGATAACGACTTCAGGCGAATACTTGTTGAATTCTTGATGAATGGCGCGGACTTCTGGAGATTCGAGCTTGACATGATCCCTGTTTCCGTCGATTCCGCTCGCCAGCCGTCTGTTAAACTGATACGAGCCGTCAGGATTGACCCGCGGAACGACGATAACATTGATCTTGTCCAACACTTTGTCGCCATACGGTCCAGCCAGTTTTTCAGCCATCGCCAGGGCCGATTCTCCCGCTGCCGGCTCATTTCCGTGTATCTGTCCTTGCAGCCAGACGGTCGGTTTTTTTGATATGGAACGTATCTGCTTGTCCTTTGTGAAGTAGAGCACGGGAATATTTCTTTTTTCAATTGAAAAACCGATATTCCCGATTTTGACATTCGGGCTTTTCTTTGTCAGACTGGTTATAAACTTCATCATTTCTTCTTGTGTCGTAAAGGCTTCCCCTTCTTTCACAAAAGCAGGGGTTGAGAATGGTTCTTCCGGCTCCGGATATAATGATGACACTTGCTCTGGCTGAGTATAGTTCTTTCCATAGTAAGGGGTTTCCGCAGCGTGTACCGCATCGGACAGCATCAGTCCTGCAAACATTGCCGAAGCTGCCAGCAAAGCTTGGACCCTTTTTTGAATTTTCATCTTTTCTCAGCTCCTTTCAGGCATACCTGCATTATAAATGAAATATCAGCCTTTTTTGTCTAAAATTTCAGAAAATGATTCCTTTGGTACACATCAACATCCGGAATATAGAACGATGGATGGCCATCATCACATGTAAATAGTTAGTTTTTCCCTATAAAAAAACATTCAGCCTGGCTGAATGTTTTAAGGGCAGCATATGGCATTTTACGAATCAGAAGCGGGCAAGCGGTCTGACAGATCAAGGAGCTCTTCAGAAAAATCGCTTCCTTTCATCGGTACACCGTGTCCTGTCAACAATGCAGCCGGTTTTAATCCTGCCAGCTTCCGAACCGATTCTGCCGCTTTTGTCCAGTCCATTGTGAAATAAGCCGGCGGTCCGTTCAGCTCCTGCTTTTGAATCGCCACTTCAAATAGAGACTCCTGCTCAACAGTTGTAACGGCGTCTCCTGCGATCAAAGTTCTGTCCGACTGCCGGAAAAGCGAAACATGACCCGGTGTATGTCCCGGCGTCTCAATCCATTTCCACCCTTTAAGAAACGGAAGCGAACCATCTTCAGAAAGCTGCTTTACATGGGACGAAATGTTGATTGAGTGCCTCGGAAACAACGGAGACATCTTTGCAACCAGCCCGCTTTTTACTTGCGGTTTGGCAGGCGGATAATCGGCTTTTCCCGTTAAATAAGGCATTTCTTTCTCATGGGCGTAAACCGGAACCGGCCATGTTTCGAGAAGACCTTCCAAAGCGCCGACATGGTCGAAATGTCCGTGCGTCAAAACGATTGCTTTTAGGCTAAAATCGCCGAACCGCTCCTTTGCCTCTCTTAAAATAAATGGAGCGGACTTGGGCATTCCGGCATCGATTAAAACGGCTTCCCGCGAATCGGGATCGAAAATAAAATACACATTGACGATTTGCACCGTCAAACCGAATACGCCTTCGGCATACTCTTCCAGGACCCCGCTGTTGATGGATGTCAAAGGCATGTAAGGATCACTCATTATGTTCACCACACTCACTTATCATATATTTTATTACTTTGCACATTTGACTTGAGGATATGCATGGATAAGCACCTTTGAAAAAATGAAGGAGGGACAAACCAATGGGAGATGGTCAATGGTTTACTGTAACAGAGCTTGATGAATCCACATATGCGATCAGCGAATACGGGCATTGGGAAAATGTGCACTCTTACTTGCTGATTGGGGCGAAGGAAGCCGTTTTAATTGATACAGGTCTTGGTATCGGCAGCATGAAGACGGTAACGGATAGTCTGACCGATCTGCCGGTCAGCGTCATCACAACCCATGTCCATTGGGATCACATCGGAAGCCACGGTGAATATCAGCGCATTTACGTTCATGAAGCCGAGAAAGACTGGCTGACGGATGGAATCAAAGGGCTTCCGATCGAGCACATTCGCCGCGATGTCTCTCGAGATATCACTAAACCTGTACCGGCCGGCTTTTCCGCTGAAACATACACCCCGTTCAGAGGTGAACCGTCGGTAACGCTGCAAGACGGCGACACAGTCGGCTGCGATTCAAGGCCGCTCGTTATTTATCATACGCCCGGACACTCCCCGGGGCATATCTGTATCTTTGATCCGGCGTCAGGCTACTTGTTTACCGGCGACCTGCTGTATACCGGAGCCCCCATCTATGCATTCTACCCGACGACTGATCCGGTCCAATTGATTCAGTCACTTGAAAAAATCTCGGCTATCGGGCGCGTGAAAAAGGTTTTCGGCGGGCATCATCAGCTCGGTCTTAACCCTGACATTTTGCAGGAAGCCGGGCATGCGGCACTGCACTTAAAGAAACACGGGCTGGCAAAACACGGCACAGGCATGCACCGATTCAAGAACCTGAGCTTTCAATTTTAACTAAAAAAGATGATTGCCCTGGCGGGAACCATCTTTCGCACTTCTTCAAAAATGCAGATCTTTTCGGCGGGAACCTGATCCTTTAGCTCTGAACATGAAAGACGTCAGGCAGAAACCGATTACACCGCCGGCCGTATTTAAAATTAAATCATCCACATTAAAGGTTCTCGCCATTATGAATCCAGTCACAGATAGCACAAGCTGGAGACTCTCAATCAAAAAGCTTGTCAAAAAAACAAAAACCGCCGCTTTTTTCAGCGGAATTTTCCTCCATAGAACGGAAAGATACACACCTAAAGGAATGAGCAATAAAACATTAAAAAATGTAAGCTTGACAGAATTCCAAAAAAACCAATCAAACCCGCTCTGCTGATGCATTTGCACCCATTCAGCGACAAAATAAAACGGAATGAGCTGAATGTTCATTTGAGCGTATGCCGGCTGCGGCGGAATGTTGATTCCGCCTATCGTATAGTGATAAACGATGCTCAAATAAACAATAAAACTGGCAAACACCATTTTTCTAAAAAAACTTGTTTTTTCTCGATTCTTCACAATGTCGTACAAAAAGTAGACGATTGCGCACATGAAACCGAGTAGCATTAAATTAACTGACCAAAACATTAATATCCCCCTTACGTCACCATCGTTCAGTGCATACCAGTTATAACTGACTGAAATGCACACTTTTTCGACCATAAATTGTGGAATTTCAAATCAACTGCTTCAAAATAAACATAAAAAAGGACAGGATCTCTCCTGCCCTTCATTTTACCATATACCCAACAATTTCCACCATAGCCCTCCGACAACAAGCCATGTCACAATATGAACAATCGACAGGATAAAGCCGATTGACCACCATTTGCTTTGCGGGATATAGCCGGCCCCGAAAAAGACGGGTGCCGCTCCAGCTCCGTAGTGTGTCGTCGAAGCAAAAAGGTTGCTGAAAAACGCAAGGCTTAATGCTGCGAGGAGCGGCGGAGCGCCTGCAGCGATAATCACGGCGAGAAAGGCCGAGTACATCGCGCTGATATGAGCGGTTGCACTCGCAAAGAAATAATGCGAATAATAGTAAACCGCAATTAAAATGAGAAATGCGCTGACCCAGGAGAATCCTGAAACATACGATTTCATCGCATCGCTGAACCAGCCGACCATGCCGAGTTCATTCAAGAAGCTCGCCAGCATGACGAGCGCGGCAAACCATGTCAGCGTATCCCATGCGCCTTGCTCTTTCTTAATATCGTCCCACGTCAGAACCTGTGTCAAAAGCAGGACGGCTAAACCGATCAATGCCGTTGTCGTTGCGTCAATTTTCAGGTTTCCGCCGAAAATCCATAAAAAAAGGACGAGCAAAAAGACCGCGACCATCGAGAGTTCCGATTTTTTGAACGGGCCCATTTCTTTCAGCTTCTCTGTTGCGATTTTCGCCGCATCAGGTGTTTCTTTCACCTCAGGCGGATACAGTTTATAAATGACAAGCGGGGTGATGATCAAGCTGACAAGTCCCGGGACGATGGCCGCCACAGCCCAGCTTGTCCAGGTCAGATTCACACCTGCCACATCATGGGCAAGTTTGGCAATCAGCGGGTTTGCCGCCATAGCCGTTAAGAACATCGCTGAAGTGATCAAGTTCCCCTGAAAGCCCACCTTCAGCAAGAAAGCGCCAATGCGCCGTTCCGTGCCGTCCTTGGGCGTTGACTGAAAAGTTTCGGATAACGAACGGATAATCGGAAAAATAATTCCCCCGGCCCGTGCGGTATTACTCGGGATCGCCGGCGACAAAATCAAATCGCTGACAAGAAGTGAATACGAGAGTCCGAGTGTTTTTTTGCCAAACATCCGCACAAATAAATAGGCGATTCGCGCACCTAAACCGGTTTTAATGAATCCCCGTGAAATAAAAAAGGCAATGACGATCAGCCAAATCGTCTTGTTTCCAAAACCGCTGAGCGTTTCTTCAATCGACAGCGTTCCGGTCAGCGCCGTGACCGCCAATGCGAATACGGCGATTGCCCCCATCGGCAGCGGTTTTGAAATAAAGCCGATAATCGTTGCCACAAAGATTGCAAATAAGTGCCATGCTTTCGGGTCCAATCCGGCGGGCGACGGAATAAACCAAATCACCGCTCCGACTAAAATCGTGACCGCAAGAGGAATGATGTTCAATGCCGATTTTTGTTCTGCATCTTTTTCTTTAGCCAAAACCTTTTCCTCCTATTCATATCGCTTTTGTTTATTATTCTACTCCTTTCGTGCTATCATTCAAATTTTATTTTATTAAAAAAACTGCCGACCTTGTCGGCAGTTTCAATTTATACCCAGGATTTCACTCTTTCATGATCCGTGACAAAGAGGAGGACTTTTCCTTCATCAAGCTGCTTCTCGAATTGTTCTGCTTCCTGTTTTGAAAAGCCGATCTCATGAATTTTATTGCGAAGTTCGTCCCCTTTTTTGTTGAAGATATTGCCCACGGCATTTTTAAGGCCTGTCTCTTCGGCTCCGATCGTATTGGCATCCGCGTTGTCCGCAAGTCTTTCAGTACGGTCGTCATCATGTGACAGAACGTAAATATCTTCTCTTGCAACTCCGATTTCCCTGAGTTCCTCAACATCCTTCATCAGTTTTTCATCATTAGTATATTGTCTTACTACTGGTTTCATATGAATCTCCTCCCTTTTTTCATGTTGTATTTAACACTTACCCTTTGTTTGCGCGGCTAAACGGATGAATGCTCTGTCATGACATTTTCATTTCAATGTTACAATTGTTATAAATTTTCAGATAAAACGTTTGAAAGGATTGCCAATTCAGGTACATTACAAATAGACAAGGCTTTGAGATGGGGTGATTGAAGCGTGTATTATTTTTCACCGGAACAGCAATATAACGCATGGATCATTAGCGATTTGGTCAAGCAGATTTTTTCAAGGGAAGGTCATCAAGAAGTTGATACTCATCGATTTGAATCTTTTGCCGCCAGACGATTCGGCATTAATATCGATTACGTCTTTTCAATCATCATGAACATCGGCGATCCGGAAGAAAGGAGAACGGCAAGCAGCACCGAAGACCTCCTCTCTTCATATCTCCTGTCATTGCTTCCTTTTATCACAAAAGACATGTTTCAATTTTCGAGAGAAAATGCCAATCAATATCTTTTAAATGAAAGAAATGCTGATGTTTTTCATCTTTTTCTGCCCGATTCTGTGCTGAAAAAAACCTTTCATGCAACCCGCTGATCTTTTGCTAAACCTCTTTTTTACGTGGTAAGTTATAAGTAAAAGGAGGAATCATTATGTCGCAAAAACAAATTGAACTCGCAAGACGTCCGCAGGGCATACCTGTTATGGACGATTTTCGCATAAAAGAAACGGAAATTCCGGAAGCAAAAAACGGTGAAGTGCTTGTAAAAACGCTTTATGTCTCAGTGGACCCTTATATGAGGGGAAGAATGCAGGACACGAAATCCTATGTCGAGCCATTTCCGCTTGATAAAGTAATCACCGGAGGCGTGATCGGCGAAGTGATATCTGCAAAAGGAGACAAGCTCAAAAAAGGGGACATTGTTTTGGGCCGCTTGGGCTGGCAGGAGTATTCAGCGGTTCGCGAAGACAATCTGCAGAAAATCGATCCGTCCCTCGCGCCTGTTACCGCTTTTCTTGGGATTCTCGGCATGACCGGTTTGACGGCTTATTTCGGACTTTTGGACATCGGACAGCCAAAAGCCGGTGAAACGGTTGTTGTCTCCGGGGCCGCCGGAGCAGTCGGCTCCGCCGTCGGACAAATTGCCAAAATTAAAGGGGCGAGAGTCGTCGGTATTGCAGGCTCTGACGAAAAAACGGCATACTTAAAAGAAAAGCTCGGTTTTGATGAAGCAATCAATTATAAAACAACGGAAAATATGGCCTCCGCGCTTGAACAAGCTTGTCCGGACGGTGTCGATGTTTACTTTGACAACGTCGGAGGCACGATTTCAGATGCTGTCTTCCCCCTGCTCAATAAGTTTGCACGAATTCCGGTTTGTGGGGCGATTTCTTCTTATAACGTCAAAAGCGCAGAAGATGATATGGGGCCGCGTGTACAAACGGCCTTAATTAAAACAAGCGCCCTGATGAAAGGATTTGTCGTCAACGATTACAGGGACCGCTTTCCTGAAGGAACCAAACAGCTCGCCGAATGGGTCAAAAGCGGGCAGCTTCAATATGAGGAAACGATAACAGAAGGTTTCGAGCGGATACCTGAGGCATTTTTAGGCTTGTTTGAAGGAAAAAACCTCGGCAAACAGCTGATCAAAGTCGCCGATTCCGACAATGCCTGAGCATTCATATAAAAAAGAGGCCTGCCGGCAGCAGGCCTCTTTCTTATCTTTCAATAATCCGTCCTCTTTCATACACGATCCGCTGAAGCGGGATTTCAAGCTTCTTCGCCAGCTTTTTCAGCCTTTCCTCTTCAATGCGGTTGACAAGGCTGATCACGGTTCCTTCATTCCCCGCTCTTCCCGTCCTTCCCGACCGGTGGATATAGCCTTCAATGTTTGGCAAATCGGCGTGGATGACATAAGGGAGATCTTCGATGTCGATTCCGCGCGCTGCGATATCGGTCGCGAGAAGCAGTGTGAATTCACCTGCTTCAAATGCCTGCAATATTTTGGCGCGCTCGATTTTTTTTGCCTCGCTGTGAAGGACGCCGATGTCGACATGATGAAATTTGAGCTTTTCGGCATACACGTTTAAGTTGCCGATGTCTTTGACAAAGACGAGCGCCTGCATACCTGGAAGCCGCGAGAATTTTTGCAGGATCTTCACCTTATCCCGCTGGTCGCATACGAGAAATTGGTGTTTGATTTTTGCAGATTCTTCTTTCGACCTCTTGATCCTGAGAACTTCCGCTTCTGTCGTCATACCGCGGAGCTCGCGTTCGGCGTCGTCTTTTAAAGTCGCCGAAAAACAGAGGAGCTGCCTGTCGCGGAGCGTCGATTTGATGATGCTTTGTATCGTCCCGCGATGCTCCGGCGTAAGCAGATGATCGGTTTCGTCAAGGACGATCGTCTTCACTTCATGCATTTTCAGTTTTTTCATTTTAATCAGCTCAAATACGCGTCCAGGTGTGCCCGCAATGATGTGCGGGTGTTTTTTCAGCTTTTCCAGCTGCTTTTTAACATTGGCGCCGCCGATCAGGGAAGCGGCTCTGATATCCGATCCTTTTTTCCATTCGACGATCACATCAAAAATCTGCATGACAAGCTCGCGGGACGGAGCCAAAATCACAGCTTGCACGTTCTTTTGATCCGCCTCCAGCTTTTCCAGAATCGGCAGGACGTAAGCGAGCGTTTTGCCTGTTCCAGTCGGCGACTCGGCGATCACGTCACGCCCGTCCAAAATCAGATCGACTGCATTTTTTTGGACACTCGTCGGCTCTTGAAAGCCCGATGCCTTCCAGTTTTCTTGAATAAACGGTTTTGCTTTATTTAAAAATGGCCATCTTTCTGTCATGTTTTTCTCCTTTTATCAGGTTGATTCTGCTCCTAGTATCTCAAAACAAAAGCGGCTGCGCAATTTTTCTTTTATTGTTCCCTCTGAGTTCGATATAATCTTATAGAATACAGATTATATTTTTTGAGGTGCAAAACATGAGTTTACTTACAGTCACAAAGCTGAGCCACGGTTTTGGGGACCGGGCGATCTTTCATGATATATCCTTTCGCTTGCTGAAAGGGGAACATGTCGGTCTCATCGGAGCAAACGGCGAGGGAAAATCGACCTTCATGAATATCATTACAGGCAAACTTGAGCCTGACGAAGGAAAAGTGGAATGGTCCAAAAAGGTCCGGGTCGGCTATCTTGACCAGCATACATCACTTGAGCGCGGACAAACAATCCGCGACGTGCTCAGAAACGCTTTCCATTATTTATTTGCGATGGAAGAAGAAATGAATGCCATCTACACAAAAATGGGCGAGGCTGACCCCGATGAGCTTGAAAAGCTTCTCGAAGAAGTCGGAACGATCCAGGACGCCCTGACCAACAACGACTTTTACGCGATTGACGCAAAAGTTGAAGAAATCGCCCGCGGCCTCGGGCTTAACGATCTCGGCCTTGACAGGGATGTCGCGGATTTGAGCGGCGGCCAGCGGACAAAGGTGCTGCTTGCCAAACTGCTCTTGGAAAAGCCCGACATCCTGCTGCTCGATGAGCCGACAAACTATCTGGACGAACAGCATATCGAATGGCTGAAACGCTATTTGCAGGAGTACGAGAACGCCTTTATTTTGATTTCTCACGACATTCCGTTTTTAAACAGCGTCATCAATTTGATCTACCATGTGGAAAACCAGGAGCTGACCCGCTATGTCGGCGACTACAACCAATTCCGCGAAGTATACGAAGTGAAAAAACAGCAGCTTGAAGCAGCCTACAAGAAACAGCAGCAGGAGATTTCGGAGCTGAAAGATTTCGTCGCCCGCAACAAAGCGCGCGTCAGCACAAGAAATATGGCGATGTCCCGGCAAAAAAAGCTCGATAAAATGGATATGATCGAGCTCCCTTCGGAAAAACCGAAGCCTGAATTTCATTTTAAACAAGCAAGAACATCCGGAAAGCTGATTTTTGAAACGAAAGAGCTCGTCATCGGCTATGATGAGCCGCTGTCCCGTCCGCTGAACTTGAGAATGGAGCGGGGCCAAAAGATCGCTCTGTACGGAGCCAACGGCATCGGAAAAACGACATTGCTGAAAAGCCTTCTGGGTGAAATTTCACCACTGTCGGGAGAAGTCGAACGCGGCGAACACCTTCATATCGGCTATTTCGAGCAGGAAGTCAAAGAGACCAACAACAACACATGCATAGAAGAAGTGTGGAACGACTTTCCGTCCTTTACACAGTACGAAATCCGCGCGGCTCTGGCGAAGTGCGGACTGACGACAAAGCATATCGAAAGCAGGGTATCCGTATTAAGCGGCGGGGAAAAAGCAAAAGTCAGACTATGCAAGCTTATCAATTCGGAAACGAACCTGCTTGTACTCGATGAACCGACAAACCACCTTGATGTTGAAGCAAAAGAAGAATTAAAAAGAGCTTTGAAAGAATACAAAGGCTCCGTCCTGCTCATCTCTCACGAACCTGAATTCTATATGGACATCGCGACAGAAACATGGAATTGCGAGTCATGGACAACGAAAGTTTTATAAACAAAAAAAGCTTGTTTCCTTTTAGGGAAACAAGCTTTCAGATTGTTGACAAAATCCCAAAACGGCTTTTTGTTTTGGGATTTTGTCATCCTTTCTGCGTGATTGAAAACCTTTGCAGTCTAGGAAGGCCGAGCATCGGAGCGGACTTTCACAGGAGGTGATGACGGCGACGTTCAGGCAGGACGCCTGGGCGGTTAGTCGCCGATCCTTCCTCTATTCGTGAGCACCGACGCGCAGGCCTGACAACGAATGCGAGGGTTTCTCGACACGCTGTTTTCATTAATGACCGGCTTTGATGCCTGCCAAATAACGGCGGCCTCCAGTCAAAACAGCCATGCCGGCAAGCACGGCGATGCATCCTGCAAAATAGGGAGTATGCGCAGTAAAATGATCGGCTAACACACCGGCGATCCAAGGCGCAATGGCCCCGCCGATGAACCGGATGGAGCTGTAGGCAGATGAAGCGACAGACCGTTCGACAGGCGCAGCTTCCATCACCGCTGTTGTCAAAATTGTATTGATCATGCCCAGAATCCCTCCGGCTATGATGATCGCCCCGATGACGAGCGCCATGTGCTCCGTCCAAATCCCGATCGCGAGCAAATCAGCTGCAAACAGCATAAACAGAAAGATCAGCGAGCGGACGGTTCCAAAGATCCGCTGTACGGCCGGAGCGATGAAAACGGAAGTGATCGCAAGAAACAGCCCCCAGCCGAAAAAGACGTAGCCGAGGCCCCGTTCATTTAAGTCAAGAACAAACGGCGAATATGCAAGCAGGGTGAAGAAACCGAAGTTATATAAGAATGCGGCGCCTGAAAGCGTCAATAGCCCTTTATAACGAAGCGCTTTGATCGGCGCGCTGACGGAAATTTTCTTCCGCGGCTTTTGGACAGGCGGCAAAAGAAAAAAGATGGCCAAAAGAGCGGCCGCCATTAAAACCGATACGCCGAAAAACGGCGCTCTCCACGATATTGTGCCAAGCTCTCCACCGGCAAGCGGTCCAACCGAAATGCCCAATCCCAAAGCCGCCTCATACAAAATAATGGCTTTTGCGCTCCCGCCAGATGCCACGCTGACAATGACGGCAAGCGCAGTTGAGATAAACATGGCGTTTCCGAGTCCCCAGCCGCCGCGAAAGCCGACGAGCTGAGAAATGGAATGCGAAAGCCCGCCCAAGCCTGCAAAAACGATGATCAGGATCAAGCCGCTGATTAACGTCAGCTTTGCCCCAATCCGGCTCGATACGGCGCCTGATAAAAGCATGGCGAAACCTGTGACTAGCAGATAGCTTGTAAATAAAAGCGAAACTTGGCTGGGGGAAGCATGCAGCTGCCGCGCAATCGCCGGCAGAATCGGATCGACAAGCCCGATCCCCATAAACGAGATCACGCAGGCAAAGGCCACGGCCCAGACCGCTTTTGGCTGTTTAAACATACTTGAGTTCTCAGGTGGTTGTTCATTCATGATCTATCAAACCTTTCTTTGCAAATAAAGAAACGCTATAAAAATAGCGTTTTTCTTGTTTAATCAATTAATTCAAGCGCATTCTCGGCTTTTGCCTGCATAGCCTCCAAGCGCTTCTTGAATGATTGAAATTTCTCAATTTTTTCATCAATCATTCTCATCTGTTCATTCAGCATCCTCTGAATGTCTTCGAGCTTGTCTTTTCGTTCCCGTTTGTCCAGCGATAAAAGGTATCCTTCTTTATTCATCTCCAAGTGCTTGCCCGTTTCCATGAACTGCTGGAGCTCCTGCAGCGAGAATCCCAGCACTTCCTTCGCGCTGATCACTCTTTCAAGCTCTTCAAGATCGTCTTCAGAGTAAAGACGGACACCGCCTTCCGTCCGCTTCGGTGAAGAAAGCAGACCGATTTCTTCGTAAAAGCGGATCGTTCTTTTCGTCAGGCCGCTTCGCTTGGCCATTTGATCAATCTTCATCCACTCCACGTCCATATCCCCCCGAGATTTTTCTTCTTTTCTATTATACTACTATTATACTTTTACGTAAACGTTAAGTTTTTTCGATACAAAAAAAAGAACTGACTTGACATCATCCTGCTGCTGTAACGTATCATAGAAATGGACAACTAAACAGGAGGACAAATAATCAGAGTGAACACTCATCAAAATCGATTTTCAGTTCAAAGTAAAGTTTCGGCATTGATTGAAAGCCGGCTGTTTCAGTCATTCATAACGACGGTCATTGTGTTGAATGCCATCTCGATCGGTTTGGAAACTTACGCTTTCTTTAAACCTTATCAAAAAGTATTTTTTATTGTGGATTGTTTGTTTTTAACGATATTTGTCATCGAACTATCTCTTAAACTATTCGTTCAAAAACAGCACTTTTTTAAAAACAACTGGAACGTTTTTGACTTCGTAATCGTCGCCGGCAGTTTGATTCTTTACAATACGAATTTCGTCAGCGTTCTCCGTATCTTCCGGGTGCTGCGGGTGCTGCGGACGATCACTTCCGTTCCCTCATTAAGAAGGATCGTCAATGCGCTGTTTATGGCGATTCCGACTATCAGCAGCGTCATTATTCTGATGAGCATCATTTTTTATGTGTACGCCGTCATCGGTACGATGTTCTTTTCTGCTATCGCGCCGGAATACTTCGGCAACCTGCAGCTCAGCCTTCTGACACTGTTCCAAACCTTTACGCTCGAATCGTGGGCAAGCGGCATATTCAGGCCGATTTTTGCCGAGAGCGGCTGGTCATGGCTCTATTTCGTTTCATTTATCATCATTGCGACTTTCATTATGATCAACTTGATCGTCGGGGAAATCGTGAATAATGCACAAAAAATTTCTCAGGAAATAGAAGATGAGACAGGCGAGCTGAAAGAGGATACAAAAGAAATCAAAGAACTGCGCGCGGAGGTTAAAGAATTAAAAGCGCTTCTGGAAACCTATATCACGCAAAATGAAAAGAAAGATTAAAAAGGGCCGGCACCTGTAAGCCAGCCCTTTTTTGTCTTTAATTGAGGATGACAGGCAGCTCGGCCAGCGATCTAAAGCCGATTAACCTGCGAAATGGAACGTCTGTTGAAGCAAGCTTCAACTTAGGCAGCCGCTCCAACAATACGGGAATGGCAATTTGCGCTTCGAGCCGCGCCAATGCCGAGCCTAAACATACGTGTGCACCGGCTCCAAAGGCAAGGTGCGGATTCGGTTTTCTCGTGATGTCAAATACATGCGGATTTTGAAATTTCTTCGGATCGCGGTTGGCGGCGCCTAAAAGGATGTATACGTGCTCTCCTTTTTTGATGATCTTCCCGTTGATTTCACAGTCCTCTGACGCGGTGCGCGCTGTCAGCTGTGTCGGACTTTCATAGCGCAGGCATTCTTCAACGGCTGACTCAATCAGCAGCGGATTTTCTTTCAGCGCGCTGAGCTGGCCGGGATGGTTCATGAGCAAAAACAATCCGTTCGTCAAAAGGTTGACCGTCGTCTCGTGCCCGGCAATCACAAGCAGAATGCACGTCGCAAGAACTTCATCTTCGGCGAGCTGCTCATGACCGGCGAATGTGCTGATCAGGTCTTGAGAAGGATGAGCTTTTCGCTTTTCAATCAAATCTTTAAAATACGCCGTCAGCTTGGCAACGGTATCCCCGCCTTTTGCCAGCACCTTTCGTGTGCGGGTCAAATCGATCGTTTGAATGAGATCCGCCGTCCATTGCCTGAATTGATATCTCTCCTCTGCGGGGACGCCGAGCATGTCGGCAATGATAAGGCTTGCCAAAGGAAAGGCGAATTCGGATACCATGTCCGCCATCTTCTTGTTTTCAAGCTGATCGAGCAATTCATGGACGATTTCTTCTATAACAGGACGGAAAGATGCCGTCTTCTGCGGCATGAATTCTTTGCCGACAATCGTCCGCATCCGCTTATGGCCAGACTCATTTTGAAACAGCATCATATTCCGCTGCAATTCGTGAAGTTGTTCATATTTTGTAGAGGCTTCAGGGAGAGGAACGCGGTTTTTAAATACCGCGTCCCTCAAAATCGCCGCCGCTTCTTCATATCCGGTGACATACCATCCCGGATGCTTTAAAACGGTTCCTTTATATACAGGATGAACGGACCGCAGTTTATCGTAAAACAGATATGGATCTCTCCAAAAATCCGAATCCGATTTCAGACGCGGCCCTGCCTCGTGCAGTTCTGTCGTCATGTTATATCTCCCCCGTGTTACCGCTGTAAACTGGCTTTCATTTCTTCCACCGATTCGACTTCAAATCCTAAATCATGGAGCATCTTATGGTCCTCTGTTTCATTCTGCCCTGCCGTTGTTAAATAGTCTCCGACGAAGATCGAATTGGCGGCATACAGCCCCAGCGGCTGCAAGGAGCGGAGGTTGACTTCGCGCCCCCCTGAAATACGGATTTCCTTTGTCGGGTTGATAAAGCGGAACAAAGCCAAAACCTTTAAACAATAAAGCGGATTTAATTCATTGATCCCTTCCAGCGGAGTTCCGTCGATCGCATGTAAAAAATTAACCGGAATTGAGTCTGCATCAAGCGCCTTTAAGCTATTCGCCATATCGACGACATCCTGCTTCGTCTCTTTCATCCCGACAATGACGCCCGAGCATGGGGACATGCCGGATTTTTTGGCTGTTTCCACAGTGTTTACTCTGTCATCATACGTGTGGGACGTTGTAATGTTTGAATGATTGCTTTTTGATGTATTGATGTTGTGATTGTACCGGTCCACTCCGGCTTCCTTCAGCCGCTCGGCCTGTTCGGGCTTTAGCAGTCCGAGGCATGCACAGACTTTTAAGCCGTACGTTTCTTTAATTTCTTTAACGGCGCCGACCACTTGATCGACATCTCTGTTGGACGGGCCTCTGCCGCTCGCCACGATGCAATACGTTCCGATATTTAAATCGTGCGCACGCTTTGCACCTTCAAGCAGGGTCGTTTTGTCGACCATCCTGTAGCTGTCGATCGGCGCTTTTGATATCGAAGACTGCGAGCAGTAGCCGCAGTTTTCCGGACAAAGTCCAGATTTTGCATTCATAATCATATTGAGCTTTACTTTTTTTCCAAAGTAGCGTTTTCTGATTTGAAATGCAGCATGCATAAGCAGGAGAACGTCGTCATCCGAGCATTCCAAGATGGAAAGCGCCTCTTTTTCAGTTACTTCTCCGCCATCCAGCACCCGTTCTGCAAGTTCCATCCACTGATTCATGTTTCTGCCCCCATTTGCATTTGATTCATAATCAAGGAAACATCGACATGCTCCTTGATCATGTGGTGAATTTGTGTTGGTGAAACGTCTTCAAGCTTCGGCGTAACGCCGAGGAGCGGCACACCGCAAAATCTTTCAATCATGTCCGGATTCGTCTGTTCATCAAGTCCGGGCCGGCTGCTGATGCCGTTGATCACGATGCCGATCACGCGTATCCCCATTTGTTTCGCGTATTGGACGGTTAAATACGTATGGTTGATCGTTCCAAGATTGGGACGAGCCACAATGAC
This sequence comes from Bacillus sp. FSL K6-1284, assembly GCF_038002625.1. Classification (NCBI taxonomy): domain Bacteria; kingdom Bacillati; phylum Bacillota; class Bacilli; order Caryophanales; family Bacillaceae; genus Bacillus; species Bacillus sp. FSL K6-1284. The sequence goes on along the minus strand of NZ_JBBOCW010000001.1, from coordinate 822,137 downwards.
AGCCGGCAAATCGAGCGCTTTGATCAAGTCGCTGACGAAATAATCCTCTCCGAGCGGCACCGCAATCCCGCCTGCCCCTTCAACAATGAAGCAATCGTGCCGATCCTTAATCTTTTTCCAATGGTTCACGGCATCTTCCAGCCCGACGGTCCTCCCTTCGAGCTTCCCTGCTGTGTAAGGTGCAAGCGGCTCTTTAAACACGAAAGGTGTGATCTCCTCATCAGCGAGAGATGTTTCAGAGCTGTTCTTCAAAAGTGCTGTATCACTCTGCGGATCGCTGCTAAGCTCTCCACTCAAAAACGGCTTGAACACGCCGACATCAACATGCTGCTCTTTCAACAAAGCGGCAAGGCCGCAAGCGATAAACGTCTTCCCTACTCCCGTATCAGTTCCCGTTACAAAAAAACCCTTCATTTCACCAAGTTCAACTCTCTTCCCACTAATTTAAACCCCTCTAATAGAGCTTCAATATCTCTTAACTTGCGATCTGCGGTGACGGTCAGCCTGATTCGGCTCTCTCCTTCCGCAACAGTCGGCGGGCGGATGGCCGGGGCCTCAATCCCTTTCTCCTTGAGGCCGTTTGCAAATCGAACGGCTTTTTGAGGGTCTCCGATCATAACGGGTATGATCGGCGTATCTTCTCCCTTGACCGTAAACCCGATATCCTCGAGACCCCGTTTGATCGTGGTCACCGATGATTGCAAAAGCCGGCGTTTATCCCGGCTGTCTTTAATGATGTCTAAAGCTCTGCATGCCGCCGCACAGCTTGCGGGCGGGACAGCCGTTTGAAAGATAAACGTTCTCGCATGATTCAGCAAAAAATCGATCAATGCTTTAGAGCCCGCGACGAAGCCGCCTTCCGCGCCTACAGCTTTACTTAACGTGCCGATCACAACATCTGGGGAGACGCCGAAATACTCGCCCGTTCCCCTGCCGGCATCTCCCAAAACCCCTGTTGCGTGGGCATCATCAACGATGACAAAGGCCCGGTACCGCTTGGCAAGGAGCATGATTTCGTCAAGCGGTGCAATTGTGCCGTCCATGCTGAACACGCCGTCTGTCACAATAAAACGGCGAGCACGGCTCTGTGCGGTGCGGAGTTTTTCTTCAAGATCATTCATATCCGTGTGGCGGTAAACAACCGTATCAGCTTTTGAAAGGCGGCAGCCGTCGATGATGCTCGCATGGTTCAATTGATCGCTTAATATGACGTCTCCTTTTTCAGGCAAAGACGAAAGCACGCCGATATTGGCCAAATATCCGCTTGAAAACAAGAGAGCGGCTTCTGTCTGCTTAAAACCGGCGATTTTCCGCTCAAGTTTTTCATGCCATTCGGTATTGCCGGACGTCAGCCTTGACCCTGTGCTCCCGGCTCCAAAGCGGCGAAGCGCCGTTTCTGCGGCGTGAATCAGCCGTTTGTCGTTCGCCAGGCTCAAATAATCGTTTGACGCCCAATTCGTACGTTTCGCTTCCGCGACAGCTTGAGGCGGTTTAAGCGAGCGGTAAAGCCCGGCTGCCTTCGTCCTGGCGAGCCGACTGCTGAGCCATTCGTCAATGGGCACGGCCTGTAACCTCTTGAATCGCTTCTTTCATAATGGACACCATGGTGCTCAGGTCATCGGCGGTGCTGGCGAGCGGAGGAAGAAATGCGATAACATCCCCGAGCGGCCTCGTCAGCATGCCAAGCTCCCTCATTTTCAAAGACACCCGGTATCCGATTCGCTCTTCAGGCGGATAAGGCTGCCTCGTTTCTTTCGACTGAACGAGTTCGATCCCGCTCATTAAACCGAGCTGGCGGATGTCGCCGACATGAGGGAGCGCTGCAAGATCATGAAAAAGCGATTCCACTATTTTCGACTTTTCCGCAACTTGAGTGACGATTTTTTCCGATTCGAACAGGCGCAAATTTTCCAGCGCAACGGCACATCCAAGCTGGTTCCCCGTGTACGAATGGCCGTGGAAAAACGTTTTCAGTTTGTCATAGTCATCATAAAATGCCTGATAAATTTCCTCTGTCGCAAACGTGACGGCGATCGGCAAATAGCCTCCGGTAATGGCCTTTCCAGCCGCCATCAAGTCAGGCTGAACACGTTCATGCTCACAGGCAAACATTTTCCCGGTTCGGCCGAATCCTGTTGCCACTTCATCGACAATCATTAAAACGTCATATTTCGTGCAAAGCTCCCGGACCCCTGCCAAATATCCTTCAGGCATCACGATCATCCCCGATGCCCCTTGGACCATCGATTCGACCGACAGCGCGGCGATCTCATCGTGCCGCTCGCTCAGGAGTTGTTCGAGTTCTGCGAGGCATTCATCGCGGCACTCGTCCGGGTTGCCGCTTTTCGAGCGGTACACGTAAGGAACGTTCACCTTAAAGCTTTCAAACATAAGCGGCCCATATACATGGTGGAAGAGCTCGATCGCACCGACGCTGACAGCGCCGATCGTATCGCCGTGATAGCCGTTTTTCATCGAAATGAATTTTTGTTTCTCCGGCTTGCCGATGTTTTTCCAATATTGAAAGGCCATTTTCAGCGCGATTTCCATTGCTGCAGCGCCGCTGTCCGAATAAAAAACACGCGTCAGCTTTTCCGGCGTGATCTTGATTAACACCTCGGCAAGCTCTGTCGCCGGAACATTTGTCATCCCCAGCAATGTCGAATGAGCGATTTTGCCGAGCTGTTTTTTGATGGCTTCATCCAGTTCCTTCTTGCGATGGCCGTGGACATTGAGCCATACTGAAGAAAATCCGTCATAGTACTCCCTGCCGTCGATATCCCTCAGTTTGATGCCCTCCCCGCTTTCGATGATCAGCGGGTTTTCGTCATAGTCTTTCATTTGGGTAAAAGGCAGCCAAAGATATTTTTTGCTTTTTTCAACGAGTGATTGATTCATGTTTTACCTCCCGACCGAATGAATACAGGCTGTTTTTCCAAGCCGTCTATACAGCTCTTGATATTTGCTAATCCATCAACAAAAAAAATCCGGCAGCCGCTCTCGTCTCCATGCTCTTTCATCCTTGTTATCCGCTGATAACCCAGCTTTTTAGCGGCAACATAGCCCGTTATGTAATCAGGGTCATCTGACCAGCATAATTCGGCGACGACAGCCGGATGCTCACATACCTTAGAAGCGATGGCAAGCGCCTCTTTCAACCGCGGATTCGGCGGCATTCCGCACAAAGCCGCCCACATTTGAAAATCGGCTTCCGGCCAATCGAGCCGTGAGACGCGCACTCCTTTTTGTTTTCTTCCGTCAATCCTCCGGCCTGAATGAATGTCAAACAAAACGGCGCCCCTTACGTCCGAGTATTCGGCAATGCCTTGAAACGCTTTGTCTACCGCGTTTTTCGGTACGCCGGCGCGGCTGATCAGCTCACGGGCAAGCGCTTGTCCTTCTTCCGCTGATTTTGTTTCATTCGTTTCAATGCGCAGAGGCTGGACAAACTTTATCGGTTCGTTTACAAGATCGAAGCGAATTTGCATAAAGTCCGGCTTGCCACGCGAATGAGACAATGCTTTTTCCAATAAATCGCTGACGGCATCCTTTACACCGATGAAAGGCGCAAGCCGCTCTCCTCCGGATATGTGTTTCCCCCCCTCTTCATGGGGACCGTTCTCGGAGGCTCTCATTCTCACACTGTAATACGCTTCTCCCTTCATGCTTTCATCCCCCCTCTAAACACCGCACTCATATGTTAACCTATAAATAATTTAAGTTAACATTACAATAAAATATTAGTATTCCTTTCCTGATATGTCAACATGGTGTACAAAACACCGGTTTGTTTGAAATAAAAAAAGACAAAAGAGCTATCTCTTTTGTCTTAATGTGGAAATTCATTTATCTAGCTCTTTCAATCTGCCAATCGAACGGGTCAGATAAAAGCGACCAGTCGTCCGCCATCTCCGAATCTGTCAAAAGGCAACGATCCGCTTCGGCGGTAATTTCTGACGGGGACAGATCCAATCCGATAAAGACGAGCTTTGTGTGGCGGTCTCCGAATTCTTCATTCCATTCTTTTAATAGCTCTGGATTCTGTCTGAGGATTTGCTCCTGTTCCGGCTTGGACAGCGCGGCCACCCAATAAGAGATCGGTTCCAGCGACACGGATGGCCCTGCCTGCGACATCAAAAGGGCAAGGCTGTTGCGCGTCGCACACCAGGCGATTCCTTTCGCCCTGACGACGTTTTCCGGCAGTGAATGAATCCAGTTATAAAACCGCTCGGTATGAAAAGGACGGCGCGCTTCGTATACAAACGAAGATATTCCGTATTCTTCAGTCTCAGGCGTATGCTGGTGGTGTCCTTCGTTTAATTCCCTGATCCAGCCTGCTGAGCCGCTTGCTTCGTCAAAATTGAAAAGACCGGTGTTTAAGATGACCTTCGGATCGACCTCTCCTTTGACCGCTCTGATGATGTTTGCTTTAGGCTGCAACGTTTTCAGCACTTTCTCAAGCTTTTCCAGATCTTCCTCGGAGACAAGGTCGCATTTATTCAAAATCAGCACATCGCAAAACTCGATTTGATCGATGAGCAGATCGGCGATATCACGTTCATCCTCTTCACCGACAGCCTCTTTCCGGTCCAGCAGGCTGTCACCCGACTGAAAATCGTGCCAAAAACGATTGGCGTCGACCACCGTGACCATTGTGTCCAAACGGCAGAACCGCGTCAAATCAATACCCAATTCTTCGTCGATGTAAGAGAACGTCTGAGCGACCGGGATCGGTTCGCTGATACCGGTCGATTCGATCACGATATAATCGATATTTCCTTGCTTCGCCAGTTTTTCGACTTCAACCAGCAAGTCCTCTCTGAGTGTGCAGCAAATGCAGCCGTTTGACATTTCGACCAGCTTTTCATCCGTCCTCGACAGGCCACCGCCTTGCTTGACAAGCCCGGCATCAATGTTGACTTCGCTCATGTCATTAACGATAACGGCGACTTTCAGCCCTTGGCGGTTTTGCAATATGTGATTCAGCAGCGTCGTTTTACCCGCCCCCAGGTATCCGCTTAACACTGTTACAGGAATCTTTTTACTCATTTTTTCATTCTCCTTCCTCTTATCAAATCGTAATTATTACGATTTATATTTTATTTCACCACAATTTATTTAAAAATGCAAAGTGTCAGCTTCCAGATGATCATGATGATCAAAACTGACACGACTGAAGTGGCCATCTGTTTTCCCATAATGGCTGCCGCCGTTTTCATCCCCAGTTCCTTGGCAATTGTCCAAACCGTCACCATGCATGGAGTAAAGGTTGATGCCAAGTAAATGAGCAGAAAGAGCGTTGCCCCCGGCAGCACATCAAGAAGCGCTCCATTCCCTTCATTGAACAAGAGAATACCGTCTTTCCTGATCAGAGAAAAAACAAGGCCCGGCGCCGCATCTTCCGGAGCACCGAACAGGCTTAAAACAGGCGAGACAAGCAATGTCACAAGACGGATGACACCGAGTTCATTCAATACTGTCGCCGCCAGGCAAATGATGAGAAAGATCGGCATCGCCTGAAAGATAAATTGCTGGAGCACTTCTTTTACTCGAAAGACGATCCCTTTCCAGGACGGCATCTGTAAAAACGTTTGCCGGCGCTCGAAGTAAGCGGCCCATTTCTGATCGATGCGATACCATATCCGGTTATGAGCGGCTGCTGCGGCAACAAGAACAGCGAGGTAAGGGATAAACAGCCACTCCCTTCCCGCAGCATGAAAAATCGACAGCGTCGCGCCGATTTGGTAGCTGCACGCTGATCCGAAAGAAATAAATGATACACAACGCTTTCTCGTACACATGCTGCACGACCGCGTCTGCTGAACGGCAACGACATTGCAGCCAAATCCGGTCAAAAGCGGAACTAAATCGCGGCCGTTCAGACCGATCTTCCGCATCAGCGGGTCCAGTGAATCGACGATCCGGTCCTTTAAACCCGAATCATCTGCTGCCGCATTTGCTATAGACATAAACAAAACGACAGGAAACGCCCAAACAAACGAGTAAATGCCAAGGGATAACAGGCCATAATTCCCCGCCAATGCCGCGCTCAGCCATGACGGCAAGCCTCCGACCGCATTTTGGAGAGGTTCAACCGCCCATTCGTCCGCGTATTGCTGCATCCACTCTGATGTATGATAAGCCAATATGATCGGCGCCATAAATAACAAACATAAAAGTGCAGTACTCACAACAGGCCCAACTACGGGACGATGAAACACAAACTGCTGAACAGCCACACTTTCAAGTTCAATCTGTTTCATCCGTTTCCGTTTCAGCGGATGAAATTCAGCCTCTTTTCTTAAAAAAGCGATGATATGCTCTTTTTTATCGTCTGTCACAGTTCTCGTATCAACCAACAGGACCGGGAGACTGTGCTTAGCCACTTGCTCAGAAAGCGTCCGGCGCATGGCGTCCGTCATTTTATCCTGAAACGTAACGATAAAGCAGACGCGCCTGGCATCCGGCGGAATCAGGTCCAAGACCGCGTTCAGCTCTTCTGAAAAATGGGTGCCGCGCAAGACGGCAACCACCTCATCGGCCTTTTCGATCTCTTTTTTCAGCGCTCTTTTCGACACGCTGTCATCCTCCCGAATGCCCGGTGTATCAATGGCTTGCCAGCCCGGAAGGCTTTTGATCTCCCGTTCAGCCGCAAATATCGTCGATCCTTTCACATTGGCTGCTTCGCCTGCTCTCTGATCTGTGATCGCGGAAAAAAGCGTTGTTTTTCCGACCGATTCGAGTCCGATAAAGAGCATGCGCTGCCGCCGCGTTGGCTCTTTCAGCATTCACACTGCACCTCACAGCAGCTCAAATCCGTGAGAAACATTTGATTTTCCCTGTATTCTGTCAGCACCTTTTCATCAATCGAAAACTTTCGTTTTTCCAACAAATGCTCGGCGATGACGGCGAATCGCTGCCTGAATTTATAAATGAAACAAAAGACGGCGTTTTGGTGCTGAACGCTCGGCCCGATTAAATAAAGACCGTCCGTCACGGTCGACATATCTTCATTCGTTAAAAGCGGTTTGCCGTTCTCTCCCCATTCAAACAAATGCTCGATTTGTTTTGCCCCGGAATGAAAGCCTGTCGCGATAATCGGCCGTGTTTCCGAGCGTATTTTCCTCCCGTCTGACAAATATAAATCATAGGCTGGTCCATTTTTCGCCAGTTTTTCTACCAGGGCTTTTTCCAAAAACTGAACCTTCCCTTTTTCATACGCATCTTCAAGACGTTCCCATGTATAAGGTGAAAGCGACCGGCTTGGATCGGCTTCAGCGTTTTCGCTGAGCGAATTCGGCATCACAACCGTCACATCGCTGCCATAGGACGCCAGTGTAACCGCCGCATCCATTGCGCTTTCATAGCCGCCTACCACGTAATAATGGGCTTTTTCAAATTGGCTCCATCTGGCGACCTTGCTGTTGTGGATGCCAATCTCTGCACCATGAAACGAATATTTCGGAAATTGGAATTCACCGGCTCCCCAAATAACGTCTTTGGCCGTCATCATGCCTTTATTAGTTTCAACTGAAAAACCGCCGTCGTCTTTATGAACGCTGCGAACCGATGTGCCTTCTTGAATTGGAAGCTGAAAATGATCGGCCAAAAGCGCCAAATAATCTCCATACTCCTGCCCGCTCAAGTGCTCGCGGTGAAAAGTAAAGGCAGGGGATGTTCCCGGAGCAACAGCATTTAAATCCAAAGCCCCGAATCCCTGCCCGGTAAAGGACGGTGTTATCAGTTTCATTTCTTCAGGCCAGCTTCGAAATGAAGCTCCTGCACGGTCTTTTTCCAAAATCGTAAACGATTGAAAACCGAGTTTTTTCAGAACGATTCCCATTCCAATACCTGCGGGCCCCGCTCCAACAATGACGATTTCGCTATGCTGCAAAACAACCACTCCCTAAACGAAATCATTTCGATTTAATTTGCATGCTTTAGACATGACCACTTGATTTTATCACAGCATTCCCTCAAAATAAATAGGAACTATTTCGATTTACTACAGAAAGGGGTCTCATCAATGGAACGTATCCTGCATTTGCCCGCAAAACCCGAACGCCACCGCCGCTTCGGATCTGTCGAAGCCGTGAAAGGAATAAAACCGACCGATAAAGAACAGATGAAGGATATTCAAAATACACCGAACGACTATTTTTTTGACATTGACCATGTCGGTGTCTCAAACGTTTCGCATCCGATTTTGATTGCATCCTCGCTCAAGCCGTTTACACAAACGACGATCGGCGCTTTTTCCTTTACGACGAGCCTTGCGCGCGGCCGCAAAGGAATCAATATGAGCCGCCTGACAGAACAGCTGCAGCGCTATCACGAAGCAAACTGGACGATTGATGTCCATACACTGAAAGATTTTGCAAAGGATTTAGCCGACAATATGGAACAGCAAAGCGCATCCGTCTCTGTCAGTTTTCCATGGTATTTCGAACGCCTCAGCCCGGAAACCAAACTGTCAGGATTGATGCACGCCGATATCCATATGACAGTCTCTTATCATGAAAACAAAGGCTTTTCACAAACCGTCGGCATCACGGCCCATGTGACGACGCTCTGCCCGTGTTCAAAAGAAATCAGCGAATACAGCGCCCATAACCAGCGCGGCATAATCAAGATCACCGCACATATCAATGAGCAGGCGGAGATGCCGGACGATTTCAAAACCGAGCTTCTTGCCGCAGCGGAAACGAACGCAAGCGCAAAGCTCCATCCCGTCTTAAAAAGGCCCGACGAAAAAAGAGTGACTGAACAGGCTTATGAAAATCCAAGATTTGTAGAAGACGTCATCCGCTTAACGGCTGCCGACTTATACGAAATGAACTGGATCTCCGCCTTTGAGATCGAATGCCGGAACGAAGAATCGATTCACATGCATGATGCGGTGGCGCGGCTGTCGTTTTCCAAAATATAAATTAAAAAGAGCTGCCGGTTTTTCCGGCAGACTCGATCCTTATGCAGTTTTTGATTGATTCAGCGCCCGGCTGTTTTTAAACAGGAGCATTGAAAAAATATATAAAAACAGACAAACCGCCCTGACATCAGTTTATCCGCTGTTCTTTACGCCCTAAGTGATCAAATCAGACTTCAAATCATAAAAAATCTTGCAGAAGCCGGCGAACAATCGTGCAGCGCTGTTAACGTTCCCATTCCAAAATCAACCTTGTCTCATCACTTTAAAGTCCTTAGGGAATCGGGAGTCATTCATACAAGAATAGAAGGAACACAACGGTTTATTTCGCTTCGCCAAGAGGACTTGGACAGCCGTTTTCCGGGGTTGCTTCAAATCATTTTACAGGCAGACGAACCGTTGTAAACTGCCGGGTTCTCCCCGGCAGCTTCGACTTATTTCTCTTTCCGCACGTATTCAATATCATCCCGATACTGGCTGTACCCCTCTTGATACTCCATAACACGCGCCGTTTCTTCTATGAAGCTTTCATCATAGCCCGCTCTTCTCAATAAGTGAAAGCCCATTTCCATGCCTGAAGCAATTCCCCCGGCGGTGATGATCCGTCCGCTGTCGACGATTCTCGCCCGGCTGACGCGGCAGGCCGGCGCGATGTCCGCCAAGCGGTCGATCGGTACTTGCCCCATCTCTGACGCCTCAAGCCGATCCGGCTCTTTCCGGCTTGTGGCGGAAAGCCCGTCTAAGAGCCCCATGCGCCCGTAAATCCATGAACCTGTACATACGCTCACCAAAAGCGTCGACTCAGGCAGGGAACGGATGAACTGATGCAGCCGTTTGTTGTTGGTCTCCTGTCGTGTACCGAAACCGCCCGGAATTAAGAAAGCATCCATATCCGGCTGGTCATTGAAGCTGTAATTCGGATGAACGGTAAGCCCGGCTTGCGTCTGAACCGGTTTCATCGCATCCGCCACAAGAAAGGCGTCCAGTTCAGGATCGAGCCTCCTCGCCACTGAAAACACTCCGTATGGGGCGGCATAGTCGATGATTTCAGCATCCTTGAAAATGTACACGCCAAGTCTGAATCCTCTCGTTCTTTTCATTGTTTTCCTCCTCAATTTTTCTTTTATTCTTGCAAAACCTACGATATCATGGGGAGAGACATTTTACTTATGAATGATTACGATAGAAATCATTTTGATTTCCGATATCAAGGAGATGACAAGCTATGATTGAGCTTTTAGAGGGTAAATTTTTTAAAACCTTCATCGCCGTCATGGAAGAAAAAAACTTCAGCCGCGCCGCTGATCGGCTGGGGTATGTACAGTCGACAGTCACCAGCCATATTCAGCTTTTGGAGCAGGCTTGCGGACAGCGTTTGTTTCACCGGCTGTCAAGAGGTGTGAAGCCGACACCGGCCGGTTTGAAGCTAAGCAAATATGCCTATCAATTTATTCATTTAGGCAGCACCTTGGAAGAAGCGATGAATGAACTGGATCAGCCGCAAGGAACCGTCCACATCCGTATGCAGGAATCGTTTTTTCTGACGCGCACGTCTCTCCTGATCCGGGATTTTATTAAAGAATATCCAAAGATCAGATTGCAATTGGAAAACGGGTTTCAGCACGATATCGTTCAGCAGGTGCAAAACCATGCCGTCGATTTCGGAATCGTACCGCAAAATCCGAATAGGCCCGACATCCTTTTTACCCCTTTGCTCGAAGAAAAGCTGGTGTTCATCGCTTCCAATGATCTCGCTGAAAAGGTTGAATCTGAGAGCTTTGGCGCTCTTAGTCGTGAAACATTCATCAGCTTCGGTACAAGCTGCGTCTACCACACAAAAGCGGGCAGATTATTGCAAGATGCCGGGATTGAAGGAAACAGCGCCCTGGAGTACCCAAGCATCGCCATGATCAAAGAGGCGGTAAAATGCGGCATCGGCTTTGCCTTCATTCCTGAAATCGCCGTCAAACAAGAACTTGAAGCCAAGCAATTCAAACTGCTGCCTGTGACTGCCCCGATTGTCTCCACTCACGGGCTCATCGTCCATCAAGACAGAGAGCTGAGTCTGGCGGCGTCTTTATTAAAGGAAAAAGTAATCGGCTATTTTTGTAACGATGCTGAAAAAAGCCCGACAAATTAAAAACTGCCGGGATTTCCCGGCAGCTTCCATTACGATTGTTCCAGCTCCTCGATCATCAGCGACAGCTCTGTCCAGCGCTCCATTGCCGCATCGAGTTCTGCGGCTGTTTGCGCCTGCTCTTCCATCAATGTCTGAATCTTGGCGAAGTCGCTGCCGGCGGCGGCGATTTCCTCTTCAAGCCGTTTATGCTTTTCTTCCAGCGCAGCGATTCTGTCTTCGATGCCGTCCCATTCCAGCTGATCTTTATAAGACAGCTTCTTTCTTTTCTTTTTCTCAGGTTTGACAGGTTCTGCGGCTTCAGGCGCCGGCTTTTGACGACTGGTCTCCTTTTGCTTCTCCATATATTCGCTGTATGAACCTTGAAAACGCGAAACGTTTCCGCTGCCTTCAAATACAAGCAGCCTGTCGACGACACGGTCAAGGAAATAGCGGTCATGGGAAACGGTCACGACAACGCCGGGAAACTGTTCCAAATAATCTTCCAGCACTCCGAGCGTCTCGGTATCAAGGTCGTTTGTCGGCTCATCAAGGAACAGGACGTTCGGCTCTTCCATCAGCACTTTCAAAAGATAAAGGCGCCTCTTTTCTCCGCCTGACAGCTTGCGAATCAAGTTGCGCTGCATGCTCCGCGGAAAAAGGAACCTTTCCAGCATCTGCTCAGCTGTGACCACTTGTCCGTCGGCCGTTTTGACGACCTCAGCCGTCTCCTTAATGTATTCGACGACCTGCAGCGCATCGTTCATTTCGCTGTGATCCTGTGTATAGTATCCGATTCTTACAGTCTGGCCGATCGTGATCTGCCCTCCATCAGGCTTGACGCGGCCGGCAAGCGCGTTTAAAAGCGTTGTTTTGCCGATCCCGTTCGGTCCGATGATGCCGATCCGGTCCCCCGGCACAATCAGTTCATCGAATGAACGGACAAGCTGATTGCCGCCGCGGCTGATGTCAACACCTTCCGCTTCAATCACCTGCTTGCCGAGACGGTGGGAGCCGATGGCGAAATCAAGGGAAGAGCCGGTTTCAGGCGCATCTTGTTCCTTTAGTTCCTCCACCCGCTGGATTCTTGCTTTTTGTTTTGTCGAACGGGCTTTGGCTCCCCTTCTCAGCCAGGCAAGCTCCCTGCGGAGAAGGTTTTGCCGCTTCGTTTCGCTTTGTTCGGCGAGCGCTTCTCTTTCGGCCCGCTTTTCCAAAAACACTTCGTAGTTCCCTTTGTATGTGTATAGGCGGCCGCGATCCAGTTCATAGATCCTGTTTGTCACCCGGTTTAAAAAGTAGCGGTCATGGGTGACGAGGACGACGGAGCCCGGATACCCGCTCAAATAGCCTTCAAGCCATTCGATCGTTTCATTGTCAAGGTGGTTTGTCGGCTCATCCAAAATGAGGAGGTCAGCAGGCTGAATCAATGTTTTCGCAATCGCAACCCGCTTTTTTTGCCCTCCTGATAGCGAGGTTACTTCTTTTGCCACATCCGCGACGCCAAGCTTCGTTAAAATCGTTTTTGCCGCCGTATTCGCGTCCCAGGCGCCGTGTTCGTCCATTTTCCCCTGTGCCGCCAGCAGGTTTTCCTGCTTCTTCGGATCATCAGGCGAAGCATTCAGCTCCTGAAGCGCCTGCTCATACGCCCTCATCGTCCGCATCATCACGGAATCTCCCGAATAAATGTGCTCAAGTACGGTTTCCGGACCGTCCAAATCAGGATCCTGATCCAAGTACTCGATATGGAGGCTGCCAGGCTTGGTGATGTCTCCTTTTTCGGTCGATTCATGGCCGGCGATCACTTTCAGCAAACTGCTTTTTCCCGTTCCGTTCGGTCCGATCAAGCCGATCCGTTCGTTTTCTTCGATATGAAACGATATATGGTCAAATAATGTTTTATCTCCGTAAGTTTTATATAAACCTTCCGCTTTAAAAATGCTCATCTGTCTACCAATCCTAACGTAATGTCATAACCTTATTTTAATGCAGATGATGCAAGAAAACTAGTGAGAGCTTTTTCACGGACATTACAGGAAGACGGCCGGAAGCCAGAAATATACGCTGATCACGATCAAGACGACACCTGCGATATTGAGCCAAAAGCCCGCCCTGACCATGTCCTTCATCGTCAGCAGATTGGAGCTGAAAACGGCCGCATTCGGCGGGGTGGAGATCGGGAGCATAAAGGCGCATGATGAAGCAAGCGCAGCTGCCGCCATCAGCCCGTACGGCTCGACCTGAAGCGCGGCGCCAAGACCGATCGTCATCGGAATCACCATATTGGCGACAGCCGTATTAGACATGATTTCGGTCATAAATAAAATCGCAGCCGTCAAAATGATCAGTACAAATAAGTAAGGATGGCCTTCCAACAGCTTGAGCTTGCCGCCGATCCACGCCGTCAGATTGGTCGCCGAAAAACCGGCCGCAAGCGACAAGCCGCCTCCAAACAACAGAAGCAGCCCCCATGGCAGCGTCTGCATATCCTTCCATTCCAAAATCCGTTCATCCTTTGTACTCGGAATTAAAAATAGCAAAACCGCTCCGAAAATCGCAATCGACGTATCTGAAATTTGAAACGGCAGGATGAATTTGAACATCCACAAACATGCGGTCAACAAAAAAACGGCAAAAACCGATTTTTCCTCCCTCGTCATTGCGCCAAGCGCCTTTAAATCATGATCGATAAAATCAGGCTTTTTTCCTTGAAAGGCGCTCACTTTAAATTTTATTTTCGTTAAATAAACATATAAAATGGCAAGAAACAGAATGGAAACCGGGAACCCGAATAAAAACCACTCAAAAAACATAATTTCGTGATTGAGCATCTGTTTTGACATCGCGGCAAAGACCGCATTCGGCACGGAACCGACCAATGTGGCAAGTCCGCCGATCGAAGCCGCATACGCGACAGCCAGCAAAATGCTTTTGCTGAACTTCTGCAGCGATTCGCCTTTTAAAATTTCTTTTTCCTGCACTTCTTTAATAACTGCAAGTGCTACGGGAAGCATCATCAAAGCGGTGGCTGCATTCGAAATCCACATCGATAAAAACGCCGTCGCCGCCATCACGCCGAGCACGATTCGATGGCTTTCAGCCCCGATCCGCTTTAAAATATGCAAGGCCATCCGTTTATGAAGATTCCATTTTTCGATGGCGATCGCAATGATAAATCCCCCCATATACATAAACACAATCGGATCGCCGTATGCTTTGGCCGTCGTTTCCATATCTAAACCGCCCAATGTCGGCAGCAAAATGACTGGCAAGAGCGATGCCGCCGGAATCGGCACGGCTTCCGTAATCCACCAGACGGCCGTCCAAGCTGTAACCGCAAGAACGATCCGCGGCGCGTAAGCCAGCTCAGCTTCCGGTATCAAGCCGAGAATCAGCAAAAAACTGATCGGCCCCAATAACAATCCGGTCAGTTTAGTCGGTGTATATACTCTCATTTACCCCTTCCCCCTTTGAAAGCGATTTCCCATTCATCACTTTCGCTTCGCCCGGGGAAAATTCCTCTAAAAAATTTAAAATAAAATTTAAATTAATGTATGACACTGAGCCTAGAAATTGAAAAGTACAACTTTTCTATTAAAAAGTCACTCAGAGGCTGAAAGCAAATTTTTTAGCACTTTTCCATATAAATTCATCGGGACGCTTTCTCCATTAATAAAATTGAATATCGCAAGACCATTTTCGAGTGAAAAAATAGTCCAAGCGATTTCTTCCGAAGATAGCGTAACCTCATGATTCTCTTTCAACATTAGTTTCGCGACAGACTTGGAGATCCGGTCCACAGACTCCCTGATCATGCAAGACCATTTGTAGCGCACTGACTCATTACGCATCACATAAAGAAGAAATTCCATATTTAAAATCATCCACTTTTGATTTTCTTTCACCACTGAGACAAAATGATCATTCATTGTTTCAATAAAATATGAAAGTGAATGCTGATTATTTATGATTTGATCGATGTTATTCACTTGTAAATTCATTTGTTGTTCCAATAAGGCCAGAAAGAGCTCTTCCTTAGATTTAAAATTGGAGTAAACCGCTCCTTTGCTAAATCCGGCATGTTCAGCAATTTTTTCAACAGAAGCCCCATGAAAGCCAAGCTCCGAAAAAATCTCAACAGCCGATTCTAACAACAATTGACGTGTTTCCTCTTTTCGCTCTTTTTGGGTTAGCCTTCTTCTAAGCATTCTTCTTCCTCCTCTTATTGACAATCATACTGTTCAGAATTAACATACCATATAGTATGTATATTCTAAAAGGTATCACTAGCACTTCACTAAATCAACGTGTGGCCATAAAAAGAGGAGAAGAATCATGCAAATTGAAAATAATATCAAAACGGATAAACGACCTGTGTCCATCATATTGTCAAAAACCATTAAAACAGGAATTATTAAATCTAACCTTATTCCGATGTTTTCTGGATTAACATTATCTTTATATACTTATAAAATCAGCCTTTCTGAGAAATTACCAGAAATATTTTTTGCATTAATTGGGTCTATTTTAGTAATGGGAGCGGCAGGAGCTTTTAACAACTTATATGACCGGGATATAGATTCTATTATGGAGAGAACCAAAAACAGACCAACCGTTACAGGAGAAATAAAGCCTAAAACAGTTCTATGGCTCGGTATCTTTATGATGATTTTTGGTGTAATAATCCTTGGTTTCACCACCTCTCTGGCAGCACTCCTAGGGTTTCTAGGATTGTTTTTTTATATTGTCCCGTATACCATGTGGAGTAAGAGAAGAACAGTTTACAATACAGAGGTCGGGAGTATCGGCGGAGCTATGCCGCCTCTTATTGGATGGTCAGCTGTCTATCCGGACATCACACATCCTGCTGTTCTCGGTCTTTTTGTGACATCTGTGATATGGCAAATGCCTCATTTCTATGCTATAGCCATTCGAAAAAATGATGAGTATAAGGCTGCGAAAGTTCCAATGCTCCCTGTTATCAAAGGAGTTAAAAGAACATATATACAAACTAATATTTATTTAATCATCCTTATCGGGACAAGTCTCCTTTTTATTTCTTTGAGCCTCGGCATTATGCTTGTTTCCCTTATATTAGGTGTCATATGGTTGGTTCTTAGTGTGTATGGTTACAAAAAAATGGATTCAGAGAAATGGGCAAAATCCATGTTTATTTACTCTCTGATTCATATGACAATTCTTTTTTCGACTGTCATTATCTATTCTCTTATCGGAGTTATTTTCAATATATAGTTATTTGATTTCGTCTCTTTTACACGTTTGAAGGAATTGCAGTGTGACGGGAAAGAGCATACTCATGAGCCATATTTACGGCAGTCATTTCAATCGCTAGTGTAGTAGTGTTAGTAAAAAAACTGCCGACACATTGTCAGGCAGTTTTTTTCTATATCTAGTCTTCAAAATGATGTTCCGCCATCTTGGCGAGGTTATGCGCGTTGCTGCTGATCTCCTGCATGGTGGCGGAAATTTGTTCAACGCCGGCGGCCTGGCCGCTCGTATGTTCATTGATGACTTCGATCGAATGCTCAAGGTCTTTCAATAACGCGTGGATTTTCTTCGTGATTTGGTCAATCTGCCCGACGTTTTCTTTTGAGTGTGTGGCGAGCTTGCGGATTTCGTCGGCGACGACGGAAAACCCTTTTCCTGACTCTCCGGCTCTCGCCGCTTCAATCGCCGCGTTCAGTCCGAGCAGGTTGCTTTGATCTGAAATGCCTTTTACGGTAACTGAAATTTTCTCAATTTCTCCGGCGCTTTCACTGACTTCTTTCGCCTGCTTGGAAATGTCGGACATTTGTCCGGAAAACCCGCTGACAGATTCGGCGATATCCTGAATGGCTGAGGCCGTCTGCTCGACGATGACCGACAGGCTTTCCGCGACGCGGTGAAGCTGATCCGATTTTTCAAGACTCGTACCGAGTCCGACTCCGCCGATAACCCTTCCGTTCTCGTCATGGAGCGGGATCGCTCTCGCCGCAAGAGGGAAGCCGAACAGTTCCTTAGGCACCATGCTCACTTTCTTTTTGTTTTGGCGGATGGCGTCTGTAATAATATCGCCTTCCTGCAAAGGATCACCCGCTTTGACATCAAGGGAAAATGTCTTTCCCGGAATGTTGACGATCAGCTTTTCAGTATCGTAAATCCCCACTGTCACATCGTCCTGAATCAGCTGATTCAGAAACGGCGCCACTTTCACAAAAGCATCCAGCAGCGGGTGGATGTCCGTTTTTACTGCTTCATTCATGTATCAAATCCTCCTTTTAATATGGAAAAATCCTTTTCTGGTGCTGGACGGAAATCCATTTTAACGTTGTAAATTCGTCAAGGCTCCACTCACCGTTCAGCCTGCCGATTCCAGATTGCTTTTCACCGCCGAAAGCGACATGTGGCTCGTCGTTGATCGTTGTGTCATTGACATGGATCATGCCCGTCTCGATTTGCTTCGCGATGGCAACGCCGCGCTCCACATTTCCCGTGTGTACGGCTCCGCTCAGTCCGAACGAAGTGTCATTCGCGATCTCAACCACTTCTGCTTCGGTCTCAAACGGCATGACGCACACAACCGGGCCGAACAGCTCTTCCTTGGCGACAGACATGTCAGACGTGACATCCGCAAGAATCGTCGGCTCGACGAGATTGCCTTTAATATCGCCTTTTAGAAACGGTGTAGCGCCTTCTTCGATGCCTTTCTCAATCGATTTTCTTAAATGTTCAGCTTGGCGTTCATTAATGACAGGGCCGATCACAGTTTCAGGATCCAGCGGATCACCCGTTTTAAACCCGGAGATTTTTTGGCTGAACCGCTTTAAAAATTCCGGATACACTTCTTTTTGAACGAGAATCCGGTTGGCCGACATGCAGATTTGCCCCTGATGTGTGAAGCGGCTGAAAGCCGCGGCATTGACGGCGTATTCCAAATCGGCATCCTCAAGAACAATCAATGCGCTGTTTCCGCCGAGTTCAAGCAACGGTTTTTTAAAATGTTTGATCGCCAGCTGTCCGATATAGCTGCCGACCTTCGTTGATCCGGTAAACGAGATGATTCTCGGAATCGGGTGCTCAACGAAGCTGTCGCCGATTTCCCCGATATCCGTGACGACAACATTCAGAAGTCCCTCCGGAAGACCGGCTTCTTCAAAAATCTTTGCAATCAGCGTGCCGCCGCAAATCGGTGTTTCTTCATGCGGCTTTAAGACAACGCCGTTCCCTGCGCCAAGCGCAGGTGCAACCGATTTTACAGATAAAAAGAACGGAAAGTTGAACGGACTGATGACACCGACCACTCCCGCCGGAATGCGGTATATCCGATTTTCTTTCCCATCAACCGGTGAAGGGAGAATTTTACCTTCCATTTTGAGCGGGAAACCTGCCGCTTCTTTGATCATATTGACGACAAGATCGATTTCAAAAGCCGCTTTCAGCCGTGTTCCGCCAAGTTCCTCCATAATGAGGTACACGATCGCTTCTTTATTGTCTTCAATATAAGCCGCGGCTTTTTCTAAAATCGCTCTTTTTTCATAGGGATTGACGTTATCCCATTTCTTTTTCGCCTCAAGCGCAGCTTTGTACGCCGCATCGACATCCTCCCGCGTCGCTTTCCGAAAAGAGGTAATCGTTTTATGGGTAAAAGGATTCAGATCGGCCAAGACGCTTTCACTTTGGCCGTCTCTCCATTCCCCTCCTATGTATTGACGGTTGAGGTCAGTCATTTGAATCATTCAGTCCATCTCCTATCAAACAGTTTTGGGAAAAGTTAGACTACATCTTATGTATCGGCAGTCTTTCAAGAAAATTCAATCTCATGAGTCTTTTGGATATAAAAAAAGATTTTACCGATAAATCGGTAAAATCCGGATACAAAGGGGAACAGCACCATCTTAGTTTTTCTGCGCAAGGTAAACGGTTGTGATCAGCATTGATAAACATTGCAGGATATATAAACCTGTTATTAAGAAAAATGAAAAGGAAATCCCTTGGAAAATAATTGCCAATGTCCAGGCCATTAAAATAGCCGCCATTGTAATGTTCCAGGAGAGCGCCTTAGCCTGATAATTAATTTTCTGCTGGCGTTCATCGAACAGCCTCTCTTTTTTTCCAATCCGTTTGTTCACACTGTATATAATTACGATCCCGAGCACGCCTATTCCTAAACCTGCTAAAGCGATCAGTGTGTTTGTCATCGTTTCAGTCAATATTTTCATCCCCCTCAAAAATAAATAAATCTTCAATCAGACATTCAAAAATTTGAGCCAGTTTATGCGCCAGAACAAGTGAAGGTTTATACTTCCCCTTTTCAAGGGAAATCACCGTTTGCCTTGACACATCGAGCCTTTTAGCCAGTTCTTCTTGTGTCATGTTCAGCGAAGTGCGCTTTTCCTTTATTAACGTTTTCATCTTTCCTCCATCGGAATGTAAAGTTTACTATACGTAAAGTATACTTAACAAAAAATCAGGTGTCAAGTTAACTTTACAAATAAAAAAAGATAGACAAAACAGACTTTCGCCTGTTCATCTATCTTTTTACTTCACGATTTCTTTTTACGCCCCTAAATCGACATTATGGTAAACTTGCTGAACGTCTTCCAAATCTTCCAGCGCGTCAATCAGTTTTTCAAACTGCGCGCGCGTATCCTCAGGAAGGGCGACGTCATTTTGCGCGAGCATGGTCAGCTCGGCCACCGTGAACTCTGTGATGCCGGCGGTTTGCAGCGCCTCCTGTACGGCGTGGAACTGATCGGGCTCGGCATAGACGATCACCGCATCGTCTTCTTCTAAAATATCACGGACATCAATATCCGCTTCCATCAATAATTCGAGCGTCTCATCAGCCGTTTTGCCTTCAAAGCCGATGACGGCCGTCGGATCAAACATGTAAGCGACAGATCCGCTCACACCCATGTTTCCGCCGTTTTTGCCAAATGTGGAGCGCACATCGGCAGCCGTGCGGTTGACGTTGTTTGTCAACGCGTCAACGATCACCATCGCTCCGTTCGGCCCGAAGCCTTCATAGCGCAGTTCGTCATAATTTTCTTCAGAACCGCCCTTCGCTTTTTCAATCGCCCGCTCAATAATCGCTTTCGGGACATTGTATGTTTTGGCGCGCTCTAGCACGAATTTCAGGTTCTGATTCAGTTCGGGGTCGGGCTCTCCCTGCTTTGCCGCCACATAGATTTCGCGGCCGAACTTGGCGTAGATTCGGCTCGTATTCGCATCCTTGGACGCTTTCTTCTCTTTTATATTGTTCCATTTACGGCCCATGATGTAACCACTCTCTTTCAACATTGAATCTTTCATTCACAAAATCTATTATACCGCAGGGCAGGGCGATTTCATCAAATTGATGCATCGAATTTACGACATTTTTTTGGAAATCCGTCTTAAGATGCGAGTTTTCCGCTGTCTTTCTTCTGCTCTTTTTTCAAAACAGTAATGAAAATTCCTGCAATTACAAACACGATTCCAGTCAAATGAACCAGTGTGAATTGTTCCTTCAAAATGACGCCTGAGAGCACAACGGCCGATACGGGGAGAACCGAAGTGAAAATCCCGGAAACGCTCGCCGGCACTTTCGTCACGCCGTTGTACCATAAGTAAAAAGCAAGCACCGTAACAATCAGCGCGTAATAAAGGACATATGACCAATCAAGAAGCCCGGGCCCGCTAAAATCAAACGAGACAGCCTCAATGACCGCAAACGGCAGAAAAAACAAAAAACCGAACAACGAAACAAACGCCGAAATCGCCAATGCGGAAATATGAGGCGACAATAATTTTGCCATTAGCGTAAACATCGCTTCACCGATCACCGCGGCCGCGATTAACAGATTTCCCATCAAGGTATAAGGGCTCCCCGCTTCGCCGCCGGCCCCGAACAGATTGATCGCCATCACGCCGATAACCGCAAGTACGATGCCGGCAGCCATTCTTTTTTCTATTTTTTCTTTTAATAAAAAGAAAGCCAAAACACCGACAGCCATCGGCGTCGTGCTCGTAATAATGCCGCTCTCCATCCCCGTCGTCAGCTTAACCCCGTAAAGCATGCAGATGCTGAACAGAAAGACACCCGTAAAAGACTGCAGCAAAAGAACAAAGACATCTTTTTTCGATAGAGCGGGAATGCCTTTCTCAATCCAAAAAAGCAAGATCATTAAAACGGCAGCCGCGATAAAAAAACGAATGCCAGACGACAAAAACACCGGAATCGTCTTCACCATCAGCTTGCCGACAACAACCGAACTCCCGACGATCGCCATGGCGAGAGCCAGAGAAAAATAAACCGACATTTGGTTCCGCATGAGTTTTCTCCTGTCATAATGTATTTAAAATCCTTTTTAAGTTTAACAAAAATAAGAATAAATATTTTCAACTCTTGCACATCAACCAGACAGCATTTTAATCAGTCCGCTTAATTGCGTAATCCCTTTCTTCAGGTCTTCACAGGAAGCAAATGCATATGACAGCCTCATGTAATCGCCCCTTCCCTGCCCGTATATGGCCCCAGAATTAAAGAGAATTCCTTTTGAAAGTGCTTTGGCATAAAGAGTTTTCATCGATACCGGCGGCAATATCTTCAGCCAAATAAAGAAGCCGCCTGCTGGAACGCTCCATTCCGCGAGTCCTTCCAACTCTGTTTCTAACACATGCAACACAAAGCTTCTTCTTATTTTTAGTTGTTCTCTCACGTTTTCCAAATGTTTCTGGTAAAGCCCAGATGTCAGCCATTCGGCTGCGACTCTCTGAGACAGTGAACTCGAGCCGTAGTCCGTCTGCATTTTAATATCTGATAAACGTTCAATGACCGGCTCCGGGCCGACGATCCAGCCGATTCTTAATCCCGGGCTCAACGTTTTCGAAAAACTGCCAATGTATAAGACGCGGCCGTTTTTGTCCATCGCTTTCATTGGAGCAGGCGGCGGTGCATCAATCCATAATTCGCGGTATATATCATCTTCAATGATAGGCAGGTGCTGTTGTTCGCTGAAAGCCAGAATCTCTTCCCTCCGCTTTTTGGACATTAACACTCCGGTCGGATTTTGAAAACAAGGGTTGGTGTACAAAATGGCTCTCGTCCGCATGTTTGGCGTCATCTTGATGCTTTCTGGCATGAGGCCTTCTTCATCCATTTGCAATCCGGCCATCCTCATTCCCGCAGATTGAAAGACATGCAGCGAATAAAGGTAAGACGGCTGATCAAGAAAAACGGTTGATCCGCTTTGCAAAAGCCCCATTGCGATTAACTGCAATGCTTGCAGCGCGCCAGAAACGATTAAGATGGAAGACGGGGAAGCATGGATGCCGACCGTTTGTAAATAGCTGCTCAACGCCTCTCTTAAAGGAAGATAACCTTTTGGCTCCTCATACCCAAAGGCATCCATGTTATGAGCAACCTTCTCCATCATCTCCTTCATAATGTCCAGCGGAAACAATTCATTTGAAAGTTCGCCTTTGCTGAGCTGTATCAATGTTGAATTCGATTCAGATTGATTAATCTCCTGAACCGTTTTCCGGCTGGGCTGCTGGAATCCGGCTGCCACGTATTTATCCCAATCAGGGGTCGAATGTTTGGCCAACAATGTCCATGTATTGTTTATAACGATCGTGCCTTTCCCCATTCTGCCTTCTATTAATCCATCGGCTATTAATTCTTCCAAAGCTGTAATCACCGTGCTTCTGTTCACAGCGAAATGTTTGGCCAATGAACGCTGACTCGGAATTTTGGTGCCGATCGGCCATTCTCCATTTGCAATCTTCTCTTTTATAAATTGAATGATTTGTTTGTATTTTGGCGCGCGGGGCATAAATGGATCTCCTTTTATCGATAAGTGGTTGGGTTTATATTCTCAAAACTGGTTGAAGCCATTTTACCAAACGTCCATTAAGATGGATACACACATTTAAACCGGTTGGTTTTTTTAAAAAGGAGATTGAAAAATGATGAAGAAACAGAGGATGTACATCATGTTGTCATACTGCCTGATGATCGGCTTTTGGGCTTCGGCTTTTCCGGGGATTCGAGTCGGGCTGGAGGATTATACGCCTCAGCACCTCACATTGCTTCGGCTGCTGTCAGGTTCTTCGGCTCTAATATTGCTGGCTGCTGCCGTCCGGATGCGCCTGCCGGAAGCAAAGGACATCCCCATCATTTTGCTGCTCGGTTTTTTAGGATTTTCCGCTTACCACACATTGCTCAATCAAGGCGAGGAAACGGTCAGCGCCGGAATGGCAAGCCTCCTGGTCACGACAACGCCTATTTTTTCAGCATTGTTAGCGAGGCTGTTTTTCGCAGAACGATTTGGTGCAGCGAAATGGCTCGGATCAGGGATCAGCTTTTTAGGCGTCATGCTTATATCACTCGGCGTCGGAAACTTTGAAAACACGGCGGCTGGGGTGTTGTTCATTTTACTGGCCGCGATATGTGAAAGCATCTATTTCGTTTTTCAAGAGCGCTACATTCAAAAATACGGTTTTATCCCTTTTGTTTCATACGCGATTTGGGGAGGAACCATCCCCATGCTGTTCTTTTTGCCCGGGCTATTCGAAGAGCTTTCTCATGCTTCCATTCAATCTACTGCAAGTGTTGTTTATTTAGGATTGCTCCCTACAGTTGTCCCATATTTTGCGCTTGCTTATATCACCTCGTACAGAGGATCTTCAGAGGCCGCGATTTCGCTTTATTTAACGCCAGCCGCAACACTTTTCATATCATGGGTATGGATAGGCGAAATTCCCGCTTTCCTATCACTTGCCGGGGGAATCATAACGATAGGCGGCGTACTGTTTACATACAGAAAAACGAAAAATACCATTTGCAAACTCGAATAATTTAAATCTGCTTATCTCCCAAAAAACCGGAAAGGATGTCCGGACCCGGGGGCATCTTTTTTCAATGGAATGGGCGTTGCTTACGAAAACGAAAATTTTCTAATGGATGCTGCACGCTCGTTTCATCTTTTAATCGATCAGTTGTCAGGCAAAGAATGGTTTCACATTAGAAAAAAGCCTTTTTATATGGAAAAGGCTCTTAAACTTTATTTTTCTCATAAACTTGTTTAACCAAATCAACGATATATTCGATATGTTTTTCATCATCGATTTGAATTTCATAATCACCGTTCCCCCAGTGGCCGGTGTTTGCGACATCCCTAAATAAATCCATGGGATCATCTAACTCGCCTCTTTTGGCATTTATCCAAATTTTTAAGCCCTTTTTTAAGAGAAGAACGTCTACCATGTTACGCTTATGAACAGTAAATGTGATATACAGCTTTGTTGCTTTGACAGATATGTTGTCACCCACATTTAAAATCTCTTCTTTTTAACTGCTGGTATAGATCAATCACCTCATCAGGCTTACGGACTAGATGATCTTCTTCTGTGAAAACTTTGATTTCCCTGCTCACTTGTTCAATTGCTTCACTTTGATTCGAAATTGTGTTTATCGACCCTGATGCCCCATTTGGTCTGATAGGATTCATTTGTAGCAGGTCATTTTCATACCTTTTGATTTCCCACAATTCCATCGGCAAATCTCTAAAATTAATGGATTCCTTTTGGTGTGTAGTAAACTCAGGCGAAATAAAGATGACCCTTGATTGCGACCAATCGACACTGTTCCTTTTTAAAAGCTTCTCTTGATTTTCATTATATTCAAGAATAAAGTCAGCTTTATTATTAAGCATGATGGACAGATAAGCATAGCCTTGATCTATTACACTTGAATATTTCTTGTTTTTATATTCAATAATAACAAACGATTGTGTCTGGTCATCAAATGCTAGCGTATCAATCCGAAATCCGGCGACTCGAAACTCAGAGGCAATGAACTTGAGGCCTAATAATTGCTTTAAATTTTTTTCACATAGGTGCTGTATGTCTTTTTCTTTCTCAAACGGTATTTCCCGGATTTCTTTCATATCTTGATGGTGTAATTGAAAGAGATTCATGGCTGCGCTCCTTACCTTCATTAAGAATGAACAACGTCATTTTCTAAAAGCATCCTCTTCAACAATCCGCTCGGTTTATTCGCGCTGTCTGATAAACAATTCATATCACCCATGACAAGGAAGCTGTCCTTTGCCCTTGAAACCGCGACGTTTAGAAGGCTTTTATTGGCGTCTATAAAAAAGCAGCCGTCATTTTTCCCGTACACCGTCGACATGATGATGACCTTTCTTTCGCCGCCTTGAAAGGTATGGACCGTTCCTACGTCGATAAACGGTTTAACATCGGGTGATAGCGCACGCTTGATGATGCCGACTTGCATTTTAAAAGGGGTGATAATGCCAATGAGACTTTTTGGATCATCTTCATGATATGCATTTCGGATGTTGTAGAATTGCTCATTGATCCATGTGGCGATGGCCCTTGCCTCTATTTCATTATATCGGCTGCCCGCTTTTTTGCTTGACTGGTATGAGTCAACCTGTATATGACCAAGAGGTGGAATCGATAATTGAACAAGCGGATTTTTCTTATCCTCTGCCGCTTTACCTCTCATTGGCTCAAGTTTTCCTCTATACACCAGATTGTTGCAGTATTCAATAATTTCATCATAACAGCGCCTATGTTCGCTCAAAAACAAACCGCGTTGCTGATGTTTTTCGTATTTACAGCTTTTGCACGCTACCCTCATCACACTAGATTCTGACGTATTCAAGCCGAGTTCGCGAAGCTTCTCAAACTGTTCGATCGAAGTAATAACATCATTTGAAAGAGCTAATGAAATATCCAATGTTTCGTTGATATTCCACACCGGTTCAATCTGATAAACATCTCCGACAACAACTGCCCGTTTCGCAAGCGAAAATGAACATGCCGCAATCTCAGGAGTCACCTGTCCTGCTTCATCTACGATTAGTAAATCAATATAATTGTAGAGAAAATGCTCCTTCCCATTGTTATAGGCCAGCAGCATTCGCGGAAGCTGATAAAAAGTCATCACAAAACAAGGGGTCAACATACTTAAATTTGTATAAAACTGATTTAACACATTATCGAAATTTGTGCCTCTTTGTTTTTCCGACAGTCTTTTCTCTAAAAGCCATCTGCACTCATAGTAATGAACTGCTAGCCAAAAAGAGGCGTATTTTATGGTTGTATCTAAAAATTCATTCGCCTTATCTAAAGAAGAAAATGAACCAGGATATTTCTCAAGAATGTTCAGTGATATAAGTTCCACCATTAATTGTTTATATTTTGTGTTCAATTTGCTGACTTGTTGGTATGTCGCATCGATCTGCTTTATTTTTTCTCTCGTCTCTTTTGCTTTTTCGCTATACAGAGAGAGAATTTTATCGAGATTCATTGACTCATCAATAAATTCTTCATCCGGCTGAATAAAATATCTGACACGACTGACTAATTTGCTCTTGAAGAACGGCAGAAACTTGAATAAGCGAACAAAGAACGGCAAGTTTGAAAAGTGCGTCTGCCACTCTTTTATTCTTTGTTGTATCGATTGAAACGTGCTTTCCCACTCGGTTTTTTCCTCGGTCAATTGCGTCATGTATGTATCTAAAGAAACGCCTTTGGGAGCTATTTGATCATATTCGGAGAATAAGGATAAAACTTTTTGTCTGATTTCTTCAAGCGCTGTTAACCGATTTGAAATCGTTTGCTCACATTGCTTAATATCAGTATGGTTTGTTTCAAAATATCGACTGCATTCTTTGAGCATCTTTTCGGTTGATCGCTCAATGTTCTCGTTGCTTTCAACTTCGTCAAAAAAGTTTTCTCCCCGAGGGTTCGTATATTGAAATCCTTTTTCTTGCGCCTCTTTCTCCTTGCTGCCGGACGGAAAATAAACAGCAAAGCTGTCGACTCCTTCGATCCATCGCTGCTCTAAATGATTGTTTTCCCATTTTGGTTTAATCTTTCCGAATGATTCAATAATATTGGTTACTGCCTGATTGTTTGTTGATGAAGCGACAATGACAGGAGGATCTTCCTTTTTTAATGCTCGTTCGACATAAAGATTGGCAACGAGCGACTGCAATAACGTCGTTTTCCCCGTACCCGGCGGACCGTTGACTGCAAGAATTTCTCCATCTTCCATATTGTTGAAATGGTTCAGGCACTCCCTTTGCGATGGCGACAAAGGATATTCCCCGCCCATTTGTCCGACATGCTTCTGCATTTCTGACATCCGGTTTGGAATAAGCGGCGATAAAGAAGTGAATTTTTGGTTGATAAAATTTTGATAAAGCTGCAGATGATTCGGCTGGCTGGATAAAAGGTGATCATATAACTTTAATATATTTCTGGTTGCATTGATGGAATCATCCTTAAAGATATAAACATTTTTCTCTAATTCTATTTCTTTAACTGTATTTGAAGTTATTTCGGTTTCTGTAACTGACTCATACATATCTTTTGCAAACTCAAAATAGCTTTTCCAAGTGAGGTTGCTTTCCAACCTCTGATAATTGTTGCTCATATATTCATCAAAGTCATTGACATAGCCGATCGCAAGCTCTTCGTCAATGATTGGATGAAGATGCTCTCTCGGAATCCATGGATATTTGTCTTCTGAAGGCAACAACATACCATTGGCAGTCAAAACTGCCGGGATATAAAGAATGCCGGTCATATCTTCAATATTTGTCTCAACCCTTTGCTGCACGTCGAATTTCGTCTTGATCGTCTTTGCCACAACGATAACATCGAGTTTACCGGAGACATTTTTGTGGTCTGAAAGTACCGCGTAGTACTTACTGTCTATCTTTCCTTGTATAAGGCTATTCAAATCTGAAATCATAAAACGACTGTTTTTAAAGTTGATTTTTAGTTTCGCAGCGACACTATCGCGAAAATACTTGGTTACAGTTTGGGATGCCATCGCTTTTCCTCCTGATGTGTAAAAAAACATGATACTGGTAATAACATTAAGTAGTAACAATTATATCCTAAATGAATATATGGATAAATAACTGGCTTTACAAAAATATAGGAAAATAAAAAAGGATGTCATCATATAATATGAGACACCCTTCTTAGGCAAATCTTTGATCAAACTCTAAATCGCTTCCGCTAAAATGATAAACCGGTACTGTGTGACATCAAAATAACCCTTTTCTTCAATCATTTTATGAATCGCGTACAATTCATCCGTGTATTGATCCACTTCAAAACCGGGCGCCTGCCAGGGAATGGCTTTTAAGTAATAGACCAGAGCCCCAATATCATAAAACCTTTGAGTCGGACACTCTTCCCTGCTTTTCAAAACCTTAAAATCATGTTTTTCTATTTCTTTTAACGCTTTTTCCAAGTTCCAGTCCTTAAATTCTTCATTTAGCGGCACACCAAGTTTTTCATTGATTTCTTCGCAATCATGCCCGCCGACTTGCTGAGTGAGAAACAGTCCTCCTTTTGAAAGGATTCTCCTCACCTCTTGTGCTGAATATGACTCGTGTTTATTGATGACCAGGTCAAATTGGCCGGATTCAAATGGAAGATCTTCATCATCATCAATTTGGACGACCTGAACCCCTAAAGGCGTCAATCGTTCCTTTGCAACTGGCACATTGGGCAAATAGCATTCAGTAGCGTATGCTGACGAAGGAAACGGCCCCAATTTCGATAAAAACTCTCCGCCGCCTGTCCCCATATCGAGCATGGATTTGGAATCTTGAATAAGAGACAGAGCCATGCTTCCGTATGACCATGAAAGCAGGTCGCTTTTCATTCTTCCCGTATCGTCAATGAAAGAAAAATCCCAGCCGCTGAAAGGCTTATCTGCGTGTTTTAAATATGAAAGAAATGTTTTGTCATTCATAGTATCCCCCTCCAATTTTAATGTTTAAATATGTTTTAAACGATTGGAGGGCCTCTCGCGAATTTGGAAGGTTTTTATATTTCATGCTCTTGTAGATTCACTGTAATCGCACCCCATTTCATGGCTTTAAAAAAGAAGCCTGTAAAAGGACTTCAGCAAATATTAACCTCCAACCGGCAGCTCAGCTGTTTGAACGCCGCCTGACGCCTGATTGTGGCTTTGGGATAAAGCAGCTCCGCCTAAGACCATAGCAGTTAACGATAAGCAAAGAATCAATTTTTTCATGACAATACCTCACTCCCTAATGATCTCATTTTGTTTTCGGCTTTCATGAATATTTTAACAAATTCCAGCGCTTCCTTGAAATCTCCTTTTTTCTCAAAATAGCTTGAGATGAGCAATGAAAGGTCACAGACACCGTCTAAATCATTCATCGCGTCCAAGGAATCGATGTCGTCTTTGATGCTTTTAACGTTTTCATGGCAATAAAGCTCATACATAATATTTATTTTCTTTTCATAATGCTTATTCCCGTTTTTCTTTAATTCCTCCTGTCCTTTTTTATAATAGAACAGGGCCGCTTCTGTTTCGCCGATTTTGAAAAACTCTCTGATCAGCATGTAAAGCGAGTTGATATAGTAGCTTGACTCGCACCATTCGGGGTTGCTCAACGCATGCTGGACGGCGAGAATGCATTCCTGAGACCGGCCGGAATTGGAATACAGAATGCTGATATTGTGATGAAGCATCGCCTCTAAAAACGAATCGTCGATCTTTTTGGAAATTTCAATCGATTCTTCGAAATACTTCTCCGCATCTTTAAAGCGCTGCATCTGCATGTAATTTGTCCCCATCACAACCTGGGATATCGCCAGCTTTTTTTCGTACCCGTCATGCATTTTGTAAATATTCATCGCGTCTCTCGCATAATTGAGAGAAACCGCATTTTGCCGGAGAGACATATACAGCCATGACACTTTAAAATAAAACTCGGCCGCTTCCATCTGATCGGGCACCTTCGCCAGTTTTTTTTCGGCAACCTTGTACAGGCTGATCGCCCGCTCAACATTCTTGTTGTACGCTTCATGCATCGCCTCAAAAAAGTAGAAATAGTAATCGATCATATGATCCGTCTGCTCGATGCACTCGATTTGCGAATCATTAAAGTAAGACTCCCGCGGCAGCCGCTCTCCCCTCGCATCATAAAGCATCATCCGATACCGCTCCTCAAGAAGCGAAAAATAAGCCAGCACATTCTGATCCTCTTCCATCTCGGAAAACATCGACTTCGCCTCTTCAAAAAGATGCTTTGCCTGCTCAATATCATGCTTTTTAATTGCCAAATGGAATTCGTTCAACACCCCCGCAACCACTTCTGAAGCGACCTTGCTCATGCCGAACCCCCTCTTTCTCTTTAAGATTGTTCTCTATCTGTAAAATGATCTTATCACATGTGTAAATTTTTGTAATGACCTTTTGTCAATTAGTGATATGTTTTTGTCAACAATTGAAAAAGCCTTTTGTTGTCAATTTTAACTGTTGGTATAGATCAATCAACTCATCTGGCCTATAAACAGAAATGCTCCTTCTTTTTCAAAAACAAGAAACCACTCGCCTTCCACAAAGGCAAGTGGTTCTTCATTTATTTTAATTGCTGATAAGAAATCAAGCGATGAATATGGACTCCCAAGTATGTTAGTTCATCGTTCGGAATGACGATTCCGTGTACCTGTTTGATATAATCTTTGATTTTGAAAGCTACATCCATTGCTTGCGGATATAAATTTGCAATTTGCTCAAACAATTCATTCTCCTGATCTGCCAGCAATTTATCAGCGTAAAATCTTTCAACAAAAAATTTAACGTGTGTGATAAATCGGCTGTAATGGATATTTTCTTGATCCCATTTCATATTTAATGTGTACCGGACAAGATTGACAATGCTCCCGATCATTTTTGCATACTTCATTCCATTTTTTGATTCTGTTTCTTCACCTAATGCATTAATTAAGTGGAACGCAATATTTGCCGCTTCCTCTTTCGGTAATTGGATCCCTAGTTTTTCATTGATGAGCTGCAGTGCATAATTCCCTGCCTCAAACTCTTCTGTATAGTAGTTTTTAATTTCCCAGTAGACGCGATTCGTAATATTGATGTTCTTTTTATAACGCTCTACTGCAAAATTTAAGTGATCCATTAATGTGAAGTAAACGCCGGAATTTAGCTTTGTTTTTAATTTTTCTTCTGCATAATGAACAATTTGCTGTGTCAATTCAATAAATTCTTGCGGTATTGAATCCAACAGTTGAAGAAATTCTTTTGCCTTCATATTGTCTACTGGCATAAACACTTGATCAGCTTGTTTTTCTTCAATCATATGCCCAGGTTTTCGTCCGTAACCGATGCCTCTGCCGCATAAAACCATCTCCTGTCGGTTCTGATCTTCAGCCAGTACCACACTCGAGTTTAAAACCTTTTTTATTTTAAACATCGCCATCACCTTTTCATGAATGCGGTTTTTTAGTCTAATACTTCTCCATTTGACTCGATCACTTTCTTATACCAGTAGAATGAATCTTTACGTGAGCGCTTCAATGTCCCGTTGCCATCGTCATCTTGATCAACATGGATAAATCCATATCGTTTGGACATTTGAGATGTTCCCGCACTAATAATGTCAATGGATCCCCAGCTGGTATATCCGAAGAGATCTACACCTTCTTCAATGGCTTCTTTCATCTGACGGAAATGTTCTCTGAAATAGTTAATACGATAATCATCATGGATCGATCCATCGCTTTCAACAACATCTTTCGCACCCATGCCGTTCTCCACAATAATGAGAGGTTTTTGATAGCGATCATACAATTCAATGAGCGAAATTTTTAAACCGACCGGATCGATTTGCCAACCCCAATCTGTTGAAGGCAAATAAGGGTTTTTCACACCGCGAATCGTATTGCCATCTGTTTTTTCCAGCCCTTCTTGTGCAGATTCTGTCAGGGACATATAGTAGCTAAATGAAACGAAGTCTACCGTATGTTCTTTCAAAATGGCAAGATCGTCCGCTTCCATCTTAATATTGATATTTTTTCGTTCCAGCATGCGTTTGATCAATGGCGGATATTCGCCAAACACTTGAACATCTGCATAGAAATAGTTATCAAGGTTTTGCTTCAGTGCGCGTTCGACATCATTCGGATGACAAGTGTGCGGGTAAGTCGTAAGTTTCGTTAGCATACATCCCACTTGACTTCCGGGAATGATGCGATGACAATCTGCAGTCACAAGAGCGGATGCCACAAATTGATGGTGCAATGCTTGATAAACGGTTTCTTCTACCTTCCCCTCTGGACAGCGGTCAGGAATGATTCCCGCTGTAATGAAAGAATGGCGATGTATACTGTCAATTTCATTAAAGGTAAGCCAATATTTCACAACATCTTTATAGCGTTCAAAACACACATTGGCGAACTTCACAAAGAGGTCGATCACTTTTCTTTCAACCCATCCGTTGTATTTCACACTAAGTGCTAATGGCATTTCATAATGTGACAGAGTCACGATCGGTTCAATGTTATGTTTTTTCATTTCTTGAAACAGACGGTCATAAAACTGAAGACCTTTCTCGTTCGGCTCAGCTTCTTCCCCTGTCGGGAAAATTCGGCTCCATGCAATCGATATACGCAATGTTTTAAAACCCATTTCTGCAAAAAGAGCCAAATCTTCTTTATAGTGATGATAAAAGTCAATGCCTCTGCGCTTCGGATATTTTTTTACGTCCGGGTCTTTCATTGCGCGTTCAATGTTTTCAGAAGTAACAGCAAGGTGTCCTTCGTAATCTTCTACACTCAAATTCGAACGGTACATGGCAATATCTGCAACAGACGGTCCTTTTCCATCAACATTCCAAGCTCCTTCTGCTTGGTTTGCGGCAATCGCACCGCCCCATAAAAAACCTTTTGGAAATCCTTTTGTCTTTGTCATCATGATTACCCTCCTAATTGTGTAACAACCATCAACGTATCTTGACGATTGACCTCTTTTAATTGCGTTACTTTTATATCATATTGATCCGTATTCGTAATAACTGCTAGTGTAACTGGATCATAACCTGCTTCTTTAATTTTTTCTAGGTCAAATTGAATGAGCAGATCACCTGCTTTGACTTTGTCTCCTGCTTGCACCAATGGTTTAAAGAACTTGCCCTCTAGCTGAACGGTGTCAATCCCAATATGGAAAAGAACCTCAACTCCGTTTGCTGTTTTCATGCCGAGCGCATGATTTGTTTCAAAGAGAAGTGAAATCTCGCCATCTACCGGTGCATATAGTTCACCCTTTGAAGGAATAATGGCAATTCCTTCTCCCATTACCTTTGAAGAAAATATGTCATCTTCTACATCAGATAGTGAAATCATTTGACCGATGACTGGACTTTTGAATGTCTCATCTGCGCCAAGTTTTTCAGCGAAAACACCTTGCTCTGCTTCTTTTTCCGTTTCTTCTGTCTTTCGATCTTTTCCTAAAATAAAGGCGGCAGCAAAAGCAACAACAAATGAGATGGCAAAACCGATAACTGCAAACATGAAGTTGCGTGGAAGCTCGTCAGATATAAACATCGACATACTTGCAAGACCAGGTCCAACAAGAACAAACGCTTGAAGTCCGACAAGTCCAATGAAGATTCCGCCGATGAAAGAACCGATCATGACACTGCTAAGCACACGTTTATTTTGCAGTGTCACCCCGTATAATGCTGGTTCGGTAATGCCAAAGAATGCGGAAATCCCTGCAGAAATGGCAGTTGAACGAAGCACTTTATCTTTTGTGCGAAGGGCAATTGCGAAACACGCTCCGCTTTCAGCGAGATTGTGTGCAAGTGACGCAGGCAAGTAGAGTGCTTCTTTTCCGAGATTGCCCATTGTTGTTACAGCGTACGGCACCATCGCTTTGTGCATCCCTGATGCGACCATAAATGGAAGGACTGCTGCCAAGATCGCAACCGCAACCCAGCCCACTTTGTCAAACATAGCAAGGATGAGTGCTGTGAAGCCTTGCCCTGCTGTAAAACCGATTGGTCCCAGCAACAGGAGAGTGATCGGAACTGTCATAACCAAAGACATCATCGGTACGAAGAAGATACGAATGGGTTTTGGCGAAATACGAGTAAACCATTTTTCCACCTGTGCATACAACAGGACAGATAAAATCGCCGGAAACACCTGATAGGCATACGCAATATTTTTCACATCAAATGAAAATAATTGAGCGCCTTCTGTCAGCATAGCCGCCATGTTTGGCAGAATAAGAGCGCCGACTGCCGATAATGCAACAAGCGGATTCACTTTTAATTTATTGGCTGTCGTCACGGCTACCAGCAATGGCAGGAAGTAAAGCGGCGCATCACCAACCATATTTAAAATTTGATACGTTTGCCCTTTGGCATCCATTAATCCGAATAACGAGAAGAGGAGGAGAAACGATTTTAAAATCCCTCCACCCGCAATGGCGGGAACAAGCGGTTGAAAAACACCAACAATGAAGTCTAATAGTACAGTCCCCGCTTTTCGCTTTTCCTTCGGCTGATGGGAAGACCCATTTTGTCCAGAAAGCGCCCCGCCGAGAAGGCCGGTCAATTTCTCATAGACTTCAATGACATCGTTTCCAATTACAACCTGGCATTGGCCCGACATACGGACAGCGATGACACCTGGTATTTTCTCAAGTGCCGGTACATCCGCCTTGTTTTGATCAATCAGCGTAAAACGGAGTCGTGTCGAACAATGCTCCAAGTGGGCAATATTCTCTTTACCGCCTACATGCTGCAATACGTCGCTTGCTGTTTGTGTGTAATTCATTGTTTCTCCCCCTTTTCTGAAACATGAGACCTATATTTAGGCAATAAAAAAAGGACCTAAACCGACAAATTAAAAAATTTATCGGTTTTAGATCCTGCCTGCATGACCAGTCACATGTCTAATTTATCAATATTGGATTTGATTAAAGTATATATCGGTTTTATGAAAGCGTCAACATTTATTTTGGTTTTTTGGTAAGAAGGAAATTTCTTGGTCGAATGGCCTACGATTTATTTCTAATAGCGATCATGAAGATCTTTAAGCACCCGCAAATTGCGCGCCAAGGTTACAGGGTTACAAGACACATAATCTGCACGCTTCGGCTTTATCTCAATCATCGTTCGCAGCAAAGCATTATCCGACACAGTTCATCAAGCACGAGAAGTAACGAGCACATTCTAATTTTCTTTCTTCTCGAAAAACATTAACTTCGTCTGTTCAATATATATGCTTTTTAATTGCCAAATGGAATTCGTTCAACCCCCCGCAACACCTCTAAAGCGACCTTGCTCATGCCTAACCCCTGTTAATCTATTATTAAAATGATCTGTAATAGCCTTTTGTCAATTAGGTTAAACAGCAAAAATCCTTGGTACGCTTGACCAAAGCTTTAATCTAAATATTCGATATTTCATATATTCGTTTAAGTTCTGAAAAAGTAATTTCAATTCCTACCTTTTTTAAGTGATCCTTACGCTGATCATACAATTTTTTCAACAGTTTTTCCTTCTCCTCATCTTGACCATAATGAATAAGACGATGACAGTGTGGACATAGGCTTACCAAGTTTGCCAGTTGATCTAAGTCATATTTGAATCCCTCTTGCTTGGCGATAGGGACAAGATGATGACATTCAACATAGTGCTTGTTGGTAGATTTAGAGATAAAAGTTTTGTGGGAATAATCAATTTCACATGTATAGTTTGAAAGCCTCATAGCTTTTGAGGCAAGACTTGCATTTCTTGTCCATTGCCTTTGACCACCTTGACTAATGATAGGTTGCGGACGTTCTCTTTTGATTGATTTCATATCCGATATTCGAATTCTCAGATATGATGAAGGTTTGAGCCGCTATCTGATATTCCTCTTCGTTAACCCGGTCTTCTAAAAATTGGCCGTCTTCCTGCAACAGAATAAAATCATTAAACTGTTCTATCGATCGATGTCCAATAAGACCTTCTATTTCTTTGTATGTAACTAATAAGGCTTGTAAATCGCTTATAATGTCTTCTGAACTCGGAAAATTCCTTACATCATAAAAACGACCACATACATGTCCTAACTCATATCCCCTCGCAAGATCACCTTCACCCTTTAAATCGATATTTGAAAGATTCATATTTTGAGGTATGGTATTTAGTATTTCTCTAATAATAAAAGCTGTTTTTTGGATTTTGTCCCTACCTATTTTTGTTCCATGCTTTTCTTTAAAGTAGGTCCATCCTTGATTCAAACTAACATAAACACCGCTTCCATCTGCACTAAATAAGTAAACAATATAGTAGCCCCTTGTCGCCGAAGTCGTTAAGTTCTTTATAAAAATTGAAACCCAAGGAATCTCAGCCCAACGGCCAATTCCAACAGAAACTGCTACATGATATATATTAGGATCTAAGTCAACAACTTTAAAAAGATTATCCTTTATTTCATGACAAATAAGGCGTGACAAAGGGTGCCTCTTAAACTCCTCATTTTTTGCTTGTTGATATGTTGATAAAACGCGCTTCATTTGTTCATTAATCGTTAGTTGGTTCAAGATTTTATGTTCTATTTTGATACACCTCTTTATTCAGTAGGACTTTATGCAAGAAATGGAACATTCATATAACATTATAAGCCTCTCCTAGGTTGGAGAGGCTTATGTTTTTAAATTTTTATTTATCTTTTTTGACGAGTACAGCCACACACTCCACATGTGTTGAGTTGACAGTGAATACAAAACAATAAAACTTGGAGTAGCACTTGCCATTATTTTTTATTATACATAAATAAAATAAACCACCAGATTTAGCTTATGCTTAAAGGTGGTTTATTTCTATTGTGATCATGATGGTGAGATAAAAAAGTAATTACCCCAATGGCCGTAGCATATTCAGTGACCGCTCTTCATCGGCAACTGCTAGGCTAGAGATATTACCAGTACCTATACCCTTCACATTATTATATATTAAGGTGATTTTTTTATAAAGCCATTCATTATTAATACTTAAATACGAACAAAGATCCTGATCCATCATCATTTTGTTCAAGTTACATACAATATCTTGTTTATTCAATTTATCTAAAGACACATCTGGATCTATTAAACTAATAATATATTGTACATCATTATCAGCACAATAATCTTCAATAAATTCAAGGTAGGATTCTTTTAACTAATCCAATTTATCTTTTTTAAATCACTTTCAAGCCATTTATATATTATGTCAGTTATAGGTGTGTCTCTAAATATATCCAATACTTGTTCAGTACGAGTTACACCTAACCACATACAATCATCTGGGCGATATTCTTTAATTTTTTTGCCAATCTCATAGAGATTATTATCATCAAGAAAAAAATCATCTGAATCTTTTGTTGTCATTTGGATATCCAAAATAAAATCTGTATGATCTAACGGCAAAGGCTCTAAATGCCAATTTAAACCTGGTCCCCCAGAGTATCCCTTTGTTTCTTTAGGTGCTTCAAAATCTCCTTTTAGAGTAAAAGGATAAAGTACATATTTCCTTAACCTATTTTTTAAAACTGGGAAGAATGTTTCAACTATCTCTTTATATCCAATAATAACTTCATGGTAAATTTTCAAAGTTCTTAAATAAAGCTGTTCATCGGAGTAGACACTCCATACCCAATTGTCTTTAGGATTTTCAATATCCCCTCCGGGTATTGGACATTCTACAACTTTGATACCTTCTCTTTCTAAATCAGCAATGTAGTTCTTATACATTGACATTGGGACTTGTTTTTTATCTACATTTATATCCGATTTATTTTGATATTCTTTTTCTAATCTAGATTTTATATCATTTAAACAAATACTCTTTGTGTATAAAGAGCCTTTCCTTAATATTTTTAAGGTAGTGCTCCACATTAATTCTTTATATATTATTTCTGTACAAATGGGCAATGCCTTATTTTTTATTATTTTAGTTAAATTATCCCTTAATTCCTCAAATGTCCATTTCCAATACCAACTCGATCTATCACCAGGTCTAGCACCTCTATAACTTGGCCAGTCAAACTCATTCTTAGTTCGATCTAGGATATTGATATCAGGCAGTTTTTTTCTTCCCCTATACCAAGATGTATATAACCATTCATCAACTTTCATTACTCCAATAGGTAGAATATTTAAATGTATATCAACAGGTGCGATAATATTAGCTAGGATGTCTAAAGATTTTACCCAAGCACTCATAGTCATTCTAATTTTTTCTCCACATTCTTGTGCTGATAAAGAGGTTATATTATTATGAATTCCCCATTTTTTTATACTTTCCTCTATTAGTACTGAAGCAAACCCCGGTTCCTTTTTTACAATTTCGTGTATAATATTGTCAATAGCATTTTCCTTAAATATTGTGATTAAAATAATAAGAGGATATTTCCAGTAATCTAAAATACCCTTTACAATTATTTGATTAATATTTATCATATTTCCAGATAACGCCTTAGCAGCAAACCATTGATTTAATATTGGAAGAACAAATGATATGTAACCATTTTCTTCAATAATCAAACCGCTGTTTAAGAGATTCCTAACTTCGACAATATCACCTATTTCAGACTTTTTAACAGGCACATTGCCTCTGCTAGTACTTAGCATAGCCAAATTCATTAGTAACTGATTTGTATTTGATTCATTTATTTCTACTTTCCCTAATGCATTTTCTATTAAATATGATAATAGTTCACCACTGGTAGTTGGGATTAAATTATTTTTCTTTCTTAAATATAATCCTAATAAAATCGCGAAAAGAGGACGTTGAATTACTACTTTTATGTCTTTAGATAGATTGTAAAAATGATAAAGCTTTTCTTGATTGTTAATAAAATTTACCACCTCTAATGCTTCTTCTTCACTCAAACCTTTCATTCTTACTTTTTCAGGGATATTAGCAAAAATACTTAATGGTCTGCTTGTAAGGATTATGCGAAGGTTTTCCCATCTTTCATTAGCTATACGCATATTTTCCAATATATTTGAGGCTATTGATACTGATACCTCATCCATTCCATCTACTATAATCCAGTATCTTTTTGATTTATCAAGAACTATTTTTTCTAGAAACCTTTGAACATCAATGTCTAATTGTGCAGCATTTATACTTATAGGAATAGGAAATTCAAATTCATTCTCTGCTCTTAATAACAAATCTAAAAAAATCTTATCAATAGCAAAAGATTTACCTAGTCCAAACTCACCTTCTATTACTACTAATCGCTTTTCGTCAGTTGGCTTCAAATATTCAAAATCATATTGTTTATTTTCTAATAAATATACAGCTTGATCTCTATCCAAACCATTTGCCTTAAGTCGTGCAATAGATTTTGCCAAAGTTAGCTTCCTTTGCTCATCTATTGTCTTTTTTTTTAATACAATATCTTTTTCAAAAATCTCTTTTACTGCTTCACTAACATGTCTGTAACTTATAGAACTATGATTTTCTACTTTCAGGATCCCACTATGATCTCCTGGAAGAGGAATTCCTCCTGTCCATTTTGAACTAACAATATGTGGAATAGCGCTGTTTTCTGGCACAATAGTATCCTCTGTTCCAAAGAAAAATTTAAAATCTAAATTCATTGTCTCTAAATGCTTTTGCCATAATCTTATCGTTTCATCTAAAAAACTGCTGTTAGGTTCTAAAGATGGAATTTGAGCATGCTTATTTATGTTTTTTATTAATTGACTATATAAAGCAAACGATGAACCATTATACGGTGTAGCTAAACTAATCATTCCTTTTACATTATGAGTTTGATTGTTCTCAATTTCCTCAAGAATATATCTA
The DNA here is from genome assembly GCF_038002625.1 of Bacillus sp. FSL K6-1284. Taxonomy (NCBI): domain Bacteria; kingdom Bacillati; phylum Bacillota; class Bacilli; order Caryophanales; family Bacillaceae; genus Bacillus; species Bacillus sp. FSL K6-1284. Next base: position 782,434 of record NZ_JBBOCW010000001.1, on the reverse strand, counting down.
ATAGCTACTAATCCACCCATACTATGACCTATTAACAATACATTTTTATATTGCTTAATCTTTTTAGAGTCGATTTCTCTTTTTAACTCTCTAGCCAAAATTTCTATAGTGGTAAAGGGACCTTTTCCAACAGTAAAACTTTTAAACCAACCTAGTTTAAGTTTTTTGATTCCCATTAGAGCTAATAAACCATTTGCTAAGTGGGAAGTATCATAAGTTATTTCCGCTACATCTTGGTCATTAAACTTATCATCTGTTAGTAAAAGCTCTATCCAAGAAACCCCATTTTGAATCCACGTACTCTCAGATGCACCAAGTCCATGTATTAAAATAACTAAATTTTCACTATGCGTTTCGTTTTTTGTATGTAACAATAAATTTAATGCCAATTTCAATCCCTCATTTATCGACTTTTAAACACAAAATTTTCTGCTTGATATTTTTTACAAAGTTTTACTATTATTTTTTTAAAAATAACTGTTGACTTATGCTTGCTCATTTTACTTAATTCGACAGCTTCTGAATAAATTCCTTTACCCTTTAATTAATCATCCCTGATCGATTTGAGATTCTCTTAACATATATCTCATTTAATCAATAGTCATTCGATGTTATTCTACAATCTTGCCCGATTGTAGAACAAGAAAAATCCTGCATATCAAACATATCAACACATGATTTTTTAACAATCTTTATAATAAAGGTCAATCATTTTATGAGACAACAAGTACCAACACCTAGAGCAGCACTAACTGTAAAAATGCAGGCACACGTTGGCATCAACAGACAATTAAACGAATTCTGACGAATCCAAACTATACGGGAGAATTAGTCCAATGTAGAAGCGACTAAGTGCCTAGGTAAGTCTGAAACTTATAAAGTACGAAAAAGATCCAGAAAGATATATTGTCGTAAAGAATGCTCACCCAGCTATTATTTTTCGAGAAGACTTTGAAGCGGTCCAAGCTCTGATGAAAGCTAAGTGAAAAGCAAAATCAAACGGTAGAGAAAGTCTATTTGCGAATATTGCTGTTTGCGCTGACTGTGGCTCTGGAATGCATTTTAAATCTGACAGAAGAAACGGCGCATATGTATGTGGTACTTATGTCAAATATTCGAGCACTTTCTATTCATCTCATATTATCGAAAAAAAGAAGCTATTAAAATTAGTCAAGAATGACATACAAAGTTTAATGAAAAGTGCAAACAACATAGACGAATTGTACGGTATTGCAGGGGAAAAAGCATTATTGAAGCAGTCTGTATTCTTAAAAAGATTAAAAGCATAGAGAACCAGGCAGAGAAGCTCAGTAATCAATTTAATAGTCTAATGTCGCTGCATGCAGAAGGTATCATTACAAACAAGCAATTCAAGGTAAAAAGTCAGTCTATCTCAGAACACAGCTGCATTAGCAAATCGCAAAATGGAATTAAAATCTCAGATAGAGCAAAAAAGAACCAGGAAAAGAATATCCTGGCTTTCAAAATAATTGTTGACAACTTCTTAGAACTTGATGAGAAAAATCAACAAGACATGAAACAAACTCTTCAGAGAATGATTGACAAGATCAAAGTCTCTGATGAAAGCGAGATTGTCATCCACCACAATCTTGCTCTGTAAAAATTCAACTATTAGGACAGTTTAACTAGCTGTACCTTTAAAAACCAGTTTCACTACCACTTCCACATGGCTAGTATGCGGAAACATATCAACAGGCTGCACTTCAAGCGTCTCATACCCGCCATCCTCAAGCACCCGCAAATCGCGCGCCAAGGTTCCCGGGTTGCAAGACACATAAACCACACGCTTCGGCTTCATCTCCAAAATCGTCCGCAGCAATGCCTCATCGCAGCCTTTGCGCGGCGGGTCAACCACAAGCGTATCAGCCTTGATACCTTCCTTATACCACTTCGGAATCACGACCTCAGCTTCGCCAACTTCAAACTCAGCGTTCTCAATACCGTTCAACTCGGCATTCCGCTTCGCGTCCTCAATCGCTTCCGGTACAATTTCGACGCCGTATACTTTTTTCGCCTGCTTCGCCAGAAACAGCGAGATCGTGCCGATGCCGCAGTAGGCGTCAATGACTGTTTCTTCGCCGTTCAATTCGGCGTATTCAAGCGCTTTGTCGTAGAGCACTTTCGTTTGCTGGGGGTTGACTTGGTAGAACGATCTGGCGGAGATGGCGAATTTGATGCCGCCGATGGTGTCGTAAATGTATTCTTCTCCCCAGATGACGGTTGTTTCGTCGCCGAAGATGACGTTTGTTTTTTTCGGGTTGATGTTTTGGACGATCGATTTGACGTGCGGGAATGCCGCGGTGATCTCCTCGACGATTTTCGCTTTGTGCGGGAAGTCGTTTGTCCTTGTGATGAAGACGACCATCATTTCGCCTGTGACGGCGCCGTATCTGACCATGATGTGTCTGAGCCAGCCTTTGTGGCGTTCTTCGTTGTACGCTTTGATGCCGTATTTGCCGCAGATCTCTTTAATCGCCTGAACGACGCGGTCGTTTTCCGACTGCTGGATCAGGCATTCGTTCATGTCGATGATTTCATGGCTGCGCTGCTGGTAGAAGCCTGCGATCAGACCGCCTTCTCTTTCGCCGACAGGGACCTGCGCTTTGTTTCGGTAGTTCCACGGGTCTTCCATGCCGAGGGTCGGGTGGACGGTGATCCGGCTTAAATCGAGCTTGCCGATTCGCTCAAGCACGTCTTTGACTTGCTTCTGCTTGTAGAGAAGCTGGCCTTCGTAGTTGATGTGCTGAAGCTGGCAGCCGCCGCACTGCTTATAGATCGGGCACGGTGCGTCCGTGCGAAAGCGGCTTTCTTCTTTCAAATCGATGAGACGGCCGAAGGCGAAGCCTTTTTTAACCCGGGTCACTTTGATCTGCGCCTTTTCGTCAGGGAGCGCGTTCGGCACGAAAATCGGGAAGCCGTCGACTTTGGCGACGCCGGCTCCTTCGTGTGTTAAATCTTCAAATACGACATTGTAATATTCATTTTTTTGAACGGGGGCTTTTTGTTTCATCTTTTTCACCTGCTATAAGAAAAACTTGGCCAGCTCTTTAGACCAAGTTCAATCATCCAATTTTCTCGCTTTTTCTTTTGACATGACGACATCGATATGGCGGTAGAGGTTTTCGAATTCGCCCGGCAGTTCGCCGCCGTATTCGCCGTCAAGGTTGAGGAGCATTTTGTCTTTGACCGTTACTTTGACGCGGTTCGCTTTCGTGTAGATGATATGCTCGTCATTGATATGTTCGCCGCGGAGGGCAAGTCCGACAAGTCTGATGAATTCGGCGAGGTTTGCCCGTTTTAAAATAACGAGGTCAAACATGCCATCGTTCAAGCTTGAGTCTGGAGCGAGCTTCTCAAAGCCGCCGACGGAGTTCGTCAGCATAACGAGAAACAGCATCACTTCTCCTTCAAACAGCTTGCCGTCGTATTCGATTTCAACCTCGGTCGGCCTTAGCGAAGGAAGGAGCATTTCCATTCCTTTCAAATAATAGGCAAGGTGGCCGAGCATCGTCTTCAATTTGCTTGGTACGTCATATGTCAGTTCGGTGAGGCGTCCGCCGCCGGCAATATTAATGAAATATTGGCCGTTGACGCGGCCGATGTCAATCGGACGGGCTTCTCCCTCTAGTATTGTGTTTACCGCCTTTAAAATATCCTCGCGCGGAATGCCGAGCGCTCTCGCAAAGTCATTCGTCGTTCCGACCGGAATGACTCCGAGCTTGGGACGGTGTTCCAACGGCGCCAGTCCGTTGATGACTTCATTTAATGTGCCGTCTCCTCCGGCCGCAACAATCAAGTCAAATTCCCGCTCAGCGGCGTTTCTGGCGGCCTGTACGGCATCCCCTTCCCCTGTTGTCGCATGGCAAGACGTTTCATAGCCTGCCTGCTCGAATTTCTGCAGAACTTGGGCAAGGTTTTTTTTGAAAATTTCGCGTCCGGAAGTCGGATTGTATATGATTCGTGCACGTTTCATGTTTTCATCATCCTATTAGAGTATCCGTATCATTTCTTTACCAACAACCTTTAATTATACTAGTTGTTGAAAAAATCGCAACAAAATGGGTTTTATTATTTGTTTAATTTTAGATAAAATGCCCTAATTCATGGTAAAAAAGACTTCGGGATCTAATTGATGTAAAATAATTAATATTAAGAAAAAAGGAGATGTTGCTGTGAAAAAGCCCGTTTATTTTAACCATGACGGAGGCGTCGATGATCTCGTCTCTTTATTTCTGCTATTGCAGATGGAAGATGTCAAATTGATCGGAACATCCGTCATACCGGCGGATTGCTATTTGGAGCCGGCTCTCAGTGCCAGCCGAAAAATCATTGACCGCTTCGGTTCGTACCAGGTCGAGACTGCGGCATCCGATTCGAGAGGGGTGCATCCGTTCCCGAAGGAGTGGCGCATGCACGCTTTTTATGTCGACGCCCTGCCGCTTTTAAATGAAAAAGGCGAAGTCCGGACCCCGGTGTCAGACCTGCCCGCCCACCTTCATCTCATTGAATGCGTCAAACAGAGCCCCGAACCGGTGACGCTGCTGTTCACCGGCCCGCTGACAGACTTGGCGAGGGCGCTTGAGGAAGAACCGGCGATCATCAAGCACATTGCCAAACTTGTCTGGATGGGCGGCACTTTCCTTGAGAAAGGAAATGTGGAAGAGCCTGAGCACGACGGGACGGCGGAATGGAACGCCTTTTGGGACCCTTACAGCGTCAAGACGGTGTTCGAACGCGATATTCAGATCGAAATGGTCGCGCTTGAAAGCACGAACCAAGTGCCATTGACAAATGATATCCGCTCCCATTGGGCGAGCCTCAGAAAGCATGTCGGGATCGATTTTATCGGCCAGTGCTATGCGATGTGTCCGCCGCTTGTCCATAACGAGACGAATTCGACATACTACCTTTGGGATGTGCTGACAACACTGACGCTCGGCACAGTCGATATGACACGCTCGCGCAGCGTCAAGGCGGTTGTCCATACGGAAAGCCCGCGCCAAGGAACGACAGAAGAGCATCCTTGCGGCAGAATGGTCAAAGTCGTCGATCAAGTCGATAGGGATCAGTTTTTTGCGTATTTTGAAGCATTGATGAAAAAAGCCGATCGCATTCCATCTTTATAAAAGGAGACTTTCCATGATCAAAAAAGGGACAAACATTTACATCAGGCCGCTCACGGCTGAAGACGCCGAGGCTTGCCTCGAATTGCAGAACGCAAACCGCCCGTTTTTTGAACAGTTTTCAATGGAGCGGAACGAAGAGTTTTATACAATCGAAGGACAACAGAAGAGGCTTCAAAGATTATATGAAAATATGCAGAATGACGAAGATTACTATTTTGGCATCTTTGATTCTGCAAACGATGCGCTGATCGGAACGATCAACCTTTTCCAAGTGCTGCGCGGTTCCTTGCAAAGCGCCTTCATCGGCTATTTTTTGGATCAGAAGCACAACGGCAAAGGCTACACGACAGAAGCCGTCAGGCTGATGGTCGAGTTCGCATTTCACGATCTCAAGCTCCATCGCATCGAAGCCGGCGTCATGCCCCGTAATCTTGCCTCAATCCGGGTGCTGGAGAAGGCGGGCTTTCACAAAGAAGGCATCGCCCGGAAAAACGTTAAGATCAACGGAAAATGGGAAGACCATCAGCTGCTGGCGGTAATCAATCCGCATGATTAACCGCTTCTTTGCGGGGCTGGAGAACGAAATCAGCAGCATTAAAAAAGCTTGTCGATGAAGACATTTCAACCTTTATCGACAAGCTCATAACATGCTTTCATCTGCTTTTTGTCTCTTTCATGATGCTGAAAATGACTAAGGCGATAACACCTGCACATACAATATAAAATAAAACATCAGTCACAGGGTTTCTTATATTTTTCAAGAGAAAAATGACTCCGATCAACACGATCGGTATGATCCAGGTAAGCCGCTTTACGGCTTTGGGGCTTGGTTCGTTGTTTCCTTTCGATTCCATTCAGTGCCTCCTCTGTTGCCTTTTCTAAACAAAGCATAACACAGGATATATTTGTTAAACACCGACGATCGTCTCATCAAAGAAAAAACCCCTTGGAAAGGAGCATTCCAAGGGGTTCATGTTTTATCGACTTACTCTTCTTTCATACCCGGTTTTTTCCGGCGGAATTTCGCCAGCACTTCGTATACGATCGGTACGATCAGCAGGGTAAGGAGCGTCGAACTGATCAAACCGCCGATAACGGTGACGCCGAGTCCTTTTGAAATGACCTGGCTGCCGCCTTCAAATCCGAGCGCCAATGGAATCAGGGCGCCGATTGTGGCGATGGCCGTCATCAGGATCGGACGGAGCCTTGTAGAGCCGGCTTCAAGGAGCGCTTCTCTCGTTGAGAGCCCTTCCGCTTCCTTATGGATGACGCGGTCGATTAAGACAATTGCGTTTGTGACGACGATTCCGATCAGCATCAGCATTCCGATCATTGCGTTCAGGCTGATCGTTTCTCCTGATACGTATAGTCCCACCAAGGCGCCGATAATCGTAAACGGCAGCGAGAACAGGATCGCAAATGGCGCCAGTGCTCCGCCGAATGTAATCACAAGCACAAGGTAGACGATCGCGACCGCCGCAAGCATCGCGAGTCCGAGTTTTGTAAAGGAATCTTCGATATCAGCGGATACGCCGCCTGTATCGATTGTGACGTTGTCAGGCAGCTCGATCTTGTCGATGTTTTTCTGTACGTCGACTGATACGGCTGTGACGTTGTCCGATGTGACTTCCGCCGTGACATCGGCATAGATTTTGCCGTCGCGTTTTGAAATCGTGTCAGATGTCGTGCCTTCTTTCACTTTCGCGACATCACCGATTTTTACTTCCTGGCCGGTCGGAGTTGTGATTTTCTTGTTTTCTAAATCTTTGACGCTTTTATATGTTTCTTCTTCTGTTTTAATCGTGACATCAAGATCTTTTCCGTCTTTTTTCACGGTTGTAAGCGGCGCCTGCGATGTTTCTTTCATGAGCGCCTGAGAAATCTGTGATGCCGTTAACCCGAGTTTGCTTAATTTCTCCTGGTCAGCGACAAAAGTAAATTCGTCATATGTGCTGGACAGGCCTGAGTTTACGTTCTTCAGGTCTTTTTGGTCTTTCATAATCTTTTCGATCTCTTTTACAGTGCCTTTAATCTCTTTTTCTGAATCTCCGTACACATAATAGGTTAACTGATTGTTATTGCCTGAAGAGCTGAAATCCTGGGTTTTCCATTCTCCGCGTTTGGATTGCTTCTGAATGTCTTTTAGGACGTTGTCTTTTTCTCTATCAAAATCAGGTGTGTCTTCCTCATATTTGATATAGAACAACGCGCCGTTTGAGCTTCCGCCCATCAGCGGATTTCCCGCTCCTAACGTATATTGAACCGTATCGACGTGTTTGCGGTCCAATAGGACTTTTTCAGCTTTTTGCGCTTCTTTTTCCGCTTCTTTTTTCGTTTCTCCCGGTTCAGGAGTGTATGTGATTTGCACCATTTTATCTTTTGTAGCAGGCAAGTAGCTCGCTCCGATTAGCGGCACGAGGAACAAGCTTCCGACCAGCATTAGAACCGCGATGATCGAAGTGATCCATTTATGGCTGAGCGACCAATTCAACACTTTTTTGTAGAAGTTGGCCAGTACCCCAGGCTTGTGTTCTTTCGCCTTCACCGGCGCACCTGTCAACGACTTTTTGAAGAGGGTGTGCGCAAGCATCGGCACGAGCGTGATCGCGATCAGCAGGGATGCGGCAAGCGCGAATACAATCGTTAAGGCAAACGGCAGGAACAATTCGCCGATTTGACCGCCGACGAGTGCGAGCGGCAGGAATACCGCGATCGTCACGATCGTTGATGACATGATCGGCATGAACATTTCCTTCGTCGCTTCGCGCACGAGCGCTTTTCCGCGCAGCGGCTCATCTTTCAGCCTCATGCGGCGGTAAATGTTTTCAATGACGACGATCGAGTCGTCGACAACCCGTCCGATGGCGACCGTCATGGCGCCGAGCGTCATGATATTGAGCGTGATATCAAGCTGGTTCAAGACGAGCAGTGCGATTAACAATGACAATGGAATCGAAATGACCGAGATTAATGTTGATTTAATATCCCTTAGGAATAAGAGAATGATCACAACCGCAAAGATCGCTCCGAAAATCGCTTTGCTCAGCATCGTCTCGACCGACTCGGTGATCGGTTCGGCTTGATCGTATGTCGAGCTGTATTTGAAACCTTTGTGGTCTTTTTTGAATTGTTCGAGTTCAGCTTTTACGTTGTCGGCTACCTCGACGGTATTGGCGTCGTTTGCTTTAATGACGCTGATGCCGATGCTGTCTTTACCATTGGTTCGTGAAATGGATTCGGCTTTTTTGACATCTTTAATCGTTGCGATGTCAGACAGCTTAACCGTCGGGATTCCCGCGCTTTGCTGAGCTTGTCCGGTGCTCTGTGCTCCGGCTTGAGCCTGCGCGCCCTGGGCCGCTTGCGCACTTTGCGCTCCGGCTTGCGCGCTTGCGCCTCCGGCAGACGCCGCTGGAATTCTCATATTTTTCAAGTCTTTAATTGTTTCGATATCGCCGCTCACGACGACCGATTTTTCTTCTTTGCCGAATGTGTACAACCCAAGCGGAGTCGTCACATCAGATCCTTGAATCACTTGCTTGACTGTATCCTCGTCAAGCCCATATTGCTTCAATTTGTCTTTTTTAAATGAAAATTCGACTTCTTCAACCTGCTGTCCGGAAAGCTGAACGGAAGCTACGCCTTCAAGGCCTTCAAGCTTCGTCAGGAGGCTGTCTTCCACTTTTTTCGTCAAGCTTTGAAGATCGTCTTTATCACTGGACACGCTGAGCGCGAGGATCGGGAAGGAATTCATGCTGTAGCGCGAAATGCTCGGCTCTTTCGCATTGTCCGGCAGATCGAGATTCGCCAATGCTTCAGCGGCTTCCGTCTTCGCTTTGTCCATATCCTTTTCATAATCGTATTCAATCATCACCGATGATGCGTTTTCATACGAAGTGGACGTCACAACGCTGACGCCGTCCAGGTTTTGCACGGCTTGTTCAACAGGCTTTGTGACTTCATCAGCTACCTGGCTCGGAGTGGCTCCGGGGTATGTCGTGCTGACGGTCAAATAAGGCATGTTTACATCAGGAATTGATTCCTGCTTCATATTTAAACCCGCATAAATGCCGGCAACCGTAACAATAATCGTCATCAGCCACACAGCGAACTTGTTCTTTAGTACAAAATTAATGATAGAATTCATTACGACCTCCATTGTGTATATCATTTTCAGAATACAGATTGACTGACTGGTCATTCTATACAATAATAAACTTCAAAAGTAAACAGCGTCAACTTATATATGTTAAAATTTATTCAATTTTAAAGAAGTGTTAAAGGGGTACATTCATGACAGAAAAAGAAGAAAAAATCATTAAAGCAGGCCTGCACCTGTTCGCGAAAAACGGGTTTGCTTCCACAACGATTCAGGACATCGCCAATGAATGCAACATCTCAAAAGGAGCTTTCTACCTGCATTTCAAGTCGAAAGAAGCGCTTTTGCTTGCGATCATTAAGTATTATATCGATCGAACGATGGAAAATATGAAGATCATTCAGCAAAAGAATTTTCCTCCGAAGGAAACGTTCAAGGAGCAGATTGCTTATCAATTCAGTGAGAGCAAGGAGCACCGCGACTTTATTCTCGTGATGATCAGCGAACACAGCATCCCGGAAAACAGCAAGATCGAAGAATATTTTAAAAATGTCAGCCAAAAATTCCACGAGATGTATAAAAACGCGCTGTCAGCAGCCTACGGGGACATTGTGAAGCCCTATCTGTCAGACTTGTCCGTGATCGTTCAAGGCATCGTGCAGTCTTATCAAAATTTGTTTATCTTTAATGAACTGGATATCGATTTTTACGAACTTGCGGATTTTATTATGAGAAGAATCGATGACATGATTGATGGCATGGTTCAAAACGGGGAGCAGCCGATCCTGGCCGGACGGACGTACAGCTATTACCGGAACGCCGGCAGTACGGCCGATAAACATACGATTTTGCGGGAGCTTGAAGATGCCAAACGTCAGCCGGCGCTGCCGGAAGACATTCTCATTACACTGGATGTGATCGAGGAAGAGCTGAGAAAAGATTCGCCCCGCGTCCCCGTGCTCCAGGGCATGCTGACAAATTTGGAGCATCAGGACAATGTCCAGCATCTATATGGAATGATCACCCGTTTCCTTCATTCATAAAACAGCCTGATGGCTGTTTTTTTATTTCCCTACAATACGACGATCTGACCATGAATATTTTGGAAACAGCATGTATAATAAGATCGCTTAAGACAATCTAGATTTTTAGGGGGTTTTACCTTAGTGAAAAAAAGCATCGTTTGCTCCATCTTCGCGCTGCTCCTTGCTTTTGCCGTTTCGCAGCCGAGCTACGCACACACCGTTTCTCCGGTGAATCCGAATGCCCAGCCGACGACGAAAGCGGTGATGAACTGGCTTGCCCACCTGCCCAATCGGACGGAAAACCGAGTGATGTCCGGGGCATTCGGAGGATACAGCCTTGACACATTTTCGCTGGCTGAAGCCGACCGGATCAAACAAGCAACAGGACAGCTGCCAGCCGTATACGGCTGCGATTATGCAAGAGGATGGCTGGAGCCGAAGGAGATCGCCGATACGATTGAATACAGCTGCAACAGCGATTTGATCGCATACTGGAAAAGCGGAGGCATTCCGCAAATCAGCCTGCACCTCGCAAACCCCGCGTTTACTTCGGGTCATTATAAAACTCAGATTTCAAACAGCCAGTATGAGAGAATTTTAGATTCTTCCACACCCGAAGGAAAACGGCTTGAGACGATGCTGAGCAAAATCGCCGATGGCCTCCAGGAGCTTGAAAATGAAGGCGTGCCCGTTCTGTTCAGACCCCTTCATGAAATGAACGGCGAATGGTTCTGGTGGGGGCTGACGCAATATAATCAAAAAGACAGCGCGAGAATCTCCTTATACAAACGGCTCTATGTGAAAATCTATGACTATATGACAAAGACAAGAGGCTTGGATCATCTGTTGTGGGTGTATGCGCCTGACGCCAACAGAGACTTTAAAACAGACTTTTATCCGGGCGCATCATATGTTGACATCGTCGGGCTTGACGCTTATTTTGATGACCCGTACGCCATTGATGGCTACGATCAGCTCACATCTCTGAACAAGCCGTTTGCCTTTACAGAGGTCGGGCCACAGACGACAAACGGCGGGCTGGATTACGCGCGGTTTATCCATGCAATCAAAGAGAAATACCCGAATACGACGTACTTCCTGGCGTGGAACGATGAGTGGGGCCCTGCTGTGAATAAGGGAGCGGGCGCCCTCTATCTTCATCCATGGACGCTGAATAAGGGAGACATCTGGGACGGCGGTTCTTTGACGCCTGTCGTGGAATAATGAAAAAACCTTGGAGAATTTATTCTTCAAGGTTTTTAAGCAGCTTGTTCTGTCCTTTTGAGGCTGATCCTGTTATTTAATATCCATGGCTTTCATAACTCTCATTTCTCTTTCCTGCTTTTTTTTCAAAGCTTCTCTGCCTTTAATCCATTCCCCCAGCAATAAAGCCAGTCCGCCAATAAGAGGAAGATAGAATGATGCGAAAGATTTTCCTTCATGAATGGATAATGCAACGAGAAAAATGATATAAGCTGTTGGCAGTATAGCTCCCCAAAAAGTACGATTTCTGGTCGATAAAAAATATTGAATTCCCAGTATTGCAAATCCGATCAGTAGTATATATATAGTATTCATTTATGAACACCCCGCTCTTTTTTATATTTCTCAATGATTAACTTTGCATTTTCCAGACTTATCTGATCATCGATAGCTAACTGTTTAATAAAATGAACAAAAGTCTCATTTTCCAATTCATCAATGAGTTGAATTTTTTGTATTAATCGATCCAACCTAACCCTAACTGTTGGATAGGATACTTGATAACTCTTTGCAATTTCTTTTAACGAACCAGATTTCAGCGTAAAGTTTTTAATAAATTCTACATCCTCTTCTTCTAAAGCCAATATCCATTCGGGTACATCTTTTCTTTCCATAGACAGCCCCTCTTATCAATAAATTTAAAAACAAAACTTAAATTAATGATAATATATCTCTAAATAAAGTTCAAATAAATTTTAATTTTATTTATTTACATCTTTACACAAATAAAAAAAGGTCCCCAATATGAGGACCTCCATTTAAGTAGCATAAGTCTGTTTTTTTATCGTTTATTAATCTCTTCAAGAAGAAGCTTGTTGACCATCGGCGGGTTCGCTTGTCCTTTTGAGGCTTTCATGATTTGGCCGACAAGGAAGCCGATCGCACGGTCTTTTCCGTTTTTAAAGTCTTCGATCGATTGCGGATTGTTGTCGAGCGCTTCTGTGACAAGCTTTCTGAGCGTCGCTTCGTCAGAAATTTGCACAAGGCCTTTTTCTTTGACGATTTTTTCTGCGTCTCCGCCTTTTTCGATCAATTCTTTGAAGACCTTTTTCGCGATTTTCGATGAAATCGTGCCTTTTTCGATCAGCTTGACCAATCCTGCAAGGCCTTCAGGCGTGAGCGCAACATCCGCAAGCTCTTGTTGCTGAGCGTTCAAGTAAGCCGACACTTCACCCATCAGCCAGTTCGACGCCAGCTTCGCGTCTGCGCCTTTTTCGACGGCTGCTTCGAAGAAGTCGGACATTTCTTTTGTCAAAGTGAGCACTTTCGCGTCATAGGCAGGCAGGCCAAGCTCTTCGATGTAGCGCTTGCGGCGCTCGTCCGGAAGCTCAGGGATGCTGTCTTTCACGCGCTGTTTCCACTCATCGTCAATGTAAAGCTCGACAAGATCAGGCTCAGGGAAGTAGCGGTAGTCGTCAGATCCCTCTTTGACCCTCATCAAAATCGTCGTTTTGGACGCTTCATCATAGCGGCGCGTCTCCTGCTGAATGACACCGCCTGACAAAAGAACTTGCGCCTGGCGTTTTTCTTCGTGCTCAAGGCCTTTTTGAACAAAGGCAAATGAGTTCAGGTTTTTCAGCTCTGTCTTTGTGCCGAACTCCTCTTGTCCGATCGGACGGAGGGAGATGTTGGCGTCGCAGCGGAGCGAGCCCTCTTCCATCTTACAATCGGAAACGCCTGTATACTGAATGATTGATTTCAGTTTTTCAAGGTAGGCGTAAGCTTCTTCAGGCGTTCTGATATCGGGCTCGGAGACGATTTCAACGAGCGGTGTTCCCTGGCGGTTATAGTCGACAAGGGAGTAGCCGTCGCCTGTATGCGTCAGTTTTCCCGCATCCTCTTCCAAATGAAGGCGGGTGATGCCGATGCGCTTCGTTTTTCCGCCGACTTCGATTTCGATCCAGCCGTTTTCGCCGATCGGTTTATCAAATTGAGAAATTTGATAAGCTTTCGGGTTGTCGGGGTAGAAATAGTTTTTCCGGTCGAATTTCGTTTCTGTCGCAATTTCGCAGTTGAGCGCCATCGCGGCTTTCATCGCGAAATTAACGGCTTCTTTGTTCAACACAGGTAGTACACCCGGATAGCCTAAGTCGATAACGCTTGTCTGCGTGTTGGCCGCCGCGCCGAATGGCGTTGGAGAACTGGAGAAAATTTTCGATTTTGTTTTGAGCTCCACGTGGACTTCAAGTCCGATTACCGTTTCAAAGTTCATGTTTTTTCACCCCTTACAGTTCAGGTTTTGCTTTATGGTGGTCTGTCGCCTGTTCGAATGCATGGGCGACGCGGTATACTGTGCTTTCGTCAAAGTGTTTGCCGATGATTTGCAGGCCGAGCGGCAAGCCGTTCGCCAAGCCGCACGGTACGCTGATTCCCGGTACGCCCGCAAGGTTGACAGGAATCGTCAGAATGTCATTGGCGTACATGGTCAGCGGATCGCTCGTTTTTTCGCCGATTTTAAATGCCGGCGTCGGCGTTGTCGGTCCGATGATAACGTCATAGTTTGCAAATACGTCTTCAAAGTCCTTTTTGATCAGCGTTCTGACTTTTTGCGCTTTTTTATAGTACGCATCATAGTAGCCTGAGCTGAGCGCGAACGTGCCGAGCATGATGCGGCGTTTCACTTCGTTTCCGAATCCTTCGGAACGCGTTTGTTTGTACAGGTCGATCAGGTTGTCGGCATTGTCCGTGCGGTAGCCGTAGCGGATGCCGTCGAAGCGCGCCAGGTTTGCCGACGCTTCAGATGAAGAAAGCAGGTAGTAAGTCGCCAGCGCGTATTTGCTGTGCGGAAGCGATACTTCTTCCCATGTCGCGCCAAGGCTTTCGAGCACTTTCAGCGCTTCAAGCACGGAATTTCTCGCTTCTTCTCCCACTCCTTCGCCGAGGTATTCTTTCGGCACGGCGATTTTAAGTCCTTTAATGTCGCCTGTTAACGCTGACAGATAGTCGGGCACGTCCACGCTGGCGCTCGTCGAATCCATTTTGTCGACGCCTGAAATCGCCTGAAGAAGGTAGGCGTTGTCTTCGACAGATCTTGTGATCGGGCCGATTTGATCCAATGAAGAAGCAAATGCGACAAGACCGTATCTGGAAACGCGTCCATATGTAGGCTTTAAGCCGACGACGCCGCAGAAAGATGCCGGCTGGCGAATCGATCCGCCCGTGTCAGATCCAAGTGAAAACGGCACTTCCCCGGCCGCAACCGCAGCCGCAGAGCCTCCGCTTGATCCACCCGGAACAGTTTCGAGATTCCACGGGTTTTTTGTCTTTTTAAAGCCTGAGTTTTCTGTTGAAGAGCCCATCGCGAATTCATCCATGTTCAGCTTTCCGATGGTGACGGCTTCAGCTTCGTGAAGACGCTCAACAACGGTTGCATCATAGATCGGATCAAAGTTCTCGAGAATTTTGCTTGCGCACGTTGTCCGCAGATCCTTTGTTACGATATTGTCCTTAATACCGATCGGCATCCCGAAAAGAAGGCCGTGCTCATCACGGGTATCTAGCGCTTCGTCCAATTCTTTGGCGTATGCGCGGGCTTTTTCTTCATCAAGCTGCAAAAAGGCTTGTACCTTTCCGTCAACTTCGTGAATCCGTTTGTAAGATTCATCGACTAAATCTGATATGCTGATCTCTTTATTATGTATGAGACGTTTTAATTCAGATATTTTATGGTCAAACAGTGACATGTTTTCTCGCTCCCTCCTTTATTCAGTCCAAGATTGACGGCACGCGGATGTAGCCGTCTTTATGATCAGGCGCGTTTTTGACGACGTCTTCAACCGGAAGGCCTTTATCAGGGACATCTTCCCTCATGATATTCTTCATTTGCAATACGTGCGTTGTTGGTTTAACATTCTCTGTATCGACTTCGTTCAGCTCTTCTGCAAATGAAATAATGCTGTCAAGCTGTTCGGTAAACATCGCCGCTTCTTCGTCCGTAATCGCCAGTCTGGCAAGATGGGCGACATGCTTTACTTCTTCTATAGAAATACGCGACATACTAAAAACACCTCCAAGGTTATTCTCGCTTAGTCATAATACTGATCATATCAAATTTTAGCCTTCTAAATCAACAAAACCACGATCTTCGCCCCATTAGGCGGCTTTTATTTTATCGCACATGAAAAATTCAGTAAAATAGCCCGCACTAATATTCAGAATATTTTTACTTTATATAATATTTGTAAGCGTTTTCATTATGATGCTTATCAGAACCATCGCGCTCTTTTTCAATAAAATCGGATGTTTTTCACGGTTGATTGATGGGGAATAGTTTGATAGGTTAGGTAACTAAGTACGATCTAATCGGCAGCGCCTTAATTCCAATACTTGATTTTTCAAAGAGGGGGCCCTGCAATTTTCTTCGTACCGCAAGTCAGTATTGTCGAAAATTTTAAAGAGGTGATGCCACATTATTTTTAAAGAGGAGAGATATGAAACGTGAGTGTTGAAATATTTATTTCGTTAGGGATTTATTTTGCCGCGATGCTCTTAATCGGCTGGTATTCCTACAGAAAGACATCCAATTTGAATGACTACATGCTCGGCGGCAGAGGTCTTGGGCCTGCTGTTACGGCTTTATCGGCCGGCGCGTCGGACATGAGCGGATGGATGCTGATGGGACTGCCCGGAGCCATGTATGTGACAGGACTTTCGAGCGCCTGGCTTGCCGTCGGTTTAACAATCGGAGCTTATGTGAACTACTTGGTTGTCGCTCCCCGGCTGCGCACATATACAGAAGTAGCAAACGATGCGATTACAATTCCGGATTTTTTCGAAAATCGGTTTAATGATACGACGAGAATCTTGCGCCTGGCATCAGCCATCGTCATCATGGTGTTTTTCACACTGTACACGTCGGCGGGTATGGTGTCCGGAGGAAGACTGTTTGAAACGGCGTTCGGCCTCGATTATAAAATGGGTCTTTTCTTAACGGCAGCAGTCGTGATTGCTTATACGCTGTTCGGAGGGTTTTTGGCCGTCAGTCTCACTGACTTTGTGCAAGGTTTGATTATGTTTATCGCTTTAGTGCTCGTGCCGATCGTTGCCTTTACTCAATTAGGCGGAATTACGCCGACTTTCAATGTGATCGAAGAAATCAATCCAAGCTTGCTCGATTTCTTCAAAGGAACGACCGTCATTAGCATTATTTCATTTCTCGCCTGGGGACTGGGCTATTTCGGTCAGCCGCATATTATCGTCCGCTTTATGGCGATTTCATCCGTAAAAGAGCTGAAGCCTGCGCGCCGCATCGCAATGGGCTGGATGATCATCTCCGTAATCGGCGCACTGCTTGTCGGACTGATCGGTGTAGCGTATGTCCATGAAACAGGTACAGCGCTTAAAGATCCGGAAACGATTTTTATCGTGTTCTCAAAAGTATTATTCCATCCGCTGATTACCGGATTTTTGCTTTCCGCTTTGCTCGCGGCGATTATGAGTACGGTGTCTTCCCAGCTGCTTGTCACATCAAGCGCCATGACGGAAGATTTTTACCGGACGTTTTTCCGGCGCAAAGCAACGGATAAGGAACTCGTTCTTGTCGGACGTCTGAGCGTTCTGCTTGTCGCCGTCATCGCGATCCTTCTGTCTCTGACACCGAACAACACGATCCTTGATTTGGTCGGCTATGCGTGGGCCGGGTTTGGTTCCGCATTCGGACCCGCCATCCTTCTCAGCTTGTACTGGAAGCGGATGAACCAGTGGGGCGCATTGGCCGGTATGATCACAGGAGCCGTGACCGTGCTGATTTGCATTCTGACCGGTCTGCAGGAGAAGACGGGAATCTATGAAATGATCCCTGGTTTCTTCCTGAGCTTGATTGTCGTTTACGCTGTCAGCATGATCACGAACAAGCCGGCAAAAGAAGCAAGAGATATGTTTGAAGAAATGGAACAGACGCATGAGGAAGAACATTCTTAAATGATCAGGCAATGAAAGCCGCCGGGCGATATCCGGCGGCTTTTTTGCTCAGACGGAATTCTTTTGATGCCACACCGGCAATATAATGGTAGGAGTATTGGGCTTTCTTGCTGATGAATGGTTCCGCGACATCCCCTTCAAAAACAGTTGTCGATCCATAGCGTCTGTGAGAAAATCATATCAATCATATAAGATATTGTCGGAAAGGAGATCATGGGCATGGATTGGCATATTGAAACAGAAACACTGTTGAAGCTTGGCATCGCAACATTAATCGGAATGGTCATCGGTCTCGAAAGGGAGCTAAAAAACAAGCCGCTCGGCTTAAAAACGTGCATCGTGATTGCGATCAGTTCCTGTGTTCTGACAATGATCAGCATTGATGCGGCATACCATTTTCCAAAGTCGAACAGAATTATGATGGACCCTTTGCGGCTTCCCGCACAAATCATATCGGGGATCGGCTTCATCGGAGCGGGCGTGATCTTACGCAAAAGCAACGACGTCATTTCCGGCCTGACCACTTCAGCGATGATCTGGGGAGCAGCCGGCCTCGGCGTCGCCATCGGAGCGGGCTTTTATAAAGAAGCTTTTGTCAGTCTCATTTTCATTTTAATCAGCGTCGAGTTTTTGCCATGGATCGTCGGCAAAATCGGCCCGAACCGCTTGCAGGAAAAAGAAATCCGCGTCCGCATGTCTCTGAATGACAAGGATAAACTGACGGATATCCTCAAGGAAATGAAAGCGAAAAAAATCCGGATTCATTCCGTCCGGATCGATGATATGCGCGATAATGAATTTCCGGTCATGGAAACGAAAATCATGGTTCATAAGAAACGGTATGTCACCGATGTCTATTACGATATCAAAGCGATCGACGGCGTCGTCGGCGTAAAATGCGATACGCTTTAAAAAAAGCAGCCCTTTGGCTGCTTTTTTTGTGGATCATAAATATGGACAGTCGGTTCTATAGGATGGAGCTTTCTCTCGCCTAGAGGATTTATTCAATTTCCTCTATTCTCCCCTTTTCAACTGTTCGAATAAATAATATGAGGACAAGCGTATATGTAATTCCTTACCAGCAGGGTGGAAATTTGCTATATTCAGTCGTTTTTTACTGATTGATCGCTAGGAGATCTCTTGAAATTTTTTTAATGTCATCAGCCGATGTCTGTTATTGAATTTTATTTAAGGCCGCATCATCTGCCATCACAATCACATCATTATGTTTCCTTAAAATTGAAGCAGGGAACTCTTGGGAGACACGGGTGCTGTTCAGCAGCCGTGCCAATGCTTCAGATTTTTCATTTCCAGACACGAGCAGAAGGATCCGCTTACTTTCCATTATTGTTTCAATTCCCATGGTCAATGCCTTTGTCGGTACTTCGTCCAAGGAACGAAAGAACCGGGAATTTGCCTGCCGGGTTGATTTATCCAAATCAACGATATGGGTTCTGCTTTTAAAGCTTGTCCCCGGTTCATTAAAACCGATATGACCATTCAATCCCATCCCTAATATTTGTATGTCAATTGCTTTTTCGGAAACAAGTCTGTCGTAACTGATGCATTCTTGTTCCAAATCTTCCGCCATCCCATTTGGAATATTGATATTCCTTTGCCTAATATCCAGATGTTTGAATAATATTTCATTCATATAATAATGGTAGCTGTTTTTATTTTCTTTAGCCAGTCCAACGTACTCGTCTAAATTAAAAGCAGTAACATTCTTAAATGATATTTCCTTTTGCCGATACTTTTTGATCAGGCATTTATACAAACCTAGCGGTGTCGAACCTGTTGCAAAACCGATAACAGGATTTTTTGAATTGTTAATGAGCTCAGTCATTAAATCAGCTGATTTTTCACTCATTTCTTCATAACCTGATACATGAATAATTTTCACGTCGTTCTCCTTTCCGCAAAATAACATGTCCAAGACGGACTACTGTATTAAACTGCACTTCAAAAAGACAAGGCATCTTCGCTACACCTCAGTAAGACAATCCATTATTCAAGAACTCCGATATTCCGCTGATAACGATCATTTACTCGATTACATTTCCTTTAGAATCAAATACACCGATAAGTTCAGGATCTTCAGAAACGTTTTTTAAGATTGCAATATGCGCATTCGTGACAAAGACTTGTGTACGAAAAGCAAATATTGCCGTATCGCCGACTTTTGCTTCAACTGTGTTTAATGCGCCATAATAATCAATATGATCAGGTGTCATTTCAATAGCTTGAACCTTCTTAAGATGATTTTTGTTTGTTCCAACCAGCGCCGCTTTCATATGTGAACGCGGATAGAATCCACCGCCGAAAACATAAGCATGATGATTAGATATGTGGGATACTTCAGTTACATATACCATTGCAGGTCTTTCTGCGAGTTTTTTCGTTGCATGAATGGGCGTCGTTCCAATTAAAGCATGACCGGGTTCGCCTTGAGTTGCACCATTTTCCTTCAACAATTTGATTGTTCCACAAGATGTTGCACTTGGCATATTCATCTCAAGCCTTTTATACCCTCTTTCCATTAAAAAAGATTTTACGGTTTGCATGGATGTTACATTCGGAGTAACTGTTGGAAGGCCGTCTTTAATCAATATACAAGGAAAGCTTGTTAAACCTGCAATTTCAATTCCTTCTAACTGTTCAATCGATTCGATATCCTTAACGATTTGTTCAAAAGTGAACCCTCCCTCTTGACCTTTATATATATAATCCTCTTTGTTTGCGATACGTAAAAACACTTTTTGTTTTCTTCCCATTTCCTTAGCTGCTCTACTAATGTTTCGAGCATTTGCAAGACTGAAAACCGTAACATAGTCAGGATGAAGCTTTAATATAGCCGGAATCATATGAATAGGTATTTGAACAAGATGTCCGACATGCCCAATCTTGATTCCATTTTGGCTGAGTGTGATTGCCTCCCACGGGTCTACAGCAACCGCTTTGTCAATTCCGCTTTCGGCGATAGCTTGTGCTACCAACGGATTACGGCCAAATTGCTTTGTCATAAAAAATAGTTCAATATCCTGTTTTCTGGCTTTTTCGCTTAAAACTTTTGTATTTTTCTTGACAGTGTCCAAATCTAATACATAAGTGTTAGGTGAAATGATTCCCCGCTGATGAAAATCCAATGCAGCTTCTATTAATTTTTTATTATATTTTAATGTAGATTCCAAAAACATCAGTCTGTCTCCTCTTTTCCTTTTTGCATTAAATGAAGGAATGAACTGCCGTTTTCAGTATTGCGAAGCCCTAGATAATCAGCAGAAGTTGCAGCAATGTCGGATAGCGTTTTTCTTTCCCCGATATTTGCGGGGGATAACTTTTTGTGATAAGCCAGCAAATACGTTTTTTCCCGTGTGTGTTGGTTATGGCCGATCGTAGGGTCATTCCCGTGATCTGCACTAATCATCAGCAGATCCTGATCTGTCATTTTCCGGAGAATTTCCGGCAAATATTGATCTACCATTTCAATCCGATTCGCATAACGCACAGGATTCTGTGCATGTCCGGCTAAATCGGTTTCTTGTACTGTGGCAGCAATCACTCCTTTTTTGACACGGTCCATCTCCTGTATAATATCCTTCATAACTTGTTCCGTATCTACACCCGGAAACCTATTTGCACCTTTACAATAAATGATGTCCTGCATTTTTCCGATAAGAGAAACTTCCATTCCCCCATTTTTCGCCAATGTTGGCAACTGCTTCTCGGGAGAGATACCAAAACCTAAGTGACGGACTTGATACCCTTGCTTGTATACATTAGATTTAGGCGAATTCACTCCTACTAATCCGTCTTCTCTTCTTTCAACTGACCTCTGCAAGTGTTCGGGTGTTACATTTTCTCCTCCAAGAACAATCACACGATTTACTTTAACATGATGACGGACACATCTTCCTATTTTCAACACTTCATCAAACGGAATATAATCCAGCGGAGCGCTTACATTATAAATTTGCCCGTAATCTGTTTCGATATTATCGGCCACGACTACTAAATCGTTTACTAATAGATACGGCAAATCTGAATTTGGTATGTTAACTTTATAACCCTGATCTTCCAAAGCGAGTTTAACATGATTGATATGTTCTGCAAAAGGAGCTAAATATGTCTTTTTTGGCTTTGTCCCCATGATTTCATTATGCCCTTCAAAACTGTCTGCTCCTTGATGCATCAGGTTCAAAACACCATAGCTGGCAATATGGTCTACATTTTTCAATTTAGGATGGTGCAAGATTTTGTTTATACCCAATTTTTCGAGATTTGGAATGTTTAAAGAAGGCACCGTATCAAGTATGTGATAGAAAGTATTAGCGCCAACGTCTAAAGGGTGATAATCGCTTGCATCTGCCATATAACCGACACCTAAGCTGTCTAATATTATGATAATGACTCTTTTATTCATTTATATCATCCCCTATTGAAGGATTTACACTAAGATTTTCTGTTGCTCGGTGAACGGATATGTTTAGAATTCTTAAAATGGTCTCAGGACCGCTTCTTAATGGATTAATGCGGATCATTTTTTTGGCCAGTGATGGATCTGCAGATAAAAAAGTGCCAGACACTCTATAAAACATTGGTGCAAACTCGTATTTTGATTCAGCACCTACCGGATGGGGTGCCGCTCCCAATTCATTAGCATGATGGAGCACTTTTTCGGCAATTGGTTTAACAAACTCTACAAGTAAGACTTTTGATTGTGCATTTGCCAAATAAGCCTTTTTAACACCTTTAATGGCTCCATTATTAAGCGAGTGAACTAACTGATCATTGACACTTGCTTGAATTGCCAGCATAACTGGCGCATATACCAGGCCCCTTAAAGCTTCTAAAGCTTCATAACCTTGAACTTGGCTTCCGCCTGAATAGTTTAAATTTTCTATTCTTTGTATTAAATCATTTTTGCCTAAAATGACTCCAATACCTTCCGGACCTAGTAGCTTGAACAATGAAAAGGTGGACAAATCGGCTTTGACTTGCGCTCCAACCTTTTCCGCTTTCATCGCAGCATAGTTGTCATCCGTAATAATGACTAGACTAGAATGAATGGAACGAATTTTTTTTATCGTTTCAGCCAAATCATAATGGTCATCTATTTTTTGCCTCGTATGCTGAATCAATACACCTTTTAACTTCGGGTGTTTGAGGATGGCTTTTTTTATTTGTTCAGAATCGTGAAAATCCGCGTATATTGGCAAGACCCCCATCGACTCTAACGTTGTTTTACTTGTTGGATATATAGGTGCATCATGGACAAGGATCTCGTCACCTGGCTTTAAAAAACTCATAAAACCAAATCTCAATGCCCCTGTTCCTGCACCACGAACTAACATTGCTTTCTCTGTGCCAAAGAAATCGGCTAGTGTCTCTTCTATTTTTTTTGTGAACCGCGGTTTATTCATTCCTTTTACAACGCCTAAATCGCCAAGTGAAAGCAATTCCTCTCCTCGAAAATGTCTTGTGATGACATCAACCAACTTAAATTGTCTATGCATGGCTTCTTCAATAGATAGACTATATAGAGGATAAGTTTCCATGCTCATTCACTCTCCCCTTTCATAAAAGCGCGAGGATTTTTAATCAACATCTTATCAATTGATTCATCAGTTATTCCATAGGTTTGCAAGAGAGGGATAAACGTGTCTATCAAATATGAATAGCCCACCCCGCCTTTATATACCAAATGTGATTTTCTGGTGATGTCCATAGACAGCAGAACCTTGTCTATATACCCTTTAGCCTGTATCTTTTTCAACATTTCTGCCCGAACACGATCAGGCATATAATTTTCTTTACCTATTGTATCGAATTCTACATACACACCTTCTCTCAGCATTTTCAATATATAATCGGCATCTCCTGATAAATCAACATGCCCTATCACCACTCGGTTTAAATCAACTTCATGTTTTTTGAAAAATTCTACTTGTTCATGCCCTAATGTTCCTATGGAAGTATGGGTTGATATTGGTTTTTTTGTTTGCTTATGCGCCACAACAACCGCTTCAAATACTTTTTGTTCGGTTTCCGTCCATTTATTGTAACTTGTTCCAATTTCACCGATCAGCTCGGCTTTAGCATCTGTTCCTCTAATTCCTTCAACAATCTCCATTACCATTCTTTCTGCCAACTTTTCTTTTGGTTCGCGAAACACATGGATCGGGTAAAAAGTATCTTGGTAGAAACCAGTTGAAAAGACAATATTAATGCCTGTTTCTTCTGCTACTTTTTGAACGTATGTAATATTTCTCCCCATTCCAATATTCGTGACATCCACAATATTGCGTACGCCCTTTTCGTATA
Organism: Bacillus sp. FSL K6-1284; assembly: GCF_038002625.1. Lineage (NCBI taxonomy): Bacteria > Bacillati > Bacillota > Bacilli > Caryophanales > Bacillaceae > Bacillus > Bacillus sp. FSL K6-1284. Next base: position 758,660 of record NZ_JBBOCW010000001.1, on the reverse strand, counting down.
AACTTTTAAATTCTCTAACGGTTTCAGAAAATACATCCAACTTACAATCCTCATTGTTTTTTACTTCGGAAAGGTCTATCGTTGTATGTTCATGCATATAGGTCATTCCGTCTTTCAACATTCGGAAACTTCCCCTCTTTCGATGATTTAGCCAACCTGCCATAAACCGACTGCATAGAGAAGATTGGCAACAATCCCCAACAATATAACTGCAATAGGGCCGACAGCCAATTCAACAAGTGGTTTTGATGCAATTCGGTTTATTAAATAAAATCCAATCACCCAGAAGAAGCCAATACCGGGAGCAATTTTTTCCCCTGCCATCGCACTGCCAATTAATATAGCCATTCCTAGAACATCTGACAGCGAAGTGCGAATATGCTCCCCCATCTCCCTTACACCAGGCAGTTTGTCCATACTTTTTGATACTGCGGATAATGATACGACCTCTAAATACATGACTAAAAAGCCCAACAGAAATGCTAAAATCGGTATATCCCTGAAAATAAGACCGATTGCAAATACCAAAGTGGTACCAGCTAAACCATAAACTCCTGTTACGATCGCAGTTGAAAAAACTAAAGGGATGAAGCCAATTCCACGTGCAAATGTAGCGATTGCCGCCTCTGTGTAAAGCTCTTTATTAATCAATGCTTGAGGCATTGCATCCACTGCTAAAATCAGCATGGATGATGTTAAAGAAACAAGTCCTCCCATAAGAGCTAATAACCAGCGGTTTTTTTTAATTCGATTTACACGCTCATTAAATATATTCACTAAATTTGCATTAGTAGATTCATCTCCGCCTCTAATTCTCGCAGCATAATAAATCATCATTAACATTCCTGCTAATAAAGCCATTCCTTCAGGACTGAGCGAAATTTTATATCCTGCAGCTTGAAATGTTCCAAACTTCTCGAATAAGAGATAAGAAGCCAAAGTGACGATTGCAGTGACGGCGGCTTTTTTTAAACCGTGCTGATATCCAACCGCTACAGCTGGAAATACTGTAAATGCAATAATAATAGGCTGACCAATAAGACTTAAAGAATCTATAAAATTTACGGGAAACATGCCAAATAAATCTACTACAAATTGCAGTCCTAAAACGATTCCAATACTATAAACGGCTCCAATAACCCCTGCAGTTACCATGCCTATTTTGTTTTCCGGAGTCCAAATGCCAATAATGTCACACGCCAATAAAATGCTGTGTCCAATAATGATTGTTGCTCCTATTGAAAGCGGAATACCAAACCCTATGATTAAGCCAAAACTTAATGCAAAACTTGTTGCAGCAAGCTCCCCTCTTGTCATTCTCCCCTCAAGGTATTCAGGCATAATCGGTCGCAAACCATCATTAAACACTGCTACTCCGCGATTTACTAGTATAGAACCTAATGCACCAACAGCCGCTATGACAAGACATTGAATTAAAGAAAGGTCCATTCATTATTCACCTCTATGATTTTTCTCATCTTCTGTACATCATGTCATCCGTGCTTCTTAAATCATCCAGGAAAGCGCTTTCTTTAATTGAAAAAAATGTATACAGTTGAAGCCGGTGTAACAAAATATAAAGAAAAAAGTTCATTTATTTTAATAAATAAGGAATTAAAATGTTTAATATATTTTGTGAAGACGAAGCTGTAAAACCAAAGGCAATTTTGCCGCTTTCTACTTCCTTCTCGATCTCTTCCTTGTTTTTTATGGTACTTGGCGAAGCCAAGGTGACGCATTTATCTTTACCTAATAATGCGATTGCCATTGCAAGCGCACCACCGGATCCTGTTTCACAGGCGCCAATATAATAATCTACCTTATTGTTTTTCACAGCCATAACAGCGTCCAAATCACCTTTAACCAAAACTTCTACATTGCTTCCCCCAATTTCTTTAACAAGTTTTTCAATCGCTTGTTTTTTCAACTGTCCGCCTATTACGATTCTCACCATAATAAAACCCTCCTATTCATTAGATTCTATGACTTTATGAAGATGAAGATAAAAATAGACACGCTCACCTTCTGGAAGTTCTAAACCTGCCAATGAATGTATAAAATCTATCACTTCTTCTATAGCATTTTTATATGGTGTTTCGTACACTTCATTGATGATGGCAATTGCAGGACTTTCTTCGCTTTCTCCCCTCTCAATTCTAGTTAAAGCCATCGCCATGTGCGTCCAAAACATTTCAGAGTCTTTGATCACCTCCTTTTTCAGCTTTTTTGATAAGAAAACAAATGTGTTCAAAGTTGTGTTGAAAGCATTTTTTGTAATCACTCGACTCGTTAGTAAAATAGACAACTTTTCTTCCAGCTGTATTTGGTTCACGACAGTCCCTCCAATATACTGTATTTAGTATTTTAAATTTCAAATGCTGACCCATCGCCTCATGTATTGAATGACAAGTCGGATGGGCCGGCATTTTAGTAGCGCGGTATTTTCTCTCCTTTTTCTACACTTTTTTGAGTGTCTAATATTTGTTTCTCATTAACCAAATGCCACTTTTCTGCTATTTCTTTTTCTCTGTCTCCTTCAATAACAATAACGGCTTCAGTTGTATCCTTGGAAATTTTCTTGGCTTTCGGTGAAAAAAAATCGATTGCTTTAAACGTTTGAATCATTCTTTTGTCATCGGCATTCCAAACTGCTGCATCAATTTGTTTTGAAAGAAGCATATCGAAAAGCTGCATATAATTCACATTGACAAACTCTGCATTTTTATTTTCAAATTCAGCCAATGTTAATTGTTTCTGATCCAGGGACTCCAAATCAACACCTACTCTTACGACATCCTTACCTATTTCCTCATCTGGATGAGCTAAGAAGATTTTATGGGAAGATACATAACTGCTTTCCCCGAATTTCTTAAAAATTTTCAAATTTGGATATTCTGCTATGATATGATCTGCCGTCATCTTAGAAACAATTGCAAAATCACTTCTTTTTGTTCGGACTGCTTCAATTCGATTCACTCCGCCACGCATATAGATCAAGTTAACTGTTTTTCCGGTTGATTCAAACCCTTCCACAATCCCTGTTGCCAGCCCTTCATATTTCCTTGAATACGGAAGTGGCATTGAGCCGATTAATGGTGCAATACCTGCAATCTCAAGTAATAAATTGTTATCCTTACTTACCAAAAACGTTCCTAAATGGCCTCTAGCCTCCAAATGAATCGCTTTCATATCAACCAATAAATTCAGCGCACTTTGGACAGTCCCCCTGCCGATGGATAACTTATGACAGTAGTCTGAGATGCGGGGAATTTTTTCACCTGCTTTGATATTCATCAATTCTTTAGCAATATTTTTAGCAGCCAAACCATTTTTAGAGTAAAATTTTTCCCACATCATTCATCTTCCTCAAAACAATATACTATATTCTGTATAATCAATTATAAGAGTTGTATCCTAATTTTGCAATAGTATTTTATTCAGAATACTATAAAAAAATATTTTGTTGGCGCACCGTGAATGAATGATAGGTCTCCTTATTCCTGTTTCCGCGTGACAAAAAGAAGCAGCCGAGAAGGCTGCTTCTTTTTTATGAATCATAAATATGAACAGTCGGTTCCTTGTCTCCCGGCTTTTTCAGGATAACGGCTTCCTGCCCGGCTGACGAATTAATGTTGATCTCAACGTTCAGTCCGCTTTTGCCGTAGTAATCCATTACTTCACCGGTCAAGAACTGGGTAAAGGCGATGACTTCGCTTTTGCCGTAAAACTGCATCGGGATGTTGATTTTCATGTCCTGCATTTGGTCGTCTTTATAGAGAGCCGTGCCGACAACCCCTGTGTAGTTTGGAAAATACGTATCGACTTTGTTTTTAAAGCGTTTGAAGAGCTCCGCGTCATCCGGATGTTTCTCTGAACCTTCTGTTGAAGGGAAGAACGTGTACTCTTCATTGATTTTATCCCAGCCGCCGAGCTCGCTTGTCCCTGATTTCACATCGGTTTTGGCGATAAAGTTTCCAGGGACGATCGATGACTTAGGCGCCTGCTTGTAGAGCATGATGGTCAGCGGAATGTTTTTCAAATCATCCATGTTTCTGATCCGTTTCGCCACTTCCTCGGCGATTTTTTCGCCTTCCTGCCTCAGCTTTTTGTCGCTGATGGTCACTTCTTTTTGCGGGTCGCCGACATTTTCGCGGTAGTAGTAGACAGAGTTCAGCGCAAGGCCGATCACGACGCCGCCGAGCTCAATCGTATCCTTGTCTTTGCGGACGAGGTAGTCATGCTCAAGCATATGGGCGAGGTATACCGGGCTTTCTTCGTTTTGCTTCTCTGTTGACCCGCTCCCGGAAAGGGCGGGGTTCAGTCCGAGGTTTTTGAAGTTTTTATCGTCTTTCTCCGCTTTTTTCAGGTCGTCTCCCGTTTTTTTGCGGGCGAGCCAGCTCGTAACTGTATCCTCATCCAGGTATTGTCCTTCTTGAAAAAGGTAATCGTCAGTAGAAAATGAATCTTGCGCAAGGCGCATCATGCCTGTCTCAAATTCATCGATATCCAGCCGCGTATTCAGGCGTTCGGTCGTCAAGCCGCGGGCTTTCCCCGCCTTGAAAGGAAGAACCATTTTATAATAAGAATCGGAGATGTTGTATTTCGGAATGATGGCTTTTTCTTTCGACTTATCCGTTTTCTGCACCATCTCCTGCTCTTCTTCTCCCCCAAAATTCGGCGCACAGGCTGAGAGCATGAGCATACCCGCAGCAGCCGCCAAACATAATATCTTTTTCAATAGAAAACACTCCTCTTATTTCTTTAGCTCACTGATCAGTCTTGCTTCATCCCATACTTCGATGTTCAGCTCTTCAGCTTTCGCCAGTTTGCTGCCTGCCGCTTCGCCGGCAATGACGAGATCGGTTTTTTTGCTTACACTGCCTGTGATTTTTCCGCCGAGCGCTTCGATTTCCGCTTTCGCGTCGTTCCGCGACATTTCGTTGAGCTTCCCGGTCAGGACGATCGTTTTTCCCGCAAAATACGAATCGCTCGCTTCAGCGGCCGCTTTTTTCGGGCCTTTATACTCGGTGTTCACCCCGAGTTCTTCAAGCTCGTCCAACAGCTTTAAAATCTCTTCTTTTTCAAAATAAGTGACGAGGGCGTCCGCCATCTTCTCGCCGATTTCATCGACTTCGACCAATTCTTCTTTTGTCGCTTTTTTGAGTCTGTCAAGCGTTTCAAAATGCATCGCCAGTGTCTTGGCCGCTTTGGCGCCGATGAAGCGGATGCCGAGTCCGAAGAGAAGCCGTTCCAATGAATTCTCCTTCGATTTTTCAATCGACTTCAATAAGTTGTCGGTCGATTTTTCCCCCATCCGCTCGAGATTGATCAGCTGCTCGCGCGTCAGCTTATACAGATCGGCGACATTGTGGACGAGGTCTTCGCGGAACAGCTGGGTGATGACGCGCTCGCCAAGACCGTCTATATTCATCGCGTTCCGGGAAACGAAATGGATCAGGCCTTCCCTGATCTGAGCCGGGCACTCCGGATTGATGCAGCGAAGCGCGACTTCTCCTTCAATTCTGACAAGCTCGCTTCCGCATTCCGGGCATTCCTTCGGCATGTTGAATTCTTTCTCTTCTCCCGTCCTCTGTTCGACGAGCACGTTGACAACCTCGGGAATGATGTCTCCTGCTTTTTTAATAACGACTTTGTCCAGCAGTCTGATATCCTTCTCTTTAATCAAATCTTCGTTGTGGAGAGAGGCTCTTTGGACGGTCGTTCCCGCCACTTTTACAGGTTCGAGAATCGCAGTCGGGGTTACTGCACCCGTCCGGCCGACGCTTAATTCAATGTCCAAAAGCGTTGTGACAACCTCTTCGGCAGGAAACTTGTAGGCGATTGCCCAGCGCGGGCTTTTTGCCGTAAAGCCGAGTTCTTCCTGCTGATCAAGGGAGTTGACTTTAATGACGATCCCGTCGATTTCATACGGGAGGTCGGCGCGTTTTGTCTTGAGCTCTTCGACGATCTCAATGACTTCTTCGATCGTGCTGCATTTTTTTCTTTCATGATTGGTTTTAAAGCCGAGTTCGTCGAGGAAATCAAGTCCCTGGCTTTGCGTTTCAACGCCCATTTCGTCAAGCTCCGCTATACTGTAGACGAAGATATCGAGATTTCGTTTCGCGGCGATTTTCGGATCGAGCTGCCTTAATGAGCCGGCAGCGGCGTTCCGCGGGTTGGCGAACGGCTCTTCATCCCGTTCGAGCCGCGTTTTGTTCAGCAATTCAAAGGAGCGCTTCGGCATAAAAGCCTCGCCGCGTACTTCAATTGAAAGATCGCGCTTCATTCGGAGGGGAATGTTTCTGATGGTCTTCAAATTTTCCGTAATATCCTCGCCCGTTGTTCCGTCGCCTCTTGTCGCACCTCTGACAAATACGCCGTTTTCATAGCGCAGTGAAACAGCAAGACCGTCTATTTTAAATTCGACGTTGTACTCAACATCTCCGACCGCCTGGCGGACGCGGCGGTCAAAGTCGCGCAGATCTTCTTCATTAAACGCGTTGCCGAGGCTCAGCATCGGCGTTTTATGCTGCACTTTTTGAAAGGCGTCCAAAACGGCTCCGCCGACGCGCTGAGAAGGAGAGTCCGGCGTTTTCAGGTCGGGGTGCTCTTCTTCAAGAGCAATAAGTTCCTTCATCAGCTTGTCATATTCGGAATCAGGCACGCTTGGGTCGTCAAGGGTGTGATATTCGTAGTTGTATTTGTTAATCAATGCATGCAGTTGTTCCACACGGCGTTTAGCTGCTTCTTTTTCCATTGGTTTCGTCCTTTCATTTCAGGTCTTTTGCCATTTATTGCTTTTCAATAGGCGCAAAGGCCGCGAGAAGACGCTTCACTCCGGTCGGGCTCGGGAAGGCGATGTCAAGCTCAGTCGATTCGCCGGATCCTTTGACGCTGACAACGGTTCCGACGCCCCACTTTTTATGGGAGGCTTTGTCGCCGACTGCCCAATTGACACCGTCGCCGCCGGTTTTGCTGTACGATGCAGCCGGCCGGGTAACCGGGCCTCTCCGCTCCGGCTTTCTTCCAAACGGCGTTTTCAGATCTTTTTTCTTCTCGTTTAGATTGTCCAATAATTCTTCCGGTATTTCCGCAATGAACCTTGATTCCGGGTTCATATTCGTTCTCCCGAACAATGTCCGCATCCGCGCGTTAGTTAAATAAAGCTCTTCCTCAGCCCTCGTGATGCCGACGTATGCGAGTCTCCGTTCTTCTTCCATCTCCGCTTCCTCCATCAGGGAGCGGCTGTGCGGGAATACCCCTTCTTCAAGCCCCATCAGGAACACGACCGGGAATTCGAGTCCTTTTGCGGCATGAAGCGTCATCAAGATGACCGCGTCTTGATTTCCGGTCTCTTCTTCCTTCTGATCAAGCTGATCGATATCGGCGATAAGGGCCAAATCCGTCAAAAAGGCGACGAGCGATTTATCTTCGCTTTGCTGTTCAAAGTTTTTCGTTACGGAGAGAAACTCGTCGATATTTTCAAGACGGCTCTGCGCTTCCAGGGATTTTTCCGCTTTCAGCATTTCGCGGTATTCGGTTTTTTCAAGAATTTCTTCCGTAAGCTCTGTGACAGATAAGTATTCCTGCATGTTCGTCAGGTTTTCGATCGTCTGTCTGAACTCGTCAAGCGCGTTCGCCGCTCTTGCGCTGAGGCCGATAAAGTCAACCTGTCCGAGCGCTTCAAATAAAGACATTCCGTTCATATCGGCATAAGCCGCAATTTTATCGACTGAAGTCGCACCAACGCCGCGCTTCGGCACGTTTACGATCCGCGCAAAGCTGATATCGTCGTCAGGATTTGCGACGAGGCGCAAATACGCAAGGATGTCTTTGATCTCTTTCCTGTCATAGAACTTCGTGCCGCCGACAATGTTGTAGTTGATGTTCGCTTTCATCAGCGTTTCCTCGATGACACGCGATTGAGCGTTCGTCCGGTACAAAATCGCGATATCAGAGAAAGATCGTTTTCCCGAGCCGACGAGCTCCCTGATTTTGCCCGCGACAAATTGGCCTTCGCCAAATTCGTTGTCGCCTCTGAAGTAGGAGATTTTCGCTCCTTCGTCATTTTCGGTCCAGAGGTTTTTCGGCTTTCTGTTGGAGTTGTTCTGAATCACTTCATTGGCCGCGTTCAATATCCGCTTTGTCGACCTGTAGTTTTGTTCGAGTAGAATGACGCTTGCATTCGGATAGTCTTTTTCAAACGACAGAATGTTGGCAATGTCCGCGCCGCGCCATCTGTAGATCGACTGGTCGGAGTCCCCGACGACGCAGATGTTTTCGAAGCGCTGCGCCATTTTTTTGACGAGCAAATACTGCGCCCTGTTCGTATCCTGATACTCATCGACATGAATGTATTGGAATTTCCGCTGGTAGTATTCGAGCACTTCCGGCACCCGGTCAAACAGGATGATCGTCGTCATGATCAGATCGTCAAAATCGAGCGACTGGTTTTTCCGCAGTTTTTTCTGATAATCTTTGTAGACATCGCTGACGACTTGTTCAAAAAAACCGCCGGCTGTTTTCTCGTACTCTTCCGGGTCGATCAATTCGTTTTTCGCACTGCTGATCGATCCGAGTATGCTTCTGGGATCGAATTTTTTCGGATCGATGTTTCTTTCCTTTAAGATTCCTTTAATGACGGAAAGCTGATCTGACGTATCAAGAATCGAGAAATTCCGGTTGATGCCGATTCTGTCGATGTCTCTCCGCAAAATTCTCACACACATGCTGTGGAACGTCGAAATCCAGATGTCGTCCGCTCCCGGTCCGAGAATGCGTTCCACACGTTCTTTCATTTCTCTGGCCGCTTTGTTCGTAAATGTAATCGCCAAAATGTTCCACGGGGCAACGCGCTTCTCCGCCATTAAATACGCAATGCGGTGCGTCAATACCCGCGTCTTTCCGCTTCCTGCTCCGGCCATGATCAAAAGCGGACCGTCCGTCGTTTTGACCGCTTCCTGCTGCATCTTGTTTAATCCGCTTAATAATTGGTCGCTAATGTAATTCAATTCCGTTCACCGCCTATTCAAACATATGTTCTATTATAAACCAATCCGGTTCGTTGTGCTCATCCTTTTACGGCCTTTACCGTTTGCAGCGCATCTTCGAAATTCTCATAAATCGCGTTTCCGACGACGATCACATCGGCGTGCTCAGCCATTTTTACCGCCGTCTCCGCATCTTTGATGCCGCCGCCGTAAAACAGCGTCGTTTCCTGAAGCACCGCTTTTGTTTCCTTAACGATCTCCGAATCCCCCAGCATGCCGCTGTATTCAAGATAAAAGACCGGAAGGCGGAAAAGATGTTCTGCCACGCGGGCGTATGCTTTAATATCCTCAATGTCAAGCTCGGTATCTGCGTTTGTTAAAGCGGCAGCCTTGCAGTCCTGATTCAAAATACAGTACCCTTCAACAACAATCTCATCAGGTGACATCAGCTCGCCGTATTCTTTCATCGCCTTTTTATGTAAGCCGGCAATCCAGTCGGTATCTCTGCTGTTGAGCACAGTCGGAATAAAATAGAGATCAAATCCCGGGACGATCGCGTCAATCGTCGACACTTCCAGGACGCACGGCACTAAAAAGCGGCGCACTTTTGACATCAGCCGAAGGACATCATCTTCTGTGACATGATCGCTTCCGCCGATCAAAACCGCGTCTGTTCCAGATTCGCACAGCTGTTCAAGCTGATCATCCGTAATATCTTTATTCGGATCGAGTTTAAAGACATGCTTCCACTCGGTAATATCGTACATGAAAAAAGCTCCTCCATTCGTTCTTACCATTTAAATATTATAACAAATTCAGCCCCTTTCGAAAAACGGATAACGAATAAACGATAAACGTGCAGAAAGCACAAAAAAACCGCCGATGCTCAGTACCCTGAGCCAGGCGGTTTCATGACATCATGAAGATGATTCAGATTGATTTGCTTTGACGCGGTCCAGCGCCATGATATAAGCGTCATTTCCGTAGTTCAGGCAGCGTTTCACCCTGGAAATGGTCGCGGTGCTCGCTCCGGTTTCCGTCTCAATTTTGTGATACGTGTTACCGTCGCGCAGCATTCTGGCTACTTCGAGCCGCTGAGCCAATGACTGAATTTCATTTATTGTGCATAAATCATCGAAAAAACGATAGCATTCTTCGAGATCTTTTAGTGATAGTATGGATTGAAAAAGCTGGTCCAGCTCTCTCCCGCGCAATTTATCGATCTGCATCTTTACACACCTTCTCCTTTGCTAATAGAAACCTTGCTGAGATCGGGAACGATATTGATCCACGTTTTTCCCGGCACAAACGGAACGGTCTTGCCGTCCGTCTTCGGTATGATCCGGCCGTTTTCGTTCTTCCAGCTGATCCGATGGACTTCCCCGTTTTGCAAAAGGAGTCCTTTTCCGCCTGAACGAAGGTCAATATCCCTTCTCCCGTACGCATCTTTCATATGATGTTCGGCTTCCGCTATTAGAATGTTTTGAAGAACAACCGGTTCTTCTGTTTCAAGGTCTGTTGTCAAAATACCGTCTGACTTTCTCACATAGCCTTCAACCTTTTTATCATAACCATATTCGACACGGTTTGTAACGGATTTTGTTCCGTAATCTAACCGTATAGAATAAAGCGCATCCGAAGGTTTGTCAGGGCTTGCTTTAAAAGTGAGCGGTTCTGTGCGGGTTTCGATGGCATATCCTTTGTCATCTGCTGCTTGCTTTACATTTTTATATGACGTGTACGAATTATGCGGCGCTTCCCGAAAATCGGCCCTCCAAAACAGGCTGCCGTCGTAATCCATCCCATTGATATGATCGGCGTCGCCGTTCAACAGGCGGCTTTTTGCACCCGGACTCCAGCCGTGATGCACCAAGAGGCTGTCAAAACCGAGAGCCAAATCAATGAAATACTCCCGGGCGCTGCGGACTGGGCCAACCGCTTCAGGCATGTCGCTTTGATAGATCGCCAACAATCGTGTGATCGGTCCTTCACTGAGAGCTTCAATGACAATGTCAGCCTTGCTTAATCCCGACTGCGGCCGTGCTTTTGAATGATTGTTCACCACAACGGCAATGGGCCGCTGCCGAATATCTCCGTCCGCCTTCAATCCTGTCAGCGGATGAATGTTCTTTTCCTTTTCCTGCTGTTCCTGCGACTGGCACGATGCAAGCAGTAAAAGAGAAGCAAAACAAAGCAGTACTCTTACATATCGATTCACCATAGATTAGCTCCCGCTCTTTTATATTTTAACGCATTATCGATGGAAAGAGTACAGTTTTTTTCATCACATCAAAGATCCCTTTCGGCGTCACCCTGATATAAGGCAGATGAGTGCTTTGCAAAAAGAGCAGGGTGTAGATCGGGTCGTCAAACGTATAGCCTCTTTCAAACAAAAGCTCTTTTAACGTCTTTTCCCTTTCAAGCACCTTTTCATACATCTCATTTGATGCGCCGCCGCTTAAATGAAGAGGAATTTCGTGCAGGATTTTTCCGTTTTCCGCTAATACGATACCTCCCCCGATTTCTTTCATCCGCTTGAAGGCCAAAAGCATGTCTTCCTTGTTTTTGCCGACCGCGATAATATCTCCAGTTGTCGAATAGGAGCTGACGAACCCTTGGACGCGGGTTGCAAAGCCTTTCAGCATCGTATTGACACGCCATTTTCCATATTTGTCGAACAGCGAGAGATAGCTTTCATCATGGTCAAAAGAAAGCTGGTTGACAGAGTTGTCAATCTCAATCGTATAAGGCTCCATAATCACGGAATTCCTCATTTTTAAGCCGAGCGGCATGGAAAACTGCAAGTCATCCATCGTTAGATCATATGAAAGGTTCAGAGGGACAAGACCCCCTTTTTGCCAATCCGGAACTGTAAACGCATTCATATTTACGCCGCCTGATTTGATCAGCCGCCCTTTTGCCAAAACTGTCTCCGGATTCGGTTCATCAGGGCTATTCAAAATGTTGAGCGTTGCGTATCTGCCCGGTGCCACCACACCGAGGATATCCTCCATATGATAATACTTAGCGATATTAAACGAAGCCATATTATAGGCATCGATCAGCGGCACGCCCTCTTCGATGGCAATTTCAATCAGCTTGTTTGTCATGCCTTCTTTATAAAAGTTCGGCGTTGCACCGTCCGTTGTATAAAACATATGGTCATAATGGTGAAAGCCGTCTTCGTGCAGCTCGCGCAAAATCTTTCGCAAATCAGGACGGATGGAAGACTGCCTCAAGCCGACATGGTATCCAAGTTCAAGCCGCTTCAGCACTTCCTTTCCAGTCATGGCTTCATGATCTGCGTCAGCGCCGAAAAGCTTCATCTTCGTGAGCGTTTTTTCCGATGCCCCCGGAAAATGACCCTCGATCCGCTTTCTCCTTCTTTTCGTGCACTGCATGCAATGAAGGAGCAGATCATCGCCGTCCAAGAGGCGCGGCCAGCCTGTCATTTCTCCTCCCTGGATGACGTCCGGGTGTTCTCCCCAACGTTTTCGGTAATCGATCGATAAAATTTGATCTTCATTCAACACTTCAGTCTGCAAATCATACCTTGACCACCAATAGTAGTGGACAGGCTGTTTTTTCAGTTCTTCCAATATAGAAAACGCTTTCTTTTTTCCGCAATGCAAAAGCAGAAACAAGTTGTCATTTACGAATGTCGTCGTTCCAAACTGTGACACATATTCAGCCAAAGTTTGGGGATTATAAATTTGAAAAGGATGGACATGCGGCTCAATATACCCGGGTACAATGTATTTTCCTTCACAATCTATTGTAGTTTTAACAGCCGTCTTCGGCAAGTCACGGCCGACGTAAACGATTCTGTCATGATGAATCCATACGTTTGCCAGAATCCATTGCTTTACATACGGGTTCAGTACAGAGGCATTTCGTAAAAGGAGCGTTGGCTGCAGCCTTGAACTTACAACATCAACTTGCGATCTGATGTGTTTGTTTTTCCAAATTAAGGTGCGTTCGGACATTCACATACTCTCCTTTACATGTAATGATCCTATGTTAACACATTTACTATCGTCACGCATTACCAATCCGTTACAATTTTTCGAAAAAACACTTTATTTAATTATTTAAATAGGAGGAATGAAGCATGAAGCAAAACATCGGACTGTTTGACGCCGTTTTTCGCATTGCCTGCGGACTGACGATCCTGTCGGCGGCAGCGGCAAAGTTTACGAGAAAACCGTGGTGCAGAATGACGCTTTTCTGCATGTTTATGGGGGCGATGAAGGCCGCTTCCGGCATCTTGCGATTTTGTCCCATGACATATGTTTGCCAAACTTATATGAAGCAGCAGGGAGAAGCTGGCGAACAATCGTAAAAAGCACCTTTTATAGGTGATTTCAGACCGTTGACAAAATAGGTCGGATTTCTAAGGTCCTACCTATTTTTTGTCCAGTTTATTTTGTTTTTTCGATGAAAAGGACGGCGGTTAGGGCCTTTCCATGTCCATTCATCTCAGCGAAAACAAGCATCGCCTGCATGGACAATTTTTTCTTTCCCCACAGGGTTGTCCAGCGCAGGCCATGCTTGTGTTTTAAATCTGCAAAAAACCCGTTCGATGGTTTCGCGCATGGAGCGATGCCCAAACACGTATTGAATCAGAACCATTTTGATCAATACAACGGGATCAATGCTTGGACGTCCTTTTGAAGAATAAAGAAGGGCGACCTGAAAAATCCATGGCTTCTTCCATCTTCCTGACCAGATGATCTTCAGGGACAAGTTCGCTTAAGGCAACGACTTCAAGCTGTTCACGTTGATCTTTTGAGTGCTTGGACAACATAACCTAGATTCCACTCACATTTTTTTAAAAAAGCTTGTCGATGAAGACACTTTTTATGCTTTGTCGACAAGCTGAAAGCATCCCAAACCGGGATGCTTTTTTCTATTCGGTCAATTTTTCAATCTGGCCCATCACATCGCTGATCTGCTGAGCGCTTTGCACCAATTCTGACTGCTCCAGCTTCTCGACTGTTAATTTTCCTTCCTCAACACTTTTCAAAACATCCTCAGCGCTTTTTTGCAGTGTTTCATTATGCTTCTCGATGGTGTTATGAATCTCGGCTGCGGCATCGGGAGGGGTTAATTCATTAAAATCGGCTGCAGCCTGCTGGATAGACTCAAGCTGAGTTTCCAGCTTTTCTTTTGCACCCGTGTCGTTTACAGCCTGTTCAGCCAAGGAAGGCGCCTCCTCCGCAAATGTCTTCACTTCTTGGATATAGCCGGCCGCTTCATTTGTATAGTTCAATCCGTCATTCACCTGATCAAGCATTCCGCATCCGCCTGCACCTAAAAGGCCCATTCCGGCAAGAACTATAAGAATTCTTTTCATTGTTTGCCTCCTTATCGTTTCTTTTTCATTTTTTCTTTCAAAATCGGAATTAATTTTTCTTTGGCCAAAGGCAGACCTTTCTTCACCAATTCACGCTTCAGCCATTTCCCGAGCTTAGACACGGTCAGTCTCCTTTCCCTTTTGATAAAAATGAAAAAACTCCACCGATTTGGTGAAGTGGATAAACAAAAAGACCTTCACCAAATCAGATTTGGCAAAGGTCTCGCTAACAATTAGATTGCCAGCAAAGCCGAGGATCTAGGACATCCCGTAATGACGACTTTACTGTGACAGCTACTCCCCTTTGGAGTATTCATTTTTATTACTTTCATTTTAAGGCACAAGGCTTATCCAGTCAAATTCCTGCTGGCCGGCTTATGAAAGAAATGCCCTGTCCGTAAAAAAACACCTTCTTGGGAATGAAAGTGGCAGATTGTTGACGAAATCTAAAACGGTTTAAAGTTTTAGGATTTCGTCATCTTTTATAGGGGCTTTTTTTATATTGAATGATGTCATTTTTGCAAATGCTCTCTTATACAATCTTCACATAAAATCAAGCCGTTGCTCTCCAGAAACCTTTTGACATGGGTGATTCCTGATAATCCGACGGGCTTGTCTATGTAATAAAATGTCTCGTCTTTTGATATTTGTTTTTTACACCTTTTGCAGGTTACATGACTCATATGTTATCTCCTTTCCTATCACTGTCTAAATAAAA
This sequence comes from Bacillus sp. FSL K6-1284, assembly GCF_038002625.1. Lineage (NCBI taxonomy): Bacteria > Bacillati > Bacillota > Bacilli > Caryophanales > Bacillaceae > Bacillus > Bacillus sp. FSL K6-1284. The sequence goes on along the minus strand of NZ_JBBOCW010000001.1, from coordinate 743,596 downwards.
TTGGTTGTACGATTTTTCTATCGATAACAAAAAAGCACCTTTCACGGGTGCTTTTTTAATTAGTTAGGCGCCGTTTCCCCCGCTGATTTCACCCGCAGACGGAATTGTTTCAAGCCGTACATGCTGCTGTCCGCCATCGGCGCGATCGCAAGCTTTTCCATCGAAGAATACTGCTTGAGGAGCGCCTCAAGAGCGATCGCCGCTTCCAGCCTCGCGAGCGGAGCGCCTAAGCAGAAATGGATGCCGTGGCCAAATCCGATATGCGGGTTCGGATGACGGTGAATATCAAATTCGTGCGCCCTCTCAAATTTCGCTTCATCACGGTTGGCAGAAGCAAGAAAAGCGACGACGCCTTCTCCTTTTTTCAAACTTACTCCTCTGATCTCGGTATCCTGTTTAACGAAGCGCACGATCATCGGCGCAGGCGCCCGGAAACGGACGGCTTCCTCGACGGCCTGCGGAATCAGTTCAGGATGCCTGGCGAGCTCGTCATACGCACCCGGTGTTTCGAGAATGCTGTAGACCGCATTTGAAATCAAATTGGTCGTCGTTTCATTCCCCGCCATCAAGAGCAGGTTGCAAAACGGAACCAATTCATCAGGGGAAAGCTTGTCCCCTTCTTGTTCGGCTTTGATCAAGAGCGAAATCAAGTCATTGCCGAGGTTTTGTCTTTTCTCTTCGATCATCTTTTCAAAAAACGCGGTCAGCTCTTCTTCGCCTTGATCCCTGATGTTTTTCCACTCGTTCACATCTTCTTGCCGGTCGCTCTTCGGCAGGCTGACCAACACGTCGGACCATTCTTTGAAATGGTGCTTATACACTGAAGGAACGCCGAGTAATTCCGAAATAACGATGACGGGCAACGGATATGAAAAATTCTGTACAAGGTCGATCTCTTCCCTGCCGCGGATTTGAACGAGCAGTTCATTCGTCAGTTCGCGAATGCGCGGCTCCCACTCTTTCATGACACGCGGAGTAAAAGCCTTGTTGACGATCGATCTGATTCTCGTGTGTTTCGGCGGATCCATGCTGATCAACGTTTTTGCAAACGTATTACCGGTTCCAAGCTGATGGAACTGATTTGAAAAAAAGTCTTTGTCGCTGATCACTCTTTTGACATCGTCATAACGGAACACACTCCACACCTTGCTGTCTTCATCATAGTGAATCGGTGATTCGGTGCGCATTTTTTCATACCATGGAAACGGATCATACGGGTCTTGTCTGTTCTTTCCGTTAAGCAGCGCTTTCTGAATAGGGTTCTGCTGTTTTGTTTGACTCATTCGCTTTCACTCCTTCGGTTCTTGTCAGCTGATTCATGAAGTTCAATATGTTAGTTTAAAATTAAAAGAACCCACCGGATCATTCAACCAACAAGTGGAAAAGAAGTGTCGAAAAAGTGTTTGAGGAGGCGGCTGAAGTGGCTGACAGCTACCGCGGGGACAAGCGGATTACAAAATCGAAAACAAGTTTAAAAAAAGCCTTGTTTGAACTGCTGGCTGAAAAAGAATGGGGAAAAATCTCTGTACAGGATATTACGCAACGGGCAAACTTGAATCGAACGACATTTTATCAGCATTATCAAGATAAATACGATTTGCTTCATCAAAATATGAGAGACATGTTTGAAGCGATGAAAGAGGATATTTTTTCGCCGCTTGATATAGATTGCAGCGGGGAAAAGCCTGAAGCGTACTGGTATGTGCTGCGCTTTTATCAGCATTTACAACAGAACTGCGATGATTTTGCGATTATCATCAACAGAAGATATGAGCTGAACATTAAGGAGCTGCTCAATGACTTTTGGAATGACAGCTTTTTGACGGGAATCAAAAAAACGGCAGCTGCCGATACTAACCGCTCAGTGCCTCTTGATATCCAGCGGCGATTTGTGATTTCCGCCTTTGCGGGCACAGCCGCATGGTGGCTTGAAAACGACATGCCTTATCCGCCCGAATTGATGGCTGAATCGTTGATTAAAATGATCCAAAAAAATTGACGGCAAAAAAAGAGACAAAACGGGTGCTCCCGCTCTGTCTCTTCACCGGTTATTTCTGCGCTGCCTTGAGCGCACGCGCGCCGATATCCGTCCGGTAAAACAGCCCCGGTTTTCTTACTCGTTCCACCGCTTGATAGGCTGCTTCCCTGGCCGCTTCAAACGTCTCGGCAAACGCCGTGACATTGGCGACGCGGCCGCCGTTTGTCACAAACTGACCGCCACTTTTTTTCGTGCCTGCGTGAAAGACGACGGTCTGTTCCATATCAGGCTCAAGCGTGCCGATCGGCGTGCCTTTTTCATAGCTTTCCGGATAGCCGTCAGATGCTAGAACAACGGTGACTGCCGCCGTATCCTTCCACTTCAGCTCCACTTCTTTGTCGGCGAGGAGGTCAAGCAAGACTTGTACAAGGTCTGATTCAAGACGCGGCAGTACGACCTGGGTTTCCGGATCTCCGAATCTCGCGTTGAATTCGATCACTTTTGTTCCTTTTTCGGTTAGCATTAAGCCCGCATACAAGACTCCCGTAAACGAACGGCCTTCTTTAACCATCGCTTCGGCCGCCGGCTCCAAAATCGTTTTAACGGCGTCTTCAACGACCGCATCCGAAATCTGCGGCACCGGGGAATATGCGCCCATTCCCCCTGTATTCGGGCCTTTGTCTCCGTCAAATGCCCGCTTGTGATCTTGCGCGATCACCATCGGATACACTTTTTCACCTTTGACAAAAGCCATCAGCGAAAATTCTTCACCGCTCAAAAATTCCTCGATAACGACAGAGGCGCTTGCATTGCCGAACTTTTCATCTTCTAAAAAGTCATGCAGACACTGAACCGCATCTTCGGCTGTCATCGCGACTGTGACGCCTTTTCCAGCGGCAAGCCCGTCAGCTTTGATGACGATCGGAGCGCCTTTTTCCTCAACATACGCCTTTGCTTTTTCAAAAGATGTAAACGTTTCGTATTCTGCTGTCGGTATTTGATATTTTTTCATCAGAGCTTTGGCAAACTGCTTGCTTCCTTCAATCACCGCTGCTTTTTTCGACGGACCGAACACCGGAAGGCCCGCTTCTTCAAATGCATCCACAAGCCCTTCGATTAGAGGGACCTCAGGACCGACAATCGTCAGTCCGATATTGTTTTCTTTTGCGAAAGCGAGAAGCCCTTCGTGATTGCCTTCGTCAAGATCAACGAGTACGGCGGTCCCGGCCATTCCGTCATTGCCGGGCGCCGCATATACAGTTCCGACAAGAGGGCTTTGCGCCGCTTTCCAGGCGAGCGTGTGCTCCCTGCCGCCTCTGCCGATAATCAATACGTTCACGCTGGTCACTCCCTTAATGTTTGAAATGGCGGATTCCGGTGAACACCATCGCGATCCCGTATTCATCCGCTTTTTGAATCGAATCTTCATCACGAACCGATCCGCCCGGCTGAATGATCGCCGTCACACCGGCTTTAGCCGCTTCTTCGACCGTATCAGGCATCGGGAAGAACGCATCTGATCCGAGCGCGCTTCCTTTCGCTTTCCCGCCGGCTTGCTCAATTGCGATTTTCGCGGAGCCGACTCGGTTCATTTGTCCAGCGCCGACGCCGATCGTCATATCGTCTTTTGCCAGGACAATCGCATTCGATTTGACATGCTTCACAACTTTCCAAGCGAGCTTCAAGTCAGCCCATTCCTGTTCGGTCGGCTCTCTTTTCGTCGGAATTGTGATGTCGGCGTCGTCAAAACCGTGCATATCCAGATCCTGAATCAAAAGCCCGCCTTGAACAGATGTCAGCTGCTTTTCGTTTTTCACAGGCTGATTGACATCAAGGGTCAAGAGGCGAAGGTTTTTCTTGGATGTTAAAATATCAAGCGCTTCTTGGCTGAATGCTGGCGCGATGATGATTTCCAAAAAGATTTTGTGAAGCGTTTCAGCCGTCGCTTTATCCACTTCCCGGTTCAAAGCGATGATGCCGCCGAAAATTGACGTTTCGTCAGCGGCGTATGCTTTGTTAAACGCCTCTTCGATCGTGTTGCCCGTCCCGACGCCGCAAGGGTTCATATGCTTGACGGCAACCGCAGCCGGCTCCGTGAACTCGCGGACGATTTGAAGTGCTGCATCCGCGTCTTTGATATTGTTGTAAGAGAGCTCTTTTCCGTGCAGCTGTTCAGCTGAAGCGATTGACCCTTTGACAGGGAGCGCACTTTGATAAAAGACTGCTTCCTGATGCGGATTTTCGCCGTAGCGGAGCGATTGCTTTTTCTCAAAAGTGACGGTGAACTGTTCAGGCTCTTTTTCGCCGGTTACCTTTGTTAAATAGTCAGCGATCAACGCGTCATACGCTGCCGTGTGGCGGAACACCTTCGCTGCCAACTCGCGTTTTTTCTCAAGAGAGACGCTGCCGTTTTCTTTCAAGTCGTTCAGTACAGGGCTGTAGTCGCGGGGATCGACGATGACCGCCACGTCCTGGTGGTTTTTCGCTGCTGCGCGAAGCATGCCTGGACCGCCGATGTCGATATTCTCAATCGCTTCTTCGAATGTGACGTCTTCTTTAGAAACCGTTTCTTTAAACGGATATAAATTAACAACGACAAGGTCGATCGGCTGAATTCCCTGTTCATTGAGCTGCGCCATGTGTTTTTCGTTGCCGCGGACGGCAAGAAGCCCGCCGTGAATATTCGGATGAAGGGTTTTCAGACGGCCGTCCATGATTTCGGGAAAGCCCGTCACTTCAGAAATGCCGATGACGTCAACGCCGTTTTCCTGAAGAAGTTTGCTTGTGCCGCCTGTTGAAATCACTTCTACGCCAAGCTCTGTCAATTCTTTTACAAAAGGGACAATGTTCGTTTTATCTGATACGCTGATTAATGCGCGTTTGATCGTCATTCCTTTTCACCTCTGCCATTTAGTTCAAGAAGCTCTTTGATTACTTCGGGATAAAGCTCATGCTCCAATTTGTGTATCTTTTCTTCAAGAGACGCGAGTGTTTCGCTTTTTTCAAGCTCAACGGCGCGCTGGGCGATAATCGGACCGGTGTCCATGCCTTCGTCAACATAGTGAACCGTGATGCCCGCCACTTTCACACCCGCTCTGTACGCCTGTCCGATCGCGTCGATGCCGGGAAACGCCGGCAGGAGCGACGGATGGATGTTGATGATTTTATTCCGGTAAGCCGACAGAAGCGTATCGCCGATCAGTCTCATGTACCCCGCCAGGACAATCCATTCTGCTCCGTGGAGGCGGAGCTGTTCAACGATCACTTGTTCAAAAGCTGCTTTATTTTCGAACGATTTCGGCTGGAATGCGAACGATGGAATTCCGGCTTTTTCCGCTCTTTCAAGCACTTTCGCATCGGGCTTGTCACAGACGACAAGGACGATTTCGGCATCCCAGTTCTCTTCTCTCATTCTTCTTGCGATCGCTTCAAAGTTCGTTCCGCTTCCTGATGCAAATACCGCGAATTTTCTCATGAAAGACCGGCACCGCCAAACTCAACGCCGCTTCCGGCTTTCACTCTGCCGATGAGATAGGCTTTTTCACCGTTGTTTTCGAGCGTTTGAATCACGTCTGTCATATCCTCTTCTTTCACCGCAAGGACAAACCCGATTCCCATATTGAAAACATTGAACATTTCCTCGGACTTCAGGCCGCCTTTCTCCTGAATGAACGGAAAGACAGGAGGGACGGGCCAGGAGCCGATGTCGATTTCAACACCGAGACCATCAGGCATCATGCGCGGCAGGTTTTCAATAAAACCGCCGCCGGTCACGTGCGCCATGCCTGCGATTTTACCTGATTTCACCGCTTCAAGGACAGGCTTGACATAAATTTTCGTCGGCTCTAAAAGCTCTTCGCCAAGAGGCCGTTCAAAAGGTGTATACGTCTCATCAAGGTTCAGACCGGCATCTTCAAGAAGAACTTTACGAACGAGAGAGAAGCCGTTGCTGTGAAGTCCGCTTGAAGAAAGTCCGATTAAAAGGTGCCCTTCGCTGATGTTTTCGCCCGTGACGATGCCATCTTTTTCAGCGGCTCCGACCGAGAACCCGGCAATATCGTATTCATCCTCTGTATAAAGACCCGGCATTTCCGCCGTTTCTCCGCCGACTAGCGCTGATCCTGACTGTACACAGCCTTCTGCGACGCCTTTTACAATTTCTTCAATTTTAACGGGGTCGGCTTTTCCGACCGCAAGGTAATCGAGGAAGAACAGCGGCTCCGCTCCTTGAGCGAGCACATCGTTGACACACATAGCGACGGCATCGATGCCGATCGTGTCATGCTTGTCCATCGCAAAAGCGAGCTTCAGCTTTGTGCCGACACCGTCCGTTCCCGAAATCAGAACCGGCTTTTTGTACGGCAGTTCTGACAGGTCAAACATGCCGCCAAATCCGCCAAGACCGCCCATTGCGCCGATTCGCTTCGTTCTTTCCACATGTTTTTTCATTCGTTTTACGGCTTCATATCCGGCTTCAATATCAACCCCGGCGTTTTTATAGCTTTCAGACAACACAATCCACTCCTTATTCCGCGCTTGTCCATTCGTAATATTCAAAATCAAAAGAGCAGCCGCATCGCTTCTGCTGCCCTTTATTCATTTCAGGAGGCGCGGCGCTTCAAGAGCGCCGGCCGGTTTATTTTGTCAAAACGGCTTCTTTCACGTGAGGAAGAACCGTATCCTGATAAATCTCGGTCGGGTATTTTCCTGTAAAGCAGGCCATGCACTGCCCGCAGTTTTCGTCTTCATACTGTCTTCCGATCCCGGAAAGGAGTCCTTCAATGCTCAAGAATGACAATGTATCGGCGCCGATTTCCTGACGGATTTCTTCCACTGAATGGGAGGACGCGATCAGTTCTTCATGCGTTGATGTGTCAATTCCGTAAAAGCACGGATGGGCAATAGGCGGGGAACTGATTCTGACGTGCACTTCCGTCGCTCCGGCTTCGCGCAGCATCGTCACAATTCTGCGGCTTGTCGTGCCTCTCACGATGGAATCGTCCACCATGACGACGCGCTTGCCTTCAACGACCCCGCGGACGGCTGACAGCTTCATTCTCACGCCCTGCTCCCTGAGCGACTGTGACGGCTGAATGAACGTTCTGCCGACATAGCGGTTTTTAATCAGTCCGAGTTCGTAAGGAATTCCCGTCGCTTCGGCATAGCCGATGGCCGCTGAAATGCTTGAATCCGGAACCCCTGTCACCACATCTGCTTCAATGCCTGATTCTTCAGCAAGCTTTTTACCGAGATTTTTTCTCGCGCTGTGGACATTAATGCCGTTAATATTACTGTCAGGCCTTGAGAAATAAATGTACTCCATGCTGCAGATCGAACGGTTGATGTTGATGGAGAACCGCTCAGACTTCATGCCTTCATCATTGATGATCAGCATCTCGCCCGGTTCTACATCTCGCAAATATGTCGCGCCGACCACATCAAACGCGCACGTTTCAGAAGCGACGACGTACGCGTCGCCGAGCATTGCGACAGATAGCGGTCTGAGTCCGTTCGGATCAAGCGCCACGATCATTTCCTTTTCCGTCATGATCAGGAAAGCATAAGCGCCTTTCAGCATGGAAAGAGCGTTTTTGATCTGATCTTTCAGCTCGAAGTGGCCGCTTCTTTTAATTAAATGGGCGAGCACTTCCGTATCAGAAGACGTTTGAAAAATGCTGCCCTGGTTTTCAAGCTGCTGTTTCAGCTGAGTGGCATTCACTAAGTTTCCATTGTGCGCAAGCGCAAGGCTGCCGTTGTTTTGCGAATGGAAAAGGAACGGCTGGACGTTTTCGAAGCCGCCGCCGCCCGCCGTTGCATAGCGGACATGGCCGATCGCTCCTTTTCCTGTCACCTTTTTGAGCTCGCCGTTTTGAAAAACTTCAGTAATCAGCCCCTGGCCTTTGTGGGCGGACATTTTTTCGCCGTCTGTCGCCACGATGCCGGCACCCTCCTGGCCTCTGTGCTGAAGGCTGTGAAGGCCGTAGTACGTAATTTGCGGTGCTTCTTCATGCCCCCAAATCCCAAATACGCCGCATTCTTCATTTAAGCCTTTGATTTCAGCAAGCATGGGATAGCTCCTTTCCATGCGCTTTCGAGCTCTTCTATCTGCGCATGAATCCATTGTTGTCCTTCCTGGCTTTGAACAGACAGCGCGCTGTCTGACGTTACTTCGCCGATGAGCTCGGCGTCTTTGACAAGCTTTTCGAACGCTTCTTGATGCTCTTTTTTCACAGAGACGATAAACCGTGATTGTGTTTCGCTGAATAACAATGCAGATTCGCCTGCAAGCGTTACATTGGCGCCGAGTCCTTGAGAAGATATGACGCTTTCCGCCAGCGCCACGCCGATGCCGCCTTCTGAGACGTCATGCGCGGACTGCACGAGCCCTGTGCGGATCGCTTTCAGAAGCGCTTTTTGACGCGCTTGTTCGACTTCCAAGTCGATGGCAGGCGCTTTGCCGTAAATCTTTCCTTCGGACAGTTTTTGCAGCTCGCTTCCGGCGAACTCAGGGAATGTTTCGCCGATGACATAAATCAAATCGCCCGCTGCTTTAAAGTGCTGGGTCGTAATATGGTCTGTATCTTCGATCAGTCCGACCATTCCGATGACAGGCGTCGGGTAGATCGCGCTTCCGTTTGATTCGTTGTAAAGAGAGACGTTTCCACCGATGACCGGTGTGCTGAGCACGTTGCACGCCTCGCTGATCCCGTCTGCCGCTTTTTCGATCTGCCAGAAAATCTCCGGCTTTTCCGGATTCCCAAAGTTGAGGTTATCCGTAACGGCAAGCGGTTCTGCTCCGGAGCAGACGATATTGCGGGCCGCTTCAGCGACAGCGATTTTCCCGCCTTTTTCCGGATCGAGGTACAAGTAGCGGGCATTGCAGTCCGTTGTCATGGCAAGCGCCTTTTTCGTGCCGCGAATCCGCAGGACGGCTGCATCAGAGCCCGGTGCGACAACTGTGTTCGTCCTGACCATGTAGTCATATTGGTCATAAACCCATTCTTTGCTCGCAATAGTCGGCTGCTTTAACAGCTCGAGAAGCGTTTCTTTCGCATCTTCGACTTTTGGTGCAGGAACGTCTGTTTCAAGGAACTCTTTATAATAAGCCGGAACTTTTGACGGCTTATGGTAAACCGGCGCTTCCTCTGCAAGCGCATCAACCGGAAGATCGGCAACCATTTCCCCGTTGTGGAAAAGGCGCAGCATCTTGTCGTCTGTCACGTGACCGACAGCCACAGCTTCAAGATCATACTTGTCAAAAATATCGATGATCTCTTGTTCGCGACCGCGTTCGATGACTAAAAGCATGCGCTCCTGAGATTCGGAAAGCATCATTTCGTACGGCGTCATCCCTGTTTCGCGCTGCGGGATCAAGTCAAGGTTCATCTCGATGCCCGATCCGGCTTTGGATGCCATTTCCGCGCTTGAACTTGTCAGTCCTGCCGCACCCATGTCCTGAATACCGACCAAGGCGTCTGATTTGATGACTTCCAGACACGCTTCAAGAAGCAGCTTTTCCATGAATGGATCGCCGACTTGCACAGCCGAGCGTTTTTCTTCTGATTGGTCAGACATTTCCTCTGAGGCGAACGTGGCGCCGTGGATGCCGTCGCGCCCCGTTTTCGCACCGACGTACATGACCGTATTGCCGACGCCTTTCGCCTGCCCTTTTTTAATATCTTCATGGTTGATCAAACCGACACACATCGCGTTGACAAGCGGATTGCCTTCATAGCAGCTGTCAAACTGAACTTCACCGCCTACGGTCGGAATGCCGATGCAGTTTCCGTATCCGGCAATGCCCGCGACTACTTCTTCAAACAAGTACTTCACACGCGGTGAAGTGAGTTCACCAAACCGGAGAGAGTTCAAAACAGCGATCGGACGCGCGCCCATTGAAAAGACGTCGCGGATGATGCCGCCCACACCTGTTGCAGCTCCCTGATAAGGCTCAATCGCTGACGGATGGTTATGCGATTCGATTTTGAAGACAACCGCCTGATTGTCGCCGATATCGACGATTCCTGCGCCTTCCCCCGGCCCTTGCAGGACGCGTTCGCCTTTTGTCGGGAACTTTTTCAGGATCGGCTTGGAATTTTTGTAGCTGCAGTGCTCTGACCACATGACCGAAAAAATCCCGATTTCCGTATAGTTTGGAAGCCTTCCGAGAATCGATTCAATCATGGCAAACTCGTCATCGCTGACACCCATTTGCTGATAGAGCTTCTCTTCCTTAATTTGTTCTTGACTTGGTTCAAGCAGTAGCGACATGAGTTTCCCTCCAATTTTTCACGATAGATTGAAACAGTTTAAGACCGTCGGCGCTTCCGAGCAGAGAATCGACTGCGCGTTCAGGGTGAGGCATCATGCCTAATACATTGCCTTTTTCATTGACGACGCCTGCAATGCCGGCGACGCTTCCGTTGATATCCGTTCCGTATGTGAAAGCGATTTGGTTATTTTCTTGTAATCCGGCAAGCGTTTCTTCATCACAGTAGAAGTTTCCTTCGCCGTGCGCGACCGGAATCGTGATGGATTCGCCTTTGCTGTAGGAAGATGTAAAAATCGTTTCATTGTTTTGGACGACAAGTTCAACCGGACGGCAAATAAATTTCAAATCTTTGTTGCGTCTCATCGCGCCCGGCAAAAGACCGAGCTCCTGCAAAATTTGAAAGCCGTTGCAGACGCCGAGCACCGGCTTTCCTTCTTTAGCCGCTTTTTTGACGGCCGGCATAATGTTTGCGAAGCGAGCGATCGCGCCGCATCTTAAATAATCCCCATATGAGAATCCCCCCGGAATGAGGATGCCGTCATATTCATCAAGACTTGTTTCTGTATGCCAGACGTATTCAGCTTCTTCGCCAAGCTCATCCTTGATCGCGTGGAACATATCGATATCGCAGTTTGAGCCCGGCAGCACAATCACCGCAAATTTCACTGTGCGACAACCTCCTCGACTTCGTATCTGTAATCTTCAATCACCGTGTTGGCCAAAAGTTTTTCGCACATTTCTTTGACGAGAACGTCAAGGTCTCGGTCCGATTTTTCGATGGTGAGCTCCATGTATTTGCCGATGCGGACGTCCTGAACTTCTTTGTAGGACATGCTGTGCAAAGCATGCTGAACGGCGCTCCCCTGAGGATCTAAAACACTCTCTTTTAAGCTGACATACACTTTCACTTTGTACATATTACATGCCTCCAAGTCTTTTGAATATTTCTTCGTATGCATCCGTCAATCCGCCCAGGTTTCTTCTGAACACATCTTTATCAAGCTTTTCATTCGTTTCTTTATCCCACAGCCGGCACGTATCCGGGGAAATCTCATCGGCCAGCAGGACCTCGCCGTCTTTATCGCGCCCGAACTCAAGCTTGAAATCTATCAATCTGACACCGCAAGCCGCGAAAATCGTCTGCAGCTCTTCGTTTACCTGTCTCGTAATCGATTTGATTTTCTCCACCTGTTCAGGCTCAGCCGCGTTTAAAATCCGGATATGGTCTTCTGTGATCAGTGGATCGCCGAGCGCGTCATCCTTGTAGTAAAACTCGATAATCGGCTGCTCCAGCTCCGTGCCTTCCGAAATGCCGAGCCGTTTGGACATGCTTCCCGCAACGACATTGCGGACAACGACTTCAAGCGGGATGATCGTCACTTTTTTAATGAGCTGCTCCGTTTCTGAAATTCGTTCAACAAAGTGGTTGTTGATTCCCTTCTCGTGAAGCCTTGTGAAAATCAGGCTGGAAATTTCGTTATTTAAACGGCCTTTTCCATCAATCTCGGCTTTTTTTTCTCCGTTAAAAGCCGTCGCCGAGTCTTTGTATTCGACAAACAACGTGTTGTCATCATCCGTCAGGTATATCTTTTTCGCTTTTCCTTCATATAAAAGTTCATTTTTCACAATATTCACAGAAGGCCTCCTAACCCGAATGTTGGAAATATTTCATCTTTTAGACCCCCGCCTGTTAAAGCGGGCGGTCGATTCTACGCTAAGCCTAAACGTTCAAAAATGTAGTCGACGTTTTTCAAGTGGTAATTGTAATCAAAGCAGTCGTTAATTTGTTCCGGAGACAGTCGGGACGTAATTTTTTCCTCAGCCTCGACAAGCTGGCGGAACGGCACTTGTTTCTCCCATGCTTCCATCGCTTTCGGCTGAACGGTGTCATACGCTTCTTCACGCGCCATGCCTGTATCAATGAGAGCGAGAAGAACGCGCTGAGAGTAGATCAATCCGAGTGTACGGTCCATGTTGCGCTTCATGTTTTCAGGGAACACGGTCAAGTTTTTCACAATGTTGCCAAAGCGGTTCAGCATGTAGTTCAGCGCGATCGTCGCATCAGGCAGAATGATGCGCTCTGCTGATGAATGCGAAATGTCGCGTTCATGCCAAAGCGGTACATTTTCATAGGCGGTCAGCATGTAGCCGCGGATGACGCGCGCCATTCCCGTCATGTTTTCCGAACCGATCGGATTGCGTTTATGCGGCATGGCAGAAGAACCTTTTTGGCCTTTTGCGAAAAATTCTTCGACTTCGCGGGTTTCGCTTTTTTGGAGGCCGCGGATCTCAACGGCGAATTTCTCGATGCTTGTCGCAACTAGCGCCAGTGCAGCCATATAATCGGCGTGGCGGTCGCGCTGCAGCGTCTGTGTTGAAATCGGCGCCGGTTTTAAGCCGAGCTTCTCACATACGTACTGCTCGACGAATGGATCGATGTTCGCGTACGTTCCGACGGCGCCTGAAATTTTACCGACTTCGATGCCTTCTTTCGCCTGCTTGAAGCGTTCCAGGTTGCGCTTCATTTCTTCATACCAAAGGGCGAGCTTCAAGCCGAATGTCGTCGGTTCTGCATGCACGCCGTGTGTGCGTCCCATCATGACCGTATATTTATGTTCCTTTGCTTTTTCTTTCAAGATGTCAACAAATCTCTCAATGTCCTTGAGCAAAATATCGTTCGCCTGTTTTAATAGATAGGAAAGAGCGGTATCGACCACATCTGTTGATGTCAGTCCGTAGTGCACCCATTTTTTCTCTTCGCCAAGCGTTTCCGATACGGCGCGGGTAAATGCGACGACATCGTGGCGCGTGTCCTGCTCGATTTCAAAGATGCGGTTGATGTCAAACGACGCTTTTTCCCGCAAAACCTTCACATCTTCTTTCGGAATGACGCCGAGCTCAGCCCAAGCTTCACAAGCCAGTATTTCAACCTCCAGCCATGCTTGGAATCTGTTTTCATCCGTCCAAATCGCAGCCATTTCCGGTCTTGAATAACGTTCGATCATTGTTTTCGTCCTCCATCTCTTTCAATCCACTTTTCTGTCATCTTCCCGATCCATTCATTGTCGGGTGTTCTTAAAAATGTGATATGCCCCATTTTGCGGCCCGGTTTGACTTCATGCTTTCCGTATATATAAAGCTTCGCTTCTTTTAATAGTTCGGGATCTTCTTCAGCCATGTACACTTCATCTCCGAGAAGGTTTACCATCATTCCTTCCTTCAGAAGGTCCGTTTTGCCGAGCGGCAGTCCGCAGACAGCACGGATATGCTGTTCAAACTGGCTCGTTTCGCAAAGATCAAGGGTGTAATGGCCAGAATTATGCGGCCGCGGCGCTAGCTCATTGACGAGAAGTTCGCCGTCTTCTTTCAGGAAAAGCTCAACGGCCAGTGTTCCGACAAGCTGAAGTTTTTCGGCAAGCCTGAGGGCAAGTGCTGCCGCTTGTTCCTGAACCGCTTCATCGGCCCGTGCCGGGACGATGCTCTGGAATAAAATATTTTGTTTATGGATGTTCTCTGCCGCCGGAAAAACGGTTGTCTCTCCGTGAACCGATCTCGTCACGATCACGGACAATTCCATTTTGAAAGGAACCCAGCTTTCCAAAATGCATGTGCCGTGCTGTAAAAGTGCTGCGGCTTCCCCGATTTGTGCTTGTTGTTTCAGGACGTACTGCCCTTTTCCGTCATACCCGCCGCGGCAAGTTTTCAGCACCGCCGGAAGACCGAGCTCCGCTACGGATGCTTCCAGTTCCGTCCGGTCGTGAATGATTCGGTACGGGGCGACTTTGCAGCCCGCTGATTCAATCGCTTTTTTCTCGGTTTCCCTGTTTTGCGTAAGGAGCAACAGCTCGCTCCCTTGCGGAAGGTAAGCGTGCTCTTTCAGCCAGTTCAGCGCATCATAATCGATGTTTTCGAATTCATAAGTAATCACATCGCTCGCTTCGGCAAGCTTCCGTATCGCTTCGCGATCATTATAAGCAGCCGTAATTTCAAGGTCTGCGACCTGTCCGCACGGTGATGAAGGGACAGGGTCAACAACAGCGATTTTATAGCCCATTTGTTTGGCCGCGACCGCCATCATTTTGCCAAGCTGTCCGCCTCCGATAATGCCGATTGTCGCTCCCGGAAAAATCGTTTGTTTATACAAGCTGATCACTGCTTTCCAACACGGTTTTTCTGATGCTTTCCCTTCGTTCATCCAATCTTCCGGCAAGCTTTTCGTCAAAAGCTGACAAAATCTGCGCCGCAAGCAGTCCGGCGTTGACCGCTCCCGCTTTGCCGATGGCAACGGTCGCAACGGGTACACCGCCCGGCATTTGAACGATTGAAAGCAACGAATCGAGACCGTTCAGCGCTTTTGACTGAACCGGCACACCGATGACGGGCAGCGTCGTTTTGGCTGCGACCATTCCCGGCAGGTGAGCGGCTCCGCCCGCTCCGGCAATGATGACTTTCAAGCCTCTTTCCCGCGCCGTTTCGGCATATTCGAACATTAAATCAGGCGTCCGATGTGCGGAGACGACCTTTTTTTCGTACGGAATTCCCAGTTCATCGAGGATGCCGCAGGCATGTTTCATCGTTTCCCAGTCAGATGTGCTTCCCATGATAACACCAAGAAGAGGCTGCATATCTTTTTGTCCCACCTTTAGCTGTTATTCTTCGCATATAAAAAGCCCGGCATGTATTGCATTTGTAGGAAGCAACACAAACCGGGCATGGCGCGTGTATCGTCAGTTAGTCCGCTTCTCGCGATCTCCATGTCAGTTTATTGTCCACTTTCCTGCATAGTCCGATGATTTACGGTCATCGGGTAGAGACTTATGGGCCATATTCCCAAGATTATATGAGGATGTGTTTTCATGTCATGTTTATCTTAACAACGGACTGTGATAATGTCAACGACATTATCGAACGATAGTATATTTTGTTGTTCTAATGTTCGGGTTTAGAGTAATTTACCTTCGAATATAATTTTTCTTCCGCACGGAACAACCTGAATCGTTCCATTTTCCTTTGTTTCTTTGAAGACCGGCTCCTCCATTCGACGCACCGGTGTATAGCCTTCTTCCTGCATCTTCGTCAACACGGATTCGATCGTTTCGCCTTCCGTTACTTCAAAGCGCTTTTTTTTCGGCTTTGTCATTATTCTTTAATTCTCCTTTTCTTTACGGCTTTCACCCAGAATCCGCCGTGTATCGTCTTCGGTTCATAGGAAATGATAAATGCTTTTGAATCGATTGATTTAATCGTTTCGTACAGCTGCAGTTCGTATTTTCTCGGCGTCAAAATCTGCATCGCCGTTCTGTCTCCCTCAAGTCCGCCGACGACCCAGTGGGTGACGCCGTAGCCTTTTTCCCTGAGCTGTTTCGGCAAATCCAAATCAAGCTCTTTCGTAATGGCGTTAACGGTAATATAGCCCAAAGCGAGCTTTTCTTCAATTTTCGTGCCGACGATGATTCCGATTCCAAATCCGACCGCGTAAGCAATCACGTTTTGGATTTGATTTAAATTATCTAGAACGAGCCCCAGCCCGACGACGTAGACAAGCATTTCGATTGTCCCGATAAAAGCGGCGAGATACCGCTGGCCTTTAAGAGTCAGTATCATTCGAAGGGTTAAAAACGTTACGTATATAATATTGATAACCAGAATAATTCCAACCATGATCACACCATTCAATAGTGCTGAGTGAAGCAATTGAAATCCCTCCTTTAGATGCAAAGCAATCATATTCTACTAGAGAAATTCTCCATACACAATCCTGTAATGGCCCTGCTTCACCACAAAATTTTTCGACATTGCTCACTCCCATCAGTTTACCCTTTTTCTACCGGTTTCAAAGCATTGAAACGCAATTAAAAAAGACGTTCAAATGAACGTCTTTCAGAGCTGGTGCTTATGATCCCGCTGACGATCTCCAACGGATTCGCTCAGTTTGCGGTGCTCCTTTTCCAAATCGCTCAGCGTATATGACGAGAGGTCTTTCAAATTGTCCAGCCGCCCTGATTTTGCAAGCTGCCTGATTAAATACTCCTTTTTTTGTTTTACAGCTTTTCGAAGAAAGTTAGCCATCGATCACTCCCCCATCTTATTGGTTAAAATATATATTATTCTTATGAGTCAACTCAGAATTAATGCGGAGAAAAAACCGGTTCTTCAAGAAGAACCGGCAATATCTCCTTAAACAGGAATAAGCGACGACAACAAGTATCCGCCTACCAGCTTCCATGTTGCCGCAACGAATACCAATTCAAGCAAAAAGACGGTAAACACACAGTACATCAGGTCAAACCGCGCTTTTTCGCTTTTTTCATAAATCGATTGAATCAGCGTAAAAGTCCCGAATGTCAATCCCATAAAGATGACGATCGAGAGAATCACCGTCGCGGCCGTGAAGTTGATAATCGCGAATATCATCCACAAAGCGGCGGGGACGATAAACGGAACCAATAGAGAACCGTACTTTGCCGTGATATCGAAAAATGAAACTTTATACCTGAGCATAAAATTCGATACAACCCAGCTCGATGCTGCCATCCAAAACATGAAAGCCATGCAATAGATAAACACAACCAAAAACACTTCCAGGAACGGCACTGACACGCCGAACCCGAGAATTCTCCCCCTGCCCGCAAGCAGCTGATAAAAGTTGCCGAGCGAAAAGAAAACGGCTAAAAGCGTCATTGAAATAACGGAATACTTAAAATAAGACCGGTCAAAATCAAGTGCGCTGCGCACCGGGGATTTTAAAATATCGAGCACAAAGCTGAAATAGCGGAACAAAGCGGCAATCACGCTCTCCATCACCGATTTGACTTTCGCCGCAGACGGATTCGTCTCCTTGCTTTTCTTCGCTTTTTTCCGGGAATTCCTCGACATCCTCGAAGCAGGTTCTTCTATATCATCTTCATTTCGTTTGTGATGTTCTTCAATCATATAAGCAACTCCTATTCTATTCAAAAGCTTTACATAAATGAAAAGCACTTTTATAAATTACATAAGCTGTGTGAAACAGTCAAGACAAACCTCTTTTTATCATAGATGCGGCAGCCCTTATATATGACGAAAAACGAAGGCGGAAGGTTCCGTTTTTAATGATTTGAAAATAAAAAAGGCTTGTCCAAATGAACAAGCCTTTTTCGCACAGCACACCTTATTTCAAGAAAATGAAATAAAGAATGAATACAACAGCCAATCCGTACATAATCGGATGGATCTCTTTTGCTTTGCCTTTAAAGATCATCGTGATCGGGTAGAAAATAAATCCGATCGCGATTCCGGTGGCGATGCTGTATGTCAGCGGCATCGCGATCATCGTGAAGAATGCTGGCACCGCAATCTCAAACTTCGTCCAGTCGATTTTGTTGAGATTCGCCACCATCAGCACGCCGACGATGATTAAAGCAGGCGCCGTCACTTGCGAAGTGATAACGCTGAGGACAGGCGAGAAGAACAGCGACAGCAAGAACAAAACGCCTGTTACGATCGCCGCAAAACCGCTTCTCGCTCCGGCCGCTACCCCGGCACTTGACTCAACATAAGCGGTCGTAGTCGATGTACCAAGGATCGCTCCGGCAACAGTTGCGGAAGAATCGGCAAGCAAAGCCCTGCCAGCGCGCGGCAGTTTGTTATCCTTCATCAAACCGGCTTGTGATGCAACCCCCACCAATGTACCGGCCGTATCAAAAAAGTCGACGAATAAAAACGTTAAAATAACGACAAGCATCTGCACCGAAAAGATATCGTGAAGGTGGATAAAGGCTTGTCCAAATGTCGGTGCAAGGCTGGGAACAGCACCGACAATTTTGTCAGGAACATCAATCTGACCGAAGATCATGCCGACAATCGCCGTGAGCAGCATACCGAAAAAAATGCCGCCGTTCACGCGCAATACCATTAAAATGACAGTAATGATCAGTCCGAAAACAGTCAAAAGAACGGGACCTGAATGAATATTTCCAAACGACACAATGGTATCCGGGTTGGATACGACAATTTTGGAGCCCTGCAAACCGACGAAAGCGATAAACAGACCAATTCCCGCACCGACAGCCATTTTCAGCTCATAAGGAATCGAATTGATAATTTTTTCCCTCAAACCGGACAGCGAAAGAGCGATAAAAATTAGTCCGGAAACCATAACGCCGGAAAGGGCCGTCTGCCATGGAATCTGCATGTTCAGAATAACAGAGAATGCAAAGAATGCGTTAAGCCCCATTCCGGGCGCAAGGGCGATCGGATACTTCGCAAGCAGCCCCATGATAAAACAGCCAACAGCTGCTGAAACCGCTGTTGCCGTAAAGACCGCGCTTTGATCCATTCTCAATGCATCCGGGAAATTTTCCACCGACGCCAGAGAAAGGGTTAGCGGGTTGACGATCAAAATATATGCCATGGACAAAAATGTGGTAAGTCCGCCGATCATTTCTCTCCGGTAGTTTGTACCCAATTCTTCAAACTGAAAGTAACGCTTCAAAATGGTATACTCCTCTCGTTTGTCTGTCGCTTTTATTGTTTCAAAAACCTTTGCTTTTAAACAAAAAACGCCCCAATTGGCGGGACGCTTGACTACGGCATATTTCATACTGAAAAAATGTTTTTTTCACGGACAAAATATTGTATACAAGCGTAGTCAAGCTATTTACGGTAGCTTGGTAGAAACTTATGGGCCATATCCCCATGATTATACGACAAGTCTTTTTTGAATTACTATACTATTGTAGCAATATCTAACGCTGAACACAATACAAAAAAACGAACATTAATGATTTTAATGTTCGCTTCGTTCGTTGTTTTTTCCAGATTCTGACCGTAGTCTGCAGCGGGTTAATTCCCTGTTTTCTTCAATTCAATCAAGTGCACCTTGTGATCATTGAAATAAAATTCAAGCACCACGTCTCTTTTTTTATCCTGATATTGTATTCCGGTTTCATACCCTTCGACAAACCAAAGCTCTTTATATTCTTTTCCATATACTTCGACCACTGTTTGAAGTGTATCGTTGATTTTGATGCCTTTTGCAATAGTCACGGTTTGAGCGGAAGAAATATTGAACAATAGCACAATTTTCTCCTGTTTATCTATTTCTGCTTTTACGCCTGACATATTTTTGGCTTTATATTCCACAACCCCTGTTCCACTTTTTACAAATCGATGGTCATTTTTAACGCTGTCGCCGATTTTTAAGCCTGCAATACTCTCGTTTTCCAGACTGACGGATGTAAAGTTCACCGTTGCAGCAAAATAAAAAATGAACGCAAGTACGGCGAACAGACAGAGGACGCCTGATAAGGCCATTCGGGAAATTATTTTTTTCTTGAGCAGAAACAGAGCTGTTGCGGTGATGAAAGCAATGAATATAACTGATTCCTCTCCCAATAAAAAACGCCCCAGCCTCATAAAGGCTGGGGCATTTGTCTTATTCCCACTCGATTGTTGCAGGCGGCTTGCTCGTAATGTCGTAAACCACACGGTTAATGTGCTTCACTTCATTGACGATCCGTGTCGAGATTGTCTCAAGGACATCCCAAGGAATTCTCGCCCAGTCGGATGTCATGCCGTCAATCGATGTCACGGCGCGAATGCCGATCGTATAGTCATAAGTTCTTGCGTCTCCCATGACGCCGACGCTGCGGATATCAGGAAGAACAGTGAAGTATTGCCAAATATCTTTTTCAAGATCAGCTTTGGCGATTTCTTCGTGGAGAATCGCATCTGATTCGCGGACGATTTCAAGCTTTTCATCCGTCACTTCTCCAAGAACGCGGATGCCGAGGCCTGGCCCCGGGAACGGCTGGCGCCAAACGATTTCGTCGGGGATGCCGAGCTCGGTACCGAGCGCACGCACTTCGTCTTTGAAGAGCGTATTCAGCGGTTCGATCAGTTCAAACTGCATGTCTTCCGGAAGTCCGCCGACATTGTGATGCGATTTGATCGTCTGAGCTGTCGCTGTTCCGCTCTCGATAATGTCGGTGTAAAGCGTTCCCTGTGCAAGGAAGTCAATACCTTTCAGTTTTTCCGCTTCATCGTCAAACACGTAGATAAACTCATTACCGATGATTTTACGTTTTTGCTCAGGGTCTGAGACGCCTTTAAGCTTGTTCAGGAAGCGGTCTTTCGCATCAACTTTGATCACGTTCATGTTGAAGCCTTCACTGAACGTCTTCATCACGCCTTCCGCTTCGCCTTTTCGAAGGAGCCCGTGGTCTACGAAAATACAAGTGAGCTGGTCGCCGATCGCTTTATGGATCAAGACCGCAACGACAGAGGAGTCAACCCCTCCGCTCAAGGCGCACAGCACTTGCTTATCGCCGACTGTTTCGCGGATTTTCTGCATTTCAATCTCAATAAAGTTTTCCATTGACCATTCGCCGGCACATTCACAAACACCGAAAACGAAGTTTTTCAAAAGGTCGTTTCCGTATTCTGAATGGCGGACTTCCGGATGGAATTGTACGCCGTACCATTTCTTATCCTTCTTGCTCATTGCTGAATTCGGGCAATGATGGCTTGTCGCATCAACGGTAAAGCCTTCTGGAACTTCAACAACTAGATCACCATGACTCATCCAGACGACCTGTTCGTTTGGAAGATCTTTAAACAGATCCGGTTCACCCTCGATATGAATGTTCGCTTTTCCGTATTCGCGCTGGCTCGCAGCTTCTACTTTTCCGCCAAGGTAATGCGTCATCAGCTGCATGCCGTAGCAAATGCCAAGAACAGGGATATCCAGTTCGAAAATCTTTTCGTCGCAGCGGAAAGATCCTTCGTCATAAACGCTGTTCGGACCGCCGGACAAAATAATTCCTTTCGGATTCATTTCTTTAATTTCCTCTGCCGTCAATGTATGAGGATGCAATTCACTGTATACACCAAACTCACGAATGCGGCGGGTAATCAGCTGGTTGTACTGACTTCCAAAATCCAACACAAGAATCATTTCATTTACTAACTTCGTCATGGTGTCACCTCTTTATCAAATTGTCTTTTTGCACAGAAAAAATGGCGGCAGACACACGGCCGTCCTGCCCCCATTCACGGGACAAGGCCCGGCTTGTCCGATAGATAAGCCGCCGAGCCTGCCAGCAAGAATATATAAGGGTTTTTAATATTCACTTATTCTAACAATACGACTGAAAGCGGTCAAGACTATCTCTTTTTAATTAAATTTTCCCATAACTCCGCCGAATCATTCCACAGCTTTGCGGCGTCTTCCTTTCGATACAAAGCCCGTTCATATTGCCGGGTCAAAGCTGTCATTTCACCGTTTTGAAAGCGTTCATCAACCGTCTTCGCAAACTCGCGCAGCGTCTGTCCTTCTTCTTTTTGCATGCCTTGGCGCTTCAGCTGGCGGAGCAGCTCTTCGTAAGCTTTGAAGAAAACCGCGCCATCACGCCGTTTTTTCAGCCTGTTGATGATGATGTGCGGCATCCATTTTGCCCTTGTAAAGTAAAGCACCGCTGTCAACGCCAGCAACAGACCGAGTACAGCCGCACCAGTCAAAAGGGTACGGTCTGCATCCCCGCTGCCGGCATGAGAACCGCCATTGGCATCACGCTTTGTCTGAGGTTCGGGCTTCTCTTTGTTGTCTTGTTCTTTTACATCCTGCGGACGCTGACCTCCGTCGTTTTTCTTATCATCTTCTTTTTTATCAGAAGCCGCGCCAGATTGCCGGCCGCTGGACTCTTCAACGAGCTGCTCCGGATTTAAAAAGCCTTTCGTCGGTTCAAACGTAACCCAGCCTTGTCCTTCAAAGTACACTTCAACCCAGGAATGGGCATTGTTGTTTGTCACCTCGTAAATCGTCCGTTTCCGGTCTGCCGTCGTTCCTGCATATTCACCGGATGTATAGCCTTTCACCCAGCGGGCCGGTATTCCGGCCGACCGCAGCAGCACGATCATAGCTGTGGAAAAATTGTCGCAGTAGCCGATTTTCGTCTCAAATAAGAACTGATCGACATAATCCTGCTCTCCTTTAGGAACAGCCACATCTTCCGTTTCATAAGAAAACTCGGAAGAACCGAGATACTTCTCAATCGCTTTCGCTTTGTCATATATATTATCTTCGTCTTTCGTTAAATCGTGCGCCAATGTTTTCACGCGGTCGGGAAGGGAAGTGGGAAGCTGCAGATACTTCTCATGGCTTCTGCTCCATTTTCCCTCCGACTCAAAGCTGACCTTCCTCAGCTGATCAACATCAAAGACGGGTGATTTATAGGTGGCCGAATAGCTTTCCAGGTTCTGAATGTCCGCGCCTGTCTTGCCGGCCGGTTTTATTTTCTCTGTGTTTAAGTTCATGCGGAGCGGTACAAAGAAATTGTTGAGCTTGATTTCAGTCGTCCCAATCGGATACAGGACGTGATCGTACCGATAAGCCGGATCGATATCAACGATCGCTTTGCGCGTTTCGGTCTTCACGCCTTCGTCGTACCACTGGTAATCCAGCTCACCCTTGTCAAGCTGGATGGACGCGCCCGTTTTTTCGTCTTCAATCCAGCCTTTACCTGTATAGCGGCTTTTCGTTTCCACCCTGAAATAGCTTCGTTCATTTCCCTGCCACGTAAATACCCATGTATCGTCTTTTGAAAATGGCCCGCCCAATGCCTCATCATTCGTTCCATAGCCGACTTTGCTTTTGCCTGAGGAAGCAAAATCGCCTGTCGCAGCCGTCTGCAGAAACGGCACCGGATCAGGCCAGACGGGATCGGCTTTCGGCGAGACCGCGCCGATGCAAACGGCGGCGACAGTCATCAATAAGAGCGGTGTAAACCATTTGGCAAACCGCGATCTTGAGGATTTTAACGCTTCTGATTCCCTGATCCGTTCCAAATACAGCAGGCCGAGAAGCAAAAAGCCGATCAGCACGATCCGGACGATCGCATATGATGCGTCAAACGGCGTAAATGTATCGATCACGGCGATATAAACAACGGTCATGATAAAAAAGAATAAAATTCTGCGCTGATAGATCACCCAGTAATGCAGCAAGTATACAAGCAGCCAAAGAAGGACGTAAAAGAGCAGCGTCCGAAACAACGGCGACATATCCCGCCACATGCCGGAGAAAATATAGGAGAAATTTTGATTTAAATCCTGAAAAAGCAGGGCAATCCATGAAGGTGAAAACACCGATCCTTCGTAAAAAATCGTGTGCAGCGCAAACAGAACGAAGCCAAGGCTGACCGGAAATCTGATAAACCAAGGGACCTTAAAAAATGTAAGCAAGAATACTAAGGCAATAAACAAAATAAAAAAGACGGTGTGCCCCGTATCGGTAAAATACTGCAAAGGACGCAGCCATTCCCACAGCAGCAAAAAGGTTAGGACATAAAAAAGCAATAAAC
Source organism: Bacillus sp. FSL K6-1284 (assembly GCF_038002625.1). NCBI lineage: Bacteria > Bacillati > Bacillota > Bacilli > Caryophanales > Bacillaceae > Bacillus > Bacillus sp. FSL K6-1284. The sequence goes on along the minus strand of NZ_JBBOCW010000001.1, from coordinate 720,006 downwards.
CGAAACTGTTTCTTTTTCCCCCGGACAACATTTTCTCACCTCGCTTCAGCAAAACCCCGGGAAAAATGTTCCCCGTAAATGACGTTCACTTCAATCCCCCACGCTTTTAATTGTTGGACAGCGGCGCTTTCCTCACTTGAGAGAGCTCCGCCTTTTTTCTTCACCAAACAAATGACGGGCAGTCCGCCGGAGAGCGGTTTCTTCAAAACCTGCACCAATTCGTTGGTGATGCGGCTTGTCACAATATATTTAACGGCTTTTCTCATATCGGGATGGCCAAATTCCCCCTCCAGCAGACTGTGAAACGGCTGGACCGCATCGCAATCGGCAAGCGCCAAGTAGTAAAACAGCTTTCTCAGATGCTCCTCCCCTTGCCGAACCGGGAAGACATTCCGCTCTTTTCCTGTGGAAACAAGCCCTGCATTCGTCCCGCTCCTCATGGCAGAACGAATGATAGAAGCGGTAAACGCGACGATCTCTTCAAAAGCATCAGAGGGAGACTGATCCATGAAGACGAGCAGGTCATCCCCTTTCGTCTGCTCAAATTCCTTCGTCATCAGCTGGCTGCGCCGTGCTGACGTCTTCCAGTCGACCCATGCAAACCGGTCGCCCGGCTGGTATTCCCTGATACCTGATGCCAGTGTGCTGTCCTTTCGGCGAAGCTCTGAAACGCGGCCTGCATGTTCATCATAAGAGCTTCCGCTGGCGCGGAAAGTAATCTCTTGATAGGAAGGCAGAACGAGAAAGGAGTCTTCCAATTGAATCTCGCATTCTCTTTCCAGCAGTCCGAGCGGATCACCTGTGCGGACCCTGATTTTTGCTAAACGGTGGTCTCCTCTCGGGACCGAATTGATCGTGTACGTCATCTTAATTTCTTTTTTAAACCAAGGAAAGAGAAACTGTTTGGCTTCTGCCGAACGCCCGTTTCTCCCCAGCGAATCAGGCAGACAGTCTTCCACGATCATAAACATGATCGGAAAGGGCCATTTTCTCTTTAGCACGACAAAAGCCTCCAATTGATCACCGGCTTTATACTGCCCGCGGCTCAGCCTCCGCTCCGCTGTCATGTTCTTCAGCGGATAAAAGGCAAGCATGAAAGCATAAAGCACAAAGGGAAGAAATGAGTAGAACAAAAACCAGCTGACAAATCCCCCTTGAAACATCGCATAGCAAAACGTTGAAGCAAACAGAAGAAACACGATACACAGCTTCCATCCGTACTTCACAAGACCGATGCGCTCTCTCATCAGTTGCTCATCGGTCTTCTGACCGGAACTTCCGTTTTTGACATAATGTCCTGAAGAACAGCTTCAGGCCGCTTTCCTTCAAATTTCGCCTCTGACCGTAAAATCATTCTGTGTGCAAGGGTAAAAGGTGCCAAATACTGAATATCATCAGGAATGACATAATCACGGTTATATAAAAATGCAAACGCCTGAGCAGCCTTCATCAAGGCGATTGAGCCGCGCGGACTCACGCCGAGATAAACGGCGGAATGACTCCTCGTTTTTTGGGCGATCTCAACAATGTATTCTTTAATCGCAGCATCTACATACACCTTTTCAGCCTCTTTTTGAAATGCAGCAAGCTCTTCTTTCTCTATGACAGGCTCAACTTCCTCAATCGGGCTGCGGTTTTCCTGAAGATCGAGCACTTGAAGCTCTTCGCGCACTGTCGGATATCCCATTCTCAGCTTGAATAAAAAGCGGTCAAGCTGAGCTTCCGGCAGCGGATATGTCCCTTCATACTCGACGGGGTTTTGTGTGGCCATTACAAAAAAAGGTTTTGAAAGCGGCATTGTCACGCCGTCTACTGTCACACTTCCTTCTTCCATCGCTTCCAGAAGCGCCGACTGCGTTTTCGGCGACGTTCTGTTGATTTCATCTGCGAGAATGATATCTCCCATAATCGGGCCTGAACGGTATTCAAATTCCAGTGTTTTCGGATTATATATGGAAACGCCTGTTACATCTGAAGGCAGTAAATCTGGCGTAAACTGGATTCTCTTAAATTCAGCGCCGGTTGACTTTGCCAGGGCGCGAACCATCATCGTCTTTCCGACGCCTGGAACGTCTTCCAGCAGGACATGTCCGTTTGCAAGAATGGCAGTCAGGCTTAAAACGGCAATATCTTTCTTTCCTACCATTACTTTGTCAATATTATCAGCTACTTTTCCCAAAACGGGATGCAGCGTTTCTTCGTATGCCATCCTCTTCCTCCTCATTGCTGACGAATCGAATTTATTTAACTTTACCATAAACGATGTACTCTCAGAAAACAACTAACTGGAGGAAAATAGAGTTTTGTCTTTTTTTATTTCGAATTTCAGAGTGAAAAACAAAAAAAGCGGTCAGTGACCGCTTCCAGATTGTTGACAAAATCCCAAAACGGCATTTAGTTTTGGGATTTTGTCATCCTTTCAGCATGATTGAAAACCCTTGCAGTCTAGGAAGGCCGAGCATCGGAAGCTGACTTTCACAGGATGTGATGACGGCGGCGTTCAGGCAGGACGCCTGAGCGGTTAGCCGCCGATCCTTCTCCTATTCGTGAGCACCGACGCGCAGGCCTGACAACGAATGCGAGGGTTTGTCTACACGCTGAAAGCGGTCAGTGACCGCTTCTTATTTTTCTCCAGATGGCTCGATGTGAACATGGGAATGAACGATCGAGTGTTCCTCCTGCATTCTTCTCTCAATTTCATCGGCGATATCATGGCTTTCTGCAATGTTGAGGTCGGATCTCACTTCCACGATGATTTCCACGTGGATGGTGCTGCCCAAATAACGCGCTTTAACATCTTTGATTTTGCCGACGCCGGGAACTTTCCGAATCGTTTCTTTATACGTTGAAATATGTTTAATATCGAATCCGTCCGTCAAAGAATGGGCCGCCTCTTTAAAAATCCCCCAAGCCGTTTTGCAGATGATCAATCCGATGATAAATGCGGCTGCCGTATCGACCCAGGCAAGGTTAAATTGCGAAGCAAAGATGCCTGCGAACGTTCCGATGCTGACATAGGCATCCGATTTATTATCGGCGGCGGCTGCATAGAGGGCATGGCTGTTTACCTTTTTTGCCAGCCTTTTATTGTAGAGGAAAACCAAAAACATCACGACGGCACTGCCTGCCGCCGTCCAAGCCGCAATCATGTCCGGTGTCGTTTCTTTCGGATTAAACAGCATTTCACCCGAGCTGTACAGCACTTCAAGACCGACCACCATCATGATAAATGAAGCGATCATCGAGGCGATCGTCTCAGCGCGGAAATGTCCGTACGGATGGTCTTCATCAGGCGGCTTCTGAGAAATCCTGAGGCCGATCAGCACCGCTACTGAGGCAATAATATCTGTTGTATTGTTCAGTCCGTCGGCTCTGAGGGCTTCGGAGTGAAATAGAAGCCCGACGGCCAATTTAACAGCCGACAGTACAATGTAAGCGATGATGCTGACCCATGCCCCGGTTTCACCTTTTTTTAATTCATCATACCGTTCCATAAAAAGCTTCCTTTCCCATCCGTGTTTTCGCTTTTAATCATACAAAGCAAAACTTGAGTGAGTCTATAGAAACATGATTCACTTCTTGCAGAAATATAGTCAGAGTAGAACTTTTTTTATTTAAGGAAACAAATTTCAGTTGGGTCAAAACCGGTAAAACCCGCTCTGTATAAGGATTTTGCGAAAACCTCAATTTATTCACGCTGCATAGGATTAAAAGGTCGGTATCTTCTTTCTGAATATTTTTTCTTTAGTTCCCCTGCATGATTCTTCTAAAAAACATTAAACAAACCCAAAATTTAAACGATATTAAAAAAAGTCGAAAATAGTCCTTAAAACTCTGACAATATAAAATAATAGTAAAATAGTCACTAAAAATATATGGACTTTTTTCCTTTTTTGGATTAATATGTTTTAGACATTATGACATAGCTTATAAGGGGGACATTACATGTCAGAACAAACGAATTTTCAAGCCCCTGTCAAACGTACAGCAGAATTTGTACTGGGGTTACTAGGCGGTATTTTCGGGATTTTTGCAGGATTTTCAGGTTTATTATTCGGAGGATTAGGCGCCGCTTTAGAAGCGGATGGCGCCGGAGAAGTTATCGGATCATCCTGGGCGGTTATTTTGCTGTCTGCACTGGCCATCGTCGGTGCATGTATCGTAAAAAAACATACTAAATTAGCGGGTACTTTTTATATCGCGGCTGCAATAGGAGGAACTGTCGGCGTCAGCCTGGCATATATCGTTCCGCTTATTCTGCTATTAATCGGCGGATGTAAAGCATTGTTCAGCGGCGAGAATAAAGGCCTTGTCTTTAAAAAATGGTGGTTCTATGTCACGATTATTGGATCCATCGTATTCGTCATGATATTCGCTTCAAGCGGCTCTTCTTCTCAAGAAAGCAAATCGTCCGGTAGCAGTGCAAAGACGACAGCCGCAAAAACTAGCGAAGAAAAAAGCAATGACGATGCCAAAGAAGAAAAAACTGAATTTGGTTTAAATGAAACAGCTGATCTGGATGGCACCCAAATCACAGTGACCAACGTTAAAAAATCGATGGGCAATAAATTTATCAAACCAAAAAAAGGTAATGAATATGTGATTGTAACAGTTAACATAGAAAATAAAAGCGATAAAGATATTTCTTACAACCCGCTTGATTTTCAAATTCAAAACGAAGATGGACAAATTACGCATAATACTTATGCACTTTCAGATGATAACCAATTATCATCTGGAAATCTGACAAAAGACGGTAAGGTTTCTGGAACTATCGCTTTTCAGACAAAAAAGAGCAAAACATATAAAGTTATTTTCACTTCTAATTTTTGGAATGATGAAAAAATCACTTTTAACCTTCAATAATTCAAAAAAACTTGCAAAGTCTCCTTTGCAAGTTTTTTAATTGCATTTCTTCCGCCCAAGCACGATCGGATACCGGTTCAATAAAAAGATGCAAGGCACCATAACAAGCAATGTCATACCGGTGTAAAGCGCGCTCCATAACAGGGAACCGTATGTCTCATCAAGGGAAACCTGGGTAAAGTAGTAGACGACGGCTTTCAGCATCCTGATGACCGGGTAGTGCAGTACGAGAATGATCAGCGAGTTTTTGCCGAGGAATTGGAGTAGCTTCATTTTTTCGAGTTTAAAACTGCTGAAAATGACGCCTGCCGTTCCCAGAAATGAGGTCAGATAAAAGACCGCCATGTTTCCATACTCATTGGCCCTCATATCCACTCTGACGTTCAGGGTCTGTAAAAAGCCGACCGCGATGAATAAGAGAAGCGCTGGCAGCAGCGTTCTTCTGTCTCTCATCTCCCTCAGGCTATTTCTCGACAGAAAACCGGCCGAATAAAATACGATGGCGGTCAAGGCCACTTCAATATTCCACGGCAGCTTGATGCCCACAAATTGATCATTCAAATAGCCCAAGGCGGCCGACACCATTACGGCAATGACGATAAACAGCCTTCCTTTCCCCCATCTCTTCACGATAAAAAAAAGCATCTCAACGAGGAATAAGCATGTTAAAAACCAGAGCGCCGGGTTGTGTGTCAGCATGTAGTCATCAGGCATCGAATAAAAAATGCCTTTAAACGGTACAACCGGATCGACATCCGAACTCCCCGTAAACGTAAAATGCCTCTCAACGAGAACCCAGAATAAATAGGCAAGAACGGAAAAAATGAAGTAAGGCAAAAGAAGCGTCTTTATTTTTTTAAAAAGAAATGATGTAAAAGTCATCTTCCCATCATGGTAAACGAGGCCGGACAGAAAGAAAAACAGCGGCATATGAAATGCGAAAATGAACGTTTTCAGCCAATCCGGCGTCGGTGTATGGCCCAACACGACCAATATAATTCCCACGCCCTTCGAAACATCAATCCACTCTATTCTTTTCTGCAATACGGGTATCTCCTTTCAGACCGCTTCGCCCCATAAGAAAGGGTTTACACATAATGTATCATCATCCCCGCCTTTCTTCCTCCGCGAAGCATGCCTTAAGGCGATTTTTAATCGTTAGGAAATATTCTGTTCATCTTCTTGTCATGATCGATTCTTTTTTTTAACATTCTCATCACAAATTACATTTCTTATTCTCATCATGAGGAACCAGACCATGCAACCCGTCTTATAATGTAATGATCTTTTCATTAGAACAAAAGAGGACAGGTGAAACATGAAACTTGAAAAATTCGTTGACAAACTCCCCATTCCGAAAGTGCTTAAACCCCACAGCAAAAGCAAGGAAATGACCTATTATGAAGTCACGATGAAAGAATTTCAGCAGCAGCTCCACCGCGATCTGCCGCCGACCCGGCTGTTTGGATATAACGGGGTCTATCCCGGCCCCACCTTTGAAGTGCAAAAACACGAAAAAGTCGCGGTCAAATGGTTGAATAAGCTTCCGGATCATCATTTTCTCCCCGTCGACCATACAATTCATGACGACGGCCATCATGAACATGAAGTCAAAACGGTCGTTCATTTGCATGGAGGCCGGACACCGCCTGATAGCGACGGTTACCCGGAAGCCTGGTACACTAAAGATTTTCAAGTCAAAGGCCCTTTTTTTGAAAGGGAGGTGTATGAATATCCGAATGAGCAGGATGCTACGGCTCTCTGGTATCACGATCATGCAATGGCCATCACAAGGCTGAATGTATATGCGGGGCTTGTCGGTTTATATTTTATCCGCGACAGGGAAGAGCGGTCATTGAACTTGCCGAAGGGAGAATATGAAATTCCGCTCTTGATTCAGGATAAGTCCTTTCATGAAGATGGTTCATTGTTTTATCCGCGGCAGCCTGACAACCCTTCGCCGGATCTTCCCGACCCGTCGATTGTTCCGGCTTTTTGCGGTGATACCATTTTAGTCAACGGCAAGGTATGGCCTTATGATGAACTGGAACCTCGAAAATACCGTTTTCGGATACTGAACGCCTCCAATACGAGAATCTTTGAGCTGTATTTCGATCATGACATCACATTTCACCAAATCGGCACTGACGGTGGTCTTCTGCAGCATCCGGTTAAAGTCAATGAACTGGTGATCGCACCGGCTGAAAGATGCGATATCATCGTTGATTTTTCACGAGCTGAAGGAAAAACCGTGACATTGAAAAACCGGATCGGCTGCGGCGGACAAGACGCGGATCCCGATACAGATGCCGACATCATGCAATTCCGCATCTCAAAACCATTGAAGCAAAAAGATACAAGTTCATTGCCGAGAATATTGAGAAAACGCCCATTTTACCGGAGACACAAGATCAATACCCTTAGAAATCTGTCGTTGGGCGCGTCCCTTGACCAATATGGAAGACCTGTTCTGCTTTTAAACAACACAAAATGGCATGAACCGGTAACTGAAACTCCCGCCCTCGGCAGCACTGAGATCTGGTCGATCATCAATGCCGGAAGAGCGATCCATCCGATCCATTTACATCTTGTCCAATTTTTGATTCTCGACCACCGGCCGTTTGATATCGAACGGTATCAGGAAAACGGAGAACTAGTCTTTACAGGTCCGGCAGCTCCACCGGCACAGAATGAAAAGGGGCTGAAAGACACCGTCAAAGTACCTCCTGGCTCGGTGACGCGGATTATCGCAACCTTCGCACCGTACAGCGGCAGATATGTTTGGCACTGCCACATTCTGGAGCACGAAGATTACGATATGATGCGCCCTCTTGAAGTAACGGATATTCGTCATCAATAAGAAAAAGCCTCCGCATTTGGAGGCTTTTAAAAAAGCACAAATCATCAAAAAAACCATCGCTTGATCCTGTACAATAGGATCATCAAATCGTAAAGGCTGTGGATGAATATGGATGATTACGAAAGAATTCAAAACGCGGTTCATTTTATCGAAGAACACCTTCAAAACGATTTAAACATTACGGATATTGCGGCTAAATCATGTTTCTCCCCGTTTCATTTTCAAAGGCTTTTTCAGGCGATCTCCGGTTTTTCCGTTTATCAGTACATTCGCAACCGGCGTCTGTCTGAAGCTGCGCTTCTGCTTGAGAAAACGGACCGTTCCATTCTCGATATCGCAATTGATTTCGGCTATAGCTCACAGGAAGCTTTCGGCAGGGCATTCTCACAGTATTTCGGCATCACTCCGGCCAAGTACCGCAAAGCAAAGGTCAAGCTTGATTTTCAAACCAAAATGAATTTTCTCGAATATAAAGAAAGGATGACTGGAGATATGAACATCCCAAAGCCGCACATCACTCATTTAAACGATATACATATTATCGGATATGAGTACCGGACAAATTTAAACGAGGAAAAGTATTTCGAAGATATCCCGAAATTCTACAACGATTTCGGCAGAAATGGATACTTTATGCAAATCCCTCAAAAAACAGATCCGAATATGTGTTACGGGCTGTCATGCCGCTTCCAGGATGACGGAGGTTTCTCATTTATCATCGGGGAAGCCGTTCGCGAAACAGCAGCCGGAGAAGTGCCGGAGCCGCTTATGTATATGAAAATTCCCGGCGGCAAATACGCCGTATTTCATGTGCACGGATCGACCGAATCCGTGCAGAACACAAGAAGATACATCTATGGATCATGGCTGATGAATACCAATTACGAGAGAACAGAAGGACCGGACTTTGAAGTGACTGATGTGTGCCGTTCGGTGCCGCCCAACGAGATGAAGATGACCATCTATATTCCGCTTCTGTAAAAACGCCGGGGAACCTTCTGACCACAGGTTCCCCGATTCACTTTCATATCGATTTAAGCGCCTCGGCGGGCGTTTGATCACCCGAAACCAAATCGAATGAACGCCGGAATGTATGCTCTTCAGCGAGCGCCGCCAAGATGGTATCAGCCACATCTTCTCGCGGAATCGTTCTGCGCTCAAGGTTTTCCGCCGCTTTCACCCGGCCTGTACCCGGTTCGTTTAACAGGCCTCCCGGACGGATAATCGTGTAGTTTAATCCGCTGCCTTCAAGAATCCGATCCGCATAATGTTTGGCGACATAATACGGCTTTAACGCTTCACTCCAATTTTCACGGCGGTGTGCCTGCAATGTGCTGACCATAATAAAACGGCGGATGCCCGCTTTTTCGGCAGCTTCGATCGTTTTAACCGCCCCATCCAAATCCACCAAAAGCGTTTTATCAGCGCCCGTTTTGCCGCCTGAGCCGGCGGTAAAGACAATCGCGTCGCAGCCTTTCGCCGCTTCTGCGATGCTTTCCACAGTGCCTTCTAAATTAGCGAGCGCGGTTTCTATTCCCGATTGTTTCAAAGCCTGCGCCTGCTCTTCGTTTCTCACCATTGCTCTGACTTGATGTTCATCGCTCTCATTCAAGCTTTTCGTCAAACGGCGCCCGATTTGTCCGTTCGCCCCCACTACAAACACTTTCATCTGCTCATCCTCCTTGTTGTCCAGTTTCTTTTTTCATTATTTCACTGTACAGACAATGTTTCAAACCGCCCGCTCTCCAAAATGTGCGAATGCTAAAAAGGCTCCCCATTCGTATCATGGGAAGCCTTTTTCGTTTCTATTCTATTCCGCCGATCTCATTGAAAGGAAAATAACGGAACTCAACTTTGCCGACAACGGAGTCCATTGTAATAAATCCGAAAAAGCGGCTGTCCTTGCTGTTTTGACGGTTATCACCCATCACGAACAAGTGGTCTTCCGGCACCTTTTGTTTGCCGGTTAATTTCTCCAGTGTGAAATTATCTGTTAAATGTTCATGAAGCGTCAGCTTTTGTTTGTTTTTCTTTAAATAAGGCTCATCATATACTTTTCCGTTAATATAAAGGACATCGTCCTTCATTTCGATCGTATCCCCCGGGAGGCCGATCACCCTTTTCACATAGTTTTCATCTGAATCAGGCGCGTGAAAAATAATTTTATCAAAGCGCTGAATATCGCTGATTTTACTAACCATGACCATGTTGCCGTCCTCTAAAGTCGGATACATTGAATCTCCCAAAACAGTTGACGGCGTAAACAGAAAATAGCGGCAAACCATGACAAGCGCGGCGGCTATGACAAGTGTTTTCACCCACGATAAGATTTCTTTTTTTCTACTATTTTTCATAAGTACTCTCCTTCACTTTCGGATCGTTTCATCGGCATTCCGCTCCTTCTATCCTATCAGACTGTCCGCCTGAATGCTTTCTCGCAAGCATCGGCAGGCGCAGCCGTAAAAAAATAGTTGATACATAATAATATTAGCGGTTGAAACGAAAAATCCTTTTATTCAATGTTGAATTTTGTCAGTTGATCAGCTTATTTACGGCACAACAAACCATTACATATGCACAGGCAAAACGCCCCTCTTTATAATACATTATCATATCATGACCCAAAGGCGGTGATTGCCTCAAAATGAGCAGCTACGAAGAGTACTATGACAATTACGATCCATACAGCCCTGAGCGGGAAAAAGAAAGACAGTCAAGGAAAGCGCTGCGTTCGGCGGATACCGATAAAACGGATAAAACGGATAAAACAAATAATACGGATAAAACCCGCAGCTCTGACGATGACCGGTTCAAATGCAGAAAAAGAAAGTGTTTTTCTGATGATGACGACGACCGTTTCAAGTGCCGCAGAAAGAAGTGCTGACCATTGATCTTTAAAGCCGATTCATATCGGCTTTTTTACATATACCACGGCTTCACCGTTCCAAGCCGGAACATTCATCCATTAGATGAATACCATAAATCTAAAAGGAGATGGAAATGAATATGAGTGTTCCGAAAGATGCCGTTTGCTCAATGCCCCATGATCATCAAAGGTCTTTGCACGATTTATGCCGCAAATACATGCACTATCACGTCGTGCTGAAAATGAAGGACGGCCGTTCCGTTCACGGGATCCTTGAAGGGGTGAACCGTCAGGAAGCATCTCTCCTCATTCCCGAAGACGTGACAGATGAAAGGCAGTTTTACGGCGGATACGGATATCCGCGCCGGCGATTCCGACGGTTCAGGAGCAGGATCTTCCCGTTTGTTATTATTGCCGCGCTGTATCCTTTTCCATATTATTAAGCAAAAGCCCGGTATGATGCCAAATCCATGAAACTTATTTTCCTTTGCTTCGTATATACAAAAACGACGCAAACAGAGGAAGGAGACAGATAAAATGGCATCTGCTAAACTGCAGCAGCGATTGGATCAATATAAAGCAATTTACTCTGAGTTAAAAAGCGATTTAAAATGGAAAGTCACAGATCAGCGGACATTGATGATGATTGCTTCCATGTATGTCGTCAACAAGCGGCCTTTTAATAAAGAACGGTTTTTAACGCTTAGTGAGGCCGTCAAACAGGCCGCCGGGACATTTTCGCCGTTAAAGTCGGCCCATCGCTATACATTCGCCGCTATGTTTGACGTGCGCTTTGAAGAACCTGAAACGCATATCAGACCTTTTTTCATTATTTACGAAAAACTGACCGGCAACGGATTCAAAAAAAGCATTTTCACCTACTTGTCCGCACTTATCCTTTTGACAAAATATCCTGATGAGCATGATCATGAAGACAAAATCAATCGGGCTTTGTCTATTTACAAAGGAATGAAGGACAAGCACGTCTTTTTAACATCGGCCGGCGATTACCCGCTCGCCGTGCTTTTGGCCGGTTCAGACATGGAAACAGGTGAACTGATCGACTATATCGAAGCGTTTTACCAAAAGCTGAACCAAGCGGGTTTTCGCAAAGGGAACGATTTGCAGTTTCTCAGCCACATCCTCTCGCTTTTGCCGGAGCGGGATGCCGATCAGCTTGTCGCCCGCTCCCTTCGGATATACGATGAATTGACAAAAAAGCATAGAAGACCGAAGCCTGTCCATTACCCGGAAATCGGACTGCTTGCATTGCTTGAGAACGGTGAAAAAGACATAGATGCCATCACAATCATGGCAGGCGCATTGAACAGCGATAAACTGTTCAGGTGGCAGAAAGACATGAATCTGAAAACGGCTGTCAATTTGTACATGAGCGAAAAAACGGAAGATCCGACGCTTCTGGAAACAGGACTTTATCAAACGCTTGAAGCCGTTATTCAAGCACAACAGACGGCAGCAATCGCCATTATGACGAGCTCGGCTGCGGCGTCTCAGGCAAACGGCTCATGATAAAACATCAGCCGGCACAGACTGTTTGTGCCGGCTGATGCTCATTATTCGTCAATAACGGAAAAGGTGTTGATAATTCCGTTTGTTTTTTCCCAGGCTTTGCTCACTTTTTTCGTATCCATATCATACGAATAAATCGTTCTCACCCTTGCTTCGCTCCCCGTTTCATCTTCAAGCAGCTTCGCATCTTTTGCTTCAGCGAGAAAGTAAAGTTTTTTCCCGTCTTTCGAGAATTGCGGCTGTGCTGAGTCGACTAATGAAAATGCCCGCTGATCTGAAATGATCGCTTTATATTTTTTCGTTTCGGCATCCATCGCATAAATCGACTTCTGATCATCAGCCGATTCTGTAAAGACGATCGTTTTGCCATCCGGCGAAATTGCCGTGTCATTGATAAATTTTGCGATCGTTTTCACCTGGTGCTGATCTTTCTCATCCGCCAGGGAAATGTTCATATTCGTCGGTTTGGGCGGCACTCCTTTGCTGTTGGCCTCATCTGTTTTTTGATAGTCTTCTTTCAATGAATAATGCAGCATAACGAATTGATTGTTCGCTTTGTTGTACTGATAGTAGCTGACGCTCTCGTCCTTGTTGTTTAACGATGGATAAATGACGTGAAACGCCTTTTGTTTTAAATCAAAGGAAGCGAGGTGAAAATTTCTCTCCTCCGCAAGGTTGTATCGCATGAACAGCTTCGAACCGTCCGCCGATAAACTGAGTCCGTCGACATATTCATCCCCTGAATATAGGGTTGTTTTTTCGCCCGACTGCAAATCCAGCCTGATCAAATGCTTCATATTGCTGTTATCGGTGTTCGTATAATAAAGAATGCGTTTTTTCCGGTCTAATGCCGCAGCCGGGTAATCCGTCATCTTTTCTTCATACAGCTTATTTTGATTTTCATAGTAAGCGGTCATCAGCTTCTGATCGGTAATCGATACGAGCAGGTCCGAACCGCTGCCCTTTGCCGGCTCCGCTTTTTCCGGGACGAAATAGCGGAAGGCCGCAAATGCGCCTGCGGCTAAAATGACGGCCGCCAACAAAAACACAAAGACTTTTTTCATATTCGCCCCCGCCAATTGAAAGAAGCAAGAAAACGATTTTCCTTGCTTCTTTTCTCCTATTTTTTATATGTATAATGTCCGGCTACCTTTCCTTTGCTTGTCGGAAATCCCAAAGCTCTAAAAGCTTTCGGGCTTACATCCAACACAGCGCCCGGCATTCTGCCGACATCATATTTATAGACTGTTATGACTTTCTTTGGTTTTGCTTTAGAATAGGCTCTTATTTTTGTGCCTTTTCTCGGAACATCGAAGCCCATCTTTGTGGCGCAGTCCCAATGGCCGAGCCTTTTGCCGTCAGCGCCGACTTTGCCCACGCCGTTGTACCAAGTGATGTAGCCGCTGACTTTTTTCGTTTTAGCACTCGCCTCACCGGCAAAATTGAATGCCAATAGCAAGCTGCCTGCCAAAACAAAAACAGAAAAAAGTATCTTCTTCATATAAAAATATCCTCCGTGAATGGGATTTTTTTCTGACATTCAAATTATACCTTTTTTCATAGAAATGGTATTTTACAGTTTGTTTACGTTTAAAATGCAATTATTACGCCCAGTTTTCTACCAAACTATCAAGAACAGATGACACCTTTGCCAGGATCGTTCGTATATAAAAGAGAAACCAAAATGAATAGGATGATCACAGTGAAAAAATCGAAACTGATCTCGTTATCCGCGGCTGCGATGCTTTTCGCCGTTCCCCTATCTGGATGTTCATCATCCGCTTCAGACCGTTCACAGGAGGTCTCAGAAGACCATTCCATTCAAAAATACGATCTCGTATGGTTTGATTACGTGAATGACAGCGAATCCGACAAAGCACCTTTACTGAAAGCATCATACGTGAAAAATGGGAAAGAAAAGACGGAGACTTTCAAAAAATATGTAGAAAATGTGGAAAATGTCGAACAGCCTTATATTAAAATCCGCGATCATGAAGCCTTCATCTACCGTCCCCCATACATCAAATATGACCAGGAGCCGCTTGAGGGCGTCGTCAAAGATAAAATGGAACAAAAAAGCAGTGATGAACAATGAAGAAAAAAAGCGCTCCTCTTATTTTGATCATGGCGCTGTCTCTCTTGCTGCCTTTTGCTCAAGCAGAGGCAACAGGCAGCAATGGAACATCCGGAACCAAGGCTGCGAGTTCCTCGGCTAATAACAGCTCTTTAAAAACACGTCCGGGTTCAGTCAACCAGAGAATGCGCAGTTATATGAATCAGTCTGCGAGCCGACAATATTTAAACAAGAGCAGTCAGTTCAACGCCATCCAGCGGACATTGCCGTCCAATACCCTGTACAAAGGGAGCATCAAGCAAACACTCAATCAAAATCCTGCTGGATCAGCCTTTTTGAATTACTACTTTCCATACTGGATGATCTTCCACGCGGGCGGATATACAGCAGAACAAAAAAGCATGCTCCGCACCGCCGGAATCAAAGAAAAAGCGCTCTCTGAACGAAAAGAAAAAAGATATTGGCTGTTGATTGAAGATCAAAACGGAAAAGAACATGCCGTCCTCGTCTCGAAAAAACAGTATGACAACATTCAAAAAGGGGATCGGGTTGAAGTGCGCCGCAAACAGATCACCAAAAAATAGCTGAAACAAGTGCCGGTCATCATCATGATGCCGGCTTTTCTCGTCATATCAAAAAAGGGCTTGCATGGATGAAAACCATCTGTTAAAATTCGTTTCATAGCTAATGATTCTGAAAATAAAAAGGCAGGCGTCACGATTTGGATAGATCCCCCCATCTTCGACAGGAAGAACACGACACACTCATCAAGCTGAAACGCATGCCGATCGAGTCCTTGAATCTTGAAGCCATTTCGGTTGCCACCAACCTTTACCGGTCAGCGCAAAAGCTCCGCGTCAAAATGGAGACCGAGATCCTTTCCTCATATCAATTGTCATGGACGGCTTTTTCGATTCTTTACGATCTATGGGTATGGGGCAGGCTTGAAACGAGAAAACTCGCTGAACTGTCAGGCATTTCAACAGCCACTGCGAGCAATGTCATTAAAACGCTTGAAAAAAAGAACTTTTGCGGAAAAAGCACGGATCCGCGAGACCGCAGACACGTATACGCCGAGATCACCCCTGAAGGAAAAGCCGCTATTGAAGAGCTCTATCCGGCGTTCCACAAAGGGGAAACAATGCTGATCAAAGGCATGACAAAAGAGGAGCAGAATACATTGATCGAGCTCCTTCGAAAAGTGAACGACAATCTTCATAAACCATAAGCAACGACGGGAACAAGTAGCGGTCTGTCTCCCTGTTCCAGAGAGCCGGCGGCTGGTGCGAGCCGGTACAAAGGCAGACGCGAATTACCTCCCTGAGCTTTCTTTGTGAACCTTCAAGTAGCAAAGAACGGGAAACCGTTATCTGAAATAGAGCGGAAGACGGAGGTCTTCAACCAGGGTGGTACCGCGTGCATTTGAGCCACGTCCCTTATCGGGATGAGGCTCTTTTTTTATACAAAAAAGGAGGAGTTATCATGCAGCAACAACAATTTGATCAACTGACAACTGCCGAGAAGCGGGAAGTCGAAAGGCAGCTTCACTTATATATGAACGGAGCGGAGGAGGTCATTCCCCCGGAAGAACTGCGGGCAAAGCTGGCAAAATCGATTTTGACCGGCGAACCGCTGAAAATTAAGCTTGGTCTCGATCCGTCGGCGCCTGACGTTCATTTAGGCCACACTGTCGTCTTGAATAAGCTGCGCCAATTTCAGGAAAATGGGCATATCGTCCAGCTCCTGATCGGAGATTTCACAGGAAAAATCGGCGATCCGACAGGAAAATCCGCCGCAAGGAAACAGCTGACGGACGAAGAAGTCCGCCGCAATGCCGAAACATACTTTCAACAGTTTGGAAAAGTGCTTGATCAGAACAAAGTCGAGCTTCACTACAACTCAAAATGGCTGAAACGATTAACCTTGGAAGACGTCATTGCGCTCGCGGGCAAAATTACCGTCGCCCGTTTAATGGAACGCGATGATTTTGAAGAAAGAATTGCCATGCAAAAGCCGATTTCGCTTCATGAATTCTTTTACCCGTTGATGCAGGGATATGATTCGGTCGTTCTCGACAGCGATATCGAACTGGGCGGAACGGATCAGCATTTTAACGTGCTCATGGGCAGACACTTTCAGGAAAAGTATGGAAAAGAAAAACAGGTCGTCATTCTCATGCCGCTGCTTGAAGGACTTGACGGGGTTGAAAAAATGTCGAAATCAAAGAACAATTACATCGGCATTGATGAAGACCCTCATGAAATGTTCGGAAAAACGATGTCGCTTCCGGACAGTTTGATGAAAAAATATATCCATCTTGCGACCAACCTGGAGGCGGAAGATAAAAAACGACTTGTCAAAGATTTGGAAACGGGGGCCGTTCATCCGCGAGATGCGAAAATGCTTCTCGGGAAAACCATCGTCAACATGTATCATGGAAGCGAGGCAGCCGAAGCGGCCGAACAGCAGTTTAAAAAGGTTTTTCAGCAAAACAGCGCGCCGGACAATATAATGTCTGTACACTGGCAAGGTGACGGAACGGTGCCTGTCACCGATTTATTGGTGACGCTCGGACTCCTCCCTTCCAAAAGCGAAGCCCGCCGAATGATCCAAAACGGCGGCGTTAAAATCAACGGCATCAAAGCAGAATCGATTCATGCGGATGTGGCGGTCGAACACGGTATGATTATCCAAGTCGGCAAACGGAAGTTTGTCAAATTGCAAATGCCTCAATAAACATTCAGCCTAATCATCCTTTTAAAAGGATCGATTAGGCTGTTTTTCATGAAAAGCGCAGGCGTTAGAATTTGCAACAGGTCGGTATTCAATCGCCTGATGGTTTCGATTTGAAAAGCATATCCGAACGGCCTCCCGAACACCTTGATCTTATTTTTGCCTTCTCCTCTCTGATTGCAAATAAGGCCGCCAGCGGCGGCCTGCCATTTTACGATTCATTTGTCTTCTCTTATGCAGCAACAGCGCTGCCATCCTTCCTTCAGCAGCTCAAATGTCAGCTCGTTTGTGTTGTGCACGATCAAATCAGCCCCGCTCAGCGATGTCTCATCACCGACTCCCACCGCAAACATCCCTGCGGATTTGATCGCGGCGATCCCGGCTTCAGCGTCTTCGATTGCTGCACACTGAGACGGAGGCACACCGAGCAGCGCTGCGGCCGTCAAAAAGATTTCGGGGTCGGGCTTTCCGCGAGCAAGCGCAGCCGGGTCAACGACAGCATGAAATTCGTCCATGAGCCCGAGCCGTTGCAAAATAGCGGGCGCGTTTCGGCTTGACGAAGCTAACGCGATGCTTACATTTTCCCTTTTCAATTCTGCAAATAGCCCGGCGATTCCCGGCAACAGGTCATGCGGTGTCAAGTTTTGGATCAGCTGTTGGTAGTATTGATTTTTCCGGCGCATGATCTCTTGTTTCTCCGCCTCCCGATACGTTCCGGCCGCACCGCCGTGAATCAAAATCGTGTTAAGCGACTGCTCTCTGTCGATGCCTTTCAGCCGTTCATTAAAGCTCCGGTCAATCTCAATGCCGATTTGTTCGGCAGTATGTTTCCAAGCGAGATAATGATGCTCGGCCGTATCCGTGATCACGCCGTCCAAGTCAAAAATGACCGCTTTCATAATGTCGAACCCTTTGCCCGGCTGATCATCATAAAAGCTTCATAGGGTTCCATGTCCATGCTGCCGCTTATATCAAGCCGCTCGCGGGCGTAATTGGATAACAGCACATCCCACTTGTCTTCAAGCAATTCCGGCGGAGCATGAAACAGCGCCTTTTCTTCTGACAAATTCACGGCGACTAACAGCTTTTCGCCCCGGTATTCACGGATATACGCAAAGATTTGCGGATCATCCTCAAGCAGCAGCTGGTAATCTCCATGTACGATAACTTTATGTTGTTTGCGCAGCCCGACTAGCTTCTGATAATAATAGAAAATCGAATCTTCATCTGAGAGCGATTCCTTCACATTGATTTCTTGATAGCGGGGATTTACCGCCAGCCAAGGCTCTCCATCTGTGAAGCCCGCGTGTTTTCCGTCATCCCATTGCATCGGCGTTCTCGCGTGATCCCGCCCTTTTTTCGCCACGGCTTTTCGAAAGTCTTCCTCTGTCATCGTTTGATTTTCGAGGACAAGTTCGCGGTATGCGTTTTTGATTTCGAGATCATCATACATCTCGAGCGGCATTTCACTGTTTGTCATGCCGATTTCTTCTCCCTGATAAATGAACGGGGTTCCCTTCATCCCGTGCAAGACCGTTGCAAATGCTTTGGCGCATTGTTTGCGCAGTTCGCGGTCATTGCCCCAGCGGGATATGACCCTCGGTTGATCATGATTTTCGAAATAGAGCGTGTTCCAGCCGACATTCATTAAAGCGGCCTGCCACCTCGTCATCATCTTTTTTAAAGCGATCGGATCAAACGGCTTCATCTGCCATTTCCCATTCGGCGAATGTTGTTTTGTATCGATGTCCATATGTTCAAATGTAAAAATCATGTTCAGCTCATGTCTGCTTGGATCCGTGTATTTTATCGCTTCTTCAACATCTGAGCCGTTTGCTTCGCCGACCGTCATGCAGTCGTAACGGGACAGCACTTCCCGGTTCATCTCTTGTATAAATTCGTGCAGACGGGGGCCGTTTGAATGATAGCGGCCGACGACATAAGGACTGCTGTCATCTGTTTCATAATCGGGAAAGTCGACATATTTGGAAATGGAACCGATCACATCCATCCGCCAGCCGTCCACGCCTCTGTCCATCCAAAACGTCATCAAATCGTATACTTCCCGGCGAACCGCTTCATTCTCCCAGTTTAAGTCAGGCTGCTTTTTCGAAAAGTAGTGAAGATAATACTGCCCTGTCCGCTCATCGAATGTCCACGCCGATCCTGAAAAGATCGATCCCCAATTGTTCGGTTCTGAACCGTCCGCCTTTGGATCTTTCCAAAAATAATAATCACGGTAAGGATTGTCCTTTGACTTGCGGCTTTCGGCAAACCAGGCATGTTCATCAGACGTGTGGTTCACGACAAGATCCATGATGATTTTCATTCCGCGTTTATGCACTTCATCAATCAATTGAAACATATCATCGTTCGTCCCGAACTTTTCGTATATGCTTCTGTAGTCGCTGATGTCGTAGCCGTTGTCATCTTGCGGGGAATCAAACACAGGACACAGCCAGATAACATCGGCTCCGAGGCTTTTAATGTAATCGAGCTTTTGAATCACGCCCTGCAAATCACCGAATCCGTCTCCGTTGAAATCATAAAAACTCCGCGGGTAAATTTGATACACGACTGCCTCTTTCCACCATTGGCTCATCGGGCATCCTCCTTTCATACCGTCCGTTCAGTGCGATTTGCTCTCCATAAACTGTCATGGAAAGCGGTTCTCCTTTTACAAGGTTGAAGGCGACGCTGTTTTCCTCTACCTGCACATTGATTAGCCGGTTCCGATAATTGATGTTGAACGAATAACCGTCCCATTCCTTCGGCAAAAACGGAGCAAACGACAGCGTCTCATCTTGGGTCCGCATGCCGGCAAATCCTTGCACGATCGCGAGCCAGCTTCCAGTCATCGATGTAATATGAAGCCCTTCCTCTGTGTCATGATTGTAATTATCCAGGTCAAGCCTCGCTGTACGCTTATACAGTTCAAGCGCTTTCTTTTCCATTTTGAGTTCAGCCGCCAGCACCGCATGGACAGACGGCGAAAGGCTCGATTCATGAACCGTCATCGGTTCATAAAATTCAAAGTTGCGCCGTTTTTCTTCCGTCGTAAATCGATGATTAAAGAAATAAATGCCTTGCAGAACATCCGCCTGCTTAATAAAACTGGAGCGGAGAATTTTGTCCCATGACCAATTCTGATAGAGCGGGCGGTCATCCGGTTCAAGCTCATCCGCTGCCTGAAGCTCTTTATCTAGGAATGTATCATGCTGAATAAAAACATTTAATTCCTCACTGTATGGATAGTACATTTTCGCAATGATATCCTTCCACCTCTCGATTTCGGCTTCCCGTATATCAAGCCGGCGGCGTTTTTCCTCCGGGAGGACAGCGAGGTTTTCGAGCGTGTACTCAAGCGTCCACGACGCAATCAAATTCGTATACCAGTTGTTGTTGACATTGTTTTCATATTCATTCGGCCCTGTAACGCCGTGGATCATATATTTGTTGTTACGTTTTGAGAAGTGGACACGGTCAGCCCAAAATCTACTGATTTCCACGAGAACGTCTATCCCGTATTCTTTCATATAGTCTCGGTCGCCTGTGTAATTGACATAATTGTAGATCGCATAACAGATTGCGCCATTGCGGTGAATTTCTTCGAAGGTGATCTCCCATTCATTGTGGCATTCATCGCCTGTGAAGGTCACCATCGGATAAAGGGCTCCCCTCAGCCCCAGTTTGGCCGCATTCCGTTTAGCTGCCTCCAAATGATGATATCGGTATAAAAGCAGATTCTTTGTCACCTCCGGCTCGGCCGTCGCCAAATACACAGGAACGGCGTACGCCTCAGTATCCCAGTAGGCGGCTCCTCCGTATTTCTCGCCCGTGAATCCTTTCGGCCCGATGTTTAAGCGCGAATCGGTTCCGTAGTATGTCGAGAAAAGCTGAAAGAGGTTGTACCGGATGCCCTGCTGAAGCTCATCATCCCCTTTAATTTCAATGTCAGCCTTTGCCCACCTTTCCATCCAATGTTCGGTATGCCTCCGCTTCGCTTCTTCATATCCCTGCTGAAGAACATCAGCCAAAAGCGCCCTGCCCTTTACTAAAAGCTCTGCTTCTTCAAAGTCCCGGGACGTTGTGACAATGATCAATTTTTTTAAAGAAGCCTTTGTTCCCGGCTTCACTTCGTAACAGAAGCGGTTTTCCGCGTACATCGCATCCGTTTGAAAATGCTCGCTGACATATCCTTCTGTCACATTGCACATTGAAGCAGCCACCGTAAAACGCGGCGTTCCAAACGGATTCTCAATCGTTTTCGTCACAAGATGACCGCGATGAGATTCGGCGCCTTTCGCTTCTTCCTGCCAAAACCGCTCTTCGAAATTGGCATCCTCATTTGCGACATGGCCATCAAGATAAGGGACAAGTGTAATAACAGCTTCATCGGTCAGGCATTCCGCTTCATAATGAATCGCGCACAGCTGCTGGACATCAAGACTAAGAAAGCGCTCCGACGAAATTTTGACAGCCTTTTGATTCACACGAACGACAGCGCTTCTCCGCAGGATGCCTTCCTTCATATTGAGCTCCAATTCAAACGATTCGATGCCGTTTTGATTGAGGTCGACTTTTTCGTCGTCTACATATACATCAATTCCGATGAAATTCATCGCATTGATCACTTTCCCGAAATATTCGGGATAGCCGTTTTTCCACCAGCCGACACGCGTTTTGTCCGGGAACCAAACCCCTGCGATATATGTGCCTTTGAGACTTTCGCCTGAATAGCTTTCTTCAAAATTCCCCCTGATCCCCATATAGCCGTTCGCCAAGGATGTCAGACTTTCCTGAAGCCGCTTATGTTCTTTTTCAAATTGGTTTGTTTTGATTTTCCACTGGTCGATCTCAAATAGCCGCTGATTTACCATGATTTCCTCCTGACTGAAGATTTTCGTTGTGATGGCGGGTTTTGAATATATGCCTGAAGATGAAAGAGACCATCAAAGCGCTTCCGCACGAATGGATGAGCAGCATCATGATGAAGTCAAAGCGGATCATACCAAAAGCCATTGCAGCCGCTGCCGGAAGCGCTGATCCGCACACCGCCGCTGCGGCCGCTTCCTTAAACGACCTTATCCCGGTCATGTTGGATTTTTTGGAGATCCAGATGCCTCCCGTCAGAACGGCCGTTACAAAAAGCGAAATGATGCAAACCGCGGAACAGGCCAGCATGATGATAAGCGGCTTATATTGGGCAAACCACATGGCACCGATAAAATCCCCTACATGATCGGCATCCAGATCATTCAGCCCAGCCTTTGCCGGATAGCGGACAGAAAACCCCGCTCCGCTTTGATCGCTGATGATCAGATGATCTGACTGAAAGATGAGCGCGTTTTGATAGCCGCCTTCCGCCTTTATCCGGCCGTTCTCACCGCTTGTTTTCAATTCATGCTTCAAATCGACCGCCAGCAAGGTTTTCTCTTTCTCCACACGGTACAGCTCGTCTCCGCCTGTCAATCTCCCGTTTGTCAATTGGTAACCTTTTAATTGTTTGATGAATGCCGCGTCAGCCTTTTGAACAACGTTTGGGAGCAAATTCCCGGCGTTGAAGCGGTCCATTTTCATCAACGCAATCGACACGGGCGCCGTTAAGCAAGCTGTCAAAAACATAAACAGAAAAGAAATTTCGAGCCAGCTGAATGTATGTTTGCAGCGCATGACGCCCGCCGGTGATGCCGCTGCTTTAAGAAAGCGGACGATCAGCTTTTCGTGTCTCATGTCGTTCATCGGTTTATCCCTTCGTTCCGCCGGATGTCAAACCGGACACAAAGTTCTTTTGGAGAAAGAAGAACAAGATGCAAATCGGCAGAGCCGCAAGAATCGCGCCCGCTGCAAACAGCGCGACTTTTTGCTGCTGCGGATTGGAGATGAATGTCTGCAAACCGACGGCGATGGTCAGGCTTTCCGGCGAGCGAAGCAGAAATTTCGCCAGCAGATAGTCGCCGAACGGCCCCATAAACGCCCACAGCGCCTGGACAGCAAGCATCGGTTTCACAAGCGGCAGAACGACCGAAGCAAAGATCCGCAGGTGCCCCGCTCCGTCAATCCGCGCCGCTTCATCGATTTCTCTAGGCACTGTATCAAAGTAGCCCTTCATCAGCCATGTGTTCATCGGAATTCCGCCGCCGATATAGATTGCAGTTAAAAACCAATATTGGTCCAAAGCTCCGATCAGCATGGCCAGGACGTAAAAAGCGGTCAGCGCCGCCATCGTCGGCACCATTTGAATGATCAAAAAGAAAATGAGACTCTTTTTTCGGCCCGCAAACCGGTAGCGGCTGTACGTATAGCCGGCAAGCGTCACAATCGTCACCTGGAACACCATGACAGACAGCGCGATCACAAGCGTATTCCCGTACCAGTTGAGGTAAAGCGTCTCTTCAAACAGCCGCTTAAAGTGGTCCAATGTCCATTGGCCCGAAAAATCGAGTGTAAAAGCCGCTACATTCCCGACCCGAAATGCGGATGATGCCGTAATCAAAAGCGGATAAATAATCACGATGCTTAAAAACGTTAAAAATATATAGGTCAAAACCTTGTTCAGCATCCCGGTGAACCGCGTATTTTTGAAAATCCCTCTCATCTACATGACCTCCTCATTGCCAAAGGCATTCGATTTCTTAAAAGCAATCAGGGAAACCCCGATGACAATGAAAGAAATGAGCAGTGTGACAGCAGCCGCCACGGAATACTGCGGCGACGTTCCCGTCGTCAGCTTATAGATCCAGGATATTAAGATGTCGGTTGACCCGGCTCCGGCCCCCACACTCCCCGGACCGCCCTCATTAAATAAATAGATGATCGAGAAGTTATTGAAATTAAACGTATACTGGGTAATCATCACCGGTGCGGTCGCAAATAAAATCATCGGCAGCGTAATGTGTTTAAAGCGCTGAATAAATGTCGCGCCGTCAATTTTTGCCGCTTCATAAAGCTCTCCGGGAATCGCCTGAAGCACCCCTGTCACCATGACATAAATGTATGGAAAACCCAGCCACGTCTGAATCATAATCAAAGCCGTCTTCGTCCAGAACGGATCGGTCTTCCATGCGACAGCCGGGATATCGACGAACGGGAGCTGGTTCAAAAGCGGGATCACTTGGACGTTCATCGCGCCCGCCGAGTCATTAAAAATGTTGGCAAAGCTCATAATCGTAATAAATGCCGGAACGGCCCACGGAAGCAGGAAAATGATCCGGAACATCCGCTTGCCTTTAATAAAGTTTTGATTGACGACCAACGCTGTCACGATGCCGAGAACAATTTGCAGCGTTGTCGCACAGATCGTCCAGATGATCGTCCAGCCCAGTACATCGGCGAATGTTTGCCGATACGAGCCAAGGAAAAAGATATTCATGAAATTTTTAAAGCCGACCCAGTCGATGAGACTGTTAGGCGGAATATGATAAAAATCGTAGTTTGTAAACGCGATAAACAGAGTCACCAGCACCGGAAAAATAATCACAAACACCATCATGAGGTATGCCGGCAGCGTAAATAAATACGGAAACCCTTTGTCACCTGCATTTCTGATCATGTCCCCGGCCGTCTCGCTGATTTTCAAACCCGCCGCTTTCATCGCGGCGGTCTTCCGGGCATCATACAGATTAAAGATGTAAAACATCAGAAAAACGAGCGTCAATATCAATTGCAGCGTGCCCTCTATCAACAGAAACAGCGAGTGATCTTCTCCCGGGACAGTCCCCAGCGTCGCGAGGCCGATCAGCGCCTGATAACCGAAAACCGCTAACTCACAAATAAACAAGCCTGTGATGACAAGAAAAAGGATCCCCTTTGAAAACTGCCGGTTTGCAATCTGGCCAGCACCGGGAATAATCGATAACAGCGCTGCCTTCCGGCTCCGTTTTGCAAGTGTTTGGTCTTTGTTCATTTTTTTCGCCCTCTATTCTTCCGGACGCTAAAACCGCCGTTTTATTTCACATACTTTTCTTTAATGTTTTCTTTAATTACACGGACGGCATCATCCGCTGATTGCTGTGCCGATTTTTTCCCTGCTGCCGCGTCAAATATCAGGCTTTCTGCACCTGTCCACACCTCGGCCATCTCCGGAATGTTCGGAGTCGGAGTCGCCGTTTCGTATTGTGTGATGACCGCCGACGTCAGCTCGCTTTTTTGCTCCCCTGCTTTTTTTCGTGCGGCGAGGTTGGCCGGAACTTCGCTCGTATCTTCATAAAAACGGTAAGCATTTTCGTCATTTGCGGCATATTGCAGCCACTTTTCAGCAAGCTCTGCCTCTTTCGTATATTTAGAGGCGACCCAGCCTTTTCCGCCTGCAAACGGGGCATATTCTTTTCCGTTTGGCAATGTCGGGATTTTCGCGGCACCGTAGTTCAAACCGGCTTCTTTATAATTGGAAGCCGACCATGGACCTCCGATAACAACAGCTGCTTTTCCGTCCATAAAGGTCTGCTGGATAAAATCGTCAGCGCTCGTATTGTCCTGCATGCCTTTCGGCCAATATTCACTGAACCATTTCTCGGCGTATTCCACCGCTTCCACGGCCCCCTTGTTGTTCAGACCGATGTCTCCGGAATCCGTGCCGTCAGCTCCGAATACATATCCCCCGTATCCCGCCATTAAACCGTATGACATGTAAAAGTCCGTCCACTTTGCGAGAAAAGCGGTCGATTTTCCTTTTTCCGAAGAAAAAGCGAACCTCTTGTCTTTTGTTAAATCCTCAAGCTCGTTAAAGGTTTTTGGCGGCGCTTTTAACAGGTCTTTGTTGTAATAGAGTACGAGAGTTTCAATAACAAGCGGGATTCCGTAGACTTTTCCGTCAACTGTTACTTGCTGCATTTCTTTGTCGCCGAAGCTTTTAGTCTCAGACGGTTTGACTTCCAGCAAATGCCCTTGCTGTCCTAAGCCGCCGATACGGTCGTATGCCGCAAGCATGACATCGGGCGCATTGCCTGCCGGGCCGTCAAGAGGAAGCGCTTCAAGCTGATCGAACATTGGCTTTTCAACAATTTTGACTGTCACATCATTCTCTTTTTCAAAACGTTCCTTTATGCTTTCAACGTAAGGTTTATAGACCTCTTCTACAGACACGGTCAGCACTTTTTTCCCGCCGTTGCCTCCCGTTTCCTTTGAACTTGAACAGGCGGCAAGACCGAACAGCAGAACTGTCGCCAGCATCGCTAAAAATCCTTTTTTTAAATGTTTCATCTTTTTTCCCCCTTCTATCTTAGAATCTGAGACAATTGTAATCCTCGATAGAAAGCGGTTACAATAGTTTAAATTCTGTTACCGGTAACAGAATTTAAACCGCCCCCAAAATGAAAAACCCGCCTGGCTGTATGTCGACCGCATCATCATGATGGAGCGCTTCTTCCGACCACGCATCATATATTCTTTTGTCGCTTGCAATCTTCAAATCCCGCAATCTGACACGGCGCACCTCGCTGCCCTGGTGGAAGAAGTAGATCAGCTCTTTTCCTTCATCCGTTCGGGAAAAACTGACAAAATCGTTTTCGTCGTCAACCAGCCTCCACTCGAGCGTTCCATATGTCAATACATCATTTTCTTGTTTTCGCAAAGCGATCAGCCGTTTCATAAATGTGAGCATCTCTTGATTCTGTTTCTCTTCTTCCCAAACCATGCACTTCCGGCACAATGGGTCATCCCCGCCGTCCAGCCCGATTTCGGTTCCGTAATAAATGCACGGCGAGCCTGTCTGAGCAAACATAAATGCCAAAAGAGAGCGTACTTTTTTCTCATCTCCTCCGCATCTTGTCAAAATCCGCTTCGTGTCATGGCTGTCCAGCAAATTAAACATCACCTCATTGACCTGCTTCATCCCGCTCATGAGATGCGAATTGATGCGGCTCGCCATTTGCGAAGCTGAAATCGATCCGTCTGCAAAATAGTCAATCATCGGTTCTGTGAACGGGTAGTTCATAACCGAATGAAATTCGTCTCCTCTAAGCCACGGATCAGCCTGATGCCAGATTTCGCCCAATATAAAAATGTCGGGCTTTTCTGCCGTAACGGCTTGACGGAACTTCTTCCAAAACGCATGATCGACTTCATTCGCCACATCCAAACGCCAGCCGTCGATATCAAATTCGCGTATCCAGTACAGCGCGATATCAAGTAAATAAGCCTGAACTTCCGGGTTGGCGGTATTGAGCTTCGGCATCTCGGACGTAAACGCAAATGTATCGTAGCCGCCTTCTTTAACAGGAAAAGAATGAACATGAAACCAGTCTTTATAACGGGACTTTTCACCGTTTTTGACGACATCCTGCCACTCTCGCGAAGCGCTGCCGATGTGATTAAAAACAGCGTCAAGCATGATCTTCATTCCCCGCTCGTGAAGCCGGCTGACCAGCGTGCGAAAGAGTTCCTCATCGCCAAAATGCGGATCGATCGAGCAATAGTCCAATGTATCGTATTTATGGTTGGAAGGCGCGGCAAAGATCGGCGTCAAATAAATGCCGCCTACCCCCAAGTCTTCCAGATAGTCCATTTTGTCTATGATCCCCTGCAAATCCCCTCCGAAAAAATCGTCCACCTCGGGGTCCTTGCTTCCCCACGGCAAAGCGTTTTCCGGAGACAAATCCTCTCGGCCGCTGGCAAAGCGCTCTGGAAAAATTTGATACCAGACGGTTGATTTGACCCAGTCGGGTGCATTAAACGCATCTGCCTCATGAACAAACGGAAATTTAAAACAGTACTTGGCCATATCTGCCGCTTTTCCGGCAAACGGACAGGCACCACTGCTTCCGTAAAAAGTGTCTTGACCATCAGCGCCTGTAAGGATAAACCCGTATTGCAGACGCCTGAATGGAGGCGCCACTTCGGCAAACCAGTAATCATGCGTGCTTGTCGCGGCAATTTTCGCCATCGCAAGGTCGTTCGCTTTCCATGTGCCGCCGGTGTATTCGTAAGGATCTCCCCAAATCAAGCAGACGTGTTCGGCATCATTCTTTTTTGTACGGATTTTGATGTGCAATGTCCTTCCATCGTAAGAATAGGCATCAGAGCTGAAAGGCTGATGATGAATCGCTGCATATTCCATCATGTTTCCCCCTTTTTGGTTGTCCGGCTGTGATAAACCGGCTTTTATTCTGAAATTATCATGACGGCATAACAGGAACAATCATTTTCAGCTTGTTACCGGTAACAGAATGAGACCCTTACAAAGTCGATTCCCGGACAATAAGTTCCGGCTCAAAAAATTGATTGCCTTGCGACGCTCCGTCTTCATTGATTTTTTTCAGCAGGATTCTGGCGCAAGCCTCTCCCATTTCAACAACAGGCTGTCTGATCGTCGTCAGGCGAGGCGAAGCGATCCGGTCGAGAAACACCCCGTCATAGCCGGTAACCGCGACATCTTCCGGAATTTTTTTGCCGAGCGATTGCGCCGCGCGGATGACCCCGATCGCGATGCGGTCGGAAGCGCAAACCACGGCTGCCGGTGCATCAAGGGATGCCAGCACTTCCAGTGCGCGTGCTTCACTTTTTTTCGAACTGTTTTCCATCCGGAAAATCGCCGCTTTTTTCAGACTGCCTTCCATCGCCTGAAGGTAGCCTTTTTCCCTTGACCGTTCAAAGGGTTCATCCAAATCGATTCCAAAAAAGACGACATTGCGGACGCCCAGCCCAATGACGTGGCGTGTTGCCATATAGGTACCTTTTTCATTATTAACATCAATAAAATCATAGCCCATTTCATTTTGGCCAAATACAACGACAGGCTTTTCAAATACTTTAATCAGCCCTTCAAAATCGGCTTTTCTCAACCCCGTCGCTATAATGCCGTCACACTGGCCGATATTGAGAGATTTCCTTGTGACAAGCTGCAAAGCATAATGGTGACGGTCCAGCTCGCGGCTGATTCCCGTTAACAGGTTCATATAATAAGGTTCAGTCGTATCCATTTCTTCCAGTATGAGCAGCTTGACGACCTGTGTTCTGTTTTGAACGAGCGCTCTTGCTGCATAGTTCGGTATATAATTGAGCTCCTTCATTGCGGAATGAACAAGCTTTTTCAATTCATCCGTCACAGTCTCAGGATGATTGATCACCCGCGATACCGTCATTTTCGATACATTTGCTTTCTTTGCTACATCAGATAACGTTGCCATTTCATCCCCGCCTTACCTATACGATTCAAACTGTCAGCTAGTCCTTTCTGAGGGCTGATGACACCTTGTTAAAATTAATTATAAGATGGAATCAAAGAAATTTTATAAGAAGGAGAAAATAAAAAAACGGATTTCCTTTAGGAAATCCGTCCTATCACTCTTTTCTTCTATCTTTGAACATAGATCGAAACCGATCCGCCGTTTACGTGAAACTCTCCCCAGCCTTCTGCATTGATGA
Source organism: Bacillus sp. FSL K6-1284 (assembly GCF_038002625.1). NCBI lineage: Bacteria > Bacillati > Bacillota > Bacilli > Caryophanales > Bacillaceae > Bacillus > Bacillus sp. FSL K6-1284. The sequence goes on along the minus strand of NZ_JBBOCW010000001.1, from coordinate 690,714 downwards.
CAACAGAATCGGAACGGTTTCCGGTGATGTCATGCCATGTCTCACCGGCGTTTTGCCGGCCGACATACATTCGCTTTGTCCCGCCGGGTCCGTCTGTTATTAACGCCGCCAAACCGGAATTTGCAACCGAGCTGTCGCCTTCCCTCGTCCAGCCGACAATGTTATGATGATCGAAATAATCATGCTGTGCTCCGTACGCATATTGTTTTCTCGCTTTTAAGATCGGTTCGATTTTGTGTTTCAGGGCAGGAATTTCGCGCTGCGAGGCTCCTTTCGTCCCGTACATATCCCCGTAGAAAATTTGCGGGTAGCCTGCTTCTCTTGTCAAAATAAAAGCGTAAGCCAGCGGCTTAAACCATGTTTGGACAGTCGACTCAAGCGATTGCCCCGGCTGTGTATCATGGTTATCAACAAACGTAACCGCTTTAACAGGATGCTTGGAAACGACTGTTCCGTTCAGCAATTTCCTCATATCATAGCCGCCTCCCTGTGTCGATGCAGCATGGAACTGGTAATGAAGCGGCACGTCAAACACTGAATGATTAAAGTTTGTTTTGTTCAAATAGTTTTCCAGCGCACCTAAGTCATTCTGCCAATATTCAGCTACCGTAAACATTTCCTTCCCTGTTTTTTCCCTGACATGATTGACCCAATCCCGCAAAAAAGAAAATTTAATGTGTTTGACTGCATCAAGGCGGAATCCGTCCAATTGCAGCTCATTGGCATACCACGTTCCCCATCTCTTTATTTCTGCCGTGACATCAGGATGATCATAATCGATGTCGGCATACATCAAGTAATCATAGTTGCCGTTTTCATTGGAAACTTCCCAATCCCATGCCTTTCCTTGAAACTTATAGATGCGGTTCAGCTTTCGGGACTCGTCCCAATCGGTTCCGTCAAAATGGTACCAATGCCATTTGAAATCGCTGTATGTGCTGCCGCGCCCCGGGAATTGAAAATGTGTCCACGCTTTGATTCGCTGTTCTCCTGATGTTACGCGGTTGCGGTCAGCGGGATCGACTTCAACAGCCGTTACATCTTCGGTCGCATCAGCGCCGCCTTTGTGGTTGATGACTACATCGCCGTAAACGTTGATGTCCCGGGAATGAAGACTGTTGATCGCAGATTGCAGTTCTCCCTTTGTGCCGTACTTTGTCCGAACCGTCCCTTTTTGATGAAACTCCCCTAAATCATACAGATCGTAAGCGCCGTAGCCTACATCGTCTTGACTCGTTCCCTTATATGCCGGGGGAATCCAGACGGCAGTAATACCGTGTTCAGCCAAATATGCCGAGTCATTTTGTAAGCGTTTCCAATGTTGTCCGTCATTTGGCATGTACCACTCAAAATACTGCATCAGCGTCCCATTAAGACTTGCCGCCGCTGCTGCAGAGTGAGGCAGCAAGAAGATGAGCGCAAATAACAGCGGCAGCAATCGGGCATAAAGCCGTTTGTGTTGTTTCATGATTTTCCTCTCCCCTTTCAAAGTGAAACACATGCTATTGTATAAATATTTGGAATTTTTAACAAATATCGTTTTCCCTATATTTTCTTGCAACAGAAAAGCGCCGATATGGCGCTTTCTTCTCATTTATTCAATATCCTCTCTGCTTCTTCACTTCTTCAAGCTGAGATACAGTTACCAATTGATAGCCCTTTGCTTTCAGCTTTTTAATAATCTCTTCCGCCGCTTCTGCGGACGTTGCATAAATATCGTGCATTAAGACGATTTTTCCGTCTCCCGCATGACTCATGACATGATTGACAATCTTTTGTTTATTTCTGTACTTCCAATCTTCCGGATCAACATCCCACAACGAGACCTTCAGATTGGAAAGCGAGCGGACGGAATCATTGATTCCGCCATATGGAGGGCGCAAGTGTGCCGGCTGGTGTCCGCTGATTTTTTCGATCATTTCTTGCGTGTCGTTAATTTCCTGATACGCTTTTTCATTTGACAGCCTTGTCAATAACGGATGGTCCCAGGAATGGTTGCCGACTTCGTTTCCTTCCTTCAGCATCCGTTTTATCGTTTCGGGATAATATTGGGCTCTGCTTCCAAGCACGAAGAAGGTCGCATGCCCTTCATGCTTTTGTAAAGCATTCAATATTTTATTCGTTGTAGCGGGATTCGGGCCGTCATCAAATGTGAGAGCAATCACTTTTTCATCAGGATTTATTTTCGCCTGTTTCGGAAGGGGGACAGGCTCCTGCTCTCGTTTGGCCTGAAGACGGCTCTTTTTCATATCCTGATATTGGTCTTTTAAAATATCTTTTACCCATTCTTTTTTTATTTTTACAGACTGCTCAAGACCGGTTTGTTTTTTCTCAAAATAAAATTCGACTTCGTTTTCCAGGAGCGCGAAGCGGCTGAAATGCTCTTCCTGAGGGCTTGTCCCTTCTTTTAATAAAGCCGTGTCGGCAGACGGATTCCGATTTTTCAATTCCTGATAGGCAATGCTTGAAATCCTGTTCAGAAAATCTGAATTTTCTTCGAACAGGTCTTGAAGGGACAGCAGCTTTTTCTGTTTTAAATCGGCGTTAAACGTCTTGACAGACGTTGTACCCGAAACGCCCCCGGCCTCTATGTATTGATTCAGCACCACACTGGCTGCATCTTTTGTGTAATAGACAACCTTATATTTGATGTTCAGTTCAAAAGGCCCGTCTTCATGCTGAGCCTGGGCCTTTGCATTATCCTCTTTAAAACTGGCCAATTCTTGATTCACATAATCTTTTATTTGTTCATCGATTTCTTTTATGCGAAATACCGGATAGTGGATGGCATACCGCTCTTGTTTGCTGTCGCTGACCATGGATTCGACGCCGAGGCCGGATTGTCCGCCGTCTTTTTTTGGTTGAGGGGGCTCTTGACTGTTGCTTGACACCTTATTGTAAGAGTACCCCGCCAAACCTATTAATATCGTTAAAAAAATCAACATTTTAACCCATCGAAATGATGGTTTGCCAGACATCGCTGCTCACTCTCCTGTTTCATGACTTGCTTTCTCTGTTTCTATTACAAATATTGTTTCTCATACCGGGACTAATATAAAAGCGTCGACGGAAGCTTTATTTCCTGATTTCCGGCCGCATACGGGGCGATATCATACTGCTGAAATACAATTGAAATTCCGCTGCTTGTATAATAGAAAGCCGTGTGTTCATCCAAGCGGATATCGCTCTTTTTAAGATCAGAATAAAACTGTTCCGGATGTTCGTTGATATAGCTGAAAATATAGTTTTTTGCTTTTTCGATTTTTGCCTGATTGTTTAATACGTCAGTCAGCACGACTTGTTTGCGCTTGTCAAAGTCAAAGTTGTAGGATGTAGCGGTGTACATGCCGTGCGCGCCGCCGGAGAACTGATAGTCATAGATTAAAAAGCTCAGTTTGCCTTCCTCGTTGTATTTGACTTTGTAGGACGTTTCATAGACGTTCTCCTCGTCCTTATCCTTCTTTTCGGCATCTTTAACGATTTTTTGAAATTCTTTATAAGAGTTTTTTAAATGAAGTTTTACCGCTTCGTTGGCCAGCTGGGCATCTTCTTCCTTCAAATCGCTGAATACCGGAAAAGAAAGCGAACTGATGTCTTTGTAATATTCCGTGTGAATCGCGGCTTTTCTATTTTGTGAAGCGTTTATTTGAGATGTTCCTTTATTGATGATGAATAGCAGCGATGCTGTGAGTACAAGGAATCCTAAAATAGCCATCGCTTTTTTCATAAGCATGCTCCTTTGTCAATCTTCTTTTAAACTCGTAACATATCATTTTCTTTTGTAACACAAATGTAATATTTATTTCATATTTGTAATGATACCCACTTTTAAATCCCCCGTCAACTTTTTTGGGTAAAAATTTCTTCTGACGGCAAAAATAAGACACTCTCAATTCCTGAGAGTGTCGTTAACGGAATGATGAATGAGACGTGCGTCTTCACGCTTTTTTTGAGGGGCTGTCAATGCAGGAAAAACGCAGGCTGGGGTCTTCGTGATCAGTCTGACCGGAGTCTTCATTTTAGCCGTATTGTTTCAGCATGTCGGATAATGTCCGCTTCATCCTTTCGATTAATTCGGAAGGCTTCTGAATAATTGCTTCCCGGCCGAATGAAATGAAATAATCCGCAAAAAAATCAATATCCTTCGGCGCGATTTCTCCTTTCAGCACGCCGGACCCGTCTTCTTTTACATCCAGCTCAAGGTGTGGCCATTTGAGTGAACCGTGCCGTTCTACTCCTTTTTTTGTCAGCTCCGCTGATAATTCCAATGTCTCCCTTGGCCGGGACACAGCTGAAAAACGGTTCTTTAAATTAAGATCGGTCAAATCAAGCGGGGCCGTATGTTCATCAAGCTCGACCCGCTTAATCCGGTCACACCTGAAGATGCGGTAGTCTTGTCTTAAAAAACAGTAAGCCGGGCAATACCACTTCCCTTGATTGGCATAGATTCCGATCGGCTGAATGTTTCTCTTGCTTGCTGCACCGTTTGCTTCATATTCGATGATCAACACCTTTTGCTGAACTGCCGCTTCAAGCAGCACCTTTAAGACCGGAATGTCGTCTTTTTGCTCATAAGGCGTATAAAAAGCAATGCGATCCTTCATACTGTCAATCGCATCCCGGATGTCTCCTGTAAGGTTCAAATAAAATTTCTTTTTGATGGAGTCGTACTGAGCGTCAAACGGCAGGGATATATAATGCTTCAGCGCATCGATCGCAAAGAAGATGGCGATCGCTTCGTTCTCGCTGAAGGCGATGGGAGGAAGAATCCTTTCATTTAACACTTGATACCCTCCGTGGGGGCCGGTTTCAGAATAGAGGGGCACCCCCATTTCGCTGAGCTCTTGCAAATCCCTTAAAACCGTTCTCTTGGAAACGCCGAATTCCTGCGCCAGCTCCCCGACCGTAAATCGTTTTTTCCGGTTTACCATCATGATCATTTCATTCAATCGTTTCGCTTTAGACATGAAAACCTCCAATCATTTTTTAACCATGACATAAGTTGTCACCATTATAATATACAATCTTCTTAGATCAACAAAAAAAGGAGATGTTCGCTCTATGAAAACGCAATTTACACCTTACATCCTGATGAATGGAAGAGCAAAGGAAGCGATTGATTATTATCGTGATGTACTCGAGGCTGAAGTAAAGTTCAGTCAGACGATTGGCGAAGGCCCCGCAGATGAGGCGGCGAATTTTAAGGATGACGAATTGGATTTCATCGCACACGCCGTTTTGACAATCGGCGACGCCGTCATGATGATCGCCGACATCATTCCTGAACTGCCTTTCCAAAGTGGAAACCAATTGTCCATTTGCGTAACGGCAGCTGACGTTTCTTCGGCCAAGCGGCTGTTTGGCAAGCTGAGCGAGCGGGGCGAGGTCAAGCTTGAGCTGAAGGAGACTTATTTCAGTCCCGCTTACGGCATTGTCACCGATCCGTTCGGCGTTACCTTTCAAATTTTTGCCGCGCGTCCCGCATAAATGAACAAATGAGACAGATCAAAAAAGGCCGGGTTTCATGAACCGGCCTTTTTTGCACGGAAAAATTTTCAGGGTTTTTTGGCTAAAAAGCGGTATTTGACCGCAAAAATTTAAAAAACTGCGTTTTTTCAAATTCACTTGACAAAGGGCATTTATGGAAACGCCTCTTCTTTTTGGTATAATAAGGGGTAGCAACAGTTCGGTTCTATATAAGGGCGGTCGGCTCCCCCTCCATCTCTTGGAGAGAAAGGGGGTGAGCATGTGACAGTATCAGAGGCGTTGCAACTCATGGTCTCTTTCGGCTTTCTTGTCGTGGCAATTCTGTCATCGAACGACAAAAAAAAGTAAGATCGCCCTTGATTCCCACACCAAGACGATCTTACTTTTTAATTGGGATCTAAAAATAGAGCCGACTCCTTTTTACGGAGCCTCTCTGTTGCTTCCGGGAGATGTTGCCGCATCTTCCGGTTTTTTTCAGTTTACGCATTCATCTAAAGATTATTCTGTTTCACACCTTGAATATATCACGATTTCCTTTATTTATCAATATGGATGCGTTTATATAAAAATGGAGTCACGGTCAAATGCGATATGAGAAGATAAATTCCTGATGACAGGATCATCTGGTCAATCGTAACTTCAAAATCAGGAAAAGGCCTTTCTACATCAGAAAGGCCCCTCTTTTTTTACTCCCCGCTGCACATGTGAGGAGAGGTTGACCAATATCCCGGCTGACGTCAGCATGAACATTAACGAAGAACCTCCGTAGCTGACAAACGGAAGAGGAATTCCGGTAATGGGAAGAAGGCCGAAAACAGCGCCCAGGTTAAATAATGCCTGAATCATGATCTGAAATGTAATGCCGACCGCCAGCAGCTTTCCAAACGGATCATCGATTTGCGCAGCGATCTTAACACCTCTGAACATGATCAACAGGTAGGCCCCGATGATCATCAACAGCCCGACACCGCCGAGTTCTTCACTGATGACCGCCATGATAAAGTCTGTATGGGCTTCAGGAAGAAACCCCAGCTTTTGAACGCTGTTCCCCAATCCATTCCCCCATACCCCGCCCGAATCAATGGCAAGGTAGGAATTGATCAACTGGTAGCCGTCTCCGTTTTCATTTTGAAAAGGATCGCTGAACGATGTCAGCCTTTTTAACCGGTACGACGCTGTCATAGCAAAATATGCGATGCCCGCCCCTGCCATTGTTCCGAGAAGCAGCAAGTGCCGTATTCTGAGACCGGCGCACAACAGAACCGCTCCGCAGCTTAACAGGATCGAAACAGCGGTGCCCAAGTCGGGCTGTTTTAAAATCAAAAAAAACACAGCGGCCAAAATGATCAGCGGCGGCATGACGCCCTTTCCAAAATCGGCGATGTATCTCTGCTTTTTTGCATACACATAGGCGAAATAAATAACCATCACAAGCTTCACAGCCTCGGACGGCTGGATCATGAGCGAACCGAGTTGAATCCACCTTTTAGAATTGTTTTTCTCCATCCCGATTCCCGGCAGCAAAACGAGAATCAGCAGCAAAAAAGAAAGCTTCACCAAAAAACGGATGAGTTTGCTGTAAGCTTTGTAAGGGAAAAAGACGGCAGCCGAAAAAAAGGTCAAACCGATGAGCAGCCACTGCAGCTGCTTCATAAAAAAATAGCTGCCATCATGATACTTCATATATCCGAGGGGGTAGCCGGCACTGTATACCATCAGCAAGCCAAACGAGGATAAAAACAGAACCGAAGCAATCAATACATAATCCAGTTTCTTTAGATGGGAAAGAATCATTTTGTGCACCTTCATCCCCAGTCATTCCCAAACATGTAATGTTTAGATCTGATATTCACACTGAAAACGAGACCTAAGGCGATCATGTTGGTCAGCAGCGCGCTGCCGCCATAGCTGATAAACGGAAGAGCGAGCCCTGTGATCGGCATTAACCCGATCGTCATCCCGATATTTTGGAACACTTGGAATACAATCAACCCCGCAACCCCCGCACATATATAAAGACCGAACAGACTGTTGGACGAGATCGCGATCCTGATGATTCTGTAGATCATCAGAAAATAGAGACAGACTAATGTGACGGCACCCAAAAAGCCGAATTCTTCACCAATCACGGCGAAAATAAAATCGGTATGAGCCTCCGGAATCTTCCCTCCCTGCACTTGGGTTCCATGAGTAAAGCCGCTTCCTGACATCTGGCCCGATCCGATCCCCAATAACGCCTGCGTCAGCTGGTATCCATATGTAGAAGCATGTTCATGAGGACTGAGCCAGCCGTATATCCGGTCAAGCTGGTGAGGCTTAATTATCTTTGAAAAAATCTCAAAGTAATGATTGTGCAAATACGTCAAAAAGGCGACCAATCCCATGAATCCAAGCGACAGGGACATGATCATTCTCCCCGAAATCCCCGAGACAAGCATCAACGTGAATGCGATCGACAAAATCACCAATGCGGACCCTAAATCAGGCTGTACCAATATGAAGAAAAACGGAATCACCGTGTACACCATGATTTTCCCCGTCGGTATGATGCTCTCCGTGAAGGAGAACCTTTTATGCTGAAATTGGTTGAGTATCGAAGCCAACAGAAGAATCAAAATGATCTTCATAAATTCTGAAGGCTGGATTTCGATGACTCCGAAGCTAATCCACCTTTGTGAACCATTTTTATAAGTTCCAAAAAAATGAACGAGAATCAGAAGAAAAACGGCTCCCGCAAATAAACGAAGCGCCAATCGTTCTAGCAGCTCATAGTCGATGTAGGCCGTTCCCGCCATGACGCCAAACCCGACAAGATACCAAAAAACCTGCCGTTTCGCAAAATAAAAAGGGTCCTGTGTTTCATACTGGCCGGACCCGCTGTAAACGGCCAGCAGACTGATGATAAACAAACAAAATAGAATGAGCAGAAGGCTGATGTCAAGGTTGATAGGCTTTCTTTTCATCTGTAACATGCTCCATCATGATTTATGTGACAGCTGGTTGAAAACGAATTGAACCGCTGCGGCATCATCAATATAGCCGATTGGAAAAATATAATCCGGTATGACATCAACAGAAACGATGAAATACAGCAAAGCGCCGCCCATCAACAGCAATTCACGCGGCGTCCCCCGCCCTGAGGTAAATCGGCTGTACATGTCGTGCAAACGGGTCAGAAAAGGACCAATGCCGGCGACTTTCTCGACTTTGGATTCAAACTCAGCCAGAATGGTACGCTTTCCTTCTTCCGTCTGGGAATATTGTTCGTACTCATTCAATTTGTTTTTCAGTTCTTCCGTGGTAAAGGACCGATCATAGACATTTGAGGTTTGCAAAACATCTTCAATTTCGGCAACTGACGAGTGAATATCCTGACGTTCGCTTTCCCTCGTCTTCTCGATCGCATAGCCGGCCGCTGTCATCATCTCATCAAAAGAAACGCCGAGACTTTCTGAAAACCTTTGCAAATGGTTCAGGTTTGCTTTTCTTTTGCCATTGATGATTCTTGAGATGGTCGCTTTATCGATTTGAGTGCGTTCGCTCAATTCTCTTAAAGATAATGATCTTTTTCGCAAATGCTCTTTCAGCAGCGCCCCCAGCTGATTTTTCTTTTGTTCATCCACGAGCCTTTCTCCTCTCACACTAAAAATGTATCAATCTATCAGCCAAAAGGCCAAGTCGGTATAAATATATAGAACCGTTGTCAAAATGTCAACGAATAACCATAGACCTCTGTTTTATCTCACTTATTCCACCCTATAATCGTTGACAAATAAACAAAAAAAGAGCGAGTCAAAACTCACTCCTTCACCGATATCAATCCAAACCCGTTTTAACGCCAAACCCGACAAGCACCAGCCCCGCGGCTTTTTGAAAGACCTTCTGGAATTTCACGCTTCTCAGCCATTTTTTTGCGAAATCGATCAAATATACGAGTATGAGGAACCAAAACACAGCAAGAAAGGTAAGGATTAAAGCGAGGATGATCAACTGCTGGTTGACGCTTTCTCTTAAATTAATAAATTGAGGCATAATCGTGATATAAACCAAAACAGTTTTCGGATTGAGAACGTTGCTGAACAATCCTTGCATAAACGAATCCTTATAATGCCGGCTTGATGCGTTTTCGGTTTTGTTCTTCTCGGCTTGTATGTCCTCCAAAGAAAACATTTTTTTCGCGAAAAAGCTTTTAATGCCTAAATATATTAAATAGGCCGCCCCCAAGTATTTGATCGTATTGAACAGAATCACCGATTTCGCAATCACCACCGCTAAGCCGAGAACGGCAATCAGCGTCCAGAAAGAAAGCCCTGTCGCCAAACCGAGAACATTGCAGCGCCCGGCGTTCGGCCCGTAGCGAAGCGTGTTTTTCACCACAAGCATCGTATCGGCTCCTGGTATCACCACCATCATGGCGGCAATCGATATGTATGACAGCAGGCTATCCATCAGATGTCTCCCCCCATACTGGTTTTATATAGTGACTACTTTAGTAACCACTTATTAAAAAGTGTATCAGCGGACTTGAAATAAATCAATACATCCAGCAAAATATGAGTGACAAAGGTAGCGACTCTTGTTGAAGCTGGAGGGCTTATGAAGGAAAACATATTAGACGTACTGAAAAACCTGAATTTCACCGAGTATGAGTCGAAAGCATACTTGGCGCTTTTGGAAGAATCGCCGCTGACAGGCTATGCGGTGGCAAAAAAATCGGGTGTTCCCCGGTCGAAAATATACGAAGTGCTGGAGAGCCTCGTGATCCGCGGCGATATCTTTGTCAGCTACGGCGGCACACCGCAGTACATCCCCGTTCCCGCCAAGGAACTGATTAAAAACCGGCGGCTGAAAGCGGAAGAGACTTTTGAACAGGCAGAAAAATATTTCGAGAAGTTTGAGCGCACTGCAAATGACCGGGAAAATATTTGGAACATCACCGGACGAAGCGAGATTATCGATAAAGTAAAGGCTTGTATATCATCAGCCGGAAAAAGGATTCTCCTCGAAATTTGGAAAGAGGATTTTCCTGAATTGGAGCCGGAACTCAAGCAGGCCGCAAAAAAAGGCGTCATCGTCACCATCATTGCGTACGGCGACATTGAAGCTGATTTCGCCAATGTCTATCTCCATGACAGCAGCACGCAAATTACAGAAGAGTACGACGGACGCTGGCTTGTATTCAGCGTCGACGATTCGGAAGTCGTGGCCGGCATTGTCTCGCACGGGAAAGACAGCCGCGCAGCCTGGACGATGCATGTAGGCTTGGTGATGCCGATTACCGAAGTGATGATTCATGATCTGTATCTGATGGAAATCATGAAGAAGCACAGAGAGGTATTGGAGGAAAGTTTCGGCGAAAACCTGATCCATTTGCGCCGAAAATTTTCGATTCATCCGGATTTCAAAAAGCATTATATGAAATAAAAGGCCCGCGCAAAGAAAGCGCGGGCCTTTTATAATTATGATCTTTCGGTTGCCTCCCAGCGGGATACTTCTTCCCTGACGAGCGGCGCCGTTTTTGTTCCAAAAAGTTCAATCGCCTTCATGACATCTTCGTGCGGCATCGAACCGACCGGAACGTGAAGCAAAAAGCGGGTGATCCCGACATTCTTGCGCAGGTGAATAATTTTTTCCGCCACCGTCTCGGGATCGCCTACATAGAGCGCCCCTTCAAAGCTTCTGGCTGCATCGAAGCTCGACCGGCTGTACGGCCCCCAGCCCCGCTCCCTCGCAAGTGTATTCATAGCCTGCTGGGTGGAAGGGAAAAACCGATCGGCGGCCGTCTCGGTATCCTCCGCAATAAAGCCGTGGGAATGGGAAGCGACTGTCAGCTTTGAGGCATCATGCCCTGCATGTTCCGCCGCTTTGTAATAAAGCTCAACAAGCGGGGCGAAATGCTGCGGACTCCCCCCGATAATCGCGAGAACCAGCGGCAGGCCGAGCAGGCCGGCGCGCACGACGGATTCCTGGTTTCCGCCGCTTCCGATCCATACGGGCAGCGGATTCTGCACAGGGCGCGGGTACACGCCTGTATTTTGAATAGCCGGACGATGTTTGCCGCTCCATGTGACCCTTTCCGACTTTTGCAGCTCGAGCAGCAGATCAAGCTTTTCTTCAAAGAGCTCATTATAATCATCTAAATCATATCCAAACAGCGGAAAGGATTCGATGAAAGACCCTCGGCCCGCCATGATTTCCGCCCTGCCGTTTGAAATCCCGTCGAGTGTCGCAAAATCCTGAAAAACACGGACGGGATCAGCCGACGACAGCACGGTGACCGCGCTCGTTAATCTGATGTGCTTCGTCTGTGCAGCCGCTGCGGCCAGGACGACGGCAGGAGAAGAAGCTGCGTAATCTTGACGATGATGCTCTCCAACTCCGAATACATCCAAGCCCACCTGATCGGCAAGGACGATCTCCTCCACTACTTCGCGCAGCCGCTCCGCATGGCTAATGGCTTTTCCGGTTTTGATATCAGGGGTCGTTTCTACAAAGGTGCTGATGCCTAATTCCATGTCGCTTTTCCTCCACATTGTTTCCTTTAATTATTCTGTACATCATTGATTGATGTATGCCGTATTCTTTTCACCCGGCACTCACATTATTATATATAGAATACGGCGGGCGTTCTGATCATGCAATTGATCCGACTTGTGAATCAGGATCAGCTTCTGCTCCATTTGTTTTCCAGCTTGGTCTGCCGCAATCATGCCGGTCTGGTATTCATGCATTCACAAAGAAGATACCAGCTTACACTAGCTTCTGCCCGCAGTTCGGACAGAAGTTGGCTTCACCCGTTTTCGTTCCGCAGTTTGGACAGAAGTTCGGCTTTGCCCCTGCCTGCGGCGTGCTTTGGGGCGTTGGTGTCTGTGCCTGCTGATTTTGGTTCATCTGATTCATCATTTGGTTCGCTACGTTCATTCCCATCATCATGCCGGCCATATCGGATGCGGCACTGCCGCCTGTCATCTTTCCTGACGCCATGCCGTCTGTCATGGAGATCTGCTGATATCTGTTCAGATCGCCGACCATGCCGTGGGAAGCGTTCTTCGTGATCATGTCCTGGATTTCTTTCGGATAATTGAAACTCATGATGTTAAAGCCTGTAATCGTCATGCCGTCGCTGACAATCTCCATATCAAGGTCTTCCTTGATCCCTTTTGCGATATCAAAGGCGTTGGCTTGAAGGTTGAACATATCTTTTCCTTCTTTTGTGATCCACTTCATCAAAAGCTGATCAAGGATAGATGTGATCCGTATTTTGATATCTTCCACAACATACTGATCTTTCACACCGGCAATTTTATCGATTAATGCGACATAATCATTCACCTTAAAATTAAATGTGCCGTTCGCTCTGATCGGCATGCCGCCCGGTAGTCCTGCAGCCGGGATATTGATGGCATTCTTCGTCCCCCATTTGACGGTAAACTCCTTCGTATTGACAAACAGGACTTCGGCGCGCATCCCGCTGTTAAAGCCAAATTTAAAACCTTTTAAAGTAGATAAAAAAGGAATAATTTCAGATTCGATATCATAGTCGCCTTCATCTTGGAATATGCCTTCGATTTTTCCATTGTTTAAAAAGACGGCATCCTGACCGGGACGAATGATCAGCCGGCTCCCCTTTTTGATTTCGCGGTTGTTCCATTTGTAGAAAATCATATCATCGCGAAATTCATCCCATTCTACTACATTTGCAAATTGATTTTTAAAAAACACCATTTGAGCTCTTCCTTTCCCTTTCTAAAAGCTTCCCCGGCTGCCGCTGTGCGAATGTCCTCCGCTCGTCGTTCCGCCGCCTGAGCTTTTATTATTGGACGGTTTTCTTTGTTTTGTGACGGTCGTTCTGATGTACTCGTCATTCTTTCTGATCACTCCGGAAGTATCACCGTTCATATACGTGTTTGCACTTACGGTCACTCTGCCGCCTGAATTGTATTTCATAATCGCGACGGCAATTCCCGCGATGACTGCTGACACAAGCAATTGAAACCATGTCTTAAAAAAGATGCTGTCCGCCCATGGTTTCTTCTCCATATCATCATACGCCGCCTTCATAAACATTTCGAATGCGGCCTCATAATGATTGTCAGATATATCCGGCGTGATTTTTTCTCTAATTTTGTCCAGTCTGGCGTCATTCAAATATTCTTCAGCCTTTTTAAAGCCGGCAAGATAGACTTCTCTATGCTCCATATCAACCGTTAACACGGCTGCATTTCCATGCTTCTTCTGATAGCCGGGCGCTTTTTCGTCATAGAAGTCCTCCGCATATTTCTTTACATCGCGGTCATTCGTATCATCGGTCGTCACAATGATAAAGTCGGTTTCCCGTTCGGCCCCCAATTTGGCTGCCAGCGTCTCCAGCTTCTCGATTTCCTGTTTGGTCAGAAGCCCGGCTTCATCATAAACATACCGCTTCTGTTCAGAGGCTGCCGCACCGGAGGCTATAGGGATGAAGACAAGGAAAATCATACATAGGATCATTGCGCTTCTCAATAAATTTCTCATCATGCCCCGCCTCCCATCACAGCAGCGATGATTTTCCAGACCGCAAATATGGAGACAGCCAGTCCGCTAAACCACATCTTTTCTTTAAATGAGCTGATCGGCGGCTTGCCGACGACTTTTCCCGTTTGTCCGTTCATCGCAAAAATGTAATCCTTTTGTTTGTAGTTGTAATTGACCATCCAGACGGGCAAAAGCACATAAAAGCTTTTCATTTTTTGCGTATCGACGTGTTTCGTTTTCACATCGACGGAGCTGTATCCGGATAAGGTGGAATCGATATATGACTCGATGTAGCCGCTGATTTTGCTTTTCGCCCGCGGAAAAAGCTCTTCATCATCGTAATTATATTTTTCAGCGATGTAGCCTGCCAAATAGGCCGTTTTAAAATCTTTCAGCTGATCATACGGATAAGGCTCCAATTTGTCCATCAATTCATCGTTCATCTTTTCTGATGCATCCACCGGGACTTTGATGTAGTCGAGATTGATATCGCGAAACGCATCATAATGTTCGGTCTTCGTATAGATGTAGTCGCCCTGTGTATACCTATGTACCTTTGTGCAGCGGGCGCTGACCTGCACTTTGCTGTTTAAATCGTACATCCAGAAAGGAACGTACATGCCTGTGATGCTTTTAATCCGGTCCGCCGACATAAAGCCCTTTGGTGTTAACAGCCCTTTTCTGCACCACTTGCGAAACGCGTCTGCCGCTTCCTCTTTGCTGATCGTAAAAGGAATGACCTTTGCCGGGGCAAGGTTTCCGGACAGGCGGTCGGCGATCACTGCCGCTCCCCCGCAAAAGCTGCAGGAGGTAGCCGTCGTTTCTTTTTCAGTGATCAAAATAGCGCCGCAGTTTTGGCAATGATATTCTGTTGCTTCGTCTTCAGTAAATCTCGCTGTTTTTAATTCTTCCGGAATGTTTTCAATCTTGTCCTGTCTCCCGCAGCTCCGGCAGGCCAGCGTGCCGGATTCAGCGTCAAAGGCCATGTCATCCCCGCAGCCCGGACATTTATAAGAAATCACCATGTCTCTTAACCTCTCACTTTATTCATTTCAAATTGTTATGACTTTTGACCCGCCATTTTTGCTTTCAGTGCGGCAAGCGCATCATCCACACCAGAGGGGCTGTCATATTTAGCTTTCAGGTCTTCTACGTCATCTTGAGGAGCGGCGTTCAGTTCAGCCATCGCATTCGCTTCATCAAGCGCCCGGTTGGCCTTTTCTTCCATTCTGCCAAAAGCGGACATTGAATGGTTGGCATTCGCTGCAGATGCACCGAGTTTATTCATTCTTTCCTGTGTTTTCGCCGCTGTCCATTTCGCTTTGATCGCGGCCCGACGCGCTTCAAGCTCTCCGATATCAGAAACAAGCTTATCGTGCATTTTTTTCATTTGAAGCGCATTGGATGACGCCGTTTGTAATGCAGTTTCTAATTCGGACCCCTTCGTTTCCAGCACCGCTTTCTTTTCTAAAAATGTTCGGGCATCCGCCTCGCTGCCGGCTTCCAATGCCTTCATTGCATAGCGCTCAAGCTTGTCGATTTCCGCCCGGCAATCCGCCAGTTCTCTTTTTGCCCTTTGCTCGGCCGCCATGACAGACGCCGTTTCCGCCTTTACTTTGTTTAAGTCGCTGTTTAAGTTCCTGACGTACTGATCCACCATTTTTTCCGGGTCCTCTGCTTTATCAAGCAAAGCGTTAATATTGCTGGCCATAATGTCTTTGAACCTGCTTAATATACTCATCTAAAAACTCCTCCTTATAGTAAAATATACTTAGTTTAAATATACTATTTTTCCAGAGGAAAAGTTTCGGTTTTTTAATAAAAAATTGATATAATGGCAGTTTTTCGAGGAAAATTTTCAAACAAAAACAAAAATATTCAGACGTAATATTCTGATTTATATGTTGATTTATTTTTGATTTCGGAATAAAGTAATACTATATGAAAAACATTCGGAACAGCATGCAAGCTGGAACGGATGCAGGGTCGGTATCACCAGAAAATGACAGCGCTTACATATTCGCGTGACTCACGAAAGAAAAATCCAGCATTCAACGCATCAATCCGGCTTCTGTCAGAAAAGAATTCTGATTTGAAAGGGGAGCGAATCATGCCAGGGAGAAAAAAAGGCAGTTTGAAGTCGACGATCACGGTTGCCATGTCCAACTATTTGGAGGCGGGATCAATCGTCGCAGGGGCCGGCGGGCTTTCGTTATGGGTTGAATATTTAGGGTTGGACGACGCCCGGGTCGGGCTTCTCGGCGCCTTAAGCGCAAATGGTTTCGGCGCGGCGATCGGCGCTTTTCTCGGCGGTTTTTTAGTCGACCGTTACGGGAGAAAATTCATATACAAGTACGATTTATTAGTCTATATGCTTGGCGTTTTGCTGATTGCCGTGTCGTTTAATTTTCCGATGCTTTTAACCGGTTACATCGTGACGGGAATTGCGGTGGGCGCAGCGATTCCGGCTGCTTGGACTTATATTGCCGAGGAGGCGCCTGATCACGAACGCGCCGGACGCGTCGGCTGGGGGCAGCTGGCATGGTCGGTCGGACCGGCGCTTACGCTGCTGCTATCGGTTGCCTTGGCACCGCTCGGTTTGCTGGGAAGCCGGTTGATTTTTGCGCAATTATTCGTTGTCGCGGTCATCACGTGGATTTTGCAGCAGCAGATTCACGAATCGTCCATCTGGGAGGAGCAAAAGCGAAAAGAAGCTGAAGACAAAGCAAAAGGAGTTGCAGAAAAGGCATCGATCAAAGAGCTGTTGACCAACAAAGCGAACCTCCACGCCATGATTCTCCTTATCGGAATTTACGCGTTTTGGAACCTTGTTGCCGGAACAATGGGATATTTCATGCCGTATATTTATGAGACGGTCGGCGGTTTAACAGCGGCGCAAGCCAACCTGCTGCAGGCATTTTTATGGATTTTGACAGTGGCGTCCACATACTTCGTCTTTATCCGTCTCGGCGATAAAGTCAATCGGAAAACGCTTTTTGGGATAGGAGCAGCCATGGCAACCGCCGCATGGGTCATCCTCACCTTCGGTACGATGAACATCACGGAGCTTTTATTATTCGTATGCCTGTGGGGCATTTCTGCGGGATTTGGAGCGCAGGCGTTTTACGGGCTGTGGGCGGCAGAACTTTTTCATACGAAATACAGGGCGCTCGCCCAAGGCTTTATGTTCTTCATCGTCCGCATCGGCGTCGGGCTCATCTCATTGATCGTTCCTGCGATGATTACGGGATTGGGCTTTAAAACAGCCGGCGCCGTCATGATTGCATTTCTCGTCATTCATATGATCATCGGGCTCCGTATGGCGCCGGAAACGCGCGGCAAATCGCTTGAAGCCATTCAAAGCGAACGCTACCACCAAAGCGGCTGACCTGTGGTCAGCCGCTTGTTCTAAACCTGCAGGTTTGAGGCTGTCAACAGCTTCCTCTTCTCTGAATACGGGTCGTTTTCAATCGCGATCTCTTGATCAAAAATCAGCGTTTTCCGTGAGTCTTCATCATAATCAGGCCAGCTGACATCATCGGTGCTCGGATTTCCGGAGCGGGCAAAAGACACCCAGGCAGCCTGGATCTGTTTAGCAAGCAGATGCGCTTCCTCCCCA
Source organism: Bacillus sp. FSL K6-1284 (assembly GCF_038002625.1). NCBI lineage: Bacteria > Bacillati > Bacillota > Bacilli > Caryophanales > Bacillaceae > Bacillus > Bacillus sp. FSL K6-1284. Next base: position 673,094 of record NZ_JBBOCW010000001.1, on the reverse strand, counting down.
GCCTTCGTACCTGTCAGCTGTTCCAAACTGTCCATATTGCCAAATACAAACGGAATCTCTAAGCCGTGCACCGCTTTGTTGAACGGCGGATGCTCCGAATCGGCATGCCAGTCAAACCGGTACATAAAGACAGATGCATGTCGTGATTGAGCCGAAGCGAACACAACGGACGGATGCCAAAAGACTAGATCTGTCATCATATCAACATGGCCTTTCAATGATCTCGGATACAGAGGCGCGGCGGCTTCAGCGGCCTCTTTTCCCATGTATTCTTCTAAAATCTCATTAATCTTCCTCTCAGGCAAAAGTTCCGAATCAGAGGCAAAAAACAAAGCGCCTTCATCGCAGTTTGTTCCGATTAATAGACCGATTCCTTTTGCCGCACCCTTCGCGACGGCGGCCTCCGGCTTCAGCGGGAGGGTTTTTTCGTCAAGTGCAGGCTGAAAGATCAATTCAAAAATATTTTCTCCCATTAAAGTACGCAGCTGATCGGCGGCTTGAAGAAGTTCTTGATCAGATACATCGCAAAGGCGCTCCAGATGATGATGATCAATATCGAGAATCGTTAAGAATCTTTCTGCTGCGGCTTTCGCAAGCTTTTCAGACAATGTTGCGGACGCCCCGCTTTCCATAATGGCCTGTTGAAAAAGCCCCTTTGCTTTCGGCATAGCCAAGAGCGAAGCGATGCTCATCGATCCCGCCGATTCTCCAAATACCGTAATATGATGACGGTCTCCGCCAAAGAAAGCGATATTTTCTTTCACCCACTCAAGGGCCGCGATTTGATCCAAGAGGCCAAGGTTGCTTGTGTAGGAATCATCAATTGCAGAAAGATGCAAAAAACCGAACGGACCGAGGCGATAATTGATGGTGACCACGATCACCTTTCCCTGCTTTGCGAGCTGAGTCCCGTCATAGAACGGTTCACTGCCGGCTCCGAGATAAAAAGCGCCCCCATGAATCCACACCATAACAGGCAGATCCCCATCCGCCTCTTCAGGTGCGTACACATTTAAATAAAGGCAATCCTCAGACTTTTCAACCCCCGTTGACTCACCAGGCAACCCCCTGTCAGGCTGCGGACAAACCGGACCAAATTGAAAGGCCTCCCGCTCACCTTCCCAGGCTTCCATTCGCTGCGGTTCCCGAAACCTTAACTTGCCGACGGGAGGTTTTGCGAAAGGTACGCCTTTAAAGATACGGACACCGTTTTCCGTTCTGCCTTTCAGCTTTCCAAAGCACGTTTCGACAGTCGTTTCATACATTTTATTCCACCCCTTTCACTTTTCAATGATAATGGAATCGGACGATACCGTCTAATCGGAATACTTGCATTTTGGAAAATGAAGGGTCTAGTATAGGATCAGAAGAGATGTTCAACCTATTGTTTAAAAATTTGACGGAAAAGAGGGGTTTCAATGAAACTGTCGGGACACACAATACTGATCACAGGCGGCGCATCAGGAATCGGCTTTGCTTTTGCCGAACGATTTATGAAATCGGGAAATACGGTCATCGTCTGCGGGAGAAGGGAAAGCAAGCTGAAAGAAGCAAAGGAAAAATATCCGGAGCTGATCACGCGTGTATGCGATGTAACCGATGAAACGGAACGACTGGCATTATTTGAATGGGTCAAAGAACGTCACCCTGGCGTAAATGTACTTGTGAATAATGCGGGTATACAGCAGCGCTACCACATTTTAAAAGCAGATGTCATAGACAATTGGGCTGACTACAAAAAAGAAATCACCGTCAACATGGAGGCGCCGATCCACCTGGCCATGCTCTTTAGCCAATACTTTGCCAAAAAACCGGGGAAAACAGCGATCATCAATGTGACATCAGGCCTGGCGTTTACACCGATGGCGATCGCACCGATCTACTCATCGACAAAAGCCGCTCTCCATTCTTTTACGATGAGTTTAAGACATCAGCTTTCCGAGGCCGGCGTTGAGGTCATAGAGGTCGCTCCTCCCGCGGTCAATACAGATCTGGGCGGTGTCGGACTGCATGATTCCGGAGCTCCTTTGGATGAATTTGCCGATGCGATTTTTAAAGGGCTGGAAGAAGGCCGATTAGAAATCGGCTATGCCAGATCGGAAAAAGCCTTGCGGATGTCAAGAGATGAAATCGATGAAAGCGTCAGCCAAATGTACAGTTCTTTAAAACATTCCATCGAATAAAAGGAATGTTGGCATTGTCATTTCAATAGAGGTTGTTCCTTCCAGACGGCCGTTTTATCATAAAATGAGAAGGAGTGATCCAAATGCCGTTTATTCTCCAGCGCATTTATCAAGAAAACCAGCAAGCAGAAGGACGCCGCATTTTAATCGACCGTGTGTGGCCGCGCGGCATTTCAAAAGAAAAAGCGAACCTTGACTGCTGGATGAAAGAAATCGCTCCAAGTCCTGATTTAAGAAAATGGTTCGGTCATGACCCGAAAAAATTCGAATCGTTTAAAGAAGCCTATCAAAATGAAATCAAACAACAGCCTGAAAAACAGAGAAGCTTCAAGGAATTAAAAGAAATGGCTGCGGACGAAACCGTTATTCTGCTTTACGGTGCAAAGGATGAGCGCCATAACCATGCCGTTGTTCTTTATGAGATGCTGAACCGGCAAAGCCTTTGACCTTGAAACTTTTTTCAACGCTTTTCGTATGACAGATAAAGCAATATGCGAAAAGGATGGTAAACATGGAAATGAACCTGTTTTGGATCGGGCTTGGTTTAGCGGCTTTAGGCTATTTTATCGGTGACGGCTTGAAAAACTTTAAAAACCCAAAAGGGAGTTATTCAGGCTATCCCTATTTAGTTAAAGAAGGCGATTTACATTATTATTTAGGTTTAAGTAAAGTAGAAACGAAAGAAATGCTGAGTAAATATCCTGACATACCTAAAATTGAATTAAATGGCACAACCTATTATCCGTATCAGCATTTGATGGATTGGATGTTGTCCGCCGACCTTTATAAACAGTAAAGCGCAGCTTGAAGCTGCGCTCACTTTTATGATTCGAGTATTTCAACATAGCCTTCCGATCCGTTAATCCTGATCTTCTGTCCGTCTTTAATTTCTTTCGTCGCATGCTCAACCCCCACCACCGCCGGAAGCCCGTATTCCCGCGCAATGACGGCGCCATGTGTCATGAGGCCGCCCACTTCCGTCACCAAACCTTTGATTGAGACAAACAGCGGTGTCCAGCTCGGATCTGTAAAAGGCGTGACAAGGATATCCCCCTCTTCGATATCGGCTTCTTCCAATTTCAGAATCACTCTTGCCCTACCTTCGATGACTCCCGATGAAACAGGAACGCCCGCCAATGCTCCCGCCGGAATGTGGTCTCCCAAAACTTCTCCCGTGATGACCTCGCCTTCTGAAGTCATCATTCGCGGAGGCGTTAATTTTTCATAATGCTGATATTCTGCTTTTCTTTCCTCGATCTTCTTCACATCGAGACGATTAGCGCAAACGGCCTCTCTCAATTCATCAAAAGACAGATAATAAATATCCTCCTTCGCTTGAATCAGCTTCTTTCGCTGCAAAACGGCGGCTTCTTTCATCAACGCTTCCTTATATATAAAATAGCGTTTGATCAGAGCATATTTGGGATATTCCCGATAACCGATAAAATTCCGCAAAACGCTGATCATCTTCTTTGTCTTTTTTGCCTTTTGTCTGCCTCCCTTTAGTTGTTGCAGACGGCTTAACAGATCCCTCTCCTTTTGCTCCGCTTCCAATCGCCCCTGTTCAAACTTGACCGTTCGCGCATCGGGTTCAAAGTTTTTGATGTTGCTCAAAATCACTGGAGCAAGAATGGAAGGGCGTTCGCTCCAGCGCGTCTTGGTCATATCGATCTCACCGGTGCAGCGCATGCCGTATTTCTCAAGGAATGCCCGCAATGCGCTGATAAAAGCGGGACCGCCGTCAAGCTGTTTGAGATCTTCGAAAAAGGTTTCATCATTGGCATGCGCTAAATATTTCTGAACCTCGGGGTATCCTCTGGCAGCATCGGAAACATCCAAAAGCGCCAATCCCATTTCAGATGTGACATTGTGCAATACCGATTGAGAAAGGGTATCGGCGACATTTTTTTCGCCAAGCCATTTCTCCATTTTTCGATTGAGCCAGTATACCGCATATAAACCAACCATAATCACAGCCATGCTCTCTGAATCATAGAGAACTTTTTTCAAGTTTTTTTGATCCTCTTCTATCTGTGCAAATAACGTTTCACCCGATGCATTTTTCAATCGCTGTTCAGCCTCATGAATGGATGCTTCCGCTTTGGACATGAGCCGTTTGACTACACCTGTGTCGTTTTTCCGGTAAATCTTCAGCGCATGACCAGGCAGCGACCATGACAGCCCCTCAGCCCCTAATCTAAACATCCGCTTCCCTTTCGGCAGGGTTTTGACAAGCTCCTTTCTTTTCAAAAAATTCACAAGAGCGCTATGCATGAAAGGATCATTTTTCCCCGCCGTGCTGAGGACGACTTTCCGACCAGCAAAAGATGCCAAATCGTGTGATAAATCAATAAAAAGCCTTCCGCCGGCACAAGTCAGCTCATAATCCGAGATCAACCCGAAAAACGATATCCCAAGCGGATTGATCGGCTCTGTCATCATTTGCTGATGCCCGACAGACATATAGACGCGCAGCTTGTCATCGCTCTGTTTCGGAAGAGGAAACAATGTCGTTACAGGCCTGCTCTGGACAAAGAAAAATTCGCCATCAGCCAGACACCATTCAATATCCTGCGGAAAACCGAAATGAGCTTCGATTCTCCTTCCCAGTGCTTCAAGCTGTATGATCTGTTCATCTGTTAATGTTTGCTTTTTCCGGCGTCCCGCTTCGACTTCACGCGCCTCAGTGCCGCCGCTTTCCAAAGAATAGACTGCCGTCTTTTTCTCGGAAATCGTTTTTTGAACGATCTCTCCTTCGCGAACCTTGTAGTTGTCTGCCGAAACCGTACCAGATACAAGCGCCTCCCCCAAAGCAAAGCTCGCATCAATCGAGGTGACCTTCCGGTTGGATGTAAAGGGATCTGCCGTAAACAAAATGCCGGACGCATCCGGAAACACCATCTGCTGGATGACGACCGATAATTGAACTTTACGGTGGTCAAAACCGTTTTGAATCCGGTAGATCACGGCCCGCTCTGTAAACAATGAAGCCCAGCATTTGCTGATATGCTTCAAGATCGCCTCTATTCCTTTTATATTTAAATACGTATCTTGCTGCCCGGCGAAAGAGGCATGAGGCAAATCTTCCGCCGTAGCGCTTGATCGGACGGCATATGCACCGCCGCCAGCACTTGAGTGAGCGCTTTTAACCGCTTCTTTGATCTCTTCGGCGATTTCGGCCCTTTCAATACCATTGCGGATCTGGAGGGCGAGTTCGTTAATCTGCTCTCGATCGATTACTTTCAAAAGTGACAGCTGATCAATCAGTTCACTGACTCTGCCGTTTTCGCCAATCATCCTTTCATATGCCTTTGTGGTTACACAAAAGCCGTGAGGCACTTGAATGCCGCCCATTTTGGACAATTCGCCCAAGTTCATCCCTTTCCCCCCGACAAGCGGCAAATCGGCTCGATCGACCTCATGAAAGCCCAATACATAGCGTCCCATCAGAAATCCCCCTTTTTATTCGCCTTCAATACCGAAACGAATCATATCCAAAAACCGTTTTCGTTCTTCAAGAAGACGTCTGCTCCAGGCTGGATCATAATCGTTCTCAGCCGTTACTTTCGCTAGAAACTTTTGTTCAAAATGCCCCATCATGACCATGATGAGTTCGAACGCCTCTTCACGATCGACTCCTTTCCTCAACGGAACTTTTGCGAAAAGCTGTTTTAGAATACGATTTCTAACGACAAATTGCTCCCCATACTTTGCGGCGATTTCTTCTTTTAATTCGGAAGGCGGCGAAAAAAAGGCTTCTTTCGTGAGCTTATATACATTTGGATAATCCGCGAAAAACTCAAGCTTAGCCAGACTTATTTTTTCTTTCGCTTCAAAAAAATCATGATAAGACGACAGGTCATCAAGGGAAAGGCGCGACTTTACCTTTTCAATACAATAATCGAGCACAGTTAAGTACAGAATTTTTTTGCTTTTAAAGTGATGAAAAATCAGCGCCTTTGAAATACCGGCCGCTTCCGCCAGCATTCCGGTCGAAGTCTTTGCATAGCCGTGCCGGGCAAAAATCTCCAAACAGGCATCGAGTATTTGTTCTTTTTCATAAAGCTGTAAAGGCATTGATCATCATTCCTTTTCGTTATTGACCAATCGGTTAGTATAAATTGTAGCGCTTGCTGACCAGTCGGTCAATAAAATAAAACAAGAATATGGTTTTAACATATGAATTTATTGGTAAAATGAAGGTGGAGCTTACAAAATATTCCGGGGTGAAAAGCCAATGCTGATGTTGGTGGTAAAGTTTATTTTGCTCTTTATTTTATGTTCCATTTCGTTTTCTTTATTTAAAGCATGTGTTTACACAGCGGGTAAAAAGCTGATTGACCGGACCGCAGAAGGATCGGCGCTCAACTGGACCTGCAGCGTATTCATCAAAAACGGTGTGGCCATGACGGGCGATGACTGCTTTATCATGGCTGTTTCAGCGGCCTTGTTGGCCATTTATATATAAAAGCCTCAAACTTTCAATAAACAAACAAGGGTGACTAAGATGTGCGGCAGGTTTACGCTCTTTTCTGAATTTGATGAGATTATTGACCGTTTCGAGATTGATCAAATGACGGTTGAAGATTACAGCCCCAGTTATAACATCGCGCCTTCCCAGCGCATTCTCGCCGTCATCAGCGACGGTTCCCATAACCGGTTAGGGCGGCTGCGGTGGGGATTGATTCCGCCGTGGTCAAAGGATGAGAAAATCGGTTATAAAATGATCAATGCGCGCGCTGAGACTTTGGCTGAGAAGCCGAGCTTTCGAAAGCCGCTGATCAGACAAAGGTGTCTCATTCCGGCAGACAGTTTTTATGAGTGGAAGCGGACCGATGCAAAGACAAAGCGGCCGATGAGGATCAAGCTCAAAACAAATGGACTGTTTTCGTTTGCGGGGCTTTGGGAGAAGTGGCAGCCTGCCGGCGGCAAGCCCGTCTATACATGCACAATCATTACGACAATGCCCAACGATTTAATGAAAGATATTCATGATCGCATGCCCGTCATTCTTGATCGTCAAGCTGAAAAAGAATGGCTGAATCCGAAAAATCAAGACCTTGCATACTTAGAAAGCCTTTTAAAACCATATGCGTCAAAAGAGATGGAAGCGTATGAAGTCGCGCCTCTCGTCAATTCACCACATCATAATTCTCCTGAGCTCATCAAAAAAGCCCCTTAAAAGGGGCTTTTTAGCGAGGCGGCCGGGTCATAATGATGAGGGCACCGCCTCCATGATTCTAAAAATATTTATTGTGTCAAAAGGTAAAATTCACTGCTGAAGCCGATGCCTTCCCAAAAACGCAGCGCCGATTGATTATCGATATCAACCGATACTTGAACGTGAGACACTTGATGCCTTTCAAACCAATCCATCATACGATCTGCAACAAGCTTTCCCAGCTTGTTTCTTCGATAGACCGGGGCTATGTACACTTCATCGATGTGCCCGCTCAGACAATCGCTGACCAAATCTTTCTTAATAGAGGCCAGCCCGTATCCGACCGCTTCTTGCCTCTCATTCACGACGGCAAAAACCGCTCCGTATGCAGATTGAACATATTGTTTCAGCTGCTGCTGTATCATTTCTCTATCTTGATCATCCAATGTGCAATCAGCCGTTTCCAATGCATTATCATTCCACAAATTAATCAGTTCAGCAACAAACTCAGGCTTCAGAGGGGCATCAAGCTGTTGAATATGTATGGTCATGGCGTTTCTCCCTGTGCAAGACTTTTCATCAACCACATTTTAAATTAGAATAATATGCAATACAAGGATTTTATCGCCAAAGAAAGGTGATGGTGAAATGGACAGCCGTACAGCGCGGGAAAAAGAACCGCCGCTTGTCAAAGCGTTCCATTATATCACGCTTGCCGGGATATTTCTTCTCATCATTCCATCCGGGTTCAATCCCGTTTATTTGAATGTGGGATTCACCCTGTTTGGACTGAACCTCGGTGTGCGTTCATTCGTTCTTTTGAAGAAGAATAAAAAAGGAGAATTTATCTTTACGATCGCTGCTTGTTTATTTTTGATCGGTTACAGCGCTGTCAGGCTTTATTTCATATCATAATAAAAAAGCAGGTTTTCCCTGCTTTTTAAACCAAATCCGCCGTTTTGAGCCCCCTGCATTTTTGCAGACCGTCAGAACGCAGACAATAAGCGGCCGTCTTTTTCTTATATTGTTTAACAACGTCTATATGATCATCGTATCTGTACACCAACAGCTTCACAGCGTTTTTTCCTCTTTTTGTTTCGATAACAAACGGTGTCCCGGCGTTTTTCGGATTTACAAAAAGCGGCTCGTCTCCCGGATAGATGTAATACCGCTCCATAAATACGGCCTCATTAAAGTTTTGAATAAATTGACTCTTGTCAGATCCCTCTAAACGCTCTCCTCCGAACGTCACTGTAACATTCGCTTCCTCAAGCTTAACATGAACTTGAAATTTGCCGGTCAGCCACTCTACGACACCGCTCGGAAGGCAAGTGACCAATATTTTAAAAAGACTGAAGATAACCAAAAAGGTTACAAAAAGCCATGTCACTCGATCATCTCCTCTTGTCTGAAATTTAAAGATGTCCTTGTCTCATCCTATCATACAGACTAAAGGATTTTATTGTACATTGTGTGAACAAGTGCAGCCCAGATGAACATTCGCCTTCAGTGATCCCCGCCCTGATGCTCTTCTTTTGGGATTTCAGAAGGAGCCTTCGGAACTTTCCGCAGCTGATGATTGACCACATCAGAGGAATAAAGTGTAACAATCATCGTTCCTCCATGCCGTTTCGCCCTGATCAAGACCGGTTGGTTATATTTATTTTGAAAGCGCAAATCAGGCCCGCCCCAGCTGACCGTCGCGTCGCGCCCCGGCGGAACATAAGGGACACGCCGGCTGTGGGAATAGCGCTGGACGATTTCCAGTCCTGCCCGGTCAACCGCATTAAACAATGTTGACGAAACCTGGCAAATGCCTCCGCCAACCCCTTCAGACAATTCGCCTCTCACGATCACCGGAGCCTTCATATACCCCTTGTCCGGCGTCCTCATACCGACAACTTTGTTAAATGAAAACGTCTCATTAGGAAACACAACATGATTGTCGATCGCTTTTGCCGCGAGTGAAATGTTGTGCGTCCTGCTTTTATTCCCGGAATTAAAATACGTCACATACTGACCGATCCGCTGTGTCCGGATATGGGAAAGCAGTTCGCTGTCCACTTTCGGGTAAATGTTCAATTCAGGCACTTCTATCGTGGACGGGCCATCCCCATAAAAATACGCATAAAACTGCTCTCTAACCCCCTTCCTGGAAAGGCTGTAGCCAACCTTGCCGGGAACGATCCTTCCCTGATCATTGATCACGGCGTTGACGGGATCCTTGTGTACTTTCCGCTCAAGCCTGTCAACGAACTCGGCGTATTTTTTATCATCAATCAACGGTGTCCCGGGAAGCGGCATTGTAAAATCTTCACGGTTCACAACGGCCACTTTCTTCCCTTGCTGGGTGATCGTTAAGCTGTCAGAATGCCCTGCAGGCTGCGCTAATAATAAAAGTCCAGTCATCCAAATTTTCAGCATAAGTCGATGTACCTCCCGCTATTAGTATGAACAGGAGATGACATTTGATGTACTGGACGTGTGATGCTTTCATGATGATCTATATTTTCGGATTGAAAAGGTACACTAATGGAGAGAAGCTAAAATAAGAAAAAGCATGCATTAAGCCTGTTTATTTTCATTGATTCCTTTTCTTTTTAGCCTGACTAACATTATGGTGGTGGCTATCAGGATTATCAAAAAAGTGATGCCTGAGTACAGGAACCCAACTAGCTCTATGCCATTAAATTTGTACGTCAAATAACTGCCGATAAAAAAGATTGTCCCCAGCAGGGAAAATGAATTCAATCGATTTACAATTTTTTTGACCATTTTTTTAAAACCTCCCGAAAAGAACAATGACTTCTGAGGCACTGGCCGACTGCTCATTCTTTATAAAATATATGCCCTTCTCTTTGAGAAGAGCGTACCGTTACTTGTTCTGTTGATTTTCTTTCTTTTCTTTTAAAGTGAGATTTAAAAAGAGAAGGGCCAATAAAATGAAAGCAATGTTCACCAACCAGGACTTCCAGCTGGACGCAGGGTCAGAAATTGTACCGAGCAGATGTATAATAGATGAAAATGATAAAAGCAAAAACATTAGTTTGTTGTGCGACATCAATTGTTTAGCCTTTCTATAAAAAGCTCAGAATCTAATTATACCATAATCCCCCAAAAGGAAATCATTCCATGGATAAAAGGGTTTTTATACGTCCTCTAAAAAGAGCCTCTTTTCCTTGATATATAAGCGTTTGGACGCTGGGCTACATCATGCCGCCCATTTCTGTTATTGTTGCCCTTCAATACCTTGCTAACCCCGTATAGCCCTTACAGTACAAGGGGTTTCGGGTGTTTTCATTGCCCGTCTTTGCCCTTTTAAAAACAAGCAAAAATATGCGAAAATTTTACCCATTGTGGGCAAATGGTGGGCAATATACTGAAAAAGTAAACAAGCCTTTCACTTTTTCCTTGTTATAATAAAACCATTAATACGAAAAGGGACCAGATAAATGAGTATCAACAAAATCAGATCAACTTTATACAAATCGGCAAAGATTTTGGGGATGTTAACGCGGTGAAAAACGGAACTATCGGAAAGCGTTAGCCCGACGTGCTGCCGGGAAAACGACTGGAAAATTATTAGGTAAACTATTCAAGTAGCCCGCCATTTGGTGGGTCTTTTTAGAATCGATAAGAGAACACATGCTCCTTATGATTGATTTACAGAGGAGGCGATAACTTGAAATTTATAGACGTTACTCTTGACCATCTAGAAGTTGTAGCAAAAATGAAAATGGCACAAAATCCAAATGATGAAAGCGACATAAAAGTGTATATGATTCGGGGTACAGATACTATGTTTATTCTTCAGACTCATTCAAAAGGACAACACGGAAGTGTTTCAAATCATGAAAGACTGTGAGAAAAGCAGAAATCAAGAAATTTATCACACGTAAGATGAAAACAAATCTCGAAAAAAATACAATTTATACAAGCTCATCCGGCGTGATACATATTCACGAAGAATTTAAAGAGAAAAGCCCTTCTCATTATGAACTGTCCCCTGTCAAGTTGACAGTGGAAATAACTAAAACACAGTACCGCGCTGAAGAAAATGAAAAGCGCGCTGAATTCCTTGGAACCTAACCACAACGGATTTATTTCACAATCCTTTCTCGAACACGAACTGGAGAATGGCTTAAATGCGGCTGATCGAACAACGAAACATTTGGTTTCCAAGACCAACGCCACAATCGCAAAAGTCAGCCATATCGTAGATTTACCGGATTTGAATGACAGCGGTTTTCATGAACAGAATCAGAAAGCGTTAAAGGAAATCAGCACGACTCTTGAAAAGCTGCATGCGTTTGACCGCGAGCAAACAAACGCCCTCAAAACAGCTGAAAACGATCTTGAGACGATGCAGAGATACATGGCGCGGCTCGAAAAGATGTATACCGGCCCCAAAATTGAAATCACCAGTTATCAAAAAGGTGCGATTTTAAAGCCGGATGAGATGGATAACCTGAGTGGAAATCAAGAAACAGCGATGGGTACCATGTTGAAAAAAGTCGGAGACAAAGAAGATGCCGAAATTAACACTCTCGCCGACCCAGATCGATTAAAAAAATTGGCTACGCAAAAGGTTTCCACCAAAGAGTACACTCAAGAGGAATTGAATAAACTTAAAAAAGATTATAGAGTATTTAACGATACGCTTTACCGGGCATACATAGATGGTGATACAATCGTCAAGATAGAACCCGCCTACACCCTTCCAGAGAATGTGGAAAAAAGCGACTTTGCTAAATATTTCGATACAGCGATGGAATTTACAGGTGTGTATGATGCAGTAAGAGCAGCGTTTGGATATGACCTTGCGACAGGCAAAATCGTTAAAGATAGTGGGGACCGTTTGATCGCCGGATTGAGTGTCACACCTTTCGGAAAGGCATTTAAGTACGGACAACGCGGCTTCAAGTTATTTAAGGGTGAAGAAGCGGGAAAGAAAGTTGCGAAGGTAGATAAAAGCACAAAAGCAGCTAAGGATGTTGGAAAAGTTGAGCAAAATCCTTCTAAACCAGCAAAGGAAACGCCCAAAAAATCTTCTGAGGGAAAAGACAAAGTTAAAGATTTTGATCTGAGTTTTGCGACTAGCAAGCTCAAGAATGGAAAAATTACCGCTAATGATTTAGAATCCATGATACCAAAGGGTACACCAAACAATTTTAAAGCAAGTGAAACTATAAAAAAAGGATACAAATACAACTTTGAATTGATGGAAAAAAGTAGAAGTAAAGTGGCATTCACCGGATTTAAACGCAAAAGAGAAATTTCCGGACAGTAATTCCGGAAATATGTGGACTGCCCAAATAAAAATACAAAAAAAACTTCTAGGACAAGATGGTAAACTCCATAAAAAACCTAGTAACATAACACACATTCCAGTTGTAGGAGAGTGAAACGAACATGGATTTTTCTAAGTTTGATGAATTACCAGATTCTTTACCTGAAGATACATTAGAGAAGTATTTCAATCAGATTGTTGATATTTATGAAAGTGCAAAGGATAGTGTCAGTTATATTGAATTATCAGAAGCAATATACCAACTTTCAGAAAGACAATGGCATACTTATAAAATTCTGGACGACAAAATTAAACATAAAATAGATATGTTAATAAAAAATATCTTAGATGCAAATTCTTATGATCTAATTGACAATGCCACATCAATAATAGCTTATTTGGGACTTCCAGAAAGCTTTAAAGCATTACAGGAAATGATTAAAGAAAACCCTAGTGTAGAAGTTAGAGAGCTTATAGAGGAAACTATTGAGGAATTAGAAGGAAACGTTGAAAATCCATATTCAGGATTAGAATAAATATAAATATTTTTTAGAGGGTGCCACATCTGGCGCCTTCTTTTATTCAATGCAGAAACGGTACCCTTAATGAAGCGAAAAAGGATGCGGGCATTACTAGATTTCAACACCCCGAATCAGTTCGTCGTGTAGAGATGCGAACCGCTCCCCATGAACGTGGCCGTGTAATAAAAGACGAAAATGGTAAAATTACTTGGACCAAAGAGTATATCTATACAAATAACAAGGGTCAGAAAAATTATAATATAAGATCATAGCGTGGGTCATGAAAAAGGTAGACAAGGGCCTCATTTTAATGTAAGGCCATTTGATAATCCTCGAACAGGAAAAGTCCCAGGGACAAAAGATCATTATCCATTCAAAAAATAATTTGAGGTGATATTATGTGGTACGAAAATTTAGAGGAAAATTATTTTTTAAAAAGTCTATATAATGAGATTCCTAAATTAGAAAATATACGTATCGAAGGCATTTATATTAAAGAAGAAGGTAGAAAAGTAACTCTGCATTTTGATATGCCGTTTTATGCGGAAAAGCCACTGAAAAAGTGGGCTAACTTAGGATATAATTCAATTGCTCTTGAAGTGGATATTTTCAATATCCATTCTTTAGAAATGAAGACATTATCAGATACATATAGAGGAAACATTGAAATAAATAAGGATGACCAAGGTTTAATCGAAATCAATATCACAGGAGAGATTACTGCAAAAATAAAAGCAGATGCAGGACTCATTCAATCAATTAATGGTTATATTAATGGAGCTTTGGAAAAGGAATAAGCAAAAAAAGTATGTGGCCCTTTACACAAGAAAGGGCCTTTTTGATTACTTCAATAAAGCTTCAATTTTCGCCTTTGTCTTCGGCCCGTAAATGCCATGTAGTAGATTTGAAAGGAGACACCCATTTCATTAAATTATCATAAAAAAATCCCCCTCAATTAAATGAAGGGGGATTCAAAGTTTAAATATCTTTCAGTAAATATTCACAAACAGTTGGTTGAATATGCTGCCTTTGAAGACTCATTAATAAGTATTTAGTTTCAATCTCTGAAGACAAAATTTTATTCTTATAATTTTCAAACTCTTTCCTTGTTGGTTTTTCATCTTTCAAGACTTCTTCAGCAGCAATCCCGAATTCTTCTAATTTTTTGTTTGCAGAGCTTTTCCTAATTTCGAGAGACTCTTTTTCTCCACTCAAACGATTAGAGAATACACCTAAAATTTCAAGAACTGCATTCACTTGCTTCTCGTTTAGGTTATGATCCAATGCAAACATGAAAAATGGATGATCGTCCCCATCGATAATTGTCTTGAGCAGATAAATTTGATACTTGAGAAGTTCTATTTCTTTTTCTGAATTCATCGAGTCACTCCTTTAATCATTTAACCAATAATCAACATAATTGCCCATGCAATCGTACGGGCAGAAGATGCTGGTATTCCTAACTCAAAGATCATGAAATCAATTAATCTTGCTTCAATACTGTTGGAAACACTGTCAAGAAAATCAGCAATTTGCTTAGAATACTTTTTGACGTAATTTGCATTTTTCTTGCTCAAATTACTCAAAAGATCTCCTACAAGGTTGCCCCCGTGCCTAAGCGCCCAAACAAGTGCATCCTTTTTCAAACCCTGAGTGGTGTATTCACCGCTTGTTTTTACAGCAGTTTGATTCTTAGTTTCAGACATAGTTTGCAGTACAGTTTTTTGAACTTGGACAATTGACACATCTTGTCGCTTACTCGATTCTTTTTCTGCTGCAAAAGAGGCAATAGGGGCAGTTGAGAGCAACATTGTAAATACTAAAGAACTTGCTATAACTTTTTTCTTCAACATAATTTTCTCCCATCAGCAGATGCATCCGCAAGTGTTTTTAGGCCTAAATAAAGTATAACACCACTTTTTTATCAAAAATACATATTTTTGTATTTTTAAATAAAAATGGTTATAAGTTCATTCGAAAAATTAAACTAAATTAATAGTTTTTGCTCTTTCATTCAAAACAAACATCTCCATATCACTCCATAATAACCAATTTTTAGACATTCCCACTCTCACTATCGTTCTGCGTAATATAGGCGAAAAGTGAAAAAAACTCGCCCTCAACACTTTTAATTTTTCCTGAAATAGTCCTTATCAAAAAAAAGAGAGCCTACTTTAATAATGCTTCAATTTTCATCTTAGTCTTAGGTCCATATATACCGTCAGGAGTCAGCCCATTCATCAATTGGAATCGTCTGACTGCATCAGCTGTCTTCAGCCCGTAATAGCCATCAATGCCGTTATTCTTAGCCCCTTAAATAAAGACTCGCCAGCGCTAACTGAATCTGCCGGACAGCCGTTCCTTTCATCATCGGGCTTTTCACTTTATAGATGCCGGACGGTAGCTTGTAGGAGGATGTTTTTTCCGCTTAAACAGGAGCTTTTTTTGTAAAAAAAGAAAACCCCTTGATTTCTCAAGAGGTTTTTTGCGGACGCTGGGCTTTACATCATGCCGCCCATTCCACCCATTCCGCCCATATCAGGCATTCCGGCACCTGCAGCACCTTTTTCTTCAGGCTTGTCGGCAACAACTGCTTCAGTTGTCAGGAACATAGCCGCTACAGATGCTGCGTTTTGCAGAGCTGAGCGTGTTACTTTTGTAGGGTCAACGATACCTTTGTCGATCATGTTCACCCATTCGCCTGTTGCAGCGTTGTAGCCTACACCAATAGCTTCGCCTTTCAGGCGCTCAACGATGACAGATCCTTCAAGACCCGCATTGTGCGCGATTTGACGGATTGGTTCTTCAAGAGCGCGAAGAACGATGTTGATACCAGTCAGTTCGTCGCCTTCAGCTTCAAGGGCAGCTACTTTATTGTAAACATTGACAAGAGCTGTACCACCGCCGGATACGATTCCTTCTTCTACCGCAGCGCGAGTAGAGTTCAGGGCGTCTTCGATGCGAAGCTTGCGTTCTTTCAATTCTGTTTCAGTCGCAGCGCCGACTTTGATGACAGCTACGCCGCCTGCAAGCTTAGCTAGGCGCTCTTGTAATTTTTCTTTATCGAACTCAGAAGTTGTTTCTTCAACTTGAGCGCGGATTTGGTTGACGCGTGCCGCGATTTGCTCTGTATCTCCCGCACCTTCAACGATTGTTGTGTTTTCTTTTGTCACAACAACTTTAGAAGCGCGTCCCAATTGGTTGATTTGAGTTGATTTAAGGTCAAGACCTAAATCTTCTGTGATCACTTCGGCACCTGTCAGGATAGAGATGTCTTCGAGCATCGCTTTGCGGCGGTCTCCGAATCCAGGCGCTTTAACAGCCACTGCGTTGAATGTTCCGCGAAGCTTGTTGACAACCAATGTTGCAAGAGCTTCACCTTCAACGTCTTCAGCAATCAGAAGCAACGGTTTGCCTTGCTGAACAACTTGCTCAAGCACCGGCAGGATTTCTTGAATGTTTGTGATTTTTTTGTCTGTTACTAAGATGTACGGGTTCTCAAGAACCGCTTCCATCTTATCGGAATCTGTCACCATGTAAGGAGACGCATATCCGCGGTCGAACTGCATACCTTCAACCACTTCAAGCTCTGTTGTGAATCCTTTTGATTCTTCGATCGTGATGACACCGTCGTTGCCGACGCGCTCCATCGCTTCAGCGATCAGGCTTCCGACTTCTTCGTCAGCCGCGGAGATTGAAGCAACTTGTGCGATTGATTCTTTGCCTTCGATTGGTTTGGAGATTTCTTTCAGGCTTTCAACCGCTACAGCCACAGCCTGCTCGATACCTTTGCGCACGCCTACAGGGTTAGCGCCGGCAGTTACGTTTTTAAGACCTTCGCGAATCATCGCTTGAGCTAGAACTGTCGCTGTTGTTGTACCGTCACCGGCAACATCGTTTGTTTTGCTCGCAACTTCAGCAACAAGCTTTGCGCCCATGTTTTCGAACGCGTCTTCAAGCTCGATTTCTTTCGCGATGGTAACACCGTCGTTTGTGATTAATGGAGAACCGAATTTTTTCTCAAGAACGACGTTGCGTCCTTTAGGTCCCAAAGTTACCTTTACAGCATCGGCCAATGCATCTACACCGCGCAGCATTGAACGGCGGGCTTCTTCGCTAAACTTAATATCTTTTGCCATGTTATTCGAACCTCCTATATAATTGTCTCGTTTTTATTTATGACTTAGCCGATAACAGCTAAAATGTCGCTTTCACGCAAGATTAAGTAGTCAGTACCTTCATATTTCACTTCGGTACCTGCATATTTTGAGAAGATGATGCGGTCGCCTGTTTTAACTTCTAATGCAACGCGCTCTCCGCTCTCTAACACACGGCCTGAACCGGCTGCAACCACTTTACCCTCTTGTGGTTTTTCTTTTGCGGAGTCAGGAAGTACGATTCCGCTGGCAGTTTTTTCTTCAGACTCAACGAGCTCAATGACAACGCGATCACCTAATGGCTTTAACAATGAAACAACCTCCTCAATATTTTCATATGTAATTTTAGCACTCGCACTCGGTGAGTGCTAACACAATTCTTATAATAAAGAATCTCCCAGGCAATTTCAAGTGATAAGGTCAAATTTTTTTGCGCTTACATTTCTCCGCATGTCCTTATCATCCTATAATTTAAAAAGAGTGTGTTACAATAAACATAGTCTGAATTAGATTTTTAGAAAAGGAGTACATAAAGCTTGAGAAAACAATACTGGTTTATTATATTGGCATACGTTCTCATGCAATTGTCGGCCGCTGTCGGCTTGCCTCTTCTTTACTTTTTGGGAGTGGGCAAAGGACAGCCAAAGGCTGAAGCCCAGCTTACATTGACAGGCGTCTGGTCTGTCATCGCGTTTACCCTCTGTCTCGTTATCGTGCTGCTGATTTTGCGGACGGTGCCGAAGACGACGCTTCGCAACCGGCCGAAAGCATCGGTTGGAGCATCAATCGGATGGGCGGTAGCCGGCGTTTTTCTCGCTTTGTTTTCGCAGTCAATTGCCGCTTCGATCGAAATGTACTTGTTCGGGGTCACCCCGGAATCGGAAAATACGCAGCGGATCATGGAAATCATCACCGCATTGCCGCTGATGGTGTTTGTCTCTTCTGTATTTGGTCCGATTCTTGAAGAAATCATTTTCAGAAAGATTATTTTCGGTGCAATCTATGAGAAAACGAATTTTTTTATTGCCGCTTTGTTCAGTTCGGTGCTCTTCTCGGTCGTCCATTTGGATTTCAGCCATCTGCTCATTTATACAGCAATGGGATTCACATTCGCCTTTTTATATGTCAGAACCAACCGGATTATCGTGCCTATTTTCGCCCATGTCGCCATGAATACGCTCGTCGTCTTACTGCAGACGTTCCGGGAGCCTATTGAAGAATATTTGAAACACGCCGAGAAAATGCAAATGATTATTGGAGGATTTCTATGATGAGAAGCCCTAAATTCTGGGGAGCGATTTATTTATTAACGGGTGTGCTGTTTACATATCTGGCGGCAACCTCGCCCGGAAGCATGTGGTCTTTTTACACGATCCTGCTGATGCTTTTCGCAGCCTATAATATCAGCATTTCCTTTAAAATGTTCGCCCTGGCCGGCAAGATGAAACGAAAAGATCAATAGCCTTTTTTGTGAAGGAAAAGAGCCATTCTGAAAAAGAATGGCTCTTATTTTGTGTGGTCGTTCAAAAACGCTTGATTTTCCTCTTGAATCATTGTTTTTTGCGCCTGCCTGTAGGATATTCTTGAAATCACAATACTGATTTCATAAAGAATGAGCAATGGCACTGAGACCATTAAATGCGACAAAAGCTCAGGCGGTGTAATGAGGGCCGCGATGACGAACAACACAAAATATGCGTATTTTCTGATTTTCGCCAAAAACATCGGCGTCACGAGGCCGAGCCTTGTGATAAACATGATGACCACAGGCATCTGAAACAATAAGCCAAAAGGAAGCGTCAACTGAAGCAGAAACTGAAAATATTCGTGTATTCCGATGACCTGGTTGACATTCAGATCATCTGAGACTCTCGTCATAAAGTCCACGACAAACGGAAATAAAATAAAGTAAGAAAAGGCAATGCCGCCTAAAAAAAGAATGATCGATATCGGAATATAGCTGAGCGTCACTTTTCGTTCCTTTTCATACAGCCCCGGGCTGATGAAAGCCCACAGCTGGTATAAAACAAGCGGCGAAGTCAAGACGGCGCCGATGATGAAAGCGAACTGCACGTACACAAATAAAGGATCGGTCAGCTTGAACGCGTTGAGCGTCAGCAGCTTCGCTTCATCCGTCTGCTGCAGATAGATAATCAGCGGCTTTGCCAATAAAAAGCCTGCCACAACAAATAAAACAAAAAAGAAAAAAGTGATCACAAGCCGTCTGCGTAGTTCTGTGATATGTTCTATCAGCGACATTTCTCTTTCCTTCATAAATGTCATCCTATCCTACTGATCTTCTTTCTTTTTATCGGAATCGTCGTCAGCCAAACCTTTTGTCGCATTCTTAAACTCCCTCAGCGTGTTTCCCGCTGCTCTTCCCAGCTCGGGAAGTTTTTTCGGGCCGAATATCAAAAGCGCCACCACGACAATTAAAATAAAGCTTCCAGGACCGATTGGCATAAAGCCTGCCCCCTTTCCTTTATTTATTTTTCGTTTTCCGTTTTACTTTTCCTGCATTGAATAATGTTTCATGAAATACACCAGCGACTGAAGTTCAACCGCCAAATCTATATGATGAATGCGAATGTGTTCCGGCACATTCAAGCGGGCCGGCGTGAAATTAAGAATGCCTTTAATGCCAAGCTCCACCAGCCTGTCTGTAATCGACTGTGCGGCTTGAGCCGGTACCGTCAAAATGGCGACGGGGATATCATCCGTCATATGCTCTTCAAGTCTATTCAGATCATAGACGGGAACACCGCCGACCTCGGTTCCGATTTTTTCCTCATTGATGTCAAACGCCATGGCGATTTTTGTATTATTATTTTTGATAAAATTGTAATGGAGAAAGGCTGTCCCCAAATTCCCCACGCCAATGAGCGTTACGTTCGTCATTTCATCCTGATCAAGCGTCTTTCTGAAAAAGGACAGCAAATAATTGACATTGTAGCCGTATCCTTTTTTTCCGAGCGCGCCGAAGTACGAAAAGTCCCTGCGGATGGTCGCAGAATCGACTTTGACGGCATCGCTCAGCTCAGCGGAAGATACACGCTGTTTTCCGGATGCATGAAGGTTTTTTAAAAAACGATAATATAATGGCAACCGTTTCGCTGTCGCTTGCGGAATTTTTGAATGATCCATGTTCATAAACTAATCCTCCATGTCTACATCAGCTTTTTCCCTTTTATAGTCACCGTTTTTCCCACCTGTCTTTTCGAGAAGAAAGGTCGGTCCTATCACCATTCCCTTATCCGCCGCTTTGCACATGTCATATACGGTCAGCGCACATACGGAGGCCGAAGTTAACGCTTCCATTTCCACACCTGTGCTCCCTTTGGTCTTCACTTTAGATTGAATATGCAGGATGCTCTTCTGTTCTTTCTCCTCCCAGCGAAAGGCGATGTCGACTCCTTTCAGAGCGATCGGATGGCACATCGGGATGATGGCGGATGTCTGTTTTGCGGCCATGATTCCGGCCACTTGCGCCACCGCCAATACATCGCCCTTTCCGATTTCCCGGTTTTTGATTTTTTCATGTACTGTCCGATTCATAGACACGCTTGAAACAGCCGCAGCTGTGCGTACTGAAGTTTCCTTTTCGCTTATATCAACCATCCTGGCTCTGCCTTGTTCATTAAAATGTGTAAACTCATTCATGTTCTGAACTCTCCTTATAACGATCATACACTATTTTTTTCATTCTGTCTTTTTCTTTGGCTAAAATCTTCCAGACTTCACTTAATTGTTTGCTGACTGCGTAGTGATAGGCTACACTTAAAATAGCAGACAAGAGGTGAAAGATCATGATGATTTTACAAGTGAACCAACTTTCAAAATCGTTTGGAGCCGATACGATTTTAACTAATATAAAACTCGAAGTCAGATCTCGGGACCGGATTGCGATCGTCGGACGCAACGGCGCCGGAAAATCGACTCTTCTAAAGATTATCGCAGGAAAACTTTCATATGAAAAGGGGGACATCATCAAGCCGAAAGATTTGACGATGGGCTACCTTGACCAGCATTCCGGCCTCGATTCCAAGCTGACGCTCAAAGAGGAATTGCTGTCGGTATTTGATTTTCTGAAAAAAATGGAACAAGAAATGCGCGCGATCGAGGAAAAGATGGCGCAGGCCGAACCGGACATGCTTGAATCATTGATGAAGACGTATGACAGGCTTCAGCAGGAGTTCAAGGACAAAGGCGGCTACCAATATGAGGCAGAGGTCAGATCCGTCATGCACGGGCTCGGCTTTGCGGGATTTGACGACTCCGTCCGCGTCCAGGACTTAAGCGGAGGTCAAAAAACAAGGCTTGCCCTCGGAAAAATGCTTTTGACAAAACCCGACCTCCTCATTTTGGACGAACCGACAAACCACTTGGATATCGATACCCTGACATGGCTTGAACAATATTTGCAAAATTACAGCGGAGCGATTTTAATCGTTTCCCATGACAGGTACTTTCTTGACAAAGTGGTTACCCAAGTTTACGAGATCAGCCGGTCCCAAAGCAAAAAATATACCGGGAACTACAGCTCTTATCTCCAATTAAAAGCCGAACAGCTGGAAAAGGAAACAAAGCTTTATGAAAAGCAGCAGGACGAAATCGCCAAGCTGCAGGAGTTCGTCGACCGGAATCTGGCTAGAGCTTCGACGACGAAACGGGCGCAGAGCAGACGAAAGCAGCTTGAACGGATGGAGATCATGGACAAACCGCTCGGAGATGAAAAGTCGGCGTCTTTCCGCTTTGAAATTACAAGGCAAAGCGGAAACGATGTACTGCGGGTGGAAGACTTGACAGTAAGCTATCAGGAGCAGCCCCCGCTTCTCCGTTCATTGAACTTTCACATCACCCGCGGGGAAAGCGTTGCACTGGTCGGACCGAACGGAATCGGCAAGTCAACCCTTTTAAAAGCATTGATTCAAAAGCTGCAGCCGGTATCGGGAACAATCGCGACAGGCTCCCATGTCTCAATCGGCTACTATGACCAGGAACAGGCTGAATTGACGTCGTCAAAACGCGTGCTTGACGAGCTTTGGGACGATTATCCGGAAATGAATGAAAAGGATATCCGGACCTGCCTCGGCAACTTCCTGTTTTCGGGAGAAGACGTATTAAAACCTGTACACGCGTTAAGTGGCGGCGAAAAAGCAAGGCTTGCCCTCGCCAAGCTGATGCTCCAAAAAGCGAACTTCCTTATTCTTGATGAGCCGACAAACCATCTCGACCTGGACAGCAAGGAAGTCTTGGAGAACGCTTTGATCGATTACCCGGGAACGATATTATTTGTGTCCCATGACCGCTATTTTATCAACCGGATCGCGACAAAAGTACTGGAGCTTTCCCGCGACAAAGCAGAAGAATATTTAGGCGACTACGATTATTACACAGAAAAAAAAGCGCAGCAGCTTGAACTGAAAGAACTAGAAAAACAGACGGAAGAGCATCAGAAAAACGCTTCCGAAAAACCTGGCGCAAAAAAGAGCTATGAGGAAGAAAAAGAGCTGAAAAGAAAAGAACGCCAGCGGCAGCGAAGGATTGAAGAAATCGAAACAAGAATTACGGACATTGAAGAACAGATCGAAAAAAATGAGGAGCTCCTGTGTGACCCCGCCGTCTTCCAAGACCATGAGAAGGTCCAGGAAATCCACTCTGAAAATGAACGGCTGAATGAGGAGCTTGAACAACTGTTAACAGAATGGGAAACACTCTCTACAAATGAATAAAGGATGAACCGCTCCAAGCCGGAGCGGTTTTTTTGTCCACAATTAAAATCCTTTATTTAAAAGAAAGAAAGCGATTTACCCACAATATCCACAAAAAACATAATATTTATACACATTATTAACAGGTAAAAAAGGTCTGTAAATTAAGGTTTTTAACATTATACACAAGACTGTGGATATATGTTAATAACCTGTTAATAACTATTCCCGGGCAAAAAAACCTCACAGAGCGTGAGGTTTTAATAAGACGTCAGATCTAAGCCAGGCTGACCGTTCATATCATATTTTCCTCTGATTCCTTTTTCAAAAGCAACCGTACCTGCGGCGGCAATCATCGCGGCATTGTCCGTACACAGCGAAAGCGGCGGGATCAAAAGCTCAATCTCCGGATGGCTGCTGAACGTTTTTTCGAGCGCCGCTCTCAGCCCTTTGTTTGCAGCAACTCCTCCGGCAAGCAGCACCTGTTTGACGCCATAAACTTTCGCAGCGCGTTCCGTTTTTGTGACGAGGACATCAATGACGCTTTCCTGAAAGCTGGCTGACAAATCTTCCGGAGCTATCGTTTCACCTTTTTGTGAAGCGTTGTGAAGCGTGTTGATGACTGCAGATTTCAATCCGCTGAAGCTGAAATGATAAGAGCCTTCTTCAAGCCATGCGCGCGGTAGCGGCACATTTGCCTCGCCTTTTTGCGCAAGTTTGTCAATGTGAGGTCCTCCCGGATAAGGAAGCCCCATCGTTCTCGCCACTTTGTCATAGGCTTCGCCTGCCGCATCGTCGAGCGTCTCTCCGATGACTTCAAATGAGCCGTGCTCTTTCATATACACGAGTTCGGTGTGGCCGCCTGAGACGACAAGGGCAATCGCCGGAAATTGAATGTCCTGAACAAGTCTGTTGGCATAGATGTGACCGGCAATGTGATGGACGCCTACGAGCGGTATGCCCCGGGCAAAACTGAGCGCTTTCGCGGCATTCACGCCGATCAATAAAGCGCCGACAAGCCCCGGTCCTTCCGTTACTGCGATGGCATCAATGTCATCAAATGTCATGTCCGCTTGTGCAAAGGCTTCCTCAAGCACGATCGTCATCTGTTCCACGTGATGCCTTGATGCGATCTCGGGAACAACGCCGCCAAACCGTTTATGACTCTCGATTTGCGACGCTACGACATTTGAAATGATATCCGTTCCGTTTTTGACAATCGCGGCGGCCGTCTCATCACAGCTTGTTTCGATTCCTAATACATACAGATCTTTTTTATGATTCATTTAGTCTCACCCACATTAATAATGCATCTTCCCCATTATCGGTATAATAATTTTTACGAATTCCTCCCGGCTCAAAGCCGAGCTTTTTGTATAAGCTTTGTGCAATATGATTCGATACCCTTACCTCTAAAGAAAGCTGAACCGCCTTTTTCATCCGGCAAAGCTTCATCGCGGCTTTCAAAAGAGCTTCTCCTAAACGGCGGCCCCGATATGCAGGTGAAACGGCAATGTTGGTGATCTGGGCATCATCCATGACGATCCAAATCCCGCAGTAGCCGACAACTTGCTCCTCAACTTCGAGAACGAGGTAATGAGCATACATATTGTGAAAAAGCTCATGATGAAAAGATTCTTTTTTCCACGGAGAAGAAAAAGAGCTTTTTTCAATTTCAAAAACCTGGTCCAAATCTTTTGGATTCATATCGCGTATGACCATTTGCGTGTTCATGGCTTCACCCGTTTACTTTTGTTTTTCAAGCCAGACGGCCTCGGCTTCGGCCAGACGAATATAGTTTGGAACAACGCTGTGCACAGGCTCGGGCTCTTTAAGTTCTCCGATTAAAGCCAATTCTGAAGGTCGTGGAAGCTGCAGGGCAGGGCCAGAAATGACCGCTTGTTCACCGAGAATCTGTTCGATCATCTCCTGATGAATCTCTGTGTCACTTCCTATGAAAAGGACTTGCTGATCCATGGCTTTCAGTTTTTTAAGCCAATCCTCAAGCAGAATGTTTTGGTCCTCTTCCAAGCCATGCAGTTTACCGTCCCTATACTGGTATAGTCCCGTATAAACCTGACCGCGTCTGGCATCAAACAACGGACAAATCAAGCCTTGGAAAAAACGGCCGTTTGCCGCCAGCACTTCAAGGCTTGAAACGGTTTTAATCGGAATATTTAATGACCATGCAAGCGTTTTTGCAATCGTAACACCGATCCGCACGCCTGTATATGAACCCGGACCTTTGGCAACTGCAATTTGGGTCAGGTCATTCGGCTCTAAACCGCACTCTTTAAGGAGTTCGTCGATCGCCGGCATAGCTCTGACTGAATGGTTTTTCTTTAAGTGGGATATATGCTCGGCTATCACTTTTCCGTCTTTAACTAATGCCACGCCGAGCGTTAAATTGGATGTATCAATCGCAAGTATCGTCATGTTTGCTGATCTCCTCGCAAAGATTTTCGTAGCGGCTGCCTTTAGGGGTAAAGGTCAGCTTTCGTTCATCATCGCCAAGCCGCTTAATGACCACCTCTAGGCGCTCTTTCGGAAGCTGCTCCTCAATCAAATGCGCCCATTCCACAAGGCAGACGCCGTCTCCCTCAAAATATTCATCTAATCCGAGATCTTCCGTTTCATCTTCCATTCTGTAAACATCCATATGAAACAGCGGAAGAGAGCCGTCCCGGTATTCTTTGATAATGGTAAAAGTCGGGCTGCTGACAACCCGCTTGATTCCGAGCCCTTCGGCAAATCCTTTTGTAAAAGTCGTTTTGCCTGCTCCAAGGTCGCCCTCCAATGTGATGACATCACCGGGCAGAACATACTTTGCTGCCAGTCTGGCAATGTTTTTTGTCTCTTCAGGCTCTGTCGTTTTCCACTCTAACGTTTTCACTTTACTTGTCACCTGTCTTATTTAAAATGGTTATATCCTTTTTTTTCGAGAAGAACGCGGTCCTGTCCATTATGATAAAACACGTCCGCCTGCCCTTGTTGTGTGACGCGGCCGATTTGATAAACCGGCACATGACGTTCAGAGCATTCCTGACTAAAACGTTCCCATTGATCATTAGAAATCGTACCGACGAGTTCAAAATCCTCGCCGCCGAAAAGGACCCACTCTTCCCATTTTGTGTGCAGTGTATGTAAATCCGAATGGACCGGAATCATCTCTTTATATATGTCAATGGAAACACGGCTCGCTTCGGCAATTTCATTTAATTCGCTGGCAAGCCCGTCGCTGATATCATTAAGTGCCA
This sequence comes from Bacillus sp. FSL K6-1284, assembly GCF_038002625.1. Taxonomy (NCBI): domain Bacteria; kingdom Bacillati; phylum Bacillota; class Bacilli; order Caryophanales; family Bacillaceae; genus Bacillus; species Bacillus sp. FSL K6-1284. Next base: position 646,814 of record NZ_JBBOCW010000001.1, on the reverse strand, counting down.
CATGATGATAGCCTGAACAGAGCAAACCTGCCTCAACCCTCGGCAAAGGCCTCTTGTGCCGCTCTATAAAATATTGAGACTGCTTCTCGTCTTTCATCTCTGCTTGGCCCAATATAAAAGCCAGACCGGCAGCAGATGAGCCAAGTTCTCCCGTCACAAAAACGACATCCCCGGGTTCGGCATGGCTTCTTAAACAAGTTCTGCCCTTTTCAATCTCGCCGATTACTGTTACGGTCAAAACGAGCGGCCCGTTGGCAGATACGGTGTCACCGCCGATTAAGTCCATTTGATATAGTGTCGCCAGTTTATTCATTTCTTCATACATGGCTTCAATATCCACCGCGTGCCAGCCGGAAGGAACAGCAATGGACACAAGATAATACTTGGGGCTGCCTCCCATCGCGGCAATATCACTAATATTCACAGCCAATGCTTTATATCCGATATCGGCAGGCGATGAATGGGATGATAAAAAATGAATACCGTCGACCATCGTATCGACCGCAACAATCTCCTGATAACCGTTCTTTGTATGATAAACAGCGGCATCGTCCCCAATACCGATCTCTATTTCTCGGTGAAAAAGCGAACGGGGCGTAATCCTTTGAATCAATTCAAATTCGTCCATAAGATCATTTGCTCCTTTGCTGTTGCAACCAATCAAAACACTATCATTAGTTTATCGAATTCTCACCAATTATCCAAGAAATAAAGAAACTCGGCAAACATTGTGAAAAACGCCGATGAAGCCAAGTTTTCAGCATAGACCTGAAAGAAGACATAAAAAAAAACGAAAACCTCAAAGATTTCGTTTGTGTACAACATGGCGGTCCGGACGGGACTCGAACCCGCGACCTCCTGCGTGACAGGCAGGCATTCTAACCAACTGAACTACCGGACCACTTTTTATTTATTTTCTTTGTATGGAAATTAGATTTGGTTGCGGGGGCAGGATTTGAACCTGCGACCTTCGGGTTATGAGCCCGACGAGCTACCGAACTGCTCCACCCCGCGATAATATAAACAGCTTGGCGGCGTCCTACTCTCACAGGGGGAATCCCCCAACTACCATCGGCGCTGAAGAGCTTAACTTCCGTGTTCGGCATGGGAACGGGTGTGACCTCTTCGCTATCGCCACCAAACTATTTGCCTTCAGGACGAAGGTACTGAGCGTTCCTCACAGGATGTGAGGGCCTTTAGCCGAGTTTCCTTGCCTTTGGCTTTCTGAGAGGTGTTCTCTCAAAACTAGATAACGGTCAGACGATTCACAAACATTTAGGTTAAGTCCTCGATCGATTAGTATCTGTCAGCTCCATGTGTCGCCACACTTCCACCTCAGACCTATCAACCTGATCATCTTTCAGGGATCTTACTTCCTTGCGGAATGGGAAATCTCATCTTGAGGGGGGCTTCATGCTTAGATGCTTTCAGCACTTATCCCGTCCGCACATAGCTACCCAGCGATGCCCTTGGCAGAACAACTGGTACACCAGCGGTGCGTCCATCCCGGTCCTCTCGTACTAAGGACAGCTCCTCTCAAATTTCCTGCGCCCGCGACGGATAGGGACCGAACTGTCTCACGACGTTCTGAACCCAGCTCGCGTACCGCTTTAATGGGCGAACAGCCCAACCCTTGGGACCGACTACAGCCCCAGGATGCGATGAGCCGACATCGAGGTGCCAAACCTCCCCGTCGATGTGGACTCTTGGGGGAGATAAGCCTGTTATCCCCGGGGTAGCTTTTATCCGTTGAGCGATGGCCCTTCCATGCGGAACCACCGGATCACTAAGCCCGACTTTCGTCCCTGCTCGACTTGTAGGTCTCGCAGTCAAGCTCCCTTGTGCCTTTACACTCTGCGAATGATTTCCAACCATTCTGAGGGAACCTTTGGGCGCCTCCGTTACCTTTTAGGAGGCGACCGCCCCAGTCAAACTGCCCACCTGACACTGTCTCCCTGCCCGATAAGGGCAGCGGGTTAGAAGGTCAATACAGCCAGGGTAGTATCCCACCGATGCCTCCACCGAAGCTGGCGCTCCGGTTTCCAAGGCTCCTACCTATCCTGTACAAGCTGTACCAACATTCAATATCAGGCTGCAGTAAAGCTCCACGGGGTCTTTCCGTCCTGTCGCGGGTAACCTGCATCTTCACAGGTACTATAATTTCACCGAGTCTCTCGTTGAGACAGTGCCCAGATCGTTGCGCCTTTCGTGCGGGTCGGAACTTACCCGACAAGGAATTTCGCTACCTTAGGACCGTTATAGTTACGGCCGCCGTTTACTGGGGCTTCAATTCGCACCTTCGCTTACGCTAAGCGCTCCTCTTAACCTTCCAGCACCGGGCAGGCGTCAGCCCCTATACTTCGCCTTACGGCTTCGCAGAGACCTGTGTTTTTGCTAAACAGTCGCCTGGGCCTATTCACTGCGGCTCTCTCGGGCTTGCACCCTAACAGAGCACCCCTTCTCCCGAAGTTACGGGGTCATTTTGCCGAGTTCCTTAACGAGAGTTCTCTCGATCACCTTAGGATTCTCTCCTCGCCTACCTGTGTCGGTTTGCGGTACGGGCACCTCTCACCTCGCTAGAGGCTTTTCTTGGCAGTGTGGAATCAGGAACTTCGCTACTATATTTCGCTCGCCATCACAGCTCAGCCTTATGGGAAACGGATTTGCCTATTTCCCAGCCTAACTGCTTGGACGCGGATATCCAATACCGCGCTTACCCTATCCTCCTGCGTCCCCCCATTGCTCAAATGGTGAGGAGGTGGTACAGGAATATCAACCTGTTGTCCATCGCCTACGCCTTTCGGCCTCGGCTTAGGTCCCGACTAACCCTGAGCGGACGAGCCTTCCTCAGGAAACCTTAGGCATTCGGTGGAGGGGATTCTCACCCCTCTTTCGCTACTCATACCGGCATTCTCACTTCTAAGCGCTCCACGAGTCCTTCCGGTCTCGCTTCACAGCCCTTAGAACGCTCTCCTACCACTGTTCGTAAGAACAGTCCGCAGCTTCGGTGATACGTTTAGCCCCGGTACATTTTCGGCGCAGAGTCACTCGACCAGTGAGCTATTACGCACTCTTTAAATGGTGGCTGCTTCTAAGCCAACATCCTGGTTGTCTAAGCAACTCCACATCCTTTTCCACTTAACGTATACTTTGGGACCTTAGCTGGCGGTCTGGGCTGTTTCCCTTTCGACTACGGATCTTATCACTCGCAGTCTGACTCCCAAGGATAAGTCTTTGGCATTCGGAGTTTGACTGAATTCGGTAACCCGGTAGGGGCCCCTAGTCCAATCAGTGCTCTACCTCCAAGACTCTTACCTTGAGGCTAGCCCTAAAGCTATTTCGGAGAGAACCAGCTATCTCCAGGTTCGATTGGCATTTCACCCCTACCCACACCTCATCCCCGCACTTTTCAACGTGCGTGGGTTCGGGCCTCCATTCAGTGTTACCTGAACTTCACCCTGGACATGGGTAGATCACCTGGTTTCGGGTCTACGACCACGTACTCATGCGCCCTATTCAGACTCGCTTTCGCTGCGGCTCCGTCTTTTCAAACTTAACCTTGCACGGGATCGTAACTCGCCGGTTCATTCTACAAAAGGCACGCCATCACCCGTTAACGGGCTCTGACTACTTGTAGGCACACGGTTTCAGGATCTCTTTCACTCCCCTTCCGGGGTGCTTTTCACCTTTCCCTCACGGTACTGGTTCACTATCGGTCACTAGGGAGTATTTAGCCTTGGGAGATGGTCCTCCCGGATTCCGACGGAATTTCACGTGTTCCGCCGTACTCAGGATCCACTCAGGAGAGAACGAAGTTTTGACTACAGGGCTGTTACCTCCTATGGCGGGCCTTTCCAGACCTCTTCATCTACCTCGTTCTTTTGTAACTCCGTACAGAGTGTCCTACAACCCCAAGAGGCAAGCCTCTTGGTTTGGGCTGTTCCCGTTTCGCTCGCCGCTACTCAGGGAATCGCATTTGCTTTCTCTTCCTCCGGGTACTTAGATGTTTCAGTTCCCCGGGTCTGCCTTCTCATATCCTATGAATTCAGATATGGATACTGCTCCATTACGAGCAGTGGGTTTCCCCATTCGGAAATCTCCGGATCAAAGCTTGCTTACAGCTCCCCGAAGCATATCGGTGTTCGTCCCGTCCTTCATCGGCTCCTAGTGCCAAGGCATCCACCGTGCGCCCTTTCTAACTTAACCGTTAAAAAGAATCACTACGTGATATCTTGTGTTACTAATTGAATGTGATGTCTACTGTTATCTAGTTTTCAAAGAACACGTTTGAAGAATCAAATGATCCTTCAAAACTAAACAAGATCTAAACGCACCTGTCTATAAGACCGTAAGGTCTTATATTCCGTATAATATCCTTAGAAAGGAGGTGATCCAGCCGCACCTTCCGATACGGCTACCTTGTTACGACTTCACCCCAATCATCTGTCCCACCTTCGGCGGCTGGCTCCAAAAGGTTACCTCACCGACTTCGGGTGTTACAAACTCTCGTGGTGTGACGGGCGGTGTGTACAAGGCCCGGGAACGTATTCACCGCGGCATGCTGATCCGCGATTACTAGCGATTCCAGCTTCACGCAGTCGAGTTGCAGACTGCGATCCGAACTGAGAACAGATTTGTGGGATTGGCTTAGCCTCGCGGCTTCGCTGCCCTTTGTTCTGCCCATTGTAGCACGTGTGTAGCCCAGGTCATAAGGGGCATGATGATTTGACGTCATCCCCACCTTCCTCCGGTTTGTCACCGGCAGTCACCTTAGAGTGCCCAACTGAATGCTGGCAACTAAGATCAAGGGTTGCGCTCGTTGCGGGACTTAACCCAACATCTCACGACACGAGCTGACGACAACCATGCACCACCTGTCACTCTGCCCCCGAAGGGGAAGCCCTATCTCTAGGGTTGTCAGAGGATGTCAAGACCTGGTAAGGTTCTTCGCGTTGCTTCGAATTAAACCACATGCTCCACCGCTTGTGCGGGCCCCCGTCAATTCCTTTGAGTTTCAGTCTTGCGACCGTACTCCCCAGGCGGAGTGCTTAATGCGTTTGCTGCAGCACTAAAGGGCGGAAACCCTCTAACACTTAGCACTCATCGTTTACGGCGTGGACTACCAGGGTATCTAATCCTGTTCGCTCCCCACGCTTTCGCGCCTCAGCGTCAGTTACAGACCAGAGAGTCGCCTTCGCCACTGGTGTTCCTCCACATCTCTACGCATTTCACCGCTACACGTGGAATTCCACTCTCCTCTTCTGCACTCAAGTTCCCCAGTTTCCAATGACCCTCCCCGGTTGAGCCGGGGGCTTTCACATCAGACTTAAGAAACCGCCTGCGCGCGCTTTACGCCCAATAATTCCGGACAACGCTTGCCACCTACGTATTACCGCGGCTGCTGGCACGTAGTTAGCCGTGGCTTTCTGGTTAGGTACCGTCAAGGTACCGCCCTATTCGAACGGTACTTGTTCTTCCCTAACAACAGAGTTTTACGATCCGAAAACCTTCATCACTCACGCGGCGTTGCTCCGTCAGACTTTCGTCCATTGCGGAAGATTCCCTACTGCTGCCTCCCGTAGGAGTCTGGGCCGTGTCTCAGTCCCAGTGTGGCCGATCACCCTCTCAGGTCGGCTACGCATCGTTGCCTTGGTGAGCCGTTACCTCACCAACTAGCTAATGCGCCGCGGGTCCATCTGTAAGTGGTAGCTAAAAGCCACCTTTTATAATTGAACCATGCGGTTCAATCAAGCATCCGGTATTAGCCCCGGTTTCCCGGAGTTATCCCAGTCTTACAGGCAGGTTACCCACGTGTTACTCACCCGTCCGCCGCTAACATCAGGGAGCAAGCTCCCATCTGTCCGCTCGACTTGCATGTATTAGGCACGCCGCCAGCGTTCGTCCTGAGCCAGGATCAAACTCTCCGATAAAGTAGTTTGACTGACTACGCACATCGCTGTGCGATTTATAAAAAATGAATTAACAGGTACGTTTTGTCTTGTTTAGTTTTCAAAGATCATTCTAAAATTGGAGCGGGTGATGAGAATCGAACTCACGACATCAGCTTGGAAGGCTGAGGTTTTACCACTAAACTACACCCGCATTGCGAATATATGGCGCGCCCGAGAGGAGTCGAACCCCTAACCTTTTGATCCGTAGTCAAACGCTCTATCCAATTGAGCTACGGGCGCTTCATCAGGCGACTTAACTATAATACTATGAATATCAGTTAAAGTCAAGAAGTTTTTTTGAAGTTTTTCTACCGAAAGGATGAAGCTTTTTTGTTTCGACTTTATCCATTATACACATTTTAAGGTTTTTGTACACCCTTTAAATGATGAATATTATATCGGCATTTCGAAGTTGTAACTTCGTTGTCTTAGCGACGAATAATAATATATCATGCCTTCAATTCATCTGTCAACACTTTTTTCGTTTTTTTATACTTCTAAAAAAATTATGCTTACAGCCATTCATAATAGATGACGTTTTACCTGCCCTTTTCATCTTATGTGATGTTTTATTGAATGTTCCCTGCTTCATCAAGTTATATACGGAACCGAAGCTGTAAATCGTTAACTTCGACATCACTCTTGCACGATCATTTAATGAAGCTTTTATTTTACGAACGGCTTTTAAGATATCCTAAAGGCGCCTCCAATAGCCTGCTTTTCCGCACCGTATACAAAAATACAGGCAGAAATCTTGTTATAGGAAGATTTCTGCCTGCAAACTTCAAATCCTTCATCTATATTCTCCACCGAGGGGACTCGACCTGTATGTCCCTCGGCAAAATTGTCATCCGCTGATTTTAGCGCTCGCGTCGCTTGGTGCTTTTTCCGATTTGTAGTTGCGGAAATTATGCTCAAGCTGTTCAAGTGTGAGACCTTTTGTTTCAGGAAGGAATTTTTTCACGAATGCAATGGAAAGAAGTCCAAGTCCGACAAAAATGTAGAATGTCGATGACAGTCCAATCGCATCAAGCAATATCGGGAATGAAAATCCGACAAAGAAGTTGACGATCCACAAACAAAACACGGTGACGCCCATTCCTAGACCGCGAACGCGAAGCGGGAATATTTCAGAAAGCATGAGCCATGTTACAGGAGAAATAGCACCTTGCTGGAATGCAAGAAAGGTTACTGTCAGCGTAAGTACGACATACGGAAGAGCAGCTGAACCTTGAAGGGCGTTTGAGAAGATGCCGATCAGCAGCAAAGCTGAGGTCGTCCCTATTAAACCGGTCAACAGCATCGGTCTGCGCCCGACCTTCCCTAAAAGCCAAATCCCCACGAATGTCGCCAAAACTGAAATGACACCGTTAGCAATATTTCCGATAAGTGCAGCTTTTGTTTCAAATCCGGCATTTTTGAGTATTTCTGTACCGTAATACATGATAGAATTTACGCCGGTAATCTGCTGAACGACAGCGATCCCGATTCCGAGAAATACGATTCGGCGCACCCATGGAACAGCCAGATCCTTATAATTCGCTTTTTTCATTTCAGATTCTTTCATGACCGCAGCTTCGATTTCAGCAACTTCCGAATGCGCCCTTTTTTCCTCGCGGATTCTTTTCAGAACGCCCAGCGCCGCTTCATTTTTCCCTTTAGAGACAAGCCAGCGCGGACTTTCGGGCATTCTCAGCATACCAAAGAACAAGAATACAGCCGGGACTGCGGCAATGGCCAGCATGTAACGCCAAACATGGGAACTATCCCCCATTGTGGTTCCGAGGATGGCATTGAAAGTAAATGCCAAGAGCTGTCCGGAGACAATCATTAATTCATTTTGGGTAACCATTCGTCCCCTTTTCTCTGAAGGAGACATTTCAGCCAAGTAAGTCGGTACCGTAACAGATGCTCCCCCTACAGCAACTCCAAGCAGGAACCGAGAGATGACCATAATCGTCACATCAGGCGCAAGCGTACATCCGAGCGTCGAGAAAAAGAAAAGCACAGCTAGAAAAATGATGTTTTTGCGGCGCCCGATATAATCGGAGAGCCTTCCGCCGAATACCGCCCCCAATGCCGCTCCCAGGAGAAGCGAGCTTGCGACCAGCCCTTCTGTAAAGGCAGTCAGGTTCAGCTGATCTCCTTCAGACATATAAGGCAAGGCTCCGTTGATCACTCCGGTGTCATATCCGAATAGAAGTCCGCCGAACGTCGAGACTAAAATAATAGTACGCAAAAATGATTTCTGATTGCCCTGTTCATTCATATTGATTTCCCCCGCCTTTGTTTTTAAAAATTGATTTATTTCCAAAGGTTTTCGAAAACATCCTTAATAGGAGCTCATTTCTTTTCCCAAAAGACTCATTCCCAACTTTCGAAAGTTTCGCCAACCACCCCCTTAACAGAAAATTGAAAATTTTATTTTGATGGAAGCCGGAGCTTCCGCACAACCAATTGCCTACCACGGAATATTTTGGAATCGCTTTCATTTGTATGCCGTTTAAATACATTGTTAGATTATAGTTATGTTTTTGGTACATTTTTGTTAGATCTGATATTATCATAATTTTAAAAGCGCTTTCAGTCAACATAAATTTCAGAAAATTTATCTTTTTTTCATTTTAAAAAGCGTTACCAATGGCGTTATGATAGGAATTCCATCCAACTCACATAATTCCATTTCTTTTTTTATTATTTAACAGCATTTTTTCACTATTGTCATTTCATAGTGATCTTTTTGTCACTTTTTTGTGATGTGTAGAATTTTAGTCCCAATAAAAAAATACCAAGGGGCTTTCCCTCAGTATTTTTTCCTGCCTGCAGCGGACATTTCAATTATCTGTGAACAGCAACATGAATCAGCTTTCCTTTAACCGCAAGGCGCCCTTCGGTTCTCACGGCTTTGTCACATGTCATCAGCGTAATTTCTTTTTCTTTCGTCTCTTGAATCACATCTGTGTCCGTTTCAGAAATGAATTGTTTGGATGTCACAGTGTATATATAGTCTTTTTTAAAGTCTGTGATTTTAACGGTGTCCCCTTTTTTAATGTGGATAAGAGGGCCGAATAAGAGGTTCTCCCGCTTCATATGATGTCCGGCCAACGGGTAGTTGCCCTCGCCCATTTTCTGATCGGGACGCATTGTTGTCGCTCCGTAGAGAAGATTTTGATTGGTTGTGCCTTTCAATATCGGCAGCTTGATATTGACGCTGCTTATGGTGATCCGGCCGATGACCGCTTTCGATTCACGATCGAGGCCGGCTTTTACTGCTTCCATAAAAGAAGGCGGCTGAATCGCTTCAAAATCAAATGACGCCTTTTGCGTATTGTTCTGTGCCGCCTGTTCAGCAGTCAATTCAAAACTTTTATTCTTACTGAGATTGATGATGATGCTTTCTTTAATAAAAGGAGACAAGACGAAGAGTATACCTGATATGACAAGTACGGCAACGATCATTTTTTTATACATGTCCCACAATCCTTTCTAACCTTTATGTCAAATGAACGAATGCCGTTTTTCAAAAAAGCACCTGACCGGTTTCATGATCAGGTGCATAAATGATTCGTTTACGCCTTTCTTTGTTTCTTTCTTGTGTAGAAAGCGAAGACTCCTCCAGACAGAATCAGCAGGATGCCGATCATGATCGGAATGATGCTGTCTCTATCACCGGTTTTCGGAAGCGTATCTTTCAAATGACCTTTAGGATCTCCGTTCGAATTTCGGTCCGGTGTACCTTTGTTATCTGTTTTAGGGTCTCCCGAATTCGGGTTCGATGTGCCTTTGTCAACAGCCGGCGTTTTCAGCTTTTCATTGGACGCTGTGATCTCGACCGGTTTTGACTGTCCTTTTTTAATTTCAAAAGGAATCGGCGTTTCATCCAACTTATAACCGTCAGGCGCCTTCGTTTCGACAAATTGATAGCGCCCAGGTGCCAAACCTTCCGCAATAAATTGACCGTTTTGATCTGTAGTCCAGACAGCCGGCAGCTTTTTCCCGTTACCTGCGGCTTTAACAGGCTTTCCATTGGCATCGAGCAGCTTGAATTCTGCTCCTTTCAACACAGCTTTTTTATCGTTGCGGTCCACTTTCGTCAGTTTCGCATCGCCCGGTGTTAATTGATTCTCTGCAGTCATTTCAATTGGCTTTGTATCAGTATTTTTGACTGTGAACGATATTGGCGTCTTATCCAATTGATAATGCTTAGGCGCTTTTGTTTCGACAAATTGGTAGTTACCGGGCTTAAGACCGTACACTGTGATCCGGCCGTCTGTGTCTGTTGCCAAACCGGTTTTCAGCACCTTGCCGGTTTCATCTGTCAAATCGAACTGCGCTCCCTGAAGTCCGGCGCTCTTGTCATCCTGGCCGACTTTTGTGAGCACAACGCTGTTTTTCTTGTTGAGAGCCGTCAGTTTAACCTGTTTCGGCTCACCTTCGTGTTTCCCGGTAATGGAAAATGGGATCGGATCTGTTGACAGCAGGTAACCGTCAGGCGCATGTTTTTCAACAAATTGATAGCTTCCCGGCGCCAAATCGCCAGCCTCGATTTTGCCGTCTTCTTTAGAGATCAAATCGTCTTTGACCGTTTTGCCTTCGCTGTCAATGATTTTAAACACGGCTCCTTCTAATCCATTGCCGTCTTCATCTTTTTTCTGCAAATAAACCGAACCTTTGTAGTTGATGGCTTTACCCGCATCTACATGCGCAGGTTTTCCTTCAGCGGAATCCGGGATGACAAACTCTATTTTCCCGCTGTTCAATACAAATCCATCAGGCGCTTTCGTTTCTACGAAAGCATAGCGCCCAGGCGCCAGGCCTGAAGCCGTAACGGTTCCATTTTGATCTGAGACCAGTTCCTCCTGTACGGTATTCCCGTATTGATCTGCGATCTTAAAAACGGCTCCTTCAAGCTTGTGGCCTTCCGCATCTTCTTTTGTTAAATGAACCGAGCCTTTATAATTAACGGCGGCGCCTGCATCAACCGGCTCCGGTTTCCCTTCAGCTGAGCCCGGGATGGTGAATTCTATTTGATCGTTGTTTAACATAAAGCCCTCGGGCGCCTTCGTTTCCACGAAAGCATAGCGCCCAGGCGCCAGGCCTGAAACTGCGATTTTTCCGTCTTCATCGGAAGTGAGCTTTTCATGAACGGTGTTGCCTTCATGATCAACGATCTTAAATTCAGCGCCCTTCAGCGTACGGCCTTCCGCATCCTCTTTTGTCAAATAAACCGAACCTTTATAGTTGACGGCTTTGCCTGCGTCCACGGATTCCGGTTTTTCTTTTGCCGATTCAGATATGGTAAACTCGATTGCCTTGCTGTTTATCACAAAGCCCTCGGGCGCTTTGGTTTCAACAAAGGCATAGCGGCCAGGCGCAAGACCAGATACCGCGATTTTCCCGTCTTGATCTGAGGTGAGCTTTTCATGAACGGTGTTGCCTTCATGATCAATGAGCTTGAATTCAGCCCCCTCTAATTGACGGCCTTCTGCATCTTCTTTCGTTAAATGTGCTCTGCCTTTATAGTTGATCAATGTTCCTAAATCAACGTCAGGTACTTGATTCTTATCATTCGTTTTGACGGAGAAGCTGATTTCTTTTGTATTTAAGAGATATCCTTCTGGAGCTTTCGTTTCCAGCAAACGATAATTGCCGGGCGGTAAACCGTTGATTTCAACTTTTCCGTTTTCATTGCTCTTAATATTCGTACGTATTGTTGTAAAGGTGCCATCGCCGGATTTTTTCTCCAGCTTGAACACGGCTCCTTCCAAAGGATTCTTTTGTTCGTCTTGTTTGATAAGCGTCACCTTATTCTTTTCATTCACGACTTTGTAAAGCGCTCTGGCACTGGAAGAGCTGCTGTTAATCTCAACGGAGACCCCGTCTGCATAAGCGTCGCTGATCGTATATCCGTCAGGCGGCTTGATTTCTTTTAAAATGTAAGTCCCGTAGCGGATATTACCGAATGTCAGCTTGCCGTCGTCGTCAGTCGTTCCTGTCCGCAGAAGCCGCTCATTATCTTTTGTCCGCAATTGAAAATCTGCTCCGGAAAGCGGTGTGCCGCCTTCCCCCGTTTTAAGGATTGTCAGGCTGCCTCTTTCACCTGAGCCTGAACCGCCGCCGCTTGAAACGGCAACAAAGACCGAGCTGTTGTTTTCCTGGGTTTGTTCCTGAACATTCGTTCCCGAAATCGACACTTTGTTGTGAACATGACCGCTCGTGCCGGCAATATTGATTAATGATTGGTATTGAATCACATAGGCGCGGTCGATTTTTTTGTAATCACCTGTAAATTTCAGGACAAATGATTGTTCACCGGTTGCATTGTCGGTCTTGATGTCCAGTGTATAGTCTTCGCCTTTTTGAAGCTGAACATCATCCGGGACAAGATTTCCTCCGCTGTCTTTGACTGCACCTTTTTCATCGTATTTAGCTTGATAAACTTTAAAAGAATCTTCAGCTAAAATTTGGTTGGTATCCGGAGTATCGGTGACTTTTACATCCTCCAATACCGACTGGCTCGCATTGACATTAATACTCCAATCGACATAACCTCCGTTTTGTTTGCCTCCTTTGAAAACGAGGCTTCCTCCGTCGGCGACCGAAACGGATGCCGTCAACTCACGCTCTGAGTATCCGGCATTATAGTACGTCGCCTTGTTGGTGTAAGGGTCACGCTTAATGACCTGCCCTTTAAGCGAAGTTTTAAATACAATAAGATACGGGACGGAATCATCCGTTTTCAAATGGACAGTCAGCGTTTGTTTATTGTCAGCCGACGGCTCCTCCACATCATATTGTGAAGCGGGCAGGATGTCTCCTTCTGTGATGGAACCGTCTTTATTGACTGCATAGCTCTTGACGACCACTGATCCTTTAACAAATTGCTGGTCATCTGCTAAAGCATCTTTAACATAAGGATTCTTTGACGGCTCACCATTATAGTTGATGCCGATTTTCCACGTGATTTCTTTTGAAACCGCGTTATATGAGCCGTTTTTGAAACCGTTGTGGGATGTCTGGCGATTCGGTGTAAAACTGCTCGTTTCCTTATTTTTGCGTTCAGTGCTGCTGTGATCAGTCCAGGTTGATTCAGCCGTGTTTTTGACATTTTCGTTTGAAAAGTCGGCATTCATATTCGTCGTATAAGTGATCTTAAATTGGCTGTTTGTTGTTGCATAATCTCCGATGAGTTCCAGAAGAAAACCTTCATGATCCGGTTTTATTGTCAATGTATAGTCTTTGCCTTCTTGAAGCGTTTTGTTATTCGTCACATCCTGAAGACGGAATGATCCGTCGAGGAGCGCGAGCCCGCCGCTTTCGAAATTATCATCCAACTTCCAATTGTTCATCGTGTAGTTGTTTTTGTTGATTGCGATCGTCCAATCGACCGTTTTATTCTTGTAATCAATGTTTGAATAGCCTTTTATCAAATTCTGTTGAATGGCTGTACCGGAAGCTTTCTTTGATTCCCCTGTTCCGGTCACTGCTGTGTTCGTATACGTTGTCGATTTATCGATGATCACTCCGCTGTTGACCTCGGTTTGATATGTGATTTTGTAAGCTCCGGTAACATTTTGGTTAAATTTGATTTCAAACCCGCTTCCATTATCGGAGAGCGTATAGTCTTTGCCTTCCGTTAGAGGCGTTCCCGCCTGTTCACTTCCGTTCTGATTGAAGGTAATAGGAATCACCTTCAAGGAATCTGAAACAAGCTGCAAATCAGCGGAACCAAACGAGTCTGTTATGCTCGCCTTGGATTCGTCAATCTTCTTCTCACCATAGTTATATAAAATCGTCCAGCTGAAAGTCTGTGAATCGCTTTTATAACCTGTCGACGATTTTTCGATCATTTTCCCGTATTTGGCTGTGACAGAGGCCTCTGCAGAAGCAGGTTCCAGATTGTCTCCGCCGAATGTCGCCTTGTTCGTAAATGCAGCATTTCCGCCTTCATCCGGCTTTGCGGAGTCATCGATGTCCGTCACATAGATCAGGCGATAAGCCGAATCTATCTCACCGTCAAATGTGACATTCCCATTTGCATCTACAGTGTAGCCTGAAAGAACTTCATCTCCCTGGCTGACTGAACCATCTATGTTGACATCGAGTTGATAAACTTTGACAGAACGATAGATCAGCCCCTCCGGAAAGTTCTCGGTCAACTTGGCATTTTTGACTTGATCCAATTTTTTGTTGAGGTCGACTGTCCATGTGACTTGCCCCGGATTGATGCCTTTATCAAAAATTCCTGATTTATCGATGGTTTTGCTTACGTTTGGTTTAAAATAAACCGTTACCTCCGGAGTGTCTGATTTCACCGGGAAGGGAATCTTTTGAGTCGTCGATCCTTTTATTTTTTGCGCGTTGAACTGCGTATTGACAAACAACGTCCCTTTGACCTTCGAATCTGTTTTCACTTCACCATTAAACGTCATCACAACATGGCCTTTTGTATCAATTGAAAAATAGCCGTACGTGATACCGCCTGAGCTTAATGGCTGATTCGTAATATCGTTGTACATAATGAAAGCTTCAGGCAGATCAAATTCATAGCGATCGCCGTCATTTATCGTCTTTCCGAGCTCATCCGGGATGTCCCAAGTGATTGAAATTTTTGCCGGAGAATTCGTGTCAGCCCGGTTGCTTTTGTCATAAGGCTTTCCGTGTTCATCTGTCAGCGTCACGCCGGTTAAAATATTTTGGGTGATTTGATTGCCTCCGGACGCAAGGCTCCCGGCTGCCGCTAGTCTTGAAGATGCTGGCGGTTTTGAATCGCTGCTCTCAGTGTCAGCAGCTTTTGTCTTCGTTTCCTCTTCGTCCTGCTCCCCTGAAGATTTTGATTGATCGTCAGCTGCTGCCTGATCGTCCTCAGATGACGGAGAATCGTTTTTCGCCGTTTCCGATTCGGAGCCTGTATTTACAGGGATGACTGCTTGCTGCGTCTTGCCTGCTCCGAGTTGAAAGATAGCGGTGACCGTTTTTGTACCGCTTTTCACAGCAGCGGCAAACTTTGCTTCCAGAGTGATGGACCCTTTTGCCTCTGCAGTGCTGTTCAAGGTTACGGTCAAAATGTTGCTGTCCGCTTTCACCTCATAGCTGCCGATGATCTGCTGATCTGCCGATTTCACATCTCCCTTGGCATCCTGAGCGAATTCGAAGCTTTTAGGCACCTCTACAGTGAAGCTTTTTTCGGTGCCGGCTTCTTCATCGTTTTTTAACGCCCACTCGTATGTGAGTGTCACTTTGTCACCCGGTTTTAATGCCGGGTCGTCTCCCTTTGACCCGTCAACCGTTTGATCTTCGCTGTTTTTGATTGTCACTGAATCAAAAAACACGCTGCTCCCTGTTGATGTGCCGGCAGCCACTGCCGTCAGCGTAAAGCCGACAACTTGACTGAAGATCAAATACAATGCCAGGCAAGTGATCAAAAATGGTTTCAGCCCTCTTTTTTTGCTGAGGCTGAACGAATATTTTTTCGATCTCAAATTGTGATTCCTCCCCTTTTATCATGTTTTTGTGTACGGATCGATTGAGCCTGGAAAATGAATCCCTGAAAATACTTTTCTATTTGAAGAATGACAGGCTTTTAAATTCGCTGCTGTATGTTTAGCGGCGGTAATCAAGATATCGCGGCTATGAATTTTGCTTTATGTCAGCTGAGATCATCCGAACCAAACTACATTGTATGAGATGGAACTATACAATTTCTGAACATCGGCATGTAAGCTGAAAATGGCATAAAAAAAAGACCGGCTGATCCGGTCCTCGTGTTTATATTTCATTCATTTTGTCCTTGATGAGTTTGTAGCGCTCATACTCCTTGATCGCTTCTTCTACATTCCCGGTTTTATTAAACAGCTGCATCTTGTATTGGATGATTTTATGATCGTACGGTTCGAATTTCTCGACCTGCAGACATATATCAAGCGCCCGGCGGTAGTCTTTTTCACGAATAAGGCAATCGACCAGTTCATAAGCTTTTCCAAGCCATATCCGGGCAAGCCGTGTCTTTTCGGGTTCGGCCCACAAATAACCGTGTTCCATAAAGTAATGGTTTTCGTATGCAAGCAGCAATTCCATGTGCCGGTTGATCGTCGCCATATGAATTGGAGGAGCCTCTTTCAGCGACTTTTCCCATTCGTCAGCATCCACTTTCACACCGGAAATCCGGAGGACATATCCGGTGTCAGTCTTCTCGATGGATTGGCTGAACGGAAGCCTTTCGATTAATTTTCTGATTTGATAAATCGCCGTATACAGCTGGGTGCTCGCTTTAGAGACATCATGGTCAGGCCAGAACAGGTCGATCAACACGTCTTTGCTGATCACATGGCCGTGATGATGAAGCAAATACGCGTAAATTTCGCGTGCTTTGGACGTTCTCCACTTTACGGGTATATATGTTTTGACATCCTTCTCCGTTTTGTAAAATTGCAAACTCCCAAAACATTGAATGAAATAGTCTCCTCCGCCGTTTTCCGCGGAAGCCTTCAGCAAGCTGTTTTCTCTGATCCGTTTAACCGTCTTCACGAGCCGGACGTAATCGACGGGTTTAAGCAAATAATCCATCGCATTTAATTCAAATGCTTTTATGGCAAAATCGTTATAGGCCGTGATAAAAACAACCTGAATGTTTTCATTCATCGATTGAATCGCTTCAGCGAGCTCAATCCCGTTGATCCCCGGCATTTCAATGTCAAGAAACACCGTGTCTATATCCTGAATATCCGGATACTCCATAACATCAGCCGGATCTTGAAACATTTCAATGGATCGAAAACAATTTGTTCGTTCAAGCATATTTTTAAAATGAAGCAATGCCAATTCCTCATCATCCACAATTAACGCTTTCACGACACCCACCCCAATTTCATCGAGTCATCTGGAAATTATTATAATGATTATATCATGTCAATGGCCCCACTTAGTTGGATTCATTTTCTTATTCTTGTCGTTTATTAACATTTAAGAGTACAATATTCATATGGATTCGACAAGACTGCAGCAGGCTGAATGAGGAGTGCTGATATTGAAAAAGCTATTTGTTTTCCTTTCGATTATTCTCGGCTATGCCGGCTTCTTTTTTATTTTCTTATTCATTAACAATCAACTGTCCGATCAGAATTACCCTGAAGCAAAGCAAGGAATCATCAATCTGGAAACATGGGATTTTCAGAAAGATGGGAACATCGCGCTCACCGGGGAATGGACACTCTATCGAAACCAGCTTCTCTCGCCAAAGGCGATCCATTCAGGCATTGGAAAAGCCCCCATTTATTCCGCTGTGCCTAACAATGTCAAACTTACCGATTCAGGGGAAAACGTGGATTACGGTACATACAGACTGATGATCCGGTCAAAGCAGGACAATGAGATGTTCGGAATCAGCACCTCTTTTATTAACAGCGCAAACCGAATTTATTTCAACGGCAAATTGATCGGGCAGAGCGGAACTCCTTCAAGCAAAGCGAATTTCAGGGCTCAAAACAGGCCTTATACGAGTTTTTTCGACATTCACCGCGGGGACAACGAGCTGATTGTACAATTTTCGAACTTCAAAAAAACACCTTCATGGGGAATAGAAAAACCGATTACCTTCGGAACGCAGCAGCACATTTTACACCAAAGCAAAATTTCTTTCTTTAATGAAACCAGCATGATCACGGCATTCTTCATTACCGGTTTATACTTTTTCGGCTTTTTCCTGCATCGAAAAAAGGATAAGCACTTATTCTTTTTTTCCACGATGTGTCTTCTTTTTTCGGTCATTGTGCTTTTAATCGGACGAGAACGAATGATCTTTCTTTTCTTTCCGTCTGTTTCATTCTCGGCTTTAAGCGTAATGAGGGCAACCACAATGGTGCTTGTCAGTATAGCGGTTTTTCTCTATCTCTATTTCGCTTACAGAGAAATCGTTTCGAAAAAATGGATAATCGGCGCGACTGCATTTTCTGCACTGGTTTTGTTGATTGATTTTATATCATGGGGTTTTACAGACCGTCTCGCATATGTATTGCATTCCGTTCTTGCCGTCACGACTTTGATTTATATTACGTATGTGTTTGCGATTGCTGCCCTTCGGAAAATGAAAGGCAGTCTTTATCTTACGATTGCAGCGATCTCAATGAGCGCATTCGTCATTTTAACGACCGTTTCTGCTTACAGCGGCAAAAGAGGCTTTTCGTTCAATTCGCTCTATGCCGTGCCGTCAATCATCGCTTTGCTGGCGGCTGTTCTGATGATGGCACAGCAATTCGCAGGCGCATTCCGCGAGAATGAAGTCCTATCCTTGAAATTGCTCAGAATGAATCGATTAAAAGACGAATTTATCGCCAAAACATCGCATGAATTTAAAACGCCGCTGAACAGCATGATTAATATATGCCAGACCCTTTTGGCAAGGAAAAGCAAAAGGACGGTAGAGGAAGAAAAAGAAAATCTGCAGCTGGTCATCCGCATGGGATACAGGCTCTCCAGCCTGGTGAATGACATTCTCGATTTGGAAAAAATGAAGCAGGGCATGCTGCAGATTCAAGCCGTTCCTGTCGATACCCATTCAGCGATCAGTACGGAAATGGGCTTCTATCGGCTGTTGTCAAAAAATAAACAGGTCCGGATTGTAAACCTGGTTCCATCCGGACTGCCGCTCGTCTTGGCTGACGAAAACCGCTTCCGGCAAATCATGACCAACCTGGTAGATAACGCAATCAAGTATACGCCGGAGGGACAAATTACGCTCTCTGCCGAGAGGATCAACCAAGAGAAGGTCAAAATCACTGTAGCGGATACAGGAGTCGGCATACCAAAGGCCGTCCGTCAATCGATATTCGAATCTTTTCAACAAGCAAAAAACCATAAAGATGACGGAGCCGGGCTCGGTTTAAGCATCGTCAGACAGCTCGTTCAGCTTCAAAATGGGGAGATCTGGGTAGAATCGGAAGAAGGGAAAGGATCGGCATTTCATTTCACACTGCCTGTCGCAAAGGATGACTCGCTTCTTGACGATAAAGTGAACATGCCTCAACAGCAAGCCGTCAGGAGTTTGCCCGATGTTTCAATAAGCACGCCGTATTATTCAAAGAAAATGGATGCTCCAACTGTTCTGATCGTCGATGATAACATTGAAAGCTTAAAAATTTTGGCCGATATGCTTGAAGGCGTTCCTTATCAAGTCATCGCAGCAAAAAGCGGCAAAGAGGCTCTCGAAGTCGCCTCCCGTTCAAAGCTTGACTTGGTGATTTTGGATCTGATGATGCCCGATATGACAGGGTTTGAAGTCTCTATGAAAATCCGTGAAAGATTCACAATGGTGGAACTTCCGGTTCTCATTATTACGGCAGCCATCATCGATCATGATAAATACAAGGCTTTTCACGCCGGGGCAAATGACATTTTGCAAAAACCGTACAACTACACTGAATTTGCAGCCCGCGTTAAAAACCTGATCATGATGAAAGATACGGCAGCCCAAGCGACCAATATGGAGATGGCATTCCTCCAGTCGCAGATCAAGCCGCACTTTCTTTTCAACGTATTAAATACAATTATCGCGCTCAGTCATTTGGATATTGAAAAAGCGCGCGAAGTAACGGCTGATTTTACAAACTACTTAAGAATGAGTTTTGATTTTCAAAATACATCAGGGATGAGTTCTTTCAAACATGAACTGTCGATTGTGAATTCGTATCTTTCTATTGAAAAAACGCGCTTCGGCGATCGGCTGGACGTCATTTACGATATTGACGAAGACATTGACTTTGCCCTTCCGCCATTAATGATTCAGCCTCTTGTCGAAAATGCCGTCCACCACGGCATCAGCAAAAAAAGAGGCGGAGGCTGGATCAAGCTGACGGCAAAAAAAGAAAGCGAAAACCGCTATTATATCAAGATAGAGGACAATGGAATCGGCATGCCGCCGGAAAAACAACACGATATCTTTTCCTCTCATTTCACTCATAGCGTCGGTATGAAAAATATCAACCGAAGACTGAAGCACTTCTGCGGGAGCGAACTGAATATCGAGAGTGCGCCGGATGACGGAACCGCTGTCTCAATGGTCATCTCTATCAACGAATCGGCGGACGTCTCAGTATAGGTTTTAACCTGAAGACAGAACGGCCTCCTCAGCTTGCCGGCAAAGTCGGCAAGCTTTTTTATGCAGTAAATCAGGTGTGTGCTTCCTCCCCTCTGTACAATTTGACCCTGTCCTTTGTAAGAACACGGCCTCTTTTTCTATACGATTCAATATGTTATAGTAGAAAACTGTTTTTACATATACCATAGGAGGTTTGTTCATCAATGGAAAATTTCAGCTATTACAATCCAACGAAATTGATCTTCGGAAAAGGCCAGCTTGAACAGTTAAGAAAAGAATTAAAGGAATACGGAAAAAATGTATTGCTTGTTTATGGAGGCGGCAGTATTAAAAAGAACGGTCTTTATGACGAAGTTACGCGCGTGTTGAAAGAAGAAGGCGCTGACATGCACGAGCTTTCCGGAGTAGAACCAAATCCGCGTCTTGCTACGGTTAAAAAAGGGATCGAATTGTGTGCCCGGCATGAAATCGATTTTCTCCTCGCTGTCGGCGGAGGAAGCGTCATCGACTGCACGAAAGCGATTGCTGCAGGAGCAAAATACGACGGCGACCCTTGGGATATCTTCAGCAAAAAAACGACAGCAAAAGACGCCCTGCCGTTCGGTACGATTTTAACCTTAGCTGCAACCGGATCTGAAATGAACCCCGATTCCGTCATTACAAACTGGGAAACGAATGAAAAATATGTATGGGGAAGCGATGTCACGCATCCGAAGTTCTCCATTTTAGACCCTGAAAATACGTTCAGCGTCCCGGAAAACCAAACGGTTTACGGCATTGTTGATATGATGAGCCATGTGTTTGAACAATATTTTCATAATGTCAAAAACACGCCGCTTCAGGACAGACTGTGCTTTTCCGTTTTGCAGACGGTCATCGAAACGGCACCGAAGCTGTTGGAAGACCTGCAAAACTATGAGCACCGGGAAACCATTTTATACGCAGGCACAATCGCTTTGAATGGCACGCTGCAAATGGGCTATTTCGGCGATTGGGCTTCCCATACAATGGAGCACGCCGTTTCGGCCGTTTACGACATTCCGCATGCGGGCGGCCTTGCGATCTTGTTCCCGAACTGGATGAGATATACGCTTGATACGAATGTCAGCCGCTTCAAAGCCCTTATGCTGAACATGTTTGACATTGACACAGAAGGCAAAACCGATAAAGACATCGCGCTTGAAGGAATCGATAAGCTGTCCGCGTTCTGGACAAGCCTTGGCGCTCCTTCCCGCCTTGCCGACTACGGCATCGGCGAAGAAAAGCTCGATCTGATCGCAGACATCGCCGCTAAAGAAATCGAGCACGGCGGCTTCGCCAATTTCCAAAAACTAAACAAAGATGACGTACTCGCCATTCTCCGGGCTTCTCTATAACAACAAAAGGACGGAATCAAGTGATTCCGTCCTTATCTTTACCGCTCCCCCTGTCTTTCCCGTGTTAAGGCAAAAAAGGTGAAAGATCCGATCACAGCTGTAATAAACATGATCGCACCCATTGGAACGGCCGTTGTTTCATTCATTCCAACGAGAGGCGAAACGATCGAACCGAGCAGAAGCGGAAGCATGCCGAGCATCGCGCTTGCACTGCCCGCACGGTGTCCCTGGTTTTCCATCGCCAGCGTAAATGTGCTTGTCAACGTCATTCCGATGGTTATCATGTAGATAAAGATGGAAATGACAATCGCTGCAAGCGGTCCTTTCAAAATCGTCATCGTCAGGAGAACGGATGTCGCGATGACAGCGGTAATAACCGCGATCCGCAAGAGCTTCCTCTCATGAATGATTCCCCCGAAACGCCCGATGATAAAGCTTCCCGAAATAATAGCAAGGCCGTTAATGCCGAACAGCACGCTGAACACTTGAGGAGAAACCCCATAGATGTCCTGATATACAAAAGGGGTTCCGGACACGTATGCAAAGCTGCCTCCGTGAATGAAACCGACAGTCAGCGCATAGCCGATGAAAGACCGGTCCTTCAACAAGCTCCCCATCGTTTTGAGAGACGAACCGATTGAGCTTGGAATCCGTTTTTCAGGCGGCAATGTTTCAGTCAATTTCATTGAGATAACGAGCACTAGAAACAATCCGATCAATGACAGAGTATAAAAAATCGTATGCCAAGTAGCGAACGGCAAAAGCAGGATGGCTCCCCCCGTCATTGGTGCGACCATTGGCGCAACCGCGGTGATCACCATTAAAAGCGAGAAAAATTTAGAAAGCTCTCTGCCTGTAAACACGTCCCGTACAATGGCGCGCGACAGCACAATTCCCGCCGAAGCGGTAAAACCCTGTAAAAAACGACCAATGACCAGCATAATAATGTTCGGGGAAAGCGCGCAAAACAAAGAAGACAACGCAAATAAAAAGATGGATATTAATAAGGGCTTCCGTCTTCCTTGTGCATCACTGACCGGCCCAATAACGAGCTGACCAAACGTAAGCCCGATCAAACACGCTGTTAAGCTTAGCTGTACGAGCGAGGCTCCAGCTGATAAATCATCGGCAATTTCGGGAAAGCTTGGCAAATACATATCGATATTCAGCGGGCCCAGTATCGCAAGCATGCCGAGCAGAAAAGCCAATGCAAGGCGTTCCTTTCCTGTTGGATTATGGAGCATAGTATCAAACCTTTCTTTCAAGCTAGTAAAATATATTGTTTCATCATGAAATAAACTGGAGGATCGCAAAACATTTGTATATTGTAACATATTTTTTTGGCTGTGAAAGAGGATTGCTCATGACCGGTTAAGATCGGAGATCGAATCGGTCAGATGATTTATAATTGAAGTGAAACACAGGAAGGAGTTATCTTAACTTGAATGCAGTAAACACTGTAGGTTGCTTTACAATTGTGGAAAATAGCAAAGGAAAAATACTTCTGGTTAAAAGAAAAGATTATCCTGTCTGGGACTTGCCAGGAGGCAGAATGGAAAAGCACGAGCAACCGGAAACATGCGCCATGAGGGAAATGGAAGAAGAAACAGGCTACCGTATTTCTATTATGTGCAAAATAGGAGAGTACGATCAACCGCAATATCATGACATACAGTACATCTATTCAGGAAAATTACTAGGTGGGGAACCCATTAAACAAGGGCCAGAAACAGCAAAAATCGGATGGTTTCGCAAAGATAGATTACCTTTGTTAATGGTTCCCCATAGAAGAAAACAAATAAAAAATTTTACAAAACATCATAACAAACTAGTAAAAGAAACTTTAAAAACACCTTATTTGATTAGATTTATCACGAAATTCAAGAAATAACAGCCTCTTTTTATGTTTAAGCATTATTTCATCGCTTTGACGATAAGCGATGCCAAAGCTTCGGTCCCTTTCGGCATCAGGTGTACGCCGTCAGCGGTGAAATATTCGGGATGTTTCAGGGCTTCAGTATGCCAATCGACCAATGTCACGTTTTGACGGCTGTCCGCTTGCTTCCGAAGCGATTCATTCACCTTGCTCTCCCACTGACGGGGGACGCGCGTGTTCACGAGATAGACATCAGCGTTTGAGAACGCATCAAGCAAAGCGTCCATCTGACTGTCCGTAAAATAGCCGTTTGTTCCCAGTTCAATCACGACGGCTTTGTCCGAATGATTAAAGGAAGCGTAGGTTGATGTCAATTGAAGCGCTTCCCTCACTTGCCTTCCAACCTGACCGTCGATTGTGATTCCCGGAATTTTCTTACGCAGGCTGGAAGCAATGTCAAGCATGACCGAATCCCCGACAGCCAATACCTCTTTCTCGATATGATCAGGCTCTTTTTCCGCAGACTGCTCATCTTTTGTATTTGACGATTCATCCCCGCCGGCTTTCTGCCGGCTTTTAGTTTCATCATCTTTCCCGCTTTCAGCTTGTGCTTTCTTATTATCCTTCCGTTCTTCACTTTTGTCAGCCGGCTGATCCGCTGAGGCGCTTGTTTCCTCATAAGATTTGGAATAGGCCTGTTGCGGCTGTTTCTTTTCGTCGGCCAATCCCGACAGGCCTCCTGCAAAAATGAGGAGTGCGGCAAACATCAGTCCGATTGATATTTTGCTGGGAACGGAAGCGGTTTTCCATTCCGTGATCTTATCCAGAAAAACCCGGCTGACAAACGGTTTAAAACCGTCTTGTCGGATTGGCTTCTCGATAAAGCGATACGAAAGTTCCGCCAGAATAAACGTAACAGCGACCTTAATCGCAACATGCCAGAACACCGGATTTCCAATCTCTTGAACAGGTGTGCTCAGCACGATGACGGGATAGTGCCAAAGATAAATGCCGTACGACCTTTTCCCGATCCAGCGCAGCGGCTTCACGGAAAGGACAAAGCCCAAGAAGCTGCTCGGATGACTGACGCATGCAATCAAAATCGCTGCGATTATGCTGATCAGAAGCATTCCGCCGTGATAGAGAAACGGGCTGAATTCATCGACAAAATAAATGCTCATCATAAGCAGCGCGAAAGCGGCAAGCTCAGTTCCGTGCAACGCGTGCTTCAGGCTGCTTGGGAGCCTGTTCCCAGATAGTCTTTTCATCGGCCACACAAGGGCTAATGCGCATCCGATCAACAGCTCGAAGGCGCGTGTATCAGTCCCGTAATATACGCGGCTCGGATCGCCGCCAGGGACGTACAAGATGCTCATCCATACGGCTGAACAAAGCGCACACAGCACAACCGCCGCAGCCAGCCTCTCCCGCTTTTTAAATATGTAGATGCCCAACAGCAAAATGATCGGCCAGATGAAATAAAACTGTTCTTCAATCGCCAGTGACCACAAGTTTTTTAAAGGAGACGGCGATCCGAAACTATCAAAATATGAGAGGTCGTGAAAGATAAACCACCAATTGCTGACATATAAAAGAGAGGAGATCGCATCTCCCCGCACGGTATGCATCAGCTCTCTGTTAAACAAAGCGACCCATATGACGGTTGCGAAAATCATGAGCGTCGCCGCTGGAAGCAGCCGCCGTATCCGGCGTACCCAAAAATCTCTGAATGTGAGGGAAATGTCATTTCCATACGCCGGCAGGATAATCGATGTAATCAAATATCCTGATAAAACAAAAAAGATATCAACGCCAATAAAGCCTCCGTCGGCCCAGCTCATGTTGAGGTGGTAAGCGATAACCGCCAAAACGGCAAAAGCCCGAAGCCCGTCTAACCCCGGTATGTAACGGTGTTGTTGTGTCTGATCTCGCATGGTATTCCTCCAATGATATGTACGTACGGTTCTTCTTTATGTTTCGCGCCTTTTACGGCTCCGATATTATAGACGAAGTCAGGACCGTTTTTTGTTTCAAAAATTCGTCATTTTTATCTACCCTGAATGATGCCGTCTCTCTAGTATAAAAGTTTCAAGCTGAATATGGTGTTACAAAGTTGTAAAAAGTAAGAAATCCATGATTTCAGCGAATCATGGATTTTTTGACTAGCGGATGTAGCGGTCGCCGATCAGCAGGCTCGAAATCGCCTTAGTCGGAATTTCAAACTCTACCGCGCCCATATATCCGGGTGCGACTTCATAATCGTCAAACGAAATCACGAGTTTATGATTCTCTGTAATATAAAAATTTTGGTCGGCCTTGATTCGTTTGAATGGCTCGACTTCCTCGTCATTGATCCAATATATTTTATCAGGATCATCTTTCATTTGCTGTTTCATTTGTTCTTTAATGTTTTCGCTGATGGCCGTAATATACCGGTCGTCTTTAAACAAACTCTTCAAGGTAAGCAGAATTTCATTCTTTTTGTCAATGGTGATATAGCGCCGTTCGGTATAGCTGGACGCTTCCGTTCTTTCGACGCTTCGCCGAATCGAAATCAAATCCTTCGTATCCGTGACTGTCTCATAATCGCTGTAGATGCTGAGATGCCCTTTTTTATTCCGGGACGTCTCCTTCATGAATTCCCGGTAAAGCTGACGGCTTTCCTTTACATATTTCTCGTTAATGCCATTTTCAAGCTCCCGGTTATTCAAGCCGGACAGAGCCGGTGTTTTCACGTCAATACTCGATTCTCCATCTTTCTGTTTGATCTCGGTGAATGTGATCGCCTTAACGACCTTGCCGATGACGGGTAAACGCGACATGGCCTGGGCTGCTCCGGGATTGATATTCACGACGGCAGCAAATAGTACAGCCGCCGCGACAAGCGTTGATGCAGGCCATACCACCAGCCTTCTCTTCTTCTTCGATTTATGCTGAAGCGCAGTTTCGACAACCTGATCCAGTTCCTTCGGAATGGGGACGTTTTGATATGCTTTTCTCAGCTGTTCCAATTTCTTTTCCATTAAGAAAGATCCTCCTTCGTCAATTGGATGCGCATAAGCTTCAATCCTCTGTAAAGGCGCGTTTTGACCGTATTCAAATTTTCGCCTGTGATTTCCGCAATCTCTTCCAGTTTGAGGTCCTCAAAAAATCGCAGAACAATAATGGTGTGGTAGGGATGCGGCAACTCGTCAAGCGCCTCATGAAGGTCTGTATCCCGGTAGATATCTTCCTTGCCCTTGCTTAAAAATTCGATCGTTTGATCATCCATAACCTTTAGTTTTTTCCGTTTGCGCAAAAAATCGATTGCCGTCCGCACCAAAATTTTATAAAACCAGCTTTTGATCGTATCCGGATTGCGAACAGAATCGACGGAATCGAGCGCTTTTTTGATTGATTCCTGGACAATATCTAAGGCGTCTTCTTGATTTTTCACATAGCTGTACGCCAGCCGGTAAAAGTCTTCTTTCCGGTCTGTTATGCAAGCGACAAGAGACGCTCTGGCTGCTTGTTTCTTCATTGCAATAAAGAACTCCTTTTTTGAATATACGTATATACGGCTGTTACATTAGGATAGACGCGGGAGCGTGAAAAATAGTTTGCGGACTGGTCATTCTTTTTAAAAATATTTTATCATCAAGTGCCGCCAATCTCGATTTCATTTATAATGAATAGCAAATTCGAAGGAGGTGATCACATGGCAAGCATCAGAATGCCGGATCATGCAGCGTCTCATGCAAAGCCTGTTATCGGAAAAGGCGATACTTTGCATGGGGTGGACAAATAAAATCGCCTGAAGTAAGCTTTTCTGGTAATTGGCTTTGCCCCTTATTTTACAATCAAAGGAATAAGGAGCTGGCAAACATGGCATACGTAAAGGCTGCCGCTGTTCTACCTGAAAAGCTGCTATCGGAAATTCAAAAGTATGTTCAAGGGGAAACGATCTACATTCCCAAGACTGAATCCGCCCACAAAAAATGGGGTGCACGTTCAGGAGCAAGAAAGCTGATCGATGATCGCAACACCGCGATAAAAAGGGCCTTTAAAAATGGCGAAACGATTGAGCACTTAGCAGCGGAACATCATCTTTCCATCGAAACGGTTAAAAAAATCGTTTACACAAAATAAACTGGAGCACGGATCCTTGTGATCGGTGCTTTTTAATATGGCGAGTTTGTTTATTAGCTGATTTCTGCATTTTCTATGCTTTCTCCGTCATGTAATGTAAAAGTGATCATGCAACGAGAGGAGAATATTGTCATGAAACACGGTGTATTGGAAGTACCCGGAGCAAAGCTCTACTACGAAGTGCGCGGCTCTGGGCCTATCTTGCTTATGATTCACGGGGGCAACGGCGATGCAGAATCATACCCGATTACAGACCGCCTATCCGACCGTTACACGGTTATCACATACGACCGCCGCGGGCATTCCCGCAGCAGGCTGGAAGATCCGAATGAAAATTACCAGGTTTCCGCACACAGCGATGATGCGAGCCGGCTGCTGGCCGCTCTGACGGATGAACCGGCCTATGTATTCGGCTGCAGCTCCGGCGCGGCCATTGGCCTTGATCTTGCCATCCGCCATCCTGAACAAATCCGCATGTTGGTCGCACACGAGCCTCCGATTCCGCAATTGTTGGCCGGCAGTGACCGCACCAAAGGGTTCGAGAGCTTGGAGAACCTTGAAAAACAATACAAACGAAGCGGATTACAGGCTTTAGAAGCATTCGCGAAAGCGATGGGCATTACGTCCACAGCTCAGCCGGACCGTCCAAAATCCCGGACGGAGCAGCTCATGGCCAACATTGACTATTTTATCCTGTCCGAGGTGCCTGGTTTAAGAGAATATTCACCCGACATCGGCAGGCTTAAAGCTTCACCGGTTACAGTCGTACCTGCCGGCGGCATTGATTCGCAAGGCTGTCTCCCGTACAGGTATGCAGAAGCATTGGCTGGTCATTTGAAAACGAAAGTGGTCGATTTTCCAGGCAATCATGTGGGATGCGTTTTATATCCGGAGGAATTTGCCGAAAGGCTGGACATGGTTTTTAGAAGATGTAACAACAAAAATACCAAGGGATGAAACCCTCGGTATTTTAAATCAATCCGCCGTTCACTGATGCTCTAAACAGCACCCTAAATAAACATTCCCAAAAGGCTTAGCATTTTAAGAGCTGCAAAATTTGTTCATACGCATTCATATAAAGGACAGGGTCGGGATCTGCTCCTTTTTTCTTCGGCACGTTAAAATCCGATAATACAAAATGATGCTTCGGCTGAACATCATGCTTAGCTAAACAGCTCTTGACACAGCATAAAGGACAGCCGTCAATCGCAATGATATCCCGCCCGGATTTTGCTGTTTTGACAAGCGGTTTCACATCGCCGCCGACTCCGGCAATGCACGACATTTCGGCCGTTTTCTCCCGATCCATTTTAATGGCAATCATATTGGCCGTTTGCGCGGCCGAGGAACATCCGGAGCACGAATACACTAGAGGCAGATCAGTTCTTTTCATCGGTTGACACATCCCCTGTTTTTCTTTATTTTCGCCGGCAAAAAACTATCATTTACTTTACAGGAGGTGCGTGATGAAAACTGTGAGCCAGATCACTTTTTCTATTACTCTATGAGCTGAATCAAACAGCCCAAGCAAAAGCAAAACTGCTTCACACTCCTTTCCCGTATTCAATGAGAATACTCGCCTCCTTGATCTATATGGAATCCTCAGGAAAAAGAGCAGGGGCTTAAAAGCCCCTGTGATTTGTATAAAAAATTTGCGCCGGCTTTTTAAAGGCGAACCGAATGATCCATTCGGCCAACGCGATGCAAAGCACAATCGCTCCGAAAACGCCTATCGTGTAGCTGATGTCATATATCAGGCCGAGTCCTTTATGGCACACGAAAGTGATCAAGTGAATGAACATATTGGTAAAACAGAATAGCTAGCTGCGAATCATCCAATTCCGGTGCTTGATAAACTGATTTCGCCGAGCTTTGATGACGGAAATAACCGTGGCGGCAGGCCAATACATATTCACCATGTTAAAGGCTATGCTGACGGCCTTCCCTCCGGTAGAATGCGGTGCCATATAGCCTGACGACAGCGTCACAATCAGCACGCAAACGACGTAGAGCCAGCCGTTAAAACGGTGAATCTTGCGGCTTTTGGTCAACAAGGCGCTGGAGAAGTTGACAGCGCCCGAAGCCATCGCCAAACAAGCGGCAACAACGTGAACATACATCACCTTCAGCCAGACCGGGAGATGAAAGGAGTCCCTCAGGTGAGATTTATGGCTGAGAAAAGATGTTGATTGCGGATCAAGAATTAAATTTTCAAACAAGGTATACAGAACATACACCGCGATTACGATCAGCATTGCCGAAAAAACCGATTGACTGCGTTGAGATTTCCTTTTGTTCAGCTTTCGTTCCTCCTAATACATCATGCTCTCTGAAATACCTATATTGTATCACGAAAGCGGACGTGCGCAGCAGCTTGGCATATCAAGCCCTCAATGACAAAACCTTCCCCATTAAAAACAGGCCGAGTACGATTTGTTGCTTGGCTCGAGCCTCCCGTTTTTCTGGAAAGCCGGAATAATTCTGTCATCTTTTGCGGCATACTTTTGAATGATGTCTCTGCTGAAATCGCGAGTCGATGACAATGGCTTCAACAATTTCAAGGATTTGCCTCAGCACGCTGTCCAAACAGACGGATATGTATTTTGCAGCAGGTATGACAATACTTACGGACGGATTCATTCCCGCTTCTTATTCCGAACCAAATATGATTAATGAACAACGACCATTGTATAAAGATCTGGTTACAAAAAGAAGGATCAGTCTACTTCCACGCAAACCACCTCTTTACAAACGCATCAGGCGAATCTTATCTGTTACTTCAAATTTTAATGTTATTATGATTTTAAAACATGCGGGGATCGGGCCTAAAAAATAAAATGGAGGCATACATAAAGTGACAGAAGATGTAACTGACAACGATATACGCGAACAAAAATTATCGAGAGGCCTGAAAAACAGGCATATTCAGCTCATCGCCATCTGAACGGGGCTGTTTCTTGGTTCGGGGAAATCAATCCATTTTGCAGGACCGTCGATTTTATTTGCTTATCTGATTACGGGAATCATTTGTTTTTTCATTATGCGTTCTCTTGGAGAACTGCTTTTATCCAATTTGGAATACCATTCGTTTGTCGACTTTGTCAGGGACTACTTAGGCGACATGGCGGCATTTATAACGGGTTGGACATACTGGTTTTGCTGGATTTCGCTCGCGATGGCCGATTTAACCGCGGTCGGGCTTTATACCCAATACTGGCTGCCTGATGTACCGCAATGGCTGCCCGGATTGATCGCCCTGCTCATTTTGCTGATCATGAACCTGGCGACCGTCAAGCTTTTTGGAGAATTGGAGTTCTGGTTCGCATTAATCAAAGTCATTGCGATATTGGCGCTGATCGTGATCGGCCTTTTCATGATCTTCAAAGGATTTTCCACCCATTCGGGCGCTGCCGCCTTTCACAACCTTTGGAACTACGGCGGCATGTTTCCAAATGGACTGCACGGTTTTCTCCTTTCATTCCAGATGGTTGTCTTTGCGTTTGTTGGCATCGAACTTGTGGGACTGACAGCGGGAGAAACGAAAGATCCGGAAAAGGTCATTCCTAAAGCGATCAACAATATCCCCGTCCGTGTTTTGCTGTTTTATATCGGTGCTCTCCTTGTGATCATGAGCATCTATCCGTGGAATGTCATCAACCCAAATGAGAGTCCGTTCGTCCAAGTCTTTGCAGCGGTCGGCATCATTGCGGCTGCAAGCATCATCAATTTTGTGGTGCTGACATCGGCGGCTTCGGCAAGCAACAGCGCAGTCTTCAGCACGAGCCGGATGATATACTCGCTTGCGAAAGAACATAATGCGCCCGGCGCTATGACCAAACTGACCTCCCGCAAAGTGCCGAGCAATGCGTTGTTTTTCTCAGCGGTCGTAATTCTGATTGGCATCATGCTGAACTATATCATGCCTGAACAAGTGTTTACGCTGATTACAAGCATCTCGACGATATGCTTCATCTTTATTTGGGGAATCACCGTCATTTGCCATTTGAAATACCGCAAAACAAGACCGGATTTAGCGAAAACAAACAAATTCAAGATGCCGCTTTACCCGTTTTCAAATTATGTGGTTCTCGGTTTTCTTACGTTTATCCTCATCGTCCTTGCACTGGCGCAGGACACCCGCGTTGCCTTATTTGTCACGCCGGTTTGGTTTATCATGCTGATCGCGATTTACAAGCTGAGGAAACCTAAGTCACAGCAAGTGTAGAAAAATGCGAATCGCCTGCAGAATGTTCTGCAGGCTTTTTGTATGGCTCATCATGTAAAATAAAAAAGATAACAGCTTGATCGCCTACAATTTCAATGATCAGCCGCTTAGGCAGAAAGGGGAAAACAGATGAAAATCAATCAAATTGTAGATTTGTCGGTATCGTTAAGAGGTGATATACCGTCTGATCCGCCGGGGTTTGTCCCTGAAATCGAATATGCGGATCATAAGCAAGGAGCTAAACAGATGGTCCAGAGCTTTCCCGGCCTTTCCTCGCAAGATCTTCCCGGGGGAGAAGGCTGGTCGCTGGAAAAAGTGAAGATGTCCACGCATGCCGGAACGCATATCGACGCTCCATATCATTACCGTTCTGTTACAGACGACGGCAAGCGGATGATGACGATTGATGAAGTGCCGCTTGACTGGTTTCATGGCCCTGGCGTTAAACTGGATTTCAGACATTTGAAAGACGGGCATATCATTACCCCTGAAGAAATCGAACAGGAGCTTCACCGCATCAATCATAAACTCGCGCCCGGCGACATTGTTCTTGTGAATACGTCGGCTGGCGCCAAATACGGACAAAACGATTACCTGCACAGCGGCTGCGGGATGGGGCGTGAAGCAACTCTATTTTTAACGGAACGCGGCGTGCGCCTTGTCGGAACTGACGCCTGGAGCTGGGACGCTCCATTCAGCATGACCGCCAAGCGCTTTGAACAGGAAAAAGACCCATCAATTATTTGGGAAGGTCATTATTCAGGCAGCACCATTCCTTACTGCCAAATTGAAAAGCTCGCCAACCTTGATCAATTGCCTTCCACTGGATTTTACGTCATGGCTTTTCCGGTAAAAGTTGAAAAAGCGTCTGCCGGCTGGGCGCGCCCGGTTGCGATTCTTAGCGGTGAAAACGCATAAGAACGTCAGCAGCTTTTCGTTTGTGGGGATGCCGGCTAGACAGATAACAAAAATAAAAGCAGACATCAGCCTGCTTTTATTTTTGTTTTATATTCAGTCACAACACTTGCGTAAACAAACAATGAAATGAATACAAGAAACACGCGGCTCCAGCCATCACATTGAAGGTTCCCGATTTTTCATTGTTTGATTTCAACATCATGAAGAACAAACCGGAAAAGAAAAATCCGATAAACCAGCCGATTGGAATCTGGACAAAAGCTAAAATAAAACCAATAATCCCTATCGTTTGAAAAACTTGAGGTGCAAATTCGCGCAAAAGTATTCCCGCCCTTTTTCAGAAGAAATCCGCTCCCTTTTTTTGTATCATATCACATCTCCTCAACAAAATAAGGAAAACAAGTGAATCTTTTGCTATTTCATGTTGAAGCCAGGCTCAATATTGATTTTTGTTATGATCTTAAAAAAGGAGGTTTGATTACCATGAATACCTTATGCCGCAGCAAACAAGCTCCATTTGAATACACCTTATCTCTTATAGGTGGTAAATGGAAAATGAGAATCCTCTATGAGCTGGCGTGTGAAAAAACGATGAGATACGGGGAGCTCAAACGGGCTATGCCGTTAATCACCCATAAAATGTTAAGTTCCCAGCTGAAGGAGTTGCAAACTGACGGTCTGATTCACCGGGTGGAGATTTCTCAAAATCCCCTCAGAGTGGAGTATTCGTTATCAGACAGAGGACTGTCTTTATACCCTCTCATAGATGAAATGTGCAGATGGGGACAAAGAGAAGGTTTGCCTTATGAGTAAAAAATACTTACTAAAAAGTGCGTACTTGTTTCCCGACGGGAGGGATTTTATACTGAATAAAAATTATTTGTAAGGAGAACAGGATGACAAAACAAATTTATATCATTCATGGCTACAGAGCCTCCTCAACCAACCACTGGTTTCCTTGGCTGAAAAAACGTCTGCTTGCAGACGGAATACACGCAGAAATTTTAGACATGCCTAATCCTCACCAGCCAAGGCTTAAAGATTGGCTTGATACGCTCTCTTTAAATAAGCACACATTAAATAAACATACTTATCTGGTTGCACACAGCCTGGGGTGCGCCGCCGTTTTGAGGTTTTTGGAACAAACGCAATTGCGTCAACCACTTGGCGGAATCTTGCTCGTTTCCGGCTTTGCCAAGTCACTGCCCGATTTAAAGATGTTAGATGAATTTACCGAGGAATCGTTTGATTTTCAAAACATCATTGAGTCAGCTAAGCATCGTGCTGTCATTGCCTCTAGAGACGATCAAATTGTGCCATTTGCATGGAGCAAAGATCTGGCGCAACAAATTGACGCTAAGCTTTACGAAGTTCAACACGGGGGGCACTTTTTAGAAACTGACGGATTTACTTCTTTGCCGATTGTTTATGATGTTTTAAACTCCTATTTCTCAAAAGAAACTTGCTAAAAACAATAAAGGATATTCGGATTTTAGGGCGGCAAAGGGCTTAGAAGCCGCCCTTCTCCAATTTCTTAATAAGTGTGGAAAGAATCGACGCCAAAGTTCCCTGTTTTGAGGTGGTCTATTACGTCATGCCAATGAAAATGTGTATAATATAGCTTTGTTGAAGGCACTTGAATGAAAGCGCGTTATGTTTCTTGTGAAGGCTTAGCACTTAAAGCTTCAAAATGAGTCATCTCTAATTTAGATCAGGGATATTACCTAATCAAGTTCCCAAAAGAAATGAATCCCGTTCATTGATATATCTTTCACGCATAAGGGTACACCTTTTTGTATTGGTTTTAAGAGAGCATAACTTTTTTATCAACCTTACATTCCTTCAATGATGTCGTCAGGGAGTTATTTAATTCAATAAACTGTTTCTCTATAGGTGTAAATTTATGATTTAGTCGTGTAATGAAATATAAATCGACGTATCTATAAGGTGATGGAACTTCTAAATAATGATGGATATTGTAGCGATCTGCTATGCGCTTTGATACTAAGGAAATTCCCATACCCATCAATGCAAATTGCACTAAGGATTCTGGATCGCCCACTTCAATGATTTCCCCCTGTTGGATGTTCAAATTTTCAAAAATATGACATAATAATGTTAGATACAAGCACTTATCTGATAATACAAGTACGTTTTTTCCGTTTATATAATCATCAAATCTCGTATATTGATCTATACCTTGGCCTATGATAACCAATTCTTCATATCCCACTTTTTGATAACTTATCTTTTTATTGTTTAGCGATCCAATCGTATAAGCAACATCGATTTTTCCAAGGAGAACTTGATTTTCAATATATTCTGTTGAACCTGTTTTTAATGTTACCGATAAATCAGGATATGTATGATAAAGCTTATTTAAAGCACTTGAGAATTGAGTTCCACCGACAGATATCATCGTGCCAATACGGAGTTTTTCATCGTGTTTTTTCATGATGTTTTCGGTTTCTTCCCAAACGAACAAGATTTTCTTGTATTGATGATATAATTTTTCTCCCTCTTTCGTTAGTTTGACTCCTTTTGAATTTCTGATAAACAGTTGTTGATGATAATGAGTTTCGATTTTTTTTATTTTCGCAGTCATATTGGATTGAAGGTGATTCAATTTAATTGCAGCAGCAGATATGCTTTTTAATTCCGCCACTGAAACAAAAGCTTTCATGTTTTCAATATCCATTCATATTTCAACTCCCATCAAAAAAAGTGATATAACCATCATAACTTAACATTTAAAATGATCTCTAATTTTAATTATACTCGGTTTAAAGAGTTTTGGAGGGATAGCTAATGAAGAACAACGTGATAAAAGCAGGGATTATAGGCGGATCTTTGAATAATCAATGGGCTAGTCAAACACATATTCCGGTATTGAAGGAAAATCCTTTTTATGAAATAACGGCGATTGGAACATCAAAAATGGAAACCGCACAAAAAAGCGCTATGATGCTTAAGGCTTCCTCTGCTTTTACAGATTATAAGGAATTAGCACAATCAAAAGATGTTGATTTGGTAGTCGTCAGTATAAAGGTTCCTTTCCATTATGAAGCTTCGCTTGCAGCCATAGAAGAAAATAAACATATATATTGTGAATGGCCTTTAGGCATAGATACTGTGCAGGCTGAAAAACTGGCAAAATTGGCAGATGACGCGAACATTCATCATGCGATTGGGTTACAAGGAAGGCAATCTCCAGAAGTCAATTATTTAAAGCGGGCAATCAAACAGGGGGAGATCGGCAGAGTCATCTCGTGCACGATGCAGGTAGCAACACAAGGAAAGGGAGGAATAACAGATGAAAAAAGCAGTTACCTTTTAAAAAGAGAAAATGGGGCGAACCTTCTTACAATCAACGGTGGTCACTCGCTTGATGTTCTTTGTTATATCCTGGGTGATTTTAAAGAATTATCAGCTTCAATGAACAGTCATTATACAGAAGCCGTTATACAAGAAACAGGGATGAAAATACCGAAAAACACAGCTGACCAAATTTTAATCCAGGGGACGCTCGTTAATGGCGCTTCAGCCTCTGTCCATATTCAGGGCGGAGTTTATCCAGCTTTTCAATTAGAGATTAGAGGGGAAAAAGGTGTTTTGCGTTTAACACAGCATAATTCCTCAGGACACGTACAATTTGGCAATCTCAAAGTCAAAAAGATTACACATCCTCATAATTTGTTAAATGCTGAAGATATTTATTCTGAAGAAGTAAAAATTTCCCCAGTAAAGGATCATGGTGCAAGAGGCTATGTTGAAACTGCTTATACTATTTTAGCGGAAGATATATTTGAACATAAAAATCAAATCCCAAACTTTCATGACGCTGTCAAACTGCACCGGTTGTTAGACGCCATTCGGAAGTCTGCAAAGACCGGTAAAAAAGTACTCTTAAAAAATGAGTAGGAACATTATAACTTTGCCTTGGCACATGCCTGTCCAGCATTAGCAAATTGTTCGGAAACCGACTTGATATAAAAAAACATACCAACAAGCTTTGGTATGTTTTTTCTTAGGAAATCCCTAATTAATGAATATTAGGTTTTCTAAAATTACTGCCTTTGACTTCAGCTACGTCATATACAGTGACAAAAGCATTTTTATCAACTTCATTAATGATTTCCTTTAATTTGGTGTCTTCTAAGCGATTGATGACACATGTAATTTCTTTAAACTTTTCGTGGGAAAAACCACCGTAAGCTTCTTTATATGTAGCACTTCGGCCCAATTGATCGCGAATTGTCTCCACCATCAACTCAGGTTCTGTTGTAATAATTTGAAAAGTTTTAGAACCGCTTAATCCTTCCTCGACAACATGAATGACTTTGGACGCAATATAGTAGGCGATGACTGATAGCAATGCCCCTTGCAAGCCAAATACAGCGGAAACAAAAATAAACACAAAAAGGTTAAAGAATAGAATGAGATCGCTCGTTCCAAATGGCAATTTGCGCGATAACAGCACAGCAAGCATATCAATTCCGTCCAATGCTCCGCCATTACGCAGCGCCAGCCCCATTCCAAAACCAAGGATGATCCCTCCGACAACAGTGACTAACAAGGTGTCCCCTTCGATTATAGCCGGAGTGTGGTGCATAAAACTTGTACCTGCTGCAAGTGATGCGATTCCGATAATCGATAATAACGCAAAGCTTTTCCCGATTTGCTTATATCCCAGCCAGACAAACGGGATGTTTAAAGCTGCGATAAGTATACCAAGCGGCAAGTCAAATAGTTGTGAACCAACAATGCTGAGTCCTGTCACTCCGCCATCAGATACATTGTTAGGAATCAGCACTGTTTCCAATCCATAGGCCGCTATGATTCCTCCGATCATGACCATTATAACTTTGAAAATCATTTTCGCTTTAAATTTCTTATGTTTTTCGATTTTATTCATGCCATTCCTCATTTCAAATTTTACGTTATATTTAAATATACCATAACAGTTTTTCTAGGTTCAAAAGTTCAATCACGTTTTTTGAGCGGCTGCTGCAAATACCGATCATTACATTGGATTAAGGTAACCCTTTTAGACTTGGAACATTCATGTGCCGGCAGAGCTATATTGCAAGCACCCCGTTTTCACAACTGGTGAATAACAAATAAAGGCCCTAATGTTTATGGACATTTCCGGCCAGACAAAAGGATTGTCGGCAATAGAACGAAGCATTTGATTCTTCTCTCTCCAAGATGAATGAATCCTTAACTTTATTGGTTTTTCACCCCCCATTCACATAACCCTTCTAAAACCGGCAATAGTGATTCCGCTTTACCAGTGAGACTGTACTCGACCTTTGGGGGAACTTGAGGGTACTCTTTCCGCTTCACCAGACCATCCGCTTCCAATTCTTTAAGTTGTGAACTCAATGTTTTATAAGTAATAGCCCCTATTTGTCTTTTCAGCTCATTAAAGCGAACCGGTTGATTTTCCGCGAGGAGATAAATAATAACCATTTTCCATTTGCCGCCGATCACGGACAATGTGTAGCCAAAAGGTGTATCTTGAATATTTTTAACTTTGCCTTTATATTCAGCCATACTCATATTAACACTCCCCTTTCGGATAGTACCTATCAATAAAGTGCGTACTGTTTTTTTGTTTGCGTTCATTTTATACTAACCGTAATTTGAAGTAAAGGAGACGATAACATGGCTAAAAAAACGATACGTCTGTTGATGCCGCAATGGCAAGGGGGAAACAATCCCAACTACTCTTTTGGAGCGGAACTGCTTGCTTGGCTGGCTCCTGAAAATGATCAGCCCCTTATTCATGTTCCGGTTCAAACTTATGATGGAACTCCGCTTGAAAACGAAAACGGAATAAACGGGAGAAAACAACTGCTGGAACAATTGGAGGCTGCTCAGCATATCATTCATGCCCATAAGCCGGATCGCATTGTCATGTTTGGCGGTGACTGCTTAGTCGAACAAGCACCATTTGCTTATTTAAACGAAAGATACGGCGGGGACTTAGGTTTAATTTGGATTGATGCTCACAGCGATTTAGTTAGATATGCCGGATATGATAACGGTCATACATTACCGCTCGGAAATCTTTTGGGAGAAGGAGATGAAGAGTTCGCAAAACATGTGAACATTCCCCTTAAACCTGAAAATGTCTTTATTGCTGGATTAGCAGCTCCTACAGAAGAAGAAACAAAAGTGATATCAAAAGTACTTCAAAGACTCGGTATAACTCCCACAGAACCCGACACTGAAGTGATTCAAAGACTTGGAATTAGAACTGCCGGAACTAAAAAGTTAATGACCAGTACCGAGTCTATAAAAGAATGGATAAAAGAAAGCAACATCAAGTATCTGGCCATACACCTTGATTTAGACGTGCTTGATCCGAAGGCGTTTCGTTCTTTATTATTCGCCAATCCTGAAGCACATCTAAATTTTTCTCCTGAGGGAACAATGCAAATGCCGCACCTGCTTCATCTTCTGAAAGAACTCTCTTCCGAAACGGATGTAGTTGGATTAGGTATAACCGAACATTTGCCGTGGGACTCTATTCATTTGAAGAAATTGCTTAGTGAAATCCCTATTTTAAATCAATAATTTCATAAACGGGACAACAACAAAATAATGGAGTCGAAACCCTCCATAAATAAATACCAAGGGGTCATAACCCTTGGTATTCCTATGATGCGGCCGAGAGACTTGAACTTTCGCGGGCTGCGACCCCATTAAGTCTTCGACAAAGATGATTCGACCTAACCATTCGGCCTGCCTTTTCATTTCCCGCTCGATCTTTAAGATGCTGCATAAATGACGGCTCTGATTCCGACCTTTAACTCCTGCATGAGGTTGAAGGTGGATTTATATTTAATTTTCCAGCCTCTTTTTCATCACTGCCGCCAATTGCTCCGCATGGGGATCTCCTTCATTTTGCAATTGATCAATGATGTTCATGTAGTCTGTATCATTTCGGTTTTGACTTAATTTATATGCAGCCTGAATGTCTTCCACCTTAATCTTAAACCCGACAATCGCTTTCAGTTGTCTTTCTAAAAGTTGAGGAGAAAGGTTATCCCATAAAATTGGATTTTCTCGGTGTTTTTCGTATTTTCCCATCATAATTGTTAATTCTTCTATTAATTCATCTCTCTCTAGAATGCTTGCTTGACCGTATATATGGACGGCTTGATAATTCCATGTTGGAACATCCTCATGCCCATACCAGGAAGAAGAAATGTATGCGTGCGGCCCCTGAAACATAACAAGCACATCTTGACAGGTTTCAAAAGTTCTCCAATGCGGATTTCCAAAAGAGACATGGCCGGTGATATAGTAATCATCACCTTTTTTATTGAACCCCAAAGGCAAATGAGTAGCGATTGGCTTCCCTTGTTCTGTCGTAACAATCGTGCCAAAAGAGTTTTTTTGGACAAAATCCAAAATTT
The DNA here is from genome assembly GCF_038002625.1 of Bacillus sp. FSL K6-1284. Classification (NCBI taxonomy): domain Bacteria; kingdom Bacillati; phylum Bacillota; class Bacilli; order Caryophanales; family Bacillaceae; genus Bacillus; species Bacillus sp. FSL K6-1284. The sequence continues at coordinate 606,821 of NZ_JBBOCW010000001.1, read as the reverse complement.
CATCAACATTTTCGACTTTAAAATATTTTGGAATATACATCGTCATCCTCCTTTCAAAAAAGTTATAGGAGTGTTTTGGTCATGATCAAGTCCGTTTGTTCTTCATCTCCCATATAAAAAGAGTGAGCACCGGTTTGAACAAACCCCATTTTCTTATAAAAAACAATTGCGTTTTCGTTTTTTTCCCATACGCCCAGCCAGATTTTCTTTTTATTCAGTTCCTTCGCAATTTCCATAGCTTTATTGAACAGATATTTGCCAAGCCCATGTTTTTGAAACTCGTTCTTGATATAAATTCTCTCAATTTCAAGTGATTCATCACCCATTTTTTCAGTTTGGGCCTCATCAGTATTGACCTTTAAATAACCAGCGATTTCATTGTTACAATAGACAAAAAAGAATTGCGAAGCGCTGTTGGATAGTTCTTTTTCTAATTGTGTTAAGTGAAACGCCTTTTCCAAATAGGCCTTCATATTTTCCGGCGAGTTCTGATGCTTAAATGTCTCATTAAATGTTTCACAACCAATTTCTTGAAGATTTTGTAAGTCTTCAAGGGTGCACCTTTTTATATTTACTGTCATTTCAATCTGCCGCTCCTTTATGCCGTCAATAATTTCTCTTGTTCCCCTTTTTCACGACCTCCCAGTCTTTTTCTACATTTTTTCTTACTCTTTGAAGAAGATTGAAGATGGTCTCCGCTTCCCCCTCGGAAAACCCCTTTAATGCCACACGATTCGAATGATCATTTTCTCTTTTTATAAAAGGAAATACCTCATTCCCCTTTTCCGTCGGAAAGAGTTTTTTTATTTTTTTGTTATATTCATCATCTCTCCGTTCAATAAAGCCCTTCATTTCAAGTTTTTTTATAGCGCGGGCTGCGGTGGTCCGGTCCACTTTAATCATTTCAGCTAACTTCTCCTGAATGATTCCCGGGTTTTCGCATATTCGGACAAGGTACAAATATTGCCCTTTTGTCAGGTCATGTTCTTTAAATTCGATATTGCTTATAGAATCCAAAGACCGGGCAATCATTCCAATTTCACGAAGAATATCCTTCATCATAAACTCCTTTCGAACATGTTTTTGTTGCAAATACAACATAAATGACGTACATTAAATATACCGGAATTTTGTTGTATTTGCAATAAAAAGGGCGAGTAAAGTGAAATATGTTTTTTATGTATTAGGAATTTTAATCTTAACCCTTGGGATTGCTTTTACGATTCAATCAGATCTTGGCGCTTCGCCTTTTGACGCACTTTTGGTGGGACTGTCCATACATGTGGGGCTTACTGTGGGAAGTTGGGAAGTCATCATTGCTTTGCTATTCATAGGCTGCAATTCTTTTTTAAAAAGCTAAAGACCGAAAGTTTCAGGGATGCTAACGGCGTTTATAACGGGGATCGGCATTGATATGTGGCTTTTTTTCCTGCACTTTTTTGACACACCAGAACAATGGTGGAGCAAAGTGATTTGTTTTGGAATCGGCTTGGTTGTTACAGGTTTAGGAACCGCGACATACTTATACACAAATTTTGCTCCAATGCCAATTGACCGATTCACATTCATCATAAAAGAATTAACGAGAACCAACATATTTGTTTCGAGAACCATCATTTACCTCGTCTTCTTGACAGCGGCCGTCATCTTAAAAGGACCGATTGGCATCGGAACTTTATTAACCGTTTGTTTAGGAGGGCTTGTTCTTCATTTTTTTATGCCGTTTGCTGGAAAAGTATTAGGCCGCTTTACAGACGCTCGTATATTACGATAAGAAATGTTTTTAATGCCACTCCCTACTTTTTCACAGAACTTTTATTGAAAATCATCAATATGATTCCGGAAGCTATTAGACTTACAATCAAGGAAGAGAGAGATAATCTAAATATATTTTTCACTCCATTAATGAACAATGACCATAAAACATATATGGAGATTGCACTTAAAGTAAACATTCTGAGCCATCTAGGTATTGCGAGCCAAACTTTCAATAGATAAGTTGAGAGTTTCCCCATTTTGCGCCTCCTTGTTATCTATTCGACCTTTTACCAAAGCCTAACATAGTTAAAAACAAAAAAGAAAAAAATACCAAGGACTCATAACCCTTGGTATTCCGGTGATACTGCCGAGAAAACTTGAACCTTCACGGGGGGTGCTCCCATAAGGACTTCAATAAAAGTGAAAGTATTTTGTCCGTTACAAAAGTTATTTCAAGCATTTGAAATTTGTATTTTGGGCATAAAATGTTACTGTTCAAGCAACATGAATGTGTTCTTATCGAAACGAATGAGGGATTTATACTAAGTTTTTGTCTTGGACTCCCGAATTGAATGCATCCGGCTTATCTTTTACCTTCACGAGACCATGCCACCACAGGAATGAGTAATAAGGATAAAATTCCTCCAGTAAGTGATAATGTTAGATAACTTGAGCCTGCCACAACCATTCCGGACAATGCTCCGCCGGCAGCTCCTGACAACGCAATCAGAACATCCACCGTACCTTGTGTTTTCGCCCGTGTGGCCGTTTCAGTTGAATCAACTATCAGTGCAGTCCCGCTTATCAAACCAAAATTCCACCCTAATCCCAGCAAAGAAAGAGCAATTACGATAAGAACCATAGAATCTCCCGGTGCAAATGCTGCTATTAAGCCTGCCAGAAGCAGCGTAGTTCCAGATGCAATTGCCATTGCAGTACGTCCCAACTTATCAACAAGAACCCCTGTAACAAGTGAAGGGAGATACATGGCACCTATATGAAAGCCAATAACAAGACCAACTGCACCCAAGTCATGCCCATGATGTCTCATATGAACCGGTGTCATTGTCATAATAGCGACCATTACAATTTGGGTAAGAACCATAACGGCTGCACCAACAATTATGCCTCTTTTGTTTTCTGTGTGTTCAGTTGTTGTCAAATGTCCTTTATCACTTGGTTCTTGCTTGATCGATTCGATTGTTCTTGCGATAACTAATGGATCTGGACGAAGCATGATGAAAAGAACAACACCTGCTAAGATATATGCCGCCGCGGCTAAAATGAAAGGGCCCGCTAATGACGGAACACCGATAGAATGGGCGAAATCCCCCATCACATTCACTAAATTCGGGCCCGCAACCGCGCCAAATGTCGTCATAACCATCGTCACACTGACAGCAGTCGCCCGCTGCTTACGATTTGCCAAGTCCGTACCTGCATAACGAGCTTGTAAATTTGTCGCTGTCCCAGCGCCGTAAATAAGCAATGAAGCAAATAATAAGAAAATACTATTGATGATTGCTGCAATGATGACTCCTATTGCTCCAAGTCCGCCAATCATAAAACCGGCTGAAAGACCTGTACGACGACCATAGAATTGAGAAAGTCTGCCTACAAATAAGGCTGCCCCCGCTGATCCTAAAGTAAATAAAGCTGTCGGGACCCCTGCGTAAGCATCCGTTCCGAGCATTTGCTGAGCAATAAGGGCACCGACAGTAATTCCTGCCGCCAGCCCTGCACCGCCAAAAATTTGTGAAACACTTACAACAAATAATGTACGCTTGTATAACGTTTTTTGTTTTTCTGGGGAACCAATGTAGCTTTTTAATGAAGCTGATTGAACGTCTAACGATTTTACACTTTCTTTGTGCAGCATGATCTAACCTGCCTTCCTTGATCAACCTCCAACTAGATTTGAATCATCATAACACGTGCAAAAAAACCATACAATATTGAAATTGTATGGCGGACAATAATTAGGCAAGATCGTTTAGCAAGCGCCTAAGGATTATTAATCCTTTTTCAAGCTCTTCGAGCGTTTCTGGTGCACATACAGAAACCCTTACCGCCCTTTCCGGACAACTATTCCCAACTACGAAGCGTTCAGCCGCATACACTTGCACTCCATGTTCAGCAGCTAATTTTTCAAATTCAGCACCTGTAATCCCACCCGGTAACAACAACCACCGAAAGATGCCTGTTTCACCACCTAAACACGTATAGTCAGCAAAATATCGATTTGCGATTTGGTTTCTGCAAATCGTTTGTTCACGATGCCCCTCAATTAAGACTTCAAATTGATTTGATACAATCGTGCGCGCAGCAAGTTCTGCTAATAGCGGGGAAACCGTTATATTTAAATTATAAAGCGCCCTCGAAACCGGCTCCTTAAATTGATACGGCACTGCAACATACGCCAGTCGCAGCCCCGGTGCCAATGATTTAGATAAACTTGCGATATGGATCACCTGTTCCGGCGCGAATGATGCAAGGGCTGGAAGTGGATTTTTGCCAAGAAGATGGTACGATGCATCTTCAATAATAAACAAATTATACTTTTTTGCAATTTCTGCAATGACCTTTCGATTCTCTACAGACATAAAGGACGCTGTCGGGTTATGGTAATCCGGGATCAAATAAATGCCTGTAATGTTTTCATTTTTATAAGCATATTCAAGTGACTCCGGCTTCATTTCACCGTTCTCGGATTTTATCGGTACGATTTGCACACTTAGCATTGATGCAACAGTTTTTAATCCGGGATATGTATGATGATCAACACCAATGCGGTCTCCAGGCTTACAAAGACCCGCCAATGCGGCAGCGATCGCATTTTGTCCCCCATTTGCAAATAAAATGTGCTCAACGGTTGTTTCAAAACCGCCTCTTCGAATTAGCTTTACAGCTGCATCCTTTTGCCAAAGGCTTTCGCCCGCCCGGCCATAACCAAACCATTTTTCATAATCTGTCTCTTGCAGCATGCTGCTCAAATGGAGCATGAGCGGCTCGTAAGAAGCATGATCCGGCAGTGTTGCGCCCATTTCAATGAGCTTTGGCTTTGTATCCTCAAGTAAATACGCATTCGATAACGCATCATACGATACAAATGTGCCGCTCCCAACAGTTGCACTTAACAGGCCCTTTAACTCACACATTTTAAACACCTTTGAAATGGTACTCAAATTTAAATCCAAATAATCAGCCAGTTCCCGCTGAGGAGGAAGTTTTGTTCCAGGCAATAAAACTCCGTTCACTATATCCTGCTCCAATTGCCTTGCAAGTGCTTTATAAATGGGCTTTTCAGTTTTATCAATCGATGGCTTCCAGCTCATCGGATAGTTTTCAAAAGAATTGATCGGCATGATACGCCATCCTTTTTTCGTTCTATTATATGGTTGTGCTGTTTATAAAACAATTATAAGAAATGACGGACAAGTTAGACGGCGACTTTAAGTAATAGGTACTAAATCGACAACATCAGGTGGAAGTCCGGCTTTTATAAATGCAGCAATTCATTTTTCTTGAATGTTGAACTTTTTCAATGTAGTTTGCTACTTTATAAAAACCGTTTTTCGCCTTTTTGGCATAATTTTTTAGCAATCACGGTTCTTTCAAGTATGTACCGGAGTGCTTGTTAAGCTAATTTTTTGGCTAACGCCGAAGCCCAGTGCTGAGTATGGAAACTCTTTGATGTTTAGGATTATCATGAGCGCCATGATATGAATTTCTTTTTGAGACAGTTGTCCTACAGATGGATAGCTAACAGTCTGGGTGATATTTCTTTGTTGTGTCTGCGCTGTAGTAGAAGCTGCACTTACACTAGGAGCTAAAAACAAAGACAATATTGACATAATCTCAAAAGAGTGCAAGTTTATTTATAGAAGTATTAAACTAAGGAGCCAATAACAAATCATGAATAATGTTTCATTAATATATAAGGAATTTGGTGATCCGCTTCAAAAATTACAGCTATATACCGGAGAAAAGCTTCCTCTTCAGCCAAATGAAATTCTTGTCAAAATGATTGCCAGTCCAATTAATCCATCAGATTTGCTTCCAATTAGAGGGGCCTATTCTCATAGAATTAAGCTGCCGGCTGTTGCAGGATATGATGGTGTGGGAATTGTCATAGATCAGGGCAAAGATGTATCACCATCATTGATTGGAAAAAGGGTCCTCCCTGTAAGAGGAGAGGGAACTTGGCAACAATATGTAACCACCAAAGCTGATTATGCAATAGAGCTGCCTCCATCAATAAGTGATAACGACGCCAGTCAACTGTATATTAATCCATTAACAGCCTGGCTAATTTGTACGGAATCATTGCGTGTTCAGCCGAATGAAATTGTGTTAATGAATGGCGGAGGTACATCTATTGCAGGTTTGTTTGCGCAAATTTCTACTATACTGGGATTCCGTTTAATTGTCATTACAAGAAACAGCCGCAAGATAGAAAAACTTCAAAAACTTGGGGCATGGCGAGTCATCGACGCTTCCAACGGTTCTATATATGAACAGATTTCTGATGCTTGCGACATCGGTGTTGACCATGCAATTGACTCTGTTGGAGGAGAAAGCGGCGAACTGCTGGCGAGGACGTTAAAACCTGAAGGAACGTTTGTCAGTTATGGTCTGTTGTCAGGTATACCAAACGATTGGCGAAAGTTACACAATGTATACCATGTGTCACCACAATTATTCGCCTTAAGACTTTGGAACGAGAGACATTCCGTTTCTGAATACCGAAATCGCTTCTCGCAGGTGATTAAGCTCGTTGAGAGCGGAAGAATGGTCATCAATGCTCCAGAAAAAGTATATAATTTTGAAGATTTTTATGATGCGTTGAAGCATTATGAACAGCCGGGTTTGAATGGAAAAATACTGTTGAACTTTGCATGAAGGAGATGTAACCAAAAGAAAGAAAAAGTAGTAGTTGTAATTGAAAAGAAAAATAAAAAATTTATATAAATTCCGCATTTTGTCAATCGATTATGTTATACTGTAAACAACCTTTGAAGCGTTAAATCTTTTTCTATTACCTTTTACCACCTCCCTACTCGAACGTTGAGTAGGGTTTTTTATTAAGCATTATACAGAGAACATAAAAAAAACAGGCCCTATATAAAGAGCCTGTTTGTATAAACGATTGAAGATTAAGCAGTTTTTTGAACGTTAGCAGCTTGAGCTCCGCGAGGACCTTGCTCAACGTCAAATGTTACTTTTTGACCTTCGTCTAATGATTTGAATCCGTCACTTTGGATTGCAGAAAAGTGTACGAATACATCGTCTCCATTTTCACGTTCGATAAATCCAAAACCTTTTTCTGCATTAAACCATTTAACTGTACCTTGTTCCATTTTTGTTGCCTCCTAGTGCGTTACCGCACATTGTATTACTATCCTTGCCCAAAGTATCATCAAGACGAAAAGTCAATATTCATACTATCCTTTACACCGAACAAAAATAATTCTTCTTTATCATAACAGGAAACGGAAATAATTGCAAATCATATTATCGTTTTGTTCATGGCATTTTTTCTTAAACGTGTGGATAGCAGTGCGGAAGCGGTAGGCGTCAATTATTCTGCATCAAATGTATACATGTCTAAGAGGTTTGAAAACACCGTGAAAATGAATCGCGAGTGTCTTCAAACCTTTTTCTTTGCTAAAATTGATTTTCTTTAAAAAGCTCTGCTGTTTCTTGTTCATGATGTCTGTTCCTCAAACAATCAATGTTCACGGTCTAAAAAGAACAATTCCCATAGGGAAGCAGGGAGAGAGTTTTGCCCGATAAAGAGCTGGGTATAATTTTCATACGCCTTTTGTATCCCGGCCAACTCTGCAAATCAGTTTCGAGTTTCCAATAAAGAGGGCTAAGAACGATACTTATATGATGTATGACACTGGGACTTCAAAGGCAATAAAACGTACACTTAGATACTCATCAGGGAAGGGGAAACTTAAAAAAATGAATGACCAAAACCTAAAGACTTTGAGAAAACTGGTTACACCTTATGAAAACTCCGATTTACAAAAAAGTATTTCTCAAATCATTAACACATTGGTACCATTTTTCCTGTTATGGTGTTTGGCATATAAGAGTTTGTCGATTTCTTATTTCCTAACATTAGCGATTTCTATCGTTGCGGCAGGTTTTTTAGTGAGAACCTTCATCATCTTTCATGATTGCTGCCACTATTCCTTTTTTAAAAACAAAATGGCGAATCGAATCCTTGGAACAATTACAGGAATTCTGACTTTGCATCCTTTTGATCACTGGGGACGCGACCATTCTGTCCACCATGCGACAAGCAGCAACTTGGACAAACGCGGTACAGGCGATATTTGGGTACTGACCGTTGAAGAATATAAGGAAGCCTCAACTAAGACAAAAATAATGTACCGTTTGTACAGAAATCCGTTTGTTATGTTTATGATTGGGCCGATTTACGTCTTCGGGATTACCAATCGTTTTAATCGTAAAGGGGCAAAACGCAAAGAACGGATGAATACGTATGTAACGAACCTGGGAATCGTCGCTTTGACAGCACTTTTATGCTGGGCTATTGGCTGGCAAAACTTCCTGCTGGTTCAGGCGCCAATTTTTATGATATCGGGATCTCTCGGAATTTGGATGTTTTATATTCAGCATACGTTTGAGGATTCTTATTTTGAAGAAGATGAGCATTGGGAATATGTAAAAGCAGCAGTTGAAGGAAGCTCTTTTTATAAGCTTCCAAAAGTCATGCAATGGCTAACAGGCAATATCGGTTTCCATCATGTTCATCATTTAAGCCCGAGAGTCCCAAACTATAAGCTTGAAGAAGTGCATAACAACATTAAACCATTGCAAAACGTTCCGACCATTACACTGGCAACAAGTCTTAAGTCATTAAAGTTCCGCCTGTGGGATGAAGAAAGCAAAAAATTTGTTGGTTTTAGCCACTTAAAAAAAGCTTCTAAAAACCAAATATCAGCACACCTAAGAACGGATTAAACAACTAATCGATGATAACCGGCAGTGTATCTTGCGAATAAAAGTGCAGACTCGCACAACGGTTTTGTGCAGAGGTCAGCACTTTTTTAGTGCCAAATATACTTGCAGATTCCACCACACGGTACATTTATTGCCGTATTTTCTGCAAAAAAATAATACTAAAGGTAATTAAACCCTCGGTATTATTGGTATGCGGCCGAGAGGACTTGACCCTCACGGGGTTGCCCCCACTAGGCCCTCGATAAAGTGGAAGCTTATCACGATTTAAGAAAGCTTGCTTTCATTGTATTTCTTTACACCAATTACATAAAATTTCATTGTTTTTTAAGAATTATGGAGTAAAAATGGAGTAAGCTTTTCAAACGAATTCCGTAAAGCTTACCAAAGTGATTCTTAAGATTTTTTTGTTTTTTTAACATGGTCTATCCATGAGATTGATGACAAAAAAGAGGTTTCACTATTGTCTTTTTTTTTCGTTAATTCGAACCCTCGACCGCTATCCTGGAGTTATTTTTATTTGACGGAATCCTCGATTTACCCTTTTATATTTGTTGTAAAAGCTCGTGCCTTCACAACAGAAAAGTCTAAATATAATTCAATCCTTCCAATGATCATATTCTGTTCTTCTTGCTCGTTCTTTGTATTTTTCAATTTGCTCTTCGGTTGAAAATTTCAGAGAAAAATTAGCCGAAATAAAAGGAATTCCTCACTTTACGAATGAAGCAACTGAGGAAATACTTGCAGGGTACAAATCAGATGGAATACATGCAAAAATCATTAATAGCGCATTAAAATAAAGCAGGCATATGCCTGCTTTAAAATTTATACTGGTTCAAATTCTATAACCTTGCTTTCCCTTTAATCCAGTGTTTTCCTATCAAGGCCTAAACAATCGTTTTCCCCACTCCGAGGAATACATTGGAATCCCAACTAAAAGACCGTCGCCTCTTAGTCACTCACATTAACAATGATTATAAAATGTCTCAAGGAACGATCAACAGCCGCTACCCCTGATTAAAGATGATCTGTTACCACACTGTTACGTTAGAACTTCCACTACTTTGATATCCCTCTGTCGCTAAGACTTGATAAGACCAAATACTACCCAGATTCATTCCATGACTCTTCCATGCTCTAACATGATTGCTGAAAGTGATTTTAGCGTTGCTTCCAGTTGGTCTCTTCGTCTGGCGAACACTCCAGTACTGCGTGAAAGTAGTTTTTTCGCCATCAATGGAAGGTGCATTATAACGTGTAGTTGTATATATGTCATATGTGCCCCCATCACTTTTTACAGTACCTTTATACGTTCCAGTAGGTCTATAAGTACCCCATGAATCCACTACATAATATTCTATGAGAGGTGATCTCGTCCAACCATATAAAGCCAAATATCCATTGCCATTCGGCGCCCAAACTCCGGCATTATAGTTTATTGTCCTAGATGGCGAACCTGTAGTCCAACCTTTACCAACAACGAAATTTCCGGTATTAGACCAATTAACACTGTAATTCCCGCCAGGCCCATTAACAGCGTTTACTGTTCCGCCGCCATCAGTCCAATTTTGCCAGTAGTCTGGACTAGCTGCAGAGGCGGTTGCCGAAAACAAGCTAATACTCATTAAAGCTGCCGTTAATCCAACTAAGAAATTCCTTTTAAACTTAAACATATGTTACCTCCTATAATAATTATTCTGACTTTGACATGAGGTGGCACTCGTATAGATTTAAAACATTAATAATTACTAAAGCCAAAGTTTTTGATCGTTCCCTTCAATATAATACCATGAATTCATGAGTGAACATCATAAATAAATGTAATTTAATTACAAAGACCTAAAAAATCACATTATAAGTGTTCTTGTAAAACCATAGCCTTATCCTCTTTTCGCAGAATCACAATTCTTGATTCTAAATCTGACGGAGTAATATTTGTAATTCATAACCATTTATACCATTTCGTATAAAGGAGATATACATTTAGAGATTGTGAAGTCATTGTAGCTGCCCCAAGTGGTGCTCCTGACTTTGAAGCTGTAATGGAACGTTCATGTCCAAAAAGTCAGCTCATCAGATTTTTTACTTTGTTTTCGATGTTTCTACAAAGACAGTCGGTCAATCGCCAACAAGCCGCTCACTGTGGCGTAAGACAGTTCTGAATTCACTTGAACTGAATCATCCTATCGAAGGAATTCAAGGAAACGGACTAGCTTACTTTGCCTTGGTCAAAGAAAAAATTTCAGAGGGAATCGTGCTCAAGAAAGCTGACTCGCCTGATGAAATTAATACACGTTCTCATTATTGGCTGAAAGTGATCAATTATCATTACACCGAAGTCGTTATTACCGGCACACCAAAACGGATATAAAATTTTCTACCCCATCCCGATAGAACTGCAGCTGGGTTTATGGAATTCATGCCACATGCAGAACGAAGTAAGTTCCACTCTAGGAAACAAGTAAAGTCTGAATCTGATGAATATGTATTTATTGAGCCTATTTTTCATTAAAGTAAAAATACAACAACAAAACAAAAAATACCAAGGGTGTCAAAACCCTTGGTATTCCTATGATGCGGCCGAGAGGACTTGAACCTCCACGGGTTATTCACCCACTAGGCCCTCAATAAAGTGAAAGCTTATCACTCCTTATGAAGGCTTATTTTCATTACATCGTTGATTACACAAAATTTGATTGTTTTTTATTAATTATGGAGTAAAAATGGAGTACTAACTTACCAAAGTGGTTCTCTATTCCCTCTTTATTTAACAAGGTCTATCCATGTTTAAAGCAGCTAAAGATTTTTTAATTTTAAAGGCTAAGGTATGTTGCAAATCTTCAGAAGTTAAAGCTTTATCATGTATCCTCTAAAGCCTGTTCTGCTTCATCAAGCAAATAGAGCGCATCCTGCATAGAATAAATCCCCCCTTTTTTTTTCATGAACAAGAATTAATACACCAAAGAATAGGTGAAAAGCCCTTGAAAAACTATTGTGAAATATTTGAAGAGGTTCTTGAAGAGTGGTTTTCTGCTGAATTGATTCTTTTAAGCCAAGGTGGTGATGGTACTGATGACCTTGAAATGAGAAAAGAATTGTACGGGTGGCGTTTTGTTGAGGCATTGAATAAAGAATAAGCGCTACCTCTTCCCTTCTGCTCAAGATACATATTGCTATGCTGTGCTTATTCTTTCTTAGCGTACAATAAAGCTCCCTCGTAGCAAGGGAGCTTAAATTAGAGAGCTTTATTTAACTCATGTTTAATCCAAAGTTCGAAGTATTGAGTAGCTTCATCTTCACTTAAATCTTTACTTGTTATCGAGAATATCTTACAACCGAATGGATCGATTTTTGAAAACTTCAAAGACGGCTCATCCATTGCATGATCCTGAAAGTTAAAATACACGTCCCAAACATCAACATCTAGTCTCTTTAATCCTACTGCTTCAAGATCTAATCCATTTTTATCGTAACTAATATGTAGATGTTGCGTTTCATCATAATTCATTAGGAAACCCTCCCTTTAGAAAATGATATGATGTTTTTTCATGTTAGGCGGCACATGGTAATGAAGTTTATAGGGGCCTCCCGTCTTAACTGGATAATAATCTAATCTGAAAATTGGTTTTCCGGTAGATTTTAAACGAACTTGAATAATTCTGCCACCACCACCGGGGCCATCAATCTTGTATTTACTCGGCGCCTTTAAAGCTTTTTCAACATATGGTCTCGCGATTGCCCAACCTTTTTTCATGCCAGACCTGCCAACTTTGCTAATTAAGACCCTTAAAGCTGTAGCAACAATTGGCACCCACATCGGCTTTATTTCAGCGTCCTTAATCTCTTGTTCGGCAAGCACCTGTTCTAACTGCTGAAATACTGGGTCTTCTATTAAAAAATCAAACTCTTTTTCAAACTCTTCATTATCCAAACTTTGAATGTCCTTTTTATTGATTGTTGAAATTGATGATATTCCATCAATGTTTTTTGGAAAAATCTCATTCAATGTATTGAGAGTTGAGTTGAAATCAATGCTTTCATCCTCTTTCCCCTCTTCAATTGCTTGAGATAATGGACTTAGAACACCCATAACCAACACAAAGACCAAAAGTGAGACAATAGTTTTAATAAACTTTTTCGCCATATTTGACCTCCTAGTTAATTATTTTTATTCCAAATATATCAATATATGGTATGAAAATCAACAGCTAATTTTACTTTAAGTAATCAAGTATTGCGTGGATGGTGTTTCCATTCTGCTCAAGATAAATAGGTTTTATTGAATCAAAAAAATCCTGTCTTTAAAGTGACATGTTCCTTCCTCAGCATCAATAAATGCAACATAATCTTTGTTTTGGATTTTCAAAATTTCATTATAATGCTACAGCTTTAGGAACAGAGAGTTTATCAGCATTTAAAAAACTGCAAGGTCGACAGCAAGCCAAATTATTACTCAATTCAGCAATACACAATAAATAAACACATTCGAGAATATTTCAAAAATGCTGATCTATAAAAGATTTCGCACACCCATATCATCGATTTTAGAAATCACTTACTCGATAAGAAACTGAGCAATAAATCCGTAAATAATATCATATCCACTTTAAATAAAATATTCGAGACAGCCCAAAATGAAAAATTTATTCAAAACAATCCATGCAGCAAAATCAAACAACTCCCTCTTGATCGAAAAAAGATGAAATTTTGGAGACCGGAGGAATTTAAAAAATTTATCAACTTAATTCCTAACGATCAAGTCATTTTTAAAACATTTTATGCACTAGCCTTTTTCACCGGAATGAGGTGCGGTGAAATGTTAGCCCTCCAATGGAAAGACATAGACCGAATATTAATGGAAATAGATGTTCGCAAATCTGCAACATATTTAAACAAAGAGTTTATAGTGAAGTTACCCAAAACAAAAAATTCTATTCGACGCATAAGCATTAATAGAAAACTTTTCTCTCTCCTAGACTATTGGAGAGAGAAACAAGAGGATTTATTTAAAAAACTCAATATTCTTCATTCAGATGAGTCCTATATTTTTCAATATAAAGACACTCCATCATCAAAGGACATTTTCAGTCGTAAAATTAAATACTTCTGCAAAAATAGTGATCTAGAGCCAATTAGGTTACATGATTTCAGGCACTCTCATGTCGCTTTATTAATCGATCAGGGGGAAGATTATGCAACAATTAAAGAACGTTTGGGACACGGTTCTGTAAAAACAACAATAGATTTATACGGACACCTATATCCCAATAAACAGAAAGAAATGACGGACAAGTTAGACGACTTATTTTAAGTAAGTGGGCACGGTGTGGGCACAGGAGACAAAAAACTAGATGAATATAAAAAATACCAAGGGCGCTTAAACCCTTGGTATTCCTATGATGCGGCCGAGAGGACTTGAACCTCCACGGGTTATTCACCCACTAGGCCCTCAACCTAGCGCGTCTGCCATTCCGCCACGACCGCATGATATGTTGTTTTTAAAGTGCGGGTGAAGGGACTCGAACCCCCACGCCGTAAAGACACTAGATCCTAAGTCTAGCGCGTCTGCCAATTCCGCCACACCCGCGTGAAAAAACAATGGTGAGCCATGAAGGACTCGAACCTTCGACCCTCTGATTAAAAGTCAGATGCTCTACCAACTGAGCTAATGGCTCAAATATAATGGCTGGGCTAGCTGGATTCGAACCAACGCATGACGGAGTCAAAGTCCGTTGCCTTACCGCTTGGCTATAGCCCAACATATGAGAAATGACCCGTACGGGATTCGAACCCGTGTTACCGCCGTGAAAGGGCGGTGTCTTAACCACTTGACCAACGGGCCATATGAAGTCAGCATCATATTTTCCTAATGGCGGAGAAGGAGGGATTTGAACCCTCGCGCCGCTTACGCGACCTACACCCTTAGCAGGGGCGCCTCTTCAGCCACTTGAGTACTTCTCCATTGGCTCCACAGGCAGGATTCGAACCTGCGACCGATCGGTTAACAGCCGATAGCTCTACCACTGAGCTACTGTGGAATGATCAGACTCATTTTATTATAAATATGTCGACAAAATGTGTCAAGAAGAACAATTTGTCTTTGTGGCTCATCTTGCGACGGCTTTTATAATTTATCATAGACAAGCCTGATCAGTCAACCCTTTTTTTATGATTTCTTTTATTTTCCCTCCGCACTTGCCGCAAACGTAACGGCTTGTATCCATTTTCCGCTTTCGGAGAAACGTTTGTCCGCATGCTTCGCACTTGTATGTGCGTACTTTTCTTTGCGGCTTTTTCTCTCCTGCGAGCGGCGTGCAGAATCGCGGCGCACCGACTTCCTTTAATAGCGTTCTAAAATCTTTGTCGCGGTGCTTGTAGCCTTTTCCTTCAAGATGGAGGTGGTAATGGCACAATTCATGCTTGATGATGCCTTCAAGCTCATTTTGCCCGTGCTCTGTCAGGTATTTTTTATTCAGTTCAATATTGTGGGAATTCAGCAAATACCTGCCTCCGGTCGTTTTCAGGCGGCTGTTGAAGTAAGCGCGGTGCCGGAACGGTTTTTTAAAATATGTGAGCGAAAGCTGTTCTGTCAGCTGCTGCAGTTGTTGTTCGTCCATTGCTTCGGTCCACCTCATTTTTAAAAACATTGAACAGGACAAATTCCGGGCGGCATAAACTAATACACAACACCCATACTCTTATGATAAGAGCCTGAGGAGGGATGAGCAATGCCGAATTGGCTCAAAAGCCAGATGCAGAGAGCTTTTTATGAAAAAGATCATTACCAGATTAAATTGCTGAATCAGTGCTGGTATTTTTACAGAAAAAAACACTGCTGATAGACAGTGTTCATCGGAGCCCGAACGGAATTTCTTCTGTTTCCTCATCATCTTCACCGGTCCTTTTATCATCTCACACAATGGCGCCCGTTACTCCCCAAATGGAGCTGACCGCCCGATTTCGGGGAGCATGGGCGAATGATTCTTCTGCGGATGGACGAGCCGTTTATTCTTTTCTTTTAAACGGAAACCAGTTGGCTGAGCCGAAGATCCGAACCATCACAGGGACGAACAGCGGCAGCATGACGAATGCATACAGCAAGAGACCCGTCAGTATTAGGGTGGCGATTTGCAGAAGCGATAAAACGCCGGACGGCAGCATCGCCGCGAAGGTTCCCGCCAAAATGACAGCAGCTGAAATAATAACGGACCCCATATTTTTCATCGATTCCATCATCGCCGTTTTAATATCCGTTCCCCGATATTCGTTAAAGCGTTCCATCAGGAAGATCGAATAGTCCACACCAAGCGCCATTAAAATCACGAATCCAAAGAAAGGCACCGCCCAGTTGAGGCCGGGATAGCCGAAAAACGCCGTGAAAATAAACTCGGTTATACCGATGGACGCAAAGTACGTCAAGATCAACGATCCGACCAAATACACCGGCATGACAATAGAACGGAACAGCAGGACGAGGATCAGGAAAATTCCGATCATCATATAGATCACCGTGTTGCTGAAATCCTGGTCTGACAGCTGCTTCAGATCGGCATTGATGCTGGAAACGCCGCCGACGCCAAATGATGCATCGTTCAAATGCGTATCGGGAAGAGCCCGTTTTACGGACGCTTCAATATCTTTAACATTAGCAATTGCTTCGTTTCCGTACGGATTGCCTTCCAATATCACATCGATCGTCGTGATATGGCGGTCGTCTGACATATAGGAATTAAACACCTGCTGAAACTGCTTGTTTTTCAGGACTTCTTTAGGGACAAACCAGCCGGACATTTCTTGATCCGATGCGTTTTTCAGCTGATCCAGGTAGTCGCCTGCCCCCATCAGACCGCTTGAAATTTTTTCGAGGCCGTCCACGCTTGAATTCAAACCTTTTGTTAATTGATCGAGCTGGCCGGCGAATTCTCCGACTTTTTCCTTCATCTGCTTTTGGCCTTCAGCGACATCGCCCGCTCCTGATTCGAGCTTAGGCAGCGAATCGGCGAGCTGTCCCTGCCCCTTCGATGTCTCTTCAAGTCCTTTTTCGATTTGGCCGAGGCCGTTGATCAGAGCATCGATTTTGCTTGTGTACACTTTTTGCTCTTCCTGCGCTTTTGCGATAAATGCATCTGCTGCTTCAAGCTGCTTTTTCGCGTTTGCCGCCTGCTTCGTGTAAACGGCCGCTTTCTGTGATCCCTGCTTGATTGCCGATGCAAGCTCTGTGTAAGAGCCTTTGATCGCTAAATAAGAAGGATTCTCCTTCACTTCGGGAATTTCGCTTTCAAGATTTTTGAAATTTTGATTTGTCTGCTCGATCATCTTTTGCACGTCAGCCGTTATGCCTTGGGCACTTTCTGCTTGTGACAATGCTGCTTTCAAGACTTTCGATATTTCTTTGTAGTTTTCGATTTGTCCATTTAATTGATCGACCTGCGCCGTCAGCTGTTTTTTCGCAGCTTGAATTTCTTTTTTCGCCCGGGCGACGCCTTCTTTGCTTTGGTCTGTACCGTCCTTCAGCTTTCTCATATTGGCTTCAACGTCGCTGATGCCGGCTTTAATCGATTCGGTTCCTTTGATCAGCTGATTGATTCCTTTTCCGGACGCTTCGATTTGCGGCTTCTGATCCGCGATCGACTTGCTCGCCTCGGAAAGCCCGTCTTTGATCTTTTTCAGACCTTTATTGCCGCTCTCAAGCCCTTTATTCAGTTCGTTTGCCTGTGTTTTGACATACAGGTCGCTCAGTCCTTTTCCGACCGGACGGGTCGCACTGCGAACTTTGCTGACGCCATTTGTCTGTTCAATGGCGCGGCTGATTTTTTCAATTGCGATCAGCCCGTCATTGGTATCGAGCGCATCCGATGTTTTGAGGACGACCGTGACCGGTAAAGATTCCCCAGGCCCGAACTTGTCGGAGATGGTGTTGAATGCACTGACGGATTCGTATTGATCTCCGATTTCATCAAGGCTGTTGTAGGAAAGCGTTCCTTTATACATTAAGATCGGCGGAACGGCCACGGCCGCTACGATCAACAGACTGATCAGCGGCTTACTGAATGCGAAACGCCCGGCGGTTTCCCATAGTTTTGACTGCGGATGCCCGATATTCCCTCTGACGGGCCAAAACAGCACTTTTCCCAAAACAGCCATGAAAAACGGCACGATCGTCAAAAGCGCCAAAATCAAGACTGCGACACCAACCGCTACTGCGACCGCAGATTTGTAAAGCTGGAATTCGGCGAAGCCGATGCAAGTAAAACCGATCAAAACGGCGAATCCGCTGAACAGAACGGTTTTTCCCGCCGTTTTATACGTTGTCAGGATAGCTTCAATCTTGTCTTTCCCGTGGGCAAGCTCTTCCTTAAAACGGCTTAAAAGAAGAATGCAGTAATCTGTCCCGATTCCGAACATGATCGCCACCATGAAGATTTGCGTAAACGTGGACAGCGGAAAATCAGCGTATTCGACAAGATAGGCGACGACGGACTGGCTCACAAGGTAGGAAAGCGCGACCGCCAAGAGCGGGACAAAAGGCGCAACCGCAGAACGGAAGACGAGAATCAATACGATTAAAATAAAACCGACCGTGATATATTCGGTCTTCTTCAGGCCTTCCTGTGAGCTTGTTATAACATCATCATCAATGAGCGGCTGTCCGGTCATCTCGTAGTCAAGCTTTAAAGGTTTGAGCTTTTCATTTACCTTTGCTTTAAAATCGGCCGCAATGATTTTGTTCGCATCAAATGTGACAGGTACAAGTAGCGTCGTTCGATCCTTTGACAACAGCTGCTTTTGAATATCCTCCTCCGCGTCAAAGTATGATGTAATATCTGAGACGTGAA
Organism: Bacillus sp. FSL K6-1284; assembly: GCF_038002625.1. NCBI lineage: Bacteria > Bacillati > Bacillota > Bacilli > Caryophanales > Bacillaceae > Bacillus > Bacillus sp. FSL K6-1284. Next base: position 588,231 of record NZ_JBBOCW010000001.1, on the reverse strand, counting down.
GGGAGGAATCCTTTTCTAAAATGGTGATCGCTTTTTTTAAAGCCGCCTCCCGGTTCGGCAGGAGCTGTTTGTCCTGAAATACGACGACAACCGATTTGTCCGTATCCCCGTCTTTTGACATTTGTTCGAGAAGCTTGTTCGCGTAAGAAGACGGATAGCCTTCAGGGACCGCTATCTGGCCCTTCTCCTTTGTTAATTGCCCCATATCAGGCGCCGTGATGAATAAGACGGCGGCCATTGCAATCCAGAGCGCCGCAATGATCCATCTCGCCTTTATAATCGTTCTCATTGACGTTTTATTCCTCCTCTATGAGCTGTGCGGGTTTTTCATTAAAAAAAGACGGCTGGTTGCTGCCGTCAGACAAAACATTCGTGTTTTGCTGATCAACATGAAAGCCGTCGTACTTTTTATATCGGCTTTCTAATACATTAGTAAATTGTTCTTTTGAAACTCCAATTTCCTATTTCACGGCCGAATCGCTTAAGGGGAAATGCACTAAATTCATCGAATCCGTTCTTTTTGTAAAACGATCGATTTAAATTCGTGTTGGTGATTAAAGCGAGGATCCCGCCTCCGTTTCTTCGGATGAAAGGGACCAGGCAGTCATTGATCATCTTGCTGCCGAAACTTTTGCCCTGATGGAAGCAGGAGACCCCCAACGCCTCCAAATACCATTTCTGCTGTTTGATGCCCTTGTACGATCTTTTCGCCTCTTCCGCCACATTCACCATATTCCATACCGCGGAAAGGCCCCCTTTTATAAATAACTTTATTCCTCCGGCTGATATATAATCCATCACTCCAACGTCTGGATCATCCCGATGTTTTAAGAGGGCCGCGGTGACGATTTCACCATTCACAACACCGATAAAGCACCCCCGCCTATTTATATATGCCTGAGTGATGACTTTATGCAGTTCATAAAAGAATTCGGGGTTTTTCTTTTCGGGTCTTACAAGCAAATCCATAAACGGATAGTTGTCAAAAGACTCATGAAACAGTTGTGCCACCTCGTCCAAGTGATCAGTTGAAGCCAGACGATATTGAATCATTGAAAACCTCCTCGAAAATATGAACAGCTATTGATTAATAAACACATGTTCATTATAATTTGAAGCAAAAGCGATGTTCAATCGGCAATCGTGATTGAGCTGTTCAATAATGAACAACACATGAAAATTTGTCTATAAACGGAGGGCAAAACGATGGAGGACAGAAGATCAATCAAGACGAAAAGAGCGATAAAAGAGGCTTTTTTAAAACTGCTCCATGAGAAAGAAATCAATAAAATCACCGTTTCTGATTTATCGAGGCGCGCGGATTTAGGACGCGGAACCTTTTATCTTCATTATAAAGATATTTTTGACTTGTATGAACAAATAGAAAATGAATTGTTTGATCAGCTGGGGAGATTTTACGATGATTATTTTCCGAGCGAAGATCCGCACAATTTGCTCACCTTCATCGAAAAAACGACCGAATATATTTATCAAAACGCTGCGATTTTCACTTTATTGACGAAACCGAAAGGAAACATTTTGACCATCAATAAATTTAAAGACTTTTTCCAGAGGAAAATTTTCGAAGAATTGAGCATGATAGAGCAATCGGAAAACGAGGTTACATGCGATGAAATGGAAATATCATTTGTCGTCTCGGGAGTGGTCGGCGTTTTGGAGGAATGGATTAATGAAGGGATGGTTCAGACGCCGGCTCATGTGGCTGGCGTCATCCACCGCATTCTGTTAAAAATCGGAGTGTAAAAGATCAGCCCGCCGGAGAAACAAAGCTCCGGCAAGCTGGACTATCGATCCCTCACCATTGATAAGGATACCCTTCCTTTTGCAGCATCGACATCTTCCACCCATACGGTAACAATGTCCCCGACCGATACCACGTCAAGCGGATGCTTGACGAAGGAATGGCTGAGCTTGGAAATGTGGACGAGCCCGTCCTGTTTCACGCCGATGTCGACAAATGCCCCGAAGTCAACGACGTTCCGCACTGTCCCCTGCAGTTCCATCCCTTCTTTTAAGTCCTTCAATTGAAGCACATCGGTTTTTAAGAGCGGTTTAGGGACTTCATCCCTCGGATCGCGCTCAGGCCTTGTCAGCTGGGCGCAAATGTCTCTCAGGGTGATTACCCCGATTCCAAGCTGTTCAGCTGCTTCGGAAATATTCAGTTCGTTGATTTTGTCCTGAAGCTCTCTTGTACCGATGTCGGCTGTTGATAGGCCGAGCTTTTTCAGAAGCTCTCTCGTCTCCTTATAGCTCTCAGGGTGGATGCCTGTGCGGTCGAGCGGTTCACTGCCGTCAGGCACCCTTAAAAAGCCGATGCATTGCTCATACGTTTTCGCGCCCAGGCGCGGAATGTCTTTCAGCTCTTTCCGGCTCGTGAATTTTCCGATTTCATCCCGCTTTTTGACGATGTTGGCCGCGACTGTTTTCGATAGTCCGGCTACATATTGCAAGAGCGCGGCTGACGCCGTATTCACGTTGACGCCGACTTGGTTGACGACGGTTTCCACAACGAAGCCGAGCGAGTCGTTTAGTTTTTTCTGGCTGACATCGTGCTGGTACTGGCCGACACCGACCGACTTGGGATCGATTTTGACAAGTTCGGCGAGCGGGTCCTGGAGTCTGCGTGCGATCGACACGGCGCTCCGTTCTTCAACCTGCAGATCCGGGAATTCTTCCCTCGCAAGCTCTGATGCCGAGTAGACGCTGGCTCCCGCTTCATTGACGATCAGATAGTACACCTTTCTGTCGATGTCCTTCAAAAGATCGGCGATAAATTGTTCCGTCTCTCTTGATGCCGTTCCGTTCCCGATGGCGATGACCTCAATTTGAAAATCTTCGATGATGCGTTTCACTTTTTCAATGGCCGCGCTTTTTTTATTGACGGGAGGGTGCGGATATATGACATCGATCTTGAGCATCTTTCCCGTCTCATCGACAACTGCAAGCTTGCAGCCCGTGCGGAATGCCGGATCGACGCCGAGAACGAGCTTTCCTTTCATCGGCGGCTGCAGCAGCAGCTTGCGCAGATTCTCGGCAAAAATGTGAATCGCTTGATCTTCCGCCTTTTCCGTCAATTCTTTTCTGATTTCTCTTTCGATGGACGGCTGAATGAGGCGCTTATAGCCGTCTTCGATTGCGCTTTTCAGCACATCTTGAGCACTTGTTTGCTTGTGTTGTAAAATTCGTTTTTCCAAGTAAGCTTGAATGCGGTCTGCCGGCGGCTCGACCGACACTCTCAAAATCTCCTCTTTTTCGCCGCGGTTAACCGCAAGCACGCGATGAGGAACGATTTTTTGAATCGGCTCTTCATATTCATAATACATTTCATAGATTTTCTTCTCATCGGCTTCGGCGTCTTTCACCGCGGATTTCAGCGTTCCTCTTTTAAAAGTCTCCTGCCGGATCCACTTTCTGTATTCCGGTTCGTCTGAGATCCGTTCAGCCAGTATGTTTTTTGCTCCTTCAAGCGCTTCTTCGGCGCTCATGACTTCCTTTTCTTCATTTATGTACTTGCGTGCTTCGGCTATTACGTCTTCGTTGCGCGGGAGCGAGATGATGAAATCAGCCAAAGGTTCAAGGCCTTTGCTTTTGGCGATCGTCGCCTTCGTTTTTCGTTTTTGTTTAAATGGTCTGTATAAGTCTTCAACTTCCTGGAGCTTGTCCGCTTTTTCGATATCGAGCTTCAGCTGTCCGGTCAGCTTACCCTGTTCGTCGATCAGCCGGATGACTTCGTCTTTCCGCTGATTTAAATGCTGGATGTATCCCCAGCGTTCGGAGATTGTTTGAATTTGGACTTCATCCATGGAGCCCGTTTGTTCTTTGCGGTATCTCGCGATAAAGGGAACGGTGTTTCCGTCCTCTAACAATTGAATGACACTCTCGACATGCTTTGACGCAAGCTCTGTTTCTTTTGCGATTTGTTTGACGATTAACGCTAAAGTATCCATTGTAGCCTCCAAAAGAATGTTGTCTTCTTAGTGTACCAAAACAAACAGAAAAACACCTATATCAAAGGGCAGCTTCTTTAAAAAAGCTGTCCGATGATATAGGTGAGATCGTCTTTTCCCATTAGTGTGTATGATTCAAGCTGATTCGATATATCTCCAGGTGTGTGGTGCTGTTTTAAATAAGACCGGAGAGCGGGTACTTCCAATCCGTCTGAATAAATGATGAATCTTGACCCTTTTTCATACGTGTAGGTGAATGTTTTGTATGTTTGCGGCTTTCCCGACATGTATCCCGTCACAGGGAGAGGGTGGATATATTTGTCCGAAGGAGCGTACAAGATAAAGCGGATATTGCCTACAGAGCTGTAAGCAATCGTTCTTGTTCGAAAATCGGCTTTTAAAATCGCCACAGTTGCGCCGCGCTTATGTTTCAGCTCTTGATTGCACCGTTCCATCAAGCTTGCGACTTCTTCATGACCGTGCTCTTCGACAACTTCGCTGATAACCGCGGAGGATTCTTGTGCCATCGCACCGCTGCCAAGCCCGTCGGCCAGCGCGCACACCATAGTTTCGTCAGTCGCATGGAAATAAAAACTGTCTCCGCAGACGGCTTTTCCTTCTTTAGGAAGCTGATAAACAAGCGCTTGCATATGTTCATTCGACTCAGTCCAAATCATGGTTTAAGCTCCATAAACGGATCTTCAGCCAACGCTTCCCGCAGCTTTTTGACAGCTTTGCGCTGCAGACGTGAGACGTGCATTTGCGATATGCCCAGCATGTCACCGGTTTCTTTTTGGCTTTTGTTTTGAATGTAAGTCAGCTCAATGATTTGCTTTTCTCGGTCGGACAGTACGTGCAATACGCTTTCAAGCATCAGCTTTTGGTTCACCTTTTCATAGCCTTCCTCCTGCGAGCCGACGATGTCGAGGATCGTCACCGTGCTGCCGTCTGCATCCGCTTCAATGCTGTGGTCGACGGAAAGCGCCTGATAGCTTTTGCCCATCTCCATTGTTTCCAGCACTTCTTCTTCTGTGACGTCAAGAAACTCGGCAATCTCATCGACTTTTGGGGACCTTTGCGTTTCATTCGTTAAATGATCCACCGCCATTTTAATTCTCGGCCCGAGCTCCTTGATCCTTCTCGGGACGTGGACGCTCCAGGTTTTATCACGGAGAAACCGTTTGATTTCTCCGATAATGGTCGGAATCGCAAACGCTTCAAACGATTTTCCAACATCGGGATCATAGCGTTTGATGGCTCCAAGCAATCCGAGCATCCCAACCTGGCATAAATCTTCATGAAAGCTTTTTCCTTTTGAGTATTTTTTGGCGAGGGTTTCCACCAGATTTTTATATGTCTGAACAAGGGTCAGCTGAGCGTCTTCATCCTGGCTATCCTGATATTTTTTGATCAGCGTGTCGACTTCGGTTTTAGTTAGTTTCGTAGTTTTGGACGGTTGTGCCATCATCAACTCGCTCCCTGTTTAAGAACTTTGTCATCGAGACGGTTACGCCTGAGTCAATCTGGACACGCACTTCATCCATGAGCGTCTCCATTAAATATAAACCGAGCCCTCCTTCTGACAATTGATCTACCGTATGTTCAGGGGAATATGGCCCCAGCCCTTTCTGTTTATCGTGAATGTCAAAACTGTCTCCCTGATCTGCGACGATGATTTCGAGGCGGTCTTCAAACACGCCGAATCTGACGGAGACCTCTCCAGTTTTGTCAGCTTTATAAGCATGCTGCACAGCGTTTGTGCACGCTTCGCTGACCGCAATTTTCAAATCTTCGATGTCATCATAAGAATACCCCATCTTGCTTGCAATCCCCGACAGGGTTAAACGAATGATTCCTACGTATTCAGGTTTGGCAGGTGACTTCATTTCAATGTAATCAGCTGCTCTCTTCATTATAATCCACCCTCTGACTTTCCAGAAATATCAATGATGTCCTTTAAGCCTGTAATATCAAACAAACGGATCAAACGCTCTGACAGATTTTCAAGCACTAAAGAACCCCCAGTTCTGTTTACCGCTTTGTAAATGCCGACAAATACACCCAGCCCTGTACTGTCCATATATGAAACGTCTTTCAGAGAAACTTTAAGATCTTTTCCTTCTTCCGCGAGCGGCATCAGCTCATCCCGCAATGTCGGAGCCGTATGCACATCAATTTCGCCCGCCACTTTTACTTCTATCACAGAGTCATTTTTTTTCGTATCAACTGCCAAATTCACAATATCACCTCTGGTTCTCTTAATGAGCTACTGGTTTATTACCCAGCGAAGAGAAACTTTAAACCTTTCTTTTGAAAACAATGAGAGTAAAATCGTCATGAAGCTGAAAATCCTGAAGCTTGAGCAGATGTTCGTATATACAGTCAACCATTTGCTGAGCCGGTTTCTCCATATGTACAGTGATTAGGTTCTGCAAGTCAGACCGCTCCAAAAATCCGCTGTCTGTCCGGCATTCGGTTACACCATCTGAAAAAAGAACGATCATATCGCCAATATCCAGTTTTTGCTCGTACTGCTCATAGTCGTATTGTGATGAAATGCCAAGAACGAGGCCTTTTGCGTTTAAATCGTAAAATTTATTTTCCCTGCAAGAATAATAAAAGCCAGGTTCATGACCGGCAGATGAAAACGTAAATAGGTGTTTTTGGAGATGATAATTGCCATAAATCATTGTAATAAACATGCTAGGGTCCACATTTTGTTCGACGACCCTGTTCAGGTTTTTCAGCACCTGTGAAGGAGACGTGCCCGAATCCGGCAGAGAGTCCATCGCATATTTGATCATCGACATGCATAACGCGGCCGGTATTCCTTTTCCGATCACATCTGCAATGGCGATGTTAATCGATTCCTTGTCCCGTACAAAATGATAATAATCACCGCTCATTTGCTTAGCCGGAACACTGACCGCTCCGATTTCAAGCGCTTCAACTTTCGGGATCTTCGTCTCGAGCAGCGTTTGCTGGACATTTGCGGCAATTTCGATTTCCGATTTAATTTCCTGCTGAATTCCTCTTAATGTCTGATGTTCTTGATAGGCCAAACCGTATCCAATCATCACTTCAATTAAAAAATCGAGAGAATGGAACACATGGTCCGGAAGATCCGGATATAATTCAGACAGAACTTTTCGGTGTATGCTGATAATCTCTTCCGGCGGCACTTGATGTTCAATCGTTTTTCTGCTGAATTTCTGCCCCTGATAAAGGGATGTCTCTGTTAATTCAGATATATAACGGCTAAGCAGCTGTCGATAGCGCTGCTCAATCACTTCCCTGAAATCCATTCCTTCCCTCCTACCGCAGCCACTTTATGGCTTGTATATCCGTTCCATTTTCCGCGTCCGAATGCAATTCAAATTGGTCCATCAGACGCTTTACCCCCGGCAGGCCCGCTCCGAGGCCGCCTGAGGTTGAAAAACCGTCTTCCATCACTTTTTTGATGTCAGCGATTCCCGGCCCCTCATCCTCCGCTATGACTTTCAACCCCTTTTTACCTTCTTCCTGAACCTGTTCGATGCAGATTCGGCCTTTTCCGGCATACAAATAAATATTACGCGCCAGCTCTGAGATGGCTGTTGTGATTCTGGCCTGGTCCACTGTGCCGAACCCCAGTTCTTTGGCGACATTTCGCCCGAGCTGTCTGGCGGCCACTATGTCCCATTCTGTCAAAATCTTCACACAGGATTGGTCTGCCATATTTATTCCCCCAATTCCCGCTGCAATGTCTCGAGCCCCTTTTCGAGATCGAGCGCCGTCTCGATCTCGTCCAAAGAAATGCCGAGTTCAATCAATGTCACCGCAACAGCCGGCTGGATGCCAGTCAGAACGACTTTGGCGCCCATCAGTTTTGACATTGTAATAACATCGCCAAGTACTTTGGCGATGAATGAATCGATGATGTCCACCGAAGTCAGATCGATCACCACTCCGTTCGAACCGGTTTCATATATTTTGTTCAGCAGGTCCTCTTGAAATTTCAGAGCGGTTTGGTCATCGAGCTCCACTTGAATGGATACCAATAAACAGTTATATAGCTTCAAAATTGGAATGTTAGGTATCCTCAAAACTTATTCCTCCAATGAAACAATTTTTCGGTCTGTCATTTCTAATGCGGTTTGAATTCCTTTTTGCAGGGTATTTTTTGTAATAACCTGAGTTAAATCGATTCCCAAATTCACAATCGTCTGCGCGATTTCCGGGCGGATTCCAACGAGCAGGCATTTTGCGCCGACCAGTCTGACAGCTTCGGAAGCCTGCATGATGTGGTGTGCGACCATCGTATCGACGACAGGCACGCCCGTAATGTCAATGAGGACGACTTCGGACCGGTGTTTGACGACGCCGCTCAACAGGTTTTCCATAATCTTTTTGGCCCGCTCCGTGTCGATCGTGCCGACGAGAGGCATCACCGTAATATTTTCAAAAACCGGGATCAGCGGCGCCGAGAGCTCCTGTAATGCGACCTTTTGAAGAGCGACGGTTTTCTCCCAGGAGATCGCATACTGATTCAAGATTTCGCTGTTGATCGGTTCGATAAATTTATCGATTTCCCATATCAGATCATAGCATTGCTGATCTTCCGGGACGTCCTTGTTCATTTCATAGTACAGGTGCTTCCAAAAAGCTGATAATCCCGACGACAGAAGCTTCAGCGGAACGCCGAGCTGTACGGCTTTTGAAGAAAACTGGTAGATGGTGTCGATCGATTTTTCATTCCCGTCCCCGGACTCATTCATAAGGATATGAATGTATTCATTGCTGATCGTCTCATACATGTGTTCAGTCAGCTTCACGTTTGTCATGTTGCTGTTTAGGTCTTTCAGAATATCCGCCAAATTCACGGCGAGTACATTTTGGTTCTCCGAGATAAATTTTAACACTGCTTGATTCGACATGTTCATCCCCCTAACTACATCTGATAACATTTTTTGGACTAACAGTTCCATTATATCGTTTGTTATTTTTGAACACAAAAAAAGTTGCTCTTTCGCCTCGAGCAACTTTCATCAATATTAAAAATCAATGAGTGCCAAACTGATTTGTAAGGCTTCGTTGACCTTTTCCATCATTTCATCATCGAGATGGGTGATTTTGTCCGTTAATCTTTGCTTGTCAATCGTCCGAATTTGTTCGAGCAATATAACGGAATCTCTTTCAAAACCGTAGCGTTTCGCATCAATTTCGACGTGGGTAGGTAATTTTGCTTTCTGTATTTGGGCTGTTATGGCTGCAACAATAGCAGTTGGGCTGAAGCGATTGCCGATGTTGTTTTGAATCACTAAAACCGGGCGCACCCCGCCTTGTTCTGAGCCAACAACAGGAGATAGGTCAGCAAAATAAACATCGCCGCGTTTAACAATCAAATGATTATCCTCCGCTTACTAAGCGCTCTACTGTGTTTTCAGCCTCATACTCTGCAAATTGAGCCTCAGAAGAGATGTTCAAATTAATCTTGGCCATCTCCATATAACCGCGTCTCATCGATTCCCGAATTTGTCGATTTTTGCGCTCGCGCAAATACATTTTTGTGGCTTGGTAAATCAGTTCATTTCTGCTCCCGTTATCTTGCATGACGACACCATCCAGTTCTGATACTAAAGCTTCTGGCAAGCGAATCAATATTTCAGTTGTTGCGCTGGATTCAGACAAAAACATACACCTCCACCAAACTTACGGATACAACACTCTATCCATTCCATCCATAATGATATCATTATTCTTTTCGCAAGCAAAGTTGTTTTTCCGCTAATTCATCAATTTTCAGGATTGATCAGGCAAGATCGGATTCCTTATTTCCATTATACTCCCATTTTCCAAAAACATACGGGGCACCCTTGAACTTATCATACAGGTAATTTCATAATTGATCGTCTGCAAATGTTGGGCGATTTCGTCGACTGAAATCCATTCGTCTTTTTGCTTCCCGATCAAGGTAACCTTTGTGCCGACAGGGTATTCTTCGGCGAGGGAAATCATGAACTGGTCCATGCAGATTCTCCCTGCTATTTTTTGGCGTTTTCCGTCGATCAGCACTTCCGTCCCGGCCAGGCGCCTCAGCCATCCATCAGCATACCCGACGGGAACTGTCCCGATCCATTCGTCGCGTTTGGCCGTATATGTCGCCCCGTAGCTGACGCTCTCGCCTTTTTTAATTTTTTTCACATGGGTGAGTTCGGTATGAAGCGAAAACACTTCCCGCAGACGAAACGGCAGCTCGTCTTTTATTTCGGTTGACGGCGCCAAACCGTACATGCCGATGCCGAAGCGGACGGCATTAAAGAGCTGTTCCCTGAAGCGCAGACCCGCGGCGCTGTTTGACGAATGCACCATTAAACGGTCAAGCGGGAGAGGGCTGATCAATTCTTTAAAGCGGTCAAGCTGCATGTCGAAATAATCGGTGTCCTTTTCGTCCGCCGTCGCGAAATGAGTGAACACGCCCGTACAATTGAGTTTATCGCTCGATTCGGTCATCTCCATCATTTCTTTGATCTCTTCTTTCGTTTTGCAGCCAAGGCGGCCCATGCCCGTGTCGATCTTCAAATGATATTCAAGAGGAGCTTCGGTCTCACCGAGAAAACCGAGCACGTCTTTCAGCCAGCCGGCTGAGTAGCCCGTCACGGTAATGCGCTTTTCCGCGGCAATGCCGGCATATTCGGGCGGCACTGCGCCGAGGACAAGAATCGGTTCTTCAATCCCCTGCGCTCTCAGCGAAAGCGCTTCATCCAGTAAAGCCACAGCAAGAATGGACGCCCCTTCTGCAAGAGCCGCCTTCGCTACCTGTGCATCCCCGTGTCCGTAGGCATTCGCTTTAACGACGGCCATCAAGTGGACATGCTCGCCGATGTGCCGCTTCATATTGCGCACGTTTTCTTTTAAAGCCGTTAAATCGATTTCGGCCCATGTCTTTCTATAGAATGGTTTTAAGCTCATCATGACACTTCCTGTTCCTTGTTTCAATCGTCCTTCCCATCATACTAAAAAGTTCGGAGAAAGGGAAATTTTGTACGGGAATAACTGCCCAGAACAAGAGAAAAATTGCTGGCACGCTATACATTTTACGGAAAAACTGTCGAAAACATACGCTTGCCCCGGAAATATAAAAACAGCCTGCTTTCCGCTTCCGGGCGGAAAACAGGCTGCTGGATAGGCACAGTCTATTTTGAAGACTGGCCTTGCATGCTTTTGGCAACCATCAGAAGTTCATCTTGAGAAAGGTCTTCTGATGAGATGAAATAGTCGACTCCGTCATAAGTCCATGACAACGATTTATCCGTCAGTGCGCCGACCGTGAAGCCGAGGTCAACCGGCTCTCCGTTCATGGACACAGAAGTAGATGTTTTGGCGACGTGGGCTTTTTCCTGAATCAATGTAAAGGACTTTTCACCGCCGTATGTGATGACGATTCGTTTGCCGTCTTCAGTCGCCATTTCTTTCTCCTCAAGCTTTTTCACGCCCTGAGGCACATCGAGCGGCGTTTTGACGGCGAAAGAGTCTGACACGTCCGCGCTTGTCGCTACGTCAATTTGAGACAGCGTCATATTTTTCTTTTCATCAAATGCGTCTTTATCGAGCGGCTTATCGAATTCAAAGCTTGTAAACTCAACCTTTACCATCGGTTTGCGGTCCGTGTCCATCACCTTAACCGATGAAGGAGCCATGTTTTTTTTATGGAAAACGATTTCCTGGGTCGGCAGCATCTGATTATGCTGATAATTCGTCTTCGTTTCAAAAATGTATTTTGAATCCTTTGCGGAAAAAGAAGCTTCCCCATCATTTTTGACATCTTTTACGAGCGATTCGAATAAGTATACTTGGCTGCTGTTATTAGGCCAGTCGCTGTGGAAGCGGAAGCTTTTATTCAGCGACGGAGTCAAAACAAACACGCCGTTTTCATTGCGCAAGATCACCTGGCTCTGGTCTTTTTTCGGGTTTTCCAAATAGACCCGGTAAAGAGAAGGTTTTTTATGCCAGATTTCCACATTGTACTCCTGCGGTTCATTTCCCGTTTCAATCGTCATTTTCGCTTTTGCCTTATAGGACGTGTATTCTTTTGCCTTCTTGTCGAGCCCCGTCACAACATCTTCTTGCGATTTTTGGCCGCAGGCAGAAAGCATAAGGATTACAAGCAGCCCCGTTAAAAGCAAAACAAAGCTTTTTCTCACCTTTTTTCAACCCCTTTTTAATCATTGATGTAAAAAGGAAGAAACCGCTTGTTCGACTTTAACGGTACGCCATAAGAACAGGGCCGGCTGTATCGGCGTGCGTACCATAAAAGCCTGCAACGACTCGTCTCCCTTATTGCACTACCCAATATATGAGCGTGTCTCAGACAATATGCAGACTAGCATGACAACCTTTCAAAATCATTTTTCTCCTCCGTACTAATCGCCGCTGCCTGTTCATAAACGTGTTACTATATATGTACGAGATCATTGTAAAGGGGCTTAAATCATAAGCATGTTTATCAGAACAGAAAATTTTCAGACGTTTATCAGGCTCTACCCGGTCACATCCGCCATACTGGCCCTGCAGCTTGCCATCTGGATTCTTTTTTTACTTCCGTTGACGGCCGTACAGATGTGGTCTGATTTATTGATTGGATTTAACTGGGGGATAGCGAATGGAGAATGGTGGAGGTTTGTGACACCGATCTTTATTCACGCCGGGTTCGGCCATCTGCTCTTTAATTCGATGTCGATCTTTTTATTTGCCCCCGGGCTGGAACGAATGCTCGGGAAACTCAAGTTTCTCATCGTTTATATTGGGACAGGAGTGATCGGCAATATCGGCACGTATTTCATCGAACCGCTGGAGTATATGCATGTCGGTGCTTCAGGAGCGATATTCGGATTGTTCGGTGTGTACCTGTACATCGTGCTGTTTAGAAAAGAGCTGATGGGAAGCGCCAATTCCCAAATCATCGTCACCATCCTCGCCATTTCGGTTTTGATGACGTTTGTCAACCAAAATATCAATATCATGGCGCACATCTTCGGACTGCTGGGCGGACTCGCTCTGGCTCCTCCGTTGTTAAATAAAAGAGTGAACGGCTTTTAACCGTTCACTCTTTTATCATAAGAATACCATGCAAAAATATCGTCCGAATCTTTCTCCTCGACATCAGCCACCGAAAACTTCTCCATTAAAGCAGATGATTTTGTTGATGTATGGATCGAAACAAGCTGTCTTCTGCGCTGGAAATACGAGCGGCTGACTTCGAACACCTGCATGCGCCTGCGCTGAATGACAGCGGTTGTTCTGCCGATGAAGCGCGATGACATGATGATTTTGCTGCCGCTGATCTTCCAGCCGGCATCGCGGTATGATAAGTAGCCGATGATCCAGTAAAAAGGAATCAATACAGCGGACAAATAGCCCCACGGCGGAAACAGAATAGAAAGCGGAACGACGGCGAGAACCGGCCAGGATGCGCGCAGGATATAACGGCGCAGTGCGCGTTTCGGCAAGCGGTTCAAATCGTCTTCCGGCGCATAATCCGGAATGAGTTCTCCGAGGTGCTGTTTGATCATTTTTTTGCTGATAATCGGAAATAGGACGGCTGATTTATCTTCTTCCAAAACGTTTCCGCCTGCGCTGACGATCGTGACGGCTGCAAGTCCAAAAGGCTGCCTGATCAGACTCTCCTTGATTTTAATCGCTTGAATCCGCTGCAGCGGAATCGTGATTTGATGCTTTTCAATCAGCCCTCTGGAAATGACGATTTCTTTCTCTTTACGCACGACTGTAAAATTCGCGTATTTCAAAAGCATCCCGACAATGCTGAGAAGCCATGCAATGAAAAGGGCAACAAAAGCAGCTAAGGCGATGACAGTCGCTCCAGCGCTATTCAAAAAAGCAAAACGGTCATACAGCCAGTCCAAATCAAAGAAGTCGTCGACTTGAGTGAAAAAAGCGAATACCCCTGAAATAATGACGCCGATCCCGCTTGATGTTGACGCTGCAGTTAATAGCTCCTGCCCGGTCATTTTGTACATCATTTGCGGTTCTTCCGCTGTTTCCTCCGCCTCTGCAGCAGTCTCTTCCTGCGGATCCGTGACAGCGGCTTCAGTGCCTTCCACCGCTTTTTTCCTTTCGAAAAGCGCTTGCTGAATACGTTCGGCTTCTGCCTGGGTAATGGCGACCAAGGAAACTTCCGCTTCCGTTCCTCCGCTTGCCGTTTCGACTTGAAGCTTCACCAGCTTGAATATTTGCTGAATGAGGCCTGCGCTCGTGTTGATCGTTTGAATCCGTTCGATCGGAATATACCTTTTTTTCTTATTGATCAGGCCTTCCTCTATTCGCAATTCATCCTCTTCGATACGGTATGTAAATTTGCTCCACTTGATGATGCTCGTCACGACCAAAGCAATGAAAAACAGCACGGCCGCGGCGATCGCCAGCATTTTGACTGTGTGCGACTGATTTAAAAAAAGCACTACGCCAAATGGAATGATAAAGTTTTTAACGGTCTCAACAAGGCCTTTGATAAAGTTGAGAATGACGGCGGCGGGGTGCATGCGTCTCGGTTCAGACATCATCTTCAGTCACCCTTGCCAGCCTGGAAATGGAGTCCCTGAGCTGATCCGCCTCTTCAACATCCAGAGCGGGAATGGAATGGGTCGTCGCGGCTGTTGAAATTTGCACGGAGGCGAGATTATATTTTCTGAGGATGGGGCCCTGCGATGTATCAACATGCTGGACTCTGACCATCGGAACGATCACGCGGGTCACCACAAAGATGCCGTGCTGAATATCGATTTCGTTCTCATGGACTTCGTAGCGCCATATTCTGTGGCGGATATTCGGAATAATAATAATGATGACAAATGAAATCACCAGCCAAACGGCCGCTGACAAAATGCCGGTCCATACCGGCCATTTAAATATCAACCCTGCGGCAACAAGGCCTGCTGCAGCCAGCATTAAAACGAATGATGTGATACAAGCTGTGATTCTCCAGACTTTTACGCCATCGCGGCTAATTTGATTTTTCGGCTCGCTTCTCAAAACTCGATTCCCCCAATCTAGTTCTATTTACGGTCTTAGGCTGAAAATGTTTCGGATAAAGACTTTCGTTTTTAAAAAAAGGCGAATCCGTAAAAAAGGATCCGCCTTTTGATTATGAATTATATGATTTTTTTTGGCGTCTGTCATTTGAGGAACGCTTTTTATCATAAGATGAACGATTGTTCTTTCCTCTGTAGCCGCCGCCGTCTCTGCGTTTTGATGAACGGGGGTGGTGACTTTTATTTCGCTTCGTTCTGAGCGGAGCCTCTTCCGTCAAACGGACAGGCGTGTTGTCCGGCTCTTTGGTCATCATTTTAATGGCAGCCGCAACAACTGTCACAGAATCATGGTCTTCCAATAATTCCGCTGCAGCCGTCATATAGAAGTTCAGGTTATTTTCCTCGATGATCGTCCGGAGGCGGTCAACCGTCACCTGCTGCTGTCCTTCAATCGCCTCGTCTAGAGTCGGTGCTTTCATGCGGTCCATTTTGCGTTTTGTCGTCTGCTCGATGGCGCGGAGCATGTCTTTTTCGCGCGGTGTAATGAAGGTCATCGCCATTCCTGTTTTGCCTGCGCGTCCCGTTCTTCCGATGCGGTGAACATAGCTTTCAGGATCTTGCGGCACATCGAAGTTGTAGACGTGCGTTACCCCTGAAATATCAAGGCCACGCGCCGCAACGTCTGTCGCAACGAGCACTTCAATTGCGCCTTGCTTAAATTTCCGGAGTGCCACCATCCGCTTCGCCTGAGTCAAATCGCCGTGGATTCCTTCAGCTGTATAACCGCGCAGATTAAGCGCTTCTGTCAGTTCATCGACGCGGCGCTTTGTCCGGCCGAATACAATCGCCAGTTCAGGAGACTGGATGTCAAGAAGACGTGTCAGCGTATCAAACTTTTTGCGTTCATGTACTTCAAGGTAGAACTGCTGAATGTTTGATACTGTCATTTCCTTCGCTTTCACTTTCACGTGCTCCGGGTTGGTCATGAAACGTTCTGCAATCCGTTTAATTGGAGCAGGCATTGTTGCAGAAAACAGCAATGTTTGATGCTCAGCGGGCACATTGGAAAGGATGGATTCGATATCTTCGATGAATCCCATGTTCAGCATTTCATCCGCTTCATCAAGCACAACGGTGTTCACTGTTTGAAGACGCATTGTGCGGCGGTTGATATGGTCAAGCAAACGGCCAGGTGTTCCGACGATAATATGAGGATTTTTCTTAAGCGCGCGAATCTGGCGTCCGATATCCTGTCCACCGTAAATCGGCAGCACGCGAGCGCGTTTATCCTGTCCAATTTTATATAGCTCTTCAGAAACTTGAATGGCTAATTCACGAGTAGGTGCGATAACAATGGCTTGAATGTTAGGAGACTCGGGGTTGATTTTCTCAACAAGGGGGATGCCAAATGCAGCCGTTTTTCCTGTTCCCGTTTGCGCTTGTCCGATCACATCTTTATTTGCAAGGCCGAGCGGAATCGTTTGTGCCTGAATCGGTGTTGCCTCTTCAAATCCCATACGCTTGATCGCTTTTGTGAGATCAGAACTTAATTGAAAATCTTGAAACGTTATTGTCAATGTATTCAAACTCCTTCTGCTTACTGTTTCAGTAATCGTGTTTTATCAATAAAAACTGCCCTTTGTGCAAAGGACAGGTCCATACTTATGCAAAGCCCGAATTACTTTACATGTTATATTACCATTCCGTTATACGTTTTTCAACAAGATGAAAATGAGCAGTGTGCTCTCTCGCCGGTTCGGCAGCCATCTATAGACCTCTGGGACAACCGTCCGCGAAACGTCAAGCCCGCCTGTTGACGTCTTTTACACATTGTAACACAGGCTTGTGCGGCTTTCGACAGCATACACTCATTTTTCCCTGCCCGCATCCCCGATTATTTTTTGCAGATTGCCGTTCAATTATTTATTTTTTTATGGATTCAATCGGCGTTTTTTTGAGAAACGCCTCAACGGTTTGAAAGAGGACAGCGGAGTTTTCTTCAAGGCAGACATGGTGCTTGGATTCCGGCAAGAGGCACAGCTCTTTCTCTTCGGAAGGTATGGTTTCATAAAGATAATACGCGCTTGACAGCGGCACGATTGAATCGCATTCCCCCTGAACAATGAGCACAGGGATGCGGAGGTTTTTCAAAGCAGGCTTTGTCATCTTAACGAGCTTGCGAAACTGAAATGCTGAAGACACCGGGGTGCTTGTCAGCTTTTGTTTGTACCTTTTGTAAAGCAGATTATCCTCAAGCTTGCCTTGCAAAGAATCTTTGATCACATTCTTCAAATCCTGGATCAGCTGTCCCGGGCTGATGTACTGGGCAGCCGCGCTCAACAGGACAAGGCGGCTGACCGGATATTTTCCGGCTAAATAGGCGGCAATCATCCCGCCCATTGAAAATCCGATTAAAAATACCGTATCACACGTTTTCAACAAACGGACAAGCTCCACTTCCGCGCAAGCGATCCATTCCTGAAAACAGACGCCTTTTAAAACCGGCATCTCCCCGTGCCCGGGCAGCGTGATCATTTCGACTCGCCAATCGGCCGTTTGTTTTAAATGAGAAGCCAGCGGTTCCAATTCATACGGTGCTCCGGTAAATCCGTGAATGCATAAACATCCTATCATGACCATTCACCCGTTTTCTTTTACTGATGATCACATAAAAAACGACTTTATGATTCAATGTTCCCTTACAAATCTTTTATAACATCCTCAAGACGCATGCCTCTGGACGCTTTGACAAGGATCAGATCCCCTGTATTCGCTTTTTCTTTCAATGTCTTTTTCAAACCGTCTTTGTTTTCCGGGTTGAAATGAAGGACGCGGTGTTCGGGAAAATGTTTAAGCGCCCCTTTTGCAATATATGCACCGAGATCCCCGTACGTAAATAAAAAGTCGATTGAGTCCGGATTGACTGCCTGCCCGATGTCTTCATGAAACGCTTTCTCTCCTTCGCCGAGCTCCAGCATATCGCCGAGAACGAGCATTTTCTTGCCGTATCCCTTCATCTGGTCGACAAGCTCGATCGCAGCTTTCATCGATGTCGGACTTGCATTATAGGCGTCATTAATGATCGCAACGCCGGCCCGTGTCTTTACAAGCTCAAGCCGCATACCGGTCACTTTCAGTTTCGTCAGCCCTTCTGCAATATGAGTCCTGCTGACATTCAGAAGGTCTCCGGCCGCAATCGCAGCTAAAGCGTTTTTCACATTATGCTTTCCGAGCACCGGGATGAAGAACCGGTTTTCGATCCCTCTGACGCGGAATGCCGTGCCCTCTTCCGTCTGCGTCATATCCTCAAGCTGATAGTCGAAAGCCGGATCCTCTCCAAACGTCTTTGTCTCGTAAAGCGGCTGGTTCAGCCTTTCGGCGAGCAGCGGTTCATCTCCGATATAAATGAGTGTGCCCTCTTTTGAAAGCCCATTGACAATTTCGAGCTTTGCCTCTGCAATTCCTTCTCTTGATCCGAGTTCAAGGAGGTGCGATTCGCCGATGTTTGTGATGACGGCGATATCAGGACGCGCCAGACGTGTCAGAAAATCAATTTCCCCTTTGGCGCTCATCCCCATCTCCAAAATGGCGATTTCCGTATCTTCCGGCATCGCCAGAATCGTCAGGGGCAGGCCGATGTGGTTATTATAGTTTCCTTCTGTCTTATGCACTTTATACTCGGTGCCCAACACAGCATGAATCATGTCTTTTGTCGTCGTTTTCCCATTTGAACCGGTCACGCCGACGATTTTCACGTCCAGCTGATGCCTGTATGCCTTCGCAAGCTTCTGCAGCGCTTCCAGCGTATCGTCAACTAAAATGACCGGCTTCCCTTCCGGAGGATTCGGTTCGCTCCGGTTCCACAGCACGGCTGCGACGCCTTCTTGAAAAGCCTGCTCTGCAAAAACGTGACCATTGAACCGCTCGCCTGCAAGCGGAATAAACAGTTGGTCTTTCGCCAGTTTTCTCGAATCGGTTGAGACGCCTTTGACGAGACGCCCTTCAAAAGCTTCATTCGTCAAAACGCCTTCCGACATTTCAGCAATTTCTTTTACCGTTCTCGTTATCATGTATGTCCCTCTCTTTCTCCAGCAAGGAAAAGAGACACTACCACAAATAAGGATAGTGTCTGCAGCTGTATATAAGGGCGAACCGCTTTCCCCCGGATTCGGTCCGCTCCGTCCCGTTAAAATGTATGTTTGATCTGCTGTTTTTCTTCGTGCCGATCGATTGCCAAAGCGACAAGTTTTTCAATCAGTTCAGCATACTCAACCCCTGATTGCTTCCAGAGAAGCGGGAACATGCTGAACGGTGTGAATCCCGGCATCGTATTGACTTCATTGATCAGGACCCTGCCTTCGTTTGTAAGGAAAAAGTCCGCTCTCACAAGGCCTGAGCCGTCAATCGCCTGAAACGCTTTGACCGCCATGCTGCGCATTGTTTCGTATTCGTCCTCTGTCAGGGAAGCCGGAATAATCAAATCAGTGTCGCCGTCTTCATATTTTGCTTTATAGTCATAAAAATCTTTCTTCGGAGCGATTTCCCCCGCGACTGAGCAGACAGGTTCATCATTCCCCAGAACGCCGAGTTCTATTTCGCGGCCGATGACGCCCTCTTCAACGACAATTTTCCGGTCATATTGAAATGCAAGCTTAAAGGCTTGGTCAAGCTCTTCACGGTTTCTGCATTTGCTGATCCCGACGCTTGATCCAAGGTTAGCCGGTTTTACGAAGCACGGATAACCAAGCTCAGCTTCCACTTGATCATAGCTTTCTTCTTTGGAGTGACTCCATGTTTTTTTCACAAATGAAACGTATTTCGCCTGGTCAAGCCCTGCCTGTGCAAACAGATGCTTCATGACCACTTTATCCATTCCCGCAGAGGAAGCCAGGACTCCGTTGCCCACATATGGCACATTCAATAGTTCAAGCATGCCTTGAATGGTGCCGTCTTCCCCATTCGGTCCGTGCAAAAGCGGGAAAACAACATCAATCGAGTCTTCTTTTACATCAGCTTCGCCCGGAAACATATCGCGGTTCAGCAATGCCGGAGAAAATGTCTGGCCCGTCTGTTCAAACTGAAGCATTTTCACATTTGAAACCGGTTCTGTCAGTTGCGGCCCTCTCACCCACTCGCCTTTTTCTGTTATATAAATCGGGTGTATATCAAATTTTTCAGTATCTAATGCTTTCGTGACGGCCAGCGCGGTTTGCAGAGAAACGTTATGCTCCGCTGATTTTCCGCCGTATACCAATCCTAATCTTGTCTTCAATTCGTACTCCCCCCACTGGATTCATCTTTACTATCTTATCACTTTCCCGGGAAAATGATCTAATTATTTTAATACGGTCTAAAAACAGCATATAAAAAGCATTTGTATGTAAATCCTTTTCATTTTATATTAAAATGGCATTGAAAAGGAGAGGTTGCAATTGAAAAAAATCACAACAGAAGCACAATTTAATGAACTGATCCAATCCGATAAAGAAATCATCGTCAAATTTTATGCTGACTGGTGCCCGGACTGCACACGCATGAACATGTTCATCGGAGACATTCTTGAGGCTTATCAGGAAAATGACTGGTATGAGCTGAATAAAGACGATCTTCCTGAACTTGCCGATAAGTATCAGGTCATGGGCATTCCAAGCCTGTTGATTTTCAAAAACGGCGAAAAAACGGGTCACCTTCACAGTGCAAATGCCAAAACACCTGAAGAAGTGAACGAGTTCCTGGCTGAACATATTAGCTAATTCGTTTAAAGTTCTGATTTTTTGTCTGAACCGCAGGACATGGGAGCGCCCATGTCCTTTTTATACAAGACGGGACAGCAGCAATATTTGTTTCATAAAAGTGAGCTTTCATTAATAATTCGACACGAGTATTTCCCGGGAAACGAAAATGTCGAAATTTCGCAAAAAGTTCTTGATTCGTTTTTTATATTCAGGTAGAATGTTTTTTGTTCCTATTTTGCAATTATTTTTTCTAGTTGTGAAGCCCTTGTCGGCTTCTTTTTTTATATGCGTTTTTGGATAATAATTCATATTTTTCAATTTTTTTCAATATTATTTTAAGGATGTCTCTTTACATTCGGTGATACTATTTAGTATAATACCCTTAATTGATAATGATTATCAATATCACTAAAGGTTGACGAGGTGATCACATGGCCCCTCAATTAAAGAAAGCGGTGGAAATGAGAAAGAAACAACTCATTCAGCGGCTTATCCAGCTTGGCATATATAAAAAAGAAGAGCGCCACCTTTACGAATTGTCTTTAAGCGAACTTGAAAGCGAATACCAATCCAACAAGAAAGGCGGATAATCATGTCAAAACGGAAGATTAAAACCTTTCATCAGCTTGTCGAAGAATATAAGAAAGAAATCGCCAAGAACCCGAAAGAAATGGAAGTCATTTATGACAAGATCGACCGCAGACACGAGAACCGCCTTTTGGCAATGTCTAAAGCAAAACAAACTTAAAAAAGAAGCCGTTCAAAATGAGCGGCTTCTTTTTTACTATTCACTAAATGCAATGCCAGCAAGCTTGCCGATTGTCGCATCATCCATCGGCGGATTGTGGAGGCCCGCCCGGACATCGCGATAGAATCTTTGGAGCGGGTTCGTTCTCGCCAGACTCTTCGCTCCGACGACTCTCATCGCCCTGTCTACGACAGCAATGGCCGTATTCGTTACTGTATGTTTAACCGCTCCAAGCTCACCTGTTAAAAAGGCGCGGCGCTCCGGGTCATCATAAAGCTCTGCGACATGATACATAAAGTGACGGGCTTTCATGAGTTCCAAATCGATTTCGCCGATATGACGCTGAACAGCAGGCACTTCTTTAATCGGACCTTTCAAGCTGTTCGGCTGATAGTCTTTTGCAAATTGGACGGCATAATCTCTCGCTGCTTGCGCGATACCTAGATAAACAGCCGGTATATGAAGCAGCCAGCCGTTGACTTTATCCGTTCTTTTACCCGCCAACAGCTCGACAAGCATGGATTCGTCGAGACGGACATCGGTCAGCACCAAATCGTGGCTTCCCGTACCCCTCATCGCCGCCATATCCCACGTTTCTTCTATTGCCAAGCCTTCCGCATCTTTATGGATCAAGAAAACGCCAATCGTTTGCTTCTCTTCAATCCAAGCGGTGACAAGAAAGTAGTCGAGAACCGGAGACATCGTTGTAAATGTTTTACGTCCGTTTACAATCCATCCGCCATTCTTTTTGACTGCATGGGTTCCGGGACGTCCTCCTCTTGTCGGGCTTCCCGTCTGCGCTTCACTTGCAGCTCTGTTGATCAGCGCACCCTTTAATGCTTCATGTGAAATCGATGAAAACACATGCCGGTCCCAGCTGTTTCCTTCCGCCAGTTCTCCCATCACGCTCAAGTGCCAGCCGATGCTGAGAGCTGTCGGTCCGTCTCCTTTGGCAAGCCGTTCCTGAAACACAAGCATATCGTAGAGTGAAATGCCTTCTCCCCCGTATTCTTTTCCGACCGTCAGCGCTGTGTAGCCTGAATCCCGCAGCTTTTGAATATGTTCTGCGGGAAATTGGGCATGTTCGTCATAATACGCTGCTGTTTTCTCAAATTCATCCGCCAGTTTCCCGATTTTACCGAGCCATTCCTGCTGCCTTTCCGTTTTCACAAATATTGAACACACACCGGCATCCTCCTGACCAAATTCCGATAGATTTAATAAGTATTATAGTTCGTTCACGGCTTGTTGTGCAAATGATACCCTTGGCAAAATAAAAAAGCGCACCTTCAGCGAGGTGCGCTTTTGACTAAACGGCTTGACCGCCGCGACGGTCAACCTTCATACCGAGATAAATCAGCATGTAGGTTAAGTAGCCCATCGTGATCGTGAGACCGCCGAAGAAGAAATCGGAAAAAAGCGGTTCTTCATATGCGGCGATTCCGGCCAGCACGACCCAGCTTCCATAAAGATACGCCATAAAGAAGCGGACGCCGTTTTTCAATTTATATAACAGAAACAAACCTGCGAGCGAAAAGAGCCCGAGCGCAAGTCTAAAATAGACAAGATGATCGAAATTAAAGGCAAAAGAAACAAATGAAAATGACAACAGCAATACAATCGGCAATGCCGTAATAAATTTTTTCATGGATGTCTCATCCCCCATTCCCTTATCCTAAAATTATAATTTAGGATAGGAAATTCACACGGTAATTACGACATATTTCACAAAAATGTCATTCCTTTTGTCACACTTTAGACAAAATATTTTATACTTTCATATCGCGTTTACAAAAGGCCCACCACGCCGTTCCGAGAAAAAACACGAGATGGAGAAAGACGATGACGAGTGAAAACAAAGGCGTCATCCCGCTAAAAAGCGGCTTGGCCTCTCCGGCGTATTGCGTTAAATCAGTATTAGCGAACAACAAAAATTTACCGAGCGGTTTTTCCAAATACGACATAATCGTCACAAGCATTTTGGCGCCGTACAACACGACGATCGACACCATGATGCTGAGCGCGCTGCTTTTAAACAATGCAGAGCATAAAAACGCAAAGGAAACCATCATCCATACTTCAAACCACTGCGTACCGATCATTGTCACCGTGTTGATAAAGAGCGGCTCCGCTTTTTCGTCGAGCTTCACGCCGAAAAAGAGCAGACCGAATAATAAAGAAAATCCGTAGTAAATGATAAAGAGCCAAATGCTTGCGAGCACGCTCGTCACGTATTTTGAAACAAGAATTTTTTCTCTTCTGACAGGACGGATCAGCAAAAATTTGATCGTCTTTTTATCATATTCAAAGGATATAATTGAAGCCGCCACCACAATCGAAAGCCCCTGCAAGAGGATATTCAGGTTTGGGGTGAATGAAAAATAGCCGATAAAATGATCCTCTGTCCCGGCGCTCATCAGGATTCTTTTCGTTATGAGCGCGAGGAGAAATTGAAAGACCGCGATCAGCGCCAGCGATACAAATGTTACTTTTCGCTTCAGCAATTTAACATGCTCGTTTTGAATCAGTTTAAACATCAGTATTCCTCTCTTCCGTTCCATTCGTCCGCGCCATATATTCATCCTCAAGAGACTGCTTAAACGGAGCGATCGAATAGACGTCAATCTCATTGGCGACAAGCTGTTGATTTAAAGCAGGAATTTGCGCTTTCGCCACCTTTACGGCGAGGAGACCTTTTTCGGCGTGGGCTTCGTATCCCTGGTCTTTCAGCCACTGAAGCGCTTTGTCATAGGGCTGTACCTCCAGCATCGCCTTTTCCTGCTTTTCATCCGCATCATTGAGGACGACGGTTGATTTGATTTTCCCTTGTTGAAGGATGACGACCCGATCGCACAAATCTTCCACTTCCTTCAGCAAGTGGGTCGCAAACAGGATCGCCGTTCCTTCTTCTTCGGCAAGCTCACGCAAGTGTTCGCGGAAATCTTTCATTCCCGCCGGGTCCAATCCGTTCGTCGGCTCATCCAAAATCAGCAGCTTCGGCCGATGAAGAATCGCCTGGGCAATACCGAGGCGCTGTTTCATTCCGAGCGAGTATGTTTTGACCTTGTCTTCTGCGGCATCTTCTAGCCCGACCCTGCTGATCACTTCCGCCAGTCTATCCCGACCGATTCCAGCGTGCATATTTGCATAGTGTTTCAGATTTTCATAGCCTGTCAGATACGGATAAAATTCAGGATTTTCAACGATGGCTCCGACCGACCGGATCGCTTTTTCAAATTGGCGGTCAATCGGAAAGCCGTTTATGACAATTGATCCGCTCTTCATTTTAATTAACCCGGTAATCAATTTGATGAGGGTCGTTTTTCCTGATCCGTTCGGTCCAAGCAGGCCGATGATCTCCCCTTCATCCGCCGTTAAGCGGATATCCTTCAATATTGTTTTGCCGTCTATGATTTTATCAACATTTTCTATATGTAAAACAGGCTGCTTTGTCATAGCCCCCTCCTCTTTCCCAAAAAAATAAACAGTGCCGAAAAGGCACTGTTTGATTATATCATTTTTGAGTTACACGGACACTTCACTATGAGGGGCTTCGATTTTGCCGTGTTTCTTTTCCGTTTCGGTGACGATGACTGCGCATGCTGCATCACCTGTTGTATTGACAGCCGTACGAATCATGTCCAGAAGTCGGTCAATTCCCAATATTAGCGCAATTCCTTCAACTGGAAGGCCAACTGTTTGAAGAACCATGGCGAGCATAATCAGTCCGACACCCGGAACACCCGCTGTTCCAATGCTGGCAAGCACTGCGGTGAGAACAACCATCAACAGCTGTGTCAGTGACAGGTCATTGCCGTACACCTGAGCGATAAAGACCGTCGCTACCCCTTGCATAATCGCCGTGCCATCCATGTTGATCGTAGCTCCAAGCGGCTGAACAAAGCTTGAGATCGGCTCTGGCACTTTCAGCTTTCTTTGAGCGACATCCATCGAAACCGGAAGCGTCGCGTTGCTGCTTGACGTACTGAAGGCAACAAGCATAACCTCTGAAAAATCTTTAAAGAATGTGAGCGGGTTCCGCTTTGCCAGAAACGCAATCGCTGCGCCGTATGTGACGATGGTGTGTATGAACAGCGCCAGAATGACGACGATCATATAAAGCCCCATTGCTTTAATGGCGTCCCATCCTTGACTTCCGATTGCCCCGGCAATCAAGCCGAACGTACCGTACGGTGCGAACTTCATCACGAGATTGACGAGATACATCATTAGATCGTTACCTTGTTCAACCACTTTGAGAAGAGCGTCCGCTTTTTTGCCGAGCATCGTAATTCCGAGACCGACCAAAATGGAGAAAGCAATGATTTGCAGCATATTTCCTTCAGCCATTGCCTGAACAGGGTTTGTCGGAATGATGTTCAAAAGCGTTTCGGCAATGCTTGGCGCTTTCTGTGCTGAATATTCCGCTGCGCTTGTATCATATGTTCCGATGGTTCCCGGTTTGATGACCAACGCTAAAACAAGTCCGATAATAATGGCAATTGCCGTTGTAACTAAAAAGAAAGAAATCGTTTTGGCACCGATTCTGCCCAGTTTCTTTGGATCTCCAAGTCCTGCTACCCCTAAAGTGAGAGAAAAGAAAACAATCGGTACAACGAGCATTTTAATTAAGTTGAGGAAGATCGTGCCGAGCGGCCCGAATAAAAATGTATTAAGCTTGCTAAATACATCCGGCGAAGTGACGTTCAGTATAATACCGACGACTGCACCGAGTAATAGAGCGATAATAATTTTTGTTGCTAACTTCATATAACATATCTCCCCTTTCCAAAAAAAGCCCATGAGAGATCTCCCATGGGCTTTTACCATTAAAATTGGTTCCACATGACTCTCTTCACGTTGATGAGGTTAGCTGACGGGTTCGGACGAAGAGATGTCCGTCTTTCAGTTCGCACGGGAACAGAAAAATTCACCCCAAATGATCGGGTCCCCCACTCCTACTAAAGGATTAAACGTGTGGCGCTATTTCGTTATATAACAGTTATACCTGAAAATTCGAAATATGTAAACCAAATTTTCTGATTTACAAATATATGCTATTTTCGGGTGCCCGCTGTTCGGCTTTTCTCTTGACTTGTGACATCAAGGATATCAAGCAGGAAAACAAATATCGGAATACCGATAATTAAACCCCAAATCCCTATGAAATGTTCAGAAAAAATCAGCACGATAAACGTGAAGAAAATCGGCAGCTCCGTCTTGGCGGACATCAGTTTCGGATTGAGGAAATAGGCCTCTATCGCATGGACGATCATGATGACCAATACCAGTGATACGATATAAGCGATTCCGCCGATACTGTAGGCGATAATGCTTAACGGAATAAGGGAGAGCACAACGCCTGCGACCGGAACCAGCCCGAGGAAAAACACCATGACGGCAAGGCCGAATAGCTGAGGAAAACCCATAATCGCGAGGGCAATGGTCGTCAATGCGCAATTGATGGAGGCGATAATAAACTGAGCCTCAAGCACCTTTCCGAACGTTCTCGTGAATTTTTTACCAAAGTAAGCAATTTCCTCGTAGAAAATGGCTATTTTGCTCGTCTTAAATTTATCCATTAAGCTCAAGACCTTGTCTTTTTCGATCAATAAGAACATGCTGAGAACCAATGACATAACCACCTGCAGGCCAAACGCGCTAATATCTGTGATATATGTATAGATAAAGTTAAGACCTTTTTCCAAATAGGATGTCAAATTGATATCGCCGAACATACCGGTGATCATATCGAGAAAAGGAATGCTGTCAGGGTGAGAAGCAATATACTTTCCTTGTTTGATCAGCTGCTGAATCTGGGTGACGATCACGGGGTAATAGACCACACCGCCGATCGAAAGCGCGATGGCAAGAGCCGCATACAAACAGGAAATAATCAGTCTCTGGCTGACTTTAATAAAGCGGTTTAAAAAACCGCGGATCACATTTTCCAGACGGTTCATCAAAAACGTAAAGATAAATGTGAGCAATATGAGATTCATCATGCTGCGGAACAGATATAAAACTCCCGCCAATACAACAAAAACTGAAAAACGCCTGACCCCAGGATGCTGAAAAAATTTAATCAACGCTGCCATTCGGTACACTCCCACCAGTACTTTAGTCCTTAACTTTTAGCATTCAAACTTTTATAATTACAATTTGATGCATCATCTGTAAATTATATAACAAAACAGACCGGAAATCTCTTCAGAAGATCAATAATTAATAATATTTTAATATGAGCGCTCGTGCGGCAGCGGCAGGCATCTTCCATAAAAAAGGAGGGGCTGATGTTCAGCCCCTCCAGATTATTGACAAAATCCTAAAACGATTTTTAGTTTTAGGATTTTGTCATCCTTTCAGCGTGACCCTCAACCCTTGCAGTCTAGGAAGGCCGAGCATTGGGGCGGAGCGAATGTTGCAATTCGTGAGCACCGACGCGCAGGCCTGACAACGAATGCGAGGGTTTGTCGACACGCTGAGAGGGACTGTTTGTCAGCCCCTCTCTTCACCGTACATTAACCGCTTCTTCTTTGGCGTCCGCCTTTTTCACCGTTTTCTTGATAGAACTCCTTGTCATGGTTTCGGCTTGTGGCTTCTCCGCCTTTTTGACCGATCTCCTGGTAGAATTCTTTGTCATGGTTTTTGCTTGTTGCTTCTCCACCCTTTTCACCGATTTCCTGGTAGAATTCTTTGTCATGATTACGGCTTGTGGCTTCTCCGCCTTTTTCACCGATTTCCTGGTAGAATTCTTTGTCATGATTACGGCTTGTGGCTTCCCCGCCTTTTTCGCCGATTTCCTGGTAGAATTCTTTGTCATGATTTTTGCTTGTTGCTTCTCCGCCTTTTTGACCGATCTCTTGGTAGAATTCTTTATCATGGTTTTGGCTTGTTTTTTCTCCGCCTTTTCTGCCTGCTTCTTCCCTGCTCATTTTGTTGTTGTCATTATTGTTTGCCATTTTCGATTCCTCCTTTTGAAGTGTTATGGTTTTTACATTCCACATTTCAAAAAGAGTAAACACAAATAGCACATTCACGAAAGAGTCCGGGAATCATGCAATCATCCGCTGCCTTTTACCGTCCATTCCGGTACCGGAGCCGGCGTATTGTTCTGCAGCGTCTTAGATATCTCGGCAGGCTCTTCAAACAGGGTAATGTTGATGGATTCGAACGTACCTTTCTGATTCGTTCTTTCATATATTGCATCATGATGATCGGCCATAAAGTTCAAATAATCGCGCTTTGATTTCCAAAGCACGAGGACAAGGGCTTCCGGCCCGTTTTCTGTTTCCATCCATCCGCCCCACTGTCTGATGAATCCGCTGACGTTTTGCAGCGGAGCCCATTTGGCCTGCGCCTCGCTGAATGCATGAAGCTGTTGTCCGGCTGGTTTGCACCGTATCAGCTTCAGCACATTCCCTTCCGCGAACGGGACGGTTTCCGCATTAGTTTTTTCTATACAAAGGTTAACCGACCTTACATCAGCGCGCGTCCGGTGAATGACGCCTTTCGGAATCAGCAGGGAATCGTTCGCTTTCAGGACTTCTGCGGGACGGTCCTGAAAGTCGATCAACAGCTCTCCTTCCAAAACAATAAACAGCTCATCTGAGCCGGGATGGAAATGCCATACGTATTCGCCCTCCAAAACAGCAATTCGCATACAATGGTCGTTCACTTCCGAAACGGAAAAATTGGCGTGCTTTTCTGTGACTTCCTTTGTCAATTCAAGAAGACTCGTTTTGCGATCCATCAGCTTCACTCCTCTTTCATTTGATTTTCTCCCGAACTTATTTTACCATTTGACTTTTGAGCGTTCGCCTTTTAAAGTGTTGGATATTGGTGAAAAAACGGTTTGAACCTATAGAAGAGGTGTACATCATGCAAAATCAAAACGGAAAAGCTTCAGGGCTTTTGCCGCTGTTTTTATTTGTTTGTTTATTCGTTGGATCAGGCTTGATCACAGGCGATTTTTACAGCCTGCCAATCGTGGCCGCGGCGCTTGCGGCATCGGTTGTCTCACTGGCGATGAACCGTAAGGAGAAGCTCAGCCAAAAGACGGAGTGGTTTGCGAAAGGCGCTGGACACCCCGATATTATGATCATGGTGATGATCTTTATTTTGGCCGGCGCGTTTTCATCAGCCGCAAAGGCGATGGGGGCCGTTGAATCAACCGTTAATCTTGCGCTTTCGTTTGTACCGGGGCAGTTTATGGTTGCCGGTTTATTTATCATCGCTGCGTTTATCTCTGTGTCGATGGGTACGTCAACCGGAACGATTGCTGCGCTCGCTCCGATCGCAGCAGGGATCAGCGCCGAAATCGGCGTTCCGGCGGCCTATTCGGTTGCTGCGGTTGTGGGGGGCGCGATGTTCGGTGATAACTTATCATTTATTTCCGATACGACCATTGCCGCTGTCCGCACACAAAAGACGAAAATGTCGGACAAGTTTAAAACGAATTTCCTGATCGTCCTGCCTGCCGCGGTTGCCACGGTCATCCTGCTGATGGTGTTTTCAGCCGGAGGGCATCCTGCCGCACAAGCCGGGACTTACAGCTGGGTAAAGGTGCTGCCGTATCTCGGTGTTCTGATATTCGCCCTTCTCGGATTTAATGTTATGGCCGTTATTTTCGGCGGCATCGTGTTAGCCGGAGTAATCGGTATTTCCGACGGCAGCCTGACGCTTCATACGTATTTAACCGCGATCACCGAAGGCATCGGCGGGATGTCCGAACTAATCATTTTATCGCTTCTGATTGGCGGAATGGCGGAAATGATGAAGCGAAACGGCGGAATCGCATTTCTCCTTCAATTTGTATCGCGGAGAATCCGTTCAAAAAAAGGAGCGGAAGCGGGCATTGCCGGCCTTGTCAGCGCGGCAAACCTGGCGACGGCCAACAATACGATTGCCATTATTACAGCGGGGCCGCTGGCAAAAGATTTATCCGACCGGTACGGAATCGACAATAGGAAATCGGCGAGCATCCTCGATATCTTTTCCTGTGTGGTACAAGGATTGATTCCTTACGGCGCGCAAATGCTGTCAGCTGCACAAATCGCGAAAATATCGCCTGTCAGCATTCTTCCTTATTCTTTTTATCCGATTTTGATCGGCGTCTGCGGCATATGCGCGATTATCTTCAGACTGCCTCGCTTTACGGAAAAAGCGTAACTCTATGAAAAAGGCTGCCGTTATCGAAACGGTAGCCTTTTTATCACTCTGTATCTGCGGCGTCCAGCTCCGCAAGCCTTTCCATGATCCTCCGCTTTTTATACATCATCATCCCTGTTTCGGCAACGCCGTTCACCATTGAACGGTTTGAGATTGCGCCAAAGAGGATGCCTGCGACGGGCACCATTTGAAACAGCTTTTTCCATCCGAAAGAATCGCGGTATGTATAAACAACCTCCCGCCAGCCTTGAATTTGCGAAATCATATTTTCCCGGGAGCCTGACTGTAGATGGTATCGGCTGAGTTCCTGAATGATCGCCCTTTTCCCGACAATATCAGCAGCGCTGAGCTGCAAGCATTTAATAATGAACATCCGCTCCGTTTTTTCTTTAGGATCGTAGCCGTAAGACACCGCGATGTCCTGTAATGTCTTCAATGAAAGGCCGAGGATGGCGGGAATATCGACGGCAAGCGTGAATAAGCCGCCGACACCTGTTGTCGCTCCTTGGACAGCCGCGGTATTCGCCCTGTTTTTTCCGAGGTTTTCACACATTTGATCCATCACTTCCAAAGGAGCCCTTTGAATATCTTCGACCGTTTCGATCGTTTCATCCGGCAGCTTTTTTTGAAACTGGCGGATCAGATGTTTTTCGGACGTCAAATATTGGCCGCCGTTTTGAATAAAGCCGCCGATTTCGTCGAGCAAGAGACCGATTTTATCTTGAATGAATGCCGGTGTAAGCTTGTCCAGAACCTTGAACGGCAGCCGCCCGATCCTTTCCCAAAACCACGCTTTCTGCTGTTCTTTTTCCCATTTTTCAATTTTTTTCAGTTCGTTTTCCAAATCTGTTTTATCGTTGCGCACAGAAGGTTCGCCCTCTCAATCGTGTTTTTTTATAGTATACAATGATTCACTTTATGAATCCGTGTTTTTTGATCGGCAGCCGGAGGGTAAACCTTTATGTAAAAGGAGGAATGATCAAATGCCATGGTCAATGGAAGACTATCCCGCTTCATTGAAACATTTGGACAAACCGGTAAAAAAGAAAGCCATTGAAATTGCGAATGCAATGGTAGACGAAGGATACGACGAAAGCCGGGCGATTCCGATCGCGACGAGTCAGGCGAAGGAATGGGCGGATAACAGGAGCAAAAGCGAACTCAAATCCTATGCGGAGGAAGCTGATGAAACGGTACGCGGTGACAGCGGTTCGAGCAGCAGGCCGGAGCTTGCGGAAAAGTGCGAGCATGTCATTAAACACGAAAAAGGCTGGGCAGTCAAAGCCGAAGACGCCAAGCGGGCCAGCGAAGTAAAGGATACAAAAGCAGAAGCCGTCGAACGGGCGAAAGAAATCGCTGAAAACAAAGGCACTGCCGTCATCGTCCATAAAAAAGACGGCAGTGTGGAGCGGAAGATCAGGATGAATTAACGGGGCGCTCCGTTTTTGGAGCGTCTTACTTTTTTCCCCGCCAACTCCAATACAGCATCAGCTGCTTTTTGATAGCCGCCGGCATCGCGGAGCGAGCGGCCGATTTTGGCGGCGCCGTCTTTATAGGAGCGGTTTTCAAGCATATCTTTAATCGTTTTTTGTAAAACAGCCGGAGAAAGTTCATTTTTATCAAGCTTGATCCCGGCCCCTGTCCGTTCCACCTGAGCTGCGACAAAAAACTGGTCAGCACCCATCGGAATGACGATGAGCGGCGTATCAAAATACAGGCCTTCATTTGTACTGTTCATGCCGCCGTGGGTGACAAATACATCGGCTTTTTTCAAAACCTCCAATTGCGGGATATACGGCCTCACGATAAAATGATCCGGTATGGTGCCGAGAACCGCGGGGTCCGTTGATTTCCCAACAGCCATAACCACCTTGCCGTCAAAGTCTTTCAACGCTTCGATACACATATGATACAGCTCTTTTTGCTGATTAAAGATCGTGCCCATCGAGATCACGATGACGGTTTCCCCCTCCAGCTCAGCGAACGGGAAGCTGCCTGGATCCTGTCTGCTCGTAATCGACGGCCCGACAAACAAATAGTCATTTCCAAATCGCTCGGCATGAGGCTGAAACTCCCTGGAGGTAAAGACAATCGTAATGTCCCCCGGACAGGAGAATACGTCAAACGGCTTGTCGAGACTGACGGGGTACCGCTCACTTAATTCGCCAAGGGATTGCTTCAATTTTTCAAAATACGGCGAGCTTTCAAGGTCGCCTTGCAGCGTAAACGTTTTTGCGAACGTCTCGTCCATTGCAAATGTCGTACATAACGAAACGCTCGGCAGCCCAAGCATTTCAGCAATGATTTTCCCCGCCAAAAAGTGATGGTCATATATCACATAATCATAAGACTCGTCCCTGACTTCATGGCAGATGAGCTGAACGATCTCATCGACTTTACCTGACATATTGTATACCAACTCGGCAAAGTCCATCTTTTCTCTTTCTTTCCCGGGTGATAAAGCCTCTCTGAAATCCGGGTATAAACGGACTTCCGCCCCTGTTTTTTTAATTTTTTCAGCGTATTCCTCAACTGCATAATAGACGATGCTTTCTCCTCGTCTTTGCAGCTCCTTTGTGACGCCAAGAGAGGGATTGATGTGCCCCTCTCCCGGGAAATTGATCATCAGTACATGTCCCATCACAGCTCTTCCTTTCTCATACGAAAATTTATATAAGGAAATTTACTACAAAAAGACAAATGAAGTAAAGAAATTTAATTAAGTTAATAATACATAAACATAACTATATGACCATTTGTCTGTTTCTGCATATCTTTCCTTTAAATTTTTTTGCCATGCAAATGAGCGTATATTATTAGAGAAAACAGGCTCTTTATTACTTGACAGCCCCAATCAGAAGACGATTTTCCTTTTTTTAAAAGCAAATTAAAACACGGCCGATCGAGGCACAATACATCATAAGAAACAACCTACGGAGGTTTTGCCATGGATACGAAAGCAACCAGGATCGAAAAGGATTTTCTAGGCGAAAAAGAAGTTCCGGCTGACGCCTATTACGGCGTACAAACCATGAGGGCCGTGGAGAACTTTCCGATTACAGGCTACCGGATTGATGAAGAGCTGATTAAAGCTTTGGCAATGGTCAAAAAAGCGGCGGCTCTCGCCAATATGGATATTAAACGTTTATATAAAGAGCTCGGCGAAGTCATTGTAAAAGCGGCCGGCGAAATAGCGGAAGGGCTCTGGCACGATCATTTTATTGTCGACCCCATTCAAGGCGGCGCCGGCACTTCAATGAATATGAATACAAATGAAGTTATCGCAAACAGAGGTTTGGAGCTTTTAGGAAAAGAAAAAGGTGATTACTTCCATTTAAGCCCGAACACACATGTCAATATGGCCCAATCAACGAATGATGTGTTTCCGACAGCCATTCATCTGGCCACATTGAATCACTTAAGACAGCTTATATCGACGATGGAACATATGCTGGATGCCTTCCGCCAAAAAGCGGAGGAGTTCGATTCCGTTATCAAAATGGGCCGCACTCATCTTCAGGATGCCGTTCCGATCAGGCTCGGTCAGGAATTCGAAGCCTATTCCCGGGTCATCGAACGCGATATTCAGCGGATCAGGCAGTCGCAGCATCATCTCTATGAAGTCAATATGGGGGCCACCGCTGTCGGCACAGGTTTAAACGCTGATCCGAGATATATTCAAAGCGTTGTCGAACACCTTTCAGATATCAGCGGCTATCAGCTGAAAGGCGCAGACCATCTTGTCGATGCCACACAAAATACGGATGCCTACACAGAAGTATCGGCTGCTTTGAAAGTCGGCATGATGAACATGTCCAAAATCGCCAACGATTTGCGTTTAATGGCGTCAGGCCCGAGGGCAGGGCTTGCCGAGATCCGGCTGCCGCCCCGCCAACCCGGCTCCTCCATCATGCCCGGCAAGGTGAATCCGGTGATGCCTGAACTGATGAACCAGATCGCATTTCAGGTGATCGGCAACGATCATACCATCTGCCTTGCATCAGAGGCGGGGCAGCTTGAGTTAAACGTGATGGAGCCCGTACTCGTCTTTAATTTGCTGCAGTCGATTAAAATCATGAACAACGGATTTCGCGTATTTACCGATTACTGCATCACCGGGATTGAAGCGAATGAGATCAGGCTGAAAGAATTCGTCGAAAAAAGCGTAGGAACGATTACGGCCGTCAATCCGCACCTCGGCTATGAAGCTGCCGCACGAATTGCAAAAGAAGCGATCGCCACAGGACAATCTGTGCGCGAGCTGTGTTTGCTTCATGATGTTTTGACAGAGGAAGAATTGGATCTCATTCTGGACCCGTATGAAATGACACACCCGGGCATCGCAGGCGCTTCGCTTCTCGAGGAATAGCCAGCCGTCTTTCTCAATATGCTTTCAAGCGTTTATAGACGCCCGAGACGGGCTAAACATGTAATATAAATCAATTGAAAGAGGTGGAAAGACAATGTTAGGATTTCTCGTTTCTTTAATCGTAGCGATTGTCATCGGTTTAATAGGAGGCGCAATCGGAGGCCACGGTGCACCAGGAGGTATTATCGGCTCCATGGTTGTCGGCTTTATCGGAGCCTGGATCGGCCACGGGCTGCTTGGAACGTGGGGGCCTGATATTGCGGGATTCGCCATCTTTCCGGCGATAATCGGAGCCGCAATTCTCGTCTTCATTTTAAACCTAATCTTCCGCGGGAGAATGGGTTCTCAGGCATAATATCCGGCCAGCATCGCCCAAAAGCGGTGCTGGTTTTTTGTTTGGGCGAAACCGTTCGCGCATATACTATAACATCTTATGGTTGACAATTGATCATCGCGGGCATATGATGATGATATAATTTTTGCACTAAGGAAACTTTTATGTACAAGGAAAAACAACTGAGAATCTAGGTGAATCAAATGGTCAGTCACGATTTGTCCAAACACTCGCAAATATCAAAAGAAGCTCAAGATGCACTGGACGGAAAAAGCAAAGGCTTCAAAAGGCTGCTCCCTTTTTTGGGTCCGGCGTTTATCGCGGCTATAGCTTATATTGATCCCGGCAATTTCGCCACAAATATCGCGGCTGGTTCGAAATACGGCTACTTGCTTTTATGGGTGATTCTTTTTTCAAATATTATGGCTTTGCTGATTCAGTCGCTGTCTGCCAAGCTCGGAATTGCAACGGGTAAAAATCTGCCCGAAGTCGCCAGGGAAGAATTCCCTAAACCGGTCTCCATCGGCTTGTGGATTCAGGGAGAGCTTGTCGTGATCGCGACCGACTTGGCTGAATTTATCGGAGCTGCTCTCGGTCTCTACTTGCTGTTCGGCATACCGATGCTTGAAGCATCGATTATTGCAGCCGCCGGATCTTTCGCGATTTTAGAACTGCAAAGGCGCGGCGTCAGGCCGCTAGAAGCGGCGATAACAGGAATGCTGTTCATCGTCGTGATCGCTTTTGCCTTTCAAACCTTTTTTGCAAAACCTGATATCGGTTCGGTTTTGGAGGGCATGTTTGTTCCCCGCTTCGATGGTGCAGACAGCATCCTGCTGGCGGCGGGAATCTTGGGAGCAACCGTGATGCCGCACGCCATCTATCTCCATTCCGCTCTCACCCAGCGGAGAGTGATCGGAAAAACGGAAGCGGAAAAGAAGAAGATATTCCGGTTTGAGTTCATCGACATTTTAATCGCCATGCTGATTGCCGGAGCAATCAATGCGAGCATGCTGATCGTCGCCGCTGCACTGTTTTATAAGAACGGCATTTTTGTCGAAGACCTTGATGTGGCCTTCAGCCACTTCAGCAGCATGGTCAGTCCGCTTTCCGCCGTACTGTTCGGCGTCGGCCTGTTAATCGCCGGTTTATCAAGTTCGTCTGTCGGAACGCTTTCAGGAGATATTATCATGCAGGGCTTCATTAATTTCAGAATTCCGCTTTATTTAAGACGGTTCATTACGATGTTGCCGCCTATCGCTATTATTGCTTCAGGGGTAAATCCGACAACCGCTCTTGTCTTGAGCCAGGTCGTCCTGTCATTCGGGATCGCCTTTGCCCTTATCCCGCTTATCTTATTTACGAGCAATAAACGCATTATGGGGAGCCTGAAAAATGCGAAGTGGATAACAGCCGTCTCCTGGCTGATCGCCGCCTTAATCGTCGCCCTTAATATTTTCTTGATTTACGATACATTTTCTGGTTAAAGCCGACCTTGGTCGGCTTTTTTATATTATACTGAAGAAAAGGGGGATTCTGGATGTTTAAATTAATGGTGCGTGATGATCTTTATTTAAAAATGCTCGAACCAAAAGATGCCAAAGCAGTTTATATGCAGATCCAGCAGTCTAAAGATGTGTTGCGGAAATGGCTGTTTTGGGTGGACGGCACAAAGCAGCTGGAGGATACCGAAGCTTTTATCGAAGAATGCATGAAACAGGCCGCTGCTAACAACGGGTTTCAAGCGGGAATATGGCATCAAGGCCATTTTGCCGGAATTATCGGACTCCATTATATCAATTGGATCAACCGTACGACTTCGATCGGCTATTGGCTGGGGGAGCCTTTTCAAGGAAAAGGGCTGATGACTGATGCCTGCCGGGCGCTGATCGACACGCTTTTCAGCGAATACGATTTAAACAGAATTGAAATTAGAGCCGCTGTTCAAAACGTAAAAAGCCAGGCTATTCCGGAAAGGCTCGGCTTCACGAAAGAAGGCTGCCTCAGGCAATGCGAGTGGCTCCACGACCACTTCGCCGACCATTTCGTATACGGGCTCCTGAAGGAGGAATACCTCGCCCGCAGCAAATGAGTCCGGGATTTGTCACACGCATTTTACACTGCAATCTGGTATGATAGATAAAAAAATATGGAGTTTTGATTATGAAAGTATTTATACTGTTTTACCTATGGATTGTCCCGCTCGTCATCGGGCTGATATTTTTCCGGGTGACCCAGCGGACAAGCTTTAAAAAAAGGTTTTATCCAGGCTATATCATGATCGGTCTTGCTGCGGCTGTATTTGCCGTCTGTTACCTGATCGGACAGCCTTACCTCGGGAATTTCTTCGGCGGCACAATGCTGTTCGGCACCCTGCTGCCGTTCATGGCTGCCGCCATGAAGAAAAAGAAATAACGAATACCAAAAACCCCGGCTTTCCCAAAACATGCCGGGGTTTTTGATTACTTATTTTCTCTGTTTGCACCAAAACCCGCTGATTCACAAATCGGTTTTCAGACTACTGGGCTTTATTTGTTCACTAGATCAACGTCGATCACCTGATAGAAAGCGTTTTCAGTATCAGCCACATCCCAAACGGCCAATATCACATGATACCCGGAGCGGTCTTCTGGAATGTAAATTTGGTGAGATAAATGGCGGGATGCAGGGGAACCATCATGCGGAACGGTTCCAATCCGTTCGAAATCTGCACGCTTTAGCGGTTTGTCAGGATCCCAGCCTTTTTTGGTGATATAGTAGTGCCATTGGCTGGTGTTGTGGGGGGCGGTATATGTCCAGGTAAAGGTGTGTTCTCCGCCGGTCATGATATGTTTAAACCAGCGATTTTCCGACTGCTGATCAAGAATCCCGCCGAACAGTCCGCCCGCGGATGCTATTTGTCCGTCTGCCGGGCCGTCATGCGGAAACCCTTTTTTCGCTTCCAGGCTTTGCGGCTCATACATCACGCTTCCGCAGTTCAGATTGAGAAGTCCGTAAGCCTCACTGCACAGAGCCGCTCTGCTCCCTGGTTTTTCGACAAAACCATGAGCGAAGGCGTGCTGAGGAATGATTGACATCAACAGCAATCCGGCTGATAGTATGAAAGCTGTACTGAAGGTACTTTTCTTAAAATAACCCACGTTTCAATCCCCTCTCTTTTTATCGTGTTGAGACGGGTTTTGATGCAAAAAGAAAAAACGCGGATATTCCAATACTATCCATCAAATTTTAACATCTGAACATGATAAAGCCAAGGGACGATCTCCCTTGGCATCATACTAAAAAATCCTTTTTAAACTTTTTTTCAGCGGCGGCAAGTCGAGCTCTTTTTTCTCAACCAGTTTTTTGATCATATATTTGCTGTAGTTGACAGCTTGTGTATAAGATATTTTTCCCGGAAGCGGCGGTTCATCTGCTATGGCCACATCGATAATCGACGGCTTTTGTGATTGAAAGGCATTTTTCAAAGCCGGAATGAGCTCTTCGTGCTTTGTCACGCTGAAGCCCTTCCCGCCGCAGGCCTCGGCAAACTTGGCATAATCGACGTTTTCAAGCGCTGTTGCATAATTAACATGCCCTTTTTCCTGCTGTTCATATTGAATCATTCCCAAGTTCTGATTATTTAAAATCACGACAACAATGGGCAGGTCATATTTGACAGCAGTCGGAAAATCGTGCATGGACATGCTGAAGCCGCCGTCTCCGCACACGGCTACAGCTTGGCGCTCCGGATTGGAAAGCTTTGCGGAAATCGCGCCTGGAAGACCGCATCCCATCGTGCCAAGCCAGCTTGAAATCAGAAAATCCTGATTGGTCATATTAAAATGGCGTGCCGTCCAAACCGTCACATTTCCGACGTCAACAGACAGGACCGCATCATCGGCGACTGCGTCCTCAAGCCTTGCAATCACCTGCTGAGGCTTGAGCGGTTCTGTCGCCACCTGTTCGTCTTTTTCAATTTCATAGCGCCACTTCCTCATATGTTGTATACAGCTTTCCAAAAATGCGCGGTTCGATTTCCGTTCAATGGTTTTCGTCAGTTCCATAAGCCCTTTTTTCGCATCGCAGACAAGGCCGGCGGTGACAGGATACCGTTTGCCGATTTTCGCCGGGTTGTTATCAAGCTGAATAGCCGGCGCATCTTCCGGAAGATAATCGCGGTACGGAAAAGAAGTCCCCAGCATGATCAACAGATCGCTTTCCTCCATCGCTTCATATGCGGGTTTTGTACCGATGTGTCCGAGATTCCCGAGCATGTGCGGGTGCCGATCGGGTACGACTCCTTTCCCGGGGAGCGTAACGATGATCGGTGCGGCCGCTTTATCGGCAAACTCGAGCAGCTCATCTCTTGCCGATTTCATTCCCTTTCCGGCTAAAATCACCGGCTTTTTCGCATGATTAATCAATTGTGCACACTGCATCAGCTGGCTTTGCTTCGGTTGAAGATCGCCTTCAATATAAAGCGCAGACGTATAAACCGGCTTCCGCTTAATCTTTTCCGCAAACAG
This sequence comes from Bacillus sp. FSL K6-1284, assembly GCF_038002625.1. Taxonomy (NCBI): domain Bacteria; kingdom Bacillati; phylum Bacillota; class Bacilli; order Caryophanales; family Bacillaceae; genus Bacillus; species Bacillus sp. FSL K6-1284. Next base: position 548,374 of record NZ_JBBOCW010000001.1, on the reverse strand, counting down.
ATCATCGGATACGCTCAGTACGGCGACCCCTTTTTGGCTGTAGGCGGTACGGATCGCCTGATTTAAAAGGTCAGGCAGGGCTTCGGCCGAATGAACCTGCTGATTAAAGACAGCCACATCCTCAAACATTCGTTCAAGACCGATCTCCTGAAAGTAATCTCTTCCGATTTCATTCGAAGACACCTGCCCTGTAATCGCCAGCACAGGCGCCCCGTCAGCTTTCGCGTCATACAATCCGTTCAGCAGATGAACGGCACCCGGGCCCGCTATCGAAAGGCAGACGCCGATTTTGCCTGTCAGCTTCGCATCAGCTGCGGCAGCGAGAGCAGCGGTTTCTTCATGGCGCACTTGAATGAAGCGGAGGCTGTTTTCTTCATGCCGCAATTCATCGATAAATTCGTTGACGCTGTCCCCCGGCATGCCGTAAACATGATCAATATTCCATTCCTTCAGCAGTTCTGCAGCTACTTTTCCTGCGGTTTTGTTTGCCATATCACGTCCTCCTTTGTTTCTTCCATACCACTTTTTCGCTGCCGGGAAACGTGATCCGGCATGCTGACGAAAGTGAAGGAAAACACCACAGCGGCTGTTTCATGCTTTGTGTTCCCAGCCGTGCTCATCTCGCATAAAGATCTCTCCGCCACACTGCTGAACTTGAAGCCATGCCCGGTAAATCCGGCGGCACCTATCCTAAGCACCACTCCATGTATACATGATCAAATCTACTAAAAGGCTGCCGCTCATTTTGATATGCCCCAGCGAAGTTAGACAATAAAATGTCATGAAGCGGTTAGACTGGCATGAGTCCGGAATTGTATGGCACTCATGCCTTTTCATTTGGTCATCATCCTTTAGAGCAATTGCGGCGCAGTTCATTCACACAAGTGTTGAAACTTTTTTTAATATTTAAATTGTTATAATTTAGGTTCAGAGTTATAATTTAACAGAAATAAACCGAATTTGCATAGCATCGATGAAAGTTAAGATTGTTAAATCCTTCGTCAAACACAGGGGTGGTCGTGGCGGCAACTATTATAATCTGCTTTTATAAAATTTTTAGCATTTGATACTGGATTGTTTATCCAATCATCCTGATCTGATGGGTCAGCAGCGCTCGTACGTATGTGAATCCACCTGTCATGCGGCATTGTATCAAGGTTACTCCATTTTAGAAGGACAAGCTGGTCTATTCTATTAATGCAGATACCACGACAATTTCAATCCGCTTGTTAAGTCTCCTCGGCACGTTAGGTATTCATAATGCTGCAGATTATCAGTTTCAAGTGCTGTGGAAGCCATCTGTCTTCGAGATTCGGTTGTTGCGATCTGAAGGTAATTTCACTGAAACTATAGTCGAAACACTCAAATCTTCTTATCTTATTAACAGTATACTTCATAGTCTAAGTTTCGGGTGAAAAGGAGAGACGCGGATCGTCAAGGTAAAGTCCCTCTCTTTTATCAAAAGAATTTAGAATTGGAGGCATTTACATGTTATCAGAAATAGAAAAGGGGCTTGAGGGCCTGCGTGTAAAACTTGATCGTATTGATGAACAACTGTTGGATACATTGAAAGAACGTTTAGAATGCTGCATTAAGATTGGATTATACAAAAGCGAGTATAATATTCCGATGATGCAGCCGCACCGAATTAACTTTGTCCAGGAACGGGCAGCTCGATACGCTGACGAGAATGGTTTAAGTCAAGAGTTTTTGCGTAACCTTTATGAGCTCATTATTTCTGAAACGTGCAGGGTTGAGGATATCGTAATTGACCATTCAGAAAATCGGAGACAGGACATTTCTTCAAGCCTGGCCGGCCAAAAAAGAAAAAGGGAGGAATTGTTTAATGGGGGCAGGGATACAAACACTTCTAATTGACAACTATGATTCATTTACTTACAACCTGTATCAATTGATCGGCGAAGTAAATGGCCGACCGCCAATAGTTGTCCGTAATGATGTGGACTGGTCACAAGTGCCGATTGATGAGATTGACAACATCGTGATCTCCCCAGGCCCCGGTCGACCGGAACGGGTTGAGGACTTTGGTATTAATGCAACTATTATTCAAGAAGCTAAGCTGCCAGTCCTCGGAGTCTGTCTTGGACATCAAGGCATAGCTCATTTGTTTGGCGGGAAGGTGAACCACGCTTCTGAGCCTATGCATGGACGAACATCAGTCATTCACCATTCAGGGGTTGATATCTTTGACGGGCTGCCTCCTGAGTTCTCTGTCGTACGCTATCACTCCCTTGTCGTTACTGATCTGGGTGATGATGTGGAAGCAATTGCGTGGACAAAAGATGAGTTGATTATGGGGCTTCGACACCGCAATCTGCCGATTTGGGGTGTGCAATTCCACCCCGAGTCAATCTGCAGTCATTATGGGCGCGAGTTGCTTGCCAACTTTAGAGACCTGACTCCGAAGCGCACTGAACGATCAAGACCGTCTCCCAAATTAAAGGAGCCTTCCCATTCTAAAAGCGATTTCTACCGGATTCATTTTCGAAAATTATCGGGATTTCCTGACGCTCAGTTAAGTTACCAGACACTATTTGCTGATGCACCTCATGGATTCTGGCTTGACAGCAGCAGTGTCATCGAAGGCTTGTCACGATTTTCCTATCTTGGCGATGGTGCGGGAGAGAATGCTGAATATTTGACCTATAGAGTAGCAGAGGGTGTTGTAAAAGTACAACGTTCGGGTCAAGAGACGGAGTTCATTCAACAGTCATTTTATGATTATCTTGATGAGCAAATCTGCCGTCGGGCAACATCTACTCCGGAAGGCCTTCCCTTTGACTTCAATCTCGGCTATGTGGGCTACATTGGCTATGAGCTAAAAGCTGAAACTTGCGGGAGCAGCCGGTATCAATCTGAGATTCCTGATGCAGCCCTGCTTTTCGTTGACCGCATGCTTGTTTTTGATCATCTTGAACAGGAAGCCTATCTGTTGTGTCTTTCGACTGGGGATGAGGATAAGCAAGCACTCAACTGGCTAAATACGGCAGAGCGAATCTTGAATGACATTCCTGCTGCAGCAAACGATTCGGACAAGGATTCAGTCCTTACATCCGTGCCAGACCACAATATCCCAATCGAGTTTCGGCATAACCGGCCTTCTTATCTTCAACTGATCAACAATTGCTTAGAAGAAATCCGTAATGGTGAATCCTATGAGATATGTTTGACTAATTCCGCAACTGTTTATACCCCTATAGATCCTTGGATTACGTATACGCATCTGAGAAGAATCAGTCCGGTTCCCTATGGGGCATTTTTAAACTTTGCGGATGCAGCAGTACTAAGTGCCTCTCCGGAACGGTTCCTCTCAATCGGTGCTGATCGTATCGTTGAGTCCAAACCGATCAAGGGTACCCGGATGAGAGGCAGGACTTCTGCTGAAGATCACCAATTACGAAATGAGTTGCTAAGTGATGAAAAAGATCTCGCAGAGAACTTAATGATCGTTGACTTAGTCAGAAATGACCTTAACACTGTTTGTGAAATAGGATCTGTTCATGTACCTAAGCTTTTCGATGTAGAAACATATGCACCAGTTCACCAGTTGATCTCGACGATTCGCGGCACTATACGTCCGGACAAATCAACGGTTGATTGCGTCCGCGCTGCTTTTCCAGGCGGTTCGATGACCGGTGCTCCGAAAATTCGGACGATGGAAATCATAGACCGACTCGAGAAGGGCCCCCGCGGTGTCTACTCGGGCAGCCTCGGCTGGTTTGGACTGAGTGGAGCTGCGGATCTTAGTATTGTTATCCGCACAGTTGTTGTGACCGATGACAAGGCGACTTTTGGTGTCGGAGGAGCGATCGTAGCATTGTCAGATCCAGAAGAGGAATTCAAAGAAACTCAGGTTAAAGCGCGAGCTATGGTCTCAGCTATCGCAGCAGCGGAAGTCTCTGCAGTGGGAGGTTCAAGATGAGTCAGGAAATAAGACAGTGTGTGATTGCGGGAGGAGCCGGCGGCGTTGGCGGGATGTTTGCAGACCTTCTTGAAGAATCGGGTGTTGAAGTATGTATTATCGATATGAATCCTCCTTCCGTTCGTCGACAATTCATGAAATGTGACATCACTGTTCCGACTCCACAGGCCAAAGATAAGATCCAAAAGGCCGACATGGTGATGCTCGCTTTACCAGAGACCGCGGCTCTTCAAGCAGTAAAAGTTGTCGGGGCGTTAATGAAGCCTGATTCTCTCTTGACGCACACTCTTTCTGTACAATCACCCATATTTAATAAAATACACGCTTTGGGTTTGCCTTTCGAAAGCATAGGTCTTAACCCTATGTTTGCTCCCAGCCTTAGTATTGTGGGTAGACCGGTAGCTGTCATCGTTCAAAACGATGGGCCTAAAGGAAGTCATTTGATTCAGATGATTTTAGATTGGAAAGGTCGTCCGGTGCTATTAGAAGCTGAGGAGCATGATCAATTGGCCGCGGCTTTGCAAGCACTCACTCATGCAGCGATACTCACCTTTGGATTGGCGCTCGCAGAATTAGATGTTGACATTGCAAAACTTGGTTCTCTTGCACCCCCTCCGCATGCAACTATGCTTGCGCTACTGGCACGGATTAGTTCTGGAACACCGGATGTGTATTGGGACGTCCAATCCGTGAACCACCAAGCAACGACGGCTCGTGCTGCACTGGCTGAAGCAGTTGCATCGTTGAATGAATCGGTGAGGGATCAGTCCGTATTCACCGAACTGATGCGTAAATCCCGAGAGGTATTTGAATCTGAAATAGCCCATTACCAAGATCTCTGTACTAGTATCTTTGAAGGTCCAATCGCACCAAAGGAGGGAAAGCACAGCCAAACCAATCCCCCGGTTAATTGAATTTTATAAACAACTGATTCCTTTGAACAGCTTTCCGGGACAAATAGAAGTATGAAAATGTCGTGTAGATTCGCGACTTTTCCACTGACAAGTTCGCTAGTTTTGTGATATTTGGTCACATTAAAACAACCTGCCGTTTCCGGCAGGCTGTTTGATGATTATTGATCAAGCTTCAGCTTCTTCAGCTGTTCGGCGAGCGCGTTGTTGATTGGCTCATCTTTGTTTTGCTTTTTCATGTAGGAGTGTACATCGCGTTTTGATGCTTTTGAATTTTTGTCTTTTGCCCTGCGCTTTTCGAAAACGGAGAGTTTTTCTCTGTGGCCGCAGACGCAGGCGAATGTCTGGCCTTCTCCGTGTCCTCGCAGTTCCATGCGCTTATGGCAGTTCGGGCAGCGGGCGTTCGTCTGTTTGGCGACTGTTTTGCGGTGGCCGCACTCCCTGTCCTGGCAGACGAGCATTGTGCCGCGTTTGCCGTTTACTTTCAGCATCAGTTTTCCGCAGTCAGGGCAATGGGTCCCTGTGATATTGTCATGCTTAAACGTTTGATTGCTGCTTTTGATTTCTCTGATCGTCTGCTTTGCGTACTCCTTCATTTCTTTGATAAAGGCGGAGGATTTCAGTTTTCCTTTCGCAATGCCTGACAGCTTCTGCTCCCATTCAGCGGTGAGGGCAGGAGATTTTAAATCTGACGGAACAAGCTCAAGGAGCTGTTTTCCTTTTGAGGTGATATAGATATCTTTTCCTTTTTTCTCGATCAGGAATGTGTTGAACAGCTTTTCGATAATGTCGGCGCGTGTTGCCACCGTCCCGAGTCCGCCCGTCTCTCCGAGAGTTTTCACAAGGTTTTTTTCTTCTCCCTGCATAAATGCGGCCGGATTTTCCATCGCAGACAGTAATGTTCCTTCATTAAACCGCGCCGGCGGTTTTGTTTCACCCTTCGTCTCTGTCAAAGACCGGACGGACAGCGTGTCGCCTTTTGCGAGTTTAGGAAGGGTTTGATCCTTTTCTTCCTCGTCATCATCTTCGTCTGCGAAATCGTACACCGCTTTCCAGCCTTGCGACTGAACGGTTTTCCCTTTTGCCGTAAAGGTTTCTCCACCGATTTCGGCGAACACTTTAGTTTCTTCATATTCAAACGGCGGCATTAAAACGGCGAGAAAGCGCTTCGCGATCAAATCGTAAAGCTTTCTTTCCTTTTCGCTTAACGCACCGAGCGCAAGCGGCTCTTCCGTCGGAATAATCGCGTGGTGATCGGATACTTTCGCATCGTTAACAAAGCTTTTATTGGCTTTAACGCCATGCTTTAAGATCCGGGTCACATGCTGAGCATAAGGCCTCACCTGCATGCCTTCCAAACGGTCTTTCAGGGTAGGGACGATGTCATTAGAAAGAAATCTTGAGTCCGTCCGCGGATAGGTGACGAGCTTATGCTGCTCATAGAGCTTCTGCAAAACGGACAGCGTTTCTTTTGCGGAAAATCCGTAGCGTTTATGGGCATCCCTCTGCAGCTCGGTCAGATCATAAAGTCCGGGGGCAAAGCTTTTTTTCGCCGTTTTTTTCAAGTCGACGATAGCGGCCGGTTTGCCTTGCAGCGCTCCTGCAAGCTGTGACGTCACAGACGCGTTGAAAGTGCGGGTCTGCTTCGTTTTCTTGTCCTGCCACGTCAGCGTCATACCGTCAACCGCTGCACGCAAGCCGAAATAAGGGACGGGTTTAAAGTTCTTGATATCTTCCTCTCTTTTCGCGATCATCGCCAATGTCGGCGTCTGTACGCGTCCGCAGGAAAGCTGGGCGTTGAATTTCGTTGTCAGCGCCCTCGTCGCGTTGATGCCGACGATCCAATCGGCTTCAGCTCGAGCCACGGCTGAATGGTAAAGGTTTTCAAAGTCTTTGCCGTTCTTTAAGTTTTTAAATCCGTCTTTAATCGCTTTGTCTGTGACCGATGAAATCCACAGGCGCTTCAATGGCTTCGTAATCTTTGCTTTTTCGATGATCCAGCGGGCGACAAGCTCGCCTTCCCGGCCGGCATCGGTTGCTATGACGATGTCTTTGACGTCTTTTCTGATCAGCTGCGATTTAACCGCCTGAAACTGCTTTCCGGTCTTTTTAATGACGACGAGCTTTAAAGGCTCGGGGATGATTGGCAGATCTTCAAGCCGCCAAGACTGGAATTCCTTTCCGTATCCTTCAGGGTCCGCCAATGTGACCAGATGGCCGAGCGCCCATGTCACGATATAGCGGTCGCCTTCAAGATATCCGTTTCCTTTTTTATGACACTTCAGCACGCGGGCCAAGTCACGGCCGACTGAAGGTTTTTCTGCTAAAACGACTGTTTTAGACAAGTCCATCACATCACTTTCTTGTTCATGCATCCTTTTATTATAACAGATGATACAGATGCAGCTCTAATGTTCATGATTCCTTTATTTCAATTTCAGAAAAAATGACGTGTGTCACGGTTTGGGCATATGGTGTTGTTTCATTGATAAATGCTTCGATCTGCGTCAGGCTCTCTGCATTGATTTTCAGCATATAGCAGGCGGCTCCCGCGATCCGGTAGCAGAATTCAATATTCGGGAGGCGTTCGATATACGCTTTAAACCTTTCGTATTCCCCGTTTTTCACCGTTGCTTCAATGATGCAGGATACGGGAAGGCCGACCTTTTGGTAATCGATGTCAAGCGTATATTTTTTAATGACGCCGAACGATTCGAGCCGCCTGACCCTTTCGGTCACAGACGGCGCGGAAAGGCTGATCTTCCTGCCCAGCTCCCGCATCGATAAACGGCTGTCTTTCTTTAATTCGGCTATGATTTTAAAATCGAGGTCATCAATTTTCATATGTAACTTTATTCCCTTCATTCTATTTCATCATTTTAATATTATCATGAAAATTCTTTCGTTCGAAATTCATTTTTCACTTCTGCTTATATATGATTATGAAGAGGTGATCATCATATGACAAGAATCAATTTTTCAGACAGAGGAGAGACGCCGTTTCAGCGGCTGCTCGGACACTCCGAAAGCCTGATGTCAAACTGGACGGCTTTAGCTGAGGAGCTGTCAGGAGACGGCTTTTTATCAAAGGAACTAAAGGAGCAGGTGCGCCGCGTGCTGGCTCAGGGAAACGGATGCGAATATTGCAAGGCAAAGGGGAAACCCGAGATCCCGAATCAGCAGAAAACGAGCTTTGCAATGGGGTTTGCAGAGGTCTTTTTGGCGCAGAGGGAGCGCGTGTCAGACAGGCAGTTTGATGTTTTAAAAGAAGTGTTTTCAGAAGAAGAAATAACGGAATTGACCGCATTTATTTGTTTTACGACTGCTCAGCAATATTTCGGCGCTTTAATGAAGCTTCCGGCAGACGCATAAATCCAACGGAGAAAAAACCTGTCATATTTGTCCCCTTTTGGTTTATAGTATAAAGGTAGACTATCACTCCACAGGAGGTATACTATGCTGCAAACGCCGATTGGCCGCCTTCGGTTGATGGGTTTTATTGAAGGCATTTCGCTTTTAATCCTGCTGTTTATCGCCATGCCGCTTAAATATTGGGCGGATTATCCGATGGCCGTTACGATTGTCGGATCGCTTCACGGCGGATTGTTTATTTTGTATTTGTTTGTTCTGTTGTATGCGACTTTTGTGCTGAGGTGGTCTGTGAAATGGCCGGCTGCCGGTCTTGTGGCCGCATTTGTTCCGTTCGGCAATTTCCTTTATGACCGGGGACTAAAAAAATATGATCAGTAAAAACCGCCGGGAAACCCGGCGGTTTTTTTGATCACTCATTTAAAAAGCGTTTCAGCTCTTCCTTGTTTTGTTCAAGGTCTAAATCGAGGACCGCCCCGTATGTTGGATCGTCTTTGTTCGTGAATGATCCGTCAACCGGGAGCCTGAAGCTTTTGGTTTCTTTTACGCTTCCGAGCAAAAAGTCTTTGCCGAGGGAGAAGATGACGCCGTTCGGAATGTTTGTTTCAATATACGGATCGACGAGCCCCCACAGCTTCGGAAGCTGGGCGATATTTCCGATGCTCATCGCTTCTTTTTGAAGCTCTGAAAAGATTTCCTGCTGTCTTCTGACCCGTCCAAAATCGCTTTCTCTGTCATGCCTGAACCGGACATAGCCCAGCAGCCTATCACCGTGAAGAATTTGTTTTCCCGGCTGCAGTGTCATGCCGATTCCGTACGACATTTTTTTCGGAACGTCGACTTCGATGCCGTCAGGCGCCACCGCATCAACGATTTTGGCAAAACCTTTAAAATCGATGATGGCATAATAGTTAATGTCCAAATCAAAGGATTCTTTTAATGTTTTTCTGACGAGTTCCGGGCCTCCGTATGCATAAGCCGCATTGACTTTTTGCTTGTCATATCCCGGTATGTCGACATAGCTGTCCCTCATAATCGAAATCAATTTAGGCTGTTTCTGCTTTTTATTATAATGGATCACCATCATCGAGTCAGACCTTGAATGGTCTTCCCCTCTTGAATCGATCCCTAGAACGAGGATGTTCACTTCATCAAGATCAGAGCCTTCCCCGTTAAATTCAAACTGACCGTCTTCTTTAAAATCCCCGTCAGATTCGGATAAGCCTTTTTTGTATTCAAAGTAGGTATAACCCGCTGCTGCTATGATAACCAGCAACATTAAGGTAAACAGGCGCTTTATGATTTTTCGCCTTTTTCTTTTCGGTTTTCTTACTCTTACTCTAACCCTCTCCACTTTTATCACCGCCACACATAAGACTATCACAGGATCAAACAGCGGGCAATTAATAAAAGAAAGATCAAGCCGTCTAATCGTGTCGAAAAAGATAATCTTTTGTTTTCATTTGTTTCATTTTGAAAGAAAAATGATCGAATTTTGATCTTTTCGTCAAAAATTGACTACATCCACTTCGTCATCCATGCGATATAGTAAGAAGCCGGGATAAACAGAACTTGGGCAAAAATCGTCCCGGCCACCCTCGATGTTGCCATCGTGATCGAAGCCCATTTCAAATAGGTGTAGCTCCGCCTCCCTTTTGCTACGTCATCTGCAAGTACAGAAACCTTCGGATCGACAAACAGCGCCAGCAGCATCGTCGCCACCCCGTTGACAAGGCCGGAAGCCATCACCGCGGTCGTATGCCTTTCGGGCACGAGGACGCCCGCATAAAGAGCGGCAAGAACGCCGATTGTATAAATCGCCGTGATGGCCATGTTCAAGACAAACAGCCGCTTCGGTATGTAGCGGAACCGAAAGTCTTTCATATATTCCAGACTCGGTCTTCTCGCATAATGCTTGGCATGCTTGAAGATATTTTTTGAGAACGCCTTGCGAAACACTTGCAAAACGGAGCCGTTTTCCCCTGCCAAATGAACAATCGCTCTCGAAAATACGGCGACAAACGTCGGCAGAAGCAGCATTCCGAAAATTGTGCCAACGGTTGAACCAAAGATTAAAAACCGAAATTGGCTGCCGACGAGGGAAAGTGCGTCCGCACCCGCAACATCGACAAGCTTCCCCGTCACAGGCTGCTGAACCATATTTGACATTCTTGAGACGATGACCATCACATTAAATAATGACAGCGCCGATGCGATAAATCCGACTCTCGCGCCTGACAGACGAGCGGCGTATGCGAGCGTTTCGATGGAATGGATCAGCAACAGAAAACAAAAAATCAATAGTACCTTAGATGTTAAAAAGTCCATTTCTCTTCCTCCAGTCTATAGGTAAGACTGTTTTCAAAACGCAAACGTTTCGGCAAATCAAAAACCGCCCCGGCAAAAGCCGAAGCGGTCTCAATTATCATATTTATTCGAGCAAATAATTTATCCGCTGCCAAAGGCGGTCATTTGAATTTCGTAAAAGATCAGCATCTATCGTTCCGAGTTGAAAGTAAACACCATGGAATTTCTGATACAAGACAACGAAAGCCCTACCTCTCATTCGTCCTTGCGGCTCCGAAGCCGCGCCAGTGTGAATTGTGAAACAAAAAGTCTTTTTTCCCTCTATCCTGTTAGGGGCGGGTCAGAGGAAGAAATCAGTATCTTCTAAGAAAGAAAAAAGAAGTCTACTTTCCATTTATTTGCTCTTTTGCGTGTTCCTGTTTTTTATTATACTACAGTTCGTCCTTGATGACAAACTGTTAAGCACAGCGCGCTACAGATCAAGCGTGACCGGGGTGCTTTCACCTTCATTCATCAGTCTGATTTCCGAAGGCTCAATCTCAAGCACGGTCAAGTTCGGATCGTCTTTTCCGTCAAACCAGCGCTCAAGCTTTTCATCCCAGATTTTGTCCTTTAAATCTTTTGAATGGTTGAGCTTTGCCGTACCTGTGATTTCAAGGTATGCATCGCCTAATCCTTCGCCGTTATAACCCAACAGCACGTGGACGTTCGGATTGTTATCAATTTCTTCTGCCTTGTGCGTCTCATCGCTTGTCGGTGTATAAAGCGTCAGCCCGTCGTGGAAAAAGGTCATGTAGCGGGAATGAGGCTTGCCGCTTTCGACCGTTGCAAGCGAACCAATTTTATGATGATCGAGAATGTCGAGCACTTTGTTCTTCAATTGCTGCTGATCCATTTTAAGTTCCCTCCTTTGTATCGTCTCCACTGTTACTTTTCCACAATGTCTTGTATATTAAACAATTGAACGGAGGTTTTTGACGTGAATATTTTCATATCGTTTGATGCTGAGGCTGATATGGGCTACATTGCTTTGACGGAAAACCGTGCCGGGTCTGCCGCAGCAACCGATGATATCGGCAATACGGCTTTGGCTGCAGACTTTGACCGCCATCAGCGGATGATCGGTGTCGAATTTCCGGGGAAGGCGGCTCCGGAAATAGCGCGGCTTGGAACGCTGACCGGCAGAAAACACAAACTTGAACCGGCTTTCCTAAACGGCGCCCGCGTTCATCGGTTTCGACCGACGTCACAGGAAGCGGTCAAAACACTTTGTGTGAACGGTGTTCAATTTTATTTTGCCGATCATGACAGACAACGCTTCATCGGCTTTGATGTGCTTGATCGGACGGAAAAAAGCGAATGAGATTGGCTCCCATTCGCTAAATTCTCGGGTCTGTGAACACATCGTGATCATCGGTGCTTGTTGAAGAAAACTCCGTAACCACAGCACCTTCACTCCCCGCTTTGAACCAATGTTTCGTATCCGGCGGAATCGTGTACTGTTCGCCGGGTGTGAGCTGAATTTCGTGCCAAACGGTGAAATGCTCGATATCTTCGTGCGGCGGCAGAACGGCCGGGACTTCCGTTTTTTCTCCTTCTACATACAAATACACTTTTCCGTATCTGCACCTGAATGTCTCTTCTTTCCCTTCCTGCCCGTCTACGGGAGGATGCCGGTGTTCGGGGCATGTTTGTTCAGGGAATAATACAAGCTCTTTGGCACAGTAGCGGTCTGTGTTGACATAGACGAACAGCTGAAGTCCCAGCTTATTTAGCTTATTTAAACCGTAGTCCATGATTTGGATGTTTTCTTTATCATCGTCGCTCAGCGCGATGCCCGCTTTTTCGTAGTATTCGATTACGTCTTCCTTTGTCACCTTCACACGAGCTTCCCCCTTTTATGTCGTGATAAAGTCTCCGCCGTTGACGTGGAGGGTCTGCCCTGTCATATACGAAGAATCGTCAGATGCTAAAAGCACATAGCAGCCCACATGATCCACCGGCTGACCTGGACGGCCCATCGGTGTATTTGTACCGAACTTCGCCACTTCCTCACCTGAAAATGTGGACGGGATCAGCGGCGTCCAAATCGGTCCCGGTGCAACGGCATTGACACGGATGCCGTCTTTGACGAGCGCCTGTGACATCGACCGTGTAAATGCATTGATCGCACCTTTTGTTGCCGTGTAGTCAATCAGCTGCGGATTGCCCCGGTAAGGGTTGATCGATGTTGTATTGATGATCGCGCTGCCCGGCTCCAAATAATCGATCGCTTTTTTTGTAAAGTAGAAATAAGAGAAGAAATTTGTTTTAAATGTTTTCTCAAGCTGTTCACTGGAAATCTCTTTAATGCTGTCTTTTGGATGCTGTTCGGCCGCATTATTGACAAGAATATCAAGACGGCCCAGCTCCTTTACAGTCTGTTCAACCGCGTCATTGCAAAATGCTTCGTCTCTGACGTCTCCGGGAAGCAGCATGCATTTGACGCCTTCTTTTTCAACCCGCGCTTTCGTCTCCTGAGCGTCCTCATGTTCATTTAAGTAGACGATCGAGATGTCCGCGCCTTCTTTAGCATAGGCAACGGCAACTGCCCTGCCGATTCCGCTGTCGCCCCCTGTAATCAGTGCGACCTTTCCTTTCAATTTATCCGTCCCTTTGTAATTTTCATCTTCATAGATCGGACGCGGGTTCATGACGCTTTCGATGCCGGGCTGACGGTCTTGCGTCTGTGCCGGCTGTCCGTTTGTCTGCTGATTGCGCAAATCCATTTGTGATTCCTCCCTTTAGCTGATATTACTAGACTTTTAACCGGAGAAATTTTTGTTTAAACATGACCGTGTGCGCGAAAAATGAAGAAAGCCCCGGGTGACCGGGGCTTTTACCACTCTTTATCCTGTATAAACCGGTGAAACAACACGTTCAGCCTTCCGTACAGCTGCTCGCGGTCTCCGGTCTGGTACGCTTTTATACTTTCGTCACTTTCAATCATCGAAGAGCTGATCAAGCTCAAAATCTCGGAACCTTCCGGAGACAGATCGACCGGCGCCAGCATGATAAGCATCCGCGTCATCTTCATGACGCTTCCGTCCATCCCTTTGATCTCGAACGGTTTGGACAGATCATAAGCTTTAAAGAGGGGAATCGCGGCCGCTTCGCTTTTTAAATGGAACAGTGCGAAGGTGGTTCCGGGAATGCCGAGGCCCCCCTGTGCTTCTCTTGTCATCAGCCCGCCGGCCATCTGCCCTGCATCCGTAACCAGACCTTGATCTTCAAGGGTGCTGCAAAGGCGTTTGACCGTATGTTCCAGGCTTGATTCAGCTTCCAGCGTTTCAACTGTAAAATGGCTCAGTAAATGTTGAATGCCGGCTGCGTAATGGCCGATTTTCCGCGCAATCTGAAGCATATCAGGAAACGGCTCCGGTTTTTTGGGAGCCATCCGCTTTTTCCGAAGGATGAGCGGGATTTTCCGGGTGAGCTGGTGTTTGATCTGTTTCACATCTTCTGTGTCAAGGAGCGGACTGACGGTGACGCAGTCAATGTTTTCATATGGGATCGGCACGGTTGAAACGATGATGTCATAGGCACCGGTATTTTTCGATTTCAGCTCCATCAGCGAGGATATCTCAAAGGAAGCGATTTCAGGAAGCTCTTTTTTCAGCCGCGAGGCCAGCATCTTTGATGAACCGATTCCGCTCGAACAAATCACGAGCGCGCTGATGTCTACTTTTTGTTTGCTCATCTCAAGCGCCGATCCAAAGTGAAGGACGATAAAAGCAATTTCTTCATCTGGAAACCGGATTTCCGGAAAAAATGTTTCGACGCCTTCCTCTATGGCCATATATAAGAGAAAATAATCTTTTTTGACCTGTTCTGTTAACGGATTATGCACCGACATCTTTTCTTTGATCCGGATGATCGCCGGTTCAAGGTGGGCGATTAATCCTTCATAAAGCGAATGGTTGCCTGTTAAATTCGTGCCCGTTTTTTGCGAGATGAAATCGATCAGCTTTTTCGTCCTGAGGGCGGTATCCAGCTCGATATCTTCCGCTCTGTAGTCGATTTTGAAGCTTTTGTTGGCACTTCTTAAATGCATCGTTATATAACCCGCCTCAGCTTCGGGGATCTTCACGTGAAACGCATTTTCAAGCTCCTTTGCAAGCGCAAGCGCCAGTTCAAACTCTTTCGTACGCTTCAGGTCCGTCAATTCTTCTTCATTCATATTAATCATTTCACCGAGCTGTATCCGCTCGATCGCAAACGTCAAGTGGACGACGAGAGCGATGTATGCACTGTCGGAAAGGGAAAGCCCATACTTTTCTTTCATCTGAAACAGCACTTTTTCCGCTTTCAGCAATTTCCCCCTGCTGACGACACCGAATATTTTCTCCGGCGCTTCGTTCTTGCCTTTAATATTCATTTCGATTGTTTCCAGAAACTGCTGAACATCGAGCTTGTCGGCCATCAAGTTTCCGACGATTTTTCGCTTGGCATCCTCCGGCCCCCTCAGCTCTATGCCGTAGCCTCTTTTTCTGATCAGCGACAGGCCGAACGGAGCGATCCACTTCTCCAGCTCGTCAAGATCGTTGCTGATCGTTGCCGTCGTCACCTGCAAGTCATTGGCGATTGTATAAAGCTTGATCGGTTCTCCCGCTTCAAGCATCGCGCATAAAATCAAAAGCTTTCGTTCATCGGCACTGTATTCGACATGGCTGTCCCGGGACAGATCTTCAAGAAGCCGCTGTTTGTCTCTGTAGACACCGACCAGTTTCAAGCCTTTTCCCGGCTGCTTATCAAGTTGAAGACTGTACTTGTCCAGAACGGATTTAACCGCTTTGAGCTCGCGGTGGACCGTTCTTGTGCTGACTTCAATATAGTCGGCAATTTCATTGACTTTGACATAGCGGTTTTGATGCAAAAGGTATTTCATCAATTTTTGTTCCCTTGCTGTCATATACATAAAACGCCGCCTCCGGTGTTGTCGTTTTTGCGGGAGTGAAAGGGGGTCCGGCGGTTGAAACGGTATCCCTATCATAAAACGCTGTTAAGAAATCTTCAATTCGAACTAATTAATTTTTTATTAAAATCTTCAAGAAGTGAAGAAACATCAGCCCACAGCTGATGTTTCCAGGTTAGGTTGCATCTGCGCCGCCCTGTTCATACATTCTGTTTCGGCAGCCCCCGCCCGGCTGCCGAACTTTTCCCGATTCTATCTGAAACTATGCTTTCAAATGGCTGATCACCAGTTTGAATAAAGAATGATCCTCTTTTAGTCCGCATACATCTCGAAGCACGCCTTCATAGCCTTTTTCAGTGATCATGCTTTGAAGCTCAACGGCTTCCGGATCATCGGCACAATCAAACTGCAGCGCCAAGGCAATACCTTCTGCAAGGCGGACAGGTTCAAAGCCGAGGTCGCAAAGCTTTCTGGCCGGGCCGACAAGACGGTCATCCCTGCCAAGCTTGCGAAGCGGCGACCTGGCCACACGGGTGACATCGTCTGATAGGCATTCATTTTCAAAGCGCCCGATAATTTTTGTCATATATGCCCGGTGCTCTTCCTGTGTAAAATCGTAAGTTTGAACAAGGTACCGGCCTGTTTCTTCAAGCGCGCCTGCTACCGTTTGACGGACCTCCGGGTGGTGAATGGCGGCTTTTATCGTCTTCAAACCTTTCTTATAGCCGGCATACGCCGCCATGGCATGTCCGGTATTGACCGTAAACAGCTTTCTTTCGATGAATGGCGCGAGATCCGGTACATATGTCACACCTTCAATATCCGGCACTTTTCCCGCGAATTCCGTTTGATCGACGGCCCATTCGAAAAAAGGCTCCACCGTTACTTTCAACAGATCATCATGATGCTGGATCGGCACAATTCTGTCGACTGCCGAGTTCGGAAAACCGACCGAATCGCTGATTGCGGCGCGCTCTGTTTCAGTTAAGCGGGCAAAAATCTCCTCGCGAAGATGAGCGCTGCCTCCGATCATATTCTCGCAAGCTATGATGTTTAAAGGCTGTGTATTTAGTTTTATCCGGCGCTTCAAACCTTCTGCAATCGGCTCTGCGATCAGCTTAAGAACCGCAGGGCCCACCGCAGTGGTGACAAGGTCGGCTTTCGCTATGAAATCATACAATTCGTCAAGCTGAGTCGCACTGTTGATCGCCCGAACCGGGCCAATCGTTTCCTGCTTCCTTCCGGCATCGGCCAATTCGACGATATAGCGGCCCTTGTCGTTCAGTTCCTTGATCACGGCATCGTTTACATCGGCGAACACGACATCATACCCCGATTTGCAGAGCAAGGCTCCGATAAATCCCCGGCCGATGTTCCCCGCACCGAAATGCAGTGCAATCATATTTGGTCACCTTCTTCAAAAACCGCCATTAACTCGTCTTCATTTTTCGCATTGATGATCCGTTCGACGTTGTCCGCTTCTGAGCAGACGATCGCAATCTTTGACAAAATGTCCAAATGCTCATCATTTTTCCCGGCAATGCCAAAGATCACTTTAGCGATATTGCCATCGCCGTATTCGACACCTTCCGGAAGCTGGATCACGGATATTCCGGAGTGAAGAACATCCCGCTTGCTGTCTTCCGTACCATGCGGAATAGCGATTGCGTTCCCCATGTAAGTGGAAGTGAGGCCTTCCCTCTCCAACATTTTCTCGATATAATCCGCGGTCACATAGCCGGCGTCAACCAGCGCCTTTCCGGCCAGCCTGATCGCTTCTTCCTGCGTTGCGGCAGATTGATTGAGATGAATGTTTTCTTTTGCAAGTACTGGTTTCATTGGGAAATCACTCTCTTTCATACATGTTGTGTGAGCCTGATTGACAGGCTCACGGATTCTCAAACTTTACTTTTTAAGCTGATTGATCAGTTCATCGTATTTTGGACTGTTAAGGAAATTTTCCACTGATATGTGTCTAGCGTTTGGAAGCTTCGCTTTTGCGCGTTCCGTTAAGTCTTTATGCGTAATGACGATGTCGGCATCTCCAGGCAGATTATTGATCGATGTATTGGATACGTCGATATCGAGTTCTGCTTTTTTGACTTTGTTTTTCAAAATCGATGCCCCCATCGCACTGGAGCCCATTCCGGCATCACACGCGAAAATGATCTTGCCGACATTTTCATAAGTTGCCTCTGATTCTTCCGCTTCATCAGCCGAAGTCAATGCAGAAACGGCTTGGCTCTTCTTACCTTTCATTTGCTGCATTTTTTCCGCTGCGGCTGTTAAATCTTCTTCGCCGGCTTTAGACGTTTTCAAAATCAAAGAAGCTACAATGAATGAAACGGCTGCCGCGACGAGAACACCAAGGATCACACCGATGTGGTTGCCTTTCGGCGTCATCGCCAGCACCGCAATAATGCTTCCCGGTGAAGGAACAGCCGCCAGCCCCGCATTAAAGATGGAGAATGTCAGCACACCGCTCGCTCCGCCCGCTATTGCAGCCAGGATTAACAGCGGTTTCATCAGAATGTAAGGGAAATAAATTTCGTGAATCCCGCCAAGGAAGTGAATCACTGCAGCGCCCGGGGCGGTCTGCTTTGATGTGCCTTTTCCAAAAATCATGTAAGCTAAAAGAATCCCGAGACCCGGACCTGGGTTCGCCTCCAAAAGGAATAAAATCGATTTTCCTGTCTGGGCGGCCTGTTCAATACCAATCGGGCTCAAAATACCGTGGTTAATCGCATTGTTAAGGAAAAGAACTTTCGCAGGCTCTACAAAAATACTTGCCAATGGAAGCAGATTCGCATTGACGATCACTTCCACGCCGGCCGCCAATGTTTTGTTCAAGCCGAGCACCACCGGACCGATCGCAAGAAAGCCGAGCACTGCCAAAATGAAACCGAGAATTCCGGCTGTAAAGTTGTTGATCAGCATTTCAAATCCGGAACGGACCTTATCTTTGAAAAGCCTGTCCGTCAATTTCATCAGGAAGCCGCCCAGCGGCCCCATGATCATCGCGCCGAGGAACATCGGAATGTCCGCACCGACAATAACACCCATCGCTGCAGTCGCACCGACGACGCCTCCGCGGTGGTCGTACACCATCTTACCGCCCGTGTATCCGATCAAGAGCGGCAGCAGAAATTTGATCATCGGATCAACCAATGAAGCAAGCGCCTCATTCGGCATCCATCCCGTCGGAATAAACAGGGCGGTAATGATCCCCCATGCGATAAATGCACCGATATTCGGCATGATCATTCCGCTCAAATAGCTTCCGAAACGTTGAATCTTTACTTTGAAATCTGGATTTTGTCTTTCTTCCATTTCATAACCCTCCTTTGTTGTCCTTTAAAGCCTGTGATAAAAAAATGATGTCGAATAATGTCGGCTCCTTGTCTTTATATTAAAACGCTTACAGATGACTGCTCAATTGAAAGAAAACGGCACTTTGGCAGGAGCCGTGTGACAAAATTTAATAGTTTCATTTTTTAGTCTGGTTTCGGCTGCCGCGGCCGACTCGAGGAAAATAAAGGCGCGCTGAAGAATTGCATAAAAAAAGACCATTCTTGATTGGAATGGTCTTTCCAGATTGTTGACAAAATCCTAAAACGGTTTTCAGTTTTAGGATTTTGTCACCCTTTCAGCGTGATTGAAAACCCTTGCAGTCTAGGAAGGCCGAGCATCGGAGCGCAGCGAATGTTGGAATTCGTGAGCACCGACGCGCAGGCCTGACAACGAATGCGAGGGTTTGTCGACACGCTGAAAAGACCATTCCTGATGGAATGGTCTTTCTTCATCATATTCAGCTTTTCAGCGGCCCGTAGCCCGCCGCTCGCAAATTTTCCGCCATCGCTTCATACCCTCTGCTGTTTGGATGTACGCGGTCAATTGACAAATATTCTTGTTCGTGTCCTTTAAAGACAGCATAAGTATCGATCACCTTGATTTGCGGAGCGGACTCGAGCTGTTTTAAATGCCTGTTAAAGCCGGAAATCCATTTGTCCGCTAATTCGATCGACGGAAAAGGGTTGTATAAATTGAGAAGACGGACGAGGTAACGCGTATCTTTGTCTCCCTTTATGTCTCCGATTTTCTCAAGCATGCCTGAGTAGTTTTTCTGACAGTGTGAGGAAGCTTCCAAAAAGACGTGTTCATCCTTTTCTTTTTCATATATCTCCAGCGATTGCAGAAGGTCATTGCCGCAGCCCGTTATCGTGATGACGTCCGCTTTTTTGACCTGTTCCATGATGAACGGCTCGTTCAGCATCGCCAGAATGTCCGACGTTTCAAGACCCGATTTCGCAAATACAAGCAAAGAAACGCATTCGTTCAAATCTTCTTCCATTTTCCTTTTATAGCGCTGGACAAACCCCGGCTCAAACAAACCTGCACCGACCCCGACGGTTAGAGAATCGCCGAGAGCCGTATATTGAAGCGTCATATCCTTTCCCCCTCCGGTATGCCGTTTTTTCGCGGCAGCTACCATATATGTACTCGGGAGAGGCTCGAAAGGATACTTTTCTTTTTTCCTAAAAACCTAACTTTCTCGAAATGTCAAGCGCCGCCTTTTTCACTCTTTCGGTCAAATAAGGAAGACGGTCTTTCTGAAAGCGGGCTTCAAACCCGGCGATGCTGATCCCCGCCGCGACTTCGCGCTTATGATTGAAAATCGGCGCGGCGATCGCAGAGGTGTAGTCTTCGAGCTCCGAATGACTGACCGTGCAGCCGCTCCGGTACGACTCATTCAAAATATGGATCAGCTCGTTCTTATCCCGGATCGTACCGGAAGCGATCGGCACCAGCTCTGTTTTCTTGATATAGGCATCCCGCTCTTCTTCAGGCAAAAATGTCAGAATGCTTCTTGCGCAGGCTCCGGCATATAAAGGGGACCGCCTCCCGATCGCTGTATAGAGGCGAACGGTCTGCGTGCCCTCAATTTTTTCTATATACATCGCTTCATTTCCCTGCCTCACGATCAAATGGACGGCTTCATCCACGTCATCGCGGAGTTCTTCCATGATAGGCAGAGCGATTTTTCGGATATCAAGCCTTTCTGAAACAAGGTGGCCGTATTGCAAAAACAGCAGTCCTAAAGCATACATCCCGTTCTCGTCACGGTCGAGAAAACCCATTTCTTCGAGAGAACAAACCATGCGGTAGACAGATGTTTTCGGCATGCCTGTCAGCTCAATCATGTCGCCCAGTGAGAGCCTTTCTCTCGTCAGGAACAGATTGAGCAGGGTCATAGCTTTGACAACTGTTTTGTTTTTATGTTCCATGCCTTCCCCCTCCTGATACACATCACACCTATCATAACATGTATTCAAGCTTCAATCGGGCGGAAAGTTCGCTGATTTTCGTCTCCCGTTCGATGTAAATGCGCTCTGCTTCCTGAAGGCTGACAAGCTGAAACTGTACCTGCTCGCCCGGCATCATCTGCGTCACCTGTGAAAAATCGGCGGATACGATATGGGCGATTCTCGGATATCCGCCCGCTGTCTGTCTGTCTGCGAGAAGAACGATCGGATTGCCGTCAGGCGGCACCTGAATCGTTCCGAACGATACCGCTTCAGAGATCATTTCCAGCGGCTGAGTGAGTTCGAGCGCTTCTCCTTGAAGACGGTACCCCATCCGGTCGGATTTGGCCGTCACCCGGAATGTATCCGCGAAAAAGCGTTCTTGCGATGATGAGGTGAAGCAAGCGAACTGATCGCCTTTGATGACACGAATGACCGGATTCTTTTTTAACGGGAGAAAATATTTGCGGTCGACAGCCCACTTCGGAGCCCCAAAGCCTAAGCCATCGCCATGGTCTGCAAGCTTTCTGTACATCGCTTCCGACAACGGCGTCGGGCTGCCTAGCGATAACACGTCTCCCTTTTGAAGCGCCCTTCCTTGAAAGCCGCCGAGCCCTGCTCTGACATATGTGCTTTTGCTTTCCATCACAGGCGGCACATCAATCCCTCCGGCCACCGCCATGTATGCACGGCTTCCGCGCTTGCACATGCCGAATGTCAACACACTGCCTTCTTTGATGAAAACCGGACGCCAAAGCGGGACTTCTTCGTCATTTACCATCAGTGAAAAGTCAGCGCCCGTCACCGCTATAAGAGCCGGTTTTTGAAAGCGGAGAGACGGCCCCGGTCCCATCAGCGTCACTTCAAGTGCAGCTTCGTTCTGGCTGTTCCCCGCGAGGAGATTGGCAATCCGCAAAGAATCGGCATCCATGGCCCCGCTGACAAGCACGCCGTATTTTTGAAAACCTGCGCGGCCCAAGTCTTGAACCGTCGTCATCAGACCCGGCTTTAACACTTCTATGCTCAAGATTTTCCCTCCTTCAGCGCGTGATACTCCTCTTCTGTCACGCTGACAAATTTCACGATATCCCCTGCTCTCAGAAGGCTCGGAGGCTGTTCATAAGGCTTGAATAATTCAAGCGGCGTATTGCCGATCAGCTGCCAGCCGCCCGGCGTTGAAAGGGGATAGACGCCTGTTTGCATGCCGGCGATTCCCACGGAGCCGGCGGGAATCGAAGTCCGCGGAGAGGACCGCCGCGGCGCGGCTATCTTTTCAGACATTCCGCCTAAGTAAGGGAAGCCCGGCGCAAAGCCGATCATATAAACGAGGTACTCACCCGAGGTGTGAATATCGATGACTTCCTGTGCAGTCAGTCCGTTGATGTCGGCCACTTCCTCCAAATCAGGGCCGAAACGGCCGCCGTAACAAACCGGAATTTCCACCGTACGCTGATTTGTTTCTTCTTCCATTGTGAGCTCTTGGAGATGATGTTCGATGAGGGCTTTTACCTTTTCATACGGAGAATCAACAGCCTTGCCGCTCTCCATCTTGCGGTATACTTCAAACGGCTGATAGAAAACGGTCACACTCGTGAAAGCCGGCACACACTCAATAAAACCGGGAAACGGATCGTTTTCAATCCGCTTTGTCAGTGCACTGACGACACGATGCGTCTGTTCGCTTATCCCCTCTCCGAGCTGAATGATAACCGCGGAGTCGCCGAGCGGAGACATTGTCACATTCGATAGATTTTTCATTCTGTTTCACCTTGCCTTTCATCCCCTTAAATCAAAAATCAATACAGATAAACCACTCTGTATTGATTTTGAGATCCTATAACACGCCAAATTGTTCGTCCCGAACATCGGTAACCAGCATATGGCCGGGCGAATGCGTGATCATCAGCTCCGGCTTTACGTGCATGGCGACGGCCTGAGGGGTGACGCCGCATGCCCAAAATACCGGAACTTCTCCTTTTTTTATCGTGACCGCATCGCCGAAATCGGGTTTTGCGATGTCTGTTATACCGATGGCTTCAGGACTGCCGATATGGACAGGTCCTCCGTGAACAGCGGGAAACCTTGATGTAACCTGAACGGCACGCACCGCCTGCTCTTCCGGAACCGGCCTCATACTGACAACCATCGGCCCTTGAAAACGGCCTGCCGGGACACAAGGAATATTCGTTTGATACATCGGAACATTTCGCTTTTCTTCAATGTGTCTGACAGGGATTCCGTTATTGATTAACGTTTGTTCAAACGTAAAGCTGCAGCCGATTAAAAAACCGACCATGTCGTTTTCCCATAAAGAATGGATATCGGTCACTTCATCCGCCAATTCGCCGCGCCTGTATACGCGGTATTTCGGAAAATCGGTGCGGATATCGGCATCCGGCGCCGTGATGGACGGAACCGGAGATCCGGGATCTGTGACATCGAGAATCGGACACGGCTTTTGATTGCGCTGGCAAAACAGCAAAAACTCAAAAGCGAGCTCTTTTTTCAAAATCACCAGGTTTGCCTGGGTAAAACCCCCGGCCATCCCGGCTGTCGGACCCGTTATTTCGCCTTTTCGAATCAGGGCCCTGACTTCGTCAGGGCGCATTTCATTTACATGACGCAACGATATCATCCCCATAACTTAGGAATTTCATTGATTAACGTATAGCCTCCCATGACCGCCATGACAATAACGACCAGAATACCCGGAATTGTAAGCCAGATCGGATGCCTGTAGTCGCCGACGATATTCTTCTTATACGCGCCGATCAAAAGGGATCCGAGTGCGATCGGTAAGATTAAACCGTTTAATGCGCCGGCAAGCACGAGAAGGTTGACCGGCTTACCAATTGTTACAAAGCAAATCGTTGATACGATAATAAAGACAATAATAATGCCGCGCGAATTCTTTTCAATTTTCGGAGAAAACGTTTTAAAGAAAGATACGGACGTATAAGCAGCGCCGATTACAGATGTAACAGCAGCTCCCCACATGACGAGACCGAAGATTTTGTAGCCGATATTTCCCGCAGCAAGCTGGAAGACAGAAGCCGGCGGGTTATCCGGATTAATGTGCAGGCCTTTTGAGACGACTCCAAGTACAGCAAGGAAAAGCGCAATTCTCATGACAGATGTGATCAAAATGCCGGAAACAGAGCTTTTCGTTACTTCAGGAATCGCAGCCCTCCCTTTAACACCCGCATCAAGCAAACGGTGTCCGCCGGCAAATGTAATGTATCCGCCGACCGTACCGCCGACAAGCGTCACAATCGCAAGAATGTCGATATTATCAGGCATGATCGTTTTTGTTACTGCTTCTCCAACCGGAGGACCGGTCGTAATCGCAACGTACACCACTAATAAAATCATGACAAAGCCCGCGATCAGCGTAAACCGGTCCATCGCTTTTCCCGCTTCTTTAATGACAAAGATCAAAACCGCGATCGCGGCGCTGATGATCGCACCCGTCTGCGGTGTAATGCCGAATAAAACCTGGAGGCCGAGACCGGCGCCTCCGATATTGCCGATGTTGAAAGCAAGCCCGCCCAGAACGACGAGAAAGGCGATGACATAGCCGAGTCCCGGAAAGACGAGGTTGGCGATTTCCTGCCCTCTTTTTTCAGAAACCGCAATGATTCTCCATACATTGGTTTGAACGAAGATATCTAAAATGATGGAAACGAGGATGACAAAGCCGAAGCTTGCAGCCAAGCTCTGTGTAAAGACTGTGGTTTGCGTTAAAAATCCCGGCCCGATTGAGGATGTGGCCATTAAAAAAGCGGCGCCCAAAAGCAACGTCCAGTTGCTTGATGACGCTTTTGTTTTTTTATTTTGTTTCAAATGGTATTCCTCCTTTTGTCAACATCATGTAGAAAAAGCTTGTATTTTAATATCTGCTGCTCTGAGTTCACGGCGGATTTTTTTCGCAAACTGAAGCGCGTGTGCACCATCTCCGTGAATGCACACCGTATCTGCTTTAAGGCTGACATCCGTTCCTTGCAGGCTGCGGACTTTGCCTTCTTTGACCATGCGGATCACCTGACCGACGGCTTCATCATCATCATGAATCAGCGCATCATTCTGGCGGCGGGAAGTCAGCGTTCCGTCTTCCTGATATGTACGGTCGGCGAACACTTCGTGAGCCGTTTTCAAACCGGCTCTTTCACCGGCAAGCACAAGTTCGCTTCCCGCCAAACCGAATAAAATCAGTTCCGGGTCTGTTTGATAAACTGCACGCGCGATCGCATCCGACAGTTCCCGGCTTTGCGCCGCCATATTATACAGTGCGCCATGGGGTTTCACATGCTGCATGGTCACACCTTCGGCCTTTAAAAATCCTAAAAGCGCACCAATTTGATACACGACAAGATCGTATGCTTCTTCAGGTGTAATCGCCATATTGCGGCGCCCGAATCCCGCTAAATCGGGAAGTCCCGGATGCGCGCCGATTTTCACGCCTTTTTCCGCCGCCATTTTGACGGTTTTGCGCATGACGCCAGGGTCTCCGGCATGAAATCCGCAAGCGATGTTGGCTGATGTAACAAATTCGAGAATCTCCTCATCGAGCCCGATTTTATAAGCGCCGAAGCTTTCTCCAAGATCGCAGTTTAAATCAACTTGATTCATCAAATCCCCCCTATATATTGATGCACATTCGGTCGAATTTTAGTATATCCCTCATTTTGTTCCGATTTTCGGAACCTTAATTCCGAATAATCAAACTTGAATAGATTATATCAAGGATTTGCCCGCTTGGCATCATATTGTTAGAAAACCTCACATAAAATAAATCATTTTTCCTAAAAAGTTTTAGCTGAAAAACCTGATTTCACAAGGTTTTTTCAGCTTGCTTCAGCCCATGAATATTTTTTATTTTGCACCAAAAAAGAGCCGTAAATCGGCTCTTTTTTCAAGCTAGGACAATACCCAGTGCCTGATCGCTTTTGCGACTCCGTGTTCGATATTGGAATCCGTGATCCAGTCTGCGGTTTCTTTGACGATTTCCTGGGCGTTCCCCATGGCAACGCCTAAACCCGCTTCTTTGATCATGGCGATATCATTTAAACTGTCTCCGACCGCCATCACGTGTTCCATCGTAAAGCCGAGGCGCTCGCATACTTTTGCCAAAGCGGCCGCTTTATTGATCCCGATGGCGTTGACTTCAATATTGGTCGGGCTTGAATTGCTGACTTCCAATTCTTTGTTCTTTTTCAGCTCTTCCAAGACCCGGTTTCTGACGTCGTCATCCGGAATATCAAAGCCGAATTTCAGCCATTCATACGCCTGAATATCCTCAGGAAACTCGCCTCTCCACACTTTATCGACGCTGGCGGCCCAGAAATCGGTGTTGTGCAGATTGCGCAAATCCCACATCATTTGGACATGATCGGGATGAAGCAGCTGACGCTCGACCAGGTTGAAAGACGAATCCCAAATTTCACTGCCGTTTGCCGTGATCAAAAAAGAAGACAGTTCAAGCGACTCCGCCAACTCCCGGCACGTCATCAGCGTCCGGCCGGTGCTGAGCACGACATAAATCCCTTTTTCCTCTGCTTCTTTAATCGCATTTCTGTTTTCATCAGAAATGGTCTGTTCATCATTTAATAGTGTTCCATCCATATCCAGAGCTACTAGCTTCACATCGATTCGATCTCTTTGACTGACTGACACGATATTTAAGATACCTCACTTTTTTTAGGCTTTTATCTATTCTAATATAAAAATCGGCCAGGACAAAGAAATCTTAAACGAGCTGTTCCGCCGCCCGTGCGATATGCTCTGCGGTCAAACGGTAATATTTTTTCAAATAATCGATCGTCCCGACCTGTCCGAAGGCTTCATGAACCCCGATTCTCTTGAGCGGAGCGGGATGATGTTCACTCAGCACTTCCGCGACTGCGCTTCCCAATCCGCCTATGACATTATGGTTTTCTGCTGTGACAATCGCATTCGTTTTTTGTGCGTAGCGAATCACGGTTTCTTGATCGATCGGCTTGATGCAATACATATCGATGACCGCTGCATCGATCCCTTTTTCTTTTAGCAGTTCTGCCGCCCGCAAAGCTTCTGCGACCATGATGCCGCTGGCAAACAGCGCCGCATCGCTGCCGTCTTTGAGAACTTTTGCTTTTCCATCTGCAAATGTTTCATGTTCATCATAAAGTCTGACCGCCTTTTTTCTGATCGTCCTGATATAGTGAATGCCGTACTCCGCCGCAGCCTTTTTGATCAAAAATTGGAGCATTGCCGCATCGCTCGCTTCATAAACAAAGGCATTCGGGATTAGCCGGGCGAGTCCCAAATCTTCAAAGGCCATGTGTGTTCCGCCGTTATGTTCAGCCGTAATTCCCGAATCTGAACCGAGAATCTTGATGTTTGTTTTGGCATAGGCACCTGAAACAAACAGCTGATCAAAGCAGCGTCTTGTCGCAAACTGGGCGAACGTGTGAACAAACGGGATTCTTCCGGTTAACGAAAGCCCGGCCGCAATCCCTATCATATTGGCTTCCATGACCCCGCAATTGATCACTCGCTCGGGAATGCGCCGTTTAATTTTGTCCATGGAAATCGAGCTCATCAAATCCGCTTCCAACGCCACGATGTCCGCGTTTTCCTGAGCCAGTTCATAAACGGCCGAGCTGTATGCCTGCCTCATTTCGACAGCATCCAGCTTGACATTTGCTGCCGCCTCATTCATGCCCTCACTTCCTTTTCTTCAAGCGTCATCATGATCTTTTCGATTATGCGATTTTGTTCATCATTCGCTCTAATGTGGTGGCTGTTCTCCATATTTTCAAAATAAGGGATGCCCTTTCCCTTCACCGTATCAAGGATGACGGCAACCGGCCTTTCCCGCTGGGCTTCTCCTCTTTTGATCGCTTGATAAATCGCATCCGGTTCATGTCCGTTTACCCTTTCGGAATAAAAACCGAAGGCTGAAAATTTGCTGACAAAATCCAGCGGATCAATAATATCTTTAGTCGGACCGTCCAGCTGTTGTTTATTATCATCCACAAACACATAAAAATTGTGGAGCTTATGGTGTGCCGCGAATTGGATCGCTTCCCAACATTGACCTTCATTCAGCTCCCCGTCGCCGACAATAACAAAGGTCCGGTTAGAGCGTCCTGAAAGCTTGTGCGACAGTGCGACTCCTGCCGCAGCCGAGATCCCCTGGCCAAGCGACCCGGTCGTCATATCGACTCCCGGTGTTAAATTCCGGTCAGGATGCGACGGAAGAGCCGTGCCGTTTTGGTTTAGCGTATAGAGCCCATCTTCTTCAAAATAGCCGGTAAGATGAAGCGCTGCATACAAGGCGGGGCCGCCGTGCCCTTTTGAAAGAATAAAAAAGTCACGATCTTCCCACGACGGATTGGCGGGATCTATTTTCATCACCTTTCCATATAAAACGGCCAACACATCGGCGATTGACAAGCTGCCTCCATAATGCCCAAAACCGAGGTGATGAAGCTGTTTCAGTGTCAGCAGCCTGATTTGGTCACGAAAACGTTCCATATTGATTTCCTTCACTGACATCATTGCCCACTCCTTTATGCTTCAGCTTTATGATCGGACTTCCCCGCCTTTCCGCGTTTAAAGCCCAGTAAGACCGCACCGGCCACTACCGCTGCAATTCCAATTACAACTCCTCCTGCCCCCAGCAGTTTCAACGCATGCCCAAGCACGATTCCTGTCGCGGCAAAGTCGGTATCGGAAAATGTCGTATTGGCAAAGCCTAAATCACCCATGACCGGCAGCAGAAACACAGGGAAAAATGTAATGATCAGACCGTTGACAAAAGACCCCAAGACCGCTCCCCGTATCCCCCCTGCAGCGTTTCCGAAGACGCCGGCCGAGGCCCCTGTGAAAAAGTGGGGAACCACTCCGGGAAGAACGATGACGGCTCCGGCTGCTCCGAGAATCAACATGCCGGTGATGCCGCCAATGAAGCTGCAAAAAAAGCCGATTAGTACGGCGTTTGGTGCGTACGGAAAAATGATCGGACAATCCAGTGCCGGCTTGGAATCCGGCACAAGTTTGTCAGATATGCCTTTAAAAGCCGGAACGATCTCTGCGAGCACGAGTCTGACTCCCGAAAGAATAATAAACACCCCTGCCGCAAATGTGACCGCTTGAATAACGGAGAAGACAAGGTAATGTGTACCGCCGCTCAACTCGCGCTCCACATAGCCCGCTCCTGCAAATAAGGCAATCAAAACGTACAAGATGGTCATGGTGAGCGCAATGCTGACAGAACTGTCCCTTAAAAATCCGAGGCCCTTCGGAAACCCGATTTTTTCAGTCGAGCGCGAGCCCTTGCCTGCTGCTTTGCCAATTAACCCGGACACAGCGTAACCGATTGAAGAAAAGTGGCCGAACGCGACCTTATCATTGCCTGTTATCTTTTTCATAAAAGGCTGAACCATTGCCGGAAACACACTCATTGTCAAGCCGAGTGAAACCGCTCCGA
This sequence comes from Bacillus sp. FSL K6-1284, assembly GCF_038002625.1. Taxonomy (NCBI): domain Bacteria; kingdom Bacillati; phylum Bacillota; class Bacilli; order Caryophanales; family Bacillaceae; genus Bacillus; species Bacillus sp. FSL K6-1284. Next base: position 519,114 of record NZ_JBBOCW010000001.1, on the reverse strand, counting down.
CGCCGATCAAAAACGGACCCTTCAAACCCGCCACCGCCAGTATGACGGCGATTAAACAAGCCATATACAATGTGTGATGGCCCGTCAAAAAAATGTATTTTAATCTGGTAAAACGGGCGATTAAGATGTTGGACAGCATCCCGAAAAACATAATCAGCGCTGTCGCCGTCCCGTATTCGTTGAGCGCCATCGCGACAATCGCTTCATTGTTCGGAACGACGCCGTTCACATGAAAGGCGGCTTGAAACATCTTTCCGAACGGCTCAAGCGAACCAACAAGAATACCCGCCCCGGCTGAAATCACGATAAAACCTAAAAACGATTTCGTCGTCCCTTTCACGATTTCATTGGCCGGCTTTTTTTGAAGCAGAAGACCGATAAAAGAAATGGCTGCAATTAATACAGCCGGCTGGCTTAACACATCCATCATCAGCTTTAGCGCTCTTTCACCCATTTGCAGTTCCTCCTTTTCTGTGATTAAAGCACTCCTTTTTCCTGCAATGTTTTAACCAGTTTTGTTTTCAGTTCATCCATGTCTATAATGCTTTCAAGCACGACGATATCCCGCAGGTGGGCTGCTCCTTCCGCGATATCTTTGGCAACGACAAACAAATCCGCTTGATCAGGAGACGCTGAGCTCAAATCCGAATGATCCACCTCGATCTCCATTAACCCCATTTCCTGCAAAATATCTTTAATATTCATTTCCAGCATAAAACTGCTTCCAAGTCCTGATCCACAAACTGCCAATATCTTCATGTTACCCCTCCTGTTTTTAATTGGATGAATAGGCTTCGATTAAACGTTTGATATGATCCAACGACTCGGTTTCCTTTAAGGAGTCCTGATTTTCTTTATTGCTGAGAAGCCGAGTCAGTTGGGAAAGCGCCTTCAGATGTGTCGTATGGTCAACCGCCGCAATGCAAAACAAAAGCCTTACCGGATACTGTTCATCATCCAAAAAATAGACCGGTTCCTTCAGTTTCAGGAGACTCATTCCCACCTTTCGGACGCCTTTTTCAGGTCTTGCATGAGGAACGGCAATCTCGGGGCCGATGATCATATAAGGTCCCATCTTTTTGACATTGTCGATCATGGCATCTGTGTATTCCTTCAAGATCACCTCCTTATCAAGCAAAGGCTTTGCCGCTGTTTGAATCGCTTCTTCCCAGCTTTTGATTTGGTCAGCCATTTTAATGGTTTCATCTGTCAACAGATCTTTCAGCACTGGTCGTTTCCCCCTTGTTTCCGTCACTTTTTGAATAAATATAATATTTTTCAATGCTTCTCTTAGGCCTTTTTCGTCTATGATTTTGGCGTGCTTCTTGAGGATGTGAAGAAATTCGTCTGTCAAAAGCTCCTTTTGCTTCACGCCGAACAGTTCCTGATACACTTCATTGACAAGCCTGCTTTTTTCAGCGGGCGTCATCAGCGGCCCGACCATGTAGTATCGTTTTTTGGTTTTAAGCTCAACGGTGGAAAACACGGCATCATAACGGTCAAAGACGTCAGGTGTGAATGCCTGCAAAGACATCGCCTTCTCAACGACAATCTCTGAAAATAGCGATTCAAGCTGGCGCCTGACCATCAAGGATGAGCTGACACCGCTCGGACAAATGACGACAGCTGTCTTTTTCGATGATCCGGACTGTACCGGCTGCTCAAGCAATGCACCAAAGTGAATCGTGATAAAGCCGATTTCTTCTTCTGGAACCGGTTTGTTCAGCAGCGCTTCAAGGTGCCGCATCAGCTTTTGAACGATGGTAAACAGTTCTTTGTGCTCTTTCTTAATCTTGCTGAGCAGGGGATTGTGAATCGGAATGCGGTATTTCATTCTGAAATATGCCGGCTTCAAGTGCCGATAAAGAGATTCCGCCACCTCGCGTCTCCTCGGAAATGTGATGCATGCTCTTGATTCAAATTCAAACACAAGCTTTTCACACAGCTGATAAAGCGGATCATGCGCCGGCTGTTGTCCAAATGAAAGCCCGAGCAGCTGGATCAAAATGTAGCACAGTTCGGTTTCATAGACGGGAATCCGAAGTTCATTCACAAGCCTTACGGCTGCGTTTTTCAGCGGACTTTGCTTTAAAAGCTCCCCCTCCTCCTGGTGAAAACGAACAATTTTTCCTTCGGCCACTCTGATCGAATACATCATCAGAAAGTAAACAAATTCATTGAGCCTTTCTTCAACGAGTTGAATCCTGTATTCTTTCGAGACAAGTTCAACCGCTCTTTTCGTTTCTTGTTGTGTGTGATCGCACGAGCCGGAAACTTTTAAAATATAATGAAGGATTTCTTTGCCGTAAGGCTTTTGCAGAAAATAAGAAAGGTGGTGCATGACAGGAACTCTTTTATCAAACTCGCTTCCTATTAAATGATAGCCGCGCTGTCTTGTATATCTGATCGCCACCAAAAACGGAGCCAGCGCCTCATTCGCTTTTTTCACATCATTCATGACCGTATTTTTGCTGACCTGCAATAACTGTGTGAGATGAGCGGATGAAATCGGCTCCCTGCGGACAAACAGGAACATGTACAAGGCTTTGATCCGCTCTTCCTGTGTAAAAATAAACGAGCGGCCGATGTCTGAACAGGCTTCGGAGAACCGCAATTCAAGCAATTTTTCCGGAACGGCCAGCCGGTTTTTTCTTTTATATTCGATTTCAGGCAGCTGCTTGCCGGTCAGCCAATAATTGATTTTGTCTAGGTCATAGCAGATTTGCCGTTTTGATAATTGAAAATGATCAATCAGCTGATGCATGGTCGCTTCTCTGACACGCAGCAAATATTGAAGCAATTGAGCCGGACGTTTCTCGTTGATCATTTTTGCGCCCCCCTTATTGCCATCATATAATAAAGCGTTTTCATTTTGTTTGCCGATTGGGTACAATTCATGGGACTTCCGATCTTCAAGATTGGTCTGATATCCTTCTTTTTTATCGTACAAGCATGAAAAAACCTCTCAAAAGGTGTTGAGAGGTTTTTTTCTATCAATCAGCTGTCATGCCAATATACTTTCATCAAATCTTCCGACCACTTCGGCTGTATGATTTGCCCTTTCGGAAGAAACTCTTTCATTACCGGTTTGATATCGATTACAGGTGTTCCGTCAATCGCATCCAACCCTTTCACTACAAGCTTGCTCCCGGATTTTTCAAGGAGTGTCACAACGGTTGCGCCGAGCCTGTTGGGTCTGTTTTTTCCCCGTTGGGCGAAAATGCCTGTCTCAGGATAGTTTTGATTGTTTCTCGGGCGCCTCGCCTGATATTGTATTTGATCCTCTTTTACTTGATGAAAGTAAAAGATAATGTCCAAATGAGAAAATGCTTCGATCCCTTTTAAAGCGTCCGGATGAATATCTTCAGCCAAATTAATTTCAGAAATCACATCGCCCCAATGATCATCCTGCGGCACAGTCCGCAAGTTTTTCACAAACGCGACAGGCTTTAATTCTATCAATTTTATCCCCCACTTTCACTTCGGTTCCATAAAAATCCCGATCTCCGCTTTCGCTGCCGGTTTTCCGTTTACTGAGGCGGTTCCGTTGCCGAATAAAAACCCTCTTTTAAAGCGGGAAACTTCAAAATAAAGATCAAGTTTGTCTCCCACAAAGACCTTGCCGGTGTATTCAGCTTTTTTCACCGAAGACAGAAAGCCGATCTCAGCCGGGTCTTTGAGCGCAGTAAATGCAGCGGTTTGAGCCAGCGCTTCAATGATAATAGAAAATGGCATTTCCTTTTGGTTTTCCGTGATAAACCAGTCGTTTTCCGTTATGAATTTATATCCTTTCACCCATTTTCCCGGCTCGCTCTCAACAACACGGTCAATGAATAGAAACGGGTATCGATGCGGCAGTAGAGAATTGTTCACGCTGATCATCCTTTTTTACATGATTATACCGCAGTTTCATTTTTTTCTCTTTTATTTAACGCGATGACACAGAATGAAGCTGCTGAACACTCAAACATTCCACCATGACAAAAAGCCGGGGTCTAAGCCCCCGGCTTTGCTTCATCAATTCGATTTCAGATTGTCCGGGAAGACGGTCAGATCCACTCCCCATAAATTCGGCAGAATGTAAAACACAGCTCCGACGATTAAAATCAGTGTGAAAATATTAATAACAAAGCCGGTTCGAACCATCTCGCTGATCTTCAATTTGCCCGATGCGAAAATAATTGCATTCGGCGGCGTGCCGACCGGCAACATGAAGGCGCAGTTTGCCGCCATTGCAGCAGGCACCATTAATGCATACGGGTGAACATTCAGCGCTAAAGCGAGCGAGGCCAGTACAGGCAGAATCATAGTCGCCGTAGCCGTATTCGACGTAATCTCCGTCAAAAAGAGCACCAATGCCGCTGAGATAACAACAATGACCACAAAGTTAAATCCATCCAACACCGTAAGCCTTCCGCCGATCCACTCGGCGAGACCCGTTTCTTTAAAACCGGTCGCGAGCGCCAAGCCTCCTCCGAATAAAAGGAGAATCCCCCACGGCAAGTCCTTCGAAACCGACCAGTCCAATACCCTGCCCCCTTTATTGAGCGAAGGGATCAAGAAGAGCAATGAAGCTGCGAATATCGCAATCATTGTATCGTCAATACCGGGTATTTTGTCATCCCATAAAAATGTCCTTGTCACCCACATAAACGCGGCAAACCCGAAGACAAGCAGAACCATTGTTTCTTCAAAGCTCATCTTTCCGAGCTTTCTTTTTTCTTCGAGAATCAATTCTTTTCCGCCCGGAAGCTCCTTCATCTTGATCGGATGCGCCACTTTCGTCAAGTACAGCCATACCGCTACAAGCAAAATGACAACGACCGGAACGGCAAAAGCCATCCAACCACCGAAAGACACTTCAACTCCGTACAGCTTCTTAATATTGGCCGCCAAAATAATGTTCGGCGGTGTGCCGATTAGCGTACCGAGCCCGCCGATCGTCCCCGCATACCCGATGCTGAAGATCAGCGCTTTTGAAAATTTCGCTTCTTCTCCGGCTAAATCTTTTCTTTCAGATTTCATGACGGCTGATACCTGATGAATGATAGCGGTTCCAATCGGAAGCATCATCATCACCGCGGCCGTATTTGAGACCCACATGGACAAAAACCCTGTGGCCGCCATAAACCCGAGGACGATCCTTGACGTGCTCGTTCCCACTACAGAAATGATATTAAGCGCGATCCGTTTATGAAGATTCCAGCGCTCCATCGCAAGTGCAATCAAAAAGCCTCCTAAAAATAAAAAAACGATTGGATCGCCGTAGCTTGACGTGACAGCTGCCCCTTCCAGCGCCCCGGTCAGCGGAAGCAGCACGATCGGCAGCAATGATGCAGCCGGAATCGGAACAGCTTCCGTAATCCACCATACCGCAACCCACAACGTGGTCGCCAATACCATTCTTCCTTCATGGCTCAGACCCTCGGGAAAAAAGAACAAAAGGACGGCGAAAAACAATGCAGGACCTAGCAGCAGTCCGATTTTCTGAGGCGTTTTATAGCTCGGCGGCTTTTCTTCCTTCATGGTTTGCTCCGACTTGATCTTTAAATCAGCATCTTTTCCCGCCCTGACAGGCATGGCGAACAAAAGCAGCCTCTTTGCTTCCCGGTGTGATCTCCAAAGCATATCCCATGCTGACACAACGCTTGATTTCATCAAAAATCCCCCTTCCCCTCTATCGATAAAGCGCTTACAATAGTAAATAAAAAGTAAGCTGCCGACTGTCGACAGTTATAACTTAATTATAACGGACAGCTAATGGCAGTCAACACTTTTTTGTCACAAAATACTCAATATTATGGTAATTTTAGGTTGATGGTATTTCTCTCTTTTTGCTAGACTATTAGTGATTTCCGCAGTGAAAAATAAACGAGGTGAACAGCGTGAAGTTTTCCATACAACGTGCAGTCTCTTATCATGATCAAGTCCATCATTATTTAAAAGATATGATTATTAAAGGAGGATATCGACCCGGCGAACGGATCTACGAATCCAAAATCGCCAAGGAGCTGCAAGTGAGCCGCAGCCCCGTCAGGGAGGCGATTCGGACACTTGAACAAGAAGGATTATTATCGATAGATGATAAATCAAAAATTACAGTTTATGAACCGACAATCAAAGACCTTGAAGAAATATACCAATGCCGCCAGGCGCTCGAATCCCTGGCCGTTTCATTGGCAACCCGCCTTGCTTCAAATGCAACACTGGAGCTCATTTCCGAAACGCTCTCTGAAGCGCGCAAGCACCAGGAAACCCAAAGTCCGGAGTCGGCCAATGCGCTTCTTCGCCTAAATACGCGATTTCATGATGTCATCATCGAAACGAGCGAAAACGAACGCCTGCAAAAACAGCTGCTTGATTTGCGGTCGCTGACCTTTTTCTATCGGAGCAAAAACCTTGAAAAACCGGCGCGCACCCTTGACATCATCAATCAGCACGAGGAGATTCTGCGTCACATGCAGGACAGAAATGACGCCAAGGCTGCCGAATCAATGAGGAAGCATATAGAGGCAGACCTTTGCTATTTAAAAGAGGTGTTGTTCGGAAGCAGTTCCGCACGCTAAAAAAGCAGGGTTACCCCTGCTTTTTTCAGCTCTGGCAGACAAATTCGGCTGTGCGGTTGATCCCTTTGATGATATCAGGAAGGCGGTCGCGTTCATTCACAATATAAACGCGCTGAAACCCTGCGGCTGCAGCCTTCTTCCCCGCTTCTTCCGTGAGGCAGACCGCCTGCAGACGGGCAGCCGTTTTTTCCGGATGGAGGCCGATTGTCTCAGCCTCGTTTACGAACAGCTCGACGCATGTTCGATTCGCAAAGATCACGATATCAACAGGAAACTCCTCGATCTCCCGTTTAATGATCGATGTAAAGCGGCTGTCGATCATCCTGTCATGTGTAATCAATACCTCACACCCGGAGTGCGGTTGATTTTGCACGGCTTCCCGGCTGCCGATCAGCAAACAGCTGTCCGAAACCGGCATTTCCGCCTGCAGAAAAGCGGAAAATCCCCGTTCTTCAAGAGCTGCTTTTACATGCAGATCTGAAGCGTAGAGCCGGCCGCGCATTTCCCTGACATCGATCTTCAAAGCGGCAAGCCGGCTGAAAAATCTGCGCAGTGACGCACTTGAGGTGAACAGCAGGCTGTCAAAAGAAGCAATTCGCTCTAAAACTGTATCGTCAGGCACCGTTTCGAGTGATTTCCATTTCGGCCATTCAACAACTTCAGCGCCTTGTTCACGAAGCGTCTCCACCGGGACTCGCTCTTCTTCACAGCTTTTGACCGCCATCATGTTCAGCCCGATCAAAGGCTTTTCTTCAAACCAGCTGTTCTGCCTGAATGATACGATGTCGCCGATGACGATGATCGCGGGATTTTTAATTTGATGCTCGGTTATTTTTTCCCTGATATTCTGCAATGTCCCTTTAACGCTCCGCTGCCGGCCCCATGTGCCCCATTGGATGACCATCGCGGGAACAAGGGGAGACTTGCCGTGTTTCATCAGCTGCTCGCATATATAACCAAGGTTTTTGATCCCCATGTAAAAGACGAGGGTTTGGACGCCTTTGGCCAGCCCTTCCCAATTCATTTCCGGTTTGCCCGATTTATCATGGGCGGTGACAACGGCAAAGGATGAAGCGAAATCGCGGTGGGTCACAGGCAGTCCGGCATAAAGAGGCGCGGCGATTCCCGATGTAATGCCGGGCACCATTTCGTACGGGATGCCGTGTTCGCTGACGGCTGCCGCTTCTTCTCCGACTCTGCCGAACACGCTCGGGTCTCCTCCTTTCAGCCGGACCACTTTGAGGCCTTGCAGCCCCTTTTCAATGAGCAGTGCATTGATTTCACTTTGTTTCATATAATGGCGGTCCGGGAGCTTGCCGCAGTAGACAAATTCACATGATGCTTTTGCATGCTCAAGCAGCCGGGAATTGACGAGCCTGTCATACAATATGACATCCGCCGCCTCGATCAGCTTTCTTCCTTTTAATGTGATCAATCCTGAATCGCCCGGTCCGGCCCCGACAAAATATACTTTCCCATTCCCCATCAACTGTCATCCTTCCATCTGCCGATTCTGTGAACGCGTTTGTTTTTTTAATAAAGAGGGATCACGTTCAGCGACCCTTGAGGCTTTTGACAATACATGTCTTTGAGCCGTTTAATAAACGATATACAAATCTTCGCCTTCAACGACCGTTTCGTATGTCTGAACACACCCTGTATCAGGCTCTTGGACTTTGCCGTCTTCAAGGCTGATCTTCCAGTCGTGCATCGGACAGAAGACGAATTTGCCGCTTACCATTCCTTCGGCAAGCACGCCCCCTTTGTGGGGGCAGCGGTTTTCAATCGCGCGGACATTGCCGTTTGAAAGCTTGAATACCGCGATTTCCTTGTCCTCGATAAGCACTGTCTTCCCAAGCTGATTCGGCAAATCCCCGATCTTCGAAACAAACACCTTTGTTAAGTTCTTGTTCACCATGTGAATTCCTCCTCAAGTTGATTTCTCATTTTAAGAAGTGACAACATTTTCGAATAGCTGTTTTGTTGTCTTTTCGTCTTCCAAAAAGTCTTTCCACGGGTCTTTATGGACAGACAGCGCTTGATTGATGCGGTCATTCAGCTCTTTGCGTTTTTCTTTATCATTCAATACGGATTGGACGTGGGACAAGCCGACACGTTCGATCCAAGCAGATGTCCGTTCTAAATAGTTGGCTGTTTCACGATAGTATTGGAGATACGCGCCTGTGATTTCGATGACTTCTTCAGCCGTTTTGACTTTCATTAACAGATCGCCTGCGCGCAAATGCGTGCCTCCGTTTCCGCCGACGTAAATTTCCCAGCCACCGTCGATGCCGACGACGCCGATATCTTTAATGCCGGATTCAGCGCAGTTTCTCGGACAAGCGGAAACCGCCATTTTAATTTTGTGAGGCGTGTAGAGCCCTTCAAATTTTTTCTCAAGGTCAATTCCGAGGGCCATTGAGTCTTGCGTGCCGAAGCGGCAGAACTGTTCGCCGACACACGTTTTTACGGTTCTGAGCGTTTTTCCGTAAGCAAATCCTGAAGGCATGTCAAGATCAGCCCATACTTTCGGAAGATCTTCTTTTTTGACGCCGATCAGGTCGATCCGCTGGCCGCCGGTCATTTTCACTAGCGGAATTTCATATTTGTCGACGACATCAGCGATGCGCCGCAAATCATTCGAATTGGTAACCCCGCCGTACATCCGTGGTACAACTGAATATGTGCCGTCTTTTTGAATATTGGCGTGCATCCGTTCATTGACGAAGCGGGATTCTCTTTCATCTTCATATTCCTTCGGATTGATCATGCCGAGGTAGTAGTTAAGCGCAGGGCGGCATTTGGAACAGCCTTCCGCCGTTTTCCAGCCGAGCACGTTCATGACTTCTTTCGTATGGGTCAGCCCTTTTTCTCTGATTTCGGCCACGATTTCGTCTCTTGACAGGTCCGTACATCCGCAAATCGCTTCTTTTTGTGCTGAAGCATCAAACTCTGAGCCGAGCGTATGCTGAAGAATCTCAGCGACAAGCGGCTTACATCCTCCGCAAGAGCGTGATGCGCCTGTGCAGGCTTTAATTTCATCCGTCGATGTGCAGCCCTGCTCTTTGATCGCCTGAATGATCATTCCTTTCGAAACGCCGTTACAGCCGCATACGATCTCATCGTCGCTCATCGCAGCGGTCAAGCTCATGCCTTCTTCCTGATTCAAAGGCTGTAAGATTGAAATTTTAGAAGTATCTGAAATATCTGCTCCTTTTTGAATCATGGAAAACAGCCTGTTACCTTCGCTGCTGTCTCCGAACAGTACGGCGCCGATCACCTGATTGCCGCGCAGAACGATTTTCTTGTAGATTCCGTCCTGTTCGTCAAACACTTTAAGCGCTTTTTTGTCTTCTCCGTCATCCTCATTAAAATCACCGGCAGAAAAGACCTCAACACCGGAAACCTTCAGCTGGGTTGATAAAACAGACCCTTCATACGGAGCTGTTTCAACGCCGCAGATTTTTTTGGCAAGCACTTTCGCCTGTTCATAAAGAGGCGCGACAAGTCCGTAGGCAATGCCTCTATGTTCCGCACATTCTCCGACAGCATAAATGTTGGGAACTTCGGTTTCCATGTAATCATTGACGACGATTCCTCTGTTTACCGGAAGGCCGCAGTCTTTGCCGAGCTGAACGTTCGGCTTGATTCCGACCGCCATGACGACCAAATCGGCTTCAAGCATTGAGCCGTCTTTGAATTTTAAGCCTTCGACACGCGTTTCTCCGTAAATTTCTTCTGTCTGCTTTTCCAGCAAAAATTTCATGCCCTGCTTCTCCAGCTCTTTTTGCAAAAGCCGTCCTGCGGTTGCATCAAGCTGACGCTCCATCAAATATGGCGCGAGATGGATAACGGTAACGTCCATGCCAAGGTTAAGAAGTCCGCGCGCTGCTTCCAGTCCCAGCAATCCGCCGCCGATAACGGCTGCTTTTTTGTACGTTTTGGAAGCTTCGAGCATGATATCCGTATCCTTGATATCACGGAATGCTGTTACACCTTCTTTATCCGCTCCGGGCAATGGCAGAATAAAAGGGAGAGAACCTGTCGCCAAAATCAGTTCATCATACGGCTGGACTCTTCCCGCATCCGTGATGACGGTTTTGGACTCCGGATCAACTTTAACGACTTCTTCCCCCGTATACAGCTGAATCCCGTTTTCTTCATACCAATCCCAATCATTCAGTGTAATGTCCTTAACATCCGTATCTCCTTGAAGCACTTTGGAAAGAAGAATCCGGTTATAGTTTGGGTGCGGTTCGTTTCCAAAAATCGTGATCTGAAACTCTTCGCTTGAAATTTTAAGAATTTCTTCAACGGCCCTGACCCCGGCCATACCGTTCCCTACCAGGACTAGCTGCTTTTTTTTCACTATGATCCTCCCCTTTTTCAAAACAATTCACTATACGCCCTAAACAAGTATTCTGTTTACATCTTTAAAACTATCACAAATTATAGTTAATTTTGTAAACTTTTTATGACTTTTTATGACAATTTATTCACATAATTGTCAACTGACGGACGAATTTTTACGGAGCAAACCTTAAATCCCGGCATTCTGCAAGACGGATCGAGGGTTTCCGCTATCAAATCGTTCACATTTTGCGAATCTGCCCAATGCATCGGCACAAAAATGGTATCCGGCCTGATGGCTTCCGATAATTTGCTCCTGACAATGATGCTGCCTCTTTTTGACTCCACCCTGACCAGCACCCTGTCGCTAATGTTGTACTTTTCCGCCGTTTTCGGATGAATTTCCATAAATGATTCAAAGTGTCTGGCCTTGAGTGCAGCGCTCCTTCTCGTCTGTACTCCGGTTAAATAATGAGACATCACCCTTCCGGTCGTCAGATAAAGGGGATACTCTTCAGTCGGTTCATCTTTTTTGATCATTGGTTCGTTCGGGACGACGCACATTTTCGCTTTTTTGTCCGGGTGGGCAAAGGATGATTCAAACAGGCGCTGTGTCCCGGGGTGTCCCTGTTCGGGACAAGGCCATAAAATGCCGCCTTCCTTTCTCAGACGTTCATAAGTGATGCCCGAATAGTCGGCAATTCCGCCGCGGCTCGCTTTTCTTAATTCATTAAAAACATCCTCTGCCGATCGATATGAGAAATAACGGCCTTTTCCAAGCGCAGCAGCAATATCGCAAATCATTTGCCAGTCATGCCTCGCTTCACCGGGGCACGGTTTTGAGGCTTCCCTTAATGTCACTCTGCCTTCCAGATTGGTCATCGTTCCTTCGTCCTCGAGATAGGATGATGCGGGGAGAATGACGTCCGCGAGTCTAGCCGTTTCAGAAAGAAACAAATCAACGGCGGCAAAAAACTTTAATTTTCCCAAAGCGGATTTGACAAAGCCTGCGTTCGGACTGGATACAACAGGGTTTGAACACATTAAAAACATCCCGGTAATTTCGCCTTCATGAACTTTCTCCATCATTTCATAGGCGGATACACCTTTTCCTGGAAGGTCTTCAGCTTTTATGCCCCAAACATCCGCAATATAAGCGCGGTCAGCTTCGTTTTCAATCGACCGGTACCCTGGCAGCTGATCTGCTTTCTGGCCGTGCTCCCGCGCCCCCTGCCCATTTCCTTGTCCGGTGACGGCGCCGTAGCCGCAAGCAAATTTGCCGATTTTCCCAGTTAATATTAGAATATTCAGTAAATTTCTGACGGCAGCCGTTCCGTCCGTTTGCTGTTCAACCCCTCTTGCCGTGAACAGCATTCCCGTCTCCTCACGGGCAAATTTTACTGCAGCTTTTTTAATCTGCTCGATTTGTATCCCGGTTTTGGCCGAAATGTCTTCAAGTGATAAAGACGCCACATGGCGCTTGACCTCTTCAAAACCTTCAGCTCTCTCTCTGAGAAAAGCTCCGTCTGTCAGCTGTCCTTCAATGATGACTTTCAGCATACCGTTTGCGAGCGCGGCGTCTGTCCCCGGCTTGATTTTCAAATGCAGATCGGCGATCTTGGCCGTTGCCGTTTCGCGGGGATCGATGACAATGATGTAGGCCCCGTTTTGCTTCGCTTCTTCAAAATACGGCATGATCGTCGGCTGGCACTCTGCGATATTCGTACCTGCGAGGATGATGACCCTTGCATGGGGGATCTCGGAAAGGGCATTTGTCAGCCCCCGGTCCATTCCAAAGGTTTGATTTGCAGCTGTAGCGGCCGCCGACATGCAAAGCCTGCCGTTGTAGTCAATATGCTTCGTCTTCAAGGCGACGCGGGCGAACTTCCCCAGCAAATACGCTTCTTCGTTTGTAATGGACGCGCTGCCGTATACACCCAAAGCATCGCGGCCATCTTCATGCTGGATCGCTGTTACTTGCTCTTTGATGTACTGAAGCGCTTCATCCCATGTCACACGGACGAAGTCGCCGTTTTTTTTGATCAGCGGATGGGTGATCCTCTCCGAATGAAAGGCATGCTGGTGGGCGTTCATCCCTTTCATGCACAGCCGTCCTTTTGTCGTCGGATTGTCTTTTCCGACCGCCGTGTATTTTTTTCTTGTCACAATTGTCTGTTCAATGAGCTGCATTTTGCACTGCATGCTGCAAAATGGACATTGGGTGTCATACGTTTTTTCGGATTGCACTTCTTTTTGCTTCGTGCGAAAGTACTTTAGCAATCGTTCTGTCAATTCACATCAGCCCTTTTATCGTTTCTTGCTGAGCCAGCCGCTTCTCTTTTTCAAGCCGTTCGATCAGCTGGCCGCGAAGTCCGTTGTCAAATAAAACTTCCCGGATATGAATGATGCCGGCGCGTTCAATCCAATGCCCGACCTTCTCAAGATAATTTGCTGTTTCACGGTAATATTGAAGCAGGCCTTTCATGAATTCCCCCGCTTCCTCCGCCGAGTCGGCTACTGAAAGCAGCTCTCCCGGAGAAGCATGCTGGCCTCCTTGGCCGCCCGCATAAATCTCCCAGCCCCCGTTTACTTTGAGAAGTCCGATGTCATGAACTGAAGCGTACACGCAATCATCCAAACAGCCCGACACCCCGATCGAGACCTTGGCCGGAATGAGGAGGGATTCTGCTGCTTTTTCCAAGTCTGCCGCCAATGTTTGTATCTGTGGTTCGCCTCGTGAACCGCATGTGCACGTTTTAACCGCGGCGATCCCATGCTGAGGCGACGGGCAATGCCGCATGCCGAGTTCTTCTTTCACGCGCTCTATATACTCCGGCTTGATACCAGCAAGCTTTAATCTCTGATGGTGTGTCATGTACACCTCTTGTATTTGATACTTTTCAATCACTTCTGCAATGCGCTTCAGCTCTTCGGCATTCGTTCGGCCTCCGTACATTTGCGGAATCATTATATCCGTCTCCTCATCGCGCTCCTCATAGATGATGTCCGGACGGATCATTTTTAAATAGTAGTGAATCGCGGGCACGCAAATCCGGCAGCCGCTGCTGTTTTTCCAGCCGAACGCCGAGATGACTTCGTGAACGGAAGAAAGATTTCTTATCTGTATTTCGTTCACGACTTCATCTTCCGTGAATGAAGTGCAGGCGCACATCGGCTGTTCCGCCGCAGATACATAATCATCCTGTTCAGCGGTATGGAGCAGCAGTTCTTCGACTAACGGCCTGCAGCCGCCGCATGATCCGGAAGCATTTGTACAGCCTTTGACCTCCTCGGCCGTCTTTAAACCGTGCGTCTGTATGGCTTCCATGATCGCGCCTTTTGAAACCGCGTTGCATTGACAAATCGTTTCACTAAGCGCCATAGAAACGACTGCACTGTCTTCTTCAGATTGAAACAGCTCTTTTTTGACAACGGTAATATCTCTTTGTTTGATCATGCTTTCCAACAGCCGTTGGCTGCCGCTCGTGTCTCCGTATAAAATCACGCCGGCCATTTTATCCCCTTGAAAGACGGCTTTTTTATAGATTCCTGACGCTTCATCTAAAAGTTTAATAGCCGTTGTCGAGTCGTCCTCTGTGATTTTCCCTGCGGAAAAGACGTCGATGCCGGAAATTTTTAGCGCTGCGGACTGGACGGAGCCCTGATAACCGGCACATTCGAGCCCGCAAATATGCCTGGCCAGCACTTTCCCCTGTTCAAACAATGGCTTGACTAGACCATAGACCGTTCCGTTATGCTCCGCGCATTCACCGACGGCGTAGACATTTGGAACATTTGTCTCCATATAGTCGCTGACGATGATCGCCCGGTTTGTTGCAATACCGCTCGCCTTGGCCAGTTCGATATTCGGTCTGACACCGGCAGCCATGACGATGAGATCGGCGCTGATCTTCGTCCCGTCTTTAAACCGCACACCCTTGGCGCGGGATCTTCCTAAAATCGCCTCTGTATCTTTATCCAAATGAAAATGAATCCCTTGGCGCTCCAGCTCTTTCTGGAGCATGGCAGATGCCGGCGGATCAAGCTGGTTCTGCATGATGCAGGAAGAGTGGTGAATCACATCAACCTTCATCCCGAGGTTTGCCAACCCTCGCGCCGCCTCAAGGCCCAAAATTCCCCCGCCGATAACGGCCGCTTTTTTAAACCGCTTTGATGCCTTTATCAATGCCCGGCAATCGTCTATTGTTCTAAAACCATATACCCCTTCTTTGTCTGCACCATGAACCGGGAGAATAAACGGGGAAGAGCCCGTCGCAATAATCAGTTTGTCATAAGAGATTTCGCGGTTTTGATCTGTCGCCACCGTCTGTTTAACCGTATGGATTGCGACAGCCGTTTCCCCTGTATAAAGGGTAATCCCGTTTTCTTCATACCAGCTCCGGCTTTTTGTCATCACATCGTTCCAATCCGTTTCTCCCTGAAGGACAGAAGACAGCAGAATCCGATTATAGCTGAGGTGTGGTTCGCTGCCGATGATGACGATCTCAAACTGGTTCCCGCCGTGTTGTAAAATTTCTTCGGCCGTGCGAACTCCGGCCATGCCGTTTCCTATTAAAACCAGCCTTTGTTTCCCCATTTTCTCCCCTCCTCTCTGCAGCTTTGCTCTGGATTATTATTTCACATTGCATCGCTAAAGCGTTCAAACCTGTTACATTTCCTGACAAAAAATTTTAGAAACAAGACGGTTTGACCAGTACTCATTGATGACGATTTAACGGCTTTGGCCGCCGATGTTAAAGTTCAACATTTTATCACATTTTTTATCACGTTCTGCTTGTTTCTTTTCCTGCAATCTACTAGGCTTATAAGTAAAGAACATAAGGAATGGAGGAGGAGAATGCTACCGATTAAAAGAAGACAGCAGATATTGGCGTGGGTCAAAGAAGAAGAATCTCTGCGAATTTCAGAAATTTCGAAAAGGCTGAACGTCTCTGAAATGACCGTTTACCGCGACATTAAACCGCTTGTTGAAAACGGACAGGTCATCAAGACGGCAGGCGGAATCACGCTAAACAAGCCGAAGCAGCAGCTTGGACAGCTTTGCGTCGTGTGCGGAAAAGGGGCAGGCTCGAGGCTTTCCGTGCAAATTGTAAAAAACGACAGTCAAATTGAACAATTTTGCTGTGCCCATTGCGCAATGCTCCGCTATGAGAAAGTGAAAGATGACGTCTCACAGATAATCTGCAGGGATTTTTTGCTAGATACGACGATCAGCGCCAAAGCCGCCGTCTTTTTGCTGGATACGAATCTTCATTTGAACTGCTGCGAGCCGCAGGCGATCCCTTTCGCTTCTGAAGCGGATGCACGGAAATTCAAAAAAGGCTTTGGCGGGCAGCTGTTATCGTTTGACGATGCCGCGCTTCTCGTCCAGAAAACGATGAAGAACAGCTGCTGCAGCCTGAAGACGTGAAATTTTGTTAAAAGATTGGATGAATGTGATGAAAAGAGCAACACTCTGGACAGTTCTCGCTGTTCTTTGTATCATTCTGCTGCCAAAAGCCGCTTTTGCTCACGCATATATCGTAAAATCAACTCCCGCTGAAAATCAGGAGCTGAAAAAAGCGCCTGCAGAAATCAAGATCGAATTCAATGAAGCGATTCAGAACGGGTTTCATTCGATAACGGTCAGAAATTCGTCGGGTGAGCGCGTTGATTCCGGCAAAACGGAAATCGATCCGCAAAACGCCAAAATCATGACCGTCATGCTTAAACCGAAATTGAAGGATGATATCTACTCGGCCGAATGGAGAGCTGTATCCGCAGACGGGCATCCCGTATCAGGCACGATCCCTTTCAGCATCGGAAACATTCAAGGCGGGCTGCCGAAAGATCAGCAAAAACAAGCATCAGGCCTGCCGGCAGCCGATACCATCATGGAACGCGTCCTTTTGTATACCGGTTTCTCCCTGTTCATGGGGGCCGCTCTCTTTCAGCTCGTATGGTACCGCCCTGAAAACGGCTGGCCGGGTGGCAAACGGCGCCGTCTGAAGCGGATCAAGAATGCGGCGCTCTTATTGACAGGGGCCGCCATCATCATTCAGCTGCCCCTGCAAACCAAAGTAAACGCGGGCGTTTCCTGGATCGGGGCTTTCCAGCCTTCGCTTTTGCAAGAAACGCTTCTGAATACGACGGGCGGAATGCTGTGGCTGATCAACATCGCCATCATCGCCTTGCTTGTTTTTTGTTCGAACAGAAAAGGTCTGAAGAGCGCGATCTTGAGCCTGTTCCTTTTTGCCGGGCTTTTGTTCGTCAAATCGCTCGACGGCCATGCCGCTTCGACGAGCGCCGGCTATATGACAATCGCGATGAACTTCATCCATCTGAATACCGCTTCCATTTGGACGGGCGGACTCGCGATGTTTGTGCTGTTTTTCGGAAAAGACTGGCTGAAGCCTGACAAAAGTTTAATATGGGAAACCATTCGGCGCTTCTCGCCATGGGCGCTCGCTTCTGCAGGGCTTCTTATATTCTCGGGCCTTTTCAACAGCTTCTTCATTGTTCACACACTGGATAACCTGCTAGGGACGGCTTACGGAAAAGCGCTCCTTGTAAAAGCGGCCCTCGTTCTTCTCATGATCGGACTCGGGGCATTACACTATTTCCGTTTTAGAAAAGCGCCGAAACAGCAGGGCGCCCGTTCGCTGAAGGCTGAATGGGCGGTCGGACTTCTCATCCTGGTGACCACGGCGGTTTTCACCAATATTCCAAGTCCGCCCGCGCCGCTGCCGCAGCCTTTCAGTGAGACGAAGCAATTGACGGAAGGAAACACGCTGTCGCTCCGAATCAGCCCGAACATGCCGGGCTCAAATGCGTTTGAAGTCACAGTCAGAAACAGAAAAGGAGACGTCGTCAAAGATATTCAAAAAATCGAATTAACCGTTGAGAAAACCGGGCTTTTCGGGGATGACAAAGAGAGCACGTTCAGCCTCAGCAAAAATAAAGACGGCGTTTTTCAAACGAAAAATTTAAATTTAAGCGAAGACGGCATCTGGAAAATCCGCGTTCACGGGTTAACGGCGTCATTTGAGGAGATCAGAACGGTTTTCAATGCAAAAATTAATAAAAAGGAGTTTTGATTATGTTTAAAAAAACATTATGGCTGGGTGCAATCCTAGCATCATTTTTGCTTTTCTCCGTGCCTGTCAGCGCACATGTCACGGTAAAACCGGCAGAATCAGCAGCAGGCTCATGGGAAACATACACCGTCAAAGTACCGGTTGAAAAAGACAACGCCACAACCAAGGTCGTTCTCAGCATGCCGGACGGTGTTGAATTTCAGCAGTATGAACCGGTGCCAGGCTGGAAAACAAGCACTGAAACCGGTAAAAACGAGAAAGTGACAAGGGTGACGTGGGAAGCCGAAAACGGCGGCATTCAGCCTGGTGAATTCCAACAGTTTACTTTCACCGCCAAAAACCCTGACAAAGAACAAAAGGCCGCCTGGAACGCTTACCAATATTATAAAGACGGCACGATTGTCGAGTGGACCGGCGATGAAAACGCCGATACCCCCCATGCGATCACAAGCATTGTCGATGCTGCAAAGCTCGGGCACGAAACGGTTGACGCACACGGCGCTTCAACGAAACAAAACACAGCCGCAGAAAACGAAGACGGTCAAGCCGGACAAGGGATTCAAACCGCTTCCCTCATCCTGTCGATCCTCGCCGTGCTTCTTGGGGGTGCTGCGCTGCTCTTGACAGTGCGCAAAAAGAAATCGTAAAAATGAAAAGCTGTCGGGAATATCCCGACAGCCTTTTTGTGCCCATTTCAGTTCGAATCCCGCACGATCTGATAATACATGCCTGTTTTTTGATCGACCACCGCCTCTAAATGAAGCCCGTCATCAGTCTCAAATGTTCCATTCAGGCGAGCGGCATCCCCTGTATATAACGTGTACTTGCTTCCCTTAGGCGTTGTGAACGGTGAAGAAGCTTCCGCACTCTCCGTTTTCGGGTGATCCGATTTTACAATTGCGTAATTTAAGTCGCGGTACCATTGATATTTGCCGTTTTCCCGTTTGATGTGAGCGAGGCAAATTCCCTCTCCCTCCGAATCGCCGAATCGAAAAACGACGACTTGTTCGCCGTTTAAATCGATTTTGTCTATAATATCGTCTTTTGTGATGTTCTCGTAACGAATACCGTCCTCAATCGCTTCCTGTTCGCTGTTCACCCATTTGGTTTGTTCATCATTTTCTTGGGCGCTCGCACAACCCGCAACCAAGATCGCCAAAAATAATAAAACTGTTCGTTTTTTCATCCGCTTCCTCCGACTTTAATTGTTTTAGGGCATTATATGAATTCGGCCAGCGTTGAAAATATCCTCTTTGCAGGAAAATTTCCAATACGGTGATTCAAAAATTGACAAACTTATCTTACAATAGAAAAAGTTCTGAATGATTGAGTAGGGAGAGATCGGAGTATGAAAGTATCGATTCTGTTTGTCTTGCTTGCGGCCATTTTATGGGGAACGACGGGAACAACCCAGGCGTTCGCGCCTGAAGAAGCGGCGCCTCTTGTGTTCGGCGCTGTCAGAATGGCGGTCGGCGGCATCACCCTGCTCTTGTTCGCGGCTTTACGCGGTCAATTAAAACGCAGCGGCTGGCCCGTTAAAACGCTGATTATCGCAGCATTGAGCATGGCATTTTATCAGCCTTTCTTTTTTTCAGCTGTCAGTCTCTCAGGGATCGCCGTCGGAACGGTCGTCGCCATCGGCAGCGCTCCGATTATCGCCGGCTGCCTCGAATGGCTCGTGTTCAAAAAAGTGCCCCAAGCGAAATGGTGGATCGCAACGGCTGCAGCGATAGCAGGCGTATCCTTGTTATTCATCCCTTCCGCCTCATCGGGAGGGAGCTTTCTCGGCATATTGCTCGCACTCGGCGCCGGTCTTTCCTTTGCCGTCTATACGCTGACAAGCAAAAAGCTCCTGCAACAGCAGAAGCCGGAGGCTGTCACAGGCACCGTGTTCTTTTTAAGCGCTGTATTGCTTGCCCCGTTGTTGTTTCTGTACGATTTGAGCTGGATCTTATCGGTTCAAGGATCGGCTGTCAGCCTCTATATCGGCGTCATTGCAACCGGTGCCGCGTACCTGTTATTTACGACAGGATTGGCAAAAGTGCCCGCCTCAACAGCGGTGACCCTGTCGCTGGCTGAACCGCTCACGGCGTCGCTTTTAGGAACCGTGCTTGTCAAGGAATCGCTGCCTCTTGTTTCCTGGGCCGGAATCGCATTGCTTCTGCTGGGCATTTTTTATATTTCCTATCAGCCCAAAAAGAATAAAATGAACGCTGAACAAGTGAAAGTGTAAAAAACCCGCCCGTGGATATGCGGGCGGGTTTTCATGTTGTCTTGTTATTCATCCAAACCGATAGACAAATATTTTGTTTCCAAATACGGCTCGATGCCTTCCTGTCCGCCTTCGCGTCCGATGCCGCTTTCCTTCATGCCGCCGAAAGGCGCCTGAACGGTTGACGGACCGCCGTCATTCCAGCCGAGAATGCCATAATCAAGGTTTTCGGACAAATAGATGCCGCGGCGGTAGTTTTCCGTAAAGAAGTATGCCGCTAAACCGTAAGGCGTATCATTGGCGAGCTTGACCGCTTCGTCCAGCGTTTTAAAAGACGTAATCGGTGCAACGGGACCGAATGTTTCCTCATGCATAATCGTCATCGATGGATCAACATCCGTCAGTACAGTCGGGTGGACAAAGTAGCATGATTTCTCATCATCGCTTTCGTATTCGGCGCCGATGAGAACTTTCGCCCCTTTATCCACCGCGTCATTGATTTGATCAACGATTTTTTGGAAGCCGTTTTTATTGATGATCGGACCGATTGATACACCCTCTTCAAGCCCGTTCCCGACTTTCAGCTTGGCGACTTCCGCGCGGAGTTTTTCTGCAAATTCATCCTTAATCGATTCGTGAACGATCAGACGGTTTGCACAGACGCACGTTTGTCCTGCATTCCTGTATTTCGACAGCATCGTCTGTTTAACGGCGAGGTCGATGTTGGCATCTTCATCAATGATCAGCGGGGCATGGCCGCCGAGCTCCATTGACACATGTTTCACCGTCTCGGCGCTGTTTTTCATTAATTGTTTGCCGACAGGCGTAGATCCGGTGAACGTAATTTTGCGGATCAGCGGATGGCTTGTAAAAATAGAACCGATCTCTTTTCCGTCGCCGATCACACACTGAAGGACGTCTTTCGGAATGCCCGCTTCGTGGCCGAGGCGAACGAGCTCAAGCGCCGTTAAAGGCGTGTCAGGCGCCGGCTTGATGATAAAAGTACAGCCCGCCGCCAAGGCTGGCGCCGCTTTTCTCGTGATCATCGCCGCCGGAAAGTTCCACGGGGTAATCGCCGCAACAGGACCGACCCCTTGGCGCGTGACGATGATGCGCTTGTTCGTCACAGATGCGGGAACCGTTCTTCCGTAGATGCGTTTTGCTTCCTCCGCATACCATTCGATATAGCCTGCGCTATATATGACTTCTCCCTGTGCTTCAGCGTACGGCTTGCCGTTTTCAAGCGTAATTAATTTTGCCAGCTCGTCCTTCTGCTCCACAATCAAATCGAACCATTTTTTCAGTAAGCCCGCTCGTTCTGAAGCCGATGTTTTCGACCATTTTTGAAATGCTTCATGCGAGCGTACGACTGCCTCCTCGACTTCTTTTGCGGATTGCTGGGGAACCGATTTGATTTTTTCTCCAGTCGCAGGATTATATACTTCTAGCATGCTGGTCATGTTGAATCTCCTCCCCTTTACGTTTTGAACTGCTGTTGAATAAAAGAAAACCGATCAATGTCCATCCCGCCAAGATCAGCCATTCATACGGCCATGTAAGCGCGGCCGGCAAGCCTGGCAAATAAAAAGCGAGAAAGATAACACTTAAGAGGATAGCAGATATACCCGTCGTTTTCCACTTATTGATTTTATACGGCCTGTTTAAATCCGGCTCTGTCTTTCTCAGTTTCATGAATGCAATCGACACGATCAAATATCCGACTATAATACCTGTTCCCCCTGCATTGACGATCCAAACAAGAGCCGGGCGCCCGAGCAGCGGTGCAAAAAATGCCAGCGCTCCCAGAAACAAAATCGCGTTCGTCGGCGTTTTATACTTCGGATGGATGAAACCGAACCATTTCGGCACCATGCCTTTTTCAGACATAGCAAACAGAATGCGGCTCGCGCCGATAATAAATGCGTTCCAGCTTGTAATGATGCCGGCGACTCCGCCGAGGACAAGCACCGTGCCGAACAGCTGGTTCCCGAGCAGATTGACCATGGCATCCGCGGTCGCCAAAGAAGTCGTTGCAAGCTCGCTTTCTGACAGACCCATCGTCACGCCGAAAACAATCAGCAAATAAAACACGACCGCACTGACGATCGAAATAATCAAAATTTTGCCGATGATTTTTTTCGGGGCATTAATTTCAGCTGCAACCTGAGGGATGACGTCAAATCCGACAAACAGAAACGGAATCATGACGAGGACGGACATCATCCCGGAGAATCCGTCTTTAAAAAGAGGCTGCATATGTTCAACATTACCGTTTACCAAAGCGCCTCCCAAAAGGAGAAAGCCCGTAGCGATAATCGCGATTGTAAAAACCGACTGAAAAATCGCGGCCGGCTTGACGCCGAAGTAATTGAGCGCGGTCAGGACGACCGCACCCCCTGAACCGATCAACACCCAAGTGACATACACGTCCCAGCCGCTAAGCGACCAGAGAAGCCCCTGATGTTCGACAGGCAGGACGTAATCGATGACGGTCGGCAATGCGACAGCTTCAAATGTAATCACCGAAACATAGCCGAAAAGCACACCCCAAGCGGCGACAAAAGCCGTTTTCCGGCCAAACGCCCTGTAGACGAAAATCAAGCCGCCCCCCGTTTCAGGGATGGCAGAAGACAGCTCCGCGTATGTTAACCCGATTAAGATGACCAGTATGCCGCCGATGATAAATGCGATGGTGCTGCCCAAAAAACCGGCTGTCGAAATCCAGTCGCCGGAAAGGACGACCCAGCCCCAGCCGAGCATAGCCCCGATTGCTAAAAATAGCACATCCGTCTGCGACATCGTTTTTTTCATTTGCTGTTTACCCATCTATATCCGCCCCTTCCTTTAGAAGATGTCAAACTAGAGCTGTTTCAGCGCTTCTTCGATGATGCCGAACCCTTCCTCAAGCAATTCATCAGTAATAACAAGCGGAGACAGAAAACGGATAATGTTGCCATTGATACCTGCCGTCAACAAGAGCAGGCCGTGTTCATTGGCGTACTTGGCAATCTTGGCCGCAGCGGCTTTGTCCGGCTCCCGCGTCTTTTCGTCCCGGACAATTTCAAGCGCCGCCATCGCGCCAAGTCTGCGAACTTCACCAATCTGCGGATATTTCACCTTCCATTCATGCGCCCGCGCTTCAATGGCTTTGCCGATTTCTTCAGAGCGCTTGTTGAGCTGTTCCGATTCGATAATATCGAGCACTGCCAAAGCGGCTACGCATCCAAGCGGACTTCCGGCGTATGTGCCCCCGAGTTCCCCCGGATCCGCCGCATCAAGCATTTCCGCCCGGCCGATGACACCGCTGAGCGGAACACCGGCAGCCAGCGATTTTGACACCGTCACAAGATCAGGAACGACATCAAAATGCTCAATCGCAAAATATTTGCCTGTTCTTGAAAAGCCTGTTTGGATCTCATCGGCGACAAAAACGATGCCGTGTTTTTGACAGAAGGCTGCGACATGCTGCACAAACCGTTTGGAAGGAATAATAAATCCTCCTTCTCCCTGCACCGGCTCCATGACAACGCAAGCGACCGTCTCCGGAGCAACAGACGAGACGAAGAAATCGTCAAATGCCTGAATAACCATGTCATCGTAGCTTTCATCAGTCATCCCTTCAGGTTTTCTATAGTAGTAAGGAAACGGCGCCTGATATACTTCAGGTGCAAAAGGGCCGAATCCGAATTTGTATGGTTTTACCTTGCTCGTCATGCTCATCGTCATGTTTGTGCGCCCGTGGAATCCGCGGGTAAAAGAAACGACTGCTTGACGCTTCGTATATTTTCTGGATATTTTCACGGCGTTTTCTACGGCTTCCGCCCCCGAGTTCAGGAAAATCGCTTTTTTCTCGTGTGAGCCCGGTGCAAGCCGGCAAAGTTTTTCCGCCAATTCGATATAGGCCTGATACATCATGACGTTAAAACCCGGATGAATGAGCTGTTCGGCCTGTTGCTTGACAGCTTCTACAACTTTCGGATGTGAATGCCCGACATTTAATGTACCGATCGCCCCGGCAAAATCGATAAAACGGCGCCCGTCAATATCGTATAAAACGGCCCCTTCCCCTTTAGCGGCTAGATGACGGTTTCCGTTGGAGACACCCCTTGCCACAAATTGATCCCGTTTGGCCTGCCAATCTTCCGTTGTGAATGCTTTTGTGTTCAGACTCATAAAAAATCTCTCCCCCACTCTTATTTCTTATAATTCTGAATATTTTTTGGTATGATGAAAAGTACCAATCATTAATTTTCAATGGTACCAGGGGGGAGGCGCTATGATTACGATACCGATTGACCGCTCCAAGGATGCGGATTATATTTATCACCAAATCTATCAACGGATTAAAGAAGAAATTTTCAGCCGTAATCTTTTGCCGGGAAAAAAACTCCCTTCCAAGCGCGAGCTCGCCGAAGCATTGAACGTCAGCATTAATTCGGTCAACGCTGCCTACCAGCAGCTTCTGGCAGAAGGTTATCTTTATTCACGTGAAAGAAAAGGCTTTTTTGTAGAGCAGATCGAAACGTTCCATGCCAGCCGCCATCCCGGCCCTTTTCAATTGGAAAAAGAACTGGTTGAAAAGCCGGCAAGCAAAGACGGCTGGATATCGTTTTCCCATATGAGCGTCGATACGGCGCATTTTCCATTTAAAACATGGCTTCGCTGT
This sequence comes from Bacillus sp. FSL K6-1284, assembly GCF_038002625.1. Lineage (NCBI taxonomy): Bacteria > Bacillati > Bacillota > Bacilli > Caryophanales > Bacillaceae > Bacillus > Bacillus sp. FSL K6-1284. Next base: position 494,223 of record NZ_JBBOCW010000001.1, on the reverse strand, counting down.
GAACAGAAAGCGGTTTCTTCTCATGTAAACGAACTTGGAGAAATGACGCATCCGCAAGGTGTCTACGAAGTGCGCCAAACGATCGCACGGTTTATCGCTTTAACGAGAGGCGTCAAGTGTCACCCCGAACAAATCGTGATCAGCGCAGGCACGCAGTCCTTAATTCATACGCTTCAGGATCTTCTCCCCGCCTCAGCCGTCTATGCGATGGAGGAGCCGGGATACAGCCGCATTTATCGACTGCTGAAAAATGAAGGGAAAGAAGTGGCCACGATTCAGCTCGATCATAAAGGAATGCGGATCAGCGAGATTCACCGTCTGAATCCGGATGTTTTATTTGTCACGCCTTCACACCAGTTTCCAACAGGAATCATTATGCCGGTATCGAGAAGGATTCAGCTTTTAAATTGGGTTTCCGACGGGGAAAACCGCTATATTGTGGAAGACGATTATGACAGCGAATTCAAGTACGGGAGCGATACGATCCCCGCCCTGCAAAGCCTTGACCGCTCTGAGAAAGTCATCTATATCGGCACTTTTTCAAAATCGCTTCTTCCGGGTCTGAGAATCAGCTATATGGTACTGCCGCAAAAGCTGCTGAAGCAATACAGAAAAAGGCACCATTTCTCGATTCAATCGAGCAGCGTTTTAACACAGCTCGCCTTGCAGGAATTGATCGAATCGGGGGAATACCAAAAGCACATCAAGAAAATGAACCAGATTTACGAAGAAAAGCGGACAAGGCTGATCGGAAGCCTTGTCAAAACCTTTAACGGCCGGGTGAAAATTAAAGGCGAAAGCGCAGGCCTTCACTTTGTGGCCGATTTTGAAACAGATAGAAGTGAAGAAGAGGTTTTATCAAGAGCAAAGGATAGACGGGTCGAGGTTTACGGCATGAACCGGTTTACGTTAAAGAAAGAGCAGACAAAACATGAAGGAACAGTATCACTCGTGCTTGGATTTGCTAAAATCGCTGCCGATCAGATCGACAAAGGGACTGCCAAGCTTTATGAAGCGGTATGCGGTGATGAGAAGTTTTAAAAAATACCGGCAGGTTCGCTCCTGCCGGTATCAGCTTGGCTTTAGAAAGCCAACGTCTGCCCGTTTACCACCGTTCCTTTTCTACCTGGAGAACCGCCTCAATCAGTCCCGGAAACTGCTCCTCCAATTCCCGTTTGCAGAGGGAGTAATAATGATGCTTCCCTTCAATGCGGACTTTGAGCAGTCCCGCTTCTCTCAGCACCTTGAAATGGTGGGACAGCGTAGACTTTGCGATATTGAGATTTGTGCATGTACCGCACGTTTTCTCGGCTGTGTCAGCCAGGGCTTTGACAATCTCAAGCCTGTATGGATCACTCAAGGCATGGAGAACAGATGTTAACTTCATTTCATTTGTTTTCATGGGTTAAATGTATCATAATCCTAACTTCAAGACAATTCGTCAAGAAGGCAAATAGGTTGCCGCCAAAGCAAAGACATGTTACGATGCAATTGTTCGATGATTTTCGAACAATCAATTCACTGTGTATACAACGTACACGCAAAGGAATTCTAAATGACATGACGGAGGTTTGAACCGATGATCGTATTGCAAGCCTATATGAAAGTAAAACCAGAAAAACGCAACGCCTTTCTCGAAAGCGTACAACCGCTGCTTAAACATTCAAGAGCTGAAGCCGGCAATGCCCAATACAAGCTGTTTGAAGATACCGAACATGCCAATACATTTGTCATGCTTGAGCAATGGAAAGATCAAAACGCAATTGACGCCCATAATCAGACAGAGCATTTTCAAGCTTTCGTTCAAGCCGCGGGCGACCTTTTATCAGAACCGCTGAATGTGGTTAAAACGCACACACCGGATTAAAGAAAGGATGACGTTTAAATGAATGAAGTATTGAAATCATTGACAGACCATAGATCGATTCGCAGCTATACAGATGAGCCCGTGAACCCTGAACAGCTGGACAAGATCATTCAAGCCGTTCAAGCCGCACCGACTTCAATCAACGGCCAGCAGGTCACCGTGATTACGATTCAAGATGAAGAACGGAAAAAGAAAATCGCCGAATTGGCCGGCGGACAGGTCTGGATCGAGCAGGCCCCCGTTTTCCTTTTGTTCTGCGCGGACTTCAACCGTGCGAAAATCGCCCTTGAGAAAAACGGCGAAACGCTTGCGATCACAGACGGAATGGAATCCGTGCTTGTCGGAGCTGTCGACGCAGGCATCGCTCTCGGTACGGCCACAGCGGCCGCTGAATCGATGGGGCTTGGCACTGTGCCGATCGGCGCTGTCCGCGGCCGTGCAGAAGAGCTGATCGAGCTGCTCAATATTCCCGAATACGTCTTCCCTGTCGCAGGGCTTGTCGTCGGCCATCCGGCGGACCGCTCCGCGAAAAAGCCGCGACTTCCTGAACAAGCGGTAAGGCACAGCGAAACCTATCAACCTGACTTAAAACCGCTGATCGACGCGTACGATGAAGAAATGTCCGAATACATGACAAAACGGACAAACGGACAGGAAACAAGAAACTGGTCTCAGGGCATATCCGCTTATTACAATAAAGTGTATTATCCTCACATCCGTGAGATGCTTGAGAAACAAGGATTTAAACTCAAATAGATACTTTAGGCTATCGGTGATCGATAGCCTTTTTTCATGCGTTCCATTCCACATTTCGATGAGCATCGAAGGTCTTTACCTTTACACTATGTAAAAAAGGAGTGGAACACATGAAACCATTTGCAAAATATAAAGCATTTCTAGACCTCCATCATCAGTCAGGCCCGTTCGTTCTGCCGAATGCCTGGGATGCGGCCAGCGCTAAAGCGTTTCAAAACTGCGGTTTTAAAGCAGTCGGCACAACCAGCGCCGGAATTGCCATGTCCCTCGGCTATCCCGACGGCGAACATCTCCCTTTTGAAACATTGCTTTCCGTCCTGAAAACCATCACGGATGCCGTCGATATTCCCGTCAGCGCAGATCTTGAAGCGGGTTACGGCCAATCACCGGAAGCAGTTGCTGAAAACGCAAAAAAAGCCGCAGCGGCCGGCGTTGTCGGTATGAATATTGAAGACGGAACGAAAGACCCCTGCCGGCCGCTTTGTGATGCAACATTAATGGAAGAAAAAATTGCGGCTGTCAAAAAACTGAACCTTCCTGTTTTGATCAATGCCCGCACGGATGTATACTGGCTCAATGCAGACGCTCCCGGTTCCCGGCTTCAAACAGCCGTCCGGCGGGCAAATCGGTACAGACAAGCAGGCGCGGACTGCATCTTTATCCCCGGAGCCAATGATACAGGCACCATTGCCGGGCTGAGAAAAGATATACCCGGACCACTCAACGTACTGGCCGGCTCACACACTCCCTCTTTACAAATTCTTTCCGAACTGGGGATCGAAAGAATCAGCTGCGGATCCGCCCCGTTCAGAGCCGCCCTGTCGCTGGTGAAAAAGATCGGTGAAGACATCATCACCCGCGGCTCCTTCAGTCATATGACGGACGGAGTCCTTTCATACGGCGAAGCTGCCGATTGGATCAGCCTTCATCGTAACCCAAAACAAAATCGTTGACCTAAACAGTTCGGTCTGTTAATATTTCATTTATGAAAACTCATGGGTTTTTTCGTAACCCATGAGTTTTATCATTGCGAAAGAAGGAGCCGGAATGAACGAAAAAAGAGCAGCAGTCTTAAGGGCCGCCAAAAAGCTGTTTGCCCAAAAAGGCTATCATAACGTTGCAATGCAAGCGATCGCTGAAGAATGCAAAATGTCAAAAGCATCTATTTATAAACTGTTTCAATCTAAAGAAGATCTTCTGCTGGCATTGATCAAGTTCAGAAAGCATGAAATGCTGAACAAAAGCGCCATCATCAATACGGAAACCTCGCTGACGCCAAAAGAAAGACTCGCTAAAAAAATCGCTTTGGAGATTACGGAATTCAGGGAAAACCGCCAATTTATCAATTTCCTCTCCAATGAGGGATCGTCTCCCGATACCGCGGTATTTAAAAAGCATCTGAAAGAAACAAAATCGCTGATCATCAGCTGGCATAAAGACTCTATCATTCAAGCGTACGGCGAAGAGGTGGAACCGTTTATATGGGATATCGTCATCATTTTCCACGGTTTGATGAGAGAATTCCTGTTTTTAGTCGGCACTGGAAAAGCACAGCCCGACGTTAAAACGATTCCGCCATTCATTATGTCGGTTCTGGATCTCTTCATAGAGAAAAAGCTGAACGAAGATCAGAAAAGTTCATTAAATGAAGACATTATTGCCTCCTATACGAATTTCTCATCATGCTGGGCACCGCCCAAAAAAGAGGAATTGCTTGAAGACCTTTTGCAAAAACTGAAAAACAAGATTTCCTCGCTGCCACAAGACGACGTTTCCGTGACAGAATTGCTGTCTGCCGCAGATTTGCTGAGCGAGGAGCTTTTCGCCAATGAGCCCCGCACGTATTTAATTAAGGCTCTCCTTGATTACCTTGGAAAAATCGAGGCGCTCCAATGCGATGTTTCACAAATACAAACAATTAGTATCAAAGAATAAGAGGGATTGATATGAACACAGGAACTGAACAACAGACATACAACAGAAATATCATCGTAGGTTTGCTCATTGCAGGGGCGTTTATCGCGATCTTGAACCAAACGCTTCTGGTTACGGCACTGCCGCATATTATGGCAGACTTAAACATAGACGCTACAAAAGCTCAATGGCTGACAACGGCGTTCATGCTGACAAACGGGATTCTCATTCCGATTACCGCCTTTTTAATCGAAAAATTTTCGAGCCGCGCGCTCGTCATCGCCGCGATGAGCATCTTTGTGGCGGGAACGGTCGTCGGCGCAGTTGCGCCTAACTTCCCGGTTCTCCTTGCGGCGCGAATCATCCAGGCCGCGGGTGCGGGAATTATGATGCCGCTCATGCAGACGATCTTTTTAACGATTTTCCCGGTTGAAAAACGCGGGGCTGCAATGGGTATGGTCGGTTTGGTCATCGCATTTGCACCGGCCATCGGACCGACATTGTCAGGCTGGATCGTCGACAGCTTTACATGGAGATACTTATTTTATATTATTCTGCCAATTGCCCTGATTGATCTTGTGCTTGTCATCTTACTGATGAAAAACGTTACGAAATTGAGAGAAACATCAGTCGACATCTTATCTATTATCCTGTCCAGCCTGGGTTTCGGCGGTTTATTGTACGGCTTCAGCAACGCCGGATCAGAAGGCTGGGGAAGCAATACCGTTTTAATTTCCTTTGCAGTCGGTGCGGTCGCTTTGTTCTTCTTTATCTCTAGACAATTAAGAATCAAAAGGCCGATACTCGAGTTTCGCGTTTTCCAATCGTGGACTTTTACGATAACAACGCTCCTCGGTATGATCGTTTTTGCATTAATGATCGGTACTGAAACCATTTTGCCGCTGTATACGCAAAACGTCAGAGACGTGACAGCTTTCGATTCCGGTCTGATGCTTCTGCCGGGCGCGATAGCAATGGGTATCATGTCGCCGATCATCGGCCGGATTTTTGACAAGATCGGTGGAAAAGGTCTTGCGATTATCGGTTTTGCCATCTTGCTGCTGACGTCGATCCCGTTTGCGGATCTGCAAATGGATACTTCGCTGACATTTATTATCGTCATTTATACGCTGCGGATGATGGGCACTTCCATGATTATGATGCCTCTCACAACCGCTGGCATCAATGCACTTCCGATGCATCTCATCCCGCACGGAACAGCGATGAACAATACGATGCGCCAGATCGGCGGTTCAATCGGCACGGCCGTTTTGATTTCCGTCATGAGCAATTCAGCCAAAAACGCTGCCGCATCTAACCCGTTAAATGCGCTCATTCACGGCATGAATTCCGCCTTTATCGTGGCCGCTGTCTTGGCGCTGATCGGATTTATCCTTTCGTTCACATTGAAAAAGAAGCCGCAGGCCGACAAACAAGGCCAGCCGGCGCGCTGATCCTGACACGCCAGTTCAATCAAACTGGCGTGTTTTTTTATGGTTTGATATATTTGATCCCTTGCAGCGTAAGAAGCATGAAGACCTGCTCTGCGTCTCCTTTCATATGAATTGAATATCATTCGAATTCTTCTCCTGAACAGACAAAAAGGCTGCCGGATACACCGGCAGCCTCGCTCTTTTATTTTAATCCATTTTCAACTTCTGTCACCATTTCAGATACGGACTCAAGACCTCCGCCTGACAGGTACCAGTAACCTGGATCAAGATATGTGATATGGCTCTTTTTATAAGCTTTTGTTGATTTTACAATTTCATTTTCAATGACTTCTTTTGCTGTTCCTTTTTCGCCGATGGCAGCGCTTCGGTCGATGACAAACAGGTAATCAGGGTTCTTTTCAGAAATATACTCGGAAGAGACGCTTTGGCCGTGAAGGGAAGCCTCGATGTTTTTGTCGACAGGTTCAACGCCGAGCACATCATGGATCAAACCGAATCTTGAGCCGCTTCCATACGCGCTGATTTGTTTATCGCTTGTTAAGACGACCAATCCTTTGCCGCCTTTTTCTTTCGCAAGCTTGTTGGCTTTCTCTACTTTATCATCGATTTTCGCAAGAGCTTCTTTGACAGCATCTTCTTTACCGAAGATTTTTCCAATATTTTCGGTATTTTCTTTAAAACTGTTCATGTAGTTCTTCTGGTCAAGCTCGATGTCGATCGTCGGTGCGATCCTTTTAAACTCGTCATACTGCTCAGACTGTCTGCCTTCGATGATGATCAAATCGGGGTCAAGCTCTGCAATTTTTTCAAAATCAGGCTCTTTTAGTCCGCCGACGCTTTCGTATTTACTGTCTTTGTATTTTTTCAAGTAAGACGGGAGGGTTTGTTTCGGAAGGCCGACAACGCGATCGCTCAAGCCAAGCTCGTCAAGCGTGTCAAGCATTCCGAAGTTGAAGACAACGACTTTTTTCGGGTTTTTCGGTACATCTGTTGTACCGCTGTTATGTTTAATTGTGACGGTTTCTTTTTTAGAGGAAGATTTTGCATCTGTATCAGCAGCTTTGTTTCCGCAGGCGGCTACGACAAGAACGGTTATCAATGCCATAATCAATAAAGATAGTTTTTTCAATTCAAGTCACCTCATCATTTAAAATATACACAGATTTTTTGATCTCCGATTTGTTGGATCGGAATGTCCATATCATAGATGTCTTTCAGCACCGGCGTTTGGATAATGTCTTCCGCCGGCCCCTCTTTTACAATCCGCCCGTTTTTCAGGGCTGCGATTCTGTCTGAATAAACCGAGGCAAAATTAATGTCATGAATGACAATGACGATCGTTTTACCGCGATTTTCGACAAGGTCTTTCAAGAGCTTCATTATCTCTACTGAATGTTTCATATCGAGGTTATTTAATGGTTCATCAAGCAATATATAGTCGGTATCCTGAGCGATGACCATTGCGATAAAAGCACGCTGGCACTGGCCGCCGCTCAACTGATCGAGGTGTTTATGCTCAATCTCTCTCAGCTTCATATAATCAATCGCTTCGTCGACATATACCCAGTCCTCTTTCGAGAGCCTTCCCTGTGAATAAGGAAATCTGCCGAAACTGACGAGCTCCCTGACAGTCAGCCTGATGTTGATCTGGTTGGACTGCTTTAAAATGCTGATTTTTTTGGCTAAATCATTGCTTTTGTATGCGCTGATTTCCTTGCCGTCAATCAGCACTTTTCCGGCGTCCATGCCGATCAGCCTGCTGATGATGGACAAAAGCGTGCTTTTCCCCGCTCCGTTCGGTCCGATGAAGGACGTGATCATTCCTTTTTTTATCGTTAAAGTCGTGGGATGAACAACGGTCTGCTCTCCGAATTGTTTCATGATATCTCGTACTTCTATCATCATTTACGCTCCTTCAGCAACAGGTAAATAAAATAAATCCCGCCGATAAAATCAATGATCACAACAAGCGTCACCGTTAAACCAAACAGTTTTTCAACAATGAACTGGCCCCCGACAAGCGCAATGATGCTGAACAAAACCGCTCCGGGAATCAGGACGCTGTGCTTATACGTTTTAAATACTTCCCGCGCCACATTGACGACGAGCAGCCCCAAAAATGTGATCGGCCCTACAAGTGCAGTAGACACGGAGACGAGAACGGCGACGACGATCAGCATTTTCTTCACCGTCCGGTCGTAATCGATTCCGAGGTTGACGGCTTGATCCCTGCCGAGCGAAATGACATCAAAGTACGGATTATACCGCCAAGCGTAAACGAGAATCGCCAGAATGATGAGCGAAGCAAGCATTAAAATGTCCGTGTTCAAATTGTTGAAGCTGGCAAACATCTTGTTTTGAACAACTTGAAACTCGTTCGGATCGATCAGCATTTGCATAAAGGATGACAGGCTTCTGAACAATGTGCCGCATACGATTCCAACTAACAGCAGCAAGAAGATGTGCCTTCCCCCGCGGCGAAACATCAGGAAAAACAACACAAATGAAAAACAGACCATCAAACCGGTTGACAATAAAAAATTGCCGTTTTTACCAAGATCGGCAAGTTTGGCTGCACCGAAAAAGTAAATAATCCCGGTTTGCAGCAGAACATAGAGAGAATCGAGTCCGAGAATGCTCGGCGTCAAAATTCTGTTGTTTGTGATCGTTTGGAAAATCATCGACGAATACGCAATGGCTGTACCGACAACGATGATCGCAAAAACTTTGGCAAACCTCCGCGGAAGCGCATATTCCCATACAGACGGCAATCCGTAGAACAGAAACAAGCCGATGCAGGCTGCCGCTATCACGATGAGTATAAGCATTTTCTGTTTATGACGCATAGGCTTTTCTCCTTAAAAGCAAGTAAAGAAAAACGCCGCTCCCGATGATGCCGACCATCAAACCAACCGAAATTTCGTACGGGTAAATGACGAGACGTCCCGCTATATCGCAAAACAAGACGAAAACGGCTCCGAGAACCGCCGTATGAGGCAGGCTGTTTTTCAAATGATCTCCCCTGTAGATGGACACGATGTTCGGGATGATCAATCCCAAAAAGGGAAGCGTGCCGACCGTCAGGATGACGACGGACGAAATAATAGATACGATGATCAATCCGATATTGACCACCCGCTTATAATTCAATCCAAGATTGATGGAAAAAGACTCCCCCATCCCGGCCAACGTAAATTTATTGGCGAACAGATAGGCAATGATAACGAGCGGTATACTCAGAAATAAGAGCTCATACCTCCCCTTCATGACCAGCGAAAAATTCCCTTCAAACCATGCATTGACGTTTTGAATGATATTGTACTGATAAGCCATGAAAGTGGAGATGGCGCTGACAACACTTCCGAGCATCATACCGACGAGAGGGATGAAGATCGCATCTTTGAACTTGATTCTGTCCAAAATTTTGACGAACAAAAAACTGCCAAACAGTGCAAAAACAAAGGCAAACAGTATTTTAACCACAATTCCTGCAGACGAAAAAAGCACGATCGCAATGATCACACCGAGCCTCGCCCAATCCATCGTTCCAGCGGTGGTCGGTGAAACAAATTTATTGCGCGTCAGCTGCTGCATGATCAGCCCGCAAATGCTCAAGCTCATTCCCGCAAGCACGATGCTAATCAAGCGCGGAATTCTACTTATGTAAAGCGTTTGAATTTCGTCCTCGTTAAAGCGGAAAAGATCAAGAGGCGAAAGCTCCTTAACGCCGATGAATATCGAGCTGATTGAAAGAATGATGAGCATTAGCAATAAGTATCGTAATTTCATGCTGCAGTAGCCTCCTTGCACAACAAAGCAAACCCCTCCGCCGACGTTAATGATTATCATTATCAATAAGGGTCTTCATATATCTTACCATTTTTTCTGACATAGTCAATAAGATTAATAGATACAAAGGTTGAAACCATGCGATTTCCCCATCTTTAGTCCTCCTCAAAAGTACATTTGTTCATTTCTGAAAGAAAAACCTTGATTCTTCTTGTAAAAAGCGCAATAATTAAGATTAAATTTATTTCGAAAATTTAAACTTTGGGAGATGTAACAAATGAAAGTCGTTAAATTTGGGGGCAGCTCGCTCGCTTCAGGGGCTCAGCTAGAGAAAGTATTTCAAATTGTCACTTCTGATCCGGAAAGGAAGGCCGTCGTTGTATCAGCACCCGGAAAACGGCACCCCGAGGATACGAAAGTAACGGACCTGTTAATCGAATGCGCCGAACAGTACTTATCATCAAAAAAAGCGCCCGATCTGGTTGAGGCGATTGTCGGACGGTATGCCGATATCGCGCTTGAGCTCGGACTTGACGATGTCGTGATCGACCGGATCCGGGCCGACCTGCTTCAGCTGCTCGAAGGTGATAAAACAAATCCGGAACGGTTTATCGATGCGGTCAAAGCAAGCGGCGAAGATAACAATGCCAAATTGGTAGCGGCTTACTTCAGGCACCAGGGAGTTGAAGCGCACTATGTCAGTCCAAAAGACGCCGGGCTGTTTGTGACGAGCGAGCCAGGCAACGCACAAGTCCTGCCCGAGTCGTATGACAATCTGTTTCAGCTGAGACAGCAAAAGGGCATCATCATCTTTCCCGGCTTCTTCGGATTCAGCCGGGAAGGCGAAGTCATGACGTTTTCGCGGAGCGGCTCTGACATTACAGGTTCCATTTTAGCGAATGGATTGAAAGCCGAGTTGTATGAAAACTTCACTGACGTTGACGCCGTTTATTCTGTCAACCCGGCGATCGTATCCAACCCGAAAGAAATCCGCGAGCTGACATACCGGGAAATGAGGGAGTTGTCGTATGCAGGCTTTTCCGTCTTTCATGATGAAGCATTGATCCCTGCTTTCCGGGCGCGCATACCGGTTCAGATCAAAAATACAAACAATCCGGACGCGGAGGGGACAAGAGTTGTCACCACACGCGACAATACGAACGGACCTGTCGTCGGGATCGCCAGCGACAGCGGATTTTGCAGCATTTACATCAGCAAATATTTAATGAACCGCGAAATCGGCTTCGGACGCCGCGTTCTGCAAATCCTTGAAGATGACGGGCTGACGTATGAACACATTCCATCCGGCATTGATGATATTACGATCATTTTAAGGCAGGATCAAATGGATCAAGCAGCAGAAAAACGGATAATCAAACGGATCAAGGAAGAACTGGATGCCGATGAAGTGACGATTGAACACAATATTGCCCTGATTATGGTCGTCGGCGAAGCCATGCGCCATAACGTCGGAACGACGGCAAGAGCGTCAAAAGCATTGTCCGATGCGCGTGTCAACATCGAAATGATCAACCAGGGCTCCTCGGAAGTCAGCATGATGTTCGGCGTTAAGGAAGCTCAGGAAAAACAAGCGGTCCGCGCGTTATACCAGGAATTTTTCGCAAAAGTTCTCGTTTAAAAAAACCCCTTTTTTTATGGGGTTTTTTTGCTGTCAGAAAATATACCCTTCCCTAAAATTGCCTGCCTTAAATTCATTCACAAAACCGTTTTGAAAGCCGATATGTAAAGTAAATAAACTGATGGGAGAACACTTATGAATCTGTTGAAAAATATAAAAATCAGAAGCAAACTATTTGTCATCATTATCATTTCAGCGCTGGCTTTGTCGATTGTCGGCATCCAGGGGATAGGCGGGCTGAACAAGCTTTCCAAAGGTTCAGAGATCATCTATCAAGATCAATTGGTTCCCAACCAGTTGTTTGCAAATTTAAAAGCGAACAACCTTGATATTGATACGTACAAATTCGAGCTGATGGTGACGAAAGACAACGATCGAAATGAAACATTGCAAAAACACATTAAGGAAAAAAACGAAGAAAACAGCACCTTAATGGAAAAAATCGATCAGCTGAAATTAATGGACAATGTCTCTAAAAAATACGAAAATTTCAAAACCGAATACAAGAAATTGCAAGATATCAGCAGCGAGATGCTCAGCTTGGCGGTGAAGAACGAAAATGATAAAGCATATGACGTCTATCTAAAAAAGATGGAGCCTCAAAGAGAAACGGTCAACCAGCTCATTGAAGACATTCAAACCTTAAATGCTGATAACGCCAAAACAATCTATCAGCAGGATTCTAAAGAAGCCGGTTCAATCATCACGCTTCTCATCATTGTCATTGCTGTAGCGCTTGTTTTATCCATCTCGATCGGCCTCTTAATGACAAGGCTGATCACAAAGCCGATCAAAGACATTCAGGCGCTGTTCGCAGAAACTGAGCAAGGCGATTTTACTGTCAAAGGAACATATCAATCGAAAGATGAATTGGGATTGCTGACATCATCATTTAACAAAATGGTAGCAGGCGTCCGTTCGATCATTGAAACGGTCGGCGAAACGTCGCACCAAGTTGCTTCTTCATCACAAGAGCTGAGCGCCAGTGCGGATGAAAGCACAAAGGCGAGCGAGTACATCTCAACAACGATCCAGGAGCTTGCAGTAGGCTCCGATCAGCAGGTGGAAAGCGTTGAAAACAGCAGAACCGTTATTATGGGAATGACCGAGTTTGCCGGAAGAATTTCTTCAAATGCCGAAAAAGCGGCCGCCACCGCTGACCAGACGGCGAAGATGTCGCTTGAAGGCACGAAAGCCATTGATAAAGTGAGCACTCAAATGAAGTCTATTAATGAAACGGTCGTCTCGCTCTCAGAAGCATTTAAACATTTAACAGAGCGTTCCAATGAGATCGGAAATATTACCGAAGTGATTACGAGCATCGCTGAACAAACGAACCTGCTTGCTTTAAACGCGGCCATTGAAGCGGCCCGGGCGGGAGAACAAGGAAAAGGCTTTGCCGTCGTCGCGGATGAAGTCAGGAAATTAGCCGAGCAATCGGCCCGCTCAGCAGAACAGATTACAAGATTGATTACGATCATTCAAAACGATACGAAGCAGACGATGAACTCGGTCATTTCGGCAACCGGCGAAGTCAAAGAAGGACTTGTCGTCGTTCATGAAGCGGGAGGCGCTTTCCAAAAAATCGAAAACTCGATTACGGAGGTCGTCACACAGATCAATGACGTGACAAACTTGGTGAAAAACCTGACAGCCGGCGCAAGCGAAATCGAAACCGCCATTTCCGGCGTCAAAGAAGTAGCCGAAACAGCAGCGGGAGGCACGCAAACGGTTAGTGCGGCAACTCAGGAGCAGCTTGCTTCAATGGAAGAAATCGCCGCCGCATCACAGATCCTCGCGCAAAACGCCGAAGAGCTGCAGCACCTGATCCAGAAATTCAAAATTAAAGATTAACAAAACCCGCCAGACGCTGTCTGGCGGGTTTCTATTCATCATCATCTCTCGCTGTCAGCGGCAGACGGATGATAAATTTTGTTCCTTTGTTTTTCTCACTTTCAATCTCTACCGTACCGTTGTGCAGGGCGACGAGCTGTCTGACGATCGACAGCCCCAGCCCGTATTCTCCGTAAGGGGTGTTCGTCCGTGATAAATCTGCTTTATAAAAACGATCCCAAATGTTTTCAATATCCTTTTCATCAATGCCGATTCCGGTATCCTCTATTTCGATCACCGTCTCCTTATAGTCTTCCCGGCCTCTCAGCCAAACGGTTCCGTTCGTTGTGAATTGAATACTGTTTTTCGTAATATTGACGAGTATCTGGATGAGCCGGTCGTAATCGGCATTGACCATCACATGATCCTCCACATCGAGGATCAGCTGATTCTGTTTCTCCTCAGCCTGAAGCGCCAGCTGCTCTTTAATGATTTCAAACACTTCGATCAGCGGATAATGCAGTTTTTGCAGTGTAATCTGATTGGAACGGATTTTTTCATAATCAAGGTTTTCGTTGACGAGGCGAATCAGCCTTTTTGTCTCCTCCGTAATCAGCTTCATACATTTATCCTGCTGATCTTCGGGTATCGTCTGGCTGTTCATCCCTTCCACTAAACCGCTGATCGTCGTCAGCGGCGTCTTCAGCTCATGTGAGACGTCAGTGATAAACTGCCTTCTTCGCTTTTCAAGCCGGTCGATTTCTTCGCTTGAGCTTTTTAACTTGCGGGCCATAATGTTAAAATCGTCGCCCAAATCACCGATCTCATCCTTATTGCGGTTTTCGATATGGATGTCATAATCTCCGGCGGCGACTTTTTTCGTTGCATCGCGGAGCTTCTGAATGCGGGCGACATGGAATTTGGACGTCAGCCAGCTTAGAAGAATAGCGACTAAGATAACACCCGCCGCCGTAAAGAGCATAAAGCGGTTCATGTCGCTGATCATTTCCTCGGTCCCGCTGATCGGAGCGGTCAGCAGAATGCCTCCCTGAAATTCATTGTTGACGATGTTGGGCAGCGCCACAACCGATACTTCCTCATTAAAACGGTTAAAATCGGTTTTGACGACCACGGCCTTTCCATCTTTAAGCTCTTTCCATTCTTCATCACTGAGCAGCAGCTTTCGCGGCCGCAAATCGGCCGGCGTCATCAAGACCTCTTTCTTTTCATTAAAAAGAAAGAAGCTGATCTTCCTGCTTCGCAAAATTTCCTCAAACGGCTTCATAATGGCCGGCGCGCCTTTTGGCCGCATCTCCATTTCGCCCATGATGCGATAGCCGTATGAAGACAGCTCATCGACTTTGCTTTCGTATGCAAAGTCTTTGACAAAGTGGGAAAACAGCGCCCCGGTAATGAGAAAAGCCATGATTAATATAGTGATGTGACTGGCCAGCAGCTGATAGAGATACTTAATCTTCATCGAACTTGTACCCTACTCCCCATACGGTATAAAGAAACGGCCGCGAGTCGCTGCCAAGCTTTTTTCTCAGCCTTTTAATATGAACATCAACCGTCCGCTCGTCTCCGTAGAATTGATATCCCCAAACCTGCTCAAGCAGCTGCTCCCTTGAGAAAACCTGTTTTGGACTTTGCACCAGGTAATACAATAAATCGAACTCCTTAGGCGTCAAATTTTGAATTTGAACGCCGTCCAAAAACACTTCTCTCGTTTTTTTATTGATTTTAAAATGTTCTGTTTCAAGCGAGTCGCTGTCAGCGGAATCCTGCCGGCCGGCGCTTTGATACCTCCGGCTCACCGCTTTGATTCTCGCCACAAGCGCCAAAGGGCTGAACGGCTTTGTCACATAATCATCAGCTCCGAGCTCAAAACCGAGCACCTGGTCTGATTCCGTATCTTTTGCCGTCAGCATAATAATCGGAACCGTGCTCTCTTCCCTGACCTTTTTGCAGATCGTGACCCCGTCCATGGACGGCAGCATGATATCGATGATCAACAAATCCCAATCATCCGATTTAAAACGGTTATATCCTTCAAATCCGTCATGGACGAACTCTGTTTCAAATCCTTCTTTTGCAAAAAACATTTCTGTCATTGTACATACGCTTAAATTATCCTCAATCATTAATATTTTCATCGTCAATATGCCTCCGCTAGACAAACGTTAGATTCATTTTACACAGGGCTCAGCCATTTCTCAATTCCATTATGAACATTTAAAGGACTGGCAACAGTTTGGTCATAATTTATTCATAAGTAGCGGCTAAGATGAAATCAAGCATAAGGCAAAAGTCCTGCTGCCGTTTGACTTCGCAGCCATAATAAATGAAATAGATACGGAGGAATCACGCGTTATGAATTTTTTCAAACGAGCCTTTTGGAGCATGAAAGCGAAAAAAGGAAAAACACTTTTACAATTGTTTGTTTTCACGATGATTTGCGTGCTCGTGCTGACAGGAATTACGATCCAGTCGGCGGCCGTGAAATCGAGCGAACTGGCAAGGGAGCAGCTTGGAGGCAGCGTCACGCTCAAAGTTGACAGGGAAAAAATGATGAAAGAACAGCAGGAATCAGGAGAACGGAAAAGGTTTGAATCGACCCCCGTTTCTGTTAAATCAGCCGAGAAGCTTGCGGGCCTTGACCATGTCAAAAGCTATAACTACATCTCCTCTACGTCTGCTTTAGCGGACAATTTCGATCCGATCGAAAGCGGTGACGAGGATTCTTCGGCCTCAAACAGCGAGCAGCCGGCCGGACCGGGCGGCAATGAACAGGGCGGCCGGCAAATGATGCAGGCTGACGTATCAATCGAAGGTGTGACAAGCACAGCCCTTGTCGACGAATTTTCCAACGGGACGTCCAAGATCACGGAAGGCCGTGCTTTAACAAAGGATGATGTGAATAAAAAAGTCGCCGTGATTGAAGAAACGCTTGCCGAAGAAAACGCTCTGAAAGTCGGCGATACGATCAAAGTCAAAACGAGCAGCGATGAAGCTACAACGATCAATTTGAAAATCGTCGGAATCTATCAAACGACTTCATCCGGAGACAATCAAGCGCAAAACTTCGCCTTTTTAAACCCTTATAACAAAATCTACACACCATATACGGCGGCATCGGCCTTAAAAGGTGACGATTATAAAAACGCGATTGATGAAGCGGTCTACAATATGGACGACGCCTCCAACATCGACACTTTCATTGCGGCTGCCAAGAAAACAGGCATTGATTTGGATACATTCACATTGGATGCCAATGATCAGTTGTACCAGCAGATGGTCGGCCCGATTGAAAATGTCGCGTCCTTCTCGAAAAATGTCGTCTATCTCGTCACGATCGCTGGAGCGGTGATCCTCGGACTGATCGTCATGATGTCAATCAGGGAGAGAAAATACGAAATGGGCGTTCTGATGGCGATCGGTGAAAAACGCTGGAAACTCATCGGACAGTTTTTGACCGAAATCTTAATGATCGCAGTGCTTGCCATCGGCATCTCAGCATTAACCGGCAGCTTGATTGCCGGGCAAATCGGGAACCAGCTCTTGAGCCAGCAAATCGAACAAACGTCAGCTGGCCAGTCTGCAGGCGGAATGATGGGCCTTGGCGGCGGAGGCTTCTTCGGACAAAGGACCGCCCAAGTCTCGGCCATTGATCAGCTTGACATTCAAGTATCCTTCGGGGACTTGATGGCACTCGGCGGCATCGGCCTTTTAATCGCGCTGTTCGCGACGCTCCTTCCGTCAATATCTGTTCTAAGGCTCCATCCGAAAACGATTTTAACAAAACAAGAATAGAAAGAAGTGAAGATCATGGGCACTATTTTAGAATTTCAGAATGTCGGCTATTGGTATAAAAATCAGGATCAGCCTCTTTTCGAAGAGATCAGCATTCAATTCAGCCAAGGGCTTTTGTATACGATTGTCGGGACTTCCGGCTCCGGCAAAACCACCTTTTTATCGCTGGCAGGCGGACTTGATGTACCAAAAGAGGGAGACATCCTGTATAAAGGAGAAAACATTTCAAAAATCGGGCTGACCAGCTTCCGCAATCAATATGTATCGATCGTCTTTCAGTCCTATAACCTGCTCCCGTATATGACGGCTCTCCAAAATATCACGTCGGCCATGGAAATTACCGGATCTCAGGTCAAAAACAAAGAACAATACGCTTTGGAGATGCTCGAAAAAGTCGGCATCGGCGAAAAGCAGGCCAGACAGAAAGTACTGACATTAAGCGGCGGGCAGCAGCAGCGTGTCTCCATCATCAGAGCGTTCTGCTGCGACACGGACTTAATCGTCGCCGATGAACCGACCGGCAACTTGGATGAAAATACATCAAAGGACATCGTCCGGCTCTTCCAAAACCTTGCCCACCAAGAAAACAAATGCGTCATCATGGTCACCCACGATGAACAAATCGCAAAGGTATCCGATGTCAACATCCGGCTTTCAAGAGGCGGCTTTACCGTCAAAGACCGCAGATCAGCAGGATAAGGGGAACGGCATGAGCCGTTCCCTCAGATTGTTGACAAAATCCCAAAACGACCTTTTGTTTTGGGATTTTGTCATCCTTTCAGCGTGATTGAAAACCCTTGCAGTCTAGGAAGGCCGAGCATCGGAAGCTGACTTTCACAGGATGTGATGACGGCGGCGTTCAGGCAGGACGCCTGAGCGGTTAGCCGCCGATCCTTCTCCTATTCGTGAGCACCGACGCGCAGGCCTGACAACGAATGCGAGGGTTTGTCGACACGCTGGGGGAACGGCATGAGTCGTTCCCCTTCTTTTATGATGAAACAAAAGCTTCTGCAGCCGCCGCCAAATAATACGATAGGCCGGTTTGCTGATTTTCAAGCATCCCGCGATGAAAATCATCTTCGATAAAAAAGCGTGTCTGCGTCTGAAAATCGCCGGGCGTGATCCCCAAAAATTTAAGGTGCCGTTTAATGGCAGTCTTTACTTGTTCATGGTCGTGTTTGACTCCATCTCTGAGCGCTTCGGCCATTCCATTCATAAAACGGGCTGCCTCTTCAGCTTTTTCATTCATTTCTTCCGCGATGACCGGTTCTCCTCTCAGCAAATCGACATCATATGCCTCCTTCAAATAGCGGTTCTGTTCAGCGAGTGCGTCCTCCCATTCCCTGCTGCTTGAAAACCCTTTAAACATGCTTGATTGATCCATTGCTTCTCCTTTCCCGGCCTGCTGAATCGAGAGATCGATCGTAGAAATAAGCTGTTTTATCCTGTCCAAACGGGCAGTAAAAAGACGTTTCTGCTCAGATAAAATCGTCAGTCGATCAGCTTCGCCGTCCAGTATTTGCTTAATTTCCTTGAGCGGAAATTCGAGCTCCCGATAAAACAAGATATGCTGCAGCCGTTCCAGCTCTTTTACCCCGTAAAGGCGGTAGCCGGCATCCGTCACCTCCGCGGGGCATAAAAGGCCGATCTTATGGTAGTGGTATAGCGTTTTGATCGTGATATTCGCCAACCCGGCCACTTCTTTTACCGTATAGAGCATCAAACTTCACCTCGTCTGTCATGTTAAAGGGTGCCCTAAGGGCGGGGTCAATCCATTACACGGTCTTTTTTTTATTTTTTTTCATTTTCGCATAAGCGACCAGGCAAATAAAAGCAGGAAGGATCACCTGCATCGGCAAATGGACATATAAAGGAACAAACTCGATTCCTTCTTTTACATGCTCCGAAATATTGCTGGCAATGGAGACAGATAAAATCAAAATGATAATGCCGATCACATGAACGATTTTGGAGGGTTTTTTAAGCTTGAATAAGACGGTCACGCCTTCGGTTACGGCATACATGAAAATGCTCATCTTAAAAAAACCGCCAATCACCAACACGAGCATGAAAAATACATCAAGCCTGTCCAGAAATTCGGCTACTTGAATCGTCTGGATCGTACTCAGCAATGGGAAGCGCGACCTCATATTAAGGTCGACGCCAAGCACGCTGATGTTCAATGCCACATTAAAGGCCAGGATGATGCCGCTGATGGCGATTCCCAACAGCCCCGCTTTTTTTGCCTGTTTCTTTTCTTTTAAATACGGCAGGATCAATGTAAAGACGATAATTTCGCCAAACGGAAAATACAGCGTTTGCGTGAACACGGCATTAAGCATCGGACCGGGCCCGTTTCCGAGAATAGGCAAAAGCTCCCTCGGTTTAATCAAGCCTGAGGAAACAATTAAGATGAGGCCTATGACAGCGAGGCAAAACATGATGCCAAACAGCAGCTCGCCTGAACGGGCCAGGACTTCGATTCCTTTCCTCACGGTAAAAATACAAACTGCAATCAACAAACCATTCGCGAAGATAATCGGCGTGTTCGGATAAGCCGACGTCAGCAGCATTTCGCCAAAATCGCGCAAAACCCTTGCCGCAATATAACTATAATAAACAATGTAGATAAAAGACAGGCCCCAGCCAACCGGTTTTCCAAAAATACTCATCAGCGTTTCATAGGGAGAGGCGTCGGGATTCACCTGGTAGAAAAAGTGGTGCATCATAAACAAAGCCAGCCCTCCGACTGTTCCGAACAAGATCGCCATCCAGGCGTCCTGTTCGGCAGATTGTCCTGGAAAAATCAGCAGAGAGCTGCTGAGTTCAAACAGAACAATCAGCACGAACAACTGTGCAGCACTGATTTTTGCTTTCTCCATTTAAAGCCCTCCTCTCTCTTTCATTCAAGAACGCCCTTCGTGATGATTCAAAATGTTCGGGTTGTTCCTTAAACCTGTTCTCCGTACATATGCGTTAACCGTAATGTCGACATCTGTATCAGGAAAATACCGATTGCTCCATTCGCCCTCCATCTTTTCCCACACTTTTGGGTGGTTGCGATACACAACGTCACCGAATTGCAGAACATCCGTCTTGTTTCGCTTAACAACGTCAATGGTATTCTGCAATTCATTTTTCAGCTCCTTTGCCACCTTCCTTTCGATGTCGCTCAGCACTTTTGGATCATCCAGGTGAATCGGCACAGTGGTTTCGCCGATGTCCCCTTCCATGTCTACTTCAACCGAAATCGCCGGTTTGCCGTTTTTAAGATGTGATCTGATTTTTGTTTTTTGGCGGATGACATCAAATGTGACGGCGTCTTTTTCGTGATTCAATGTAGTTGTTAAATACGTTCTGCTGATTTTATTGCGCAGCCATAAAACGCCCCGCGCGGTTTTGCCTTCAAGCCAGTTGACGAGCTTGCCCTCTTTAATGACTGCCAGCCCGTCCGCTTCGACTATTGCCTCAGGAGATGTAGACTGCACGTTTTCCATCTTTTCACCCTTCTCCTTGTTTCCGGATACTTTAAAAGAAGTAATAATCGGGTGCTTTGCCTTCGATGTCAAGCACTTGATGACATCCTGCACGCTCGTCTTCATATGTTCTCCCAAATGCTCTTCAGTAAATTGCAGTGTTTTGTTTACTTTATTTGACGGGATCTTATCGATCGGCGTCAGCGTCCGGATGAATGTTTTCGCTTTTTGGCCGCGGGAAATAATAATCGTCGCCGTTGAACGAAAATCGGTGTCCCGGTCAAGAACATCAAGAATTTTAATCAAGCCTTCTTCCTTGGCGAGTTTTTCATCAACAACCACGAGGTTCGTGTGGGAGTAATAAATTTCCCTCGACATTTTCGCCGACGCGTGCCTGCTCATTTCCGTCAGATTATTGCCCGTCACAGAATAGCTTGAAACCGGCGGCCTGTCTCCTCCCTGTCCGCCTTGAAGGCCTCCTGTCACATTGATCGGATTGACGATCTGATAGCTCAATTCGTAATCTGTATTTTTACCTTTATCAATACCAATGGCAGTGATCAGCAGCAAATCTGTCAGTTCTCTTTTATCCCAGCATCCTTGAAGAAGAACAATGGCGGCCAGCAGGAGCACAATCTTAAGGCTTCGTTTCATTTGGATCACCATCTTCTTGTTTTGTCTTCATATCGCCTGATTCCGGCGGATTGGGTTTCTGGTATTCTCCTTGACGCACCTTATTGTCATTGCCGATCAGTTCAGGCCGCTTCTCATGTGTCCACCAAGGCAAACGAACGATGGAGTCGCCCCAGTTTTTCAGAATAAACGGCGCAAAAGGAGTCATATATGGAACACCGAACGAACGGAGGCTGCATAAATGGACAAACATAATGATCAGTCCAAGAATAATGCCGTAAAAACCCGTCGTCGCCGCGGCTAATATGAAGAAAAACCGAACCAGCCGGGCGGATATCGCCATGGCGAAGGAAGGTGTGGCAAAACTTGAAATCGCTGTGATCGCTACGACGATGACCATCGCCGGCGACACAATCCCCGCCTGAACAGCCGCCTGTCCAATGACGATGGCTCCCACAATCGAAACGGCAGAACCTATCGCTTTCGGAAGCCGGATGCCCGCCTCTCGCAAAATTTCAAACGAAATTTCCATGATCAGCGCTTCCACCACAGCCGGGAACGGCACGATTTCACGCTGCGCGGCAATTACGATCAAAAGCTCTGTCGGGATCATTTCCTGGTGAAACGTCGTCGCACCGACGTAGACGGCAGGCGCAATAAGCGAAATAAAAAAGATCAACACGCGTAAAAAGCGGATGAACGTCGCAATGTCAAAGCGTGAATAGTAATCCTCAACAGATTGAAAGAATTGAATAAAAACGGCAGGGACAAGCAGGACAAACGGTGTACCGTCAACAAAGATGGCGATTCTTCCTTCAAGCAGATTCCCTGCGACCATGTCCGGCCTTTCGGTATGATATATCGTTGGAAAGGTCGTAAACACAGCGTCTTCAATAAACTGTTCAATATACCCCGATTCAAGGATGCTGTCGATCTCAATGCCAGCCATCCTTTTTTTGACTTCTTTCACCGTTTTCGGGTCGCACACCCCGTTGATATACATGATCGCCACATCGGTTTTTGTGACGCTTCCCATCGTCATTTTTTCAACCCAAAGATTCGGGTTTTTAATGATTCGGCGCACCAAAGAAATATTCGTGTCGAGAGATTCGATAAATCCCTCACGTGAACCGCGGAATGCCTGCTGATTTTCAGGCTCCTTGATCGAACGCTTTTCCCCGCCTTTCGTGGTCGTAATAACCGCTGTTTCCGTTCCCTCGGCCAAAATGATCGTATCCCCTGCCATCAACGATTCAAGCATCTTGTCCAATCGCTTTTCTTTTTCGACACCGCCCAGCGCAACGGCATCACCTGCAATCGTCTCAAGAACATCCCGTCCGTACTCCTTTTTCGCTAATTCTTCAGAGCTCATGATCGATTCCAGCAAAAAGTCATGGATGGCTTTCTCATCTGTAATGCCGCCGACATAAACGACGGCCAATTCGATTTTCTCGTCAGCGCCCGTTTTTAATTTGCGGATGACGACATCTGCGCTGTTTCCGGTTATTTCTTTAATCACGCTCAGGTTTTCGGCAAGCAAGGGACGCACAAACCCGGATACTTTTATGGTTTCCGGGTTTTTATCTCCGCTCATAAGAGATTCTTGTTTGTTATCCTTTTGATGACGACCTTTAAAAAAGAATGGCATGGCTGTCAGAATCCCCTTTTCGTTTTTCATATTTTTCCTTGCAAAAGCACATTTATACTATTCCCGGGGGAATAGTGCTTTATGAAAAGAGAAAAAATAACGGGGAACGGAGAGTGGTGAAAAGTTGAAACTGATCGGAATCGGGCTTTTATTATTTGTTTCCTTAGAGACTTTTGCTGTCATGCTTGATGTATTTCAAGGCATGACCTTGCAAAGAGCCGTAATAAACTCCCTGACGTTTGCCATCTTAGAAGTAGGCGAGTGGATCATGATCCTTTTATTTTTGTTTATCATTTTTCTCGAAGCCTCGGCGAACTTCCGCAAGAAGAAAAAAAGGACATAAAAAGCTCCCTATCAAAAGGGAGCTTAAACTTCAATATTTCCATGAACCGTATCTGTCTCGTGGGAATGGATCATACCTTTTACAACCGTATTGCCGATGATCAGCGTTTGCCTGGACGTATTGGTTTGAATTGCCGTCACTCTTGCAGCGGTATTGCTGCGGAGCGTGTTGTCGAGGATCGCCGAGTTCGACGATTGGTCGAGATAAATGAGGATAGCCGGCAAGGACGGCCTGCCGAGCGTGATCGTATTGCCAATAATCTCGTGGGTTCCGCGGGTGAGATACAGCGTGACAATCAGCGGTGAATCTTCGATATCGTTTCCGATAATTTTTGTATGCTCATTTGTCGAGCAGTATATTGGAAAGTTTCTGAAGCGGGTGAAGGTGTTTTTCCGAATGACTGCAGAAGCCGTATTTGTGACGGATACGGCATATGACTCCGGCACCGTTTGAAAGCCGGCCGGCGAAATAAAGTTTCCTTCTATCACAGCATTTCCTTGCGATATCCAGATGCCTCTGGAGAATTGCTTGATGACGTTATCCTTTATTTGGACGTCATTGCCTGTGCTCCTGACCGCAAGTACGACATTTGCGATCTGATTGCCGGAAAACGTTACATTGTCTGATTGCGTGATGCTGAGAGCGGTGCCGGACCTTTGCTCAGGCACGTCGTTTTCGATATTATTCCCTTCAATGAAGATTTGCGACGCTTGATAAGCAAGAATTCCGGCATTTACAAAATCACGGATTTGATTTCCCGTGGCAAAAACGCTTTTTCCGCGGATATCGATGCCTGTCGTAAAACCCGAAATCAAATTCCCCTTTATAACGGCATCGCTTCTTGCTTCCAAAGCCCCTACACCGAGGCCGTTAATTCCGATGCTCTGTCCGGTGGATTCGGGGTTTTTCTTGATGATATTGTTTGCAATCGTCGTACTCGTCCCGTATCCGTATGAAATGGTACCGTCTGCGATATTGCCTTCGATGATGACAGAAGTGCCGTTGAAATTGGAAATGGCATTGTTGACATTGCCCTTTAACACGTTGTTTCGGATGATGACATTAACGGGTTCTTCATAGACGATGTTTCCTTCACTGTAGCCTTCTATATCAATCCCAAAACGGGGAGCCGTGCCGTTGCCTGTCCCCGCATCTGCAATTTCGCATCCTTCAACAAGAACATTGTCGCACCCTGTGATCGACAAATTATTTCTTCTGGAGCGCCTGATTTCACAATTGGTTACCTTAATACGCTTTGACGGCTTATAGCCGTCTCCTCCGTTGCTGATAATGATTCCGTCTCCTGTAAAATCGGCTATTCTCACATGTTCAATAACGACATTTGACGCCCCTTCGATACAAATTCCGAATCCCCATTCATGGGTCGGTCTCGGCGCCGGTGTATATGTGTGTTCATCCCTTTCCCCAATGATGCTGCCTCCGGATATTTTCACATTGGATGTTCCGCCTATATAAAAAGCAGCGTATCCCCATGAGCTGTTCGGTTTTACCTTGATGACGGTCTCCGCGTCCATCAAAATTTCAATATTGCCCGGAACATTGATGCCGGCTCCGCGAAACGGAGCACGCGGGTCGCTGTTTTTCGTCCCGTCAATCAGGTACGTGCCGTTCGGTATCCATACCGTGTTGTATCCCATCGACTTTGTCCATACCAAACATTCGTTGATCGCATTTGTGGAGTCTGTTTTGCCGTCGCCGACAGCACCGAACTTTGTCGCGTCAACCACTGTCATTCTCATTTCCTCAGGTTGCTGCTGCACGCTGTTTTCAGCCTCCTTTTGTAAAACGGTTTCCGATATATATATGCCAATCTAGTAAAATCCGCTTGTACATAAGATAGGTAAAATTTTATTAAAAAATCTTTTCATCTAATTTTTTTTCCAAAAGTTTTTACTATCCGCTTGTAAAGCGCTTCACAAGATGTTGCATTAGCGATCAAAAATTCAAATCGATTGAAGGTGTATTGACACGAACATTATATAAGAATATGATTTTTATAATAGACATAGAAAGAGAAGGAGTATTGCGAATGTCAAACCATCAAAAAGAAACTTTTCAAAACATTCCGCAAAAGGGGTTTTTTGGACATCCCCGCGGACTCTTCACTTTATTCTTCACTGAATTTTGGGAGCGTTTTTCATACTACGGTATGAGAGCCATCCTTATCTACTATTTGTATACAGAGGTGACAAAAGGCGGCCTCGGGTTTGATCAAACCACAGCAAACTCGATTATGGCCGTATACGGTTCCCTTGTCTATATGTCCGGCATCATCGGAGGCTGGATAGCGGACAGGCTCCTCGGAACTGCAAACACCGTGTTTTACGGCGGCGTGCTCATTATGTTCGGACACATTCTTTTGTCATTCCCGGGAAGCGTCCCCGCGTTTTTCATCAGCATGTTCTTGATCATCATTGGGACAGGCCTTTTAAAACCAAACGTATCAAGCGTTGTCGGCGAGTTATACAGCCCTGAAGACACCCGCCGCGATTCAGGTTTCAGCATCTTTTATATGGGGATCAACCTTGGCGGATTTCTTGCGCCGATTATCGTCGGCACAGTCGGCCAGACATACAACTACCATCTCGGCTTCAGCCTTGCTGCCATCGGCATGCTGTTCGGGCTGCTGACCTATTTGGCGACACGGAAGAAAAACCTCGGACCTGCCGGAAGAACGGTACCGAATCCGCTGACACCCGCTGAAAGAAAAATGGTGTTCGGACGGATTGGAATTGGTGTTTTGGTGATCGCTGCCATCTTTGGCTATTCCGTCTTTATGGGCTGGATGACAATTGAGCTGTTTACGATGATTGTCAGCTGTCTCGGTATTTTGATCCCGCTGATTTATTTCATCGTTATGTTTAAAAGCTCCAAAACGACGAGTGATGAACGTTCCCGTCTCACAGCTTACATTCCGCTGTTTGTCGCATCGATGATGTTTTGGGCGATTCAGGAACAAGGCGCCAATATTTTAGCCACCTATGCAGATAAACGCACTCATTTAGAATTTTTAGGTGTCCAATTGCACTCATCTTGGTTCCAGTCGCTGAATCCGTTGTTCATCGTTGTGCTTGCACCGGTTTTCGCATGGATTTGGATGAGGCTCGGCAACCGTCAGCCGTCAACACCGACGAAATTTTCACTCGGCTTGATTTTAGCCGGACTTTCATTTGTCGTCATGATTTTCCCTGCTTATATCAACGGCACTGAATCACTTGCCAATCCAATGTGGCTTGTGCTCAGCTTCCTGATCGTCGTTCTAGGGGAATTGTGCTTGTCTCCAGTCGGGCTATCCGCAACGTCAAAGCTGGCTCCTGCGGCATTCTCAGCACAGACGATGAGCCTGTGGTTCCTGTCAAACGCTTCTGCACAGGCTATCAATGCACAGATCGTCAGATTTTACAGCGCTGATACAGAGATCGCCTACTTCGGAGTCATCGGCGGTGTATCCATCCTGCTCGGAATCATTTTGATGTTGCTGTCACCGAAAATTCAGAAATTTATGAAGGGTGTCAATTAAAAAGCAACAGGCGATACTCCTTTTCTGAAGGATTTGCTTCTTGTCCGGTGAATAACTGAATAACCAATCGGTGCAGGATGGGAGGATAAAATTTGGAGATCAAAAAGACAGCAAAGCCCGGATTTGTCGGTGTTGGTTTTTCACAAACCGTTTCATTCGAAGAAGCCCAGGCGAAAAAGCTCCACGGCGTCATTCAGCAGCTGAAAGACCGGCGCGGAGAAATAGTCGGTGTTCAAGAAGACAGCGGCATGTGGGCCATATCGGATCATCACGGCGAAGGGGAATTCACTTTTTATATATTAATGGAGACGGAGAACCTCCCTGAAACCCTTCCGGAAGGAATGATCAGCTATCAGGCGCCCGCTCTGACATATGCTCAGACAAGGCATCCACAGCATGAGCGGCCTGAAGTGACTTATCAAAAAGTATATCAATGGATCAAAGATCAAGGTCTTCGTTTAAATTGTGACGCTTTTACACAATTGGAATTTTACCCGATGGATGGGGATTTAAACGAACTTGCATTTGAAATATACATTCCGATTCATTGAGAGATAGCGATGTTAAAGAAAACCCCCGGAAAAAATTCCGGGGGTTTTCTTTGCGGTTTCGTACTCTAGAGTATCGGCGGTCTTTTTAGCCATCACTTTTAACAAAAGTTTACATACCCTCAAATGATAATTTTCATTGGTTTGCTAGGATAAATGTTATCAAAAAGAGGTTAATATATGAACTTTTACAAAACGCTCGCTTTATCAACACTCGCAGCATCCTTATGGTCTCCCTCATGGAGCAGTCTCCCCCATAACGAAGCTGCGGCTCACAAAGAATTCACGGTGACTGCCGATGCAGAGACAGAGCCGGTGGATACCCCTGACGACGCGGCAGATGACCCGGCGATTTGGGTTCATCCGAAGCAGCCTGAAAAAAGCAGGCTCATCACCACAAACAAAAAATCAGGCTTAATCGTCTATGATTTGAAGAGAAAACAGCTTGCGGCCTATCCGTTTGGCAAATTAAACAATGTCGACCTGCGCTACAATTTTCCGCTCGATGGCAAAAAAATTGATATTGCCGGGGCCTCAAACCGGTCAGACGGAAAAAATACGGTTGAAATTTACGCCTTTAACGGCGAAAAAAGCAAGCTGAAGAATATCGTCAATCCTCAAAAACCTATTCAAACCGATATCCAGGAGGTATATGGCTTCAGCCTGTATCACAGCCAGAAAACCGGCAAGTTCTACGCCTTGGTGACCGGAAAGAATGGAGAATTCGAGCAATATGAACTGTTTGACAACGGAAAAGGACAAGTCGAAGGCAAAAAGGTCCGCTCATTCAAAATGAGCTCTCAAACAGAAGGGCTTGCGGCAGATGATGAATACGGCAAAATGTACATCGCCGAAGAAGACGTTGCGATTTGGTCTTTCAGCGCCGAGCCGGACGGCGGAGATAAAGGAAAAATCGTCGATCGTGCCGACGGACCGCATCTAACCGCTGATATTGAAGGGCTGACGATTTACTACGGAGAAGACGGAGAAGGGTATTTGATCGCGTCCAGTCAGGGCGATAACCGCTATGCCATCTATGACCGGCGCGGAAAAAACGACTACGTCACCGCTTTTTCAATTGAGGACGGCAAAGAAACCGACGGGACAAGCGATACCGATGGAATCGACGTCATCGGCTTCGGCCTCGGCAAAACATATCCATACGGCATCTTTGTCGCCCAAGACGGCGAAAATACGGAAAATGGACAACCGGCCAATCAGAACTTCAAAATTGTCTCCCGGGAAAAAATCGCCGACGCGCTGGACGACAAACCTGATATTGATGATCAGATCGATCCTCGAAAACTGAAAAACCGAGCCAAATAAGGACGGATCCGCGGGTATTTCCCGCGGATTTTTCACATCCCTTCATGTTAAGATAACAATTAATGGAGGGATGGTATTACGTCTAAATCTTTATGCTGTAGTGTTTATCATGTTGGCTGTTTTATCAAATGTGGTGCTTCTCTGCGTTTTCGATCAAGGTGTGTTGGCTATACTTCAGCTGTCATCTTCCTGCTCGCTGCTGCATTTTGCACGAAGCGTCGGCCTGAAGAATGAGGATTCCTAGGCTTTGCGGCTTCTCCGCAAAATGCTCGTTCCATATGGAACCAGTTTGAGAGCGCCTTTTTTCCGGGTTCCTTTTAAGACGTCCGTATATGTTTCTTCCGGAAGCGAGACCGTGCGGTTTTCCGCTGTAAAATTCATCACGAAAATATAATCGTGGCGGCCGTCTGTGCGGAGCTGGGCGGTGACGCCTTTCGGAAGCTCTGTATCGAGCACTTTGGCAATCCCGCACTCTTCAATGAGCCTCGATATAAACGCCTCTTGGAACGCCGCCTCATTCCTTGAAGCGATATAGTAGGCCTTCCCGTCTCCGAACAAATTGACCGTCAGCGCGGGCCGGCCCGCGTAAAAATCTTCCCCGTACAGAGCGAGCGCTTCGGCTCCTTCTAAATGAATCAGGTCGCAAAGCTCGCTGGTTTCATAGCTCCCGCTTAACCCGAGCCGGTTATCTGCATCCATCACAATCGTATTTTTCTGTCCGTCATGAAGCGCATCGATCTCCTCAGACCAAATGCCGAGCGTTTTTCTTAAGCCTCCAGGAAACCCTCCCAAGAACACAAGATCATTCTCATTGACAATGCCCGACCAATAAGTGGCGACAAATGTACCCCCGTTTTGAACGAACTGTTCAATCCTTTCGGCGGTGCCTTCTTTCAGCATGTAGAGCATCGGGGCGACCAAAAGCTTATAGCGGGAGAAATCGGCCTCCATATGAATCACATCAACCGGTACACCTTCACGCCAAAACGGTTCATAAAACGATTTGGCTGTCCGTTCATAATGCATGCCGATATTGCGCGGACCTTGGGCGTCTTCCAAGGCCCAGCGATTCTCCCAGTCAAATATAATCGCGGCCTCGGGTTCGACTGTCGTTCCTGCGACATCCTCAAGTTTTTCGAGCTTTTCCCCAAGTTTTTTTACTTCCTGGAAAACGCGCGTATGCTCTAATCCCGCATGATCAACGACTGCCCCGTGAAACTTTTCGCTTGAGCCGCGGCTTTTCCGCCATTGAAAATACTGAACAGTGTCCGATCCGTGAGCGACTGCCTGTAATGATGACAATTCGTGCATACCGGGGCGCTTCAGCTTGCTGACGTCCTGCCAGTTCGTCATGCTTGGCGTACTTTCCATCAGCATGAACGGCCGGCCGCCTTTAAGAGACCGATTGATATCATGAACAAAAGCAATATCGGCTCCAAGCCGGCTGTCTTCCTGCCGGCTGTTGTGCCATGCCGGATAAGAATCCCACGAGATGACATCAAGCAAGTCGGCGAACTTCCAATAATTCAATCCGGCGTATGTTCCCATAAAATTCGTCGTCACGGGCAGGTCGGGGTTAAAAGAACGGACATGGGCAATTTCATGCCGGCAAAAATCAACCGTCTGATCCGTGACAAAACGCTTCCAGTCCAAATTCAAACCGTGAACAGCATCCTCGCCGTGCGGAGCCGGCGACTCGATCTCGTCCCAATCTGTATAGGTGTGGCTCCAAAACGATGTCCACCATGCATGGTTAAGGCGGTCCAGCGTTTTATATTTCGCGAGCAGCCACTCTCTGAACTTATCTTGGCAAAGTTCACAATGACACTCTCCGCCGTATTCATTGGAGATATGCCAGCCGATGACAGCCGGGTGATGCGCATAGCGCTCCGCAAGCCTTCCGTTTATAATCGCCGTTTTCCTGCGGTAGACAGGCGACGTATAGCAATGATTGTGCCGCTTTCCGTGAAGGTTTCTGATCCGGTTGCGCTCCGTTCTCAGCACCTCGGGATACTTTTTGGACATCCAAGCCGGTCTGGCACCGCTCGGTGTAGCCAAGAACGCATAAATTCCGTTTTCCTTGAAAGTATCAAGAACCTGATCGAGCCAATCAAATGTAAACCTTCCTTCTTCAGGCTCGAGCGAAACCCATGAGAAAATGCCGACAGACATCACATTGCAGCGGGACAGCTTCATCAGGCGGATATCTTCTTTTAAAACGTCCGGATATTTAAGCCATTGATCAGGGTTGTAATCGGCTCCATGCAATAGTCGGGGAACTTTCCGGCTGATCGGGGGATACGGTTTGACCATCGTAAAGTTTCATCCTCTCTTCCTCGTTTTCATATGACGCGGAGACAGACATTAAACGCTTACAAAAACAGGTTGTTAGATTATATACTCTGTTTTCTTCCCTCTTTCCTGCCTGGTGGATGAATTTTCCTGTACGATTGAATTTATCTTTCTTTATTTGTAAAATATAATCTATCATTAACATTTTTAACTTTATTTCCATACACTTGACTAAATCAACTATTTTATTATAATTGATTAAAGCAACGATTTATAGAAAGAGAGGTTTTGAGATGACAGAAATCAATCATTCTATCACATTAAAATTCAGAAAGTTCAATCGATTCTACACAAATGTGCTCGGTTTTCTGAATGAACATATTTATGACAGCCCTTTTTCATTGACGGAAACCCGGATATTATTCGAAATTCACAATACGGCCGATTGTACAGCCAAGCTGATTCAAGATACGCTCGGCCTGGACCGGGGCTATGTCAGCCGGATCCTGAAACGGTTCGAAAAGGAAAATATGGTCTATAAAAAGAGAAGCGAGGAGGACAGCCGCAACCACTATATCTATTTAACAAGCTTCGGCGAATCCATTTATAAGAAGCTGGAGGCAAAAGCCAATCAGCAAATCGAATACATGCTGAAGCATATCGACGGCCCCCATCAGGAAAAGCTGACGGAGGCGATGAATACAATTGAATCCATATTGTCGGAACACCTGCCGCCCGAAAAATCGGACGTTTCCATAAGAGATTACTATATATCGGACGATATCAAACTAATGATCGAAAAACAACGTGCGTTTTATGCGGAGACACACGGCTGGGACGATTCATTTTTGGATTACCTTCACGAAACATTTGATGCCGATATCGAAAACATCTGGATCGCAGAGAGCGCCGGAAGGTTTGCGGGATGCGTCGGGCTCGTCAAACATCCCGGCAAAACCGTACAGCTCAGATGGTTTCTGGTCGATGCCGCTTTTCGGCATCAGGGAGTCGGCACGCGCCTTTTGAAGCATCTCATCGATTATTGTAAAGACAATCAATTTGAGCGGATTTTTCTATGGACGGTAAGTACGATGGCTGAAGCGCGGCCTTTGTATGAAAAATTCGGATTCAGACTGACGGAAGTGAAAGACGAGACTTTATTATGGGGACAGCGGCTCCGGGAAGAACGCTGGGATGCCGAGTTAGGCTGACGAAATGGAGGATCTATGAAACGGAAAATACACTACGCCTGGATTATCGTTTTTGTGACGTTTTTGACGCTTTTGGCCGTCCAAGGAGTGCGCCTTTCTTTCGGGGCCTTTATTCAGCCTTGGGAAGAGGAATTTTCAATGGACAGGGGCACGATTTCGCTTATTTCCATGCTGAGCTTCATTGTCTACGGTGTATCCCAGCCGGTAATCGGCAGGCTTGTCGACCGGTTCGGACCGCGGATCATTTTATCTCTCAGCACGCTTCTGGTCGGCTTGAGCATCTTTTTTACATATCTCGTGACTTCTCCGTGGCAACTGTTTATTTTGTACGGCATTATCGTTTCTCTCGGCGTCGGCGGAGCGTCAAATGTCGCATCGACCGTAATCGTGACCAACTGGTTCACTGAGAAGCGGGGGCTTGCATTCGGCATTATGGAAGCGGGATTCGGCGCGGGGCAGATGCTGCTTGTCCCTGGATCGCTCATGTTGATCCACTGGTTTAACTGGAAAGTGACCGTTATCGTTCTCGGATTGTTTTTAGCTGTTATCGTATTTCCGATCGTCATCTTGTTATTGCGGAATCATCCTTCGGAAAAGAATGTACAGCCGATCGGCGGCACTCAGGGCGGCGAGACAAAAGAAGAGCCGGACGCCCAGCCTAAAAAGATTCCATACAAAGCAGTTTTTCTCAAAAGGACGTTTTGGTTCCTCGTCTTGCCGTTTTTCATTTGCGGATTTACAACGACAGGGTTAATGGATACCCATCTTATCCCTTTTTCGCATGACCACGGGTTTTCGACCGAAGTAACAAGCGCCGCTGTCAGCCTGCTGGCCGGGTTTAACATCATCGGCATTTTGATTTCCGGCGTCGTCGCTGACCGCTGGAGCAGCCGAAAAATTTTGTGCTTTTTATATGCCGTAAGGGCGCTGTCGCTTGTCATTTTGTTGTCGAGCCACAACTCGGTCCTCCTGCTTTGCTTCGCGGTTTTGTTCGGTTTGGTCGACTTTGCGACCGTCGCCCCGACGCAAATGCTCGCAACCCAGTATTTCAGGCAGTACTCCGTCGGGTTCATTCTCGGCTGGCTGTTTCTCAGCCACCAGCTCGGTTCGGCGCTCGGCGCTTATTTGCCGGGCGTCTGGTACAGCCAAACAGGCAACTATAACCTGTCTTTCTACCTTTCAATCGTTATTTTGGCGGCAGCAAGCATTTTGAACATCCTCCTGCCGGAACCTAAAAAAATAAACCCCACACTGAATCAGGAAGGACGTTCAGTCCAGCAATAATGAAAAAACCTGTTTTTGATGTTCAAAAACAGGTTTTTCTTTATCAATTAAGAAGTTTTATTCTTATTGTAAATATCAAATGCAACGGCAATCAGAAGGACGAGGCCTTTAATTGCTTGCTGCCAGTCAATGCCCAGACCGAGCAGCGACATGCCGTTGTTCATGACCCCCATGACAAGGCCGCCGATGATGGCCCCGCCGATCGTACCGATTCCGCCGTAAGCTGAAGCACCGCCGATGAAGCAGGCCGCAATGGCGTCAAGTTCAAACAGGTTTCCTGCTTTCGGAGTGGCCGCGTTTAAACGGGCGGCAAAAATCAATCCGGAAAGAGCAGCTAAGACGCCCATATTGACGAAGACCATAAAGGTAAGCCGTTTTGTTTTGATTCCTGAAAGCTCGGCTGCTTTTTCATTGCCGCCGATTGCGTAGATTCTCCGCCCGATGACGGTTTTTTTCATAACGAATGTATACCCGGCGATTAAGATGAACAATGTGATCAAAATGAGAGGTATGCCTTCGTACGTCGCGAGAATGTAGGTAAAAAGGTTGATAATGGCGATGATAAAAAACACCTTAACTGCAAACAGACCTTTTCCCTGCAAGTCAAATTGGAATTTCTTCTGCATGTTTCTCTGCTGAAGCTGATACACGAGATAAAGAATCGACACTCCCGCTCCGGCGACAATCGTCGTCATATGGAGCGCGCCTCCGTTCAGCCAGTCCGGGATAAAGCCGGACGCCATTTTTTGAAAGGACACGGGAAATGGAGCGATCGATTTCCCCTCAAGCACGATCATCGTGAGTCCTCTGAACAATAGCATTCCCGCCAGCGTCACGATGAAGGCCGGAATCTTGACATAAGCGATCCAAAATCCCTGCCAGGCGCCGATTGCCGCTCCCAGAAGCAACGACAGAACGACCGCCGCAAACAGCGGCATATCGTTTTCGATGATCATCATCGCGGAGACGGCGCCGACAAAAGCGGCGACTGAACCGACTGATAAATCAATGTGTCCCGTAATGATGACGAGCATCATCCCGATGGCTAAAATGAGAATGTAGCTGTTTTGCAAAATCAAGTTCGTAATGTTCAGCGGCCTCAGCAAAATTCCGTCTGTCAGTATTTGAAACAGTAGCATAATAAACACGAGCGCAATGACCATGCTGTATTTCCGGATGTTCTGCTTATACATGTCGCGAAACAGCTGAAAGTAACCGGGCTGAGCGCGGTCTTTATCCGTTTGCACCGGTGTCTGCATACGCCTCTCCCCCTCTCTTCATGCGGATGGTCATATATTTCATCAGCTTCTCCTGATCAGCTTCTTCTTTGGAAAATTCAGCGGTGATTTCCCCTTCACACATCGTATAGATTCTGTCGCACATTCCCAGCAGCTCGGGAAGCTCCGAAGAAATCATAATAACCGCTTTACCTGCTTCGGCAAGCTGATTGATGACGCCATAGATTTCGTATTTGGCGCCGACATCGATGCCGCGCGTCGGTTCATCCAAAATTAAAATGTCAGGCTCCGCAAAAATCCACTTGCTCAGCATGACCTTCTGCTGGTTGCCTCCGCTTAAATTTCCGGTCCGCTGGCCGATGTCGGGCGTCTTGATGTTCAATTTCCTGCGAAAATCCTCCGCTTCATGTTTTTCGCGGCGCTCGTCCATCACCAATCGGCTCGACACCTTCTCCAGTTTGGACAGCGTAATGTTTTCTTTAATGCTGTCATCCAGAATCAGACCGTTTCCTTTCCGGTCCTCCGTCACATAGACGATGCCGTTTTTAATGGCTTCTTCAGGGTGGCGGATGTAAAGCTCCCGCCCGTCTTTTTCGATTGTGCCGGAGATGTTTTTTCCGTATGATCTTCCAAAGATGCTCATCGCCAGCTCCGTCCTTCCGGAGCCCATCAAGCCGGCAATTCCTGCGATCTCGCCTCTTTTGACGGAAAGGGCCGCCGTGTTTACCACTTTGCGGTCCTGTTGAAGAGGATGATGAACTGTCCAATCCTTCACTTCAAAGATGACGTCCCCGATCTTGGCGCTTCTGGCAGGATAGCGGTTTTGCAGCTCCCTGCCGACCATGCCTCTGATGATCCGGTTTTCGGTCAATTGCCCGCTTTGCACATCAAGCGTTTCGATCGTCTGTCCGTCTCGGAGCACGGTAATCGAATCTGCGACGTTCGTAACCTCATTTAATTTATGGGAAATCATAATTGAAGAGATCCCCTGTTTTTTCAGTTCGAGTAAGAGCCGCAGCAGATTCTCGCTGTCCGCTTCATTTAAAGCCGCAGTCGGTTCATCCAAAATCAAGAGCTGCACCTTTTTTGCCAGCGCTTTGGCGATTTCAACAAGCTGCTGCTTTCCGACGCCGATTTGGGAAACAAGCGTATCCGGAGATTCATGAAGCCCGACTTTTTTCATTAACTCGAGCGTTTCCAGCTTTGTTTTTCGCCAATTGATGACGCCGCGGCTCGCCTGTTCATTGCCCAAAAAAAGATTTTCCGCAATGGAAAGCTGGGGGACGAGCGCCAGCTCCTGGTGGATGATGACGATCCCCGCTTCCTCGCTTTGCTTAATATTTTTGAATTGGCATACTTCCCCTTTATACAAAATGTCGCCCGTATACGTACCGTACGGATATACACCGCTCAGCACCTTCATCAAAGTCGACTTGCCCGCCCCGTTTTCACCACAGAGGGCATGGATTTCGCCCGCTTT
The DNA here is from genome assembly GCF_038002625.1 of Bacillus sp. FSL K6-1284. Classification (NCBI taxonomy): domain Bacteria; kingdom Bacillati; phylum Bacillota; class Bacilli; order Caryophanales; family Bacillaceae; genus Bacillus; species Bacillus sp. FSL K6-1284. The sequence goes on along the minus strand of NZ_JBBOCW010000001.1, from coordinate 458,138 downwards.
AACGCGGAGGTGGACATTGTCGAGCGCTTTGACGCCGGGAAACTCCTTCGTGATGCCTCTCATCTCCAAAATGCAATCAGACATCGGATCACTTCCCTAATTCCGATTCTTTATAGTAACCGCCGTCAACGAGCACTTTTTTATAGTTCTCTTTATCGACGACGACCGGCTCAAGCAGGTAGGACGGAACGACCTTCTCTCCGTTGTCATACGTCTTTGTGTCATTGACTTCCGCTTTTTCGCCTTTTAAGACGGATGTCGCCATCTCAACGGCTTTTTTCGCCAGCTCTCTCGTATCTTTGAAAATGGTTGAGGTCTGCTCCCCTTTAATGATCGAGTTCACGGAAGCAAGCTCCGCATCCTGTCCCGTAATAACCGGCAGCGGCTTCTTGTCCGATCCGTAGCCCGCACCTTTTAAAGAGGAAATGATTCCGATGCTGATCCCGTCATACGGTGAAAGCACCGCATCAAGCTTCGCTTTTGTATAATGCGCGCTCAGCAAATTGTCCATCCGGGATTGCGCGGTTGCGCCGTCCCACCTGAGCGTCGCACCTTGCTCAAATGAAGTCTGGCCGCTCAATACCTTTAATTTGCCCGAATCGATATAAGGCTTCAAAACAGACATGGCGCCGTCAAAAAAGAAATGCGCGTTGTTGTCGTCGGGCGATCCTGCGAACAATTCGATGTTGAACGGCCCTTTTTTGTCTTTTAAGCCAAGCTTTTCTTCAATATATTTCCCTTGGAGTTCTCCGACTTTATGATTGTCAAATGTCGCATAATAGTCGACATGTTTGCTGTTCATAAGCAGCCGGTCATAGGAAATGACTTTAATATCCTGCTTATTTGCTTTTTCAAGGACGTCGGTCAGCGCTTCCCCGTCAATCGAAGCAATGACGAGGACATTGACGCCTTTTGTAATCATATTCTCGATTTGTGAGACTTGGTTTTCAACGACATCTTCCGCATACTGCAGATCCGTTTTATACCCGAGTTTTTCAAACTCTTTCACCATATATTTCCCGTCATACACCCAGCGTTCCGATGACTTTGTCGGCATTGAGATTCCGACGTAGCCTTTGTCTCCCCCTCCGCTCGCCTGATTCCCCGAACAGGCGGAAACAATAAGACAGAAAAGCATTGCAGTGATCAACAGCCAGCATTTTTTCATGCTTGGTATCCCCCTTTTGATTTCTCCCATCATGAATCATGCCAACTGTACCATGTCTTTCGAAGGTCCGTCTTTTGAATTAATTAACTATTTTTATAAAAATCAGACTTTTTTAAAGCGCTTACATTACAATTTTCTCCCTGTTCGTTCAATTCCCGACATGCGTCGGTACTGATTGGGGGATACTCCCATCGTTTTTTTAAATACCGTGCTGAAATAGTGCTGTGTATCATACCCCGTTTGTTCGGCAATATCGTGAATTGAAAGAGGGGTTGTCTCTAACAGGTGAACCGCTTGATCTATGCGCATCTCGGTCAAAAGCTGAACAAATGTCATGCCGAGCTCCTTCTTCATGATCCTGCTCAAATAGACGGACGAAACTTGAAGCGCATCTGCCGTCTGTTTTAAAGAAAACTCCCTTTCAGTGAAATGCTTTTGCATATATTCTTTAGCCCTCGTGACAACCGGCGAGATATTAAATGCTTTCGAGACTTGCTGTCTGCAATGCTGATAGCATTGCGCAGCTGAGCGGCCGTTTTCAGCAAGCTTCGCGAAGCAGACGGCGGCGCTTGCCTGCATTTCAGCTTCGATCATCTCTGCAAGCGCCTGCTGTTCAGCTTCTGTAACAGAGCGCCACAGGCAGGCGACGATCAGGCGGTCTCCGTCGAAAAAAACAGCCTTATCCCGTTCAGCGACAAAGAAGCGTTCTACTTTTTCTTTCAGACTGTCGGCTTCAAACGGCTTGTTCCATACATGCCCGGCCGCGATGACACCGAGCGTCTCAGGATCGCGGGCCGGCAGACGGAGGCATTCGAGCTGCCGGTAAACGCCTTCTTCCACTGCCCGGCCTTCGATCCAGCTTCTGAAAACATGCTCTTTCAGAAGGCCGAGGTTTTGTTGAATATGCTGCTCGGCAAGCTTTTGCTCGCTGAGCTTCTTTTTTTCAGCTGCCAGCGACAAGCTGATCTTTTCGAGCACTTGTTCCAGATGAGCGGGATCGACCGGCTTTAACAAATAATCATCGACATTCAGCCGGATTGCTTCTTGCGCGTATGCAAACTGATCGTAGCCCGTCACGATGACAAAGCGGCACTGCGGCAGGGCGCCGCGGAGCTTTTTCATCAGCGTGATTCCGTTGACGATCGGCATATTCAAGTCGACAATCAATAAGTCGATGCCGTGTTTGAGAGCGAGCTCAAATGCCTCCTCGCCATTCTCCGCTTCAGCCGACACCGACATTTGATAGCGCTCCCAAGAGACGGCATCCCGTATTCCTTCCCGAATCCACGGTTCATCATCGGCAATCAGTACGCGCCAACATTCACTCAAGGCTTGTTCCCCCTTTTGTTAAGATTGGGAGCCGTATTGTGACGGCGGTTCCGGCTCCTTTTCGGCTTTGAACCGTTAAACCGTACGGCTCGCCAAATGTAAGGGCGATCCGTTCATGGACGTTGATCATGCCGTAGCCCGCTGTATCATCCCTGTGTTTGAATTGATCGGTTATTTGCTTTAGCGTCTCTTCATCCATTCCGGCTCCGTCATCCTCGATTTTGATAATCAGCGAGCCGTCTTCCTCCATGCCTTTGATCGTAATATGACCCGGCCCCTTTTTTTCTTTAATTCCGTGATAAATCGCATTTTCGACAATCGGCTGAAGCACGAGCTTTAATATCAGGCGGTCGTCACAAAGTCCGGTCATTTCGATTGAGTAGTTTAATTTATCGCGGTATCGCGCTTTTTGGATTTTCAAATAGTTTTCAACATGTGCAAATTCATCAGACAGCGGAATGATATCTTTCCCTTGGCTCAAGGAGATGCGGAACAGCTTGGATAAAGCCTGCACGAGACCGCTGACCTCTACCGCTCCTTTCTTCCTCGCCATCCAATTGATTGTATCCAGCGTGTTGTAGAGAAAATGAGGGTTGATCTGCGCCTGCAGCGCCCTTAATTCGGCTTCTCTTTTTTGGCGCTCTTGTCTTTCTGTGACCGACATCAGCTCCCTGATTCTCATCATCAGGCGATTGAAGCTTTTTCCCAAAAGCCCGATTTCATCTTCCCTTTCCTCCTGATAAAATGTTGAAAAATTCCCGCTTTCCGCCGTTTTCATGACAGCATTCAGCTTCAAAATCGGCCGCGACATGGAATGGGACAAATAATAGGAAGCAGACATTCCGAGAAACGCCGCCGTCAGTAAAAACAAAAGCACATACAAGTGGATTTCCTTCACTTCGAATACGGGTTCACCCGCTTTAAAAACGCCGACCGTTGTCCAGTTCGTAAAGGAAGACGTCTCATAAATGAATTGATATTCCTCTCCCTTGATCCGCTTCGCAAAATATCCGGACCGATCTTGACTGAACCACTTTTTCGGCAGAAACAGCTTTGAGGTCTCCGGTGCATAAATATTGCCGCCATTTTCATCCATGATCATCAAATAACCCGTTTTCCCCAAGCGGATATTTTTTGTCGCTTCTGCGAGGACGCGCAGCTTCAAATCGATGAGCACAACACCTTTCACACGCTGTGTCTCAGGATCGATAACAGCTCTGACGGCAGAAACGACCTCGTCTTCTCTGTAGTGCACATGGCTTCTAATATTCCGATTGACAGGCTTTCCGATCATCTTGAAAATCCCTTCATTAGCTACAGCCGCCAGATACCACGGTTCTTTTGTCAAATCTGTCGGCGTCCGTTCATACATCTCATTGCTGATCATCTCACCCTTATCATTGACGACGAGAATGCCCGCGGCTTCGGAATATAAAGAAGTCAGGCCCTGCAAAAACGTCCTTCGCTTATAATCCGCCTCTCCATCCTCCTTTTCATGATTAAAAAAAGCTTCCATTTCTTCATTCATTGATATTAAATATGTCAGGTTTTGCATGTGGCTGACATATACTTCAGCCGTCTTGTTCACTTCGCCGATCAGCTGCAGTGTTTGGTCGATCACCTGTTTTTCAATAATATTTTCAACGGCCCATCCCGATAAAATGCCGAGGCCGATCGTCGGCAGCATGCTGATTAGTAAGAGAAGGCTGATCAGCTTATGACGGATCGGCGCATTGTTGATCAAACGTTTAATCATTCGCATAATAGGCTGCCACATTTTCTTTCGTTATGATCGTAATGCCTGTATCGATCGCTGCCGGAAGCGGGCGTTCTTGCTTCAAATGGTGATTTGAGAAAAACAGCATGTGCAGCGACCAATAGCCCATTTGCCATGTGTCCTGACCCATTGTCGCGGAAATCGACCCGCTTTTGATGCCGTCCAGCGTTTTCTTGTCTTTATCAAAGCCGATAATACATACTTCCCTTTCAAGTCCCGCCGCCTTCACAGCCCGGGCCACACCGCTCGCTCCATTGGCTTCTGTCGTGAAAATCCCTTTGATGGATGAATTTTTTTCCAGAATCTTCGCTGCTTCTTTTTTCGACGTCAGCTCATCCCCTTTTCCGTCCAAAACCGCGGCGACCTTCATGTTCGGGTATTTTTGCTTGATCGTTTGTTCAAAGCCCTTCGTCCTTTCCTGGTGATTGTACTGCCGCGGCTGGGTAATGATTGCGGTTTCTCCCTTTCCATCTAAAAACTCGGCCATTCGCCTTGCGGCCTCAGCACCCGCTTCCATATTATTTGTGCCGACATATGTAGAGGCTTTGCTGAGCGGGGCGTCTGAATCGAATAAAACGAGCGGAATACCCTGCTCATGCGCCTTGTCGATGACAGGGTTTAAAGCTTTGGGATCTATTGCCGAAAGTGCGATCCCCGCCGGCTTTTTTGCAATGACCTGCTCGAGGACGGTCGTCTGCTCATGGACATCATAATGGGCCGCCCCCCGATACTCGACAGTGACGTTGAAAAGCTGCGCGGCATCCTCAAAGCCTTTCAGGCCGCTCTTCCAATATTCGATTCCCGATTGAAACGTGACCATCACATATTTTTCGGACAGACTTCCGGCCGCCGGCCTTTTGCTTGCTTCTGTAGATCCGGTTTTATCGCCCCGGGAGTAGTCGTAGACATACAGAAAAAACAAACAAAGCATCACGGCATAAACAACTAACAGCTTCTTCATCTTCATCCCCCTGTTGGTCAGAGGACAAGACAGCGTTTACAATCTATCATGAAGTATATATTTGGCCGCATATTTTTCTTAGAATCCAGCTGAGGCATCCTGACAGAAATTTCGCCCGTCCCCTTTTTCATCACAAACAGACAATTTCCCCCCTTGTTTATATGAAATATCTAATCTATTTGACATTTTGCCCGAAAAACCTTGTTTAGTGTTCGACAAGATCGCCTCTTTCTTAAAATTACCTTAAAGTTTGTGAAACAAAAAATAAATATCACAAAAAACACAGCCCTAGGAACCACGACTTTTGTCCTTGAAAGAAAATGGAGAAATGTGCAAAATCGCAGTCATAATAAGGAATCTCCTGCTCCACCGCTTGATTCGATCCTTTAATCACGGTACATTTTTCCTATTCAACTCATTTATACCATGTTGTAACATTAATAAGGTCCTTTAATGAACGGATCCCAACAGGTCATTTGAATCAAATTTTCCGGGAGGTGGCAGTAACATGATCTGGGAAAAAACAGTTTTATACGGGCTGCAAGGTACACTTCTCATCAAAAAACAACAGCTCGAACAACTGAAAAATTGCCAAACTGAATTAGAAGCAGATAAAAAGGAATTTGACGATTCAAAAGACAGCATCAAAAAGCCCGAACTGTCGCCGACAACATGGCAGGGCAGCCTTGCTGATTCTTTTAAAAATGTCAGAAGCGATATGAAAACGGCCTACAATGATATTTGCGGAAAACAGTTAAATGAAGTGTTTAAACAATTAAAAGAGAAAATCTCTTCCTTAAATGATGACATTGATTCACTAGGTAAGGATATCAGCTCATTAAAAACGAAAATTGAAAAGCTGGAAAAAGAAGAAAGAGAAGCCCGCCGCTAAAGGAGTGATTACGATGGGTCAAGAAATCAAAGTCAAAACAGGCGAAGTCAAACAGGCGCTCTCGAAGCTGAAGCATTCAGCCCAAGCTGTAAAACCGAACGTGCCGACAGATATCAGCGGCAAAAACAACCTTGACGTCGTCAAAAAAATCGAAAGCATGAACAAAGATTTGAAAAGCCTGACAAAAGCATACGCTTCGGCTCTTGCCAAACAAATTGCGCAAACCGAACAGGCTGTCAACGCTATAAAAGACGCCGACAAAAAGCTGTCGTCATCGATCAAAGCCAAGTAGAAGGAAGGGACTACGCATTGAAAACTCTAGATGTTCAGGCTTTTCAAACCGGCCTAGACAAAACGCTGACCGAATTAAAAAACCAGACTGACGAGATTTCAAAAGTCAAACAAAGCGTCAAAGGTCTCACCTCCCTTGACGACGCCTTAAAAGGCGCGGGCGGTGAAGCGATCCGCTCGTTCTATGAAGAGTGCCATACCACTTTTCTTCTTTTTTATGAATCTTTTATTTCCGACTATAAAGGACTTTTAGAAAAGACGAAAAGCGCACTTCATTCCCTTGAACCGAACCAAAACGGCTTTATCTCGCAAAGCTTTCTTGAAAACGAACTCCATGACGGCGTCAGTCAAGCCGAATCGCTGACAGGCAGATTGACGTCAAAAGCCAATCAGACGATGGCCACTGTCAGCCACATCGTCGACCTGCCCGACCTCGACGATTCAGCCGTCAACGAAAACGCCAAAAAAGCCCAAAGACAAATCAGCGAGACGCTTGAAAAGCTTCATACTTTTGACCGCGAACAGACAAATGCGCTAAAAGCGGCGAAGGATGACCTCGACACAATGAAGCAATACATCCAGCAGCTGGAGAAAATGTATACGGGGCCGAAGATTGAAATCTCGGAATATAAAAGCGGTTCAATTTTAAAGCCGCAAAATGACTCAACAATCAGTCAAGCTTCCGCTGGCCTGCAAAGCGACCTGCAAAACCCCGGCGAAACGCCGATGGAGAAGATGCTTGGACGGTTGGAGGAAAAAGCGGCAAAATCGTTAACGAATCCTGATACACAGGATAAAGAAAAAACAAATACAGCACACGAAATTCTTAGTTACTTCGAAACAGCCGGAGAACCGTTAGATGTCGGTGATAAAGCCTTATTAGGGTATCACGCAGCCAATGCAACAGCATCAATCGCATGGTCGCGAAAGTTAAAAATTTATTATCAAGGAGGAAAGCCGACGAAGTGGCAGCGATTTAAAGGAGAATATAAATTCCAGGTCATGACACATCGTTCTTGGACTTCTCAAGGGGATCACAGTTCCAAAGTTGCGAGAACCATTAAAAACATCTCTGACTCGAATCCAAGCAACCCATTACTTAAAAAAGCGCAAAAATTTGCCGCTTCTTATGATAGTCCATCCATGATGTTTAAACATGCTGTGGGGTTTCCTAAAAATCAGCACAGTTTTATTGATGGAAAGGAGTTTCGCAGTAGAATTGCATCACGGACAGCAGCAGGTACAACTGATATAATGGAATCTGCAGCTAAAGCAAAAGGACTTGCGAAATTAGGAGAAAGAATCCCAGTGGTAGGTAATGCGATTGCTGTGGGATCTAATTTAACAGAGTTCACAGATCCTGATAATTCCGACAAAACTGCTGTAGAAAAAACAGGGCGTTTTGTAACAGGCACAATGGTAGACATTGGTTCTGTAACTGTTGGTGCTGAAGTTGGGGCTACAATCGGAAGTGTCGGTGGCCCTGTAGGAGTAATAGTAGGGGGAGCAATAGGTGGGGTAGTCGGCGCTGTAGCGAGTTCCCAGTATGGAGATGCTCTAAAAGATGTCGGTGAGAAAGTTGCTGGATCGATTGAAAATGGAGTAAAGAATGGTCTTGAATCTATAAAAAAATGGTTTAGTTAAACAGGAGGGACTATGACACCCGAAATTTTCGTCGAATATTCAGAGTACCTATTATGCGCTATTTTAGGTGCTCAATTTGGTTACGGGTTGCTATTGTTAATTCTCGGAAATCTAATAGTAAATAATTACGAACGTGGAACATTTGAAACACCTTCAAATTTGTTCAAAAAAATTGTTAATTTTTATACAGGACTCTTTTTCGGTGCTAGTTATTTTGTATATAAACGACTTTACAAATATAAGTGGTTCCTGAGGAAACTATATTTTGCCCTTTATCTTTTAGGAAGCGGAATTCTAAGTATCATTATTTTTTATCTTTTATCCTTTATCCTTCACTTCATTTTCAGAGTTTAAGTCTATAATCAAGGATGTGAAAACAATGAAACACCTCATCACATGCACATCAGAAGAACTAGCGCTTTTAGTAGGGTTATGTGACTATCCTGGTGTTGCAAAAGGAATTCTTGAATCATCGTCAGGAAAAAAATCAAAAAAAGAATGGGATGCAATCTTAGAGGCAACTGTCAACCAGCTCATTTTAAAACAATACTGGAACGAAGAAAAAAGTTCAAAAGACGAAAATCCTTTAAGCGAAGAAATGCAGAAATTCATCGTTTCCTACGTGAATTCAGAACAAATGATCCGCTGTTCCAACCTTGACAATAAAAACACTTTAATGCTTCACCATTTTGAAAATGAAACATGGCTTTTCCATATGATTGACCGCGATATCATCCATGAATTTGCGTATGCCGACGAGCAGGAAATTGCCGAGCTGATGAAAGACTATTACCACTTTTCAACTGATGAGGAACATATTCCTTTAAAATTTCGTCTTTCAGATAAATGCTTTGACTGGCTGAGTAATAAAGACATGACAGAAAAGGTTCGGAAGAAAAGTTCTTTTTCACCTGAGGAAGAACATAGCTTTAATCAATTGATAGCCGATCTTGAAGCAAACCAATGGTCGCTAAACAATATCTCACATTTTTACATCCCTGGCTTAAACGATGGACCTTTCTTGCAAAATATCGTCTTTTTTATTCCATCTGCCCGTGGCGTTTGGGTTGCTCAGTATGATGAACACAATGAAAAACCTGTACATATTTCATTAAGGACACTTGAGCAATGGAACGAATTATTAAAAGGGCTTGAGTATACAGTATCTTTTCAAAATACATAATGCCGCAATGCGAGAATAAATACATTTCAAAGCATCTCACAACGAGATGCTTTCTCTTATCCCAGTTTCCCGAATTATTGGTTCAAAAAGATAGACGAGATATGAAAAAAACACAAAGCCACACAGAGCCAAACGTTGCCGATGCAGAAAACACCCATCAAGAAAAAGGGGCTCAATATGAAAAACGAAAAAAATTTTCTATATAAAAAAATAAACGAAGCAATGATCATCTTCTCTATTTTATTTCCTGTAGGGGGTATCTTTTTAGTCATCATGACGATATGGGCGGTAGGAGCAAAAGCACCTTCAGAAATTCCCTTGTTTGTTTCGGTTATCAGCTTATTTTTTTTCGTTCCTCCACTCCTATTACATATCTACAGAAAAAAAGTCTGGCTGAAAAAATACATGCAGAATTATAAAAATTCAGAGGAATAAGCGGAGGAAATTAAGTTTTGCTGAAATTAAAAGAAACGGTTGCATACAAAGATTTACCTACCAATATTCAGTCTCATTTGACAGCTCCCATCAGCCGGGAAACGAAATGGGGAATGGCGTGTTTTATCGTGTTGATGCTGGATATTTTAAGCATATTACCTGTGCTGGTGAACAAAGTAGATTTTTTCACATTCGCCGCTGTTCCTGTTGCTATCCTGATCAATATATGGATGATCATCATGAATACCAAAAGCATGACCGGATATCATCATCACCTTCAATATGTTCGTTTTATGGGCGTATCATTCAGCGGGATGTCATATTGCCAGTTGATCACGGCGCAAAAAATGATGGTTTCTGCTATCGGTTTTCATGTACCGCTGATCAGTCTGTCATTATTCATTTATGCCGCCGTTATTTTCCTCATCATTCGGTATTATTTGGTTGTTTTCCCTGATTCTAAAAAAGGCACAAGGGAGACAGCAGCTCCGACAAGGATGCTCCTGGCAGCTGTTCCGGCAGGCGGTTTTGTAATAAGTCATGCCGTTTTGCGAGTTTCCGAGTCTGCCGTTTATTTGTTGATGAGTACCGTCTATCTGCTTATGGCTTGTTTATTTTCTATGATGGGGGTCAAATTCATCCACAAATACTTCTTCATCAAAGCGAATCAAGATATCATCAGACAGCATAGGATTTAAGGCACAAGGAGAGGTCATGTTTGAAAGGCAGAAATAAAATCATTCTCTCAGTTTATTCCCTACTTGCAGCAATCATTATTTTGACCGGCCTTGTCAAACCTTCAATGAACTGGAAGGAAAAGCTTGCCGTCATCGGCTTTATGTTCGTTTCAATTTCTTTATTCGCCTTCATCACTTATGTGTTCATAAATAAGCCGAAGAAAGATCAAAGCGCGCCCCGATGCAACATCGTCGCGAAAATCTTTTGGAAGAAATACAGAAAACCGTTCACGCTCTCTTTCTACTTCGTCGGCATCCTGATTGTGGGAACATCCGTGTTTTTCATGCCCGAACTCTCACTCGCTTGGAAATCCGGCGTGTTTGCAATTTTGTTTGCCGTGATATCTGGCGGCTTTTTTACTGTTTATCAAACAGCGAATCAAATGCTGAACCGGTCTTGTTTGGAAAGAATGCCTGACGAAGAATGAGAAGCTTTTTTTAGCAGAAAAAAAGTTTTGTTAAAAAACGCTGGAGTCCGCCATTCATAAAGGAGTAATGATGTCACCAGAAACTTTTGTTGAATATACCGAATATTTCATCGCCGGTATGTTGGCCGCTCATTTCGCTTACAGTTTGGGTTTTTTAATCATTGCGAGTCACATGATCATTGAATATGAAAAAATGGTCTTTTTAAAACCTGAAAAATGGTCCCATAAAATTACGAATACATTCGTTTTTCTTCTTGTCGGAACCGGTTACTTTGTTTACAAACGGCTATTAAAATACAACTGGTTCCTGAGAAAACTGTATTTCGCCCTCTATCTTCTGGGCAGAGGCATTTTAAGCATCATCATCTTTTATATTTTTTCTTTTCTGATCCATCTCATTTTCAGCGTTTAAATCATTTACGATTGGAGAGATCTGAATGTCTAAATTTCTACAAAAACCAAGAAACAAAGCCATCTTATCCGTCTACCTGTTTTTCGTATGCGGCTCCGTTCTCAGCTCTGTTCTGAATCCGGTGATGAGTCTGGGAGAAAAGCTGTTTATCCTCTGTTTTAATATTTTCTCGGCAACTTTATTCGCATTTCTCATTTATGTGTTGCTAAATAAACTGATGAAAGATGAAGACAGCAAGCACCCGGCAGACCCCGAAAGAAACGGGATTAATCAAGTGATTTGGAAAAAATACAAAAAGCCGCTGATCCTGTTTGTTTATTTTGGCGGCGTGTTTTCCGTCTGCGCTGTTATTATTCCCATGTCGATATATACCGTTGCTGAAAAGCTCGTGATCCTTTCGATCGCGATGATTTTCATTACAATTGGCTGTACCTTGGCTTATAAAGTGACGAATAAGATGCTGCAGAAATAATTGAAAGGACCATGGTTCGCCATGGTCCTTTTCTTCAGTTCCTCAGCTCCTCCAGCGTCTCCTCCCACCGCCGCAAAACCGCCGCTTCATCCTTCAGCTCAATCTGAACGCCGGAGATGATATCGGCGTATTTTGCGATATCTTCCCGGGCCGCTTCGACGGTGCCGGCGAAGCGCGCTCTCGGGTGTTTGGCGTCTTTTAATTCGGGCAGTTTTTTTAAAGACAGCCGCACATAATGTGCTTTGCCTTTCCAGCAAGTGACGAAGAGCGCCCGGCCTGTTCTCGCGATGTTCGCGGTTGTCGTTGTGCCTTGCCAGAGAGCCAGGCGGATGTCGGTTTTGTTCAAGGCGAGGATTTCGCCGGCGCTGATCATCGCTGTGTGCGGCCAGCCTTCTTCTGTGACGGTCTGGAGCATCATCGCTTCGCGCCGCTTTCCGGCGAGTTTCTCTCCGTTTAACAGCTGAAATAATTCGTTTGATAGCTGAGCCATGCCGGATGCCTCCCTTTAGATTTTCCGATCTGGAACCGCTGGCACTTGTACGGCTGTTTCGACTTCAGAAGGGTCGATTTTAAAGGCCGGATTGTATTTTTCAGGATTTGTGATCGTCTCCGGCTCCGATGATCTCCAAGTGAAAAAGCAGTGCTGACATTGATAAACTTCCCAGGCTCCTTCAACGGGTGACTTGCTGACGGTTTCCGCTTTTTTTAATTCGCAGCGCGGACATGTATGCATGATGAAACACTCTCCTCTTTTATTGATTTAGCAGATTCATTAGTTTCGCTTCCCACTCTTTCGTTCCTATAGGGGAATCGAGCGGTTGTGAATAGTGTCCTCTTGTTTCCGGGGCCACAGGTGTTGTCGCGTCCAAGATCATTTTGTGGGTGATTCCCGCCGGTTCAGAACCCGGGTCAAGCGCCAGAACGGATAAATCCGGGATAATGACTGCATCGTGTTTTGGATGCATTTTCGTTGAAATGGCCCACATCACTTGCGGGAGATTAAACGGATCGACGTCTTCGTCAACGAGGATCACCATTTTGCAGTAGCCGAGGCCGTGCGGCGTCGTCAGCGCGCGCATGCCGACAGCTTTGGCGAATCCGCCGTAGCGGCTTTTCGTTGAGACAATGGCGATCAAGCCGTGTGTATACATCGCGTTTACCGCGACAATTTCATTCGGATAGGCCTCTTTTAGCTGCTGGTAAAGCGGCACACATGTATTAATGCCGACCATGTAGTCAACCTCAGTCCAAGGCATGCCTAAATACAGGTGTTCAAAAATCGGGTTGTTGCGGTGGCAGACACGCTTAATTTTGATGATCGGCATGCTTCTTCCGCCTGAATAGTGGCCGGTAAACTCACCAAACGGGCCTTCATATTCGCGTTCGCCCGCCAGAATTTCACCTTCAAGAACCACTTCCGCGCCCCATGGGATATCTAAGTTAGACAGTTTTGATTTGACGATTTTATAAGGTTCACCTTGCAAGGCCCCTGCCATTTCGTATTCTGATTGATCGTATAAAAGCGGTGTGGATGCCGCCGTTGCAATGACCGGTTCGCAGCCGAGCGCAATCGTGACAGGCAGATTTTCGCCGCGCTCTTCAGCCTGACGCAGGTGGATCGCAATGTCATGCTGCGGGACGGGCTGAATGCCAAGGCGGTCTTTTCCTTTGACCTGCAGTCTGTACATGCCGACATTTTGTTTGCCGAAGTGTTCCGGATCCTCGACATCTCTGGAAATGACGCATGCCTTGTCTAAATAAAAGCCGCCGTCGCCCTGATTGATGCGGAAGAGCGGCAGAATGTCAAACAGGTTGATGTCTTCTGTGATGTCGTTTTCGTGAAACGGCGCAGTCTCCTCTCTTTGCACTTTTACAGGAAATTGATCATAACGGCATGCGAATTCAAAGAACTGTTCTTTGACCGGCGTGTCTTTCGGAAGGCCGAGCATTAACGCGTGGTTCGGCCAGGAGCCGATGACATTCAGGGCGATTTGGGCATTGTTATAGCCGTAAATGTTGTTGAATAAAAGAGCGGGTGATTTGTCTCCGAGGTTATTGGCGGCGCGTGCAGCGGCACCCAAATCGGGTTCCGGCTTCACCTCTTCCTGAACTTCAAGAAGCTGTCCTTCTTTTTTCAGCGTGTTTAAAAAATCTCTAAAATCTTGATAAGCCATTCTGTTATCCTCCTTATTTCTTCTGTTTCATTCCTTCCCAGCGCTTCGCTTCAGACAGATGGATTCCAAATTGGTCCAGCGTCCGGAATACGATATGGTCGACCATTTCGGTCAGATTTTGGGGATGATTATAAAAAGCCGGCATCGGCGGCAGGATCACCGCGCCCATTTTTGTCAGCTCAAGCATGTTTTCAAGATGAATCTGGTTCAGCGGCGTCTCCCTTGTTAACAGCACAAGCTTTTTCCGTTCCTTCAGCATGACGTCCGCCGAACGGGTCAACAGGTTATCCGCCATACCGGTGCGGATGCCCGCCAACGTCTTCATACTGCACGGTGCGACAATCATTCCGTCCGTTTGAAAGGAACCGCTTGAAATGCGGGCCGCTTGGTCTTTGTGGGAATACGTAAAAGATGCGAGCTTTTCTACGTCTTTCATCGTATATCCCGTTTCGTGCAGAATCGTTGCCGCTGCCCACGGAGAGATGACTAGGTGTGTCTCTGCCTCGGTTTTCTTCAGCCACTCCAGCATCCGCACGCCAAATATCGCGCCGGTCGCGCCCGTAATTCCGACGATGATGTTCATATGCGCCCCCCTTTCCCTCTTGGTGCTTCAGTTAAAATGATACGCCTCTATTTACCATATTGAAAATATCTGTTAAATCTATATATAATACTTTAAAGGTATAAAAAGGAGTGCCGAGAAAATGGATATTCGCCAGTTAAAGTACTTTGTTACGATCGCACAGGAAGGAAAGATTACAACGGCGGCGAAACGGCTTCATATCGCCCAGCCGCCCCTCTCCAGACAGTTGAAGCAGATGGAAGAGGAGCTCGGAGTCGTTTTATTTGACCGGAACAAAAAGAAAAACCTGACGCTGACCTATGAAGGAGAAGTGTTTTTGAAAAGAGCAAAAGAAATCCTGCACAAGCTTGAGGATTCCATCTTGGAGGTTCGGGAGCTGCGTGAAGAAGTCAACGGAACCCTTGCCGTCGGTTCAACGATTTACTGTGCGGCTCTATTGCTCTCAAAAGTCTCGAAGATCAGGGAAATGTACCCGAATTTAATGTTTAACATTTGGGAAGGTGAGCCTTCACGGCTGAGCGGGCTCTTGGAAAACCGGCAGATCGATGCGGCGGTCACGACAACGCCTTTCCACAGCAAAAATATCGAAGCAAAGAGCCTGCCGGAGGTCCCATGCAAGCTCGTTCTTCCGGGGAATCAGTCGTTTGGCTTAAAAGGGGAAGCCGGAATGAAAGAAATTGCCGGTCTGCCGCTGATTCTGCTCAGACCGTCGCACGGAAAAGGGATTTATGATGAGGTCGTCCATCACTTTCACTCATTGGACCTTGAGCCGAGGGTCGTCTGTGAGTGCCATGATTCTACAACGCTCCTCAGCCTTGTCACCTCGGGATTCGGAGCAACGATTCTGCCGCTGTCCATGCTGCCGGCGCATTTTGCGCGTCATGTTCAGACATTGGAGATTCAAGACAATCCGTTTATTCTGCAGCCATCTGTCGTTTGGCGGGCCGGCAGTTTTCTGCCGAAGCCCGTAAGAGAGTTTTTGGCTTTATTTTGATAATAAAAAAGAAAAGGCATCATGCCGATGCCTTCTCCTTTTCATTAGTTATAGCAGCTTCTTCCCTAACAGCGATTCGATCAGTTCGACGGCCGCCTCACCGGTTTTATTTTTATGATCAAGTATCGGGTTGACTTCAACAAACTCGGCAGAAGTAATGATATCTGCGTCATAAAGCATTTCCATCGCCAAATGGCTTTCCCTGTAGCTGATGCCTCCGACGACAGGGGTGCCGACTCCCGGAGCGTCGCTCGGATCAAGACCGTCCAGATCGAGGCTCAGATGAATGCCGTCGCAATTTGCTGACAGATACTCGATCGTTTCCTCTATCACCTTCGTCATGCCAAGCCTGTCGATTTCGTGCATGGTGTAGACTTTCATGCCGGTTTCACGGATATATTTGCGCTCTCCTTCATCAAGCGAGCGCGCACCAATGATGACGACATGCTCCGGCTTGACTTTCGGCGTATAGCCGTGAAGGTTGACCAGCTTTTCGTGGCCGACACCGAGACTTACCGCCAGCGGCATACCGTGGATGTTGCCTGACGGCGATGTCTCCAGCGTATTTAAGTCGCCGTGTGCGTCA
Organism: Bacillus sp. FSL K6-1284; assembly: GCF_038002625.1. Classification (NCBI taxonomy): domain Bacteria; kingdom Bacillati; phylum Bacillota; class Bacilli; order Caryophanales; family Bacillaceae; genus Bacillus; species Bacillus sp. FSL K6-1284. The sequence goes on along the minus strand of NZ_JBBOCW010000001.1, from coordinate 442,072 downwards.
TACCAAATCACGCCGAGTTGTTGATAATGCTTGGCTACCCCCGCCAATGTCCCGATGGCTATGCTGTGGTCTCCGCCCAACACGAGCGGGAAGCGGCGCTGCTCGATGACATTGTCGACGATATCAGCCAGCTTGCGGTTTCCTTCGAGTACGGAAACTAAATTTTTCAGCCCTTCGTCTCCTTTTGGCTGATCGCGATTGATCGGCACATCGCCCAGATCATCGATATCATAGCCAAGCTCGGTCAGACGTTCCACGATATGAGCGTAGCGAATCGCGCTCGGTCCCATATCCACCCCGCGCCGCGCCTGTCCCAAGTCCATCGGCATTCCAATCAGAGAAACTTGCTTATTCATCAATAACCACCTCATCGTTTGTTTTGTTTTGATAGATCAATGCTTCTTGTCGCTCAAGACCCTGGCGTTTTTTCACAAATACGTGATAAACAAAGTAGCAGGCCGACATGAACAAAATCCCGCAGTACAATGCCATCCTCTGCTCTGAATCAAAGGCAAGGCTCACAAGGACGGCGCTGTTTAAAATAAATCCCGTCAGCGGCAAATAAGGGTAAAGAGGCGTTTTAAATTTCAAGTCTTTAACCTTACCGCCTTCTTTAACATATCTTCTGCGAAATAGCAGCTGTGATACCGTAATCGTGATCCAGCCGACTTGTGCGCTTAAACCGGCTAGAGACAGAAGCCAGATGTAGAGCGTTTCCGCGGCAACTACGCTTGAGACGAGGGACAAACCCGCAAAACCGAGCGTGATCCACAGCGCATTCATCGGGATCCCTCTTTTATTGACCCGGCTTAAAGCCTGAGCGGCCATTCCTTCTTTCGCAAGGGAGTAAAGCATCCTCGTCGATGCGTACAAACCCGAATTCGCCACCGATAATAAAGCAATTAAAATAACAAAGTTCATCAGATCGGCGGCATACGGAATGCCAATTTGTTCAAATACGACAACGAACGGGCTTTCAACAACCCCCGCTTTTTCCCATGGAATCAACCCCGCCAAGACAAATACGGACAGGCCGAAAAACACGAGTGTCCGCCAGACCGTCTGTTTGATGGAGCGGGGCACCGTTTTTTCCGGATTTTCGCTTTCCCCCGCCGCGATCCCGATCAGCTCTGTCCCTTGAAAGGCAAAGTTGACGGTGATCATCGTGATAAAGATCGCGCCGAATCCGTTTGGAAAAATTCCGTCTCCAATCAGATTGGAAAAGAACGGTGCAGCCTGTCCGTCTTTAATATCGATAAATCCGAACATCGCGCCTCCGCCGAGGATAATAAACAGAAGGATGACGATAATTTTAATGCCGGACAGCCAAAATTCCGATTCCCCGAAGGCTTTCGCCGATAGCGCGTTAAGCGAAAAAAGCAGCAGACCGAAAATCAAACACCATATCCAGACGCCGACATCGGGAAACCACCTTTTCATCAGCTGCCCCGCCGACAGAAATTCCAAAGCGACCGTAACCGACCAGCCGAGCCAGTAGATCCAGCCGACGGCAAATCCTGTGGCAGGCCCGATAAATTTTGTCGCGTACGTCTGAAAAGAGCCTGAAACCGGCATTGCCACTGCGAGCTCCCCGAGGCAAAGCATCGTAAAATACATGATCATTCCGCCCGCTAAATAAGAAAGAATCGCGCCGATCGGCCCGGCTTCATTGATCGTATATCCTGTTCCAAGAAAAAAGCCGGTTCCGATGACGCCGCCAAGCGAGATCATAAACAAATGGCGTGATTTCATCGTTCTTTTCAGTGTATATTGTTCACGGTTTTCATGGTTCAAACCGCCTTCACCCCTTCCGTTTCCATTCTCCCTAATGTCATCTCCCCCTATGACATATAGACTATTTTTTAAATCTTCTGAACATTTTCCTGATATTTCAATTTTTGACAAACTTCGCACATGCGGCGAAAAAACGGGCTGAACAATCCCCTTATTGTTCAGCCGTCCGCTTTACTTCGACAAAACACGGGTAATCTTTTCAATCGCCCAATCCAAATCCTCATTTGAAATAACAAGAGGAGGGGCAAAGCGAATCACCGATTCATGCGTTTCTTTGCAGAGCAGGCCTTCTTCTTTCAAACGCTCGCAATACGGACGCGCCGCCTCGGTCAGCTCAACCCCGATGAACAGCCCTCTGCCGCGCACTTCTTTGATTTTTGGATTATCGATTTGCGAGAGCTTCTCTTTAAAATATTCCCCGAGCTCCAGCGACCGTTCAGCGAGCCGCTCATCTTCCAACACTTCAAGGGCGGCGATCGATACGGCGCATGCAAGCGGGTTCCCTCCAAAAGTCGACCCGTGTGAGCCGGGATTAAACACGCCAAGCACATCCCTGTTTGCAGCAATACACGATATTGGGAACACGCCGCCTCCGAGCGCTTTTCCTAAAATGTACATGTCCGGTGTGACATCCTCCCAATCAGAGGCGAACATTTTGCCTGTTCGCGCAAGCCCTGACTGTATTTCGTCAGCGATAAACAAGACATTGCGTTCTTTACAGACTTCTGCAGCCTGTTTCAAAAAGCCTTCCGGCGGAATGACAATACCCGCTTCACCCTGAATCGGCTCAATTAAGAAAGCGGCTGTATTCGGTGTGATCGCCTGTTTCAGCGCCTCCAGATCCCCGTATGGAATCAGCTTGATGCCAGGAAGCATCGGCCCGAAACCACGTTTATACTCATCTTCTGATGAAAGCGACACAGCCAGCATCGTCCGGCCGTGAAAATTGCCTACACATGCGATAATTTCAGCCTTATTGTCCGGAACGCCTTTTACATCATAAGCCCAGCGCCGGGCTGCTTTAATCGCGGACTCAACCGCTTCCGCTCCGGTGTTCATCGGCAGAACCATATCTTTCCCCGTTAATGAAGCGACCTTTTCATAGAAAGGACCGAGCTGGTCATTGTGAAAAGCTCTCGACGTCAAGGTGATTTTGTCGGCCTGATCTTTTAACGCCTGGATGATTTTCGGATGCCTGTGCCCTTGATTCACTGCGGAATAAGCGCTCAGCATATCCATGTATCGGTTGCCTTCCGGATCTTTCACCCACGCGCCTTCCGCTTCAGAAATCACGATCGGCAGAGGATGATAGTTATTCGCGCCAAAATGTGCGGTTTGCTTCATAATTTTCTCGGACTTTGATAGAACCGTCATTCTGATTCCTCCTTCTTATTTTTGGACATACATGCCAGATGTCGTATTTTGTTTCACACTATTTTATATGCAAGGATCGTGCCAATCCTTAAAACCGCAAATTTTCAGAACATTGCATGTATAATTCGCAAAAAATTTTGCGGTTTTTATTCAAAGGTGCAAAAATAAATGCATATTTTTTTGCACCCTTATCAAATCTTCACTTACAATGGAGAGACAGTTACGAACAAAGGGGGATGTCACTTGCTGAAGAATTATGATTTACTCAAGCTTATTTTTCAAAGAATTATAGATGAAATCGATATCGGCTTGCATGTCGTCGACGAAAACGGCACATCTGTTGTCTATAACAAAAAAATGAGCCAGATTGAAGGGATGGATGTCAACGATGTGCTCGGCAAAAACGTGCTGGACGTGTTTACCTTTGCCAGCCAATATGACAGCACTCTCCTGCAGGCGCTGCATCACGGGAAAACGAACAAAAACGTCAAGCAGACCTACTTCAATAACAAGGGCCAGGAAATTACGACCGTCAATCATACGTTTCCCATTATGGAAAACGGGAATACGAAAGGAGCGGTTGAGATTGCCAAAGATGTCACAAAGCTTGAACGGCTGATCAGAGAAAATATGAACAAAACAGAAAACACAAAGTATACGTTTGACAGTCTGATCGGCGTCAGCCCGGCGTTCAAGGAAGTCATTGAACATGCAAAGCGGGCGACCCGGACCTCTTCCTCCATTCTCATTGTCGGCGACACCGGAACCGGAAAAGAACTGTTCGCCCAAAGTATACATAACGGAAGCCAGCGGTCGACTGGCCCATTCATCTCACAAAACTGCGCAGCCCTCCCGGAAAGCCTCGTCGAAGGCCTTTTATTCGGCACGGCCAAAGGCGCATTCACGGGTGCCGTCGATCGCCCGGGTCTTTTCGAACAAGCAGACGGCGGCACACTTCTCCTTGACGAGATCAATTCTTTGGACTTCAGCTTGCAGGCAAAGCTTTTGCGCGCGATTCAAGAAAAAACGATCAGGCGGATCGGCGCTTCGAAGGATACTCCGATCGATGTCAGGATCATCGCGACGATGAACGAAGATCCAGTCGACGCGGTCAGCGGGCAAAGACTTCGAAAAGATTTGTATTACAGGCTGAGTGTCGTCACCTTGTTCATTCCTCCATTAAAAGATCGAAAGGAAGATATCATGCCGCTCACCCAGCATTTTATCGACAAATACAACGCATTGTTCCAAATGGAGGTCAAAGGTTTTGAAGAAGAGGTGCGGCGGTTTCTGCTTTCATATGATTGGCCGGGAAACGTCAGAGAACTTGAACATTTAATTGAAGGGGCCATGAATTTGATGTCTTACGAAGACAAACTCGAGCTGACGCACCTTCCATTGCAATACAGGACAAAACCAGCGGCAAAAAAGCAGCTGCCGCAGCAGGGCTATGATCTGTTCGCCCCGCTTCCTTCCGCCTCGGCAGCTCCTTTGAAGGAACAAATCGAGAATGCCGAAAAGTATTATATTCAAAAAACCGTTAAAAAATGCAATTACAATGTGTCCCAAGCGGCGCGGGTTCTGGGGATCAGCAGGCAGAGCCTGCAATACAGGCTTAAAAAATGGAAGATCCGTTTTGATCAGGAATCAGAATGATTATCACTAAAAACGAATTTCTTGACTCATACTAAAAAAGGTTTATGCTTTACTTTTGTAAGACCGTTAAGTACAATCATATCAACTAAATCCAATCAGAAAAGTGGGGAATAAAATGAAGAAAGCAATATTCGCTGTATTACTGACGCTGTTGATCACCGTGATGGCCGCATGCGGCGCGTCAGGGGACAATTCCAAGGATAAAAACGCAGCAGGCGACAGCCTCTGGTCTTCAATTAAAGATAAAGGCGTTTTGACCGTCGGTACTGAAGGAACGTACGAACCATTTACATTCCACGATAAAAAAACAGATCAATTAACAGGTTATGATGTCGAAGTGATGCAGGAAGTCGCCAAGCGCCTCAACCTGAAAGCTGAATTTAAAGAAACGCAGTGGGACAGCATGTTTGCCGGCCTCAACTCCAAGCGTTTTGACGTCGTTGCCAACCAAGTCGGGAAAAAAGACCGTGAAAATCAGTATGATTTTTCCGATTCATATACAACTTCCCAAGCCGTCGTTGTCACAAAAGCGGACAACAACGATATAAAAGCTGAAGGGGACGTCAAAGGGAAAAAAGCTGCACAATCTTTGACAAGCAACTATAATGACCTTGCGAAAAACGCCGGCGCTGAAATCGAAGGCGTGGAAGGAATGGCTCAAGCGTTTCAGTTGATTCAGCAGGGCCGTGTCGACCTCACCTTTAACGATAAACTGGCGGTGCTGAACTATTTGAAGACATCAGGAAACAAAAACCTGAAAGTCGCTTTTGAAACAGGCGAGCCGCAAACTACGCATTTTGCTTTCCGCAAAGGAAGCGGCGAGCTGGTTGACAAGGTCAACTCCGCGCTGAAAGACATGAAAGAGGATGGCACACTCGCGAAAATAGCGAAGAAATGGTTTGGCGAAGATGTTTCTAAATAATATACAAGCGGCGGCCATCGGCGCGGCGATCCCCTGGGATCTTGTGCGTGAATCATTTTGGCCGATCTTTTTAAGGGGAATCTATTACTCGATTCCCCTTGCCATTCTCTCTTTTATATTCGGTATGATCATCGCATTGATCACGGCGCTGGCGAGAATGTCCAAATCCCGCATTTTAAGAGCGGTTTTCGGCATTTATGTCTCAGCGATCCGCGGAACGCCGCTGCTCGTTCAGCTATTCATTATTTTTTACTTGTTTCCAGCATTTCAAATCACGATTGACCCGTTTCCGAGCGCGATCATTGCCTTTTCATTAAATGTCGGCGCATATGCTTCGGAAATCATCAGGGCTTCCATCCTTTCCGTTCCGAAAGGGCAGTGGGAAGCGGCTTATTCGATTGGAATGACTCAAAAAACGGCCCTTACCAGGGTCATCCTGCCGCAGGCTGTACGCGTGTCGATTCCGCCATTATCCAATACATTCATCAGCTTGGTTAAAGACACATCGCTTGCGTCACAAATTCTTGTTGCTGAATTATTCCGGAAAGCCCAGGAAATCGGGGCCAGCAATCTAGACCAAATTTTAATCATTTATATGGAAGCCGCATTCATCTATTGGATCATCTGCTTTGTTCTCGCGCTTGTTCAGCAGCAGATTGAACGGCGATTGGACCGGTATGTGGCCAGGTAAGGAGGGAAATAGACAATGCTTGCGATCAAAGGGCTGAATAAATCCTTCGGCGAAAACGAGATCTTAAAAAAAATCGACCTGAACATCGAAAAAGGAAAAGTGATCGCCATCTTAGGGCCTTCCGGTTCCGGCAAGACGACGCTGCTTCGCTGCCTGAACGCTTTGGAAATTCCGAACCGCGGCATTCTTTCTTTTGACGATTTTACCATCGATTTTTCCAAGAAAAATAAACCGGCTGACCTCCTTCGACTGCGGAGAAAGTCGGGAATGGTGTTTCAGGCCTATCACCTGTTCCCGCACCGCACCGTGCTTGAAAATGTGATGGAAGGGCCGGTAAAAGTGCAAAAGCGCAATAAAGAAGAAGTCAAAAAGGAAGCCGTTCAGCTTCTGCAAAAGGTCGGCCTAGAAGACAAAATGGACCTTTATCCATTCCAGCTTTCCGGGGGACAGCAGCAGCGCGTCGGGATCGCCCGCGCTCTGGCCATCAAGCCAGAACTGATGCTTTTTGACGAACCCACATCGGCGCTTGATCCCGAGCTGGTCGGTGAAGTGCTGAAAGTCATGAAAGACCTTGCAAATGAGGGCTGGACGATGGTTGTCGTCACCCACGAAATCAAATTCGCGCAGGATGTCGCAGACGAAGTCGTCTTTATCGACGGCGGCGTCATCGTCGAACAGGGTCCGCCTGAACAAATTTTCTCAGCCCCTAAGGAAGAACGAACAAAACAGTTTTTAAACCGGATTTTGAATCCTGTATAAACAAAACAGCCTGATCTCTCTGGATCAGGCTGTTCTTTTTTATTCTGCGGCCAGTTTAAACTTGGATGCCGCTTGATTCAATTCTTCCGACAAAGCGGAGAGCTGCTGAATGGCCGAAGCGATTTCCTGCATACCGGCGCTTTGCTGCTCCGCTGCTGCCGCGACTTCCTCAGAACCTGCCGCCTGCTCTTCGGTAACGGCGGAAATCTGTTCCATCGCAGCCGAAATGTTTTGATACGATTTTTCGACTTTTAACAAAGACTGAAGCAACTGATCGGTCCGTTCGGCAAATTGAGAGATCCCTTTAAAAATTCCTGAAAAGTTCTCGTATGTGCCATTGATTAATATTTGCCCTTTGTCAACCGCTGCGTTTCCTTCCTGAATGCGTTCCATGACAAGCCGGCTGCTCTCCTGCGTGCCCGCCACAAGCTGGGAAACGGATAAAGCGGCATCTGCCGAGCGTTCAGAAAGCTTTCTGACTTCTCCCGCTACAACAGCAAAGCCCTGGCCTTCTTCACCGACCCGGGCGGCTTCAATTGAAGCATTGAGCGCCAGCAAATTCGTCTGTTCGGCAATAGAGGAAATCATTCCGATGACTTTTTCAATTTCTTCGGTATGGTTTTGCATCTCTGCTGCCGCTTGTTTGGACTCTTCCATCACGTTTTTAATCGTCTGGGTCTGCCGCAATGTTTCTTCGACAAGCTCCTGTCCGGTCTTGGAATCCTTGCTGACGCCTTCGGCAACGTTCTTCATCTCGTTCACTTCTTCTGTGACGTGTGTAAGCTGATGATCGATTTCGGCAGCCGATGTGTGGCAATCCGAAACGGACGAGACCACTTCGTTGATCCCCTCGCTCATGCTGTTCATCGATTCAGCCACCTGGGCCGCGCTTTCGCTCGATTCAGCCGATACATTTTTCAGCTGGAGACTCGTCTTGGATACCTCTTCAGAGGAAGCTGAAATTTGTCCAATCAATTGTTGTAAATTTTCGCTCATCCGCTTGAACGATTCGGCAAGCTTTCCGGCTTCATCACGGCTCTTGACAGAAATGTCGGCCGACAGATCGCCGTCGGCAATTTTTTCTGATGCCTTCATCAGCTGCCTGATCGGCTTCGCGATAAAAGAACCGAGAAAATAGGCCATGGCCATTCCGAGCAGCAAGACAAATGCTGCGATCGCAATTGTATACCACTTCGCTTTTGCAGCCGTCGCCGGAATCACGGAAGCATCAAGATCGATCCCCAAAATTCCCACCTTTTCGCCGGAGCTGTTCTCAAGCGGCTGAAAAATCGACTGGTGAATGCCGTATTCATCCTCATACACGTCGCTTACCGTCTCTTTGTTTGTCGTTAAGGCTTCTTTCATTTCAGGAGAAAAACTGTAATCCGTGCCGAAATCATCGGACGTATCCGACAGCACGAGAATCCGCTCCTTCCCGCCCTCATTGGAAAGGATATAGATATTTTCAAGATTGTTTTTCTTTTTCAGGCTGTCCACAGCCATTTTTGTCTGCTTGTAAAGCGGATTGTCCGCAGAATCGATTTCAAGCGGATTCCCGTCCAGACGTTTGATTTGGTTTTCAGCAAGATGAATATCGGTATAAAGACGGTTTTGGAACTGCTGTCTCAGCTGCTCTGACAAGTCTTTGCTGATATAAGTAAACACAGCTGAAAATGATGCGATCGTGATTAAAAGCACTAAGGCGACGCCAATCATAATTTTGACTGAAATGTGTTCTGTTAGCTTTTTCTTCAACGTTTTCATCGTCTATATCCCCTTTAATTTGTCATGAGAGATCCATGCTCCCGGCAGACTTCCTCAATATTTTCTTTTAAATAATCGATAATTCCCGGGACATGTTCAGGCATGGTATACGGAGAAATGACGAAAAATTTGCTGACGCAAAGCGGTATCTCAGTCCCTTCACAGGATTTCACAAGCAAGTGCTTTTTCGTATCGCCAAAAAACATCTTGTCCCTTTTTGTTCCGAGCTTTTCAAATAGTTTTTCAGTGAGTGCATTGTTTCTTTCCAGCTCTTGAATGGTGCATGCTCCCGAAATTTCGTCTTCAAATCTAGGGGCACCTTCAGGATAAATGCGAAACAGCGTAGACATGCCGAAGTTGTCCGGGTTCACAATATCGGCCTCCGGAATCTGCTGAGAAAGCTGTTCCCTAAAATGCAGGTTGACTTCAAGAAACTGTCCGAGCAGCTTTTGATAGCCTTCATAGCCAAATGCCATCAACGCGCTGTACATACTGATCGAACTGGCCATGCGCGAACATTCCAGCGTGTAGCCCGTATGGTAGTCCCCATAGCCGCGGTGGCCGACATACGGCGTCTCATCAGGATCCAGATCGATCCGTTTTAAGTCATTGCGATCTTTCACAAGAAACAGGCTCGTCACATAAGGCGTCTGTCCGAGCTTCTGAAAATCAAAACAAAGCGAATCGGCTGCGTGCAGATGCCTCATTTTTTCCTGAATCGGCTTGATCATGCTGAGAACACCGGGACTGAAGGATAAAGCGTTCTCATTCAGATCGTACTCATTAAAAAAGGCAAAAAATCCTCCCAGGGCGGAATCGGCGTGGATATGCGGAACCGGCAGCCCGAAGCTTTTCGCCGTTTCTTCAGCCGCACGGCGGACAGCGCTCACATCATCGATGCCGATCGCATCTGTCGTTCCTGTTGTAGCTACAATATAAACGGGAATCCCCCCGGCTTCGCAGACTTGTCTAAGCTTCGCCCGCAAATCTTCCGTATCCATGGAATGGTCGAGATTTGTTTTGACTTTAATTAAATGATCGCTCCCGAGTCCTGCGGCTTCCATTGACTTATACAAGCTGTAATGAGCCGCTTCAGAACAAAACGCGTAGAAATTGCCGGGAACCCCTTCTTTCAGCGATGACGGCGCCATTTTGGCAATCGCGATTCTGAGGCCGCTGTATACCGCACCTTGTCCTCCCCACGTCGTGTAGCCTCCGCTTGTTTCGGCATCATACCCCGCAAGCTTTGACATCATCGCCGTAACTTTCACTTCCGCCTCCGCTCCGGCTGGACCGTACACATCCCACAGGTTGTTCCCATTGACCATGAACGCTGTAAGCATGCCTAATATCCCCGGGATGCTCGCCATCGGCAGAATGTTTGTGAAAAAGTATTTGGTATGATACGGATGGCCGTGCAACAGCTTCAACAGCTCTTCGTTGACCTCTTTCATCGGCGCACCTTCGTGCGGAATCCGGCTCTCTGCGACCAGCTTTTCATAAAAGAAGCCCTCACGGTTCTTCTCGCCGCCAAGGTTGACCTGATCTGGATTTTTCAGCTCGTCCACTCCCTCGATCAGCTGTTCGATCAATGATAGGAATTCATGTCTTTTCGCTTCATTTCCGTCCTCGCTCGGAAACCATTTCTGTACATCCGGTGTATTGCGTTGCTGCATGATTTTCTCTCCTGCCTTGTCTTTAATATTTCGGAAAAAGTTTTCACTTGCCATATCGGTATAATATTCCTATATTTTTAGGCCTTCGCTCAAAAAGTTCATGAAATTGTTTAATCTTTTACATTTTCTTTTTAATAAAAAAACTTCTTAACGATATATTAAGAAGTTTCCGAAACATTTGAGCGCTATTTCCGTACAATAGAATGATAAATTCATATTGGAAAGGATTTCTTTAAAATGAAACAAGAAAATGAGAAAAAAACATTCAGTATGAGAATGCTGCTCAATATGGTCGGCCTATTCGTCTTTACCGGCATGATAGTCAGCGCATATACCCAGGCTTTTTACTTGGATGAACATCTCGAGATCTGCCGCTTTGTATACATGACGGCAAGAGAGTGGAAAGAATTTTTTTTGTTTGTGTCCGGGACGGCCATCATCTATTTCGTTTTGGCAAATGTTCTTTCATTCAAGAAAAAACGCTGAAGAAAAACTTAGTGCTTTCGTCTTCTCCATTCCTTCGTTTCCTCTTTAAAGGCAAGATACAGACAGACGATCAAGGCAATGATCAAAGCAATCCAAACGGGCATCGCCAGAAAAGGTGCATAGTTCAATATAAGCAACAGTGCGAGACAGGCTAAAACGGAAAGACAGATCAGCCTTACTAAAAAAATCAACGCCATTCCCCTCCTTTTTTCATAACATCTGCTGTTTTTTCCCTGCAAACTGCTGAACCGCAATGACAGCAAAGAGCCAGCCTACAAGAACGGCCCAAGCGCTCGGTTCGCCCATTGGCTCTGTCGAATAGAACTGGCAGATGATGCTTCCTCGAAAGAAACAAAAGGGTCCAGGACCCTTATCAGACTCTGAATTTCTCCCCTCCACAATGGAAAATGTATCTCTACAGCTATCATACATCATTTTCATCAATTGGAATATAATCATAATTATGTAAATTGAAGAGCCGCATTCCGAAATCCGCGTTTATCCGTTCTGAAGAATGTGATACAATGACAATCGATTGTTTTTTTGAAAAGAGGGGAATCCATTGAAGCGGGAACTTGTTTTGCGCTGGCTTTTTTATTTTGTCGGATTGATTGTTTTGTCTTTTGGGGTTTCTCTTACGATTGAAGGGAAAGTGCTCGGCATCGGTCCTTGGGATGCATTTCACTACGGGTTGTATATGCTTTTGGGCCTTACAGTCGGCCAATGGGCGATTATTGTCGGGGCGGTTATCGTAGGTTTAACGTCCTTATTTACAAAAGCATGGCCGAAAATCGGCGCCGTGCTTAATATGCTGTTAATCGGTATTTTTATAGATTTCTTTACTTATATTCTTCCAGACCCGGAAACGTATATTTCAAGCACTGTCGTATTCGTGATCGGCGTCATTTTTATCGGTTACGGAGTCGGCATTTATGTGTCGGCAGATCTTGGTGCGGGTCCGCGCGACTCCCTGATGCTTTTGATTTCCGAGAAAACGGGCTGGAACGTTCAGTGGGTCCGCAACGGAATGGAGCTGACGATTTTACTGATCGGCTGGCTGCTCGGCGGGCCGATCGGCATCGGCACTGTTTTAACCGCCATTTTAACAGGCCTGATTTTGCGGTTTTCTTTGCCTCAGTCCAAACAGCTTTTAAAAACAGCTATGACAGGAAGGCGCATCAGAGCTGCCAAGCCTGTACATATGTCGCTGAAAAAAAACGGATGAGCGTTTCATCCGTTTTTCTCGTTCAGATTATTTCTGTTTTACCACCGGTATCCAAATTTCGGTGATATGGTCTTGCGCCATAATATCCCCGTCCTCAGGATAGGCTTCAAATTGCGGCGCGTTCGCCAGTTCATAGCCCGTCGCCGGAAACCATTCTGAGAAGATTCTTTCCCATGTGGCTTGAACAGCCGGATTGACGGGACCGATGGCCTCAAATACGGCCCAAGTTGCGGCGGGAATCGATTTTCCGACACAGCCGGCAGGCGTATCGGCGGTTGTTTTTTCGACCCCGATGACATAATTGAACGTATCGGCTTGATCGTTAAAATCCATGCAGACGCCAAGGAAGCCGAGCGGGCCGATATCCGGCTTTAAAGAATCGGTAAAGCCGTTGTGATTTAATTCGTTCCAAAAAGCCGGAATGTCCTTTTTGTTTTGATCATCCTTCACCGTAACCCCCAACGCTTTGCCGATCACCTGAAACGGTTCTTTTTCAACAATCTTGTAATTCATATCCTCCACTCCCTTTATTTGAATATGAAAGGATAGACGCGGAAATGCCCTGAGCGTCCTGCCTTTTTCACGGGCCTGTGAAGGGCTGATACCGTGAAGGCGGCTGAATGCCTCCTGAAAATGATTCCGGTGTGTTGTAGCCGTATTTAAAAGCAGCATCAACCACTTTTATATGTGAAGCAGCCAGCTCCTGCGCGGCGACTGTCAGCCTTCTTTTCCGAATGTAATCGGCAAGGGTAACACCCGTCAGCATGTAGAACATCCGCTGATAATGAAATTTCGAACAGTATGCGATTTGGGCGATTTCTTCGTGTTTCAGCGGCTGATCCAAATGCTTTTCAATATAATCGATGCTTTCAGCCAAACGATTCAGAATGTCCATTGTTTCCGCTCCTCTCATTTACAACGATACTTCATGCCAATCAGAAATTCCGGTCATTCCGTGCGTTGTTGTGACAGGAGCCGAACAGCCATTTGACGGCTTCCGGAAAACGCTTTGCGAACCTCTCAAGCCGATGTGAGCCTCCTTCATCAATGACAAATTTCAGTTCTTTTTCAGAGGCGGCGCTTTCGGTTAACAGGCTGAAGGCTTTCTTCGTCCTCGGTATCATCTCCTTCTGCAGATTATTCCTGTCTGCTCCTTCCATGCTTCCAACATCCATATAAATGCGCAGATGCTCATTTTCAAAGCGGTTATTCTTCATAAACTCGGTCATTCCTTCAAACCAGAAAGACCCTGACAAAGATCCGATTTTCCCAAATGTCTTAGATGCTAAATACGCCGTGTAAACCGAGATCAATCCGCCGAACGACTTTCCGATGATTCCTGTATGTTCACGGCTTGGATTTGTTCGGTAGCGCCCGTCGATATAGGGCTTGAGCCGCTTGGCCAAAAAAGCGGCATATTCGTTGCCCTTCCCGCCGTACGCCCGTTTATTCGGCAGCAAATGCGGTTTGGGAAAAGGCGTGTATTCGCTTTCCCTGTCTTTCGGAGCCACTCCGACCAGCAGCAATTCCGGCACTTCCTGATTCGAAAACAGCTTTTCGATTGAGGGCAAACTGCCGCTGTGTGCCGGATCGAACAAATCGCCCAGATCGTGTACGTATAGGACGGGATAGCGGTTATTACTGCTTCCGTATGAAGGAGGAAGATAGATCAAAAGCTCCCTCCCGAAGTATGTATCTTTTATCAATGTTCCGTCTATCATGTTCATCACTCCATTCTGCACAGGTATCATGCCTATCTTTCCTGCTGCCTGTTTGCTAAAATGAAAGCAGAAAAAATATCATGTGAAGAGGTTGCATTTGATGAAGATTTACGCCGTTTATATGGATCAGCTGCCGGAAGCCGGCCAATTTAACCGAATGATGGCCATGGTGTCTGAAGAAAAGCGCAAAAAAGTGGGCAGATACAGATATCCCGAAGATGCCAGCAGGACGCTGATCGGGGAAGTGCTGGCGAGGCACATCATCAGTGAAACGTTTCATTTACCGAACGATCAGATCCGTTTTACGGAAGGAAGGTACGGCAAACCGGCTGCTGAAGGTCTGAACGACTTTCATTTCAACATTTCCCACTCCGGAAACTGGATCGTGTGCGGAGCTGGCACCAAGCCGATCGGAGTGGATGTCGAAAAAATCAAGCCGATCAATTTCGACATTGCCGAGCGGTTTTTTTCTCCTTCAGAGTACCATGATCTCATGGAAAAGGACGACTCAGAGCGCCTGTCGTATTTCTATCATTTGTGGACGATGAAAGAAAGCTTTATCAAACAGGCGGGAAAAGGCCTGTCTCTGCCGCTTGATTCCTTCTCCGTCAAACTGAACGAACAAGGACGCGCTTCGGTGGAAACTCCCCCAGGCTATCCGCCTTGCTATATCCAAGCCTATGAAATTGACCCAGGCTATAAAATGGCGGTGTGTTCCGCCGCACCTGAATTTCCAGACCGCATTGTGATGAAAAGCTGCGCTGAACTGTCAACGCTTTAAAAAGTTCCGCTCTAAAAATAAGCGGTTTCCACCGCTTGCCGCAAGCGGTCGATGCCGCGGCGGATGTCGTCTTCCTTTACATTGGACGTATTGATTTTTAATAGATTTCTTTTTGGAAAGGCCGACATATAATGAGCGTTTACCGGTTCGAGCAGGACGTTCCGTTTTTGTAAGCTTTTGATCAGACGGGACGCCGGGATCGTCCGGTCCAATTCGATGTGGGTGTGGATGGCCGGATGGCCGTGTGGATGGAATTCAAGCACATCCCCCAGTGACGCGGCACATTCTTTTAGCAGATCATGCAGAAGGCATGATCTTTTTTGATAGGAAGAACGGATCTTTTGCTTATGCTTTTCAAACATCCCGCTCTTCAAATAGATCTCCAAAGCGGCCTGAGACAGCATGGAACTGTCAATGTCGAGCAGCTGTTTGTACCGGTTGAACACATCTGTCAGAGAATCGGGCAGCACAGCGGCTCCGACCCGCAGACCCGGAAAAATAATCTTGGAGAAACTTTTCAAATAAATGACGTGTGAAGAAACGTCATAATAATGTAACGGGTCCGCCTTTTTATGATTCTCCAAATCTCCTAAAAAATCATCCTCGGCGATATAGACGTCATACTTTTCCGCCAGCTTGACGATGGCCATTTTTTCCCGTTCCGTATAGGAAGTCCCGAGCGGATTGTGGAATCTCGGCATCGTATAAAAGAATTTGATGTCTTCGGTTTGGAAAATTTGCTCCAGCTCATCCATATCGATGCCCTCAGCGGTTCTCTCGATGCCGATTGCGGGTATGCCGTGAACTTCAAGGTATTGAATCAGTAAATGATAGCTCGGCTGTTCGATCAGAATTTTCCGCTTCCGGTTGGGAAAAGGCATTGAAGCGAGCAGAGCGAGGGCCTGCTGCACGCCTGATGTAATAAAAATGTGTTCCTCTTTCGCAAACACCTGGCCGTTGGCAAGCTCTTTTTGTATGGCCTCGATTAATGACGGAAGACCTTTCGGCGTCCCATAGATAAACAGATCGTTTTTGTATGTGTCAATGGCTTTATTGATGCAATGCTGAAAATCGATGTATGGAAAGACATCAGGATCAGGAGCAGATGCTGAGAAATCGATCACAGCCTTTCCGGGATTTGGTCGCTGATTCGTTTTTTTCACGACGTAATAGCCGCTTTTCGGCACTGAGTAGATGAGGTGCTGTCTCTCCAGCTCGCTAAACGCCCTGATGACCGTGCTTTTGCTTACTTTGAAGCGTACGGACAGCTCGCGGATGGACGGCAGCCTGTCCCCTTCCTGAAAGGATTTGTCTTCGATCATATCCTCCAATTCGTTCATCAGCGCTACATATTTGTGCATGTTCGTCTCCTTCGCCAATCTGTAACGGTACAGATTCCGTTTTTTTGTATTGTATCAGATTTCGCTTCCGTATAAGATGACAGAAGCCGGTAAAATATCTGTATTGCATGCATACTTTAACGGAGATGATCGACTTTGAACAAATCTGCTTATGCGGCAGTTTTGCTCTATGCTTTTATCATTGGGTTTTCTTTTTTCTTTGTCAAATTGGCTCTCACTGCAGCGAATCCGGTCGATATTCTGGCCCATCGCTTTACGGTCGCTTTTTTGGCCGCGCTTTTTCCCCTTCTGCTTGGATGGGTAAAGATTGGCATCAGCATGAAAGATGCGCTGAAGGTACTGCCTTTAGCTTTATTTTATCCTGTCATGTTTTTTGCTTTTCAAGTGTTTGGGCTCGTCTACACGTCTTCGTCTGAAGCCGGCATCATTCAAGCGGCGATCCCGATCTTTACGATGATATTCGCCGCTTATTTTTTAAATGAACGGTTTACGAAGCGGCAATTCTTTTTCACCGTCTTGTCAGCGGCGGGGGTGGCCTGCATCTTTATGATGAAAAGCGCAGGCACCGGAAGCTCCGATTTGAGAGGGGCGGCGCTGATTTTGCTTTCGGCGCTTTCATCGGCGGGCTACAGTGTGCTCGCGAGAAAGATGACACGCACCTTCAATTCGCTTGAATTAACATATGTGACCACTGGTGCGGGATTTCTCTTTTTCAATGGCATCGCCGGGATCAGTCACATGGCAGACGGCACGCTGAGCGGATTTTTTGCTCCCTTCACTGATCCGGTGTTTATTCTTTCGGTTTTGTATTTGGGCGTGTTGTCATCGTTTGCGACATCATTTTTATCAAATTATGCTCTCTCAAAAATAGAAGCTGCGAAAATCAGCATGTTTAATCATCTGGCGACACTGGTGACGATTTTGGCTGGGATCATATGGCTGGGAGAATCACTTGAATGGTTTCACTTCGCAGGAACGGGGATGATTATTGCCGGACTGATCGGAGCGACGATGGTCAGGCCGGAAAACCGGCTGAAAAAAAGCTAAAAAACGGAAAATCGGCTGTTTCAACACACCGATTTTCCGTTTTTCTTTATATTGCCGGGCCGGCCTCCTTGCGGCTGGCCGCGGCAATCGTTTTGATCTTCGCGGCTACTTGTTCCGTTTTTGCTAAAAGATACATATGGCCGCCTTTGAAATAGTGGAAATCGATCGTACGCGCCCACTTTTTCCAGCCATGCGCATCCTTCATGCATTTTTCATCGCGATCTCCGTTCAGGATATGAACAGGCGACATGAGCGGCGTATGATCCGTATGGCAGAACGTCTCAAGCGCTCTGTAGTCCGCTCTGAATGACGGCAGGAAAAAGTTCATGACTTCCCTGTTATCTTTCAGTTGTTGGGGTATTCCGCCAAGCTGGCTGAGATGGTCGAGAAATGCGTCATCATTTTTGTGAGACACTTTTTGCCGCTGAATATGAGGCGGCTGAATCGCTGAAATCACCGCAGCTGCCGGAAAGATGCCTTCTTGTTCAAGCTTTTGCGTCAACCTGTAAACAACCATCCCGCCCATGCTGTGGCCGAACAGTACGAATGGAGCGGAGAGCCTCGGCTTGAGCGCCGCTATATACAGATCGACGAGTTCTTCCAAATTGTCGACAAACGCCATTCGATTTGTTCCGTGTCCAGGCGGTTCGATGGCCAGTACTTCAAAATCTGCTTTTAAATGTTCATAAAGCGGTCTGAATGATGCCGAATATCCCCCGGCAAACGGGAAACAGATCAACTGCGTGCCGCCTGCCGGCGCTCCAAACTGCTTAATAATCTCGTTCATTTATCATGCCCCCCGATTACAGCGGCACGTTCGCCCAAAATCTGTCTGATCAAATCTGCATTGGTTTTGACAAAGACGTCCGCGAGCATTTCATCATGTCTTCCAACACCTTGATATTCATCATAAGAAGACTCCGTTCCTTCTTTCCACGTCGAAAGCCATTCCGGGAGCGGTTTCGCGTGCTCTGATTTGATCAAGTGAATCTCGCAGCTGACCGTTCCTTGATGGACAAGATTAACAAAGTAAGAATAATAGGCTGCCATCTTTTTGGCGATGCCATCGGCAACCGTCTTGATTTTCATATATTCATTGTCCTTGTTGGCTTCCATCAGAGCAGCTGTATCAGCTTCAATTGACCGCCCTTCTAAATCGCTGACACCGTTCTTCATATATGAATCGATCATCAGCAGCTTTTCGACTTTCCGCCCGTTCTTTTCGAGTGTTTGCGCCACTTCAAAGGCGAGGCCGCAGCCGGCCGAATAGCCGATCAATGTCAGCGGCTCTTCTGGCTGAAGGCCGGAGATGGCTTCTGCGTAGCGCACGGCGCGGTCATCGCTTTCTATAAAGTCAAACGCATGAATCTTGTATTCCGGCATTTGTTCGGCCAGTTTGCCGTACACGATGCCATAGCCGAGGACAGGCGGGAATGCGAACAAATGGCGGGTGCTTTCCTGATTGAAGACGGTTTTTTTCACGTCATCCGTATGTCCGCCCTGGTCGATATAAGCCGCGAGGCCCTCGATTGTGGGCATTTCAAACAACACATTCACCGGAACATCGATGGCGAGATCTTTCAGCATCCGGGAGGTGACAGCCATAGCTTTCAATGAATGTCCCCCGATTTCAAAAAAGTTCTCGTCTATTCCGATCTGCTGTCTACCGAGAACCTCAGACCAAATGATCGCAAGCTTTTCTTCCGTCATATTGCGAGGTGCACGGTGCTCTGTTGGATTCGGCCGGCCATCTGCTTCAGGAAGAAGGCGGCGGTTGACTTTTCCGTTTGCGGTGAGCGGCAGCTCTTCAAGCATGATATATGCATCCGGCACCATGTAAGCCGGGAGATTCCGAGCCAGTTGGCGGCGAACCTCCTCGTTCGAAACCACAGCTCCCCGCACCGGGACGACATAGGCGGTGAGCGCCGCATCCCCATTCCCTCTTTTCTTGGCGATTACAACGGCTTCCTTTACGCCTTGACAGCGCATCAGCTCCTCTTCGATTTCACCGAGCTCAATTCGGTGGCCGCGGATTTTCACTTGATCATCGATCCGGCCGATGAAGTCGATATTGCCGTCCGGCAGCCAGCGGGCCAGATCCCCTGTCCTGTACATCGTTTCACCGCTGTTGAACGGATGCGGCACGAATTTTTCCGCAGTCAGTTCCGGCCTGTTTAAATAGCCGCGCGATACCCCTGTACCGCTCAGACACAATTCACCTACCGCTCCAATCGGTTGAAGCCGGTTATTTTCCGTCAGAATGTATGCATTGGTTTCGTTTATCGGCTTGCCGATCGGAATGGAAACCGCGCTGTCCTCAATGCGGTTGACCGGATAGAACGTCGCGAAGACGGTCGTTTCCGTCGGCCCGTATACATGAATGATCCTGTCCGGTCCCATGGCGGCAAATGCTTTCTTGACATGGCTGACAGATGAGCGCTCTCCGCCGAACAGAACTTTGCGAATCCCTTTCATCCACTCTGTTCCCGCATCGACCAGGAGGTTGAACAGCGCCGTTGTCACAAACATGACCGTGATGTTTTCCTTCTGAATCGTTTCTGTCAGCTTGCCGATATGGAGAATCGTCGCCTGATCGGCCACTACCAGCTTTGCTCCGTTTAAAAGCGCGCCGTACACATCAAATGTGAAGCCGTCAAACGCATAGTTTGAAAGGGACAGCAAGGTGTCTTTCTCGGAAAGGCTGATGTAGTTTGTCTCTTTTACAACTCTTGTAATATTGGCATGTGTCGTCAGATTGCCTTTCGGTTTTCCCGTTGTGCCTGACGTATACATGATATAAGCAAGGTCGTCCGGTTCGGCGGCAATTTCAAGGTTTCGCCCGCTTTCTGCAGACACCGCCGGATCGTCGATCAAGATCGTATTCTGATGAAAAGAAAGCGACGCCGCCCGTCCGGCAAGCTCTTCTTGTGTCAACATGCAAACAGCCCCGCTGTCCTCCAGCATATACTGAATTCGCGCTTCAGGATATTCCGGGTCAATCGGCAGATAGGCGCCCCCTGCTTTTAAGACGGCGAGTATCGCGATGACCATTTCCGGCGAACGGCGGAACAAAAGAGCGACAGGTTCGCTGCGGCCGACGTTCTTTTTGCGCAAAAGATGCGCGACCTTGTTCGCCTGTTCGTTCAATTCCCGATATGTCAGCGTCCGCCCGGCCGCTGATACCGCGGGCTGTTCCGGGAGCGCTTCAGCACATTGCTCAAACCGTTGCGGGATCGTCAGCCCGGTTTGCTTCCGTTGGACTTGACCGTTAAATTCATGGAGAAGGCGCTCTTTTTCCTTTTTGGATACGACACAAATGTCGTCAAGCGGCTGCTCCGGATTTCTGATGATCTCGCGAATACCTGTCAATAGCTGTTCTTTTAGCTGCAAGATGAAAGATGGTTCGAAGACATTCCTGTTGTATGCGAGTTTCAACAGCATTTCTTCACCCGGTGAAGCAAGCAAATTCAGATCATAATTCGATTTTTCGAAAACGGTGATATCATCCATTGTGAAGCCGAGATTTTTTTCTTCGTGCTGTTTGTTGGCTTCTTGCAGCGGATAATTTTCAAAAACGATAATGTGGTCGATCAAGTTCGGCGCTGCTATATGACTTTGGATATCATAGAGCGGCATATATTGATGCGGCTCAGCTTCAAGCGCCTGCTTCTGCAATTCAGCGACCAGCTCTGTAAAGGTCGTTTGCGCGCCAAAGGTTACCCGTTTCGGGACGACATTGATAAACAAACCGACCATGTGCTCGACACCTTGAATGTCAGCGGGGCGGCCTGACACAACTGTACCGAAGATCAGATCGCGGGATCGCTGATAGCGGCTGAGCAGCACCGACCACACCGCCTGAAGAGCCGTGCTCAACGTGGTATGATGCGCTTTTGCAAGCTGTGTGAACGCTTCTGTATCTTCTTTTGGAAGTGTAAACAGCAGTTCTCCCGGCTGATTGCCGGCTTGCTCCGGTTTTTTCCGCTGTTCGCTGAATGTCGTCTGCCCTTCGAATCCGGCTAAATGATGTTCCCAGTAAGCCAGCGATCTTTGTTTGTCCTGACTTTCGAGCCATTTAATATAGTCTTTATAAGGTTTGACGGGCCCGAGGCTGTATAGCCTGTTTTCGCGGAGCGCGTTGTACACTTCAAACAGTTCCTGTACGACGATCCCGAAGCACCATCCGTCCAGAAGAATATGATGATAGCTCCACACCCATTCGTAACGGTCCTGTCCCTTTTTAAAAACCGCGGTTCTCATCGGAATGTCTTTTGAGAGGTTAAACCCTTTTTCTTTATCTTTTCGTTTATAATCTTCGATTCTCTCATTTTGTTCTGCTTCAGAAAGTCCTGATAGATCAATTTCTTCTGCCTGAAACGACCTTTCCTTTAAAACGACTTGAACCGGACGTTTCATTTTTTCATGAACGAAAACGGTTCGGAATATATCATACCTGCCGATGATGACATTCATGCTTTTTTCCAATATATCTTTTTGAAAAGAGCCTTTCACCTGCATGCTGATTTGTTCAATATAAAAGCCTTGTCCCGGATGCAGCAGCGTATGAAAAAGCATCCCTTCCTGCATCGGCGACAAATAGTATATGTCCTGGACATGTTCTTTTTTGAACTGGCTCAAAATCGTATCCCCCTTTCATAGGCTCGCCCGCTTAACAAGCGGGCAAGTCCTCGGTGTTTATTTCAAGTTTTCTTCAAGAACGTCAAACAGGTCGCCCATTTCTTCCATCTCAAGATCGCCGGCAGAAAAATCACTCGGTGTAAATTCGCGCTCCTCTTTAGCTGTACAATGGTCGATCAATGCCGTTAGGGAAGCTTTGAATCTGTCCATCAGCCCTTGTACGGTCTGTCTGTCATATTCCTCTGTATTGAATGAACATGACAAGATGAATTTTTCCTTGCTGATGATGCCGCTGAAGCTCAGCGCATAGAGCGCTTCAGACCTTTCAGAAACCTGTCTGCCCATATCATAAGAAGAAGGTCCGAAGAAATCGGTCTGCACCTCCCTGTCGATCTGCCCCAGGTAGTTAAAGCTGATGTCAGGCTTGATCGAGAAATCGGCACCGGCTTTTTTCCGGTCTGTTAAGTAGCGAAGAATGCCGTAGCCGATTCCTTTGTCAGGAATGCGCCGAAGGGTTTCTTTGACGTTTTTAATGGTCTCAGGCAATCCTGCCGCTGCTTCGCTTTTTAAAATAACCGGATATTGCGCGGTAAACCATCCCGCCGTTCTCGAAATATTCATCCCCGGAATGATTTCCTCCCTGCCGTGCCCTTCCATATTGATGCAAATATTGGAGCCGTTCGTCCATTCTCTGATTGTCAGGCTGAGGGCGGAAAGCAGGATGTCGTTGATATCCGTTCCATACGGCTCATGCACTTTCGTCAGCAGCAGACGCGTCTCCGCTTCGCTTAATTCAAACGTAACAGCAGAAGTGTTTTCCGCTTTTCTTTCTGCGGCAGCCCGATCTTTCGGCAGCTCGCAAATGCGCTCTTGTTCAAGTCTGCGCCAATAATCGGCCGTTTTAAGAAAGCGTTCGGTTTGTGCATATGCCTCAAGCTCTTTTGCCCAATCTTTAAACGAATTGGTTTTATCAGGGAAGACAATGTCATGCTGCTGTGCGGCTTGCGAGTAGCCTGATGCAAAGTCTTCCAGCAGAATTCGCCATGACACGCCGTCGATCATCAAATGGTGAATGACGATCAGCAAGTGGTCGCCTTCCGCAGTCTGATACTGTTCTGCCTTTACAAGCGGCCCGTTTTCGAGATCAAGGCTTGCCTGAAGACGGTTTGCCTGGGCGGCGATTTCCGTTTCAATGTCAGTGACATATCGAAGGTCAACCACTCGAAAGGCGAACGAACGGTCGCCCGGCCCGCGGTTATACTGAATGAGGCGGCCGTTTTTCTTTTGATACACCATGCGCAAGGCATCATGATGCTCTGTCAATGCCGCCAATGTCTGTTCAACGAGCTCCGGGTCAAACCCTGAAGGCGCGTGAAGCATAACCGACTGATTCCAGTGATGCTCGTTCGTAAATTTGCGTTCAAAGAACCAGCGCTGAATCGGCGTCAATGTGACTTCCCCTTCGACAGGTCCTTGATTGATCGGTTTAGCATCGGCCCATTCAATATACGAACTGATCTCTCCGATCGTCGGGTGCTGAAACAAGTCCTTCATCTCCAGCTTCCACCCGTGCTGCTGAAGCCGGCTTGCCATTTGAATTCCTTTGATCGAATCTCCGCCGAGCGCGAAAAAATTGTCTGTGATCCCGATTCGGTCTATACCGAGAACCTCCTGCCAAATGTCCGCCAACAGCTGTTCCGTTTCTGTAAGCGGCGCTTTGTATTCGGCTGTCTGCGCTTCGACGTCAGGCTGAGGCAGCGCCCTTCGGTCGACTTTTCCATTCGCCGTAACCGGGAGCTCATCAAGCTGCACCCAGAATGACGGTACCATATAGTCCGGGAGCGTCTGCGCCAGCTTCCGGGCGAGGCTTTCTGTATCAAGCTGTTCATTCGCAACGACATAGCCGCACAGCGCTTTGTTGCCGCAGGCGTCTTCGATGTCGGTGACGACGGCTTCCTGCACTTCAGAGAGCCGCGCGAGCTGGACTTCGATTTCAGAAAGTTCGATCCGGAAGCCGCGGATTTTCACCTGCTGGTCGATTCGGCCGATGTACTCAAGCCGTCCATCTTCCAGCCATTTGACCGCGTCCCCCGTCCGGTACATGCGCTCGCCCGGCACAAACGGGTCTTCCGTAAAATGCTTCGCCGTTTCCTCTGGCTTGTTCAGATAGCCGCGCGCAAGCCCGCGGCCGGCGATGCACAGCTCACCCGCGACACCGACGGGCTGGACTTCGTTGTTTTGTCCTAGCACATACGCCCGCGTATTGGCGATCGGCTTTCCGATTGAAAGCATTCCTTCATCAGGATCAATCGCCGCGCTCGTCGCGACGACCGTGTTTTCCGTCGGTCCATAGTTGTTGACGAGCGTGTAGGAGCGTTTTGCGATCCGTTTCAGCTTGTCTCCGCCCGTAAGCAGCACGCGCAGCGACTGGTTATCCAGCTCCATGAACTGTTCGCACAACTGTGTCGGCAGGAACGTGATCGTTATTTTGTTCTCTTCAAAGTATTGATTTAAGCGCGTAATATCCATTCGGATCGCTTCATCAATGATGTGAAGCTCCGCTCCGGCGATCCAGTACGGGAACATTTCCCAGACGGAAGCATCAAAGCCGAAGCCGGCATATTTCGCGCTTTTGTCCTGTTCGGTGACCTTAAAGGCGTCATTATGCCAATAACACAAATTCACAAGCGACCGGTGTTCGACCATGACGCCTTTCGGCTGGCCTGTCGTGCCCGATGTGTAGATCAAGTAGGCCAGGTTGTCTGACTGAGCTTGCGCGTTTGGATTCATGTCATCCTCTGGATAAAGCTCGCCGTCCAGAATGGAGCCTTCTCTATTCAAATCGATCACGTCTCCGGTAAATGTGTCCGGCACCGTTAATCCGCTTTGCGTCAAAAGCAGCTCTGCGCCACTGTCTTTTAGCACGTATCCGATCCGCTCGGCCGGATAGCTAGGATCGATCGGCACATAGGCCGCTCCCGCTTTCAAAATTCCGAGCACGCCAGCGGCCATTTCAAGCGAAGGCTTGACCATGATCCCGATCCGCTGTTCAGGGCGGACCCCTTTTTCGATCAGCAGCCGAGCCAGGCGGTTCGCCCGCGCGTTCAGCTCTTTGTATGTCCACTCCACGCCGTTGTACACCGCTGACCCGCGGTCAGGCGTGCGGAGGACTTGCGCTTCGAACAGCTCATGGACCGTTTTGTCCTCCGGCACATCAAGCTTCGTCTCATTCCAATTTTGAACGATCCGCCGTTTTTCCGCTTCATCCAGAAGCGAAAGCTCTGAAAGGCGGGCATCCGGGTTTTCGGCAACCGCTTCGAGCAGGTTAAGCAAGTATCCGCTCCAGCGTTCAATCGTTTGTTTCTGAAACAAATCTGTTGCATATTCGAACTGAAGACCAATTTCATGATCTTTTTCATAAGCCCCAAGTGTCAGGTCGAACTTGGCAGCTGCATGTGAAATCTCGTACGGCTCGATTGTCAGACCGTCTAAATCGAGCGTCTCTTTATCAGGATCTTCCGTTGTCAGCATGACATTGAACAGCGGATTCCGGCTCATGTCACGCGGTAAATCAAGCTTGGCGATCAGTTCTTCAAACGGATAGTCCTGATGGTCGAGGGCTGCGAGGCTGTTGTTTTTGACCTCTTCCAGAAACTCGCTGAATGATGCTTGATCAGGCACATGGTTTTTCAGCGCCAACGAATTGACGAACATTCCCGGCATGTCTTTCAGATCAGCATTCGTTCTGCCCGCTGCCGCTGTACCGACGACAATATCGTTTTGGCCGGATAGACGGCTTAAAAACAGGTTAAAAACGGCGAGCATCACAATATTTAGCGTCGTGTTCGTTTCCGCCGTCAAACGGCGCATTTTAAGGGCGGCGTCTTTTGATGCTTTAAAGCGAACCCGGTCACCGGCAAAGCTTTGGACAGGAGGACGCGGAAAGTCGAGCGGAAGGCTGAGTTCCGGAACGCTTTCCTTAAACTGACGGAGCCAGAAATCTTCCTGTTTCCGAATGTTTTCTTGCTGGTCAGGTTCTTGCTGCCACACCGCATAATCCTTGTAGTGCAGCTTCGGCTCAGGGAGCGAAGCGCCTTTATAAAGCTGAGCGATTTCTTTGACGAAAAGGCTTCTGGAAACGCCGTCCGCAATAATATGATGTGTATCAATCAAAAGCAGATGGCGCGTAGAGCTGATGGAAAGCAACTCGGCTCTGATCAGCGGAGCGGTGCTGAGATCAAACGGTCTGATAAAGCGGTTGATTTCCGCTTCTGCGTCCTCTTCACGAATATGAATAACCTTTAAGTCAATGTCCGCTTTTTCATGCACAATTTGAACGGTACGGCCATCGATTTCAATAAATGCGGTTCGCAATGATTCATGGCGGTTCACCAAGTCGGCGAACGCCCGTCTTAAACGATCCGTATCAAGCACGCCTTCCATCATGAGAACAGACGGCATGTTGTAGCCCGTTCCGTTCTTTTCAAAATGGTGGAGGGCATACATCCGTTGCTGAGCGGATGAAACCGGATACCAGTCGCGTTTTTCGGCAGGCTGAATCGCGCTTTGTTGTGACTGTCCTTCGGATGCTTCAATACTGCGGGCGAGCAAGCCGGCGGTCGGACAATCGAACAACGTTTTTAGCGGTACTTTTTTTCCGAGCCTGGATTGGATTTCCGCTATCAGCATCATTCCTTTTAATGAATGTCCGCCAAGATCGAAGAAATTGTCGTCAAGTCCGACCTTCTGAACGCCAAGCACCTCTTCCCAAATGCCGCAGAGGGCTTTTTCAATTTCGGTTGACGGCGCTCTATACGAATCGCTTCGTCCGTTTAGACCTTGCGGCTCCGGGAGCGCGCGGCGGTCCACTTTTCCGTTTGCCGAAAGCGGCATTTTATCCACCGTTACGAAGTATGACGGGATCATGTACGACGGCAGCCGCTCGGAAAGACGCTCTCTCAGTTCGGAAACCGGCAGCTGTCGTTTCGCTTGAATATAAGCGCACAATTCGTCTAACCCCGAGTCAGTCGTAAAGGAAAGAACGATAGCCCGCTCTATATCATCAAGCCCGTTAAAGGCTTCTTCGATTTCTTTCAATTCGATTCTGTAGCCGCGGATTTTCACCTGATCATCCGTCCGCCCCAAAAATTCAATCTCTCCATTCGGAAGACGGCGGACGAGATCCCCTGTCCGGTACATGAATGTGCCCGGCGTGTAAGGATTTTCGACAAACTTCGCAGCCGTGAGTTCCCGGTTGTTCACATATCCTCTTGCAAGCCCGCTTCCCGTTATATACAGCTCGCCTGCTGCTCCGGCGGGAACAAGCCGGTGGGAGGCGTCCAATACCAGTGCTCCGGCGCCCGAAATCGGCCGTCCAATCGTCGGACGCTCGGCGAATTGTCCGATCATGTCCGGCTCGACCGGTTTAGCGATTGCTCCGATCGTCGTTTCCGTCGGACCGTAATGATTGATGAATCTGGTGT
Organism: Bacillus sp. FSL K6-1284; assembly: GCF_038002625.1. Lineage (NCBI taxonomy): Bacteria > Bacillati > Bacillota > Bacilli > Caryophanales > Bacillaceae > Bacillus > Bacillus sp. FSL K6-1284. The sequence goes on along the minus strand of NZ_JBBOCW010000001.1, from coordinate 414,694 downwards.
CCGGATAGCGGGAATGGAACCGCTCCACATCTTTCGGATTGATTTTTTCTCCCCCTAGTACAATCAGTCTCAATGACTGAAGCCCCTTTGCCAAAGCGAAGCTTTGCGGCTGAACGACCGTATGGAAAAGCGACGGCGTCAGCTTCATATATGTGATCCCTTGTTCACCGATATAATGAGTAAATGCCTCCGGTTCTGTATACGTTTCTTTCGGGACGATATGCAGCTCTCCTCCGGCAAGCAGCACCGGGAAAAAGCTCGTGTATCCGAGATCGAACGCATAGGAAGACAAAAGCATCGTTTTATCCGAAGCTGACAGGTGCGCCTCACTGATAAACCAGGAAACATAGTTTGCCAGATTCCGGTGTTCGAGCTGAACACCTTTCGGCTGGCCAGTCGTTCCGGATGTGTAGATGATGTACGCCAAACTCGCTCCGTCCGTAGTTGGATACGGCCGTTTATTACTTGCCATCAGCGTGTCTTTTCTGACATCTATCAGTCTCCCGGTATACCAATCTGCGAGATCCGCTTGATGGGAAGGTTCTGTTAAGAGCCAGCGGACTCCGCTGTCTTCCAGCATATATTGCACCCTGCTCGTCGGCATTTCCGGATCAATCGGCAAAAAAGCGCCTCCTGATTTCATTACACCGAGAATCGCTGCGGCGACCTCTGCAGAACGATTCAGCATAATACCGACAACATCGTCTTTTCCGACGCCTTCACTGCGCAGCACATTTGCGATCTGATTTGCTTTTTCGTCGAGCACGCGGTATGTGAGGATCGTTTCCCCGCAGACAACGGCCGGCTGATCAGGCATTTCGTCCGCCTTTTCTTCAAACTGTACATGAAACGGCCGCTCCTCAAGGCGCTCCGCCTGGCTGCGCCTCGCTTCTTCGAGCAGAAGTGCGCGCTCTTTGACTGAAAGCAGTTCGATGTCCCTGAGCTTAATGCCGGGGTTTTCGCAGATTTTTTTAATCACATTTAAGAAGTGACCGCTCCAGCGCCTAATCGTTTCTTCTTTAAATAAGGATACGGCATAGTCAAAGCTCAAACCGATTTCGCCATCATGCTCCACAGCCTCAAGCGACAGATCGAACTTCGCCGTGCGGTGACGCACCGAGTAAGACGAAATCTGCAAATCTCCGAGTTTCAGCGTCGGGACCTCCATGTTCTGCATGTTGAAAAAGACGCTGAACAGCGGATTTCGGCTTGTATCCCGCGGCAATGGCAGTTTTTCAATCAGTTCTTCAAGCGGATAATCCTGCTTGGCAAAGCCTTGAAGACTTGTCTCTTTGACTTCCTGCAAAAACTGCTTAAACGTTTTTTCTCCTTCAAGACGATTGCGGAGCGCCAGCGTATTGACAAACATGCCCGGAATGTTGTGCAAATCCGGATGGGTTCTGCCTGCCACGGGCGATCCGACGATCAAATCATCCTGTGACGCATACTTGGAAAGCAGGATATTAAATGCAGCCAACAGGAACATATAAAGTGTCGCATCAGCTTCAGAAAGCAGCTTTTGAATGTCTGCCGTCATTTTTTGATCGATTCCGAAGACGACACGGTCACCTTCAAAGCTGCGTTTTGACGGCCGTGGAAAATCGTACGGCAGATCGAGAACAGGCAGCTCGCCTTTAAAAACGTCAAGCCAATACTGTTCTTGTTCTTTCAATTTCTCCTGATGCTCCGGTCCGTTTTGCCACACAGCGAAATCTTTATAGTGGAGCTTAGGGGCAGGCGCCTCTTCTCCGTGGTAGAAGCCGGCCAGGTCGCGAATCAGTATGCCGGTGGAGCTTCCGTCCGTAATAATATGGTGCATATCGATCATCAGCAGATGGCGTTTTTCTTCAAGCTTCACGAGCTCCGCCCTGACGAGCGGCGCCTTATTCAGCTCAAACGGCCGGATAAATTCTCTGATCGCCGCTTCGGCTTCCGCTTCTTCCGCCACTGATTCCGTCAGGTGAAAAACCGCGTCTTGATGGATGATTTGAACGATTTCTCCATCGATTAATTCGAACGATGTCCGCAATGTTTCATGGCGGCCGATCAAGGCCCGAAACGCGGCTTCCAAACGCTCCTTATCTAATTCGCCTTCCAAAAGCAGAACCGCCGGTACATTGTATCTCGTGCTTGCTTCTTCGAGCTGATTGAGGATGTACATGCGCCGTTGGGCGGACGAAACCGGGTAATTCGGACGGGATGGTGCCGGCGTAATCGAAGCGGTTTCCTCTTTTGTTTCTCCTTGAAGAAATTCGGCCAGCTCTCTGATCGTCGGTTTTTCAAATAATACTTTGATCGGCACCTCTTTTTGGAGCTGCTCTTGTATTTTGGCAGTCAGCATCATCGCCTTCAGCGAGTGTCCGCCGATGGAAAAGAAGTTGTCATCGATTCCCGGCTGCTTGATGCCGAGAATCTCTTCCCAGATTGCCGCCAGAATTTCTTCCGTTTCATTTTTGGGCGCTTCGAATCTAGCAGTCTCTTCAGCGATAGGAGCCGGAAGCTGACGTTTGTCAACCTTTCCGTTGGCTGTCAGCGGCATGCTGTCGAGTTCGATCAAATGAGCCGGAATCATATACTCCGGAAGCGACCGGGACAGCTCTGTCCGCAGCTGTGCGGCCGGCCTCGCGCCAACTGCAGTGTAATAGACGCAAATCTCGTTTTCTCCGGCGTTGTTTTCCCGAATGACAGCGGCCGCTTCTGAAATCCCCTCAAGGCGGGCTAAAGCCGCTTCAACCTCGCCTAATTCGATCCGGAAGCCGCGAACCTTCACTTGATGATCAATTCGGCCGAGGAATTCGATATTCCCGTCGGGAAGCCATTTTGCCAAGTCGCCCGTACGGTACATCCGCTTCCCTTCGGCAAAAGGATCGCCGACAAACTTTTCATCTGTCAGCTCAGGCTGATTCAAGTAGCCGCGCGCCACCCCGTCTCCGCCGACACACAGTTCACCGGGCACGCCGATCGGCTGAAGCGAGCCGTGTTCATCAACGATATAGGCGGTTGAATTTCCGATCGGCTTTCCAATCGGGATCGTCCTCTCATGTGCTTGATCGATCAAAAAACAGGTCGAAAATGTCGTATTTTCGGTAGGCCCGTATCCGTTCCAAAGCGACAGTTCCGGTGATTCGCGTTTGACTCTGTTGACGATTCCCGGAACAAGGGCATCTCCGCCGATAATCAGATCGTTCAAGGTTGCAAACATTCCCGGATCCTGCTGAGCAAGCTGATTGAAAAGAGGCGAAGTCAGCCACATTGTTGTGATTCCGGTTTCCTTCAGAAACATGTTGAACCTTTTTCCATCAAGGAGCGTCTCTTTCGGGACGGGATAAAGGGTTCCTCCGTTTAGCAGTGCGCCGAATACTTCAAATGTACTGGCATCAAAGCTGACAGCCCCTGTCTGCGCCATCCTCACGCCGCTCTTCAGCGGGATGTAGCCCGCATTTTTGACAAGGCGGACGATATTGCGGTGTTCGACCATAACGCCCTTCGGCCTGCCCGTCGATCCGGATGTATAAATGTAATAGGCAAGATCTTCGGGCTTGTTGACATGTTCAAGGTTGGCGGTATCTTCTTTTTCTGCATCCATCGCATTTACGGCGAGCACCTCATACCCTTCCAGCGAAATCTGCGTACTGTCTTTTGTAAGGACGATCTTTGACCCGCTGTCTTCGAGCAAAAAGCGAATCCGCTCTTCAGGATATCCGGGATCGATCGGCACGTACACGCCGCCTGCTTTCAGCACCGCCAGCATGCTGACGGCTGCTTCAAGCGACCGCTCCAACATAATGGCGGCGGCATTTCCGTGCATCAAGCCTTTAGCTTTAAGTCTTCTCGCGAGCTGATTGGCTTTCTCATTCAGCCTGCGGTAAGTCAGGCTTCTTCCGTCAGCGGCAACAGCCGTTTTGTCAGGAGACGCTTCAACCTGTTCTTCAAACAGCACCGGGATCGTCTTTTCTCTTGGATAATCGGATTTTGTTTGATTAAAAGCGAGCAGCGTTTGTTGCTCCTGTTTTGATAACACGGCGGCGCTGGCTGCTTTTGATTCGGGGTTTGTAATCGCCTCTTCTGCGAGTCTCGTTAAATGCCCGGCGGCCTGCTCAATGAAAGCCGCGTCAAAAGCCGCACCGTTGTATTTCAATTTGATCGTCCACTCAGCTCCCGGATAAACGATCAAATTAAAGTCGTAATTCGTTTGTTCAAAAGCTCCGGCAGCCTTGATGGAAAAGCCGAGCCTCTCATGAATCGTTCCGTTTTCAAGCTCCTTATCAAGCGGATAGTTCTCAAACGCGACAAGGTGGCTGATCAAGCGGCCGTCCAATGCCGATTGCTTTTGAATCTCATAGAGCGGTAGATAGTCGTACCGCTCCGCGTCAATCGCATGCTGCTGTGCTTGTTTGAACAGCTCGGCAAACGATGCGTTTTGATCGACCTTTAAACGGACAGGGATCGTGTTGATGAACAGCCCTGCCATATGCTCGATTCCGTCAATTTCCGACGAGCGCCCGGACACAACCGTGCCGAACACTACATCATCGGTTCTGTTATATTTGGCAAGGACCGCTCCCCAAATCGCCTGAAAAAGGTTGGGAGCTGTGACATGATAGCGGTTTGCCGCCTGTTGAAGGGCATCCACCATATTCTTGTCCCAAACAAACGTAAACTCCTCGTTCCGGTACGATTCTGAATCCGGCCGCGGTTTGCCGCCGGGAATGACGCTCGGACTTTCTAAACCCGAAAGGCGGTGTTCCCAGTAGGATGCCGCTTCACCCTTATCCTGCCGGCCGAGCCATTTAATATAGTCCGCATACGGTTTTCCCTGATCAAGCGGAACCGTCCAGTTTGCTCGAAACGCTTCATAGTTTTGAAAAAGGCGTTTCATTAATATCCCCATGCTCCAGCCGTCCATCACGATATGATGGTTGCTCCAGACGAGAAGGTACTTATTCCGGTCAAGCCGAAAGACCGCCGTTTTAAACAGCATGTCTTTCGCCAAATTAAACCCGGCAGCCTGTACCTCTTGTTTATACCGGTCAATGCGGTTTGTTTGCCTTTCCTCATCCAAGTCCGCAAGATCCTCAAATTCCACTATTGCCTGCCGTTCAGCCAGGACAACCTGGCGCGGTTTTTGCAATTGCTGGTGAACAAAAACCGTTCTGAGAATATCGTATGAACGCACGAGCTGATTCACGCTTTTTTCAAAGATCCCCAAATCAAATTCCCCGTCTATGAATAGCTCCAACTGTGTGAAGTAAGAGGAAGATTCCGGATCAAGCATTGCGTGGTACAGCATTCCTTCCTGCATCGGTGTCAAAGGATACACCTTTTGAATCTTTTGTTTCCCCATAAGGCACCTCGTTTTTTTGTTAGAAAATCTCCATTAATTTATCTAATTCTTCAAGCGTGAGTTCGTCATCTCCAAGATCGCTCGGGGTCAGTTCGCCCCCATCCCGCTCTAAGCAATGATCGATCAATTGCAGCAAATAAGTTTTAAAGCTTGCGGCGACAGCGGCGACGTTGCTTTCTTTATATTCGAGTGAATGATAAGCGATTGACATTGTCAAAATGCCGTCTTCGATATAGCCGACGATGTCCAGCGCATTCGGTTTTTCCGTTTCCGGGCTGAGCGGGTCGCCGGACGGCAAGATGGATCTCGTGAACAGACCCGAATCCGCCATCTCTGTAAACTGGCCCAAATAGTTGAAGCTGATATCATGCTTGATCGGCTTCGCCTTTTTGCCTTCTTCGGTCAAATAACGATAAATGCCATAGCCGATTCCTTTATTCGGAATGTGGCGCAATTCTTCTTTGATCTGTTTGATTTGATAGCCGATATCCCCTGAATGGCGCATTTGAATCAGCGCCGGGAACTGGCTTGTAAACCAGCCGACCGTCCGGGAAATATTCAAGCCGTCTATGATGTCCTCCCGGCCGTGTCCCTCTAAGCAGATGATAAAGTCTTCCTGCCCCGTCCACTCTTTCAGCGCCAAGCCCAACGCCGTAAGCAAAATGTCGTTCATTTCCGTGTTATATGCTTCATGAACTTTTGTCATCAACTGTTCCGTTTCTTCTTTTGAGAGGGAAAACTCAGCCGTTTTCGTATGGCGCATCCGCTTGTCCTCTGCTTCATCGTCTTTCGGGAGCGCTGCCGTCTCCGCCTGTTCGATTTCCTGCCAATAGCCGATTTCTTTTGCGAAAGCTTTTGACCCTGCATATTCTTCCAGGCGAGCCGCATATTCAGCAAAAGAGTGCGTCTTGTCTTGAAGAATAATCGGCTCCCCTTTTTCAGCCTGGGCGTACCCGGCGGCGAAATCCTCAAGGAGGATTCTCCATGAGATTCCGTCCACAACGAGATGATGAATAACAATGAGAAGATGATCGCCTTGATCCGTTTTAAAGATCGCCGCTTTCAAAAGCGGGCCTTCGGTTAAATCGATACTGCTTTGAATCCGGTTTGATGCCTTCAACACGGCAGCTTCAAGTTCAGCGCCCGATTCATTGAAGCGGATGACTTCAGGGCGAACCGCTGTTTCTTCCAGCCCTCTGTTGTACTGAACAATCCCGTCTCCATTTCGTTGATAAACCATGCGAAGTGCGTCATGATGTTCGATCAGCTTGCTTAAAGCCTTGCCTGCCGTTTCCGGGTCGAATCCCGTTAAAGCGTGAAGCATGACCGACTGATTCCAGTGATGCTCGTTCGTAAATTTGCGTTCGAAGAACCAGCGCTGAATCGGCGTCAATGTGACTTCGCCTTCGACAGGGTTCTGATCGATCGGCTGATCGTCAGCCGCTTGAACATAAGCACTCAGCTCTCCGATCGTCGGGTGCTGAAACAAGTCCTTCATCTCCAGCTTCCACCCGTGCTGCTGAAGCCGGCTTGCCATTTGAATTCCTTTGATCGAATCTCCGCCGAGCGCGAAAAAATTGTCTGTGATCCCGATTCGGTCTATACCGAGAACCTCCTGCCAAATGTCCGCCAACAGCTGTTCCGTTTCTGTAAGCGGCGCTTTGTATTCGGCTGTCTGCGCTTCGACGTCAGGCTGAGGCAGCGCCCTTCGGTCGACTTTTCCATTCGCCGTAACCGGGAGCTCATCAAGCTGCACCCAGAATGACGGTACCATATAGTCCGGGAGCGTCTGCGCCAGCTTCCGGGCGAGGCTTTCTGTATCAAGCTGTTCATTCGCAACGACATAGCCGCACAGCGCTTTGTTGCCGCAGGCGTCTTCGATGTCGGTGACGACGGCTTCCTGCACTTCAGAGAGCCGCGCGAGCTGGACTTCGATTTCAGAAAGTTCGATCCGGAAGCCGCGGATTTTCACCTGCTGGTCGATTCGGCCGATGTACTCAAGCCGTCCATCTTCCAGCCATTTGACCGCGTCCCCCGTCCGGTACATGCGCTCGCCCGGCACAAACGGGTCTTCCGTAAAATGCTTCGCCGTTTCCTCTGGCTTGTTCAGATAGCCGCGCGCAAGCCCGCGGCCGGCGATGCACAGCTCACCCGCGACACCGACGGGCTGGACTTCGTTGTTTTGTCCTAGCACATACGCCCGCGTATTGGCGATCGGCTTTCCGATTGAAAGCATTCCTTCATCAGGATCAATCGCCGCGCTCGTCGCGACGACCGTGTTTTCCGTCGGTCCATAGTTGTTGACGAGCGTGTAGGAGCGTTTTGCGATCCGTTTCAGCTTGTCTCCGCCCGTAAGCAGCACGCGCAGCGACTGGTTATCCAGCTCCATGAACTGTTCGCACAACTGTGTCGGCAGGAACGTGATCGTTATTTTGTTCTCTTCAAAGTATTGATTTAAGCGCGTAATATCCATTCGGATCGCTTCATCAATGATGTGAAGCTCCGCTCCGGCGATCCAGTACGGGAACATCTCCCAAACGGAAGCGTCAAAGCCGAAGCCGGCATATTTCGCGCTTTTGTCCTGTTCGGTGACCTTAAAGGCGTCATTATGCCAATAACACAAGTTTACGAGCGACCGGTGTTCGACCATGACGCCTTTCGGCTGGCCGGTCGTGCCCGATGTGTAGATCAAGTAGGCCAGGTTGTCTGACTGTGTACCTGCCTGTGGGTTCACCTCATCGTCTTTTGTGATTTCTTCGCTCAGCATCGAATCGAGAAGAAGTGTTTCACCGCTGAATTCTTCAGGTGCGGCTAAGTTTGTTTGCGTCAGAAGCAGCTCTGCGCCGCTGTCTTTCAGCACGTATCCGATCCGTTCAGCCGGATAGCTAGGATCGATCGGCACATAGGCCGCTCCCGCTTTCAAAATCGCGAGCACGCCGGCGGCCATTTCAAGCGAAGGCTTGACCATGATCCCGATCCGCTGTTCAGGACGGACCCCTTTTTCGATCAGCAGCCGGGCCAGACGGTTCGCGCGCGCGTTCAGCTCTTTGTACGTCCACTTCACGCCGTTGTACACCGCTGCCCCATGGTCAGGCGTGCGGAGGGCTTGCGCTTCGAACAGCTCATGGACCGTTTTGTCCTCCGGCACAGCCAGTCTCGTCTCATTCCAATTTTGGACGATTCGCCGTTTTTCCGCTTCATCCAGAAGCGAAAGCTCTGAAAGGCGGGCATCAGGATTTTCGGCAACCGCTTCGAGCAGATTGACCCAGTACCCGCGCCAGCGCTCGATCGATTCATGCTTAAAGAGAGCTGTATTGTATTCCATTTCAAAAACGAGAAGTCCGTCCTCTTCCGCCGCTGTCAGCGTCAGGTCAAACTTCGCGGTCTGATGGGCAAAATCATACGGCTTGAGTGTGATCCCTTCCATTGACAAGTCCTTCAAATCGGCATTTCGCATTGAAAAGACGGCATCAAACAATGGGTTTCGGCTCATGTCGCGCTGGATGTTCAGCTTCTCGATGAGTTCTTCAAACGGGTAATCTTGATGCTCAAACGCGCCGAGCGTCGTTTCTTTCACTTCCTCAAGGAATGCAGAAAACGGCTTGTCTCCTTCAGGACGCGTTCTTATTGCAAGCGTATTGACAAACATGCCGATGATCCGGCTCAAATCAGTATGCGGCCGCCCGGCAGCCGGAGAGCCGACAATGACCTCGCTCTGTCCGCTCAGTTTGGATAAAAGCGCGCTGTATGAGGCAGCGAGCACCATGTATAAAGTGCTGTCCGTTTCCTTGGCCAGTTTTCTCAGCTGCTGGACAAGCTCCGGTTTCAGCGCAAAGCTGAGACGGCTTCCTTCAAACGTTTGAATAGAAGGACGCGGATAGTCTGCCGGAAGCGTCAAAACAGGCAGCTCGCCGGCCAGCTCCTTGAGCCAGTATTCCTCCTGCACTTTGTGCCGTTCTGTCAGCAGATGCTGCTGCCATACAGAAAAGTCTTTATACTGAATCCTCAGCGGTTCAAGCGCCTCTCCCGCATAAAGCTTTGTCATTTCATCGATCAGGACGCTGACAGAAGCGCCGTCTGAAATGATATGATGCATATCCACAAGCAAAAGATGTTTTTCTCCCGTGAAACGTATGATGCTCATTCTAAATAACGGGGCTTTTGTTAAATCAAACGGCCTGATGAATTCTTTAATCAGCTTTTCCGCTTCTTGTTCATCTGCATCGATGACATCAATGGTCAATTCCGCAGCTTCCCAAATCCGCTGAACAGGTTCGCCGTCCTTGATTTCAAATGTCGTGCGGAATGCTTCATGGCGCTTGATCAGCATTTGCGCGGCAGACTCGAGGCGCTTCAAATCAAGCTTCCCTTCAAGCTGGAGAACGGCCGGCATGTGATAGCTTTTCTCAGCGCCTTCAATCTGCTGTAGGACGTACAGCCGTTTTTGCGCCGAAGATACCGGGTACGTTTCCCGGTCCGGCACCGCTTCAATATAAACGGCTGATTTTTTCTCAGTTTTTTCCGCAGCCTGCGCCAGGGTTTCGATTGTCGGCGCCTGGAACAAATCTTTCAGCTGCAGATCAACATTCATCTCTTGCTGGATACGGGCAATGAGCGTCATTCCGATTAAAGAGTGTCCGCCAAGTTCAAAGAAATTGTCATGCACACCGATTTTCGGTACATTGAGCACTTCCTGCCAAAGATCGGCAAGCTGTGCTTCTGTTCGGCTCCTTGGCGCCGTATATTCCTTTTGCGCGGCCTGCGTGACATCCGGCTCAGGCAGCGCCCTTCTGTCGACCTTTCCATTGCCTGTGAGCGGAAGCTCCTGAAGCTGCATAAACACGGACGGGATCATGTAGCCCGGCAGACCTTCTGCCGCATATCGGCGAAGCTCTTCACTAGAAAGCTCCTGATCGGCCGTAAAGTAAGCACAGATCATTTGATCTCTCTTCCCGGTGTCAACAGCAAGAACAGCGGCTTCCTGTACCATTTCATGTGTGAGGAGATGGTGCTCGATTTCGCCCAGCTCGATCCTCTGTCCGCGAATTTTGACCTGATGATCAATCCGTCCGATAAATTCGAGACATCCGTCGTCGGCAAGCCATCTCGCCATATCGCCCGTCCGGTAAATCTTCTCACCGGTTTTGAACGGATGTTCCGTAAACTTTTCAGCCGTCAGTTCCGGGCGGTTAAAATAGCCGCGGACAAGGCCGTCTCCGCCGACGCACAATTCTCCCGCAACCCCTGCCGGCTGTACATTGCCGAATGAATCAAGAATCAGAACCTCCGTATTGCTGACAGGCTTTCCGATCGGTATAGCCTGCGCATCGTCCGGCACTTCGTTGACTGGATAATAGGTTGTAAAGACAGTGCTCTCAGACGGGCCGTACATATGAAGCAGCCGTCCTTTGCCAACTGTGTTCAGAGCTCTTCTGACATGATCGACAGATGCACGTTCGCCGCCGAACAGAACCCTGCGGAGTCCCTTCAAACTGTCCGGCCGCATGTCTGTCAGCAGATTGAATAATGCGGTCGTGATCATTAAGACGGTAACCTTTTCTTTTTCAAGTACATGTGCGAGCCGGCTCATATCAAGAATCGTGTCTTTTGGAGCTATCACCAGCTTGGCGCCGTTCAGCAATGAACCGAACACATCAAACATAAAGGCATCAAACACGTAATTTGAAATTGAAAGAACGATATCGGATGTCATCACATCCAAGTAATTTGTGTTTTTTACCGTACGCAATATATTCCGGTGAGAAACCATATTGCCCTTAGGCGTCCCAGTCGTTCCGGATGTATACGTTAGATTGGCCATTGCTTCCGGTGAAATCGGAAGGCGCAAATCAGACGCATCTCCCAGATAAAGGTGTTCATCCTCAAGAAATAGAATGTCGCCGCCAAATTCAGCCGCCTCAGCGAGCGGCTTCATCGCCTTTTGCGTTAAAAGAACCGCCGCTCCGCTGTCCTCGAAGAAATGTTGCACACGTTTTTCAGGATGATCCGGATCGATCGGCACATAAGCAGCGCCGGCTTTCAGCACAGCGAGAATGCCGATGACCATTTCAGCCGACCTGGCGGTGAGAATGGCTGCCGTCGTGCCGGGCTGCACACCTCTTTCGCGGAGGCGCCTCGCCAATTGGTTCGCTTTCCGATTGAGCTCACCGTATGACCATACTTTGTCTTCAAATTGCAGGGCGGGATGTCCGCCTCTTTCCGCCGCCTGTTCCTCAAATAGCTGAACGATCGTTTTCTCCCGCGGATAATCGCTTGCCGCGGGGTTGAACGCGACGAGCTGACGATTCGTTTCCTCTTCTGTCAAAAGGCTGTACTCGCCGATTCTGTGCAGCGGATCAGCCGTCATGCCCTCCAGAAGGTGCAAATATGCTTTCAGCATCCTTTCTGCCGTATCTTTTTTAAACAGCTTCGTACTGTAATCCAAATCGAGAATCAATTCTCCCTGCTCTTCTTTCGCCTGCAGCGTCAGGTCGAACTTTGCAATATTGAAGTTCGTTTCATAAATCGAGAGGTGCAAATCGCCGAGCATCGGAATGTCTTCCCATGCATTTTGCAAAATAAACATCGTGTCAAAGACGGGATGACGGCTTAAATCGCGCGATGCACCAACCTTTTCCGCAAGCCGCTCAAACGGATAATCCTGATGCTCAAAAGCGTCGATTACCGTTTTCTTTACATCATGTAGGAAGTCTCTGAACGTTCTGCCCGACTCCACTTTTGAACGGATCGCCAGCGTATTGACAAAGATGCCGATGATTCCTTCCAGATCGGAATGTCTGCGGCCGGCCGCCGGCGTTCCGACGATCACATCTTCCTGCCCGGAGTACTTTGCTAGCAGCATGTTGTATGCGGCCAGCATGACCATATACAATGTCGCGCCGTTTTGCTCTGCCAGCACGGCTAATTTTTCTTTCATGTCTTTTGGCAGGACTGCGGATACCCTGTCTCCTTCAAAGCTTTGAACAGACGGCCTCGGCTCATCCGTTATCAGCTGCAGTACGGGAAGCTCTCGGGCGAACACGCTTTGCCAATAAGCCTCTTCTTTTTGAAAACCTTTTTGTGCCTGCGTCCTTTGCCAGAAAGCATAATCTTTGTAATGCAAATTCGGCTCCGGCAGTTCTTCCCCTTTATACAGTGCGGCCAGCTCATTCAATATGATCGAAATCGACACGCCGTCAGACACAAGATGATGCATATCGAACAACAGCACATGTCTGCCGTCTGCGAGACGGACGAGACCGGCTCTCATCAGCGGAGCTTTGGCGAGATCAAAGCGGCGGACAAAAGATTTTGCCATTTGTTCGATCGGCTTCCCATCTGCTTCAACCTTCTCAATCTTGAACTGAACCCTTTGATGAATATTCTGTCTCGGCTCGCCATCGACAACTGTAAACGAAGTCCGCAGCGCCTCATGCCTGTCAATCAGTTTTTGAAAAGCAGCTTCAAAGCGCTGAACATCGAGGGTGCCCTCAAGCATCGCCGCGGCCGGCATATTGTAGCCGACTCCGGCATCCTCCAGCTGGCTGACGATATAAATTCGCTGCTGCGCCAATGAGAGAGGATAATCGTCACTTTCCGGCGCCGGTTCAATTACCGTGTATCCGTCTTTCTCCGCTTCAGAAACAAAGCCGCTTAACGCCGCCACTGTCGGTTTTTCGAACAGGACTTGCAACGGAACCTCGACACCGAAAGCTTTATGAATTTTTGCCAGCATGGCCATCGCTTTGAGAGAATGGCCGCCCAGTTCAAAAAACTGGTCGTGGATTCCGACTTGTTCAGTTCCGAGCACTTCCTGCCATATACCCACCATTTTTTCTTCATATTCATTTCTCGGTGCCGCATACTCTGCAGTCCCGCTGACAGAGACTTCATGGCGAAGCAGCGCTTTCCGGTCGACTTTGCCGCTTCCCGTCAGCGGTATTTCATCAAGCTCGACAAAGTGGGAAGGTATCATATAGTCAGGCAGATGCTTGGATAAATGCTCCCTCAGCCCCTGAAGGTGAATTTCCCCGCTTTGTTTTGGCACGACATAAGCGCAAACCTCAAGGCTGCCCTTGGTTTCGGGCCGCGCGAGGACAACTGCTTTTCCGACAGCAGGGGCTCCTTGCATCACCGACTCTATCTCGCCAAGCTCGATCCGGTAGCCGCGGATTTTCACTTGATCGTCTTTTCGGCCGATGAAATCAACCGTACCGTCAGGAAGCCAACGTACTGCATCCCCTGTTCGATACATGAAACCTCCGGGGACAAACGGGTCTTCCAAGAACTTGTCTGCGGTCATGTCAGGTAAGTTCAAATAGCCTCGGCCGACTCCGTCTCCTGCAATATACAATTCCCCTTCGACACCATCAGGAAGGAGTGCACCGTTTTCATCCAAAATATAAAAACGGTTGTTTCCAATCGGTCTGCCGATCGGGACATAGGCCGTATCGCCTTGAAGATCTGCGTGGTTTGTCATCGTAAAAGAAGAAGCATCCACACAAGTTTCAGTCGGGCCGTAAACATTCGTAACAGCAGGCACGGATTCAGCTGTTTCTGCAAATAATTGAAGCAGCCTTTCCGTTGCGACCCTTGATAATGCCTCTCCTCCAACAAGCATATGCCTCAGTTTGACACCTGAAAGATCATCGGCAGCAGACAAAAGCTGCAAATGAGCCGGCGTACCGTCTGACACATCGATTTGATGGCGGCGGTAATAATCCGATAAAGCGCGTCCGTCGGAAACCGTCTTTTTCGGTACGATGTACAACGTTTGGCCAAGCAATAGAGACGTAAAAATCTGCTGAACGGAAGCGTCAAAATGAAACGAAGCCAGAAGTGCCAGCTTCAAATCATCCTGATCATATGCACCAACGGCCTGCTGAAGCCCTCTTACAAGGTGGTGGACCTGCCTGTGTTCAATCATGACGCCTTTTGGACGGCCCGTTGTCCCGGAAGTATAAATGATATATGCAAGGTGCCCGGCGCCTGCCTCTGAAGACGGATGACCGTTTTCCAGCGATTCAGAAAGCGCTTCGCTGAACCGCACAGTTTCGGCCGTTTCAAAAGTCAGCCCGCTGTCTGTGATAACCACTTTGACCTTTGAATCCTCCAGCATAAAGCGAATTCTTTCTTCCGGAAATCCGGGATCGATCGGTACATAAGCTCCGCCGGCTTTCAAAACGCCCAGCATCGCCGTAATAACCCGCTCTGACCGCTCCATCACTATCGCAGCCGGAGTGTCAGGCCCGATGCCTCTTCTTCGAAGCGCCCTTGCCAGACGATTCGATTGTTCATTCAGCTCACGGTACGAAAGTTTTTGTCCTTCATATACAACGGCGGTTTTTTCGGGATGATCGGCTGCTTTTTGTTCGAATAAACCGTGCAGGGTCATGTTCTTGTCATATGCGATGGTTTGGCTTGATGCACGCTTTAACAGCCGCTCTTTTTCAAATGCGGGAACAATCTCCAGTTCAGCGATTGTTTTTTGCGGAAACAACAAGGCATCTTCAAGCAGCGTCATCAGCCGTTCATATAAAACGGCCATTTCTTCACAGGTGAAAAGCTCCTCCCTGTAATCAAAATCAATCGCAAGCGTCCCGGTATCCCATCTCTCTTTCACGTGAATGGAAATATCGTTTACTTCACTGCCGCTGAAAATCGGCTCGGTAAGAAATGACAACGTTTCTTTCCTCTGCCATTGCATAACTTGATATTCCAGTGAGACGGCGAACAATTTGCTGACATGCGGCTGTCTTTCCCGCAAATCATTAATCAGCAGATTGTACGGATACTTTTGATGCCGAATGATCTTCAGCTGATCTTTCATTCTTTCCTGCACAAATGCACTAAAGTCCTGGTGTACATCAATGGAGGCTTTCATTGGAATCGTCGATACGAACATCCCGAGTATCTGTTTTTCTTTTGCATTTGTCCGGTTACCCATAAATGTTCCGAGAACGACGTCTTTTTGTCCGGTTATCCGGTGCATATAAATGTGCAAAATGGATAAGAACAGGGAGAGCACACTTATGTTGTGTTCCTTACAATACGTTTGAATTTTTTTATACAGGACAGGGGAAATCTCTTTTGAAAAGCGGGCTGCATTCAATTGGATCTGATACGTATCGCTCGCCTTTAACGATACGGGCTCCGGAATCACTTCATATTGTGCGTTCCAATATGCTTTATCCTTCTGGAACCGCTTCGAATTTTCATACTCCAACTCACTCTGAATATGTTCCGTAAATGATGACTGAACAGGTTCGAGGCCGGTTTCCCCTTTAGCAAGCTTCAAATAAATGTCTGTAATGCGGTTGCCCAAGATCGTCATCGAAATACCGTCGGAAATCATATGATGAACTTTTGCAAAAAACCAGCTTTCTTCCTCACTGATGCGAACGACGGCAAATTTAAACAGCGGACTTTCATACAAAGGCAGGGGTCGGCGCGCCTCAGCTTGTCCCCATTTAAGAACGCCGTCCGCTCCTCCGATTTCTGAAGCGTCGAAATATTCAATCCGGAAAGGTTCGTCTTCCGCTATATATTGCTTCGGCTCATCCCCTCCTTCAAACAACAGTCTGAATCGCATGGTTTCATTTGTACGGACAAACTGGCGAATGGCTTCAGTCAATAACCCGGAATCGATTCCGGAGGCAGATTTTAATTTTCCAAAGCCGCTCAAATTTGAAACACTTGTGCCGGGATAGAACTTTTCAGTGTACCAAATTCTCCTTTGAGCATGTGTCAGCGGGTAACATGTGTTTCCCATTTTTTATTCCTCCTTTATCTTTTGCTATGTATGACGATGCGAACAGCCAAGCCGCAATGCAATGTTGCGGTATTGCGATAAGCGAAAAACGCTGTCACAGATTTGTCATTTCCAATAAAACATTATTTTGGAAATAAAAAAGAAAAGAGTCCACCCGAATAAAAACGGGCGAACTCCCTGTTTATTCGGCAACCTGTCAACCGTAGCACCGTCAGTACCTTAGGCCATGGCTTTGCGTCCCTGCGTTTCCGCAGGTTTGCCTTTATCTGCTTTTATTGATATAAATTCATTTTCTGCTCACAGTTCACTTTAAATGAAAATTTTGTTTTTTTCACCGAAAAATAGGTGAAAAGTTTCATGCGGGATGCCGAATGTTATCCATGAATGTTAATGCGTGATACCGAAATCGACAAAAAAATATGCGGGAAAACGAAAAAAACCGCTTAATTCCGCAAAAAATTCCAAATCCTAGATAAAGAGTATATTAAAATATTAAAAAAACAGCCTTAACTTCATGAATAAATCATGAAAATCCGTTAAGGCTTAGGCGTTTTCTTTTACAATGTTCATTCAAATAAAACGTTTCTTTTACCCAGCCGTTTAAACTGACGAGAAAAGACAAACAGCTTGCGAAAACATTGAAGCAGAACGGAAAATCACTGAACTGTCTCCTCCTAAACGGTATCTTGAAATACTTTCGGTGTTCATACAAAAAAGCAGGCTGAGTTTCGCCTGCTACACGGTTTTTGAAAGCCCGATCGTCCGCTCGATGATGATCAGCGCGATCACTGAAACTGTGATAAAAATAACCGAAATCGCATTAACACTCGGATCAAACGTCTGGTCAATATAGCTAAACGTGCGCACCGGTACAGGCGTGACAGCAGGTGAAGAAACAAACAGACTGATTGATACTTCCCCGAATGACGTCACAGCGGCAAAAACGGCTCCCGCAATGATTCCCGGTTTAATGAGCGGCAAGGTAACATGAAAAAAGGTATACCATGGACCTGCGCCGAGATTCATGGATGCCAGTTCAAGCTTCGGATCCACGTTCGCCATGCTGACCCCGACCGTCCGTAAGACATACGGAAGGCTGATCAGCATATGCCCGGCAGCCAGGCCGGCAAATGTGCCGTTTACCCCAAGCATTGTCAATAAATAGAGAAATGACACGCCTAATGCGATTTGAGGAATCATCAACGGCGATAAAATAAAAGCCTGAATGCCCTGTTTTCCAGGAAAGTTCAGCCGCGCCAATGCATAAGCTGCAACTGTTCCGAGGATCACCGCAAGAGGCGTTACAACGAGAAGCAGCATACCGCTCACCCAAATCGATTCCATCCAGCCGCTGCTGCTGAAAACTCCGGCAAACCAGCGCAGCGAGACGCCGGATGGCGGGAACTTCGGATATTCGTCCGGGCTGAAAGCCGACAGTATAATCACAAATACAGGCAGCGCCAAAAAAAGGTATACCAATAAACCCGCCGCCCAAACGCACATATCAATCCACTTTCCCCCAGACAGACGGCGCAATCGTCTACCCATTTATTCTCGCCTCCCAACGCTTTTGGAAAAAGCCAAGGATTCCAATAACCACGCTGACAACGGCTAATAAAGTAATCGACATAGCTGCTGCAAGAGGAAGATGAAAGACTTGCATGACCTGCTGATAGATTGATAACGGCAGCAGCGGCTGCATCCTTCCGCCGACGAGAAGAGGCGTAATATAGCTTCCGGCCGAAAGCGAAAACACGATCATTGCTCCTGTCAGCAATCCTGGAACCGTCATTGGCAAGGTCACGAAAAAAAATGTCCGAAGCCTCCCCGCTCCAAGGCTCATCGAAGCAAATTTAAGATCCAGTTTCATTTCGCTTAAAGAACCGGCAAGCGGCAGCACAGCAAACGGCAGCATAACCTGGACATATGCGATGATGACGGCGTTCATATTCCATAAAAGCGGCAGGGGCTTTTCAATCAGCTTCAAGCTGATAAGCGCCTCATTGACGATCCCGTTTTGCGAAAGCAGCACAATCCAGGAAAACGTCCGAATGACAACACTGGTCAGTAAAGGAGAAACAAGCAATATATAAAACAAAGCCCGCAGCCTGCCGGTCGGCGCCTTAACGAGTAAATATGCCACCGGATACGCCATCACAAGGCATAATACAGTGGTCTTCAACGCCGTCCAAAGCGTTATACCGATTGTTTTCAAATAAATGTCCGAAGAGAACACTTCGACATATTGAGAAAAACTGTACGTATCGAGCGTATTCATCATAGCGTCCACGTCTCTGAAACTTAATAACAGCAGCAGAACAAGCGGCAACACGAGAAAAACGCCGAGAAATAAAAGGACGGGAACAAGCAAAACCCAATAAAACCGTTTTTGTTCAAGAGCACCCATCTGCATCCTCCTTTACATCGAGCGGAACAAAATCGTCCGGATCCAAAGAAAGATACACTTGATCCCCCGCCTTCGGCAATCTTGGAAATTGAGGATCGGGCGCCTGAATGATCCATTCTCCTTTGAAAACAGCGGCTTTCAGCCTGAGAGCATGCCCGGCATAACTGACTTCCGTTATCGTTGCAGGCATTTCAATCAGCCTGTTCTTCTGCTTCTCGAAAGAGACTGAGATTCTCTCGGGCCGCACCATGAACAATACAGAAGATTTTTTTAAGAGATTCCGGCTGATTTCAAAAGTCAGCGGAACACCTTCATATATTTCAAAATCGACCGCTTCATAGCCATAAACGCCTGATGAAGGCTGTATCTTCGACGCACGCGCTTTCAGCAAATTGACCTGTCCGATAAATTCGGCGACAAATTGATTAGCAGGCGTGCGGTACACGTCCAACGGAGTGCCGAGCTGCTGAAGCCTGCCGCAGCCGAGGATTCCAATTCTGTCTGATAAGCTTAAAGCCTCCTCCTGATCGTGCGTCACTAAAATCGTTGTAATACCGACGCGCTTTTGGATGCTGCGCAGCTCCGTCTGCATTTCTTTTCGAAGTTTCGCATCCAAGTTGCTCAGCGGCTCGTCTAGCAATAGCACAGACGGCTGAATCGCCAATGCCCGGGCAATCGCCACCCGCTGCTGCTGGCCCCCGCTCAGCTGACGGGGCATGCGATTAGCAAACGCTTCAAGCCTGACAAGAGCGAGGCTTTCCATCACCCGTTCTTCAATCTTGCGGCGGGGCCATTTTCGAACTTTCAATCCGTATGCAACATTGTCAAATACGCTGAGATGCGGGAATAAAGCATAATCCTGAAAAACCATTCCAATATGTCGGTCGTATGGCGGCAAATCAGTTACATCTCTTCCTCCTATATATACAAACCCTGACGTCGGTTCAAGGAACCCGGCAATGATATGAAGGAGCGTTGACTTTCCGCAGCCGCTCGGACCGAGGAGAGAGAAAAATTCCCCTTCTTTGACTTCAAGCTGTACGTCTTCCAATGCGAGGGTGTTTCCGAAATGCCGGCTGACATGCTGAATCTGAATTGCGCTCATGTTTGTCACCTATTTTCCGCCAAGTACTTGATTCCAGCGATTTGTCCAATCGCCTAGATCTTTTGCCGCGACTTCATAGTCAACCCATTTTAAATTCCTGTAATAGTCCTCCCCTACTTTAATCTTTCCTTTTAATTTATCGCTGTATTTCACTTTTTTATTGGCCATGCCGTAAAATGTTCTATCGGCAAAATCTCCTTGCACTTTTGGACTGAGCAGGTGATTTAACAGCTTGTATGCGTTATCCTGATTAGGGCTTCCTTTCATCAAAGCCCAGCTTGCAACTGCTGCGACGGCACCTTCCTCGGGATATGCAAATCCCAGGTCAAGACCGGCGTCCTGCAAAGAAAAAGCGCGTCCGTCCCAAAACGGGACAACCCATGCATCCCCGCGTTCCAAAAGCGTTTGTATTGAGCCCGGATTATCGGGATAGGCTGTTATGTTGTTCTTTAAATCCGCCAAACTGTTGAACGCTTTATCCACGTCTTTCCCATTTGACTCCAGGCCGCCCTGGGCATTGATTAATCCTACAAAAAACTGAAGTCCCGCCGAATAAGCCGGCGATGATATGGCCACATGACCTTTATAGCTGCTGTTCCAAAGATCCGTCCAGCGTTTAGGCTCCTGCGGTACAAGGTCCTTTCGGTAGACAATTCCAAGCTGCCCCATACTGAAACCGGCCGCATACTGCTTTCCATCATCAGTGAAGCGTTTCTGAACGGAATGATACAGATCGCGGACATTTGGAACCTTTTCCTGATCGATCGGCGCCAGTAATCCCGCCGACTGTGCCCTGTGAATCGTATCCGGCTGCAGGATTAAGAGATCATACGGAGCATTTCTGCCATTTGCAGCTTTGAGCTTTGTAAACCATTCAGAGTCTGTCCCTGCAACGACTTTGACCTTCAGCCCTGTTTCTTTTTCAAAAGATTCAAGGCTAGGCTTAATATGTTTTTCCCAATCGCCTCCATAGACACCGATAACGACTGTATCTGATTGTTTGCTTTCCTGACTACCGTTTCCGCCGCAGCCCGAAAGAAGGAGCACTGCTACAAGAGACAGAATAAATAAAACAGAAATTTTACTTTTCATTGTCATCTCACCATTCCCGTGTTATTTTTGCCAGCCAGTTTTTCCACAGCGGCCGCAACATCGCCTTTGCTGATCGGACCGTTATGTTCTTTTGAAAAATAACGGTGGACTAGATGTTTAACATGTGATCTTTGATGAGCCGGAAGCTGTCGCAGAATCCGGGCCAATGTGCTGCTGGCTTCCTCTGTCCAGCACCGTTCGTATTCTTCTCTGGCAAGCCCGAAATCCCAATGTTTCCGAGGTTCGCCTGCTTTCTTTTTTCTGATTTCAGCTGTTTCTTCCAGATCAATAATGAATGAGCCTGCATCGTTTTCTTTTACAGCCGCGCCGTATTGATGGTATGCCGCTTCCGGGCTCAGCAAGCCCGATTCAACTTCCCTCAAAATCGATTCAGCTTCCCGGCTGTATGGATCTCCCCAGCCTCCGCCGCCAGGCGAATGAATGCTGATAACATCCCCTTTGTTGAGCTTTAAAACGTCGATCTTCGAAATCGTTTTCTCCTGAGGCTGCTCCGGATAAAGACGCACCCGTCCGAGCGCTCCTGCCGTTCCCCCGGCGAGCCCCCACGGATGAAATCGCATTCTCTCCATCCCTCTTGCGGTCACAATTGATTCTGGCGCCGTCGCTTCAAACTCCAGCCCGATTGCATGGCCGCCCCTGTGAAAACCGGCTCCGGCGGTATCTTTAATCAGCTCATAGCGGCGGACATGGATGTCAATGTGCTGTTCAAGGCTTTCAATCGGCGTATTTTTCAAAAATCCGGATGCATGGTCAATACCGTCTGCTCCGTCCATGTCATGCTGGCCGCCTCCTCCGCCTCCCATCGGTTCGACCACGGACATCTTCCGGCCGCCCGTTGATTCGTCGGGAACCGACAGTACGACAATCGCTGACTGACCGGCGCCTGCTGCAGGCACAGCTTTCGGAAGCGCCTTGGCCAAAGCGCCCAGTACGGCATAATAAAGTCTCATCGTAATCGAATGACGAATTCCGACGGCCGCTGGATATTCCGGATGAACCAGTGTACCTTTCGGAGCAATAACTTTGATCGGCCTTGTCAGTCCCCCGTTAACCGGAATATACGGGTCTTCACTTATGATAAAGTTGATCAGGCCCTGAAATAGAAATGAATGTTTGCTTCCATTAGTGACAAGGTTAAATGCGGTTTTCACCTGGGGATCACAGTCTGAAAAGTCCAATGTGATTTCCCCTCCCGAGACGTTTGCCGTAACAGCCAAGCGGATCGGAACGTCAGAAATCATATCGTCATCAAGATAATCTGAAAAACTGTATGTGCCTTCCGGAATCCCGCTGATAACCCGGCCGGCTCTCATCGCTGCTTGTTCGAGCAAATCATCCATTCCTTGTTGGACCGCTTCTTTTCCAAACTTGCCGACCATCTCTGTCAATCGGTTCTCCGCCGTATTGACCGCGGCCACCATCGCATGAATATCCCCTTCATTTAAGTCGGGAACCCTGCTGTTTGCCCGCAGCACATTCAATATATCGCGATTTTCTCTTCCCGCTTTGTAAATTCTCACCGGCGGTATCCTCAGGCCTTCCTGATGGATGTCTGTCGCTGTCGGCGAAATGCTTGCCGGAACAAGGCCGCCGACATCGCTGCAATGGACAAAACACCACGCGTAACTGATGACCTCGCCCTCCATGAAAATCGGCTTCACTACATGTATATCAGGCAAGTGGGTCGCCAATCCGTCCGTTGTATAGGGATCATTTGTGAGGATAATGTCTCCCGGTTCAAATGGGCCGCTTTCTTCGATGATCCGTTTTAATGAAAGGCCTAAAAAAATCGTGACGCCGACCGTTTTCGGATAAACGAAAAATTCCCCTTCCGGCGTCGCAAGCGCAGTAGCGAAATCAGCTGACTCTTTTACAAATGTGGTAAAGGACGTCCGTTCAATAACGTGTCCCATTCCCGCGGCTATCGCGTTAAAGTAGCTTCTCATCATTTCCAGCCGGGCAGGATCTGTGCGCATGGTCAGCTCTCCTTCCGTTCAATGATCAAATTTCCAGCATGATCAGTTTTTCCGCTCCAATTTGGCAAAATCAGCGTCGTTGTATCATCTTGCTCAACAATGGCCGGCCCATTTATTCTCTGACCGCACCTTAAATCTGAACGTTGGTATACAGCGGTTTGATATGTACCGCCTTTTATGATGATCTTTCTTTGGCTGACCGGTTCAGCCTCGGGCAGATCACTTCGGCCTCCTTTACCGCCTGGCGGCTTCGGTGTCTTGCCTATGATGCGGACGCGTATATTCATCAACTCAATGCTTGCTTTCTCATCGCTGTGTCCATATTGCTTTTCATGTAAGAGGTGAAAGGAGTCCGCGATTTCACTCGTGCTTTTGCCTTCCAGGCATTCCGGTGAAACAAGGAGCTCAATTTCGTATGCCTGACCTTTATAACGGGCATCAAGCAAGTAAAGAAGAGAGGTTTCCGGCAGCATCTCCGCCTGCTGTTTCCGCAGCCATGCTTCCGCTTGCTCTTGCAGCCTCACAAACTCCGCTTTTAACTCGGCCGTTTTTATTTGTTCAAGCAGCACCTGTCTTGAACATACAGCATCATAAATAAAATCCGCCGTCAGTGCGCCCAAAGCGGACAAGGTTCCCGGATGCGGCGGGATCAGCACATTTTTGGCCTGAATTTCCTCAGCCAAAAAATTAGCAGTGACCGGTCCTGCGCCTCCAAAGGCCATGAGGCTGAATTCACGCGGGTCAAACCCGTTTTGCTCCATAACATTGCTTAGTTCCGTGTACATATTGGCAAGCGCAACCTGAATCATCTGATCCGCGGCCTGCTCCACATCTGTGCCTAAATATTCGGCAACCGGGAGGAGCGCTTTTTCGGATCTTTCCCGGTACAGTTTCATATTTCCTGATGCAAACCGGTTTGGATTTAAATAATGACATATAAGAAACGCATCTGTAAGTGCGGCCTTTGTTCCTTTTCCGTAACAAGCCGGCCCCGGATCAGATCCAACTGACTCCGGTCCTACTTTCAAGAGACCGCCGCTGTCAATCCATGCCACCGACCCTCCGCCAGCACCGATCGAATACATCGCTACAGACGGAATCGTAATCGGAAATCCAGAGATTTGATTTGACTGTGTAAAAGTCGGCTCCCCTTCTTCAACAATCGAAATATCCGCGCTAGTTCCTCCGACATCAAATGTGATGATATTCGCCTCTCCGGCGGTTTCCGCCGTTCTGATGGCACCGATGACCCCTGCTGCCGGTCCGGAAAAAAGCGTTTTGACAGGTGCCTCGGCAGCCGATTCAATGTCCATCAGTCCTCCGTTAGACTGGGTGATAAACGGCTGCGCTGAAATTCCTTCCAGGGCGAGCCTCTCTTTCAACGTTCGAAAGTAGTGATGGACATTCGGTTTGATGTATAGGTTTGCGACGGCCATAACCGTCCGTTCGTATTCCCTCATTTGCGGCCAAAGCTCCGCAGACGTTGCAACCTCAAGCTCAGGTGCTATTTGTCTGATCCGTTCTGCAGCCTGGCGTTCATGAAGCGGATTCCGATAGCTGTGCAAAAAAGAAACAACGATTCCTTTTAATCCTTTTCTTAAAACTTGTCCAACCGCCTCATCGATCTCTTCCTTATGGAGCGGCAGCTTTTCAGAGCCGTCATAAAGCATTCTTTCTTGAATGGGAAACACGTTTTTCCGGGGAATAAGGGGCTCCGGCATTCTCGATCTAAAATCGTACGGTATCGGAAGCCGGAGGCGTTGAAGCGAAAGAATATCACGGAAACCTTCGGTTACGAATAAAGCAATATCAGCCCCTTTGCGTTGTAATAATGTGTTCAAACCGATTGTCATGCCGTGTACGAAGTGATGAATTTCTGAAGGGTGAACACCCTGGGTCTTCAAGAGAGCCAAACCGTTGATGATCCCTTGGGCCGGATCTTCGGGAACGGTCGGCGTTTTAACTGCGGTCATGCTCCCGTCCGCCTGGTTTAACAATATAAGATCGGTAAAAGTTCCTCCAATATCAATTCCAAGCCGATAACCTTCTTCATTCAATCCCGATCCCCCCCTTTTAAAAATATCCTTTTTTAAAAATATTTTACTATTATACTAATCAAGCATGAGAAAGTAGTCAATTATGTTTAATTACAATATTCCGAGTCTTTTTTATTTAATATTTAATTTTAAGATACCATATCATCACATTTTCAATTGTGTTGTTCACAGTATTTCACATTTTTAGTTGTCTGCTTTTCTTCAGTCCGACGACACAACTCCGCCATAAAAGGGACTAATTAACTATTAAATCAAAAGTCTCCTATCACGACAAAAAGCCTAAATAGCTTACAAATTTGATCACAAAGATTCATTTTCATGGATATTCAGGATTTATTGCCCAATCCCATGTGACAAAGTGGTACACTCTGTACTAAATAAGTCGCAGGAAGGGCAGATTTCCAATGAAAGTCTACGAAGCGGAAACCCTATTATCAGCTATGAAGCAAAGATCTGATGAATATAAAAACTTGAGAGAACAGCTCGTCAGCTTAAAACAATCGTTAAACAGCGTCGCAGAACTTGATGAGTTCCAAGGAAAAGGCGCCGATGCCATTAAAGCGTTTTACAGAGACCAATCAGGGATCGTAGACGGCTGGCTGGATTTAGCTGATATGCAGATTCAGTTTCTGAATGGTGTATCTGCTGCCGCCGAAAATGCCGGACTTTCAGAGGACACATTCGTTGATGTTCAATTTCTTGAACAGGAGCTTGCAAATGTCCACATTCACTCTCAAAACATGGTCTCTGCACAGCAACAAGAACTGTCGAATATTTTAGGACAGATTGATGATTTAATATCGCTACAACCATTCTCTTCCGATGAAATCAAACAGCAGCTCGATGCTGCAAACCAAAACAGAAAAGACACGATTAAAGCTGTCGAGGATCTTGACGGGCTGCTCAAAAGAGAATACTCGGCCTCTGAGCAAATTCAGCAAATGATCCAGTCCGACTACTCCGCCTTGATCGACGCAACAGGAAAAGGGAAAAATGCATCTCCGCTAAACTACAATTCACATATCTATCAAAACAGCGAAGTCTACAAACTGAAACAGCGTATGCATCAAGAGGCCAGAAGCTACATCGCAAATAAACAAAAACAGTATGAAACAAAAAAAGCCGAAAAAGCAGAGGAACTTTAGGCTTTCAAATTGTTTAAAACGTCTCCGTCTTAACCGATATGTATTTACTGGTGAGCAAAAGGGGGAATGCAGTGAAGAGCAAACGATTTAAGTTGAAATTGGGGACAAAAATTAATCTTCTCGCGTTGACAAAATCCCAAAACGACTTTTAGTTTTGGGATTTTGTCATCCTTTCAGCGTGACCCGCATCCCTTACAGTCTAGGAAGGCCGTGCATCGGAGAAGACTTTCACAGGATATAATGACGCGGTATTCAGGCAGGACGCCTCAGAACGTCAGCCTCCCGATCCTCCTTCTATTCGTCAGACCGACTTAGCAGGCCTGACAACGACTGCGAGGGTTTGTCGACACGCTGGGCTGTCGTTAAAACGGCAGCTTCATCTTTTTCGCCGTACAGGAAGTCAAGTCGCCGATAATATCTTCTGCACGCTCATACGGCTGATCAATTTGCAACATCTTCCTCAGAACGGATGTAAACCCGGACGATAGGCTGAGTTCTTCTTCCCAGCATTTTTCTTCCTCGCCGGACGGAGTAAACCCGGAGTACAGGAGAAACAATGCGAAATGTCCCAGCGCATAAAAGTCACTTTTGACTGAAACAGCACGCATCAGCCTTTTTTCCGGGTGCCGGTCATCAACACGTTCTCTTTCAGTCAGATGGCATGCCAGTCCGAAATCTATAATGCGGATCGTTCCTCCGCTCACAATCAAATTGGGAATCCTCAAATCGCGGTGAATAATCCCTCTCCTGTGAAGAAATGAAACGCTGTGAAGCACTTCCTTCAATATGCGGATCGTTTGCTGTTCATCAAAGACATGTCCATCATAAAAGAGCAAATCTTCAAAGGTTTTTCCTTCGATATATTCCATTACGATAAACCGCTCGCCGGCCGCTTGAAGCACCTCATATATACGGGGCGCGGCAGGCAGATCCAATTCCCGCAAAATTTCAGCCTCGCGGTTGAAAGACCTCCGGCCGGCTGATGTCCATGCTTTTGTCTTTCTCTGCTGCTTGATGACGCGGAAACCGGCTCTCCCAAGTTCTTCGGCAAGATATGTGATACCGTAGCTGCCCATCCCGAGCACACGGTTGATTCGATATCTCCCCTCCAAGACGGTTCCTTTTTTGAGCGGGCGGTCAAACAGCCATCTCATCAATGTTTTCACGCGATTTAGCTGCTGCCGAAAAATTTCTTATGCTTTCTTTTGTAATGGTGATGACCGTACCCTTTTCTTTTATAATCGCTGCTGCTGTATTTTTTGTATGATTTCCGTCCGTAGTCACTGCTGCTGTATCGTCGGTTTTTACCATTTTGAAGTGCCTTCAATAGCTTACGAAGCAACTCAGTCAGCTCCTTTTCTGTCTTGTATTTCATATCATTCGCGCAGGAAAGCTTGATAAAGGGGGCTCGAAAGTTTTTCTTCCATATGAGAAATTTAAATTTTGAACCTCTAAAACCTTCTAAACGAACCGGCAAAATTTTTAAAAAAGGCGATATGATAGACTAAAATTCAGCTTTTCAGGAGGAAAAACCTATTAATCTCCCCTTTATTTCTCAAATCATTTTTACGATAATAAAGTTGTATTTACTTCCGGCCCGCTGCGGCTGAGTGATTCAACTTATAAGAAAGCAGGACAACACGAATGGACAAAATTAAATCTTTGCTGATCACCTTGCTCGCCGTCGCCGTCGTGATCATCGGCATTATATCCGGCGATTTTTTCACTTCAGAACACCAGCCTTCAGGCCGGCAAAACGGCTCAGACTATGATGAAGTGCTGATTTTCCCGTCGGACCGCTATCCTGAAACAGGCGCGCACATTCGAAAGGCCATCAAGAAAGGGCATTCTAAAATCTGTACGATCGACAGGGACGGAGCCGACGAACGCCGAAAGGAATCGTTAAAAGATGTTCCTTCCAAATCGGGCTATGACCGCGACGAGTGGCCGATGGCCATGTGCGAAGAAGGCGGAACAGGTGCTTCCGTCGAGTATATCAGTCCTTCTGATAACCGTGGAGCAGGATCTTGGGTGGGCAATCAGGTAAGCGATTATCCGGACGGCACGAAAATACTTTTCAAGATTAAATAACACTGGAGGTACGTTCTTTGATCAAAAAGTGGGAAGCAGAAGAAATGACGATGTCATACCATCAGTTTACCGTTTATCAAAAAGGCGGAAAGCCGCCCGTTATGGATTGGACAGACGAGGATATTAAAAGAGGCTACACAGCGGGAGAACACGCGGTCTCGTTTGAAGCTCTCGATAATACGGCATCATTAGTAGAAGTTCGTTTGAATGTCCAGGAACAGGTTCCCTCCTTTAACAGGCGCGTCACCGTTTCTTTCGACGTGCTTCATGGCGGGGTCGAAATTGCAAGCGTCCTATCCAAGAAATTGTCATGCGACATCCCGCAAGGCGTCTATCAGCTGACATGCTATACGATTATGCCTGATCAAAGCAGCACTGCGAAGATCACCTATATTCTCGATTTTAAACAGGCCTGATCAAAGAATAAAGGCGCCGGTGTCACCGGCGCCCTTCTCCTAAAGCTCTTCCCCGTTTGTCTGAATGACATTTTGGTACCAGTAAAAGCTGTCTTTTTTAATCCTCTTCAAGTCCTTTACATTCTCTTCATCACGATTAATATAAACGAAACCGTATCTTTTCTGGTAGCCGTTCAGCCAGCTCAATAAATCTGTAAAAGACCAGCTGCAGTAGCCGATTAAATCGACTCCGTCGTTTAAAGCCTGTCTGCACTGTTCAAGATGCGCACGCAAGTAGGCAATTCTGTAATCATCATGAATTGTGCCGTCATTTTCAACCTTATCGAATTCCCCAAGCCCGTTTTCCGTTATGAAAAGCGGAAGCCCGTAGCGGCTGGAAATCCTGCGAAGCCCGATTCTTAGACCGATCGGGTCAATGGCCCAATCCCAATTCGATGTCTCAAGATGAGGATTCCTCTTTGTTTTGTATAAACCGGGCATACCTGTTTCCTGGTTGCTGCCCTTTTGGCCGGTCGTATTCATCTTTCCTTCCGCTACTCCGTCTAGAGGATTCATTTCATATGTGATGGTTTGATAATAATTCACACCGACGAAATCAGGTTTTCCTTTTGCTAAAAGCTCCATATCCCCCTCCTCAATTGTCGGCGCCCAGCCTTTTTTCTTCAGATATTTCAAAGGAATGCCCGGATATGTTCCCCGGCAATACACATCAAGCCACCAATAATTTGTAAATTCCTCAGCATTTTCGAAAGCGAGGATATCATCCGGACGGCTGGAGAGCGGATATGCAGGCGAATAAGCAAAACTCGGTCCGATTTTTCCATCGGGAACATACCGGCGAAAAGAATCGATTGCCTTTGCATTCGCCAGAAATGCAATATGGTTAGCCTCATAGAAGCGTTTCCTGTCCTTCACACCCGGAGGATGCATCGCTGTGATAAAGGCATGATTAAAATTGTAATTTTGCTCGTTAAGGGACACCCAATATTTGACCCTGTCCCCATACCGCTTATAGAGCGTAACGCAATACGTATTGAAATCCTCTATAATCCTTCTGGATTCAAAGCCGCCGTATTCATCCATTAAAGCCTGGGGAAGATCCCAATGATAAAGCGTCAAAACGGGTTCAATATCATGAGCAAGGAGCTCATTAATCAAGTCATCGTAAAATCTCAAGCCCGCTTCATTGACTTCTCCCCTGCCTTGGGGAAAAATCCTCGGCCAGCTGACTGAAAAACGGTATGCTTTTAACCCCATCTCGGCCATTAAAGCAACATCTTCTTTAAAACGGTGGTAATGGTCGACCGCAATGTCTCCATTGCTTCCTTTAAACGTTTTGCCGGGAATCTTTGTGAACACATCCCAAACCGAGAGGCCTTTGCCGTCTTCCTTCCAGGCTCCTTCGATCTGATAGGCTGCTGAAGCTGATCCCCATAGGAAATGGTTTGGAAATGGGCGTAATTGCTGATGAATCATATGGCTCAACTCCTGTTTCGTATTTTGATCCGGATGCACTTTATCATATCCTATGAAACGCGTTTCAGATCAAACATCATCTAAAAACAGCTCCGCCAGAAGCTTTTCCCGGTGCTGAAGAAAATACTTGGTTAAGGTGTAATGATCCGTATCCTCATAGTTCACTTCAGTGATTCGTTCACCATCAAAACTGAAGATGTCGGCTTCCGGATACCCTAATAAAATGGGGGAGTGAGAGGCGATAATAAACTGAGCTTGGTTTGATTTCGTCAAATCATGAAGAATTTTCAAAAATGCCAGCTGTCTTGCCGGGGATAAAGCAGCTTCAGGCTCATCGAGAAGATAGATTCCCTTCTCTTTAAAACGATGTTTGAAAAGCGATAAAAAAGATTCACCGTGTGATTGCTCGTGAAGAGATCTGCCTCCGTAGCCTCGAAAACCGGTGATGTCTACTTCATCAATATGAGTGGCAAAATGATAAAAAGATTCGGCGCGCAGAAAAAAGCCGTTTGTTACTTTAGGAAGCCATGACAATCTGATATAGTCTCCCAAATCCGAACCGGAACCGTACACTTCATATGTATTATTTCTTCCCCCGCCAGCCGTGTTAAATTCGCATTTATCTGCGATTGCTTCAAGCAGCGTCGATTTGCCTGATCCGTTTTCCCCCACAAAAAATGTTACGTTTTTTTGAAACGTCAGTTCTTTTAAATGTTGAATAGCAGGAATTGAAAATGGATATTTTGCATAAGAAGGAACTTCTTCCCGAAGTAAAGTCAGCTTTTTTAAAAACATGCGAACACCCCCTGCTTTGCTTTTACTCAACTGTATCACGTTTTCTTAGAGGATAACGAAAAAAGAGGTTTGCGCCTGAGCACAAACCTCTTGACTTAAATCGAAAATACTTCTTTTAAATGGGCGTCCAAATCAGCTAAATATTGATCTACTTGCGGATTGCTGATGACATCATGGACAGAGAATGTTTTTAAAGGCTTCATGCCGACGAATTCCTGCATTTTGTGCAAATGAAAGAGCGCTTCATCAAGGCTTTTACCTTCGAAGAATGTCCCCTCTTTGGAGAATACATCCTTGGGCGCGTTCCATGTGGTTGAAAACATATACTTTTTGTCTGTAAACAGCCCGCCTCTGCCGTAGTCTTCAGACCCTTGATAAAAAAGCCCGTACTCATAAATTTCATCAATATATTTTTTAAATAAAGCAGGAACACTGAACCAGTAAACAGGCGTCTGATAAATAACAGCATCAGCCCACTTGAATTTCTCGTGCTCCTCCGAGATTTGATAGCCGTCTGCCACCACTGTTTTTTTCACTTCATATTTTTCACCCAGCTTGTCCGCCATCGCTGTAAAAATAGTGTGATTTAGCTGTCCTCTTGCATGGGGATAGGCTTCATGTCCGTTGATGATTAAAATATTTTTCATCTTTTCTTATCCTCCTTGTGTTTCAATTTACCAATATCTTTATGATTCCATCTTTCACCTTAAAAAGTAAAGCAGGTTGCACAATCAATTATTTTATTTTTTCCCAATACTAATTATCTTATTGCCTAATCCCTACTTCAGTGCTATGGTTTACTTGACTAAAGGAATAGGAGGATTTTTTAAGTGAATAAATTGCATACGTATAAGCGCATTACATTGTTGATAACGGTGTTAGCGCTCGCTCTTATAACAGCTGCATGCAGCACTACTCAAAATACGGCTGAAAATCAAAAAACAGCCTGGGATGAGATAAAGGAAAAAGGGAAGATCGTTGTGGCGACTTCGGGAACCCTTTATCCTACTTCATATCATGACACTGATTCCGGCAAAGACAAGCTGACCGGCTACGAAGTGGAAGTCATCCGTGAAGCGGCTAAACGGCTCGACCTGGATGTCGAATTTAAAGAAATGAGCTTTGACGGCATGCTGACGGCGGTGGGGAGCGGACAAGTGGACGCTGCTGCCAACGATATTACAATGACCGACGACCGCAAAGAAAAGTTTTTGTTCTCTACGCCTTATAAATATTCATTCGGAACGGCTATCGTCCGCAAAAAAGATCTATCAGGCATCCACACGCTTGAGGACTTAAAGGGAAAGAAAGCCGCTGGCGCAGCTACGACAGTTTACATGGATATCGCGCGCCAATACGGAGCTGAGGAAGTCATTTACGACAACGCAACAAATGACCAATTTTTAAAGGATGTAGCGAATGGAAGAACCGATGTCATCTTAAACGACTACTACCTTCAAAAACTCGCGCTCGCCGCAATGCCTGATCTGGATCTGACTATTCATCCCGATCTTAAATACTATCCGCATCAGCAAGGCATGATCATGAAAAAAGGAAACGCAGAACTAAAAAAACAATTCGACAAAACGATTGACGAAATGCTGAAGGACGGCACAATTAAAAAGATTTCGAAAAAGTTTTTCGGCGGTGCCGACGTTTCGAAAAAGCAGGATATCGACTTTGTCGATGTCGATATGAATAAATAGAGGGATGTCAATTGGGCTCTATTCAATGGGAGTATATTTTTAATGCAGAATTGGCTGCGAAATCGTTTCCTTATGTGATGCAAGGCATATGGAATACGCTTTTTATTTCATTTGCGAGCATGTTTGCCGGTTTAATTCTCGGTTTTTTCATCGCGCTTGGGCGCATGTCGGAGATCTCTTTGCTTCGTTGGCCGGCAAGAATCTATATTTCGTTTATGAGAGGCGTTCCGATCCTTGTCATTCTATTTATTCTTTATTTTGGTTTTCCTTATATCGGAATCCAATTTACGGCTTTGACTGCTGCCTTAATCGGCTTCAGCATGAACAGCGCCGCATACATTGCCGAGATTATCCGCTCGGCCCTGTCGTCCGTTGACAGAGGGCAGTGGGACGCTGCAAAATCGATCGGCTTTTCCTACTGGCAGACGATGTGCCACGTGATTGTCCCTCAATCGATTAGAATTGCACTCCCGCCTCTTGCAAACGTAATGCTTGATCTCGTTAAAGCGTCTTCCCTCGCCGCCATGATCACCGTGCCTGAATTGTTTCAACAGGCAAAAATCGTAGGCGGACGGGAGTTCGACTATATGACGATGTATATTTTAGTTGCCTTGATTTACTGGGCCGTTTGCTCGGCGATCGCTTTGCTCCAGGATTTCCTGGAAAAGCGGACAGAGGTTTATATCAAAAAATAGCAAGAAGCTGCCGGGTGCTCCGGCGGCTTTCCATACTGTGAAACGGAGGCGGTATTATCCATATCCTCAGATCGACTTATTTTCACGCAGATCACCTTTATACGATCGACAGAAACAAATTAAGCTATCAAACCGATCCATCAGGCCATTTCCAAGCATCATACGTCTGCTGCAACCATACGAATGCCGAAGACCGCATCCATATATCCGTTTTCTTTGAAGGAAATGACCGGCCCTCGCAAACCTTTCCATCCATCGTTCCCGCTCATTCGTCCAAGGAAATCAAAATCAGGCTCCAGCATGTTCCTGCGGGCAGACACATCGTTTATATCATCACCCAGTCCTTCATGTTCGACCCAAAGGCTGAGCACGATTGCAAATGGAATCGGGATGCCGACGATGTAGCACCCTACTATTTTGAATTGATTTCACATGCCCCGCATTCTGACCGGCTCTCGACTCATCCTGCTTGCATTGAACCTGTTAACTGTCAAATGAACAGCGGCAGCCCATCTCAAACAAGATTGATTTACTTGTCTGACAAAGCAGGAAACCCGGTTGAAAAAAACGGCCGAGAAGATCTGTATATCTCTTTGGTCAACCAGGAAGCGCATCGTTTAAAGGGCTATTTATATTGCTTTGAAAACGGGGAATATCAAAAGTTCATGGTCAGTCAATCTAAAGCTCAAGCATTCTCCTATGAACTCGCTCCTGAAACCGTCCAGACTTATCCGATAAACTTAAAAATACTCGGGAACCATTATTTCAGATTTCTGTCGACATCCATCCCGCCCGAGGGGCCATACAGAGACGTTCCTTTTCCGGCGAGGATGATTTATTACTCCAAGCTTTATACGTGACAGTCTCATACAGGGGGGTATGCCGCTCCCTGATCGTTTCAGCCGCTTGTGCGGCAGCACAAACGGCTTCTTATTCCATTCCCCTTCACCCGAATATCGCATGGATGAGAGCCTTTTGCAGCATTAAACACCCGCCCCATCCGCATACTCCAAACACAACAGAAATGACAACCGGAAATGATGCTTTTAAACTCAAAACCACGATCAAAAGGAGAACCGCCGTGGCGGGAAAGCCCCATAGCACGCCTTTCGCGAATTGGCTTAAATGCTTTAAAGATTCCCCTTGTACACTAAGCCAAAATAAACTCAGCAGACTGACAAGAGGCAAAGCCGCAATCATTCCGCCCATTTCAGGCGATTTTCGTGCAATTTCGGTTATAATGGCGATCAATATTGCAGAAACCCCGATTTTCACTATTAAAAACATGATTTTGCCTCCCGGCTCAACAAGGAAAATGCTGTTTTAATCATTTCGACTTCTTCCTCATTTAATTGCTCCAGCACCTTTTGCAGTTTTTTCGGATGAAGTCTCGTATGCCGTTTCACTGCTTCTTCACCTTCAGGCGTTAACGTGACGTAGACTTTGCGTTCATCGCTGCTGTCCCGGTTTTTCTGTACAAGTCCTTTTTGTATCAGTCTTTTCACATGTTCTGATGCCGTATTATGAGAGACATCCAATAATTTTGCTAAATGGCCAATGGTCACCAAGCGGTTTTTTTCGATATGCTGAAGCATTCGAACCGCGTGGTGAGACAAATGATCATCATGCTTTGTGTGCAGATGGTAGTAAATATCCGTCCAGTCCTGATTCATCATTTCTATGATTTTCTCTGTATTCACTTTCATCACCCTCTCTAATTATATCTTATAATACGATATATTCTTAAATCAAGACATAAAAAAACCCGGCTTCACCGGGTGTTCACTTTTATTCATTTCAGGTGCTTTCTCAAAAACGCCAGCTTTTCGGTTTGGAACGGCGGGATGTATTCGTGTCCAAAATAGCGGTACACTTTTATTTCTTTATCCGTTTTCAAGTGATTGTAAGCCGCAAAGACGGTGGATGGCGGTGTGATGGTGTCAACCAGTCCGATCGACATGAGAACGGGCGCTTTGACCGCTTGAGCAAGGTTCATGATATCAAAATAAGACAGGGTCCGCATAGCCGCCTGTTCAATATCCGGGCTGGTGTTTCTTCTGAAAAAGGAGTTGATTTCGAGATAAGGCTGGTCGATCGCTATATCGATCGCTCGTTGAAAATTGCTTAAATAAGGGTATTCGGACACGGCTGCTTTTGGAATATCGGACAGCGCCGAAACCGCGACAGCCAGCCCGCCTCCTTGGCTTGCCCCGATCACTCCGATCCGCTTTTCATCGACTTCAGCAAAACCGCTGACCACTTCGACTGCTCGTACGGCATCTAAATAGACCCCTCTGTAGTAATATGTTTTCGGATCGAGGATTCCTTTTGTCATCCAGCCGGGTACATGTCCGTGTTGAGAGGTCTCTGTATCTTCACTGCTGCTCTGCCCGCGGACCAGCATACCGAATGCCGCATAACCGTGAAGAGCCCAATTGACAATATCATGAATGTCTCCGTCATAGCTGGCGTTATAGCCGTGATATTTGACGATCGCAGGATGCGGCCCTTGGCGGTCGGGTACTGCATACCAGCCTTTGATTCGCGCTCCCCCGGTGCTTCTGTATGTAAGCCAGTAGACTTTTACCCCGTCAGCCGGATATTCATGCGGTTCAAGCTCAGGCTCCGCTTTTATATTTGACAATTCCTCCAATGAACCCTTCCAGAACTCTTCAAAATCAGCCGGTGCCGTCCGTTCCGGTTTATACTGGTAAAGCTGTTCTAGCGGCATATCATAAGGCTGCTGCATCTTGTCTTTCCCCTCTTCTTTTCATTTTTTGAATATTCTTATCATAACATTCCCCTTCAAGGCTGTGTATTGATTTTATATGTATTGATTCTGTCACTTCTGCTCCTCCCATTATCTGACCCCGCCGCACAAAACCGCTTTTTCAATTTATGTTATAATGCTAGATTGAAACTAAAAATATGCATTTGCGCGGAGGTTTTTTTGTGGCTTCACAATCCTTTCTGCAGCTGAACTCAATATTTATCAGTATATTAATAGAAGCGATTCCGTTCGTTTTGATCGGGGTTTTTATATCAGGTTTGATTCAAATGTTTGTGACGGAGGAGATGATGGCGAAAATCATCCCGCAAAACCGATTTCTCGCCGTTTTGTCAGGGACATTTGCCGGGGTATTGTTTCCGGCTTGCGAGTGCGGCATCGTTCCGATTGCCCGCAGGCTGCTTTTAAAGGGCGTACCGCTTCACGCAGCGGTCGCCTTCATGCTGACGGCCCCGATCATCAATCCGATTGTGTTATTCTCGACATTCATCGCTTTCGGGAACAAATGGGATGTTGTGTTCTATCGCGGCGGGTTGGCGATTGCGGTGTCTCTCATTGCCGGGCTGATCATCTCTTATCAATTTAAAGGGAATCAGCTGATCGAGAACGGGACACGCGGCCAACACCACCATGCCCATGTGAACCAGTCTTTCCTGCAAAAGCTCGGCGGGACGCTCCGCCATGCAGTTGACGAGTTTTTCTCAGTCGGAAAATATTTGATCATCGGCGCATTTGTCGCAGCGGCAATGCAGACGTATATTAAAACATCTACCCTTTTGGCGATCGGGCAGAATGATGTATCTTCCTCCCTTGTTATGATGGGGCTGTCATTTGTGCTGTCCCTTTGTTCAGAGGTCGACGCTTTTATTGCTTCTTCTTTCAGCAGCACGTTTTCACTCGGCTCACTTATCGCCTTTCTTGTATTCGGAGCGATGGTGGACATCAAAAATCTGCTGATGATGCTCGGCATCTTTAAAAAACGCTTTGTGTTTGTCTTAATCGCCTACATCGCCGTTATTGTCTTAGCCGGATCACTGTTGGTAAAGGGGTGAGAACATGTTTCGCACATTCATTTTAATGTTGTTTACGTTTTTCTTTTTTCATCTTCATGCATCCGGCAATCTGACAAAATATATTAATATGAAATATGCTTACCTTTCATACATCGCTATTTTTCTTCTGGCCATTTTGACAGCGGTGCAATTCTACATTTATATGAAAGGCTCAGACGAAAAAGGATGTGACCGCGACTGCGGATGCGGCCATGATCACGATCATGAAAAAGATAAGCCTTTTCTGAAAAGGATGTTCATTTATTTCGTGTTCATCTTCCCTTTATGCACCGGACTTTTTCTGCCGGCAGCGACGCTTGATTCCAATATCGTCAAGTCGAAGGGCTTCTCGTTCAAAGCGATCGAACAGCCGGAGCATTATGCCCAAACCCAGTACCTGCGCCCTGATACAAGCATCTACTACGGCGAGGAAGGGTACGATGAATTGATGAATAAAGCGCTGAAAAATTATAAAGGAAAACAGCATATTTCATTAAAAGACGATGATTTTTTGAAGGGCATGGAAACGATCTATCAATATCCGGGAGAATTCCTTGACCGAACGATCGAATTCGACGGTTTTGCCTTTAAAGGGGAAGCGATCAATGATAAACAGCTGTTTGTTCTCCGCTTCGGAATCATTCATTGCATCGCCGACTCGGGAGTCTACGGTATGCTGGTCGAATTCCCTGAACATACGAATATTAAAGACGATCAGTGGCTCCATGTAAAAGGAACGCTGTCTAACGAATACTATCAGCCTTTTAAATCTACGATTCCCGTGATGAAGGTGAAGGATTGGTCTCCTATAAAAGAGCCGAAAGATCCTTACGTTTATCGGACATATTAAAAGCCGGCACTTCATGCACCGGCTTTTCTTTTTCTGTTTACGATTTGTAGCCTGCTTTCTTCATCAGCATTAAATCGATAAACAATTGACATCTAGTATTAAAATCATTGAGATCGATCGATGTCATTTCCAATATTTGTTTGATACGGTAGTTGAGCGTGTTTTGGTGGATAAACAGCTGTTCTGCGGATGGCTTGACCTTGCAGTTGTTGACGAGATAAATTTCAAGCGTTCTCAAAAATTCGGTGTGGCTTTCTTTATCTTTTTCTTTCAGCAGCTGAAGGTCCGGGTTTACATATTGCAGATGATCGTTTTTTGCGGCGATTTGGTCAAGATACCTGAAAAGCCCGAGCTTTTGGTATTCATAGGGAATGTGTTCCTGGCTTCCCGTGATTTCAGCTGCTTTCGTCACTTGGAGCGCCTCTCTGTAGCTTCTGCCAAGGGACAGCGGGCTGCTGTACTCATTGCCGACCCCGATTAAAATAAGAGGCAGCATTTGCGAGCGCAAATGGGTCAACAGACGGTTGATCAGTTCTGAGGCCGCAGCCAGCGCGGAACGCTTGCGCGACACACTGCCGACAATGATGGCGATATTCGAATGATCCTCCAATACGTGACTGATATTATCTTTCAGGTTTAAATAAGACCGGATCGTTTCCTTCAGATCCTCGAGCAGTTCATCCTCCCCGTCAACGACTTGAAGCACCATGACGGTAAACACGGCCGGCAGGACAACGCTCGCCTTATCGGCGGCTGCTTTCAGCTCTTTTTCCGTTTGAAACTGATCGTTAATTGCCTTTTTGTAAAGCTCTTCCGCCTGTTCTTCTTTTTCTTGTTTGAGGCGTTTTTTCTTATAAATGATCTTCCCGACATGAAAGGATGCTTTGTATAAGAAATCAAGCTCTTCATCAGACAAGTCGTCTTCAATCTCCTGCACCCAGATATAGCCCATAATTTCGTCTTTATACTTGGCGCTGACGACAACCCGCTGGTTTAACCCGATTTCTTCAATCTGTTTTACCCTAAAAGGAGTCGGAATCGTTTTCAATTGATCAATAATGCCTTCTTCGACGAACTTTTCAAAGATCGGCAGCGGACATTTTTTGGAGAAAATCGTTTGCTGGTTTGCTGCATCAAAATGGTTAATATAATAGGAGTTATAAGCTAATAAGAAAAAATCTGCGCTTTCCAGTATGACCGGCTTTTTCAGCTCGCCGCTGATAAAGTCAATGATCTCATTAATGTTTGAAAGAGAAACAACTTGTTCTAATAGCTCTTCCATATCCTTTCTCCTACTCGTTTTTAACTTAATCATACTTCTCCTTTACACTCTTGTATAGACTTATATGCGACTTTTAAAAAAATGGGATCAATCCCCTGTTAGAAGGGGGGGAGAAGGCCTATAAAAAGAGAGACGGAGAATGGTTCCCCATCTCCATCATCGTTACAGTGTTTGTTTGTATTGCTCGAATTCATCAAGCACCTGCTGCTCCGGTTTTGATGTCAATAGACTGACGACAAACACAAACAGCAAGCTGGCGGCAAAGCCCGGAATCATTTCATAAAGAACATCGGAAAGTCCGGCTTCCGCCCAAATGATGACGGTAACTGCTCCGGCAACCATTCCGGCAAGCGCCCCCCATTTTGTCATCCTCTTCCAAAACAAACTTAAGATGATCACTGGGCCGAACGACGCGCCGAAACCCGCCCAAGCATAGCTGACAAGACCGAGAATCGTATTGTTTTTTGTCCAGGCGAGACAGAGTCCGACAATGGAAACCGCCAAAACCGAAAGCCGTCCGAAAAAGACGAGTTCTTTGTCAGATGCAGAGCGTTTAAATAGCGTTTTGTATAAATCTTCAGTTAGAGAACTTGATGTAACTAGCAGCTGGGAGGAAATTGTACTCATAACCGCTGCTAAAATCGCCGAGATTAAAAAGCCTGTGATCAGAGGGTGAAACAGGATGTTCCCCAATTGAATGAAGATCGTTTCCGGATCATCCAAGTGAAGCCCGTTCTTCGAGTAATACGCAATACCGAGCAATCCGGTCAGCAGTGCGCCCGCACTTGAAAAGATCATCCAACCCATGCCGATCCGGCGAGCTTTCTTCGTTTCCTTGACAGAGGATATCGCCATAAAGCGCACGATAATGTGAGGCTGTCCAAAGTAGCCGAGGCCCCATGCGAACAAGGAGATGATGCCAAGGACACTCGTTCCTTTAAAAATATTGAGGAGGTTAGGATCGATCGACTGGATTTCGCTGAAGGCTTCTCCAGGTCCTCCCGTCTGAATGACCGTCACAATCGGAACAAGAACTAACGCGACAAACATAATGATACCTTGGACAAAGTCCGTCCAGCTGACTGCCAAAAACCCGCCGAAAAGCGTGTAAGCCACGACGACGCCCGAAATGAGCCACAGCCCTGTATGGTAATCCAAATTAAACATGCTGTTAAATAAAACGCCCCCGGAAACCATTCCTGATGATACATAAAACGTAAAAAAGGTAATAATGACGACTCCGGAAAATATTCGCAGGATCTTTGATTTGTCATGAAAGCGGTTTTCTAAAAATGCAGGGATGGTGATCGAATTGCCTGCTACCTCGGTGTATGACCTCAAGCGCGGCGCCACAAAAATCCAGTTCGCCCATGCACCGAGTACAAGGCCGATGACAATCCATGAACCGCTCAGGCCTGTTGCAAACATGGCGCCCGGCAGCCCCATCAAAAGCCAGCCGCTCATGTCTGATGCGCCGGCGCTGAGCGCCGTGACAGCAGGCCCGAGCGTCCGTCCGCCAAGCATATAGTCTGAGAGGTTTGCTGTCCGTTTGTAAGCGTAATACCCAATATAAAGCATCCCTACCATGTAAATCACGATGGAAATGATCAATTGTACGTTCTGAATAAGAATCTCCCCCCAAGATGCCGTTTATCTAAATTTTTAGACTAATTTCTCTTTTTTTGAAGGCAGCCTATGAAAGGCTGCCTTCGTCCCCCTGTTTAACCCCTTTTCTTACACCTTAAAACGTTTCACTGATCGTTTTCGCCTGCATGTGAAGCGCAAGATAATCAGGGCCGCCCGCTTTAGAATCAGTTCCCGACATTTT
The DNA here is from genome assembly GCF_038002625.1 of Bacillus sp. FSL K6-1284. Lineage (NCBI taxonomy): Bacteria > Bacillati > Bacillota > Bacilli > Caryophanales > Bacillaceae > Bacillus > Bacillus sp. FSL K6-1284. The sequence goes on along the minus strand of NZ_JBBOCW010000001.1, from coordinate 373,797 downwards.
GAAACCGCCAAACGGATGGTAGCCGACGATCGCCCCTGTACAGTTGCGGTTGAAATACAGATTTCCGACATGGAATTCTTGTTTTGCTCTGTTGATATGGTCGCGGTTTTTAGTAATGACCGCGCCTGTCAGGCCGTATTCGGTGTTGTTGGCAACTTCCAGCGCCTCATCAAAGCTGCAGACTTTTGAGAAAGCAACAACAGGTCCGAAAATTTCTTCCTGCATTAACCGGGCTTTCGGATCCAGATCGGCAAAGATCGTCGGATCGATGAAGTAGCCTTTTGAATCATCGCCTTTTCCTCCGCTGACTAAGCGGCCTTCTTCTTTTCCGATTTCGATATAGTCCATGATTTTATTATACGATGCCTGGTCGATGACAGGTCCCATATAAACGTCCGCGCTGTCAGGCTCTCCGACTTTCTTGGACTCCGTAATTTCGATTACGCGCTTCAATACTTCGTCATATACCTTTTCATGCACGACAGCCCGTGAACCTGCTGAACATTTTTGGCCTGCAAAGCCGAAGGCAGATGTGAAAATTGATTGTGCAGCCAATTCAATGTCACAATCCTCATCAACGACGACCGTATCTTTTCCGCCCATTTCAGCAATCACTTGTTTTAAGTGTGTCTGACCAGGCTGAACCTTCGCTGCACGCTCAAAAATGCGCGTTCCGACTTCCCTTGAACCTGTAAACGTAATGATGCTTGTTTTCGGATGATCCACCAGGTAATCCCCGACTTCAGCTCCGCTTCCAGGGACGAAGTTGACTACTCCTTTTGGAAGTCCGCTTTCTTCAAGCACTTCAACGAACTTGGCAGCAATGACAGGCGCTGCGCTTGCGGGCTTCAGAACAACCGTGTTTCCTGTCACGATCGGCGCAACCGTCGTTCCGGCCATGATCGCGAAGAGGAAGTTCCAAGGCGGAATAACAACCGTTACACCAGTCGGTGTGTACACATATTGATTTCGTTCGCCTTCACGGCTGTTAACCGGCTTTCCTTTCGCAAGCTCAATCATTTGCCGCGCATAGTATTCCATAAAATCGATCGCTTCTGCCGTATCCGCATCCGCTTCATTCCAAGGTTTACCTGCTTCTTTGACTAGAAGCGCAGAAAACTCATGCTTTTTGCGGCGCACATTGGCAGCCGCGCGGAATAAAACAGCCGCTCTTTCTTCAGGATCTGTGTATCTCCAAGTTTCAAACGCTTTCGCAGCCGCCTGAATGGCCTTTTCCGCATGATCCTGAGTAGCCTTGGATACCGTGCCTACAACTTCTTCTTTGTTTGCAGGATTGATCGATACGATCTTGTCTTCCGTTTCATACCTTTCTCCATCGATAACAAGAGGATAGGACTGACCCAGCCATTCGTTATTTACCGTTTCCAGAGCTTTTTCGAATGCCTTCCGGTTTTCTTCGATCCCGAAATTTGTAAATGGTTCGTGTTTGTAAGGTGTTGTCATGCTAATCTCCCCTTTTTATCGTTTTATTTCTTCGTCATGCCTTTAAACGCAAAAGCGATGTTGGCAGGCCGTTCGGCAAGCCGTCTCATAAAGTATCCGTACCAGTCGTCTCCGTAAGGAAGATACACACGCATATTGTAGCCTTCCTTCACCAGTTCCAGCTGAGTTTTGCTGCGCATCCCGTACAGCATTTGAAATTCGAACCGGTCTTTGCCGATTTGATGCTCATTCGCAATTTCCTTGGTGTAATCAATCATCTTGTCGTCATGAGTTGCGATGGCTGTGTAATGGCCGCTCAGCAGCTGCTTTTTAATGAGCTTTTTGTAATTCTCATCTACATCTTTTTTGTCAGGAAACGCCACTTGCGGGGATTCTTTATAAGCTCCCTTCACAAGACGGAAAAACGGATTATACGGATTAAGCTCCTCCAAATCCTGTTCGGTCCGGTACAAATAAGCTTGCAGGACAGTGCTGACATACTCGTATTTCTGCCTGAACTCCTTAAAGAGGTCAAGCGTCTTTTGGCAGCGCACTTCATCTTCCATATCGATTGTGACCATCACTTTGTGCTGTTCGGCACATTCCAGGATGCTGGTCATATTATCCCTGACAAGGTCAAGGTCAATATCGAGCCCCAGTGACGTCATCTTTAATGAAACATGTGAATTAAGCTGTTCCTGAGCAATCAGCTGAATGGCCCGAATGCATTCCTGCGTGCGTTCCCTTGCGACTTCCCTGCTGTCTACAAATTCGCCCAAGTGATCAACTGTGACAGTCAATCCTTGTTCGTTCAGCCCCTTAATAATCGGAATTGAAGCTTCAAAATCTTTTCCTCCGATAATTTTTCCGGTCGCGACGGAACTCCCCCAATTTCTCGCCAGGCGATTCAGGATGCTGCTTTTAGATAAGAATAGGAAAAAGTCTCTTGTTATCACTTCCATTATCACACCCCGCCATCTCATGAAATATTTCTTTATATTCTTAATTTTATAAGAGCCAAGGGCCGATTCACAATATTTCGAAAATACAAAAAAGCTGACGATTTTTGTGGTTTTTCCACAATGTTTTACATCTGCTGGGATTTTTTCAGAAACTTTCTTCCTAAAACTTGGATGGTATACGACAATAGAATCAGGAAGAAACTTCGGTAAAGAACAGGATGCGTTTTCGGCGAACCCGTTTTTAAGAATGCCCTTTCTGCCGTTCCGCGCCGCTTTATTTGAAAACGCTTTCTGTTATACTCAACCATTTCCCTATGAATGCAAAGAAAAAACCCTTTAAGAATACTTAAAGGGAATATCATATTATGCCCACACCTCGTCTAGCGTTTCTCTAAACAGCCGGTCAAGCTCCTGCGTCAGATCTTCATGATCTGTTTTATATGCTTTGGCAACCGTCTGAAGCCGCTCCAATTCACGATCAATAAATGCGTGGAGGATAGGGTTTTGAGGTTCAAGATTGAACTCCTCCCCTTTCTTTTTCCTCTCAAGCAGCTGTTGGATTTCCGTTTTCAGCGGTCCATCTTCCGTAAGTTCGTCAAGCAAAACCTGAAATTCAATCGGAGGAACCGTCCGGCGGCTTTCAATCCACTGACAAGCCAGAATTGGGCGGAGCACATAAAAATATTTTTTGATTTTCACTTCTTCCCGCTGCAGATAGTGGCGGAAATTCCCTGATGCCATATTGAGATAATGGTACATGCAGGAGACTGGAGAAAAGGCGCGGCTTTTCAGCCGCCTCATGTTTTCCGCCAGCGAATAGGCTTCATAATAAACCGTTCCCGAGGAAAGCCATTCGAGAAGCGGAGGGTTTGATTTCCTAAACAGTCTTAACGCTTTTGTCAGCTCCCAACCGCTGATATCGAGAGAATCGTCAATCGGCAGTTCAATCACATCGCGCTTTGCATCAATTGACAGATACCAATCTTTTTGATGGACATAAATAAATCTGACATCGTAATCACTGTCCTGTGAGGGAAAGCCCCAGGCTCTGCTGCCCGATTCAACCGCATAGAGGATTTTAACACCGTATGTCGCTTCAATGTTTTTCAGTTCTTCTTGAATTCGCTGTTTCATAATAAGTGCACCGCCAGTTTATCGTTTCTATTATTTACATTATAGTGTCTGCTCAGGCATTAAGCGACTTTTTTGCGGTCGCAGAGCCAGAAAAGATCTTATCCAGAGAAGTGGCTGCCGTGTATCTTTGGCCTGCCCGTTTTTATGGCGGCGGGACGCCAAACGGTCAAACAAGACCGAAAGAGCCAATGATCAGACAAATCATTGGCTCAATATATTGACACAGCGATAGAAACAGCTTAATTAAACGTTTGTTTAAGATCAGGCAAGCCCCAGCATCTCCACAATGTAGTCGGCCGTTTCCTCGGCAGACCGGTGATCTGTTTCGACTTTCAAGTTGTGGAATGCATACATGCTCTTTCTCTCATTAAACAGCTGTTTCATTTCTTCGATTGAGCGGTTATGAAGAACCGGCCTGTTCTCAATCAAGAGATCCATCCGCTGCTTCCAACTCTCCCATGTTAAATCAAGAAAGATGACAAAGCAGTGTTCGAGACACTTCTTTCTGATGTCCTCCTGTTGGAAAGCGCCTCCCCCTAAAGATACGATGCTGCCCATTGTATGTTCGCACATCTGAAAAATATATTCTTTTTCAGTCTGTCTGAAAAACGCTTCCCCTTTTTGTTTAAACATCTCCGGAATAGTCATTTGAAAGTCATTTTCAATCTGCTGGTCGATATCGATAAAGTCGCGGTCTAATTTCTTTGACAGAAGCTGACCGATGGTTGTTTTCCCGACGCCCATAAACCCGATCAGCACGATATTCTTATCTCTCATTGCGGCATTCATTTCCAGCTTCTACTCCTCCTTGCATAAAGGAATCAAATATCTTAATTATAGGGCAAATCCAGCTTGAATGATATAGGGTGCCTGTTAATAAAAAAAGAGGCTGAAGTCAGCCTCTTTTTTGCTATTTCCACCAGTCGTCAAACATTGAAGCAGGGACTTGGCGTTTGTGCTCGGATGCCTTATAGCGTTTTTCGATCGCCTCGGCCACCTCGCTGGAGACGGCTTTTCCTTCAAGGTAGTCGTCGATGTTATCATACGTCAGGCCGAGCTCTGTTTCATCGGATTGCTGAGGTTTTTCATCAAGCAAATCGGCGGTCGGAGACTTCGTATAAAGCCGCTCCGGCGCTCCCAGTTCTTCCAGCAGGCTTCTGCCCTGGCGCTTTGTCAATCCTGTTAGCGGCAAAAGGTCTGCGCCTCCGTCTCCGTATTTTGTGAAGAATCCGGTAACAGCTTCTGCAGCATGGTCTGTTCCGATCACCAGCAGCTGATTTTGACCCCCGATCGCATATTGGGCAATCATCCGGACTCTTGCTTTTACATTGCCTTTGTGAAAATCGGCAAGCGCCTCTCCCGTGACTGACTGATATTGATCAGCAAATGAGCCTACAGTTGAAGCAATGTCAAAAGCAAAAGACTTGTCCGGCTGGATAAATTTGAGCGCCAGCTGGGCGTCATCTTCATCCTGCTGAACGCCGTAAGGCAAGCGGACCGCAATAAATTCCGCCTGAACGCCTTCTTCTCTCAATTCTTCAACAGCCAGCTGGGCAAGCCTGCCCGCCAATGTGGAGTCCTGTCCTCCGCTGATGCCTAAAACAAAACCTTTGGCACCCGTTTTTTTCAAATAGCTTTTTAAAAAACCGACCCTTTTTTCAATTTCCTGTTTCGGTTCGATAGAAGGCTTTACATTCAGTTCCTGCATGATTTTTTCTTGTAAAGTCATCCGTCATTCCTCCTTTTGACTGAATGAACCGTAATGATTATGTCTTTAACTATAGCATATGTTTTATTTCAAAGTGAATATTGAGGTGCGCAGAGAGCCTTTCCTCCCTCTTTTCTTCGTGAATAAAAAAGGCTCCCCATGGCAAAATAACAAGAAGATTTAGAGGGGTTGAAACGATGAAACGACAAGCGAAAAAAGGAGATTTAAAATGGTGGCAGCTCTCCATGATCGGAGTCGGCTGCACAATTGGAACGGGGTTTTTTCTCGGTTCAAGCATCGCGATTAAGAAAAGCGGCTTTTCCGTATTAGCCGCCTTTCTTCTTGCTGCCCTTGGCACTTTTCTCGTCTTTCAGCAGCTGGCGAAATTAACGGCGGATCATCCTGTTGAAGGGTCTTTTTGTTCTTATGCCAGGGAAGCCTTCGGCAATTGGGCGGGGTTTAGCAATGGCTGGGTCTACTGGTCATCGGAAATGCTGATTATCGGGAGTCAGTTGACAGCGATCTCCCTGTTTACACGCCATTGGTTTAACCAGGTTCCGCTGTGGGTGTTCGCCTCCATTTATGCGATTCTCGGGCTGATCGTCATTTTCACAGGGCGCAGCAGTTTTGAAAAAACGGAAAACATACTGGCCGTGTTGAAAACGGCGGCCATTTTAATGTTTATCATCATCGCTGTCTTGGCATTGTGCGGGCTGTTGCCAGGAAAAACGCCTGACGCGCAGTTCCCTGACCGGGTTCACGAATTGTTCCCTTTCGGCTTTATGGGATTATGGACGGGGTTGATTTACACATTTTACGCCTATGGAGGAATAGAAGTCATGGGTCTGATGGCGATTCACTTAAAAGACCCGAAAGATTCATCAAAATCAGGGAGCCTGATGCTCATAACCCTTGCTGTGATTTACGTCGCATCGATCGGGCTGGCCATGCTCCTAGTCCCCCACGGGGCATTTACCGAACAGAACAGCCCGTTTATTACGTCATTAAAAGACTTTCATCTCGATTTGATCATGGATATTTTCAACGGCATTTTCATTATCGCCGGTTTTTCAACGCTAACTGCTTCCCTGTTCGCTGTCACCACACTGATGGGAACAATGGCGAAAAATGGAGATGCACCGGTCTGCTTTGCGAAAAAAGAAAAGGCGAAAGTATCGTGGCCGGCACTCGGCCTGACGGTGCTCGTTCTCGCTGCTTCCATCGTTCTGTCGCTGCTTTTGCCGAAGCAGCTTTATGAACATATGACAACAGCCGCCAGCTTAATGCTGCTCTATAACTGGATGTTTATCCTGCTTTCCAGCAAAAAGCTCACAAAGCCAAAAATGAAAGGGAATGTCCAGATTATCACAGCGCTCGTCCTGATTTTATTTGCCGTTTCAGGTACGTTATTTGAAAAAAACAGCAGACCCGGCTTTTTTGTGAGCCTTCTGTTTCTTGCCGTTATTGCTGTTGTGACAATGCTGATGAAAAAAAGGTGGGCCCATCAGGAACAGAAAAACGGGCAGACATAATCAGCCTCCCGCCTTCAGCAGTTCGAGCATCCCCTGATAGCCGAAGTAACATCCGAAAACAATTAGACTGATGCCCGCGAGCCAAGTCGTTGCTTGGATCATCCGCGGGCTTAAAAATGTTCTGAATGTCCCCGCAAGAAAAGACATGGCCAAGTCCCACAAAAAAAGTCCGATTAAAATGCCTGAACTGCATATTAGCAGCTGGTATGATTCGTACGTTTCTACCGTTTTCGCCAAAATGCTTCCGTAAATGCCGAGCCAGAACATGATGCTCAGCGGGTTTGAAAGGGAGATCACCAGCCCAGACAAGAAAGATTTGCGGTATGAACCTTTCTCTCCCGCACCTCTCATCAGCGATACTTCCTTCGCCTTGACCAGGCTCTCGATCCCCGTATAGGTCAAAACAAAAAAACCAAACAGCCATAAAAACGTTTTTAAGAATGGCGCTGTCAAAAATTGAGCGACTCCAAAGTAGATTAAAGCCATATATAAGACATCCGCCGTCACAGCGCCAAGTCCAAACAGCCAGGCATGAAAGAATCCGCCTTTCATGCCCCTGTCGATCTGCGCCGCATTTACAGGGCCGACAGGTGCGGCCAATGACAAGCCCAAAAACACATAACTCAGGAAGATGTTTATCATATCTCGTCCCCCTTCCGCGGATAACTTGTACAATGTATTCAAAAAGAGGACATGATAGAACAAACAGCTTAAAAAGCCTTTTCCCATTGCGGGAAAAGGCTCTTCTTTATATGCCAAGCTTTGAAAGTGCAAATGTCCAAATGCATATGATGAAAAGCAGGATCAAGCTATATTTAACGGTTTGGCTGAAAAGCTTTGATTCCTGCCCTGTCTCTTGGACCGCGGCTGTTGCAATCGCAATCGACTGCGGTGAGATCAGCTTGGCCATCACGCCTCCCGCGGTATTGGCGGCAAGCAGCAACGCTGAGCTTGTCCCGATTTGCGCTCCGGTGACAGCTTGCAGGTGGCCGAATAATGCATTGTTGCTGACGACTGAACCAGTGATAAACACGCCGATCCAGCCCAATACGGGACTGACGAACGGAAAAATATCCCCCGCTTTGGCAAGCGCCAGTCCGATGGTTGAACTCAATCCGGCATAATTGGCCAGGTTTGCAAAACCCATCACAAAGCAAATGGTCAGAACGGGAAGCCACAGTTCCTTGACCGTCTCTTTCAGGCTGGAAAGTCCTCCGCGGAAACTGATGTTTCGGCTCAGCACAATCGTGAAGATCACGGCGATCAGTATCGCCGTACCCGTCGCTGAAATGAAGTCAAGCTTCATCACGGCATCAAGCGGTGCCGGTTCCGGAGCGATTGGCGGCGTTTTCAGCACTTCCCGGTGAAGAAAAGGCATGTTGAATAAAATCGTCGATTGTTTCAGCCATCCGCCTTCCTGAAAAAGTCCTTTAAAACCGGGCAGGCTCCACACCGCAATGACGGCGGTCAAGATATAAAACGGAGACCAGGCTTTCATAATGTCTGCTGCATGATATTTTTCAGCGGGTTCATGTTCATTCCCGGTTTCTCTGTATATGTGGCGCGGCTGCCACTTTTTCAAAAACAGCGCCAGCGCTCCCATACTGATTAAAGCGGCCAAAATGTCCGCAAGTTCCGGCCCCAATCCAATCATCGTTATAGTCTGCACCGCCGTATAGCTTCCGCTTAATACAAGGAGAGCCGGCAGCGTTTCCCTTATTCCTTTAAACCCGTCCAGTATGAAAACGAGCAGGAACGGGACAAAGAAAGTGATGAACGGCAGCATCAAAGCGAGCGTTCTGGAAAGCTCAACCGGTGTCAAGCCTCCCATCTGTGCTCCTGTGATTACCGGAATTCCGATCGCTCCAAAGGCCCCGGATGCCGCATTCGCAATTAAACATAGAGATGCCGCTTTTAAAGGTTTAAAACCAAGCTCGACAAGAAGAACGGCACTGATCGCAATCGGCACGCCGAAGCCTGCCGCGCCTTCCAAAAAGGCATTAAAACTGAACCCGATCAGCAATAACTGAAGCCGCTGGTCAGACGAAATCCCGGCAATGCTCGCTCTGATCACTTTAAACTTTCCGGTTTTGACAGAAATTTTGTAAAGCCATACAGCCATCAGGACAATATATCCGATCGGCCAAAGACCGTTTGCAATTCCAAGTAAAACGGCTGAGACAGCTTTCGCAGCCGGCATGTGAAAAAAGAAAACCGCTACAATAAAGCTGACCGCCAGCGTCAAAAATGACGCGATGATTCCTTTCATCTTCAGCACGGTCAATGCAAGGAGAAAGAAAAGAATCGGCAGAATGGCGGCAAAAGCGCTGATAAACAGATTCCCAAACGGATCGTATATCTGCTGCCACATTTTCATCATCTCGCAATCTTCATGATGTTAGTATCTTCATGATGTTCAGTTATGCCTGCAGTTCAAAATGCGGTTTTAAAATTGCTTTTAACACACCTGCGCTATGCTTGAATTGCTGTTTTTCCTTTTCATTCAGGTCGAGCTCAACAATTTCCCTCGCTCCGCATCGGCCGACAACCGCCGGAACTCCGATATAAACATCATTTTCCCCAAATTCGCCTTCAAGATGTGCGCTCACGGTTAAAATCGCTTCTTCATTGCGGTAAATCGCTTTCGTGATACGCGCGAGGCTCATGGCAACTCCGTAGTATGTCGCACCTTTTTTCTCGATAATGTGGTAAGCGGCGTTTTTGACATTGTCAAACAGTTCATCAAGATCTTCTGCTTTGTATTTCTCATTTCTTTTCAGCAAGTCGCTGACGGGAACTCCGCCAATATTCGCGTGGCTCCAGACAGGCAGCTCCGTATCTCCATGTTCACCAATGATGTAGCCGTGCGCATTGTGGGCAGCGACACCGAAATACTCGCTGAGCAAGTAACGGAAACGGGCTGTATCAAGTGTTGTACCGCTTCCGATCACGCGTTCTTTCGGAAGTCCGCTGAATTTCCAAGTCGCGTAAGTCAAGATGTCGACCGGGTTTGTAGCGACAAGGAAGATGCCGTCAAAACCGCTGGCCATGACTTCTCCGATAATTCCTTTGAAAATTCTCAGGTTTTTTTCGACAAGATCCAGACGGGTTTCCCCCGGCTTTTGGTTTGCTCCGGCGCATACGCAGACAATGTCGGCGTCTTTGCAGTCCTCATATGTGCCGTACCATGTTTTCACAGGATGTGGGGCAAATGCTTTACCGTGGTTTAAATCCATGACATCGCCCATTGCTTTGTCTTTATTTAAATCAATGATCACAAGTTCGTCTGTGATACCTTGGTTAATTAACGTAAATGCATAACTGCTTCCAACAAAACCCGCACCGATCAAAACTGTACGGTTTACTTTTTGGTTTCTCATGACTCATCATTCCTTTGCCGTTTGTTTTAAAATCTAAGCTGTTTGTGAAACTCTTCACATTCATATTGTGCAATACTTCACATACTTTTTCAAGTGATATACATTTTTATTTATGTCTATTTTGTGTCTCTACATACTTCTTCCTTAAATTTGTACATTTTTTGGTAAAAATATGCCTTACAGCTAAAGAAAAATTGGTAAACGTGCTGCAAAAGACTGCTTTATCTGCAAGTGCATCAGGCCCATTCCAATCTAAGTTTCCCCTTTTCAACAGTCATAACACCTCAAATCTTCAGCAACATTCAATCATCGCCGGGTATAATGCCGTCCAAATTAACATTTTAAATATTCAATCTTTTAGTTTGTTAGTAAAGCTGACAAAAATACTGCCAACCCTATTCTATTTTGTCATGATAAATTCTAGAATCTATCGGATGGGGAGTGTTGCAATTGAAATTGGCGGATTTGAGGAAGAGCGGACACGCGCCTTCCTTGTTGTCATCTTTTTTATATTTCGATGTCAGCTTTATGATTTGGGTGTTGCTGGGGGCGCTTGGTGTTTATATTACGGCTGATTTTGATTTATCTCCATCACAGGTCGGATTGATTGTCGCCATACCTACTTTGGCCGGATCGTTTTTCCGGATTGTGCTCGGCATTTTAACCGACCGTTTCGGACCGAAAAAAACGGCTATTGGCGGAATGCTGGTGACGATGATTCCGCTGATATGGGGGTGGCAGTTCGGTTCATCGGTCGCCGAGCTGTATATCATCGGAATTTTACTCGGTGTGGCAGGCGCAAGCTTTTCCGCATCCCTGCCAATGGCGAGCCGCTGGTATCCGCCGCACTTGCAAGGCCTTGCCATGGGGATCGCCGGAGCGGGAAACAGCGGAACACTGCTCGCTACACTATTCGGCCCTCGCCTGGCGGAGCAAGTGGGCTGGAACGGCGTCATGGGATTGGCGCTGATTCCTCTGATACTCGTGTTATTCAGCTATTTCCTTATGGCAAAAGAACCTCCGAATCAGCCGGCGCCTAAACCGCTCAAAGACTATTTTGCTGTTTTCAAAGAAAGGGACACTTGGTATTTTTGCCTTCTCTACAGCGTAACATTCGGAGGTTTTGTCGGCTTGTCCAACTTTTTAAGCTACTTTTTTGCATCCCAGTATGCCGTTCCGGCGGTAAGGGCCGGCGAATTTGTCACGCTCGTCGTTGCATCAGGAAGCTGCCTCCGCCCTGTCGGCGGGTTGATTGCCGATAAAATCGGCGGCGTGCGTCTGCTGCAATTCCTCTTTATCGGGGTGGCTCTGTGCATGTTCTCAGTCAGTATGCTCCCATCTCTTGGCGTTGTCACAGCCGCATTATTTATCGGCATGGGCTGCCTCGGGATGGGGAACGGCGCGATATTCCAGCTTGTACCGCAGCGATTTCAGCAAGAGATCGGGATGGTGACGGGAGTCGTGGGCGCTGCGGGGGGAATCGGCGGATTCTTCCTCCCGAATATTCTCGGAACGCTGAAGCAAATCACGGGTACGTATTCAAGCGGATTCCTCACCTTTACCGTTATCGCATTTTTGGCACTCGGACTGCTTTTGCTTGCTCAGGCCGGATGGAAAAAACAGTGGAAAACCGAGGAGAAATCAATTCGAATATAAAGGGAGCCGCTCGATTCTTTTCGGGCGGTTTTCTATTCCTGCCAGGACCGTGACGATTGGATGCTCGTGTGAATAGAAGCAGCGTATATCACCCTGATCCTCCCGATTGTTGAAATGAAGATTCAAGCACTTTTTTCGCGAATTCCAGCATCCCGCTATCGAGCGGGTAAAGCCCGTTTGGCTCTTCAGATTTGCGAACCTTCCAAAATCGATTGGCTAAATCCTCATGTCCCTTAAATGAGTGATCAAACAAGCACATGATATCCTCCGCGATTTTGCTGTTTTTCACAATCTTACTCGCATAATGCGGCGCGGGAAGCTTTTCAAAAGAGATTCGTCAAATTCGAATACCAGATATTCATCCATATCATGTTGTCCGTATAAAGCAGGATGCCGATGACGATCATCAGCGCACCGCCGATTTTCATGAGCATATTCGAATATTTCATAAGCGGCCTGATGTTTCCGATAAAAAACGCCATGAGCAAAAAAGGAATGGCAAAACCTAGAGAATATGCGGTGATCATCATGAATGCGCTCCCAAAATCAGGGTTCTGAAAATTTGCATATGCGATCGTTCCGAATATAGGCCCGATGCACGGCGTCCAGCCCGCCGCAAAAACCATTCCGACAAGCATTGAATTCAACAAGCCTATTTTCCCTCTTCTAAACGAAAGGCGCCGCTCCTTCATCATGAAAGCCGGCCGGAAAACGCCGAGGAGGAACAGGCCCATGACGACGACAAATATTCCACCCAGCATGCGGATCAAGTTATGGTATTGCAAAAACAGCAGGCCAAACGAGCTGGCGGAGAAACCCAATATGTAAAAAATTACAGAAAAGCCGACCAAAAAAGCAGCCGCGTGAATCATCACCGATTGTTTGATGCGCTTTGCATCTCGGTCTTTCAAATCGCTGACCGAAATCCCGGTGATGTAGGAAATAAATGATGGATACAAAGGCAGGCAGCACGGAGAAATAAACGACAGGAAACCGCCGCCGAATGCCAGCCATAAAGCGGCCATATACTTCCATCCCCTTCATGTTTATATATTTTTTACCATGCGATTCTCTTTCTCTAGCATAACATAAAAAACCGCCTATCATGGCGGTGATTTTTTGTATATTTGAAGCCGTCGCCAGATCATCCGGCGGACGGCTTCTTCACTATCCTTTTTAACCGTTTAAAGCGGCTTTTTTCATATTGTCCTGAAGTTCCAATATGCGTTTGGCCCCTTCTTCGCGCAGGCGTTTGTTCTCATCTTCAATCTGCTTCGTCTCCTGCATGCCTTTGACAATCGTATTCCAAGACTGTTCGATCGTTTCAATATCGATGCTCGGCCTTCCGGACATTCTCGCGATTTCAACGGACTGGCTCGAAATATTTTCCGCGTTTCGCTTCAGCATTTCGTTGGTGCGGCGGTCGAGTTCGCTCATTGAATCGGCGACAAGCTTTTGGCGCTTGGCGGTCACCGCCTGGATGATGCCGTTTTTGAAAATCGGAATCGTAATGATGAATGCCGAGTTGATTTTTCCGATCAGCTTTGTGTTTCCGCGCTGGAGCAGACGGATTTGCGGCGCGGTTTGAATCGCAACCATCCGCGCCATATCGAGATCATACACCCGTTCTTCCAGCGCTTGAATACCATTTCGAAGCGTATCAAGCTCCATCTGTGCCATTTGGTTACCGCTGGCCGCTTTCGCTTCATATTCAGGGATGAGCTGCTGCAATTCTTCTATTTTCATCTGGCCGGCTACGACGTATTTCTCCAGCTCCACATAGTAATTGAGGTTGCTTTCATACATTTCATCAAGCGTCACGGTCGATTTTGTCATTTCATCTTTATATTTCGAAATTTCGACGTTGATTTTTTCGATTTCACCGCCGAGCGTTTGATATTTTTTAAATATTTTCTCGATCATGCTGTTGCCGCGCTTAAATAACTTGGAAAGCAGGCCTTTCTGTTCTTCAAAGTCATTCTTGTCAAAGCGGTCCATGATTTTACCGAGCTGCGTCAACATCGCACCTGAATCTGTCACACTGTTTGTTCTCATCATAGAGAGAATACGGTCTGAGAACTTGGATATTTCAAGAGCGGGCTCTTTTCCGAATTCTAAAAGCTCCACTTGGTTTTTTACGTCAATTTGCCGTGTCAGAGCTTGCACATCGGGCTCCCGGCGGAGTTTGGCACGGATGTCTTCCGCTTTTTCAATCGTGATCTCTTCCTCTTTGCTGATATTGACGATGCTTGTTTCATTTGGATTTGCCATCAGAGTGGCTCCCTCCTTAAAAGATTTTATTGATGAACTTCCGGACGATTGACGGCTCTTTAAATTCCTGGTTGAAGGACATGTCATCAAGCCAATGGGTATCGAAATGCTGTCCATCGATATAGCGGTCAATACACTTATAGCCCGGCGGATTATAGATGATGATATCGATGCCGATTTCATTTAACAAAAGCAAGGCGGCCGCGTCTGAACGGGTGAGTGTTCCCGTCTGTTCAGTGTGGTACAAGATCAGCTTCGGCACTGTCTGTGAATAGTCAAATGTCTGAATCATATTCAAAAGCGCTGCCGGAAGCTGTACCGCCTGGGTAAACAAATACAGCTGCACATCGGCTGATTTTTCATTGTTCAAGGCCAGCATCTTCGGGCTTTTGCACAGCCTGGAAACCGCTTGGGCAATGCCGCGCTGCACTCCCTCAGGCAAATGCTTGTAGCGCCATATATTGCTCTCCATTAATCGGCCCGGATCGATCGCCCCCGTTTGATCAAGCGCATGGCTGTAATGGAATTGATAATTGGACGTCTCTTCCTTTGTAAACGGGAAGCGCCGGATCGTATGCGACTCCTTATACTCCGTCAGCGTCTGCAGACGGTCCCAATACTCTTTTTCATTGCTGGAGACGCCCATGACCATCGCGAATAAGTTCGGAATGTTGACCGTTGATTGAGACGCTTGAAAATCGGGTCTGATAAAGGCGCGTTCCTTCGCAATTAAAAACAGTTCATCATACGTGGTCTTCAAAGTCACGGAGACCGGGGTATGCTCCCTGAACTGCCAAGGTTTGTACATGAGCGAATCCTCATTGTGCAGAACAGTATCCAGCTCCTTCGCGGAACGGTACGCCACCGTTGATTTTCGCTGAGGCTTTTCAGTCGGGAACGGCTCTAATGCAGACGTGCCCGGGTATGTGAAAACAAAAGAAAGCTTTTGCTCAGGATCAAGCTGGCGAAATTCGTCTTTTCCCTCCGGATGAAACAGCAGCACATCACATCCGACAAGCATCAAATAGTATAAAAAATACCGTTGGCTCTTTGTGGTGTCCCCATACCAAACCACTTTCGGCATCGCATTTTCGCAGTCGGCTTCTTTCAGCCACTTCTCCAAATGATTGCCCATCCATTTGACAAGGTCGAGGAGGACCCGGCGAAACTCCGGATCGTTCAATCCTTTTTCATGAAAGGACTGAAACATCTGCAGCACTTCGATAAGCGCCTTCCTTAAATGGCGGTGTATCGCGGCGTCAGGGTGCTTAGGAATGAGCTGCTCCCCGTCGAGAAAAGCGGCAAACCGATTGACGGAAAGCCCTTTTTCTCTCTGATTGACCATATGGATGCGCTGTATGGCCTGAAACCTTTCCGGAGAAATGGTCTTATCAAGCGTCTCGCTTAACACATGCACATCACCGGACTCATACAGCTCATGGAGATATATGTAGTAATCCGTTTCATCGTGCGGCGTTCCGAGAATCCGTCCCGCCAGACGGCTTATCATCAGATGTCCGTTTTTTTCATACGGGGTTCTCTCCGGCAGCGGCTTCTTGATGATCTGCTTCCATTCATCATCATTGACCAGGGCGTTTTGAATATTAATCTCTTGATTCATAGCGCTCAGCCGTCTCCCCTTTCTTCTGAGTCAGTGTCACTTTTCCGTCCAAATACGGCACACATGCCCGCTCTTGTTACGGCATAGGTTGTCCCGAACTTTCGGATTGTTCCTGCAGGAAAATCATGCGCTCTCTTTCGGAGCGTAGACGAATCAATCCCCCACTCTTCACAAGCCTGCTGGGAACTGAGAATCTCGCTGCTCGTGAGATCGACTATTTTCATCATGGCTGTTCATCCTAAACATTCATTTGTTTTCTCCTGAGAATATTCACAATATATGATTGCCGTCTACGGCTCTTATTTTTGAGACCGGAGAGATGGTGCGGCATTTATACAGCAAAGGCGCTTTGCCCATTTCTCAACACCCGGCCCGGCCTAACTTCCGAACGATCCAAGATTTGAAAGCGGTTTGGACGCTCTAAGTATGTCTGTATAGCTGCGGTTTTCATGATATACACCGTAGATTTCAGCCTTTAATAATATTTTTTTGGCCCAGCTGAGGTACGGCTTGATTTCGATCATTTTATTTGAAAAAGAGCTTTTCACAACGCCTCGGGTGCCGTCGGCACTTTCGACGATGCTCAGGGCATCCAGATAATCTTCCATTGATATAACGTGCAGGCTTTGGACCGCTTTTATTTGTGACGGATGAATCACGCTCTTGCCGTGAATGCCGTTGGCCAGATCAAGAAGCGTTTCATTGATCAATCCGTCTATATACCGATTGACCACAAGCGAAGATTCCCCCGCATCAGCCCAATTCGGCCCAAAAGTCTGAACTGTTCGCGAAGCATCTTCAAAGTACTCCCAGACAGGCCCCGAAATCACAAATTGCAAGCCGAAATAATTGACGATATCTTTGATGAAATCAGAGATGACCAAAACGTCATAAATCGGCGTTTCCGGTTTTCTTCTTATCCCATACAGACCGCACAAATCAGTCGCGCCAATCCTAATATTCAGAACGATATCTTGATAAAAGCCCAGCGTTGATTTTAATTCTTGAAGCGCCTTTGCCCTCGTTTCCATTGCCAGCAGGTCGGGTGTCTCAAAGATCGGCATTCCGTACAGCACAATGCCGGATTCTTGCGACAATTTCGTTAAAGTATCAAGATAGTGCTCCGCATTCAGCATCGAAAACTTCGGAAATACGAATCCGGTAAACAAGTGAAGCGCGCGGCCGAGCTTGTTGCCCAATTCGAGCATTTGCTCAGGTTCCCGCACCCGGATAAACATCAGCGGCAGCACATCGCCGCTGATGTTCTGCAGTTTTTGCGCCTGGTAAATCATGTCGGCCTGACTGACAAGATTGTTTTCAGCCTGGAGAACCTCACAATCGCCGATCGAATCTTCAAGGCAAAAAACGACCGAGCACAGCTCAGGATACTTGTTATTGATCATGACATCTGCTATATCTTTTCGGTTCCCCGGAACATAAAGCGCAGCTCCAAGCGCATGCTCCAGAATGTGCTTCGGAGAGTCTTTAGTAACCGAACCCGGCAGTTTGAAAAAGACATCTTCTTTTTGAGAGGCGGATAAAAAATCAAAGTATTGCATATGGGTCACCTTCTTTGAATAAGAATCATACACCCCTTTGATGTAAAAAAGGGCGGAGCAGATATACTCCCCCCTTTATGTTTTGCAGTTTGTTATTCTTCCTTTGACGCCGCCGTTTGCTCTTTCACAGCTTTTTGCTTGTTCATATAGTGAATGATGAATGTCACGGCAAAAGCGATAATCAGAATGATAAAGAAGACGCTGTGCGGCATTTCAATATGCCATACACTCGCAGCCATTTTCAGTGCGATGATCCCGATTAAAACAAAGGCCGTTGCTTCAAGTTCAGGCACTTTGTCAATCAGCGTCAGGAAGAATTTCGCAACGGTTCTCATCATTAAGATGCCGAGCATGCCGCCGATCAGAAGCACCCATACCTTTTCAGATACGGCAAATGCCGCCAGGATGCTGTCCACCGAAAATGCGAGGTCCATGAGTTCTACCGAAATGACAGTCGCCCAGAAGACCCCGAAAACGCGTACCATCCAGCTGTCTTTTTTGATGGCGTTTGATTCATCATCGCCCTCACCGATGAAGAAGTGCTTGATGACGAGCCATGCCAGATATGCGGCTCCGAGCAGTTTGATCCACCAGAATTTAATCAGGATCATACCAAGTCCAATGAATAGAAACCTAAAGAAGTAGGCTCCGATTAAACCGTACGTCAACGCTTTTTTGCGCTGTTTTTCCGGTAGGTGCTTTACCATGACGGCGAGAACGAGAGCGTTATCCGCCGATAAAAGCCCTTCCAGCACGACCAGCGAGCCGATCAGCCCCCAGGAAACGGGGTCCGTTAATACTTCCACCCACATTTCCCAATCGAAAAATGAGGCGTAAACTGACATAATATGATGAAATAAATCCACTTTGGTTACCTCCTAATGATGAAAAAGCAAGACTGAACCACGCAAACGTGATTCAGCCGGCAAAACTAGACTTGCAGGCCGTAGTTGCGGCAAAGCGATGCCAATCCGCCGGAAAATCCGCTGCCGATCGCATTGAATTTCCAATCGGCTCCGTGACGGTACAATTCGCAAACAACAACCGCTGTCTCAATCGAAAAATCCTCTCCCAAGTCAAAGCGAAGCAGCTCCTCATTTGTTGATTCATCAACGAGCCGGACAAACGCATTTGAGACTTGTCCAAAGTTTTGGCTGCGGCTTTCCGCCTCGTGAATCGTCACCGTGATGCCGATCTTTTCAACATGGTCGGGTATTTTTGAGAAATCGACGATGATTTGCTCGTCATCGCCTTCACCTTCTCCTGTCCGGTTGTCACCCGTATGAATCACGGCGCCGCTCGGATGCTCGAGGTTGTTGTAAAAGACGAAGTCGCGTTCATTGATGCAACGATCGTTCTGATCGACAAGAAAAGCCGACGCATCCAAATCAAAATCGGCGCCGCCAGTATATTTGTTTGTATCCCAGCCTAAACCGATCAGCGCTTTCGTCAAACCGGGGTTCGTTTTCGTTAAATCGATCCTTTGCCCTTTAGATAATT
Source organism: Bacillus sp. FSL K6-1284 (assembly GCF_038002625.1). Lineage (NCBI taxonomy): Bacteria > Bacillati > Bacillota > Bacilli > Caryophanales > Bacillaceae > Bacillus > Bacillus sp. FSL K6-1284. Next base: position 355,031 of record NZ_JBBOCW010000001.1, on the reverse strand, counting down.
GAATCGCCATCGATAGGACCTCCTTTAAGAAATGTCAGGCACCGGACAAACGGACGCCAGGGCGGCGACTGCTGTCCGGATCGTCAAAATCAGCCGACCTGCAGGCCGAAATCGGTGGCGATCCTCGCCAGCCCGCCTTGATAGCCTGAGCCGATCGCTGAGAATTTCCATTCTTCTCCGTGACGGTACAGCTCTCCCGTGATCAGCGCTGTTTCAATCGAGAAATCTTCACCCAGATCATAGCGGATTAACTCTTCATTCGAGTCTTCATTGATCACGCGAACATAAGCATTTGACACCTGTCCAAAGTTTTGGCGGCGCGCTTCCGCTTCATGAATCGTAATCACAAAAGAAATCTTTTGAATGTCGGCAGGCACTGCATTCAAATTGATTTTTACCTGCTCATCGTCTCCTTCGCCTTCACCTGTTCGATTATCGCCTGTATGTATGACAGCTCCGCCTGCGCCTTCGGTCTGATTATAGAAAATAAAGTCCTTTTCAGAAGCGCATTTGCCTTCTGCATTGAGCAGAAACACGCTCGCATCCAGGTCAAAATCAGCGCCGCCGTCATATTGATTGACGTCCCAGCCAAGGCCCACGACGACTTTCGACAATCCGGGATTTGTTTTTGTTAAATCGATCTTTTGTCCTTTCGCTAATGAAATTGCCATGTTATCTCCCCATTTCTTTTATGAATTTCAGGCGTAGCGTTTGACGATTTCCGTAATGCTCGTATCGTTTGTGCCTTCTCCGACAGCGGTGAATTTCCACTCGTCGCCGTCACGGTAAATCTCGCCCGCGATCAGGCTTGTCCGTCCAGAATAATCGTCCCGCAGATTGTATTTGACCATCTCCACGCGATCGTTCATATTGACGATGCGTATGAAGGCATTTTCAATCATTCCGAAATGCTGGCTTCGTTTCACGCAATCGTATATATTCACGACAAAGACAAGCTTATGAATATGCGAAGGAACTTTTTGCAAATCTACGATGATTTGTTCATCATCTCCGCTGCCTTCCCCTGTCAGATTATCTCCGGTATGTTCGATGCTGCCGCATCTGCTCTTCAAGTTTCCGAAATAAATGACGTTCTTGTTCTCTGTGACTCTTCCGTTTTCCAGCATCAGCACGGATGCGTCACAGTCAATATTCGGGGCTCCTCCTCCAAACAGCTTTCCAAAAAAACCGCCGCTTCCGGATGCTACCGGGTCCCAGCCGAGACCGACCAAAATCTTCGAAAGCCCCGCTTTCCCTTTTGTTAAATCAATCCGCTGACCTTTCTCTAAAGAAATAGCCAAACTGTTCACTCCTCCGTTGAATCATGACTTTCAAGATCACAGTGCTGGATGAGAATAAGAGTTTGATAGATCCAATTATCACGCCAGCGTGATTCATATCTTCACAACTACAAGACCAATGAATCATTATTTAACCTGCTTAACTATATATACGGAAAGATTCAGGGGAAAGTTTCGCGGTTTTTCAATATTTTTTTATCATCTTTTCATCCTGGCCAAAAGAGAGACGACAATAGTAGCGATTGCACGAAGTCATCGTGTTTGGTATAGTATATCTAAAAGATATATATCAAAAAGATACAGAAGGCGGTATGTATGACAAAAAGAAATCACACGACTTACGCTCTCCTTGGATTGATTACGGCCGGCTACCAGACGGGTTACGAAATGAAACGAATGATCGACCAAAGTTTGAATCATTTTTGGAAAATCAGCTACGGCCAAATTTATCCCGCGCTGCGCCAATTAACAGAAGCAGGCTGGGTCGCTGCATCTCCGACGCTCTCGGACAAAAAGCCGGACAGAAAAGAGTACCTGATTACCGATGAAGGTCAAAAAGCGCTGCATAGCTGGCTTGAAGAACCGATCAATGGCATCGCCTCAGAAAAAAACGAATTTTTGCTGAAGCTGTTTTTCAGCAAGGAAGAAGAGCGGGAGAAAACCGCTTTGAAAGTCAAGGAGTACCAACGAAAGCTTGAAGAACGGCTTGAGGCATATCAAGCAATCGAGCAGTCAATTCTTTCATGCAGCTCCCATTCAAAGGACAGAGAGTACTGGCTTTTCACTTTGGATTATGGAAAACGCACCACCTCGGCCGGAATTGAATGGTGTGAAGCCACAATCAACCGGCTGAATGGAAAGGAAGGGACCAATGGGTAAAACGATCATCAACAAGCCTTTTACTGCCGCCCCTGAAGATGAAGTCGTTGTATTTGTGATCGGGATGAGAATAAACAAGTGGCATGCTGTTCATAAATGGTGGCCGGTTTTTACCGCCATGGCCCCTATGATAAAAGAGCTTCATCAAAACAAAGACCTCGGCTTTCTGGCAACGGAATCATCCATCAATTTCAGGACGATTTTTCTCATTCAATATTGGCGTTCTTTCGAAGATTTGACAGCATATGCAAAGGCTGATAAACATATGGCGGCTTGGCGCCGTTTTTATCAGAAAACTGCCGCATCAGGAGCCGTTGGCATCTATCATGAAACGTATACAGTTCCAAAAGGGCGCTATGAGGCTTTTTACCATAACATGCCGTTGTTCGGCTTGGCAAAAGCGTACGGACATCAACCTGTCACCAGCAGAATCAAAACCGCTGAGCAGCGAATGCGGGGATCAGATATAGCGGGGAAATAAGCAGAAAGGAGCCTTATCGGTTACCCGATAGGCCCCTTTTCTGCTTAAAAAGCTCCTGCCCCGTCGCCTCCGCCCGCTCCGGGACCGCCCGCATCATATGCCCCGGCGTGCTCCTGCGAAGACGGCAGCTGCCAGCTGTAAAACGGATAATGCAAACAGCCTGCTGCGGCCATACCCAGGACAGGGGAAGCGTAATCAAGCCTGCTTGCTGATTGATTAAACCATCCTGCAGATTCATCCTCAACTTCAAGCACAATTGCATAGATCATCGTCTTTTCGTTTTGAGACAGGCTTCTCCCTGAAAACAAATCTTCTTTTCTCAGATGGTTTCTCCAAGAAAGAATCGATCTTCGGCAGATGGAAGCGTACCTGCTCTCTTTTACGGCCGGAATGAAGGCAATCAATAAGATAGACAGCCCGACGCATATGCCGTAATACAAAATGGTATGGATGCTGTCGATAAACACAGATGCTAAAAACAAGCCGGCCAAAAACAAAATCGTATACAGCTTTGATTTTGCAAGAACAATGCCCGCCGACAGTGCAAAGCCAAATATGACGCAAGCCGCCATGAATCCGGCCTGATGCACCACGTCTGCATACAGGATAAAGAGCAGGAGTCCGGTATGGACCGAAAGCAGTGAAAGCGACAGCATTCTCAGCCAGCGGTTTTCTTGAAACAGCTCCTTGAATTCAGGCGCTTGTCTGACACTTTCCGTCCATTTTTGAACCACGTTTTGAAGAATGATCCTCTTTCGTTCATATTTGCCCAGCTGTTCCTTATGCTTGCATTCTTCCTCAGTCGGCCCGCTGAGGGAATCCAGCCTGAACATATAGGTATCGCTGCCCGTTTGCTCAAAAAGTTTTTCAATTAAGAGCTGATCAGGCTTTGGCAAATCCGCCTTGCTCCCGGAAAATTCGAATTGGTATGTGTCATCAGGCGCCTCAGGATCGTCAAGAAACCTTTCTTCCGCCTGTACCTTCCGCATAGTGACCAATCCCCGTTGATAAAGCGAAAGCATGCCGGCCAGGAGATCACGGTCTGTGAAACGGCCTTTTTTGTAAAGAAAAGCGACAAGTACAGGATCTAAGGACTCGAGTTCTGCAAACGAAAGCATGGCACGGCGTCTCTTCTTCAAAAACGAAAGCATGACAGCCATGATGACCATGAACCCGACAATCCCCGAAAATATCCAAATCATCCTGTCTGCGCCGGCAATCCGTTCATCCCGATCGGCGTAGCGTTTCGCCTCGTCTTTCTCCTCCTTCAGCAGCTCATCCTTTGTCTGATAAGAAGGGTGCCGGACCGCCTCTTTCAAGGCGCTCTGCGGAAAATATATCCTCAGTTCCGAGCCCGTGCCTGCGCGATAGAGTCCTGTCTCGTAGATGACTGATGAATCGTTCACCTTCGTAATCTTTCCGTTTCCTTTTTCACGCAAAAACGCATGAATATCACGTGCCTTTACCGAATTAGGCAGATGCACTTCAATCTTTACCCGGCCGAAATCCGTATTTGCCTTTTGGTAAAATGAATGAATCAAAATCGACGTGTCTTCAAACTTTTGGGCGGCATCTTCGATCACATAGCGAAACATCACTTTTTTTGTTTCATCCTTTGATGCCGAATAAGCATAATAAGTCCCGTCTTCTTTCTTTGTCTTCAACGGGATGGCTTGATCGCCTTTTTTTTGATGATTGGGAAGCAGATAGGCTTTAAAATTCTTCAAGCGGCTCGCGGTTTCTTCGCTGAACGATCTTGTCGCCCCTTCGAAAGAGCCTTTAAAATCGTATGTGTAAACTTCCTCTACGCTTAAATTACCGTTTTCTTTTACTGTCGCGCGTATATCAGCCCGCTCGATCGAAAAGGATTTGCCTGCTTCAGAAAAGCCTGTGACGAGAAAAAAGGCAATGAACATAAAAAAGAAAAAGGAGTGCTTCATCGTTTAGTAAATCCTTTCGTTTTTTGTATCTGCCTTATATACGGAAAAGCAAGGAAATTGTTTCAGCGGTTCACAGAAATGACAGAGATGACAATTTTATTATAAAAGCACATCTACGGTCTGCCGCACAAGCCATAAAAGAAAATATGCATCATTTCCTCTGTAAACTGTCTGTTTTTTTCAAAGGCTTCACCCAGAGTTTTTGAATGTTCAATGATCATATTCATAAAGATGAGAAAGCTTTCCGCGGTGATCTTGGGAGAGATTTCGCCTGACCGATGACCTTTTTCAATCATTTGGAGCATAAGGGGAATGATTTTTTCATCGTATTGCCGCTTTACATAATCCATTATTTCACTGTCTTCGATCATCACCTCTTTGACGACCGTTAGAGCAAATTTTTGATTATTGGCTTCCCTTTTCTGCAAAATCATCAATTCGATCTTTTCTTTAACGGAAATATCTTTGTTCATATATTCTTCAAAATCGCTGATGGACTGATCGATATAGTCTTTGAAAACCTCTTTCAGGAGCGCTTCTTTGCTTCCAAAGTAATTATAGATCGTCACCTGCGAAACATTTGCCGCTTTTGCGATATCGGTTATCCGGATGCGCTTTGGCTCCCATGTTTTGAGCATATCCAAAGCCGTCTTTTTGATTTTCTCTTTAATCAGCAAAGCCCTTTTTTCAAATCCGTTCATATAACCATCCTTACATATCTTTCTTAATGAAATTATAACATAAAAATATTTCACTAATTCCGTTGACAAAAAAGTTCATAAGAACGTAAAATTAGTTTTGTAATTATTTATCACTATTATTTCATAATTTTCATTTTGGAGGTGTCACATGCTGACAGTTGAACGTCTTACGAAAAAGTTTTCCAATGGCAAAGGTATATTTGATGTTTCATTTCATGTTCAAAAAGGTGAAGTGTTTGGATTTTTAGGTCCAAACGGAGCCGGAAAATCAACAACCATTCGACATATCATGGGGTTTATGAAGCCTGATCAAGGCGATATCAAAGTAAACGGAATGAACGTCCGGAATCATCAAGGCGACATTCAGCGGCATATCGGCTATCTTCCCGGAGAGATTGCATTTATCGAAGGAATGACGGGAAAACAATTTCTCGATTTCATGGCAAACATGCACGGTTTAAAAGATACAGCTAAGCGCAATGAACTCATCGAACGGCTCCAATTCGATGTTCATACGCCGATCAGAAAAATGTCGAAAGGAATGAAGCAAAAAGTCGGGATTGTCGCTGCCTTTATGCACAGCCCTGAAGTCATCATTCTTGATGAACCGACCTCAGGCCTCGATCCGCTGATGCAAAAAGTGTTTATTGAAATCGTGCTCGAAGAAAAAGCGAGAGGAACGACGTTTTTAATGTCTTCCCACAGCTTTCCTGAAATCGAACGAACCTGTGACAGAGCCGCCATTATAAAAGACGGCATCATCATTGCCGTCAAAGATATCCATGAACTGCAGTCGATGCAGCGAAAGGTATTCGAAGTTACATTTGAAAACAAGGGCGACATTCCCGCCTTCATGAATTCGGGTCTGCAAATCGAATCCCGGACGGACAATCGTGTCAAAGTGGCCGTTTTAGGGAACCATGATCAATTTATTAAAGAAACCGCCAAATATCACATTCGGCACATTGATTCTTCTTCACAAAGCCTGGAAGAGATTTTCATGAACTACTATGACAGAAAGGGGACAGTGAAATGAACTTCTCCCTGTACAAACAAATGATGAGAACAAACATGAAAGGAATCATAAGCTACGGGGCAGGCTCCGCTTTCTATATTCTTTTGATACTGGGCATTTATCCAAGCATCGCGGGCAATGCGGAGGATATTGAGAAAATGATCAAATCGATGCCGGAAGGCTTTCTCAATGCTTTTGGGTTTGAAAACGGACTGGGGAATCTTGAAGATTTTATGTCTGGAGAGTATTACGGTTTAATCTTTATCGTGATTTTGTCGATCTTCTCTGTCATGCTGTCGACTAAGCTTTTGGCAAAGCTCGTGGATCAAGGGTCAATGGCCTATATTCTGTCTGCGCCGACAACGCGCGGCAAAGTGGCTTTCACCCAAGCAGCCGTTTTAACGACAGGTCTTTTGATCATTATGGCCGTGACGACAGCGGCCGGGCTGGCTGGCTACCATTTGATGCTGGGCGGTGATTACGATTTTAATGTGTCAAGGTTTCTCGTTCTGAACTTGCTCGGCTTTCTGCTCTTCTTTGCCGTCGGCGGCATCTCGTTCCTCTTTTCGGCCATTTCAAATGACGAAAAAAGAGCCCTCGGACTTTCCGGAGGCATCACGTTTTTATTCTTCAGCTTCGACTTGCTCGGCAAACTAAGCGAAAAGACGGAATGGATGAGGAGCCTGTCGGTTTTCTCTTTATTCAGACCTGGCGATATTGTAAACGGGAGCGCCGATATCGCTCAAGTGTCTCTTGTTCTTGCCGCGGTCGGTTTTGCCGCCTTCGCACTCAGCATTCTCATCTTTAAAAAGCGCGACTTGCCGCTGTAATATAAAAACGCCGCTCCCGATCAGGAACGGCGTTTGTTTCTGTATGATATTTTATTCAACGACCCGTCTGACAACTCCGCTGAAATGCGCTTTCCAATACGGGTTGCTCATAGAATCGACGGATACCCCGCGTGAGCTGTTATCGTTCAAGAATGTGCCATTGCCAAGATAAATACCCACGTGGCCGTTCGTTTTGTATGTGTCAAAGAAGACCAAGTCTCCACGCTTCATTTCAGACGCGCTCACAGCTCGTCCTTTGCCGACAAGCGTGCTTGTTGTCGCACCGAAGCCAAGCTCTACGCCTGCTGATGCATAAGCCCAGCGCACGAATGATGAGCAGTCGAAACGACGGTTGTCGATATCAGCTTGAGAACGTCCGCCTCCCCATACGTACGGAGATCTGCCGACGATGCTTGAACCTGTGCTGATGGCAGCTTCAATCGCGTTTCCATTGCTGCTGACAACAGAACCGGAAGAGTAGTTTCTTGACGGGCTGCTGCTTTTCTTGCTGCTTGAAGAACCGCTGTTGGACGATCCGTTGGATTTGCTGACTGAACCTGAATTTGATCCTGAGTCTGATTTTTCAGCCGTAGCAGATTCTTCTTTCGCTTTTGCTGCTGCAGCCGCTGCAGCTCTTTCTTCTTTAAGTTTTTGTTCAAGAGCGGCTTCTTCTTTTGTCAGTGAGCCCGCTTCTTTTTTCAGATCGCTCAGCTCTGATTCTGCTGCCGCCTGTTTCGTTTGCAGCTGCTTAGAAAGGTTCGCCTGTTCTTTCAGCTGTTTATCAAGATCCGATTTAAGCGTTTTTAAATCGGCTAAAGTTTTTTGGATTTCATCCAGTTTTGTATTTAAGTCAGACATTGCTTTTTCAAGCTTGTTTTTATCTTTTTCCTGCTCGTCAAGCAGGTCTTTATCCGCGTCAACAATTGTTGAAACAGCCGTTGCACGAGTGATAAAATCTCCGAAGCTTTGTGCGCCCAGAAGGACATTCAGATAGTTTTGGGATCCGCCGTTTTCCTGCAGGCTGCGCACGCGATTTTTAATCACTTTTGAACGCTCTTCAATCCGCTTTTCAGTTTCTTTGATTTCTTTTTTCAGAGCTTCCACTTCTTTTTTGGTTTTTTTGTTTTCTTTTTCTTTGTCTTCGATTTTGTTGCTTGTTTCAAGTGCTTTTTTATCAAGCTCTTGGATTTTGGCTTCAAGCTTTTTCTGCTCGTCTTGCAGCTTGGCGATTTCTTTCCGCTTGCCCTCGATGCCTGAATTCACTTCAGAACGCTTTTGCTGAATTTCTTGTTTTTGCTGAGAGGTTTCTGCCGATGCCGTGTTGTTCATAAAGGGGGTAAATAGACTAGCTGTTCCGAGAATCGACGCTAAACCAAAAGTATAAACCTTTTTTTTCACTTTCTACTCCTCTTTCCTTTATGTATTCTTGTTTTTTCATTATGTAAATTCGCTTGAACATTATTAAAAAATGAATCTTATGACCTATGATTAATATATCCGTTACCGATGTACAGACGTTATTATACCATCTATTTTCGACAATAGGCGTCAATTTATATTACATTTATATTTCGTTTTTGTTTCAGCAGTGTCATGTTTTGACTCATCTTGTTTTAACTCTCGTATTCTCTTCGATTTGACCCTTCCTGCTGTTTTTCATATGCTTGTCTTACTGAAAAGGAAGGCCGGTGACAAATGATGCAGCTCAGTGTTCTTGACCAGGTTCCAATATCAAAAGGCTCAGATGCGTATTCAGCCTTGAAGCATTCTGCAGAGCTGGCGGAGCTCGCGGATCAATGGGGGTACAAAAGGTATTGGTTTGCCGAGCATCACAGCACACGCGGACTTGCCAGTACCGCTCCCGAAATCATGATCGCACACATTGCGGCAAAAACTGCAAACATTCGCGTCGGTTCGGGCGGTGTTCTGCTTCCTCAATACAGTCCCTTTAAAGTGGCTGAAAGCTTTCGGCAGCTTGAAGCCCTTTATCCCGGGAGGATTGACCTGGGGATCGGCCGCTCTCCGGGAGGCACAGCCAAAACGAGGCTGGCGCTGACAGACGGGGTTCATAAAAGCCTGGACGAATTCCCGAGACAGCTTCAAGACTTGTTGGGCTTTTTGACTGATTCCGTCCCTTCCGGACACGATTATTTCGGAATCAAAGCGGCCCCTTTGACGGATTCGCCGCCGGAGGTGTGGCTTTTAGGGCTTGGAGAAAACAGCGCGAAATTGGCCGGTGACATGGGAGGGGGATACGTATTCGGACATTTCATCAATTCCGCAAGAGGGAGGAACGCCTTTCAATTATATCGGGAAAGCTTTCGGCCTTCTCCTTTCTTTAAGCGCCCCCAATCTTTGGGCGCCGTTTTCGTCGTTTGTGCGGAATCCGATGAAAAAGCTGAAGAGCTTTGCTTGAGCCAGGATTTATGGCTTCTAAGAGTTGAAAAAGGATTGGACAGTCTTGTCCCAAGCATTGAGGAGGCAAAATCTTCCGCTTACACCGCTGCCGATAAAAAAAAGCTTGCCCACAACCGCAGCCGTATGGTGATCGGGTCTCCTCGAACGGTCAAAAGAAAACTGCTCGAGCTCACTGACCGGTATCAAACAGATGAGTTTATGGTTTTGACGAACGTTTACCGGTTTGAAGATAAGAAGCAGTCTTACGAAAGACTTGCAGAGTTATTTTGACCAAAAAACATCCCTTTTCAAAATCCGTTGAAAAGGGATGTTTTTATTAAAACGTATTATAGACATTCTCACACTCTTCCGCTGTCGGCTCATAAAAACAATGCGCTTTAAAGCGGCCGACATGCGGCTGATTATACCACTGTGCGGGACACGCCCCTGCCGGTCTGAAATACCACAAACTGAACTTTGCCGGCCAGAGCCGCTCTCCGTTGATCGCCCTGCGCGCCAAGCGCCTTTCGCTTTCCCGTGCCCTTTGATAGAAATAACCGTGCGTCACGGCTTCAAACGCATGCGGCTGATGGATCATCTGCGGAATGGTGCGAAGTCCCACAAAGTCGGAACAGTTTGCCCTGATGCGGTTGATTCCGACATTTCCGACCATCAGCATTCCTTGCACGCCTTCGCCTTCAGCCTCCGCTCTCAAAAGTCTGGCCAAAAGATTGATATCTTTAGAAGAAGCCTTAACTACTGCCATATTAGTCACCCCCATGATGTCGTCACCTTTATCATATTCTGTTTCATTTAGGTGATGACGATTTCGGGATTTATCTTTGACATTCCCCTTGAAAGAAAGCTATTCTTCTATTATCAGAACCCGAGAAAAAACAAAGGGGAGCGGAGGGATCGGATTGTCAGTATTGAAAAGCCCTGAATGGGTATACAAACGATTAAGGGAAAATCCGGACCAAACGGTTATTGTCGATGTGAGGTTTCATTTGACAAAACCGGACGAAGGCCGGAAAACGTATACGAAAAGCCATGTGCCGAGAGCCGTTTACATTGATTTAAAAGAGGATCTGTCGCGTAATGCGGAAGTGCACGGCGGCAGACATCCGCTTCAAGACCCTGACCGTCTGGCCGCAAAGCTTGGGAAAATCGGCATTGACCGGGAAACAGATGTCATTGTTTATGATGACAGCGGCGGCATGTTTGCAGCGCGCTTTTGGTGGCAGCTTCACTACCTCGGGCATGACAGCGTCTATATTATGGATGGGGGGCTGTCCAACTGGATCAAATCGGGCTATGCGATGACCGCCGAGGTTCCCCGTCCTATCCAGCGCGAGTTTAAGCCGGCGCTCAGAGAAAACGAACTCCTTGATGCCGGAGACGTGCTGAAGCGAATCGGCAGAAAAAGCTCCATCCTGATTGATGCGCGTGATCCTTCCCGATACACAGGGGAAAACGAGCCACTCGATCACCGGGCCGGCCATATTCCCGGAGCCAAAAACTTTTTTTGGAAAGGCAATCTGACCGAAAGCGGATTATGGAAAAGCAAAGAACAACTCAGACAGCACTATGCTGTTTTAGACCCGGACAGTGAAATTGTCGTCTATTGCGGATCGGGCGTATCAGCCTGCCCAAATGTGCTCGGCCTGAAAGAAGCCGGATTTGAAAATGTGAAGCTGTATGCCGGCAGCTGGAGCGATTGGATCAGCTACCCCGACCATCCGATCTCCACTGGGACAGAGGACGACACCTGATCTTACAAGAGACGGCGGCCGGGGGCCTTTGTGCCTTAGCCAGCCGCCGTTTATTACATGTTTTTGCTCATAAACGCCTTTCCGTCATGGGCATCGATAAAGTACGGGTAGACCGGCCGGTAAATAAGCCTGTAGAAGTCATCCTTTTCCCGACTGTAATCCCTTTCCCATTGCAGCTTCACATCAAATGCCGCTGCAAAAACCGCTTTCGCTTCTTCCTCTGAAATAGATGGCGAAGGACTCAGATCGGCCAGCGCTTCCGGCTCGATTTCCGGACCGTTATAACCGACGACCCTGCCGGTTGTCCGACTGATACTGATATTGGCAGAGCCAAGCCTTAACGGCACCTCTTTGTATTGAAGATCAAATTGAAAAAAAGCGTTTTGCCTGTCCCCGTCATTTTCCGCCGGATGCATTCGAAAAAGCTGATCTGCGCCGGGATAAAGCTTGTACAAAAATTGCAGCGCCCGTTTCAAGCAGTCTTCCACGCTCAAGGAAAGGTGTCCTTCTGATTTGATGAAAGAAGCTACCCCTTTGAGCTTCCCTGACTTTTTATCTTTCATGATTTTCAACGTATTTTTGTTCCATGTTTCGAAGTAGCCGGCTATACTCCGGTCTCTTGGCTCAGGATCGTTTCCTAGGCGCCATACCGTTCCAATTGACTCTCCCATATCGGTTTCACGGATTTTCCGCATCGAAGGAGTATAGCCGATCATGTCATCGATATCAGCATGACGGTCAGCCTCAGGCAGCAAAGGGAGCGGCAATGTTTTCTCCTCTTCCTCTTCATCCGCCGCAGGCTTCATATGGCATTTTTCCGTGATATCGGCAGGATAGCTGAAAAACGGTAAGTCTGCTTCGTAAATGAGATGCGGGCGATCATCTCCCCCTTCATAAAGCTCACTGCGGACTTTTTCGACCGCCAATTCGAATTGAATATGTTTAAGATAATCGGCTGTCACCGATTCCTTATCAGCGATCTGCTTTGGAATGGAGAAAGAGCTTGTTCCACCGTTATAGCGAAACTCCATCACCTCTCCGTTCTTGGCGACCTTGACGTAAAAGCCTGTTTGCGGCAGCGGAAGATCAAGGACAGTCTGAACATAAGTAAAACGGACGAATTGTTCTGTTTCCTTCTTTTCATGGTAAACAAATTCATGAAACGCACTCGGGTAATGCTGTTCTGTAAACTGAAGGGCGATTTTCAGCAGCCTTTCCTCTGGAAGAGATTCCTCGACCGCCGGTTCATACTCTTTTGTCAAACTGATTAAGCGGCCGTGATGATCTAACTCTACCGATATGTCCTGATCCGGCTCTTCAATATCCTGCCAGACGAAAAAAACCGGCCTCTCTTTTTCGTCCTTTTCTCCGTAATCTTCGATCATGAGCTGATAATGTGAGGGAACCTTACTGATGGACTGCGCTTTTTGTTTTAACTGTTCACGAACCAAATCCTGTCTACCTCTCTTTCATTTTCGTCTCCTTATGTATACGAAATATACCATTAATCGTTTCATGAAAATTGAGATAATTGGATTTAAATGGTGAACTTAAATGGCGATTTTAACCTTATGCTAAAATATCTCATTCCTTTTGGTACGCCTTCCATCTCAAAAATGCCTTTGCGGATCAGCTCTAAAATGCGGTACTCGATGAATTCATCTCCGATGTTCTCCTTCAGATGGCCAATGACTTCGCCGATCAGGCGGGGACAGTTGATAAAGGTATTGGTTGAACGGTTTTTTTGAAGCTGTGCGAGCTTGCCGATGATGAACGAATCATAAAAGTCTTCTTTCACGCTTTTAATTCTGCCGTCTTCCCATACTCGCAACACGCTTGTCTGCTGAGACAGCGCTGTCCATTCCTCCGCAAGGCCCCGTCTTTCAGCGGCTGTCAAAGCCGACTGATCCCCTTGTTCATAAATGAATCTCAGTTTTTCATCATTCAACTCACCAGAACTTCGGGTATAGGGAAAGTACTTCGACGTATTCAGATGGAAAACAGCCAGGTTCATTTGCCGAAGGATATGATGTACAAATCTCAGGCCCGTTTGTTCGTGTGCATGATCGCCCGTCCACATAAAGACGGAGGCTTGCTCCTGAATACGGCTTAATGCAGAAACCGCATCTTCAAAACGGCTGTATATCTCTCCAAGCTCGTGAAATCGGTCATTGAGATATGTTTTCAACCATTCATAACGATTGACCCTGCCTTCTTTGACTTCCAGCTTTTGAAGCGGCCCGATGGAAAATAATTCAGGAAGGACGATCAGACTCTTTTCCTGGGTTCCTCCCGAATGTTTGAGCATCATGTTGATACTGCCGCCGGCAGATTCGCCGAAGGCAATGTGAACGACATTGTTTTGCATTATAATCTCCTTGTTAGTTAAGTTGTAATAGCATTAAAGCTATTAAACTCATCTTTTTAACTATTATATACAAAAACAGGATATAAAAGGTGACGCAATAAAAAACCCCCATTCCGCCATTCGAAAAAGGCAGAACGGGAGCTGAAAAATGCACTTGCTATTCCAGCTGTGACGGGTAAAGCGTCATACCGCCGTCAACGAACAAAGTCGCGCCCGTTACATAGGCGGCTTCTTTCGACACAAGCCATGCCGCTGCGGAAGCCACTTGTTCAGGCTCGCCAAATTCGTTCATCGGTATCTTTTTCAGCTGTGCCGACTTGTGGCTTCCCTCCAAGTCTTCATTGCTTTCGGTTGCGATCGTTCCCGGCGCGATCGAATTGACGCGGATTCCTTTGTCCGCATAATCAAGGGCAAGCGTTTCTGTCAAAAGCTTCATTCCGCCTTTTGAAGCGGAGTAATGAACATTTTTCGGCCTCGGAATTTGCTGATGAACGCTTGATATATTGAGTATGCTCCCTTTCATGTGGCGGTCCGCCATATATCTTAAGGCTTCCCGTGCGCCGAGAAACGTACCGGTTAAATTAACGTCGATCACTTTCTGCCATTCACCAAGTTCAAGTTCGTGCGGGAGGGCTTCTGCGCCGTTAAATCCTGAATTATTGACCATGACATCAAGTGAGCCGAAATGTTCAACTGCTGATTTAATCAGCTTTTTTATATCCTCTTCAGAAGACACGTCAGCTTCTACCGCAAGGGCGTTTCCGCCCGCTGCTTGAATATTGTCGACGGCTTCCCGTGCGCCTCCGGGATCGCTGTGATAATTGACAACCACATTCATCTTTTCTTTTCCAAACCGTTCTGCAACCGCCTTGCCTATACCTTTTGAAGAACCGGTCACAATTGCTGTTTTTCCTTTTAAATCACTGTACAACTTAAACCCCCCTCAATTTCTTTTCTTCATGTACATTACCCGGTATCAATATGATCAAACAAAATGTTAATACATGCCTCTAGTATGATCTTTTTTAAACATATGGAAAATTCAGAATTATTTTGTTAATATCTAACTTGAACTTACAACAAAATAAGGAAGTGATACGATTTGGTTAGTAAAAAGAGTGTTAAACGAGGTTTGATCACAGGTCTCATTGGTATTTCTATTTATTCTTTAGGTATCCACCCGGCCCAAGCCGCACCATCGCCTCATTCTCCTGTTTCAAGCGATCCTTCATACAAAGCGGAAACATCGGTTACCTATGATCCAAACATGAAAAACGATCAATACGGCTCGTATTCAAAGGCATTTACAGGCACCGGCAAAGTGAATGAAACAAAGGAAAAAACGGCAAAAGAGTCCTCCGCCAAAGCTCCTTACAGCATTAAATCGGTGATTGGTTCTGATGATCGGACAAGGGTGACCAACACAAGCGCATATCCGTACAGAGCGATCGTTCATATTTCAAGCAGCATCGGTTCGTGCACCGGATGGATGATCGGTCCGAAAACCGTCGCAACAGCCGGACATTGCATCTATGACACATCAAGCGGTTCATTTGCCGGGACAGCTACTGTTTCGCCGGGACGGAACGGGACAAGCTACCCTTACGGCTCTGTTAAATCGACGCGCTACTTTATTCCGTCAGGATGGAGAAGCGGTAACACCAATTACGATTACGGTGCAATCGAACTAAGCGAACCAATCGGCAATACTGTCGGATACTTCGGATACTCGTACACCACTTCATCACTTGTCGGGACAACTGTTACTATCAGCGGTTATCCAGGCGATAAAACAACAGGCACACAATGGCAGCATTCAGGACCGATTGCCATCTCCGAAACGTATAAATTGCAGTATGCAATGGACACGTACGGAGGCCAGAGCGGTTCACCGGTATTC
The DNA here is from genome assembly GCF_038002625.1 of Bacillus sp. FSL K6-1284. Taxonomy (NCBI): domain Bacteria; kingdom Bacillati; phylum Bacillota; class Bacilli; order Caryophanales; family Bacillaceae; genus Bacillus; species Bacillus sp. FSL K6-1284. Next base: position 339,447 of record NZ_JBBOCW010000001.1, on the reverse strand, counting down.
GAACAAAGCAGTTCAAGAACGAACTGCAGCGGTCCATGCTCGCTTGCCGTCCACACAAATGGAGTATACGGCGGCTCTTCGTACAACAGAGGCACCCGGATTACAAAAGAAGTGTTTGACAATTTGAGCAACTGGAAAAACAGCGCCCAATAACACACGAAGACAGCCCGCTTCCTTTTGGAACGGGCTGTTATATCTAACGGCTGCACACTTACTTCACATTAAGCCTGTACTTTTTTCCATCTATTGATATCGTGAAATTTGAAGGGCCGCTGATCGGCAAATAATAAACAAGCTGAAACTCCGCCGCCTCACCAGGTTTAATCGTTTTCCAGCTTGATAGAGTCACTCCGATGCGGTGGAAATCTCCCGTCAGTCCGCCAATGTTCGGTCCCGTATGCCCTTTAGCAATCACTTCAACTTGATCGCCGCTCCAGCTTCCAAACCGAGGGGAAGTGGATGTCGGCACATCAAATTCGATAACAGAACCTCCCGTAATCGTGACATCGCTGTTATTGATCAGCTTCATTACCGGGTGGATCGGGTAATTTTGATCTCCTAATGGAAAGTTCGTCAGCTCTATGTCTACATCCAATGATTCATCAGGAAAAGGCGATGTGCTGAGCCGGTTATCGTATGGTGTTGTATCCGAGAATTTGTGATACAGCGTGCTCGTTAAAGTATTGCCAATATCGTATTCTCCTTTATTGCCGTTTCGTTCGGGATACCAGTCATAATCACCGCTCAAATCCCAAAACATGACACCCCCGATTCCTTTATCAACGACATAATCCGCCTTCGTTTTGATCGATTCCTCATCCTCTGTCGATAGAAACACTTTCTTTTCTGGATTCCAAAGCCAAGGCGCTGCCAGCCCCGCGTCATAATGCCTTTGATAAGCGCCTGTCAAATCAGCCTTGCTCAATCCATACCTTTCCAGATAAGAACCGGCAATGCCCTTTTCAAGGTTTTTGGCGTGCCACATCGGGTTTGCCCCTGCTCCAATTTCATTCCCCTGCTCATCTTTATCGTGCCAAATATTATCGATTCCGGTTGCTCCGTCACCGCATTGCCTGAGTCCCTGAGGACAATCTGCGCTTTTGGATGTTCCCCACAGCCCGTTTACTCCGCCGTTCACATTCTTCCAGCCTCTCGTATAATAAGGAACACCGATATTGATTCGCCCCGATTCCATAGCTCCTCTAAAATAATGGTAAGCCCAGTCCGTATTTAAATATCCGATCCCTTCGTATTCCGGCGTAGTATATATGTTGGAATGCTTGAGTTCGGCATCTTCGCCGTTATCGAATAAAGAAGCGTTCGGTCCGACAAACTCATTCCAGGCTCCATGAAGATCATAGGACATGATATTGACATAATCGACATATCGAAGCGGCTTAAACGTTTCCATCCCTCTCAGTAAATATGCCGATGATGGCGCTGCAATGGTCAGCATGTAGTACTTTCCATCTTCAGCGGACGCTTGATCAAGCTTTTCTCTTAATATTTTCATCAATGCCTCAAAGCTTTTATTTAACCCGTTGCGCCGCGGATTGGCGATGTTCCAATCTGCAGGATTCCCTGCATCCTGCATTGATGTAGGGTACTCATAGTCAATATCGATTCCATCGATCTCGTATTTTCTGAGAAACGCAACGACCGACTCCGCAAAGGTGTGAATACCCTTGTGGTTTACAGATCCGTCTCCATTCGTTGTCATCGAATAAAAGCCGCCGCTTGGAATCCGCTTCCCGTCCCTGTCAACATAACCGCCGGTTTCGGCCCAACCGCCGACAGCCGCCAAAACTTTTACATTCGGGTATTTCTCTTTATATTGATGGATAAGGTTAAAATGCCCCTTATACGGCAAGGTTTGATCCATTTTTACATCGGAATGCTCCGGCCAGGTCATCCCGATGGACGGGTTGTTCTCATCTGTCTCATCTCCGACTGAAATCCGATGATCTTCCCCGATGTGGGCAAACGCATAATTAATGTGGCTCAAGTACTTCCAGGGGATATCATTTACTAAATAACGATCTTGATTGCCTTTTCCAGTACGCCAGCTTGTAAAGTACCCGATGATTCTCCGGTCTAACTGATTGGCAAGCTTTTCACGGCCGTCCCGGTCGTATACATCGCAGTACGGCACATGTTCAACGCCTGAGTCCCAAAGCCCTTCCGGACGGCAGTCCGGTTGTTCATTTGAAGTCTCTGCAGAAATGTGCCGGTTCGGGATAAAAAGCGCAAGGAGCAGCACACAGGATAAAATAGATGAAGCGGCTATCTTCATGTTTATTCAGACTCCTTTGTCCATAAAGAGAGACGTGAGAAGCTTTTTCCCAAATCTCTCTTTATCGTTTTCTATCCATTTGACTTTCTGTTATTCGCAGCCTCCGACCAGCCGCCATACGCCCCATTCACCGGATTGATCCGGCCGGTCGCCTTTCGTCCACCATTTCGCTTCATACACTTTTCCGTTAAATGCAACCCGCTCTCCGCCCGTGTATGCGTTCGTCTCTTTCCATTCGTCATATGAACATGCCTGGTCAGAATTCGTCGTGACTTTTACTGTTGGTCCGGTATGGAGCTCTCCATCGGCATCCTTTGCTGAAACTGTAAATGAGTAGGCCGTACCCGGCTTCAAGTTGCCGATTTCCGCTGATGTTTCTTTTACAGATATCGACCGGCTTTCAAATGACACGACATATTCCGTAATGTTTGCTCCGCTGCTCGGCGCATCCCACGCCAGGCTGACACTTGTAGCAGTTTTTCCGGTTACACGCACATTCACAGGTGCCGATGAAGGCGGCTCCGGATTGCCTCCGTCCGGTGCAAAATCTAAATCGGCTGCCAATTTATTGAGAAGCGTCCGATTGGAATCGCCGCTGAAATCCCAGAACATCGCTCCGCTTAATCCGTTTGCTTTAATAAAATCCGTTTTGTGGCCGAATGATTGTTCATCATCATAAGTGATGAAATTGCCATTTTCCGCGTTATACAAAAACGGCACTTTCGCTTGATCGTTCCAATACCTTTTATAGCCGTTTTGATTTACATAATTCTTTTCAAGATCTGAAAAGTCGAATACTCCATTTTCCCATGTCCCTTCTTTCGCCGGTCCGCACTTCTGATATTCTCCGTGGCCGCCGGACTCACAACCGCTCCAGCCCCTTCCGTAGAACGGTGTTCCAAGCACTAATTTGTCCCCCTTAACACCGGCTTCCTTGTAGCGCTTCACAGTGTTTTCAATGTTGTAGGTCTCAGCATTTGGAACGCCTGCTTCTTTTGCTTTTGGATCATAGAACAGCGGCGCATTATGGGCGCTTATGCTTTGCCATCCGCCATTAAAGTCATAGGTCATGATGTTAATCCAATCCACGGTTTGAGCAATTTTATCAAGCTCAGTGTTGCTCACATACTCCGGACTTGCGCCGGATGCGATCGTCAGCAAGTATTCCTTGCCGTCCTTTGCTTCTGCAGCATCAAGTTTTTTACGCACCTCTTGCAGGAGCAGCGTGTAATTTCTTTTATCTTCCGGCCGTGTACTATTCCCCGGCAATCCTCCGCTGACCGGGTATTCCCAGTCAAGATCGACCCCGTCAAACCCGTATTTCCTTAAAAATTCAACGGCCGAAGCGGCGAAATTCCCCCTTGCCACAGGATCTGCCGCGACATCTGAAAAGCGGTTAGACCAAGTCCATCCGCCGACCGATATGAACGTTTTCAAATGAGGGTGGCTCTTTTTCAGCTTCAGCAATTGTTTAAAGTTGCCGCGGATCGGTTCATCCCAGACATCCCCGGGATTTGACTTTTGTGCGTCAATCCAGGGATCGCCCATTACGATTGTTCCATTTGGCGCGTCGATCACTCCTTTTTCATCCTGACATGACCATGTTTGGGGATTGGGGCCTGTCGGATCGGGGTTCCCGTGCCTTCCTTCCCAGCAAATATCAGCAAAAGCATAATTAATGTGGCTGACTTTTGAAACGTCCATATCCCAAACTTGAAAATTCCTTCCGTAAGCACCCCATGATGGATAGTAGCCGATGATTTTATAGTTTTTTCCGGAATCGGCCTTTGCAACTTCCCCATTTACAAATGACAAGCTCAGCAACATGACAAAAATGAAAGAAAAAACGAAAAACTTTTTGCTTTTGTTGACCAACACGATGTTCATCTCCTTTTCATCCAATTTTTTTGACAAACCATGAAACTAGAAATCTCCTATTCCTCACCGCCTTTTTTGTTTGTTTTATATTTTTCCTTGTCATCTAATAGCTGCAGCTGCACAGAAGCCAACAAGGGAAAACGCTTACATAAATGAGATTGACATCATGATTTCATTAAAATTTCGGGTGTGTTCGTTTGGAAAAGCTGGTTGTGCTGAGGGTGAAACACGTATAGATGTCTATACATTTGCGTATAAAAGAAGACTTTTTAATGGCGAAGGGTTGCTGAATTTGTTATGACAAATCTATATTAATCAGAATTTTCTGAACTGTCAACTTGAAGACATTGACTACACAACCGCCGCTTTCTACTCCATTTAAGGAATAGAAGCAGCGCCTCTAGCCTCTTCATAGACTAGCGTAAGACGTAAGACGAATATCCGGACATTGTTGCAAAGCCGATTTAAGAGAAGGTTCCGTCAGCAGTGAAAGTTCATATACCCGAGGATAATGGAAAGACGATTTTTCAAGCAGACATTTATCGACGTAAGCCGGATGGCACATCACTTCAATCACTGCTGCGTCTTGATAATCACGAAGGATGCTCGAAAGATCCTTCAATCGATCGACTTTCAGCTCAAAAGCATCGTTCGACCTTACACCCTTCCACAGTGAAGGATGATCATGATTGACCTTTCTGCATGGCAGGTCATACTCTTTCGCAAGCTTTACAAACACCTCAGGGAGATTTCCGTATGTATGAATATGATGATGGCTGTCGATATGTGTCGGATTTAAACCGAAAGACAAAGCTTTCTCTATTTGCGCTTTCCACTCTCGGTATACTTCATCAAGGTCAATGTCGAAGAAACCCTGGTAGTACAAAAGCTTGCGAAAATTCCCTTCTTCATCCGTTATCGTATGCAGTCCGCCGAGAATCGGGCGCCCGGCCGTCAATGTCAAGTGGACGCCGACTCCGAGTTCACGATTTTGCCGTGCGAGTTCGACGGCATGCTCCGCTTCTTGCATATTGACCATGAGCGTAGTCGATGTGAGCACCCCGTGCTGGAAAGCTTCAATGATTCCAAGGTTGACTCCCCTTGAAAATCCAAAATCATCCGCATTTATGATTAGAGATTTCACCTTTCATTCCCCCTTTGTTCATAATCACGTTCAATGAAGAACTCAACACGGTCACCGCGAAAATAGGCCATAGAATACTCGACGACTTCTTCCGACGCCAAAAATGTTTGCGTCGATATCTGGAAGCAAGGTGTGCCTTGTGTAATATTTAAATGTTGTGCAATCTCCTCATCAGAAATCACAATTTTGATTTGTTCCTCTGTTCTTTTTATGTTGTTTCCTTGCCTGCTGATGCACTGGTAAAGTGAAATATTCGCCATTTCTTCCGTTACTTCGGGGACGAGATCCGTTCTGATATAGGCTGTTTCAAACTGGATTTCTTCATCGTCCGCATAGCGGATTCTTTTGATTTGATAGACCATTTGTTCAGCGTCGATTCCGAGGAGGGTTTGGATTTTTTCAGACGGCTTTATTTTTTGCAAATCAACAACTTTGATTTTCGGTTTAAAGCCTTGAGCCTTCAATTGCTCTGCATAACGGAGGCTGCTGGAGCTCAAGATCTGCTTTACTTTTCCTTTGGCGACAAATGTCCCTTTTCCCTGCTTTCGGTAAATGGCCCCTTCCATAAGCAAATGATTCAGCGCGGTCCGCAGCGTCGTCCGGCTGACATCATACAGTTTGCAAAACTCGGACTCCGTCGGCAGCAGGCTACCAGGCGGATAATAACCGCTTTCAATCTTATCTACAATATCTTGTTTAATTTGACTGTGGAGCTGTGGTTGTTTCGCCATACATGTTCTCCTTTGGGGTGTGTTCGTAATTATAGAATAACACAAAAGGTTCCCAAAAAAAACAATTTGTCATAACAAATATGTATGGACAAATTTGTTATGACATGTTAAGTTTCAATTGTGTGAAGCGCTTTCATATAAAGAGAATGAAGGAGGGGGATTATGGCGCTGAAAGTAGTTGTTATAGGCGGAGGGTCCAGCTACACACCGGAAATTATTGAAGGCATCATCAAACGGCATCATCAATTTCCGGTGAATGAGATTGCACTTGTTGATATCGAGGAGGGCAAAGAAAAACTTCGCATCGTCTCAGAACTCGCGAAGCGAATGATCAGGCATGCGGGGGTTCCCATCGAACTGAGCCATACAATAGATCGGGCAGAAGCGTTGCAAGGTGCCGATTTCGTCACGGTTCAAATCAGAGTCGGCGGACTGAAGGCGAGAGCTTTAGACGAAAAAATTCCGCTCAGCCACGGCCTAATCGGGCAGGAAACAAACGGAGCCGGCGGTATGTTTAAAGCTTTCCGCACAATTCCTGTCATGCTGGATATCGCTCGCGATATCCAAAAGATTTGTCCCGAAGCATGGCTGATCAACTTTACCAATCCGGCCGGCATCGTGACGGAAGCTTTGCTGAAGCACGGACCTCATCAAAAGGTCGTCGGGGTATGCAATATTCCTTACAACATGAAAAATAGCATTGCAGAAATATTCGGCGTGGATGTGAACCGCGTCATGATTGAATTCGCAGGCCTCAACCATTTTGTTTTCGGAAAAAGGGTATGGATCGACGGCATCGACCGGACAGAAGAGACGATTGAGCATCTGTTGAATGATCACCTCGGCTACTCGCCCTCCAATATTGCGGCGTTGCCGTGGAATCGCCAATTTCTGCGGTCTTTACGTATGCTTCCGAGCCCGTACCATCAGTACTATTATCAACATGAAGATGCGCTCGCAAAAGATATCGAAGCGTACAATAACAACGGAACACGAGCGGAAACCGTCATGGAAGTGGAGCGGCAGCTGTTTGAGAAATACAAAGACGCCGAGATCCATGAGAAGCCTAAAGAACTGGAAGGCCGCGGCGGGGCTTACTATAGTGAATCAGCCTGCTCATTAATGAACTCGCTTTATCATCATTCAATGGATATTCAGACCGTGAACACACTGAATAAAGGAAGCATACCAGACCTTCCCGATGATGCGGTGATCGAAGTCAACAGTGTCATTACAAAAAGCGGACCGATTCCTCTGACCGTCGGAAAACTGCCTGCTGCCATTTGCGGGCCGATCTGCCTGATGAAAAAATTTGAACAATTAGTGATTGAAGCTGCGGTCACCGGCGACTACAATACGGCATATTCAGCCATGATCACCAATCCGTTGGTCTCCTCTGATCACAAAGCTCAAAAGGTACTGGATGAAATGCTCGAGGCGCATAAACGTTACCTCCCGCAATTTTTTGAGGAGGTCTGTGAACATGAAACAAAATAAAATGATGGCATTCATCGAAGCAAACATCATGCCGATCGCCGGAAGAATCGGTTCCCAAAGACACCTGATTGCAATACGCGACGGATTCATCGCCATTATGCCTCTTATTATCATCGGTTCCCTCGCCATCCTGGTTAATAATTTTCCAATACCGGCGTTTCAAAACTTTATGACCGGCCTGTTCGGAGAGGGATGGACTGCTGTCGGCGGGGCGATATGGAATGGCTCTTTTGCTCTGTTGAGCCTTTTAGCCGTTGCGGCTGTCAGCTTTAAGCTGGCCGAGTCCTATCACACAGATGGCCTGTCTGCCGCATTAATCGGGATTGGCGCATTCGCCGTGCTTACGCCGACCACTGAAGACTTTGGCTTTTCAATGACTTGGCTGGGAGCACAAGGCCTGTTCGTCGGCTTGATCGTGGCTTTGCTGTCGACGGAAGTCTTCCGGCTGTTTTCACAAAATGAGAAATGGAAAATCAAAATGCCTGAAGGAGTGCCTGACGGCGTCACAAAATCCTTGAATGCTCTATTGCCGGCTGCCGTCATCTTATCAACTGCCGGGCTATGTAATGCTCTGATTGTTCATTATTCGGGACAAAGCATCCATGAGCTTGTTTTCAGCACGATTCAAGAGCCGCTTCAAGGTCTTTCCAACACGGTTGGGTCAGCCTTGATTTTCACTTTCTTGAATCATTTGCTCTGGTTCTTTGGATTGCATGGAACAAATATCCTCGGGCCGATCATGGAATCCGTCTACCTCCCGCTCATTCAGGAAAATCAACACTTATTCTCGCAAGGAATGAGCGCTTTTGAAGTGCCGTATATTGTGACAAAGCCTTTCTTCGATTCTTACGTATTTATGGGGGGATCGGGAACGACATTGGCTCTGCTTGCCGGCATTTTAATTGCCGTGAAATCGAAGCACTACAAAACGATCGGGAAGGTGTCTCTCGCACCCGGCCTTTTTAACATCAATGAGCCCGTTCTGTTCGGACTTCCTATTGTATTAAACCCGATCATGTTCATTCCGTTTATCTTGATTCCATTAATTTTAACGATTACGTCATATGTCGCTTTGGCTTCCGGTCTCGTCCCGAAAACTGTCGCGATCCTTCCGTGGACAACGCCGCCGATTGTCAGCGGGTATCTCGTCACCGGAGGATCAGTCCGGGGAGTCTTATTGCAAATCTTCAACCTGGTGCTAGCCACCCTGCTCTACCTCCCGTTTATAAAAGCAGCAGAACGTTCCGCCTTGCACCAGACAGAAAACGAATAAGTAAGGAGTGAATGTTATGGCAGATACACTACAATTGGAACAGGTCTCATTTGAAATCATTCTTCACGCCGGAAATGCGCGTTCTTCTGCAATGGAAGCATTGCAGCTTGTGAAACAACACGAATGGGAAACCGGATATCAAAAAATACAAGAAGCAGAATCGGAGCTGAGCCAAGCTCATCAGGCGCAAACCCGCCTTCTGCAAAAAGAAGCACAAGGCGAAGGCCTTTCACCCAATCTATTATTAATCCATGCGCAGGACCATTTAATGACAGCCATGACTGTAAAAGATTTGGCGAAAGAATTGATTCATTTATATCAAGAGCTTCAGAAAGGAAGAGAAAAATGAAGATCGCACTTGTATGTTCAGCCGGAATGTCTACGAGTATACTGGTCAAAAAAATGAGGGAAGAAGCGAAAAACCGTTCATTGAAGGCCGAAATTAATGCATATGCGGAGGCAGATTTGCCAAGTCATCTGGATGAAATTGATGTGATACTGATTGGTCCGCAGGTCCGGTATTTAAAAGGGCAAATGACAGAGCGTGCCGAGCCTTATCATACGCCCGTGGCCGTCATTGATCAAATGGCTTATGGAATGATGGACGGAGCAAAAGTGCTGAATCAGGCAATCAGCCTTGCAACCTGATGCCTCCTGCAAAGAACCGCGTTTTCTTTGAAAACGGGTTCTTTTTTTTTGAAGTTTAAAAGAATGATTTTTTGAAAGCGTTTGTTTTTGTATAATAATTGGTAAAGGATGTGATCATACATGATTTCCTCACAAGTGAAATCCCAGTTGATTGAAATTGTCGGCTCTGTCAATTATGACGATTCGAACGCCGGACGGCTCGTCTATTCTTATGATGCGACACCCCAGTTTCAATCGATGCCTGACGCGGTCATAGCCCCGCGCAGCACAGAAGAAGTATCGCAAATCGTGAAAATCTGCAACACGCACCGCATTCCGATTGTGCCGAGAGGTTCAGGTACAAACCTTTGCGCCGGCACATGCCCGACTGAAGGAGGAATTGTCCTCCTGTTTAAGCATATGAATCGAATTTTAGAAATCGATGAAGAAAACTTAACGATAACCGTTCAGCCCGGCGTGATCACGCTTGATTTAATTCACGCCGCTGAAGAAAAGGGATTATTTTATCCGCCCGATCCGAGCTCGATGAAGATCTCGACAATCGGCGGCAACATCAATGAAAACTCGGGCGGCCTCCGCGGGCTGAAATACGGAGTGACACGCGATTATGTCATGGCGCTTGAAGTCGTTCTCGCAAACGGGGATATCATCCGCACTGGCGGCAAACTCGCCAAAGACGTTGCCGGCTATGATTTGACGCGTCTTTTCGTCGGTTCTGAAGGAACGCTCGGCATCATTACTGAAGCAACATTGAAACTCATCCCGGCACCCGAAACAAAAAAAACCGTCCTCGCCCTCTATCAAGATATCGACTCTGCAGCCCAAACGGTTTCAAATATCATCGCACACAAAATCATTCCGACGACGCTCGAATTTCTCGATCAGCCCACGATTCAGGTGATTGAAGACTTCGCGAAAATCGGCCTTCCCGTCCATGCCAAAGCGGTTCTCCTGATCGAACAGGACGGCACCGAGGAAGCAGTCCGCCGTGACATTGCCCTGATTGAAGAGATTTGCACAAAAGGAAATGCTGTGTCCGTTCAAACCGCGCAAACAGAAGCTGAAGCGGAAAATCTTCGGGAGGCCCGCCGCACCGCACTTTCCGCTTTAGCCCGTTTAAAGCCGACGACCATTCTGGAGGATGCCACGGTACCGCGCTCTGAAATTGCCGAAATGGTAAAAGCAATTAATACGATCGCCGAAAAGCACAAAATATCGATTTGTACATTCGGGCACGCAGGCGACGGCAACCTTCATCCGACCTGTACGACAGATGTCAGAAACAGTGAAGAAATGAAACGGGTCGAACAGGCTTTTGAAGACATCTTTAAAAAAGCGGTTGAGCTGGGAGGAACAATCACCGGAGAACATGGGGTCGGCGAAATGAAAGCTCCTTATCTGGAACTGAAGCTGGGCAAAGCGGGAATCGCCGCCATGAAGGCGGTAAAACAGGCGCTGGATCCTAACAGCATCATGAATCCCGGGAAGATATTTGCGAAAGACTCCCGCAAGCGGGTGGTGGTGACAAAATGACGACAGCTAACGAAAGAAAGGTCATTGAACAGCAGTTTAAACAAAGAATGGACGAGGAAGAGCTGCTGAATTGCATGCGCTGCGGCTTTTGTCTGCCGTCATGCCCCACCTATATCGAATCCGGTTTTCAGGAAAGCCATTCACCGCGTGGACGCATCGCGCTCATGAAAGCGGTCGTCGATGGGGCGATTGAGCCTGATGAGGATGTCGAACGGTCACTGGAGCTTTGCCTCGGCTGCCGGGCGTGTGAACCTGTATGTCCTTCAGGCGTAAACTACGGGCGCTTGCTTGAAGAAGCGAGGGATATTATTCAGCAGAACAAAAAACACACCCTTCCGGTTAAAGTGCTTCGCCGCGCGGTATTCAAAGGGCTTTTCCCCCACCAAAACAGAATCAGGGCGCTGACTGGAATACTCGGCGTGTATCAGCGTTCCGGCATGCAAAATGTGATTCGCAAATCGGGCTTACTTCGTCTTTTGCCGGACCATCTCGCGAAAATGGAGGCTGTTTTGCCGAAGGTTCCCGATATGAAACAGCTGAAAAAACGGCCGCACCTGCTCCCTGCGATCGGAGAGAGAAAAAAACGGGCCGCCTTTTTCTCGGGCTGCCTCATGGATACGTTGTTTTTAGATACGAATATGGCAACCATCGAGCTGCTGCGGCTGGCCGGCTGCGAGATCATCATTCCCGAACAGCAGACCTGCTGTGGTGCCCTCCACGGACACAGCGGCGAAAAGTCTGAGGCCATCCTGCTCGCAAAACGAAATATTCAGGCATTCGAGGATTCAAACGCGGACTTTATCGTGACAAATGCAGGGGGATGCGGAGCATTTTTAAAGGAATATGATCATCTCCTGAAAGATGACTCTGAATGGCGGAAACGGGCAGCGGTTTTTACAGGGAAACTGAAAGACTTTTCTTCCGTCCTGTTGGAGCTGAACTTTGATCAGCGATCCCTTGAACTGCCGCAGCAAATCGTCACCTACCAAGATTCGTGCCATTTGCGAAATGTCATGAACACCTCCGCTGAGCCGAGATACCTTATTCGCAGCATCAACGGCATTGAATTCAAGGAAATGAAAAATGCCGAAAGCTGCTGTGGATCAGCCGGTATTTATAACATTGTCGAATCCGAAATGTCGATGAAAATTCTCGATACAAAAATGGAAGCAGCAGCAGCGACCCGGGCCGCTACGATCGTTACAGCTAATCCCGGATGTCTGCTGCAAATGAAGCTCGGCATTGAACGAGCGGGGCTTACAAACCAAGTGAGAGCTGTTCATCTGGCGGATTTACTGCTGGAAGCCGTCCAGGAGTGACTAGGCGGCTCACACTTGGTATATTTCTCGGGAAATAAATCGAAATATGTCTTCTGCTGCTATTTCCGGACAGCAGGAAATTCTCCATTCGGCTGGATGAAGCGCAAACCTGTTACCTGTCCGGAATCGCCGGCTTCGAACCGGACGCTGAAACCCGGCAGGTTTTTGATTTGAAATGTCAACTCACGGTAAGGCTCAAGTTCGTAATCAGGCTGACCGGGCAATGAAACCCAGAGCGTCCGGTTGTTTCTGAAAGACACAACGACATCTGTTCCGTCTTCCAATGCATATTCGCCCGTTAAAGAAGCAAGAAATTCAGGATCGTACAACCGCTGATCCGGCTTCCTGACAAATTCGATTTCTCCAGCGCCTTCCGCCATTTCAAACGGTACGGAAAGGCGGCTGATATGTCCGTGTATATCAGCGCTGAAAGATGAGAGCATCGCCATCTCCGTGAGCGGCATTTTCATCTCGAATATATTGTAATGATAATGCTTCAAAGGCATCACAAACGAATTGAAGAGCGCCTGTAACATACCGTCTTTACACTCTATTTTGATTTCACCGTAGCCGGGGTGCTCGTATACACCTGTGTAGTCCTTCAGGTCATGAGAAGGCTTCGTTCCTTCAATTTTGGTAAGATCCGCGGTTCGATCCACCCCTAAAGCCGCTTTCATTATTTTTTCCGCTTCGCCTTTCAGCCGGCCGTTCCAATCGATCTCTTCCAATCCAAGCAAGCGGTCAAAAATATTGTACGCCAGAACATTTGGGAGAAAGCTGCCGTTCATATTTGTCAAAATGGCAATCCCGATCTTTTCATAAGGCATGAAAGCAACAAGCGATGAAAAACCGTCAATATTTCCGCCATGATGAATCATATGACGGCCACGGTACGGTTCAACAAACCAGCCGAGCCCATAGCTGCAGACAGGGAGTTCCTTCGCTTTAAGAATGGAGTCGCAGGAAATGCAAGGCGTATGCAGCTCATGAAGGCTTCCCTCTGATAGAACACCGCTGAATTTGTCGCTGCCAAGCTGAAGCAGCACCCAATTTGCCATATCCAAGGCATTGGAATTGATCGATCCAGCCGGCCCGATCACATCGATATTGCGAAAAGGAATTTTTTCAACTGTTCCGTTTTTCTCTTGATATGGAAAGGCAAAATCGGAAAGCTTTTGCATAACTTCGACCGAGAAGCTGCTGGATGTCATATGCAAGGGTTTGAAAATCCGCTCATGAACAAACTCCTCCCATGTCGTTCCCGCTATTCTTCCTGCAAGATAACCGGCCGTCATGTACATCAGGTTCTGATACTGCCATTTTGATCGAAAATCCAGATTCGGCTCAAGGTAGCGGAGCCGTCTGAAAAGCTCTTCCCTTGAAAAGGAGGAATTATACCACATCATTTCGTGTCTTGGGAGGCCCGAACGATGGCACGCCAGATCACGGGGAGTCATCCGTTCGGTTGCCACCGGATCATACATCTTAAACTCCGGGAGGTATTCCCTTACCGGCTTGTCCCATTCCATTTTCCCTTCATCAGCCAAAACCGCCATCGCCGCCGTTGTAAATGCCTTGGAAGCGGAACCGATCGCAAATACCGTTTCCGGGTTCACTTTTAATTTTCGTTCTTTATCCCTGAATCCAAACCCTTCCGCCATGATGATCTCGTCTTCCTTAATGACTGCAACAGCGGCTCCGGGAACGTTCCACTCCTTCATTTTTTCCAGGGCAAATGCCCGAAAGCCTTTTAATTCCTTTATAGGCTGTCTCATTTTACTCTCCTCTCTTGATCTAAGCGTCTTATGCCTGTTCCAGGTGTCCGTATTCCATACGTTTGTTCGCCCGAATGGTTTCATTTAGAGAAAATTTGTATATTTATTCACGAATTCCAAAAGATAGGTATAAGGCTGAAAATGTCTAAAAAACAAGGAGGTTTTGTTCAATGTTTGGATTTATTTGGTCATTGATCATCGGCGGAATTTTAGGCTGGCTGGCCGGCCTCATTATCAGACGTGATGTACCCGGAGGAATCATTGGAAATATTATCGCGGGATTTATCGGTTCATGGCTCGGCTCCATGATTTTGGGACGCTGGGGTCCGATGATCGGCGGATTTAATATCATTCCGGCTCTGATCGGTGCGATCATTTTGATTTTCATCGTCAGTCTTGTCATGAGAAGTATGGGCGGACGAAACCGCAATGCTCAATAATGGATGATTTACGACGGTTTCATTAGAAACCGTCGTTTTTTATTTCATTCTGCTGCCGTCTTTTATATAATTAATTAGAAACACGAAATATTTTCAAGGGGAGGCTGTACATTGGAAAAAGTGGCAGAAAAAAGACCGAAGCGCTCTGAGGTGCCGCAGGAACTGACTTGGAATCTTACTGATTTATTTTCTTCTTATGAAGCTTGGGAAGACGCACTTGTGAAAATTGAGGAAGATCTCGTATCCATCGGCTCATTTAAAGGAAGGCTTCACGAAGGAGCTGACGTGTTGCTCGATTGTTTAATGCTGCAGGAAAAACTGCTAGAGCGCCTAGTCCGGGCCGCCGCCTATACTCACCTCAGAAAGTCCGAAGATTTGACAAACCCCCTCAACCAAGCCGACGCTTCAAGGATGGCCGCACTTCAAGCAAAACTAAACGCCGGGCTTTCATTTATCCAATCGGAAATTCTCGAATTCCCCGAAAATCAAGTGGAGACGTACATAAAAAAAGAGAAAGGACTGGAGCCTTTCAGCAAAATGCTGTCCGAGATAATGGAGCGCAAGCCGTATAAGCTTGCTCCCGAAACAGAGGAAGCGTTAGCCGTTTTAGGCGAAGTGCATGATGCACCGTACAAAATTTTCGGGATGGCGAAGCTTGCAGATATGCAATTTTCACCAATTCAGGACCGGAACGGCAATGAGTTGGCCAATTCGTTCGCGTTATATGAAGGAAAATACATGTTCTCTCCTGATACGCATATTCGCAGAACCGCCTTTGACTCCTTTACAAATACCCTGCAAATATACAAAAATACCATCGCCGCCGTCTATGAAACAGAAGTCAAAAAACAGGTCGGCATGTCAAGGCTTCGCGGATATCAATCCGCCACCGATATGCTTCTTCAGCCGCAAAGCGTCACGCTCGAAATGTACCACAACCAGCTTGATGTGATTAAAAACGAACTTGCACCTCATATGCGCAAGTATGCCGCCTTGAAAAAACGCGTATTAGACCTCGACGACATGCGCTTCTGCGATTTGCAGGCTCCGCTTGACCACGACTTCAGTCCAAAGACGACTTACGAACAGGCCGGCCGGATGATCTTGGACGCTTTACAAGTGATGGGACCCGAGTACGCGGAAGTCATGGAAACCGCATTGACTGAGCGGTGGGTTGATCTCGCTGACAACATCGGCAAATCCACGGGTGCGTTTTGTTCAAGTCCGTACGGAGTGCATCCCTTCATTTTGATGACATGGACGGATACGATGCGGGACGCCTTTACCCTTGCCCATGAACTCGGTCATGCCGGTCATTTCTACTTGGCAAACCGCAAGCAGCGCATCATGAATGTCAGACCGTCTCTATATTTCATCGAAGCGCCTTCTACAATGAACGAAATGCTTCTCGCCCAGCATTTGTTTTCCAAAACAAATGACCCGAAAATGAAGCGCTGGGTCATCAACCAACTGATGGGCACGTATTACCACAATTTCGTCACCCATCTGCTTGAAGGGGAATATCAGCGGAGAGTCTACGAACTCGCCGAACAAGGGTGCGCACTTACCGCTTCCGTACTGTCTGAACAAACCACCGCCGTGCTGTCCGAATTCTGGGGCAGCGGAGTGAAGCTTGATGAAGGGGCAGGTTTAACATGGATGCGTCAGCCGCACTACTACATGGGGTTATACCCTTACACCTATTCAGCCGGGCTGACAGCATCGACGATCGTCTCGCAGCAAATTAAAGAAGAAGGCCGCCCTGCCGTCGAGAGATGGCTGAACGTTTTAAAAACAGGCGGTACAATGAAACCGCTGGACCTGTTGAAACACGCGGGTGTTGACATGTCGACGGATCAACCGATACGCCAGGCAGTTGCGTATGTCGGAACATTGGTTGACGAGCTCGAAAAACTGTATGATCCAAAAGAAGACCGGCCTGATTAACAGCCGGTCTTCTTTTATTCGGTTACAGACTGCCGAACATCGGATTGCCTTTCATTCCGATCCATAAGTCTGATTGCTCTAATAAATGTGCGGTGCGAAGCAGCCAATGTTCCTTTCCTTTCGGTGCCGTCACTTGAACACCGAGCGGTAAACCTTCATTTGTGAGGTGGACCGGGACGCTCATCGCAGGCTGTCCGGTTAAGTTGGCAAGCTGTGTGAATGGTGTATATGTCAAGCTTTTCAAAAACATTTGATAAATCAACGACTGCTGCTCATTTTTTTCCAGCTCACTCACTTTCAGGAGCGCTTCGGCTTCTTTTTCGGTATGAGTAAGCTCGCCGACCTTTGGAGCGGGGTAAGCCGTTGCAGGGGTCACATACAGATCATAGGTCTCATGAAACGCCGCCATTTGTGCAGCTGCTTGATCCCAGGAAGCAAGGCTTGCCGTAAATTCGGCTGCCGACACTTTTTTGCCTGCTTCATTAAGCACCCATGTGACAATTTCAACATCCTGAACAGTGATCGCTCTTCCAAGCGTTTTTTCCATTCCCAGAATCATCGCGGAAATTTCGCCGCTGTTCATTAAGTAGTAGTTCTCCATTAACCGGAGTCCATCAACGCCGTTCGCCTGCTCTTCGACGCGGTGTCCCTGCGCTTCCAGCCATTTAACGGTGCGGTGGACGGCTTGTTTGGCTTCATCACTGACAGGCGTTCCGACGGGTGATTCTACAGAAAATGCGATATTCAACGGGCGCTCCAGCCCTTTTTTCATATCCTCTTCATAATGGCCCGGAAATAAAGGCGTTTGAAAAGCGGCTTCAGGCTGAACGGTTTGCAGGATATCAAGGAGCGCAGCGCTGTCCCTGACCGTACGGGACAGCGCAAAATCGATCGATGCTCCCTGCCATTGCCGCCCGACGCCCGGTCCTACAGGCGTTCTGCCCCGGGTCGGCTTCAAACCGAATAGCCCGGTAAATGAAGCGGGGATCCTAATGGAGCCTCCCCCGTCACTAGCTCCTGCAAGGGGAACGATTCCGGCCGCCACCGCTGCAGCGGAACCGCCGCTTGAACCGCCGGGTGAATAATCGGTGTTCCAGGGATTTCGCGACGGCCCGTATAATTCAGGCTCAGAAATATTTTTCAATCCGTATTCGGGCGTATTCGTTTGGCCGAGAAATAAAAAGCCGGCGCCGCGCAATTTAGCAACGAAATTCGAATCGCGCTTTGGTTGATAAGATGAAAGCAGCTTGGCGCCGGCTGTAAGAGACTCCCCTTTCAACGCTTGGGAGATGTCCTTTAAAAGGATCGGCACCCCGGCAAACGGCTGCTGTCTGATATCGAGCTGTCTGCATTCATGTTTGACTTGTTCTTTTCTCGTCCGAACGACCGCATTCAGTTCTGGATTGACTTCTTCAAGGCGGGAAAAAGCAGCATCGATTAATTCGTTCACCGTTACTTCCCCATGTTTGATAAGCTTAGATAAAGCAACTGCATCATGCTTCATATAGTCAGATATATTCATATCAGTACCTCACTTTACTGTTCGCTTGTGTTTACTATTGTGCATGAGCCTTTTGAGGATTTCAATGTTTTCAGTTTAGATCAAAAAGGAGATGAGTGAAATGAATATTCGAAGGTTACACCCAGAACATGAGCCGCCGCTTGATTTACTGTTGACGGCAGACCCTTCCGAAAAACTGGTTATCGATTATCTCAAACGGGGACAATGCTATACAGCAGAAATCGACCGCCGGATTGTCGGTGTCTATGTGCTGCTGCCGACGAGACCAGAAACAGCAGAGCTCGTCAATATCGCCGTCAAAGAAGAACTGCAGGGAAAAGGAATCGGCAGACAATTGGTTATGCATGCGATTGAAACGGCAAAATCACAAGGATTTAAGACAATTGAAATCGGAACCGGGAATTCAAGCATCGGCCAGCTTGCGCTCTATCAAAAATGCGGATTTAGAATCACCGGCATCGACCGCGACTTTTTCTTGAGGCATTACGAGAAACCGATATACGAAAACGGCATGCGCTGCATCGATATGGTTCGCTTAGCGCTCGATCTTTAAATAAACCGCCGGGCTCCCCGGCGGATTCTCGTCAATATTCATCAAAATAGGACTGGATCTTTTTCGGATCATCTGTTTTGGTCAGCGCCAGCATCAGCAAAATCCGGGCTTTCTGCGGGTTCAAAGAGTTGGAAGCCAATATGTTTTCCTTTTCAAGATCAGGATTGGGCGTGACGACCCCGCTGCCGGTGCGTGTAGAACGCACGACTGCCGCCCCTTTTTTCACCGCTGCGACTGCCCCTTTTTTCGCCTCGTCAGAGACTGAACCGTTTCCGCTTCCCGCATAGATAATGCCTTTCGCTCCCGCCTTGATTGCAGCGTCAAACAGATAGCGCCCGTCGTTTTGATACCCGTATATGATGTCGACTTGAGGAAGCTGATTGATCTTGGAAATATTAAAATCGGTATCTTTCGTATGCTTTTTTGTGATGTCATTATGAAAATAGATGCCGTCGGCAATATTGCCGAGGTAACCCATTTCTTCCGACTTGAAAGTGTCAGGAGCTGTCGTATGGGTTTTCGTCACATATCTTGCCGCAGCAATCCGGTCATTCAGCACCACCATGGTTCCTTTCCCGTAAGCTTCCTTGCTCGCAGCGACCTTTACAGCATTGTACAAGTTGGCAGGCCCGTCGGCTCCAATCGCTGTGGAAGGCCGCATAGATCCGACCACAACGACGGGTTTATCGCTTTTGAGGACGAGATTTAAAAAATAAGCCGTTTCTTCCAAGGTGTCCGTTCCGTGAGTGACGACAATTCCATCGACATCATCTGAAGCTAAAAGCTTCGCAGTGCGCTTGCTCAATTTCAGGAGCGTTTTATTGGTCATATTCTGGCTGCCGATGTTTGCCACTTGTTCTCCGCTGATATTCGCGATATCCTTCATTTCCGGAACGGCTTCAATGAGCGTATCAATCCCAACTGCGCCCGCTTTATAATTGGTCGTCGACGTTTTGGACTGATTCGCTCCGGCAATCGTCCCCCCTGTGGCTAAAATTCTTATGTTGGGCAGGCCCTCATTTCCTTGAGCAGTCTTAGCTGACGCAGTTTCCGTCTTCGCCCGGGCCTTTGTTTCATTTCGAGATTCGTTTGAACCGGAGCACCCGGCATTGATCAAAAGCAATAAGCCTAACACAATAAATAACATTCGTTTTTTCGTCATGTTTTGATCTCTCCCTGCTGCGAAGTCCGCTAATTATATATGTATTTTCTCTTTCCTCCTCTCTTTCATACCAGTTTAAAATGCATTTATACGCTGTCTATTTATATGTTAGATTTTCTTCTGCGTTTTTTTGCATTAAAAAAAGGGAAACCTCGTTTCCCTCTTCAGACCTTCTATTGTTTTAAAAAGCTGAATTCTTCCTTTATTTTTCTCAACAGCTCTTCATTGGTGAGCACATCATAGGCCGTGAATCCCATAGATTTTGCGCCGAGCATTAAGCCTTCGAACCCTTGGCTGCTCATGGCTGCCTCCCGAAACTCGGGTGTGTGGCACGCGTACGGTTCATCGCAAATTTGTACATAAGGATGAATGGAAGGTGCGATCTGGCTGACATTCCCCATATCAACTGAACCTCCTCCGTCCGCTTTTTCATGAATCGAATCGGGATCGACGCCCAACTCGATCATGTTTTGTGTAAAGGCGTCTGACAGCGTTTCATTTGTTTTCAAATCATCATAAGACAGCTCGTAAAAAGAGCTCTCAAGTCGGGCTCCAGTCGCAAGTGCGGCTGCTTTTGCACAATTTTTTACTTTATCAAGCAATTCATTGACATAAGCACGTTCTGTTCCTCTGACATAAAACTGGGCAACCGCATAATCCGGCACAACATTTGCCGCTTTCCCTCCCTCCGGAATAATCCCGTGAATCCGGGCATCAGGGAGAATATGCTGTCTGAGCGCATTAATGCCGTTGAATGTCTGAATGACAGCATCGAGCGCATTGATTCCTTCGTGAGGCGCTCCCGCCGCATGCGAGGCCTTTCCGAAGAATTCGAATTGAATCGCATCCATCGCCAGCGATGTTCCGCTTTTTTCATGCCTGCAATACGGATGAACCATCATAGCGGCGTCCAAGTGATCAAAAACCCCTTGTTCAGCCATGGTTACTTTTCCGCCTTTCGTTTCTTCCGCAGGCGTTCCGTAAACATACACTTTCCCTCCGCATGATGCGATGACTTTGCTGACGCCGATTGCGGCGCCGACCGCCATCGTGCCGATCAAATTGTGCCCGCAGGCATGGCCAAGGTCAGGTAATGCATCATATTCAGCCATAAACCCGATGGCAGGGCCGGGACGGCCGCTGTCAAATTCGGCCGTAAACGCCGTCGCAAGGCCGCATGTTCCTAACTCCACCTGAAAACCGTGTTTTTTCAGCTCCTCGGACAGAATCTTTGAAGCTTTGAATTCTTCATGCCCCAGTTCAGGGTGATTGCCTATATACTG
Organism: Bacillus sp. FSL K6-1284; assembly: GCF_038002625.1. Classification (NCBI taxonomy): domain Bacteria; kingdom Bacillati; phylum Bacillota; class Bacilli; order Caryophanales; family Bacillaceae; genus Bacillus; species Bacillus sp. FSL K6-1284. Next base: position 318,449 of record NZ_JBBOCW010000001.1, on the reverse strand, counting down.
GCTGATATGCAGCAGCTCTTCACGAATATGTTCGATCTCTTTCTCAATTTGTTTTTTCATAACGGTTCTCCCTTCTCCATTACCGGAAGTTCTTTTCCAGGGTTGACAAAGTAAATCTCATATCCTCAAAATGATTAAATATATAATTCTATGAATATTAATACATTATAAAGGAGACGAACGGAATGAGCAATGGCACCTCCCAGAAAATAAAACTGCACTTCCCTCATACTTATGCTTTGATTTTTTTCATTATCATTTTAGCTGCACTGGCTTCATACTTCATTCCATCAGGAGAATTTGAGCGGGTTGAAGAAGACGGCCGAACGGTTATCGTACAAGGGAGCTACACACAGACTGACGCCGGTCCGGTCGGTTTTTTCGAGATGTTTAAAGCCATACCGGAAGGCATGATTCAATCGGCGGATATTATTTTTTACATCTTTTTAATAGGCGGAGCTTTCGGCATCATCCATCAGACCGGGATGATTCGTGCAGGTGTTCATGTGCTCGTGCAGCGCTTGAAGAAACGCGGTTTCCTCCTGATTCCCGTCACCATGTTCGTCTTTTCCATCGGAGGCGCAACGATCGGTTTATCTGAAGAGACGATTATTTTTATTCCGATCGGCATCGCTGTTGCAAGAGCGCTTGGCTATGATTCAATGACCGGGCTGGCGATGATTTCCCTTGGCGCGGCTGCAGGGTTCACCGGCGGCATGTTGAACCCGTTCACAGTCGGAATCGCACAGACAATTGCGGAAGTCCCGGTGTTTAGCGCCCTCGGTTATAGATTGGCCGTTTATGCCGCCATGCTCGGTTTCTCCATTTTTTATGTCATGCGGTACGCTGAAAAAGTCAAAGCGCACCCAAATACCGGTTTGATGTATGGAAGCGAAACAGAGATGAATGAAGAGACAGCCGCAGGACAAGCTGATCTTTCCTTCACCGGAAGACACGGCCTCGTCCTGCTGATTACAGTATTGGGCTTCGGCATCAATATGTTCGGTGTATTTCAATGGGGGTGGTTTTTAAGCGAGTTGTCGGCCGGCTTTCTCATCATCGGCTTTGCCGCCGGCCTTGCGGGAGGACTCGGCATCAACAACACCTTCCATTCATTTGTTGACGGTATGAAACAGGTTGTATACGGAGCGCTGATTGTCGGCTTCGCCCGTGCCATTGTCATCGTATTGGAAAACGGACATATTATCGATACGATCATCAACAGCCTTGCTTCAGCCATCAGCTCACTTCCGAAAGAAATCAGCGCCATTGGCATGTTCGCCGTGCAAATCGTGATCAACACATTTATTCCATCCGGAAGCGGACAGGCAGCCACAACGATGCCGCTTATGGCGCCGCTGGCTGATTTATTGGGATTCGAACGCCAGATTGCCGTATTCGCGTATCAATACGGAGACGGAATCACCAACTCCATCATTCCGACCTCCGGTGTACTGATGGCTTCGCTGTCAATCGCAGGCGTCACTTACGAACGCTGGGTCAAGTTTGTCTGGAAGCTGGTCGCAGGCTGGATTTTCATCGGCGCCGCCGCAATTGTTATCGCCATGATCATCGGTATTAAGTAAACATCCGGTCCACAACATGCAGCCGGAGCCCCCGGCTGCATTCCTCATACATGTCTCCGTCTCCCTGACCATAGAGAAGCTAAACCATCAAAACCGGCGTTTCTGAGACGATTGATCTACTAAATTTTAAGCTCAGGTTAAGAAAACCCGAAAACAGGACTTTTTATCCACCATAGTCCAATTTCAAAATTCATCAACAAAGTGGCGGATTCTAAACAAAACACTTATATTTTTCACCTGTTCTGCCTTGTCATGGCTAAGGTGGAAAATGGATCAATCTCAATTAAATGCACCGTTTTGTAAGTCATTAGTTTTAGTCTATTCATACTATCTAAAGTTTGAAAACATGCCTAATCTTGCAAAACATTGACCAAAATTAGTATTTAACACCTATTTATTATTGATTCTTCAAACCTTAAAATGAGTGATGTTGTTTCTGTTTTTTTAAAGAAACTAAGGAAAAAGGAAGAATTATAATCAAATTTTCACTGTTAGATAAATGAAATGACCGGGACTTGAGTAAGATTTGTCCCGATGAAGGGCCTTTTTACCCTAACCACCTCATTCTTTTCATTTACATAACATTGAAAAAATAATAATAAAAAAGGAGACAGACCATGCGAAGTAAAAAGTTTTTTCTAATGATGCTTTTGATGATTGTAGCAGTCGTGTCAACAGCCTGCGGAGGCAGCAAAAGTGCGAGCGGAGAGAAAGAAGATACGAAAAAAGCAGATAATGCAGAAGTTAAAATACTAAGCTCCGAATATACGCTTCCGGATGATTCATCAACAAACCTGCACGAAAATGAACTTATACTAAAGATCAATGTTTCCGTTAAAAATACAGGAAAAGAACCATTGATGGTTGATAAAAGCCAATTCAGCCTTTACGAAGGCGACTCAAAAATGTCGGACGTCAGCGTATATGATGAAAGAAACAAGAGACTTCGTTCTTCCACGCTGAATTCTGACAAGGAAGTCGACGGAAATATCTATTACATCGTTGAAAAGGGCAAAAAGTTTCAGCTTGAATACACACCTGACATGTACGGTGAAAACAAAGCCGATCCTGTCAAATTCGAGATCGACGGCGGCAGCGACGATTTGCTGAAAACAGCCAAAAAACTTGAAGATCCGGCAAAAGCTTTGCTGGCTTACACAGATGTAACGATTTTCGGCAAAGATAATGATAACTTTGATAAACTGGTCGACGAAAATAAACGTGAAGTCGTTACCGATTACCTTGAAGGCGCTCAAAAATCAATCGTTCGCTCTTTAGGATATTATGATGAAGAAGATGTCGATAAAAAGAAATTGAATAAACTGATCAGCGCCATCCAAAACGCTTATCAAGAAAAATCTCAAGTCAAAGCAGTTACAAAATCAATTTCAGGCGATGAAGCAACTGTTGAAGCAACCGTTACACCAATCGATAATACGGATGTCCAAAAGAAAGTGAAGAAAAGACTGGAAGACTATGTGAAAGACAGCGGCAAAAACTTCATGTCCAGAGATGAATTGATCAATCCTGCGATTGACATCATGAGTGAAGAAATCAAAAAAGCACAGGCGACTTCAAGTGAGAAAACCGTTGAAGTTAAGCTTGAAAAATCAAAAAACGACAAATGGAAAATGGATGCTGATAATTACAAGACCGAACAATACTTCTCAAGCTTCCTTAAAAGCAACAACTAAAAAAAGCACCCTAGTGGTGCTTTTTTTCAATTACAATAAAACAAGTGCTGTCCGGCAGCGGCACGCGTCGGCCGAGCCGATCTGTCAGCTCGATTTTAGGGTTAAGGTGTTCTTCATACCCTTCCTGTACATAGTGTTCGAACACAAGAATGTTCGCGCGTTCCCCCGACTCTTTCTCAATACAGCGCCGGAATTCAGACGGCGTAAAATAGCCGAACTGCTCCTTCACTTCATGCGGATAGGCTTCTTCTCCCCAAGTATATGTATAGAGGAATTCCATCGCGTCATTCACAAACAGTACGGCCGCATCCTTTTCAGCCTCAAGAATTTGCACCTTTCTCCCTTTAAAATCATGGACATACCGTTTCAAGAAATCCATTCCATCCGGGTCTTTAAAGCGAATCCGCCGCGTTTCCTCTTTGTTTTCGGTCATGATTCCGTCCCTGATGATGATTCTGCCTCCCCGCTTCAGAATATCAAAGGCACTTTTTAACGCTTGGGCAATGACGAGATGATTAAATCGTTTTCCTTCATACGGAATGTATGAAAACAATTCGTGCAATATCGATGAAAATACAATCGTGTCGACGCTTTCCTGTTCGAAGTACTCAGGAAGATCCAACGCATCAGCCTGTTTCACATGCCACGGCTTATGTTCGCGCACTTTTCTTTTTTGGAGCTCCTCAATGACATTAACGGAAAGGTCGATGCCGATGACCTCTGCTTCAGGATGCTGGTCCGTCAGCAAATCAAGCATCACGCCGCCTCCGGCTCCGATGTCGAGCATTCTTTCTCCAACAGCATAATCGGCAATCTTCTTTTTATAATCTTCCGCACCGTTCATGTCAGACAGATAAGCCGCTTCATTTTGCAGCCGGTCAAACGAATCCTTGCGAAACTCAAAAAAATCATAAAGCAGCACGATCGCCCGTTCATATAAAGGCGATTTCTCCGCTTCCTGGCAAAATTCAATCAGCTTCAGTCCGGCCTGCGAAAACGAAAACGTGACGCCGACAATCTCGGAAGCCTGATCAAACGGCTGAACAGCAAGCGAAACGTGTTCATTTACAGGCACCCCGCCGAAAAGCAAATCGCTGATCGACATCTCTTTTAAGCACGCTTCGATAATCCGTTTTTTATAAACATTCGTATGACGCACACCCTGGTAATCACGGTACATGTCCTTCATCAGCGGCTCAAAGCTGATATGCTTGACTGATAGAGGATTGACAGAACGAAGCACTAGTAAACAGATTTTGACAAACTCTTCAAAACTGAACGATGACAAGGCGGATTCCACATACCATAAATCGATCCGCTGAAAGAAGCGTCTCAGCGCATCTTCCGCCGCATGTTCCCTCAAAAACCGCTCGTACCGGCTGCTGTCTTCGCCGGAATCGAGCGCCTGTCCCCGCAGTTTTCTGATCCTTTCCGCAAACGGCCAATCTTTGTTTCTTTCTCCTGTGCAGATTTGGCCGATTATCCGGTTCACGTCTTGTTCAATCGATTCCCAAAGCGCCGGCGAAACCCCTTCAATGATACATTTGTTCAGAACGTACAGAACCCGCCTGATGTCGATGTGCTGAAGTTCGGATGCTTCAATCCAATCGATAAGAGGAGTGAATTGGCGATACCTTGATTCCCCGCGGATATACTGCCCGACGAGTCCATGCGTCAAAATCAAAATATAGATGAGTTCCTCAATATCCTGCCGCTCCGGCATATACGCCTGTCTTCGATCAGCATAAATCTGCGCCGACCCGATATTATGGATCGCAAGCTGAAAGCCTTTCTCACGCCATTCCTTTCTTTTATGAGGCTGGCCGCACTTAGCCGTTTCACTCCATATAAGAACCTCTTCAATGATTTCTTTTTCCCGCTCAGGAATGTTCGCTTTCTCCAAGATGGAGAGCGTCTGTTCCACATAAAGAAACACGGGATTCTGAGGCATGTTCTCCAGCGAAGATATCCGCTCCAGATTGACATTTTGTTCTTCAGTTAAAACAAGATACTTGAGCCATTCGGCATCACGCAAAACATGATAATCCCCGCTTTTCACTTTTTCAATGGCTTCTAACGATTGTAAACGCCTCATACGTTCTTCCCTCTTTTTTCTATTTCGATATGACTAATCATAAGGTAAATGGTTTCATATAGAAATAGGATAATAGACTTATAACCGCTATAATGTTTGGCCGCAGTCCGCCGTTAAGATTTGACCAGTAACCGTTTCTTGTTCGAGCAGCGCGCAAATGAGCAAGGCGATATCTTCCGGCTTTGCGATCCGTTCAAGCGGGAGCTTTTGGCTGAGCCGCTTCATTTTCTCTTCATTCCCCTCCCACCATCTCGTCGATACAGCGCCAGGTGCCACACAGCTGACCCTGATATCCGGAGCGAGCGCATGCGCCAATGATTTCGTCAGTCCGTGGACCGCCGCTTTTGATACGGCATAGGGGAGCGAAGAACCTGAGCCCGTCAGTCCGGCGATGCTACCGACATTTACGATGGCGCCTTGCTTATTTTGCTTCATTAAAGATGCCGCCGCTCTCGCGCAATAAAACATCCCTTTGACATTTACCGCATACAGTTCATCCCAGACTTCTTCAGAAGCTCCATCCAAGTCATCAAGCTCGATATGCCTGGTGATGCTTGCATTGTTGACGAGCAGATCGACGGTGCCGAACTCACGGGCCGCCCGATCAAACATGCCTTGAACTTCATTGACCTTAGAAACATCGGCTTTAATCGCGAGCGCGCGGCCGCCTTGATTTTCAATCATCCCAACCGTCTCTTCAGCCTCCGCTTCGGAACGCGAATAGTTGACAATAACCGCTGCGCCGCGGTTTGCCAAAGCGAGCGATGCCGCTCTGCCGATCCCAGTGCCACCTCCTGTGACAAGGGCTGTTTTATTTTTCATTTTCATTTTTCATCACTCCCTTTTCAACTGATGCAAGCTGTGCTGTTCCATTCCCAAACGACCAGTTCTCTTTCACGTTTTCGGCCGCAATGATCATGACGTCCTCTTGGCGGATGCCGGCGTTTTTTTGTAAACATTCTGCAATGCGTTGATACAGCCCCAGCTTTTTTTCGACCGGTCTCTCTTTCATTGTGATGTGAATATAGATCAAATCCTTCGTCCGTTCGATATTCATATAGCCGGGATCGAAAAAGAATTCTTCCTCATCGTGCTGGGTGATGACCTGAAAATAATCATCTTCCGGAACATCGATCGTCTCCGTCATCGCCTTGTGAACCGTTCTGCTGATCCGGCGAAGCTCTTCTTTTGATCTCCCTTTTAAAAGATCCATCCTGACAAATGGCATATATTTATTCCTCCTTTGTATTGTTTAATAGTGTATAACGGTTATATCATTTTGTATAATTGAATCATTTGAAGGATTCATTCAATTTTAATGAACTTGAGGTGATGGGATGGATTTCAAAACGTTAAAGACGTTTCATAAAATCGTGGCTTGCGGAAGCTTTAACCGCGCGGCTGAAGAACTGAATTATGCGCAGTCCACAGTCACAATGCAAATCAAAAAACTCGAAGAAGACCTCGGCATCCGATTGCTCGAGCGGGGGAAAACATTCCGACTGACTGAAGCCGGCAGGCTTTTTTTTGAAGAAAGCAGCCATATTGTCAAAAATATGGATCACCTTCAACATCATATGGCCGACTTATTGCTTGGCGAAGCGGGAAATATCCGTCTGGGAGCGGTCGAACCAATCGCGAGCTGTGATTTGCCGCGGATGTTGGGGAGGTTTTTAGCGGATTATCCGAAGATCCGGGTTTCCGTAGATATCGCCAACTCATCGACATTGGGGGAACGGCTGGTTCAAGGCAGCCTGGACCTTGCCGTCTGTTCGACTCCGGCAATGGGAACTGATCTTTATTTTGAACCGCTATATGCTGAAGAGCTCGTAGTGCTGCTTCCTGAAGGACACCCCGCCGGAAACAATGAACACATCCATCTGAAAGATCTTAGGGAGCACCGTCTACTGATCACAGCCAACAATTGCACCTACCGGAAGAAAGTCGAAATCGCGTTTCAAGAGCTGCCGGGAAGCCAAATGAACACGATGGAGATTGGAAGCATGACCGCTTTGAAAAATTATGTTGCCGCTGGACTCGGCGTTGCCCTGATTCCGAAAAGCATCGTCTCCCCTCCTCCTCCCGGAACGATTGTCCGGTTTATCGGCGATGACCCGATCAGCGTAACCTTCGGCATCCTTTGCAAAACCGCGTCTTTCCCGCTGAAACAAGCGGACGCAAAGCTTTACCAATATTTGAAACAGGAACTGGGAGAACCGAAAAAACCTTCCGGCTGATGTCGGAAGGTTTGGGATGATGACATAATGGGACATTGAATGATGATGATCTGGTCTCAGAGGGGGATGGTTACTTGCACCTGTCCGCCCCCCGCTTCACCGTTTTTAATCGATAAATCGCCTTGATGAAGCTTGACAACACGAAGCGCAAAGGTAAGTCCCATACCGTAATGCCCATTCGATGTCCGGCTTTTATCTTCCATATAGAAAAGCTCGGCAGCTTTCTGCAGGCCTTCTTGAGAAAATCCTTTTCCGCTGTCAGTGATTGTGAAAATCAATTGATCATCCGTACACACAGCTTCAAAATCGATTCTCCCGCCTTCTGGTGTGTGATCTGCAGCGTTCGTCATGATGTTCATCAACGCTCGATGAAGCAGCTGTTTGTCCAACAGTGCTTTTTTATCTTCAAGGTTCTGTTCCTTCAGCACAATGTCAACCGATTTGTTCCCTATGTATGCTTCAGTGTCATTGAGAACACTTTCGACTAACGGTTTCACAGCACTTTCTCTATAATCGATATTTAATGCTTCCTCCGTTTTTGACAAATGGATTAATTGGTCAATGTACTGATCGATTTTTTGCCCCGCATCAAGTATGTATCTGATATATTCCGACTGCTCTTGATTTTGCGGTGATAAGCTCAGCAATTCCGCATTACCTTTAATAATGGTCATTGGAATTTTAATGTCATGAGCCAATGCGCCGATCTGTTCTTTTTTCGTTTTCTCTAAGTGCCACTGCGCGCGGAGGGAGGCTTGAAGGGCATTCCTCATGTCTATCAGGGAACTGATCACATGATCAAATTCCTTAATATTCGAAAATTCCGGAGTGAAATTTAAATTTTGTTTTTTAATTTGCTCAGCGATGGTGTTTAATGTTTGAAAATGATCTTTTAACCTGTTTGCAAATCGGGTTGTTACCGCAAAAACGACCGTAATTAGAAGCAGAATGATGATGCATAAGCTTGTCAGCTCATAGTTCGGGAGAAACCGTCTCAGCAGGGGAGACCGAAACTCAGCGCGCAAAGGATACTCCAACACACAATACTCGTCTTTGCGTTCGATGATCATATAGCCTTTTTGACTTAAGGTGACATACGGCCTGCTCTCAATTTTTTTCCGTACAATGGAAAGATTCGTTTCTTTCATGTTTCCCGCTGTCTTTTGTTTCGACTTTTTATCCAATATGGCATACAGCATCGTATCAGGTATCATGTCTTCCGTTATCCGTTCAGCCGATTGAAGCTTGGGCTTAAGCTTTTCAGCTTCGATTTCATTGTAATTGGCAGGATAAAACAGCCCTGCATTCATTCCGATCATATTGATCAAAACATATACAGCCGTGATCGCGATCAGGCTGAAACTCAAAGTGAGCATATATTTGATCAGTTCTCTGCGCAGCGTCTTTTTTTTACGGATTATTCCCATCTGTACCCTACGCCCCATACCGTTTTGATCGGATCTCTTTCGTGTTCTTTGCATTTTTTTCGGATCGTGCGGATAAATTCGGTTATCGTGGAGTATAATGCATTGCCTTCCAGCCCGTATACATAATCATAAATTTCTTCTCGTGTAAAAGTTCGTCCTTTATGCTGAGCCAACAGCTCACATATTTTAAATTCATTTTTTGTTAAATTCAGCTTTTGATCATGAATAAATACTTCTTTGCTGTCAAAGTGAAATAAAAAACCGGAAATCACACGTTTAGTTTCGTGTTTCTCTCTTTTTTCCCTTCTCAAGTGTGCATTTACTCTCGCACTGAGCTCAAGAACGCCGAAGGGTTTTGAAATATAGTCGTCTCCTCCAGTCAGGAGGCCCTTAACGATGGCCTCTTCCTCCGTCTTAGCGGTGAGAAACAGGATCGGACAATCTACCAGCGGCCGGATTTTCTCGCATAATTCAAATCCGTCCATCCCCGGCATCATCACATCAAGCAAAATTAAATCATACCCTGAAAACACGTCGAGAGATTCGGCGTTAACTTGACTCAATGTATGAACTTGATGCTGATCGCGGCGCAAAATATTTTGTATGAGTACAAGAATATCTTTCTCATCATCTACTGCCAAAATGTTCGCCACTTGCTGACCACCCTTTTTCATTATTCATAAGCTTTTCTTCCTTCCCAGCGGATAAACCAAACGATGCTTAGAGCGAATACAGCTATTATAGCAAACACCATGATGAAAGCCCCCTGCTTGATTTCCCCGTCTAGAACAGAACGCAGAGACGGATCAATTTGGACAAATCGGTCAATCCCCTTATACCCTGTCAGCCTGATTCCCCATGCCCAGGGATTATATTTCCAAATGACATCGCCCAATCCCGTATTCATCAGTGCTGTCATCAAAAGACCTGCCCCGCCTATTAAAATCGAAGCCCCCATTCCAAATATGCAGCTGATCAGAAAATAAATGAAATAAAGTGTGACACTTCCGGCTGCCAGCCATGCCCCAGCCTCTAAAAAAAGGGCGATTGTCAGGTTCGGCACATGAAATAGAACTTTGAGCCCCAATACATAGAGTCCAATAGCCAAGAATACCGCACACAAGTTCATGAACAGAAGCAGTGTGACTTTGCTTAAATAAGCCGTTAATTTGGGCGCCGTGCCGCCCAACAGCACTTGAAAACGGCCTGCCCGCTCCTCTAATGAAGCCGTCATTCCGCACACTATTCCAATCAGAAGCGGCAGGGCAATCGCAATTGCCTCAAAATACGTGCGGTATAATTGATATGGATCATGATCTCTATTATAGAAATAAAGCAGAAAAACACTCGCACAGATAACCGGAACGGTCAAGTGAAGCCAAATAAAAGATGTGCGCTTTGTTTTTTGAAAATCAGCCGCAAGGCATCTGAAAAATAGCAACAAATCAAACCGCCTCCCGTTTTATCGATTTGCGATCAACGGCAGGGGAAAAAGACCGCCTGGTCAGACGAACCAAAATAGCAAATAAAACAATAGATAGAACAACAGCCGGAGGAACGACTGCCCAGCTTGTTAAAGGATCGCCATTTTCAAGAGGCACACCGTTGGGATGGATGCCAATTGTCGGACACATGACCCTGATCGGCCAGCTCCACGGATTCAGCCACCAAAAAGGACTTGATGCCGACATGATGCCCAACACGATACTGCCCAGCATATTGAACAAAACGGCAGATATAAACCCAAATTTTCGCGCTATCCATAAACAGATGGGGATCTCCCACAGTGTCGTAAGCCAAAGCAGCAGATTCGCGGCAATGACTGTCAAATGAATGCTCGAAAATTGAGGAATGACAAACTGCATCACAACCATGAACCCTAAAAAAACAGCTTGAGACGCTAAAGAATAGAGCGCAATGACGCTTATTTTTGCAGACCAGATCATATGTAAATGTACGGGAGAAGAAAAAATGCCGTTATAATTCGACGCTTTCATTTCTTTCTGGTGTGATAATGCACAAAGCAAGGCGATCATGACCGGCATCAAGATGACAGACCACCAATTATACGTACCTGCTACAAAGAATCCCGGATTCATTAAAAAGGCGAAGCAAATATTAATCAAAGGCACAATGAAGATCATCTTTCTCGAAAATGTTCTTTTAAACTTCAGGTTTTCCGCTTTTGCATAATATCCGATCATTGTTCTCCGCCTTCTTTCCCCCGCGTTGATTTGACAACATCCATAAAAAGCCGCTCGAGATCGTCCCCCTTATTGATTTTCCCCTGATATCCGAGGTATCCTCCGCTGATAATCCCGATATGGTCTGCGATCTGCTCGACTTCCGACAGAATGTGGCTTGATAAGATGACCGTCATCCCTTGCTTTGGAAATGACCTGATGAGTTCCCTTAACTCTTGTATACCGATCGGGTCGAGACCGTTCGTAGGCTCATCAAGTATGAGTAATTTAGGGCGATTTAAAAGAGCGATGGCGATCCCCAGCCTCTGCCTCATTCCCATAGAAAACTGCCCCGCTTTTTTCTTTCCGGCATGATGCATATCAACAGTTTTAAGCACCTCTGTTATTCTCGCATCAGGAAGACCCAATAATGTGGCATGCACCTTGGCATTCTCGTAGGCTGTTAAATTATCATACAGAGGCGGGGATTCTATTAAAGAACCGATGTCTTTTAATACAGACCTTTTCCATTTCTGCCCCTCAACCAAAATGTCCCCGGCAGTCGGGTTTAAGATTCCGGTTAAAAGTTTTAAAGTCGTTGATTTTCCTGCTCCATTCGGTCCAAGCAGACCGTAAATACTGTTCTTTTTAACTGACAGTGAGACGTCTGAGACCGCTTGCGACCTTCCAAACTTTTTTTGAAGATGCCTTGTTTCCAATAGAATTGTACTCATCTTAATCTCTCCTTGTTTGATCTGATCGGTACCGATATCTTAAAATACCTTTCTCAAGATTTAATCAGAATCAAACGCAAAAAACCTTCCGGTTCCCCGAAAGGTTTAGCGGCCTTTGCCTTAAGAAGGCATAAGCTCAAGATGATGATCCAGTTCGTCCTGCAGGACGGCTTCAATATCTTTAAAACGATTCGATACGGTCGAAGCACTGACACCGTATTTTTTTGCAAGCTTCGCCTGGGATAACGATTTTTCCGATTTGGAGATCGTATTGATAAAATACTCCAAAGCAGCTGCAAAGGCTTCTGTTTTCTTGATGACCGGCGCTTTTTTAACACAATACGATTTCCAAAGGCCGACCGCCCAGGAGACAAATGATTCAGAATGTCCTTCGTCAAGCATACCTTTCTCAAAGACAAGCGCTGTTTCTTTTTCCATCTCATTGGCCCATTCGATGTCTTCCGACCCTTGCTCAGACGGTGCACTCTCTTCCTGACGGCAAAGCTGCATTAACACATGATGAAAATCATCTCTCATCAGCTGTTCTTTTGTTCCGCCTTCTTCTGTGAAACGGCTTAAAGCATCGTTTAACCTGTCTTTGAGAGCATCCGCCATTTTTGCAGGATAGATGGTGAATTGTAAGAAGAACTCGGTATGGCTTCCGATCTTGATCGGAAAGCCGAGCACGTACTCGCCTACAAAAGGCCCTTCCCGCTTCACATTCATCCTTATAGTGAGCTCTTCATTTGTTACAGCATCCTCAAAGCGAATGCCGCCATCTGTTATATGTTTCACACGCAGCAGCGCAGGGGAGAGGTCTTTCCACGATTGAACGGCTTCCTTAGTCTGCGATCTGAGAATTGAAGAACCCTTTTTCTGTAAAAAGTCTTCGAAAATCGTCAATCCTCCGTCTGCCAACGGCCGGGAAAATACTCCCCACACGCCCAGATTAAAAACACATATCTTTTGTGCAGACTGTTCCAAGTCTGACAGAAAAGAATACTGATTAAGAAATTGATCGATTGTGTCTTTATGTTCCGTAAAAGCGAATTCCATGACGTCTTTCTGGATTTGTTTCAATTCCTGCACCGCGACAGCCGGAAACGCTCCCTCCGCTTTGCCGCAGCATTTTTTATATTTTAGCCCGCTGCCGCAGGGGCAAGGCATATTTCTCTTTACTTTTCCCACGTTTAAACCTCCGTATCTTATACTACAACTTATTTATTTTATCAAAACTTTCAGGAGGGCGAAATCCGATAATGAAAATCAGTATGATTTAGCTGAAAAGTAAAATTTTATAAAAGAGGACAAATAGAAAAAAAGACTATAAAATCGTTAGTTCTGCGTTTTTATCATCCATTTATGATAGAGGGTGTTATACATTTTGCAATACGCTGGTTTTTGGGTTAGAGCGGGTGCATTGTTGATCGGTTGCGTATTGGCGGTCGGATTACACTTTTCATCCGCATTGATTTGGAGACGGATCTCCTGAGGTCGGTGCAACAGCACTGCTGGTATACGTTTTGTATCCGCTTTTGATGCCGCTCCGATGCACATTGGAAAGGCACTTTTTAGAATTCGCATTATTTCTGATGATCAGGCCGACGGATGAAGCTATGGCAGGCTTTCGTGCGCTACATCGTCTCATGGGTCATGAAAACAGGCGACACTGAGTAAGCGACTTTTATGTCTTCAAGTGCATACAGGAAGTGAAAAAGAGATATGAATCCCTTTTTCTATTTCCGGTATTCCAGCAGACTGATGGTCAGGAGCACAAGGAAGCACCCCAGCCACTGAATGGATGTTAAACGTTCGTTTAAAAACAAAACACCTCCGAAGATGGTAAGAACGGGGCCGATCATAGAAATGACGGCTCCCCGCTCCGCTCCTATCCGCTTCATGCCTTCCAGCATGAATAAAAAAGGAATGACCGTCGTCACCGCCGCAATGATCATAAAAAAACCATACATTGCGGGAGGATAAGAAAGCAGGATTCCCGGCTGTTTTCCTGTTGCGCGAAACAGCGCATAACCGGCCATCGCAAGACTTGCCGCCGACATTCCATAGGCATTCATCCGAATCCCGCCGATTTGACGGACAAGACCTCCCGCCACAACAAGATAAACCGCATAGGCGACAGCGGACAATAAGATCAAAAAAGCTCCTGACAGGTTCGCTTCAAATGCTTGCACATCCCATCCGCCGACAGCCAAGAACAGCCCGGCATTCACAAGCAAGATGGCAGCAAACGTTTGACCCGAGATCATTTTTTTATTTACAAAGGCAGTGATGATCAATACGAACATGGGATAGCTCATCACAATCATCCGTTCAACGATTGCCGAAACATCATGAAGGCCGATAAAATCAAGCAATGGCGACAGAAAAAAACAAAGCAATCCGGCCGCATAAGCTTTAAAAATCTCCGCTTTTTCTGGTTTAGCCGGAAGCTTTGAACGATACACAACAAAAATCAGCCAAAACAGCGGCGCCGCAAATAATTGCCGGTACAACAGCACCGCTTCCGGCTGTGCACCTTGTTCATAAGCCCATTTGACAAAAATGGATTTTGAAGCAAAACACATCGTCCCAAAGACCATAAAAACGACCCCGGCCGCTTTTCGAACGCCGCTTTGAATATGGCCGCTCTGCTCAGCTGTACTCTTCTCTGCTCGACTCAACTCGTATCACCCGTCCTTTTTATTCGTGGATATGTTTTTTTATAAAATGGAGCAATGTGCTTCCCTGGGCCGTCAAAATCACACCTTTTCCCAAACATTTTGGACAAGGCTCCGGCTCTTCTCTTCCGCTTCCATTGCAATTTGGACATGTCGTTTCCAAATCGTCCGTTGCAATCACCATTTACCATCACACCTCCGTTTCCGTTTAATATGATGCGGCCACTCCGGCCAGCCTTCCTCCATGGCCACCACCTCCTTAAAAATACAAAAAACCCCCGTCACAAAAGGACGAGGGTCTCGCGGTACCACCTTTATTAATCGCATCAACGATTCGCTTGGAACATACGGAAAGGGAACAGTCAGCCCTTTCGATACGCTTCTCTTGATAACGGAGAGAACTATCCCGGCTCCGCCTACTGTCCGTTTCAGCGAAGCGATTCAGAAGCCCATTCGGCGTCAGAAGGGCATCGGTTCACACCAGCCACCGACTCTCTTAAACCCATGCTCTGACACGTACTTGCTCTTCCTCAATATCGTTTAACCGTACATGATTTGTAAAAAATATATTACTCTGAAAATTAGCATGTGTCAATCAGCATTAAATTCTTGTTTTTTTACGAACCTTTAATATACACACGGTCAACAGACACAAAACAAGGAGATTGAATGCTGCTATCCAATAAAAATATCCAGGGATGCCTATGACGAGAAGCGGTAGTCCCAAGCTGAGAAATACACTGGCAAATGCAGCATACAGCACTTTTAGTAAGCCATTATATTTTTCTGCTTCAGATTCGCGGTCTGTATAAATCGCATTTGTTTGAACTTGACTGGGATCAGCCGCAAAGTAATGCCAATTTAAAAACTGTGTCACATGCTTCCAGCCTGCATCCTCGTATATATGAATATATTCTTCCTGATCCAGGTTTGATGTTGTCTTATAGTCGAGCCGATATACTGCATTGCTTGGTTTTGTCTTTTCAAATATATAGATAAATAAAAAGAAGGACTTTAACATCCACCCCTGTTTTGCCATTTCATTCAGCCAGTTCTCCTCCTTCCGGTCTTGCCAAGCAAGAAAAAAACGGAATTTACGCTTTCTTTTTTTACTCATGACTTGTATCTCCCTCTTTTTGAAAAATAGATTGACTGATCGTCACTAATTTGGATAGGCGTTTAAATTCGAGTTCAATCACCTGCCATCCTTCATTCGTTAAAATATACTGCTTTCGCCGATTATCGCCGGATTCGCCTTCCTTTCTAATCAGCCCCTGCTTTTCGAGTTTGCTTAGTGCACCATAAAGAGTGCCAGGCCCTAGTTTGACCTCACCCTCACTCATGCTCTCAACCCTTTGCATAATGCCGTAGCCATGTAATGGTTGAGTTAATGACAATAATATGTAATACGTAGCCTGCGTAAGCGGTAAATAGCTTTCCGCCGTTTTTTTCTTCACTTTTCGCACCTCATTTTAAGTATGGCGTTTTTCATTTATATATCTCATGAGCAGTACAACACCTATTAGATTGAAAATGATGCTGCCGCCAAGAGCTAGTCCCCACCATACACCGTTTATTCCTGATAAAATCGCTAAATTTAATAAAAAAATTCCGCTCAAAACAAATAACATCCCGGTAAAGTGTGTATTCAAATCATTCGCCTCCTTATTTTACATCGCCTTACGATATATCGACTGACGATATAATAACATATTAGAAGATTCGACACAAATCAAACACAGCATTTACCCTGCAAATCAAATAAGTGAGCACAGGCTATTGCCCAAAAGGAATAGCTCACATTAAAATTAAAAAAACCGCCTAAAAGGTCATTTCACGACCTTATCAGGCGGTTTCCAGCGATTATTCCTTATTCCTGTCAGCAAACACCGTCATGGCGTCGCACATGAACTTCGCCAAGCCGGCGCCGTATTGATCAATGTTTTTCGTAAAGCGCTCGTCAGCAACATACATTTGTCCCAGACCTTTGAAAGCTTCGAGCGAATAGCTGTGGCCGGTGTTATTGTTCAGAAAGTCGTACCATTCCTTTATAGCCGCCTGTGCTTCCTCTGAGTCTGAGGCGCCTTTTCTGAGGGCGGCGATTTTTCTGTAAATGGCATCATATTGCTGTTCCATCTTTTTCCGTTCACCTTCGGGCATGGATTCGATATAGGCCTTCGATCTGTCGACGGCTTCATCGCCCCAGCGTTCCCGCGCTTCTTCCTCATACGGGTTTTGACTGAAATCAAATCCCGCGAATTTTTCCTCGTTTGTCATGTTGATTTCTCCTTTCGCGAATTGGATCGTTTTATCGATTGTCGCAATCATTTGGTCAAGCCGGCTTCTTTTCTCCAGCAGCGCTTTGCGATGGAGCTGAAGCGCCTCATTCCTGTCAAATGAAGGGTTCTCAAGAATGCTTTTAATCTTTTTTAAAGGGAAGTCAAGCTCTCTGAAAAACAGGATTTGCTGCAGCTTTTCCAGATCGTCATCTGAATACAGCCGATACCCGGCTTCGGTCGTCTCCGACGGAGCTAATAATCCGATTTCATCATAATGATGCAGTGTGCGCACACTGATGCCGACTAAGTCGGCCACTTCCTTTACTTTCATTTTCATTTATCTGAACTCCCTTCAATATCGACTATAAAGTATCCCGCAACGTGAGGGTCAATGCGAAATTTGAAATTTTTTTTATACAAACAAAAAACCCGGCAAAATTGCTTCGCCAGGTCTTTTAAGAATTGTTCAGCAAGACTTCTTTAAGAAACGGATCATCCAGCCACTCGTTCAGCTGGCCCGCGGAGAATCCTTTTGATACATTGAGATCGATGAGCGTTCCGCCGGCATATCCGAAAGAAGCCGATCTGTCCGCAATGGTGTCCGGCCCTTTCACCAGAACATTCTTCAGCTTCTTCAGCATGTTTTGAAAGCTCTTCTCCAAGTCGCTTTTCGGGTCTTTGGCAGAGTCAATCACTCTGATGAGCCTCTCATTTCCGCCTTCAAGCTCTCCTTTTTCATCCAAACTGACATCAGCCAAAGACAGACCGGCAATCGTTTTCAAAAACTCATTCACATGCCATTTTTCATAAGCTTCTTTATCCAGCGGCGTTCCATTTTGTTCACCGATCAATTCCGCATGGCTCAACAGACGGGCGCCAAACCGTTTATCACTGTTATTTAAAACGGCTTCGATCCGGGTTCTTTTTTGTTCATCTTCGATGCCTTCAACTATAATCCGGTTATTTCCGTCTACATGCAATGTCAGATGTTCACTCTCGGAAAGAGAAATTCTGCTCTCGCGCAGCGTCTCATCGATCTGGCTGTTCAAACGCTGCCTGTCCACATAAAGATTATAGATCTCAAATTGAACGCCGTTCATTTGTGATCGTAATGACGGTGCATTTTTTTGAGCCGCTTCAGCCTGTTTGCTGATGGAGAGGGTGTCTGTTTGGCTGCCGACCATTCTCTTGGAACCTGTAGTCTTAGCCGGCATCTCCGCGGCGGCAGGCTTCATCAGCTGCTCGGAATAAAGCGAAAGTTTTACCCTGTCTCTAATATTCATGGGAGCTCCTTTCATGCCAATTACATTCGATTACTTTTTATATCGGACGGAATTTGGATCTGTTTACCAGCCGTATGTTGAATCATATTGATAATTGATCTTCAGCTGCGGCGATCTCCATGTTGAACTGCTCCAAGCGAGCGAATAGTATCTCACATTCCATGTCGTTTTGACCGGAAGCGCAAGTTCAGGCTTTAGATCCGGAAACAGTGTGCCGCCGGAAACCGATGTGTGCCAAACGCCTTTTTCCTTGTTCAGAACTTCCCTGTAGGTGTGTCCGAGGCTCGGAGAAATGGTTCCCTCGGCGGAAACGCTTTTCACAGTCGCTCCTTCGGGAATGGCCGAGACATTGGCAAGATTGACGGCGGCAACCGGAGAAACGACTCCCTGTCCCGGGCTTGAGATGGATGATGGAGACAAATTCGCCGTATAAGCACCGCTCTTCATTCTGTCGATAAATTCAAGTCTGTAAAATCCCCAACCGTCATATGAACCGTCTTTAGACGTGACGACCGCAATGTACCGGCCTGTCTCCGGAACATCCAAGCGGATGATTTCATTTTGGTTTCCCGTTCTTTCAGAAGATCCTACTGCAGGATAGCCGTAAGAATCTTTAAATAAGTAAAGATCATAGTCTGTATTTGCTGGGATGTTCTTTAGGTGAATGGCAAGCTGTTCTCCCTTTGTCGCGTAAAATTTGTAATAATCTTTATCGCTTTCGCTGTGAATCGTCGCCGAAATCGTCTTGTATTTCCACAATCCTAAATCGTAAGCCTCAGCGAAAGAATTGTTGGGTTCATACTCATCTTCGTAAACATTTGCCGAAGCCGAAAATGCTGGAATCGCCATCAAAAACACACTGAACACGAAAAGAAACAAACTTTTTTTCATTTGTCATTGCCTCCCGTTTATTCATCACCATAAAGGAACTCCCTTCCTTATATCGGTAATTGAATTGGAAGTTTAATGAATATTTTTAAAATAATAGAATTTTCCCAAGTTTACTCATCCGACGGCTCTGCCACACTGCCCACAAAAAGGTTCATTCCGGATGTTTCATCAACAATCGCAAAATAAAACGGGTGGTCTGCAGTCATCGTCACTTCAGGGACGGGAGCTGATTCGATGATCTCAACCGCCGTTGCCGCGGATGCTTCGGTACCCGCTTCATCTACTTTGATAAATGTTTTATGTCTGACTTTATCAATTTGAGCGGCGCCTTCTCCGGCAAACATATTTGAAAAATCCGCGCTGCTAAACACGGTTTTCATTCCAAGCCGTTTAAGCGGTTCATTTAACATGTAGTCTGTTTGAAATGAGAAGCGCGGCAGCTTGAGCTCCACCTGTTTCATCGTCCAGCCCTTATGCAAGGCGCGCCATTGATCATACGTCATGCCAGCTAGAAGCTGTTCAAGATTTGCCGCTTTTTTCGGCAGAAAAACAGCCAATGACAGACCTTCGTCTTGAAAAGGAAGCTTGACGGCTTGAAAATGTTTGTTTTCCAGATAAGGAAAGCGGTTTGTCTGCGTCATCATGGGGTGTTTTTTTGCGGAGCCGTCCGCAGAATAAAATGGCTGTTCCGCTGTCATGTGAGGATCAAATGGATGCTTCCAGCTTTCTCTAAAATAGACGGCATTAATGATGTAGGCAATCGTATTCGACGAGACCTTGTCAACGATCTGATCAATGCGGTCTTTCGTTTTCTTTTTGACCCAGCCGTTGATTTCTTCTGCTGCCCGATTTGGATCATCATGAAGCTGATAGGCGTCGCCAAGGCCTTTGATCGCGTCTTGAAAGCTTTCTTTCAGCTCCCTTTTGGACCATATCGAATTGGCCGATGAAAATTCGCCGTGAGGCAGCGTTTCTAGCGAACGATTCACAGATTGTGACATCCTGTTGATCGATGTCATATCCGTCTGGTTGAGGTTTAAAGTGCCGAGCAGTTCCTTTCTGCTATCTCCCGCGGCACCGTTTGCCGTCATCACAAGTGCCTGGTGAATACTGTAAGGCGAGAGGAAGATGTTTTTCCGGCTTCCTTCCTCTTTTATCATGTCTTGAAACAATGCGAGCGCAAACCGCTGTTCAGCTTCAGATAACGAGGCGTCCGTTTTTTGCGCGGATCTGACGGGCGGGGGATCGGCCTCCTTGTGCACTCCGCATCCGGCCAACAATAAAAGACCGGTCCATATCACCATCGCACTCCATTTCGATTTCAATTGTCAACACCTCCTACTGTTGTAGTGGGTTTAGCATTGGAAAACGTTACAAAAAACGGCAGCAAAAAAAGCTTATCCAATGCTGGATAAGCTTTCTGTTACTGCGCTCACTGTCCTTTAACAGCCAGTTCGCGCAAATCTTTTTTGACGATTTTGCCGAGCCTGTTTTTCGGAAGGCTGTCGGTAAAAACGATTTCAGGAATTTTATAGTCGGACAGGCGCTCTTTGCAATACGCGATAATGTCCTCCTTCTTAAGGCCGGAGCTTTCGTTTTTCACCACATACGCCCTCGGAACTTCCCCGTACATTTCATCCGGGACGCCGATGACGGCCGATTCGACGACTCCGGGCACTTGATCGATGATCTCCTCCACCTGGTCAGGATAAATGTTGTCGCCTCCGTAGACAATGACGTCTTTATACCGGCCGGTAATATATAAAAATCCGTCTTCATCAAGTTTGCCGGAGTCCCCCATATAAAACCAGCCGTCTTTCAGCACCTTTTGCGTGGCGGAAGGATTTTGGTAATACCCTTCAAAAACATACGGGCTTTTGACGACGACTTCTCCGACTTCGCCCCTTGGCAGCTCTTCATGTGTATCAGGGTCTTCGATTTTTATGCTGACTTGCGGAATCGGCTTGCCGGCTGAATTGACTTTATCCCAGCCCATGTCAGGCCGCCATACGCTAACCGTCCATGCTTCTGTGCTGCCATACCCCTGCACCATCAGGATTCCCATGTCATTGTACTCCTTAATCAGCCGCGCCGGCACCTTGGTGCCGCCGGAGACAAGCATTTTCACAGACGACAGGTCGAATGGATGTCTTTTCATTTCCTCCAGCATGTAAGTGTAGACGGAAGGAAACGCCATCATCATATGAATGTGTTTCTTCTCGATCTCCTGCAGGATTTCAAACGGTTCGGGGTCCCATAAGAAATGAAGCCCAATTCCTTCAAAAGCCGCCTGAAAAACATGGTTGAGCGAGCTCATATGATAAAGCGGATGGCTCGCTAAAAAGCGCATGCCTTTCAGCTGTTTCGATTTCACGTTCACCTCTGTCAAGTATGCGGCCAGACTGCCGTGGTTGACCATACAGCCTTTCGGATTTCCGGTCGTGCCCGAGGTGAACAGCATTAAAGCCAAATCATGCTCGGTCACCTGGTCGGCCTCCACCTCCAGCGGCCTGTTTTTAAATAGGCTCTCAAACTGTTCAGTCGTGTTCATTCCCGCACCCGCTTCAATCATCAGGCAGAACTGAAGCTGTTCGCGGAGCGGCGTTAGTATATCGGCAAATTCCAAGTCATAAAACATCACCTTCGGCCGGCAGTTGTTCAAGATTCCTTTTAATTCATACGATGTCAGCTGCCAGCTTAACGGCACGACTGTCGCCCCGATTTTAAGAGACGCCAGCAAAATGACGGGAAAATGATGATTATTTTTACATAAAACCGCGATGTGGTCTCCTTTTTGAACACCCTCCTCCAGCAGATAATGAGCCAGCTGGTTCACCCGTTGATGATACGCTTTGAACGTAAACGTTCGATCTCCTCCGGACAATGCTTCCAACCCATCTGACGTTTCCATATGATGATTGATTAATTGCTGAAGTGTACTCAAAATTTTCATCTCCAAATTTTCATTGTTTCTCACAAAACCTGGTGAGATTATGTGACGCACAAATTCATTCTAAAACAAAATATATCCATTGTAAAACTATTTCATAATAGAATTATTATCTTTATGAATTGATAACAAAAGAAATTAAATGACTCATGTTAAAATTCATAAAATCGTTTTTTGCGGAGCATTCGCTTATGATAAAATAGACCTATGTTTGTTTGACCAGCATAAAATTGCTGATCTACTACACGATGTCGGAAATGAGGAAACCTTCATGAATCACCATCGGATTGAAGCGAATCTATTGGATCATGCTTTCACGAAATATTTGCGGTCTTCAAAGAAATTGGACGAAGAAACGATTCCGAAAAGTATCACGAGCGGCAAAGGGTTTATTTTGCGTATCATTTACAGACACGGAACATGTACGATAAAGGAGATTTTACAGGAGGTCGCCCTGTCTCCATCAGCAACGACAACAGCTCTGAACCATTTGGAGAAAGAGGGCTTTGTGATCAGATCGAGAAATAACGATGACCGGCGCACCGTCTGGATCGAACTGTCGCAAGAAGGCACGAGGATCGCCGCACAAATGGTGGAAAACCGCCAGGCCTTGATCGACAAGCTCTTCGGCAAATTGTCAGAGGAAGAAAAAAAGGTTTTTTTTGCTATAATTGAAAAAATTATGATGTGAAACGGGCCGTCGATCGAAATCGACAGCCCTTTTTTTATTGTCTGACCCCAAGCGCGTCCAGCGCCATCTTCAAGTGCTCTTCTTGTTTTGTCTGCAGGGCGAACATGCCGATTTCGATGCCGTAGGCGGCCTGCAATTCCGTAATATGCTCTTTCATCCGCGGCCAGACCCGGCCCCCTTCTTTTTCATAATAAGAGATGAGCCGGGCGGTTTCGGCTTCTCCTAAAATCGTCTCGTATAATAGAAAATCTTTTGCCGGGTCGGCGATTTTCGCTTCCGTCCAATCCAACAGCCCAGTTATGCTCTGATGCTGGTCAATTAAAATATGCGGGGGATGCAAGTCGCCGTGGATAAACGCAGTATGTTCAGGCCAATACGAGTCGTCGGACAGCCACTTTTGCCATCTTTCCCAGAGCTCGCCGCTAACCCCGAGCTCTCTTTTGATCTGTTCCATCTGCTCTGCTTTTGACCGCCTGACGCCATCCGGATTCATCACATGCATGCCCGCTTCTTCTGCGGCTTTATGATCAATGCTGTGCAATAGCGCGAGCGTTTTCGCCAATGACTTGACAAAGGCTTCAGCCGGAGGCTCATGATCCATGTTCCATACGTAATTCTTCACCTCCATGTCAATGACCGCGGCAGGAACCCCCGGAAGCTCCGGATATGCAATCAGTTCGGGAGTATGAATGCGCCAATCCGGCACAGCGGCGGGAAGATGGTTTTGCAGCAGCTTCAGCACTTTCCCTTCATACACTGCTCTTTCAATCACATCGTCGCGCCGCGGTTTTCTCAAGACCCATCTCTTGCCTGCTTCATCTTCGGCAAAGACGACTTGAAAATCCATGCCGGACTCGTTGATTTCCGCATGCTTTCGTTTCAGCCGAAGGCCGTGTTTTTCCGCAAGTTTTAATATTTGTTCAATTTGTTCATTTACAATTGTCATATACGATTTTCCCCTTTACTGAAGGTTTTTAATAAAAAAAAGCACAGGTCGTCTGCCTGCGCTGGAAAGTAAACGGAAAAAGATAATATGACAAATAAACTGAAGGCAAGCTTCAGATAAGCTATTTTTAAAGGCAAAAAAAGAGGCGCTGGAATCCGCGCCTCTCCCTCTGTTATTGCATAAAGGGTCCCCTAAAAACAGGCAGACTGATCCCGATTACCCTGCACACAGGCAGAGACTTTGTTCACGATTTAGTTAGCGAGGACAAAGTTCAATCGGAATCTGATGTATGCCATTTGGGAAATCCCTCCGTTCTTTAAAGTTATCCTTATTTTAACAGGTGGCAGGGTGACCCGCAACGCAAAATTCAATTATTAAGAAAATCAACCTGATAGAGGAAACCCATATGTTCCTGCCTAACTAATAATTAACACCCGTTCGGCGCTTTAATTCTCTTAGCCAAGCCGTATCCCCGGTTCCATAGCTTTTCTTTTGCCCTGTATCCCGCAAAGATCCGTTGCTGTAGTCAATAGATAAGATAAAATCCGGAACAGAATCATATCCGGCTTCTGCAAGTCTGTTCAGCTCTGCTCCATAATGAGCGATTGCGAAATGAGCCGTTTTCTTTTGGACAGGGTCCTTCTCCAGCTCTTCTTTATACACATCTAACAAATCACGGCCGTCAGGTGTTACATATCGGCCATCAACCACTTCCAAGTCCTTCAGGTGATAGCCTGTCACCTCATATATCTCGCGAACCGTGTGATATTTTTGCTGCGCTTCTTTGGAATATTGGGCTGAATCGCTGCTCAAGCTTTTCATGATATGCAGAAATAACTGTTTGCTGTTTTCTCCTGATTGCAATATATGTTCAAGTTGATGGATGAGCTGCTCATCATCTGTTCCGCTCACTTTTACTTGATAATCAATCGGTGAAATTGTAAAGGTGAGCGCCGTATCCGCAGGAATGGCAATATGATATTGATCCAGCAGCGCTTGAAGCTGTTTGTTGACTTGGCTGCGCTGATATATTTTCTCATTCTCCGCCTCTACTTCCCCATTAAAATTCACATTTCGAAACGCGGCATCCTGCATATTATAGTTTTGCGCTTTTCCTTTGAACAGCCACTCAGTTTCATTGTCATATGCAGCTTGTCTTTCTGCTGCCGACAGGTCATTTCTGAAATAAGGGGAATTGGAATTTTTGTATTTATCCTTAATATAGCCTAAAGGATCAGGTTTCGTTTTGTTCATTGCATTGATTTTGCTGTATTTTTCATCTAAGATTTTTTTCCTGATATCACTTTCTGACTCATAGGGGTTTTGGGCATTGATCTTCGTTTCTTCCACAGTTTGATCATTTGCTGCTTCGTATGCCCGCCTGAAAGCTTCGGCATGATTCACAATACTGTCCTTTGAGTAGTTCAGCTTACTCAAACTTTCCTTCGATGGTCTTCCCGCTTGACTGCTGGCCTTCTTCGCAAAGGCAGTGATATCGGAAGAGACATTTTTTACAGTTGGATCAGCCGCATTCCTTTTCAACATATTCTGAATCATCAGCTGTGTACGGATGTATTGACTATTGAGACGCATTGGGTACCTCTCCTCAATTCTTTCTATAATCCCTATATCGGCTTGATTATGTTTATATTAACCTTATTAAACAGTAATTTACATAGCACCCTCATCAATTTAGATGAAAAATCAAAAGGCATCCGAAAAAACGGATGCCATTCCTTATTTCTAATCTTCCCTGTCACTTTTATTCCGTATCCGCTCAATCACCTCATGCAGTCCCTCAGGTTTATAAAATTCCACCGGAGAACTGCCCTTTTCAAAGGAAATCGTCTCGGCTTCTATCAGCGCGACATAGCGCCCGTTTACCTTGGCAAGGTGGATCGAATCTCCGAATTCAGCCAGCAGTCCTTTAATCTCGGTTGCTCCCAGCTTCATTTTCAGCTCTGCCTCAGGCATATGCTCAACGATCTGGGCGGAGGCTTCGATGACTTGATGGGTGTCGAGGCGTTCCTGAATCTCCCGCTTTTCGCTCGCTTCCCAGATTTCGAGATCATGTTCAAACTGCTGGAGTTCTTCGCTTTTGTCTTCAAATGCTTCGTACACATGCTCCTGCACCATGTTCATCACTTGGGACTTCATGATTTCCGGCATCGACTCGCCGTACTCGACGAATTTTAAGAAGTCTTCAAAGTAGCGGGCGTGCGAGGCCTGGTGGATTTTCACTTCGCTTTCCTCTGTCATGCCCTCTTCAGGCATGTGCGGATACTGGATCGATTTCATGTTTTTCGTCGTGATCGCCATTTCGACCTTGCGGATCAGCGATGATTCATCGGCGATCGAAGCGACCTTCGGTTCAAAGTCGCACTTCATGACAAAGACAAATGTATCATCGAAGTATTTGCGCGGTACGGCTGTCGCCACCAAAAAAACGCCTCCCCTGACGGCGCTCGTGTCGAGGTATGTGCGGACGAACTGTTCGCTCAGCTCATTGAATTCTTCCTTTGTCTCCGCCAGTTTTGTTTTGTGAAACAGATTGTAGTTCGGATTAGAATCAAGCTCATGCCCCGGCTCTGTGATGAAGCGGCCGATTTTCGTCGGCACCTGCTCTGATTTCGGATGGCGTTCGGCTTTCCGCTTCACGATTTTTTTCAATTCCCCGTCTAAGAAATCCTTCAGTTCGCTGGTTTCAAATTCCTCTGTATCCAGCGTCTGAAAATGTTTATATTGCTTGTTGGCCTGCTCATCCTTGCCGTCGACCTGAATGACGTAAAAAGAAATATAGCGAATTTCAAATTCCATGACATGTTCACCCGTTTTCCTTGTTGTTTCAGTTCTTCAAGTATAGGTAAATGCCTGGAATCCGTCAATTTGCACCTTCACTATATAATTGATCCATTATAATACATCTTCCCGGTCAATTTTTCGGATCGACCAAAACGCAATAACAATCCCGATTACAGCCAATGAAACAGGAATATAAATAATAGAAGCAATTGAAAATCCAGGACTTTGCTGACCGATCAGCGCAATCAAAATGCAGGATGTCACAATAGTGGCAGGAACGGATTGTTTGCGCATCCCAAAGTATAGTGGAATAAAACTC
This sequence comes from Bacillus sp. FSL K6-1284, assembly GCF_038002625.1. Lineage (NCBI taxonomy): Bacteria > Bacillati > Bacillota > Bacilli > Caryophanales > Bacillaceae > Bacillus > Bacillus sp. FSL K6-1284. Next base: position 291,654 of record NZ_JBBOCW010000001.1, on the reverse strand, counting down.
AACCCTGTCGAAGAAGCAGCGTAAATGAGCATACTGCCAATCTCATTTCCAATGGCTTGCAGCGTCAGTTTTTCCGGGCTGAATTGATAGATATCATTGAGCTGCGAGAAAATAAACGCAAGAATCAGTTCGGACACGATCATTGTCAAGAAGGTCAATCCGCCGGTGAGCAGCAGTTTTGCGGCGATCAGTTTTTTTCGGCTGACCGGATATGTAAACATGACCGTGATGGTTCTGTTTTTATACTCTCCGATGATCAGTTTGGCAATCAGCACGCCTGCAAAGACAATAAACACAGACCTTACAAAAGTTCCGAGAAGCAGCAGCGTGGATCCCGCGTCAGCCATCGCCATTTGGTCTTGAGTAAGATTTTTTTCCTCCGATCCGATCAGGCACAAAAAACCGAGTATACATAGATTTGCAATCACTGCACCTTTGTAATACCACCCTAGTTTCGTTTTTTTAAACTCCAATTTAATTAAATTCAGCATTGAACTTCAACTCCGTTAAAATACATCTATTTTTTCGATCCGCCTTACTGCCAAAAAGGAAAAAATCAGACCGACAGCGGCCAGAGATAAAGGAATATAAATAATTGAAGAAATGGAAAAGTCCGGGCTTGTGGAACTGATCAACATGCTGATCACGACAGACGAAATGATCGTTGCCGCAGCGGAGTGCTTCCGCATTCCGAAAAAGATGGGCACTAAACTCGTTCCTGCGGCGCCAAAAGCAAAAACGATCATTTTCAGAGCCTGCTGAGAAACCATAGAAGCTGTTAATTCGCCGGGGATGACCCCATAGATTGAATTCAGCAGAAAAAAAGCAGCGGCAACGCATGCATTTGATATCAATATCGTAATGAAAGTCAGCCCGCCTGCGATCAGCAGTTTAGCAGCCAGCAGTTTTTTTCGGTTGATCGGGTACGTAAACATCACAAGTATTGTCTTGTTTTTAAACTCTGAAATGATTAATTTTGAAATCAGCACGGCTCCAAAAATGATAAAAACCGCTCTGACGAAAGTGCCGATCACAAGAAATGTTTCATCAATCGTTTGGAACGTATCCTTGCCTTCTGTGAAGGTCACCATCCACAGAAAACCGAGGATGATGAAATTGGCAAAGACGGCTCCGCGTACATACCAGCCAAGCTTCATCTTTTTCATTTCGATTTTCAATAAATTCAGCAAGCATCTCCGCCTCCTTGTGCGCTGGCCGCATTGCCGTTGATTAAGCTGAGGAAGTAGTCCTCAAGCGAAGTATGCTTTTTATTCATGGACTCAATTTCTATATCATTCAAAATCAGAGCTTTAGAAATGGCTGTTTGAGAAGCTTCGGCATCATAAATTCGGATCGTTTTATCATTTAGTATTTTAAAATTAGCAATCTGAAGCTCATGTTCAAGCACAAAGCAAGCCCGCAATTGATTCGGCGTCACGAGTTCAATGTACTCTGTGTTCCGGCCTCTTACGCTTTCCATCGATACTTCTTCAACAAGCCTGCCGTCCCGAATCACTCCGATTGTATCTGCAATCTGCTCTACTTCGTTCAGGATATGGCTTGAGATGAGCAATGTCATTCCATATTCTTTGCTCAATACTTGAAATAAGTTTCTGATTTCTTTAATCCCGATGGGATCAAGGCCATTAATCGGTTCATCTAAGATGAGCAAGTCGGGTTTGGTAAGAATGGCACGCGCGATTCCAAGACGCTGCTTCATACCAAGCGAGAATGTTTTGACAGGTTTGCTGTCGATATTTTTTAAATTCACCATGTCCAGCACTTCCTGAATCTTGGCTTTATTGTGATATCCCATATACTCACAGTGCAGATTTAAATTTTCATTGGCTGTCAGATTTTCATAAAAAATCGGGTATTCGATCATGCTGCCTATTTTGCCGAGAATCTCGTATGATTGATTTGTCAGCTTATGCCCGAGAATATTGATTTCCCCGCTTGTCGGTTTTACGAGGCTCGTCAGCATCTTCATGACGGTCGTTTTCCCGGCTCCGTTCGGGCCGAGAAAACCGTATATTTCTCCCTTTCGTATATGCATGCTTACATTTGACACAACTTCTTGACCTTTGAATGTCTTGGTAAGCCCGCTTGTTTGTACGATGTAAGTCAACTCTGTTTCCCCTTTCCTGTCTTTGCTATGTGTCTATTGTAGCGATGGACGCTGTCTTTTTTATTTCTTGTTTCTTAAGAAATTCTTACGTTTGCTAATAGGTCATTCGTTTTAGCGTGATGGAAAACGCTGTCCGTTCATACGGCTTGCTTTGGAGAGAGATGCCCCCTCCCATTTTCTCAATGAGCCTTTTTGTAATTGTTAAGCCGAGCCCGCTTCCCTGGAACGCTTTATTTCTCGATTCCTCAAGGGTGTACAGCCTTTCGAACACCCGCTGCTGATCATACTCGCCAATCCCTTTCCCACGGTCCCAAACCGTAATAACAATCTGCGTGTCATCATATGTAAGGGACAATCCGATCAGCTTTCCATCTGCACCATATTGAATCGCATTTGATAAAAGGTTTTGCAGAACCCGGTCAAGCGCTTCTTCATTTCCATGTGCATAAACCGGGGTATCCGGGATGTCGATGACAGCTTTAAAACCTTTTGCCTGAACGGCATCATAGTGTTGGAGAATGTTTTTTCTGCATATTTCGTTGATATGTATTTTCGTGAGCAGTATTTGCTTATCTTCTGATTCGAGTTTGGCCAAGTCGAAGAAAGAATTCATCAGCTGAATGATTTCTCCTGTTTTTTGATAAAGTTTTTCCAGCAGCCTTTCACGCTCTTCTTCCGCCATATCCGAGTCATTTTGAATCGCCTCGATATATCCGAGCACAACAGTCAGCGGGGTTTTCAGATCATGGGACATATTGGTCAGCATTCGTTTCATTGACTGCTCCGTTTTTGCAAAGCGGGCTGTTATGCGTTGACGCTCCTCAACAAACAGGTTCATTTGCACGAGCAGATCCCGCAGTACTTTATCATCCGTTCCTAATAAAATTTGATCAGCCGCCTGCTCATTTAGCATCATACTGAGCTTTTCCGTGATGTACTTCAAGTTTTGGTCCCGCTGTTTTTTCATTTTATATTGGACGATATTGAGAGACGCCAAAATCATCAGCATGCCAATCCATAACATTGTCATGCTAAAACTCTCCTAATTTATAACCGATGCCCCAAAGTGTTTTAATATATTGCGGAGAGGAAGGATCATCCTCTATCTTTTCCCTCAAGCGCCTCATATGGACGTTAATAATATTTTGATCGCCAAAATAATCCTCATTCCAAACCGAACGATAGATTTGTTCTTTTGTGAATACTTTTTTAGGGTTTGTCACAAACAAGGTCAGCATCTTCCATTCCGTTGATGTCAGCTGAAGCGGTTCACCATTTTTTTGTACGGATACATTTTCTATATCAATCGTAAGCTCGTGAATACGTAGTTTTTGATTTGCCGGCTCACTGGCGGAATACTGCGTTGCGCGCCGAATGGCGGCTTTTATTCTTGCGGTCAGTTCGATCATCGAAAACGGCTTGGCAATATAATCATCCGCACCAAAACCCAGCCCCAGCGCTTTATCGACATCCCCGTCTTTTGCAGAAATCATTAAAACCGGGACCTTGCTCTGTTCACGGATCAATTTCAGAAAATCCATCCCGTTCAGTTTAGGAAGCATGATGTCGAGCAGAATCACATCATAATTGCCCTGCTGAAACAAGCGAACGCCCTCTTCTCCGTCAAAAGCAAGCACGACCTCAAACCCTTCTTTTGTTAAATAATGATCGACCATTTCACTGATCGAATGATCATCTTCAATAAGCAATATGCGCTGCATCTTGTTCACCTATCCTTTTCAACATAAAAACACACGTGCAATTACACTCATTGTAATTGAAAAACGTGTGTTTTTTACAAAAATTATTTATATTTCTAGTTGAATCCTCTTGTAGCTTCCGGATCTATTGACTGATACCAATCTACTTTCCCACTAACACGGATCAAGTCACAGGCGCGGGGTTGTACAAACACAAGTCATTGGAACAAAAAAATGACCTCTGATGTCAAGGGTCATCTTTTATTGATCAAGGGGCTTATTCTTTTTATAGTAAAGTGTTACGTTTTGCTTCCGCAAAGTTTCAATCATGTCATGATAACTGTTTGCAAACTGCTCGTTGTCTGATTTCATCCGGGTGATGACGGTTTTGCGGTTTTCACTTTTGTGATCTAATTCTTCTTTAATTTTCGTGATCATCATACCTTTTTGCCCTTCGATTTCGCTTTTTAGCACTTTATCAAATTCTTTCAGTTCTTTTAAAACGCTTTTCAGCGGCGCGTTCAGCCGGGCCGCTTTATCCTTTGCTGAAATACTGCTTAAAAACATATATGTCGCTGAAACTGTTTCAGTTTCCTCCAATAACGGTTTTACCATCTTAATCCCCCTCCCCTATGCCTTAAAATCAAACAGCGCCGAAATTTGCTCATCTTCATCGAACAATTTTTCAATGCTGGCGCGAATGCTTTTTACAAATTTCTTTTTGCTGGAGGTTTGTTTTTTTAATTCGCTGACGACGCCGTCGCACTGAGGAAGCGGGGCCGTGTGGTACGAGTCGTGGACGACGATTTTATTCAGCTTTCCGTTTGATCCGGCGAAGCCTGAGGCGAGCTTGAACTGAATGTCGAATTGGTAGCGGGAAGGATTGGCTTCCATGTCATGAATGGCTTTTGTCAACTCAGATTTTTTAATTGCGAAATGATCGTGGATTTCATGGTGGAAAACACGTTGGTAGCGTTCAATTTCAGCCTCAATCTTTGAAATGGCAGCCATCCCCGCCTGGTAAATCCTGATGGCAGATGACAGATTGACCTTTATCTCTTTTCCGTCCTTGCCTTTCTTAGAAAAATAGATGTCTCCTCCTTTGTAGCTGATGCCTTTCTTTTTGGATAGGGCGTTTAGAAGCGGGGTGATGCTGTGGCCTTCGCCAATAAGATTGAGAAGGTCTTTTGTGTCTTGATCCAGTTTGCCTAAGGCTTCTTCCAATGCTTTATAAGTTGAATAAAATTCGATTAAATTTTTCATTAGTGATTGAGAGAGTTGTCTATTATTTAGAGTAAATATGACAGTCTTCCAGTCGACAAGAAATTTGATCTTTTCATATAAAACGTCAAGCCTTCCTGTCAGTCGCTCTACTTCGGCAATGTCTTTTTGAATGGTCTTTTTTTTCGCTTCATCAATATAACCGTTTGCTTCAAGCTGATTGAGAACAGGGCCGCTGTAGGCCTTGACTTTCGCAAAAAATGCTTTAAACTCTGGCAGCTTTTTATCAAGTGCACCCACCATATTCAAGAGGCGGGCCGGATGTTTCAAGCAATATGCTATTTGCTGAGCTGTACCCTCTTCATTCATTATTCCGTTTAAAAAATCCATATCTACGCCGATTGCTTCCATAGCAAACCCCTGAATGCCGCCCTTTCGATAATCAGCAGCATATTTTTGAAAGTACCCTTTCAGTTTGCTCACATCTTCATCAGGAATATGATCAATGACACTTCGGAATCCTTTTATATCCGGGTGTGTGTTCGTCATTTTCACATCGCCGAACGTAATAAAATCAGCCTTCCCGCTGACACCGTAGAGCGGATCGTTACTGGAAATGCGCTGGGTGATGTTGGCTGTGACGCCTTTGTCGTTGTAGTATTTGATGATGGCTTTTTTTAGATCATTTTTAGGAATTTCACTGATTTTTATTGTGTTGAATTTTCTTTTAAGATAATTAGTAAGTTTATAGTCTGCTTTTAAAATATGGTCAACACTGATTTGCGCTCCATTCACTCCATAAACTTCATCAAATTCACCATCAACCAACTGAACTAGCACTTGGTTATTATTTGCAAGAGAATGTCCCATTGCATAAGTGTTTAGACTTTTTACATCTTGCGTTTTTTTCTTTGTTTCGATGGTAAATTCCTTAGTTGCTTTGTATTGACTATCATCCATTCCCAGAAAAAGACCTGAAAAGTTATATACCCAGTCCTCATTATCAGCACTTCCCTGAGAAATTATTTGAAGCTGATTGGTGTCATGAGTTTTATCTTGAATATATATAGCAGTACCATCATAGCCTGAGCTTTTAACAGAAGAATCTTTATTCTGTAAAATCTCCTTTGAGGTATAAATTTTTATATCTTTGGGAAGTTCTTTATTTGTTTCTTCTTTATAGATTCTGCGTACATCAGCGGCAAAATCCTCTTTAGCTTTTTTCACTTCATTTGCATTTTCAGATGCAAATCTTTCTTTATAGCTGTATTCTAAATTTATTAAACGCAGTTTCACATTCTCATTTTCAAATAAATTTTTATTCCTCATTTTTCTTCCCCTTCTGTACTGAAGGTTATTGAATTAACAAGTTTCTTTGCGGTTTTTCTCGCTTTTTCTTCTGAGAGGGAACATGGTTGATCTTCTTTATGGCATGCAAATGTAAAGTTATATTCAACACCTAAATAGTCCTCTTCTGTAGACTTTACATAACCAAAATAACTATATGAAAAATTGTATTTTCGATCTATATCATCAAATACCTCTTTCATATGAGCAAAATATATATCTTTTCCGGACTGATCGATTTTTTGGTATTTTCCTTTGTATCCATTCTGTCCGCTAATAATTTCAAGCATCGTTTTGGGTTTATTAACATACGATTGCTGAGAATAATACTTAACTTGAGCATTAAGAACAATATTTGTTTTTTTGTCATAGCTATTAAAGGCGAGGCTCTCTATGTTCTTTCCATTATTTGAGGATAGCTCTGCTTCATACTCCCCATCCTCCGGAAACAACATCGTAAACCCTTTCAGTTTAGACTCAAGCAAATAATAGCCCGGCTCGACTTCCTTTGTTGATGCCATGTATTCTCTTGTTTTCTCATCCTGGAACGCCGGAACCTGCGGGAGGTCTTTCGGGTCCATATCTTTCGGCTTGACCGCTTCTTCTTGATTGCCGTTCTTGCCGTTTTGGCTGTCGTTCATACTGCATCCTCCTGTAAAGATTAGTATTATAGAAAAACACAATATCATCATCTTTTTCATTTTATTAAACCTCCAAGGGCTTTTAAGTTAAGCTGCAAGCACTTCATTTTAATGCGAATGACATGCTTGAAAATGATACTTTTTTATGTTACAACATGGAATAAATTAGATAAATAGGAAATAAGAATCACCACCCTGCAAATCGTATGCCGGCCCTCTGAAAAAACAGGCAGTATGGTTGATGCGCCAAGATTCCGAAAGGTACTGCGGTTTAGTTTACCAAAGAGGAAATATGAAAAAAGAACCACTTTATACTTCTTGTTAAAAACGAGTTCACAATTAAAAAAGCACCTTATCAAGGTGCTTTTCGATCAAGTCACAGGCGCGGGGTTAAACAAACACAAGTCATTGGAGAGTCCCCAATGTTCCGCCCATGTTTTTCTTCCGCTTGCGACGTTAAGGATCGTCCTGAAAATTTCCCAGCCGACTTCTTCTATTGAAGCTTCACCTGTTGCGATCCGTCCGGCGTTAACGTCGATTAAATCGCGCCAATCTTCTGATAATGACTGCCGGGTTGCCACTTTCATAACCGGAGCCATTTCAAGGCCGTACGGCGTTCCTCTTCCGGTTGTAAATACTTGCAAATGCATGCCCGAAGCCAGTTGCAGGGTGCCGCATACAAAATCGCTTGCAGGTGTCGCTGCAAAAGTGAGTCCCTTCTGTACAGCCCTTTCACCTGGCGCGAGTACGGCATTGATCGGGCTGCTTCCCGATTTCGCGATCGAGCCGAGCGATTTCTCAACCACGTTTGCCAGCCCGCCCCTTTTGTTCCCTGGCGACGGATTGGCGCTTCGGTCTGATTCGCCTCTTTCCAGATAGCGGTCATACCAAGCCATTTCCCGAATCAGGGCGCGGCCGACTTCTTCATTGACAGCGCGCGGTGTTAAGAGATGAACGGCATCGCGGACTTCAGTGACTTCCGAAAATAAAACCGTGGCCCCTGCCCGGACGAGTAAGTCGGCCGCATATCCCGCCGCGGGGTTTGCGGTCACTCCTGAGAAAGCGTCGCTGCCACCGCACTGAAGGCCAATCACCAGGTCTGAAGCGGGACATGTTGTCCGCTTCCGTTCATTCAGCCTTTTTAAGCGCTCTTCGGCCATTTCCATAATCGATTGTATCATTTGCTCAAACCCTCGCCGTTCCTGTAATGAAAGAATGTTTTCAGCGTCTCCTTCCGGCTCTATCCTCATCGGAAGGAGCTTCTCGCAGCCGAGTCCGATCACCATCGCTTCCCCGCCGAAATTAGGGTGTCTGGCGATATTTTGAATCGTTCGGATCGGGATTTTGGCTTCCGGTGCATTAATCGCCACACCGCAGCCGTACTGATGATTTAATGCAGCGACACCGTCAACGTTCGGATATTTTGGAAGCAGTTCCTCTTTAATTCGTTTAACCGCGTAATCGAGAACGCCTGCGACGCATTGCACGCTTGTCATAATGCCAAGCACGTTTCTCGTGCCGACGCTCCCGTCTTCATTCCGGTATCCTTCAAATGTGTACCCTTCAAGAGGGGGAGCGGGTTTTGGAACTTTGTTGGCGATGGGCAGTTCATCGAGCGGCGGAGCTTCCGGAAGCATGATATGCGACTCGGAAATCCCCCCGCCTTTTTCGATTGGTTTGACGGCATAGCCGATAACCTCACCGTAGCGAATAACGGCTCCGCCCTGTGTAATGTTTGTTAAAGCCACTTTATGACCTTGAGGTATCCATTCCTGCAGTTTAAGCCCGCAAGGAAACACCGTCCCTTTCGGCAGTCCGCCGGCATTGACGATGATTGCGGTATTGTCTTTTTCGTTCACCTTAATGTACAGCGGGGTTTCAGTTTGATTGACAAGCATAAGTATTGATCAACTCCCCTTTTCGATCAGCGCCTTTCCACAGCCCTTCTCCCGCTGCGGCACATGTTAGAAAGCGCTGTCAAACAACTTAATGATTGTTTTTTTCATCACGAAGACCATTCAGTATTTTGTCACGTACAAATTTTAAGTGCTCATACATATGGTGATAGGCTTGATATGGGTCCCTTTGTTGAAGGGCTTTCAAAATATTCGTATGATATTCGACAGTCCGGTCCCTTTCCCTGTATGGAATCTGGCTGTCGATTTTGGCGTGTGTGATCAAGAGTGATTGAATCATGCCCTCAAGCACCGGGTTGTTCGCGCTCAAAGCGATAATCCGGTGAAATTCTTTATCTGCTTCTCCATAATGATTATCCGTGCTGTTTGCAATGATATCGATCGTTTCCTGCAGCCTTTCGAGCTGACTGTCATTGATCTTTTCTGCGGCGATCGTGACAAGCCCGAGTTCCAGCGCCATCCTCGCTTCAATAATGGCCGGCAAATTATCAACCGCCAAAGCTAGCATGACAGAAAACGGTTGGATGCCGATTTTATCATTAAAATACGTGCCGTCCCGGGTTTTTCTTTTAATAATTCCGAGCGTTTCGAGTGATATTAAAGCTTCGCGGAGAACGGGTCTGCTCACATTCAGTTTTTCCATGAGCTCGATCTCCGTCGGCAGTTTGTCCCCCGGTTTCAATTGGCCGCTTGATAATAAATGGACGATTCGTTCTACAACCTGTTTCGCCAATGTCTTGCGATTGACTGATTCGACCTGCAATGTTTCCATATCTTCTTCCACGACTGTGGGCCCCCTTTCAGTTGTTCATATTGTAAGACAAAATATCGCGTATGACAATGTCGGCTAGGGGCCTCTCAAACCGTTGTTTCCGCAATTAACGAACAAGACAAGGACGTTTAGGGTCGAAACGCCAATTTTCAATCAAAAACTGCATGGCAACGGCATCATTCCGCTCGCCTGCTTTCATTTTCTCATACCGTTCATTTGCTTTTTCCACCTGTTCCATGTCGATTTCAATGCCGAGCCCCGGCTGATCAGGAACTTGGACATATCCGTCAGCAATTGAAAAAGGCTGTTTTGTCAGATGCTGTCCATCCTGCCAAATCCAATGCGTATCAATCGCCGTGATGTCGCCGGGAGCTGCTGCGGCAACGTGGGTGAACATGGCCAATGAGACGTCAAAATGGTTATTGGAGTGAGAACCCCACGTCAGCCCCCATTCATGGCACATTTGGGCAACGCGGACAGATCCCTGCATCGTCCAGAAATGCGGATCTGCCAGCGGTATATCAACAGCGTGCAGTTGTATCGCGTGCCCCATTTGCCGCCAGTCTGTCGCAATCATATTCGTCGCTGTCGGAATGCTTGTCGCACGGCGGAATTCGGCCATGATTTCCCGACCCGAGTATCCGGCTTCCGCTCCGCAAGGGTCTTCCGCGTAGGCGAGCACATCCCGTTTTCCCTTACAAAGCGCAATCGCTTCTTCCAATGACCACGCGCCATTCGGGTCAAGGGTGATTCTCGCCTCGGGAAACCGTTTTGCCAAAGCGGATGCCGCCTCGATTTCTTCTTCTCCCGAAAGGACGCCGCCTTTTAATTTAAAATCATGAAAACCGTATCGTTCTTGAGCTGCTTCAGCAAGACGGACGATCGCCCCGGGTGTCAACACTTCTTCGCGGCGGAGGCGGAACCAATCGTCACTTGCCTCTTGCTCACTAATATAGGGAAGCGTTGTGCGCTTTCGGTCGCCGATGTAAAACAAATAGCCGAGCATCTTCACTTTTTCCCGCTGCTGGCCTTCCCCCAAGAGCGACGCTACAGGGACGCCGAGAAATTTCCCGAGCAAATCGAGCAAAGCCGCTTCCAATGCGGTCACTGCGTGTATTGTCGTCCGCTGGTCAAAGGTCTGCACCCCGCGGCCTCCGGCATCCCGGTCTTTAAAACGACGCCTGACAGACTGCAAAATCGATTGAACAGCGCCGAGCGGCTGACCGATGACAAGCGGCTTCGCCTGCTCCAGCGTCTGGCGGATCCGTTCGCCGCCCGGAACTTCGCCGACACCGAGAGCGCCTGATGAATCTTTTAAAATCACGATATTCCGTGTGAAAAAGGGGCCGTGAGCTCCGCTTAAATTCAAAAGCATGCTGTCGCGCCCTGCCACGGGTATGACCTGCATATCAGCAATTGACGGTGTTTGCGATGCTTTCTCCTCTTTTACATGCTGGTGGATGTTTGTATTCATATCGATTTAGCCTCCCTCTTGTTAAAGCGCTTACATTTCATGTGGATAAAGTGGTGTCCGCAGGGTCTTCCTCTTTCTGCAGTTCGATGCGCTTGATCGGCCCGACGAGAAACAGATAACTTAATACCGCGGCAATCGCGTTGGCACCGACAAACACAAGCGCTCCGTTAAATGAGCCTGTCGCATTCACGATATATCCGATGATAATCGGTGTCGTGATGGACGCAATATTTCCGAAGGTGTTGAAGATGCCGCCGCTCAAGCCGGCACACTCCTTTGGCGAGGTATCTGACACAACCGCCCAGCCCAGCGCGCCAAATCCTTTTCCGAAAAAGGCAAGCGACATGATGGAAACGACCAGCCAAGATGAATCTGCATAGTTGCATACGATCATCGAGCAGGACATCAGCATGCCGAGGATGATCGGTGTTTTTCTGGCAACCGTTATCGAGCAGCCCTTTTTCAAAAGGAAGTCTGACACGAACCCGCCCAGCAATCCTCCTAAAAATCCGCAGATTGCAGGAAGCGATGCGACAAAACCCGCTTCAAGGATCGACATACCGCGTGCCTGAACGAGATAGACCGGAAACCAGGTCAGAAAGAAATAGGTCAACGTTGTGATGCAGTATTGGGCGATATACACCCCGAGCAGCATCCTGCTTCTTAAAAGCTGCTTAATGTAAGGCCATTGGGACTCCTTTTCCTTCTTTTCCGCGTTCTTTCCCTCATCCATCGAGACAAGCGCGCCGCCTTCTTCGATGTACGCCAGTTCGGCGGCATTGATTCTCGGGTGTTTTTTGGGTTCGTAAATCGTTTTCAGCCAAATAAACGACATCGCAATCCCCAGAGCACCCATAATGACAAAAACCGTATGCCAGCTGAATGAGTGGGCGAGCCACCCCATCAGCGGTGAAAAAATGACAAGTGCAAAGTACTGCGCCGAGTTGAAGATCGCCGATGCTGTTCCGCGTTCAGAGCTTGGAAACCAGGAAGCCACCACCCGGCCGTTGCCCGGGAAGGACGGCGCTTCTGACAGACCGACGAGAAACCGGAGCGCAAATAAAAGGATAACGGCCGTTCCCGCGGCGAAAAAGCCAAGCGTTCCCTGCAAAAGGGTAAACAATGACCAAAAGAAGATGCTGGCGGCGATGATGATTTTCGACCCAAAGCGGTCGAGCAGCCAGCCTCCGGGAATTTGGCCGACAACATACGCCCAGCCAAATGCGGAAAAGACATACCCCATCGCCACCGAACTCAGCCCAAGCTCATGCTGCACAGAATCGCCGACGATCGAGAGTGTCGCACGGTCGGCATAATTAATGGATGTGACGAGAAACAGCATAGACACGACAAACCAGCGGACAGAACTTCTTTTCCCCGCGGTATGGGGGGAGGCTGCACGATTTTTTTTCATAGCATCTTCTCCTTTATTCATTTGTACCGAAACGATTGATTTACGGTTTGACAAATACGGTTTTCACAGCTGTAAAAAATTCTTTTGCTGCCTCCCCCTGTTCCCGTGAATGTGAGCTCGATTGTTTAACGCCGCCGAATGGCGCCTGCAGTTCGACACCGGCGCTTTCGGCGTTGACGCGAATGAGCCCCGCTTCAATTTCATCTATGAATGACAGCATCCGGCCGATGTTTTGCGTAAAAATGGAGGCGCTCAGGCCAAATTTGACGTCATTGGCCGTCTCCAAAGCTTCCTCAAGTGTATCCGCCTTGATTAATGCGATGACCGGGCCGAAAATTTCTTCTTGGGCAATCGTCATGCCGGAAGTGACATTGTCAAAAATGGCTGGCCTGATATAATAGCCGTTTTCGTATTTTCCATCTGCCAGCCTATCGCCGCCGAAAATGAGGTCCGCTCCTTCTTGCTTTCCTTTTTCAATATAGGACAGGCAGTTGTCAAGCTGCTGTTTGTTCGCAATCGGTCCCATCCAGACCTCTTCTTTTAAGCTGTCGCCGATTGTAATTTCTTTTGTTTGTTGAAGCAGCTTTTCTTTAAACCGGTTATAAACACCGTTTAAGACGATGACGCGGCTTGTCGCCGTACACTTTTGACCCGTCGACCGAAACGCTCCGCTGATGACCGCTTCAACCGCACTATCAAGGTCGGCGTCATCTGCTATGATCACCGGGTTTTTGCCGCCCATCTCAAGCTGATACTTCGCCCCTCTTTCAAACGCCGTCCGGCCGATAATTTTTCCGGTTTGGTTCGACCCTGTAAATGTAATTCCGTTCACATCCGGGTGTTCGGCAAGCCTTTGGCCGGCCGATGATCCTGGCCCTGTCACCGCATTGACCACGCCTGACGGAATCCCTGCTTCCTCAAAGCACGAGATAATTTTAAGGCAGGTGACTCCGGTTTCTGTAGCCGGCTTGATGACGACCGTGTTTCCATAGATGAGGGCAGGCGCCATTTTCCAAATTGGGATGGCAATGGGAAAATTCCAAGGTGAGATGACGCCGACGACACCGAGCGGCACCCTGTCGGTGTACATGAAAGCGGATGTGTCGGTGGAGGGAATCACATCGCCCGTTTTCCGCATTCCCTCTCCGGCATAGTATCTGAGAATCGCGATTCCCCGCGCTGTTTCTCCTTTTGCTTCAGGCAGTGTTTTCCCCATTTCACGCGTCGCACACTCGGCAATTTCATTGAGGCGCTGTTCCATGATATCAGCGGCCTTGTAAAGAAATTGACCGCGCTCCGCTCCCGACAGCTTTCTCCAAGCCTTTTTGGCCTGCTTGGCCGCTTCAACCGCCCGGTCTACATCCGCAATCGAAGATTTTTGCACAAGCCCGACGATATCCCGTGTATCTGCCGGGTTCAAGCTCTGTTCCATCCCGCCCGATTCAGCCTTCACCCAGCGGCCGTTGATAAAGTTAAAATACGTTTTATTTTCAGCTGCAACAGACATCTTCAAATTCCTCCTTTTGTTTATAGGGCAGCGGTCGTTTTCGGATAACGCGCCATCGCGTTTTTCAGAATGTTTTCGAGCTGCCGGCAATGTTCTTTTTCCACCGGAACGATCGGCGGTCTTGCCGTGTTTTTCACATGAAGGCCCATGATTTCCATACCGGCTTTGATCAAAGACACGGCATAGCCCTTCCGAAGTTTGCGGATCTCGTTAATCGGCATGATGACATGCTCATAAATCTCTTTGACAAGCTGGTCGTTGCCGTTTAATAATGCCTCATAAAACATCCTTGAAATATGAGGAATATAATTGGATATCGCCGAAGAATACGACGTGAAGCCAATCGGAGCATAGGCCGGCATCGTGACTTCAGCCATCGGCATTCCGTTGAGCCAGCCCAGCCTGTCTCCTATCGTATACGACAAACTGATATTCAACGCCATATCCCCTATGCCGTCTTTGAGCCCGACAAGCTGCTCGAGATCGGTCAGCCGCTGAATCTGTTCAAGTGTCAAAACCGCATTGTCTCGCTGATAAATGATGGCGTTTAAATCCGTGCTTTCAATGATTGTTTTCGTATACTGATAGAGGCCTTCCTGCTCTCCGTGTATCAAGTATGGCGGGAGAATCAGATAGCCGTCAGCCCCTTTTTCCTCGGAAATCCGCGCCCATTCCAAAGCGGTGCTCAAGTTGCCGCCCACTCCTGTGTAAACAGGCACCTTCCCGCCCGCCGCCGAGACGGCAATTTCGACCATTTGCTCATATTCCTTTGCGCTGAGAGACTGAAATTCTCCTGAGCCGCAAGCGATAAAAACCGCCTCAAGCCCTTCATCCAATAAAAAGCGGATGTTTTCGTAAAGTGCTTCTTCTTCCAGTTTTCCTTCCTTGTTGAAGGGTGCCACCGGGAAACCTAATATGCCTTCCGGCGCCTTCCGTAATTGACTCATCTCCGTCATCCCCCTGTCGTTCATTTCCTGAGAAAGCGTTATCATTCAGTTGAAATGCGATGTTTCTGTTTTAGAAAATCCCTCCATTCATCTTTTTGTTTAATTGTAAGACAAATAAACAAATTGTCAATATCATTATTTTCTGATTTTTTTATTTCAAGCAAAAAAAAAGAGACTGAAGACACGGTCCGTCTTCAGCCTTGGGCCTCAGCCCCTGGTTGCACAGCGGTTTTTTTCCGGTAAATCAATGCCGATAAAGAGATGCTTAATTCGTATAATACAAGCAGCGGGACGATCACCAACACATCCGAGATAAAATCGGGCGGCGTGATCACAACTGATACGACGATCAGCGCAAAATAAGAAATTTTTCTCATTTTACTGAGCTTGGCCGGATTTAAAATCCCGAGGCTCGTTAAAAACATCACGATGAGGGGCATTTCAAACAAAAACCCGAATGGCAGTGTCAGGTTCATCATAAAGCGAAAATAATGCTCCGCCGTAAACATCGTTTGAAAATGGCCGGCGGATAATCCGATTAAAAACTGAAGAACGAGCGGAAAGAGCACAACATAACCGAATACAATCCCTAAAATAAAAAAAGTGAACAGCCCCGGAATATAAAATAATGCCGTCCTCCGTTCGCGGTCGGTCAGCGCAGGCGCCACAAACCGCCATGTCTGAAAAGCGGCCACCGGTATGGTGGCTGCGATCGCCAGCACCCCCGCAATCATCATATATACCCAAAGAATATCCCCCGGCCCCAGTACAGCAAGCTTTTCATCAAGGTCTCTGATCAGCCAGTCATAGATGTCCTGAACAAACAAAAAGCCGGTGATGAGGAACAGAATAAACGTCAGAAGCGTTTTAATGATTCGCTGGCGCAGCTCTTCAAGATGGGCAATCAAATGTGTTTCCCTTTTTTTCACCTTCGACTTCCTCCCCTTCACATGCTAAACAGAAAAAAAGAACAGACGGGTTCACCCGCCCGCTCTATTGATCATCTATTTTGCCGATGGATCGCTTTGCTTTTTCACATTAGTCTCTTGTCCGATCTCATTGTCATCGGCAGATACTAATGACTTTGTCGCGCTTTTGAATTCGGTCAGCGTTTTTCCAAAAGCCCGGCCGATTTCCGGAAGCTTTGAAGGCCCGAAAATGATCAGCGCAATTACCAGAACCAGGATGAGACCCGGAATACCGATATTTGAAAGCATTTTGCTGTCATCCTTTCATTGATTACTGGGTTACTTTTTTCTCCTTTTGCTTCAATTGCTTCTGATGGGCTCTTGTATGTGCGAGGAAACGGTCTTCTTCGACTTCGTTTGACTTCTTCACGCCTCCAGGCACAATGTTGGAAGCGATACGTTTCAGCCCTGTGTAGTCTTTATGATAAACATAGGAAGCTCTTGTCGAAATCGCGGCACCCGGTTCTGTCACATATGGGACCACGCGGTAATCTGTCCGCCATTCTTCCGGTGTGACCGTACAGCGCACATAGCCGCGGTAATCATTGAAAAACTTTATATGAGGATTGTTCGATAAAATCTTATCCGTATCCGCTCTTTTATCAGCGCCGTTTCCTCCAGATGTAATCGACGTCCCGACGAATTCCACACCGAAGATGTCCGATTTTGGATTGTCAAAGTCAACGAGCAGGTTATTTGCCCAGCTGGCATGCACATCACCGGTGAGGACGACGATGTTGTTCAGTTTTTGAGATTTGATGAAGTCGATCACCCGCTTGCGCTGAGCAGGGTATCCGTCCCACGAATCCATGCTGTAAATTGGCGCCGCGCTTGTCCCAAAGTTCCATTGCGCAAAGAAAATCTGCTGTGCGATAATGTTCCAGTGCGCCCCGGAACGACTCAGGTTGTCAAACAGCCAAGCCTCCTGTTCGGCTCCAAGCAACGTCCGCTTCGGATCATTCGATTCATCAGAAGGAGGCTTATTGCCATCTCCATTGGCTTGGTCATCGCGATACTGACGGGTATCAAGCACGCTAATGTCCGCCAGATTTCCGTAGGAAAAATTCCGGTACAATTGCATATCAGGACCGTTCGGCAGGGATTTGCGGCGGAGCGGCATATGCTCGTAATAAGCTTGGTATGCGGCGGCACGCCGTTTAATAAACGCTTCTACTGACTGGCCTTTTTCAGGGATGACATTCGCGTAGTTGTTCTCCACTTCATGGTCGTCCCATGTGACAACCCACGGGAAGGCGGCATGCGCGGCTTTCAAGTTTGCATCTGAACGGTATTGGGCATGGCGGTTTCGGTAATCAAGCAGCGACATGATTTCAGGACCGCTGTGTGTCCTGACATTGCCTGTTTTTGAAACATATTCATTCGGACCGTACTCATAAATATAGTCGCCGAGATGAAACACAAGATCGAGCTTTTCCTTCGCCATATGCTGATAGGCGGTATAATAGCCGTGTTCGTACTGCTGGCATGAAGCAAAAGCGAATGTGAATGTAGCAACATCTGCCCCTGCCGCCGGAAGCGTTTTTGTCTTGCCGACGGGGCTCAGCTGGCTGCCGCATTTAAAGCGGTAATAGTACACATGATTCGGTTTCAGTCCGGATACCTCAGCATGTACCGAGTGTGCAAGGTGCGGTGTCGCTTTTTCGGTTCCCCGTTTGACGATACGGCGGAAGCGTTCGTCTTCCGCGACCTCCCATTTCACGGATACAGCTTCATTCGGCATCCCGCCCCCGTTTAGCGGATCGGGCGCCAGCCTTGTCCACAACACGACGCTGTCAGAAAGCGGATCTCCCGATGCTACGCCAAGTGTAAACGGATATTCGGAGAATGTCGGTGCTGCATTGACTTCCATTGCCCCCATCGATTGCGCAATTGCAAGTCCGAGCGAAAGCCCGGCTATTTTGCCGGCCCCTTGAATAAAACGGCGGCGGTCAAACGTATTGTCCTTGAGGCTTTCCTCGCTCAGCTTTTTCATCCATTCCTCCAGCGGTCCTTCATGTGTCATTCGTATTACCCCTCTCTATACAAATGATTGATCGGGTTCTATTATAGGCAGAGTTTATTAACGAACTGTAAAGTATTGTAAACAGGAGGAGAGACGCGGTTGATGGTCCATCAAGTCGCACCGCCAGTAGATGTGTCGAATTTTGTCACAATCCAACCCATTCGCCTATGATTTCGACAAAAACCCGGTCCTTTCCCGCAGACCGATTTTCCCGTTTTTCTTCACATGATCTTTAAAGATAGAAAACAAAAAAAGCCCACACCATTGCCAGGCAATGATATGAACTTGATCAGTGACTTTATGTAAGATGATGTTTTAAGCAATGTTTTATTTGCCGTTCATGTTTAAGGCTTTCATTACCACCTTTGTTGCCTCTGCAATAAGTTTATCATCATACTTGGCGTCCTTTTTATCCCTGCTGGATAATACTGCAAGAACGACAGGATCTCCTTTTGGCGGCCAAATGATGGCAATGTCATTCCGGGTTCCATATGATGCCGCTCCAGTTTTATCAGCCACTTCCCAACCGTCCGGCACACCGGCACGGATTAAGGCGTCTCCAGTGGTATTTCGTTTCATCCAATCGATTAAAAGCTTGCGTTTTTCACTTGGAAGTTTATCTTCAAGAGCAAAAGCTCGAAGGCTTGTGACAAGTGCTCTTGCTGTACTGGTATCTTGAGTTTCTCCCGGATTCACTTCATTTAACTCTGGTTCGTATCGTTCGGGATTTGTAACTTCATCACCAAGCTTCCTCAGTTCCTTTTTCAAACTTTCAGGTCCGCCAATTTGTTTAAGAATAAGATTCTGTGCCGTATTGTCACTATATCGAATCGAAGCATCCGAAAGCTCTTTAAGCGTCATTCCCGTATCAACATGCTTTTCCGTAATCGGGTTGTAGTTTACGAGATCATCACGTGTATAGGTTATTCTCTGGTTCAGATCTTCTATTGATTTCTGTTGCAAAAGCACGCCTACAGTTAAAGCCTTAATCGTCGAAGCAAAAGCAAAACGCTCATCCGGCCGATACGCTACCGTCCGGTTTGTACCTGTATCCAATGCAAAGATCCCGAGTTTTGCATCAAATTGTTCCTCAAGTTTTGCAAAATCATCTTTCATCTCCGTCTTTTCATTCTTCTCGGCAGGTTGCGAGGCATTCGTTTGATTGTTAGCGCATCCTGCAAGCGCGACGCAAGAGAAAAGCAACACTGCTGCAGCCTTTTTCAGTTTTAAAGTACTGAACCATAATTTCATCAAAATCGTCTCCCCCCGTTTGAATATTTGATTGATCGTAACCAGATGAAGCACTCTTTCCACTATCCCTACAGTGTTATGGCTTGAACGATCACGAAACAATAATTGGTACGTACGATCTTTCAGCCGACTCAAACATCAAATCTTACAAATGTAGTCTTTGAAAGTATTACATATGTAAGATTTAAATGCAACCGTTTTTTCGGAAGGAAATGATGACCTCGTTTCCACCGGGGACAAATGAACGGAGGGAAGTGATGGAATTAAAAATGCAGAAACTGTATGTTCACTCCAGTTAAATTGACTTCTTAAAATGGCAAACCTATAATGAGAGTATTACATTTGTAAGTATAGGATGATTAAAATGAAAAAAATACCTCAAATCTCTGATGCGGAATTAGAAGTGATGAAAGTCATCTGGAAGCATTCTTCGATCAATACCAATGAGGTAATTAAAGAGTTATCCAAAACCAGTACATGGAGCCCTAAAACCATCCAAACCATGCTGCTGCGCCTCATTAAAAAAGGCGCATTAAACCACCATAAAGAAGGACGGGTTTTCGTTTACACACCAAATATAGACGAAAGTGATTATATAGAGGTTAAGAGTCACAGTTTTTTAAACCGGTTTTACAATGGAACTCTTAATTCGATGGTATTAAACTTTTTGGAGAATGATCAGCTGTCAGGTGAAGAAATTAATGAATTGTATCAAATATTAGAAGAACATAAGAACAGAAAGAAGGAATGAAATGAGCAGTTCTTTCTTTATTCCCTTTTTGGTTAGTCAAATTCTATTGTCTCTGTTTTTTTCTATCATCATACTCATTAAAAAACTGCTCAGGACTCAAATCACTGTAGGCACCCACTATTATATTAGCGTGATTTCTCTTTTGGCATTGATCGCTCCTTTTATCCCCTTTCATTTTCTAAAAAGCCATCATTTTGACTGGATTCTGAATTTAGGAGGAGCTCAATCGGCATTATCCCAATCCCACTCCACAGACAAGACGACAGAAGCAATCGGCCAACATGTAAACTGGGTGCAGGACTTTTCGATGTCGATTGAACAATCGTCTTCCAAAATGATAGATTCAGCCTTTTTCGCAGTTTGGATATTGGGCGTTGCCGTTATGCTTTTGGCTACTCTTTATAGCAATCTAAAAATCGGCAAAATAAAAAAGAACCTGCAAATTGTTAACAACAAAGAGCTATTATCCCTTTTTCACACATGTAAAGAGGAAATACGCTTTCATCAAAAAGTCATTTTGGGCCGTTCTCCATTGATAAAATCCCCCATTACATTTGGGGTCATTCGTCCATATATTATCTTGCCAAAAGATATTTCAATGTTTTCAGCCGACGAAATGAAATGTGTTTTGCTTCATGAACTGTACCATTGCAAACGAAAAGATATGCTTATCAACTATTTTCTTTGCCTGTTGAAAATCGTCTATTGGTTTAATCCTCTCGTATGGTATTTATCAAAGGAAGCGAAAACGGAGATGGAGATTTCTTGCGACTTTGCCGTATTAAAAACGCTTGATAAAAAGTTGCACCTCAAATATGGCGAGGTGATTTTAAAATTCACTTCAATTAAGCAAAGAACATCGTCTTTGTTAGCCGCTTCTGAATTCAGCAGCTCATACAAACATATCAAAAGACGGATTGTTACAGTTGTCAACTTTCAGACGGCATCACCTTTGCTAAAGGCGAAAAGCGCCTTAGTGTTCACTCTTGTTCTTGGGGCCATATTAGCCGGTACTCCTTCTGTGTCTATATTGGCCATGCAAAAAGAAACACGCTTTTTACCCGGCACCAATGTAGAATACGAAGATTACAGCACTTTTTTTGATAAATTTTCAGCCTCAGGGGGCTTTGTCCTGTTTAATTCTAATAGGAAAAAGTATACAATATACAATAGGAAAGAAAGCACCTCCAGATTCGCACCTGCTTCCACCTACAAGGTGTTTAGCGCATTGCTCGCACTGGAATCCGGGATCATCACGAAGAACGACTCTCACATGACTTGGGATGGGACTCAATATCCGTATAAAGAATGGAATCAAGACCAGGATTTATTCTCTGCGATGAGCAGCTCCACAACATGGTATTTTCAAAAATTGGACCGGCAAATTGGGGAGGATCATTTACGTCATTATCTCAAATCTATACATTATGGAAATGAGGATTTTTCAGTCCCGGCCGATTATTGGCTGGATGGCTCTCTTCAAATTTCTCCACTTGAACAGGTCAATATATTAAAAAAGTTTTATGATAACGAATTTGATTTTAAACAGTCTAATATTGAAACTGTGAAAGATTCGATACGTTTAGAAGAATCAAATGGCAGGGTTTTATCCGGTAAAACCGGAACCTCGGTAATCAACGGGGAACTCCATGCCGGTTGGTTTATCGGGTATGTAGAAACTGCCGATAATACTTTTTTCTTTGCTGTTCATATTCAAGGTGAAAAACGGGCTGCCGGAAGCTCCGCTGCCGAAATTGCACTTTCCATTTTAGATAAAAAAGGGATTTATCCCTCCGTTTCCCGATAACAGTTTACTTTTTATTCTATGAACATGAATGATGCGCAAATCGATGAATGGTCCTTTCACATTCCTAATAATACGGAACTTGGAGGCAAGAACATGGAAACCCTTTATACAGAAAGATTGACTTTGAGAAAAATGGAATTGGAAGATGCAGATGTCCTCTGTCAATACTGGTCAGATCCGGAAGTCACAAAATATATGAATATCACGCCTTTTACAGACGTCTCACAGGCGCGGGACATGATCCAAATGATCAATGATTTAAGCCTTGAAGGGCAGGCAAACCGCTTTTCAATCATTGTGAAAGAAACGGATGAAGTCATCGGGACGTGCGGTTTTAATATGATCGACCAGGAAAACGGCAGAGCTGAAATCGGCTATGACTTAGGGAGAAATCATTGGGGAAAAGGCTTTGCTTCCGAAGCTGTTCAAAAGCTGATCGACTACGGCTTTACAAGCTTGAACCTCAACCGGATCGAAGCGAAGGTAGAGCCCGAAAACACGCCTTCAATCAAACTCCTCAACTCGTTATCCTTTCAAAAGGAAGGACTGCTAAGAGATTACGAGAAAGCGAAAGGAAGACTGATTGACGTATACATGTTTTCGCTGCTGAAAAGAGAATACGCTGGGTAACCGGCATGCAGAAGAGCTTCCTCTAAGGTGAGGAAGCTCTTTTTAACCCATTTTTCCGGCGCTTTCACTCAACCGCTTGGCTTCCAAAAAGAAAACCTGAATGAATTTTTTCGTGTTGACGCGGGCGGACGGCAAGGCGGCAGAGTCTCTCTGCAGCTCTTTCATTTTTTTGCTGATGACAGTAAAGTCAAAAAACCGGGACGCATAGCTTTCAAACCGCGGATTTGAAAAGTCTGTTAAACCGAGTGATGCGAAATGGTTTAGCGAATGGCTGACCGCCCGCCGTATCCGCTGCTCAGACGCTTTAACCTCCCTGTTGATCTCTACGGGTGAAGCAGCCGGCCCGAGCTTTTGCTCGGCAATCTGATGAAAAATCTGTTTGAGCGGCGGAAAGTCCTTTTCATATAATGAGGTCTGTTCATCATCAAACAAATACTGAAGGATGGCAAGTAAATCCTGGGAACCGCTCTCCCCGACGATTCCAAGTTCAGAAAGGAGAAATTCGCCTGTTTCCTGAATGCTTTTTTCCCTAAAGCCGTTTTTTCGTCCGCTGCCGAGACTCACAAGCCGGGTCAGCGAAGATTGTATATCATGGATCGACCTTTCCAGCTCGATGCGCTCCTTGACTTTTTGAATGACGTTCAAGATTTCAATGCGGTTAATCGGTTTATGTATATAATATTCAATCCCCAGGGAATAGGCTTCACCGATCATTTCCTTCGATTCCACCTGGGAAATCATGATGATCTTCCCTGAGAAAGCGCCATGCAAATGACGAACCGTCTCAATTCCGTCGCGGAGGGGCATTAAAAGATCGACAAATAAAATATCAATTTGCTGCAAATTCAGGAAGTGGCCTTCCAAATCGCAGCCGTCTTCCGCTTCTCCGGCCACTTCTCCCAAATCTTCGTCTTCAATGATTTGTTTTAAAATCGATCGCACAGCACGGTCATCATCTGCAATAAAAAAACGCACAGGCCTTCACCCTTTCTGAATCAATTGTTGGACCGGAAGTCTGATCGTAAACACAACACCGCTTGCATCATTCCGAAATCGAATGCTCCCCTCGAGCTCCTCGACAGTTTCCTTCACATAAGACAGACCGATTCCAGTTGAAGGAGTTCCGAATTCATCATATTTTGATGTGTACCCCGGCTCAAATACCACATCCCCGACTTTCTCGGGAATGCCCGGTCCGTCATCTTCCACGCGGCATTCCAGCATGTCATCGCCGCACCTATAGAGGCTGAGGCGGATGGAGCCCTGCTTTTGAATCGCTTCCACCGCATTCGCCATAATATTATTAATCACGGATAATACGGTATACACGTGGTATTTCGGATGTTCTCCGTCTATCGAATAATGAAAGTCAATGTCTTTTTCGAGCGATTCGGCATACTTTCGATTAATGCCGGTCACAAGCAGGACCAGATCTTCTGCAGCCATGTAATCTCTGAAGCTTTCTTTTGAAATTAATTTTGAAAGTCCGGCGAAAATGCGCTGATTGTCTTTTTTGACCTCGTGGATTTCACCGGCGAGGCGCAGCACTTTCTGGCTGATCTGCCGGACAGAGGAATTGTTATCGCTCTGTCTATTTAAGAGCCTGTACAGCTGATAGGATTCGTTCGTAATCTCTTCAGTATTCTTCAACGTCTTTTTCAAATGAACGGTTTCTTCGTATAAATTTGAAACGATCATCAGCATGTGCTCATTTTGTTCGCGGATCTGCTTTTCCCGCGATTGCGTTTCATACAGCTTCATGACATTAAAAAAGCTCAGCACAATAAAGCTGTGGGAAAAAGCAATCGCCATCATGTCGCGGATCTTTCCCGGGGTGACGGTAGACTCGAACATCATATATTGAACGACCAGTTCGGCTCCATCGGCAATCAGTTCAATTCCGAAGCCCAGAAACCCGATATAGAGCGGGCGAAATTGAAATCGCTTCACTTTTGCCAAGTAGAATAGAAACGCATATGTGAAATAAAAGAAAAAAGTCGGATAATGGTGATAAAAGGATGACAACCAATCGATCTGCCCCGGGCCGAATGCATCAAGCAGCACCCGAAACACGACGACGGCCGCTCCCGTTAAAAAGCCGGACAGCACAGCCGGGACATTCCGCAGCAGCAACAAAAGAAAGAAAAAAGTTGGAACGCCGAAGCTGACCCGGAAGGTCTCGTTCAACGGATAAAACTTCAGCTCTCCTGCGAGCGGCACCGTTAACATCATCACTGTTAAGATATAGCCGTCTTTCTTTACAAGCCGGGCAGCCTTTTTCATCACGCTTCCCCAATTTCCACCCATCATGCTGATCCTCCATTACAAACGTGTTGCTTTATTTTGACTTTAACCGCACGTTTTCCGCAACTCCCATTTTACCCACAGTCGATTTGATTTTTAAATCAATTGGCTTATTTTTTAAATATTTTTGTCGCTTTTTGTAGGTTTATGTAGGTTCTATTATAAATTGAATGTATATTTTCTCTATTTGAAAACGCTTATATTTTCCCGCAACTCACTCCCTTGCGCAACCCAAACCCCTTTTCCCAGGAAAGAACAGGCTTTAAAACAACTTGTGCGGCAGAGGCTTATACCCCTTTGCCTTCTGCCGCCATGCCCTAATCACCGCTTTTTAGAGCCTCGTATTTTTTCAGCAAACCTGCAAGCTTTAACAGGTCAGATTGGAGGAAATTCGATGAATGAAGTATTGGAAGAACGCTATGACGCCCGCTTCTGGCAATCCCGCCTTGAAGATTTGGTTGAACATTACCGTCCTTTTTCCGCTAGCGGACGCAACGCCGAATACATTCCCGCTTTAGGAAAAATCGACTCTAACCAGCTCGGCATCTGTGTGATCGGTTCTGATCAAACGGTGATCAAAGCAGGAACTTGGGACGTATCATTCACACTCCAGAGCATCTCAAAGGTGGTCAGCTTTATCGCAGCGTGTTTGACGAAAGGGATTTCTTACGTATTAGACCGTGTTGATGTAGAACCGACGGGAGACGCGTTCAATTCAATCATCCGCCTTGAAATGCACAAGCCGGGAAAGCCGTTTAACCCGATGATCAACGCCGGAGCGCTGACCGTTGCGTCGATCCTACCCGGTGAATCGGCACTGGAAAAAATGGAGTCGCTTCATGAAGTCATTGAAAAAATGATTGGAAAACGGCTTGAAATCAATGAGGAAGTATTTCGGTCAGAGTGGCAAACCGCCCATCGGAACAGAGCATTGGCCCATTATTTAAAGGAAACCGGCTTCCTCGAAGCAGACGTCGAAGAAACGCTTGAAGTCTATTTGAAGCAATGCTCCATGGAAGGAAGCACTGAAGACATCGCCTTGATCGGCATGATTCTCGCAAATGACGGATATCACCCTCTCCGCCAAGAGCAGGTGATCCCGAAGGATGTCGCCAGGCTGACAAAAGCTTTAATGCTGACGTGCGGCATGTACAATGCTTCAGGAAAATTCGCGGCCTTTGTCGGCATTCCGGCAAAGAGCGGCGTCTCCGGCGGAATCATGTGCGCGGTGCCTGCCAGCATAAAAAGAGAACAGCCTTTTCGGCATGGATGCGGCATCGGCATCTACGGTCCGGCGATTGACGATTACGGCAACAGCATGACGGGCGGAATGCTGTTAAAACATATAGCCCGTGAATGGGATCTCAGTATTTTTTAAAATCACAAAAAAGAGGTGAAAGCATGCAGCAATTCCTTCAAGAAGTCATTGTTGTCACAAATGATTTTCTTTGGTCAAAACTATTAATTATTATGCTTCTGGCTTCGGGACTGTTTTTTACTTTTAAATCGAAGTTCTTTCAAGTTCGCTTGCTGAAAGACATGTTCCGGGTTTTAAAGGAAGGAGCACCCGACAAAAACGGAATCTCTCCTTTTCAGGCTTTTTGCATTAGCATGGCCGCGAGAGTAGGCACAGGAAATATTACGGGGATTGCGATCGCCATTGCCTTGGGCGGACCCGGCGCTATCTTTTGGATGTGGATCATCGCCATCATCGGTTCGGCGTCAAGCTTTGTCGAAAGCACGCTGGCGCAAATTTATAAAATAAAGGATAAAGACGGCTTCCGCGGCGGCCCTGCTTACTATATGGAAAAGGGTTTGAAAAAACGCTGGATGGGCGCGCTGTTTGCCGTCTTGATTACATTATCCTTCGGAATCGTGTTTAACGCGGTCCAGTCCAATACGATAACGGTCGCTTTTGAAAACTCATTCGGGACAGACCGTCTTACACTGGGGATTATCATTACGATTGCCTTCGGCATCATTACCTTCGGCGGTATCAAACGGATCGCCAAGCTGTCCGAATATATTGTCGTATTTCTCGCCGTCTTATATATCGGCGTCGCCGTTTTTGTCATGCTGATGAACATTACGAAACTGCCGGACGTCATCTCTTTGATTGTCGGTCATGCGTTTGGCCTTGAACAAGCGGCAGGCGGAGCCATCGGCGCAGCGCTGATGAACGGAATCAAACGCGGCCTCTTCTCGAATGAAGCCGGGATGGGCAGCGCGCCGAATGCAGCAGCCGCAGCGACAACGAGCCATCCTGTCAAACAGGGTCTTGTCCAGGCTTTAGGGGTTTTCACGAGCACTTTGGTGATTTGTTCAAGCACAGCTTTTATCATTTTGTTTTCCGATGCGTATCAAGAACCGGGGCTGAGCGGAATCGAGTTGACGCAAGCATCGCTCAGCACGCACATCGGAGCATGGGCCTCAGGCTTTCTTGCCATTATGGTGTTCCTGTTTTCTTTCAGCACCTTAATCGGAAACTACTACTATGGAGAAACGAATATCGAATTCCTGCACACGAACAAAGCATGGCTCTTCATTTACAGAATCTGTGTGCTTGCGATGGTTATCTTCGGATCGGTATCAAAAGTCCAGCTTGTGTGGGACCTCGCCGACTTGTTCATGGGCTTGATGGTCATCGTCAACTTAATCGCGATTTTCCTGCTGTCAAAAGTGGCATTTGCCGCCTTGAAAGACTATGTGAAACAGCGAAAAGCTGGAAAAGATCCGGTCTTTTATAAAGATGTTCTTGAAAACCATGAAGGCGTCGAATGCTGGGAACGCTCCGGCACCGAACA
Organism: Bacillus sp. FSL K6-1284; assembly: GCF_038002625.1. Taxonomy (NCBI): domain Bacteria; kingdom Bacillati; phylum Bacillota; class Bacilli; order Caryophanales; family Bacillaceae; genus Bacillus; species Bacillus sp. FSL K6-1284. The sequence continues at coordinate 264,049 of NZ_JBBOCW010000001.1, read as the reverse complement.
AAAAACCGAAAGCAAAAATGCGATATAACACAAGCCGCCGTATCCGGCGGCTTTTTTCGTTCATTTTAAACCGTCCAAAATAATAAAACGTTTTTCCTCTTGTATCCGTCATGTCTCCGAAGATTTACTTCACCTGCTTCGGCAGAAAAGGGGTCCAGCCATGAATATGAAAAGAAGCCGTATCCGCCGGCTTGCGCTGATATTCGCAGCGATGGCGGCGGGGCTTGCTTCAAGAAAGGCGGCCGATATGCTGCCGGACATCGTGAATGCCTATTTAGGGGATGCGCTGTGGGCGCTGATGATTTTCTTCGGCGCAGGCTTTTTGTTCAAAAACGCGAAGACAGCTTCAGTAGCGCTGATTGCGCTCGCATTTTGTTTTTTAATCGAATGCAGCCAGCTGTATCGCGCTCCATGGATTGATGATATCAGAGCCGTTCCGCTCGGCGGACTCATTCTCGGTTATGGATTTTTGTGGAGCGATTTATTGGCTTATGTGCTCGGCGTTTCCGCAGGTGCCGTGGGCGAAGTGCTGTTCCGCAAACGAAAAAGACAGCCGTAACGCTGTCTTTTGGGGAATATTTACGCACTTTGATTTTGAGTCTTTTTACAGTTTAAAACAAACATAGCAAGTCCGATAATAAGAAGGATGGGTCCAATGAGTAAAGCACGGTACAGGCGATTATTTTCTGTATTCGGCAGCGGGTTGCCTCCTGTTTTTTTTTGACATGTCCAATGTCTCTATCCTTTTTGGCAGGAGGAGCTGCGGTATTTGTCTCTTCCTTATGATTTTCTACCGCATGCTTTACGATTTGCCCATCTTTTTTGAGTTTCAAATTCGAACGTCTCTTCATTTAAAATAGATCCCTTCGGGGCAATCGTTTCCGTGTGTCTCAAAGCGAGCGATCCCATTTTCATCGTTTTTTCTCCTTGCAATTTCTGCGCATTTTTCGTTATGACTGTGGCAATAATAAAAAGCCGGCAGCAGAAGAGAAGCGCTAATATTATTCGTTAAGCTGTATGATAACGGTTACTAATGCAGCCAACATCAAAAGAATGATAATGGCGAAATAAGTCCACAGGATGGCAGCGAAGGGGTTGAGCGGCCTTTTTGTACTCTCTTCCCCGTTTGCGTTTTTACGGTTATTGGATTTGAGTTGTGCCAGCTGAAATATATTTAAAAACACAGATATAACTAATGCAACTGCCAAAGATAGATTCAAAGTTTCAACCTCCCTTAAAATAGAGCTCTGTCGAGGAGTTAGCCAAGGCGTGCTGACCGTAAATTTCCTCTTCTAAATGAATCATTTCCTTTGTTTTTTTAGAGATGAAAATGGTAATCGTCTTGAACGCTTCCTAAAACCTATTCCATTGCTTTATTAGCCGTTATCTCCCCATATCCTCTTTTTTAGTTTCAGACCGCCGCCCATAAATATTATCCCGTTTTTTAGACAGACTACCTGAATAAAGGAGGCAGGTCATATGAAATTAAGCAACAAACTCATCCTCGGGTTAACGGTTTCGTCACTCGCCGGGAAGTTTCTTGAAAAGCTGCTGATCCAAGACAATGTCAGCCCCAATATTACCGCGTCATTTAATCAAGAAGCAGATATTCCGGATATTGATGCGTCCTCATACATCCATCATTTCGCCTCGGTCATCGGCAGTGTGGTCATCGGGCGCAACGTTTTCATCGGGCCTTTCTCTTCGATCAGAGGAGACACGGGATTAAAAATCTACATCGGCCATGATTGCAATATCCAAGACGGAGTTGTCTTGCACGGTATGAAAAACTATGAATACAACAACCCTGTTACTGAACAATCCGTTTTTAAAGATCGTGAATCGTATTCCATTTACATAGGCGAGAAAGTATCACTCGCCCCGCAATGTCAAATTCACGGCCCCGTAAGAATTGACAACAATGTTTTTGTCGGGATGCAAAGCCTTGTTTTTGATGCCTATATCCAAGAGAATACGGTGATTGAACCGGGAGCAACAGTAATCGGTGTTACAATTCCCCCAAAACGGTTTGTTTCGGCGGGTCGTGTGATTTCAAACCAGGAGGATGCCAACCGGCTTCCTGAAATAAGCGATTCTTATCCATATCATGACCTCAACTCGAAAATGACGGCCGTCAATCTTGAATTGGCAAAAGGCTATAAAAAGGAAGCGAGAAAATGGAAACTATGAAAGAAATTTTGGTTGTCTACGGGCGAATCATCACCATCCTTCCGCTTTTATTGGCTGTTACATTGCTAATGGGAAAACGCTCAATCGGCGAAATGCCTGTATTTGATTTTTTAATCATTATTACATTGGGGGCTGTCGTCGGAGCTGACATAGCCGATCCGAGGATTGAACATTTGCATACCGCCGCTGCGGTGGCTGCGATTGCCCTATTGCAAAGACTCGCTTCAAAAATCATGATCAAAAACAGAACACTCGGACGTCTGATTACATTTGAACCGACCATCGTCATCAAAAATGGAACGTTTATTGTCGGCAATTTAAAACGAATCAGATATTCGGTGGATAATGTTCTGCAAATGCTTCGTGAAAAAGATGTTTTCAATGTCAGCGACGTAGAAATGGCGTTTATAGAGGCGAATGGAAATTTAACGGTATACAAAAAGCCAAATAAAATGGAAGTCACGGCTGAAGATATGGGGATTCAAAAAAGCAGCGGCGAATTTTCATATCCGGTCATCATTGAAGGGAAAGTGTACACATCTGTCCTTCACCAATTGAATGTAACGGAAAGCTGGCTCAAAAACCAGCTGAAAAAAAAAGGGCTTGAACGAATGGATGAAATCTTTTTCGCTTCGGTTAATCAAAACCATCAACTGCATGTTTCACTTGATAATGAAACGGCGAAAATTGAGCCGGAGCTTTTGCATTAAAAGCTCCGGCGGATTTTTTCATCGGCCGTTTTCGGGACAGAAATCGTTGTGAATCATGTAATATTCGAACACCTGCTGCAGCCACTCATCCTCTTCTTTTGTAAAAGGTGAAGAAAACTTCTCTGCCAGCTGCTGCGATTCGATTGTCTCCATCTGTCCTAAAGCCGACAGCACGCCCTCTCCGACAAATTCCAAACTCGTCTTCATATATCGGTCCGCCATTTCCTGCACTTCGGGGTCATCAACCGGTTTTCCCATGAGCCGCTTGGCTTCCTTAGATAAACGAACATACTCTTGATCCAATTTGGCCATCTCATCTTCTGATTTGCCGAATACATCATCGGCAAAACGTTTGGACACCTGCTGTTCAAGCCATATGCGCTGCTCCTTCTCAGTCTGGATGCTGTTCAGCAGGCTCATGAAAAGAGAACTGTCGATTTCCTCTTCCTCCTCAAGAAGACCGATTGTCCTGTTTATCGCTTTCAGCCCTGTTTCAATATGTTCCTTTTTCTCCTCCAGCACCTTTTTCTGCTCCTGCAGCGCCTCAATCAGGCCGGCATCAAAGCATGCATCCTTCATGAAAGCGCGAATTTGTTCAAGACTGTACCCGAGAAACTTAAAACATGTGATTTTCTGCAACTCTCTCGCATCTCTGTCTGTGTAGAAACGGCGGCCTGTTCCCGGCTGTTTTTCAGGCTTCAACAGGCCGATTTCATCGTAATAATGGAGCGTCCGAATGGATGTCCCTGTCATTTCTGAAAAAACACCGATTGAATAATATCCGTCATTTTCCATAAAAATCCCCTCCAACTGACGATTTATTCCTATCATAACGCCTCACGCTGCTGGAGGTGCAAGCTTATTTTTCGCAGACTCGTGATTTTTCCAAAAGGTACGGGACAATCAACTCCAGTTTTTAATCCGGCGGAGTCTCCCCGATTAAGTTCTGCAAATCTTTTTTCACATTCCCAGCATCCGTTCCGATCACAATCTGGATATGATGCTGGTCAATTTTGACCACACCGTGCGCTCCTAATTGCTTTAATTGCGCTTCATCCGCCAAGGACGTGTCTTTTAATTTCATTCGCAAACGGGTTATACAGTTTTCGCAAGTCACGACATTCTCACGGCCGCCGATATGCTTAAGAATGCCTGCAGCCATAGACTGATGCAGCCGGTTTCCTTCAGGTGTTTCCTGTTCCCTTCCGATCACCGGAATGTTTCGCTTTATAATCACAAAGTAAAACGTAACATAATAGAGAGCAAAAAAGGCAAGGCCGACGGGTATGATCCATAATCCGCCGTCTGATAAATTAAGGTTCAGCAAATAATCGATTGCGCCTGCTCCCCATGAGAAGCCGTGACGAATCCCAAGCAAACAGAGCACCGCTCCGGCAAGTCCCGTATAGACCGAGTGAAGAAAGTACAATAAAGGCGAAGTAAATAAAAACGTGAATTCAACTGGTTCCGTAATCCCGGTGATCAGTGATGTGGCTGCTCCTGAAGACATGAGCGCTTTCGTTTCCTTTTTTCTCGTTCTGGCTGCATGCGCGATTGCCAAAGCGATCGCCGGAATGCCAAACATCATCGTGATAAAAAAGCCGCCGAGAAAGTAGCCGGCTGTCGGGTCTCCATTCAAAAACCGCGTAATTTCCCCTGTCACCGCTTCGCCGGATGCCGTCTCATAGCGTCCAAGCCCAAAATAAATATACGTATTCATGACATGGTGAAGGCCGAACGGCAGCAAAAACCGATTCAGAAATCCGAATACAAACACCCCGAAAGCGCCAAGACCTACAAGCGACTGGCTAAAAGTGTCGATCGCCGCTTCTGCATAAGGCCAGACGATTGAAAAAAAGCCTGCCACCGGAATCGTCACCAATACGATCATCGTAATCGGAAACTTCTCTCCGCCAAAAAATGAAAACATGCTTGGCAGTTTCGTATGTTGAAACCGGTTATAAATGAAAGCCGCCATCAGGCCGGCGAGCACCCCGCCGAAGACGCTCATATCAAGATCAGGATTCAAGATGCCGAGCCCCTCTTTTAATACGGTTATCGCCAAATATCCTGTCAGCGCAGGAATTCCTTTATCTTTTGAACGGGCAAAGCCCATGGCGATGCCAATTGCGATCAGGACATCCATATTGTTCAATATCACGCCTGACGCTTGAAAAAGCGGTATATTCAGCATATCTTCCGCAGAAAGACGCAGCAGCAGGCCGGCGATCGGAAGAACAGTAATCGGAATCAGCAAAGACTTTCCCAGCAGCTGAAAAATATGTTTCATTCCGGCATTCTCCTTATGTCAAATTCCTAAATGATACGAGCTGGACATCAGTAAGCTTATTCAAACGGATGACAACGTCCGGATCGGTTAAAAATTCAAGTTCATCGACTCTCGGATAAGTATAAGAAGAGTTCGTCAAAAGCTCCTTATCGAGGTATGCCGGGTGGGTCATGACCTCCACAGTATCATGCTCTTCAAACAGTTCAGAGACGGCTTCTTCATCCTTTAAAGCCGCTTCGAGGACAGGTGAAAAAAAGTCTGTTGTTTTCACTCCTTTTTCCGTGATCACAGCACTCTCCATATTGCGCCTGACAGGCAAACGGTACTCTTTGGCGAGCGTCAAAAATGCGTCTGAGATGCCCGGGGAAGCGTTGATATGATGGTGGCTGTCCAAATGATCGGGTTCCAAGCCCATGTTGATGCATGTTTCAATCTGCGCTTTCCACTCGCGGTATACTTCATCAGTATCAATTGTAAAAGCACCTTGATAAAATGCGAGATTGCGAAAATTCCCCTTTGCATCGACGATCGTCCGGTGATCAGACAAAAGCGGTCTTCCGCAGGTCAGCACCAAATGTACGCCGATCCCGAGCCCGGGCGATTCGCGAGCCAGCCGCGCCGCATGACCTGCGCCCGGCATATTTGTCATGAACGTCGCTGATGTTAAAATCCCCAGCTTATAGGCATCAATAATTCCATAGTTCACGCCTCTTGAATATCCAAAATCATCAGCATTAATAATCAGTTTTTTCATCCATCCAATACCCCTTATCAGTCTTTTTTTAAAAAAATATGCGGAGACGTACCGTTTTACCCTAAATAGAAAACGACAAAAGCTACTAGTAAAAACTGATTTTTGGTAGATTGACAAAAGCTACTGAAGTCTTTTAAACTATTTTTCATATATTTTTAAAAACTCTAAAAAAGGAGGCCGGGGTCTCAAACGACAGATCCTCAACAATGAGATGACCAATCCGATCCAATCGATTTTAGAACAATTTCCTATCATCACACTTGACGGCGCGATGGCCACCGAGCTTGAACGGTACGGCTGTGATTTGAACGACAGCCTGTGGTCTGCAAAAATGCTCATCGAAAACCCCGAGCTTATCAAACAAGTGCATCTGGATTATTTCCGTGCGGGCGCCGATTGCGCGATGACAGCCAGCTATCAGTCGACGGTTGAAGGTTTCACAAAACGCGGCCTCAGTGAACAAGAAGCGCTCCACCTTATCCGGGAGTCTGTACGTCTTGCTGTAGAAGCACGCGATGAATTTTGGGCGGTTCCGGAAAACCGCAAAGGCCGGCCCAAACCGTTTGTAGCCGCTTCAGTAGGCCCTTACGGCGCTTTTTTAGCGGATGGTTCCGAATATCGGGGGGATTATGACGTCACAGAAGACGAATTGGCCGATTTTCACAGGCAGCGAATGGCCGCTTTAATCGATGCAGGCGCCGATATGTTAGCCTGTGAAACAATACCGTGCCTTTCAGAAGCAAAAGCAATCGTTCATTTATTGAAAGAATTCCCTGACACACATGCGTGGATCAGTTTCAGCGCTAAAGACGGACGTCATATCAGCGACGGCACGAAAGCCGGCGAATGCGCGAAATGGCTCGATCAGCATGACCAGGTTGCGGCAGTTGGCGTAAACTGTACGCGGCTGGAGCATGTCTCTTCGCTCATCGGCGGCATCAAAAAGCATACAGCTAAACCGATTATCGTCTATCCGAATTCCGGTGAACAGTATGATCCGGAGACAAAAACATGGCATGGTGCGGCATGCAAAGCTTCCTTCGGAGAAAGCGCCCGCAGCTGGTACAACCAAGGAGCACAGCTGATCGGCGGCTGCTGCAGAACAACACCTGAAGACATAAAAGCCGTCGCCGACTGGGCGAGAAAGCTGGAGATATGATGGAACAGTCAAACAACAATCGTCAGAACTTTCAAAGAAAAATGCAAACGAGACACCTGATCATGCTCTCCTTGGGAGGCGTTATCGGCACGGGTCTTTTCTTAAGTTCCGGCTATACGATCTCACAGGCGGGTCCTGCCGGAACGATTTTAGCCTACTTAGTCGGGGCTCTGATCGTCTACCTTGTCATGCTCTGCCTCGGCGAATTATCGGTCGCCATGCCTGTCACCGGATCGTTTCATATGTATGCCTCTAAATTCATCGGGCCGGGCACCGGATTCACCGTCGCCTGGCTTTACTGGCTGACCTGGGCTGTCGCGCTGGGTTCGGAATTTACCGCTGCCGGGTTATTAATGCAGCGCTGGTTCCCCGATACTTCGGTGTGGATGTGGAGCGCGGTTTTCGCTGCACTGATTTTCGTGTTCAATGCTGTCTCAGTGAGATTTTTTGCCGAGTCCGAATTTTGGTTTTCGAGCATTAAAGTGCTTGCCATTATATTGTTTATTATTTTAGGCGGAGCGGCGATATTCGGCATCATCCCGCTACAAAATACAGATTCCGCACCGCTTCTTTCAAACTTTGCAGGAGAAGGCGGGCTCTTTCCGAACGGTTTCCTTCCAATTTTTATGGCGATGCTCTCCGTGAATTTTGCGTTTTCGGGTACGGAGCTGATCGGGATTGCCGCCGGAGAAAGCGCCGAACCGGAAAAGAACATTCCAAAAGCGATCAAGACAACACTCTGGAGACTGGTGCTTTTCTTCATCGGAACGATTTTCGTGCTCTCATGCCTCATTCCGGTCAAAGAAGCCGGTGTGATCAAAAGCCCGTTCGTCGTCGTTTTTGACCGTATCGGTGTTCCATACGCGGCCGACATTATGAATTTTGTGATTCTGACGGCTCTGCTTTCCGCGGCCAACTCAGGCTTATATGCTTGCTCCCGGATGCTCTGGTCACTGTCAAAAGAAAAAACGTTACACCCCGTTTTTCAAAAGCTGACTTCACGGGGAATTCCGTTGAACGCGCTGATTTTCAGTATGATCGGCGGCATTCTGTCGCTGCTCTCCAGTGTTTTTGCACCTGATTCCGTCTATATCGTTCTTGTATCAATTTCAGGCTTTGCCGTTGTTGCCGTCTGGATGAGCATTGCAGCCTCGCAGTTCATGTTCCGCAGACGCTTTTTGGCTGAAGGAAACACCGCAGACGGCTTAAAATACCGGACACCGTTTTATCCGGCAGTACCGATTGCCGCTTTTCTATTATGTCTGGCATCCTGCATCGGCATTGCCTTTGATCCGAACCAAAGAATCGCCCTTTTTTGCGGTGTTCCATTTATGGCGTTATGCTATATCATCTACTATGCAAGAAACAGAAAGAATGGCGGAAAAATGTCTGAGCCCGTTAAAAAAGCAAGTTTGCATGTTTCGTTTTCTGAATACGAGGAAAAGAAAAACTAAAATCTCGTATAAAGGAGCGAATTGTTATGGAACATGTGAAAGCCCTTGCCATTAAAGGCATCATGACAATTGTGATACTGTACCTTGTTCTCGGGCTCGGGTTTAGTTTCAGTTTTGAAAACACCCTCTTCATCACAATTGTTCTTGGCGCGGTATCCTATTTGCTGGGTGATTTGTTTATTTTGCCGAAGACCAATAACATCACAGCCACTTTAGCCGATTTAGGCGTCGCTTTTCTTGTCGTTTGGCTGATGGCTCTTGCGATGGGAACGGCTGCAAACACCGCTGCATTGGCCGCGTTTTTTGCAGCCGTCGCTATGGCAATCGGTGAATACATTTTCCATTTTTACTTGATGAATAAAGGCCTTGGCTCTCCCAACCGCAGAATGGAAACGAGAACGGAATAATATATAAAAAAACGTCCAGCAAACTGGACGTTTTTTAATCAAGAATAGAGATTTTCCCAATACGGCCGCACTCTTCTGCAAACCAGATCGATTGGGCTGGTCCGGCCGCTATCCCGTGCGGTTCAGACTCGGCCGTCGGAATTGGATATTCCGTAATATCCCCGTTGACTGTAATGCGGCCGATTTGACCCGCACCCCATTCCGTAAACCACAGGGCACCATCGCAGCCGGCGGTAATCGCGTGCGGGCGGGCATTGGCTGTCGGAAGCGGGTATTCGCTGATCTTCCCTGAGACCGCAATTCTCCCAATTTGATTTCCGTTTATTTCTGTAAACCACAAAGCTCCGTCCGGGCCTGCAGTGATTCCGACCGGTCCGGATTGTTCTCCAGGAAGCGGATACTCGCTGATGTCTCCATCTGCCGTTATTCGCCCGATGGAGCCGCTTTGATTTTGTGTAAACCAGAGTGCATCGTCTGCTCCCCTTGTAATAAATGACGGGAAGGCTCCCGGTTTGGGCAGTTTATATTCAGTGATTTCGCCTGAAGATGACAGCCTGCCGATTTGATGTCCGGCCATATCGGTATACCACATGGCATCGTCACAGCCTACGGTGATCCCAAACGGGGCAGTACCTAGAGGAAGGGCATACTCGGTTATTTCCCCTTGAGGCGTCATTTTTCCGATTTTCCCCGCTTTATACTCCGTAAACCATAGCTCACCGCTAATCCCGGGAGTAATAATCGAGGCGCCTGCGCTCTTCGTCGGAATCGTATATTCGGTAATATCTCCAGACTCTGTGAGCATACCGATCCGGTTTCCCTTTTGTTCAGTAAACCAAATGCGCCCGTTTGCACATACGGCGATCCCGTACGGACCCGACTCGGGGTCGGGAACGTGATATTCAGTCATGCGAATCTGCATGAGCGACCCTCCCTTTATTCCATTTTCCTTGAGCATCTGACCTTTCAGAACGCTCCCAGGCATTTCTCATTTTCATGTTACCTCAGGCGGAGCATGCAGTGAAACAGAAAGTTCCATTAAATATAAACTGTACAGGCATGCTCTAGTATCATAAAATTGTTTTAAAGCATAAACTTATTTTTCTATATATGGTTCAATAAGGAACCGTCTGCCAGATCTTATCATTTTGAAATATATTCATATTATCGCCCTATCAATTCATTGGTGACGGCATACTTTGTGTATAAAGGCAACCGCTGTCTCAGGCGGACCAAAACAAAGAAAGAAGTGGATGTGTTCTGCATGTTTGAAGATGAGAGACTGAATCGCTTGATTTACCTTTATACCCCTCTTTTTGCGAAAGATTTTCCGATCATTCTGTTCTGGATTCCAAAAAGCGGCTGCACGACGCTGAATCGCTGGTTCTTTTTCCAAAACGGACTGCTTGAAGATGTTGGCCGAAGATGCGCGGGGGAGGTTCATCACTACAGAAATACGATCTATACGCAGCAGCCGGATTATGTGAAGGATCTTCTGGCAGAATTAAGAGAGGGAAAAAAGGACACTTACAAGCTTGTGCGTAACCCTTTCCGGAGAGCAGTCAGTTCCTTTCTGGCGGCAATTTGCTCCCCGAATTTTATCTGTCTGTTCAACAGTGACATGAATACAGGGCTGTCTTTCACCCAATTCTTGCATCATTTAAAAGATTTGGGGCCGGAAATCAGCGCCATTGACCGGCACCTTGGTCCTCAGTATCTCGAAGGAGAAGAAGAGTTTGTCACCAATTATATTTACCTCGAGCAATTCAGCGCGCAAATCAGAGAGATTGAAAACAAATACAAATTATTGAAATCTCCGATATCACAGCTGTCGAAATCACCGCACCATCTTTCCGATACTATGCTCAAAAAAGGAAAATTCGCGGACACCGTTTTCACCATGTCATCCTTCGACTGGGTGTTACCGACTTTTGAGAGCTTTTACAATGACGAAACAAAAGAGCTGGTGCAGGAGATATTTGCGAAGGACTTCGAAGTCTACGGCTTTGATCCGAAACATATCAAGTAAACCGGAACTCGGCCATCACATTACGATCTCCTTTCAATTCGATTACATTTTGGAAAATTGATTCCAAATGGTTTCTTTTTTAGAGCCGATCGTTTAGAATGCCCACTAAAGGTCATTTTAAGATTCACTTCTGTTTGAAGAAAGGAGATATATTATGAAAAAAGGCATATCATCTCTCATGATCGGATTATTGGCTGTCGTATTGGGCGCCTGCACTTCAAATCATGATGATCAGCAATCCAAGGCAAACAATCAAGAAAAAACAGCCCAAAGCGGGCAGCAGGATCAAGAAAAGCAAATGAAAGCCATGCAGAAAAAGCTTGATCAGCAAAAAGTCGATGAAACAAAAACAGTGGCTGTCGTTAACGATGAAAAGATCACAGGCAAGGACTATAACAGCGTATTATCAACCGCACAAATGCAGTATCAGCAAACAGGACAGGATCCGACTTCAAAAGATGCGGCACAGCAAATCAAAAAGCAGGCCATCGACAGCCTAGTCGGACAGGCTTTAATTACCCAAGAAGCGGACAAAAAAGGCTACAAAGCATCTGAGAAAGAAATTGAAAAACAGCTGGACGAAAGCAAAAAGCAGTATAAAAATGAACAAGATTTTGAGGAAGCTGTCAAGAAAGCCGGCTTAAACATGAACACGCTGAAAAGTGACATTGCCGACAATATCAAAACAGAAAAATATATTGACAAAGAACTGCCGGCAGATCAGGTCACAGACAAAGAAATCAAAGATTACTATGATCAATTTGCCGCACAGCAAAAAGACAGCGGACAGAAAAACACACCTGCGTTTGACGATGTCAAGAAACAAATCCAAGACATGCTCAAACAGCAAAAAAGACAGGAAAAACTCGGACAGCAGGTTGAAAAACTGAAAAAAAGCGCCGATGTGAAAGTGGAAATTTAACAAAGTCAGCCATCCGTTACAGGATGGCTGACTCGTTTTATTTATCAGGTTTATTCAAGCGACTCTATCGCCGCCATCACATCAGCTTCATGAAAAGATCCCATCAAACATAAAGATTCATCCGGCCGCACGGCATGAGCGGCAACGGTCCGTTTTGCCTCTTCAACGTTTTCTAAAATGCCTAAATCGCTAAGTCTTCTCGGAAAACCAAGCCCTTCATAAAAGGGAAGCAGTTCGGCAATTTCATCTGTCCGTCCTTCTAAAGCAAGCTGCACGAGTATCCCGTAGGCTACCTTTTGGCCATGCAGCACACGATGGGTTTCGGGGATGAACGTTAAGCCGTTGTGAATGGCATGGGCTCCGGCCATTCTGCCATAGCGTCCCGCATATCCGCCTACTGTGCCAGCCAGCGCGATAACCGCTTCGAGGACATTTGCGAAAGATGAGGAGGTTTCGCCTTTTTCAAGACTTTCTATGGCTTTCAGACTTTCTGTCAACAAAATATCCCGAATATAGACAGACTGTCTCAGCCCTGTCTGAACCATGATGGAAAGCGAATCGGCCGTATTTCTGATGATCGCTTCGGCCTCATACCATTTCGCAAGCGTATCACCGATTCCGCTTTTCACATAAGCGACCGGCGAAGAAAGGAGAAGCAGCGGATCGACCAGCGTCAAATAGCTTGAGCGCTTATGGTATTGGACGCCCGAAAAGTTGCCGTCATCATCATAGATCACGCTTAACGGCGTGCTTGCCGCGCATGTTCCCGGGATCGTCGGAATCATCATGACTTCAATGTTCAACAAATCGGCGGCTGCCTTCGCCGTATCTAAGACGGTTCCCCCGCCTATCCCGATGATGACATCTGCCGATTCTGCTGCTTCTGCTGCTTTTTTAATCTTATTTAGGGAACTGCAGCCCGTATGCTGAACGACTTTCCAATCGTTTGGAGGCGTTGTATAACTCGTAAAAGCTTTAAACGATTTGACTCCAGTAATGATGACGGGCCGTTCGAATGCATTCGCAAATGACGGCAGTTCTTTCGCGATCCCCTCTCTGCAAACGTACTGGTTCGGACCGCTTCTGACAATATCTTCAGGCTGCATATTTCCCACTCCTTCTATTATTTTCTAATATTTATCATCTCACTTTCTAACAAGATGTCAAACGATATCACAAACCGGTCACCGGTTTCTTTCTGAATTAAGCAAGACTCTCTTCCTTCCCATTCAAGCTCAAACAGCTGTTCCAAATGAAATATTCCGTGTGGAAAGCTTCCGGTATACAAAGCTGACGCGGCTGCAGCGGCTGTCTGTGCGGTAATGAATGATTCATTTTCGCCGAACAGCGCGATGCCTGTCCCGGCGCTCCGGCCGTTTTTCAATCCTTCAGCATCCACCTTTACCGCGTATTGCGCTGATCCGATGTTGAGCGCCCCCAGCATACGGACCGCCAGATTTCGAATTCCCTTATTGTTTAAGAGCTTGGCTGCGCCGATTTTTTGCATGGCCACAATCAGCACAGTGGCAGGCCTTGAATCAAAGCAAAGCCGGGTAGAAACAGAAGGGACGGCTAATGTGCCTGGCAATGTCACCTGATCGGAAAAAGGAAACCGGTACGCTGTCCGGCGCCCCAATCGCCCGCCGAAGTTTGTCCGCCGGCCGTCTGTAAAACTGCTGACTTCCATCAAGCGTCCATTTTCTTTCACATCATACACCGTATTCAGATGGTCAACTGTCCACTCGATCGCCGCTTTTCCGTGGCTGTCACCTAAACCGAGCATGATCGCAATATCAATCCGACTCGTTTCATCGAGAGCCTGGGCGGCTTTCTGCGCAAGTAAATTGGTAAGCCCCGGAGCCAGGCCGACGCTTAATAATCCCGTGCCGCGGCATGCTTCGTCATTCAGCTGTTCAAGCTGAGTCAAATATGAACCGTTCGCCGTAATGTCGATATAATCCGTGCCGCTCGCCAGACAAGCCTCTGCCAACTCAATGTTTTCCTGATCGATGCACACGATCACCAGCTTCGTCGTCTTGAGCCAATCCCAGTCAGCCGGTGCATCTCTGTTGAAACGCATCGGCTTCACTTGGCCGCCCGTTTCCTGACTAAAACGCTCGGCGTGATCCAGGTTTCTTCCGGCAGCATACACACGGCCCGGATATTTTTCCCCGAGACTCCGGCAGATTTGGGCGCCGACATGACCGTACCCGCCGATCACGACAATATGTTTCTTCATTGTTTGCCGCCTCCTTTCACAGCAAACCAGCCGTCGATTACATAAGCGCTGAAAAATCTCGTTGCGTTTGTAAAGCCTGCTTTGCCGAGCAGATCCTCCACCTCTGAAGCCGGCACCGGATGAGAGCGGCTGCCGATTGAAGCGGAAAAGCTCTCCCATTCCTGTTCAGAAATCCCGCCTGCCAGCATATGCTCCTTCCAGGCACACATCTGCCACTTGAATGTCTCTGACGTCATGTCGCCTTGAATGGCCGCAATGAAAAATGGAGCGCCATCCGCCAATCTTGAGGCGATCTGCTGCAAAAATTCAAGCTTATGGCGGACAAAGTGAAGCACAAGCATGCATGTCGCAGCATCATATTGAAATCCGCACTCAAGCTGCTGTACTTCTCCTTCAATCAGATCGGCTTGAAGCTGAATTCCGGCGAGCTCCAGCCTTTTTCTCGCCAAACCGAGCATGCTGGCAGACGGATCGACTCCTGTAAATGACCAATTCGGGTGTCTTTTTGCAAGCGTCACGAGCTCCTGCCCACCTCCGGCCCCGACGACCATCACATTAGCCGCATCTTCAGAAAGCCGGACCGTCAACAAGCGATCCATCATATCGTAGAGCATTTCATAGCATGGGATTTTTAAAGGGATTTTCTTTTCGTATTGATAGACATCAGGATGATTCCAGTCCATGTTCATGACAAGCCGTTCTCCTTTTAGTAAAATTAATTAAGAATTGTTCTCAATTATAAAGGAGTTTCAACAAACCACCATCCCTTAAACCTGGGATTTTTAAAGAGGAGGACCGACATGAACCGGCCGTTAAAAGACATACTGAACGAACTGCAGCGCACAACCCGTTCTTCGCCCCAATATATCGAAGCCATGCTGTCTGCATTAAAACAGGCGATTCCGTTTGATGCATCATGCTGCACGGCTGTAGACCCCAAGACCTTACTGTCCATCGGAGCCGTCACAGACGATCAAATTGAAGCGATCCATCCGCAATTATTCGAGCTTGAGTACACGCAGGAGGATGTGAATCGATTCGAAGCCTTAATTCAGACACGGCAGACAGCGGCTATATTAAGTGAATCGGTCAAAGGAGACTTCCGGCAAAGCAAACGCTACAGCAACATTCTTGGGCCTGCAGGCTATGAAGATGAATTGCGCGCCGTTCTGCTCAGCAAGGGGGAGTGCCGGGGATACCTTACCCTGTTGAGGAAAAGAGGACAGCCGCTGTTTACAGAAAAGGATAAGAGCTTGCTCGCTTCACTCGCACCGCTTATCGGCCGGCACCTTCAGCAATTCAGACACCACCTGTCAAAAAAAGACGTGTTTCACATGAAACATGTCGGAGGCATTCTAATTTTGTCGGAAGACCTGCAGCCCTTGTCATGCAACCGAGCGGCCCTCCATTGGCTAAATATCTTGCGCGGCTGGGAAAGGATCGGCAGCGATGCCGTGCCGAGACCTGTCCGGGCCGTCTGCACGCGGGCAGCGGCTGAAACTGCCGATCCGGCAAAAACGGTCATCTCGATTCCGGGTCATTCCTGCCTATCCATTAAAGCGAGTCGTTTAGACGGCTTTGGTCCATCAGGCCAGATCGCCGTTTCATTCGAGCCTGCTTCACCGGCAGAAACCATACCGCTGATAGCAGAAGCCTACAACCTGTCCGACCGGGAAAAAGACATCGTGTACCGGGTCATCCGCGGACTTTCAACAAAAGCCATCGGAGACGAATTGCATATATCGGCTTACACCGTTCAAGACCACTTGAAATCGATTTTTTTGAAGACGGGCGCAGGAAACCGGAGGGAGCTGATGTGGAAGCTGCTTGATGATGTGCTGGAGTGAAAATAAAGCGGGTGGAAAACTGTTCTCAACTCCGATTCCACAGACGAGACACGAAGTGTTTTTCACTGTGTCTTGTCTTGGAGGAATGAAGACCAGCAAATTCAGAGGACTTAACTTTTTCTTCATTCCACCCCGTCCTGTTCATTGAACAGCTCGTCCAAACGCGCCACAGCATCCTGTTTTTCAAAGGTGCTGAACCATAGGTCGTCATACGAATCCAAAATGCGGTAATGGTGAGAAATCAAGTTTTGCTGAAGGCGAAACTCGCCTTTTTTCTCAATGTCCCGCCACCACACTTTTCCGCCGAGCGTCTTCCCTTTTGGTCTGTCGATGCTTCGGTGAGCGACAGTCTCCACCACCTCAAGGGGCTCATCCCCGAGCACGGCCTGCAGCACCTCACTGTTCCGAAAAAGCGCGCATACCGCGACAACATGCGCCCACCCCGCTGCCGACCTGCCCTTTTCAATTTGCACGAGCGTTTTCTTCGACATCCCGAGCACGTTCGCCATTTTCTCCTGCGTATAGCCGCTTTCCGCACGGATTAATCTTAACTTGGATGAAATGAGTTCGGTTATGTATTCTTTATCCATGGAGGAACCTCCGATGTTCTTTTTAGTGTAATATTACACTAAAAGTTACAATGGTTCAATTTTTATGACCCTGTAATTGCTGTCAGTTTAACACTCTCCTTATGATCTTCACCATTCTTATTCCATTACACGACAACTTCAAATTGCTCATTCTTTTCACAAAAATACTATTTTTCATTAAGCAACATCATACAAGAAATTTCTCAAAAACATGATAAACTTAAACATCATCACACCAAGGAGGCCCGACATGCGAAATGAAACCCGCACGCTTTTCCTCGACCCTGATCTAAATGTTGAAGCCTACCGCTTTAAAGGCATTATGCAGAAGTTTCCGAATCACTTTCACGAGTACTTTGTGATTGGTTTTATTGAGAAGGGGCAGCGCTATTTGCTTTGCAAAGGAGAAGAATACATCATTAATCAGGGCGATCTCGTGCTTTTCAATCCTTATGACACGCACAGTTGCGAGCAGATTGACGGAAAGGCGCTCGATTATCGCTGCATAAATGTGATGCCTGACGTTATGAGAAAATTTGTGAAGGAAATCACCGGAACCGACAGCCTCCCATATTTCACGGAAAATGTCTTGTTCCGTCATGAGCTGAACGCCAGCTTGAAGGAGCTTCACATTCAAATATTGCAGAAAGAAAAAGCCTTGAAAAAAGAGGAGCTTTTTCTCAACCTCCTCGAGGAGTTGATTCGGACGTATTCTGATGTTGCGTTTCTCGAAAATGCGCCTGAACCGTCCGACGAAGTCAAAGCGGTGTGCGGTTATTTGGAATCCCATTACCAGGAAAACATTACGCTTGAACATTTAAGCAAGCTGGCAGGCTGGAGCAAGTATCACCTCCTGCGGTCGTTTACGAAGCAGAAAGGAATTTCCCCCTACAGCTACTTGGAAACCGTCCGTATCAATCATGCGAAAAAGCTGTTGGAAGAAGGCGTAAAACCAATCGATGCCGCTTTCCAAACAGGCTTCAGCGATCAGAGCCATATGACGAAATTTTTCAAGCGGCAGGTCGGGCTGACGCCGAAACAATATATGAAAATCTTTGAATATGACAGGCAGGAGATCAAAGGATGAAGACAAGACGCGAAACCGCCGGACACCTCGCAGCTGTCATCACGATCATCATCTGGGGTACCACTTTTGTCTCGACAAAGGTGTTGCTCGAGGATTTTGCGCCCGTAGATATATTGTTTTACCGGTTTCTCATCGGATTGATCGTGCTGATTATGGTGCATCCGCATGTGCTGACATTCCGGAGCTGGAAGCAGGAAGCGCTGTTTGCGGGAGCAGGCTTATGCGGGGTGACGCTTTATTTTCTGTTGGAAAACATCGCGCTTACCCTTACCTACGCCTCAAACGCCGGCATGATCGTCGCGGTTATTCCGATGATCACCGCGGTATTGGCGCATTTTTTCCTTTCGGGCGAAAAGTTGGAGCCCCGCTTCTTCATTGGATTCGCCGCTGCTTTTACAGGACTTGCGCTCATTTTCTTTAACGGACAAATGATGCTCAAGCTGAATCCGCTCGGCGACATTCTTGCTGCTGCCTCTGCATTCGTCTGGGCAGCATATGCGATTTTGATGAAAAAAATCAGCACTTTCGGTTATCATACAATCCAATGCACACAGCGGATCTTTCTGTACGGCTTGCTATTCATGGTTCCCGCTCTGTTCCTGTTTGATTTCCGCTTCGACGCAAGCCCTTTCGCCTCCCCCGCCAATTGGCTGAATATCCTGTTCTTAGGTGCGGGCGCATCTGCGCTTTGCTTTGTGACATGGAACTGGTCGGTCGGTGTGCTTGGGGCGGTAAAAACGAGCGCTTATATCTATATGGTACCCATCATCACCATTGCCGCATCCGTCGTCATTCTGCAAGAAAAACTGACATGGGTTGCTTTTTGCGGAGGAGCGCTCACATTGGCCGGTCTTTATATTTCTGAAACAAAACCAAAACCGCAGCTGAAGGAGGAACAAATTTGATAGAAGAGACAAAATGCGCACTGATCATCGATGAAAGCCTGCCGCTCGGGCTAATTGCCAATACAGCTGCAATCCTGGGGGCTGCACTCGGCAAAAACAACCCCGGCCTGCTCGGAGAAAATGTAACGGACGGCTCGGGAATCGACCATTTGGGTATCGTCAAACTTCCAATCCCCATTTTAAAAGGCAACGCCGAGCTGCTTCATCAATTAAGACAAAAGCTGTTGACCGACGAATTCAACGATATTCTGACGGTCGATTTCACCGATGTCGCGCAAGGCATTCATACATATGAAGCATATATTGAGACATTTCAAAGCACCGCAGCTTCCGATTACAGCTATTTTGGAATCGGCGTTTGCGGCGATAAGAAAAAAGTCGCGCGGCTGACAGGAAGCTTGGGGCTGTTGAGATAAAATAAAGGTACGATTTGATGCTAATCCACAGTCATAATATTCCACTAATAACCAATACTCAACTGGACTTTTTACTGCAATAACATTTAAAATAAAATACCAGGTATATCATATCTCCGATTAGGAGATTTTTTTGTTCATGAAAGCTTTATAGAAAGAAGCACAATTGCTGCTTGTAACAACACTTGTGGGGGGATCATATGAAAAAAGACAAAGTAGCATTCCAAAAAGCACAAAATATGATGGATACAATTAAGCTTTTTAAAAGTGACGACGAACTTCTGCATTTTCTTTCAAACCAGGATTCTCTTTCTCTTAACCAATTGAAAGTCTACTGCTCTGATCCCGGATTCCCGTCCAGCTTGTTTATGAAAACCAGTTTATCCTGCAGCGTGTCCGCCATGATATTAAATGTTCTGTTCTTGATTAAAACAAAAGATTTTTTTCCTAGTCTGCCGATTATACCTCTATTATTCATTCTGTTTACAATTGGCTGCAGTCTTTGGTTTTATTTTCAGATAGTTAAATGGGGAAGAAAACCTGTTCAGCTTCCCCAACATTTCGAGCATAAATCCGGGTTCGCAAAAATAAATAGGATGATTGATTTTGTTTTGGAACAAAAATACCAAAACACACTCAAACATGAATGAATACAGAGATTGATTCAAGCAAAGCGAGGCAATTGATATGAAAAAAGATAAACAAATGCTGCACAAAACGAAAGAAGCCGCTGATCTTGTTATGTCCTACGACAACGAAAATGATGAAGAGCTGCTCGCTTATCTTGCCAAACAGGATGTTTCCGTATTAAGCAGACTGAGAGTTTATTTTTCGAATCCAACTTTTACATTAATTTATTTTACTAAATGGGCTTTTGCCAGCAGTCTGATTGCTGCATTTTTAACAACTGTCGCTTCCGGCACGATACCATATGTCCATACAGCCGGCATTCTGCTTTACCTGCTGGCCGTTTTGTTTTTGCTATCCGTCTTCACGCTAATCAGATTGTTCGTCATCGCCCGAAAAGGTGTTGTACAACCGATTAAACACTTCGCCAAAAGATCAGAAAATGCCCGAATCGTAAGTATGATTGATTTTGCTTTAAAACAAAACTTTAAAAACGTCCAGAAAAACCTGGACACTTCGAATCGCTTTTTCTGAACATAACAAAAGGCATCCCTCAGGATGCCTTTTATTCTTCACTCACCACTAGACAAATTCTGTCTTCTCTCCTGCTCCGCAATGATTTCATTGTCCTCGGCGTTGTCTCTCGTCACTTTCTGCGTCAAAATCGCGCCGACCGCCACTAAAATCATCACGGCTATGTAATAGCCTTTTTCATTGAGCTGCAGGTTGTCCGCATTGTAAAGGCCGATACCGAACAAAAAGACCCCCGCGAAAAATGTGAAATATGACATAACCGTAAAGGCCGTTGTGTTTCTTCTTCTATGTTTCTGCATCTTAATACCTCCTAAAGAATAAAACTATTATACTTTATTTAGGACAACAGAAGAAGAATGTTCTTCCTTTCCAAACACAATTTAGTAAATATGTCACACAGTGATAAAAAAGGCCTACAAAACAAAAAAACCGGGAATGACTCCCGGTTTTAATGCTTTTCTTCGCCTAAAACAGCTTCTGCAATATTGACGGCATGGTCGCCGATCCTTTCCAGGTTGCTGGTGATATCGACGAAGATCACGCCGGCTTGTCCGCTGCATAATCCGTCGTTTAAGCGAAGAATGTGCTTTTTGCGAAGCTTGCGTTCCATTTTATCGATTTGATTTTCTTTTTCGACTACACGTCTTGCGGCATCTTCGTTATTTTCCCCAAGAGCTGTGATGGACTCCTTAACGGTGGAAATGGTCAGGTCAAGCATTTCTGTTAAGTCCGCCATTGCAGCTTCGGAGATTTTTACCCTGTTGGATTGCTGGTACTCACCAAGCTCAACCAAGTTTTCAAAGTGATCGCCGATTCTTTCAATGTCTCTGACTGTGTCCATTAACATATGATGTTCTTCAGATTCTTGTTCAGAAAGCGTAGTGGCTGAAAGTTCGATCAAGTAATCGGTTATCTTCCTGTCCAAATTGTTAATCGCATCTTCTATTTGAAAAGCGCTTTGCGCATGTTTTGCCTGTTTTGTATTAAAAAACTCTTTTGTTTCCTCAAGTCCCTTTACCGCAAATTCACCCATGCGCAATACTTCTTCTTTCGCCTGTCCCAGCGCAATTGAAGGCGACTGCTGAATGAACAGCGGATCAAGATGTGTTGCTTTATAGTTTACAACCGAATCTTTGCCCGGAATCAGCTTCGTAACGATCAAAGCCAATATGCCGACAAACGGAAGCTGAATCAGCGTATTCGACGTATTAAAGATCCCATGGGCAAACGCAATCACCATCTTAGGGTCCAGCCCTAAAGAAGATTGAAGCATTAAAATCAAAGCTGTGAATGGCTTCAGCAAGATCAAGAAGATAGCTGTCCCAATCAGGTTGAACAATACGTGAACGGCCGCGGCCCGTTTGGCTGCTACTGAGGCGCCAAGAGATGCCAGTACAGCGGTAATCGTCGTACCGATATTGTCTCCGAATAATACAGGCAGAGCGCCGTTGAGATCTATTAATGAATCGGCAAACAGCCCTTGCAGGATCCCGATGGTTGCACTTGAACTTTGCACGAGAACTGTGAAAAGGGTGCCGACAAGCACGCCGAGAACAGGGTTCGCACTCATGCTGACTGTTAAATCATGAAAAGCTTCAACCGTCCGGAGCGGCTTCATCCCGCTGCTCATTAATTCTAAGCCGTAGAAAAGCGCACCAAATCCAAACAGAATTTGTCCGATGTTCTGAAATTTTTTGCTCTTTAAGAAAAACAGCAAAAATGAACCAATGGCGATGATCGGAAGCGCATATGCCCCAACGTCAAAGCCGATAATAAAGGCTGTGGCCGTCGTTCCGATGTTCGCACCCATAATGACGCCGATCGCCTGGCGGAGGGTCATAAAGCCGGCGCTGACAAGACCGACAGTGATAACGGTGGTGCCGGAACTGCTTTGAATTAAAACCGTGACAATCATACCTGCCAAAACACCCATCAGAGGGTTGCTTGTAAAACGATCTAATATGTCTCTCAGCTTATCTCCGGCTGATTTTTGGAGTCCTTCTCCCATAAACTTAATACCGATAAGAAAGATCCCGAGACCTCCAATGAATTCAAAAAGCAATTTCTGCACATCTATTTCCAAAGTCTTGCCCCCCAATTCGACATAAATCTACAAACCAAACACTATGATTATGATGGAGATTAAAGCCTATGTAAACGATTCAAATCGAAAATTTACAATAACTTAACATTGCCGGCTGATGATTTACATTCCCTTAACATTGCCTGGACTCACCGCAAATATACCCTATTCCAACAGGCAAAAATCCCGAACTTTTTCATGGGTCAAACCGTATTTAAAACTAAAGGAGGAATCATATATGCCAAACAAAGCTGACGGTTCTTACATTAAAATAAAAAAAACAAAAGGGGAACGGGTTTGGAACGCATTTGGCTATTTATTTTACCTGGGATCGATCATTCTTTTGGCCGCTGTCTGGGGATCGCTCCCCGAAAAAGTGCCTGCACATTACAACGCACTCGGTGAAGTCGATCGCTGGGGGTCAAAATGGGAGCTTTTCATTTTGCCGGGAATCGGATTACTTATCTTTCTGTTCATGCAATTCCTAGAAAAGCACCCTGAGATTCACAACTATCCAAAGCGCCTGAATGAAACAAATGCTGAACATTTCTATCTGCTCAGCCGAAAGTTGATCAACCGCTTAAAAAATGCATGCTTAATCATTTTTTCTCTCATATTAATTGAATCCGTGTCAATCGCTTTAGACTGGGGAAGTGGATTTGGCGGATGGTTTCTTCCGATTGCCTTACTCGGCACTGCCGTGCTGGTGGCCGTAAGTTTAATACAGCAAAAAAAGATCAAATAACGATCAGGTGCATATTTGTGAACGTTTTAATAACAAATCAAGAGAGACTGTCGCGGGATGATGGATGAGCCGCAATCCAAAAAAGAGGCTACTATCAAATGCTCTTTACAAGTTAATACACACTGCAAATTCGTGCGCTGCCATCAGCTTTCAGTTTTTCTTCTCAAGCAGCCGCACCTACCTGTCTTTTTATTCCCTCATCATTAGCTCTGGAATCCAGTCGATATTTTACTTATTTAATAAAAGGAACTTGGGCTATAAAGTATGTGCGGTGATTGTGGTGAGTCTTTTTGTTATCTATCTGTAAAAAAAGAGTGATGAATACTGTAATTCTGTTCATCACTCTTTCTATTATTGATTATTATTTCTCTTCTGAGATTCTTGCAACGATTTGAGCCAATCCTTCTTTAATTGGAGTGACCGGACGGCCAAGCACTTTTTCAAAATCATCGCTTTCGACTTCAAGTGTGCCTTCACGAATGCCTTTTTGGATATCGACAACCATCGGAATCAGAAAATCGGGTACACCGGCATTTTTCATGATATCGCGATAGGCAGCATCGTCAACATGCTGGACGGGTACTTCTTTGCCCAATACTTCGCCAAGGGCTGAAGCGATTTCTTCCTGAGTTAATAGTTTGCCTGAAAGTTCGTAGACGGTGTTTTCATGGCCTTCGCCGGACAGAACCGCTGCCGCTGCATCCGCGTAATCCTGCTGCAGCGTCCAGCCCACCTTGCCGTTCTCTGCTGATGTCACCCAAGGGGCTCCCGCCAAAACACCTTGAATACTCGACATTTCATTTTCCAAGTACCAGTTATTGCGCAAGAAGGAGTATGGAATCCCCGTTTTCAAAATCGCTTCTTCAGTTGCTTTGTGAGTCGGCGCAAGAAAGTTTTTGCTTTCGCGGGCATTCGCAATACTCGTATAAGCGATAAACCGAACTCCCGCGCGTTCTGCGGCGGCTACCGCATTGCCGTGCTGACGGATTCTCGTCTCATTGTCTCCATCGGCAGAGATGATCAGCAGACGGTCAACGCCTTGAAATGCGGATGCCAATGTTTCCGGGCGGTCAAAATCCCCTTGACGCACATCGACTCCTCGCGCCTGCAGCGCTTCCGCTTTTTCCGGATTGCGCACGCTGACCGCCAACTGATCCGCCGGTACAGTTTCCAGCAGTTTTTTCACAACTTTCGATCCTAATTTTCCAGTTGCTCCTGTTACTAACATTTTCATACTCAAATTCCTCCTGATGTTTTAATGTCGAACTGTAACAAAAAATGTTACACTTGATGTAACTATCATAATTACAAATAGACTGATTGTCAACAGGAATGTCTTTCACTTGGCTAAAAAAATAAAAGTAGACGACATACGCCCTCCTGGCTCTCTTGTCAATATGGAAATAATAGAGTAAGATGTTATCATTGATTTTGGTCGACCAGATACCGTCGACCCTCAGAGGATACGAAATCAGTTATTCATAAAGGGGAAGAAGCAACATGTTGATTGTGTTGGTTATGTTTTTATTAGGTCTTGTACTTGGCTTTGTCGGGGCCGGCGGAGCCGGCTTCGTCATCGCACTGTTAACGATGATGTTTCACATTCCGATTCATACAGCATTGGGAACATCTCTGGCCGGTATGGCTTTTACGAGCTTATCAGGAACGTACAGCCACTTTCGCGAAGGAAATATCAAGCTGAAAATCGGCTTAACCGTCGGCTGTTTTGCTGCAATAGGATCCTTTGCAGGAGCTAAGCTGACTTCTCTGATACCTTCAAGTTCATTGCACTATATGACCGCAGGAATGTTATTCTTATCGGCCATTCTGATTTTAATCAGATTATTCTTTTTGCAAGAAAAAGAAGCTGACCAGGAAACGAACCTTGCCTTTTGGATCAAGGCCAGTTTATTGGGAATCGTAGCCGGCATCCTGTCCGGAACGTTCGGAATCGGCTCGGCGCCT
The DNA here is from genome assembly GCF_038002625.1 of Bacillus sp. FSL K6-1284. Classification (NCBI taxonomy): domain Bacteria; kingdom Bacillati; phylum Bacillota; class Bacilli; order Caryophanales; family Bacillaceae; genus Bacillus; species Bacillus sp. FSL K6-1284. Next base: position 239,096 of record NZ_JBBOCW010000001.1, on the reverse strand, counting down.
TTTATTCAAATCGGGTTGATGATGATGCTGAACCTGTCTATTCGCCATTCCGTAGGAACGACGATGCTCGTCATTATTCCGCTCTCGTTAGGCGGTGGGGCGGGCTATATTTCAGAAGGATTCGTCGATTATGTTCTGTTGGTCAAAATCTTGATCGGTACGATGTGCGGCGCATATGTCGGAGCTAAATTCACCAATGTCCTGCCGAAAGTCGTCTTGAAATCGGGTTTATTTTTAACTCCCGCCGTTTCAGGGTTCATTCTCTTATTTTAATTAACTTGGAATGGCTATAGCGGGAGATCACGAAGGAACCTGTGGTAAAATACGAAATGAAAACGAATACGAGGATGAGAAGCGTGATTGAAAAACCAAAACCGTTTTATGAACAATCCTACCATGCGATTAAGCGAATGATATTTGAAGGGAAATTAAAGCCCGGTGAACGAATCGCCGAAGCGAAGTTAGCTAAGGAGCTCGGCGTCAGCAAAAGCCCTTTGAGAGAAGCGATCAGAGTTCTGGAAAAAGAGGGGCTCATCGTCATCGACTCAAGAGTGAAGGTCTATCAGCCGACAATCAAGGACGTTGAAGAAATCTACTTTTGCAGAACGGCGCTTGAATCATTCGCTGCGGGATTGACGGCAAGAATTGCAACGGCAGAGGAACTGAAAACGATTGAAGACGTTTTGCAAAAAACGGAGGAAGCCATCCTTCAATCCAAGGATCAAAACACAATTATCCAATTAAATGATACATTTCACGACTTAATTATCCAATATACACGAAACAGTCTATTGCGGAAGCAGCTCAACGATTTGGAAGGATTAATTTATTATTTCCGCATTTTGAATTTTGAAGGAGAAAAACGGGCTGAAGCCATTTTGGAGCAGCATCGGGAAATTTTCCGCCATATGAAACAAAGAGACGACGGGCAGGCATCAAAAGCGATGATTCGCCACCTTAAGCTTGATCTTGACCACTTAGTCGAAGTACTGTCTCACCGCGGGGAAAAATGATAAAGAGGGCTGCCTGTCTTAAGGCGCCCTCTCCTTTTTTTAATAGAAAGAAACAAATTCATTAACCGGCTTGCGATATCCTCTCAAGCGTCGGCTGCTTTCTTTTTCTTTGCCGATCGTAATCATGAGGACGATTTCATGTGTATCTGGGATCTCTAGCAACTCGCGGACCTGATCGCTGTCAAATCCGATCATTGGGCATGTGTCCCACCCCCGGTTTTTGGCGGCAAGCATAAACATCATCGCAGAAAGAGAAGCATTGCGAATCGCTTCTTCCTTCATGAATGGCTCCCCGCGCGTCTCGTAAAATTGGGTATTGTTTTCAACCATTTCCTGCAGCTCAAAGTCCTTAATAATTCCTAAATCCCTCATGCCTTCGTTGATTTTTTCCGTTTGCCGGTAGGCATAGCGGTCTCCCGTCACTAAAATCACGGCAGAGGCTGAATGCACTTTATATTGGCCGCTCGCAGCTTCCCTGATTTTTTCTTTTAAATCCTTCTCCAATACCACTTTATACTTTGCGTGCTGCAAATTGAACGCTGAAGGCGCTAGCTTGATATCCTCAAAGATAGGCTCCAAATCTTTCACCGTAATTTGAACATCTTCCAGAAAATTATTTGCAGAGTGACGCGTTTCGATAAGCTCGTTAAATTCCATTTTCAAAAAACTCCATTCATCTATCCTTTTGCATAAATATCCTTATTTATATGATCGGCGGTAAGCTACCTATTGTTTAGCGACTCTCACATGAATCAAAGAGAACGCGTTACAATCCATCTGTTTGGGAGAGACCGCCGGCGTGGTGTCGGGCTTCTGTCGATAGACATGCACAAATGCCTTGTGACCGGCGTCATAGCAGCTTCTGTCATCACATTATTTTTTCTTCGAACCTTGTATTATTCATCAATCAACCATGATACGCCAAAATCAAAATGCTATAATTGAGAAAAAATGTGAAAGAAAGCAGCGTGTGAACTATGAAACTATCCTTTTTGCCCAGTAACACTTTTATCGATCCAAATGGTCAGAATATTAAGGAAATATCGATTCTTGTTGATCAAATCGTCAAATTTGTCGTTGAGCACGCAAGCAACGCCGGGAATCACCGCACTTTGCCTTCTCCGGAATCATCACATTACGGCGATATACCCGAGACCGGAATCGAATTAGAAGAACTCTTAAAAAAGTTGCAGGCGATTGTAAAAGACTCCATGAATCCTCTAAGCCCGAATTATATGGGGCATATGGATTCCATACCGACTCTAATGTCTTGTTTGGGCGAATTCGTCAGTACTTCAATAAATAACAATATGCTGAGCCATGAAATGTCGCCTGTCTTTTCGAAGATGGAAGTACAGCTTTTGGGCACCATTGCCCGTATGTTTGGATATGATGACAACTCAGGGGGCGTGATGACAAGCGGCGGAAGCCTCGCGAATCTTCAAGCGCTTGCAGCAGCGCGAAACTTTCAATTGAAGGTAAAGGAATCGGGGTTATTCGGTCTTTCCGGACAGCCGGTCATCTTTGCTTCAGACGTCAGCCATACTTCTTTGCATAAAGCAGCGATGCTGTTAGGACTGGGTACCTCCAGCATAATCCCGGTGAAAAGCAGCAGCGATTCGAAAATGGATCTTGACGATTTAAGAAAGAAAATCAGGCAGGCAAAAAATGCAGGCAAGATTCCATTTGCAATTGCAGCCACGGCCGGAACGACGGTAACAGGAAGCATCGACCCCATTCGATCGATCGCTGACATCGCAAAGGAAAACGGATTATGGCTGCATGTCGACGCGGCATACGGAGGAGCACTCATTTTTTCAGAAGCTTACCGCGATAAGCTGAACGGCATCGAAATGGCAGATTCCATCACATTCAATCCGCAAAAATGGATGTACATTGCGAAGACTTGTGCAATGGTTTTATTCAAAAATCACGGCGTTTTGGAAACCGATTTTCGCATTTCCGCCCCTTATATGAATGAAACAGCCTTTGCTAACTTGGGCGAAATCAGTGTTCAGGGCACGCGGCATGCGGATATCCTAAAGTTATATTTATCGCTTCAGCACATTGGATTAAAAGGCTACAGGGAGCTGTTGCATGAAAGCCTCGCATTAAAAGACGAGTTTATCAAGCAGGTGAAACAGCGCCATTATCTCGAACTGTCCAGCGAGCCTGATACAAATGTTGTCTGCTTCAGAGGCGTCCCGCATAACCTTGATGAAGCTCAACGGGATAACTGGAATCTCGAATTGCAGCAGTTTTTGTTGAATGAAGAAAACGTCTTCTTTTCATTGCCTATTTTTAGAGGGAACCGCTGGCTCCGTGCCGTTTTGTTAAATCCCTTTCTCTCAAATACCCTTATTCAAAGAGTTTTTGAAAAAATTGATGAGTTTTATGATCAGGGGATATCGCGTTAAATGAATAAACAGACTTTGAAGAGGAGGAGAAATATGACAAGGAAAGTTGGCACAGAAGAAACCATTCAAAGATGGAACCGATTTGCCGATGCATATGCCGCCAATCATACCGAACTTGGAGACATCCACAAAGAAGTGTTTTTAAATCCTGCTATTTTTTCTCTCATTGATACGGTAAAGAATCAACGCGTGCTCGATGCCGGGTGTGGTGAAGGGTATTTCAGCAGACTGCTGGCCAAGGCCGGAGCCAATGTAACGGCTGTCGATTACTCGCCGAGAATGATCGACATTGCCAAGGAAAGGACGCCGGATGATTTGCCGATTGAGTATCGGCACGGGAACTGTGAAGACCTGAATATGTTAGAAGACAAAAGCTTTGATTTGATTATATCGAATATGGTCATGCAAGACCTTGCGGATTATGAAAAAGCGTTTCAGGAAATGCATCGGCTGCTGACAGGCCGTGGATGTTTTATTTTTTCGATTTTGCATCCCTGCTTCATTACGCCGGAAAGCGGCTGGGAGAAAACAAAAGACGGAAAAAAACTGCATTGGAATGTAGACCGGTATTTTTATGAAGGTACATACGAACAAAAGCTTGGCGATCGGGAGAATATGCTGTTCTTCCATAGAACCTTGACGAGCTATATTAACACTTTGAGGAAAACGGGCTTCATGCTGGAAGGCATAGTAGAACCAAAGCCATCAGAAGAAATACTGAAAAAATATCCGTCATTTGAAGAAGATTTCAGATGTCCTGATTTTATCGTTTTTAAATTAAAAAAACGTTAAAAGCAAGAATTTGAAACAATAACGATTATAAGTAAAAAGTTTTCATTTTTCTTTTGCAAACTTCAAAAACAAGAAAAATATAACGATTACGATACAATAATTCAACGGATTTAATAAAATATTCATATTTAACGATATTTGCAATAAAATCCACAATATAAAAATTACGAATATAGAAGGTAATATTAACTTATTCATATGGAATCACCTTTTTATATATCAGATTAAAATAACGAGGGATTTCTCTTTCCCTCGTTATTTTTTTAACAGTTAATCAAAGCAAGATGCTGCAGCACCAGTCAATCCTCCACCGACGCCGCCAACAATAGTTCCCACAAGGCCAGCACTAACCGTTCCAACAATCGGTATCGTTACAGTACCAACAGCTGCTCCTGCTAATCCCCCAGTACCTGCGCCTGTAACAGCTCCCCCAGATGTTCCAAGTACACATTTTGCAACTGATTGTGTTCTGAACATATTGCTGCTATTTCTTTTTATCACCTTTACTAATAGTCCATTATCGTTTTTTTCATATTCTAAATCTACCGGATTATCATTTTTGTCTACAGTACGACTTGGCAATGTCTCTTTTTTGCCAGTGATACTATCAATCACTGTTACATCACCATTTGAATTCATAACAACTTCAGAATGATAAAATGTTAATTCAAGTTCACTGTCATTCATTTTTTTAATTGTTCCTAAACTTTTAGATTCTTCAGCATTAGCCACCGAAACTGAATTCATAGATAAAATAAATAATAGAGTGAAAGCTGCTAAAAATGTTACAAATTTTTTCATAAAGAAGCTCCTTCCCAATGTCCAAAGCATAAATTAACATAAAAATTAAATAGCTTCCATGGGATTTCAAAAGAAAACTACAAAAATGAACCTTTTTTATTACTATTTGGTTTTAAATACCTCTAATGAAGTCTTTATTTCTATTTTTATAGAAGAGCCTATTCTCCCTTCGTTATACCAAAATTCCCCTCTATTAAAAATCGCAAAAAAATTCTCCAACTCCTCATATCCCATACATTTAAGGCAAAAACGGAATTCCGTTGACCAAGTCTGGAGCTTCTGTAACAGCTGTCGATGAGTTACCGGGAATAGAAAGAAACGCCAAATGATTTGCCGATTGAGTATCAGGATGGGAACTGTGAAGACTTGAATATTAAAAAGCATGACGAGCTATATCAACACTTTGATGAAACCAAGCTTCATGCTGTAAGGAATAATAGAACCAAAGCCATCAGAAGAAATGCTGAAAAAAAATCCGTCATTTGAAGAAGATTTCAGATGTCCTGATTTTATCGTTTTTAAATTGCAAAAGAGCTGAAACGGAGCTGTTGCCAGTTTCGGCAACGGTCCTCAAACATTTTTTTATGAGAAGGAATGCTAATTAAGGATGGCCGGCCACGGTTTCATTAAATATCTTTCCTAAGTGGATCATTTTTTACAAAACAAAGAATCGCCCTTAGAAATTAAGGGCGATCTTCGATAATTAATGATTTTGCGGAATTTACAAACTCCAATTTATCCTGTGCTTTATGCTTTCTAAGAATTTGTTCGACAGCATCTGTGGCCGCCTGTAAAGCTTCTATTTTGGAGCCGTACCATATTTGTCCGAACCCCAGGTCTTCCAATTCACGGGCACCCGCGGACAATCGTTTTGAAAAATCGAATGGAAGGTCAGGCCAAAATCTCTCATTTCTTTCAATTTGAAAAGAAAAGGATGCATTTTCTCCCGGAACATCCATGATTTGAATTTCAGCAGCAGGGACTCCCCGAAAGCAAAATCTGTATTTTTCCAGTTTATAAACAACACTCCCTACATGGTCATGCTTTAACGGATAATCTGACATTTCCCGCACCGCCTTTTCCGCCATTGATTTGCAAGCTTGATATTGGGTTACTTTAGATTTCTTTTTGTAATCGGAGAGACAATAGATCTTGCAGTAGAATTCTCGCTCCTTCAGGGCTTAACACAATCCCGCCTGATAAAATTTTATTATTATCCGACACCGTGCCGGTAACAAAACACGCTTTGCCTTCTAAATATTTGCGCAATATGACTTTTTCATCTTCAACAAATATCTCTATTGAATCTTGTTCGTTAATTTTCAATACTTTTCTTATCCTTTTAGGTAAGACAATTCTCCCCAGGTCATCCATTTTCCTAATAAATGCTCCTTTTTCCAAAAAACATCCTCCCTATCTTTTTTGAATTTTCCTGTATAAAACTCAGGCAGAATGATTTTTCAGATAAATTCCGAAGGCATTAACACCTTAGCTGCATATAAATCAATTTTTCCGCAGCCGGCACATACGACAGCGACGGAAGGAATCGCTTCAGGCCTAACATTCAAAACACAAGAATAATCTTGCAGATCCAGCCTTACATATGGGTCTATTATGATCGCTTCATCATGATTGCAATTTGTGCAGGGTTTTATAAGGCCTTTCTTTATCATTGCTTTTTTTATTCTGCTTTTTAATTGTTCCATATCTTTCACCTCTAACCTGAAAGGCTGATTAATACGAGCAGCGAAAACGAGCATAACTACATCAAATCATAAATCTTCATCTACAGCCAACAGGTTGTACATGTTTCGCTGTAACCCATCATAAACCTCATCGAAAGAACGGTATGTAAATCGAATTTTTCGATTTAAATAAGTCGCAGGGATTCCTGCGACTTATGATCAAACTCTTTTTCCATAAATGATGTACCGTTTCGGGGCATTGCCGATATACGAAAAGGGATAGCAAGTCGTAAGAATGAGCTCCTCTTTGTCATGCTGCAGCGTAATAATGGATGTATCATTTTTATCTACGATTTTTGTCTTTTCAATTTCATATGAAAAGCTTCCATAAGGCAGCAAAATCTTCAATCGATCCCCTCTTTTTAGTTCACCCGTTCGCCGAAAGACTGTATCCCGATGGCCCGACAAAACAATTTGTCCACTATCATTTGGATAGTAGCTGCCTTTATAGTGCCCGACTCCTTTTTCCAAATCATCCGCATCCGTTCCCTCCACAATCGGAAGCTCTGCGTGGATTTTTGGAATCTCCAGAATACCGGCTGCTTCGCCGAACTTGGGTTTGAACCGGTCTCGATCTGCTTTTTGAGGATGCTCGATTGCGAGTTTAGCTGCTTCTAATGTTTGTTCCGTCTTTTTGCTGGTATCCATCACCTTCCAGACACCATAGCCAATAAGGACGAGTCCGGCTGCAATGATGAAGATAGGAAGATTCTTTTTCACGACAGAGATTAGACACTTCTCTTTCTTCTCAAGTACCAAATGGCCGATCCAACCAATAGCAACCCTAAGCCGACAAGAATCAGATTAAATGTATTTGTAGCAGTATCCGGAAGTTCATGTACTCCGCCTGTCTTCTTAGCTTTATCTTTCGGTTCAGATGGACTTGGCTTTTCTGGTTTTTGAGGATCTCCTTGGTTATTAGGCTCGGGATCCTTCGGTTCAACCGTAATGTCTGTTCCTGGTTTATCCGGTGTATCGATATTTCCCCCGTCCACAGATGCAACGTTTTTAATCGTTTTGCCCGCATAGCCGGTCTCGATTTTCGCTTGGAATGTCACCGTTCTCCATTCCGTATCGCTTACATCTCCAAAGTTCGCTGTAACCTTGCCGTCTGCAAATGTACCTTTACCGCCATGGCTCACTTTTAGGCTGCCTTTTACATATGACAGGCCGGCTGGAAGCTTGTCTGAGATGACCAGGTTTTCAACTTTGCTGTCTGTGACCGTATTGCGGGTTTTAATCGTGTAGACCACCGTGTCGCCCGCTTCATACTTTTCCTTATCAGAATCTAGGTTTTTCGCTGTTTTCTCAGATTCTAAAATTGGATCACGCGGATACACTTTCACTTCATGGCTCGGCTTGTCAGGTTTGTCAACATTGCCGCCGCCGATCGTCGCTGTATTGACAATGTCTTTGCCTGTTTGACCCGCTTTGACTTTCACTTCGAAGGTCACGGTATGCCATTTCGTGTCGGCGACATCGCCAAATTGGCCCGCAACCGTTCCGTCTTCATAATGGCCTTGATCATCGTCTTGGTCGTCGCTTACTGCAGTGCCGTCTACTTTCAATGTACCTGGGATATATTCAAGGCCTTCTGGTAGCGCATCCGTAATCGTAAGGTTTTTCACCAGGCTGTCTTCAATTGTGTTTCGCGTCTCGATCGTGTAAAGAAGCGTGTCTCCGACTTCAGGGTGATCCGCATCGGTGTTCCCTTCAGCTTTTTCTTGAAGGTTTGCCGTTTTCTTTGATTCAAGCTTAGGATCTTTTGGATCGACTTTGATGTCCGTTCCCGGTTTATCAGGATCATCGATGTTTCCGCCGTCAACGGTTGCCACGTTTTTAATCGTTTTACCAATATAGCCGGACTCGATTTTCGCCTGGAACGTCACAGTTCGCCACTCCGTGTCGGTGACATTGCCGAAGTTTGCTGTGATCTTGCCGTCTTCAAATGTCGCTTCGCTGCCGTTGCTCGCTTTTATGCTGCCTTCGACATATGTCAGGCCGGCTGGGAGTTCGTCCGAAATCGTCAAGTTTTCTACCAGGCTCTCTGTTACCGTATTGCGGGTTTTAATTGTGTAGACAACCGTGTCGCCCGCTTCATACTTGTCTTTATTTGAATCCAGGTTTTTCGCTGTTTTCTCAGATTTTAAAACTGGATCACGCGGATATACTTTCACTTCATGGCTTGGCTTGTCAGGCTTATCAATATTGTCTCCGCCGATCGTCGCCGTATTGACAATATCTTTGCCCGCTTGGCCGGACCTGACTTTCACTTCAAATGTTACGGTATGAAACTTCGTGTCCGTGACATCGCCAAATTCCCCTGAAACTTTTCCGTCTCCATAATGCCCTTGATCATCGTCTTGAGCGTCTGTCACCGCAGTACCGTCCACTTTCAATGTGCCTGGAACATATTCAAGGCCTTCCGGAATGGCGTCGGAAATGGTGAGGTTTTTGACAAGGCTGTCTTCAATCTTGTTTTGGGTCTGAATCGTGTAAAGAAGCGTGTCCCCGACTTCAGGGTGATCCGCATCGGTGTTCCCTTCAGCTTTTTCTTGAAGGCTTCCCGTTTTCTTTGAGTCAAGCTTTGGCTTTTTCGGATCAACTTTGATGTCTGTTCCCGGCTTGTCAGGATCATCGATGTTTCCGCCGTCAACGGTTGCCACGTTTTTAATCGTTTTGCCTATATAGCCGGACTCGATTTTCGCCTGGAACGTCACAGTCCGCCACTCTGTGTCGGTGACGTCACCGAAATTTGCCGTGATCTTTCCATTTTCAATTTTCGCTTCGCCGCCGTTGCTCGCTTTTATGCTGCCTTCGACATATGTCAGGCCGGCTGGAAGTTCGTCGGAAATGACGAGATTTTCTATCGTACTTTCAGTTATCTTATTGCGTGTCTTAATCGTGTAGACGACCGTGTCGCCCACTTCAAATATATCCTTGTCCGAATCGAGGTTCTTTGCCGTTTTCTCAGATTCTAAAACTGGATCACGCGGATAGACTTTCACTTCATGATTCGGCTTATTAGGCTTGTCAACATTATCGCCGCCGGCGGTTGCCGTGTTGACAATATCTTTCCCTGCTTGGCCAGGCTGCACCTTCACTTCAAATGTCACATGATGCCATTCCATATCGGTGATATCGCCGAATTGGCCGTTTACTGTGCCATCTGTATAATCGCCCTGATCATCGCCCTGTGCGTCAGTTACCGCTTTACCGTCCACTTTCAATGTCCCCGGAACATATTCAAGTCCTTCCGGAATCGCGTCTGAGATCGTAAGATTTTTTATGAGACTGTCTTCAGAAATATTTCGGGTCTGAATCGTATACAGAAGCGTGTCCCCGACTTCAGGATGGTCTGCGTCTGTATTTCCTTCAGCTTTTTCCTGAATGGACGCGGTTTTCTTCGATTCGAGCTCCGGATTACGCGGATACACTTTCACTTCGTTGTTCGGCTTATCCGGATCATTGATATTGTCTCCGTCTACGTTTGCCGTGTTGACAATATCCTTACCGGATTGGCCGGACTTTACCTTCGCCTGGAATGTCACGGTGTGCCATTCGGTGTCCGTTACATTGCCAAACTGGCCTGTCGCTTTGCCTTCGGCGTAATGGCCTTGATCACCGTCTTGGGCATCGCTTACCGCTTTACCGTCCACTTTTAAAGTATCCGGGACATATTCCAAACCTTCCGGAATCGCGTCTGAAATGGTGAGATTTTTTACAATACTGTCTTCAGAGGTATTTCGGGTCTGAATCGTGTACAGAAGCGTATCTCCCACTTCCGGATGGTCGGCATCTGTGTTGCCGTCCCCTTTTTGTTGTATGGATGAGGTTTTCTTTGATTCAAGCTTGGGTTCATTAAAGATGATCGGCGTCGTTACTTCATTTGATTCCGTTTGTTCATCTTTTTTCGTTAATAAATTGTCGTAGTTAATTTGCGCCTTGTTATTGACTTTTGTAACGTCGTAGTCCGTTAGCGTTTTCACTTTAAATTGAACAGTGACTCCATTAGGCAAGTCGGTCGTATTTGACAAATTACCCAGCTTGACGTTTACCTTGCTGCCGTCAAAATGGCCTTCGTCACTGTCTGATGCATCAGTTAGATTTTTTGTCGTCGAACCTTTGATCAATTTTAACGATCCAGGGACATATTCCGTTCCCTCCGGGATAAGATCGGTGAAGTTTGCATTTGCAGCGATGTCTCCGCCTTCGTTTTTGACTTGAACCGAGTACGTCAGCTCATCGCCGGCGTGCACCTCTCCCTGCGGAGAAACCGTTTTATTGGCAGTTATACACGGTTCTGTGCCCAAGAAGATATCATCCAAAAAGTTCCCGGCTCCTAAGCTTCCGCCGGCGGAACTCACTGCCTCAAAGCCGAATCGTGTTGTCGTCTGTCCAGCTGGAACGGTATAAGAGCCAGTATGAGTCCCCCATGCTGTTCTCCCATCAGACAGTTGTTTTTGGACCACGGTATCGTACGGGTTATTAGTCGCTGCCCCAATGCGAACCTGCATGGTGTCAACGCCTTGCCTTCCCATATGGGACAAGCGCCAGTAGATGGTTTGACCAGGCGTTGTCTTCACATCTTGATACAGCATGCCGTTTTCAAAAGCGTTCAATTCAGCCCACCGGTTTCCATCAGGAGGTGCAGGCCAATTTTTCACCGTTGAAGGGAGATTCTCTGCGTAATTCCATATTTCAATCACTTTATAACCAACGGCTTCGTCAGTTGTCTTCCAGCCTGGAACTTCAGATTCGTAAAAAAAATAACCTGAATTATTATATGCAGTTCCTCTGGCAGCACCTTCCTCAAAGCTGCCGTTAATCAGCGCTACCGGAGCTGGGCAAGGATTTTCTGCCGCTTGGGTTGCTTCCGTACTTTCCTCCGCATGCACCTGATTAGGCAAAACAGCAGCCGACAGATTGCTTGCGATTAATAGCAAGATTGCAAAAAACATTAGACATTTTCTGAGCTTCAGTTTGTAAGCTTTAGGCAGAAAATTCTTTTGCATCAATTCCTCACTCCAATAGTCATTTTTTCACAGACAATATTTGCTGTAACGGTTGCTGAAATATCATATTTCAACCTAATATTTTCAAATATGTTCTCAATATGACCCTCCTTTCAATAAAAACTTACCAAAATAGTTTTATATTTCACAATATAACAAAATGTTGATATTTAAATTCAAATAATTGACAAATTTGTATATTTTTTATCTGTCGATTATTAATAAATGGAAATTATCAAGATGATTTAAGATCATTTTTATGACAGTTTATGAAACTATATTATTTTGAGAGTCTTGAATCCGAGCTAAATCTTATGACTAATCCGAGGCATGAACATTTGAGCTGACAAAGAGCTGTATCTTTCCTCCGCGATACTCGTTCCCAATTAAAAATCTTCCTTCTCTGTAAACCAATAGTACCAAGAAGAATGAAAACACTGAATGTGACGATACACTCAAATTTCGCAAACCGAATCAAAGCCAAGGAGCATCCAATATATAGTTTTTTTACCAATCCTATCTTTGTCTCTTCTTAGCTTTTTTTCATTCTTCAAGTCGGGTTCGCAATTCAGATGCTTTACATCTCATCAAAGATATTTGCTAATAATCGGGTTCGTAAATTTCCAATTTTCCGGTTCATCATTTGTCTTTTTATGAAAATATTTGGTTCGTTTTATGAAAAAATGATAAGGGTCGTTTTTTAAAATTTTTTTGAAAACTGTGCATAATCTTGTCCAAGGAGGGAATGAAAAGAGGGGCCATGAAAAGGTTTTGAGTATTTTGCGGTTATTTTTACAATCAAAGATGCGGGGAAGTGCTGTTGTGCTTCCAAAACGTCTAATCGCGAAAAAAAGCCGATGCTCGTCAGCATCGGCTATTCGACTAGTATCTCTATGGCAAAATCAACAAAGCTGCAAAGTCGTTCGGTAACTTCACTTTGCTTCTGCTTTAAATTGGCTCAAATTTTAATGGGGATTAAAACACCCCCCCATAAGCTATGAGAATGAAAAAACACCTTGCAAAATCGGTTAAGATGAAAAAAGCATATGGAACTTTTAATCCCATATGCCATTACATCCGGATTGGATGTTCAACAATAAAGCTGATCCAGCCTTCTTTATACTCCGCATGGATATGACCATGGTGAGGTTCTACAATTCTTTTTGATATAGCAAGCCCAAGTCCGGTTCCTTGATTATCTGTTCTAGCCTTATCCCCATGAAAAGCCGTTCAAACAATTTGTTTATATTGTTAACAGGGAATTGATCAACTTTGTTTGATACTTTTCCAGAGGATTAAGGAGATTGGGGCAAGTAAAACATCTTTATTTTTCAACCTTGTTCCCGTTGTAACGATGATTATTTCATTTGCTGTTGGAACACCGATAAAGGTATTTCAAGTTATTGTCTTTGTTAGTTATATTAGGTGTTTTAAATGCTTCGGGGATAATACGTACAATTTTAAAGAACAGTCAGCTGTATAAAGAAACAGGGATTATTTTTGAAAAAATGTGTTAAGTTAAGTATACACTAATTATAGGAAGAAGGTGATCCCATGCCAAACAAAAGTAAACCCAATAGATTAATCGCTGAGAAGTCTCCATATTTACTCCAACACGCCCACAACCCCGTCAACTGGTTCCCTTGGGGAGAAGAAGCATTCGAAAAAGCAAAACGCGAAAACAAGCCAGTTCTGGTCAGCATCGGCTATTCGACTTGTCATTGGTGCCATGTCATGGCTCATGAAAGCTTCGAAGATGAAGAAGTCGCGAAGCTCCTAAATGAAAAATTCGTCTCTATTAAAGTGGATCGCGAGGAGCGGCCAGATGTGGATTCAATTTATATGACGATCTGCCAGATGATGACGGGGCAGGGCGGCTGGCCGCTGAACGTGTTTTTAACGCCTGATCAGAAGCCGTTTTATGCGGGTACATATTTTCCGAAGACGAGCCGATTTAACCGGCCGGGGTTTGTTGAGGTAGTGAAGCAGCTTTCCGATACTTTCGCGAAAAACCGGGAACATGTTGAGGATATTGCTGAAAAAGCGGCCAACAATCTGAGAATCAAAGCGAAAAGCAATGCCGGCGATTCGCTCGGCGAAGATATGTTGAGACGGACGTATCAGCAGCTGATCAACAGCTTCGATGCGGCGTACGGCGGTTTCGGAAGCGCGCCGAAATTTCCGATCCCCCATATGCTGGCATTTCTGCTTCGCTATCATCAATACAGCGGCGAGGAAAACGCGCTGTACAGCGTGACGAAAACGTTGGACAGCATGGCGAACGGCGGCATTTACGACCATGTCGGCTACGGGTTCGCCCGCTATTCGACAGACGACGAATGGCTCGTTCCCCACTTTGAAAAAATGCTTTACGATAATGCTTTATTGCTGATCGCATATACTGAAGCCTATCAAATCACGAAAAACGAACGGTATAAACAGATTTCCGAGCAGATCATCACATTTGTCCGCCGCGAAATGACCGATGACAAAGGCGCTTTTTATTCAGCGCTTGATGCCGACACGGAAGGCGTGGAAGGCAAATATTATGTGTGGTCAAAAGACGAAGTCCTCGAAACGCTCGGGGAAGAACTCGGCGAATTGCATTGCGCTGTTTACAACATCACGCAAGAAGGGAATTTTGAAGGCCACAATATCCCAAACTTGATCTACACCAGACTGGAAGACATTAAAGATGAATTCGCGCTGACAGATGAAGAACTTCAGAACAAGCTTGAAGAAGCGAGAACAAAACTTTTTGAAAAACGGCAGGAAAGAACGTATCCCCATGTCGACGACAAAGTGCTGACATCTTGGAATGCTCTGATGATTGCGGGTCTTGCCAAAGCGGCGAAAGTCTACAATGCGCCCGAATACTTGGAGATGGCGCGGGCTGCAGTCGATTTCATTGAGCATAAATTGATTCAAGACGGACGCGTCATGGTCCGCTACCGTGACGGCGAGGTGAAACATAAAGGGTTTATCGATGACTACGCCTTCCTGCTGTGGGCCTACATCGAATTGTATGAAGCATCACTTGATTTAACCGATTTGCGAAAAGCCAAAAAACTCGCAGCGGACATGACCGCGCTGTTCTGGGATGATGAGCACGGCGGTTTTTATTTTACGGGAAGCGATGCCGAGGCTTTGATCGTGCGGGATAAAGAAGTATACGACGGCGCCCTCCCGTCCGGAAACGGCGTCCTGGCCGTGCAGCTGTCCCGGTTGGGTCGGCTGACTGGCGATTTATCGTTCCATGATCAAGCGGCAAAAATGTTTTCTGCATTCCATGGAGATGTCTCCGCTTATCCGAGCGGCCATACAAACTTTCTCCAAGGCCTGCTGAGCCATGTCATGCCGCAAAAAGAAATCGTTGTGCTCGGAAAGCGCCATGACCCGGACAGGCAGAAGATCGTAAGCACTTTGCAGCAGGCCTTCCAGCCGAATTATGCCGTCCTCGCCGCAGAAGCGCCTGACGATTTCAAAGGGATCGCCGACTTTGCGACCGAATACAAAACAGTCGATAATAAAACGACCGTCTATATTTGTGAAAACTTCGCCTGCAGGCAGCCGACGACGAATATAGACGAAGCGCTCGATCAGTTGGTTTAAACGGATGCCATCATGGGAATAACATCTGCAAACACCTAATCAGAAAGGGGTTATGACCATGAAGCAAAAGAATCTGATCTCAGGTCTCGCCGTTGCCGCCGGAGTCACCGCATATATGCTCAAAGACGAAACAAGAAGACAAAAACTGAAATCGTACTTGCAAAGCGTCAAAGAAAAGATCCCTTACTTTTCGGAAAAACACAACGTAGATTCATTCCCGGTTGAAAAAGCAGGCCATCCGTCTCCGCATGATATCGAAGATAACAAAATGGTATCGGAAGGATCCATGTACCCTGTTCAATACTACGATGAAAAGAAAAAATAGCGATGCATGAGCTGTCATATTTATGGCAGCTTTTCTGCTGCCTTGTAAAAACTGCAAGCGGATGATAGATATCAAAATCCAAAAATAAAAGCCGCCCGTCGGCAGCCTCTTCAAACCTTATATTTTATTTTCATAGCAATAATGATTGACAAGCTCTTCAATTAAATCATGTTCTGGAAACTCTCCGTGAAACTCAAAGGGAATCTCCTCGACAAACCGGCCGCGCCGGTATACATGGATGGCGCCGTTTTGTCTGGTCACGCTGTATTCCGGTTCAAACGTGTATCCGTTCCGCTCTATTGCACCCATTGTTCATGCCCGCCTTTCAAAACAACAGTTCATACACTTCGTTTAATTCTCTTGTTCGTTTATGGTCCTGTTCATTCAGCGCATATTTCATCTCATGTTCAAGCACTTGATTCAGAAATTCCATTTCCCGCTCCTCCAAGTGCTCGACAAACTCTTCTTCATTGGCATATCGCCCGGAAACGATTTTTCTGTAAATGTTTTGTCCTATGCCGTGTTCAAGGTGATTCGACAGTGACTCACGGAGGTAGCCCAATGTTGTGTCCATGATTCAATCTCCTTTTTTACCTTATAGGTTGGGTGAATTCTTGATGATTCATGCATGAGCGGCCTAAATTTTCAATAAGAAAAAGGCGATACACCATGATGCTGTGCAGATAAAAACTTTCTCCTTCCCAGATGGTAGGCACCTAGAGCGAAGAAGACTGAACACGCAGCAATGAGAAAGACGGCTTTTCCCCCGTACAAGGCAAGCATCATTCCCCCCAGCCAAGGCCCTAAAAATTCACCGATGTTGTATAAGTGTTGCATGCCGTAATACGCGCCCTTCATATGATCCGGAGCAAGCTCGTCCAAAAGGACATTCATTGAAGGAAAACATAAAATTTCGCCGATTGTCAGAACAAACATCGAAAGCATAAAAACAATCCAGCCATTTGCGACAGAAAAACCGACATTCCCCAACATGCAAAAAACGGTTCCAATTGATATTGTTGTTAAGGATTTATACTTCTCAAATAAACGGGTGAGCGGCACTTGTAAAAGGATGACCGTCACTGCGTTTAACGTAATTAAAGTCGAAAATATTTTAACTCCGTTTGCAAAGTCGTTATTTAAATACTGCAGCAAAGTACTTTCCATTTGCGAATAGCTGAACAAAAAAAGGATGCCGCCGGCTATATAAAATCGAAGAGCCTTGTCTTGCTTTAACGTTTTCAAAACGGAACCTGCCTGAATTTTTTCAGAAGCGGTTTTTGTCTCTTTCACCGTGATCAGCCGAATCATCATCAAGCTTAAAAGTGCAGCATAGCCAAAATAGACAAGCCCTGTGATGATAAACGGCGTTCCGGTTTTGGCAAGACCGAAATAAGTGCCCAATAAAGGTCCGACAGCGGCTCCAATATTAATGGCCAAATACCGCAAAGAGAAAATGCGGAATCTCATCTCCCGTTCCGATAACTCAGCCATCAAAGCCTTTGACACAGGTTCAAAACACGAATGGCAAAGCCCGCTTAAAATATTTAGCAATAAAAACCACATGAAATCATGGACAAGTCCAAAAAGAATGAATACAAAGCTCCAAATGAAAATGGATGAAAGCATCACTTTTTTTCTGCCGATTTTATCTGAAAGCGCTCCTCCGACTACCCCTCCTACAGTGCTTGAAAAATAGCCGAAACCGATCACAAGCCCGATGGTTCCAAAATCGGCTCCCGTTTTCATATGAAGATAGAGTGCCAAAAACGGGGTTGTCATCGACTTAGCCGCCTTTGTGACAAGCGTGCCTATCAGCAAAAATCGGATCAACGGGTGAAGGCGGCTGAATGCTTTAAATTGCGCAAACATCCGAAGTCTTTTCCCATTCGGTATGATCATGAAACCGCGTTGCAAGCCGGCTGATGCGGCCGCTTAATTCGGCTTCTGTGTGCCCGGTAATCAAACAGCCTGCAATTGCGTCTACACTGGAAGACGAGCCGTGGAACCTGTCTCCGGCTTGAGCGAAAATATTTTGTTGCGCTAGCCAGTCTGTAGCTGGTGCCGGCTTGATTTCTTTCAGCACGCCGTCTTTTGGTGGAATCAACAGCCAGCCGCTTAGGCGGTGCGGATTGTTGTTCACCGCCGGAATATGAAAGTCCAGGCCGCATTGCGCTTTAACACACGCTTCATTGATATCAAAGCCGAAAGTCTGCGCAGTAGCTTCACGAACCATAGCGCCGCCGGTTCTGCTGGCCACTTCACAAAATACCAATTCATCATCCGGTGTATGAAACACTTCAGCATGGAATGTTGTAATATCCGGAACAGGAAGGGCAGCAAGCGCTTTTTGAACAAAATCAGTCAACCGCCGGGTGAGCGGATTTTCCCCTTCAAGCTGGAGGCTGCCTAAAAACTGTTGTTCCTGAAAAGCCAGACATCCGTTGATATAACGCGACGGCCAGCTGAGGACAGTCTCTCCATCAAGGATCAGACCGTCTATATGATACATATCCCCTTCGATAAACGACTCAACCTTCAGATGATCAGGAAGACCTTTCGAAAGAAAATTCCACACGTCCTGCCGATCCCTTAAAACGGTTGTATCAACAGACCCCGATCCGCAAATAGGCTTAACGACCACAGGAAAACCGAAAGTTTGAACAAACGTATATAAGTCGGCCGCCGAGTCGATTTTCTTAAAGTCCGGAACCTTTACACCGGCTTTTCTGACCTGCTCTTTCATTAATATTTTGTTGCGGAACAACAGAGCGCTTTCGTAAGACTGCCCTTTTATACCCAAAAGCGACCTCAGCTTCCCCGCCCTCAACATATCAAATTCTGATGATGCAATAATCGTTTTAAAGTGATACGTTTCATTCAGCTCCAAAGCGCGCATTTCGATGCATCCATTAACCGGATAATCGTCAAACGCTTCGATCACATCATAATTTCTGCATTCATCCGCACGATCGGTTGAAGTCAGCATGGCCACCGGTTCGTTCAATTCCTCCAGCCATACATCATACGGAGACTTGCAATAAGCTGTTTTATTTAGGATAAGCGTACTCATAGCCGTTTCTCCTTTCTTGTAAAACATGTTGTTCAACTTTATAATAGTAAAAGTATTTAGATAACTCTAATATATCTTTATTTGATATTGATAACTTTTAGTTATAAATAGAGGTGTAAAATATGAATCTACATGCACTGCGATTGTTCTATTCGGTCGCTCAAACAGGCAGCGTCACCCAAGCTGCCAAACAGCTAAACATCAGCCAGCCTGCCGTCACCTCGCAAATTAAGAAATTAGAACGCGAGATCGACTGCACCTTATTCGTTCCTAAAGGCAGGGGGATTCTGCTGACACAGTCCGGCGCAGAGCTTGCAAAACAGGCAAAGCGGCTGTTTTCACTTGAAAAAGAAATTGAATTGTATGTGGAACAGTTAAGGGAAGGGTCAATTGGAAAACTACGTATTGCCGCCACCTTCCTCCCCGCCAATTATTTGCTGCCAAGATGGCTCAGCCGCTATAAAAAGCTTTATCCTGGAACAGATGTGGAGATTTCGACCATTAATTATCAAAAGGCTATCGATCAACTGGTTAATTATGAAGTAGATATCGGCTTTATTGGGGGCATTACGGAGTTCAGCCCGCTGCTTAAAGGAAAATTACTTTTTGAAGATGACATGTTGTTCGTAGTCAATCAAAATCATAAGTTTGCCTCACAGCACGTGGCATTAGAGGAGATTGTAAAAGAACCCTTCATCTTTCGCGAGGAAGGAAGTTTTTCGCGGAAAAAATTGATTTCGCTGTGCAACCTGCATAACGCGGGAAAACCAAATATGGGCGTACAAATAAACGGATTAAACGAAACAATCAGAACAGTTATGGAAGGATACGGTGTAACATTCGTATCCGCTCTTGAAGTAAACGAATATATCGCCCGAGGAGACATCGCAAAGGTTCATGTTGATAAAGCCGTAATAAAGAACCCGATTTCACTATGCGTAAGGACGGAGGATCATCTATCTCCATCTGCCCTTAACTTTATTCAAATGATCGATTCGACCGATGAATGTTAAATCATTTTAAACGTACGTCATCTTCCACTCTCCGTTAAACCGGGTTCTAAAGCTCGACCGGCTGGTGAACGCCGTAAACTGCCGGGATTGTATTGTTGAATATTAATGAGCGCATGTTTTGTGAGTTGTTTTAGTAGTCAACAGCAGTAGACGGGCCGCCACAATATGCGAATCAATAGATTTTCCATGATATGCAAGGGCGGTGTTCGCGAGGGCGACAGCTTCCTCCAATCGTCATGCGAAGATCCGTCCTGCGGCCGGAGGCAGACTTCCTTCTGGATTTAGATCTATATGTGGGATAAAACCGGATCCCAGCTTAAAAAACTAACAGCCCACTGTCCTAAAACTGATCCTGCATTATGAAATCATCACTTATAAGATATACTTGCATTTTTCGTTATCTTACAAAGGATATTTTAAAAATGCCAAAATTTCCGAATAAAAAGTGGTATGATTTTTGGTAGAAAGGACGGCTGGTGCCTGTGGTCAAAAAACGGGTCAATTTTTCTCTGCAAACAAAAATTATGGGCTTGATTGCAGCACTGCTTATCTTAGTAATCGGCTTGCTGACAGTCACGTTTGCCGTTCAGCAAACAAAAGAAGGAAGAAAACAGTTCGAACAGCTTGCCGTTCAGACTGCAAAAACCATTTCTTATATGCCTCCGGTAAAAGAACTCTTTCAAGCGAAGCGCGGGCATAAGGGAGAGGTGCAAGAGGTCATTGAACAGATGAAAGAACAGACCGGCGCCTATACTATTTATGTCCTCGACGAAAAGGGAGAGATCAAAATCGCCTCGGAAAAGAGAGGGGAAACGAAGCTGACAAGAAGCAGAAAAATCTTGTTCGGCGGCTCTCACATCTCTGAAACAAAAAACGATGACCGTATGGTGATCAGAGGAAGTGCGCCGATTATCCAGGAACAAAGTGGTTACAGCAAGGTCATCGGCAGTGTGTCTGTTGATTTTCTGTTAAACGAGACAGAACAAGGTATTAAAGAGAATGTGAGAAAATTGAGCTTCATGGCTGTTCTCGTTTTGCTCTTAGGATTTGCGGGTGCCGCCGCTCTTGCCAAAAGCATTAGAAAAGATACGCTTGGCCTTGAACCCCAAGAGATCGCATCTCTTTACCGGGAACGAAATGCGATGCTGCGTGCGATTAAAGAAGGGATTATTGCCACCAATCGTGAAGGAGTCGTTACAATGATGAACGTATCGGCGGCAGAAATGCTTAAGCTTCCCGAACCTGTGGTCAACCGGCCAATTGATGACATCATGCCCGGAGCCGGACTAATGCCTGTCCTTCATCACCGGCAGATGTTGCTGAATCAGGAGGTCTGCGTCAACGATCAAGTCTTTATTTTAAATACAAAAATGATGCTCCAAAACGGTCAAACTTACGGAATTGTCGTAAGTTTCCGTCAAAAGACCGAGTTAAAAAGGCTCATTGACACGCTGACAGAGGTGCAAAAATACTCTGAAGATCTCCGCGCGCAAACACATGAATTCTCAAATAAGCTTTATGTGATCCTAGGTCTGCTTGAGCTAGGTGAGTATGAAGCAGCGATCGACCTGATTAAAGAAGAATACGCCATTCAAAATGAACAGCACGATATTTTATTCAAAAACATTCATTCACAGCAGGTGCAGGCTATCCTGTTGGGCAAAATGGGAAAGGCTTCAGAGAAAAAAGTTAAGTTGTCCATTGATGAAAACAGCACGCTTGAGCCGCTTCCTGAGCATATCGGGATGTCTCATCTCATTACGATTATCGGGAATTTAATTGATAACGCTTTCGAAGCCGTAGCTGAGCAAAATGTGCGGCTTGTTTCATTTTTCATCACGGACATTGGCCGCGATATTGTCATAGAAGTGGCTGACACAGGATGCGGCATAGCGCCTGATAAGCTGAAAGCCATCTTTGAACGAGGATATTCTTCAAAGGGGATGAAGAGAGGCTACGGGCTGGCCAACGTAAAGGAATCTGTACGTGAACTTGACGGTTGGATAGAAGTGGCCAATCAAAAAGGCGGCGGAGCGGTATTTACCGTTTTTATACCGAAGGAGAAGCAAACACGAGAGGGGGAATCCATTTGATTGATATCGTGATCGCGGAGGATGATTTCCGTGTAGCGCAAATTCATGAAAGATTGATCGAACAGCTTGATGGATTCAACATTATCGGTAAAGCGGCCAATGCCAAAGAAACAATAGAAATTCTCGAGGCCCGAAAGGCCGACTTGCTGCTGTTGGATATTTACATGCCGGATGAGATGGGCACAACATTGATTCCTGTCATTCGAAACCGGTTTCCGGAAGTGGATATCATGATCATCACAGCAGCAACCGAAACATGTCATTTACAGGAATCGCTCCGGGCGGGAATTGTACACTATTTGATTAAGCCTGTGACTGCCGAAAAATTCAAACAGGTGCTGCTTCAATATAAGAAAAAAAGGCAAACACTGCTTTCTCAGCCACAGGTCAGCCAATCAATGATTGACCAAATCTTCGGAGGCTGCTCCAGCAGATCCCGTCAAACTGAGGATTTGCCGACAGGTATCAATTCGATTACACTGAAAAAAATCAGGGATGTTCTGCAAGACGCAGCCAAAGGAATGACAGCCGAAGAACTCGGTGAAAAAATGGGGGCTTCACGTACAACAGCCCGCCGCTATGCCGAATATCTCGTGTCAAAAGAAGAAGCGCGCGCTGAGCTGGAATACGGAATTATCGGAAGACCGGAGAGAAAATACTATTTGGCGGATGAATAAACATGAAGAACCTTGCGATCATAATGATTTGTCTATTGATCTTAATTTCGGGAGATGAAAGACACTCGTCCGCCCCGCGTCCCCCGGGAGGGCCGGTTGAAATCGTCGTACCCGCTGAGCCTTCGGGCGGCTGGGATTTAACGGCTCAGGCGATACAATCCGTCCTTAAACAAAAACAAGTGATAAAAAGCGAAGTGAAGATCGTTTATAAACCCGGAAGCGGCGGTGACAAAGGCTGGAAGTATATAAATAACAGCGATACGTACACCATCGGTATGACATCCAGCTTAATGCTGAGCAATTACATTCTCGGACAGAGCAAACTGAAAACAGACGATTTCACCCCGCTGGCGATTCTTGCAAAAGAATGGCAGACGATCGCTCTTCCAAAAGGATCAGAAATAAAGAGCGGAAAGGATTTGCTGAATGAGATCAAAAAGAACCCCGGCAAGGTAAAAATCGGTTTTTCCCCCGGACTTGGAAATGATGACCAGCTGTCATTCGTCAGGGCGGCCGATATGTACGGAGTTGACCCTTTTAACATTCAATATTTACAGTATGAAAGCAGCGAAGAGCTCATTCAGGCGCTTATCGGACATGAAATTGACGCCGCTTCGATGACTCTATCAGAAGCTAAAACATATGAACGGAGCGGCAGCATCACACTTGGGGCTGTTACTTCAGACAAAAGGCTTCCCGCTTATCCGCATGTACCGACGTGGAAAGAACAGGGCATCCCGTTTGTATTTTCCCATTGGAGAGGTGTATTAGGCCCGAAAAATATGACCAAAGAAGAAATCTCCTACTGGGATCAAGTGTTTAAAAAAATCACATCTTCGCCGGAATGGAAGCAGAAAATAAATGAACAGGAATGGGAAAGCTATTATTTAAACAGCAAGGAAACGAGACGATTCCTTGAGGAGCAATCAGCATTTTATCAAAACATCATAGCTGGAGATTAACCGGGTATTTCGCGTCTGCGGAATACTTTTTTTATGTACTTAAAAATGGTCAAAAAGAACAAAATGGTTTTAAAAAATTAAAAATACATAAAAACCAAATTATTTACTTCAGAAAGTTCTTCTCTTATGATGACAAAAAGGCAAAGCATAAGGGGATCAGGAGAGAAAAAATGTAAGCGGATTCATACAAGGGGGGGGAATAACTGTGTTAGCAATTTTAGGCTTTTTCATGATGCTTGTGTTTATGGTATTGATCATGACAAAACGGCTTTCTGTTCTAACGGCATTGGTCTTGACACCGATAGTGTTTGCGCTGATCGCTGGATTCAGATTCAGCGATGTCGGTGACATGATGATTTCGGGGATTCAGCAGGTCGCGCCAACCGCCGTTATGATTATGTTTGCGATTTTATATTTCGGGATTATGATTGATACTGGCCTGTTTGATCCAATGGTCACAAAAATATTAAAAATGGTCAAAGGCGATCCGTTAAAAATCGTCGTCGGCACCGCGGTGCTCACGATGCTAGTCGCATTGGACGGAGACGGATCAACAACATATATGATTACAACGAGCGCGATGCTCCCGCTCTATTTGCTGCTTGGCATCCGCCCGATTATATTAGCGGGAATCGCAGGAGTCGGCATGGGGATTATGAATACGATTCCATGGGGAGGCGCAACACCGCGGGCAGCGAGTGCGCTCGGAGTTGACCCGGCTGAATTGACCGGCCCGATGATACCTGTCATCGCAAGCGGCATGCTTTGTATGATCGGAGTTGCGTATATGCTCGGAAAAGCGGAGCGAAAACGCCTCGGCGTGATTGAACTCAAACATCCGGCTGGTGCCAATGAAACGGCCGCTGCTGCGGAGGATGAGTGGAAGCGTCCGAAGCTTTGGTGGTTCAACTTATTGTTGACGCTTTCATTGATAGGGCTTCTCATATCAGGAAAAGTAAGCTTGACCGTTCTGTTTATTATCGCGTTCTGCATCGCATTGATTGTCAATTATCCAAACCTCGATCATCAGAGACAGCGAATTTCGGCGCATTCGAGCAATGTATTGGCTATCGGCTCAATGATATTTGCCGCAGGGGTCTTTACCGGAATACTAACAGGCACAAAAATGGTAGATGAAATGGCGATTTCGCTTGCGTCTATGATTCCTGAACAAATGGGCGGCTTTATTCCGATGATTGTAGCCTTAACAAGCGGCATTTTCACTTTTCTGATGCCGAATGACGCGTATTTTTACGGAGTGCTCCCGATTTTATCAGAAACCGCTGTCGCATACGGTGTTAATAAGGTCGAAATTGCAAGAGCCTCCATCATCGGCCAGCCGATTCATATGCTGAGCCCGCTTGTGCCTTCAACACATTTGCTTGTTGGACTTGTCGGGGTTTCCATCGACGATCATCAAAAATTTGCGATAAAGTGGGCAGTGCTCGCTGTTATCGTTATGACAGGATGCGCGCTTCTCATCGGATCCATATCAATTCATTGATTGTGTTGTTATGAGGGCGATACACGTGTTGCGGCAAACCTTTTCACATAGCGGCTTTTTTCAGCTTGCAGAGACGCTCCTGTTTTCTGCTGGCTTTTTCTTTTGGAAGGAAAAAGACCCCCCTTATACCTTTTCATAAGCCTTTACTGTGTGGTGTGGTTTTGCTTCTTCACTTGAATCACAACATCTTTCGGACCCGATGTTGGATATGCCGTTGCTTGAAGTGGCACCCAGAGGCGCGCCGGAGTGGGCGGGGCGGGTTTCTTCCCATCATTGGCGCCCGCATTTAAACAAGGCCAAGCTTATAAAAAAAGAACCAGGAGCTGGTTCTTGAGCATAGCGCCCTGAGAAGGCTGCCAATAACAACTTGACAGCCCCAAGCGCCTTAAAGATTTCATTATTTATTCCGATCAGCTGAGGCACGCTTGCCAATTCCAAACGCATAGTAGCTGGCGGCAACAACCGCAAGGAAAATAACCCCGACAATCAGTGACACGCGTGTGTCATTGTTGAACCACATGCCCACCAATACCATAAGCAGGAAACCAATCGTCAAATAGTTCGTCACAGGGGCGAAAGGCATTTTGAACGGATGTTTGTCAATTTCAGCCCCTTTTGCTTTTCTGAATCCGATATGGCTGAGCAGAATGACAAACCACGGAATCATCCCCGGGAGCACGCTCGCACTGTATACATACACAAAAATATTAGGCGGCGCAATATAATTTAAAACGACGCCGATTGCCAAACCGATCAGGACGGCAATCGTCCCGTATAACGGCACGCCATTTCTGGAAATCTTCGTAAAGAATTTTGGCGCTTGCCCGTTTACTCCCAATGTATAAAGCATGCGGCCCGCACTGAAAATGCCGCTGTTACAGCCGGACATTGCCGCCGTAATGACGACGAAGTTAATAATGCCGGCGGCCGCCGTAATTCCGACTTTCGCAAAAGTGGATACAAACGGACTTCCAATTGCATTCAGCTCATCCCAAGGATAAACTGTGACAATCACGAAAATAGCGCCAATATAGAAAATTAAAATACGCCAAATAATGCTTTGGATCGCGTGTCTCAGCGTGTTTTGCGGATCTTTTGCCTCCCCCGCCGTAATTCCGATCAGTTCGACCCCTTGATAAGCGGCGATGACTAGTGACAGCGCAAAGAAGAATCCAGAGAATCCGCCTGTAAAGAAACCGCCGTGCGACCAAAGGTTTGAGAACCCGATCGCTTGTCCGCCGTTGCCGAATCCGAAGAAAATAATCCCGAGCCCCGCTACAATCATTAATACAATTGTAACGATTTTAATCATCGCAAACCAAAATTCAAACTCACCAAATGATTTAACAGAGACAAGGTTTGCTCCTCCGAGAATCGCCATTGCGATAATGCCCGGTATCCAAGCGGGCAGATCCGGAAACCAGTACTTCATGTACTCCCCAACGGCGATGATCTCGGACATCCCGACAATCACCCACTGAAACCAGTTGCTCCACGCGGTCATATATCCGGCCAACGGGTGTATATATTGATGGCCGAATGTCGCAAATGAACCGGTGCTTGGTTCTACATATAACATTTCCCCCATTGCACGCATAATAAAAAAGATAAAAATTCCGCAAATGGCATAAGCAAGCAGGACGGAAGGTCCTGTCCACTTTATCGTGCTAGAAGATCCCATAAATAAACCGACGCCGATAGTGCCGCCAAGCGCAATCATTTGGATGTGGCGCGCGCCCAGGCCTCTCTTCAATTCTTTGTTCGCCACTTCTTTTCCTCCTCTTACACGGCTGATGTCACCCCAAACTATATGATGACAAAGCATCTTCATCGTGTTAAGTAGTAATAAAAATCTGATAATTTCAATTAACGATTTACCTCAAAATTTACTTATTCCATCATAATAAATTCCCTCGAAAAATACAATTGTTTTTTTCAGGAGAACAAATTTTACTCTATCTATTTGTTAGGAAACAACTATTCCAATATAAAGAATATTCTTATAATATTAGCGAAATGGAAAAAGCAGTACGCATCTTGAATCACCAATCAAAATGCGCCCGTTTTCCCTTATGAACAATGGCCAGCTTTTTTAATGTTTAAAATATTATACAACTCATCAAGTTTTTGTATTTGATAGGTTGGTACAATACCAGTGTCATTTGCTAACATGCCCGGATTCATCCAGCATGTATCCAATCCGGCCAGCCGCCCCCCTTTTATGTCCGCTGTCAATGAATCCCCGATGATCAGCCCTTGATCGGCAGAAAAATGAGGAATTCGTTCAAAAACGTAATCAAAGTATTCTTTCATCGGTTTTTGAAAACCGGTGTCCTCTGAAACAAAAATCCCTTTAAACATCGGGTATAATCCCGAAGCTTGCAGACGCTTATACTGCGTTTTTGAAATACCGTTCGTCACGATATATAAATCATATTGATCCTGCAGGCTTTCAATTAATTCAAAAGCGCCGTCTATCAGTTGATGCCCTTCTACAAGGAAGCTGCGATACTTCTCCTCAAGCAAAACGCCGTCAGCCTCTAGACCATATTCTTTGAATAAAAGGGAAAAACGCGTATTTACCACTTGGCCGCGGTCTATCTCCCCTTTTTCAAACGCCCTCCATAAACCTTGATTGATACGTCTATAATTCGCTTCTATTTCAGCTGTTAAAGGAATTTGCTGTTCCTGAAAAAGCTTCCGCAGTGCTGACTTTTCCGCTGCACCGAAGTCTAATAGTGTGTCATCCACATCAAAAAATAAAGTACGATAATTTATCACAGGTGTTCCTCCGTTTAGCTTTTTAACAGTTGATCTTTCTGTCCTCTATGGCCTTAAGCTCCTTTTTCAGCAAGCTCAGCGTCTCTGCCTTTTCTTTTTCTGTCTGAATGTCAAACGCCAGCTGCTCTGTAAACTCCCATATGTCCTCCAGTCTTCGCCTGATCTGATAAAACCGCAAAGCGTTCTGATCAATTTCAAACCCTTTATGAGTCTCGCGGTAAACCCGCAAAAACTCTTGTACATACGGTTGATTGGCAAAAAACATCAGATCCGCTTCAACAGGGGCCAATTTCAAGCCCTCCCAATCGATCAGAATCAATTCCCCGCCCGTTTTCATCAAATTCCATCCATGAATATCTGTATGGCACAAAGCCAATCTTCTTCCTCCGCATTTCAAATCATCCGCCAGGGATAAGGCTGCCTCCATCATCCCGCGGATTGATCCGATGTAGGGTTGAATGAGTGGCGCCAGCTCACAAGGAAGGTGATCAAGCCATTGTTTTATCTCGCCTAAAAACGAAATATCATAGTTTTCTTTTATTCTTTCTGTCTTCACCGGGATCGTCTCGTCATATCGGTGCAGTTCCGCTATGATGCTGGCGAGCTTCTCCGCGCAGTCTTTGCCGATCGGCCGACCTCCAATGGTTTCACCGGCGATGTATTCATAAAGCACATAAACCGCATCATCATCTTCGCACTTGTATTCTCCATTTGTTGTTAAAAGCGGCACAGGCAGCTTCCCGCTGAGAGCGGTGCGGTCACTCAGCCACCTGAGAACAGGCATATAATCATCAATCAGAGCCGTCCATTTCGCTGTCGATGCCCTATTTTTATCATACACTTTTAGAAAGAAAGCGGCTTTTCCATCGGTTACTTGATAAGCGAGTGCTGTCCATCCCCCTTGCTCGGGAGAAATGTTCACACTGTCGATTCCATAATGGCCCTTCAATATTTTTTTAAGACTGAACATGGCGTTCACCTCCGCAAAAAACACACTCCCGGCTCACCTGCCGGGAGTGCGGCCATCATCTGATTAGTCAATTACCTTTGCATCAGGCTTCAGCTGCTGAACGCGTCTCACGTACTGTTTGACTTTCTCGGCTTCTGCGAAAAGATATTGTTCAGCCAGATGTTCAGCGACTGCTGCCGCTGTCTCTTCAAACAGATCCCACATCTTAAACAAACTGTTCCATACACGCTCATAACCAGCTGGCGGATATGTCTCCAAAAGCCTTTCCCACGTATTTCGATCAACATAGCGATCAAGAAACTTTGCATTCTTGCCTATGCTCAGCGAAAAGCCCGTTTCAAAACCGACCTTCCATTCGAGCATTTTCAGCAGCATGGCCCTGACGAGGTTTAAATGATCGAGTGCATAAAGAATTTCCTGCCGCCACAACCCTTTGGCCACATATGTCGACGTCCACCAAAATTCATTGCAGCAGTCGGCGAAGCATTGCGGGGACGGTTTTTGCACCCAATATTCCCGATCCGTCGGCGGCGGGATAACGGGCAGGTTCTGATCCTTATCGAGCAGGATCACGGTTAATCCGTCTTCCCGGCAGTATTCCAGCTTTTCTTCAAGAGGCACAAGAATCAAATCAATGCGGCTACCGTCAGTAAATAACATCAAATAAGAAAAGCGGTTGCCAAGCTCATTCGGAAACAGCTCCATCGCTTCCGGCGTCTGCATGATGATCCGCTCCCCAAAAACGTCAACCCAGCCCGGCTCATCAAGAAAAGACTGCATATCTGTTACAACATAGACCATATCATAATCGCGAAAAGGGTCTTTCGGAACATTCGGATTCGTCCGCGAACCGTTCATGCCGACCGCTCTAACGCGGTCGTCCTCCCGTGCGACCTTCAGCATCAAATCGATGATTTCCTGCTCTGTACGCATGTATATCAACCTCCTCTTTTTAATGGTTATAGAAAAACTTGATGAGGAGGTCCGCGATTACGCGGTTATATGAAATGCTCAGGAAACGTCGTCATCAATATACCCTCCCTCTTTTAACGAATGACTTTCAGATCGTCTTCAAGCCGATCCAGCTGTGAAAAAAGCCTTCGGCCATCCCTTTATCATGATTTGTTGAAGATCTTCCTCTCAAGAAACTGTGAACGCGTTACCAGTTTACCTTTGGAGTTCTTCATATTTCTCCTCAACCACCATCTCCGGCATCTCGGGAACAGGATTCCCTTCCTCATCTGCCGAACATATCTTTTCATGGATGTCCTGATAAACGACTTTACCAAAAGTTAATACGTCCATGAAATTACCCTGGGTCTGACTTGTGCACTCCATGCAATAATCCCATTTACCATTGAAAACCAAAAAAACAGCTTTCAGTTTTCCTCCCTTTGGCCGCCACCAGCAATTTAATATAACGAAAAAGTTCTTTTCCCAACAAAAAATTCCTATAAGCAGAGATCTTCACCTTAGAGGTTATGCTTAACCCGTCAACATCCTATTCAACATTAACAACTGCTGGGGTTACTTTTTTAAAGAATAAAACTCCGTCATACTGTTGAACCGGCTTGAAAGAAATACGCAAGCCTCCTCCCTCAAAAGCCTTCCACTTTTTTTCCCCCCACTTTGAAGCACATGGTATAAAAAAATTGGGATGGGGTGAATTGCTGAGCAGCCACTCCATGTGCTTTTTGTTAACTTTTTTGATAGGATGATCGCCTCCTTGGTTGTCACCCATTCTTCCTTCTCCCGCGTAAAGACCAATAACAAAACTGTCCTCTTTCATAAATTCCGGAAGGTTTTCTACAAATGATCGATATGGTGAAAACCGATTGACGCTGCTTTGTTTTTTGATGTGAAGGTTGTGAGCCCAAATGATAAATTTCTCATCAGGATAAACATGCTGAGATAAAAATTCAAGATTCTTCGCCATTAATTCATCACGATATTCAAACAATTTTGAAAAACCTTTTGTAAAATTCGCCTTAAAATAATTGAGTCTGTTTTTCATCGTCTGTAACACGACATCACGAAACATAGCAGAGGGGAAAGTCTGTTTTTCAAGCTCCCTTATCAGTCCTTGGCCTATTCTTTCAATTTCTTCTACTGTTTTCCTAAAACGCCGCTTTAACATATAATCTTTATCGAGCATCTCATTTGTACGCGTATCAAATGTTACAAACGTTTTCCTGAGATCCCCTGTCAAATGCGAACGCATGTAGGAGGAAAAGTGCTTATCCATGCTCTGCTGAACATCAACGCCTGTTAAATGCAAAGGCTGCCGCTGTTGAGTTTCCTTCATATACTCAAACAAATCAAGCATAAATTCGTTTTGCCAAACTTTCCCGATGGAACCGGACATATTTTCTTTGGCACTAAGTTCTTCTGAAAGATAATTTCCTATGCTGCAATCTCCCAATTCACTTTCGAAAGCAAGAATACGAAATCCTAATTCCTGATGCAGATATTTGATCAAGCTTGCCTTCGCCTCAATATATTCTTTGACGCAATGGCTGCTTTCACCAAGAAATACAAATCTTTTATTTCGCAATATCTCTTTTAAGGAGCCGAATTTGTAACCATCAATCCCCCCAATATTAATCGACTCATCTCTTATTTCATCAAATAAATCATTCACTGTTTTAGCCTCCTCCCACAATCGCTTGGTCATTGTTTGAATTGTACAATTTGGTGTAAAACCCTTGGTTGCGAATCAATTGTAAATGGTTGCCCATCTCTTGAATCTCTCCGTCTTTTAGCACTAATATGAGATCTGCATCCTTAATCGTACTTAGCCTGTGAGCTATGACAATGCGCGTGCACTTTAATTCATTTAAATGTTGTTCTATGACCTTTTCATTTAAGTTATCAAGAGAACTGGTTGCTTCATCCAGCAATAATATTGAAGGGCTTTGCAATAAAGCCCGCGCCAGCATGATTCTCTGTTTTTGACCACCTGAAATATTCATCGACATTTCTGATACGGGAGTGTGGTAACCCATTGGCATTTCCATAATCTCGTCGTGAATTTGTGCTATTTTAGCCACCTTAACAACTTTATCCATAGAAGGATTCTTATCATAAACAGATATGTTATGAAGAATGGATTTATTAAAAAGAGTCGCATCTTGTGGTACGACACCAATATTTCTACGCAGCCATTGCTTGTCTAAGTCGAATAAATTGATTCCATCATAAAAGATTTTGCCGGCAGTAGGTTCATATAAACCAAGCAGCATACGTGCCAAAGTACTTTTGCCAGAACCTGAAGGACCAACGATAGCGACTTTTTGCCCCGCCTTTATTTCCACACTAATATGTTTAAGCACAGGCTTACTATACTGGGTATATGAAAAGCTTACATTTTCCAGTTTAATATTTCCAGTTAATTCTTTTGGTTTAATTGAGTTTTTTGGTGTTTTTTCCACTGGCGCTTCCAACACATCGTTAATTCTTTGCAAATAGGTGTCCATAGTGATCATGCTTTTTGCTGTTTCAACTAAAGAAGAAACCAAACCAAAAAATACTCCTGTCAATGAATAGATCGCCACCATTGAGCCGGTGGTTATGTTTCCAAGTTGAACCTGGTGTAATGACAAGCCTAAAATAACCAAAGGCGCAGCAAGCTCTAAACTAACTATGTACGAATTTATGGTATTAGAAAAATATTCATTTTTTTTGAATGCATACAATACCTTTTTAAACAAATGCTCCCATTGATGTAAAACTTGTTTTTCAACTCCGGCCATTTTAATTCCGAAAATTCCATAGAGCGTTTCCACCTGAACTTCTTGGAATTTGGACTGCTCAGAGAGTTCTTCCTCTGCACGTTGTTTAATTGAGTTTTGAGTAAAAGTCAACAATAATATGTTTACTATACCAAAGGCAATCACCCAACCTGCTAACCAAGGCGAAGTCATCGCCATGTATCCCAGTATAATAAGAACGAGAGTTGAATCTAGTACACTCATGATGGTCTGCTGAGAAAAAAGCTCTCGTATCATAATATGGGAGTTGGCTCGATAAACAATTTCGCCAAATGACCTTAACTGAAAATATTGAAACGGCAGATGAATTAAATGTCTAAAAAACCTGCTCATCAACCTCCAATCCAGATGCAACCTTAAATTAGTTAAAAAGCGGCCTCGCATGTAAGAAATAATCCCCTTAAATATAACCAAACCAAAAATACTAATGAAAAAAACAGTTAGAAATTCGTAATGATTCGGAATTGCAATTTCATCTATTGCAATTTTAGTGATAATCGGCATGGAAACAGTCAACAATTGAATAGACAGGGACCATACCAAAATAGAAAAAAGTAATTTTGGTTTTTCCAAGGTTATTTTTAAATAGGGAAGCCATACACTTTTAGGCTTTACTTGTTTAAAGT
This sequence comes from Bacillus sp. FSL K6-1284, assembly GCF_038002625.1. Lineage (NCBI taxonomy): Bacteria > Bacillati > Bacillota > Bacilli > Caryophanales > Bacillaceae > Bacillus > Bacillus sp. FSL K6-1284. The sequence continues at coordinate 205,907 of NZ_JBBOCW010000001.1, read as the reverse complement.
TCTCATTAGGTTCAAGAGCTAGATAATAACCCGAAAAATGTTCAAGAAAAGCCTCTTCTGAATACGTGCATCGTCCTAATGCGGGATCAAGCACATGGTAGCCCTTTTTGTTTATTTTCTCCAATACAACGTAGTGGAAATGATCCCAGTACACAATAACTGGTGAAGTAATCGAACTGATACGATCAGCTTTTAGTACATTTGCCGAAAATCCAATCCCGGTGGCCGTATTGGATAGAGCGAAAAGGGTAACTCCGTCGCGTCCGCCGCCCAGCCTTTCTTTCAGTTCATGAAAACCAACATGGCTTTTGTAATAAGACACTATCATGGTTAGGCAACATAAAGCACAATCAGTTTGAGCAATTTGTCTTTTAAGCGGCACTCTTATTCTGGTTTTCGTTTTCAATTATAGTCCCCCCCGTTCATTTGAAGGGTTAATATTGAAGGGACCTTTTCCGGGAAAGCAAGCCTTAATAAACCATAGCCTATACCTGCTTGTCCAAGCATTAAACCTAGATTTTTGACACCTGAAACAGTCCCATACCTCACATTCCCTTTGGTAATGCTGTAGGCGACATCGCTACCAATTTTTAATGCTGTTTCTTTTAAATTTTCACTTTGGAATTTATTTGCTGCCAAAAGAAGTAAATCTAAATTGCCTAAATCTCCATGGCATAAGCTATGTGTTATGCCAAATCCACTTTTTAATGTTTGATTGACTGCCGCATCAATTTCATCCAGCAACTCGACATTATTCGTATAATCGCCCATCATAATTCGGCTCATTCCAATTCCAGCCGCTCCATGGCACCACATGGAATTTCCATTACGCTCGGTATTATCCCGTAAATCCAACCAGTTCTTTTCCTTTTTATTAAATAAGGATTTTTCATAATCCATGGAATCCATGAATGCTATTTTGAAATCGGCATTTTTTGTAAACTTATATAATGCCATTAGGGCCCATGTAAATCCTGAAGAACCATGAGAAAGTCCTGAAAGTGGCTTGTCAAGCTGATTTGAACGCCAACCGGCACCATTCATTTGCTGCTCTTTTTTGTTCACAAGTAGCTTCCCGCACCTATTCGCAATATCCAATAAATAAGGTTCGCCTGTTCTTTTATAAAGGTGTATACATACTATGATCAGGCCGGCAGAACCTCCTAGATAATCAAGCGATTGATCTTCTTCTATTGAGCCTAAAACTCTATTCAGCATTTTTTTTGCTTGTGTTAAATAGTCGCGGCAATGGAAAATAAAAGAGAAATTACTTAGTACATATGCATATGCTCCATAACCATAAAAGGCCGATAACGGAAATTCTAATGGATAGTTTTCCGCGTAATTTAAGGCTGAATTCAATGCTTTGTCAGCAATATTCTTATAGTCGTCTTTCTTAGTAACATGATATAAGTTCGCATAGAACAGTCCTACTCCAAGCAAACCATCATATAAATCAAATTCAAGCGGACTAAAAGCCAGTTGATCATTATAATTTTGATTGATCCCCAGCCATGTAACATCATCTTCCTTTCCGAAAATGGCGTGGTTTTTCATCTCATCGCCTATTATTTCTGCAACATCTAAAAATTGTTCAGGAGAATAGCCTGTTGTTTGATCATGAAAAGCATGGTTTTTTTTGTTCGTGTTGTTATGGGAGTCATTATAGTGCGGGTATTGGGCGGCGAGAGAGTTTTGGATAAATTCGATTTGCATTTCCATATCACTTTTATTTAACGATTTTGCTTTTTTCATTAGACATTCAAAATTCGACTTTTCAAAAAAATCACTTTTCACTTTACCCAATGGATGATACAAATCAACTGAATCAGTTTGACAATAAAAATAAGGAATATCTCCTTTTATGATATCTCTGCATTCATACATGATGACATCTTGATGTACCGGGCGGCTTTTTCCGCCAACCCATAAAATATTTATAAGCCGTTCTCTGCTGTATCCATCTTTTAAATAATCCGGGTGATAACTCGAGTCTAAAAAGGTAGAATAAACTTGTGTACTTCTTAAAATGACCCTTACTCGATCATTTTTAAAGCGGCTCAACGGACTGTTTGAAGACAATAGCTCTTTTTTATGGTGAAGAAATAATGAATAGATGTCTCGAAAACCTTTAATAATTTCAGAAGAAAACTGCGAAGCTGATGCCACTTTCTCACTATCAAGAAAGGGCTTATTTTTACTGCCTTCCGAAAAAGCCTCAGCCTTAACTAACTTGATCTCATCTGTTTGAACATTTTCCACAGTAAAAGTATGTTGTCCAGTCGGCTGACCTTCATCTCCGCCAAGGCCGCTAATGTCAAACCCTAATATGCTTGATTTAATATATGTAACAGGTAGCATCCCTGTAGATAATACTGAGTCTATTAATTTATTGAATGCAATATTATATGCTGAAGATTCGTCCTGCAAGTCTTTTGCCGTATTTTGCACTAATCCTTCAAGATCAATCAATACAGGATGTTCCCCGCATGCAATTAAATTTTCAAAATGAAAATCTGTGGCATTAAGCAAATATAATATTGCGATATATTCACCTTGCCTTTCATAAAAACGGGAAATTTCACTATTAGATTGACAGGGTTTATACTCTACATACTCCTGCCACCCATACTCGTTTTTACTTAAAATTTTTAATGTTCTTAAATTCCTGCATCCCCCCTTATCATTTATCCAATGCAAAAGCTCCTGAAAGTGTAAATCAACTGAGAGGGGCCTAGGTTTATAAACGATTTTTTTATTTGATTCAAAGTGAAGCACCATGACACTTCTGCCATCGTTATGGGAGTCGCCTAATTGTAAAGATAAAGATGCCAGCTTGTCTTCCCCTTTAAAATTGAATTTTTCCAATATTTCGTTCCTGTCATTTGAAAAACGCATAACAGCTTCAGTAATACTGTCTATATGATTTAATATAAATTCGCACAAAACTCTTGTTAGGACAGGATATTGGCAAAGTATTTCGAGCCTTTTTTCCTTGGTTGATAACAAATGATTTACGTAATATTCATATCGTTCCTTGGGATTTTCTCCTTCAAGTCTTCCTTTTTCTCTTTCTTCATTTATATCTTGTATTAAAGCTCTAATGCCTAAATACCCTACATGCTCTTGTATATACGACATGATATTCTTTTTTAAATTTGCGATATCGCATATCACAGACAAATCACATTGTTTACTTAACTGGTCTAATTTGGATTCCAAATAATCAAAAGACAGCTTAAAAAAATCCGAGTAGAAGGATTGAAATTCACTGAACATATTTTCTTCATCTAAATATGACTTAAAACAATCTTCATGACCCCAATACTGTTGCCACAGATGAACCCATTCGCTTGATTTTTCATTTAAAAGTAGCTCGTTAACGGGTATATCGGCATCGGTCTTTTTTCTTCTTTCTGAAGGATACAATGATTTGATTTGAACGGTTTCTTTAATATCAAAGTCGAATATTTTTCCCATATAACCAATCCCTTCTTAGAAAAATTCACTGACCAAATAGAGAGTTATCTCTAACTCTCTATATTGGCAGCGATGAGATAGAATATTCAGAACTTTACATCCAGCATTTTCTCTTAAAACTTGGACAGTACTTTATACTCCATTTGCAAATCCTTAAGCTAACACAAACAACAGTGCTTTGCGGAGTAATCTCATCATTTCCTCCAGCCAAGTTCTTTAACTCCTCTTCAGATACTTTGCTTACAAAGTCCTTATTTTTCGTTTCCATCTTTATAACCTCCTTTCCTTAAAAATGATGAAATTCTAATATATGTAATAACACTGATGTCACTATAATCTATACCATATTTATTAATATATGTAAATGATTTGATCCTATTTTCATATTTTCATATGTGATTTTTCACCTTTATTTAAACTTGTCTTAACTTTACTTTAGAGGGCGAATTCCCTCTTTATTCTGATTCAAATTCCCCCTTTTTGCACCAATCAATGATTTGTCCACCTGCGAAAAAAACCCTTTAGACTGTTTTTATCTAAAGGGTTCCAAGTATGATGGTGTTTGTTAACAAGACTTCTCGTCAATGTCGCATTGCAAAACATCAGCAGAAATGTTTCGTCTTTCCTCTTCAATCACCTGTTCAAACACTTCCCTCGCAGCGGCCCCGGCGATCCGTTCATTGCCAATGATAAATGTCGGAACGGCCGTAATGCCTACTTCTTCGTAAGCGTGTTGGAGCGCCTTCCGCTGCACGTCCTGATATGTTCTGGAGCTTAAAGCTTCTTTAAAAGCCTGCTCATCCAGTCCGGCTTCTTTAGCCAGCGCTGTTAATACGTCGATGTCGCCAATATTTTGATCTTCCTGGAAAAAGGCTTGATAAACCCGGTCATTGTACGCTTTCGCTTTACCGTGTTCTTTTGCAAAGTGATAGCCTTCATGAGCCAAATCTGTATAAGGATGCGGTGAGACGTTTGGCAGCTTCATGTTGACGTCCCAAGCCTCGATTCGCGGCTTAATGGCGCCGTCCCACATTGCCAATTTGGACGGGTCGTTTAACGGATCAAGCTGCTCAGATGGACGCGGCCTCAGTTCGAATGGCAGCCACTCGACTTCCACATCTTTGCCTTCGATCGCTTTTTCGAATTGGTCTTTTCCGAGGAAACAGAATGGACAGACATAATCGGAATATACTTTAATATTTATCGTCATGTTTTTTCTTCCTTTCATATATGCAATCAACTATATGTAACAATAATAGTTACAATTATCTCTCCTGTCAATCTTTTTAGCATGAAGCTAAAATCGGCAATGATCGGGAACTTTCTGCTGTGTATATCGTAATATGATGAGTTACAGCTTACGCCATCCACTTCTTTGACATTATATCGATAAGGAGTTTATCAAATGAAAACAGAAAACAACAATAGCATGAAACCGTTTTTCACCATGATTCTCACATCCGGCGTCCCCAGGCTGGCTTTAACCGTCGGTTTGGCCGCAAGCCTCGTCACTACATTGGTCGGCCTGTCCATTCCACTGTTGACAAGGGAAATGGTTGACGGCTTTTCCGTCCATTCGATCAATCTGGCCTTAGCGGGAATCCTTGCGCTCGTTTTTATTGTTCAAGCGGTCTGCGACGGGTTTTCGACCTATTTTCTTTCCTATGCCGGGCAAAAAGTGGTCGCTTCCCTGCGCGAGCGTATGTGGTTCAAGCTGCTGCGCCTGCCTGTCCGCTACTTTGACGAAAAGACGAGCGGTGAAACCGTCAGCCGTGTTGTCAATGACACCGGCATTGTTGAAAGCTTGATTTCCGACCATTTTCCGCAGTTTGTTTCCGGCATCATCACCATTGTCGGATCGGTGATCATTTTGCTGATTATGGATTGGAAAATGACACTGCTCATGCTGATCTCCGTTCCGATCACGACCTTCATCATGATCCCGCTCGGCATGAAAATGCAGCGCATCTCCAAAACGCTGCAGGATGAAACAGCTTCCTTCACCGGACATGTCCAGCAGACATTAAGCGAAATCAGATTAATGAAAGCATCAAACGCCGAGCATACAGAAAAAATGAAAGGGCTATCAGGCATTTCGAAGCTCTTTCAATACGGACTCAAGGAAGCCCGTATATTTGCGCTTGTCTCCCCGTTTATGCACCTTGTCATTATGATTGTGATCGTCGCCATCATCGGCTACGGCGGCATCCGCGTCTCTGAGGGGACGATGTCGGCAGGTTCACTGATCGCCTTTTTGCTTTATCTGTTTCAAATCATCTTCCCGATCACATCGTTCACAATATTTTTCACTCAGCTGCAAAAAGCAAAAGGGGCAACAGAGCGGATCATCGAGATTTTGCATACTGAAGAGGAAGAGGGCCAGGAAGGACTTGAGATGGACATCTCCAATCTTCCGATACATGTCGAGAATGTATCTTTCTCTTACGGCGATGACGAGCCTGTCTTGCGGGAGGTATCTTTCGACGTCGATCCCGGGCAGATGATTGCATTTGTCGGTCCGAGCGGCGGCGGAAAAACGACGATGTTCGGCCTCTTGGAACGATTTTACGAACCGGACTCAGGGGCCATTAACATCGGGGAAACACCGATCAACAAACTGTCGATGAAATCGTGGCGCAGCCAGATCGGCTACGTGTCTCAAGACAGCCCGATGATGTCCGGCACCATCCGTGAGAACTTGTGCTACGGCTTGGACCACGCCGACAGCATTGACGATCAAAAACTGTGGAAAGTCGCGGAAATGGCGTATGCCGACACATTTATTAAACAATTTCCAGAGCAGCTTGATACGGAAGTCGGCGAACGCGGCGTCAAGCTATCCGGCGGCCAGAGACAGCGGATCGCCATCGCCCGCGCCTTCCTGCGCGACCCGAAAATTTTAATGATGGACGAAGCGACAGCCAGCCTCGACAGCCAATCAGAAGCCATCGTCCAGCAGGCGCTCGCCCGCCTCATGGAAGGCCGCACCACCTTCGTCATCGCCCACCGGCTATCGACAATCGTGAACGCGGACCAAATTATATTTATCGAAAAAGGCGAGATCACAGGGCGGGGGCGGCACCACGAGCTGATTGCTTCGCATGCGCTGTATCGTGAGTTTGCTGAGCGGCAGTTGACGTGAACTTTTATGAATGGAGGTCACCCACATGAACTTTCAACTCGAGGAAGCAATCGAAATCCTGGAGCGCACACCACAAACGCTGAGTCAGCTGCTGACCGGATTATCGAGTCCCTGGATCAGCTGCAATGAAGGCGAAGACACGTGGAACGCCTTTGATGTCGTCGGCCATCTGATTGAAGGAGAAAAAAACAATTGGTTGCCGCGCATCAAATTGATCGTGACAAAAGGAGCAACGGAACCTTTTCCACCGTTCGACCGCTTCAGCCAGTTGAATCAAAACGACGGAAAAACGATGGAACAGTTGCTTAACGAGTTTGCAGACATCAGACGGGCGAACCTGAAAACATTACAGCAGATCATTGATCCTGAAACCGACTTCGAACAAACGGGGATGCACCCTGAGTTTGGAATCGTCAAACTGAAAGAACAGATCTCGACATGGGTTGCCCACGACCTTACTCACATCTCGCAAATTGCAAGAGTGCTGGCGAAACGGTATCAGGATGATGTCGGCCCTTGGAGGGCTTATTTGCGGATTTTAGCGGACTAAATAAAAAACACCCGCTCGTTTTACAACGGGCGGGTGTTAGATTTTTCGGCTCAACACTACCTGCCAGACTTCGAAAAAAAACAAGTAAGATATGGGGAATGAACCCATTGAATCTTCAACACCAATCAAGGCAACGTATTATGAGCTGATTTCTCTTACAGGTCCTGCTTTCCGTTTGTAATGCGAACTGAAAGTCACCAAAACAGCGACAATCGCAATCGTAACCTCCAATGCCCCAAACCATGTAATAGAAGCCAGCGATATTTTTTCCACAAAAACTCCTCCGATGCCTGCACCTGCGGCCATGGCGAATTGCATCATCGATTGATTAATGCCGAGCAATACACCTGACACTTCCGGTTTGAGCGTCGCTAAGTGATATTGCTGTGTCGGGCCGGTAGACCATGCGGCAAACGACCATAAGATGAGAATCAACAGTACTCCGACATAGGAATGGGTGACAAGCGACAGTAAAATCAATGCGATGATATGCAGCGTCATCCCGCCAACGAGTGTAAAGGGAACGCCCCATTTATCGGTGCTATATCCGCCAAACTTCGATCCAACCAAGCTGGCGATTCCAAATATAAGCAAAAAGCCGCTAAGCAAATTGCCACTTATCCCTGAAACGGTCAGAAGGTAAGGAGACAGATAAGTATATGCTACGGAATATCCTCCGAGCCAGAAAAAAGTGATTGATAACCCCATTGCTACTTTCCGGTTCTTTAAAAGAGAAAGCTGTTGAAGCAAAGGGACGGGCTTATCGCCTTCAGTATGCGGCAAGATTAAGAATATAACAATCATTGCGATAAATCCCAGTAAAGCAATTCCTCCAAATACAGACTTCCAGCCTAATGCTTCTGCCGTCATTCTTCCGAGTGGAACACCTATGATCAAAGAAGCGGTAAACCCCATGACCACTGTAGCAATTGCACTGCCTTGCTTACCCGCCGGTGCGATTTTGGCGGCAATCGTTAATGCCGTGACCACAACCATGCCTGCCCCCAAGGCCATAATGACCCGCGCTGCAACAAACCAGCCATAGCCAGGCAGGGTAAAGGCCAGAATATTTCCGATCACAAACAAACCGAGAGCATACATCATTAACTTGCGCCTATCGATACTTGCCGTCAACGCCATGAGAACCGGTGTGAAAACTGCATACACAAGTGAAAAGATCGTAATCAGCTGACCCGCAGCAGCTAAAGTTATCCCGAGTGTGTGGGCGATCTGATCCAAAATCCCGGAGATAATATACTCTGAGGTCCCTACCAAAAAACTGATGATCGCTAAAACATAAATTTTCCAAGCACTAAACATCATCGTTCGCTCCTTCTTCGCTTTATATATTTACATATCACGAAATAACGATATGTAAATCAAAAAATAAACACATCGGAATATGTCGATATGTATGGTGTAAAAATAAACATCATCTAGAGATGTTTATTTTTTAAATGCTCATATCTCTGTTTTAAGAAAGTCAGCAAGCTTTCTAATGGCCTCTTCATCTCTTTTGTAGTACGTATACTTTCCGATTCGTTCCGCCTTAATCAAGCCGGCTCTTAAAAGGATGGCGAGATATTGTGAAGCCGTCGATTGCGTCATTTTCAATTTGTCTGTGATTTGGCTGACACATACCCCGATTGTGTTCATATCAATCCCTTCATGGGGTTCAAAATGACGATCAGGCTCCTTCAGCCATTGCAAAATTTGCAGCCTTGATTCATTTGATAAAGCTTTGAAAATTTCAATAGGTTCCATACCAATCATTATATCTTCATATCGCATATTGTCAATATGTTATATGCCCGTTTATTTTTTCTTCGGGTAATTGAAATATTGTGAAAGAGGATTAAAAAAACTTCCACCATTGCTTTTTGGAAAAGACAGCAACATATATTTCTTTATAAACTCACTCATAACATGTGATGATACAACGGTAATTTTTACTTCTTGAACGGCACATTCCCTACCTTTTTACCGTTGGCGTTTGACATGAATACCAACACGCATACGTTGGTAGATCGAAAAATAATTGTTAGTTGCCATACTTATATAAGTTTGCAATAGCACCACACTTTGGACGGAGTGAAGGATAAGATAATATTTCTAACAAAAAGCGATACCCTCTTCCAAATCGAGAATTATAAAATTTGGTGTATTGAGTATATTCTAGTTCTTTATATTATTGTAGATATCAACTCCGAAAATTAACAGAACTCCAGTTCCCGCAGCCCACATAACTATACTGACAGTTTGCCAAACGATGATCCTTTTTTTATTTGCTTTCGCTATTATACATACCAATGCTCCAATGTGATTTGTTCCTATTATAGGACCCAAAAGTGAGATCCCGGGAACTCCGTACTTATTGAAGTATGACTTTGCTTTTTGAAAACGTCTGTTAATGTAATGATCAGTGTTATTCTTTTCTTTTTTGGAAAACCAAGATCTCATAAAAGAAGAAAATACTATTACAGCCATAACAGACAGCCAGTTAGCGGTAGCCCCCACTAAAACTACGAGAATAAATGGTAGGCCTAAAAGTATTCCGATTGGTACAGCTACGAAAGCCTCAAGGAAAGGCACAAATCCAATTATAAATACTGCTATAAATTGATAAATAATATTGACTTCTTCTACCCTTTGGAAAATTTCTTGAACCAAAACTAAAACCTCCGTAAATAAGCTTTATACACAGAAAGTGGGAGCGCCAATTTTTTTCTTTAGCCATTGGGTGTACTCTTTTTCAATTAATCATTCTTGTAACTTTGACATATAAGCAAAAGCATTTTTAAGAAAGGCTCTTTCTTCTTCCGTGAAGGGATTGAGTATATTGGGTTCATTATATTGAACCGTTGATTCTATTTCTGCTGTATCAATCTTTAATAACGTTCGGTTAGAAATATCTACCAACTGTTTGATAAATTTTAATGCTTCATCGGATTCAGGATTTGTTTCGTTTGCTATAAGTTCCTTCAAATCCATAAACAATGAAAAGTACTCTTTATCTAAATTAGCTCTTTCACTGCTTCTAAAATTGTGAATAGAACCTTTAGCTTGACTATATTCATTAAAATTTTCCTCTTCAAAAAGAATAGAGTGAATAATAAAGCTGAATAATTTTATATCTACCTTTTCATACCCTGAGATAATAGTTTTCATATGATCCAACTGATCAATCGTTTGACGAATTCTTTCTTGTTCTGCAATAAGTTCTCTTTTTTTGAATGAAATTGAATAGCTAAGTTGCTGTTCTTCTATAAATTGCGATTTTAATAAATCTGCGATGTCTTTAAGTGAAAAGCCTATGAATTTAAGAGATTGTATTTGTTGTAAACGTGAGAGTTCATCAAGGCTATAAAGTCGGTGTCCTCCTTCTTTGTAGTCGGTTGGTATTAGCAAACCAATTTTATCGTAATACCTAAGTGTTCTTATAGAAACTCCTGTTCGTTTAGCCAATTGTCCGATTGTCAACATATTATTTGACATGCGAATACCTCTTTTCTATATTTTCATCTTTACTTTTAATGTAAGGAATGGCTGGATAATAATATGGTTTTTGAAAAGCTATTCGAATAATAGCATACATGATTATTAATGTTTCTATAGTCAATATAACGTACTTAACCCATGAAGGCAGAAAACTACCAATTACAAACAATGGGAAAATCGTCAAATGAAAGTTAAGTGCTTTGCGACTTGATTCACCGTAATATAAGTCTTTCTTTCTTGAAATTAAAAACATAATAAGGGGAGGTATAACACCAAGAATAAGTGAAATTCCAAGCATTAATTGTACTGAAAAGATTGCTTTTTTTGATGGCTCTTCATCCATTTTAGTCACCTTTCCTATCTATTCTTCAATATAAGTGTAAAAGGTGACGTGAGTAGAGTATCAAGAAAATTTCAGTACAAAAAATCGTTGCCATTCAGGCAATTTTTGTGTATATTGTACATATTGTATATATTGTGTATAAATAAAAGAGGTTTTGAAATGAAAATTATAATTTCGAATCGTTCAAAGCAACCCATTTATGAACAAATTTACACCCAAATTAAGGATCATATTCTTGCGAATGAATTGAAACCGGGACAGCCGCTGCCTTCTATGCGCCAATTGGCAAAGGACATGAATGTCAGCCTTATTACGTCAAAGCGGGCCTATGAAGAACTTGAGAAGAATGGCTTCATTTATTCCGTAGTCGGGAAAGGCTCTTTTGTATCAGATCAAAATAACGAAATGATGAAAGAAGGAAAAATGAAAGCAATTGAAGAGCAGTTGACAGCAGCGATAAAAAACAGCAAAGACATTGGCGTTCCCCTTACAGAATTAAAAGATTTGCTTACCATTTTATATCAGGAGGAAGAATGATGGACAATGTAATTGAACTCCGGCATGTTCATAAATCGTTCGATGGTTTTCAACTAAAGGACTTTTCGATGAATGTAAAAAAAGGGTTTGTCACCGGATTTATCGGCGGAAATGGCGTGGGAAAATCGACAACGATTAAACTGATCATGAACTTATTGCAGCCTGACAGCGGAACGATTACGGTGTTTGGCTTGAATTACAAGGATCATGAGAAAGAAATCAAACAACGAATTGGCTTTGTATTTGATTCCAACATATTCTATGAACATTTAACATTGGCTGAAATGAAGGATATTGTGAAAAGGTCCTATGTCAATTGGGATGATCAAGTATTCAATGATTATGTGAACACATTTAACTTGCCGCTCACGAAAAAAATCAAGACGTTCTCAAAAGGGATGATGATGAAAGCATCATTAGCCGTCGCTTTGTCCCATCATGCGGAACTAATTATTATGGATGAACCGACGTCCGGACTCGACCCGATTTTCCGGCGGGAGCTGTTGGAAATCTTGCATCAGCTCATGCAAGATGGGGATAAGACGGTCTTTTTTTCGACTCATATTACAACTGATTTAGATAAGATTGCAGATTATATTACGTTCATTCATAAAGGAGAGCATATCTTTACAAAGGACTTGTACGAGATTGAAGAACAATATGCAATTGTAAAAGGCGGCATGGAATTATTAGATCGGGAGACCGAACAGGAATTTATAGCGGTTCAAAAATCAACTCATGGATTTGAAGCATTAACTGCGAATAAATCACGAACAGAAAACATTTTTGGGGATATGGTGTTAATTGAAAAACCGACTCTTGAAGATATTATGTTTTATACGAAGAAAGGAGCTAAAGAGCATGTTCAACTTAATACGTAAGGACATTGTCTTGCAGAAAAAAACATTGGCGGTTTTGTTTTTGGGGTTATGTGTTTATTTAACATTAGATGCTTCCCCCATCTGGGTTGGAATTGCATTTAGTATTGCTATTTTTATGAATACCATTTCAATAGATGAAAAGTCCTCTATACATATGCTTCTCAATTCTTTGCCTTATACACGGAAGGAGATTGTCAGTTCAAAATATATTGTCGTCGTTCTCTTTACATGTATGGTGGCTGCGGCCATATTTATCGCAAACTTTATCATTCACCAGGAACTTACGATCTGGAAAGACATTTTGCTAATGGTCGCCATTGTGATGACAGCTGCTTCATTCATGCTGCCATTCTGTTATAAATTCAAAAGTAACTATCTGTTGAATGCTTCTATTGTTGCATTTGGCTTGTATATGCTAACGGTTAATTTTGTTGTCCAAAACTTGAACGATCAAATTAGAGAGTTCATTCACATGCTTCTAACCTTACAAAATACTTCTCTGTATCTGATCGTTGCCATATCAGTACTTACCCTATATGGATGTTCATGGCTTCTGTCGATTCGGATTTATAGAAATAAGGTGTTTTAGGCTTTTTCTTTCATTGACACCGCTTCATATTCATCTGCGGATAAAAAACTGCACCGTCACACTTTTCGTCAGGTTGTTACGGTGCAGCGTATGATGGCGATGATGCAGACCAAAGCTGCCTTGCAACCGTCTATTCCTGCTCAATAAACGAATACTTCTCTGGATCGGCCAATACATAAAAAAGTCCGAAGAACATCTTCCACCCACGAACCGGACTTCCGCATCTAAACTTTAACGCTTCTCCTTCATCTAACGTAAACCTCAAAGCTTGGCTTACACACCAATCAATTTTCACTTGGATCTCATGTTCGCCAGGCTCCAAATCAATTCGCAGCCTCCCGCCATCTTTGATTTTCCCAGCCTCGACACCATCAATCAGCACTGAGAATTTTCTCATTTTATTCATCAACTGCGATGTTCTGTTGACTTCAATGTACGTCTCGTTGTTCATGGTTACACTTCCTTTAAAAAATAAGTATGTATACGAGGCTTCAATTATAATCTAGCGCACTTTCAGACTACCAGAGTTCGATTTTTGATAAGACTTATTTCTCTTTCAAACACAAAATTACCCCTCCGGATCATCCAATCCAAGAGGGGTACAAACTATTATTTCAAACGTCGCCTTACTCCACCGTCACACTCTTCGCCAAGTTCCGTGGCTTATCAACGTCACAGCCGCGGTGCAGCGCTGCGTAGTATGCGATCAGCTGCAGCGGGATGACGGAGACGAGCGGTGCGAGCTCCGGATGCACTTCAGGCAGGACGAAGCGGTCGTCTGCTTCTTCCAGGCCTTTCAAGGAGATCACGCAAGGGTTGGCGCCGCGGGCTGTCACTTCTTTGACATTTCCACGGATGCTTAAATTGACGTGCTCCTGTGTCGCAAGGGCAATGACTGGTGTGCCGTCTTCGATCAATGCGATTGTACCGTGCTTCAATTCACCGCCGGCGAAGCCTTCAGCTTGAATGTAAGAAATCTCTTTCAGCTTCAGGGATCCTTCGAGGCAGACGAAATAGTCGAGGCCGCGGCCGATGAAGAAAGCATTGCGTGTTACTGTCAAATATTCGCGCGCGATCATTTCCATTTCGTCTTTCTGGTCGCAAAGGGCTTCCATCGCGTTTCCGATGATGCCGAGCTCTTTAACAAGATCAAAGCCGAGTGCTTTGCCGCGGGTTTCCGCAGTCACAGCTGCCAAAATAGCGAGAACTGCGATTTGCGCCGTATATGCTTTTGTTGACGCTACCGCGATTTCCGGGCCGGCATTCAGTAAAAGCGTGTAGTCCGCTTCACGGGAAAGCGTGGATCCCGGTACGTTGGTCAATGTCAGCGCTTTGTGTCCGAGCTTTTTCACCTGTACGAGAACCGCGCGGCTGTCAGCCGTTTCTCCGCTTTGAGAAATAAAGATAAACAGCGGCTTCTCAGAAAGCAATGGCATATTGTAAGAGAATTCGCTTGCGACATGGACTTCAGCCGGAACTTTCGCCCATGTTTCGATAAATTGTTTGCCGACAAGACCGGCATGATAGCTCGTTCCGCAGGCGATGATATAGACGCGATCCGCTTCTGCAACAGCATTTGCAATGTCTCCAGGAATGGAAAGCTTGCCGTTTTCATCTTGGTACGTCTGAATGATTTTCCGCATGACAAGTGGCTGTTCATCGATTTCTTTTAACATGTAGTGAGGGTATGTGCCTTTTTCGATATCGCTCGCATCAAGCTCTGCAATATATGAGGCACGTGACATCAATTCTCCGTCAAGGTTTTTAATCACAACTTTTTTGTCTGTGACAATCACCATTTCTTTATCCATAAGCTCCACGTATTCGTTTGTCACTTGAAGCATCGCCATCGCGTCAGACGCGATCACATTGAAATTGTCTCCAAGGCCGACAAGAAGCGGGCTTTTATTTTTCGCAACATAGATTGTTTCTTTGTTTTCATGATCGAATAATGCAATCGCATAAGAGCCTTTGAGCAGCATAAGCGTTTGGCGGAACGCTTCTTCCGTGTCAAGACCGTTATTGACGAATTGCTCGATCACTTGAACGACAACCTCTGTATCCGTATCACTTTTAAGGGTTACATCTTGTAAATATTCGCGCGTCAGCTGAACATAGTTTTCGATGACGCCGTTATGAACAAGTGTAAATCGGCCTGATGCGCTTTGATGCGGGTGAGCGTTTAGACGGCTCGGTTCCCCGTGAGTCGCCCAGCGTGTGTGTCCGATTCCCGCTTGCGATATCACATTTGCATCAACGACTTCGCGAAGATCGGCAATCCGTCCTTTTTCTTTAAACACGTGTACGCCGTCTTCGTTCGCTACAGCGATTCCAGCTGAATCGTAGCCGCGATACTCCAGCTTTTCCAAACCTTTAAGTAAAATTTCCTTTGCATCAAGCTGGCCAATATAACCTACAATACCACACATAATTTTCTTCCTCCTAAAGTCGCAGGCAGGAGACGAAGAAAGTCTGCTTATCAGGCGGGGACATTCTTCGTCCCCTCCTACATGTTTTTTATGGAAGATCATGCGATTTCCCTTTGTTCAAAGAGTCGCCTCTTTGGTTTGAGGAAATCCTTGCGGCTGTGATCTTGTGGTCAGCCGGGAGGCATCCGCCGAAAATTCGATAAACCTCCATCCTCGTCAACTAAGCTGTTTCATCCGCACGCTTAGTCCGGGCGCTATAACTATAAAAAATGGTTCTGCCCTGCCTTTCCTTTTAAATTAAACAAGACAAGCTGATTTTACTATACACTAAAGGAACCGTCAAACATTTTTCAAAATGGTTCACATTTTTTCCAAGATTGAACGGTTCCCTTTATCTTATGTCAAATCAGCATGTCTCGTTCGTCAGTCTTCTGCGGAAAATCACTCCGCTCCCATTTCAGCTTTCACGACATCTGCAATGCGGCCTACGTATTTCTCGCAAAGCTCCTTCGTTTTCGCCTCAGCCATAACACGGACAAGCGGCTCGGTGCCGGACGGGCGCACAAGGATGCGGCCGTCACCGTTCATTTCCTTCTCAACCTCTTCGATGACCGCTTTTACCTTTTCGTTCTCCGCTACTTTATGTTTATCGGTTACTTTCACGTTCAAGAGGAGCTGTGGAAACTTCTGCATCTCTGCCGCAAGCTCTGACAAAGACTTACCTGTCATTTTGATCGTGTTCATCAGCATGATCGCAGAAAGCAGGCCGTCGCCTGTCGTATTGTAATCAAGGAAAATCAGATGTCCCGACTGTTCTCCGCCGAAAGTAAACCCGTCCTTTTTCATCGCTTCCACTACATAGCGGTCGCCGACAGCTGTCTGAACGCTTTTAATGCCTTCCGCTTCAAGCGCTTTGTAAAAGCCGAGGTTGCTCATCACCGTAGAGACAACTGTATTGTCCGCCAGGCGCCCCTCGCTCTTCAAGTACTTCGAACATATGTACATGATTTGATCGCCGTCTACGATATTCCCCTTTTCGTCAACAGCGATCAAGCGGTCGCCATCCCCGTCAAACGCCATGCCGACGTCAGCTCCCTTTTCTTTCACAAATTCGGCCAGGGCTTCAGGGTGGGTCGAGCCGACTCCGTCATTGATGTTTAATCCGTTCGGAGAAGTTCCCATCGTCGATACATCTGCGTCAAGATCGGCAAACAGGTGGGTCGCCAGCGAAGATGTCGCCCCGTGCGCACAGTCAAGCGCGACATGAATGCCTGTGAAGTCTTCATCAGCAGACTGCTTAAGAAACTGCAAATATTTCTGTCCGCCTTCAAAGTAGTCGTTCACCATACCCAGATCAGCGCCTACAGGCCTTGGCAGGTGATCTTCAGGCTGATCCATCAGACGCTCGATTTCAAGCTCCTGCTCATCGGAAAGCTTAAATCCGTCACCGCCGAAAAACTTAATTCCATTGTCCTCGACAGGGTTGTGGGAAGCTGAAATCATTACACCCGCTTCCGCGTCCATAGCCTTCGTCAAATATGCGACGCCGGGCGTCGAAATCACACCGAGACGCATGACTTCTGCTCCTATCGAAAGAAGACCTGCAACAAGGGCACCTTCCAGCATATGCCCGGAAATGCGCGTATCACGGCCGATCAGCACCTTGGGGCGCTCCTTATCTTTTGTTAGGACATATCCGCCAAAGCGTCCGACTTTAAAGGCCAGCTCGGGTGTAAGTTCACTGTTTGCCACGCCTCTTACACCGTCTGTACCAAAATACTTGCCCATTAATATCGCTCCTTTTTGATTCATGAAGGTTGTGAATCCTTTTCAGAATGATTCTCTTCTTCTTCATTCTGACCATTATTTTTTTCGTTTTGGGTTGTTTGAGATGAGATTTTCACTCGAATGCTCTGCCGCGGCAGCGACCATGTCATGTTCTGCGGTCCGTTTACTTCCAGCTTCACGTTATGCTCGCCGTCATCGAGATCCGCCACATTGACATAGAGCTCGACGTCGGAAGGCTGGAGTTTTTCGATCGCGGCTGTCGAGCCCTTTGCCGTGATATCCAGCTTGCCTGACTTCGGATCGAGAAATTCAAGATCCCGGCTGTCATTCAGCCCCGCGGTTTTAATTGAAACGTTCTTCAGTTTTTTCTCTTCTTCCTTGTCAACTTTCACCTTGATTTTCACTTTTTCGGGTGACACTTTTTTAGCGCCGTCCGGCACTTTAATGTTGGCTTCCAACTCAGTGTCATCTTTCATTTTACTTAAATCAACCTCATCAGCCTCGACAAATTCTAACGAATCAAGAACATTTTGCGGCCCGTAGACGGTTACCTCTCCCGGACTGATATCGAGACTGGAAATGCTGATACCGTCCGGAAGGCTCCCTTTCCGGTCAACTTTGACGGGAATCTTTTTGCTAGGGCTTGTCACGGGAACGGTGATTTTAACGACGGATGGACTGACTTCAACCGGAAGAACATTTCCGTCCCTGTCGTACACTGTTAGCTTGGATTCTTTTTCAACCGTCTGGTCGACGCCCTCTAAATTGATCGTCGCCTTGATGTTTTGGATTCTGTCGATCACGGCTTTTGAGCCGGTGACGCTGACGTTTTTCGGGTTGATAATCGGCAGCTCCGGCGTGTAGCCGTCTTTCATTTTGTTTTTATTATAAAAATCAACCTCGACCGGGAATTCCTTCGTCGTTTTTTCTTCGATGGTCACGGTTGTCACCGATGGATTGATGGTCAGAGTGAGGCCTTCGGCAACATTTCTGGCCTTCAGCTCGACTTTGTGCCTGCCTGTTTTCAGATGCTGCATATCGGCATAAATCTCAAAATCCTTCACTTGTCTGACCTTCTTGACGGTTCCTGTCGGGCCTTTAATCGTGACATTCACCGTCTGCGGCACGCCTGTTACGACGTAGTTTTCATCATCATAAAACGATTTGACCGGTATATCGGTGAGCGTCGCTTCGTCTGTCGTCGATGTCGGGAAAAACGATTCACCTGGTTTCTTCGGAGTCGGCGCTTGAGCGCTGTGGACCGCAAAGTAAAGAAGAAACGCGAATAATAATGCGACTACTTTGACAGCCCAGGGATTGTTTAAGAACTTATCCATTTTTCTTCGCCCTCCAATACCAGCGATTTGAGGAAGTTTCTCGCGAATTTTTCTTGAATTCCGCTTCAAGCATGTTTTTCAATGCCTCTTCCGATAAATCACGGTGAAGGTCTCCGTTTTTGGCGACGCTGATGCCGCCCGTTTCTTCGGATACGACAACCGTCAGACTGTCGGTCACTTCACTGATTCCCACTGCTGCTCTGTGCCTCGTCCCAAGCTCTTTTGAAATAAAAGGGCTTTCAGAAAGCGGAAGGTAGCAGGCGGCTGCAGCAACCTCATCATTTTTCATAATTACGGCGCCGTCATGAAGCGGTGTATTCGGAATAAAGATGTTGATCAATAGCTCAGAGCTGACCTTTGCATTTAAAGGGATCCCCGTTTCTATGTAATCGCCCATTCCCGTCTCCCGTTCAATCGTCAGAAGCGCGCCAATCCGGCGTTTCGCCATATATTTAATCGCTTTTGTAATCGCATCAATCGTTTTCTGCTGCTGCTCTTCCTCAGGTGTTCCGCTCCTCGAAAAAAAGCGCCCCCGCCCCAGCTGTTCCAGCGCTCTCCTCAATTCAGGCTGGAAGATGATAATGATCGCCAGGAACCCCCATGTGATCGCCTGGTCAACCAGCCACTGCAGGGTGCTTAATCCTAAATATTGACTGGCCAGCCTGACGAGAACAATGACCACGATTCCCTTTAAAAGCTGAACCGCCTTTGTCCCGCGGATGACCATCATTAATTTATATATTACGTACCAAACAAGGAGAATATCAACGGCATCGCCGAGGTACTGCAAGAAAGGGATATCCTCAAAAGCCATTTCCTCGTCCTCCAAGAATTCAGTCATTAGTAAGGTTAATATGTTTCAAAATGGTATGATCTATTATTTTTACATATACAGAGGCTATTATAGCACAAATTGATTTTCCAAGTGAAATGGCGGCCCCTCATAAAAAAAGAGCAAAGCTCATTCGCCCGCTTTGCTCTACTCTTTAGACTCCTTCATGCCAAAAACCGATTTTCCGGTCGATTTAATCTTATACCACATCCAGTCGAACACTTCGTTGATCTCATGGATCTGACCGGTGACTTGTCCTGCTGAAGCCGTATATTTTTCGCCATTAACAATCGTGACATCGCCGTCGACTTTGCCCTCTATAATCAGCTTTCCGTTTTTCACGGTCACATCGCCTTTGACAACTTCGCCTTCAGGTACGATGACCGTGTTGTTTTTCACTACGAGATTGGGCTGGCTGGATACGCTGAAATCCTGATCGTTTTTCCAGCTGGAGAAAAAGCTGCCGCCCATCAAAATGATAAACAAAGCTGCCGCCACTAAAAACGGATGGGCTTTAAGCCACCTGTTGATCGATGCCGTTCGCTTTTCCTTCGGCAGATTCGCCAGCACATCGGCTGTAAAGTTCGCCGGAGCTGTAAGATGCGACGTGCTCTGGACAAGAGCGATGGATTTTTCCATTTCATGAAGGTGCTTTTTGCAGTCTTCGCATGATTGGAGGTGCTCTTTTAATTGCGATTCATCTTCCGGTAGTATGTCTCCGTCAAGGTATTTATGCATAAGCTGAACAATATGCTCCGGACAGCTCATTTCATCACCCCACTTAAAGATCCCTTAATTGTTTTCTGAGAGCCTCTCTGCCCCTGTGTATCCTCGTTTTCACCGTACCTACGGGAATATTAAGGATTTCACTGATCTCAATGAGTGAGAGCTCATCAATGTACTTTAATACGATGACCGTCCTGTATTTATCGGGAAGCCTTAAGATTTTTTCCTGGATGGTGCTGTGCAGCTCCAAAGAAACCACTTCATCCTCTGGAAGCGCAACATCCGCCGCAACCTGGGAATACATCGTCAGTCCTTCAGTCCCCGCCACCTCTGCATCCAAGTAATAGTCCGGCTTTTTTTTACGGATACGATCGATGGTCAAATTGGTTGCGATTCGATAAAGCCATGTGGAAAATTTCCGGTTGATATCAAAACTGTCGATATTCACGTATGCTCTGATAAACGCTTCCTGCGCAATATCTTCCGCCTCATGCGCATTGCCGAGCATACGGTAGCAAAGCTGATAAATTTTGTCTTTGTAAATATCCACGATGTCTGCAAATGCATTACGATCGCCTTTTTTCACCTGTTTGATTCTTTTTTTAATCATTGTTTCCATATTTATCTAACCTCTGCCTTCACCGGTCTTTATGTATACGAATTGATTTTTATTAGGTTTCATTAAATTCATAAAAATAGTTTATCAAATTTTTGGCAGGGTGTAGATGCTTTGACAGGGATCATGCGCTTAATATTAGCTTAAAATTATTATACAATCTAAATATTATGAAGTTGAGACTTTTTTATAAAAAAAAGCAGCCTAAGGCCGCTCTTCAACCGCATCTAAAGCAGCTTTTCGCCAAACAGCGACCCCATTAAGGCGACTGCCGCTTCAGCCGTCCTGTTTTTCTCATCCAATATCGGGTTGACTTCGACAAACTCAGCGGACGTAATCAGCTTCGATTCTTCCAGCATTTCCATCGCCAGGTGGCTTTCCCTGTAGCTGATGCCTCCCGCTACCGGGGTTCCGACACCCGGGGCATCGTTCGGATCAAGCGCGTCTAAATCGAGTGACAGATGGACACCGTCCGTTCTGCCGCGCAAATAGTCTATCGTTTCTTCCATCACCCTCGTCATACCGAGGCGGTCGATTTCATGCATTGTATACACTTTGATCCCTTTGTCGCGAATCAATTCTTTTTCCCCGTCATCAAGTGACCTCGCACCGATGATGACGATGTTCTCCGCTTTAATTTTCGTTTCTTTTCCATAGATGCCTGTCAGCCCTTCATGGCCGATCCCCAGGCTGATGGCGAGCGGCATGCCGTGAATATTGCCTGAAGGAGACGTTTCTTTCGTATTTAAATCAGCATGGGCATCATACCAGATCACACCCAGGTTTTGATAATGCTTCACAAGTCCGGCCAGCGTTCCGATCGCTATGCTGTGGTCACCTCCCAGCACGAGCGGAAAAGCACCTGAAGCCACGATCTTATCAACGGTCTCAGCAAGTTTTGCACTCGCTTTTGTAATCGCTTTCAAGTTTCTCAGCTCTTCAGATGCCGGCTCCCCGCCTTCTTTCTCATCCTCTCTTTGCCCGATCGTCATATCGCCGAGGTCTTCAATATCCTGACAAAGGCTTTCCAACCGTTCATTAACACCGGCACAGCGAATCGCGCTCGGTCCCATATCGACTCCCCGCCTCAGCTGACCGAGATCCATCGGTACGCCGATCATTGAAATCTGCTGTTTTAACATATGATATCCCCCTTTCAGACCTTCATTGTACCTTCCAATTCGGAATTGACTCAACAAGACATTTTTTTGAATAGTTATACAAAAAAGACAAAATAAAAAGGACATCCTAACAGGATGTCCAAAAACTGGGCTAGCTGGATTCGAACCAGCGCATGACGGAGTCAAAGTCCGTTGCCTTACCGCTTGGCTATAGCCCAATAATGGTGGAGGGGGACGGATTCGAACCGCCGAACCCTGAGGGAGCGGATTTACAGTCCGCCGCGTTTAGCCACTTCGCTACCCCTCCAAAAACAGTGCCGGCCAGAGGACTTGAACCCCCAACCTACTGATTACAAGTCAGTTGCTCTACCAATTGAGCTAGACCGGCATGATACGGTATCTTATGCAGTTACCGGCGCGGTTGTGACAAAAACCGATCCGAAAAAATGGTGGAGGATGACGGGATCGAACCGCCGACCCTCTGCTTGTAAGGCAGATGCTCTCCCAGCTGAGCTAATCCTCCGCAGTACAGGACGTACAAGTGCGCGTTGCAACAGGACGTTGCGACCTTAGCATGCCTTCCTTTTAAAAATTCCGGCATTCGCAGCGTGCTGTCCAAAAAAGAATGGTGACCCGTACGGGATTCGAACCCGTGTTACCGCCGTGAAAGGGCGGTGTCTTAACCACTTGACCAACGGGCCATCATCGTGTTTCAAGCAGCTCTCGTAAAGCTGACAAAAGTTATTATATACAGGTTCCTCCCCATTTGTAAAGGGGTAAATTAAAATTTTTATTTTCAAATTTTTTATTCATAAACATTGAGAAAAACGCAGAAATTTTGTTTAAAATAGGGCTATCTGATGTGCAAGAGAGGGGACGCGAAAAATGATACTGGTAAGTTCATGTCTGGCCGGGGTGGAATGCCGCTATAACGGATCGCACAGCTATGTGGGGAAAATCAATAAGCTTGTTGAAGAAAAAAAAGCGGTGATTGCTTGTCCCGAGCTGCTCGGCGGATTTCAAACGCCAAGGGAACCGGCCGAAATTATAGGCGGGTCGGGAGAAGACGTTTTAGACGGCAGGGCGGTGATCAACACACAATCGGGAAAAGACGTAACAGACCTGTATATAAAAGGAGCTTATCTAACATTGGAGATGGCAAGGCAAATCAAGGCTGATACGATCGTGTTGAAGGAAAACAGCCCGTCTTGCGGCAGCAGCCATATATACGATGGAAGTTTCTCAAGCCAAAAAATAGCCGGCAACGGCGTTACGGCGGCGCTTCTGAAAAAAGAAGGCTTCCGCGTGATTTCCGAACACCAAATAGACGAGCTGTAATACCTGAACATAAGCGCAGTTCATCTGCGCTTTATTTTATGTCGGCAATCCGTTGTTTAGAACTTCATTGAAATAAAATTTTAATATTTACCTTTTGTTATTGAAATAATATTCCACCCTTAATATACTGAAAATTAAGAAATATATGCACTTCATCATCAGGAGGAGTTGTCGATGGAAAACAGCCATTTAGGTTCATTAACGACCGAACGCCGGAATGAAAGATCCAGGCGCATTCACCAGGCAAAGACGATTGATATTTTGAAAATCATCAATGATGAAGACAAAACTGTGGCCGAAGCTGTACAAGAAGTCTTACCGGAAGTTAAGACCGCCGTTGACTTCGCCGTCGGGTCGTTAAAGAAAGGGGGACGGATCATCTACATCGGTGCCGGTACAAGCGGGAGACTCGGCGTACTCGATGCAGCTGAATGCCCGCCGACGTTCAGCATATCTCCCGAGTCGGTCATTGGCATCGTTGCAGGAGGAGAAAAAGCTCTGTACAAAGCCGTCGAAGGCGCTGAAGATCACGAGGCATTCGGCAGACGGGATTTATCAGCCGTTAACCTCTCAAACAATGATACCGTAATCGGAATCGCCGCCAGTGGTCGGACTCCATACGTTCTCGGCGCTTTGAAGTATGCCAGGGAAAGTGGCGCCAAGACCGTCTCACTGACATGCAACGAAAACTCGGCGATCAGCCAGGTGTCAGATCACAGCATAGAAGTGGTCGTCGGCCCTGAAGTTATTGCCGGATCGACGAGAATGAAAGCAGCAACCGCTCATAAAATGATTTTAAACATGATCTCAACGGCGGCCATGATCAAAATGGGAAAAGTCTATGAAAACCTCATGGTAGACGTAAAAGTAAGCAATGACAAATTAAAGGAGCGGGCGATTCGCATCATCCAAACGGTCACAGGTGTTCCAAAAGAAGCGGCGGCACTAGCGTTAGAAAAATCCCATAACCAAGTCAAAACCGCCATCATCATGCTGAAAACAAACGAAGATGCGGCCGCTTCCGAAAACCTGCTTGAGAAATCAGAAGGCGATATCGAAAAAGCTCTATCCATTTATGAAGACCAAGTTTAAAGAAGAAAGGAAGAAACAATGGCTGCAGGAGGATTGGAAATCATTCAGAATATGCTTCACAGATTGCCGCAATCTGAACGAAAGCTTGCCGAATACATTTTGAAAAACCCACACGAGGTCGTAAACGGCACCATTCAAGAGGTGAGCTCTTCGGCAAAGACAAGCGGGGCGGCGGCAATACGGCTCTGCAAATCTCTGGGGCTGAAAGGCTTTCAAGATTTAAAAATGAGGGTCGCCGGCGATTTAATGAAACCGTCTGATCAGGGATACCGGGATATCGAACCGCAAGAGCCGCTCCATTCAATCGTTCAAAAAACAACCAGCAATTCGATTCAGGCGATTCGCGATACCTTTGAAAACATTGACCACGAAGATCTTCAAAAAGCGATTCAAATACTGATCAACGCAGAAACGGTTCATTTTTGCGGGATCGGGGCTTCAGGAATCGTCGCACAAGATGCCCAGCAGAAATTTTTGCGCATCAATAAAAAAGCCACCGCTTTTAGTGATATGCATCTTGTCGCGACATTAATCGCCAATGCCGGCGAGAATGACGTTCTGTTTGCCATATCCCATTCAGGAGAAACGCATGAAATCGCCAATGCAGTCAGACTCGCCAAAAAACATGGCATTAAAACCATTGGACTGACGCGGTTTGGACAGTCTGCTGTCTCTTCATTAAGCGATATCGCCCTGTATACGTCATACTCAAATGAAGCGCCGTTTCGCAGCGCCGCCACCTCCTCTCGTTTAACTCAGCTTTACATGATTGACATTCTGTTTTTAGGCATAGCCGCGGAGCGCTACGAGGACATCATTCAGTATATTGACCAAACAAAAGCGGCCATCCGCATGATGGGAATGAGCGAATTGCAAATAAGGGGGATATAAAATGAGCGATGAGAAAAAATATGCCGGCCTGGCAAAACTGATTTTACAACACATCGGCGGCCCGTCTAATGTCGCGGATTATACCCATTGTATGACGCGCCTGCGCATCACGCCTGTCAACAGTCAAAAAACCGACATCGGCTCAATCAAAGCGCTTGAAGGCGTGATTGGCGTCGTTGAGGAGGAAACGCTTCAGATTATCCTCGGCACCGGCGTCGTACAGCACGTATCAGACGAGTTCGGGAAGCTGCTTCAATCCGCGGAAGACGTTGACTTAAAACAATCCGCAGCCAAACATAAAGCTGAGATTTCCAAGAAAAACGCGACGCCTTTCAAGTTGTTTCTTCGGCGGATCGCAAGCATTTTTATACCGCTGATCCCCGCTTTGGTCGCCTCAGGCTTGATTACCGGAATCACCAAAGCCGTTATCCAAGCAGGCTGGCTCGCTGAAACATCACAAACCGCCATTATTTTAACGGTAATAGGTTCAGGTTTATTTACGTATTTGGGCATCCTGGTCGGGGTCAATACGGCGAAAGAATTCGGCGGCTCCCCCGCACTCGGCGGATTAGCCGGTATTTTAATCATTAACCCGGCCGTTGGTGATATTTCGCTTTTCGGTGAAGCGCTTTTGCCGGGACGCGGAGGTTTAATCGGTATTTTATTCGCAGCTGCATTTATCGCTTTTCTCGAAAAACGGGTCAGGCGCATTGTACCTCATTCACTCGACATCATCATCACACCTACAGTCTCCCTTCTCATCACAGGAATCGTCACTTACGTTGTCTTCATGCCTGTCGGCGGCTTGATATCTGACGCCATTACGTCAGGACTTCTCGCCATCTTAGATCTCGGCGGCATTATCGCCGGCTTTGTACTGGGGGCCACCTTCCTTCCGCTCGTCGTAACCGGACTGCACCAGGGATTGACACCCGTTCATATGGAATTAATCAATTCAATCGGCGATGACCCGTTGCTGCCGATTCTGGCTATGGGGGGCGCAGGTCAAGTAGGCGCCGCTTTTGCGATCTATTTCAAAACAAAAAAAGCAAAGCTCAAAAGAGCCATTGCCGGCGGACTGCCGTCAGGCCTGCTCGGAATCGGTGAACCGCTCATATTCGGTGTGACTCTTCCACTCGGACGTCCATTTTTAACCGCGTGCCTCGGCGCCGGAGTAGGTGGAGCCTTTCAAGCGTATTTCAAAATCGCGACCGAATCGATAGGCGTATCAGGTCTTCCTTTGTCATTTTTAGTCCATACCCACCAAGTTCTTTTGTATATTCTCGGTTTGTTTATTTCCTATGCTGCCGGCTTTGCCTTAACATATCTCTTTGGTTTTAAAGACGATATGGCAGTTGAATTTGATTAAACGTTTGTTTAAAATTCCCACTATACATTTTTTGACAGAAAGGAGTGAAGCAAGCTGAAAAAGTTTATGATCAGCGCTGCCACATCGTCCCTATTGTTGCTGACATGCTTTTTCCCGCTTCCGTCATCAGCACAGACTGCCATTGCGAACGAGACAACAGGTCAGCTGACATATCCGGTATTAACGAAGGCGAAAACACCTGAAGAAGCCGGTTTTTCTTCGGAAAAGCTTAAAGCCGTGGACCGTCTGATCGAACAGGATGTCAAAGCGGGCTTTCCCGGGGCTGCCTTGATTTTGATAAAAGACGGAAAAATCGTCAAAAAAGAAGCATACGGCTACAAGCAGAAATACAACGGCCTCTCGACGCTCAAACATCCAAAAAAAATGAAAGCAAACACGATGTTTGACCTCGCCTCCAATACAAAAATGTATGCCGTCAATTTTGCCTTGCAGCATTTAGTGAGCACCGGAAAGCTTGACTTGAACAAAAACATTTCACATTATCTTCCTGATTTCAAAGATCACCCGGAAGACGATGTAAAGGGAAAAAACCGGCTCCGCGTCATTGATTTGCTCCACCATAACGCAGGCTTCCCTGCAAGCTGGAACTATTACGACCCGAAAGCAGCCGGACACCTCTACTCTCAGTCACGGAGCAAAACGCTTGAATATCTTGTCAAAACCCCCTTGTCATATGAACCCGGCACAAAACAAATTTACAGTGACATCGACTATATGCTCCTCGGGCTGATCATAGAAAAAGTCACAAACGAGCGTTTAGATACCTTTGTTGAAAACCAATTTTACCGGCCTCTCGGGTTGCGGCATACTTTGTTTAATCCGCTCCAAAAGGGCTTTAAACCGCCGCATTTTGCAGCTACGGAACGAAAGGGAAACACCAGAGATGGCACCATCTTGTTTCCAAATATCAGAACTTACACGCTTCAAGGGGAAGTCCACGATGAAAAAGCGTTCTATTCAATGGAAGGCGTCTCTGGGCATGCCGGCCTTTTTTCCACCGTTGACGACGCAGCAGTGCTCCTTCAAGTCATGCTGAACGGCGGCGGTTATGGGAAACAACATCTATTCAGCCGTTCGGTCATTTCACAATTTACTGAGCCGTCAAAAACAAATCCCACATATGGACTAGGATGGCGGCTTAACGGCAATACCGATATGGAGTGGATGTTCGGCAAGCACGCCAGCAACAAGGCATACGGCCATACCGGCTGGACGGGAACCGTCACCATCATTGATCCCGTGTATCAAATCGGCATTGTGTTGTTAACCAATAAAAAGCACTCTCCTGTCATCAACCCTAAAGAAAACCCGAATCAATTCGAAGGTGACGCATTTGCAACCGGAAAGTACGGCAGCGTCATTACAGCTATTTACGAGGCGTTACATCACCAATAGGAGGCGACCCTTATATGAAAAGATTTCTTCAATGCGCGTTGATTGCATTGCTGTTATCGTCTCTCGCTTTGCAGCCCGCCGCTCGCGAAGCAGAAGCGAAACAGCAGCCGGAACAACACCTCAAACAAATGGTCAGCAGCATGTCGCTTGAAGAGAAAATCGGACAAATGCTGATGCCTGACTTTAGAAACTGGAAGAAAAAAGGGGAATCGAACACCAAAGGATTAACAAAAATGAATGACGAAGTCGCTGGAATCATTCAAAAATACCGGCTCGGCGGTGTCATTCTTTTTGCTGAAAATGTCACAGGCACAGAGCAGACTGTACGGTTAACGGACGGCCTGCAAAAAGCAAGTCCTGACATTCCGCTCTTTATCACGATCGATCAGGAAGGCGGGATTGTCACCAGACTCGAATCAGGCACAAACCTGCCCGGCAATATGGCAGTCGGTGCATCGCGAAGCAGCAAAAATGCCTTCAAATCAGGAAAAATCATCGGAAAAGAATTAGCATCGCTGGGCATCAACGTGAACTTCAGTCCTGTACTTGATGTCAACAACAATCCCGGCAACCCGGTCATCGGCGTTCGTTCTTTCAGTTCCAAGCCTGAGCTGACTTCAAAGCTCGGCATCCAAATGATGAAGGGCCTGCAGGACGAGCAAATGATCGCTACAGCAAAGCACTTTCCCGGACACGGCGATACAGCGGTTGACAGTCATTACGGATTGCCGCTTGTTCCGCATGATGAAAAAAGGCTGAGAAACATTGAACTTGCGCCATTTCAAAAAGCGATCGATGCAGGGATTGACATGATCATGACAGCGCATGTCCAGTTCCCCGCCTTTGACAATACAACCTATAAAAGCAAAAAAGACGGCGAGGACATCATGGTGCCTGCAACACTTTCCAAAAAAGTCATGACAGACCTTCTCCGCAAAGACCTCGGCTTTAAGGGCGTTGTCGTAACAGACGCTTTAAATATGAAAGCCATTTCTGATAATTTCGGACATGAGGAAGCCGTCGTCATGGCTGTCAAAGCAGGAGTCGACATCGCCCTCATGCCCGCACAAGTCACATCGCTTGAGACCGAAAAAAATCTAGCGCGTGTATTCGAAGCTCTTCTGACAGCCGTTAAAAAAGGTGAGATCCCTATCGAACAAATCGATCAGTCGGTGGAGCGAATCCTTCAATTAAAAATAAACCGCGGTATCATCGATCACACCGGCTCCGAACCGCTTCAGAAAAAAATCAAATACGCCTTGAAAACGGTCGGCAGCAACAAACACATGAAATCCGAAAGGAAAATGGCAAGAGAAAGCGTCACCATTCTTAAAAATGAAAAAAGCACCTTGCCATTCAAACCGAAAAAAGGGGATACCGTCCTCATTCTCGCCCCATACGAAGAGCAAACAGCAGCAATCGCCAAAACCATCAGCAAAATAAAGAAAAACATCAAGGTGGTCGAATATCGATTTGCAGAAAAAGCGTTTGATGAAGAGATTCAAAAGAAAATTGACGAGGCCGATTATGTCATCACAGGATCATACGTAGTCAAAAACGATCCTGTTGTGAACGACGGTGTCATTGATGACAGCATTCAAGACTCAAGCAAGTGGGCAACTGCTTTTCCGCGCGCCGCCATGAAATACGCTCAGGCAAACGGGAAAAAATTTGTCTTAATGAGCTTACGAAACCCTTATGACACGGCAAATTTTGAAGAAGCCGCTGCCGTGATCGCAGTATACGGCTTTAAAGGCTATGCAAACGGGCGCTTCAGGCAGCCGAATATTCCGGCCGGAGTGGAAGTTATCTTCGGAAAGGCAAAGCCTAAAGGAACATTGCCCGTAGACATTCCTTCGGTCACACGCCCCGGAGAAACCCTTTACCCGTTCGGCTACGGGTTGAATATTAAAAACGGCAAGCCGCTTCACAAAGGAGGGGCAAAATGAGAAAAAAAGCGATCTGGCTGCTTGCGGGAATGTTTGTTTTCAGTACATTAACCGCAGCAGCGGCCTTTCCGGACAAAGAAAAGAAAGCAAAGGTCTCACCGGGTATTGAAGTGATCATGAACAAGAAAAGCATATTAAAAGGAAAAAGGGTCGGTCTCATCACAAATCCAACCGGTGTCAATTCAGCATTAACAAGCAGCATCGATTTGCTTCACCAAGCCCCCGGTATTGAGCTGACCGCTCTCTATGGTCCAGAGCACGGTGTAAGGGGAGACGCTCAAGCCGGCGATAAGGTTGACTCTTATATTGATGAAAAAACCGGTCTCCCCGTCTACAGCCTTTACGGAGATACGAGAAAACCGACACCGGAGATGTTGAAAAACGTTGACGTCCTGCTATTTGACATCCAAGATGTCGGAACGCGGTTTTACACTTACATTTACACAATGGCTTATGCGATGGAGGCGGCAAAAGAAAACGGCATTCCATTCATTGTTCTTGACCGGCCAAACCCGCAAAGCGGCTTAAAAGTTGAAGGACCTGTCCTTGATCCGGATTATTCTTCATTTGTCGGAATGTATCCCATCCCTTTAAAGCACGGAATGACCGCAGGAGAACTGGCAAAGCTGTTTAATGACGAATTTAACATCGGCGCCGATTTAACCATCATCAAAATGAAAGGGTGGAAGCGACAGATGTTCTTTGAAGACACTGGTCTTCCTTTCGTCCTGCCTTCCCCGAACATGCCGACGCCGGATACGGGCATCGTCTACCCGGGCACAGGTTTAATTGAAGGAACCAATATGTCAGAAGGAAGGGGCACGACAAAGCCTTTTGAATTAATTGGTGCGCCCTACATGAAAAGTACGGAACTCGCCGAAAAATTAAACGGTCTGAAGCTTCCTGGCGTCCGATTCAGAGCCGCCTCGTTCACTCCGACATTTTCAAAGCATCAAAATAAACTGTGCCACGGGGTGGAGCTTTACGTGACAAACAGGTCCGCTTTTAAGCCTGTAAATACCGGTATCGCGATCATCAAAACCGTCCATGACCTCTACCCGGACGACTTTGAGTTCCTCCCTTCAGGCAATTTCAACCGTCTGATCGGGAATGGATGGGTCAAAGCTATGATTGAACAAGGCGCTTCAATTGATGAAATCGTCAATAAATACGAAGCAGATCAAAAACGGTTTATGAATATCAGAAAGAAGTATTTGCTTTATTAGGAAGAGCGGGATCCGCTCTTCTTTATTTTTTTAGACTGTTCAATGATTCTCATCTCATGTAAGATATGTAAAACTGCCTTTACGGCAGGAAGGTCATTTTAAAGGAGAGAGACATCGGATGGAATTTTACCTTGTGGACGTGTTTGCAGAAACAAAATATACAGGAAACCAGCTCGCCGTTTTTAAAGCAGAAAAGAACCTATCAAGTGATAAAATGCAAAAAATAGCTAGGGAAATTAATTTTTCCGAAACAACATTTATATTAGGGAAACAGGAAAACAGCGGGTATGATGTCCGAATCTTCACCCCGGAAAAAGAAATTCCGTTTGCAGGACATCCGACGCTGGGCACAGCGTTTATCATAAAGAATGAAATCGAAACTGAACCATCTTCAAGCGTCATTTTAAATGTTCGAGCAGGCGCAATACCGGTGACGTTTGACAAAGGTGAAGATCAGATCATTTGGATGAAGCAAAATCCGCCTGTATTTAATCGAACTTTTGATAAAGAAATGATGGCAGAAGTACTCGGTATCGACACATGTGATATGGATTTGGATTTCCCGATACAAGAGGTTTCCACAGGTCTGCCAGCAGTTATCGTCCCGTTAAATTCGCTAAGTGCAGTTAAAAAATGCAAAATCAACAAGGATCGGTTTGAAGCTTTTATGAAAGAAACAGAAGCCAGTCTGCTCGTTTTTTCTACGGAAACCTATCATGAACAAAATCACATCAATACACGAGTTTTTTGCGACTGTCTCAGCGTTCCCGAAGATCCGGCAACAGGAAGCGCAATCGGGGATCTCGCAGGATATTTACTGCATCACGGTTATTTTAATCAAAATGACCTCAGCATAAGGGCTGAACAAGGGTATGAAATAAACCGGCCTTCCCTGCTTTATATTGAAGCGCATACAACGGCAAACAGCATAGAAATTCACATCGGGGGAAACGTCCACCTGATCGCAAAAGGAACTTGGCGAACTTGAACACAACGCGGGAAAGCGGTTTTTAAATATTAGAAAGAAGCAGCCGCTGACGGCCTGCGAAAAGCGGCGACTAACCAAATCACATTCACGATCGCTGACAGAATGCAAAGGCATACGACGCCCAATAAAGCAGAAGCATATCCGCCAAAAGCGCCAATCAACATAACCACTGGAATCATGGTCAGCGTGATGATTAATCCAATTCCGCAAAGAACAGCCATTACAAACTTCATCGCATCAAACCCGGCCATATAAACAGCAAGGGGAAGGATATAAAAGAGTAAAACGGTTCCGATTGCCGCCCACATCCCCAAAGTGCCAAACTCATTAGCATGGGGGCCTGAATGAGCGAGCGGAGAAAGTGAAGCTGTGACTAATAAAGAACAAAACAAAAATGCGGAAATTAAAGTCCACATCATCACACTTACCCTATTGGTTTTCATTTTTTTTCACTCCTGTAAGGTTTGAGTCTGCCAACTATGAGGGCAGACTCGTTTTTTTGTCTAAATGATACGTTTTTTTCAGCTCGCTTCTTGCAAGCAAATGCCCATAGAGCGCAGCCAGGATCTGCTGAAACAGCATGCCGATGACAACGGGCACCGCCACTTGCGGCGGAAAAAATCCGGTGGCCAACACAGCGCCGGCGCTAATATTCCGCATTCCTCCGGTAAAAATTAAAGCCACGATTTCCTCCTGGGGCCGTTTCATCAGCCGACCGATCAGCCAAGCTGTCATGTAGCCAGTAAATGCCACCAAAAAAACCGTAACGGCTATCGTTAAAAATTTTAAATCGACGTTTTTCAGGTAAGGAGCGACAACTGAGCTGTTAATCGCCACCACGGCGGCTAACCCGATTTTCGAAAATGGAGCGCAATTCGCGCTTAAACGCGCTGTCCGCTCCGGTATTGAAAATTGATTGACGAGCATTCCTAACAAAGAAGGAATCACAATCATTCCGACTAAACCTTTCATCATACCGATTACATCCATTTCAACATGCGCCCCGGCCAGGATGGAAAGACTGAACGGAACGATGAAAGGCGAAAGAATCGTGTCCACTAAAATAATCGATAGGGTTAAGCCGATGTTTCCTTTATACATGGCAGCCCAAATCATACTCGTAATACCCGTCGGAATGACAACACCAAGGGTAAGCCCTGTAATCGTTAATGAATCTCCGCTAAACACAAGATGCCCCGTGCCCCATGCCAGAACAGGCATAAATATGTGCAAAACAAATAAAGCGAGTAGCATCGGCAAGGGATGAACCATCGCTGTTTTCAGCGACTGAAAATTTGCCCCAAGGCTGCCGGCAAATGTCATAAACGCAAAAATCCACGGCACAAGACCCGCCAGCCCATTTAAGTAATCCGCAAGCAACACCCCGCTGACAACACTTAAAGGCGTCAGTAAAGGCATAATCTTACCAAGTGTTTTATTGATCGTCTGAAGCATAGATGTAAAACGCCCGCTCTCTTTAAATCGAATTTACATTCATTATAACAAAAGATGGAATATCAAAACAGGAAGGGAATACAGAAAAGAAGACAGCTAGATGAAAGAGCAGCTTTTAGGCATAATGAGCTATGCTTCTTTTTTTATAGGGGAACACGGTTAAAATGGCCTCTATCTTAAACATTCTGAACTGCTGTTTTTGGAAGCAAAATGCTTTCACATAACCGTTTTTAATTTCTTTCACGAGAATCGCCCGTTTAGAAAAACTACTTTCTTTCATGTAGATGATTTCTACCGGAAAACCGTCTTCCATTGAACGATACAACAGCTTATTCATCGTCTCACCTCACATCTTTATTTTATAAGAACATTTGTTCTTATTCAAGTGTAAATAAAATGTAAATTTTGGCATTATCCCAAACCATGTATGAAAATATTAGCATTTTGAAGAAACTTTTTAAGGGGTTATTGCGTCAGTAAATACGTCACATATAAAAGAAGGAGTACTCGCCATGGCAAGAACATACAGAACGCGAATAAAGAAAAGAAAAAAGAAGAAAACAAAAAGAAGGCTCATCATTCTTTCCTTTCTTCTTGTTTGTGGGGTAATTTATCTTGCACTTCCAAGCGGTATGCGAGATCACCAAGAAAATCAACTACAGGCAACTGAAAAAAAAGAACAGCCTGAAGCAAAGAAGAAGACAAATCAAAATGAAACAAAAAAGAACCCTATCATCACAAAAAATGATAATGCTCAATTGGATCAATATTTAAAAAGCATTGGATTCAGCGGCACAGCATTAATTGTAGAAGACGGAAACGTTGTGACAAGCAAAGGGTATTTATATGCAAACCGCGAGGAAATGGTCCCCAATACACCGGACACCGTCTTTTATGTTGGGTCATCACAAAAAGCCATTATTGCAACGGCAATTTTACAGCTTGAGGAAAAGGGATTGCTATCAGTAAATGACCCCGTTTCTAAGTATCTTCCTGACTTTCCAAACGGCTCAAAGATCACCCTTTATCATTTCTTGACACACACATCAGGGATTAGGGGGCACAAAGAAGGCCACGGATATATTTCACCGGAAGATTTAATGAAAGATATCGAAAAACGAGGCGTAAAATACCCAACTGGGAAATGGGATTATAGAGACTCCAATTACTCGGTTTTGGCATACATTGTCTCCATGGTAAGCGGTGAACCAGTCGATCAATACATCAAAAAGCACGTTTTTAAACCTGCCGGTATGAAACACGCAGGCTTTTATAAAACATTTGCTAAAGAGTCAAATCCGTCGACAGGGTATAAATTAAACCCGCAAAAAGAGCTTTATACGCCTGACATGCCGAATTTATCACAGCTTTATGGGGCTGGTGATATTTATATGACCGCTTATGATATGTATTTATTTGATAAAGCACTTTACGAAAGAAAAATCATTTCCAATGAAAGTTTTATGAAAATGTTTACGCCAAACAAAGCAACATACGGTATGGGCTTTTATGTGTCGCCGGGAAGCTATTCTAGTCACGGTGTCATGCCCGGCTATAACATATTAAACAGTTTCAGTCTGACAGGGAGCAGATACGTCATTCTATTTTCTAACATCCAAAACAACATCAAATCTTTTGGCAGTGTAAACAATCGGATCTTCTCTATTTTAAATGGATTTTAAACATATTTAAACAAGCTCTCTGTCATCCGAGTCAGAGAGCTTGTTTAATAGCAGAAAAAGTTTTTACGGTTAAAAGGGATTTTAATTATAAATATGGAAGATGGATAATAAATAATTTTCAATATAAAGGAAGGTTGTCATGTCTTTATTAACGCTTAGCAAAATCGTGACCGTTATTGGCGTTGTAGCATTATTTATGTGGACTTTTAAAGACTCAAAACAGCATGAACCTGATACGTTAAAGTACGGGAGTTATATGTTGTTCCTTCTTGTCTTAGAAGTCACAATTAACGTTTTATATGAGTGGATATAGCAATAAAAGCAGGCATTAAGCCTGCTTTTATACATTCTATAAGTTGAAAGCAAAATATCATAAAACAAAAAAAGCTTTCTCCACCATAGGAGAAACCTTGTCATATCAACGTATTCACTTAAGCTTCCAAGCGGGCTCGAACCGCTGACCTCTTCCTTACCATGGAAGTGCTCTACCTGCTGAGCTATGGAAGCATTGGCTCCGCAGGCAGGATTCGAACCTGCGACCGATCGGTTAACAGCCGATAGCTCTACCACTGAGCTACTGCGGAATAAGATAAGCTTCAATTCATGCAGGGTAAAGATATATAAACAGCTTG
>NZ_JBBOCW010000001.1:105000-167500 GCF_038002625.1 Bacillus sp. FSL K6-1284 | reverse complement strand
GCGGCTCCGTCTTTTCAAACTTAACCTTGCACGGGATCGTAACTCGCCGGTTCATTCTACAAAAGGCACGCCATCACCCGTTAACGGGCTCTGACTACTTGTAGGCACACGGTTTCAGGATCTCTTTCACTCCCCTTCCGGGGTGCTTTTCACCTTTCCCTCACGGTACTGGTTCACTATCGGTCACTAGGGAGTATTTAGCCTTGGGAGATGGTCCTCCCGGATTCCGACGGAATTTCACGTGTTCCGCCGTACTCAGGATCCACTCAGGAGAGAACGAAGTTTTGACTACAGGGCTGTTACCTCCTATGGCGGGCCTTTCCAGACCTCTTCATCTACCTCGTTCCTTTGTAACTCCGTACAGAGTGTCCTACAACCCCAAGAGGCAAGCCTCTTGGTTTGGGCTGTTCCCGTTTCGCTCGCCGCTACTCAGGGAATCGCATTTGCTTTCTCTTCCTCCGGGTACTTAGATGTTTCAGTTCCCCGGGTCTGCCTTCTCATATCCTATGAATTCAGATATGGATACTGCTCCATTACGAGCAGTGGGTTTCCCCATTCGGAAATCTCCGGATCAAAGCTTGCTTACAGCTCCCCGAAGCATATCGGTGTTCGTCCCGTCCTTCATCGGCTCCTAGTGCCAAGGCATCCACCGTGCGCCCTTTCTAACTTAACCGTTAAAAAGAATCACTACGTGATATCTTGCATTACGAATTGAATGTGATGTCTACTGTTATCTAGTTTTCAAAGAACACGTTTGAAGAATCAAATGATCCTTCAAAACTAAACAAGATCTAAACGTACCTGTCTATAAGACCGTAAGGTCTTATATTCCGTATAATATCCTTAGAAAGGAGGTGATCCAGCCGCACCTTCCGATACGGCTACCTTGTTACGACTTCACCCCAATCATCTGTCCCACCTTCGGCGGCTGGCTCCAAAAGGTTACCTCACCGACTTCGGGTGTTACAAACTCTCGTGGTGTGACGGGCGGTGTGTACAAGGCCCGGGAACGTATTCACCGCGGCATGCTGATCCGCGATTACTAGCGATTCCAGCTTCACGCAGTCGAGTTGCAGACTGCGATCCGAACTGAGAACAGATTTGTGGGATTGGCTTAGCCTCGCGGCTTCGCTGCCCTTTGTTCTGCCCATTGTAGCACGTGTGTAGCCCAGGTCATAAGGGGCATGATGATTTGACGTCATCCCCACCTTCCTCCGGTTTGTCACCGGCAGTCACCTTAGAGTGCCCAACTGAATGCTGGCAACTAAGATCAAGGGTTGCGCTCGTTGCGGGACTTAACCCAACATCTCACGACACGAGCTGACGACAACCATGCACCACCTGTCACTCTGCCCCCGAAGGGGAAGCCCTATCTCTAGGGTTGTCAGAGGATGTCAAGACCTGGTAAGGTTCTTCGCGTTGCTTCGAATTAAACCACATGCTCCACCGCTTGTGCGGGCCCCCGTCAATTCCTTTGAGTTTCAGTCTTGCGACCGTACTCCCCAGGCGGAGTGCTTAATGCGTTTGCTGCAGCACTAAAGGGCGGAAACCCTCTAACACTTAGCACTCATCGTTTACGGCGTGGACTACCAGGGTATCTAATCCTGTTCGCTCCCCACGCTTTCGCGCCTCAGCGTCAGTTACAGACCAGAGAGTCGCCTTCGCCACTGGTGTTCCTCCACATCTCTACGCATTTCACCGCTACACGTGGAATTCCACTCTCCTCTTCTGCACTCAAGTTCCCCAGTTTCCAATGACCCTCCCCGGTTGAGCCGGGGGCTTTCACATCAGACTTAAGAAACCGCCTGCGCGCGCTTTACGCCCAATAATTCCGGACAACGCTTGCCACCTACGTATTACCGCGGCTGCTGGCACGTAGTTAGCCGTGGCTTTCTGGTTAGGTACCGTCAAGGTACCGCCCTATTCGAACGGTACTTGTTCTTCCCTAACAACAGAGTTTTACGATCCGAAAACCTTCATCACTCACGCGGCGTTGCTCCGTCAGACTTTCGTCCATTGCGGAAGATTCCCTACTGCTGCCTCCCGTAGGAGTCTGGGCCGTGTCTCAGTCCCAGTGTGGCCGATCACCCTCTCAGGTCGGCTACGCATCGTCGCCTTGGTGAGCCGTTACCTCACCAACTAGCTAATGCGCCGCGGGTCCATCTGTAAGTGGTAGCTAAAAGCCACCTTTTATAATTGAACCATGCGGTTCAATCAAGCATCCGGTATTAGCCCCGGTTTCCCGGAGTTATCCCAGTCTTACAGGCAGGTTACCCACGTGTTACTCACCCGTCCGCCGCTGACATCAGGGAGCAAGCTCCCATCTGTCCGCTCGACTTGCATGTATTAGGCACGCCGCCAGCGTTCGTCCTGAGCCAGGATCAAACTCTCCATGAAGTTTGATAATGACTACGCACATTCGCATGTACGATTTATTTAATGAATTAACAGGTACGTTTGTCTTGTTTAGTTTTCAAAGATCATTTCCGCTTCGTTCAGCGGCTTTAATAATATAACATCAAGCTCACATATTTGTCAATAACTTTTCTCAAAATTATTTTTTGGAGCTTTTTCATGTCAGCTGTTTATCAGCGACGAATAATAATATAACATGTTAATTCAAATCTGGTCAACCCTCTTTTTAATTTTTTTCTTAAGGTGAATTATTGTTATGTTCTATTTTAAACAAGCATAGGATGAATACAAAGCAGCATGGACAAGGAGGAGTTTCTCTGTGAACCATTTTTATGTGTGGCATATGAAACGGATTAAGCAGTTAATCATTATTATGATAGCCGCTTTTGCGACAGCAAGCTTTTTTTATGTACAAAACCTGCTCCCTCTTCCTGTGTTTTCTACAGAAAGCGGAGCAAAAGCGGTATATAGAGGAGACTCAGATACAAATGAAGTCGCTCTTACCTTTAATATCAGCTGGGGAGATCAAAAGGCCATGCCTATTTTAGATACACTAAAAGCAAACGGTATTAAAGGCGCGACCTTTTTTCTTTCAGCTTCATGGGCGGAGCGCCATCCGGATGTCGTGGAAAGAATCCGTAAAGACGGTCATCAGATCGGGAGCATGGGCTATGCTTATAAAAACTATTCGCAAATGAAGAAAAGCGAAATCAAAAAAGACTTAACAAAAGCACAAAACTCTTTTCAAAAACTCGGTCTTGAGGACCTCACGCTTTTAAGACCGCCGACCGGCCAGTTTAATAAAGACGTACTCAATGTCGCTAAACAGTACGGCTATACCGTTGTTCACTACAGTGTTAATTCGGATGACTGGACGAACCCGGGGGTTCAAAAGATCGTACAAAATGTAAATGAAACGGTGAGTGCTGGTGATATCGTGCTCTTTCACGCTTCAGATTCGGCCAAACAAACAAAAGAAGCCCTGCCTGAGATCGTGCACCATCTCAGAAGCAAGGGACTCAAAAATGTAACCGTCAGCGATTTAATTGCAAATACGGATGCAAAATCATCAGAAGTAAAATAGCAACCGGTCTAAGCGCGGGGTTGAAACTTTGGCAGCATTAAAAGTTGAAAAGCGTTGCAGGCTAATAAAGGAAGCAGCATTAAATAGAGCCAGTCCTCTTCATTGACCCTTAACGCCGGGAACCACTCCATCACAGTAAAAACAAACATTAGAAATAATGCGGAAACGAACGTTTTTTTAGAGGACTGTTTTTGCTTTGCATAAGCGGCCGCAATGCTTACCGCCAAAATAAAGAGCGGCAGCCAAATATACGGAATGATGGAGCCTCCCTCTTTTTCAAAAAACAGAAAACGCAAGTAAACCAAATCAAACGCGACAAATACAATCAAAAACAGCTGAATCGAATTCCACAAAGAATGAGATCTGAAGATTTCCAGTGCAAAACGGTGAATCGTTAAGAAAATCACAAACCCCATTTGAGCAATCACGCTAAAGATCATGCCAACCCCGATAAACCAAAATAGAACAGAAAGAATCTCCAATACCTCGAAGGAAAGAAACAGCTCCTTATATCTTCCCCACTCAATGGCAAAACCGACAATACTTGTAGTCAAAGCTCCGACACCCAACACGGAAAAGAAAAATCGGACGAGATTACGGCTTTTCATTGTAGACTTCCCAACCCCTAAGTAAACGCTGTAGCAGCGATATTTTGTTATGTATAAATTTATAAAAGACATTCATATTAAAGGTAAGACGAGTTTTCGAAAGGAGCTTAAGCATGTTCAAGACCACAATGCTATCGATAAGCTGTTTTCTGTTTCTATCTGTAACAGCTTGTGCTCCCACGGACCAAGCAGCTGAGATGGACTATGATCAAACCAAAAAGATGGTTGTCGATATATTAAAGACAGATGACGGAAAAAAAGCGATTCAAGAAATATTAAATGATGACAAATTAAATGAAACACTTGTGATGGATGAAAAAACCGTCAAAGAAACCGTTGAAAAAACAATGACCTCCAAAAAAGGAGCTGAATTTTGGAAAAAAGTCTTCGAAGATCCAAAATTCGCAGAAGGCTTTGCCAAAACACTTCAAAATGAACATGAAAAAGTGCTGAAAAAACTGATGAAAGATCCTGAGTACCAAAAAATGCTGATCCAGGTCATGCAGGATCCTGAAATGGCCAAAAAATACGGTGAACTTGTCAGAAGCCAGGAATTCCGAACCCACCTGCAGGAAGTAATATCCGACACTCTGTCAAGCCCTCTCTACAGAAAGCAGTTTGAAGAGGAACTGAAAAAAGCTGCTTCTGAAAGCATGAAAGAAGAAATGAAAGGCGGCGAAGAAAAACAAAGCTAAGCCGCTTTTCATTCACTAAAAGCTTCTTCCGCGGAGGAAGCTTTTTCTGCTCTTTAAGCTTTTACGCCAATGCTTTCGTCGATTTTTTTGGCGATATCCAAATAAATGGAACCGGTCGGATGACTTTCATCATAAACGGACGGCGCGAATTCGCTGTCATCCCAATCCGGTTGCTTCAGCGGAATTTTGCCCAGAATCGGAACGCCGAGTTCTTCTGCGAGCTTCTCGCCTCCGCCTTTGCCGAATACGTATTCTTTTTCGCCTGTTTTGACGCTTTCGTAATAAGCCATATTTTCAACGATTCCCAAGATTTCATGATCGGTCTTCAAAGCCATCGCGCCCGCTCTTGCAGCGACAAACGCGGCAGTAGGGTGCGGCGTCGACACGATCACCTCTTTGCAGCTCGGAAGCATTGAGTGAACATCAAGCGCTACATCGCCTGTTCCCGGCGGCAGGTCTAAGATAATATAATCGACATCTCCCCATTCAACCTCATGGAAAAAGTTATTCAGCATTTTTCCAAGCATAGGGCCTCTCCAAATGACAGGGGCATTGTCTTCAACAAAAAATCCCATCGAAATTACTTTGACTCCGAATCTTTCAACCGGCACGACCTTTTCTCCTTCAATCGTCGGCCGTACAGTGATTCCCATCATATCCGGAACGCTGAATCCGTAAATATCGGCGTCGATTAATCCGACTTTCTTTCCGATTCGAGCCAAAGACACAGCCAAATTGACGGACACCGTCGACTTGCCGACGCCGCCTTTACCGCTTGCCACCGCTAAAAACACAGGCTGTTTTTCACTATTCAGCAGAGATTGATCCTGCCCTTGGGCAGACTCTTGATTATTCATCACGACTTCTTCAGGCAGCTCCTCAAAACGCAGGCCGACCGTCTCTGCACCGGCTTCTTTTAACCGTATGACGATTTCCTGCTGAAGCTGCATTTGTTCGGCAGATCCCGTTTTTGCGAGCGCCACCTTTACGCTGACGTGCCGTTTTTCGGGTTTTATTTTAATTTCCTTGACGGCATCCAGCTCTCTGAGCGGCTTGTGAAGAAATGGCTCGTCCAAATCGCCGACTATTTTTTTTACATCGTCTTCTCGCAACATTGATCTCACCCTTTGTTGTATTCGTTTACAAAATAAGTATAGCATATCTTTCCTTATAGTGTCTTTGACACAAAAAGAAACCCTCTTATTCAGGAGGGTCTCTGTCTTCTGTAAAGTAGCGCAATACACCTTTATATACGGATGCCGCGATTTTGTCCTGATATTTGGGCTTGGCCAGCTGTTTTGCTTCTTTCGGATTTGACAAAAACCCGATCTCGACGAGAGCCCCCGGCTTTTTCACATTTTGCATCAAATAAATGCCGTGTATCCGCTTTGCCTTCCGCGTCGTGTTTTCAAGATTATGTCTTAATTCATCCTGAATAAACTTGGCGGCCCGTTCGTTTTCTTCATATTGCCCGTAAAAGAAGCTTTGCGCACCGCTCCATCGCGCGGAAGGAATCGCATTCAAATGGATGCTGAGGTAAAGGTCGGCTTCAGAATCGTTGATCATATCGACTCTTTTCCGCAAGTCTTCCGCTTTTCTTCTGCTGAGTCCCTTCGTTTCTTCAGGAGCGAGATCATGATCGTCCTCCCGCGTCAGCAACACCAAGGCGCCCTGTTCCTGGAGATAGTCCCTGATTCTAAGGGATACTTCAAGCGCCACATCTTTTTCAAGGAGTTCACCGCTTGATGCCCCTCCATCTGCGCCCCCGTGTCCAGGATCAATATAAATGATCTTGCCGCTCAACGGAAGATTCCATGACCGCCAAGAATCATCATTGTGGAATTGATATTGAAATAAACATAATAAAACGACAAAGCCGAGTAAAAACCCGAGCCATTTTATTTTTTTCTTCATCCCTTTCCCTCCCGCTCGTCCTTACTACAACATATGGGACAAGGAAAGGAAATATGATTCAGCTTGGCCGCACTTTTACATAAATTATCTGAGCCGAAGCTTAAAGCGTCTTTCACGCTGGCTGAAGCCTTCCTTCCACCAGCTTTGGATGAAGTATTCGCACGCATAATACAGCGGTTCATGAGCCGTTTGAATATTAAAAGCCTCAGACCAGCTCACCGCATATTCATAAAGCTCGTGCAGAAGCTGTTTTTCTTCTTTTTCTGAGCGGACCATCGCTCGTTGAACGGGTTCTCCGTGATAGCCGAACTTTCCGTACTCGGCTCCCAGCAAATAGGCCTCAATGGCAAAATCGATGCAGCCGTCATACAAAATATCCGTGTGCTTAGAAAAAAAGTGAAAAAGAGGAGCAAAGCATTCCTCCGCAGAATTCAGCATTTTTTCCAAAGACAGTTCGCGCAGAAGCTTTTTTTCCAAATTGATCTGCTTCTTTTGTTTTTCATTGTTAAAAGATACGACCGTCCCCATAGAACCGCCTCCTTTTTACCTTGTATTGTGCAGTCAGGAGCCGGAAATCATGCTTTTCTAAGGAAGGGAAACGGAGGAAGAAGCCGAAAATATTAGGAGCCGCGAGATGAAAAGCTATTCACCTCACATAGCTGCTCCATATCTCCTCTTCTTCTTCAGACATATCGCCAATTACTTTAGAGAAATCCACTTTTTTCTTGCATATGTCCTTCAATACATAAAATTGGTCAAAAGAACCGGTAAACTCCTCTAACGAAGGAGATTGGGCCACCACTTTAAGGTTTACGATTTCAGAACCATCCAATTCCAGTCTTTTCAGATGTTCCAGGCCGGCAAGAACGGTTCCGTCTTTAACGGACGAATTTATAAGTGTTAGTGTTTGAAGCGTATGAATCGTGCCTAAGAAATCAACGTTTTCTAACGTAATATTTTCAACCGTTAAAGACCTTAATGTTTTCAAACCTGCTATCGCTTTTATCTCTTCTTCGGATACATGTTCATCTCCGCGTATATGTAATCGTTTCAACGTGCTGATTTGAGAAATATCGTTTATTTGCTTTTCGTTACAAACATCTACCTTTAAAAACTCAAGGTTTTTACAGT
Source organism: Bacillus sp. FSL K6-1284 (assembly GCF_038002625.1). Taxonomy (NCBI): domain Bacteria; kingdom Bacillati; phylum Bacillota; class Bacilli; order Caryophanales; family Bacillaceae; genus Bacillus; species Bacillus sp. FSL K6-1284. The sequence continues at coordinate 159,653 of NZ_JBBOCW010000001.1, read as the reverse complement.
GACTGAGCGGCGCGTATTCTGCAGCTTGAATATCTGTCATATCCAATTCTCTCAAAGATGATAAATCCGCAAGCGGAGACAAATCGGTCACGCATGTTTTCTCCACATTTAAATACTGCAGATGTTTCAATTGAGCGATTGGCTTTAAATCTGCTACCGGGTTATTTCCAAGATAAAGCTTTTTCAAAAAGATCATGCTTTGCAAAGGCGTTAAATCATGAATACGATTTGCACTTATATTTAATTCCCTCATATCCGTACAGATTGATAGCGGTTTAATGTGTGTCAGCTCCCTGCCCGCTAAACGCAGCTTTATCTTGTTACAAAATACCTTTGGACTTTCAGCCATCGTTTCCACAATCGCAGTCCAGCGATCGTCCAGCTGACGAAGCCATCGGTCCGCATGTTCAGGATCGGCTTCCTGCGGTCTTGCATGCAACACCGGAAGTTCCATAGAACGGATGGCATCCAGGAAATGAAGCTCTTCCTCTTTGCCGTAGCTCCAGCTGACAGCATCATCATATTCATCAATCGTATAATGACCATGTTTGAGCGTATTTGTTATATGGATCAGTAAATCTGTCACATGATGAGCAATCACATACTTTATTTCTTCGTCTCGCCCGAAATTGATCACTTGTCCGGCTTGCCCCTCCTGATCAGGATCAAGGTCTACACCAATATGATTTCCTCCGTAATCCCTGCTAATCGGAATCCATCGGCGGTTCACATATTTTTCTTTAATCCAACACGGCGGAACCGAATATGCATCGATCTCTCCCAATTCTCCATCTCCTTCAAGCCCCTTCCATATTCGCCACTCCGTGAGCATTTCTTGCAAGGAAAGAAAAGGAAGTCCGAAAAATAATCCGGGGCCCGATTCTTTTTCACCATTATGGGTAAGATAAAGCGCCCTGAGCTCTTCAGGAAACGTAGCTTCCATTTCATTTTCAGCTTTTTGAATGTCTTCCTCTGTTGCAGGAGGATTCAAAAACGGACGGAAATGTTGTTTTAATTCAGTATGCAACTGTTTCATCATTGTTTGAATCATCTTTTCTCTCCTTCATGCTTTGTAAGACTAATTACATCATGAATGTGTATCCTTGGCAATCCGGGAAGGGAAACAGAGCGAAAAGCCGAACATATTAGGAGAGGTGAGCATGAGATGAAAGGTTTGTTTCAGTATAATTGGCAAGTTCGTGATGAATGGTTTGACTGGTGCCTGAAGCAGCAGCCGGAGGAAATCGAAAAGAAGCGTTCAGGCGGTATGGAAAGCATTTTGAAAAACTTGTTTCATATTGTCGATGTTGAGGTGAGCTGGATGTATGCCATTTTAGACAAGCCGGACTTCACTCCCGAGTTTTCCGACTATCCGTCGATTCAGCACATTATCAAGTTTTCTGAAGCGTATCGTCCCGAGGTTGAGAGTGTGGTTTTTCATTTTTCCAGCACAGCCGAACAAAAGCCTGTCAAAACGTCTTGGTCAGAAGATACCTATACACAAGGCGACATTTTAAGGCATTTGATCGCCCATGAAATACATCACATCGGACAAATATCCGTCTGGGCGCGGGAGATGAACCGTGTTCCGGTATCCGCTTCATATGTAGGACGGCAGCAATAAAAAAGACCCCCAAGACAAAAGTCTTGAGAGCCTTTGAAACGCCATAAATTAACGTTTTGAGAACTGAGGTGCACGGCGTGCGCCTTTAAGTCCGTATTTTTTACGTTCTTTCATACGTGCGTCACGAGTCAGTAGACCGGCACGTTTTAGAGTTGAACGGTATTCCGGATCTGCTTCAAGCAAAGCGCGGGCGATACCGTGACGGATTGCTCCGGATTGACCGGATAAGCCGCCTCCATGAACGTTTACTAAAACGTCATAAGTACCAGCTGTTTCAGTCAAATTTAATGGTTGTTTGATATCTTCGATTAGAGCTGCAGATGGGATGTGCTCGCTGATTTCACGATTATTCACGATGATACGGCCTTCTCCTGGAACTAAACGCACACGCGCTACAGAGCTTTTACGACGGCCAGTACCGTAATATTGAACCTGTGCCAAATTGGTAACCTCCTTTTTAATTAACCGCGAAGTTCGTAAACTTCAGGTTTTTGTGCTTGGTGTGGATGCTCAGAACCACGGTATACGTTCAATTTTTTGAACATTTGACGACCTAGAGAACCTTTTGGAAGCATGCCTTTGATCGCAAGTTCAAGCATTTTCTCAGGGTAGTTTGTACGCATTTCAAGAGCAGTTCTTGATTTTAAACCGCCTGGATGTTGAGTGTGACGGTAGTAGATTTTGTCCGTTAACTTTTTACCAGTTAACTCGATTTTTTCAGCGTTGATGATGATCACATGATCTCCAGTGTCAACGTGTGGTGTGTAAGTTGGTTTATGTTTTCCGCGAAGGATAGATGCAACTTCTGTAGAAAGACGTCCTAGCGTCTTGCCAGCAGCATCAACAACTAACCACTTGCGTTCAATATTACTTGCGTTAGCCATAGGTGTTGTACGCATTAAATTTCCCTCCTAAATAAATCTGCCATTTTCAATAAACTTCAATTACGTTCTATTTCAAAACACAATAAGTTTCCGGGGCTTATCGTGGGGTTGAAATACATACCATATGATATCTTATAACTTTCTGTACTCTCTGTCAAGAAAATGTTACACCTGGTTTAGTTGTCATAGATAACACGCCATAAATACAAGCCGTGCGCCGGTGCAGTGCGCCCTGCGGCATCGCGGCTTCTGGCAAGAATCATCTTTTCAATGTCTCCAGGGGAAAATTTTCCGGTTCCTACATCAAGAAGCGTGCCGGCAATGATTCTAACCATGTTATACAAAAATCCGCTGCCCACAATCCTCATCTGCAGTCCGTCCCCTGTGTCAGACCATTCGAGTTCATAGACCGTTCTAACTTTGTCCTTCACTTCGGTTTTGGTTGCACAAAAGCTTGTGAAATCATGGGTTCCAACCAGAAAGCGGGAGGCTTCTTGGACTTTTTCCATATCAAGGTCATACGGAACATGGTATGCATAGTGGCGTTTAAAAACGTCCGGATGTCTGCCCCTGTAAATCATATACCGGTATTCTTTTCTTTTTGCAGAAAACCTCGCATGAAATTGATCATCGACAGCTTCCGCATTGTGGACCGATATATCATCAGGCAGCAGGGCATTCAAAGCATACGGCCATTTCGCCTCAGGGATGGATAGCGGACTGTCAAAATGAATCGTCTGTCCGACCGCGTGAACGCCGCTGTCGGTGCGCCCGGATGAAACGACAGGAATACGCTCCTTCGCTTTATGGAGCGTTTGCAGCGCTTTTTCAAGCTCATCCTGCACCGTTCTTTGACCAGGCTGCACTTGGTAGCCGTAAAAAAGGTGTCCGTCATATGAAATCGTACACTTCATTCTCATCGTCTATCACCTAAGTCCGCAATAAAATTAGCAATACGCCAAGACCAGCTAAAATGAGGAGCACGGAAGTATCCTTCCATTTCCACGTCAGCTGCCTGTATTTTGTACGGCCTTCCCCTCCCCTGTATCCTCGCGCCTCCATCGCAGTTGCAAGCTCTTCGGCTCTTTTAAAGGCACTGACAAACAGCGGAACAAGAAGAGGAACGATCGCTTTGACACGTTCTTTGACCGGGCCGTTCGTAAAATCAACGCCTCTTGCCATTTGCGCTTTCATGATCTTATCCGTCTCTTCGAGCAGAGTCGGTATAAATCTGAGGGAGATGGACATCATGAGAGCGAGTTCATGAACGGGAAGCTTTAATTTTTTAAACGGACCGAGCAAATGCTCCAAACCATCGGTCACTTCGATTGGAGTCGTCGTCAATGTTAAAATCGTTGTGATCATGATGAGGTAAACAAAGCGCAGCGAAATAAAAATCCCTTGAACAAGCCCCTGCTCATAAATTTTAAACAAGCCGAGATCGGCGAGAAGCGGCCCTTCCCTTGTCATAAAAATATGAAGCAGAAACGTAAACAGCACAATCCAGAACACGGGCTTTATCCCTTTTAAAAGGAATCGCACCGGAACGCCCGACAAAGCTGCGGCTGCGACCGTAAACAGGCCGAGCAGTGCATATGTTTCCGTATTATTCGCGAAAAAAACGATAAAGACAAAAAGGAAAATGGTTAACAGCTTTGTACGCGGATCAAGCCGGTGAATGATCGATGTCCCGGGTACATATTTGCCGATAATGATATTGTCCATCATAGGGCATTTTCCTCCTGAAAAAGAGCTTTAATTTCGGAGGCTGCTTCTTCAATCGTCAAGATCGGCGCTTTGAACGTAATGCCCAGCGTTTCTTCAAGACGTTTTTGGAATTTAATCGTTTCCGGCAAATCAAGCCCAAAGGCAGCGATATCGTCTTTCCTTGAAAAAAGCTCCCGCGGCGTCCCTTTTGCTTTGACCGTGCCTTTATGCATCACAATCAGTTCATCTGCATACGCCGCCGCATCTTCCATACTGTGGGTGACGAGAATCGTCGTCAGATTCCTCTGCTTATGGAGGCTGTAGAACATGTCCATGATCTCTTTGCGGCCTCTTGGGTCGAGCCCTGCCGTCGGTTCATCGAGGACGAGAACCTCCGGCTCCATCGCCAGCACTCCCGCAATGGCCACGCGGCGCATTTGCCCGCCGCTTAGTTCAAACGGGGACCTGTCGGACAGCTCCTCATCCAAACCTACAAGCTTCAGCATTTCCCTCGCCTTTTCTTCCGCCTTCTCCCGGCTCATGCCGAAATTGATCGGGCCGAATGAAATGTCCTTTAAAATTGTTTCTTCAAACAGCTGATGTTCAGGAAACTGAAAGACAATCCCGACCTTTTTCCGCAAAGCTTTTAAGTGTTTATTCTTTTTGCCTGCTTCGAGAACGTCCCCGCCGAGGCGTATCTGTCCTTTTGTCGGTTTTAAAAGCCCGTTCAGGTGCTGAAGCAACGTCGATTTTCCCGATCCTGTATGGCCGATCACTGCGACATAGCTTCCTTCTTTAATCACGGCGTTGACATCATAGATCGCAAGGCGTTCAAAAGGCGTTTTCATCTGGTATCGGTGCTCTACATCTTTGATTTCAATGTCCATAGCTCATTCACCAATCCTTCTTGTGTCAGATGATCGCCTTTCAAAGCCAGACCGCTTTCCTTCAGCATTTGGCTGAGCTGAAAAGAAAAAGGCAAATCAAGCCCGATTTTTATCAGGTCTTGATTCAGACGAAAGACTTCCTGCGGCGTGCCTTCGGCAAATTTTCTTCCGCCGTTCATGACGATGATCCGGTCGGCCTTTGCAGCTTCGTTTAAGTCATGTGTAATCGAAATGACCGTAACCATTCCCTGGTCTTTCAGCCTTCTGACCGTATCCAGCACTTCTTCCCGTCCCATCGGGTCGAGCATGGAAGTCGCCTCGTCGAGAATCATGATGTCAGGACGGGCGGCAAGCACTCCCGCAATCGCAACACGCTGCTTTTGCCCTCCAGAGAGATGGTGCGGCTCTTGATCGAGAAATTCTTGCATGTTCACCTGTTGAACGGCCCAATCCACCCTTTCCACCATGTCTTCTCTTGGAACTCCGTTGTTTTCTAAACCAAAAGCCACATCATCGCGAACGGTTGTCCCGACAAATTGGTTATCCGGATTTTGAAACACCATGCCGATTTTTTTTCGGACATCCCAGACCGTCTCTTCCATCAGCTGAATACCGCCGACATCAATCGATCCTTCGTCAGGCAGGATCAGTCCGTTTAAAGCACGGGCGAGCGTCGACTTCCCTGAGCCGTTGTGACCTACGATCGCAAGCCATTCTCCTTTCGACACTTGGAAAGATACATGATCAAGCGCAGGCCTGTCCGCATCTTTCTGGTAGCGAAACGTGATATCCTCTGCAGCGATTAATCGATCTTGATTCATTTGCCCGTCCGGCCTCCTCTCCTCTAAAGCTCTGCTTTTCTGACTATTCTTTTATCATAGAAAATTCCCCGGTATCTAAAAAAAGGGCATAGATCCAGTTAAAAACTGTCCCGCCCTTCTTTAGACACACAAAATATGTGATTAAACCAATTCGATGATAGCCATTGGTGCTCCGTCACCACGGCGAGGACCAAGCTTCATAATACGTGTGTATCCGCCTTGGCGCTCTTCATAACGAGGTGCTACATCAGAGAAAAGTTTTTGGAGTGCATCTTGGTCTTTCTCTGCATCTGCAACCTCATTGCGGATGTATGCAGCTGCTTGGCGGCGTGCGTGTAAATCTCCGCGCTTGCCAAGTGTAATCATTTTTTCTACAACAGAGCGAAGTTCTTTCGCGCGAGCTTCTGTTGTTTCGATTCTCTCGTTGATGATCAAGTCTGTTGTAAGATCACGCAGCATTGCTTTACGCTGTGCACTAGTGCGTCCTAGTTTTCTGTATGACATGTGGTGTCCCCTCCTTTATTGAAATACTCGATCTGAAATAAAAAACACACGAAAATCCTAGTTCACATGGAAACTAGTCAATCGTCTTTGCGAAGGCCAAGTCCAAGTTCTTCAAGTTTCGCTTTTACTTCTTCAAGCGACTTGCGACCCAGGTTGCGAACTTTCATCATATCTTCTTCAGTTTTGTTCGCAAGTTCTTGAACTGTATTGATTCCCGCACGCTTCAAGCAGTTGTAAGAACGGACTGAAAGATCGAGCTCTTCAATAGTCATTTCAAGAACTTTTTCTTTTTGGTCCTCTTCTTTTTCAACCATAATTTCAGCATGCTGAGCTTCGTCGGTCAAACCGACAAAAATATTAAGGTGTTCAGTCAAAATCTTTGAACCAAGCGCAATTGCTTCTTTTGGTCCAGTGCTTCCATCTGTCCATACGTCAAGCGTAAGTTTGTCATAGTTTGTAATCTGACCCACACGAGTATTCTCAACTTGATATGTTACACGAGAAACAGGTGTAAAGATGGAATCAATCGGGATGACCCCAATTGGCTGATCGTCTCTCTTATTCGAGTCAGCTGGTGTATACCCGCGACCTCTTTGAGCGGTTAAGCGAACTCGAAAACTCGCATTTTGGCCAAGAGTCGCAATGTGAAGATCAGGATTCAAAATCTCAACATCACTGTCGTGGGTAATATCAGCAGCTGTTACAACTCCTTCACCCTGTACATCAATCTCAAGCGTCTTCTCTTCTTCAGAGTAGATTTTCAGTGCAAGTTTTTTAATGTTTAAGATAATCGTTGTAACATCTTCAACGACGCCTTCGATCGTCGAGAATTCATGCAGTACACCATCTATTTGGATCGATGTTACAGCGGCACCAGGGAGTGAGGATAAAAGGATACGACGTAAGGAGTTACCCAAAGTTGTACCATATCCACGCTCAAGTGGCTCTACGACAAATTTACCATACTTGGCATCGTCGCTGATTTCAACCGTTTCGATTTTTGGTTTTTCAATCTCGATCATTTCATAAAACCCTCCTTCAAAACGTCGAAACCCCGGAAAGAATTTCTCTGATTCTATCCGAAATTCCCCATTGTTTAGTCCCGTATGTGCTCAGGCAACGAGTGTGCATTCGTTTTATAAATTAACTGTATCATAACCCATTATTGACAGGGACACAAAATCTATACAAACAAATTACACGCGGCGACGTTTTGGCGGACGGCATCCGTTATGAGGAACAGGCGTTACGTCTCTGATTGCTGTAACTTCCAGTCCAGCAGCTTGAAGTGCACGAATTGCAGCTTCACGGCCAGAACCAGGTCCTTTTACAGTAACTTCAAGAGTTTTAAGTCCATGTTCGATAGAACCTTTAGCAGCTGTTTCAGCGGCCATTTGCGCAGCGAACGGAGTGGATTTTTTAGAACCTTTAAATCCAAGAGATCCGGCGCTTGACCAAGAAAGAGCATTACCATGAACATCTGTGATAGTAACAATCGTGTTGTTGAAAGTTGAACGGATATGAGCAATTCCAGATTCAATATTCTTTTTCACGCGGCGTTTACGCGTGTTTGTTTTACGAGCAGCAGCCATTGTTTAATTACCTCCCTTGCTTATTTTTTCTTGTTAGCTACAGTACGACGCGGACCTTTACGAGTACGCGCGTTATTTTTAGTATTTTGACCGCGAACAGGCAATCCGCGACGATGACGAATTCCGCGGTAGCTTCCGATTTCGATCAGACGTTTGATGTTAAGAGACACTTCACGGCGAAGGTCACCTTCAACTTTCAATTTGTCAATCACGTCACGGATTTTACCAAGTTCTTCTTCAGTCAAATCACGAACGCGAGTATCTTCAGAAACTCCAGCTTCTTTTAAGATTTGCTGAGCCGTTGTACGACCGATTCCAAAGATGTATGTTAATGAAATAACAACACGTTTATCACGTGGGATATCTACACCAGCAATACGAGCCATCTCTCTCGCACCTCCTTAAAAATTATCCTTGTTTTTGTTTATGCTTTGGATTTTCACAGATCACCATTACTTTTCCTTTTCTGCGAATGACCTTACATTTTTCACAGATCGGTTTAACTGATGGTCTCACTTTCATGTGTTTCCAACCTCCTTCAATTTCCGGAGTGCTTTATTTGTAACGGTACGTAATTCTACCACGAGTTAAGTCATATGGAGATAATTCTACCGTAACTTTGTCTCCAGGTAAAATGCGAATGAAGTGCATGCGGATTTTACCAGATACGTGAGCCAAAACCGTATGGCCATTCTCAAGTTCAACTTTGAACATTGCGTTTGGCAGCGTTTCGACTACAGTACCTTCCACTTCAATTACATCGTCTTTCGCCATTCAAGTGTTCTCCCTTCTTCAAATCAGTAACTTGCTCTCTGACAAATTTCAAAAGAGAAAATCTCAATTTTCCGTTTGTCACACGCCCTGTTTCGTTTATACTGTTCTGAACTTCCGGAGATACGCAATCATAAAAGGTTAAATGATTGATATTCTTTTTCTTAGGAGAATGAAATTTACGCTTTTCTCCGTCTGCTACCAGCACATGATGATGATCGACTATATCAATAACAACTGCGTATTGGTTCATTTCGCGGCCTCTTGCTATGCGTACGAACTGTCCAATTTCAGGTGTTTTCCGATACATCTCATTTCACCTAGGCTTTTGTCAGTATCTCAAAACCGGCTTCCGTTATGGCAATCGTGTGTTCAAAGTGAGCACACTTCTTCCCGTCCACAGTTACAACCGTCCAGTTGTCAGCCAATGTTTTGACATAGCGTGTGCCTGCATTAACCATCGGCTCAATGGCCAGGACCATGCCAGGCTTTAAACGCGGGCCTTTGTTCGGCGGACCGTAGTGAGGAATTTGCGGATCCTCATGAAGATCCTGCCCTACCCCGTGTCCTACATATTCCCTGACGACTGAAAAATGTTCGCTTTCGACATACGTTTGAATTGCGTGGGAAATATTCGACAAACGTTCTCCCGGTTTTGCTTCCTTCAAGCCTCTATATAAAGACTCCTCTGTCACATCCAGCAGCTTTTGATCATCATCGCTAATCATACCCACTGGATAAGTCCATGCAGAGTCACCATGATAACCGTTCAGCTTCGCACCGATATCGATGCTGATGATGTCTCCGTCGCGAAGGACCCGTTTTCCCGGAATACCGTGCACGAGTTCTTCGTTGACCGAAACGCAAATGCTCCCGCGAAAACCATTATACCCTTTAAAAGACGGGATTGCACCTTGCTTTGTAATAAAACGTTCGGCAATTTGATCCAGTTCTTTTGTCGAGATGCCGGGTTTAATGTGCTTTTTCAGCTCCTGATGAGTTAAAGCGACAATTCTTCCGGCTTCCCGCATGATTTCGATTTCTCGGGGAGTTTTACAAATAATCATTTGTCCAGGCCTCCGAGAAGCTCCTTTATATCAGCGTAAACTTCATTGATGTGCTTCTGCCCGTCAATGTTTACGAGATATCCTTTATCCGCATAGAAATCGAGTAAAGGCTGGGTTTGCTTCATGTTGACCTCTAACCGTGTAGATACAGTAGCTTCATTATCGTCTTCACGCTGATAAAGCTCTCCTCCACACTTGTCGCATACATTTTCTTTCGCAGGCGGATTAAAGACTAAATGATAAGTTGCACCGCAGTTTCTGCAGATTCTGCGTCCTGTCAGACGTTCCATCAATGCATCTTTATCGACTTGAATGTTGATGACATGGTCAATCGACTTGCCAAGTCCTTTAAGAATTTCCTCAAGTGCTTCAGCTTGAGCGACTGTTCTCGGAAATCCGTCCAGAAGAAAACCTCCGTCACAATCATTCTTGCCAAGTCTCTCCCTGACAATACCAATTGTCACTTCATCCGGAACAAGCTCACCTTTATCAATGTATGATTTGGCTTCGAGTCCCAGATCCGTTTCTTCTTTCATCGCAGCGCGGAACATGTCTCCTGTTGAGATATGAGGTATCCCAAAATCTTCAACAATCCGTTCAGCCTGTGTCCCTTTACCGGCCCCAGGCAGTCCCATTAAGACTAAGTTCATTTCGGATTCCCCGTCCTCTCTATTTTAGAGGGAATGGGCACGCCCCATTTCCTCTAGTGCTTCATAAATCCACGATAGTTTCGTTTTACCAGCTGGCTTTCAAGCTGCTTCATTGTTTCAAGTGCAACCCCGATGACAATCAGCAAACTTGTTCCACCAATTTGTGCAGATGAAGGCAGCCCAGCAATATTAACGAACAAGACAGGAAGAATGGCAATCACGGCCAAGAATATGGAGCCTACAAATGTAAGTCGATACAAAATGCTCGTAATTCTATCTTGAGTCATTTTTCCTGGACGAACTCCCGGAATATAGCCACCTTGTTTTTTAAGATTATCGGCCATTTGCTCAGGGTTTACCTGCACAAATGCATAGAAATAGGTAAAGGCGATGATCAACGCCGCATAAACTCCCATTCCGACCGGATGCGTGTAATCAAACGTTTTTTGAATCCAATTCGTGACGTCATTGGTACCAAAAAATGTTGCCACGGTCCGCGGAGTGGTGATAAATGCTACTGCAAAGATAACCGGAATAACTCCCGCCGGGTTAACCTTCAGCGGCAAGTGTGTAGACTGGCCGCCAGGAACCGGTGAACGGCCTGAACCTTTCGCATATTGAATTGAGATTTTTCTAACTGCCTGTTGGATGAAAATAACGCCAACGACAATCGCCAAAATCGCAACCAATATAACGACAACCTTTATGATTTGCAAGAATAACTGATCTCCAGCATCTACAAACTGCTGAGCGTAGATCTGATTAATCGTCTGCGGAATGCCGGCAACGATACCGGCGAAGATGATAATGGATATTCCGTTACCAACTCCATGAGACGTAATTTGTTCTCCCAGCCACATTAAAAAAGCAGTTCCAGCAGTTAGTACAACCGCAATAAGCAAATAAGTACCGACTCCAGGGTTTGTAATCAACGCGCCGCCGGCCATGTTGTTAAACCCGTAAGACATACCTAAAGCCTGGATAAATCCAAGAACGATTGTGAAGTACCTTGTGAACTGTGCTAGTTTTCGGCGACCAACTTCTCCTTGCTTAGACCATTCGGTAAACTTCGGCACAACATCCATCTGCAGGAGCTGAATGATGATTGAAGCTGTGATGTAAGGCATGATTCCCATCGCAAGAATGGAGAAGTTGAACAATGCACCGCCGCCAAATGTGTTTAGAATCCCAAATACGCTCATTTGATCCTGTGCCTTTAAAACTTCTGTGTTTACATGCGGCACAGGAATGAACGAACCGAGACGAAAGACGATAAGCATTAAAAGAGTGAAGATAATCTTATTCCGAATATCCTTCACACGCATAAAATTGGAGATTGTCTTAAACAAGTTAGATCACCTCAGCTGTACCGCCAGCAGCCTCAATTGCTTGTTTAGCAGAAGCGGAGAATTTATTGGCTTTAACAGTTAATTTCTTTTCTAATTGACCGTCGCCAAGAATTTTCACTCCAGATTTCAACTTGCTGATTACACCTGTTTCTAAAAGAAGTTCAGGAGTAACTTCCGTCCCTTCTGCAAAGCTGTTGAGTTTGTCTAGGTTGACTACAGCGAAATCCTTGCGGTTGATGTTTGTGAAACCGCGTTTAGGAAGACGTTGGAACAAAGGCATTTGTCCACCCTCGAATCCAGGACGTACACCGCCGCCAGAACGAGCGTTTTGACCTTTATGACCTTTACCTGCTGTTTTACCGTTACCAGAACCAATACCACGACCTACGCGGTTGCGCGTTTTACGTGAACCTTCTGCGGGCTTTAATTCATGAAGTTTCATTTGGACACCTCCTTAGCCTATCGTTTATTTTTAAAGTTCTTTAACAGAAACTAAATGAGATACTTTGTTAACCATACCGCGGATTGCAGCGTTGTCTTCATGAACGACAGTTTGGTTTGTTTTCTTTAAACCGAGCGTTCTTACAGTAATACGCTGATCTTCCGGGCGTCCGATTACACTGCGTTTGAGGGTAATTTCTAATTTAGCCATTAATGTTCCCTCCTTATCCTAACAGTTCTTCTACAGATTTTCCACGAAGCTTCGCAACGTCCTCAGCGCGTTTCAGCTCGCTTAAACCTTGGACTGTTGCACGGATCATGTTGATCGGTGTGTTAGAACCTAAAGACTTAGAAAGGATATCAGCTACACCTGCAAGCTCAAGTACCGCACGTACTGGGCCTCCAGCGATAACTCCCGTACCTTCAGAAGCAGGTTTTAACAAGATGTTTCCTGCACCGAAACGTCCGATGATTTCGTGTGGAATTGTAGTTCCAACCATTGGTACTTCGATCAAATTCTTTTTCGCATCTTCAACAGCTTTGCGGATCGCTTCTGGTACTTCTTGTGCTTTACCAGTACCGAATCCTACGTGTCCGTTTTTGTCACCGACAACGACTAGAGCTGCGAAGCGGAAACGACGACCACCTTTAACAACTTTCGCTACGCGGTTAACGGTAACTAAGCGTTCTTCTAACTCTAATTTGCTTGGGTCAATACGACGCATATTCATATGTCCCTCCTTCTTTTATTAAAATTCTAATCCAGCTTCGCGTGCAGCATCAGCCAATGCTTTTACACGTCCATGATAAAGGTAACCGCCACGGTCGAACACGACATTTGTGATACCTTTTTCAGAAGCGCGTTTTGCAACAAGCTCGCCAACTTTTGCAGCCGCAGACGTATCGCTGCCATTTTCAGCGTTAAAGTCTTTATCAAGAGTTGATGCACTCACAAGTGTAACACCGTTCACATCATCGATCACTTGTGCGTAAATATGTTTGTTTGAACGGAAAACATTTAGACGAGGTCTCTCAGGGGTTCCTGAAAGCTTCGCGCGAACACGACCGTGTCTTTTAAGACGTGCAGCATTCTTGCTTGTTTTCGTAATCATCTGGGTCACTCCTTTCTCACATTAAGCGGTTTTACTTAGCAGATTTACCTTCTTTACGACGAACCATTTCTCCTTCATAGCGGATCCCTTTGCCTTTGTAAGGTTCTGGAGAACGTACAGCGCGAATGTTTGCAGCAGTAGCTCCAACACGCTCTTTATCTGTACCTTTTACAACCACTTTTGTTTGAGATGGAACTTCGATTTCAATTCCGTTTTCAGGAACGATTTCTACAGGGTGAGAGTATCCAACGTTCAAAACAAGTTTGTTTCCGGATTTAGAAGCACGGTAACCGACACCGACTAATTCCAAACCTCTTTCAAAACCTTTAGATACACCTTCAACCATGTTTCCGATGATGCTGCGAGTTGTGCCATGCAGCGCACGGTGTTCTTTATTATCTGAAGGACGCTCTACAGTAAGTACATTGTCCTCAATTTTAATCTTCATATCAGGATGAAACGTACGAGTTAATTCTCCTTTTGGTCCTTTCACGGTTACAGTGTTGTCGTTCAGAGTAACTGTAACGCCTGAAGGAATCTCAAGTAGCTTCTTACCTACACGAGACATACCAAACACCTCCATTCATGTTAAACTTCTTACCAAACGTATGCTAATACTTCTCCGCCAGCCTGTTTAGCGCGGGCTTCTTTATCTGTTAACACACCTTGTGATGTAGAAAGAATTGCGATTCCAAGTCCGTTCAGTACGCGAGGCACTTCGTTTGACTTAGCGTAAACGCGCAGACCTGGTTTGCTGATTCTCTTAAGGCCAGTGATGACACGCTCGTTGTTTTGTCCGTATTTCAAGAAAACACGGATGATACCTTGCTTGTTATCTTCAATGAATTCTACGTCACGGATGAAACCTTCTCTTTTCAAGATTTCAGCGATTTCTCTTTTCAACTTCGAAGCAGGAATTTCGAGCTTCTCATGACGTACCATGTTTGCATTACGAATTCGAGTCAGCATATCTGCAATCGGATCTGTCATAACCATTATTTAATAACCTCCTTCCCATAAACGGGGATTACCAGCTGGCTTTTTTAACGCCAGGAATTTGTCCTTTATATGCAAGTTCACGGAAACAAATACGGCAAAGTTTAAATTTACGAATAACAGAGTGCGGACGGCCGCAGCGTTCGCAGCGAGTGTACTCTTGTACTTTAAACTTCGGTGTGCGTTTTTGTTTCGCAATCATTGACTTTTTAGCCACGATTTCGCCTCCCTTTCATTGATTATTTCTGGAATGGCATACCTAATTGAGTTAACAGTTCACGAGCTTCTTCATCAGTGTTGGCAGTCGTTACGATAACGATGTCCATACCGCGAACTTTAGTTACCTTATCATAGTCAATTTCAGGGAAGATCAGCTGTTCTTTGATTCCTAGTGTGTAGTTTCCGCGACCGTCAAAAGATTTTTTTGAAATTCCGCGGAAGTCACGAACACGTGGTAAAGAAACAGAAATTAGTTTATCAAGGAAATCGTACATGCGCTCTCCGCGAAGAGTTACTTTCGCACCGATTGGCATTCCTTCACGAAGACGGAATCCAGCAATAGATTTCTTCGCACGAGTAACGACAGGTTTCTGACCAGCGATAAACGTTAGTTCTTCAACAGCGCTATCGATAGCTTTAGCGTTTTGAACAGCGTCACCAACACCCATGTTGATTACGATTTTTTCGATTTTAGGCACTTGCATCACAGATTTGTATTCGAACTTTTTCATTAATGCAGGTGTAATGTCTTTATTGTACTTTTCTTTAAGGCGGTTCATGAGATAGACCTCCCTTCCTTTATTACTAGTTATCTAGAACTTGCCCAGATTTTTTTGCAATACGAACTTTTTTGCCATTTTCCACTTTGTATCCTACGCGAGTCACTTCACCTGTTTTAGGATCGAGCGGCATTACGTTTGACACATGAATTGGCGCCTCTTGATTTAAAATTCCGCCTTGAGGGTTAGCTTGAGTCGGCTTTGAGTGCTTCTTCACCATGTTGACACCCTCAACGATTACGCGGTCTTTTTTAGGGAAAGCTGCAAGGATCACACCTTGTTTCCCTTTGTCTTTACCAGAGATAACCATTACTTTATCGCCTTTTTTAACATGCATCCTGATCGCACCTCCTTAGTCCGGCATTGATATCATTAAAGTACTTCTGGAGCTAGAGAAACAATTTTCATGAAGTTGTTATCACGAAGTTCACGTGCTACAGGTCCGAAGATACGAGTTCCGCGCGGGCTTTTGTCGTCACGGATGATAACACATGCATTCTCATCGAATTTGATGTAAGATCCGTCATTTCTGCGCGCGCCGCTCTTAGAACGTACGATTACAGCTCTTACGACCTCACCTTTTTTGACAACGCCTCCTGGTGTTGCTTGTTTAACCGTGCAAACAATGACATCACCAATGTTAGCTGTTTTGCGTCCAGAACCACCAAGCACCTTGATTGTTAATACTTCACGGGCACCAGAGTTATCAGCTACTTTTAAACGAGTCTCTTGTTGAATCATTATTTGTTACCTCCCTTCGGAAAAAGGTTTCCGAACTTTATTAGATAATAACAGCTTCTTCGACAACTTCAACTAGACGAAAACGTTTAGTCGCAGATAATGGACGAGTTTCCATGATCTTTACGATGTCTCCGATTTTAGCTTGGTTATTTTCATCATGTGCTTTGAATTTTTTAGAGTACTTTACGCGTTTACCGTAGAGTGAATGTTTTTTGTAAGTTTCTACAACAACAGTAATGGTTTTATCCATTTTGTCAGAAACGACACGTCCTTGGTAGACTTTGCGCTGATTGCGTTCGCTCATGTTTTAGAGAACCTCCCTCCGGAATTATTTGTTGGCAGCAATTTCTCTTTCCCGAATCACAGTTTTCATGCGCGCGATTGACTTGCGCACTTCACGAATGCGAGCAGTGTTTTCAAGTTGTCCTGTCGCTAATTGAAAGCGAAGATTGAAAAGTTCTTCTTTAAGAGACTTTACTTTTTGTTCAATTTCAGCAGTGGTAAGGTCACGAATTTCATTAGCTTTCATTTGATTCACCACCAATTTCTTCACGTTTTACGAACTTCGTTTTAATTGGCAATTTGTGAGATGCAAGACGAAGAGCTTCACGAGCAACTTCCTCAGACACACCAGAAATTTCAAATAAAACTTTGCCCGGTTTTACAACAGCTACCCATCCTTCAGGAGCACCTTTACCGGAACCCATCCGAACCTCTAGAGGCTTAGCTGTATAAGGCTTAGAAGGGAAAATTTTGATCCAAACTTTACCGCCACGTTTCATGTAACGAGTCATTGCGATACGCGCAGCTTCGATTTGACGGTTTGTAATCCAAGAAGCTTCTTGAGCCTGGATGCCGTATTCACCGAAATGCACTTCAGAGCCGCCTTTTGCACGGCCGCGCATTTTTCCGCGATGCTCTCTGCGATATTTAACGCGTTTTGGCATTAACATATTATTTTCCTCCTTCCTCAGTTTTCTTCTTAGTAGGAAGAACCTCTCCACGATAGATCCAGACTTTTACACCAAGCTTGCCGTAAGTTGTGTCAGCTTCAGATGTAGCATAGTCGATGTCTGCACGAAGTGTGTGCAATGGAACAGTTCCTTCACTGTAGTATTCAGAACGAGCGATGTCAGCGCCGCCAAGACGACCGGAAACCATTGTTTTAATTCCTTGTGCACCAGCGCGCATTGTGCGTTGGATTTGTTGCTTTTGCGCACGACGGAAAGAGATGCGGTTTTCCAATTGACGAGCGATGTTATCAGCAACTAGCTGAGCATCAAGATCAGCTCTTTTGATTTCAAGAATGTTAATGTGTACACGCTTGCCAGTAAGGCTGTTAAGGGCTTTGCGAAGCGCTTCGACTTCAGAACCGCCTTTACCGATAACCATACCAGGCTTAGCTGTGTGGATCGTAATATTTACACGGTTTGCCGCACGCTCGATTTCCACTTTAGAAACAGAAGCGTCAGACAGGCGTTGATTAATAAATTCACGGATTTTCAGATCTTCGTGAAGGAAGTCAGCGTAATCTTTGCCAGCGTACCACTTAGATTCCCAATCACGTATAACACCAATACGAAGACCGACTGGATTTACCTTTTGACCCACGAGTTATCCCTCCTTCTTTTCTGATACAACGATAGTAATGTGGCTCGTACGTTTGTTGATTTGGCTTGCACGTCCCATAGCGCGCGGACGGAATCTTTTCAACGTAGGGCCTTCGTTCACGTAAGCTTGAGTAACAACCAGGTTGTTTGCATCCATTTCGTAGTTGTGCTCAGCGTTAGCGATAGCAGATTTTAAAACTTTTTCAATAATCGGGGAAGCAGCTTTTGGCGTAAGGTTTAAGATCGATACTGCTTCACCTACTTGCTTGCCTCGAATCAGGTCCATTACTAGACGTGCCTTACGAGGAGCAATACGGACTGTTCTTGCGACAGCTTTAGCTTGTTGCATTTAAAAGCCTCCTCTCATTAGCGTCTTGTTTTTTTGTCATCACTAGCATGACCTTTGTAAGTGCGTGTCGGTGCGAATTCACCCAACTTGTGACCTACCATATCTTCAGAGATGTAAACAGGCACATGTTTGCGTCCATCATAGACTGCGATTGTGTGACCGATAAATTGCGGGAAAATAGTAGAACGGCGAGACCAAGTTTTCACAACTTGTTTCTTATCCGCTTCATTTAATTTCTCGATTTTTGTCATTAGATGATCATCGACAAATGGTCCTTTTTTTAAGCTGCGAGCCATTTTGGAACCTCCCTTCGTGATTGCACTACGGTCCGATATGAACCGTAGACAACCCCGTTATTTATTTTTACGACGACGTACGATGAATTTATCTGATTTGTTCTTTTTCTTACGAGTTTTGAATCCAAGAGTTGGTTTACCCCATGGAGACATAGGTGATTTACGTCCGATCGGAGCGCGTCCTTCACCACCACCGTGCGGGTGATCGTTAGGGTTCATAACAGAACCGCGAACTGTAGGACGGATGCCTTTCCAGCGTGAACGTCCTGCTTTACCGATGTTGATCAGTTCGTGCTGTTCGTTACCTACTTGACCGATAGAAGCACGGCAAGCAGAAAGAATCATGCGAACTTCACCGGAGTTCAGACGTACAAGAACGTATTTTCCTTCTTTACCAAGAACTTGAGCAGATGTACCAGCTGAACGTACAAGCTGTCCGCCTTTTCCAGGTTTTAATTCAATGTTGTGCACGACTGTACCAACAGGGATGTTGATCAGTGGAAGTGC
Organism: Bacillus sp. FSL K6-1284; assembly: GCF_038002625.1. NCBI lineage: Bacteria > Bacillati > Bacillota > Bacilli > Caryophanales > Bacillaceae > Bacillus > Bacillus sp. FSL K6-1284. The sequence goes on along the minus strand of NZ_JBBOCW010000001.1, from coordinate 140,966 downwards.
GTTACCTACTTTAATGTCAGCTTCTGGTCCTGACATGATTTCAGTTCCTACTTGAAGGCCCTTAGGAGCCAGGATGTAGCGTTTTTCTCCGTCTACATAGTTAATTAGAGCAATGTTAGCTGAACGGTTTGGATCGTACTCAACTGTAGCAACGCGTCCAGGTATACCATCTTTATCGCGTTTGAAGTCGATAATACGGTATTGGCGTTTATGTCCGCCGCCTTGATGACGTACAGTTAATTTACCTTGGTTGTTGCGTCCGCCTTTTTTGTGAAGCGGGGCAAGCAAGGATTTTTCCGGCTGATCTGTCGTGATTTCCGCGAAATCAGACGTAGTCATGCCGCGACGTCCGTTAGAGGTCGGTTTGTACTTTTTAATCGCCATTTTGAATTTCCCTCCTTCTTTTTACAAGTGATTAAGCTTCAAAAATTTCGATTTCTTTGCTGTCTTCAGTAAGCTTAACAATCGCTTTTCTGCGTTTGTTTGTCATACCAGAGTAGCGGCCGACACGTTTGAATTTCCCTTTGTAGTTCATGATGTTGACTTTTTCAACTTTCACTCCAAAGATTTGCTCAACAGCGTCTTTCACTTCTGTTTTGTTAGCTCTTACGTCTACTTCAAACGTATATTTTTTCTCAGTCATTAAATCAGCAGAACGTTCAGTAATGACGGGGCGCTTTAGAACATCACGAGGATCTTTCATTATGCAAGCACCTCCTCTACTTTTTCAACCGCTGCTTTCGTGATCACAAGCTTCTCATGACCGACAACATCGAGGACGTTGATTCCGTTAGCTTCAACAACAGTAACTCCTGGAAGGTTACGAGCAGATAGTTCAACTGTCTCGTTTGCATCCGCAGTTACGATTAAAGCTTTCTTCTCGATAGACAGACCTTTAAGGATAGCTGCCATTTCTTTTGTTTTAACCGCATCAAGATTAAGATCTTCAAGAACGATCAAGTTGTTGTCATTCACTTTAGAAGACAATGCTGATTTGATAGCCAAGCGGCGAACTTTTTTCGGTAATTTATATGCATAGCTGCGTGGTGTAGGTCCGAATACGATACCACCTCCGCGCCATTGCGGTGAACGGATAGATCCCTGACGAGCACGGCCGGTACCTTTTTGACGCCAAGGTTTGCGACCTCCGCCACGTACTTCCGAACGATTTTTTACTTTATGAGTTCCTTGACGTAAGGAAGCTCTTTGCATAAGAATAGCGTCGAATACTACGCTCTCATTTGGCTCGATTCCAAATACAGAGTCGTTTAATTCGATATCACCAGCAGTAGAACCGTTTTGGTTATATAAAGCTACTTTTGGCATGATCAATTTCCTCCTTTCCTAAGAGAATTATTTAGATTTAACAGCGCTTTTAACAGCGACTAATGATTTTTTCGCACCAGGAACGTTACCTTTAACTAAAAGAAGATTGCGCTCTGCATCAACTTTTACGATTTCAAGGTTTTGAACAGTGATTTGCTCTCCGCCCATACGTCCAGGCAACAGCTTTCCTTTGAATACACGGTTAGGGTCTACCGGTCCCATTGAACCAGGACGGCGATGGTAGCGTGAACCGTGAGACATAGGTCCGCGAGATTGTCCGTGGCGTTTGATAGCGCCTTGGAAACCTTTACCTTTCGATGTTCCTGTTACATCTACGACTTCTCCGTTAGAGAAAATATCAACTTTGACTTCCTGACCAACTTCATACGCATCCATATCCACTCCGCGTAATTCTTTAACGAAGCGCTTAGGAGCAGTTTCCGCTTTTGCAACGTGTCCTTTTTCTGGTTTGTTGGCAAGCTTCTCACGCTTGTCGTCAAAACCGATCTGAATCGCTTCATAGCCGTCGTTTTCAGAAGTTTTCTTCTGAAGTACAACGTTAGGAGCAGCTTCGATAACAGTTACCGGAATAAGATCACCGTTTTCTGCGAAAACTTGCGTCATACCAATTTTTCTTCCTAAGATTCCTTTGGTCATTCGTCACACCTCCTATAAAAATCATTCTATATTTTAGATTAAAGTTTAATTTCGATATCGACACCAGATGGTAAATCTAATCGCATTAGAGCATCGACAGTTTGTGGTGTTGGGTTCACAATGTCGATCAAACGTTTATGTGTACGCATTTCGAATTGCTCACGAGAATCTTTGTATTTGTGCACCGCACGAAGGATTGTGTAAACTGATTTCTCAGTTGGCAACGGAATCGGACCAGAAACGCTGGCTCCGGAACGTTTAGCCGTTTCAACAATCTTCTCAGCAGATTGATCAAGGATTCTATGATCATACGCTTTTAAACGAATACGAATTTTTTGTTTTGCCATTATTTTCCCTCCTTTTCGCCTACTTACATTAGACAATTCTCCGTGAGAAAAACCTGAATCACCTTGCCATGGCAAAGCGGCCGGGTGTGTCAGCAACCTCTCACTTCATCGCAGTCAAAGACCAACATGCACTATTATACAAAATTTATAGGCATGATGCAAGGTAATATTGAATATTACCGGCTTTTGCACACTTTTTTTATTATACAGATTCCAGCAAGGATAATCAAGGACTTCAGGACAAATAAAAAACGAGACCCGGTCGGATCTCGTTTTTTATTTTATAAGTATTATTCAGTGATAGAAGATACTACGCCAGAACCAACTGTACGTCCGCCTTCACGGATAGAGAAGCGAGTTCCGTCTTCGATCGCGATTGTTGAAATCAATTCAACAGTCATTTCGATGTTGTCTCCAGGCATAACCATTTCTACGCCTTCTGGAAGCTGAATGATACCCGTTACGTCAGTTGTACGGAAGTAGAACTGAGGACGGTAGTTAGAGAAGAATGGAGTGTGACGTCCACCCTCTTCTTTAGAAAGAACGTAAACTTCAGCTTTGAACTTTTTATGTGGAGTGATTGTACCTGGTTTAGCAAGTACTTGACCACGTTGGATATCTTCACGAGATACACCGCGAAGAAGTGCACCGATGTTGTCTCCAGCTTCTGCATAGTCAAGAAGCTTACGGAACATTTCAACACCTGTAACAGTTGTTTTGCTGTTTTCTTCTTGAAGACCGATGATTTCAACTTCGTCACCGACTTTAACTTGTCCGCGCTCTACACGTCCAGTAGCAACTGTTCCACGACCTGTGATTGAGAATACGTCCTCAACAGGCATCATGAATGGCTTTTCAGTATCGCGCTCTGGAGTTGGGATGTATTCGTCAACTGCATCCATCAGTTCGAAGATTTTAGCTTCGTATTCAGCGTCACCTTCAAGAGCTTTAAGTGCAGAACCTTTGATAACTGGTACATCGTCACCAGGGAACTCATACTCAGAAAGAAGATCGCGAACTTCCATTTCAACTAGCTCAAGAAGCTCTTCGTCGTCTACCATGTCGCATTTGTTCAAGAATACTACGATGTAAGGCACACCTACGTTACGAGAAAGAAGGATGTGCTCACGAGTTTGTGGCATTGGACCGTCAGCAGCAGATACAACAAGGATCGCTCCGTCCATTTGCGCAGCACCAGTGATCATGTTTTTAACATAGTCAGCGTGTCCTGGGCAGTCAACGTGTGCATAGTGACGAGTTTCTGTTTCGTACTCAACGTGTGCAGTAGAGATTGTGATACCGCGCTCACGCTCTTCTGGAGCACCGTCGATTTGGTCGTATGCCATAGCAGTACCTTTACCAGATTTCTTATGAAGCACAGTTGTGATAGCAGCTGTTAATGTAGTTTTACCATGGTCAACGTGTCCAATTGTACCAATGTTGGCATGTGATTTGGAACGGTCGAATTTTTCTTTAGCCATTCTGAAAATCCTCCTTAAAAAGGTTAGTTTTTGTTATATAGAGTGATAGAAAGTGAAAGCGATGTTTCACTTTCTCATCTTACAATAGTATTTATACTTTAATGAAGAGGCAAAATCAATTATTCACCTTGATTTTTTTTGATGATCTCATCAGCAATGCTCTTAGGCACTTCTTCGTAATGGTCAAAGACCATTGTGAACGTACCGCGTCCTTGTGTGTTTGAACGGAGAGCCGTAGCGTAACCGAACATTTCAGAAAGTGGAACCATCGCGCGAACGACTTGAGCGTTTCCGCGTCCTTCCATACCTTCTACGCGACCGCGGCGTGATGTAATATCACCCATGATGTCTCCCATGTATTCTTCTGGGATAACGACTTCAACTTTGGAGATCGGCTCAAGAATAACCGGGTTACACTTGCTTGCCGCGTTTTTAAGCGCCATTGAAGCAGCGATTTTAAACGCCATTTCGTTTGAGTCGACGTCATGGTAAGAACCGTCAAACAATTTCGCTTTGATGTCGATAACAGGGTAACCTGCGACTACACCGTTTTGAAGTGAATCTTCAAGTCCTGCTTGAACAGCCGGAATGTATTCACGAGGAACGACACCACCGACAATTGCGTTTTCGAACTCAAAGCCTTTTCCTTCTTCGTTTGGAGAGAATTCGATCCAAACGTGTCCGAACTGCCCGCGTCCACCAGACTGACGTACGAATTTACCTTCAACTTGCGCGCTCGCACGGAATGTTTCACGATACGCAACTTGAGGAGCACCAACGTTGGCTTCAACTTTAAATTCGCGTTTCATACGGTCAACGATGATATCAAGGTGAAGCTCACCCATACCGCCGATGATCGTTTGACCTGTTTCAGGGTCAGTATGCGCACGGAATGTTGGATCCTCTTCAGCCAATTTAGCCAGCGCAGTAGACATTTTGTCTTGGTCAGCCTTAGATTTAGGCTCGATTGCAACGTGGATAACAGGCTCAGGGAATTCCATAGATTCAAGAATAACAAGGTTTTTCTCGTCGCAAAGCGTGTCCCCTGTAGTCGTGTCTTTCAAACCTACAGCAGCAGCGATATCCCCTGCGTACACAGTAGAGATTTCTTCACGGCTGTTGGCGTGCATTTGCAGGATACGTCCGACGCGCTCACGTTTGCCTTTTGTTGAGTTTCTTACGTATGAACCGGAATCAAGTGTTCCTGAGTACACACGGAAGAACGTCAATTTACCAACGTAAGGGTCAGTCATAACTTTAAATGCAAGTGCTGAGAAAGGTGCGTCGTCAGAAGACTCACGAGTAACCTCTTCCTCAGAATCAGGCAGAGTACCTTTGATTGCCGGTACGTCAGTTGGAGCTGGCAGGTAGTCAAGAACTGCGTCAAGCACTAATTGAACACCTTTGTTTTTGAAAGCTGAACCACAAAGAACCGGATAGAACTCAACGTTACAAGTTCCTTTGCGGATTGCCGCTTTCAGCTCGTCAACTGTGATTTCTTCGCCTTCCAAGTACTTCATCATAAGCTCTTCATCAAGCTCAGCAACAGCTTCAATCAAGCTGGCGCGAAGCTCTTCAGCTTTGTCTTTGTACTCGGCAGGGATTTCACGCGCATCAGAGCGTGTTCCAAGATCATCTTCATAGTAGTACGCAACGTTTTCTACAAGGTCGATGATCCCTTCGAAATTGTCTTCGGCGCCAATCGGTAATTGGATCGCGTGAGCGTTCGCCTCAAGACGGTCTTTAAGAGTTCCTACAGAGTAAAGGAAGTCCGCACCCGTTTTGTCCATCTTGTTGACAAATACGATACGAGGTACTCCGTAAGTTGTTGCCTGACGCCAAACTGTTTCAGTTTGCGGCTCAACGCCTGATTGTGCGTCAAGAACGGCAACGGCACCATCAAGTACGCGCAGGGAACGTTCAACCTCAACTGTGAAGTCTACGTGTCCTGGTGTGTCGATGATGTTTACGCGGTAACCTTTCCACTGTGCAGTTGTTGCAGCGGATGTGATTGTGATACCGCGTTCTTGTTCCTGCTCCATCCAGTCCATTTGGGAAGCCCCTTCATGAGTTTCACCAATTTTATGGATACGGCCTGTGTAGAACAAGATACGTTCAGTTGTTGTCGTTTTACCGGCATCGATGTGAGCCATGATTCCGATATTACGAGTTTTTTCTAAGGAGAACTCTCTTGCCATTGGGTCTTTTCTCCTTCCTTCTTAGGGAATAATATTTTGTCGTGTGAGATTACCAGCGATAGTGAGCGAACGCTTTGTTTGCTTCAGCCATCTTATGAGTATCTTCACGTTTCTTAACAGCTGCACCAGTGTTGTTAGCTGCATCAAGGATTTCGTTAGCTAAACGCTCTTCCATCGTTTTTTCTCCGCGAAGACGAGCGTAGTTTACTAACCAGCGAAGTCCAAGAGTCGTACGGCGTTCAGGACGAACCTCTACAGGTACTTGGTAGTTTGCACCACCTACGCGGCGTGCTTTAACTTCAAGCACTGGCATGATGTTCTTCAATGCTTGTTCGAAAACCTCCATTGCATCGTTGCCGGTACGTTCTTTAATAATATCGAATGACTTGTATAGGATTGTTTGAGCTTTACCTTTTTTACCGTCGATCATCATTTTGTTGATCAAACGAGTAACCAGTTTAGAGTTGTAAAGCGGATCAGGTAAAACATCTCTTTTTGCTACAGGACCTTTACGTGGCATCTGATTATCCTCCCTTCTCTTGTTACGGGTTTACAGTAAGCAGAGGGATTTCACGGTTCAGCTGCCGGGATCAAACCAGCGCTAGGCGCGAAAAGCCTGATGCCCTTAACAGCATTGCCAGAACTCCTTGCTTTTAAAAACCCTTTTATTTGTATTTAAACGGAATTATTTTTTCTTAGGACGTTTTGTACCGTATTTAGAACGGCCTTGTGCACGGTTTTCAACTCCGGCAGTATCAAGCGCGCCACGCACGATGTGGTAGCGTACCCCCGGTAAGTCTTTTACACGTCCACCGCGGATCAATACGACACTGTGCTCTTGCAGGTTGTGTCCGATACCAGGAATGTAGGCCGTAACCTCGATTCCGTTAGTTAAACGAACACGGGCATATTTACGAAGCGCCGAGTTCGGCTTCTTCGGTGTCATTGTACCGACACGAGTACATACTCCGCGTTTTTGTGGTGAAGATACGTTAGTGTGCTCTTTCTTGAAGCTGTTGTATCCTTTGTTAAGTGCTGGAGACTTAGAATTTTCAACTTTGCTTACGCGTCCTTTGCGGACTAGCTGATTAATTGTAGGCATTTTGTAATTCCTCCCTTCATCATGTTTTATAACCCACATACCCAGGTGGTTCATTTAAAAGCAAAAAACAATGCCTTTGCATAAAAGCAAAAACAACGAGTACGTTATTGAATAATGGCAACAGCTGCAGCTCCGACTTCAATTCCGCAGGCTTTGCCGAGCTTTTTCATGGACTCTGCCATTGAGACGGGAATCCCTTGTTCATTTGCCAGGTTAATAACATCTGACGTCAGAAAAGGATCAGCGTCTTTTGCTACGACGACTTCCTTAACAGAATTGCGCTTCAGCGCTTTGACTGTCTGCTTCGTACCGATAATAATAGATTGAGCCTGTGATACTTTATCATAAGACATCATATATCCTCCAAAGTAACAGGTTTAAATTGAGCACCTTGGTTATATTATCATCCTGAAAGAAGGATGTCAACACATGATGACAATTTTTAGTGACATCCTTCTTTAGGATTTTTTTATTTATTCAGCCGGAACCATTTCATCAGATGATTGGACTTGCAATACCGGCTTCACTTTACGGTAGTTCAGCATACCCGTTCCAGCAGGAACAAGCTTACCGATGATAACATTCTCTTTCAGGCCGAGAAGCTCATCGCGTTTTCCTTTGATTGCTGCATCTGTCAGGACACGTGTTGTTTCCTGGAATGACGCGGCAGACAGGAAGGAATCCGTTTCAAGCGATGCTTTGGTGATACCGAGAAGCACCGGACGGCCTGTTGCAGGGCGTTTGCCTCCGAGCAGAACTTTTTTGTTCGCTTCGGTAAACTGGTGAATATCGAGCAGCGTGCCTGGCAGCACTTCCGTGTCGCCGGCATCGATGACACGCACTTTGCGAAGCATCTGGCGAACCATAACCTCGACGTGCTTATCCCCGATTTCAACCCCTTGCATACGATAAACCTTCTGCACTTCATGAAGGAGGTATTCTTGCACCGTCGTGATGTCAGTAACTTTCAGAAGCTCTTTCGGATCAACCGAACCTTCTGTCAGCACCTGGCCACGGGAAATTTTCTCTCCTTCAGTGACTTTCAGGCGCGCGTTGTAAGGCGCCGTATATGAACGGCTTTCGACTTCGCCCTGAACGACGATTTCCTGCTGTTTGTCACGCACTTCATTGATTTCAGCTACGACACCGTCAATTTCAGAGATCGTCGCTTGACCTTTAGGGTTTCGCGCTTCAAACAATTCCTGGATACGCGGCAAACCTTGTGTAATATCGTCTCCGGCAACCCCGCCCGTATGGAAGGTACGCATTGTTAACTGTGTACCCGGCTCACCAATGGACTGGGCAGCGATGATTCCGACTGCTTCCCCGACTTCGACGTCGGTTCCTGTTGCCAGGTTGCGGCCGTAGCATCGTTTACATACACCATGTGACGTATTACATGTAAATGCGGAGCGGATCCACACTTCTTCAATGCCTGCTTCGACAATTTCGAGCGCTTTATCTTCGTCGATCAGCTCGTTTTCATCCACAAGCACTTCACCTGTTTCCGGATGTTTAACAGGTTTTCTCGCGAATCGGCCGACAAGACGCTCTTCAAGACGCTCGATCACTTCTGTGCCTTCCGTGATGGCTTTGGCAAGAATACCTCGGTCTGTGCCGCAGTCAGTCTCACGAATGATGACGTCTTGGGCTACGTCTACGAGACGGCGTGTCAGGTAACCTGAGTCGGCTGTCTTCAGAGCCGTATCCGCAAGACCTTTACGCGCACCGTGAGTAGAGATAAAGTACTCGAGTACCGTTAAACCTTCGCGGAAGCTTGACTTGATCGGAAGTTCGATGATCCGTCCAGCCGGGTTGGCCATCAGACCGCGCATACCCGCAAGCTGCGTAAAGTTTGATGCGTTACCCCGGGCTCCGGAATCACTCATCATGTAGATCGGGTTGATTTCATCCAGGGATTTCATCAGCTTGCCTTGGATCGTATCTTTAGCTGCACTCCAGATGGAAATGACCCGTTCATAACGCTCTTCTTCAGTAATCAGACCACGTCTGAACTGCTTCATGACGTTATCAACTTTTCCTTGCGCTTCTTCAAGGATTTCCTGTTTGTCGTCCAATACGACGATATCGGAAACACCGACCGTAATTCCGGCTTTTGTCGAATATTTAAATCCAAGGTTTTTCATGCGGTCAAGCATTTTTGATGTTTCTGTAATATGGAATCTTTTGAAGATCTCCGCAATGATTTTACCCAAAATGCCTTTTTTGAACGGCTGGTTGATTTCCTGGTTCTTAATGGCTTCTTTAACATCTGCACCGTAATCCAAGAAGAAACGGTCAGGTGTTTTTTCTTCAATGTTGCTCTTCGTCGGTTCGTTCATGTATGGGAACGACGGCGGAAGAATCTCGTTGAAGATCAGTTTTCCGACAGTTGTAACGAGCAGCTTGGAACGCTGTTCTTCGGTAAATGTTTCATTTTTCAGGGAGTTAACCGCAACGGCTACTCTCGTATGCAAATGAACATATCCGTTTTGATACGCAAGAAGCGCTTCATCCGTATCTTTGAAAACCATACCTTCGCCGACTGCGCCTGGGCGTTCTAGCGTCAGATAGTAGTTTCCAAGCACCATATCCTGAGACGGCGTAACAACCGGTTTTCCGTCTTTAGGGTTCAGGATGTTTTGTGCGGCAAGCATCAAGATGCGCGCCTCAGCTTGCGCTTCTGCTGATAAAGGAACGTGAACCGCCATTTGGTCACCGTCAAAGTCAGCGTTGTATGCCGTACATACAAGCGGATGAAGACGGATGGCACGGCCTTCGACAAGCGTTGGTTCAAACGCTTGAATACCTAATCTGTGAAGCGTAGGTGCACGGTTGAGAAGCACAGGGTGTTCTTTGATAACTGATTCAAGGACATCCCAGACTTCCGGCTGAACGCGCTCAATTTTACGCTTCGCACTCTTAATGTTGTGGGCAAGACCTTTTTCAACAAGCTCTTTCATGACGAATGGCTTGAACAGTTCCAGCGCCATTTCTTTCGGAAGACCGCATTGATACATTTTCAGGTTCGGACCTACGACGATAACCGAACGGCCTGAGTAGTCAACACGTTTACCGAGAAGGTTTTGACGGAAACGGCCTTGTTTACCTTTCAGCATGTGAGAAAGGGATTTTAACGGTCTGTTTCCCGGACCTGTAACAGGACGGCCTCTGCGTCCGTTATCGATCAGCGCGTCCACGGCTTCTTGAAGCATGCGCTTTTCGTTTTGAACGATAATGCTTGGCGCTCCAAGATCCAAAAGACGTTTTAAACGATTGTTACGGTTGATGACACGGCGGTACAAATCGTTCAGATCGGAAGTTGCAAAACGTCCACCGTCAAGCTGTACCATCGGTCTCAGCTCAGGCGGAATGACCGGAAGAACGTCGAGGATCATCCAGGACGGCTTATTTCCGGAGTTGCGGAATGCTTCCAATACTTCCAAGCGTTTGATCGCACGTGTGCGGCGCTGTCCTTGTGACGTTTTAAGCTCTTCTTTCAGCATATCCACTTCTTTATCGAGGTCGATATCTTGAAGGAGCTTATGAATCGCTTCAGCACCCATTGATGCCTGGAATTTATTTCCGTATTTATCAAGGTACGCCCGGTACTCTTTTTCAGAAAGAAGCTGTTTTTTCTCAAGCGGTGTATTGGCCGGATCTGTTACGACATAAGAAGCAAAGTAAATGACTTCTTCCAATGCGCGCGGAGACATATCCAGCACAAGACCCATACGGCTCGGGATTCCTTTAAAATACCAGATGTGAGAAACAGGGGCTGCCAGCTCGATATGCCCCATTCTCTCACGACGGACTTTAGCCCGGGTTACTTCAACTCCACAACGGTCGCAGACTACGCCTTTATAACGAACCCGCTTGTACTTTCCGCAGTGGCATTCCCAGTCCTTTTGAGGACCGAAAATGCGCTCGCAGAATAGACCATCTTTTTCAGGTTTCAAAGTACGATAGTTGATTGTTTCAGGCTTTTTCACTTCTCCGTAAGACCATGAACGGATTTTGTCAGGTGAAGCGAGACCGATGTTCATATACTCAAAATTGTTCACATCCAGCAAGGGGCCTACCTCCCTTTTTATCTTCGGGTTATACCCTGTCACTTGCGTATAAAATTCGTTTATTCTTTTGTGACGACATCGCGCTCTGCGTCAGCAGAAACGAATTCTTCAGACTCTTCATCATTCGGCAGAGAAAGCCCTTCGTTTTGTTTCGCGTCTTCGTCGTCTTCCAAGTCTCTCATTTCGATTTCTTCTTCGTCGCTTGATAGGATTTTGACGTCCATACCTAAGCTTTGAAGCTCTTTGATCAATACTTTGAACGATTCCGGAACACCAGGTTCTGGAACATTGTCGCCTTTTACGATGGCTTCGTATGTTTTCACACGGCCTACGACATCATCCGATTTAACAGTCAGGATTTCTTGAAGTGTATATGCTGCACCGTAAGCTTCAAGCGCCCAAACTTCCATCTCTCCAAAACGCTGTCCACCGAACTGCGCTTTACCTCCGAGAGGCTGCTGGGTAACGAGTGAGTAAGGACCTGTAGAACGCGCGTGCAATTTGTCGTCAACCATGTGAGCCAATTTGATCATGTACATGATGCCGACAGACACCCGGTTGTCAAACGGCTCCCCAGTTCGGCCGTCGTAAAGGACTGTCTTTGCGTCCCTTGACATGCCGGCTTCTTCAAGCGTTTCCCACACATCTTCTTCGCGGGCACCGTCAAATACCGGCGACGCGACATGCAGACCGAGACGGCGTGCAGCCATACCAAGGTGCAGCTCCAACACCTGCCCGATGTTCATACGCGATGGTACGCCCAGCGGGTTTAACATGATGTCAATCGGTGTTCCGTCAGGCAGATACGGCATATCTTCCTCCGGAAGGATTTTCGAAATAACACCTTTGTTCCCGTGGCGTCCGGCCATTTTGTCCCCTTCAGAAATTTTACGCTTCTGAACGATGTAAACGCGGACGAGCTGGTTAACGCCCGGAGGCAGTTCGTCTCCGTCTTCGCGGTTGAACACTTTTACATCAAGGATGATACCGCCGCCTCCGTGAGGCACACGCAGCGACGTATCGCGGACTTCACGCGCTTTTTCGCCGAAGATGGCGTGAAGCAGGCGCTCTTCTGCAGTAAGCTCTGTAACACCTTTAGGCGTTACTTTACCAACAAGAAGATCTCCGTCTTTTACTTCAGCACCGACACGGATAATTCCGCGTTCATCGAGATTGCGAAGAGCGTCTTCACCGACGTTTGGAATATCACGTGTAATTTCTTCAGGTCCGAGTTTTGTATCCCGGGCCTCTGATTCGTATTCCTCAATATGAATAGACGTGTATACGTCGTCTTTTACAAGGCGTTCGCTCATGATGATGGCATCCTCGTAGTTGTAGCCATCCCATGTCATAAAGCCGACCATGACGTTGCGTCCAAGGGCAAGCTCACCTTTTTCCATAGACGGACCGTCAGCTAAAATTTCACCTTTTACAACCTCATCACCGACGCTTACGATCGGACGCTGGTTGTAGCAAGTTCCCTGGTTGGAACGAACAAACTTCAGCAGGCTGTATTTATCAAGGTTCCCTTTGACTTTCTGGCCGTCGACTTCTTCATAGCGGCGCACCCAGATGTTTTTTGCTTCCACCCGTTCAACGATTCCAGGATGGCGGCAAATAACAGCGGCACCGGAGTCTTTTGCAGATACATACTCCATTCCGGTTCCGACGATCGGAGATTCAGGCTGCATAAGAGGTACAGCCTGCCGTTGCATGTTCGCTCCCATTAGGGCGCGGTTTGAGTCGTCGTTTTCCAAGAAAGGAATACATGCAGTCGCGGCAGAGACAACCTGTTTAGGCGAAACGTCCATATAGTCGACGCGGTCTTTCGGAACAACGGTGTTCTCCCCTCTGAAACGGGCGACGATGCTGTCATCCACAAAAGATCCGTCATCATTCAGACGTGCGTTAGCCTGGGCAACGACATAGTTGTCTTCTTCATCAGCTGTCAAGTAATCGATTCTCGGCGTTACTTTTCCAGTCTCAGGGTCAACGCGGCGATACGGCGTTTCGATGAAGCCGAAACGGTTCACTTTCGCGAATGAAGAAAGCGAGTTGATCAAACCGATGTTTGGACCCTCAGGAGTTTCAATCGGACACATCCGGCCGTAGTGGGAATAGTGAACGTCACGGACTTCCATTCCGGCGCGCTCACGGGTCAAACCGCCCGGTCCGAGCGCTGACAGACGGCGCTTATGCGTCAGCTCAGCAAGCGGATTCGTCTGATCCATAAACTGAGAAAGCTGCGAGCTTCCGAAAAACTCTTTGATTGATGCGATGACAGGGCGAATATTGATCAGCTGCTGTGGCGTGATCGTGTTTGTATCTTGAATAGACATTCTTTCACGAACAACACGCTCCATTCTGCTTAAACCGATACGGAATTGGTTTTGCAGAAGCTCTCCCACTGAACGGAGACGGCGGTTTCCTAAATGGTCGATATCGTCGGTATCGCCCACTCCGTGAAGCAGGTTAAAGAAATAGCTGATGGAAGAGATAATATCAGAAGGTGTAATATTTTTAACGCCTTCTTCAATATAAGCATTTCCAATCACATTGATTGTCTGCTCCCCTTCTTGATCTGTCGGGGCATAGATTTTAATAGACTGAAGCGTCACTTCATCTTCGACAACTCCGCCGTTCGGATACAGCTTTTTAAAACCGATTCCGTTTTCAAGGTACGGAAGGACTTTGTCAAGCGTTCTTCTGTCTAAAATCGCGCCTTTTTCGGCAAGAATTTCGCCTGTTTCAGGATCGATCAGCGTTTCAGCAAGCCGCTGATTAAACAGTCTGTTTTTGATGTGAAGCTTTTTATTAATTTTATAACGTCCTACACTTGCAAGGTCATATCTTTTCGGATCAAAGAACCTTGAATCAAGCAGGCTTTTTGCGTTTTCTACTGTAGGCGGCTCTCCTGGACGAAGACGCTCGTAGATTTCAAGAAGCGCTTTATCGGTGTTTTCCGTATTATCTTTATCAAGCGTATTGCGCAAATACTCGTTTTCACCGATGAGATCAATGATCTCTTGGTCAGATCCGAAGCCAAGAGCACGCAAAAGAACCGTAACCGGCAACTTACGTGTGCGATCGATGCGTACATAAACAACATCTTTCGCATCAGTCTCGTATTCTAACCATGCGCCACGGTTTGGAATGACAGTCGCGGTAAAACCTTTCTTACCGTTTTTGTCTACTTTACCACTAAAATATACACTTGGAGAACGAACGAGCTGAGATACAATGACCCGTTCCGCACCGTTGATAATAAAGGTTCCAGTGTCTGTCATAATAGGGAAATCACCCATGAAGACATCCTGATCCTTTACTTCACCGGTCTCTTTGTTGATTAAGCGGACCTTAACACGCAGCGGAGCTGAGTAGGTCACGTCGCGCTCTTTTGATTCTTCTACCGGATACTTAGGCTCGCCCAAGCTGTAGTCGATAAATTCCAGAGAGAGGTTACCAGTGAAATCCTCAATTGGCGATATGTCTTGAAACATCTCTCTAAGACCCTCATCAAGAAACCACTGATAAGAAGAGGTTTGAATTTCAATGAGATTTGGTAATTCTAACACTTCGCTAATGCGTGCATAGCTTCTGCGCTGGCGGTGTCGTCCATACTGAACTAGTTGACCTGTCAACTGATTCACCCCTCAAATCATGCGTAATATATGTGTAACAAGCATTTCTTCCGCAAATATGTAAGAAATACTTTTACAAGACAAAAGAAAAAAGGGTTTCTAATTTAGAAAACCACATCCAAAAACAAAATACCGATTTTATTAGTGTTCCCAAAAATGTATATTTTATACAAACCTAGGCGTTTCTTAAAAACAGCAGCAAAATATATACATTGGCATTTTATAATATTAACATAGCTGAAAATCCGAGTCAAACTTTTTTTGCTTTGATGATATAGTACCCTTTCTTTTTGTGAACGACTTCAACGTCCGCAAAAAGTTCTTTTAATTTTTCAATGGCAGAAGGCCCGCCTTGTTTTTTCTGAATGACGACCCACAGGTCTCCTGAAGGCCGCAAATGTTCAGCGCTTTTTTCAAAGATGGCGTGCACAGTTTTTTTCCCGGCGCGTATGGGGGGATTAGTAATAATAGAAGCGAATTTTTTTGCAGGTTCGACGTTGGCAAACAGATCACTCTGATAGATCTTTGTGTTGTCGATCTGATTATTTAACGCGTTTTCCTTCGAAAGTTCGACAGCTCTTTCATTAACATCGATCATGTGAACCATTCGATCTTCGAAATCCGCAGCAAGCGAAAGACCAATCGGGCCATAGCCGCAGCCTACATCCAAAAAATCACCTTCTGTATCCGGTTCCCGGAAAGCTTCAATCAGCAGCCTTGAGCCAAAGTCCACTTCTCTTTTTGAAAAAACTCCGCTGTCGCTGATAAAAGTAAACGTCCGGTTTCTCAAGCGAAATGCCCACGTTGATCTGCTGCTTTTTGCTGAAGGTTTTTCCGAATAATAATGGTCAGTCATCACAGAACCTCCTCAGTTGGTGAACTCTCCAGATATCTTGAAACAAGATGGCGTATCTTATGCGGAAGGGACTACAATTAATTAGCAAAGAAAAAGCCCGCTTTTAAAAGCGAGCTTTCCCCTAAAGATTAGGTGAAGATTACTTAACTTCTACAGAAGCGCCAACTTCTTCAAGTTTAGCTTTAAGCTCTTCAGCTTCTTCTTTCGCAATACCTTCTTTAAGAGGTTTTGGAGTGTTGTCAACAAGTTCTTTAGCTTCTTTCAAGCCAAGACCAGTGATTTCACGAACAACTTTGATAACTTTGATTTTTTGATCTCCTGCACCAGCAAGAACAAGATCAAATTCAGTTTTTTCTTCAGCAGCACCGCCTGCAGCAGCTCCGCCAGCTACAGCTACAGGAGCAGCAGCAGTTACGCCAAATTCTTCTTCGATTGCTTTTACTAAGTCGTTCAATTCAAGTACAGTTGCTTCTTTAACGGAAGCAATGATTTCTTCGATATTTAAAGCCATTTGTAATTCCTCCATTTTGTTTTATTTTTTAGATACTGATGCTATTAAGCGCCTTGTTCTTCCTTTTGTTCTGCAACAGCTTTAGTTGCAAGAGCAAGGTTGCGAACTGGAGCTTGAAGTACGCTAAGCAACATAGAAAGCAAGCCTTCGCGAGATGGAAGTTCAGCAAGAGCTTTCACTTCTTCAACTGTAGATACTTTGCCTTCGATTACGCCCGCTTTGATTTCAAGAGCTTCGTGCTTTTTAGCAAACTCGTTAAGAACTTTAGCTGGAGCGACAACATCTTCAGTGCTGAATGCAATCGCATTCGGTCCTGTTAAGAAATCGTTCAAACCATCAAGTTCAGCTTGTTCAACCGCACGGCGAGTCATCGTGTTTTTGTACACTTTGAACTCAACGTTAGCTTCGCGAAGCTGTTTACGAAGTTCTGTTACTTCAGCTACGTTAAGGCCGCGATAGTCAACGATGATCGTTGATTTACTTTCTTTCAGTTTAGAAGTAATTTCTTCAACAACAACTTTTTTTGTTTCAATTGCGCTGCTCATGGTTACACCTCCTGTAAGATTCATCTGTGTAACACTTATACCGTTCGGTGATCACGTTCTTTAACGACATCTTCCATATAAAAAGCCTCCATTCGACATGGAGGCTGTATATACAAGCATACGTAACGCTAGAGCTGTGATATATATACACCTCGGTAGGAGATTAAGCCTTATCGGCACCTACTGTCTACGGTATAAATGGACATATTTTATTTTTACAACGTTTTGAATTATATCAGAACGTCTTATCAAAAGTCAATATTATTTTACGTTGAAAGTTGAAGGGTCCACTTTGATTCCAGGTCCCATTGTAGATGTAACAGAAACGTTTTTCACGTATACACCTTTAGCAGCAGCAGGTTTCGCTTTCAAAATTGTGTCGTACATTGTCGCGAAGTTTTCTACAAGCTTGCCTTCTTCGAATGACACTTTTCCGATTGGAACGTGGATGTTTCCTGCTTTATCAACGCGGTATTCAACTTTACCAGCTTTGATTTCGTTGACTGCTTTTTCAACTTCGAAAGTAACCGTTCCTGTTTTAGGGTTTGGCATAAGACCTTTTGGTCCAAGCACGCGTCCGATTTTACCGACTTCACCCATCATATCAGGAGTCGCAACGATTACATCAAAATCAAACCAGCCTTGCTGAATTTTGTTGATGTAATCAGAATCGCCTACGTAGTCTGCACCAGCAGCTTCCGCTTCTTTCGCTTTTTCGCCCTTAGCGAAAACAAGAACGCGCTGAGTTTTGCCTGTTCCGTTTGGAAGTACAACTGCACCGCGGATTTGCTGGTCGTTTTTACGAGGGTCAACACCTAAACGGAATGCCGCTTCAACAGTGGCATCGAATTTAGCTGTGTTTGTTTTTTTCACAAGCTCAATCGCTTCGTTTACGTCGTAAGCTTTTGTACGCTCTACAAGCTTGGCAGCTTCGACGTATTTTTTACCTTTTTTAGCCATTTTAAAATTTCCTCCTTAGTGGTTTTAGCGGAATAACCTCCCACGAATAAGGGTTGCGAACTTGTCTGATCCAAACTCGCAACCCAGCAAAGAGACAAAAATTAGTCTTCGATCACAATACCCATACTGCGGGCAGTTCCTTCAACCATACGCATAGCCGCTTCAACATCTGCCGCATTTAAGTCAGGCATTTTTGTTTCGGCGATTTCACGTACTTTATCGCGTTTAACGGTTGCGACTTTATTACGGTTAGGCTCACCAGAACCTGACTCAATTCCAGCCGCTTTTTTAAGCAATACAGCAGCAGGCGGAGTTTTTGTGATAAATGTAAATGAACGGTCTTCGTAAACCGAAATTTCTACAGGAATGATCAGACCAGCTTGGTCAGATGTACGAGCGTTAAACTCCTTACAGAATCCCATGATGTTAACACCGGCTTGACCCAATGCAGGACCAACTGGCGGAGCTGGATTCGCTTTTCCAGCAGGAATTTGCAATTTTACAACTTTAACTACTTTTTTAGCCACGAGACACACCTCCTTAAGTCCGTGATGTGGTAATAGGGTGAACCCTCCCACTCAAGGTCTCATTCTTTATATGAATGATGAAAATATCAAGCTAGCTGCCTTGACCTTTTTGCCAAGACGCACCTTTGTATATTATCACTTTTATATAGTGATTTCAAGCGCTTTTCCATTACAATTTGTCAACTTGAGTAAATTCGAGCTCAACCGGGGTCTCTCTTCCGAACATATTAACGAATACTTTGACTTTATTTTTGTCGTGGTCGATCTCTTCGATCGTCCCTGTGAAATCAGCAAACGGGCCGTCGATCACCTTGACGGTTTCTTTTAATTCAAAGTCGATTTCTGTTTTTCTTTCTTCAAGCCCCATCCGCTTCAGAATTTTTTCCGCTTCGCCCGGAAGCAGCGCAGTCGGCTTTGAACCTGATCCGGCTGAACCGACAAACCCGGTCACGCCAGGCGTATTTCGAACAACATACCAGGAATCATCCGTCATGACTAGTTCGACAAGTACATACCCAGGGAATACTTTCTTTTTAACGACTTTTTTCTTGCCGTTTTTAATATCGGTTTCTTCCTCTTCAGGTACAACGACGCGGAATATCTTATCCTGCATCCCCATCGATTCCACCCGTTTTTCCAAATTCGCCTTTACTTTATTTTCATAGCCGGAATACGTATGAACCACATACCATTTCTTTTCCATTCTCATTCAGGACCCTTTCAGTCCTTCCCTCCCCACACCTTAAAAGTTTTTGGCCGTACCGGGAAACTGACACTTTCTTTTATACGAGCCTCATATTTTGAAACAATGAAAAAACCCGTTAAACGGGTTTTTTGGCAAGTCATATTTAGATCTATTATAACACGTTATGCTGATCATTATTCAACTATTAAACGAATTAATTGCGTAATACCCGAATCGATGAGTGCAAAAAAGATAGCGAAAAAGATAACGGTGGTGATAACAGTGATCGTATAGCGCGTTAGTTCTTTTCCTTTAGGCCAGGTGACCTTTTTCATTTCTTTTCCGACATTCTTTAAAAATTTGATAATACCCATGGTAAGAAAC
Source organism: Bacillus sp. FSL K6-1284 (assembly GCF_038002625.1). Lineage (NCBI taxonomy): Bacteria > Bacillati > Bacillota > Bacilli > Caryophanales > Bacillaceae > Bacillus > Bacillus sp. FSL K6-1284. Next base: position 121,673 of record NZ_JBBOCW010000001.1, on the reverse strand, counting down.
CTCCACAACCTAAAAACAAAAACGCCTATTTTGTTTCCAGATGTACTGTATGTGAATTGCAGTTATTGCAGTATTTCTTTACTTCGAGCCGTTCAGCCAAAGCTGCGGAGCTTTTCATTGTCGTATAATTACGACTTCCGCAATTTTTGCAGGCTAACGTTACTTTTTTCTTCATGTTTACACCTTTTTCTGGACGATCATTTTCCTAAGTAACATATCACAGTCATAAAATGACTGTCAATATGCCATAAGCATTGGCTACAAGCTGATTTCGCGGAGCTCCAGGTACTTTTCAAGCTTTCTTTTGACACGCTGGAGCGCATTATCGATCGATTTTACATGGCGGTTTAGTTCTTCGGATATTTCCTGATAGGATCTTCCGTCGAGATAGAGCGCAAGAACTTTTCTTTCTAAATCACTAAGCAATTCTCCCATTTTCAGCTCGATATCATCGAATTCTTCCTGATTGATGATCAGCTCTTCAGGATTCATGACCTTGGCTCCGGAAATCACGTCGAGAAGCGTCCGGTCTGATTCCTCGTCATAAATGGGCTTGTCCAGCGACACATAAGAATTGAGCGGAATATGTTTCTGGCGAGTAGCTGTTTTGATAGCGGTAATAATTTGGCGGGTAATGCATAATTCTGCAAAAGCTTTGAATGAAGTCAGCTTGTCCTCTCTAAAATCACGGATAGATTTGTAGAGTCCAATCATGCCTTCCTGAACGATATCTTCCCGATCAGCCCCGATTAAGAAGTAGGATCTTGCTTTTGCCCTTACAAAATTACGGTACTTTGTAATCAAGTAATCTAACGCATCACTGTCTCCGACATGAACCATTTCAATGACCTGCTCGTCTTCCAACTGGCAAAAACGTTCTTTGCTGAACTGTTCTTTGCTGAATTTTCCCTGGTTGTTTTGTAAGTTCACTCCGATCCCCCCGACCGCACGTAGATAGAAATATTATACAGTAATGGACAAAAAAGCGTCAACCTAATCCAAGTCGCCACGCCGCCATTTTTCGAAGATCTTCAAGACGTCTTCTGACAATGGAATTTTCCCCGCGGGACGTTCTGAGGTGATTTGTTTCACCCTTTTTTCGATTTGCCTTTCGATCGCTTCGACTTCCCTGAGCAGCTCCCTGGCTGATTTGCGCAGGGCCCCTTGGCCGAAAATCGCCCATTGCTCTGTGTAGTCGGATGTGGCAACATGGAGTTGCGTCTGAATATTATTCAAGTCTGACACCAGTTTCTCGATCCGTTCATCAGCCGTTTCATTTTCCCTTGTGAATATCACTTCTACGCGATGATTGACCTTCTTTTTCTCGATTCCTTTAACGAGATGCGCATCAAAGACAACGATTACCCGGAACCCAGTATACGATTGATATTCCGCCATCTTCTGTATCAACAGATCCCTTGCTTCTTCAAAACTGTTTTCTTTTAAATCTTTCAACTGAGGCCATGCCCCAATCATGTTATAACCGTCGACCAACAGGATGTCCATTCCGTCTATTCTCCCAGAGGGCTTCGTTTCCGGTACACTTCATACATCAGGAGGCCGGCTGCGACTGAGGCGTTCAGGGACGTAACTTTTCCCGCCATCGGCAGGCGGATGAGAAAATCACATTTCTCTTTTACAAGCCTTCCCATGCCTTTTCCTTCGCTGCCGATGACAAGCGCAAGCGGCATATTTCCGTCAAGCGACCTGTAGTCCTGTTTTCCAGACGCATCGGTACCGACTACCCAAATGCCCCGTTGCTTCATTTCTTCCAGGGTTCGCGACAGGTTGGTCACTTTGACGACCGGAATATGTTCGATGGCTCCTGTCGAGGCTTTGGCGACAGTCGTCGTAAGGCCGACCGCGCGCCTCTTCGGGATGATGATGCCATGAGCCCCTACCGCATCTGCGGTGCGCATAATAGAGCCCAGATTGTGCGGATCCTCAATCTCGTCTAAAACGAGGATAAACGGCTGTTCATTTCTGTCTTCGGCCTTTTGAAAAAGATCATCCAGCTCGGCATACTCGTAAGCCGCGACCTGAGCGACGACGCCTTGATGCTGTCCGGAAACCATTTGATCGAGTTTTTTTCTTGGGACATAATGAATTGTGATGCCTTTTTTGGCGGCAAGTTCAACGACTTGCTGAGCCTGTCCCTTCACTGTGTTTTCCGCCATCCACAGCTTATACAATTCCCGGCCTGACTTTAATGTTTCGATGACCGCGTTTTTTCCTATGACGTAATCATGCTGCTCACTCATTTGACTTCCTCCCTGCCATCCCGTTTTTCCAGCGCTGCTTTGATGAGTTCATTAAGCCTATCTTCCCTGTTCTCAAGAAAAAGATACCCGATGACCGCCTCAAAAGCCGTACTGTAACGATATGTTTGAACATCCGTATTTTTCGGTACCGTTCCGGATTTGGCATTCCGTCCTCTTCTCAGTACAGCCTGTTCTTCCTCGGTGAAAAATTCCTGCTCCTCTAGCGCAAACAGCATGCTTGCCTGCGACTTGGCAGAGACATAGCGCCTCGACTGCCTGTGCAGATCATTGGGCCTTGTCATGCCTTGCTTTAAGAGGTGATGCCTGACGTATACCTCTAATACGGCATCACCCATGTAAGCAAGCGCCAAACCATTCAGCTGTTTGGCGTCTTTAATGGTTTCCAAATTCATGTTTACGATTCTCCTCTTTTCCAGCGTGTACCCTGTGGAGTGTCCTCCAGGATAATGTTCATGCTTTTCAGCTGGTCGCGAATCTGGTCAGATGTTGCGAAGTCACGGTTTCTGCGGGCTTCATTCCGCTTCTCGATCAGTTCTTCAATGTCCTTATCCAAAAGTTCCTGTTCCTTGAGGGAGAAGCCGAGAACTGAGCAGATCTCGTCAAACAGCTGTAGAAACGCCTGAATGACATGTTCTGAAGTATTCTTTTCCTGCAGATAGTAGTTGGCGTGTTTGGCCAGATCAAACAGGACGGAAATTGCATTCGCTGTATTAAAATCATCATCCATTGCCGTTTCAAAGGCTTTTCGCTGCTCTTCAATTTTTCCAAGCCATTCTGAATCGCCCTCTGTTAAATTTGTACTGCTTTTCAGGCGATGCTGCAAATTGCTATAAGCTGTTTTTAGACGCCCAAAAGCATTTTTTGTGTTCTCAAGAAGTTCGGCCGAATAGTTGATCGGATGTCTGTAATGAACAGACAGCATGAAAAACCGCAGCACTTGGGGATCATGCTCTTTAATAATGTCATGCACAAGCACAAAGTTACCGAGCGATTTTGACATTTTCTCATTATCGATATTAATGTAGCCGTTATGAAGCCAATATTTCGCGAAAGGCTTCCCTGTCAATGCTTCCGATTGGGCAATTTCGTTTTCGTGATGCGGGAAGGTCAAATCCTGGCCGCCGGCGTGAATGTCGATCGAATCGCCCAAATATTTTTTCGCCATCGCAGAGCACTCGATATGCCAGCCGGGACGGCCTTTTCCCCAAGGGCTATCCCAGGAGATTTCGTTATCTTTCGCCGCTTTCCATAATGCGAAATCGAGCGCATCTTCTTTTTTCTCGCCCACTTGGATCCGGGCGCCTGATCTCAGCTCATCGACTGATTGATGCGACAGCTTTCCATAGCCTTCAAACGATCTTGTTTTATAATAAACATCCCCGTCTGCCTCATAAGCATAGCCCTTATCGATCAGCGTTCGAATAAAATCGATGATTTCATCCATGTTTTCAGTGACGCGCGGATGGCAGTCCGCTTTTGTGCAGCCCAGTGAACCGACATCTTCGAAGTACGCCTTAATAAAGCGGTCGGCGATGACCGGCACTTCCTCTCCAAGCTCATTTGCCGCTTTAATTAATTTGTCATCGACATCTGTAAAATTGGAGACGTATTGGACGTCATAGCCTTTATACTCCAAATACTTTCTGACCGTGTCATAGACGATCGCCGGCCTCGCGTTTCCGATGTGGATGTAGTTATATACGGTCGGCCCGCACACATACATTTTGACCTTGCCTTCTTCAAGAGGCACAAACGGCTCTTTTTTTCGTGTGAGAGTATTATACAGTTTTAGTGTCACAGCTCATCTTCCCTTTCTTTTCTCCGGAGCTCTTGTTTCAGCTGCCTGATTTCGTTTTCCAATTCTCTGAAGCGGTCAGCCACCGGATCCGGCAAGTCCTGGTGGTTCAAGTCGCGTCTGATTTTCTTTCCGTTTTGTACGACGACGCGGCCCGGGATGCCGACAACGGTGGAACATTCAGGCACATCATGCAGGACGACGGAGCCGGCGCCGATTTTCGCCCCTCTTCCGATTGTAATGGATCCAAGCACTTTTGCCCCTGTTGAGATCAGGGCATGATCCTCGATTGTCGGATGCCTTTTGCCTTTTTCTTTTCCAGTTCCTCCTAGCGTTACGCCCTGAAAAACCGTGACATTGTTTCCGATCTCACAGGTTTCGCCGATCACAACCCCCATGCCGTGATCGATGAAAAACCTCCTGCCGATCTTGGCACCCGGGTGAATTTCGATTCCTGTAAAGAAGCGGGCGATTTGAGAGATCGTTCTGGCGATGAAAAACCTTTTTCTTTTATATAAAGCATGTGCAATTCGATGCGCCCATATAGCATGCAAACCTGAATAAGTTAAGATGACTTCAATGTAGCTTCTCGCAGCTGGATCTTGATCAAATACGACATCTACATCTTCTTTCAGCATTTTAAAGAACACATGATTCCCCCCGTTCCCCGCTTCCTTTGTCTCTATCTATTGTCAAACCATATAAAAAAACGCCTCTGTCTAATGACAGAGACGCTTTTTGACGCGCGGTTCCACTCTGTTTAGAAAACAGCACAGCTGTTTTCTCAACTCTCATCCATAACGGCGGATACCGCCTTTGAATACTTGTGTAAAAACGTTCTTCAAAGGTCTCAAGAGGTGCATTTCTAAAGCCCGGCGCTTAAGTCTTTTCCAGCCGATGAAGACTCTCTCTTTAAAGGCCCTGGCTTTATACTTATCCCTGTCAACGATTTATCTTATTGAATAATGTTATTCAGCCGTTTTAAAACGGTGTCTTTCCCCAATAATTCAATGGACTGAGGCAGTTCAGGACCGTGGGTCTGGCCTGTCGTCGCTACGCGGATCGGCATAAACAGCTTTTTCCCTTTATGTCCTGTTTCTTTTTGAACGGCTTTGATGGATGCCTTAATCTCATCTGCCGTAAACGAGTCAAGCTGCTCAAGCTTTTCGGCAAATACGCGAAGCACTTCCGGAACCTGCTCTTCTTCTAAAACTGTTCTTGCTTCACGATTATACTGGATATCGTCTTTAAAGAACAACTCTGTTAACTCGACGATTTCAGCGCCGTAGCTCAACTGTTCCTGATATAGAGAAATCAGCTTGCGAACCCATTCCTGTTCGCTGCCTGTTAGCTCTTCTGAAACCTTGCCCACTTTTTGCAAATGCGGAACGGTCAATTCGATCACCTGATCAAGATCAAGTTTTTTCACATACTGGTTGTTGACCCATTTCAGTTTATGCGTATCAAATACCGCTGGTGATTTTGACAAACGGTGTACATCAAATATCTCAATAAACTGTTCTTTTGTAAACAGCTCTTCTTCTCCGACCGGCGACCAGCCGAGAAGAGTGATGAAGTTAAACAATGCTTCCGGCAAATAGCCGAGCTCTTCGTACTGTTCGATAAACTGAATGATGGACTCATCCCGTTTGCTCAGTTTTTTACGGTTTTCATTGACGATTAATGTCATATGTCCAAATGCCGGGATGTCCCAGCCAAGGGCGTTGTAAATCATGATCTGCTTCGGCGTATTGGAAATGTGGTCTTCGCCGCGCAGGACATGCGTCATTTTCATTAAATAGTCATCGACAGCTACGGCAAAGTTGTAAGTAGGCGTTCCGTCTTTCTTCACGATAACGAAGTCGCCGATGCCGTCTGTTTCAAAAGAAATTTCTCCTTTGACGATGTCATTGAAGCTGATGACTTCTCCTTGAGGGACTTTAAAGCGGATGCTCGGCTGTCTTCCTTCAGCTTCGAGCTTTTCCTGCTCTTCTTTAGTTAAATTGCGGCACTTGCCTGAGTAGCGCGGCATTTCTCCGCGGGCAGCCTGTTCCTCGCGCTCTTTCTCAAGCTCTTCTTCCGTGCAGTAACATTTGTAGGCAAGCCCTTTTTCAAGAAGCTCCTCGTAATATGTTTTGTAAATGTCGTTTCTTTCGGATTGGCGGTATGGTCCGTATTCTCCGCCGACATCCACGCTTTCATCCCAGTCGATGCCCAGCCATTTTAAATAGTTCAGCTGGCTTTGCTCTCCACCTTCAATGTTACGCTTCCGGTCCGTATCTTCAATGCGGATGATGAATTTTCCGCCTTGGCTCCGGGCAAACAAATAATTAAAGAGAGCGGTTCTGGCATTTCCGATATGTAAATGGCCTGTTGGGCTCGGCGCATAACGAACCCGAACTTCGTTTCCCATCTGTCTAACTTCCTTTCGTCTCTAACAGAGTTCAAATTTATTTCCTATTCTATCATCAAATGAACCTGTCTTCAAAATGAATTATACCTTTTGGAGCAGAACGGAAGCCTGAGCGGCGATTCCTTCGGCTCTTCCCGTAAATCCAAGCTTTTCGGTTGTGGTCGCTTTTACGTTAATTTGGGACATTTCCGCCTCAAGCCCTTCGGCAATTCTGGCTCTCATGTCTTCGATATACGGCGCCATTTTAGGCTTTTGGGCGATGATTGTACAATCCAGGTTCCCGAGCGTATAGCCTTTTTCCTTCACAATCATCCAGACGTGACGAAGGAGTTTGAAGGAGTCGGCATCTTTGAACTCAGGGTCGGTATCCGGAAAGTGTTTTCCGATATCGCCCTCGCCGACGGCGCCGAGACACGCATCTGCAATCGTGTGCAAAAGCACATCGGCATCCGAATGTCCGAGCAGGCCTTTTTCGTAAGGAATCGTAATTCCCCCGATAATGAGCGGCCTGCCTTCCACTAGTTGATGGACGTCAAATCCTTGGCCTATTCTAAACATGTTCATTCCTCTTTTCCGCTTCTAATATCGCTTCTGCGACAAGCAAGTCATCCGGGGTCGTCAGTTTGATGTTTTGATAATCCCCTTGAATGATTGCAACCGTACCTCCGGCTTCCTCGACCAGACTGGCGTCGTCCGTACCGAGGAAACCTTTTGTTTCAGCCTCAAGGTGAGCATTCATCAGAATAGAAAGACGAAAAGCTTGTGGGGTTTGAGCGGCCCACAAGCTTGAACGTTCAATCGTTCCGGCTACTTCACCGTCTTGAACGCGTTTGATCGTGTCTTTAACAGGTACGGCAACGATAGCAGCCCCTGTTTCCTTCGCTTTCTCGACAAGCTGTTCGATATATTCCCGTTTAATAAAGGGTCTTGCTCCGTCATGGACGAGGACCGTTTCCTCTTTGCCGGCCGCTTTAATACCCGCAAATACGCTTTGCTGGCGTTCTCTTCCGCCCGGAACCATCTCGATCGGAGTTGTAAAATGATAGGTTTTTAAAAGGGTGCTGAATTCACCGAATTCCTGTTCATTGATGACAAGAATGATCCTTTTGCAGGCATCATGGTTTTCAAACACCTTTAATGTATGAATAATCACAGGTATTCCTTTCGCCTCGATAAACAGTTTGTTTTTCCCGGCATTCATTCGTTTACCTTGTCCGGCGGCAGGAATGACGACTTCGTAATTCATTTTATTTCTCCCTTTTTCAAAGCGCCTTTTCCAGCAGTTTTGGCTTGGCGAATATCATTCTGCCAGCCGCTGTCTGCAGCACGCTGGTCACGAGCACGTCGATATGTTTGCCGATATAATTTCGCCCTTCTTCCACAACAATCATCGTGCCGTCGTCCAGATAAGCCACGCCCTGATTATGTTCTTTCCCGTCTTTGATGACCTGCACCTTCATTTCTTCTCCCGGAAGCACGACAGGTTTGACGGCGTTGGCAAGGTCGTTGATGTTCAATACGGCAACCTTTTGGAGCTCGCATACTTTGTTCAAATTGAAATCGTTGGTAACGACAACGCCTGAGGTCAATTTCGCCAGTTTGACAAGCTTGCTGTCGACCTCTTGAATATCTTCAAAATCGCCTTCATAAATTTCAACTTTGATATCGAGCTCTTTCTGGATCCGATTTAAAATATCCAGTCCTCTCCGTCCTCTGTTTCGTTTGAGGACGTCTGAAGAGTCGGCGATATGCTGCAGCTCCTCAAGCACAAACTGAGGAATCACAATGACGCCTTCAAGAAATCCGGTCTGACAAATATCAGCAATTCTCCCATCTATAATAACACTTGTGTCTAAAATTTTCAGCTTTTTGTCTTCTTCGGGACGCTCTTCCTCAGCAGAACCTTTTTTCTTTCTCGATGTGAAAAGTGTCAGCATTTCATCCTTTTTCTTGAAACCTACACGGAATCCGAGATAGCCGAGAAATGCGGCCAACACAATCGGAATGACCGTGCTGATCAACTGATAAGGGATGTCTTTTAACGGAATGACATTGACGATAAGATAAGCGAGCATAAGTCCGAAGATTAATCCCAAAGAGCCGAACAATAAATCTGAGACAGGTGCTTTGATCAAGGAATCCTCAATTTGTTTCACCCAGTTGATGACATGATCCGCACACCAGATGCCCAGAAGAAAAAAGATGATAGCTCCTAAACAAGCGGACGCATACGGGTTTGTTACTAAAGGTATGTCCTGTACATTTAACAGCACAAACAATTCCGGTATGAGAAAAATACCGATAACGCCTCCCAAAATCGCAAAGAACGCTTGAACTATTCGTTTCAACATACCTTCACCTCCTTTAAAATAATCGTTTTAATTTTTATGAATGCAGCTGTTTCAACCGGAAAAAGGGAAAACAAAAAGTAAGAATAATATACCCATCAATTGCAAATTTTAATCACTTTTAGAAATTTTTCTCACAGCTGCCTGTCAGTATAATGTTTCTCCTGAAGTCTCTTTAACCCTTTCTTTATCTTTTGGGCACGGACCGCCCCAATTCCTTCCACTTCATCCAATTCTTTTACATCCGCTTCGATAATGAGCTTTAAATGGCCGAATGCTTCGACAACATTTTCTACGATCGGCATCGGGAGACGGGGGATTTTGTGAAGGAGCCTGTAGCCTCTCGGGAAAACGTATTCCTCCATATTCGTAGTTGCTGAATAGCCTAAAAGCTTAAGGAGAATCGAGTCATCCAGCAATTCAAAACTCGACATATCCTGTAGCTGCTTCAGCAGGACAAACGGGTCTTTGATTTTTTCTTTCACATAATCTTTAACGAACAGCGCCGCTTCCTGCTCCATATCAGTGATCAGTTCACTAACCTGGAGCCTGATGAGATGGCCTTCTGTTCCAAGCTCTTTAATATACATATTAATTTCATTTTTGATTCTGAGCACCATTTCATATCGATGCAGAACAGAGATGACATCCCCAAATGTCACAAGCTCTTCAAACTCCAGCGCATTCAAATTGGAAATCGCATGGTCCAAAATGAGTTTGTATTTTTCGAGTGTCTGAATCGCCTGATTGGCTTTTGTTAAGATAAAGCCGATATCTTTGAGTATATATTTCATATTTTCCTGATAGAGCGTAATCACATTCCGCCTTTCAGAAATTGCAATGATCAGACAGCCGGTCTGCTTGGCCACACGCTCGGCCGTTCTGTGCCTCATGCCCGTCTCAGAGGATGGTATCGTCGCCTCAGGCATAAGCTGCGTATTGGCATATAGAATTTTCTGCCCTGAATCGCTGAGAATAATCGCCCCGTCCATTTTAGCCAGCTCGTACAGATGAGCCGGAGAGAAAGAAGAATTAATGTGGAACCCTCCGTCAACCACTTCTTTCACTTTATCATTGAAGCCGACCACGATTAATCCGCCTGTTTTGGCCCGAAGGACGTTTTCGATTCCCTCGCGAAGAGGTGTGCCGGGGGCGACAAACTGCAATATTTCTGAAAGATCCTGTTTCGCTCCTTTTTTGTCTTTTTCCATATATTATGATCCTCCTAATGAAGCTCGAAGGGCCTCAGCTACATTTTCAACACCGACGACTTCAATTCCTTTCGGCTTTGTCCATCCTTCCACATTTGCAGAAGGAATAATCATTCTTTTAAAACCAAGCTTCGCCGCTTCCTGCACCCTCTGTTCTATCCTTGATACTCTGCGGACTTCCCCTGTCAAGCCGACTTCGCCGATAAAACAATCCGTCGGATGAGGCGGGGTGTCTCTGAAGCTTGAGGCGATGCTCACCGCAACGGCGAGGTCGATCGCCGGCTCGTCCAGCTTGACGCCGCCGGCGACTTTTAAATAGGCGTCTTGATTTTGCAGCAGCAGTCCAACCCTTTTTTCTAAAACCGCCATCAGCAATGAGACGCGGTTATGATCAATTCCGGTTGCCATCCTGCGCGGATTTCCAAAACTCGTCGGGGAAATCAGCGCCTGAATCTCTACTAAGACCGGCCTCGTGCCTTCCATTGAAGCCACGACACTCGAGCCGGCTGCTCCAGCCGAGCGCTCTTCGAGAAAGATCTCCGACGGATTCAGCACTTCTGTCAGACCCTCTTCCCTCATTTCAAAGATTCCCATTTCATTCGTTGATCCAAACCGGTTTTTGACGGCTCTTAAAATCCGAAATGTATGATGCCGCTCACCTTCAAAATAAAGGACGGTGTCGACCATATGTTCCAGAAGTCTCGGTCCGGCAATCGAACCTTCTTTTGTGACATGCCCGACGATAAATATCGGAATCCCTTTTGTTTTTGCAATTCTCATCAGCTCAGCGGTGCATTCCCTGACCTGGGACACGCTGCCTGGAGCAGATGTAATATCACTTTGGTAAACGGTTTGAATCGAATCAACCACCACGAATGATGGATTCATCTCTTCTATAGAAGACGTAATATACTCCATATCGGTTTCAGATAAAACGTGAAGAGTGGGACTGTTGATGCCTAGACGGTCTGCTCTCAGCTTTGTCTGCTTGACCGATTCTTCACCTGAGATGTACAGGACATTTTCTTTTGAATCAGCGAGCTGGGCAGATACTTGAAGCAGCAAGGTTGATTTCCCGATGCCGGGATCGCCTCCGATTAAAACGAGTGAACCTTTGACAATACCGTTTCCCAAGACGCGGTTGAATTCGCCCAGTTTCGTTTTAATTCGCGGCTCTTCTGTTGTTTCGATTGAAGTGAGAGGTGAAGGCTTTTGCACCGTTTGAACGGAATGTGAAAAAGCGGTTCTTCTGTTGGCGGCGGGTTTTTTTATCGTTTCTTCCACCATGGTATTCCATGTGCCGCATCCGGGGCACTTCCCCATCCACTTGGCGGATTCGTAACCGCATGAGTGACAAATGAATTTAGTCTTTGTTTTAGCCATTGATTTTTCAAAACGCTCCCTTTATAAGAAAGTGAGGCATACTGATGAACATCGTATGCCTCTTTCTTTTGTCTCTATATTAGTTCGTTTTAGCTTCGGTTTTTACGACAAATTCTCCGCCTTCTACATCCAAAACAATATGCTGGCCTTTTTCAATATGGCCTTTCAGGAGCTCTTCAGACAGCCGGTCCTCCACGTGTTTTTGGATTGCTCTTCTGAGAGGGCGCGCCCCGTATTCGAGATCCACGCCTTCATCGGCAATTTTTTCTTTAGCCGCTTCAGTCAGCTCAATTGACAGATCCTGTTCTTTCAGACGCTTAGTTAATTGTTCTGACATGAGGGATACAATATCTTTCAAATGTTTTTTCTCCAAAGAGTGGAAGACGATAATCTCATCAATCCGGTTGATAAATTCAGGTCTGAAGGCGCGTTTTAATTCGCCCATGACTTTGTCTTTCATATCTTTATAATTCTGGGTTTCATCCTGCACATTAAACCCGACGTATTTATTTCTTCTCAGTTCGCTCGCACCGACGTTTGATGTCATGATCAAAATCGTATTTCTAAAGTCGACCGTGCGCCCTTTTGAATCAGTCAGGCGACCGTCTTCAAGCACTTGCAGCAAAATATTGAAGACATCAGGGTGCGCTTTTTCGATTTCGTCAAGCAAGACGACGGAATACGGTTTTCTTCTCACTTTTTCAGTGAGCTGTCCGCCTTCATCATAGCCGACATATCCCGGAGGGGAACCGACGAGTCTTGATGTTGAATGTTTTTCCATATACTCGGACATATCGATGCGAATCATGGCTTCTTCATCGCCGAAAATGGACTCGGCAAGTGCACGGGCAAGCTCCGTTTTTCCTACGCCTGTAGGGCCGAGGAAAATAAACGAACCGATAGGACGTTTTGGATCTTTTAAGCCGGCACGTGCGCGTCTGACTGCTTTGGCAACCGCAACGACAGCCTCATCTTGGCCGATAACGCGGGAATGAAGAATGCTCTCCATGTTCAGTAATTTGTCTGTTTCAGTCTGCGCAATTTTCGAAACCGGCACTCCGGTCCAGCTTGAAACAACCATTGCAATATCGTCGACGGTCACTTCAGAATTTTCCTGTCCCTGCTTTTCTTTCCAGGTTTTTTTGGTTTCTTCGACCTGTTCGCGCAGGCGCTGCTCCGTATCCCGTAATGACGCTGCTTTTTCGAATTCCTGGCTTTGGACAGCGGCATCTTTTTCTTTCCTTACCTCATCAAGCTTTTGTTCAAGCTCTTTTAAGTTCGGAGGCGTTGTAAATGAACGCAGGCGAACCTTTGAACCGGCTTCATCGATTAAGTCGATCGCCTTGTCAGGCAGAAAACGGTCCGAAATATACCGGTCTGACAGCTTCACAGCCGCTTCGATCGCTTCATCCGTAATCGATACGCGGTGGTGGGCTTCATAGCGGTCTCTGAGACCTCTCAATATTTGAATGCTCTCTTCAGGAGACGGCTGGTCAACCTGAATCGGCTGAAAACGCCGTTCGAGTGCAGCATCTTTTTCAATGTATTTGCGGTATTCATCAAGGGTTGTCGCTCCGATGCATTGCAGCTCTCCGCGCGCCAGCGACGGTTTAAGGATATTGGAGGCATCGATGGCCCCTTCCGCTCCCCCGGCTCCGATGAGAGTATGCAGCTCATCGATAAAGAGGATGATATTTCCCGCTTGACGAATTTCGTCCATCACTTTTTTCAGGCGGTCTTCAAATTCACCGCGGTATTTCGTACCAGCAACAACCGTTCCCATATCAAGCGTCATAACTCGCTTATCGCGGAGAATCTCCGGTACTTCGTTATTGATGATCTGCTGGGCGAGGCCTTCGGCAATCGCTGTCTTACCGACACCGGGCTCCCCGATTAACACAGGGTTGTTTTTCGTTCTGCGGCTCAGCACTTCAATTACGCGCTGAATTTCTTTGCTTCTGCCGATTACGGGGTCAAGGCTGTCTTCTTTTGCAATCGCCGTGAGATCCCTGGCAAGACTGTCTAAGGTTGGTGTGTTGGCATTGCTGTTGGCGCCTGAAGCAGCGCCACCACTCTCATTGCTGCCCAACAGCTGCAATACTTGCTGTCTCGCTTTGTTTAAGCTGACGCCTAAATTATTCAGCACCCTTGCCGCAACACCTTCCCCTTCTCGGATTAAGCCGAGGAGGATGTGTTCAGTTCCAACGTAGGAGTGACCAAGCTTTCTTGCTTCATCCATCGCCAGTTCAGTCACTTTTTTGGCTCTCGGTGTGTAATGGATCGATTGTGACATCTCTTGCCCTCGGCCAATGAGGCTTTCAACTTCTTTTTGAATCTTGTCAGGGCTGAGTCCCAATGCCTGCAGCGCCTTTGCAGCAATCCCTTCTCCCTCGCGGACAAGGCCGAGGAGAATATGTTCTGTTCCAATGTTATTATGGCCCAGACGCAGAGCTTCTTCTTGAGCAAGCGCCAATACTTTTTGTGCTCTTTCTGTGAATCTTCCAAACATCATATCGTTTCATCCTCCTGTCTATTGCCGTTGTTTTCTAATTTCAGACGCTCCCTGATAAGAGCAGCCCGCCTGATGTCCCTCTCGTTTGGCCTTAAGACTCCTCCTGAATATTGCTGGAGAAATCCAGGCTGCGTGAGGATCATCAGCTCATTAAGTATATTGCTGGAAAGACCTTTTATTATCCCCAGGTCAATTCCAAGACGAACGTCTGAAAGACATCTTGCTGTTTCTTTCGATTCGATCATCCGGCAATTGGACAGTACGCCGTAAGATCTGTAGACGCGGTCTTCAAGCTCGATTTGCGAAGTCTGATAAAGCGCCTTTCTTGCTGAACGCTCTTGTTCGATCAACTGAGCAACGACGCTGTTCAGATCTTCGACAATGTCGTGTTCCGATTTACCGAGGGTAATTTGGTTGGAAATTTGAAAGATATTCCCTAATGCTTCGCTGCCTTCACCGTAAATTCCTCTAACAACAAGCCCCAATTGATTAATTGCCGGAATAATTCTGTTTATTTGTCTAGTTAACACTAAAGCAGGAAGGTGCATCATGACAGAAGCTCTAAGCCCGGTTCCGACATTTGTAGGACAGCTGGTCAAGTAGCCTCTTTGTTCTGAAAAAGCATAGTCAATCCGTTCTTCAATCCAATCGTCCACCTGATTTGCTGCTTTTAATGCTTCTGAAAGCTGAAATCCCGGGAACAGACATTGAATGCGAATATGATCTTCCTCATTCAGCATAATACTCACTTCTTCATTTTCAGAAAGAAGGCATGCGCCAAAGGAAGCTTCCGTCAAATGCGGACTGATCAGATGTTTTTCTACAAGAACCCTTTTTTCCAAAGGCTGCACCTGATCCATTTTCACAAGCTCGAATTTCCCAATACCTGGCACTTCATAGCCTGTGAATTGTTCTTCAAACAATGTAATAATCGCTGAAGCCTCTTCGTTTGAAAAAAGCGTTGGAAAACGAACTTTATCCAAGTTGCGAGCAAGACGGATCCGGCTGCTAAGCACGATGTCACTTTCAGGGCCTTCCTGCCGCATCCAATTGCTTAAAGCATTCTGAATAAAATGCTGCAGTGACATCAGTCCTCCTCCTCCTTGTTTGCATTCAGGTTTTGTTCAAGCGACCTGATCTGGTCTCTAATGTTGGCTGCTTTTTCAAATTCCTCCTGCTGAATTAATTCTTTCAGCTCTTTTTTCAATGCTTCAATTTGTCTTCTTACATGCAGGTTACCGCCGATCCGCTTTGGTATTTTACCGGCATGGACCGTGTTCCCGCTGTGAACTTTCCTTAAAACCGGAGTGATATAGGAATGGAAGGTTTTATAACATTCCGAACATCCAAATCGGCCTGTTTTTCGAAATTCCGGGAATGTCATATTGCATTTTTTGCATCTCAGAACCTGGTCCGGCTGTTGAAAAAGCTGAGCCTCGCTGCTGTTAGTAAAAGACGAGTCAAAATTCAGCAGTCCGGATAATAAATTATGGATGGAAAATCCGCCACTTTCATTCATAGAATATGACTCACTGTTTTCTTTCGCACATTGTTCACAGATATGCATTTCTTTTTTTTCGCCATTAATGACTTTCGTAAAGTGAAAAGTTGCTGGTCTTTCTTTACACTCTTGACATATCACGCTTCTCACCCGCTTTACTTAAATTTAAGTGACGTAAGCATGGCTTTCATCATTCTTGCTCTTAATTCGTCTCGTTCAGGCAAATCAATATATAATACAGAACGATCCATGACACTCACCATCAATTTTGCTTCACTTTTTGTAATGACACCATTTTCTAACAGCCTTAAAATGATATCGTCTGAAGCAGCCTGGGAGAGCCTTGTATAGATATGATTCATAATGTTGTCAATCAAATCAATTTTATCGTTCATTTTAATTTTAATAATTCGGATATAACCGCCGCCGCCTCTTTTGCTTTCGACGATGTATCCGCGCTCACTCGTAAAACGCGTATTGATCACGTAATTGATCTGAGAAGGAACACACTGAAATTTATCGGCTATTTCGCTCCGTTTAATCTCTAATATTTCTTTCCCGTTCTGTTCTAATATTTGTTTCAAATACTGTTCGATTATGTCAGAAATATTTTTCCCCACTCAGCCCCCTCCTTCACTTGACTTTGACTATATTTGACTTTAACTTTACTATAAGTGGTTTTCGCTTTTTTTTCAACTAATTGCTCTTCGTCCTTTATTATTTCCACTTTTGGCTATCGTAAAACCTTAGGGAACAAGAAAAAAGACCAGCTTATATAAGCTGGTCTTTTTAATCGCTTGGCGGCGTCCTACTCTCACAGGGGGAAGCCCCCAACTACCATCGGCGCTGAAGAGCTTAACTTCCGTGTTCGGCATGGGAACGGGTGTGACCTCTTCGCTATCGCCACCAAACTATGTATGAGAGGTGTTCTCTCAAAACTAGATAACGGTCAGACAATTCACAAACATTTAGGTTAAGTCCTCGATCGATTAGTATCTGTCAGCTCCATGTGTCGCCACACTTCCACCTCAGACCTATCAACCTGATCATCTTTCAGGGATCTTACTTCCTTGCGGAATGGGAAATCTCATCTTGAGGGGGGCTTCATGCTTAGATGCTTTCAGCACTTATCCCGTCCGCACATAGCTACCCAGCGATGCCCTTGGCAGAACAACTGGTACACCAGCGGTGCGTCCATCCCGGTCCTCTCGTACTAAGGACAGCTCCT
>NZ_JBBOCW010000001.1:40000-97500 GCF_038002625.1 Bacillus sp. FSL K6-1284 | reverse complement strand
GATAAGTCTTTGGCATTCGGAGTTTGACTGAATTCGGTAACCCGGTAGGGGCCCCTAGTCCAATCAGTGCTCTACCTCCAAGACTCTTACCTTGAGGCTAGCCCTAAAGCTATTTCGGAGAGAACCAGCTATCTCCAGGTTCGATTGGCATTTCACCCCTACCCACACCTCATCCCCGCACTTTTCAACGTGCGTGGGTTCGGGCCTCCATTCAGTGTTACCTGAACTTCACCCTGGACATGGGTAGATCACCTGGTTTCGGGTCTACGACCACGTACTCATGCGCCCTATTCAGACTCGCTTTCGCTGCGGCTCCGTCTTTTCAAACTTAACCTTGCACGGGATCGTAACTCGCCGGTTCATTCTACAAAAGGCACGCCATCACCCGTTAACGGGCTCTGACTACTTGTAGGCACACGGTTTCAGGATCTCTTTCACTCCCCTTCCGGGGTGCTTTTCACCTTTCCCTCACGGTACTGGTTCACTATCGGTCACTAGGGAGTATTTAGCCTTGGGAGATGGTCCTCCCGGATTCCGACGGAATTTCACGTGTTCCGCCGTACTCAGGATCCACTCAGGAGAGAACGAAGTTTTGACTACAGGGCTGTTACCTCCTATGGCGGGCCTTTCCAGACCTCTTCATCTACCTCGTTCCTTTGTAACTCCGTACAGAGTGTCCTACAACCCCAAGAGGCAAGCCTCTTGGTTTGGGCTGTTCCCGTTTCGCTCGCCGCTACTCAGGGAATCGCATTTGCTTTCTCTTCCTCCGGGTACTTAGATGTTTCAGTTCCCCGGGTCTGCCTTCTCATATCCTATGAATTCAGATATGGATACTGCTCCATTACGAGCAGTGGGTTTCCCCATTCGGAAATCTCCGGATCAAAGCTTGCTTACAGCTCCCCGAAGCATATCGGTGTTCGTCCCGTCCTTCATCGGCTCCTAGTGCCAAGGCATCCACCGTGCGCCCTTTCTAACTTAACCGTTAAAAAGAATCACTACGTGATATCTTGCTTACTAATTGAATGTGATGTCTACTGTTATCTAGTTTTCAAAGAACACGCTTTGAAGGAATGATCCTTCAAAACTAAACAAGATCTAAACGCACCTGTCTATAAGACCGTAAGGTCTTATATTCCGTATAATATCCTTAGAAAGGAGGTGATCCAGCCGCACCTTCCGATACGGCTACCTTGTTACGACTTCACCCCAATCATCTGTCCCACCTTCGGCGGCTGGCTCCAAAAGGTTACCTCACCGACTTCGGGTGTTACAAACTCTCGTGGTGTGACGGGCGGTGTGTACAAGGCCCGGGAACGTATTCACCGCGGCATGCTGATCCGCGATTACTAGCGATTCCAGCTTCACGCAGTCGAGTTGCAGACTGCGATCCGAACTGAGAACAGATTTGTGGGATTGGCTTAGCCTCGCGGCTTCGCTGCCCTTTGTTCTGCCCATTGTAGCACGTGTGTAGCCCAGGTCATAAGGGGCATGATGATTTGACGTCATCCCCACCTTCCTCCGGTTTGTCACCGGCAGTCACCTTAGAGTGCCCAACTGAATGCTGGCAACTAAGATCAAGGGTTGCGCTCGTTGCGGGACTTAACCCAACATCTCACGACACGAGCTGACGACAACCATGCACCACCTGTCACTCTGCCCCCGAAGGGGAAGCCCTATCTCTAGGGTTGTCAGAGGATGTCAAGACCTGGTAAGGTTCTTCGCGTTGCTTCGAATTAAACCACATGCTCCACCGCTTGTGCGGGCCCCCGTCAATTCCTTTGAGTTTCAGTCTTGCGACCGTACTCCCCAGGCGGAGTGCTTAATGCGTTTGCTGCAGCACTAAAGGGCGGAAACCCTCTAACACTTAGCACTCATCGTTTACGGCGTGGACTACCAGGGTATCTAATCCTGTTCGCTCCCCACGCTTTCGCGCCTCAGCGTCAGTTACAGACCAGAGAGTCGCCTTCGCCACTGGTGTTCCTCCACATCTCTACGCATTTCACCGCTACACGTGGAATTCCACTCTCCTCTTCTGCACTCAAGTTCCCCAGTTTCCAATGACCCTCCCCGGTTGAGCCGGGGGCTTTCACATCAGACTTAAGAAACCGCCTGCGCGCGCTTTACGCCCAATAATTCCGGACAACGCTTGCCACCTACGTATTACCGCGGCTGCTGGCACGTAGTTAGCCGTGGCTTTCTGGTTAGGTACCGTCAAGGTACCGCCCTATTCGAACGGTACTTGTTCTTCCCTAACAACAGAGTTTTACGATCCGAAAACCTTCATCACTCACGCGGCGTTGCTCCGTCAGACTTTCGTCCATTGCGGAAGATTCCCTACTGCTGCCTCCCGTAGGAGTCTGGGCCGTGTCTCAGTCCCAGTGTGGCCGATCACCCTCTCAGGTCGGCTACGCATCGTTGCCTTGGTGAGCCGTTACCTCACCAACTAGCTAATGCGCCGCGGGTCCATCTGTAAGTGGTAGCTAAAAGCCACCTTTTATAATTGAACCATGCGGTTCAATCAAGCATCCGGTATTAGCCCCGGTTTCCCGGAGTTATCCCAGTCTTACAGGCAGGTTACCCACGTGTTACTCACCCGTCCGCCGCTAACATCAGGGAGCAAGCTCCCATCTGTCCGCTCGACTTGCATGTATTAGGCACGCCGCCAGCGTTCGTCCTGAGCCAGGATCAAACTCTCCATGAAGTTTGATAATGACTACGCACATTCGCATGTGCGATTTATTTAATGAATTAACAGGTACGTTTGTCTTGTTTAGTTTTCAAAGATCATTATTAAAGCGACTTTTATATTATATCCAATCTCGGATATTAAGTCAAGAACTTTTTTTAAGTTCTTTTTTTCTTTCGCCGCCGTTTTGCGGCAACGAATAATAATATACCACCGTATTTATGATTGTGCAATACTTTTTTGAGAAAAAATTTAATTTGTTTTAAATGCGCAGCAGCCGCTTGTTACACGGCTGCTGCCCAAACGTCATTTAACGATGTCTCATTTGCGGGAATAGTAAAACGTCCCTGATTGAAGGAGAATTCGTCAAAAGCATAATCAGTCTGTCAATGCCGATTCCAAGACCGCCGGTAGGAGGCATTCCGTACTCCAGTGCTTCGACAAAGTCTTCATCCATCATATGCGCTTCATCGTTTCCTTCTTCACGTTCTTTTAATTGCGCTTCAAAGCGTTCTTTTTGGTCGATAGGATCATTTAATTCAGTAAATGCATTCGCGTGTTCACGGCCTACGATAAACAGCTCAAAACGGTCTGTAAATCGAGGGTCTTCAGGGTTTTTCTTAGCAAGCGGAGAAATCTCCACAGGGTGTCCGTATATAAAAGTAGGCTGAATCAATGTTTCTTCAACTTTTTGCTCGAAGAACTCATTAATGATATGTCCTACTGACATGCTTTCAGAAATTTCAATTCCGTGTTCTTTCGCGAATGCTCTTGCTTCTTCTACCGATACTTCTTTCCAGAAGTCTACACCGGTGGCTTCTTTAACAGCATCGACCATATGAAGTCTCTTCCATTCAGGCTTGAGGTCAACTTCATAATCTCCGTATTGAACGGTTGTAGTGCCAAGCACTTCTTGTGCAATATGAGCGATAAGGTTTTCCGTCAAGCTCATAATATCTTTATAGTCAGCATAAGCTTCGTAAAGTTCGATCATCGTAAATTCAGGATTGTGCCGTGTGGAAACTCCTTCATTTCTGAATACACGTCCGATTTCATAGACTTTTTCCAATCCGCCGACAATCAGCCTTTTCAAATGGAGCTCGATAGCGATCCTCATGTAAAGCGGCATATCAAGCGCATTATGATGCGTAATGAACGGACGGGCAGACGCTCCGCCCGGAATCGCGTGCATCGTAGGCGTCTCAACTTCTAAGTATCCGTGGTCATCTAAGTATCTTCTCATCGATTGAATGATTTTGCTGCGCGTAATAAACGTATTTTTGCTTTCCGGGTTTACGATCAAGTCCAAATAACGCTGACGGTAGCGCTGTTCGATGTCTTTTAATCCGTGATATTTGTCCGGAAGCGGACGAAGTGCTTTTGTTAATAAATCAAAGGATGTAGCTTTGACAGACAATTCGCCAACATTCGTTTTAAACATGACGCCTGTAACGCCGACAATGTCCCCGAGGTCAGAGCTTTTAAACCATTCGTACTGCTCTTCACCGACACTGTCTTTCCTGACATAGATCTGAATCTGGCCCTTTAAATCCTGAATGTGCGCGAATCCCGCTTTTCCTTTTCCACGCTTTGTCATCATCCGGCCGGCAATCGTCACTTCAATTGCTTTTTCCTCTAATTCTTCTTTTGAGAATTCATTATATGATTCAATGAGATCAGTTGATTGATGGGTGCGGTCAAAACGCTGCCCGAAAGGATCTTTCCCGTTTTCTCTCAATTGATTCATTTTATCGCGTCTGACTTGCAGCTGGTCGTTTAATTCTTCATGGTTATGCTCTTCATGACTCATCATATATCACTCCGTTACTTTTAGTCTTTCAGGAAAAAAGCAGAAAAACTGCCAGTGAAAACTGGCAGTGAGCAGAGGTCGGATTTATCCTACTTTTGCATCCTGAAGCTCTTTTGCCTCGGCTTCAATCGTAAACGCGTCTAAAAGCTGAACGAGCTCATCCCTCGTTTCGCAATGATTAATTTCATTCCGGACCTTTGCGTTTCCTCTTATGCCTTTTAAATACCAGGCTGCGTGCTTTCTCATTTCGCGAACCGCAACATTTTCGCCTTTCAGTCCGATTAATCGGTCAAGGTGAAGTTTGCAGACAGACATTTTCTCACGCACTTGCGGCTCATCTTTCAATTCGCCTGTTTCTAAATAGTGAACCGTACGGTAAATCATCCACGGGTTACCCAGCGCTGCACGGCCGATCATGACACCGTCAACCCCTGTTTCATCAAGCATGCGTTTTGCATCTTGCGGAGTTTTGACATCACCGTTTCCGATTACCGGTATTGAAACGGACTGCTTCACTTCTTTGATAATATCCCAATTTGCCGTTCCTTCGTACATTTGCACGCGGGTCCGCCCGTGAAGAGCGACCGCTTTTCCGCCTGCGCGCTCTACAGCTTTCGCATTCTCAACGGCAAAGATATGGTCTTCATCCCAGCCCATTCTCATTTTTACGGTCACCGGCTTGTCAACAGCCTCCACTACTGCAGAAACCATTTCATAAATTTTATTCGGATCAAGCAGCCATTTGGCTCCTGCATCACATTTTGTAATCTTTGGCACCGGACATCCCATGTTTATATCAATAATATCCGCAGTTGTGTTTTGGTCAACAAACCTCGCCGCTTCGACAAGCGTTTCTTTTTCGCCGCCGAAGATCTGCAGGCTGAGCGGTTTTTCACGTTCATCGATATAAAGCATTCCCATTGTTTTTGCATTATTGTAAAGGATCGCTTTATCGCTGACCATTTCGGCGCAGACCAAACCCGCTCCGAATTCCTTAACCGTCAAGCGGAAGGCGGAGTTGCAGACACCGGCCATCGGCGCAAGCACAACCCTGTTTTTTAATTCTATATCACCGATTTTAAACATTTTTAGTCCTCCTTTCTTATTCTTCTGATGGAGATAATTCCTCCACTGTTATATTTAAAGTATTGGCTACATCCCTGAGCATGCTCTCCGACGGCATACGATTCCCGCGTTCTACTTCACCAAGCACAGAAACGGATATACCCAATGCTTTTGCAAACCCTTCTTGAGTATAACCCTTCAGCTTTCGATATGCACGAATTCGTCTACCCCAGATTTCTGCTTCCATACTCTTACACCTTCTTGATTTTTCGCATGATTGACAGCTCCCTCAAGCTCGGGATAAATCTCCAGCAGCGGGATGAGCACAAACAAACGTTCATGCATTCTAGGATGAGGAACGATAAGTTGCTCTGTCTCAATATTTTCACGATTATACAACAAAATGTCAAGGTCTACAGTTCTCGGCCCCCATCTGATGTCGCGTTTGCGGCCGAGTTCTTTTTCAATACGCTGAGTCAAATCAAGCAATTCAAACGGTGAAAGAGATGTTTTAACAGCTGCAGCCATGTTTAAAAATAGATCTTGGTCTGTATACCCGACAGGATCTGTTTCATAAATCGACGAGATGTCTGTCACCTGTACAGACGGATGTTGATGGAGGAGAGAGACAGCTTTTTTTAAATATTCTTCCCGCTGGCCGATATTCGAGCCGAGCGCTATATATGCCGAATTGTTCATTGTCGTTTCCTCGTCATCTCGATGGCCACCGATTTATAGTGTCCCGGTATAGGCGGGTCAGGCTTGACGACTTTGACCGTGCATTCCTGAACCGCTTCAAAATGCTTCAGCACTTTTGCGGCAATCGTTTCTGCGAGGGTCTCCACAAGGTTGACCGGCTCTCCCTCCACAACCTCTTTGCACAGCTTATACAAATCAGCATAATTAATGGTGGCATCAATACGATCCGTTTTTCCGGCTTCGCTTAAGTCTAAAAATGCTGTCAGATCAACGCGGAATCTTTGGCCAAGTTTGTTTTCTTCTTTGAAAACACCGTGATATCCGTAAAACTCCATGCCCTCTACATACACTTTATCGATGATAAACGCCTCCTTTATCAATCATGGCATCCATCATTTTTGCCATCCTGGAAATTTGCTTGACGTCATGCACCCTGACGATATCGCACCCTTTTTGAATACCGAGGCATACCGTCGCGCCCGTGCCTTCCGCCCTCTCCTCAGGCGGCAGATCCAGAACGCGGCCGATAAATTTTTTGCGTGACGTCCCCAATAAAACCGGGTATCCGAGTTCGCTGAATTTCTCAAGCTGGTTCATGACCGCCAGATTGTCATGATACGTTTTGGCAAAGCCGATACCCGGATCAAGTACGATGTGATGATCTTGAACGTCTGCTGATTTTGCAATGCTCACACATTCCATCAAATCAGACAGCATGTCCGGGATCAAGTCCTTATAATTCCGTTCCTCGCGGTTATGCATCAAGATAATCGGCACATTATGAGCGGCCGCAACCCGGGCCATGTCATGGTCTGCTTTTGCTCCCCAGACATCATTGATAATCGCTGCACCGGCCTTAAGGGCTTCATCCGCCACTTTTGCTTTATAAGTGTCAACAGAAATCGGCACGTCGATTTCCTGAACAAGTTTTTCAATTACAGGTATGACCCTTGACAGCTCCTCATCAAGAGAAACCTTTTCCGCCCCTGGCCTCGTTGATTCTCCTCCGATATCAAGGATATGGGCGCCGTCTTCGATCATTTGCTTTGCATGAATAACGGCGCGGTCGATGCTGTTATATTTTCCGCCGTCTGAAAAAGAATCGGGCGTCACATTTAAAATCCCCATGATCAATGTTTTATCTTCATAAGACAATGTGTATTGCTTTGCGGTCAACTTCTTTGAACGCACCGCTGTTTGAAGCGCCATATCCTTCACCCTTTAATTGAAATATAGTCTTTTGCTGCTTTTCTATCGTTAGTGTATGCCTCTTGCAGACGTTTCGACAAATTTCCATCCTTTCCCGGAAATTGAGTGCTGCCGATTCTCCGGAATGGAACGATTTCCTGAACGGAATTGGTCATCCATGCTTCGTCCGCAAAGAGAAGCTCCTTTAAAGGGTATATCCCCTGCATAACTTCGATTCCCATATCTGCAAGGCGCTCAATGACATAACGCCGGGTGACGCCGCCTAATATGCCGGTATCAAGAGAAGGTGTATACACACAACCGTCTTTTTCCCAAAAAATGTTGGAAATGATCCCTTCGGCTACAGCTCCCCCTTCGGTAAGAAAAATCCCTTCTTTGGCAGCGTCTGGTCCGAGCTCTCTTTTTCCGAACAGATTATTTAAAAAGTGATGTGATTTCAAGCGGAACGGACCTTCTGGCGTATTGCGTCGGACCTGTAAAATGACACCCTCCTTTTCAACCGGAACCGATTCAGGATGAAAAGGATTCATCATCACCATAACACCGGGTTTTTTGTATGAATCAGGAAAAAGACCTGAGTCACCGGGACCGGCAGATATATTTAACCGGACCTTGGCATCCAGATTTGGGGGCTGATTCAACTGAAGCAGCCTGCCAAGAATGGCAAGCACTTCGCTTTTTGTCAGCTCAAGCTCAATTCTCAGCTGTTCCAAAGCGTTGTTCAGTCTGTCCATATGCCAGTCTAAAAGGAAGGGCTCCCCTTCATAAAGGCGGAACGTTTCAAATACCCCGATTCCGTATAAAAAACCATGGTCAAAAGGAGAAAGTCTTGCTTCCTCCTCCTTCACATATTGACCGTTCAGGTAAATGATCATGTGTTCACTTTCTTTCGGTAAGTCTCAATAAAATTCTTCAGCATTTCTTTTCCGGAGGCAGTCATAATCGACTCCGGATGGAACTGAACGCCTTCAATAGGCAGTTCTTTATGCCTGATGGCCATAATCTCCCCTTCTTCCGTCCAAGCCGATGTCACAAAACAACCGGGCAGCGTATCCGGTTTGACGATCAACGAATGATACCTCGTGGCCGTGAGCGGATGTTCCAAGTCTTTAAAGACCGTCAACCCGTCGTGCAAGATCTCGGAAGTTTTCCCATGCATTAACCGTTCCGCCCTGACGACATCGCCTCCGAAAACCTGGGCGATCGACTGATGTCCGAGACAGACCCCGAAAATCGGTATCTTCCCGGCAAAATGGCGGATCACTTCAAGGCTGATCCCGGCCTCATCCGGACTGCAAGGACCGGGAGATATCATCAAAAAGTCAGGCGACATATCCTCTATTTCCTGAAGCGTGATCTCATCGTTCCGCTTGACGACTAACTCCTCGCCAAGCTCACCTAAATACTGAACCAAATTGTACGTAAATGAATCGTAATTGTCGATCATTAGAATCATATCTCAGCTCTCCTCTGCTCTTTTTTCTCTTCTTCACTCAACTGCAGCGCCTTTTTCATCGCCAGAGCCTTTTTAATTGACTCTTTATATTCATGCTTAGGGTTGGAATCGATGACGATTCCAGCTCCGGACTGCATGAACGCCTGGCCCGCTTTCACATATATCGTTCGGATAACGATATTAAAGTGCATATCCTGATTATATCCGAACCATCCTATAGAACCAGTATAAAGCCCCCGTCTCGTCGGCTCAAGCTCCTCTATAATTTCCATCGTTCTAACTTTCGGCGCTCCTGTAATCGTACCGCCGGGAAACACGGCATGGATGACAGCCACGGCATCGCATTCGTCCCTTAGTTCCCCGCACACATTAGAGACGATATGCATGACATGGGAATACTTCTCAATCACCATGAATTCATCGACCCTGACCGAACCGTACTTGGAGACCCTGCCGAGGTCATTACGCTCTAAATCAACGAGCATCACATGTTCGGCGCGCTCTTTTTCATTCATGATCAGTTCGTTCGCGAGCGCTTCATCCTCCGCTTCATCCGCCCCGCGGGATCTCGTCCCGGCAATCGGTCTTGTCTCAAGCCTGGTGCCCTTTTTCTTAATGAGCAGTTCGGGCGACCCGCAGATGATTTGAAAATCCGGGGTTTCCAAGTAGGACATGTACGGCGAAGGGTTGATTTCTCTTAACATTTTGTATACCTCATAAGGGGGCGCAGACAGGCGCTCCGACTGGCGAACAGAAAGGTTCACCTGAAATACGTCGCCGCTTGCAATGTATTGCTTCACCTTCTCAACGGCCTGAGAAAAGCCGGCTTCTGTAAATGAAGCTGCGAATGACGGGCTTTTATTATCATTTGATTGATAACCGCCAGCGGTCTTCGGATGTTCCGTCTTCCACATTTGCTCAAGCCTGTCCAGTTTCTCTTCCGAAGCGGCCGGCGATTCTTCAACGGTGTGGGTAATCACCCAAAGCTGCTGCTGCTTATGATCATAGACGGCTATATCATCAAATACGAGAAAGAATAAATCCGGCGTTTGCAGATCATCGATAGACAGGATTTTGAATTTCTCAATATATCGGGCATAGTCATAGCTTAGAAAACCGACAGCCCCGCCCTGAAAGTCGGGAAAATCTGCAACCGTCTCCGTTTTCAGCGTTTCAAACCACTGAGAAAACTGCTGAAACGGATCCCCCTCTTTGAATATGATGTCCCCTTTGTATTGAATCGTCGTGATGCCGTCTTTCCCTTTTGCTATTGCGACAGGGTCGAGCCCGGCTATGCTGTATTCTCCGCCTCTCGCACTTTCGAGCAGAACGCGGTACTGCTTTCCTTTCGACAGGCTTTCAAATTGCTCTAAAAACCGTTGATTGGAAAATGGGAACGCTCTGGCTACAGGCCTTCGTTGTCTCATCATATCATTCCTCTGCCGTTAGTCTAATGTCCTTATTGTAATGCATATCTTTTTTCTAGGAAAAGAGAATTTCATTTCCAATATAGAAAAAAGTCCTTGAGCATGTTCACTCAAGGACACCGAGCTTTTAAAAGGGCTTCGCCCGTGAAAAACAAAAGGCCGCCGACATTGTCGGCAGCCTCCCGTTTCAACTGGAGCCTATTCAAATTGATAAAGAGGCGTGCTTAAGTATCTCTCTCCGTTACTAGGAAGAACAGCGAGAACTTTTTTGCCTTTCCCAAGCTTTTTAGCGACTTGAAGAGCAGCACAGATCGCAGCACCCGAAGAAATTCCTCCGAGAATTCCTTCTTCTCTCGCCGCTTTACGGGCAAATTCAAAGGCTTCTTCGTTTTTCACTGTGATGATTTCATCGTAAATTTCCGTATTCAAGATTTTCGGAACGAATCCCGCTCCGATTCCCTGAATTTTGTGCGGACCTGGTTTTCCTCCGGAAAGAACAGGAGAATCAGTCGGTTCCACCGCGAAAATCTTGATGGACGGATTTTTTTCTTTCAGGACTTCTCCGGCACCTGTTATCGTTCCGCCGGTTCCGATACCTGCAATGAATGCATCTAAACCGTCTCCGAATTGTTCGGCGATTTCTTTTCCCGTTGTGCGGCGGTGAACTTCTGAGTTCGCAGGGTTGTTAAATTGCTGAGGCATAAAATAGCCGTGCTCCTCAGCCAGTTCTTCCGCTTTTTTAATCGCGCCTTTCATTCCTTCAGCACCCGGAGTCAGCACAAGCTCAGCTCCATATGCACGCAGAAGGTTGCGGCGCTCAGAACTCATTGTATCAGGCATAACAAGAATCGCTTTGATGCCCTTCGCTGCAGCGACCATGGCAAGTCCGATTCCCGTATTTCCGCTGGTCGGTTCAATCAGTGTATCTCCTTCTTTCAGAAGGCCTTTCTCTTCAGCATCTTCTATCATGGCAAGCGCAATCCGGTCTTTTACGCTGCTTCCAGGGTTCATATACTCCAGTTTCACATATACTTCAGCACTGTCTTCATCAACTAGTCGATTTAATTTAACGACAGGTGTATTTCCGATTAAGTCATAAACAGAGTTTGCAACGCGAACCATTTGAACACCTCAATTTCCGAGTAATTTTATTGGGATTATATCTAATTTATCAATATCAAAATATTTTGTCAATCTTTATTTTTTATCGTCATAAAACCAAGATACTTTCGCATCTTTCCAAAGTGTCTTCACTGAAGCTTTGTCGCCTAATTGATCCATCGCGATCTGCCTTCTGATTTGATTTTTCACTTCGCTGTAAGTGAAAGCTTGCCCCGGGAGCTTTTCTTTGAGCTGGATGATTGCATAGCCCTGACTCGTTTTAATCGGTTCATCCACCCATTGATTTTCCTTTAGCTGCTCAGCTTTCTCTAAATATTCGGCCGGAATGTTTTCGTGCTGATCATTGACGAACCCGAGGTCACCGCCGTAAGGAGACGTATACCGGTCAATCGAATGTTCAGCCGCGGCCGCTTCAAAGCTGGATCCTTCCTTCAGCTCTTTAAGAACTTGTTCTGCTTCGTCTTTATCTTTGACAACGATATGCTTGAGGCGATAAGAATCATCGAATTTATATAAGTCCTTATTTTTGTTATAGAACGACTTCAATTCGCTGTCAGAAATGACAATATCTTTTGTCAGGAGCTCTTCTAGAAGAATATTATGCTTGATCTGCTCTTTCCATTCTTTTTCTGTTGTGGCTTCGTCTTCGTAGAAGGAATTGTATACAGCTTTAATCAGCAGAAATTCTCTTTCAATGTCTTCATCAGACACTTTGATCTTATTTTTTTCGGACATTTGGGTAACAACGCGGTCGTTGATCATATCTTCAAGCGTTGATTTTCCATAGCGCTCTTCCATTTCGCTCAGCCATTCTTCACGCGTGATGCCGTTTTTTCCGATATGTGCAATGACTTCTTGAGCGGACGGTGAAGAAGCAGTCTGCGATTTCGTCAAAACATACGCGATCACGATACAGTTGACAAAGATCGCACCTAAAATAATCGGCCAAAGTGTTCTTGATTTCAATATGGTGTCTCCCCTTTCCCCATTGTAAAAGACCCGCTACTGCATAGCGGGCTTATATTTCATCTCGAAGCGCTTCAAGCTCTTCCTTTGTAAACAGATACTTTTCATTGCAAAAATGGCATTGAGCCTCAGCTTGGCCATCTTCATCAATCATCTGTTGAATTTCATCTTTGCCAAGACCGATGATGCCTCCTGAGAAACGCTCTTTTGAACAATTGCATGTAAACCGGACAGGAACGGTTTCCAGTATTTCCGGTTCTTCTCCCAATACCGCAGCCAGCACTTCCTCAGGTGTCAAACCTTTCTGAATCAGCTTTGAAATGGGCTCCACTTGAGAAAGGTTTGTTTCAAGCTTCGTGATTGTTTCATCGTCCGTGCCCGGCAGCAGCTGAAGGATAAATCCGCCTGCAGCTAAAATCGTATTGTCGGGGTTGACGAGCACCCCTACACCCACCGAAGAAGGAACCTGTTCAGAAGATACGAGATAATATGTAAAATCCTCGCCGATTTCTCCGGAAACGATCTCAACCTGGCCTGTAAATAAATCGCGGAGACCGAGATCTTTTACTACGCTTAGTGTGCCGGACGTACCGACGGCTCTTCTGACGTCCAGTTTGCCGTGTTCATTTAAGTCAAAATGAACGTGCGGATTGGACACGTAGCCCCTGACATCTCCTTTTGCATTTCCGTCAGCGACAATCGCGCCGATAGGTCCGCCTCCTTCAATCTTGACGGTAAGCTTGTCTTCGCCTTTCAGCATGGCACCGAGCATGACAGCCGCCGTCATCGTTCTTCCTAAAGCGGCGGAAGCGGTAGGCCATGTGTTATGCCTTCTTTGGGCTTCATGAATCGTTTCTGTTGTATTCGCTGCATATGCTCTCACTTTGCCGTCATATGCGATGGCTTTCACTAAATAATCCATACCTCATCCTCCTATACACTTTCAACACGATTCCGTTCATAAATAAGCTCTAGTCCCTTCAATGTAAGGAACGGGTCAACGATATCGATGCAGTCCGATTCGTCTGCTATCAAGGAAGCAAGACCTCCCGTCGCAATGACTTTCGGATTTTTCTTGGACTGCCATTTCATCCGTTTGACAATGCCTTCAACCTGTCCGACGTAGCCGTAAAGGATTCCGGACTGCATCGCGCTGACCGTACTTTTGCCGACAATATGATCGGGCCGTGCAATTTCAATTCTGGGAAGCTTGGCAGCTCTCGAATAAAGCGCTTCAGTTGAAATCGTGATGCCCGGCGCGATCGCACCGCCCATGTACTCCTTGCGCTCGTTAATATAACAGTACGTCGTAGCGGTTCCAAAATCAACGACAATCAGGGGGCTCCCATAGAGATGAATAGCCGCCACTGCATTTACAATGCGGTCTGCTCCGACTTCTTTCGGATTATCGTATTTTATGTTTAATCCTGTTTTCATTCCCGGACCGACAATCTGAGGCTCGATCTGAAAATATTTAATACACATTCTTTCGAGGGAGAACATGATCGGAGGTACAACTGATGAAATAATAATTCCTTCGATCTGGTCAAACATCAGTCCGACATAATCAAATAAAGAACGAAGAAGCATGCCGAATTCATCTTCCGTTTTATGGCGGCTTGTCTCAATCCGCCAATGATATTCGAGCTCTCCTTCGTGGTAGATGCCAAGGACGGTGTTTGTATTTCCCACATCTATAACAAGCAACATTCTGATCACCACTTTTGACTAGTTTCTCTTACTTGGGCATAAAACATTCTACCATCATACAATACACGATGCCGATTCTGTTTGTAAACGAATCAAATCGTAGTGAACAAAGATTTTCCAAAGAGGTTTTTTAACCATAAAAAAAGAAAACTGCCAAAAGCAGAGCTTGGCAGTTTTCCTGAAGAGGCGGAAATAAGTCGTTATTCTTTCTCATCCTCGTTTTTTTCTTCGTCATCTCGTTTATTGATGTTGACTTTCACATCGTCTGTCTTTTCCTGATCATCCGAATATGTGCGATCAGGAAGTCTTCCGTGCTCAGACAAATGTTTGATTTGCTCAGCGTCGAGCGTTTCAACTTCCAGCAATGTTTGAGCGATCAGCTCAAGTTTGTCGCGATTTTCAGTAAGGATTGTTTTTGCACGTTCATAACATTCCTTAATGAAGCGCTGAATTTCTTTATCGATTTCATACGCAATCGCGTCGCTGTAGTTTTGGTCATTGTTGAAATCGCGTCCCAAGAACACTTGCCCGCCTTGCGATTGTCCGAATTGAAGAGGACCGAGCTTTTCAGACATACCGAATTCAGTTACCATTCGTCTGGCAATGCCTGTAGCGCGCTGGAAGTCGTTATGGGCACCCGTGCTGACCTCACCGAAGATGATCTCTTCAGCTACACGGCCTCCAAGCAAGCCGACGATCTTATCGAGAAGTTCGGGTTTGGTTTGGAAATAACGGTCTTCCTTAGGAAGCATAACGGCGTATCCGCCCGCTTGGCCGCGCGGTACGATCGTTACTTTATGCACCATATCCGCTTCATCCAAGACAAGTCCGATTACAGTGTGTCCCGCCTCGTGATAAGCCACGATATTGCGTTCTTTTTTCGAAATGACCCTGCTTTTCTTTGCAGGTCCGGCGATGACGCGGTCTGTCGCTTCATCGATGTCTCGCATATCGATCTTTTTCTTATCTTGACGCGCTGCTACGAGAGCCGCTTCATTTAAAAGGTTTTCAAGATCTGCACCTGAGAATCCAGGCGTCCGCATCGCGATCGCTTTTAAGTTTACGGATTCATCAAGCGGCTTGTTTCTTGCGTGTACTTGAAGTACAGCTTCACGGCCTTTAACATCTGGGCGGTCAACTGTAATTTGACGGTCAAAACGTCCCGGACGCAGCAATGCAGGGTCTAAAATATCGGCGCGGTTTGTCGCAGCGATAATGATGATTCCTTCATTGGCGCTGAATCCGTCCATTTCAACAAGAAGCTGGTTGAGCGTCTGTTCACGTTCATCGTGCCCTCCACCAAGACCTGCTCCCCGCTGGCGTCCGACAGCATCAATTTCATCGATGAAAATCAGACACGGTGCATTTTTCTTAGCGTTTTCGAATAAGTCGCGAACACGTGATGCACCAACCCCGACGAACATTTCAACGAAGTCAGAACCGCTGATGCTGAAGAAAGGCACCCCTGCTTCTCCGGCACAAGCTTTCGCCAGCAATGTTTTACCGGTACCCGGAGGTCCGACCAAAAGCACGCCTTTCGGAATCCTTGCTCCGAGTTCAGCGAACTTGCGGGGATCCTTGAGGAAATCAACGACTTCCACAAGCTCTTGCTTTTCTTCATCCGCTCCTGCCACATCTTTGAATTTGACGCGTTTCTTTTCTTCTGTATAGAGCTTCGCCTTGCTTTTTCCAAAGTTCATAACACGGCTTCCGCCGCCTTGAGCCTGATTAAGCAGGAAGAAGAAAAGAATGAAGATAATAACAAAAGGGATGATGGTGGTAAAGAACGTCATCCATCCATTTGCTTCCTGTGCAGGTTCTACTTGTATCTTCGTTTTTTTCACTTGATCAATGATTTGATCTGCCCCTTTTCCTTCAGGAACATGGGTCAGGAAATATTGATCTTTCTCATAGGTCGTCAGCTGTCCCCGAACCTCGTACACGCCCCTGACAGGCTGGATGGAGACATTTTCAACCTTCCCTTTATCTAGGTTTGAAACAAAGTCACTATACGTCATATTTTCTGTTTTCGGATTTGCGGTTTGGAAGTAGCTCACAACTCCGATCACAACTAATAAAATAAGTAAATAAAAAATGGTATTACGGAAGACCCGATTCATTCCTTACCTCCTCCCACAGTAAGCACAACTATGTTCAATAGTATCATAGAAAATCGTTCCAATACAACAGATATCCCTTTCGCTAACAAGCCCGAATCAGCTCTCATAAACCGCAGGTTTCAGCACTCCGATGTACGGAAGGTTACGATAGCGTTCAGCATAATCGAGACCATATCCGACAACGAATGCATCGGGAACTTCAAAGCCGACGTAATCCGCTTTGATATCCGCTTTTCGTCCGCTTGGTTTATCAAGAAGGGTTACGATCTTAATCGATTTTGCTTTGCGGTATCGGAAAAGCTCTACAAGATAACTCAAGGTCAGCCCACTGTCGATGATATCCTCAATAATTAAGATGTCACGGCCCTCTACAGATGTGTCCAAATCTTTAATGATTTTTACCTCTCCGGAAGAAACCGTTGAACTGCCGTAGCTTGATACATCCATGAAATCCATTTCCAAATATGTATCAATATGCTTCAAAAGATCAGCCATAAACGGCATGGCTCCCTTTAACACACCGATTGCCAGCGGAAACTTGCCGCTGTACTCTTTTGTCAGAGTTGCGCCCAGCTCCTTGACTTTCTTTTGGATCTCTTCTTCTGAGATCAAGATATTTTCAATATCCTGTTTCATTCTTTGCTAGCCCCCTACACTTTTCATGCTGTCTATATTGTAATACAATGCGATCATTGTTTGTAACATCAAGTTCCTCAAAAATGGTTTTTTTCAGACCAGGTATCCAAATAATGTTTCCAACCGCGTCTGTTACAATGGGCCAGCTGTCTCTTTTCGCAAGAGGCACTTTTTCATCAATAAATATATCTTTAACCTTTTTTGAGCCGTTCATCCCTTTAAGTTTGATTCGGTCTCCGTTTTGCCTTGTCCGTACATAAAGGGGGAATTGAACCTGCTTGGGACTTGTTGCAAAAACATCGTTTCCTTGCAGCTTCCGGGTTGAACCGGGTCCGCTCACATGAAGGGAGGAGCCGTCGGGAAGCTTCAGTTCTTCTTCGTCTGCCCCGCTTATTTCATAATGATAGGAAACATTTTCACATTGTAAACGCTGAAATGTAAACAAACATGTATGATAAGATTTTGCAACTTTTAGCCCATTCGGAAAATCAAGGGAACCGGATGGTCCACCTTGTGAAATCCAATCCAGAAACACTTGAATATGATGGGCTGAAAACGCTGATGGAACGTTTTCATAAAGATAGTTTAATATTAGATGAACTCCCCTTCTTTGTAAAGGCATAGGGAGCGCAAGAAGCCGATCGATGCTGATTTCGACACCGGAACTTGACTTGCTTGTGATTACTGTATTCATTTTGTCTTTCGTTAATGCCTGTAAGTATAATTCGTCTTCTGTCAGGAATTCACTGACGGATTGAAACCTTTTATGGACATCTTCCGACTCTTTCTTCAGAAAAGGGAGAACATGGTGCCTGAACCGGTTCCTTGTGTAATCATCCTCACTGTTGCTCGGATCGGTTCTATACGGTATTCGATTCTCTTTGCAGTAAGCCAAAAGATCATCCTTTGACAGCCTTAGAAACGGCCTAAGCAGCCAGCCGCTGTCAAAACGGCGCTTTGGCTGAATTCCAGCAAGCCCGAGCCCGACAGTGCCTTTTGCCATCTTCATCAGCATCGTTTCCACCTGATCATCGCCATGATGAGCCAGAACCAGGTATTCAGCCCGGCGCCTTTTCATTAATTCTTGAAAAAACGCATACCGGCATTCTCTCGCAGCAGCCTGTTTATTCAGATTGTTTTCCGCGGCAAATGTCAGGACATCGATTTGCACCGCCTCGCATTGTATGCCTTCCGCCTCGCAGTAGTCCTGAACGAACCGCATATCATGCTCAGACTCTTCGCCTCTGAACATATGATCGACGTGTGCGGCAATCAGCGTCGCCGAGGCAGGAACCGTACGTTGCAGAGCATGCAGCAGCGCCATCGAATCAGGCCCCCCGGAGACGCCTGCAACCAGTGTCGCTCCATCAAATGACAGTTCGTATTTTCTCATGAAATCTTCAATACTTTTCACAATGTCCTCCCACTAAGAGCAGGGTGTATTTCAAAAGATATAAATATCCTAACACTTTCAATCGGTCCCTGCAAAGAAGAGCTATCCGCCAGCAAAGCAGAGCTAAATAAAAAAGAGAACGATATACGCAAAGTAAAGGGCAAGAACGCTTACGACGATCAGCAGCGTTTCAAAAACACCGCCGGATTTAGAACTGTTTCTTTGCTTTCTGCGCCCGCTTCTTAACATTTGCTGCTGAGGCGTCCCCCGCTTATGCCGCGGGCCTTGAGACGGGGCGGATGCCGATGAAGAGCGGGCGGTTCTCGACTGGCGGCTGCTTTGCATTCTGGCCGGCCGTCCGATTGCCAGGAGGTCTCCCTTCATTTCATCAGCTGTTCGATAGCTTCCTTTTAAAGCAGAAGCAAGAACCGGCTTATACCGCTTTAAAAACGGCTGTCCGTCGATGACTGACATAAGCTGTTCCTGAGGTCTTGCTGTCTTTTTAAATTCTTTTTTCACCGCACAGTTCACCATAATCATGGCGACTGAAAACAGATCATACGAAGGCTCAGCCTTACGGGTTCCAAATTCCCAATAGCCTCTGTCAAAAAACTCTGTATATTCCTTGATTGCCCGGCCTTCTTTTGTCGTCCCGCCCACATCAATGCAGCGGATTTGCGGCGGCGGGCCCGTCACGATTAAATTCTCGGGCTTTAAATCTCCAAACACCCATCCTTCGCGATGAATGGCCGACAAACTTGAGAGAAGCTGGCTGATTAGCACCGGTATCCATTCCTCGCCTTTTTCGTTTACATATCTTAAAAGAAGCGGACCTTCAATATATTCCATGACATAAAATGAAAGTTTTTTGCCCGCACCCGCAACCATCATGTCATCCACATCAAAAAAAGAAGGCCCCATTGCTTTTGCCTGGGCCTTTGAGAAA
This sequence comes from Bacillus sp. FSL K6-1284, assembly GCF_038002625.1. NCBI lineage: Bacteria > Bacillati > Bacillota > Bacilli > Caryophanales > Bacillaceae > Bacillus > Bacillus sp. FSL K6-1284. Next base: position 78,255 of record NZ_JBBOCW010000001.1, on the reverse strand, counting down.
GATTTCAGAACATTCACTTCCGAGGTAATGGACAGGCTGTCATCGCTCACTTTTAATGCAACGCGGCCCTTTCCCGAATCGGCCAGATATACAACGCCATTCGCCCCTTTTCCAAGCTGTCTGATGATCTTGTAGGAATGATTGTTCCACTTTCCAACAACGGCTGCACCCGGCTTTAGACTAGCCGCCAAACTCGTCGAAGTGTTTTTCATCGTCTTCTAACATTCTCCTTCTTGAGCCGATTTTGTTAAAATGCTGAATCGCCTCTCGTATTGCGGGTCCTGTCGGCGTAATGCCGCCGGCTGAAAGCTTGGAAAATATTGAAGAAAGAGATTCAAACTTCGGGGTCCAATCAAGCACAAGCTCGACCTCTTGTTTTTTCCCGGGAAATATAAGCATCGCAAATTCATTTTCGCCGATTCTTGAATTGAGACTGATGGAAAGGTCTATCAATGCTTCTTTAACAGTCGGCAGCTTCGGATTCATGCTCGCGCTTGTATCGACAAGAACCAATACATGAAGATGTACGGTCTCACCGAGCTCATCTACGACTTCCATAACTTCACCGCGTTTATCAGGAGGCAGTTCATCCATTTCGGTATGCTTGCCGAGAATTTGTTTGAGCTCACTATTGACAACGCCTTGAAGGGTTTGCGTCATCGCCTTTTTTGTCACCATTTGAACAGTCTGCGACAGCTGCGACGCGTAAACAACCTGGTGAACTCCCCCGCCTGCGAGGGCGATCCCTTCAACTTCTTTCATCGCCTCCTGATCCATTTCATGCTCGTCCATAATCCCAATCACATTCACGGTAATTCCCTGCTCCTTCGCAAAGGCGGCCATGGCCTGCGGGTCTTCGCCGCGGTTTGAACAGCCGTCCGTCAAAAGCAGGATTTGATTCAAGTGCCCCTTTTTCATCGTTTTTATTCCTCCTGGACAAAGATATCTTGATTTAGTTCCATCATCGCCAGAAGAAATTTGATTTATACGAAGGCTAAGAAATCTCTTGATTCTTTTGGAAAAAAGACGGCGCCGGAATGGAGGCCCACTTTGGCGTATTATGGTCCAGCTTGATAACAATCACCGTCATATCGTCCTCAATCAGACCCGACCTTGTCCGAATCACTTCTTCCATGATCAAGTCGGCGATTTCCTGCGGCTCCTCGGTTTTCAGAGATTTCAATTTACGCTTCATCCACAGATCATGATTTTCAACATGTCTAGGCCCTTCAAAGATTCCGTCGCTCATCATGATCAAAAGGTCTCCCGCTTTTAATTGCTCGCTGACTACATCAACATCGAATTCTGTAATGATGCCGATCGGCAGATTGCTGGCCTGCACTTTGATAATCTGATCGCCTCTTTTAATAAAGCTCGGGGTGGAGCCGATTTTCAAAAACTTGCAGCTCGCATCCTGAAGATCGATGACCGATAAATCCAATGTCGAATATATTTCATCTGTCGTCCTTAATGAAAGAATGCTGTTGATCGTTTTAATCGCCACTTTTTCGTCGATGCCCGACTGAAGAATCTTTTCCAACAGCTTGATCGTCTCATTGCTTTCAAAATGGGCCCTTGCGCCATTTCCCATACCATCGCTGATGGCGGCCGCATATTTGCCGGTGCCGAGCTCCATCATATTGTAGCTGTCGCCGGAGACAAGCCCTCCTCCTTTTGCTGCATGTGCGGCTCCCGTCACCACCCTGTATGACTTCGCCGAACCGAAAGCAACATGACAATATCCATTCGGATGGCCGGCGCACTGTTCCGCTTTGACGATAATTTGTTCTTCCAAAATATCGGACAGCATCGGAGCGATGATTTTTTCACACTCCCCGTGGCCGTTGCAATACGGGATACTCATTTCGATATCGATATTTCCCTGCTCTAGGCTGTAAATTTCGACTTGTTGAATTTCAATGCCGAAATGCTGCAGCGCATCCCGAATTTGTTCTTCTTGAATAAAATGCTGCTCCCTCTCCCTTTTTATTTCCCGAGAAAAGTCCGCCATAACCTGAGAAACCCCGAGCAGCTGCTCTGCGACGAGACGCCTGCTGTCATGCACCTTTTGTTTTAATGTCTGGTTTGCCCTAAAATGAGACAGCTCGTCTTCCATCAGCGCTTCTACTTGCTTTGATTTGGAGCAGTGCTGATGAAACTCCTTTTTCAGCTTGCGGTTTTTAAAATATTGCTTTTCTTCTGTTTCCTGCATAACTCGTTTCATCAAGTCATATGTTTTATCAAAGTTCTGAACCCAGCACTTGTTTTTCTTATAACAGGACTGGCAGGAGTGTTCTGTTACAGTGCTCAAAAACAGATCGATCTCTTTTTCTTTTCCTTCATCATCTGGAACCGAATGATAAAAGGTAGCGAAGCTTTCGGATAATGCGTGAAAAACACTCGAAAACTGATCGACCTTCTGCGCGGTGACATCGCGGATTTTTCTTGCATATTGCTGCTGTTCCTGAGCGTGTTCAGTCGTTCCCGGTATATACTTAGCCACTTTTTTCGTAATCGACTGAGGGGTTAAAAGGAACAGACCGATTGCAATCAGTGATTCATAAAGCGTCGGCACAAGTTCAGCTGAACCTTCTCCGTACAGAGAAATCAATAGAGATCCGATCAATAAGCCGACCGCAGCACCGAACTTTTTTCCTTCTTTTAACAAACCGCCGAGAAGGCCTGAAAAAGCCAGCAGGCTCATCTGATATAAATTGCCGATATTTGAAAGGCTGAGGATCAGCCCGGTCACAACACCGACTGTACAGCCGATGCTCGCGCCCCCGATGAACGCGAAAGCGAGCACGACATAACGGGCCAATATCAGTTCAGCCTGCATGCCTTGAAAAGAAACGCCTGTCAAACCTGTGAGAACAGAAGCGATTAAAATCATAAAACAAATGATCTCTTCAATTTTCAGCGACTGTTTCGCCCGCTTTGATGTAACAATCGGCAGGCTTTGCAAAAAAATCAGTGTGAGGATAAACGATAACCCGGCTTCAACAAAAGCCATAATATAGTGATAACCCGAAACCGTTCCGTATTCAGCATATACGAATCCGCATCTTGTCACAGCCATCGCTAAAAAGACGACGACAGGCAGCGTTCTGACGCGGTCTTTTATAATAAGAGACGTCATTTTGGAACATATCGCAAATGCAAACAGAGCCGCAAGCACGAACAGCGAATGCTGAGGCGATATGCTCAGAGCCCCGGCAAGAAGTGCCAGGCATGCAAGAAAAGCTTTATCTTTTTTAATTAAAAGCATCGCTCCGAAAAATGGAAGAGCAAAGGGAATGACCTCTGACAGAATGAAGGCTCGTCCCAATAAAAAACCGATGATCATATAGATCAGCCCTTTATAAAAAAAGAGGGAATATAAATGCTGCATTACAAGCTTCGTCGTGCTGCCAATCCATGAATACAATTTTTGAACAACAGGTCCAGCTATTGGGCTGTTCACTCTTCTTTCCGCTTTTTCCATGCTCTCATCTCCCACTCGTTTATTCGTTGCTTGCCATTATAACGAAAGATGAAATAGGATTTTGTCAAAAGAAGGTAATGAATTTAAAGAACTGTTCGACGCTTTTTGTAGCATGCTTCAATCACTCTTGATAAGTCGAGTCCATTCCCGTTATTTTGCGTATTTTTATGCAGCAAAAAAACCGGCTTCAGAAGAAGCCGGTTTCCGGAATGACCCGTACGGGATTCGAACCCGTGTTACCGCCGTGAAAGGGCGGTGTCTTAACCACTTGACCAACGGGCCTTCATATAAGTAGCGGCGGAGGGGATCGAACCCCCGACCTCACGGGTATGAACCGTACGCTCTAGCCAGCTGAGCTACACCGCCATGTTGTTGATTTCTTTTAACGCACAAGTTCTATAATACAAAGGATTGTCCTATCCGTCAATAGAAATTTTAATAAAAATTTTATAAGACAATAAAAAGGCATCCGTTGGGATAAGACGAATGCCTTTCGTATATATAGAAAGCAGCAAGTTAACCTCTTCTTGCTCCGCGCCCTCCACGTTTTGATTCCGTGTTGCGTTTTAGAGACGATAAGCGATCTTCACTGTCTTTTAAAAACTTATTCATTTTCTGTTCAAACGTTTCTTTAGAGCGGAAATCATTTTTAGGTCTCGCAGGTCTTGATGATTGAGGACGGTCTACAGCCTTTTTGATCGACAAGCCGATTTTCCCATCTTTCTCAACATTGATGACTTTAACTTCTACTTGATCACCAACCTTCAGATGATCATTAATGTCCTTCACGTAGTTATCGGCTACTTCGCTAATATGAACAAGACCTGTTGATCCTTCAGGCAGTTCAACAAACGCTCCAAAATTTGTAATACCTGTTACTTTCCCTTGCAACTTGCTGCCAACTTCAATCGACATAAAAAAAGTGCTCCTCCTTAGACTTAAAAAAGATCATTTGTTTAATTATACATAAAGAAAAAATTAAGTGTCAACAAGGCTACTTGCTCTTATCTTCAAACTTGAAGATGATTTCGCCATCTTTTGAGAGGTAATAATCCTTTCTGGCAAGCTCTGCAACGTAGTCCTCATCCTTTAATTTCACAATCTCATCTTTCAAATCCGATTTTTTTGCTTCCAGTTGTTCCAATTGTTTCAAAAGGTCTTCTTTCTTCTCTTGCTTCGCGCTGATATCCGAAGTCTGCGACCAAAGCGAACTGACAATCACAATCGCCGACAGCAGCACAACGGCGCCGAAAACCATCAACCGTCTGTATAGACCGCGTCTTTTTCTTTTCAGCTGCTGCTGTTTTCGCTCCATCTGCTCTTTGTATTCGTTCTGTATTTGCGATATGTTGCGTCTCGTGGGATCATTCATTCCAGACGGCCTCCCCTCATTTTTTTAAAAGTTTTGCCTTAATGGTTATGAATAGTTTCTTCCCCTTTTCGAAAAATCCTGCTCCTTTTTGCAAAAAGCGTCTCAACAATCCCCGAACCGGGGCGGGAAGAAGCCTGCAGCATTGATATAGTATAAAATAAATCGGATATCCTGCAAATTTTAATATCTTATATAAACATACCGCAAAAAAACGAAAAAGAACATAGATATTTCTCATTGTAAAAAGAATGATGGCAAAAATAGCTTGAAACGTCCATACAACAGGCCGAAACACCATCATCTGCATCATCTTTGAGACCAGCCTGGAGATGAATATGAAAAAGGAAATCATCCATTCCAAAAGCTTGATATAGATCTGCTTAAAAAGGCTTTGATAAGCGGCAAATCCAAGCATGACCGCCAGAAAGATATAAATTCGGAATTCCCCTTCATTCACGCTCAGCAAAACATAGAAAAAAAGGAGACCTTGTACCACCCAAAACAAAAAGTCATGGAGAAACAACAGCCACCTTGCTGTTTTTGAGCGAACGACAAAACGGGTGTAGGTGTCAAGGGAAGCGCCAAGCCATGCCCCCATTCCGGCCATGGCCAGCATCGTATAGAACTGAGTGGTCAGCGTCATTTAAACAACTTGCTAAAAAATCCTTTAGCTTTCTCCCCCTGCTGCTCATCCAAATAGACGAGATCAAGCACTCTTCCCTTGATGGAGACAACGCCTTTTTCCACATCGAGATTCTTCATCTGCAGGTTTTCGCCTCTGACTGCCAGCATGCCCATGACCGTCTCAAGTAAGAATTCCTCATTGTCAAAGCTCTCGACCTGTTTGACACCGGATATATCCAGCAGCTTGCGGCCCTTCATCGTCACATTATGTTCAGGACCAGATGCCCCGCCGGAAGGGTTGTGCTGATCATAATATACATTCATCGATTCATCCCCCATATCCTCATACTAAAGATTCGATACTGCATTGTATGAGACGGGGGATTTTTTTAGAACAAGCCTATTCTCCTCCCAGCTTCTCTTCTTTGAGAACGGTATACATATCAGCGGCTTCTTCTTTTTTTGTCGTATCCTTCAATTCATTGACTTTGACGGTTACAAGCTTTTGGCCAAAACGCACCGCAAGCTCGTCTCCCGCTTTGACAACAGAGCTTGCTTTCGCCTGCTGGCCATTGATCGAAATTCTTCCCTGGTCAGCCACTTCTTTTGCAAGCGTCCGTCTTTTAATCAGCCTTGATACTTTGAGAAATTTGTCGAGTCTCATCACTTGTCAGCTCCTTTCAATGTCTTTCGCTTCATTCCACAATTCGTCCATTTCTTCAAGCGTCATACTTTCCAGATCCTTGCCCATGCGCTTTGCAGATTGTTCAATATGCGTGAACCTTCTGTAAAACTTGGCATTTGTCATCGCAAGGGCTTCTTCCGGTTCAATTTTATAAAACCGGCCGATGTTGACGAGAGCGAATAAAAGGTCGCCGAACTCTTCTTTCATTTTTTTGCTGGACTGTTCGGCTTCGGAAATTTCTGAAGAAAATTCTTTCATTTCCTCGTGAACTTTATCCCAAATATCCTGGACATTCGACCAGTCGAATCCGGTCTTTGCCGCCTTTTTCTGAAGCTTGTTCGCTTTTGACAAAGCAGGCAGCGGCTTTGGAATGTCGTCGAGAAGGGATGGATCGTCCGCTTGTTTCTCCTGTTTCTTGATCTCTTCCCAGTTTACCATGACGTCGGCCTCATCACGAACAGATACTTCTCCGAAGACATGCGGATGCCTTCTGATCATTTTTGCCGTAATGCCGCGAATCACATCGTCAATTGTAAAAAGACCGTCATCCTCGCCGATCTGCGCATGCAGCAGAACTTGGAGCATCACATCGCCGAGCTCCTCAACAAGGTGGTCGGGATCTTCTTCATCAATCGCCTCGAGCACCTCATAGCATTCTTCAATTAAGTATTTTTTGAGCGATTCATGGGTTTGTTTCCGATCCCACGGGCAGCCGTCCGGTCCGCGCAGCTTCCTGATGACGCTGCGGAACATCGAAAATTCCTTGTACAGAACCTCCTCGTCTTTGACCGGCGGAACGTAGACGCTCGTTAAATTATTGATACCGACACTTCTGTCCAATTCGTAAAGAGGCACTGTCCGAATGTCTTGCATACTGCTTCCGGCCGCTGTGACAATGACGACTTCATAGTCATCAGGGAGCTTTTCCATCAACGTCAGTTTGACCTCTGATGCCGTCATTTGATCATATACCTGGCAAATAATCAAATGATGACGGAGCTCGACTTCGTCAGCGGAAAACCGGACGGCGTCGACAAACTGAAACCCGTCAATCGGATCGATCTGCAAAGCATTTAATGTCGCATCAATAAAGCTGTGGCCTCCCTCGACAACGACATCGGCCTGATGAGCGCCCCGCCTCTCAAGCAAAAGCTGAACCGTTTTTTCAGCGACGAACGGATGGCCCGGAACGGCATAGAGCACATCGCGCTGCTTCGCCTCCTCAAACAGCCGCTCTACGATCTCCTCGTAAACATCTTCGAATTGATCATGCTTTTCATAGACCTCATCAAAAAAATGAATCTCAGCTATTTCTTTTTTCAGGTCTTCTATTAACGGATGGTCTTTCGTCCTGACATAAAGAACCTCCGCTTGTGTGAGCCGTTTATATACACCGAGGGTTAATTGATTCATATCGCCTGCCCCCAGGCCGACTACCGTGATTTTACCGGCCATGCCTGCCGCCCCTTTCTCGTTTTAATGTCAGGAGCTTGCTGCCAAAAGGTACAAGCTCAAGTTCTTTTTCTGAAAACACGCGTAATGTGAAGATACCGGACAAAAAGACAATGCCGCCGACGAATACGGCGCTAAGACTTTCCGCCGCCGCGATCCATCTGTTTTCATGAGGTATGGCCGCTTCAAAAGCAAAAAGCCACACCGCCAGAGCGGCCGACATGATCACAGCCGACAGCAAAACTCCCGCTATCCTGTATTCCGGCAACTTGATCCAGCCTTTCCTTTTCAGCTGAAAAAAATTGAGTCCAGCGACAGCAGCGAATGACATCATAGTCGCAAAAGCGGCGCCGGAAATGCCGAAACCGGGGATCAGGAACTCGTTCAATACGGCTTTCACAAAAAAGCCGCAGCAGACGGAAACAGCTGGAAGACATGTATTGCCGAGTCCTTGCAAAACAGCAGTCATCGTGATCGCCAACGATGCAAACAGAATCGACACGCTGAAAATCTGCAGCGCAGCCGTTCCATCGCTGTTCTTAAACAGCATGACATTCACCGGCTCCAAAATGCATATCAGACCGGCGGCTGCTCCAGTGCCGATGACGAAGCTCATTTTTAGCGAATAACGGATCTTTTCCTCCAGAACCGCCGTTTCTCCATTTTTCTTCGCTTTTGTAAGGGACGGGACAAGAGCTGTCGCAATGCTCGCAGCAAAAACGGTTCCAAGCTGCAAAAGCGGCTGTCCTCTGTCATACACCCCTTTTGTATGTTTCGCCTGAAGTTCGTCCATTCCTTGTCCGGCCAGCAATGAATACAAGTTCATTGCGTCGACGAGCTGGATGAGAATCAGCATGAGGCCGGCCGTGCAAATCGTAACCGAGTACAGACACAGCTGTTTCAAAATATCGCCTGTACCGGCCTCTATCCCGGCGGCAGCGGGTTGCTTTTCACGCTTGGCCCAAAACACGGCGAGAATGAAAAACGCCGCAAGGCCGCCGACAAGGGAGCCAAAGGCAGCCCCTGCCCCGGCGTCATATAAGGAAAAGCCGTTTTTGACGAGCCACCACGTCAAAATGAGGATCGCCCCGACCCGGAGTGTCTGCTCTCCAATTTGAGAAAGTGCCGTCGGAAGCATCCGTTCGCCTCCTTGAAAATAGCCTCTAAGCAAAGACACGAGCGGCAGCAGCAAATAAGAAAACGACACGGCGCGGATCACCCCGGCAAGGGCGGGATCACCCATAAACCCTGCGATGGCTTCGGCTCCGGCAAACAAGAGAAGAAAAAAGCCAAGGCCCACGACCGACAAAAAAAACATAGACACCCGGAGAATTTTTGCCCGGTTTGCCGTCCCGTAATCATTCAACAACTTTGAAATGATGACCGGGAACCCGGAGGTGGCAAGCATCACAGATATTCCGATCATCGGATACACCTGCTGAAAAATATAAAAACCGACATCTCCAACTATATTTTGAAAAGGCACTCTATATACAGCGCTTAATATCTTTGATAATATCCCCGCCAATGATAAAACAAAGGCGCCTTGCCAAATCCATTGTCTTTGGCCTTTTAAAAACCCCATTCCTTTAAGCTCCTTCCAATGCGCTTTCTCTCAGCTTTCTAAAAAGCGCACGAAACGTGCTTATTATACCATATTCAAGACTCATACCCCGCCTGCAACTGTGAACTAAAAAAGAACAGCCCAAAAGGTGCTGTTCCAACTGCTGATGCTGATTCAAGCTGAGAAAAACGCTTTCGGCATTCCAGCTCGTTCGAGCAGGAATGTCAAAATAAAAGGAATGAGACCTATTGTTCCATTTGACGGGCCAAAAAACCAGCGGCGGTTTCAACCGCTTTATGTTCCACTTCTCCGATTGACTGGTCTTTCGAAAAAATGACAACCGCTCCGATCGGATCGCCGTTTGCAACAATCGGACCGACGGTATAAGAAGCAACCTCTTCGTCAATACCATCAATAAGCTGAATTGTCTTGGCGTCTCCTTCCAAAACAGAATTTCGCTGATCCATCGCCTTTTCGACCATGTCGCTGATCGATTTGTTTAAATAGTCTTTTTTAGACCCCCCGGATACTGCGATATACACATCCCGGTCGCAAATCAGCACGGAATGGCCCATGCTGTCATAAAGCGCATCAGCATACTCCTTTGCAAAGTCGCCGAGCTCGCTGATCGGAGAATATTTTTTTAAAATAACCTCCCCATCCCGGTCCACAAATATTTCCAAAGGGTCTCCTTCACGAATGCGCAAAGTTCTGCGGATTTCCTTCGGGATCACGACCCGGCCTAAATCATCAATTCGACGTACGATACCAGTTGCTTTCATCTCTGCTGCCTCTCTTTCATTTGATGATATATCTGGTGGATATAAACAGAGCTGTGTACTTATGTAACACTCTCCACTCTTGATTGGTTTTAGTATCCTTCACATCAAATGTAATATACGCGAGAAACAACAAATTTTTATGATGAAGCGATCGTTTGCTTTTTAACGTTTTGAAGGCCTTTCAATATTTCGAGAAGCGTTTCCAGCCACTCTTCCGGATTTCGGTTTTTCACTTGAATCGAAATTTTCAATTTCTTTCCTTCCATCCCGAGGCCGATCTGTCTGCCGTACTTACTGCCGAGTTCAAACAGTTTTTGGCCGTCTATTTCGGCACTAGCTTTTTCGTCAATCGTCAGTCTGACGGCGTCTTTATCCTGCTTGATCAGCTCGACGCGTTCGGTGATGGCATATACCTTCGCCTCTGCGATGGCGAATAAATATTCGACTTCTTTCGGGTATTCGCCGAAGCGGTCGATCATCTCGTCTTGAAGCTCGCTCTTTTCTTCAATGGTTGAAATCGCTCTGAACCGTTTATACATATCTATTTTTTGCTTGCCGTCTGTCACATAAGTCTGCGGAATATATGCGTCAAGCTCCAAATCGATTTCCGGTTCAAATTTTTCAGCTTGCGGTACATCTCCCTTGCGAGCTTCTATTGCTTCCTTGAGCATTTGCGAATATAAATCAAAACCGACAGAATCAATGAACCCGTGCTGCTGCGCACCTAAAAGGTTTCCGGCGCCGCGGATCGTTAAATCGCGCATCGCGATTTTAAATCCTGACCCGAGTTCTGTAAATTCTTTAATCGCCTGAAGCCTTTTTTCGGCCACTTCCGTAAGGACTTTGTCCTTCCGGTACGTAAAGTAAGCGTAAGCTACACGGTTTGAGCGCCCGACACGGCCCCTCAGCTGGTACAGCTGGGAAAGCCCCATCTTATCTGCGTCAAATACAATTAGGGTATTGACGTTTGGAATATCAACGCCCGTTTCAATAATCGTTGTGCTGACGAGCACATCCGATTCTCCCTCTAAGAAATTCAGCATGACCGATTCGAGTTCGTTTTCTGTCATCTTCCCATGGGCATACGTCACCTTGGCATCAGGCACAAGCATCGAGATTTCTTCCGCTTTTCTTTCAATATCCTCCACCCGGTTGTACAAGAAGTAAACCTGACCGCCCCTGGCCAGCTCGCGTTCTATCGCTTCTCTGACTAGGGCCCCGTTGTATTCGACAACGTACGTCTGTACAGGGAAGCGGTTTTCCGGAGGCGTTTCAATGACTGACAAATCTCTGACACCGAGCATGGACATATGAAGGGTTCGAGGTATCGGAGTTGCCGTTAACGTCAAAACGTCGACATTCGCTTTAATGCGTTTAATTTTTTCCTTGTGCGTGACACCAAACCTTTGTTCTTCATCGATGATAAGCAGTCCAAGATCTTTGTACACGACATCCTTGGACAACAGCCTGTGAGTGCCGATTACGATGTCAATCGTTCCGTTTTTTAAGCCCTTGATCGTTTCATTTGCTTCTTTTCTCGTCCGGAACCGGCTGAGCAAACCGATATTAATCGGGTAGTCCTGGAAACGTTCCAATATCGTTTCATAGTGCTGCTGTGCGAGGATCGTAGTCGGCACGAGGATCGCGACCTGTTTTCCGTCTGCAATCGCTTTAAAGGCGGCGCGGATCGCCACTTCCGTTTTGCCGTAGCCCACATCGCCGCAAAGGAGCCGATCCATCGGTCTTTCTTTTTCCATGTCTCTTTTAATCTCATGGATCGATCTCAGCTGGTCCTCTGTCTCCTGATAAGGAAATGCGGCTTCAAACTCACGCTGCATTTCATGGTCGGGAGAAAACGCGTAACCTTTGCTTGCTTCCCTTTCGGCATAAAGCTTGATCAAGTCATCGGCGATATCCTGGACAGAGCTTTCAACCTTTTTCTTAACCCGTTTCCATTCGCTTCCCCCGAGTTTATAAAGCTTCGGCTCTTTGCCTTCGGAACCGACGTATTTTTGCACCTGATCAATTTGGTCAACCGGTACGTAAAGCTTGTCGCTTCCCTGGTAGTGAATATTCAGGTAATCCTTATGAATGCCGTTGATCTCCAGCGTTTCAATCCCTAAATACTTTCCGATACCGTGGTTCACATGGACGACATAATCGCCGATCTGAAGCTCCGAGTAGCTTTTGATCCGTTCGGCATTGGTCAGTTTTTGTTTGCGCGCCTGCTTTTTGACACGCTTTTTAAACAGTTCTTCTTCGGTAATGACGGCCAGCTTGATCATCGGAAGTTCAAAGCCGGATTGAAGACCGCCTTCCATAATGTAAATCTGGCCTTGGGCAAGCGCTGCATCCTGGTCGGCCTGGGCGGCTTCGATCTCATAATCGGACAATACAGACGCAAGTTTTTCGACGCGTTCTTTGCTGTCCCCTAGAAAAACCGTTGTATATTTCGATTTCTTAAACCGTTCAATCTCATTTTTGAGCACATTCATTTGTCCGTGAAAGCTCTGCATTTGCTTGCTTGAAACATTGACGATGTTTTGCGGACTGGTGTGCTGCACATGCCTTAAAAACAGCGAGTAATACAAAATCGGGCGGGACTGTTTTGAAATGAGGCTGTGAAAAGGAAATGACATTGCTGTATCATGAAGGATTTTCCCTTCTTCCAGCAGGCTCGTAATCCATTCTGCCTCTTCCTTTTGAAGCTGGTCTTCCATTTCATGAATACGGCTGATCTCATCTAGTATCAGCAAAGTATTTTTCGGGAAATAATCTAGTAAACTAGCAGGCCTCTCATAGAAATAAGAAAGGTATTTAACCATTTCCTGGCCGATATGACCTTCCTTGAGCCGCTCTTTATCTTCCGCTATATTTTGATCGAGAATTTCCTTTTGTTTATCAAGCTTCAGCTTTTTAAGACTGTTGGCAAGACCTTTATCGATTTGTTCAAGCGCTCTTTGCCGATCTTCATCCCGCACGATCAGTTCCTTCGCAGGGCCGATCGTTACTTCATCGCGCGTTTCCAGTGAGCGCTGATCATCCGTATTGAATATACGAATCGAGTCAACTTCTGTATCAAACAATTCAATCCGGACAGGGTTTTCTTCGGTCAATGAATAGACATCGATAATCCCCCCGCGAATACTGAATTCGCCTGGAGCCGCCACCATATCCGTACGCTCATACCCCATTTGAACAAGCTTCTGAAGCAGCTGTTCCGGGTCGATGTCGCGCCCCGTCTCAATGCGAATCTGACTGTTTTGCCATACTTCGACAGGGGGCAGCATTCTTCTGACGGCTGCTGCCGGAGCAATAACGATAGGCGTTTCACCGCTTGCAAGCCGATTTAAGACATCAAGCCTTTGCGAGCGCAGCTCAGGGCTTGCCACCGCAATTTCAGAAGAAATCAATTCGTTGACAGGATATAATAGGACAGGCTGATCTTTTATCAGCCCTGTCAAGTCATCTGTAATTTTTTGAGCCTGATAAAGGTTATGCGTAATTAAAAATACCGGCCGTCTCGTTTCTTTTGTAAGAGCGGCTGTAAATAACGACCGGGCAGATCCGGAGAGCCCCGCAAGCAGCTGTTCCTTCAGCCCTTCGTTCAAGCCGTTGACGATGGATTTAAAATCATCGCTTTTTGTGATATAGGATTGAATATTGTTCAAATGAGCCCCTCCTCTCTTCCTCAAATAGAAAAATGCTTTGGTCTAGTCTCTACACCAAAGCTATTTATTGAATAAACGAATGATATTGGTGATAATCCGGGTTTCGCTCAAGCGCTTCTTGACAATCTTCACATATCGTCTTCACGTGTAAATCCCCATTATCCATATAAGAAATCATATCGTTTCTTTCATCGTTTGTTAAGTGGTTAAAGCCTAACTGTTCACTGTTTACATAAGAATGATCAAGACTTCCGACTTTAACGCCGCAATGCCGGCAATAATAATGTAAAGCCATAAAGGAACCTCCATACCGAGTCTTTTTAAAACTAGTATGTTCCGTTCCCTTCTGCCTTATACCTTAGCATTAAATTCATTCATGACTTCTAAAAAAGGTTTTTCCAGAGAAGCTTCACAGGCCTTGGCCGATTGTCTGACGGCCTCTTGTATCACCGGCTCTTCTTCATCTGTAAAAGCGCCAAGCACATAATCGACGATTTTCATGCCGTTGACCGGACGGCCGATTCCGATTCTGATCCGGTTAAACTCAGTTGTTCCCAGATGCTGAATCATCGATTTGATGCCGTTATGGCCTCCTGCGCTTCCTTTCGTCCTCAGACGGATTCTTCCGGTCGGAAGATCCAAGTCATCGTAAATCACTTTCAAATTGTCAACAGGGATCTCATAATAGTCCAAAAGCGGCCTCAAACATTCTCCCGATAAATTCATATATGTAAGCGGCTTAACAAGTAGAACCTTTTTGCCGGAAACAAATCCGATTCCGTATTGACCGTTGAACTTTGTTTTATCAAGCGGAATGTTCCACTCTTTTGAAAGCTCATCGATCGTCATAAATCCTACATTATGTCTCGTATTTTCATATGTTTTACCCGGATTGCCCAATCCTGCAAACACAAGCATTATTCTATATCCTCCCTTAAGCAAAACCCTGCCTCAGCATACTGAGGGGGAGCATCCTAATTTCCCCTCATTCTAGCACAAAAGACGTAACCGCGGGAGGATTACGTCTTACGTACTTATTCTTCTTTTTCCTCTTCAGTGCCTTTTTCTGGTTCCTCAACGTCTTGAGCGGCTGATTCGGCTTCCGTTTCTTCCTGCTTTTGAGGAGGAAGAATGGATGCAACAACTTCATCAGGCTCATGGTTGTATGAATAATCGCCTTTAGACGGAATATCGCCGACGGTTAGAACATCGTTGACTTCGAGACTGGAAATATCGACCTCGATCGTTTGCGGAATGTTCTTCGGCTTCGCTGTGACAGACAGCTCGTAAAGCGGCTGCTGAAGAACACCGCCCTGTTTAATCCCCTCTGCTTCACCCGTAAGGTTTACAGGAACCGTCGCCTCCATTTCCGCTTCCATATCAACCACTTTAAAATCGGCATGTACAATTGAATCTTTTAATGGATCCGTCTGCAGCTCAGTCACCATAACAGAGTGCTGGTCTCCGTTTATATCCAAGTTGATAATCGTATTTTTGCCCTCAGCTCGCAAAATTTTTAAAAGCTCAATACTGTCTAACGCAACGGATTTGTTTTCCAGGTTTCTTCCGTAAATGACACCCGGCACATACCCGGATTGCCGGATCTTTCTTAAAGAAGACCGTCTGGAATCCGTTCTTTCTTCCGCTTTTAAAATTGCCATGTTCAGCACCATCCTATCGTTAGATTGGTCTTTCTAAAACCATACCCATAACGACAAAACTTTAAACCAGAATCAGCAAATTAATCGAACAGGAAGCTGACAGATTGTTTTTCATGCACACGAATAATCGCTTCTGCCAGAAGCGGTGCAACAGAAAGCTGCTTGAACTTCGCGATTTTCTTTTCTTCAGGAAGCTCAATGCTGTTGGTCACAACGAGCTCTTTAATTTTCGAATTGTCGATTCTTTCGATCGCCGGACCGGAAAGAACCGGATGTGTACAGCATGCATACACTTCCTCTGCGCCGCTTTCGACGAGCGCATTAGCCGCAAGCGTAATCGTTCCTGCCGTATCAATAATATCATCAATTAAAATGGCTGTTTTCCCTTCAATATGTCCGATGATATTCATAACCTCGGCTACATTCGGCTTAGGTCGGCGTTTATCGATAATCGCAATCGGCGCTTTCAAGCGGTCCGCCAATTTGCGGGCACGCGTCACACCGCCGTGGTCAGGGGACACGATCACGACATCCTTGAAATTTTTCTCTTCAAAATAATTACCTAAAATCGGAACACCCATTAAATGATCGATCGGTATATCAAAGAAACCTTGGATTTGCGGCGCGTGAAGATCAAGTGCAATCACACGGGTAGCTCCGGCGGTTTCCAGCAGGTTTGCCACCAGTTTGGCTGTGATCGGCTCACGGGAACGGGCTTTACGGTCCTGACGGGCATAGCCGTAGTAAGGCATCACGATATTAATCGTTTTCGCCGATGCGCGTTTCAGCGCATCCACCATAATCAAAAGCTCCATAATATGCTCGTTCACCGGTGCGCTTGTCGATTGGATGACATAGCAGTCGCAGCCGCGGATGCTTTCTTCAATATTAATTTGAACCTCACCGTCGCTAAAGCGTTTAACAGAACTCTTCCCCAGCTCAACTCCGACGATATCTGCGATTTCCTTCGCAAGACCCGGATTTGAGTTTAAAGAAAAAATCTTCAAATTGTCGTCTTCATATTTAGACATGGTAAACCTCCGATTTAGGATTATTTTTTGTGTATGTTCTCAGCGTAGTCTTCTTTGTTGACTTGTCTTGCTCTGGCAATAGACAAAGCCCTGCCTGGTACATCGTCGGTAATCGTTGAACCCGCAGCTACGTATGCGCCTTCGCCGATTGTCACCGGAGCGACCAAATTGGAGTTGCAGCCGATAAATGCCCCATTTTCAATCTTCGTTTTGAACTTATGTTTCCCATCATAATTTACGGTAATCGACCCGCAGCCGAGATTGACATCCGTTCCGATTTCCGCGTCCCCTATGTAGCTTAAATGAGATGCTTTGCTGCGATCACCAAATTCCGATTTTTTCACTTCGACGAAATTCCCGATCCTTACCTCATTGCCGATCTTTGAATCGGGTCTGATATGAGCAAACGGTCCAATTGTAACATCGTCACCGACTTCACTGTTCACGACAACGGACTGCTTAATAACCGTTCTGCTGCCGATCGTACTGTTTTCGAGTTCGCTGTTCTGTCCGATGACCGCGTCCTCACCGATGACAACCCGCCCTTTAATAACGGTGCCGGGATAAATCACGGTATCTCTGCCGATGACGGCTTCCGGTGAAATATATGTGTTGTCGGGGTCGATTAAGCTTACGCCGTTTCGCATGTGGCGTTTATTGATCCGCTGCTTCATATAAATTTCCGCTTGTGAAAGGGCGACTCTGTCATTGACTCCGAGCGTTTCCTGGAAGTTGCCAGTCTGATAAGCGGCTACAGTTTCACCTTGATTTTTCAAGATCTCAATGACATCCGGAAGATAATATTCCCCTTGTACGTTGTCATTGGAAACCTGCTCGATCGTTTGAAAAAGAGCTTCGTTGTCAAAACAATAAGTTCCTGTGTTAATTTCTTTGACAAGTCTTTCCTCGTCTGTTGCATCTTTATGTTCGACAATTTTTGCAACATCGCCGTTTTCATTGCGAATAATGCGTCCGTAGCCTGTCGGATCCTCCGCTACAGCGGTTAAAATCGTCACTTTTGCTGCTTTTTTCTGGTGCTCATTGAGCATGGCTTCCATCGTTTCGGCAGTTAAAAGCGGTGTATCTCCGCAAATGACGATAGTCGTTCCTTTTTCGCTTCCAAGAATCGACTTGGCCTGCTTAACGGCATGGGCTGTTCCGAGCTGTTCAGCCTGCAGGGCATATTCGCTTTTTTCCCCGAGCTGTTTTTTGACATCTTCGGCTCCATGTCCAACTATTGTGACAAGTTTTTCTAATGATAGCTTGCGAGCTTCGTCGACAACATGCTCGACCATAGGTTTTCCGCAAACCGGATGAAGAACTTTATAAAGCTTTGATTTCATTCTTGTTCCTTGACCAGCTGCTAACACAACTGCAAACCGCTTATCCATGTATTGGCCTCCATTATCCCTATTATCCATAGAAAAATATATCCTAAATATGAGTTGATTTCAAGCAAGCCAAAATGAGAAATCAGAAAATCAAGACAGCATATTTTGGATATTCAGAGTATATTTAGGATTCACTGATCAGGGAGACAAATTGATTCCTTCGGGATGGGATTCTCAAACCGCCATATGTTTTACCTCCTGTTTCTGTTATACGCAATCACAAACCATATATTGTCATTTTATTATGATAAGATTATTTTTTTTCAAAACAAAAAGGGCTTATCCATAAGCCCTTCTTTTTTTAAGAAGCTCCAGCTTCTTCATATTCTATTTCCTCAACGTCACCCAAACGATGATATTCATTTAACACCGCGTCCTGAATTTTTCCGCGGGTGCTTGAGTTGATTGGATGAGCGATATCACGAAATTCTCCATCAGGTGTACGCTTACTTGGCATCGCAACGAAAAGACCATTGTTTCCATCAATTACACGAATATCATGCACTACAAATTCGTGATCCAGCGTGATGGATGCAATCGCTCTCATGCGACCATCGGTATTCACGCGGCGTAATCTTACGTCGGTAACTTCCACAGTAGTTCACCACCTTTTCCCAATATAAAAACATTAGTGTAACTATTCAACGGTTTTTTTTGTTTTCCTGCATAATTAAAAATATTTTTGTAATATTGGGATAAAAAAACACTGAATTGACAAATTTTCCAAACAAAAAAGATGATTTTGGAGACCAAAACCATCTTTTCGGAGTTTTTTCTATTTTACTAATGCGACGACTTCTATTTCAACGAGCGCGTCTTTCGGCAGCCTTGCCACCTCAACACATGATCTCGCCGGTTTGTGGGTATCGAAGTACTGTCCGTAAACTTCATTCACCTCTGCGAACTGATTCATATCCGCCAAAAACACAGTTGCTTTGACGACAGTCTCCAGAGAGGCGTTCGCTTCTTTCAGCACGGCTTTTAAATTGCGGAAAACTTGATGCGTCTGTTCTGTGATGTCTCCAGTCACCATTTCACCCGACGGGGTCAGTGGAATTTGCCCTGAACTGTAAAACATATTATTGACAACAATTCCTTGTGAATACGGTCCGATCGCCGCCGGTGCTTCTTTTGTCTGAACAACCTTTGTCATCTCAAACTCCCCATTTCCTATTCATTGTCTGCAAAAAAACGCTGAAAGTTTCCGTTTTGGATTTCCACCTTTTTTTCCTTCATATCAATTTCAGAAAGAGTCAAAAGGGACATGTACTCATCGACCAGCCGCTCCTTGACTCCCTGAGCCTCCACAAGAACACCGATGCCTGCTACATGGGCATTGAATTCCTCGAGAAGATTGATCATACCGTTGATCGTTCCTCCCGCTTTCATAAAGTCGTCTATAATCAAAACGCGCGAGCCCGTCTGCAAGTTGCGTTTTGCAAGAGACATCGTCTGAATGCGGTTGGAAGATCCAGACACATAGTTAATGCTGACCGTTGAACCTTCAGTTACCTTATTGTCTTTTCTGACGACCACCGTCGGCACATCAAGGTAGCTGGCTACCGCATATGCCAGAGGAATTCCTTTTGTCGCCACCGTCATCACGACATCGATCTCCCTGTCTGAAAAAGCTGAAGCAAAAATCTTGCCGGCCTTCGTTAATACAGAGGGCTTGCCAAGGATATCGGTTAAATACAAATATCCGCCGGGCAATATCCGTTCCGAATCGATCAATGACTCACCGAGCGACTTTACAAATTCCTCCGCTTCATCGCGTTTTACCTTTGGAATGTATTTAACGCCGCCTGCTGCTCCCGGCACGGTCTGAAGCGTCCCGATCCCCTGCTGCTCGAAGGTCTGCTTAATAATGGTTAAATCTTCACTAATGGATGATTTAGCAGATTGATACCGTTCTGAAAAGAAGGTTAATGGCACTAAGACATGCGGATGGGTCAACAAATAATTTGTCAGATCCACCAATCTGCCGCTTCGACGAAACTTCATGCACTTACCTCCAAAATCCGAATATTTTTAAAAATAATATAACTTAACATACGGATTTAATCAAGTTCATTTTGTTCTCCGATCATCCGCACCGCATAAACCTGATCGCAAAACCCTCTTAATCCGTTATAGATTCTTTGTACTTTTGATTCGTATTGAACCAATCCGAACACAGTGGGGCCGCTCCCGCTCATCAGCACAGCATCGGCGCCAAACCGCTTCATTTGATTTTTGATCATCGCGACTTCGGGATGCATATTCAATGTAACAGATTCGAGAACATTGCCGAGTTTGTCGCACATTTTTTGAAAATTCTTCTCTTCGATCGCAGAAATCATACCTTGAACATCCGGATGTTCAATCTCATCGACTTTCAGCTGCTTGTACACTTCTGCAGTTGATACGCCGATCGTCGGCTTTGCCAGCACAACCCAGCAGTGCGGCGGAGTCTCGATATGACGGATTTTCTCTCCTCTTCCCGTTGCAAGAGCCGTTCCTCCATGTACGCAAAAGGAGACATCAGATCCGATCTCAGCGCCAAGCTCAGCCAGTTCATTCATCGAAAGCTTCAAATCCCACAGCCGGTTCAGCCCTCTGAAGACGGCAGCCGCATCGCTGCTTCCTCCCGCAAGCCCCGCAGCAACGGGAATCACTTTCGTAATAAATATAGAAACACCTTTTTTAATGCCGTATCGTTCTTTCATGAGCATTGCAGCCTGATAAGCAAGGTTTCGCTGATCGTCGGGAACAAAGCGGTTATGCGAGGAAACCGTTACTTTATCTTCTGCCAGCTCGGTTAATTCAATCCGATCCGCCAAATCAATTGTCGTCATGACCATCTCTACTTCATGATACCCATCTGGACGTTTGCGGCGAACGTCGAGCGACAAATTAATTTTAGCCGGCGCCTTCTCTAAAATACGCAATCCATTCACCTACTTCTCCATCTAAACATAAGTATCCACATTGTAACATATTTTGAAGTACAGGACGTACAAATGCATGCGTTGCGGCAGGACGCCGCGCCTTTAGCATGCGGCCATCCTTACAAGTACAAATGCATGCGCCCGCGCAGGACGCCGCGCCTTTAGCATGCGGTCATCCTTACAAGTACAAATGCATGCGCCCGCGCAAGACGCCGCGCCTTTAGCATGCGGTCATTTTCCATACAAGTACAAATGCATGCGCCCGTGCAGGACACCGCGCTCTTAGCATGCGGTCATTCCCGCAGATCGCGATTGCCCCCTTCAGCGAATCCTCAAGGCGTTTGCAGCACCTGATCGGCTGAATGCAGATCAATGAAAAAAACGGAGGACAGAAGCGCCCTCCGTATGTCACTGTTTTAATGATTTTGCTGGTTTTGAGCCATATGCTGTTCGGCTAATTCAATGGCCCTCTTCACCATGTTACCGGCGTCTCTGGCCCGAATTCCGCCCCAGCCCTCGGTTTTTACCGTGTCGTAAAATCCAAGATCCTTAGCCAATTCATTTTTGAATTCCTCTGACATGATGCTTCGACGTCTGCCCATGCGAAACAGCCCCTTTCAAGTATCATACCATCCGTCTGACTCATCATAAAACAAGTGACATGTATTAGCTTTGCTCGATTTGTGCAGAACTTCCCCGAAAAATTCTGGATAAAAAAAGGCAAAACAAAAAGCAGCAAACATAAAGTCCGCTGCTTATTAAAGGGCTACTGAGCTGGTTTTATCATCAGAAAATCTCAATTCAACCGTCTCAGTAAGAATATCCGCATAACTGTATGAAACTCTTTCAAACGAATTCTCGTCTTGGTCTAGTTGTATCACAAAAACAGAAGGGTACGTCTCAGCTAAAATGCCCGAACGCTCAATCGTTTTTCGGCGGCCACCGTTTGCTTTTAACGTCAGCCTTTTTCCCAAATGTCCATCAAGCGATCTTTTAATATCGGACAACGTTTTCGCCATTGCATCCACCTCACTATATTCAGTATACACCAGAAGCCCATTTTTGTCAAATAAAATTTAAATTATATCAACGTTCATAAGCCTCTGTCAATAAAATATTTGTGACAAATTATACGCCGACTTTCCCTTATTTTCCTCATTTTTCGTTTCATTATGTATGTTTTTTTAAAAAAAGGTAAAAACATTCGGCTGTATGGCAAAAACCCGCCATCCGGCGGGCTCGTTTAATCGTTTTCTTTTGTTTTATATGGCATTCCGATTCGCAATACGCCTCGCGTCTCAATGCCTCCGAGTCCCTTTTCCCTCGTCAGGGTGTTTCTGAGCACTTCCCAGACGTTAATGCGGTCCATAAACGGTGTGAAGCTGATTTTTGCGACTATATAGACCGGATCAAGCGCATGGATGTTGACTCTTGACGGAGAGCTTGCAAAATTTGCACCGGCTCTGATCAGTGATTCAAAATGGGACTGGCATGCGCCTGCAAAAATGACAAGCTGATCAAGATGGGGAATTTTTTTTCTCGCTTTTTGAACGGTTTCGATAAAATCTTTTGAATGCCTGTAGGCATCCAGATTGTTAATATCACCCTTCTGCTTAGAATAGGCATCGTGTCCGGTGATGACGAGAAGATCCGGGCGGTACTCATCGATCAGTTCCTCGATGACCGATGACATTTTCTTTTCATAACAATGAATGCCGTATACAGGAACCCCGATCTTTTCATAGAGCGCCAGACATTTTTTTAAATAAGCCGAATCCCCGTCTAAATGAAGGACTCTTCCAGGCATATGAAAGTACTGCTGTTGATTGTTATATTGGTTTGTGGCGCGGTACTCATGTTTATTGTGAAGGAGTTTGTAATCCTGGCGGAGAAGATCGAGGGATTCCTTCATTCTCGATTCTTCTTCCCGCTTTCTCATCTGCCGCTCAGCCTCGCGGACCATCTCCAAGTCCGTTAAATATGCGTCAGCGATTAATCTGACCTCATCTCCGTGCAAAACGGCCACAGGTTCTCCATTTGCCGATTGATCAATTCGTATAATTCGAAATAAGATATCTCTTCGATAAGATTTTCTGACGACCATATCGCCTATTTTAAATTGCATGCTTTTCACTCCACACATAGACTAAGCCCCATCCTGATGAATATAAAGCAATGAAAAGTAAAGGTGCTTCTTTAGCCTATGTGCCCGCCCTTCAAGTGGTGAACGGATGACAAGCCTGATCAGGCTTAAAGCCCGGCTTCAAATAAAAAAAGCCCTCCATTAAAGAAGGACTGCTCTCAAGCGGTCAGATAAGACGGCGAACTCTTCAATGCTCAGCGATTCTCCGCGTCGTTTTCCGTCGATTTGTGAATCCTGAAGCGCTCTTTCAATTTTTGATTTATTCTCTTTGCCATTCGGCAGGTTGTTAACGAGGTTGTTGAAAAGCGTTTTTCGGCGCTGTGCAAAGCTGGATTTTACGACTTGAAAGAAAAAGGCTTCATCTTGAACCGCGACAGCCGGTTCTCCCCTCAGCGTCAGCCTGATGACCGCGGAATCCACGTTAGGCTGAGGGACAAATACAGTCTTTGGCACATTCATGACCGTTTTGGCTTCGGTATAAAACTGAACCGCGATGGAAAGGGACCCGTATTCCTTTGTAGAAGGTTTCGCAGCCATTCGGTCCGCCACCTCTTTTTGAAGCATGACGACGATCCCTTTCAGCGGCAGATTTTCTTCTAAAAGCTTCATGATGATCGGAGTCGTGACGTAATACGGGAGGTTGGCGACAACCATCACCTCATCGCAGTCTTGAAACTGCTCGTCCATTACCGCCCGGACATCGGCTTTCAGGACATCCTGGTGAATGACAGTCACATTATCATACGGAGAAAGCGTATCTTTTAAAATCGGCAGGAGCCTTTGGTCGATTTCGAAGGCCGTCACTTTCTTCGCACGCTTTGCCAGCTGCTCGGTCAATGCCCCGATCCCCGGACCGATTTCAATCACGCCGGTACGCTCCGTCACTCCCGCATGGTCGACAATTCTGTCCAATATGTTCGTATCAATCAAGAAGTTCTGCCCCAGGCTTTTTTTGAATGAAAATCCGTATTTATTGAGAATTTCCTTAGTTCTAATTGGGGTGGCGATATCTTTATTCATGCTCTTCCTCCCGCAGCACAACATCCAGTGCGCTTAAATAATCACTCTTTTTGATCTGAAACATTTGCAGCCGCTTTTGAAGCTGTTTCCCATTTGTATAGCCGATATTCAATATCTCGCCGAGCCGCTCCCGCCTTTGTTTTGCCAGAGGGCCCCCGATCAGGCCGGCTTCGATTAAATCCCGAGCCTCAATCTCAGGTTCCGTCGCCTCCATTTCCTCCTGAACGGTTTTTAAGCATTCGCGGATTGCCTCAAGCGAAGCATGTTCAACACCGATTCCGCGCTTATTTTTAGGCTTTGCCAAATGCTTGGGTAAAAATGCATGCTTGCAGCCGGGGACTTTTTCTGCAATCGTTTTTCTGATTTTTTCCCCCGGGAAATCAGGATCGGTTAAAATAATGACCCCGCGCGTTTCCTGGGCAAGCCTAATCCGTTTGATGACGTCTTCCCCTATGGCAGATCCGTTCGTTTCAATCGTATCAGCATCAACAGCCGATTTGATTTTTGCTGTGTCATCACGGCCTTCGACAACAATAATTTCTTTAATCTTCATTTCTTCCTCCGTATAGTGAAAAACCTTTTATTACATTTTTAAAATTATTGAAACCTTTTTGTAATAAAACCGTCTAATTAATTAGAAAACAAGATGGATCTATTATAACCAAAAAAACAGAGGGCGCAAAATCCCTCTGCTTATATAAGAAGCGTAATAAATGATATTTAGTTCAACACCTTGATTTTAACTCTTTTGTTACCCCAGCGGTAAGCTGTAGACTTACTCGGAAAGAATACATCGATTTTACGGCCTTTGATGGCTGAGCCTGTATCGGCTGCAACCGCGTAGCCATATCCTTCTACATGTACTTTAGAACCCAGCGGAATGACGCTCGGATCGACAGCGATCACTTTAGCACCCGGATTATTTTTCAAGTTAACGCCGGTCGCAGTGTGGCCAGAGCATCCGTTGCAGCTTGCCGTATAAGCTGTAGAGGATACATAAAATTCTTTTCCTGAGGATTGATTTCCGCGCGATACATTCGCGCTGACTGTAGCCACTGCGGCTTGCTTTGTACCGACAGCAATAATTTTGGCTTTGCTTTCAGCGGCTGTTTCCTCTTTAACCAGTTCTCTGGAAACTTCCTTGCCGTTTTTCATAACAACGGCATAGTGCTTTTTAAGCTTGCCATGTTTACCGTCCCGTACAACTTTTTCTTTCCCTTTTTCAAGTGAATCGTCCTCTTTTTTGCGGACTTCAAAAGGGATGTTCTCTTCCACTACATCGGTGACTTTTTTGATACGAGTAATGTGAATCGCCTGATCTTTTGTCAGCTTTTTATCAAGCGCAGGCTTAACTTCATCATCGCCTTTTATGCTGATCTTATGATGTTTTAAAAAGTCAGCGACCGTAGTCGAAGTCGTCCATATATCTTTATCTTTACCGGCATCCTTTACGGTTACTTTAAAAGCCCTTTGCAAAGTCAGCTTCATGTCTTTCGTTATTTCTTTATCAACTGAGGGTTCAATTTGATCGTGTTCCGCCAACTCTAGATTTAAATCTTTCAGCAGTTTGCCGACAGTACCCGCTGTTGTCCAGATTTCTTTTTCCTGTCCGTCGACCGCGAAATGAACAGGTTTTGCGGCAACATACTCAACATTCGTGTTCGCCGTTAATTTTGTATCTTCAGCGGGAGAGATGTGATCTTCTTTCCTCGTCTCGATGTCTAAGCTTTTCAGCAGTTCACCTACGGTTTCAGCATTCGTGCGAACATCCTGCTTTTTCCCGTTTATCGAAATGGTGACTTGCTGTTTAGCGAGCTCATGTGCTCCGTAAGCAGTTCCGCTTCCTGCGACAAGCAGTCCAGCAGCAATCAGTATCCATCTGCTTTTGCTAAGCTTTACGGAAAACAGCTTTTTCATTTTTTGTATGATGAAAAACGCCTCCTTCTCCTCGGGGAGATTATATAGAGTATCTACAAGCCTGTCAACCCTCCTCTCTATTTCTCCGCAAGCCCGCCATCTCTTTTATTATGGGAAAACCACCTCATAAAAGAAAGAAAGACTTGTCGACAAAGATATCCTATGAGTGCAAACAGACATGTAGAACTTTTTAGAACCGTCCCCCGAAGAGACAAGCTTGAACAAGGCTCGATATCAAATCGTGTCAGCTGATGCCGAAAAGTTTTTTTGCATTTTCTGTGGTGATGGCCGCTATTTCTTCATAAGTCATCCCTTTCAATTCAGCAATTTGTTCGGCGACAAGCTTCACATAGCTTGGTTCATTCCGCTTTCCTCTGTATGGATGCGGCGTTAAATACGGGCAGTCCGTCTCAATTAAAAGTCGGTCATTTGGTATTTGTTTGACCACTTCCTTCGGCTTTTTGGCATTTTTAAATGTGACGGGACCGCCGAAAGATAGGTAGAAATTCATATTTATGCACTCTTGTGCAATTTCGGCGCTTCCGGTATAACAGTGCATGATCCCGCCGACTTCCTCGGCCCCTTCTTCCCGCAAAATAGAAACGACATCCTCTGTTGCATCACGGTTGTGAATCACGATTGGCAAGCCGACTTCTTTTGCCAAAGCAATCTGTTTTCTGAACACCTCTTTTTGAACGTCCTTCGGCGACTTATCCCAATGATAATCAAGTCCCATTTCACCGATCGCCACAACTTTTTCATGGGCAGAGAGGTCTTTGATCCAAGCCAAATCTTCATCGGTCATATCAATTGCATCAACCGGATGCCACCCGATGGCAGCATAAATAAAATCGTATGCTTCAATCAATTCCATTGCGCGCTTAATCGTCGGACGATCGAATCCCACAACAACAATGTGCTCCACTTTTTCTTCCTTTGCCCGAGCAATGACTTCTTCCAAATCCTCATTAAATTGCTCGGCATTTAAATGTGCATGTGTATCAAATAACATCAAAATGCCACCTTTTTTAGATATTGTCGAAAAACAAAAGGTGTTCGACGAAATGTTACACGTGGAACACCCTTTGCCAACATTTATTTGATTCGCGTTCCGTTTGATAATGAACTGTCTACCGCTGCAAGCGACAGAACGCCGTTGTCTTCTCCAGCCAATATCATGCCTTGAGAAAGTTCTCCTTTTAGTTTGACCGGTTTTAAGTTTGTTACACAAATGACTTTCCGGCCGACAAGCTCTTCAGGTTTGTAGTGCTTGGCAATTCCTGAAACGACCTGGCGTTTTTCAAAGCCCAAATCAAGCTGAAGCTTTAACAGACGGTCCGCTTTTTTGACGGGTTCGGCATGGATGACTTCAGCCACTCTCAGCTCCGTGCTCATAAAATCGTCTATCGTGATTTCCGGAAGCCTTTCAATTGCTTTTTCCTCTTGTTTCGGTTCTTCTTTTGGAGCCGTTCCCTGCATTTTTGATTTGATATAAGCGACTTCGTCTTCCGCTTCAAGACGCGGGAACAACGGTTCTCCTTTTTGAACTTTGACCGATTTCAGCTGGCCGAAGCTTTTAATGCTGTCCCAGTTTTTCAATGACGCATCCGTAACACCGAGCTGTGCAAAAATCTTTTCAGGCGTCTGCGTTAAGAACGGCTGCAGCAATACAGCAGTGATGCGCAACGACTCTGCCAAATGGTACATGACCGATTGAAGATCTTTTTCTTTGTCCTTATCTTTTGCCAGTACCCATGGGGCTGTCTCGTCAATGTATTTATTCGTTCTGCTGACAAACTGCCACAATGAAGAAAGCGCTACAGAAAACTCCATATTTTCGATCGCCTGTTCGTACGCTTCAATTGTCTTTTGTGAGAATGATGACAACTGTTCGTCAAAAGCGGTAACCGGGCCTTCGTATGACTGAACCCGGCCGTCAAAGTATTTGTTGACCATGGCGACCGTTCTGTTTAACAGGTTGCCTAAATCATTCGCTAAATCATAGTTAATCCGCTCGACAAATCCTTCCGGTGTAAATACGCCGTCAGAACCGAACGGCACTTCGCGGAGAAGATAATAACGCAATGCATCAAGTCCGTATTTGTCGATTAATGTGACTGGATCGACCACATTTCCTTTTGATTTAGACATTTTTCCGTCTTTCATCAGCAGCCATCCGTGGGCAAAAACTTTTTTCGGCAGCGGAAGGTCCAATGCCATCAGCATAATCGGCCAGTAAATGGTATGGAAACGGACGATCTCTTTACCGACAAGATGAACGTCTGCAGGCCAATATTTTTGATAATTTTCATCGTTTGCCGTATTAAAGCCAAGTGCCGTAATGTAATTAAACAGCGCGTCTATCCAAACATAGATGACATGCTTCGGGTTGTCGGGCACTTTTATTCCCCAGTCGAACGTCGTCCGGGAAACAGCCAAATCCTCAAGACCCGGTTTGATAAAGTTGTTGATCATTTCATTTTTGCGGGATTCAGGCTGAATGAATTCAGGATTTTCTTCATAGAAAGCGAGCAGCCGGTCCGCATATTTTCCCATGCGGAAGAAGTAAGATTCCTCTTTGATTAACTCAACGGGATGGCCGCTGTCAGGACTTTTTCCTCCGATTACCTCGCCTTTTTCGTTTCGCTCAACATCAACGAGCTGGGTTTCGGTGTAAAACGTTTCGTCAGGTATGCTGTACCAGCCTTCATATTCATCAAGATATATATCACCATTGTCAAGCAGCTTCTGAAAAACCTTTTCGATCACGTTTTTATGACGTTCCTCTGTCGTCCGTATGAAATCGTCATTGGATATGTCGAGCTTTTTCCAAAGCTGCTGAATGTCTTCTGCCGCACGATCGACCAATTCCTGCGGAGTAATATTTTCCTTCTCCGCCGTTTGCTGGATTTTTTGTCCGTGCTCATCTGTACCTGTTAAGTACCTGACATCAAAGCCTCTCAGTCTTTTATACCGAGCCATCGCATCACCGGCAACGGTTGTGTAGGCATGTCCAATATGTAGCTTTCCACTTGGGTAATAAATGGGTGTAGTGATGTAAAACGTATTTTTTTCTTGCGGCATGATGGAACCTCCCAATTAAAATGTCAAAAAACTCCCGCCCAAAGGACGAGAGCGGCATGTGTATTCATTCAGTATATACTCAATATATAATCCCTCTTTATATGATACCATCTTAGCCTTCAAGTTCAAGAAAATATACATTGTCGATCCATCATGAATACGGTCGATTACAAATTTTTTAACAGAAAGAAATATTATACTTCGACAAAAAAATGCTTTCATTGTCGAATAATGTCGTATATAATCGATATGAGGAAAAACCTTAGTTCGAAAGTCTTGATTTAAGGGCTTTTTTTTGATTGATCCTACTGTTTTATCATCTTCATTTCCCTTGTTACATCAGTTCTTCCAAGGTCTTTTGACTATATGATCTAATTTTTACAAACAATAGAAAAGAAAATGATTGACGTTTATTGGAAACCTTGTTATGCTAGGACTGTAAGGATTTTGTCGAATAATGACGAAGATAATAAACACCTATAAAAATAACAATCTTTCGGGAGGAGAATGAATATGAAATCTACAGGTATTGTACGTAAAGTTGATGAGCTAGGACGCGTGGTGATTCCGATCGAACTTCGCCGTACGCTTGGAATCGCGGAAAAAGACGCTCTTGAAATCTATGTAGATGACGAAAAAATCATCTTGAAAAAATATAAACCAAACATGACTTGCCAAGTTACAGGTGAAGTTTCTGATGACAACCTTAAACTTGCAGGCGGTAAATTGGTTCTTAGCCCTGAAGGCGCTGAGCAAATCATTAACGAAATTCAAGCACAACTTCAATCTCAAAAATAATTATTTTGATTATACAAAAACCGCTCTTGCCGAAGCAAGGGCGGTTTTTTTAGTTTTGAATATGATAAGCGTCATAAATTTTCCGTTTCGGAACGCCGCGGTCTACCGCGGTTTTTTTAATGGCTTCTTTTGAATGGTATCCTTCGCTGATATAATGCTCGACATGTTCTTTTTCTGAAAGGTTCTCCCACCAGAACGATTCTTCGATCGTTTCTTCACGGCTTCCCTCGATCACAAGGCAAAACTCTCCGCGCACCTGTTCCTGTTCAGCCCATGTGAGTGCTTCTTCGATCGAACCTCTGATAAACTCTTCAAATTTTTTCGTGAGTTCCCTTGTCAATGCGATTTGCCGGTTGCCGAATACCTCTCTGATGGCTGACAAGGTTTCTTTCAGCCGATGCGGGGACTCGTAAAAAATCATCGTCTCCTGTCTGTTTTTCAAAGCCTCGAGCTGTTTTTTCCTTTCCCGTTTGTTACGGTCCAAAAAACCGAAAAAGAAAAACGGCTGCGGCGCAATGCCTGAGGCTATCAGTGCGGTCAAAGCAGCATTTGCACCGGGCAAAGGCACGACATAGCCACCCATTTCGATAAAATCGCGGACGATTTCAGCCCCGGGGTCAGATATTGTCGGCATTCCGGCGTCACTGACCAGCGCGACATTTTTACCTTCTTTCAGCCATTCCAAAATTTTGTATCCGCTGCTTTCTTTATTGTGTTCATGGTAGCTGACAAGCTGTGTCTCGATTTCGTATACATGGCACAATTTCTTCGTCTGCCTCGTATCCTCCGCAGCGATAATGTCCGCCTCTTTCAACACAGAAACCGCTCGAAATGTCATATCCTCCAAATTGCCGATGGGTGTCGGAACGAGATATAACATGCCCATGTCTGATTTTTGGTCAAAGCTCTTTTGCCGGTTGATAATCAACACCCTCCCGTCTTTTTTCTTCTATATAACGTTCTTTGTTCTTTCTCGATAATTTTTTAAAATAGTATTCGGCCTGCATCGCCTCTCGCTTTGTTGAAAAGCACTCTGCATAATGGAGTTTTACTGGCAGCCTTGCCCTCGTATACTTCGCGCCTTTCCCGTCATTATGGGTTTTCAGGCGCTTCTCGATATTGTTTGTATAGCCGGCGTACAAGCTACCGTCCCGGCACGAAAGCACGTAAAAATAATGGCTACTCGTCTCCATATAAAATCTTCCTTATTTCAGGTGTATATTGATCTTGTTCATCATATACGAATAAAGGAGGCAGAATTTTCAGGTCAGGCCGGCCGTCTTTTATTCCTTCCACTAAAATGGTGTTGGCCTCTTTACTTTTTTTCGGGTAAACAAACTGGACGCGCTTCGGCTCGATTTGGAAGGCCTTCATCAATTCAAAGATTTCGAGCAGCCTCCCCGGCCGGTGAACGAGAGCGAGTTTGCCGCCCTGCTTTAACAGCTTGCTGCTGACGCGAACGACGTCTTCAAGCGTGCAGTAAATTTCATGTCTGGCAATGGCCAGATGTTCATTTAAGTTTTGCTCCGTTTTTTGCGGCGTCTTGAAATAAGGGGGATTGCATGTGACGACATCAGC
Organism: Bacillus sp. FSL K6-1284; assembly: GCF_038002625.1. Lineage (NCBI taxonomy): Bacteria > Bacillati > Bacillota > Bacilli > Caryophanales > Bacillaceae > Bacillus > Bacillus sp. FSL K6-1284. Next base: position 47,068 of record NZ_JBBOCW010000001.1, on the reverse strand, counting down.
TTTATTATATCCGAGCACCTGCGGCATATTGTTCAAGTCGTCCCTGATGAGATGAATCTGTTTTTGTAGGTTGTTGTATTCCACGCTGCGGAGAGCCATGTCATACAGCCTTTCCTGAATTTCCACCCCGGTGATGGCGGCTTTTGTGCGGGTGCTGAGAAGCAGCGGAACAATCCCGTTCCCTGTGCACAGATCAATGATGTTTCCTTTTTGTATCGGAACATATGCAAATTTCGACAGCAGAACGGCGTCTAAGGAAAACGCAAAAACTGTCGGGCTTTGCACGATTTTCATATCTTCTGCAAGTAAATAATCCAGTCGTTCATCGTCTTTTAATTGAATCATGTCTTTTCCCTTTCCTAAACACATTGTACCGTTAAAAAGGCTTCCGTTCCGCCGGAAGCCTTTCTTATTTTTTATTTAAGAACGAGAGGCAGAACAGGCAGTCTCCTTCTTTGCGAACACTTCCGTAATGGATGTTGCAAATATGGAAACCCTCCTGATACAGGCGCGCCAAATTATCATGGCCTTCTCCAATATCAGCATGCCCTGTCTTTTCTGCTTTTATCTCTTTTTCATCGGATTTTGCGTTTTTTAGCCTTTGATCCGTTTCTTCCAGCCTCTTGCGCAAATGCTCGTTTTCAAGCTGTAAATGATTGTTTTCTTCAATCATTTCCCCGATATGCTGCTTGAGATCTCCAAGCTGGCGGTAAAGGGACCCGATTTGTTCTTCTAAACTTATCACTGTATCAAACAATTCTTTTTTATCCAAGGTTTCACACCTCGTTAATCTGTGGTTTGTGCAGATACGACACCTTCTTGCAACAGCTCATCCCACGTATATTCAACGACTTTGTCACAGTCTGTCAGTTCAACTTGGAGAATGCGTTCAAGAATATTCAAGCCGACGACTTTTGCCGGGCCGTTGGACGTGGCGATCACTTCCCCAATATCCGGAAGCTGTTCTTTTGCTGTTTCGTATTCATCGTTTTCATATTTCAGACAGCACATCAGCCGTCCGCATAGTCCGGAAATCTTCGTCGGATTCAGCGACAGATTTTGATCCTTTGCCATTTTAATAGACACGGGCTCAAAATCACCTAAAAATGTGGAACAGCAAAGCATTCTTCCGCACGGTCCGATGCCGCCCAGCATCTTCGCTTCATCCCTGACGCCGATTTGCCTCAGTTCGATTCTCGTTTTAAAGATTGACGCCAAATCTTTGACGAGTTCTCTAAAATCGACTCTTCCGTCAGCCGTAAAATAAAAAATGACTTTGTTGCGGTCAAAAGTGAATTCCACATCGACCAGCTTCATCTCAAGGCCGTGCTCGTTAACCTTTTTCTGGCAGACATCAAAGGCGGACAGCGCAGCTTCTTGATTCTCTTCAACGATCAGGCGGTCGCGCTCATCCGCAACTCTGATCACTTTTCTTAAAGGCAGCACGACATCATTCTCGTCTACTTTCTTGTTGGCGATGACAACCTGCCCGTATTCAACACCGCGAACCGTTTCGACGATCACACAGCTGTCTTTATCTATCTGAAATCCGTTCGGATCGAAATAATATATTTTGCCCGCTTTTTTAAAACGGACACCAATAACGTTGTACAAGCTTATCCCTCCTGCAGCATTAAAACCAAGTGCTCCATTAATCCTTGAGCATTCACATTGGAATAAAGCCGTTTTTTTGCTTCTAAAACAGCAAGTATCTGGTTTGTCACTCTTTGTTGTGTTGTTTGCAGCGCATGCTGTTTTAATGATTGGAATAAGTCCTGAAATAGTATTTTATCTTCATGTCCCAACTGAATGGACAACACGTCGCGATATATAAATAAAAGCATATCAAGACCCATTTCTTGGTGGTCTTTCTCCTTGAAAAAGGGCATCCACTGATCTTGAATATAGAAAAAAGCATGTCCTTTTCGCTGGTGTAAGACTTCATACAATTTTATCACTTTCGCTCGCGACTCTGCAAACTGATCATTTCGACTCAATTCGAGCGCTTCCGATAAATTGTTTGTCATATTCGACAAAAGGGCAGTAATATTCGGTGAGACCTCTTGTTTGATCAGTTCCTTTTCAATTGATTCGGGCTGCAACGACTGAAAGGATAAAACTTGGCATCTCGATATGATCGTATCGAGCAATTTTTGCGGCTGTTCCGTTAAAAGAACAGCGATTGTATCGCTGCTCGGCTCCTCTAAAAACTTCAGAAGGCTGTTCGCCGCATTGACCGTCATTTGATCGGCATGGGAGATAATGTACAGCTTTTTATGCGATTCCAAACCGGTCTTTGAAAACTCTTCCTGAAGCGCCTGAATTTGTCCCTTTTTAATCGAAAGTCCGTCCGGATGCACGACGTGAACGTCCGGATGGTTTCCTGATTCAATCCGCTGGCAGTTCCGGCACGACTCACATGGCTCCGCTCCGTCTTCAAGGCAAAAAAAGCTTTTTGCCAGAAGGGTTGCCGCGTCTAATTTGCCCGTCCCTTTGCGCCCTTCAAATAAATAGGCATGGGCAAGCCGGTTTCTTTCTATACTATTTTGCAAAAGCTTCATGACCCGTGGCTGAAGCTTCTGCATTTCTGTCCAGGTTGTAGCCATACCATCACTCTCTATGTGTAAAGGTTTATCAGTAAACCCTTGATTTCGCCAATCTGTTCTAAAAGTTCGATAGAAGATTTTTCTTGGTCCATCAGGTCCTCTGTTAATTGCACAAGCTTTTCGTCCAGTTCTTTTACAATGCTCAATGTCCGGCTGTTTCCGTACAGATCGAAGCTTCTTGAATTCTCCACCGTCAGCCCGTTTTCAACGGTCTCTTTTACAAATCGTTTGATCAAGCCTTTGAATCTGGCCAAATCCTTGAAGTTCCTCGACTTTGATAAGCGTTTTCCGAACGCTTCAATATCTGTTAAAAGCATTGTCAACTGTTCAACTCGTAGCTTGCCGCTTTGTATATTCATCTTCTCTTTAAATGAAGCAGAAACGTTTTCTCCTCTTGCAGGCGGAGTCTGCTGTTTCTCTATCATTGTACGCAGTTCTTGACTTATTTTCATATCCTCAACCCTTAAAATTGATGGAATTGCTCGATCGGCAGTACAAAAACGGTTGCTCCGCCCACTTCAACTTCAACGGGATAAGGAACATATGAATCGGCATTTCCGCCCATTGGAGAAACAGGGGCAATCAGCTGATCGCGCTTGCTTCCGTTTTCTTTTATCAAGCTTAAAGCTTTGTCTACTCGAATATCATCTACACCCAACATGAAGGTTGTGTTTCCCGATTTCAAAAAGCCGCCGGTTGACGCCAGTTTAGTCACGCGAAAATTGTGATCGGTTAAAGCCTTTAAAAGCCTATTGCTGTCTTGGTCTTGAACAACAGCGATAATTAACTTCATATGAAAAGCCCCCTTTTGGATGGAAACACTTAAGGATACTCTTGCTACCATTATAACAATGAATGGTAAACAGGTCACAACTGATTTTCTTTTAATGCTTCCTTAATGATGTTATTTACCCTTTTTAACACATGTTCAACATTCTGACTGGCATCCACGATCCGAAATCGGCCGGGAAACCGGTTCATAACTTCTTTATAGCCTTTTTGAACAAGCTGATGAAAATGGAGTTTTTCCAGATCAAGCCGGTTCTTCTCTCTGGCATGATTTATATTGATCCGCTTCATTCCCTCTTCCGGGTCGATGTCGAAATAAATCGTCATATTAGGCATCATATTGCCGATCGCAAATTGATTAACAGAAAATACTTCATCAATGCCGAGTCCCCTGGCATACCCCTGATAAGCAAGTGAACTGTCGATGAACCGGTCGCATAAGACGATTTTTCCTTCTTCAAGCGCCGGTTTTACTTTTTCGACAAGGTGCTGCCTTCTTGCGGCTGCATATAATAAGGCTTCGGTTTTTGGATCCATAGCCGTATGACTTGGATTTAAAATAACCTCGCGAATTCGTTCAGATATTTCAATGCCGCCCGGTTCTCTTGTCGCGAGAACAGAATAGCCGTTTTTCGTCAATTGGTCTGCCGCAGCCTGAAGGATTGTCGTTTTCCCCGCACCTTCAGGCCCTTCAAAAGTAATAAATAATCCGTTCATGATTTCTCCTCTTCTATATATACAGTTAATTGCTTTTGTTTGAGCTGATTGCTGCCCTGAATGTGTACATTCAGGTCGACGAGCCGCGTCAGCCGACTGATCGTCTCTTTTGTTATTCTCTCACCCGCCATAATCAACGGAATACCCGGAGGGTACGGTATGACCGGTTCCGCGCTTATTCTGCCCGCGGCTTCCGTAAAAGGAACCGATTCTTTTTTGAAGGCTGACAACTTGCTTTTCCGGTAAGGCAAAGCTGTGACTTTTTCAGAAGGGATCCCGATTCCGGCAGGATGATCGTGTTGAACAGCTGTATCTTTGATTTCTTTGCTGATTGTGCTGATCAGTTCCGGCGCAGGCTTGTTTTTTGCTTCAAGCGGCAGGATCAACAGGACTTGCCTTTCATCTGCCAATTCAGGATGGATGCCGTTTGCTTCAAATATGGATTTCAGTTCAAAACCGGAGTGGCCATACGCTGATCTGACAGACAGCTTAAGCGGATCTTGCTGGATACCGGCTTCAGCCGGCTCGACGATCTCGGCTCCGTTTATTTGAGAAAAGGCTTCTCTCATGTTGAGGAGCTCTTTCTCAATATCGGCTGTTCGATTTGTTTTCAAGATATCTTCGGCGTATGCTCTGGCTATATCCAAAGATGCCATGATTGGATAAGAAGGACTGCTGCTTTGAAGTACAGAGAGATAATATGCCAGTCTGTCCCTGTTCATCCTGCGGCTGTTAATATGCAGATAAGATCCCATTGTCATCGCCGGGAGCGTTTTGTGCGCAGACTGAACGACAACATCGGCGCCCGCTTTCAGCGACGACTGGGGAAATGGATGGCCCAGCACAAAATGGGCGCCGTGAGCCTCGTCGACTAGAACGGGAATGTCGTGTTGATGGGCCTCTTCTATGATCGGCTTCAGATCAACAGCATGTCCGTAGTAATTGGGATATGTCAGCACGATTCCTTTAGCGTGCGGATATTGTGAAATTGCATCTTTTGCCGTTTCGTACAATATATGTGTGGGAACGGCCATCGCCTCATCAATTTCCGGCGTCAAAAAAACCGGATGGGCGCCTGAAAGTTCAATCGCATGAAATACAGACTTATGGCAGTTCCGCTGAACAAGTATCGTGTCACCCGGCTGACAAACAGCCATGATCATCGCCAGATTCCCGACGGTCGAACCATTGACGAGAAAAAAACTTTCTTCCGCGCCATAAAGCCGCGAAACTAAATCCTGCGCTTCTTTGATGACGCCTGATGGCTCATGCAAATCATCCAGACCCGTCAGTTCAGTTAGATCAACTTTGAGAATCGTTTCGAAAAAGGTTTTCGCTTCATCAAAAAAGACATCTCCATTGTGATGTCCCGGAACGTGAAAAGAATAATGATGTCCTTCAGCATGGTTCACCAATGCTGTATATAAAGGTGTCTTCATATAACCGATCCTTTAGTCATCTTCTCTATTTTCTTCGTCACCCTCGTGCTCCCGGGTGACGGTATGACATTCTGCATTTATTATACCCTTCAAGGCGGATTACATAAAGGGCGGACGTTTTGGTAAATGTTTATCTTGCTTATGATAAACGGTTTTGGTTTTCTTTCATGTCCAGCAGCTTAGCCTTGAGACCATCTTCCATTGCCCTTATTTCTTCTTCTGCCTGAAGGCGCTTTGAACGGCCATCTTCTTGAATTTTAAGCGTCTCCTCAAGCGTTCCGATCAGATTGTCCTGCACTTGTTTCAATGTTTCGATATCGATAAAGCCGCGCTCATTTTCCTTGGCAGTTTCGATCGTGTTGGCCTTCAGCATCTCGGCATTTTTCAAGAGCAGTTCGTTTGTTGTGGCTGACACCTTTTTTTGAGCTTCTACGGCTCGGCGCTGCCTCAACAGAGTAAGCGCAATAGCAACCTGATTTTTCCAAAGAGGAATTGCTGTCATAATCGATGATTGGATCTTTTCCGCCAGCACTTGATTTGTGTGTTGGATCAAACGGATTTGCGGGGCGCTCTGCAGTGTAATTTGTCTGCTCAATGTTAAATCATAAACCCGCTTTTCCAGCCGGTCGGCAAACTGAATCATATCATTTACATCCTGAACGGCCATATGATGATGTTCTGTTTTCGATTTCTCTTTTAATTCGGGTATGGTTTGATGTTTTAATTCTTCAAGCTTCAGCTGACCGGCTGCAATATAGACATTCAGCGCTTCATAATATTCTTTATTTTTTTCATACAGCCGTTCGAGCATCTTATTATCATTGATCAGCGCGCTTTTGGAATGCTCAAGTTTTACGCTGATTCTGTCTATTTGGGCGCCGGTTTTTTGATACCTTGATAAGACTTCTTGAACAGAATGGGTTACTCTTCCGAAAAAACGGGAAAAAAAGTTCCTTTTTTCAGTTTTCAATTCATCAGGGCTGACCTGTTCAAGCTTTTTCATTAGGTCGCTTAAGACCTGCCCAATTTCACCAATATCTTTTTTTTGGACGTGCTCAAGCATCTCGTGTGAAAAATTCAAGAGTTTGGATTGAGCTTGCGTTCCATACAGAGTCATGCTGTCATGTTGTTTTGGATCGATCTGTTCGGCCAGTTGGAATGCCTGCCGGCGTTTTTCTTCGGATAACGTATCAACCAGATTTACTTGCTGCCCGCGGTGTTCTTCCTCCATGCCGGAAACAGACTTTTCTCCTTGTCCAAAAGGATCGGAAAGCAAATCATCAATTTTAAGCTGTGCGCCAGTTTTGTGTAACGATGGTTTATATTCGCTCATTTTCAGCTTTCCTCCGTCAGCCTTTTTTCATTGAATGCTTTGCGACGTCCAGTTCAAACTCCAAGTGGTCAATGTCTGTTTTCAGCAAGTCATAAAGGTCGTCTTCCAATTGCTTGGCAAGCTTATCGATCATCATGCGTGTTTCGCTTAAAGAAACTTCAAGCTTCGCATTACGTTTTGGCTG
>NZ_JBBOCW010000001.1:12500-35000 GCF_038002625.1 Bacillus sp. FSL K6-1284 | reverse complement strand
CTCTAGGGTTGTCAGAGGATGTCAAGACCTGGTAAGGTTCTTCGCGTTGCTTCGAATTAAACCACATGCTCCACCGCTTGTGCGGGCCCCCGTCAATTCCTTTGAGTTTCAGTCTTGCGACCGTACTCCCCAGGCGGAGTGCTTAATGCGTTTGCTGCAGCACTAAAGGGCGGAAACCCTCTAACACTTAGCACTCATCGTTTACGGCGTGGACTACCAGGGTATCTAATCCTGTTCGCTCCCCACGCTTTCGCGCCTCAGCGTCAGTTACAGACCAGAGAGTCGCCTTCGCCACTGGTGTTCCTCCACATCTCTACGCATTTCACCGCTACACGTGGAATTCCACTCTCCTCTTCTGCACTCAAGTTCCCCAGTTTCCAATGACCCTCCCCGGTTGAGCCGGGGGCTTTCACATCAGACTTAAGAAACCGCCTGCGCGCGCTTTACGCCCAATAATTCCGGACAACGCTTGCCACCTACGTATTACCGCGGCTGCTGGCACGTAGTTAGCCGTGGCTTTCTGGTTAGGTACCGTCAAGGTACCGCCCTATTCGAACGGTACTTGTTCTTCCCTAACAACAGAGTTTTACGATCCGAAAACCTTCATCACTCACGCGGCGTTGCTCCGTCAGACTTTCGTCCATTGCGGAAGATTCCCTACTGCTGCCTCCCGTAGGAGTCTGGGCCGTGTCTCAGTCCCAGTGTGGCCGATCACCCTCTCAGGTCGGCTACGCATCGTTGCCTTGGTGAGCCGTTACCTCACCAACTAGCTAATGCGCCGCGGGTCCATCTGTAAGTGGTAGCCGAAGCCACCTTTTATAATTGAACCATGCGGTTCAATCAAGCATCCGGTATTAGCCCCGGTTTCCCGGAGTTATCCCAGTCTTACAGGCAGGTTACCCACGTGTTACTCACCCGTCCGCCGCTAACATCAGGGAGCAAGCTCCCATCTGTCCGCTCGACTTGCATGTATTAGGCACGCCGCCAGCGTTCGTCCTGAGCCAGGATCAAACTCTCCATGAAATAATGGAGCGCAGATTAAGTTCGTCACATCCTGTGACAACATCTGCATGACCTGCATCGTGCAGGCCCCTGACTACGCACATTCGCATGTGCGATTTATTTAATGAATTAACAGGTACGTTTGTCTTGTTTAGTTTTCAAAGAACTTCATCGCCGCTCTCAAAGCGACTATAATATCTTAACATTTAATCGTGATGTCGTCAACAACTTTTTTTCAAAAAAATTATTCGTCATCAGCGACGAATACTAATTTAACACCTTTAAATAAAATTGTCAACAAGAAATTATATTGCGATAAATTGTTTAATAACAATAAGAGCTGCTACACCGGGAACCCCCAATAATCCGCTCACTCCGGTTGTTACAATATTAATCGGCACGTGAATGCCCACGCTCTCGCCAAACAGATTCACACAGAATAAAAACAAAGCGCCGACTACAAATCTAACCGCTATTCTTCCGATTAATCGCAAAGGTTTAAATGATGCTTTTGAAAAAAACAACAGGGCAACCAAAGCGACAATTGCCCCGATAAAGATAACAGATCCCATGAATTCCATCACTCCTCGCTCGTTCTTGTACAAGCATATGATGGGAATCATGCGAATAGACCTGCTACTTCCAGCTGCCGATCCTTAAATTTCTTTTTTTTGCTTCCCGCAAATAAAAAAAGTACTTTGCCTCGGCAACCTTTAATTCGTAAAGAACTTCTGGCGAAGGCTCAAGACTGTTTTCAATCAGCCGCTTTTGCCTGTTCCATTCTTCCTTTTGATGGATCAGCTGTTCAATTAGCTTGTTATCAAATTCTTTTCTAAGCTTCTTTTTCCGAAGAAAACCCATGGTAATGCAATCTCCTCCCTCTACATTTCACGTCTGCCTTCAAGCGCTTTAGAAAGAGTGACTTCATCTGCATACTCCAAATCGCCTCCGACCGGAAGTCCATGGGCAATTCGTGACAGCTTGATACCAGACGGCTTTAAAAGCCTTGAAATGTACATGGCCGTTGCTTCTCCTTCTATATTCGGGTTTGTCGCGAGAATGACTTCAGTCACTTGATCATCCTGCAACCGTTTCAGCAATTCGGGTATTTTAATATCTTCCGGACCGATGCCGTCCATCGGAGAAATCGCACCATGCAAAACATGGTACAGTCCGCTGTATTCCTTCATTTTCTCCATAGCAATGACATCTTTCGGATCCTGAACAACACATATGACCGATTTGTCTCTTCTCGTATCTTCACAAATATAGCAAGGATCTTGATCTGTTATATGTCCGCAAACCGAGCAATATGTCAAATTGCGCTTTGCGTTTACCAATGCTTTTGCAAAATCTAACACGACGTCTTCTTTCATACTAAGAACAAAAAAAGCCAGACGGACCGCCGTCTTGGGTCCGATTCCTGGCAATTTCATAAAGCTGTCAATCAGCTTTGATATTGGTTCAGGATACTGCATTCTTATTTTCCTCCTAGAATAAACCCGGCATGTTCATTCCTTTTGTAAACTTACCCATCGTTTCATTTGTTACATCGTCGACTTTTTTCAAAGCATCGTTTGTCGCTGCAAGGACAAGATCTTGAAGCATTTCAACATCTTCAGGGTCTACGACTTCCTCTTTGATGATGACGTCGATGACTTCTTTTTGGCCGTTTACCTTAACAGTCACCATTCCGCCGCCCGCAGTACCTTCGAGTACTTTTTCTGCCAGTTCCTCCTGTGCCTTTTGCATATCCTTTTGCATTTTTTGCATTTGCTTCATCATTTTCTGCATGTTACCCATTCCACCGCGCATACTCAAATCCACTCTCTTTCATGTTTTTATTCTTTAATTTCAATCAGTTCCGCTCCGAACAGTTTTTTAGCTTCTGATACGAGCGGATCTTCTTCTTTCGGTTCATTTGCTTCAGAATCTTCCGGCTGATGATCCTGCAGAAATTCTTCTCTTATTTTACCCCATTGGGCTTCGGGAACGCCAACTATATCTATCCTTCCGCCGAGCATTCCATCCAAAATTTGTTCCAGATTTGTCCTGACTCCATTATTGTCTTCAGCTACCATTTTACAGTGAATTTCGTATTTGAATGCGAGGACAAATGCTTTTGAAGATGCAGCCACCGGCTCGCTGTCATTTAAAAGGGCAGCATGCGATACTTTATTCTGCTGTTTAAGCTGGGCAAGCAATTGTCCCCAGCAGCCCTTCAATTTTTCGAGGTCCGGTCTTGTAGCATCTTTTAATATTTCATGAATACGGCCGACAGGCGCTTTATATGCGCTTTTCACGCTTTTTTGCGGACGGGACGTTTCTTTAGGCTGGGCGGGAGCCGAAGAAACCTGTACACCTTGTGTTTTAAGCTTCTCAATCTCCTGCTCAAGCTGCCGAACCTTGTTGACGAGATTATCCACTTCCGGCGGGGCGGCCGCGGATGCCCCTGCTTTTGGTCCCTGGCAGAGCTTCACAACTGCAACTTCAAAGAAGATACGCGGATGGTTCGTCCATTTCATTTCCTGATGGCTTTTATTTAATATATCGATCATTTCGTAAAGGTCTGGTGCAGGAATTTGCCGGGATAGAGCTTGGAACTCTTCGTCCACCTTCACCTTTTCAAGAACGCCTTCTAAATCAGGCGCCGTTTGATAAAGAAGCATATCCCTGAAGTAGAAAATCATATCCTCGATTAATTTTGCCGGGTCTTTTCCCTGCTGAAGCAGTTCGTTCAATGTTTCCAAAGCACCGGAAACATTTTTTTCGTGGAGGGTTGAGGCGAGCTTTCCAATATAGTGCTGTGACACAGCCCCTGTTATCAGCAGCGCATCATCCACCGTCAGCTCATCTCCGCTGAATGATACAGCCTGATCGAGCAGGCTCAGCGCATCCCTCATGCCGCCGTCGGCGGCACTGGCGATGATGTCTAAGGCACCATCCTGCACCTTGAACTGTTCAGCTTCGACGATTTTTTCCATTCGTCCGACAATTGCCTGTGAGGTAATCCTCTTAAAATCAAATCGCTGACATCTAGAAATAATCGTTAAAGGAATTTTATGAGGCTCTGTTGTTGCGAGAATAAAGATACAATGTTCCGGCGGCTCTTCAAGCGTTTTTAGAAGGGCGTTGAATGCGCCGATAGAAAGCATATGTACTTCATCTATGATATATACTTTATACGTGACGGCAGACGGGGCAAATTTCACCTTGTCGCGGATGTCGCGTATTTCATCTACACCGTTGTTAGAAGCGGCGTCAATTTCAATTACATCTGAAATCGAACCGTTTGTAATGCCTTTGCACGCGGAGCATTCATTGCACGGTTCACTGACCGGAGCGTGCTCACAGTTGACAGCTTTGGCAAACAGTTTTGCGGCGCTTGTTTTTCCCGTTCCCCTCGGTCCGGAAAACAGATAAGCGTGCGAAAATTTCTTTTGTAAAAGGGCATTTTGCAACGTTTTCGTGATGTGCTCCTGACCGACTACATCTTCAAACAACTGCGGCCTGAACACTCTATATAAAGCCTGGTAACTCACAAACACGCCCTCCTCTTGTTTTCATCATTTCCATTATACATGAAGCAGCTTTCAAATCCAAAAGCTCTTCTTAAGAAAAAAACTCATCTATATTAAAATAGATGAGTTCTTAATTTGATGATTGATTTACCGTGCACCTTCTGTCGATTCGCTACCCTAAGCGTTACTTAAGCAGTTAGCTCAGCCCAGGCAACCCTGCGGCACATGGAAGGTTCCACTTAATGCTGCTTCCTTCCGGACCTGACATGGTTCATGGATTCCCATTGCGCAGGACCCAAGCGTCAACACCACTTGCTTAAGGCAGACCTTAAAGTAAACGAACCTCGAGAAAGGGATTCGGCCTCGCTCGAGCGGATTGCGAGTACAGGGCACCGCTACCTCCCCGCTTAGCACGGCAAAATAAATATCAAATTATTTAAGCTGCGTCTTCATGTGACGCACTCATTAGTATAACTTGTTTCACCCTAAATTGCAAATTTCCGTCATCACAGCTCCCTTTTCTTTTCCGCTTTCTTTTTTGCGCGGAGCTTTCTGAAAAAATCGCTTAGCATCCTGCCGCATTCTTCTTCCATTACGCCGCTTACGACTTCAGCCTGATGATTGAATCTCTCTTCCTGCAGGAGATTCATCAAAGTCCCCGCACAGCCGCCTTTCGGATCAGACGCTCCGAACACCACTTTGTCGATTCTGGAGAGAACGGCCGCTCCGGCGCACATCGGACATGGCTCAAGGGTAACGTAAAGAACAGATCTCTCCAGCCGCCAGGTTCCCAGCTTCTGGCATGCCTCTTCAATAACGAGCATCTCTGCGTGGGCAACCGATCTTTGCTCGGTTTCCCGCAAATTATGGGCGCGGGCAATAATTTCGCCATCCAGAACCAGTACGGCGCCAATCGGCACTTCGCCTTTTTCTTCAGCTTTTCTCGCTTCATTGATCGCTTCTTTCATATAAAACTCGTCTTGTGTCATCCGCATGCACTCTTTCAATGTTTTTCGCCCGACAGAATAGGCTAACTTATAGTTAAAGGAATATGCAATCTGAAAGGAGACAATCGCATTGTCCAATTCAGCTCTCATTATAGTCGACATCATTAATGATTTTCAATTCGATATGGGTGACGTTCTTTCCAAAAAGACCAGAAACATGACCGAGCATCTTCTGGCATTAAAAGAACACGCAGCCAAAAAGAAATGGCCTATCATATACATTAATGACCACTTTGGAATTTGGCAAGCGGATATTGCTGCCATTATCAAGAAATGCAAAAACGACAGAAGCGAATATATCATCGACCGGCTCGCACCGAATAACAACGATTATTTCTTAATCAAACCAAAGCACTCAGCTTTTTACGGCACCGCCCTTGAAACATTGCTGAATGAACTTCATGTCGACCATTTGATCATTACGGGAATCGCAGGCAATATTTGCGTGTTATTTACGGCAAACGACGCTTATATGAGGGAGTACGATATCACGATTCCGCACGATTGCATTGCCTCAAATAATGAAAAAGACAACAAATATGCGTTGACGATGATGGAAAATGTTCTGTTCGCCAATATTACGACGGTTAAAGAGATCACCGCCGAAACTTGAGCATGAAACACTTCCTTTCTTCATATAGTGGTAGCAATGAGAAAGGAGGCGTTTCCCATTCAGATTTATGTCGTGAAAAGAGGCGATTCCCTTTATCAAATCGCGAATCGCTACCGAACAACAGTTAATGAAATTGTCGCGACGAATGAAATTCCCAACCCGAATCGGCTTGTTGTCGGACAAACTATCGTGATACCGATCGCCGGCGAGTTTTATGAGGTCAGACAAGGAGATACATTAGCATCAATCGGAGCCCGCTTTAATATTTCTCCGGCTGAACTGGCAAGGATCAACCGCATTCAGGTTAGCGCTATTTTGCCTGTCGGGCTGCTGCTTTATATCCCCCCTCGGCCAAAACGGAACATTGAAACAAACGCTTATATCGAACCGCGGGGAGAAAGCGTCAGCCCCGCTCTACAGCAGGCGGCAAGAGAGGCTTCGCCATACTTGACCTATTTGGGTGCTTTCAGCTTCCAGGCGAAGCGGGACGGCACACTCGAAGAACCGCCGCTGAACAACTTAAAAGAAATTGCAGACAGACACCGGACTACGATGATGATGATCGTCACCAATCTCGAAAATGAAGCTTTCAGCGACGAACTCGGCAGAATCATTTTGACGGACCAGAATGTAAAAAACAGATTGCTTGATAACATTGTTGCAGCCGCCAGAAGATACGGTTTTAAAGACATCCACTTTGATTTTGAATACTTAAGGCCTGAAGACAGAGAAGCCTATAATCAATTTTTACGGGATGCACGGGCTCGCTTCAAACAGGAAGGCTGGTTCATCTCAACCGCGCTTGCGCCGAAAACGAGAGCGGATCAGCCCGGACAATGGTATGAGGCCCATGATTACCGGGCTCACGGAGAGATTGTCGATTTCGTCGTACTGATGACATATGAGTGGGGCTACAGCGGAGGGCCGCCGATGGCGGTATCGCCGATCGGACCCGTACGGGATGTAATCGAATACGCACTCACGGAAATGCCCGCCAGCAAAATCGTCATGGGCCAGAACTTGTACGGTTATGACTGGACGCTCCCCTATACGCCAGGCGGGCAGCTGGCCAGAGCAATCAGTCCCCAGCGGGCAATTGCAATCGCGAGTGAAAACAATGCGGCGATACAGTACGATGAAACAGCCCAGGCTCCTTTCTTCCGCTATACGGACAATGCCGGCAAACAGCATGAGGTATGGTTTGAAGACGCCCGCTCAATTCAGGCAAAGTTTGATCTGATTAGGGAATTGAATTTAAGGGGAATCAGCTATTGGAAGCTCGGCCTGTCCTTCCCGCAAAACTGGCTCTTGATAGCCGATCAATTTAATGTTGTGAAAGAAACGTTCCCAAGTTAAAGGAACGTTTTTTTCATGGCAGAAGATGATGATGTGATACAATATGTATGGTTCACAAATGAATTTCTTTAGTAGGAGGACACCTATGAACACAGCCCCTTTCATCGCTGTCGAAGGCCCCATCGGCGCGGGAAAAACAACCTTGGCCAGCATGCTCTCCGAAAAGCTCTCACTCTCTTTGGTTAAAGAAATCGTCGAAGAAAACCCTTTTCTTGATAAATTTTATGATGACAAAGATGAATGGAGCTTTCAGCTTGAGATGTTTTTCCTCTGCAATCGCTATAAGCAGCTTGAAGATACCGAAAAGAAGTATTTGCATCACCACATACCCGTTGTTTCGGACTATCATATTTATAAAAACCTCATTTTTGCTGAACGGACGCTGGAAGGCAAAAAACTTGAGAAATACAGAAAAATTTATCATCTTCTTACAGAAGATCTGCCAAAACCAAACGTCATCATTTACATAAAAGCAAGCCTTCCGACGTTATTGGAACGGATCAAAAAACGCGGACGGCCGTTTGAACAGGAAATGGACAAGCAATATCTGGAACAGCTCATCAATGATTATGATGCTGCCATTAAGCAATTTAAAGAATCCGATCCGCCAATACCCGTTATTGAAATTAACGGAGATCAGGAAGACTTCGTGATCTCCGAAGCCGTTTTCAATCGAATTGCCGATCAAGTAAAGGAGTATATAGAATGAGTGTATATGCTATTCCGAAAGATGCTATCATTACTGTTGCCGGAACGGTAGGAGTGGGGAAATCCACATTGACAAAAGAGCTTGCAAAAAGACTCGGATTTAAAACTTCCCTTGAAGAGGTTGTGAACAACCCTTATTTGGAGGCTTTTTACCAAGACTTTGAACGCTGGAGCTTTCACCTGCAAATTTTCTTCTTAGCGGAACGCTTCAAAGAGCAAAAATACATTTACGAATCGGGCGGCGGATTTGTTCAAGACCGTTCAATTTATGAAGATACAGGCATTTTCGCCAAAATGCACGCCGATAAAGGCACAATGTCAAAAGTCGATTATAAGACGTATACAAGCCTGTTTGAAGCGATGGTCATGACGCCTTACTTCCCCCGCCCCGACGTTTTAGTCTATTTGGAGGGCGATTTGGAATCGATTCTCGACCGCATCAAAAAACGCGGACGAGAAATGGAAATGTTAACCGACAGATCGTATTGGGAGGAAATGTACACAAGGTACGAAAACTGGATCAGCGGCTTTAACGCCTGTCCGGTTGTCAGAGTCAATATTGATGAATACGATCTGTTCAACAACTCTGCCTCCCTCGATCCAATTATTGAAAAAATCAGTAAAGCTATTCAAAGATAAACAAGCAAAAAGAGCGGATTCCCATGAAGAGCCGCTCTTTTTTTGCTTGTGCATATAAAAAAACCGCTGCCCTATCCAGGCAGCGGCAACACAATCTCCAATTTATGCTTAGTCAATCACTAAAATGCAAATCAATAATGGCGGAGGAAGAGGGATTCGAACCCCCGCGGGCTTTGACACCCCTGTCGGTTTTCAAGACCGATCCCTTCAGCCAGACTTGGGTATTCCTCCGTATCGACAAGAATTAATATAACATGTCCTATCTTTTTAAGTCAAGGGATTTTTTCATAAAAAATTTATTTTATTGTTCACGCTTCTCATTATATGCAAAAATAATGATAAACGCAAAGGGTGATAGCATTGTGGAAACATTTTATAGAACGTTTGCCTCAAGATTACACGCTGAACAGACCTATTGAAACAGAGGAGCTTCAGAAAGCAGAAGAACTCCTCGGCGTCTCTTTTCCAGATGAACTGGTCAGCCTTTTAAAAACGACAGACGGCATTAATGATACATTCGGGGATCATCTCATTTGGCCTGCATACAGAATGATAGAAGAGAATCTAGACATGAGAAGCACCGACTGTTTTAAGCCGTTCGATTGTCTGTTATTTATAGCAGGTGCGGGCAATGGCGATTTATTTGCTTATTCGATTTTAAACGGCTCTATACGGAAAAACGATATTTATGTTTGGAATCATATAGACGACAGCCGAATATGGGCCGCATCTTCTTTAAAACCATTCATGAAAGGCTGGATCGACGGAACAATCACCATTTAAAACAAGATCTTAGGCAGGAGCATGATGAAATGAATTATCTATCAAAAGAATTGGCGGAGGAAATTGTCGACAGGACCATGTCGATTATTCGGCACAACATTAATATGATGGATGAAAACGGGGTTATCATCGCCTCAGGAGACCGCTCGAGAATTGGTGATGAACACGCCGGAGCGAAGGACGCACTTGCAGCTGAAAGGGTTATCAGCATCACGCCTGAAGAATGCTTGGCTTTAACGGGAACAAAGCCCGGCGTAAACCTTCCCATCGTATTTCATGATGAAATAATCGGCGTTATTGGAATCACGGGGCCGCCTTCTGAAGTCAGCCGATATGGTGAACTTGTTAAAATGGCAGCAGAGCTGACTGTCGAACAGGCATTTTTAACAAAACAGCTGACATGGGATCAAAGGCTCCGGGAAGAAACGGTCATCCAAATGATTCAGGGGGCCGACCTAGCATCCCTTGACTTCCTTGAACGTGCGGAGCGATTGAATATACCGCTAGAAGGCCAGCGTACTTGTCTTGTGTTTGAGCTGCCATCCGCTGATATGAAGCCGGCATTTATTAAAAAACTTGAAAAACATTTAACCGCGAAAGATTTGTACGCCAATATTTCTTTAAAAGAGATCACAGTTATTCTGGCAGGCGCTCCCGCTAAAAGCAGGGCTGATCTCTTTTCATCTTGGAACGGCTGGCTCAGCCAATGGAAAACGGTCAGAGGCGCGCTTGGCGAGCAGGCGGATCAGCTTGAGCAGCTGCCATTCTCCTATCAAAGTGCAAAACAAACGCTCAAGATTGCTAAAAACAGCTCTAGTTTATACGATTATCGAGAGTTTGCGATCCCCGTTCTGTTATCAAAAATAGAGCGTCCGGATCAGGAGATTCATTTTCAAAACATCTGGGACCGCCTTTCCCAAGCAGATCAAAAGGGCGAATTAATCCATACCCTCCTCTGCTATATAGAAGAAAACGGCGAAATCGGGGAAACTTCATCAAGACTCTTTATTCACCGCAACACATTAAACTACCGGCTGAAAAAGGTTGAAATAGCGACAGGATGCAATCCAAAACGGTTTGACGACCTATTCAAACTGTATACAGCCATTACGCTTTTTTCACCATTTTGTGCAAATGAACAATTTTAATATAGGATAAAGGAACGAAATCCGTATACCTGACCAATTCTCCCTTATACAGAAAGCGTTTACAATTGGACGTAAGGGAGGGTATGCAGATGGATATTCAAATCAATGCAATAGGCGCCTTATGCGCATTAGCCATATCAATCTTTCTTATTCTGAAAAAAGTCCCGCCGGCTTACGGCATGATGATCGGCGCATTGGCCGGAGGCTTAATTGGCGGCGCAGATTTAATAGAGACGACGGATTTGATGATAGCGGGTGCTAAAAACATGATTCCTGCTGTGCTCCGCATCTTGGCAGCAGGGGTGCTCGCCGGCGTTCTGATTCAATCCGGCTCCGCAGCGGTGATTGCAGAAACCATTGTCAATAAAATTGGAGAAAAAAGGGCGCTGCTTGCTTTAACATTGGCGACAGCCATCTTAACAACGGTCGGCGTATTCGTCGATGTCGCCGTCATCACAGTCGCACCGATCGCCCTTGCGATTGCGAGGCGGACCTTTATCAGCAAAGCGGCCATTCTATTGGCGATGATCGGCGGAGGAAAAGCGGGCAATATTATGTCGCCAAACCCTAATGCCATTGCTGCTTCAGATGCCTTTCACATCCCTTTGACATCCGTGATGGCCGCCGGGATCATCCCCGCTATATTTGGACTGGGCGCCACTTATTTACTAGCAAAACGCCTTTCAAATAAAGGAACAGGAGTAGCTGCAAATGAGATTGAAACCCAAACGGCTCAACAACTGCCGGCATTTTGGGCGGCGATCAGCGGTCCGGTGGTCTCCATCCTGTTGCTCGCCTTAAGGCCCGTGGCAGGAATTACGATTGATCCAATTATCGCTTTGCCGGCGGGAGGCCTCGTCACTGCGATTGCATCGGGACAAGCGGGCAAACTGAAGGATTTTGCCGCTTCAGGATTGTCGAAGATGTCAGGCGTTGCCGTGATGCTGATCGGGACTGGAACGCTTGCGGGAATCATCGCCAACTCCCAACTCAATTCTTTCATTACCGACACCCTTGTCGGCTTGGGTCTGCCGTCGTTTCTCTTAGCTCCCATTTCCGGCATGCTGATGTCGATGGCAACCGCCTCAACAACCGCCGGCACAGCTGTCGCCAGCAGCGTATTCGGCCCGACATTGCTTGATCTTGGCGTCGCTGGCCTCGCAGGTGCGGCAATGATTCACGCCGGAGCAACGGTGCTCGATCACCTGCCTCACGGAAGCTTTTTTCATACGACGGGAGGCAGCGTCTTCATGGCCATGAAAGAACGGTTAAAGCTGATTCCATATGAGTCAGTCATCGGCTTAATCCTAACCATTATCTCAACTTTGATTTTTGGAATTTTTCAATTCTTTATTTAAAAAGGAGCAGGTACCATGAAAATCGTAATCGCACCTGATTCATTTAAAGAAAGCATGACATCGCTTGAAGCGGCTAAAAGCATTGAAAAAGGCTTTAAAGCGGTTCTGCCTGACGCCGAATACGTCAACATTCCGGTTGCTGATGGAGGCGAAGGAACCGTTCAAGCTCTGATTGACGCCACCGGAGGAGATATCGTACAGCAAACGGTCACAGGCCCTCTCGGGAAGCCGGTAAAGGCGGCTTACGGCCTGCTTGGCGACGGAAAAACGGCTGTCATCGAAATGGCTGAAGCGTCAGGCCTTCACCTCGTGCGCCCTGAACAGCGGAATCCCCTGTTAACGACAACGAGAGGAACCGGAGAACTGATTCTCAATGCTGCGGAAAAAGGGGTGTCCAACATCATCATCGGACTCGGCGGAAGTGCAACAAATGACGGCGGAGCGGGAATGGCTGCAGCACTGGGTGTGAAGTTTCTAAACCGCAATGGAGAAGAGATTGAAAATGGAGGCGGTGCATTAGCTGAGATTGCCAAGATCGATGTGAGCGGCCTCAATCCTCAGTTAAAGCATATCCACTTTGAAGCCGCCTGTGATGTCGATAATCCTCTTACGGGACCTCGCGGAGCCTCCGCCGTATTTGGGCCGCAAAAAGGGGCGAACAGTGAAATGACTGCCCTTTTGGATCAAAACTTAAAACATTATGCTGCTGCAGTCAAAGCAGAGCTGGGGTGCGAAATCGATTCAATCCCGGGAGCAGGAGCGGCAGGAGGATTAGGAGCAGGCCTCTGTGCCTTTTTAAAAGCGGAATTAAAAAGCGGAGTTGACATTGTTTTAGATACTTTGTCTTTTTCCGAACGTATTAAAGGAGCCGATCTTGTCATTACGGGCGAGGGAAAAATAGACGGCCAAACAGTCAGCGGAAAAACGCCGGCCGGCGTCGCAAAACGCGCCTGCAGCGAGAATATTCCTGTTATTGCATTTGCCGGATCGCTCGGTGAAGGCTGCGAGCTTGTTTATGATATCGGCATTTCCGCTCTCTTTTCGATTGTGCCAGGGATCAGCTCCTTGGAAAACGCCCTTGCCGATGGAAGTTCAAATCTTACGCGCTGTGCCCGAAATGTAGCCGCCGTCTGGTCTCTCGCATAAAAAAAGCGCGCCTCTTGGCGCGCACTTTTTATGGTTGAATAACATCTCTGTTCCCCATGTATGGACGAAGCGCTTTAGGAATGATGACGCTCCCGTCCTCCTGCTGGTAATTTTCCAATAATGCGGCAACCGTTCTGCCGACAGCCAAGCCGGAGCCGTTTAACGTATGGACATGCTCAGGCTTTCCTTTTGCTTCCCTTCTGAATCTGATATTCGCCCGTCTGGCCTGGAAAGCTTCGAAGTTACTGCAAGATGAAATCTCACGATATGTGTTTTGGCTTGGAATCCATACTTCGATATCGTATTTTTTCGCAGCGGTAAATCCTAGATCGCCCGTACACATGCTCATCACACGATAAGGAAGCTCAAGCAGCTGAAGAACTTTCTCCGCTTGATTTGTCAGCTTTTCAAGCTCTTCATATGAATCCTCAGGCTTCACGAATTTCACCAGTTCAACTTTGTTAAATTGGTGCTGGCGAATCAAACCGCGCGTATCACGGCCAGCTGAACCTGCTTCTGAACGGAAGCACGCACTGAACGCCGCATAATTGATCGGCAACTCGCCAGCTGACAAAATTTCATCGCGATGCAGGTTCGTAATTGGCACTTCTGCCGTCGGAATTAAGAAATAATCTTCTTCCCTGATTTTAAAGGCATCTTCCTCAAATTTCGGCAGCTGTCCGGTGCCTGTCATGCTTGCGCGGTTCACCATGTACGGCGGGATGACTTCCGTATAGCCGTACTCGTCTACATGAAGATCAAGCATAAAGTTATACAATGCCCGTTCAAGTCTGGCGCCTAGCCCTTTATAGAAAACGAAACGGCTTCCCGTAACCTTGCCGGCCCGCTCAAAATCAAGAATATCCAATTGATCGGCAATATCCCAATGAGGCTTCGGCTCAAATGAAAATCCGGGGAGTTCGCCCCATTTGCGAACTTCCACGTTGTCGTCTTCAGTCTCACCGACCGGAACAGACTCATGGGGGATATTCGGGATAGACAGCATGATTTTATCAAGTGAAGATTCGACCGTTCTCAGCTCTTCATCAAGCTTTTTAATGTCTTCACCGACTTCGCGCATTTCTTTAATGAGGTGGTCAGCATCTTTTTTCTCGCGCTTTAAAGCGGCCACCTGCTGAGATACCTCATTGCGCTTTCCTTTCAGCTCTTCTACTTTGACGATCAATTCTCTTCTCTTTGTATCCAATTCCTCAAATTGATCAAAATCTGATAAATCTTCTCCTCTGTGGGCAAGCTTTTGTTTGATTTCCTCCAAATTTGCCCGCAGCAGTTTGATATCAAGCATCTGCCTCGCTCCTTTTATACTGATTTGACCGAAAAAAAGAGCCCTTGTCCCCTAAATATAAGGGACGAGAGCTCTCGCGTTGCCACCCTGATTGAAAACAGGCGTCTTCCTCCTGTTTTCCGCTTCATTTTGATAACGGTTCTCCCGTAAATGCCTACTTTGACTGTTCAGCATTTCGCTCAAGGATGGATTCGGACAGCATCTTTCGCCGATTCGCACCAACCATCGGCTCTCTTGGAAAGAGAGGCTTCCTACTGCTTCCTATCAACGCTTTTCGATCTATATTGTCTTATAAATGTACTACAAGTTTTAACAGCTTTCAACCGTTTTATACGACGGCTTCCTGTTTATGCTTTTCCGCCATCTCGACAAATAATTTCGTCATTCTATGGTCATCCGTCAATTCAGGGTGGAAAGAACAGCCGAGCAGATTTCCTTGTTTGGCAGCGACGATTCTACCGTTGTGCTCCGAAAGCACTTCCACATCTGCGCCCGCTTCCAAAATGTGCGGAGCGCGGATAAATACGCCTGTAAACGGTTCGTCAAGTCCTTTAACGGTTAAATCCGCTTCAAAGCTGTCCACTTGTCTTCCAAAGGAATTTCGTTCGACGGTTACATCCAGAACACCAAGATGGGCATCATTCGCTCCGGCGATATTCTTCGCCAGGATAATCAGCCCAGCACAAGTTCCAAATACCGGCTTTCCGGATGCGGCAAACTCCTGAAGGGGCTTCATAAACTGATACGTATCGATGAGGCGCCTCATCGTCGTGCTTTCCCCTCCCGGCAAAATCAAACCGTCGATTTCCTTTAACTCTTCCGGCCACTTAATGACTTTTCCGGCTGCTCCGCATGCTTCAATTGAGCGAATATGTTCTCTTACAGCTCCCTGAAGTCCAAGTACACCAATTGTCAGCATGTCAATCCGTCTCCTTCGTGTTTACCAGCCGCGCTCTTGCATACGCTGTTCTGGCAGCAGATTTGAGATTTCAATCCCTTTCATCGCAGTTCCAAGCTCTTTTGATAGCTCGGCAATCAGTTTGTAATCCGTGTAATGCGTCGTCGCTTCAACGATTGCTTTCGCGAATTTAGCAGGGTTGTCGGATTTAAAAATACCGGACCCTACGAATACGCCGTCAGCGCCAAGCTGCATCATTAAAGCAGCATCAGCAGGTGTTGCCACACCGCCGGCAGCAAAGTTTACAACAGGAAGGCGTCCTTCGGCTTTAATTTCCTTCAACAGCTCATACGGAGCGCCGAGGTTTTTCGCTTCTGTCATCAGTTCGTCATCGCTCATGCCGACTACTTTGCGCACTTGAGCATTCACCTTTCTCATATGGCGGACAGCTTCCACAATATTGCCCGTACCAGGTTCGCCTTTCGTACGAAGCATTGAAGCTCCTTCTGCGATCCGGCGCGTCGCTTCTCCGAGGTCGCGGCATCCGCATACAAATGGAACGGTAAATTCGTTTTTATTTAAATGAAATTCTTCATCCGCAGGAGTCAAAACTTCACTTTCATCAATATAGTCAACGCCGAGCGCTTCAAGAACACGCGCTTCAACGATATGCCCGATGCGGGCTTTCGCCATAACCGGGATTGAAACAGCGTTCATCACTTCTTCGACAATTGTCGGATCTGCCATGCGGGCAACTCCGCCTGCCGCACGGATATCAGCCGGAACGCGCTCCAGCGCCATGACTGCGACGGCTCCTGCTTCTTCTGCGATTTTTGCTTGTTCGGCATTGACAACGTCCATAATGACGCCGCCTTTCTGCATTTCTGCCATACCGCGTTTTACGCGATCAGTACCTGTTTGAGCCATTTCAAGGATCCCCCTAATCAAAGATTGAATTGTCAGATTTAATCCTATTGTATCCTATAATTCCACAAAATCATATGAAAAACACGAAGATTATTTCTATTTTAATAACAAATTGTTAGGATTGTAAATGGTAATTCTATCTGAATATGACAATAAAGAGCCCTATCAGATAGAGCCCTTTATTGATTAAAACCAGCCGGTTACCATTTCAACAATGCTGTTCCAAATACCGGCAAAAAAGCCGCCGATGCTTCTCATCGTTAAAATAAACCAGTTTGCTTTCTCATCATCTTCTTTTGTCACGAGGTTTACACCTGATACATCGCTGCCGAGAAATCCGTAGTCCTTTTCTTCTCCCTTATAGGAGGCCGTCAAGGTACCGACTTTTTCACCTTTTTTAACAGGTGCGGTCAGCTCGTCTTTGTTCAGCGTCACTTTCGCCTTGTAATTCTTTTCTTCACCGTTCTTCACAGGCATTGAAAAGGCTTTTTCCGTTACGACGCCGACTTCAGTTTCTTTCCCTTTGTCGACTGTGACCGTTTCGTTGCCTTTCACTTGTGCGCCTTTTGCGTAAAACTCTTTCATCGTGAAGTTATCAAATGCATAATCAAGCATTTTTTTCGTTTCTTTAAATCGTCCCGTATGAAGGTCGCCTTTCGCATTCATAACGACGGAAATCACTCTCATGCCGTTTCTTTCGGCAGTAGCCGTAAAGCATGATCCGGCAGAGTCCGTTGAGCCGGTTTTCAGCCCGTCCACACCTTTATATTCCTGAACTAGGCCTTTCAGCATAAAGTTCCAGTTCGGCATGTCCATTTCATCGTCTGTGCCTTTTCTGAACTTCGTTTTGGCAATGCTCGCCGTATCGAGGATTTCAGGATAATCGCTTACTAAATGATCGGCAAGGAGCGCCATGTCTCTCGCAGATACTTCATTTTCTTCATTGGCATTTGTTCCGCTCGGATGTTTGCCGTGAAGATCCTTGTTTTCCAAACCTGTAGCATTCACAAATTTGAAATCTTTCATTCCAAGCTCTTTGGCTTTTTTATTCATTAACTCTACGAACTTTGATTCAGAACCGGCAACGATTTCAGAAAGTGCAATAGCCGCCGCGTTTGCAGAGTAAATTGCAGTCGCCTGATAAAGCTCTTTTACAGTGTATGATCCGTCTTTACGAAGAGGAACATTCGATAATGAACGATCTTGGGAAATCTCGTATACATAATCGTCAGGCGTGTACTTCTGATCCCATTTCACTTTGCCTTCGTGAATCGCTTCCAACAGAAGATACTCCGTCATCATTTTGGCCATGCTGGCAACAGGAAGACGCTGATCGGCATTTTTGCTGTACAAAATTTTCCCCGATGAAGCTTCCACCAAGATTGCTGCTTTCGCGTCTACATTAATTGGATCATTTGCGGCTTTTGCTGTCGACATAGGAGAAAATGCACCTACAGTCACGGCAAAAGCAACGATCAACATGATCAGCTGCTTTATTCTCTTGCTTTTCAAATCGTGATACCTCCGCTTTTCATCAGACTAATAATCTATATCAAAGCCTTTTAAGACATTTTTCAAACACAACATTATAAATTTTATCATAAGGAAGCAAAAAAAAATAGACAGAGTATTACTCTGTCTACGGTTTAATTTTTGTCATATTTGATTAGGAAATGGTATAGTTAGGCGATTCTTTGGTAATTTGTACATCGTGAGGGTGGCTTTCCCGCAGGCCTGCGCCTGTCATGCGGATGAACTGCGCATCTTCCCTCAGTGCGTGCAAATCTTTTGTTCCACAGTACCCCATGCCGGATTTCAAACCGCCGACAAGCTGATAAACTGTGTCAGCAACCGGACCTTTATAAGGCGTACGGCCCTCAATGCCTTCCGGAACGAATTTTTTGTTTTCCTCTTGGAAGTAGCGGTCTTTGCTTCCTTTTTCCATTGCAGCTACTGAACCCATACCGCGATAAACTTTAAAGCGTCTGCCTTGGTAGATTTCAGTCTCGCCTGGGCTTTCGGATGTTCCGGCAAGAAGGCTTCCAAGCATGACGGCATGGCCTCCGGCAGCCAAGGCTTTGACGATATCTCCGGAAAACTTGATGCCGCCGTCTGCAATAATCGCCGCACCGTGTTTTCTTGCTTCAGTCGCACAATCGTAAATCGCTGTCACTTGCGGAACACCGACACCGGCCACTACGCGGGTTGTACAAATAGAACCCGGTCCGATACCGACTTTAACTACATTTGCTCCGGCTTCGATAAGCGCTTTTGTTCCTTCGGCAGTTGCGACGTTGCCGGCAATGATATTTAATTCAGGATAAGTGTCGCGGATTTTCTTAACGGTATCCAAGACACCTTGTGAATGGCCGTGCGCGGTATCAACGACGATCACATCGACATTGGCTTCCACAAGCTTTCTGACGCGTGTCATTGTGTCGCCTGTTACACCAACCGCTGCTCCAACCAATAGGCGGCCGTGAACATCTTTCGCTGAATTCGGGAATTCGATTACTTTTTCAATGTCTTTAATCGTAATAAGCCCTTTTAAAACACCTTGATCATCTAAAAGAGGGAGTTTTTCGATCTTGTATTTTTGAAGAATTTTTTCCGCTTCATCCAGGGTTGTACCAACAGGAGCCGTAACAAGCTCTTCTTTTGTCATAACATCGCTGATTTTCATGGAGTAATCAGAAATAAATCGCAGATCACGGTTTGTGATAATTCCAACCAGCTTCTGATCCTCTTCATTGTCAACAATCGGAACACCGGAAATTCTGTATTTGCCCATCAAATGTTCTGCATCAAAAACTTGGTGCTCTGGCGTCAGGAAAAACGGATTTGTAATGACGCCCCGCTCTGAACGTTTGACTTTGTCAACCTGCTCAGCCTGCTGTTCAATCGACATGTTTTTGTGGATAATGCCCAATCCGCCCTGCCGTGCCATCGCGATGGCCATTTGAGCTTCTGTCACTGTATCCATGCCTGCACTAATAATTGGAACATTCAGCTTAAGGGACGGTGTAAGCTCAACCGATAAATCCACGTCGCGCGGAAGTACCTCCGATTTAGCCGGAACGAGCAATACATCATCAAATGTTAAGCCTTCTTTCGAAAATTTGCTTTCCCACATTAGTAAATCCCCCTCTTTTCGGCAAAATATTATATGTAGATTATCAACTTGAATACCCACTGTCAAGAAAGCGGGAAACAGTTGTAATTTTTAGAAAATAACCATAAGGGAAGTGGAGTACATGCAAGATAAAGGATGGAAGGATTTAAAGCTGTTTTATTCGGTCGAAACAGCCCAGCATTTTCTTGAAATGGTATATAAAAATCAAGGAATGGAAGATGCCAAAAAAAACTCTTATAAAAACGGAGAGCGGTTTATTTTTTTTCTTAAGCATGCAGAAGCTTTTTACAAGCAAGCCAAAATCGCTACGTTAGAAATAAAACCCATTTTATTATTTTACGGCATGGCACAGCTTTTGAAAGCCTGCCTGTTAACGACAGATCCTTCCTATCCCAGCCATACTTCAGTGCTTGCTCATGGCGTGACCACAAGAAAACGAAAAAAACAAAATTACCGCTTTTATGAAGATGAAGTGAAAATCCAAAGGAACGGCCTATGTATGCACGTGATCAGATCCCTTTTCCAATTATCCGGATTGGAAGATGAACGATTCAATATGAAACAGCTTTTGGCGAAAATTCCGGAGATCAATAAAGTGCTGGCATTTCAAAAAAAACCAAATCCGATTGTAAAAGCAGCCGTCGAAGACCGGCTAATTGAGCTGCCTGGCGAGACACCCAATGCTTACAATATGTCATCAAAGCGTTTCATCGAACATATCGAATACCATTTAAACTGGTCTTTCTGCCGTGAGGAAAAAGAGGGAATCGTTTTTTCTGCCGCTCATAAAGAATGCCGACCCAGTACTTCGACCACGTTGCTTTATGATTTGGAGCAAGACAGATATTATTTCCCGGCTGAACGGGATCACTTTTTAAAGCTCCCGGAAATATTGGCGCATTACTTGGTTGCGTACAATTTAAGCATGATTGCCAGGTATGAAACTGAATGGTGGTATGACCTTCTTCTTCAAAGTGCTAGCGATGATTATGTCATCATCCAGCAGTTTTTACATATAGTCGAGTCAAAGTTCCCCTATTATATCGCTGAACTGCTTCTTCATAAAAAGGAAAACAACAAAAAAGACCAGCTTATATAAGCTGGTCTTTTTAAGTGCTTGGCGGCGTCCTACTCTCACAGGGGGAAGCCCCCAACTACCATCGGCGCTGAAGAGCTTAACTTCCGTGTTCGGCATGGGAACGGGTGTGACCTCTTCGCTATCGCCACCAAACTATGTATGAGAGGTGTTCTCTCAAAACTAGATAACGGTCAGACAATTCACAAACATTTAGGTTAAGTCCTCGATCAATTAGTATCTGTCAGCTCCATGTGTCGCCACACTTCCACCTCAGACCTATCAACCTGATCATCTTTCAGGGATCTTACTTCCTTGCGGAATGGGAAATCTCATCTTGAGGGGGGCTTCATGCTTAGATGCTTTCAGCACTTATCCCGTCCGCACATAGCTACCCAGCGATGCCCTTGGCAGAACAACTGGTACACCAGCGGTGCGTCCATCCCGGTCCTCTCGTACTAAGGACAGCTCCTCTCAAATTTCCTGCGCCCGCGACGGATAGGGACCGAACTGTCTCACGACGTTCTGAACCCAGCTCGCGTACCGCTTTAATGGGCGAACAGCCCAACCCTTGGGACCGACTACAGCCCCAGGATGCGATGAGCCGACATCGAGGTGCCAAACCTCCCCGTCGATGTGGACTCTTGGGGGAGATAAGCCTGTTATCCCCGGGGTAGCTTTTATCCGTTGAGCGATGGCCCTTCCATGCGGAACCACCGGATCACTAAGCCCGACTTTCGTCCCTGCTCGACTTGTAGGTCTCGCAGTCAAGCTCCCTTGTGCCTTTACACTCTGCGAATGATTTCCAACCATTCTGAGGGAACCTTTGGGCGCCTCCGTTACCTTTTAGGAGGCGACCGCCCCAGTCAAACTGCCCACCTGACACTGTCTCCCTGCCCGATAAGGGCAGCGGGTTAGAAGGTCAATACAGCCAGGGTAGTATCCCACCGATGCCTCCACCGAAGCTGGCGCTCCGGTTTCCAAGGCTCCTACCTATCCTGTACAAGCTGTACCAACATTCAATATCAGGCTGCAGTAAAGCTCCACGGGGTCTTTCCGTCCTGTCGCGGGTAACCTGCATCTTCACAGGTACTATAATTTCACCGAGTCTCTCGTTGAGACAGTGCCCAGATCGTTGCGCCTTTCGTGCGGGTCGGAACTTACCCGACAAGGAATTTCGCTACCTTAGGACCGTTATAGTTACGGCCGCCGTTTACTGGGGCTTCAATTCGCACCTTCGCTTACGCTAAGCGCTCCTCTTAACCTTCCAGCACCGGGCAGGCGTCAGCCCCTATACTTCGCCTTACGGCTTCGCAGAGACCTGTGTTTTTGCTAAACAGTCGCCTGGGCCTATTCACTGCGGCTCTCTCGGGCTTGCACCCTAACAGAGCACCCCTTCTCCCGAAGTTACGGGGTCATTTTGCCGAGTTCCTTAACGAGAGTTCTCTCGATCACCTTAGGATTCTCTCCTCGCCTACCTGTGTCGGTTTGCGGTACGGGCACCTCTCACCTCGCTAGAGGCTTTTCTTGGCAGTGTGGAATCAGGAACTTCGCTACTATATTTCGCTCGCCATCACAGCTCAGCCTTATGGGAAACGGATTTGCCTATTTCCCAGCCTAACTGCTTGGACGCGGATATCCAATACCGCGCTTACCCTATCCTCCTGCGTCCCCCCATTGCTCAAATGGTGAGGAGGTGGTACAGGAATATCAACCTGTTGTCCATCGCCTACGCCTTTCGGCCTCGGCTTAGGTCCCGACTAACCCTGAGCGGACGAGCCTTCCTCAGGAAACCTTAGGCATTCGGTGGAGGGGATTCTCACCCCTCTTTCGCTACTCATACCGGCATTCTCACTTCTAAGCGCTCCACGAGTCCTTCC
>NZ_JBBOCW010000001.1:0-10000 GCF_038002625.1 Bacillus sp. FSL K6-1284 | reverse complement strand
AAGTTCCCCAGTTTCCAATGACCCTCCCCGGTTGAGCCGGGGGCTTTCACATCAGACTTAAGAAACCGCCTGCGCGCGCTTTACGCCCAATAATTCCGGACAACGCTTGCCACCTACGTATTACCGCGGCTGCTGGCACGTAGTTAGCCGTGGCTTTCTGGTTAGGTACCGTCAAGGTACCGCCCTATTCGAACGGTACTTGTTCTTCCCTAACAACAGAGTTTTACGATCCGAAAACCTTCATCACTCACGCGGCGTTGCTCCGTCAGACTTTCGTCCATTGCGGAAGATTCCCTACTGCTGCCTCCCGTAGGAGTCTGGGCCGTGTCTCAGTCCCAGTGTGGCCGATCACCCTCTCAGGTCGGCTACGCATCGTTGCCTTGGTGAGCCGTTACCTCACCAACTAGCTAATGCGCCGCGGGTCCATCTGTAAGTGGTAGCTAAAAGCCACCTTTTATAATTGAACCATGCGGTTCAATCAAGCATCCGGTATTAGCCCCGGTTTCCCGGAGTTATCCCAGTCTTACAGGCAGGTTACCCACGTGTTACTCACCCGTCCGCCGCTGACATCAGGGAGCAAGCTCCCATCTGTCCGCTCGACTTGCATGTATTAGGCACGCCGCCAGCGTTCGTCCTGAGCCAGGATCAAACTCTCCATGAAGTTTGATAATGACTACGCACACTCGCATGTGCGATTTATTTAATGAATTAACAGGTACGTTTTGTCTTGTTTAGTTTTCAAAGAACTTCGTTGCCGCTCTCAAAGCGACCACTTAAATATAACATTTATGAGACAAGCGGTCAATACTTTTTTTCGGAAAAGTTTTTGTTGTTGCTTTTATAAGCGACCAAAAGAAATTATAGCACATCATCTTTCTGATGAAAAGATCTTATTTGAAAGATTGAATAGAAAAACATGCAGCCATTTGGCTGCATGTTTTTATGATTCGTCCGCTTCCTGTTCTTCTGTATCGTTCTCTTCATCTTTTTCAACTAAAGCGACAGTCGCGACATGCTCTTGTTCACCTAAGCGGATAAGACGCACGCCCTGGGTGACGCGGCCGGTTGTGGAAATATCTTTAATATCCATCCGAATGATCACGCCGCTGGCTGTGATGATCATTAAATCTTCTTCTCCTGTTGTTGCTTTCACTGTCACAAGAGAGCCGTTATTTTCTGTGATTTTGCAGGTTTTCAGCCCTTTTCCTCCACGGCTTTGAACCCTGTATTCTGAAGCCGGCGTCAGTTTTCCGTAGCCTTTTTCAGTTACGATTAGCACATGATAATCCTCTTCCAAAATCTCCATGCCGACGACAACATCGTCATCTGTCAGAGTGATGCCTTTAACACCGGCTGCTGTTCTTCCCATTTGCCTTACATCTGTTTCAGGGAAACGGATCAGCAGACCGTTTTTCGTGCCGATAATAATTTGTTTATTTCCGTCTGTCAGGCGGACGGCCATCAATTCATCCTCATCGCGGAGGCTTAAGGCGATCAATCCGTTATTGCGGATATTCGCGAATTGGGAAAGCGGCGTGCGTTTTGATATTCCGTGTCTTGTCGTGAAGAACAAATAAGACTCGTCATCAAATTCGCTTACCGGGATAATCGCGTTGATCCATTCTCCTTTTTCCACTTCAAGCAGGTTAATAATCGGTATTCCCTTTGCTGTCCGTCCGAATTCAGGGATCTCATATCCTTTCGAACGGTACACCTTCCCTTTATTTGAGAAGAAGAGAATGGTGTCATGGGTGGATGTTGAAATCAGGTGTTCAACGAAGTCGTCTTCATTTGTCCCCATGCCCTGAATGCCTTTCCCGCCCCGTTTTTGGCTGCGGTAAGTGGAAGAAGGCAGACGTTTGATATATCCGTTATGGGTTAAAGTCACAACGATATTCTCGCGCGTGATGAGATCTTCGTCCTCAATCGTTTCAAGGCCTGATGTCACGATTTCTGTACGGCGCTCATCATTAAAGCGCTCTTTAACTTCTGTGAGCTCTTCCCGAATGATTTCAAGAACCTTTTCTTCATCTGCTAAGATGGCTTTTAACTCGGCAATCAACTCAACAAGACCTCGATATTCCTCTTCGATTTTTTCGCGTTCCAGTCCTGTTAAACGCTGAAGACGCATGTCCAAAATCGCTTGGGCCTGTTTTTCGGTCAAAGAAAACTTCTCAATCAATCCGTTTTTTGCGATTTCAGCCGTTTGCGAATTTCTAATCAGGGAAATAACTTCATCAAGATGATCAAGCGCCACTCTCAAGCCCTCAAGAATGTGGGCCCGCGCTTCCGCTTTGCGAAGTTCGAATGCCGTGCGCCTTCTGATCACGACTTTTTGATGGTCAAGATAATGCTCCAGACACTGCTTCAAGCTCAATACTTTCGGCTGTCCGTCAACAAGCGCCAAAAGATTAATGCCGAATGATGTTTGAAGAGCGGTCTGCTTGTACAAGTTATTTAACAGTACATTAGCGTTTGCGTCCCTTCTCAGTTCAATGACGATGCGCATGCCGTTTCGGTCTGATTCATCGCGGAGATCCGTAATGCCGTCGATTTTCTTATCGCGCACTAGATCGGCGATTTTTTCGATCAGCCTAGCTTTATTCACCTGATACGGTATTTCCGTAATTATGATTACCGGTTTACCGGAAGATGTTTCTTCGATTTGAGCTTTGGCTCGAAGCGTAATGGATCCCCGGCCTGTTTCATAGGCTTTCCGGATGCCGCTTCTCCCCAAGATCAGCCCTGCTGTTGGGAAATCAGGTCCAGGAATGATTTCCATCAATTCCGGAAGCGTGATTTCAGGGTTCTTGCTGACCGCCAAGACCCCGTCAATGACTTCACCGAGCTGATGCGGCGGAATGTTTGTGGCCATACCTACAGCAATACCGGCCGCTCCGTTGACAAGCAGGTTTGGAAATCTCGCGGGCATAACAACCGGCTCTTTTTCCGATCCGTCATAGTTGTCCTGGTAATCGATTGTGTCTTTATTGATGTCGCGCAGAATTTCCATTGATATTTTAGACATTCTCGCTTCTGTGTAACGCATGGCCGCAGCCGAGTCGCCGTCGACAGAACCGAAGTTTCCGTGGCCTTGAACGAGCATGTACCGATAGTTAAAATCCTGCGCCATTCTGACCATGGCTTCGTAAACAGCAGAATCACCATGCGGGTGGTACTTACCGATAACTTCGCCGACAATACGCGCGGATTTTTTATACGGCTTATCACTTGTCATCCCAAGGTCGTTCATCGCATACAATATTCTTCTGTGCACCGGCTTCAGACCGTCTCTTACGTCCGGAAGAGCGCGGGAAACAATAACACTCATTGCGTAGTCTAAAAAAGATGTGCGCATTTCCTGACTGATATTGACTTCCTGAACTTGGGGCTTATGTTGTTCACTCATTAAAAAACCTCCCTGGAGAATCTACATGAGTTGTGTGGGAGTAGATTTGTAATTTATACTCTTCAACGAATTAGGCTATTCTCCATTATATCAATAATCTTGATTTTATACACATCAAATGACTAGAGCGCCAAAGGCTCATTCTAGAAAAGACCTTATTTCAATTAAGCGAAAATAAGGTCTTACAATCATTAAATATCCAAATTCTTTACATATCGGGCATTCTCTTCGATAAAGTTGCGGCGCGGCTCAACCTTGTCGCCCATCAGCATTTCAAAGGTTTCATCCGCATCGATCGCATCTTTGAGCGTTACTTGAAGCAATGTCCGCGTTTCAGGATCCATCGTCGTTTCCCAAAGCTGTGTCGCGTTCATCTCGCCCAAACCTTTATAGCGCTGCAGGCCTGGCTTCGGATTTTGCGGAAGCTCTTTTAAAATTTCTTCGAGCTGCTGGTCATTGTACGCATACTCAACGCGTTTCCCCTGCTGTATTTTGTAAAGCGGCGGCTGAGCGATGTAGACATATCCTTGTTCGATGATCTGTCTCATGTAGCGGTAGAAAAAGGTCAGCAGCAACGTTCGGATGTGGGCACCGTCGACGTCGGCATCCGTCATAATCACGACTTTGTGGTAGCGGGCTTTTTCAAGATTGAAATCTTCCCCGATACCGGTGCCAAGCGCGGTGATCATAGAACGAACCTCATTGTTGGACAAAATTTTGTCCAGGCGTGCTTTTTCGACGTTCAAAATTTTCCCTCTCAAAGGCAAAATGGCTTGGAAATGACGATCGCGGCCTTGTTTTGCCGATCCGCCCGCAGAGTCACCCTCAACGATGTAAAGTTCGGAAATCGTCGGGTCTTTAGAAGAACAGTCAGCCAGTTTCCCCGGCAGATTCGACACTTCAAGGGCGCTTTTTCTGCGCGTCAGTTCACGTGCTTTCTTTGCAGCCATTCGTGCTCTGGCGGCCATAACCCCTTTTTCAACGATTTTTTTCGCCGAATCCGGGTTTTCAAGCAGAAACTTTTCGAGCGCTTCTGAAAATAGCGCATCTGTTATCGTCCGCGCTTCTGAGTTGCCAAGCTTTGTTTTCGTCTGCCCTTCAAATTGAGGATCCGGATGCTTGATTGAAATGATCGCTGTCAAACCTTCACGGACGTCTTCCCCGCTTAAGTTCGGATCGCTTTCTTTGAAGACACCGTTCCTTCTCGCGTAATCATTGATGACTCTCGTCAAACCGGTCTTAAAGCCGGCTTCATGCGTTCCGCCTTCATACGTATGAATGTTATTGGCAAACGAATAAATGTTGCTGGTATAGCTGTCGTTGTATTGAAGAGCCACCTCGACCGTAATGCCGTCTTTGGATCCTTCAATATAGACTGGCTCTTCATGAACCACTTCCCGTGAACGGTTCAAGTGTTCAACATAGCTTTTAATACCGCCTTCATAGCAGTAATCATTCTTGCGTTCTTTTCCTTCTCGCTTGTCTTCAATCGTGATTTTGACGCCTTTTGTCAAGAAAGCGAGCTCCCGGACACGAGTGGCAAGCGTATCATAGTCGTATTCCGTCGTTTCCGTGAATATTTCCGGATCAGGCTTGAAGTGAGTGGTCGTTCCCGTCACTTCCGTATCTCCGATGACTTTCAAATCAGCTTTCGGAACGCCCCGTTCAAATTCCTGGTAATGGACTTTTCCATCTCTGTAAACCGTTACATCGAGCTCGGTTGAAAGGGCGTTAACAACAGATGCACCGACGCCGTGCAAACCGCCTGAAACTTTATATCCGCTTCCGTCAAACTTTCCTCCGGCGTGCAGGACTGTCATGATGACTTCTACAGCGGGACGGCCCATCTTCTCATGAATACCGACCGGAATCCCCCGTCCGTTGTCTTTTACAGTGATGCTGTTGTCTTTTTCAATTTCGACATTGATTTCAGTGCAGTAACCGGCCAATGCTTCATCGATGCTGTTATCGACAATTTCCCATACTAAATGGTGCAGACCTTTGCCGCTTGTCGACCCGATGTACATTCCGGGTCTTTTCCGCACGGCTTCCAATCCCTCTAGAACCTGTATCTGATTTTCATCGTAATTATTTTGCTGTTCCATTGCCACGCACATTCACCTACACTTTTCTTCAAACATAATAAATTTATAGTTAAGATTCTTTTATGAATCGATTTCCGGCTTGGATTGCGCCCGTTTTTTCAACGTGCCTGAGGCTAAAGGAGAAAAATAAATCGATTGTAATGTGACAACAATTGACTTCGGCGTGCTGTTAGAAGAGACAATCTGCTGTTTTTGCTTGTTTAAAAACTCTTCAACAATCGGCGACGTCTTTGCCTTGTAATCAAAAATAGCCACAATTTCACGCGTTGAGACGACAAAATCGTCACCTAAGTGGATATACAATCCCTCACCCCATTTTCTCAGTCCGATAGCGTGCCATTTTCAACTCGAAAGATTTCCGCTTCGTTTAAGGTTTTATGATCAATTCCATCAACGCTTGTCGTTGTTACGAATGTTTGAACACGGCCTTGAATGGTGTGGAGCAAGTGAGACTGCCGATAGTCGTCCAGCTCTGATAAAACATCATCCAAAAGCAGAATCGGATATTCTCCTATCTCTTCCTGAATCAAATCGATTTCAGCCAATTTAAGCGACAAAGCAGTCGTTCGCTGCTGGCCCTGCGATCCGTAAGTCTGCACATCACGGCCATTGACGT
Organism: Bacillus sp. FSL K6-1284; assembly: GCF_038002625.1. Lineage (NCBI taxonomy): Bacteria > Bacillati > Bacillota > Bacilli > Caryophanales > Bacillaceae > Bacillus > Bacillus sp. FSL K6-1284. Next base: position 3,870 of record NZ_JBBOCW010000001.1, on the reverse strand, counting down.
AGAAGAGAACATCATCCCTGTGGGGACCTGACAGAGATACCCCCCGTTCTATTTCTTTATCTCTTAATTTAGAAAACGTTTCTTGATAACTATTGATCATTTTCGACAAATCGGGCGAATCTGATACGTGAAGAGACGTATGATACTTTAACGTCAGCTCTTCCAGACCTCTTGAAATTCCGGAATGAATGGGCTGAGCCCATTTTTCAAGCTGATCGACAAACTGAAGCCGTTTCATCACAACCTTTGCCGCGAATTCCGTAAGCTGTTCCGTCAGCACGTCAAGCATCGTTTGGTCGGTTTGCTTTCTCGTTTGAAGCTGTTTCAGGAAATGATTCCGTTGTGAAAGGATTTTTTGGTAAAGAGAAAGGTCATGAAGATAGACAGGTGATACTTGGCCGATTTCCATATCGAGAAACCTTCTTCTGACCTGAGGACTTCCTTTTACAAGATTTAAATCCTCCGGCGCGAACATAATCGTGTTGACAGCCCCGACATACTGGCTCAGCTTCTGCTGTTCAATATGATTGACTTTACCTTTTTTTCCTTTTTTGGAAATCACGAGCTGAATGGGAACAGAACCGTTTTTTTTAATGACCCTGCCTTCTATTTTAGCATAGTCTTCATCCCATCGTATGAGTTCTTTATCATTTGACGTCCGATGGGATTTCGCCATCGCAAGCACATAGATCGCTTCCATCAAATTCGTTTTTCCTTGAGCGTTCTCTCCGATAATCACATTCACTTTGTTCTCAAATTGAAGGTCAAGGCGCTCATAATTACGGTAAGATGATAATGTAAGATTTTGGATATACAATCAATACCACCTGCTTTTAGCCGACGACTTGAAATGAACCGAATCCTTCAATCGTCACCACATCTCCGACATACAGTTTTCGTCCGCGGCGGTTATCCGGCTCGTCATTGACGAGTACTTCATATTCCGATAAAAACCATTTTGCCATTCCTCCGGACTGAATGACATCCGCCAATTTCAAAAACTGGCCGAGGGTAATCATCTCTGTATCAATAGCCACCGTCTTTGTCATTATATCGACCTCTTTCAATATCACTAATATCTAATTGTACTAAAAAACAGGGAAAGAAGGAAAGGGGAAACTTGCGGTATGAACAACCAAGGCAGGGCGAGAGCGCTTTTCTCCCGAAAAATAAGAGAAGCTGCCGGACCAGCCGGCAACTTTCTATTCCAACAAATTAATACGTCCGGACAGGAAGAATTAATTGGACGATCGAATCGTCATTCGGCGTACGGATCAGAAAAGGCCTCATAGCGCCCGTGAAGCTCACGTGAATATCCTCTCCTTCAAGAACTTTAAGGGCATCCAGCATATATTTCGGACTAAAGGATATCTTTAAGTCTTCCCCTTCAATCTGCTCGGCATTCACCGTTTCGACAACCTTTCCGATTTCCGGAGAGTTTGAAGAAATTTCGATCGACTCATTGGCGGCTGCGGAAAGTTTCACCACGTTGTTTCGACCTTCTCTTGCCAAGAGCGAAGCCCTGTCGATCGCCTGAAGAAATTCCTTTGTATTGACGATCAGGTTCGTTTTGCTTTCCTGAGGAATCAGGCGGTTTGTATCCGGATAGTTTCCGTCAAGCAGCCTGGAGAAAAACAGCACGTTTTTTGTTTTAAATAACACTTGTGTTTCGGTAATCACAATATCGACTAGTTCCTGATGGTCATCAAGGATCTTGCTCAGCTCGGTTAAGCTTTTTCCTGGGATGACGACATTGTAAGAACTGTCTTCGTTAATGTCGAGCTTAGCTTTTCTTAATGCCAGACGGTGACTATCCGTCGCAGTGCATATTAATTCACCGCCCGCGACATTCCAGTTTACACCTGTCAAGATTGGGCGTGTTTCTGAGGTGGACACTGCGAAAACGGTTTGGCGGATCAAGTTTTTCAGCAGATCGGTCGGAATTTGAAAAGCGTGATGCTCTTCAATTTGCGGCAAAAGCGGATATTCGCTTGCATCCAAACCGTTTAAGTTAAACTCTGCTTTGCCGGAGCGGATGATCGTTAAGTATTGATTTTGAACCTCGATTTCCACCGTTGACATCGGCAGCTTTTTGACAATTTCACTGAAAAAACGCGCTTGAAGCACAATGCTGCCGGGCTGTTCAATTGTCACGATCTCTAAATCGCCGTCTTCTTTCGGGATAAACGATTCAATCGAAATATCGGAATCGCTGCCTGTCAGAGAGACACCTTCATCAGAGGCCACGATTTTAATACCGGTTAAGATCGGAATCGTCGTTCTTGAAGAAACGGCTTTTAACACATCTTGGACACCTTCGACTAGGCGGTCTTTTTGAATTGTAAACTTCATAATCATCCTCCTTGCGGAAATCTATTAATTATTATGTTTTATAAAAATAGCAGAAGTACTAGTAGGGGCTGTGGATTTGTGGATAAGTGCTAAAAACGAACGGAAACACAGCCTATCCACATGTGGACAGACTGTGTAAGGCTATGTTCAAGTTATTCACACTTTCCCGCTCACCATTTATCTCAGCTGCTCTTTAATTTCTTTAATATGTTGCTGGAGCTGTTCATCATCGCTCAGCAGTTTTGATATTTTTTCGTGGGCATGGATGACCGTCGTGTGGTCGCGTCCGCCAAACTCCTCGCCGATCTTTGGAAGAGAAGAATCTGTCATTTCTCTTGATAGATACATAGCGATTTGCCGCGGAAAAGCCACCGATTTTGTCCGTTTCTTCGCCTTGAAATCCTCCAGCTTGATATTGAACTGCTGGCCGACGATTCTTTGGATGTCTTTGATCGTAATGACTTTCGGCTTTGAAGACGGAATGATATCTTTCAAAGCTTCAGCAGCCAAATCGGCGTTGATGTCTTTATTTATCAGGGAAGAATATGCGACAACCCTGATTAATGCCCCTTCCAGCTCCCTGATATTGCTGTCGATCTGATTGGCAATATAAAGCATGACTTCATTCGGGATATCAAGTCCTTCTGCTTTTGCTTTCTTCCTTAAAATCGCAATTCTTGTTTCTAGATCAGGAGGCGTGATGTCTGTGATCAATCCCCATTCAAAACGGGAGCGCAAACGGTCTTCAAGCGTTGGGATCTCTTTTGGAGGCCGGTCGCTGGAAATGACGATCTGCTTTGTTTCTTCATGCAGCGTATTAAACGTATGGAAAAATTCCTCTTGCGTCTGTTCTTTTCCGGCTAAAAATTGAATATCATCTATCAAAAGAACGTCAACATTTCGATAGCGGTTGCGAAAATCGACAGCTTTATTGTCACGGATCGAGTTAATGAATTCATTTGTGAATTTCTCAGATGACAAATAAACCACTTTTGCAGATGGATTGTGATCGATGACATAGTGCCCGATCGCATGCATTAAGTGAGTCTTTCCAAGTCCGACTCCCCCATAAATAAACAGCGGATTGTAAGCTTTCGCCGGGGCTTCGGCCACTGCCAAAGACGCCGCATGGGCGAATCGGTTTCCTGAACCGATAACGAACGTATCGAATGTATATTTGGGGTTCAGCATGTTTTGCGGAAAATCAGCCGGTTCTTCTTTCGACATTTTTTTGATTGGAGACTTAGGCATAAAATCTTCTTCATTTTGATTCTGAGGAATGACAAATTTAATGCTCAATTCTTCTCCTGTCAGATCGTAGATCGTATCGGCGATCAGGTGCAGGTATCTTGATTCAAGCCAGTCTCTGGCGAACTCGTTCGGTGCGGTGATGATCAGCGTATCGCCCTGCAATGAATGGGCCTTTGTCGATTTCATCCATGTTTCAAAGCTGGGCTTGCTCAATTTTTTTTCGATCTGCCCCAAAGCTTGATTCCAAAGATCCGATATGTTTTTCAT